>CAVPLX010000001.1:0-2677001 GCA_963706505.1 uncultured Gemmatimonadales bacterium
GCAACGCGGGTTGCCCACTCAGCCTGTGCCGCTCGAATACTCGATTGAGCGGCTGACCTGCCACTGTCGCCAGCAGCCGTGACGCGGTGATGGTTGGCTGGCCGGGTGCTGGTCAAGATCGTCTACTTGCTGATGCGGCGGATACTCGGGCTTGCCGTCCTGGTGTTCCGCGAGGACCGGGCAAAGGATGCTGAACTGCTGGTACTCCGGCACGAGAACATGGTGCTGCGCCGCCACGTCGGTCGGATCCGGTACGAGCCGCCGACCGGGTGTGGTTCGCCGCGCTGGCACCGTTCCTTCCCCGCAGGCGCTGGGCCGAGATCTTCCCCGTCACGCCCGCAACGCTCCTGGCCTGGCACCGCAAGCTGGCCGCGAGGAAGTACGACACGAGCAAGCAGCGCAAGCCCGGCCGTCCGCCAACAGTCCGGAGCATTGCTCGCCTTGCCGTTCGGCTGGCGAGGGAGAATCCGCTGTGGGGATACCGCCGGATCCACGGCGAACTGACGAAACTCGGCGTGACGGTCGCGCCGTCCACGGTGTGGGAGATCCTGCATGCAGCGGGCATCGATCCGGCGCCGCGCCGGTCGGGACCGACCTGGCGGCAGTTCCTGCACGCCCAGGCCGCCGGGATCCTCGCCGTTGACTTCCTGCACGTGGACACCGTGCTCCTCAGGCGACTGTACGTCCTGGTGTTCATCGAGCACGGCACCCGCCGGATGCACCTGGGCGGCGTCACCTCCAGCCCGACCGGCGAGTGGACGGTGCAGCAGGCCCGCAACCTCGCCCTCAGCCTCGACGAGCGGTTCGGGGACATGCGGTTCCTGATCCGCGACCGCGGATCGAACTTCACCCGCTCGTTCGACGCCGTATTCGAGGCCGCCGGGACCAGGATCCTGCGCTGCGCTGTCCAGGCGCCGCGGATGAACGCGATCTGCGAACGCCTCGTCGGCACCCTGCGCCGCGAACTGCTGGACCGCGTGCTGATCCTCGGCGAGGCACACTTGCGCTCCGTCCTGGCCGAGTACCAGGCGCACTACAACACGGCCCGGCCGCACCAGGGCATCGCCCAGCGCGTCCCCGCCGACGAACGTGACGCTCACCGCGCCACTCTGACCGACGTCGATACACGGCAGATCCGCCGAAAACCCGTCCTGGGCGGCCTGATCAACGAGTACACGCGACGCCGCCTGACGCCCGGAAGACCCGCAGGTCACCTGCCGAATCCTATTTTCGAGCGGGACAGGGACAAGAACGCGTTCGAGTCAATGCCAGCCCACGTGCCGTCAAGCCGGTACGAACCGCCACCGCGCTTCACTGCCACCGTCATGGCCACCCCCACGGGCCGTGCCCAGATTCAGGATGAACCCGGATCCCCCCCGGCCGGGGGACCTCAAGCAGCGTCGGAGAGTCGGGCCTCCCATAGCCGGTTAACCCATAAGACGATCATGTGCCGGAACCGGCGGAGCACGATCAGCGCCAGCAGCAGCACGTACGCGACGATGACGATCACCGGCGCCACGCGGGCCTCCGCGGCCACCCGGGCGGCCCCGGTCAGCCCCGGGATGGCCACCTCGAGATGCGGCGGGTCACGGTGTCGTCGATCACTATGACGTCAACCGCCACCGGGTCAGGCCAGCGGCAAAGACGGCCACCGCGGCAGCGGTCGCGACGATCGCGATCCCCAGCCAGATAAGCCCGCTGCGTGCGATGTGATGCGGCAGCGGTGGCGGGGTGCCGGACGGACGGTGCTGCAGCGGCGGACCCGGTCCGACGCCCCTGCGGCTCGCTGGGGCGGGGACGCGCCGGCGGTCACAGGTACTCCCGCCGCTGGAGAAAGCGCCACGACAGCCAGCCGGGCAGGACGGGCAGCCAGTACGTCGCGAGCCGGTAGAGCAGCACGGCCGAGACGGCGGGACCGGCCTGCATGCCCACGCCGGTCAGCCCCGCGATGAGTGCCGACTCGATCGCCCCGAGGCCGCCGGGGGTGGGAGCGGCCGCCGCCAGCGCCGCGCTCGCCAGGTACACGGCGCCGATGACGATCAGGCTGGGGCCGGTGGCGAACGCTTTGATCGAGGCGGCCAGCGCGACGATGTAGAACAGTGTGATCAGCGCCGAGCCGCCGAACAGCAAGCCAAGCTTGACCGGGCTTGAGGCGGCACGCCTGAGACTGGTGACCGCGGAGCGCAGCCCGGGCACCAGTTGCTTCTTCGTCCAGCGGCGGCCGGGCCGGGTGGCCAGGACGATGCCGACCACCGCGAGGATCACCGCCAGGATCAGCAGGATCTTGCTGCCGGAGGGCAGCTTGAACGCCTTGGTCAGGTCGTTGCCGGCCAGCGCGAAGAACACCACGATGAGCACCAGGTGCATGATGGCGCCTGCGAGGCTGTTCACGCCGACCGCCGCGACGCTGGCCGGGGCGTCGGATCCGGCCTTTCTGCAGGAACCGTGCGTTGAGCGCCATCCGCCCACGTTGGCCGGCGACACCCGGTTGATGAACGACGATGCGAACTGGGCCACCACCGTCGGCCAGAACGGCGGCCAGCCGGGCACGCCGCCGATGAGCGCCATCGCGCTGGCCACGTAGGTCAGCGCCGACAGCGCGATGACCACCGGCAGCCAGGCCCAGTTCGCGGACAGGATCGCATGCCAGCTGCTGCTCACCTGAGCGATCTGCGGGAGCAAGAAGTAGAACGCGCGGCCAGCGCGGCAATGGTCAGCAGCGTCCGCGGCCGGACGCGCTGAAGCTGGGCGAGGTTCGTGTCGGCCTGGTCGCCGCTCGCGGCGATGGCGGCCTCGCGCGTCCGCTTCAGCAGTCCGTCCTGGCCCTTGATCCGGCGCCGGGTGCTGGCCGAGAGCGCGAGCGGCTGCAGCAGCGGCACGGCGGCGGCGACGCCGTCGCGGCCGATCGCGGCAGCGCGCTGCCGACCGCGCGGTCCGGGCCGATCCGGCCCGCCAGCGAGGTGAGCAGCTCGGCGGTGTCGATCGCCAGCTGGCGGCCGGTCGCGGCGAGTTCGGCGAAGCTGAAGTCGACCAGCCAGGGGCGCCCGTCCTTACCGACCATGATGTTGCCGGCATGCGAGCGACCGGTGCGCGATCCTCGCCTGGTGCAGGCGGCTCACCTGGAGCCACAGGTCGCGGGCGAGCTTGTCGGTGATGTTGGCGTCCGGGATCTCCTCCAGCGGCTGGCCGGCTATCAGCTCCATGGTCAGCAGCACCGACCGTCGCCGGCCCTGATGACCTGACCGACGTGCGGCACCGCGACCCGGGCCCGTTCCGCCATGACCGCGACCAGCGCCTCGTGCTCGACCGCCTTGAACAGCGAGGCGGCGGGCCTGGTGTCACCGACGCCGCGCAGCCGGATGGCGCGGTAGGTCCGGTAGAGCAGGTCCGCGTCACGCTGATCCGAGCCGAACACCTTCACGAACAGGGCCTGCCCGTCCTCGGTTACCGCCCGGAACGGCCGCGATCCCTTGGCGGTGACACTCGCCACCGTCACCTCGCGGGCGGGCACCCCGCCCGCCCGCAGCGCGGCGGCCACGCCCGCCGCGTCCATCCGGCGGTCCGGCACCCCGAAGACGACCAGCAGACCGGCCCCGACGGCCACCCCGGCCGCCACCGCGAGAACCAGGTCCACCGGCGACAGCCCGCCGGTGATCACCCGTGCCGCCGCGAGCAGCAGCAGCGCCGCCCACGCCGTTCGGCGCCACGGCCGGCTCAGCCAGGGCGCCGCGGCCACGGCGACGGCGGCCAGCCCGGCGATGATTGCCGGATCGGGAAAGCCCGCCCCCGCCAGCCAGGAATGCCGCCGCAGGCCCGCCGTCAGCGTGCCAAGGGCGCCCTGCCCGGTCAGGTACATGATCACAGCCGTCAGTGCCGCCGCCGCGACGAAACCGCCAGCGACCGTCGCGATCACCCGGAAGCGGCGGCGGCGCAATCCCGCGACCAGCAGGACCAGCGCGGCGCCCGCGATCGTGACCTGGACCAGCCCGGTCAGCACCTGCCCAGCCGCGGTGCCGGGCCCGGTCCCGCCAACCTCCGCGGCATCGGGGCGGAGCGCTGCGCTGGGGACCAGCGCCGCGATCGCCCCGGTGACGGCGAGCACCAGGGCCGCGGCGATCAGGCGGATCACGTCGCCGGGATGGCGGTACCGGGTGGCCGGCAACGCGAGCCCCGCCCGCCGCGACCGAGGCTCACCAGCGGTCGCCTGAACCCTCGGCGTGTCCGTCATGGGCGCCACCCGCATGTCGAGGATGGCCGGAGCTGTCCCGCGGGGGTGGCGGCAGGGTGACCGCTCATCGCTGGTCCACGGGCCGGGCAGCATCCGGGTCTGGCTGGCGGCAGGCCGATCTGGCGGATGCGTGCTCCAGCGGCGCTGGAGGAGGCCGAACACGAGGGCGGCCAGCAGGGCGCACGACATCCCGAGCAGCACCCCGGCGATCGCGTCGGACAGCCAGTGGGCCGCGAGGTAGGCACGCGAGAGCGCCATCAGGACCGAGAAGGCTACCGCGCCCGCGCCCCACCAGGCGCGCCGCCGCCCCGGCGGGACCAGGGCGATGACCGCGGCGACCACGGTGACCGTGGCCGCGATCGAGTGCCCGGAGGGAAACGACGCGCCGCTGGTGGTCACCAGCGATCCGAGTGGCCTGGCGCGGTCGTAGATTCCCTTCAGCGTGCCGATCAGGGCCTCCGACGCGACGATGGCGGCCACGAACGCGGCCAGATGCCACCACCGGCGGCGCAGGGCCAGGAACCCGGCGATGGCGATCCGCACCGGCAGCGTGATGTAGACGAGCCCCAAGAAGTTGAGGAACTTCGCGAACGCGGTCACCGGGGCCGACCGGTTCGAGACCATGAGCCGCAGCCAGGCATTGTCCAGGTGCTGGATGTGGGCCAGCACCCCCTGGCTGGCGACGGCGGCGAAGATGGCCGCGGTGAGCACCACCGTGATCGTGGTTACGGCGATGTCCCGCCCGGGGTAGGCCAGGAGCAGGTGCTCCTCGCGTGCCGCGGCCGCGGGACGGCCTATCCCGGGCATGGCGCACCCCGCCCGCACAGCGCCAGGCCCTCGGTGCTTCTGACGTAATCCACCAGCTTGGCCCGGGGCGTGAAGGCCACGGCGCTGTCGACCGGGATGGCGAGCAGCGGCGACTCGCCGGCCGCGAACTCGAACTTGTAGGTGACGCAGCCTCCGGGGAAGGTGTAGTAGCGCAAGCCGGTGAACTGCGGGCGTAGGCTCAGCGGGTGCTCGAATCGCCGGGTTCCTGGCTGGTCGGGACGGGATCTGCTGGGCGCCGGAGGTGTCGCAGGTCGCGGACAAGGTGATGGTGACCGCCTCGTCGCCAGGCCGATCGGAGTTCAGACGACCTCCGGGCCCTGCGCACCGCAGGATCCCGAGCTCGGCGTCTCCCGTCGCGGCCGCAACCTCCAGCACGCGCCCGCGCCACAGCCTCGCCTCGTCGGGCCGCGACCCCTGCTCGGCGAGGAACGCCATCTGGTCGTAGGCCGTGCCGAGCTCGCGACTCGGCCCATGCGGCTCCAGCAACGCGATCGCTTGCAGCCCCGCCGCGCGCGACTCCTCGACGTAGCCGGGACACCAGAGGTACTTCGGAGAGGAGCTTCGCGCGTATCCCTCGGAGACGCGTCGTCGCCGAGCTCGTGATAGATCGACGCCGCGAGGCGAAGCGCCTCGAGCGCCTCGGCGTTCTGGTCGGTCACGTAGCACGACATCGCGCGCAGCACGAGCCAACCGGCGCGCTGCGCCGGCTCGACCTCGCCGGCGTGGCGAAGCGCGCAGCGCGTACTGATCGGCAGCCTCACGATGTGACCCCACGGCTGCAGCCCGCGCGGCCGCCTCGGGTGCGAAGCGCAGGATCGCTTCGGTGTCCGCGGCCTCCTCGGCGTGGTGGGCGAGGCGGGCCGGATCGACGTCGCCGCGGCGCGTCGAGCAACAACGCGAGCACGGCACGGTGAAGGGTCCGGCGCGCGCCCGGCGGAAGCGCATCTTCGACCGCGATCCGCGCAAGCTCGTGGCGGAAGCCGACCCGGCCGGCGTCGGCGCGCAGCATGCCGGCGGTCGTGCATTCGTCGAGCGCCGCGTCGGCGTTCGGCACGAGCCGGTCGAGCAACGGCCGCTCGACGTGCGGCGGCACGACTGCGACGGCGTCGAGCAGCTGCCGTGCGTCGTCCCCAAGCCGCGCCGCACGCGCGAGCACGGCGTCGCGCACCGTCTCGGGGACACCGTCGCCGCCGGCGGCCAACGCCTCGGTGACGAAGAACGGATTGCCGTTCGTCCGCTGGTAGAGCGCGTCGGCGTCGACGCCCGACTCGGCCGCGAGCGCCGCCACCGCGTCGGGCGAGAGCGCCGCGACGTTGACGCGGAGCGCGCGGGCGCCGAACTCGCCGAGCACTGCGCGCAGCGGATGGCTGCGGGTGAGCTCGTCGTCGCGATACGTGACGATCACGAACGCCGGCACCGATTCGAGTCGCCGCGTGAGCAGCCGCAGGACGTCGAGCGTCGCTTCGTCCGCCCAGTGGATGTCCTCGATCACGACGACGGCCGGCCCGGACGCCAGCTCGCGGATCAGCTCGGCCGTGAGCGCGTACGGCTGCGGCCCACCGGCTGCGACCCGCGCCAGCTCGCCGCCGACACCGTCGGCGATCTCGAGGAACGGGCCGAGCGGGCTCGGTGTGTGCAACGGCTCGCAGGCGGCGCGGAGGATGCGCCAGTGCGCGCACCGACGCGCTGAACGAGTCGACGAGCGCGGTCTTGCCGATCCCTGCCTCGCCTCGGACGAGCGCGAGCTTCCCGCGGCCCGTCTCGTCGACGTCGGCGAGCGCGGCGGCGAGCGCCTCGAGCTCGGCGGTGCGCTCGAGGAGCTCGAACCCGGACGCGGGGATGGTCGAGGCCATGGCTGCTCACGCCAATGATGCGCGCCGACGGTCAGAAGTGGAAGTACGGATCGAGCACCCGGACCTCGGTGATCCGGTCGACCGGCAGCTCGTTCCGCCCGGCCGTCCGGCGGATCGCCTCCGGGCTCGGCGCGTCGTAGACGCAGAACGTCTTCGACCGGTCGCCGGTCACGTACGACCTGATCCAGGTGACGCCGTCGTCGGCGTTCCGCTCGACGATCCCCAGGCACGCCCTCGCGCCCTGGGCGTCCGCCGGGATCTCCAGACCCTCCGGAAAGGTGCGCTCGACGACGTAACGCGGCATCTCCCGACAGCCTAGGACCGGCCCCGCCCGGGGGATCGGCGTTCATGCCCGGTTTGCGCCGGCGGGTTGCCCATGTTTCGATCTGCAGATGGGACCGCTCCCTGTTCGTCGCCGGGCTCCAGAGCGCGGCGTTCCCGGGCGATCCGGCGGCGACGCTCGCGCGCTTCGAGCGCGACGTCCGCGCGCTGCGGTCGACGTTCGCGGGGCTCGAGCTCGTCGTCGCGCCCGAGCTGCATCTGATGGCGCTGCCGCCGCTGCTCGAGGAAGGCGGCGTGTCGGAGCGCGAGCTCGCGGTCGACGTGCCGGGCGAGCTGACGGAGCGGCTCGGCGCGCTCGCGCGCGAGACCGGGCTGTGGCTGATGCCGGGCAGCGTCTACGAGCGCGTGGGCGACGGAGTCGCGAACACCGCGCTCGTGCTCTCGCCGGCGGGCGAGCTCGTCGCGAGCTATCGCAAGTGCTTCCCGTGGCAGCCGTACGAGACGTCGGTGCCCGGCACGAGCACGGTCGTGCTTCGACATCGACGGCGTCGGCCGGTTCGGGCTCGCGATCTGCCACGACGGCGTGTTCCCCGAGATCTTCCGGTCGCTCGCGTGGCAGGGCGCGGAGGCGATCTTCCAGGTGACGCTCACCGGCACCTCCGACCGCGACGCGGAGACGGTCGTCGCGCGCGCGAACGCGTACGTGAACCAGGTCGCGGTCGTGAACGTCGAACGCCGCCGCGCCGGTCGGGAACGGCCGCAGCCTGGTCGTCGACGCCGAGGGCGCCGGTGCGCTACGAGGCGGGCGTCGCGGAAGAGGTGCTGACCGCGGTGCTCGACCTCGACGCCGTCGCGCGCGTCCGCGAGCGCGGCGCGTTCGGGATCAACCGCTGTGGGAGGAGATGGACCGCGTCGGGCCGGGGCTCGAGCTGCCGATGTACGGCGGGCGCTACCGGCCGCGCGGACAGCGCGTAGACGGTCCGCCCGTCGCGGCCGCTCGTGTCGACGGCCGCCCAGAGCGAGTCGAGCACCGCCTCCTCGGTCGCGTCGACGGTCGCCTGGAAGAGCCCGTCGAGCTCGCGCGTCCGCGAATCGTCCGCTCGTCCGACGTCGCGAACGCGATGAAGATCTCGCCGCTCCCGTGGTGCGCGACCGAGCCGGCGCGTGCGAGCCCGAGCCCGACGCGCCGCGCGAGGCGCTCGAGGTCCTGCGGAGAGAGCGGCGCGTCGGTCGCGACGACGCCGATGCAGCTGCCGGCGGGCTTCTGCCGGTGGTCGGGCGGCACGAGCGCCGGCCGACCGGACGCCGTCGACGCGGAGCTGCTCGGCGACGCCGAAGTTCGTGAGCAGCAGCACGCCGACCGTGTGCTCGCCCGGCGCGGCGGCTCGCGGTGCCGATGCCGCCCTTCCAGCCGAAGCAGCTCATGCCGGCGCCGGCGCCGACCGCGCCTCGCTCGAAGTCGAGGCGTCGCGGCGGCGACCGCCTGTCGCGACGTCGCGCGGCCTGGACGTGCGGCGATGCGCGCGTCGGAGAGCCAGCTGTCGTCGCACTCGCCGACGACCGGGATCACGACGTCGTCGACGCCGACGCGCGGATCGGCCGCGATCGCCACCTGCACGGCGCCGTCGTACACGCGGCCGACCGCGTGCGTCGACGTGAGGTAGACCGGCGTCTCGAGCAGCCCCCACTCCCGGATCTCGTGCGCGCCGGTCAGCTCGCCGGCGCCGTTCAGCACCGCGCGTCGCCCGCCGGCAGCGGCAGGAGCGGCGGGACGACGCGGTCACGCCCGGTCACCTCGACGCGTGACGTGACCGACGGTCACGCCCGACGTCGGCGATCGAGTTGCGCGGCCCCGGCTCGAGCGCGCCGATGACGATGCCGTCCTCGCGCGGGCGTGACATGGTCGCGAGCCTAGTGATGCCGGTTCGTCTGGAGCGACGACTGCCTGCTGCACGAGCCGGCCGCGCGAGATCTGGGTCGGCGTGCGCACGCCCGGCGACGGAGGTGCCGGAGCGCGCGCTGACGCGATCCGCGAGGCGCTGCTCGCGGCGGGCGCGCGCGAGGTCGGCGCGGTCGCCGCACGCCGGACGACGCGCTGCTCGCGGTCCACGACGCGGCGCTCGTCGAGTTCCTGCGCACGGCCTGGGACGAGTGGGTGCGGCAGGCCTGCCGGACTGCCCGAGCGACCGCGTCGTGCCCGTACGTCTTCGCGCGCGAGGAGCTGACGGCGGCCGCCGCCCGCCGTGCCGACCGCCGTCTGGGCGCGGCCCGGGCTGCTTCGCCTACGACACGATGACGCTGATCGGGCCGGGCACGTGGGAGGCGGCGCGCGCGGCGGTCGACGTCGCGCTGACCGCCGTCGACCTCGTCGCGGACGGCGCGCCGCTGCGCGTACGCGTGCTGCCGGCCGCCCGGCCATCACGTGACGCGGTCGCTCTACGGCGGCTCGTGCTACCTGAACAACTCCGCGGTCGCGGCGGCGGCGCTGCGCGGCCGCGTCGGCGGCGCCGGTCGCGGTGCGTCGACATCGACGCGCACCACGGCAACGGCACGCAGGAGATCTTCTGCGGAGCGCGACGACGTGCTCGACGGCGTCGGTCCACGTCGATCCCGGGCGCCGGCTGGTTCCCGCACTTCCTCGGCTTCGCGGCCGAGAGCGACGACGGTGCGAACCTGAACGTGCCCGCTCGCGCCCGGCTCGGGCGACGAGGCGTGGCTCGCCGCGGTGCGCGAAGCTGGCCGCGTTCGCCGCGCGGCGCGCGAGGCGCTCGTCGTCGCCGCTCGGCGTCGACGCCGCGGCCGCCGATCCCGAGAGCCCGCTCGAGGTGACCGCGGCCGGCTACCGCGAGGCGGGCCGCATCCTCGGCGCGCTCGGGCTGCCGACGGTCGTCGTCCAGGAGGGCGGCTACGACCTCGACGACGATCGGCGAGCTCGTCGTCGCGACGCTGCGGCTTCGGGTGTCAGACACCGTGCGTGAACGTGCCGCATGAAGCCGCTCCCCGACGGCGGGACGATCGGCGTCGCCGCGCCCGCGAGCCCGTACGACATGCGCTCCGAGCTCGACCGCGGCGTCGAGTGGTGGGAGTCGCAGGGCTACCGCGTCAAGCTCGCGGCCCGGCGTCCACGATCGCGACGACTACGTCGCCGGCGACGCTCAGCGGCGCGCCGACGACCTGCACGCGCTGTTCGCCGATCCCGAGGTCGACGTCGTGCAGTCGCTCCAGGGCGGCTACGGCTCCGCGCAGATGATCCCCTACCTCGACTTCGACCTGATCGCCGCGAACCCGAAGCCGTTCGTCGGCTACTCGCGACATCACGTCGCTGCACGTCGCCGATCCGGCAGCGCACGGGCTTCGCGACCTTCTACGGCTACGGGCTCGTCGGCGTCGGCGACAAGGAGACGACCGCGTTCACGCGCGACCGGCTGCTGCGCGTGCTGCGCGGCGACGGCGTCGGCGAGGTGCCGCGCGACCCCGACGATCCGTACGTGCGCGCGATCGCGCGGCGGCAAGGTGACGGCGCCGCTCGTCGGCGGCTGCCTCTGGCTCCTGATGCAGACGATGGGGACGCCGTGGGAGTTCGAGCCCGACGGGGCGATCCTCTTCTTCGAGGACACCAACGCGCCGCCGTACTACATCGACGGGCATGCTGACGCAGCTCGCGCCACGCCGGGAAGCTCGACGGCGTCGCGGGCGTCGTCGTCGGCGAATGGAGCGCTGCGACTCGGCGACCTGCCGCGCGAGGTCTCCGACTGGCGCGCGCTCGCAGGTCGCTCGAGGACGTGCTCGAGCAAGCATCTCGCAGCCGCTCGGCGTGCCGGTGCTCTACAAGCTGCCGCTCGGCCACGGCAAGCACCTCGCGTCGCATTCCGCTCGGCGTCCGTGGTACGCTCGACGCCGACGCAGCGCACGCTGACGGTCGACGAGCCGCGTTCCGGACGTAGCGAGGAGGCGACGACGATGAAGGCGCTGGCTGGCCGGCACTGCTCGGGTCGTCGCGTCGCCGTCTGCGTGTTCGCGGCCGCGGCAGCGGCTCGCACACGAAGAGCGGCGGGACGTTCCGGCTCGGCACGAGCTCGCGCATCGACTCGCTGAACCCGTACGTCGCGTTCAACCAGGACGCGTACTCGACCTTCGAGTACATCTACCCGACGCTCGTCCAGTACGACCGGACGAACCGCAACTTCGCGCCCGACTTCGCGACGTCGTGGAAGGCGTCGAAGGACGGCAAGACGTGGACGTTCACGACGGTCGCGGGCGCGAAGCTGGTCGGACGGCCAGCCGCTCACCGCCGCCGACGCGGCGTGGACGATCAACACCGACGTCAAGTACAAGAACGGCGGCGCCGCCAACGCCGCCGGGCTGATCGCGCACATCACCCGCGCCGACGCACCGAGCCCGACGACGCTCGTCGTCCACTACGCGGCGCCGCTCGGGAACGTGCTCTCGGCAGTTCCAGCAGTTCCCGATCCTGCCGCAAGCACATCTGGTCCCAGCACACCGGCCACAAGGGCGACGATCTGAAGTCGTTGGCAAAGGTGTCGACCACGCCCTTGCCAGCGAGCTTCGGAAGCGAGTACTGGACTAGAAGGCGAGTGTTGTTGAAGTTGCCTGATCCGTCAAGATACGTTTGAATAAAATTGGCGCCGGTGAAGCTGGTGAACCCCGAATCGCTCCCAATCGTTCCCGACCACTCGATGATCGCCGTGTTGTTCTCATCCAGTGCGATCGTGTCCGCCGTGGCCGCGGCGCTTGGCCCTGCCGCTTTGTCGGTGCTACATGCTGTGGAAAGAACGAGCGCGGGGATGGCGACGGCGGTTGCAGCCGCGATCCAGCGGGAGCGAGAACGAAGTGACATTTTGGAGGAGGGGCTGGGGACTGGATGGCGCGAGCACAATCGTGCCGCGGATCGTGTTTCCCAGCAGACGGCCTCGCCGAACGGCCCGTCACGTTAGCAAGTTCTTATTCTGCAAACCGTGCCGCCGCAGCCAATAGGCAAGTAGTGGCGGGACGCCGATGCCAGAGCTAGTGCGCCGCGGGCAGCCGTCTATCATTACTCTGTGACGCGCACCGAGCATTACGAGCCATCCAACCTTGCTGAGCGCGTCACAGGGGCTCTCCAGGAAGCGGGGCTCGCGAGCGGCGTCGTCCGGTGGTCCGATACGGCACCGTTCGATCAGTTCCACGTTCGCGGTAGTGCCGCGACGGAGGAACTGGCGGTGGCGCTCGATCCATCGCCCGGCGCGACGGTGCTTGATGTTGGCTGCGGCATCGGCGGCCCGGCGCGATATCTGGCCGCCGAGTACGGCTGTCGTGTCACCGGCGTCGATCTCAGCCGGACGTTCGTCGACGTGGCCCGGATGCTCACCGATAGGGCAGGGTTGTCGGCCAGTGTTCACTGCGAACAGGGCGACGCGCTCGATCTACGGTTTGGTGACGGTGCCTTTGATCACGCATGGACCGAGCATGTCGCGATGAACATCGCGGACCGAGACCGGCTGTACCGCGGCATTCATCGCGTGCTGCGTGCCGGGGGCCGCTTCGCGATCTATGACATCGTGGAAGGCAACGGCCGTCCGCTGACATTTCCCGTGCCGTGGGCGCGCGATGCCGCGGACTCGTTCCTGTTGACCGGCGATGCCATGCGCGATTCACTCGGGCGGGCGGGATTCACCGAGATCTCGTGGGCGGACACGACGGACGCCGGCATCGCGTGGTTCGCGGAGCAGCAGGCGGCGCGAGCCGCCGAAGGGCCGGGCCAATTGCTTGGCCTGCAATTGGTCATGGGCGACGGGTTTCAGCAGATGGCGGCGAATCTCGCGACAAATCTGCAGAGCGGGCGCGTCCGGGTGGTTCGGACCATCGTGCGGCGGGTGTAACAGATTGGGCGCGCCAGAATCGGAGGTGTGAACGCGTATGCGGCCAGGACTGGCAGTCGATGTCCTCTGGATCGGTTGGCTCATGTCGTGGATCGTGGCGGCCGTCTGGCAGAAGGCGACCGTCAAACGGGTTGCCGCCGGTGCGGAGATCCGATATCGCCTCGTGCTGATCATCGGCGTCCTGCTGCTTGCGATCCGCGCGCGGGGATACAGCGGGCCGCTCCGGCTCTATCGGGTCAACTGGGACGCGGCGTGGATCTGCGTGGGCGTCATTGCTATCGGTTTTGCGTTCTCGTGGTGGGCTCGCATCCATCTCGGGTCGCTGTGGTCCGGGAGCATCACGAGAAAGGAAGACCATCGGGTGGTTGATTCCGGCCCTTACGGTATGGTGCGGCACCCGATCTACACCGGCTTGCTCGTGGCCGTCCTCGCGACGGCGGCGATCAAGGGGACCATCATCGGATTCGCGGGCGCACTGATCATCACCATCGGTCTCTGGATGAAGGCGCGTATGGAAGAGCAGTGGCTCCGGGACGAACTCGGCGCTGAGGCATACGACGCGTATCGCCGCCGGGTGCCAATGCTGGTGCCATTCTTGCCGGCCGGGTAGAGGCACCTGCAGGATGCATTACCGCATTCGAGGATTTTCGCCAGCAAGTATCTCGGGAGGGGATTCGCGTGGAGTACGTACGATTGGGTACCACGGGCATGCGCGTGTCGCGCATCTGCCTCGGCTGCATGAGTTACGGGAAATCCGCGTCAGCGATGCTCCAGTGGCCCTGGACGCTGAGCGAGGAGGACAGCCGTCCATTCATCAAGACCGCGATCGAGCGCGGAGTGAATTTCTTCGACACGGCGAACGTCTATTCGGGCGGTGCGAGCGAGACGGTGCTCGGCCGGGCGATCCGGGACTACACGCGCCGCGACGAAGTCGTGATCGCCACGAAAGTGAACGGCCCCATGCGGCCCGATGCGAACGGCAAGGGTCTGTCGCGGAAGTCGATCCTGACCGAGATCGATGACAGCCTGCGGCGCCTGGGGACCGACTACATCGATCTCTATATCATCCACCGGTACGACAAGGATACGCCGCTGGAGGAGACTCTCGAGACCCTCAACGACGTCGTGCGGGCAGGGAAGGCGCGGTACATCGGTGCCTCATCCATGTACACGTGGCAGTTCATGAAGGCGATCGGCATCCAGCGCGCAAACCACTGGGCGACATTCGTGTCGATGCAGAACTACTACAACCTCCTCTATCGCGAGGAGGAGCGGGAGATGCTCCGGCTGTGCCAATCCGAGGGCATCGGCGTGACGCCATGGTCTCCGCTGGACCGGGGCCGGCTGACGCGCCCGTGGTCGGACAGTCCCACGACTGAGCGCGCCAAGACGGATGCGTTCGCGAAGCGGATCTTCGCGAAGTCGGTGGCGCTCGACAAACCGGTCGTCGATCGGGTGATGGAGGTAGCACGCGAGCGCGGGGTGCCGCCGTCGCAGATCGCGCTGGCGTGGCTGCTTCGCAATCCGGTCATCTCGTCGCCGATCATCGGCGCGACGAAGCCGCAGCACCTCGAAGACGCCGTCGGATCGCTGTCGGTGAAGCTTTCCGACGAGGAAGTCGTGCGTCTGGAAGAGCTGTACCAGCCACACCCGCCGACCGAGGCGTTCTCGTAGGAGGGCGCGGCGTCAGCCCAGGCGCCGTGCGTAGCGGCGGCTCACGACGAGCGGCTTGGCCAGCGCCGGGATGTGGAGTCGCCACCGGCCGTCGCGGCCCCGGACCGTGCGGGCGACAAGGGCCGAGTTGGCGATCGCCGAGCGGTGAACGCGCGCGAACGTCTCGACGGGGAGCATTGTCTCCCACTCCGTGAGGGACCGGAGTATGAGGAGCTCACGTCCCTCGGTCGTGACGACACGGGAGTAGTCGCCATCGGCGAGGATGCAGGCGATCGACGCGACCCTGACGAACGCTGCGGATGTACCCGACCGGAGGAACGCGACGCCGTCTGACGTGAGACGGCCGGGTGGCGCGGGGGCGGCGGCGGGCTGCCCGAGGCGCGCGACGGTGGCGGCGAGCCGATCCGGATGCACGGGTTTCAGGAGATAGTCGAGCGCATTCACCTCGAACGCCTGCACGGCATACGCGTCGTACGCCGTCACGAACACGATTCGGCACGTCGCCGGGATCGATGCGAGCAGGTCGAAGCCGGTGCCGCCTCCGAGGTGGATGTCGAGGAAGACCAGGTCGAAGTGTTGGGTCGTCATTGCGATCAATGCCGCGTCCAACGTCGCCGCCTCGGCCGAGATCGTGATCCAGGGATGCACCGCGAGGAGCGTCCGCAACTCGGCGCGGGCGAGGCGTTCGTCATCGACGATGAGCGCGCGGCAGGCGTTCACGAGCTCGCGTCCGGCCGGAGCCTGGTATCGATCTCGCTGGTATCGATCTCGCTGGTATCGATCTCAATGGTCGCCCTCACCCACGGCCCATCCTGTTCGAGCACAAAAGTGTGATGGCCGGGGTAGAGCAGGGCGAGACGCTCGCGCACACTCGCGACTCCGACCGTGCGGCGGTGGCCGTTGGAATGAGAGGGCAGCGCGCGGGGTGAACCCGCCAATGCCGGCGTGCCGTCGAGGATACCGGTATTCGCGATCTCGATGCGGCAACCCGTGGTCGTGACGCCCGCCCGAATCCGGACGTGGAGGGGCTCTGTGCCGTCGCGGCGTCCGTGGGCGATCGCGTTTTCGACCAGTGGGTGGAGAATCAGGGCGGGGACGAGGCACTGGCGCGGCGCGTGGCGCGATCTCGATCCCGACATCGAGCGATTCCTCGAAGCGTATGCGCTCGATCTCGAGGTAATTCCTTACGGCTGCGATCTCGTCGCCCAGAGGGATCTCGCCGCTTGATGACCCGTCCAGGGAGTTGCGCAGCATCTCGGAGAACTTCGTCACCATCGCGCGTGCGGCAGTCTGGTCCTCGGATATCAGGGCGCGGATCGAACTGAGAGCGTTGAAGAGAAAATGCGGATTGAGCTGGTAGCGAAGGGCGTCGAGCTGCGCGCGGTCGGCCCGGGCTCGCGCGGTGTCAGCCTCTCGTGCCAATGCCTCGGCTTGGCGCCAGGCCTGAATTCCGAAATACGCGGCGGTCCACGCCCCGAGCACCACGACGGAATCCATTGCGCCGTGGGGGATGGCCGCCCACGCAATGGGCGGAGTGCCCGCTGGCGCCCACAGTCTGGTGATGACGATGAACAACACGTACCAGAGCATGCCGAGCGCGGTGACCGCGATCGCGGTGACGGACACCGAGCGTGCCGAGGACCAGCGCTGCATCGGGGGCGATGCATAGAGTCGCCGGAGCAGGTCGCTGGTACCCAGGCCGATCGTGGCGCGTGTGACCTTGGTGAGCAGGAGCCGCGGGATGACGGCGCTGGGCATGGACGGCAGGAGCGTGAGCACACTCACGAGCGCAAACGCCGTCCAGCCGGCGGCCTGCAGCGTCCAGTACGCGCCGAGCCGCTGGCGGAGGGCGATCACCAGCCGATTGGGCCTCCCGCTGCTGGTCAATGTGTGCTGGGGATCCGGGTGAAATTGATGTGGCGGGTGGGCGTCCATGTTTTCATGTGATCCATGGAGCGGGCGATCTGCTCGGTGTAACCGGCCGGCGTCGGGATCCAGGAGATCCGGAGTCCGACCGTCGTGCCGTTGTCGGTGATCTCGTGGAAGAAGTACCAGACGTTGCCATCCAGGCGTCCGTCGAATTTGACGTTCTCGTTACGGCTGGTGACGAGATCATACGACCAACTGTGCGTTTGCGCGTCGAATCCGCGCAGCAGGACGGCATCGACCTCAGTCGCGCCGTTTTCCTCGAAGTGCCACCGTTCTTCGAGGGCGCAGCCGCCGAGGAGTTTTTCATTCGTCGTGTGGGCGACGAAGGGGGCCCGGGTGCTATCGGCTCCCTTGAGATCGTAGAGGACTCCCTGCCATTGCCCGACCATGAAGTCGAACTTTGACACCTGATCGGTGGGGCAGGGTGGTACGGGCGGCGGGGACTGGGCGCCAGAGAGGCCGAGGGGCGTGCACGCGAGTACGGCGGCCAGAAGACGAGCAAGAGGGCGAGGCATGGGGGCGTGGGAAAGGGTGAGGCGAGGAATCCGTCTCACCCATCGTCGGGGCGCTCTTGTGCTCGCGCTACCTCGCGTCGCTGGGCGGCCGGACCAATCGCCCAGCGGCTGTGGTGTCTATCGCCCGCCTGGCGAACCCTTACGCCGTCGCGCGGACCGGCATGCGACTCTTTGCGACCTTTACCAGCACGGTGTATTCCGTGTCGACGATCTGGATGATCGATGCTTTGGTGTTCTGAGAAACGAACTGGTAGGCATCGACGTCGCCCAGGCCGGTCTGCTCCCGGACCCAACCGACAGCGGCTTTGAACGCGACGCGGGCGGCGTCCTCGAGGGGCCGGCCGGCACCGACGAACATGACATCGTCCGTGTTCTCGATTCGTGGAGTGCCAGCGTGCTTGCCTTTGATGAGGTCCACGACGAGTTCGACATTCATGGCACCTTCGACGGCGGCGCCCATGATCTCGCCCTCGCCCATCTCGTAGTGACCGTCGCCGAATGAAAGGAGACCGCCCGGCATGTTGACGCCGAGGTACACCGTATTGCCGGCGCGGACTTCCCAGCAGTCCATGTTACCGCCGAAGGTGCCGGGCGCGATCGTCGTGCGGACCTCACCACCGGCGGGGGCGACGCCCAGGCAGCCGAGAAAGGGTGCGAGCGGGACTTCCCAGGCGAGTTTGCCGTTGGTGGAGGTGGTGCGGGCGACGTTGCGTTTGGTGTCGACGTCGTAGCGCCAGGTGGTTTCCGGGTAGTCGGGGCCGAGCATGGCGGTCCGGTCGGTGCCGGTGAGCGCACCGAAGCCGGGGGAGAACGACGAGACGCCGTAGCTGCGGGCGGGTGTGAGCGACAGAATGTGAACGGCGAGCGTGTCGCCCGGTTCCGCGCCTTCGATCCAGAACGGGCCGGTTTGCGGGTTGTCATGGCCAGCGGGCATGACTTTGCTGGGCAGGTCCGCGGCGGTCTTGACGGCGCCGTCGAAGCAGTCTTCCGTCCAGGTAATGATGCGGGTGCCGGGCTGGATGCGCTGGCGGGCGGGTGCGCCGCCGAAGGTGTAGACCAGCTCTTCGTGCTTGGGAATCCACCGAAGCACGGGGCCGTTCGTGGTCGCGGCCGGCGTAGCGGCGGGCGCCGGCGCGGCGGCTCCGGAGTCCGCGGCGGACGCCGTGGACGGATGCTGTTCGTCGAGGCGGCACGCGGCGAGTACGCCGAGTAGACCGATGGGGGCGTCCGCCACGAATTGCCTACGAGTACGCACGGCGTGATCTCCGAGAGTGGATTCGCCGTACAATATGGCGCATCCGCCCGGCCGCTGCGTGTGGTCGCGGTGCGCGAGGCGCGGCCGCGCCGGGCGACCGGCTGGCACAAGTCCCCGGTCGCGCGGTCGCTCCATATGATTGTCACCTCTTGACGATCAACTGGACATTGGATAGGTTGGTCTTACACACCGGCAGGGGAGTCCTGTGGGCGATACCAACACCGATGTGATTCAGGGCACGCTGGACATGCTGATCCTCAAGACGCTCAGCCTCGAGCCGCTGCACGGGTTCGGCATCGCGCGGCGGATCGAGCAGATCTCGCGCGACGTGTTCAAGGTCAATCCGGGGTCGCTCCTCACGGCCCTGCAGCGTCTCGAGCGCGCCGGGTGGCTCGACGCCGAGTGGCGGCAGACGGAGAACTCGCGCCGCGCGAAGTACTACATGCTCACGCGCGCGGGGCGGAAACAGCTCGAGTCCGAAACGTCGGATTGGTCACGCCGGACCGCGGCGGTCGCACGACTCCTCAACGCCGAGGGGTGAGTGGTGTCGCTCTGGCGCCAGCTGACGCACGGCGTGCGCAGGCTGGCCCACCGGGCGCGGCCGACCAGGACGACGCCGACGAGGTGCAGCACTACTTCGATCAGGCCGCCGCCGCGCACGTGGCGCGCGGCATGTCATCCGCCGATGCCCGGCGGGCCGCGCGCCACGGAGCCGGGAACCTGACCACGGTTCGCGAGGCGTGCGAGGCTACGGCTGGGAAAATGCGATCGACACCGTGCTCGGCGATCTCCGCTATGCGCTACGCCGTCTCCGGTCGGCCCCGGGATTCACGATCATCACGGTGCTCACACTGGCGGTCGGCATCGGCGCGACGACGGCCATCTTCGGCGCGGTCAATCCGATCCTGTTCGAGCCACTCCCATACCCGGATCCCGGCCGCCTGGTGATGGTATCCGATCGCGACGAAGCGGGGCGCGGCTCGACGTCACGTTCGGCACGTATCGCGAGCTCGTCACGCGAAGCCACTCATTTGCGCAGCTTGCGGCTGCGAAGCCTGGCAGCCGACTCTGACCGGAGATGCCGAGCCGGAGCGACCTGATGGACAGCGGGTGAGTGCGAGCTACTTTCGCGTGCTGGGTGTGCCGCCGTTCCTTGGTCGCGACTTCGACGTGACGGACGACCGGCCCAACGGCGCCAACGTCGTCGTCATGAGCAACGGCTTTTGGCGACGCCGCTTCGGCGGAGACCCGGCCATTGTCGGACATCAGGTCACTCTCAATGGTGCGCACTACACGGTGATCGGCGTCATGCCGCCCGGTTTCGCCAGTGTCCTGGCACCGGGTGCGCAACTCTGGTCCCTGCTGCAGTACGACGCGTCGCTTCCGTCCTTTCAGGATCCGAGCCGCCATGAATCCAGGGAGTGGGGCCATCACCTCACGATGGTGGGCCGGTTGCGGCCGGCTGCGAGCGTCGATCAGGCCACGCGCGAGATCGTCCAGATCGCGGGCGCCGCGGTGCCAGAGTTCGTGCGGCCGGACTGGGCATCGCTCACGGGCGGTTTGATCGTGCATCCGCTGCAGCAGGACGTCACGAGCGCGGTCAGACCCTCGCTGGTCGCGATGGCCGGTGCGGTCGCGTTGGTGCTGATGATCGCCTGTCTGAACGTGACGAATCTCCTGCTCGCGCGTGGCGCCCAGCGCCGGGGCGAGCTCGCGATGCGCGCCGCACTGGGCGCCGGACGTTCGCGGATCGTGCGGCAGTTGCTCACGGAGAGTGTACTGCTCGCCGCCATTGGTGGCGCGCTCGGGCTCGTCGTCGCCGAGCTGGCTGTCCGTGCCCTGGTGGCCCTCAGCCCGGCCGACCTTCCGCGAGCGGACGCCATTCGGATCGACGGTACCGTGCTCGCCTTCGCGATTGGCGTGACGACACTGACGGGGCTCGTGGTGGGAGTCCTGCCCGCGCTCTATGGCGTACGATCCGGTCTGCAATCGGGGCTCCGGCGCGCGTCCCCGCGAGCCGCGGGCGGCCCGCGTGCGGCACGCGGCATCCTCGTGGTAGCCGAGGTCGCGCTTGCTCTGGTGTTGCTCGTGAGCGCGGGGTTGCTGCTCCGGAGCCTGAAGCAACTCGTCGCCGTACCGCCCGGATTCGATGCCGCGGGGTTGCTCACGATGCAGGTGCAGGTCTCCGGCCAGCAATACGACGACAACCACGCCCGGAATCGATTCCTGACGCAAGCGCTCGACGCGGTCCGCCACGTGCCGGGTGTGGCGTCCGCCGCCTTCACAAGCCAGTTGCCCCTCAGTGGGGACGTTGACGGCTACGGTGTCCGGCTCGAGGCGAGTCCACGAGATGGTCGTGCCGGAAACGGCGCTGCCCTGCGTTACGCCGTCAGTCCCGGGTACGCGCAGGCGATGGGAATCCGGCTCCGCCGGCCGGCTGCTCGATGCACGCGACGCGGCCGGCCGCCCTGCGGCAGTTCTCGTCAGCGAGTCATTCGCCCGGCACAGTTTCGCCGGCGCCGAGCCGATCGGCCGCCGCCTGCGGTTCGGTCCCGATACGTCGTGGGATACGATCGTGGGCGTCGTGGACGACGTGAAGCAAACGTCGCTCGCCGACGGCCAGACCGATGCGGTGTACGTCACGACATCGCAGTGGCTCTGGGTGGACACCAGACAATCACTTGTCGTTCGCGCGAGCGGCGATCCAGCGGCGCTCGTGCCGGCGGTCAAGGCTGCGATCTGGTCGGTGGATCGCGACCAGCCCATCGTGCGGATCACCACGATGGACGCGCTGGTCGCCCGGTCGGCGGCGGGACGCCGGTTCGCGCTGGCCGTGTTCGAGGCGTTCGGAATCGCGGCGCTGGCGTTGGCCGCGATCGGACTCTATGGCGTGATCTCCGGGAGCGTCACCGAACGCCTGCGCGAGATCGGAGTCCGGACGGCGCTTGGGGCGTCGCCCGCTGATATCCTCGGCGCCGTCCTGCGGGAAGGCATGACATTCACCGCGCTTGGCGTCGTGATCGGATTGCTCGGGGCAACAGTGACGAGCCGAGGGATCGCCGCGCTGCTATTCGACGTCTCTCCACTCGACCTGATCTCGTACGCCGGGGTCGTGGTAGTCCTGATCGGCGTATCGGCGATCGCCTGCTGGGTCCCTGCCCGCCGCGCGGCCGGGGGCGACCCGTTGATTGCCTTGCGAGCAGACTAGCCGCATCGCTCTCGCCGCCTGCGGCCGTTCATGTATGGCCGGGGCCAACACGGACAACCAGGATCGCTCAACCATGCTCAAGTGCCTGGGCTACGCGCTTTCGATCAGTATTGGGGCGGTTCTTACGCCGGCTTCTCGCATCCGCGCAACAATTCGGTTTTCCTGTCGCGGCCGTCACCGACACCGCAGCACTGGTTGCGGCAATGCCGGAACTGGCGAGAGCGGTGATCGCCGTCTACCGGCAGGACGATCGGGTTGGGTATCTCGACAATCTGTTCCGGTTGCAACTGGTTGCCGGCCGATACACGGATGCCGACACAACGATCGCGGTGTTGCGCGACCAGCGGGGGCGCAGGAGCAGCTCACCACAGGCCGGCGCGACCGATGTCCAGTATCAGGTCCTGGCTCGCGCGCAGGACGTGCAACATCGCGATGGCGTCCCTTTCGACGAGGCGTTTCGCCGCGCGTTCCACGACATCATTGGCGCACTGGACGACCGGACCGCGGCTCTCGTGATTCGCGCCTTGATCTTCAATTCGCCGTCGATGGAGCAGGATGTGCGTGATGCGTTGCAACCCCAGAAGGACAAGAGCGCCATCTCGCTCGCGGAGGCGTTGCGACTTGTCCGCGCCTATCAGGTCGAGCGGAGCTATCGCGCGTTCACGCTGCTGGCGGGGCCGCTGGTGGCCGAGGATGACGACCGCCGGTACATCATCGACAGGGATATCAGGGTAGGAACGCCGGACGGAGCAACGGTGTGTGCGGCGTTGGTCGTGCGGCCGCGCCGGGCGTCTGGGCGGCTGCCGGCCCTGCTGGAGTTCAGCATCTACAATCCCTTGTTGAGTGAGGCGCGACGGTCGGCATCCAACGGCTATGCCGGCATCGAGGGGATGACGCGTGGCAAAGGGTGCAGTCCGGATACACCAGTTCCGTATGAGCACGACGGTGCTGACGCGGCGGTCCTGATCGATTGGATTGCCGCCCAACCGTGGAGTGACGGGCGGGTCGGGATGTACTCGGGGAGTTACAACGGGTTCACCCAGTGGGCGGTGGCCAAGCACCTGCCCAAGGCGTTGAAGGCGTTAATGCCGTCGGCGGCGGCTGCGCCGGGTATCGACGTCCCGATGGAGAACAACGTGTTCTGGACGTTCGTGTATCCCTGGACGTTCTTCACGACGGACGGCAAATCCAACGACAACGCGACCTACACCGACCAGGCGAGGTGGGACCGCATGACCCGCGCGTGGTATACCAGTGGGCGCGCCTACCGGGACCTGGACAAGATCGACGGTACGCCCAATCCGATCTTCGACCAATGGCTCGAGCATCCGAGCTACGATGCGTACTGGCAGGCGATGGTGGCGTATCGCGAGGATTTTGCGCGGATTCGCATCCCGGTCCTGGCGACGGGCGGATACTACTTCGGCGGTCCGGGCGCGAACATCTACTATTTCCAGCAACACTACAAGTACAATCCCCAGGCGGACCACTATCTCGTGGCCGGCCCGTACGACCATTTCATGGGGCAGACCGGACCCATCACCCGGTTAGGTGATCCGGTCACGTCGCTGTACGGATATACGCTGGATTCGGCGGCGCTCATCGATATCGGGGAGCTTCGCTACCAGTGGTTCGACTTCATCTTCAAGGGCGCGCCGAAGCCGGCATTGTTGCGGGACAAAGTGAACTACGAAGTGATGGGCGCGAACGTGTGGAAACACGCGCCGTCGTTCGCGGCAATGGCCGATCATGTGATGCGGTTCCATCTGAGCGCGGCGCGATCGGGACGCGCCCATCGTCTTGCCAGCGGACCGGTGCCAGCGAGCGATGCGCCGGTCCTGCAGACCGTTGATCTGGCCGACCGGACGGACGCCGACCGGGTATCACCGGGCGGTGGTATCGCCGACACCGCCATCGACACCTGGAATGGCGTGGAGTACATTAGTGATCCCTTCGTGCGTCCGACCGAAATCAGCGGCCTATTCTCGGGGAGGCTCGACTTCATCGCCAATGCGAAGGACTTCGACTTCCAGATTCAGCTCTACGAGCTCACGGCCGCGGGAAAGTATGTCCAGTTGTCGCCGTTCTGGACGCGTGCCAGCTACAACGGTGACGCCGAGCATCGCCGGTTGCTGACACCGGGGAAGCGCCAATCACTGGTGTTCCGGAGCAATCGGTTGATGAGCCGGCTGGTGGAGCCGGGCAGCCGTCTCGTGGCGGTGCTCAGCATCATCAAGAATGCCGGCCAACAGATCAACTATGGCACTGGCACGGATGTGAGCGGCGAGACAGTGGCCGACGCCAGGCGGCCGCTCGAGATCCGGTGGTTCGGCGACAGCTATATCGACGTGCCGATCGGGCGATAAGGCGTCGGGTAGTGAGCAGCCGCGTTGGCGGCGCGGTCTGCCGTTGCGGGAGGGACCAAATAACTGGCGCGGAGTCTGACCAGGGCTACCCAAGTTGCTGCCGCACCTTAGCGGTCTCCACGAGACCCGCTAAATTGCCGGTGCACGATAGGGCAGGGTAGCTCAGCTGGTTAGAGCACGGCACTCATAATGCCGGGGTCGCGGGTTCGAGTCCCGCCCCTGCTATTTGGCAAGTTGATGTTCCTCCGAGATTTACGGCGCGACGGCTCGCCCTTGTGGCGGGCCGTTGTGTTTCGTGTACTGTTGCGTGTGCTGAAGTCACTCACGTCCGCCCTGCCGACCGCGATGGCGGGCGGACCGAAGGTGAGTCGCACACCGGACGTGAAGCGGTGAATCCACGGCCGCGCGTCCTCGATATGCACGTACTCGATAGCCCGCACGATCACGTAATCGCGTTTGGTTCGCGGCCTCCACCCATCGAACGCGTCGCCGCCATCGGGCCGAAACAGGCACAACGACCCGTCATTGACGCCCTGGAGATAGACGCCTTCACGCAGCTTCCGCCGCTTGGTCTTCCCGTTCGCGGCCACGGCGTACAGCAGCGCCTCCACGCGCGTCGACATGAGCCTACCGCGAATTACTCTCGCCGCCTTCATCCCGTCGACCTCGCGCGCTCGGCGTCCTGCTCGGCCGCGCGGCGCTCCCACGCTGTGCGTTCGGTCTCGTCGGGGTGGTACGGAAGACCTCGATCGGCATCGGAACAGTTTCGAGGTTATTTCCCGTCTTTTATAGACGATGCGCAACATTTTTTGAACGACCGCAACATGGAACATCGCGGCCAGAGGGGCGTCACGCTGGTGTTACCCTTCTTCGGACCATTCGCTCGGACCGTGCCGAAGCGTTGACCCAGCTCAGGGGGCCAGCCTGCCAAACCTTTTCGGCGGCTGGGCGGTCTCAACACGAGTATCCGGCTGCGCCATCTGGCTGTCGCGGCCTGGCGTACGGGCGACACCGCTGGCTTCAAGGGGGCTGTGTCCTTCGCACTCCAAGGGTCATGGGCAGATAACGCCAGCTCTCATCCATGAAACTCGTCCGCTATGGTGCGTCCAACATGATCGTCGACACGCCCCATTCCGGGGTTATTCGTACCGAACTGATTGGGCATCTGACCGTGACCGAGGTCTTCTACGAGCCACGCGTGAGGCTCAGAACACATTTCCACGAGCTCCGCATGAAACGGGTTCTGCTGCGTTTGATCGTATTTGGGTGTTTAGTCGCCACTCGACCTGCATGGGCCGATCAACTCGATTTTCGGCTCCAGCCGCCGAAGCGTGCGTTGACGCAGGCGCCGGCGGAGTTATCGGGGCTTTGGCTTTGGCGAACTGAGGGCTACGGATACGTCATACAGGTGGTCGGTGACTTGCTCAAGGCGTTCGAGGTGACTGATCTGAGCTGTATCCCGAGTTTCCAGGCGCGTCAGGTCGAGCAGGACGGATCGCGCGTCGTTTTCCAGCGAGTGGACGACTCGTCGAGGCTCGTATTCGTCGGTGCCACGGGAGCGGCCGATCAAGGCCGCCTGACCTATACTAACGCCGAATCGGACATGATTTTGCATCGCGTGGACTCATTCCCCGCGGTCTGTGACCGGACCACGGCCGATAACTCTATCACCAACTTCGACGTGTTCTGGGAAACGTATCGAGAGCAGTATCCGTTTTTTCATCTCCACCACGTGGACTGGCAAGCCACGCGTGATCACTTTCGCCCTCGCGTCATCCATGCGTCGCCCCCTGAGCTCTTCGGTGTGCTCCGCGCGATGATCGAGCCGCTTCACGATCACCACACCTACATCTACTCGACCACGGACACATTGCTCGACTATGGCGGTGAGCGCCCCGATCCCGATCCGATCGGTGACGCCGGTCGTGCGCGGGCGCTCGAGATCATACAGAATCGTTTCCTCGTCGTTCCTCTCCGTTCGTTGGCCAACGGCAAGGTGTCGTTCGGCATGCTGCGGGACTCCATCGGATATCTGCGGCTGATGGGGTTCGGGGCGTACTATCCGGACAGAAGCTACGAGCGGCAGGGAGAGGATAGGTTCGCGGCCGATCTGCGTGCGCTGGACGCCGCGCTCGACACGATCTTCGCGTCCTCCGCTGGATGGCGAGGGCTCGTCATCGACATGCGGCTCAGTCACGGTGGTGCCAGTGCACTCGGCTTGGCGATCGCCAGCCGGCTGGCGACGGCGCCTTACACGGCTTATGCCATAGTTGCGCGTCGCGATCCAAATGACCCGACGCTCATGACCGCTCCGCAGCTCGCCATGGTCGTGCCAAGCGCGCGGCCGGGATGGCATGGGCCGGTGGTCGAGCTCACAAGCCGCTACAGCGTAAGCGCCGTCGAGACATTCACGCAGGCGCTCATGGGCCGCCGTCCGGCGGTCGATCGAATCGGAGAGCACACGAATGGAGTGTTCTCTGGTGTCCCGAACCGTCACCTGCCGAACGGGTGGATCTTTGGCCTCCCCAACGAGCTCTATCTCACCGAGCGCGGTACAAGCTTCGACGTCTCCGGGATCCCACCGACGATCCCCGTTCCGACGCTCAGGACGGCGGATCTCGCCGCGGGCAGGGATCCGGGACTCGATCGCGCGATCGCAGTGCTGTCGGCGGGACGGGTGGACTCGCCGAAGAAGTAGTCGGGGCACCTTGCCGCCGCCGCCCATTAAACGCAGTCCGGTCGTGCAACGGCCAATGACAAGCTCAGCCATTGGGGCACACCTCCAGCGTCAAGCAACGGACTGCGGAACGTGGCGCTCCGTTCAGGAGTGAGTGCCCGCAGCACTCGCCCTTAGTCCGCCCGCTTCCATGCGCGGTGCGTAGCAGCTCGCGCCGGGGGATACCGCTTCGGCACGCGCACCGGGTAGCGTACTCGGCGCGCCGCAGCGCGTAGGCGCCCGCAAAGCGGAGCGCGCATCGGTGATGTCGTTGCGCTAGCCAAGTGCGGCCCTCATAATGCCGGGGTCGCGGGTTCGAGTCCCGCCCCTGCTACTTACAGGCCAATCGGTCAGGTAACGTCATCTTGAAATAACCTTAGCCTCGCATCCACAGCCGCACCGAATCGGGTGCGGTTTTGGTTTCCTGCCCACTGTGCCAACCGAAGTGGAAACCCGATGAAGTGGAATCACTACCTCGCGTACTTTTTCGGTGGCGCCTTCCTCATGAATTCCGTTCCGCATCTCGTGAACGGCGTCTCGGGACGTTCCTTTCCAAGCCCATTTTCATCGCCGCCGGGGCAAGGGCTGTCTCCGGCGTGGGTCAACGTCCTGTGGGGGCTCTTCAACTTGCTGATCGGCTATCTGCTGGTGTGCCGTGTGGGGACCTTCAATCTCCGGAAGACGCGCGAGGTTGCTGTGGCCGGGATCGGCGCGCTGGTCATGGCGTTGGTGCTCGCTCAGTCGTTCTCGCCCATATTCGCGAGTAAGTAGCCAGCCAGGCTCCTATCGCTCTCGCGCAGGCTGAATCTCGATCAGCCTGCGGGTCGCGTCACCCGCAACCCAAAGCATCAAGACCGCGGAGGCTTGCTCAATCGATGCCGCGGACACGCCCACACGTCGTCGCGACTGCCATAGGACCGGAGTGTGTTCGTGCTCCGTGTGGGCTACACCCTCACTGCAAGCGCGGCAGATATTTCTGACGCTGGCAGTCCAGTCCTCAACAACGCACCCATTGTCGGCAGCCAGGTGTTCGAGCGCGGCGATGTCGGTCTCGCTCTCTGCTTCCACATGGGTCTCGTGGGTCTTCCGGCCCGATCGCTCGAGCGCGTGGAACACATCAAAAACCGAGTATTCGCGAGCGCCCACTGTTCGGGTCCCTTTTCTCTCGCCGTCATGCAGTACTGTGTCCCCTTCAAAAAAGTCGGATCCAGGAAGAGGGATGCTCGTGACAACGGCACGGGCGGGATCCAGTCTAGTTCCCCAGACGACTTCGCCGTCGTCGTCCGCGTTTAGCCGCAGTGCCACGGATCCCCAATTCATGTTCGGCGGATCCTCGCCGTCCGGGATTTCTAACCCGCAGCCGCGCCAGGCTCGGCGCGCCTCCTTCCAATCTCGGCACGCGGTGGCGGCGATACCGAGGTTCCACCACGCGCCTTCGTCCGAGGGATCAAGTTCCACTGCACGGCGATTACAGTCCGCTGAATCCCTCCACCGCTGCTGGACCTTGTACATCAGTCCGAGGTTGAACCAAGGAACTGCCCATTCTGGCGCACCGTTGATGGCATTCCGATAGGCCCCCTCGGCCTCGGCGTATCGGCCCTGGCCCTTGAGTTCATTCGCCAACTCGTTCAAGGATTCGGCGTCGGCTGGCATGGCCAAATGATGCCTCTAAGCAGCGCCGGCGGGTATAGCGATTCGTTCGGAGATCAGGGTGTGCGCAATCCGCCACCGCCACAATCGTCAAATCGGTATCCGTTGTAGGATAACGCTTTGCCGGCTCAGTGTGATGTACTTTCTCGCGCGCCGGATCTGCGCGACCTTTTTCCCTGAGGACTGTTCACTGTACCGATCCGTAGTTCCCGATCGGCAGAATCCGCGTCTACCCCAACTCGTTGCGGCGGCGAGTCAGGTACGCGATTTCGGCGGTGTTGCCCGCCAACTCGATGGCCTTGTCGTACGCCGTTCGCGACTCCCCGTTGCGGCCCAGCCGGCGGAGCAGGTCGGCATGCACCACATGGTAGACGTGGTAGCCGGCCAACTTTTCCTCGAGACCGTCGACGATCGCCAGTCCCGCCTCCGGCCCGTCAACCTCGGCGACCGCGACGGCCCGGTTGAGGGCGACGATCGGTGACGGGTCGAGGCGGACGAGTTGGTCGTAGAGTGCGACGACCTGTGACCAGGCGGTGTCGCGTACGTGGCCGGCGGAGGTGTGCACGGCGTTGATCGCTGCGAGGATCTGGTAGCGACCCGGAGCCACTCGGGTGGCGAGGCGTTCTCGCACCAGCCGATGACCCTCGGCGACCAGCGCGGCGTCCCAGGTCCCGCGGTCCTGCTCGCCGAGGGGGACCAGTTCGCCGCTCGCCGAGACTCGGGCGGTGCGGCGGGCCTCGGTGAGAAGCATCAGCGCCAGCAGTCCAACCACCTCGCCGTCCTCCGGCATGAGGGCCAGTATCAGGCGAGTCAGCCGGATCGCCTCGGTGGTCAGATCGTGGCGGATGGGATCCGTGCCGGAGCCAGTCGCCAAGTAGCCCTCGTTGAACACGAGGAAGAGCACGGCGAGTACGCCGGAGACGCGTGCCGGGAGATCCTCCGCTGACGGTACCCGATACGGGATGCGAGACGCCTTGATCTTGGCCTTCGCGCGTGTGATTCGCTGGCCCATGGTCGTTTCCTGCACCAGGAACGCGCGGGCGATCTCCGGCATCGTCAGGCCACCGACCATGCGCAGCGTCAGCGCCATACGCGCCTCCATCGCGAGCGCCGGGTGACAGCAGGTGAAGATCAGCCGAAGGCGCTCGTCGTCGATGGCGCCGAGTGGCACGGGCCGGTCGTCGTACCACATCTGGGCCTCCATCTGCTTGTCGTCGCGCTTGTTCTCGCGCCGGATGCGGTCAATCGCCTTGCGGCTGGCCGTGGTGGTCAGCCACGCGCCGGGGTTCGGGGGTACGCCGTCAGCCGGCCATCGCGCGACGGCGGTCGCGAACGCCTCGGCCGCCGCCTCCTCGGCGATGTCGAGATCACCGAACCGCTTGGTCAGGGCGGCGACGACCCGTGCCCACTCCTCGTGGTGGGCTCGGGTGATCGCCTCCCGAACGCCGGTCACGTCCACACGTCAAGAATGGAACGGCCGCAGCTCGACCTTCCGGTTGCAGGCTTTCGACCCCGCGGCGGCGAGCTTCAGCGCCACGTCGAGGTTAGGAGCCTCGATGATCCAGAAGCCGGCGAGGAACTCTTTCGACTCCACGAAGGGACCGTCGGTGAAGACCGGCTCCTCACGGCGACCATCAACAACAGTGGCGGCGCTTGGCTCTGCCAGGCCATTCGCGTAGACCCAGTAGCCCTTGGCGCGGAGTTGGTCGTTGAACACGTCGATGGCAGCCTCCTCGTCTGGGCCGGCCAATTCGGTGGTGTCAGTGATGACGGATAGGAAGTACTGCATTTCGGATCATCTCCTGTGTTTGGTGGGTGTCCCTCATGGGTCACTCACCACTACTACGAACACCTCGGCCCCGATCCGACACAGGCTCCCGGATTTCCTTCAGGGACTTCGATCGTGCTCGCGTGGCATTCGCAGGCGCTCCTCGGCACCGACCGCGGCCGTAAGAGTATCGCCGACGCGGCAGCCTAGCAATTACGCTACGCGGTGGGGAGGGAGAGATTTACTTCCACTGACGCTCGCCGCGTACACCGTTTCCTGGAGCGTGGAGCATGACGACGCCGTCGCAAACGAGGACGACGCCATCCCCCGATGCTGGTCACTTTGCGTGGGAAGCTGCGGCGACGCAATACGGCGCGGCCATCCGCCGTTGGATTGAAGGCGCCTATCGCGGCGCGCCAAATCGAGCGGCCCACAACCTTGCCTAACACCAGGGGCCCGGACGTAGCGGCGTCCCATTCCCGCGATTTCCGCCGGTGACGGGCCTAGAGCTCATCCTGGTCCTGCTCGCCGTGGCGGTCGTGCTGCGCATGGTGGCCGACCGCCTACGCGTCCCGTACGCCGCGCTGCTCGTGGTGGGTGGGCTCCTGCTTGCGTTTGTGCCGGGACTGCCCGACGTGGAGCTCTCGCCGGACACCCTGTTCCTGGTGTTTGTCCCTCCGCTGCTCTATGCCGGGTCGCGCCGGTTTCCACTGCGGGATTTCCGGCGACAAGCCGGACCGATTGTACGGCTTTCGGTTCTGATGGTCGTGGTCTCGACCGTGGCCGTTGCGGTTCTCGCGCACGCTCTGGACCCCGCCTTTACATGGGCGGCGGCGTTTACGCTCGGCGCGGTCGTGTCGCCGCCGGACCCGGTGGCTGTGCTGTCCGTCATGCGGTCTGTGCGGCTCCCGCAGCCGATCGAGAGCATTCTCGAGGGCGAAGGATTGCTGAACGACGCGACCGCGCTGGTCATCTACCGGATCGCCGTCGGTGTGGCGGTCACTGGAGCGTTTTCTCCGACGCGCGCGACCGCGCAGTTCCTGTTTGGCGGGGCCGGCGGGGTTGCGATCGGTCTCGTGATAGCGGTGATCGTCTTGCGACTGCAGCGATGGATCCGATCAGTGCCGGTGGTCGAGAGCACCGTGTCGTTGCTGACGCCGTTCGCCGCATACCTGTTGGCCGAGTCGTTGGGCGCGTCGGGCGTGCTCGCCGTCGTGGCGGCTGGGATGTACGTCGGCCGCGTCGCGGCCCGCGTCGGCAGCCCCGAGACGCGTTTTCAGAACGAGGCGATGTGGACCATCGTCACGTTTCTGCTGGAGAGTCTCGTGTTCATTCTGGTTGGACTCGAGCTGCCATACGTGACAGGGGCGCTCGAGCACTATTCACTTGCGGCACTGGTACGCGAGGCTGCCCTCGTGAGTCTCTGCGTGGTATTGGTCCGGCTAGCGTGGGTGATGCCCAGCGCTTACGTCGGGCCGGCTCGTCGGTCGCTGGTTCCACCTCAATCACGAGCCACTGCCACCGTGGCGGTGGGTGGCGTTCATTGGGTGGGCCGGGTTGCGCGGCGGCGATTCGCTGGTGATCGCACTCGCGGTCCCCCTGACGATCGCATCGGGCGCGCCGTTCCCCGCGCGTGACCAAATCCTCTTCATCACCTTTGGCGTGATCTTCGTGACGCTCGTGTTGCAGGGGCCTACACTCACGCCGCTTATCCGGGCGCTCGCGATCCGGGACGACAGCCAGGAGGACAACGACGAAGAGGCGCACGCCCGCCTGGTGGCGCTCGAGGCCGCGCTCGGCGCCCTCGCTGATCCCGCGGTCACCCGTTCCCCGAATCCCGAGATCGTGCGCTACCTCGAGCAGCGGTACCGCCAGCGCGCGCGCCGGTGGGCTGCTCGCGAGTCACGGCAGCTCGAGGGGCGGGGTCATGAGTTCGTGCAGGGTCACACGATTGCCGCGCCATCGCACGGAGCGGGAGAACTCGACGAACAGCGCATCCTGGAGTACCGCCGGCTCCGGTCCCAGTCGATCGATGCTGAGCGCCACGCTGTAATCGCGCTCCGCGACCAGAGCATTATTGGCGACCGTGTGCTGCGACGGATCCAGAGGGACCTCGATCTCGAGGCCATGCTGCTCGACACGCGCGAGCCGGTCGTCGAACTTCCGAGCGAGGGGCCGGCGTCGCTCGACAAGGGCGACTGACCCTTTACGGCTCAGGCACGCACGAGCTTCCTGCGAGGCCGTCCGCCTTTCACCCCATTCTTCTTCGCGGCGCGGCGCTTACGCGGGCTGCTTACCCTCCCCGCTACACGCGCGAGCTCGCTTTTCCACGCCGTGGGCCCAATCAGGGCAATCAGCAATTCTGGCACGCGGTAGTCTGCGTTGAGGCGCTCCCAGTGCAAGGCCTCACCAGACGGGCTGACTTCCACGGCTCCTACATCCTCTATCCGCGCACCTCGGAGTTCAGGGATGCGCCAAGCCGGTACAGCGAACTGGCCACCATCGACAAGGTCCACGTGGATCCTCTCGCTGACGCGATCATACGTCGCGGCGAGTGCGCGGGGCTCCTTGTGCCGTGCGTACCGTTCACGGGCTCGGGCAGCGGGAATCTGTGCAGTGATATCGCGATCAGTAACGCGGTATTTAGCCATGGTATTGCCTCCATTTCGCCAGCAGCAGCACATGATGCTCCAAAACGGTCCGATAGGCTTTCACAACGTCGGCATCGCGCATCTGAAAGACACGTTGCACGAAGGGGGGTGCTGACTCCGTTCCGAGACTAATCTCCACCTCGCCTCCGTCCCGCACGACGTGGACATGAGGCGGTTCATGCTCCCTTGGCGGCAAGTAAATGCGCACCGCAAACCCGCCGTCGCGAAGTACCGTAGGCATGTTCAAGATAAGCCATCTGTTAGGTTATTACAACTTCGCCATGTCGAGATTGCCTGGCACGGCGGGCTAGCTCCCTTGGACGCAGGCTGACAGCGACTTGGCCAGATTCGAGTCCCGGCTGGAGACGGTGCTCCGCCATGTGTTCACACGGGCCCAGGGGCCTTGGTGAGCCGTCATTGTACGGGCAGGCACCGCAGCCAATGCATCCTCTCACCGCGTGGCGGGCGAAATACCGCGTGTCCTTGACTTGTTGTCGACAGGCGACAACAATAATGGCATGAGCCCCGACGACCGGCTTCAGGGGACCCTCGATCTGCTCGTTCTGCGGACGCTCGCGGAAGAGCCGCTGCACGGCTGGGCGATCTCGCGGCGGATCCGCGAGCGGTCGGGCGACGTTCTGCAGGTCCATCAGGGATCGCTCTACCCAGCGCTGCACCGCCTCGAGGACGAGGGGTGGCTGTCGGCCGAGTGGGTTGTGGCGGAGACCGGCCGGCGTGCCAAGGTGTATCGTCTGACGGCGCAGGGCCGCCGTGCGTGCGAGCGTGAGGAGCGCGGCTGGCTCGCGTTTGTCGCGGCGGTCACGCAGGTGCTGCAACCGGCGGTATGAGACTCTTGCGGCGGATCCGCTCGATCATTTCGAGACGCGCCGCCGAGCGCGATCTCGACGACGAGATCGCGCTGCACCTGTCGCTGGAGGCCGAGCAGCTCGAGCAACAGGGGCTCGACGCTCGCACCGCGGCCGCGGCCGCACGCCGCCGGTTCGGCCGCATCGAGGCGATCAAGGACGCACTCCGTGCCGTGCGTGGAGTCGAGCCGATCGAGGACTTCCGCCGCGACCTCGCATTCGCCGCGCGCGCACTGCGGCGCCGGCCCGGGTTCGCGGCCGGTCGTCGTGCTGACGCTCGTGATCGGTCTCGCCAGCGCGACGACGATCTTCGGTGTCGTCTATGGCGTCCTGTGGGCGCCGCTGCTGTACGGTGACGCGGATCGCGTGGTGACGGTCTGGCAGACCGATCGCGCGCACGGTATCGATCGCGGACCGGTGTCGCTGGCGAACATGCTCGACTGGCGCGAACGGTCCAGATCATTTGCCGCGCTCGCGGCAGCCGAGCCGTTCGGTGTCCGCTACGCGGCTCGCGAAGGTCCTGAGCGATTTCCCGCGTGGCGTGTGACCGAGGGGTTCTTTACGGCGCTCCGCGCCGCGCCGCTCCTGGGGCGGACCTTCGCGCCCGATGAATACCAACCCGGCCACGATGCGGTCGCCGTCCTGGACTACGATCTGTGGCGCACGCGATTCAATGCGGATTCGAGTCTTGTCGGCCAGACGCTGACCCTGAATGACAGGCCCGTTCGCGTGATCGGCGTCATGCCGCAGGGAGTCCGATTTCCGCCGGGACCGGGAATCTGGATTCCCAAGATCCCGCAACCCGGCGAGATGCTACTGCGCAATGCCGCCTATTATCTGGCCGTCGGCCGGCTCGCGCCCGGCGTATCGTTGGACCGCGCGCGAGGCGACATGGCACGCATCGCCGCCGGCCTCGCGCGCGAATATCCAGTCGCCGATCGCGACGTCGCCGTGTCTCTCACGCCATTGCGCGATGACCTCGTGGGCCACGTGCGTGGCCGGTTGCTGCTGGTCTTCGCGTCCGTCGGTCTTCTGCTGCTCCTGACCGGTGCGAATCTGGCCGCGCTGCTCATGTCCCGCGCCGTGGAACGCGAGGGTGAGCTGCGGATTCGCGCCGCGCTCGGCGCCAGCCGCGGCCGGCTTGCCTTGCAGATCATGGCCGAGCACCTGCTCCTCGGCGCAGTGGGGTGGGGGCTGTCGATCATCCTTGCGTTTTTTGCGTTGAAGGGTGTGCGCACGATCGGCGCGGGCCTCCTGCCACGGGCCGACGAGGTGCACGTCGGCCTGCCGGCCGCCGCCTTCGCGGGCCTTCTCGTGCTTGGCTTTGCGCTCACGCCCGTGCGGAGCCCGCGAAAGGGGCGGCGTGTGCAGCGCATGCTCGTCGTGAGCGAGGTCTCGCTCGCGCTGGTCCTGGTGGTCGCCGCCGGACTGTTCGTCCGCAGCGTGAGCGCCTTGCTCAGCGTAGACCCTGGATTTGCTCCGGCAAACGTGCTCACCGTGTCGGTTCAGACGGAGCACCTGTACCCGTCGGACACCGTCCGTTCCACGTTCGTGCGTACGGTCGAGGATCGGCTGTCCACGATCCCCGGCGTTCTGCACGCTGGGGTAACGTCGGCGCTGCCGTTCGCCGGCAGCATCGGCGCGGATCGCGCCGATTTCGAGATCGTCGGTCGTCCGGCCGGCTCGGCGCGCGAGCGGCCGAGCGTACATACGGCCGCGGTCTCGCCGGGGTACTTTCCGACCCTCGGGATACCAATGCGGCAGGGGCGCTCGTTCGTGGCTACCGATGACGCGACGCATTCGCCGGTCGCGATCGTGAGCGCGGCATTCGCGCGCGAGTACTGGGGCAATGCGGACCCCATTGGCCAGCGCCTTTCCGCGTTGTTCGACGGCGACTCGGCGGTCCGCGAGATCGTCGGCGTCGTCGCCGACGTCCATGAGACTGGACTCGACCGGCCGCCGGAGCCGGAGCTCTACTTACCCTATGCGCAGGCGCCGAGCGGCGGCGTCGAATTCGTGCTCCACACGTCGGTTCTTCCGCGCTCGCTGGCCGGCGCCGTACGGCGTGAACTCGGCATCGTGAACGGCGCAATGCCGATTGCGTCGGTCGCGACGCTCGATGAGCTGCTGGCCGCCTCCACGCGTACGCCTCGTGTGGTGCTGGCGGTCCTGGGCGCATTCGCCGGCATTGCTTTGGCGCTCGCGGGCCTCGGGATCTTCGGCGTCATGACACATCTCACGCGGAGCCGGACCAAAGAAGTCAGCATCCGTCTCGCGCTCGGCGCCTCGTCGAGAGAAATCCTCGGCCTCATCCTCGGCGAGGCACTCGGACTCGCCGCAGCCGGGACGGTCATCGGCGTCGCGGCGGCGGCGGTGCTGGGGCGCTCGGTCAGCGCCATGCTCTATGGCGTCTCACCGATCGATCCCGTGACGCTCGCGGCTGGCGTCACATTGTTGCTCGCGGTCGCGGCCGTTGCGGCGTACGTGCCCGCGCACCGCGCGGCCACCGTCGACGCGGTGCGGGCGCTCAGAGATTAGAAGTCCGATTCCCTGAGCGCCGGTCAGAGTTGGAGCGGCGGTGGCCTTCGGCGGTCGCCTTAGTGGCTTGCGCCGCGAGGATCGTCCTTCGGGTTCACGTAGGTCAGCGCGAAGGGACCTGTCGACTCGACCTGGACGACAGTCTTCCCCTTGGCCTGGGCGAAGTGGGACATGTTCGCGGGTACCGCGCCTGTGGCGCCTGTCGCCAGCGGCTTGGCTTTCGACACGTCCCACGTGTCGCCCATTCCAACGAGAAAGGTGCCTTGCACCACGGTCACATTCTCGTCCGTTGGGTGCCTGTGCGGCTTGATCTTGTAGCCGTCGGGCATGGACAGTTGGACTGTGAACGGACCCGGCTGCCCGGGGTCACCGGACACGACCGCCATTTGTGCACCGGCGGGAAAGGCCGCGGGGGCGGGGCCCCACTTGAGGTCCGCCGCCTTGGTGGCGGCCTGGCCGTGTGCGACCACGGCGCAAAGGGCGAGTAGTCCGGCGACGAGGGGAAGAGCGATGCGACGCATGGTGACCCTCCAGCGATGGTGTGGGCGTCAGCCCACCATCATCGCCCCGGCGGCGCCCCGCGTCCAGTAGACTGGCTGAATCATGGTGCGAACCGCGAGAACGGTGTGTTGGGGCGTCACCGGACGGCACGGCGAGTACTAGAGGCGCCCGATGTTCCACGTGACGCCGGCGTATTCGTATGGCGCCTGCGGGCCTGCCAGTGTCGGGCTGATCCCCGCGTCGAACACGAGCCAATTGCGGACGGTGAGCGTGGGGCCGAACAGACACGCGACGATGGGAGGGGAACCGGCCAGTCCTCCGGTACCGGGCAGACCGGAGACCTCGCCGACCCAGCCCAGTGGACCGATGAGCGTTGACCCGAGCGAGACCGTCCAGAGCGTGGCCGAGCGCGGCACTCGCGTGCCACCTCCGCTGCGGTGCGTGTAGGCGGCGTTCACGTCGATCGAGAGCGGACCGAGGTCGTGGCTCGAGATCAGCAGGATGCCGACTCCTGTCGTCCCGCTGCCAATGCCGTGCGCGCCGGCCGGCACGGTGATGGTTGGCAGGACGGCGAAGTCGCCTACGACAGGCGCGTGGTCGACGAGGCGCCACTTCACGCCAGCGGCCACGTCTCCGATCCCGGCGTCGTGCGCGCCGTGTCCGGTCATGTCGAACCAATTGCCAAAGAGGGAGAGTTGGGCGCGTCGCGCCAGGCCGATCTTGAGGACCGTCGGAGTCGATGCGCTCGTCACGCCTCCCGCCTCCGAGCGCTGCCCACCGAATTCGATCTCGACCCAACCTGGCGCGACGGTACTCGCCGGTGTGGCGACCGTCGGCCGCTCGGGCTCGGCGGCGTGGGGATCGATACTGTCGGGCGATGCAGTCAGCCCGGTTGGTGCGGCCGGGGAGCTCGCACTGTCCTGCTGGCCCCATGCGCGAGACATTGCGATCCCAGTGGCCATGCACAACGCGAGGGCGACGTGCCATCGCATGCGAGTGCGAATGGTCTGCCGAGGGCCCGGGCTCAATGATCCAGCACCCGAGGGCCTTGTACCGATCCATGTCATGGTGCCAAGACTGCGATATCAGGACCGCACCTGCAAACGGCGGACGCAATCTGGAGACTCGGATGCTGGCCGGCGTACCCAAGCCGTCGAGCTATCGTCAGCCGCCTAAATGTCCCGCATTTGGCTCACAGGGCCGTAAGGCAATATGCTTGGGCCAGTTGGGACCCGCAGGAACGCCCCTCGCCGTCGAGGCTATTGACCACACCGCCTGAGCAGGGCCTCGCTACCTCGCTTGCCGGCCGGTACACGATCGAGCGCGAGCTGGGTCGTGGCGGGATGGCAACCGTCTATCTGGCGACCGATCTTCGTCACGAACGACAGGTCGCGCTCAAGGTCCTTCGCCCGGATCTCGGCGCCGCGCTCGGCGCTGAACGGTTCGCGCGCGAGATCAAACTCGCCGCGCGGCTCCAGCACCCGCACATCCTCTCCGTGCACGATTCCGGTGAGACGGCAAGCGGGCACCTGTGGTTTACGATGCCGTTCGTCGAGGGGGAAAGCCTGCGGGACCGGATCCGGCGTGAGCATCAGTTGCCACTCGAGGAGGCCGTCCGGATTACGCGCGAGGCTGCGCTGGCCCTCCAATACGCGCACGACCATGGCATCGTGCACCGCGACATCAAACCCGAGAACGTGCTCCTGACCAAGGATGGGAGCACGATGGTCGCGGACTTTGGTATCGCCCGCGCGCTCGACGCGCCGCCGTCCGGAACGGGTGAGATGCTGACCGGGACGGGGATGGTGATCGGGACGCCCCAGTACATGAGCCCCGAGCAGGCCGCGGGGGAGCGCGACGTCGGACCCCGGTCCGACGTGTACAGTCTGGGTACAGTGGCGTTCGAGATGCTGGCCGGCGAGCCGCCGTTCACGGGTCCGACGGCGCAGGCGGTGGTAGCCAAGATGATGAGCGGGATGCCACCATCGGTGCGCCGCACGCGTCCCAACGTGCCGGTAGCCGTGGACGCCGCTATCGCGAAGGCGCTCGCACCTGTGCCGGCCGACCGGTATGCGACGGCCGCGGACTTCGCGAGGGCGATGGATACCGCCGAGCGCACGGCCACTGCGCCGGCCGTCGCCGCCGGGCAGCCTCACCGCCGCCGCGTTCCTGCCGGTCTGGCGCTCCTCGGACTCGGCGTCTTCATCGGAGCGGGCTTCCTGTTCGCCTGGCGCTCCCGCGAGTCATTGGCTAGCGCGCCGGGTGGCGCGATCCGCGTCGCGGTGCTGCCATTCGAGAACCTGGGCGACTCAGCCGACGCGTACTTCGCCGACGGCATGACGGACGCTCTGCGTGGCAAGCTGGCGGGGCTACCCGGCGTGGAGATCATTGGGGCCACGAGTTCCGGCCAGTACCGGCATACATTGAAACCCCGCAACAGATCGGCAACGAACTGGGTGCCCGCTATCTCCTTGTCGGCAAGATTCGCTGGGCCAAGGTTGCGGGCGGTGGGAGCCGGGTGCAGGTGAGTCCCGAATTGCTCGACGCGCGGACCGCGGCGACACGGTGGGGCGCGCCGTTCGACGCGTCGTTGACGGATGTGTTCCAGGTCCAGGCGGATGTAGCGGGTAAGGTGGCGGATGCACTCGGTGTGGCCTTGAGCACTGGGGAACACGATTCACTCGCTGTCCGGCCGACCAGGGACGTCGCCGCCTACAACGCGTATCTACAGGGCACTTCGCTGTTGCGTAATGCTGTCGGGGATCCCAGTGCGCGCCGGCGCGCGGTCCTGACATTGCGCGCGGCCACGGCGCATGATTCCGCCTTTGCCCAAGCCTGGGCCGCGTTGGCGGTTGGCGAGTCGCGCGTGTATGCCGACGGCGCCGCTTTCAGCCTCCCCGACTCGACGATGGCGGCGGCCGCAAGGGCGGACGCCGAGCGTGCCATTTCCCTTGCCCCCCACTCGCGGCGGCTCACTGGGCGCAGGCGTCGTACTACGGCCTTGTCCTCGGTGATCGCCGGCGGGCGATGACAGAGGATTCGTTGGCGCTGCAACTGACGCCGAATGACGTGGAGGTGCTGAGTAACATGGCAGCCAATGAATTCGTACTCGGACAGCGCGATGCCGCGGTCTCCCTGTACCAGCGAGTTCTCGCCCTTGATCCTCGCTCGCTGGCTGCCGCCGGGGGATTGTCGCGGGCACTGGAGGCCGCGGGACGGTTTGCGGAAGCGACTGCAGCGGCCGAGCGCGGCCTCGTGGTCGATCCGACGCGAATCGCGCTTCTCGCACGGTTGGCACAGGTAAGGATCGTGGCCGGAGACTCGGCCGGCGCGCGGGCAGCTTATGATCGTGCGCTCGCGGTTGACCCGTCGAACGTCGCTATCGTCCACGACAAGGCGCTGAGTCTATTGCTGTTCGGCGATCTGGCCGGTGCGCGATCGGTAGTCGCCGTCGCGCGATCAGGTCTCGATCCGGACGCAGTCATCGCATACATGGCGTCCGTACAGGACCTCGTTTGGGTCCTCGATGACCCGCAACAGCAGCGGCTCTTTTCGATGCCCGCGCCCACGTTCGACGCTGCGTCTGGGGGCAATCCGCGTGATCGCGGTCTGGCGCTGGCGCACACTGCGTGGCTGCGCGGTGACCGCGCGCGCGCCCGTATCTACGCCGACAGTGCATTTCCCTACGCGGTGGCGATGCATCGCAGCAATCCAACCGATGGGGATGCGTACAGTTTGCTCGCGGACGCCGAAGCGTACATGGGCCAACGGACTGCGGCGATACGTGACGCTCACGAGGGCGAAAAAATGGGGGAAGTCCAATCCGATCCGTTCCACGTGGCCTACAATCGCGTTCAACTCGCGCGGGTATTCACGGTGTTGGGCGAGCCCGACAGCGCGGTGACGGCGCTCGAGACTGTCCCGGGGCTCGCGCCGGAATGGTTTTCGCGGGCATATCTGCGGATCGACCCCACGTGGACGACGCTGCGCGCCAACCCACGATTCCAGCGTCTTATCGCGCAGCCCGACTCGGCGACGCGCCCGGGTGCGTAGCAAGCGGACCGAAAGTGTGGATGACAACCCAGCGAGATCGAGTTCCTCGATCCAGGCGTCCAGGGTTACTCCTTCACATTCGGTTGAACCAGGGTCAGGCTAGTGCCGCCTTGTACAATGCGGTGAGTTTGCTCCAGGCACGCTCGGCCGCCGCCCGGTTGTAGACCGCGGTTCCGTCGTGAAGCGGCATGTCCGGCACGCACCATCCGATGCATTGCGTGAGGATAGACTTCGATCTCAGCCGGCACATTCGCCGCTGTGAACGCGTGGCGCAGCTTGTCCTTCACCTCCGGCTGGCGCACGTCGTCATTCTCGGCGATGCCGATGTACAGGCGCGCCTTGATCCGAGGGGCTAGCAGGTGCGGACTGTCCGGCCCATTGGTGACGAGGCCGCCGCCATGGAACGACGCGGCGGCACCAATGCGCCCTGGCAGTGTCGCGGCCGTCTTCAGTGACAGCAATCCACCCATGCAGTATCCATGGACGCCTGCTTTGCGCTCGGTGTCGACTGCCTTCTGCGCGTCCATGAATTCGAAGAACGCGACGGCGTCCGTCTCCGCGTGACCGGGTGCCTTTGCTGTTTCGAGGAGCGGGCGCAGCTTTGCCATGTCGGCCGGATTCTGAAAGCTCATCTTGGACGCGTCCGTGAATGGCGCCCGTGTGAGGCGATAAAACGGGTTCGGCACCAGCACCGCGTACCCGCCGGCCGCGAGACGTTTCGCCATCGCGCGCATCGACGGGCGCAAGCCGAACGCGTCCGCCCACAGGAGTACCGCTGGGTGGGAGCCGGATCGCGGGTGAGTGAACGCGGCGTCACAGGTTCCATTGGGCGTCATGATTTCGACATCCGTCTCGATCACCCCGCCGTGGTCCGGCCCCCCGTTTCCCGCCATCGGTGACTCCTGTTCGTGGTGATGCAGACGGTGATCGGGATGCCGATGCCGCCGCCGCTGCTCCCCGGCTACGTCTGGACGCCGAGCTCCCGCGCCACCTCTGCTTTCCGCCCATGGGGCGTGCCGCGGTGCGAGTCGCCCGGTGTGTGGCGCCCGGACAACTCGCCATGCACCTCCGCGGCGACCACGCCGGCGGTGAGTATGGACAACATCGTCAAATACATCCACACCAGCAGCACAATCACCGCGCCTATCGTTCCGTACATACGGCTGTAGCTCCCGAAGTGCTGCACGTACAGCCGGAACGCCAGGGTGACGACGAGCCACAACATTGTCGCGATGAGCGCCCCGAGTAACGCTTCGCCCCACGTCATGCGAAGATCGGGGAGCACGTAGTAGATCGCCCAGGCGAGCAGAATCACGAACGCGATCGCCACGGGAAACTGCACGATCGTCCAGACGGTTTTGCTGGTTCCGCCTAGTCCCACGAAGCCGGCGACGACATGCACGACATTTTCACCGTCCAGGAGGACGATGGTCGCAACCAACCCTACAACGGCGGCCCCGATCACGAACCCGAACGCGATCAGCGTCTTGCGCCACCAGGGGCGGGTGTCGGTCACGGCGAAGGCGCGATTGAGCGTATCGGTGAGGGCCGAGAAGACGTTGGAGCCGGCCCATAGTGTGAGCAGCGCGCCGGCGGACATGACACCGGGCGCTCCCTGGGCGAACACGACATCGTTGACGACACTGGCGATCAATCGATAGGCGTCGGCCGGCACGGCGGGAGCCACCTTCGCCATGATCGAGTCCACGGTATCGCGCTTGTCGCCGAGGAGGCTGAGAAGCGGCGCCGAGAACAGGATCAGGGGGAACAGGGAGAAGAAGAAGTAGTAGGCGGTCTGCGCCGCGAGACCGAGGACGTCCGTGGCGAGCATGTTGCGCCCCACCTTCTTCAGGAGCGGGCCGACCCGGATTCCGCCGATTGTCATGCCTCGAGCGTATGGGCAAGGCCCGGGCCGCCGGCATCAGGCAGGGCGCGATCACGCCGCGCAGCGCTCGCGCCGCGCCGCGACGACTACGTGGCGGGGCCGGGCATTGGCGCGTCGAGGAACCCGGTGACCGTCGCCGCGAGGGATGGGGCCACTCCGATGTTGTAATGCGTCAGGCCGGGGAGGACGGCGAGGCGGTTGGGTTGCATCCCGGAGCCGTCCCAGCCAGCGTCGCGCTTGCTCCCTCCCAGGAGACCGTAGAACTCGGCCATGTGCGCGACAGGAACGGAATCCGAGTCGGCGAACACCAGCATCACCGGCGCGGTGATCTGCGCGACCGCATCCGACCAGTCATATTCGCGCCGAAGCATGTCGCCCATTTTGCCCAGGAGAACGGGCCAGTCATCGGGGCGAGGTGACACGCGCGCGTACGTCTTGTAGATAGGGCTGGGTTTCATCATCTCCGCCGAGGCTGACGTGATCTGCGCCATCGCAGCGCGGACCTCGGGATACCAGCCATTTCGCTTATACGGCGTGGACACGACGACGAGCTTGCGCACCACCTCCGGGTGCTGAATGGTTGTGCGGAGGGCCGTTCCTGCCCCCAGTGAATAGCCCATGACGTCGGCGCGGCCGAGTCCGAGGTGTCCGATCAGCCCCGCGATGTCGTCGCCCATTGCCTCATACGTCAGCGGGCGATCGATGTCACCAGTGCGGCCATGGGCCTGAAGGTCCGCCGCGATCACCTGCCTTCCGGCGGCGAGGGCAGCGAGGTTCGGCCCGAACATCTCGGTCGAACCCAGCCCACCGTGGAGAAGCACCAACGGCTGCCCGGCGCCGTGGATCTCGTAGTAGAGCCGCAAGCCGTTGATGCTGGCGTAACCTGTCTGTTGTGGAGTGGCCACGATCGTAGGGGTCGGGGATCGCCGGCGTCGACGGGGCGATGGTCCCGCCAACCGGCCAGTATGGAAGTTTTTGCCAGTCGCTTCCAAGCGCAATACGTAGCGGCTTGGCCGTGGTGGCGGCGCTGGCCGGCGTTGTGAGCATCGCCACGTGCTGGCGGCGGTCGGGGCCACCCGAGTTGACCCCGTCAGAGTGCTGCAGCAGGACGTAGTGGGGAGCAGTACCCCGGCGGCGGCGACGCACCAGACACGATGCGTCGCCGGCCGGGCTACGAAGAGCGAGGCGCGATCAGCCCTGCGCTTTTGCCAGGTCCTTCACAGCCGCGGCGAGCAGCCGAACCTTGGCTGCATCTCCAGCGTTCTGCGCGTCGCCATCGAGCTGCGTTCCCAGGGTCGTCAGAGCCGTTTGCCGCTCCGCTCCCTTGAGCTGTTCGGCCTGATGCAGCGCGGCCGCGATCGCCACCGAGCGGTCGTGGGCGATGCCGTTTGAGCGATTGAGCTGGTCGAGATACGCTCGGGCTACTGCGAAGCTGGCCGGCCATGTGTATTGTGGCTGTCCCTGCACATTGAGATAGGTGAGTTTCGCCGACTTGGCTGCATCGATCTCGTTCTGCGAGATCAAGGCGCTCGCCTTGAGCTGGAACATGTCGAGGCCGCGCGCGATCTCGGATCCGATGATCAGGCCGTTGTACCAATACGCCGACCAGTATCCGGCCAGAACCATCTTGGTGGAGTCGAGCGGGCCACGGTCAAAGTAGGCGACCTCTTGGGGATGCTGGCCGTCGGTCCAGTCGAATACGGAGATGCCGCCCTGGTACCAGCCCTGCACCATGACGTCACGACCGGGGATCGGGACCAGCGAGCCGTTGTGCGCGACGCAGTTCTCGTTCACGGTCTGTGGTGCGGACATCTTGTAGTAGCTCTGGAACGTCATCGTGCCGTTGGCGAGTGTGTAGATGGCGTCCGCGCCCCACTCGTGCTTGTCACTCGCACGGCAACGCGGCTGGGATCCGCCGCCCCATTCGTCGGAGAAGAGGATCTTGGTGCCGTCGTTGTTGAACGTCACCGAATGCCAGGCCGCCATGTTGGAGTCGGTCACCTGGCTGATGCGGACCGGGTGGGCCGCGTCGTGGATGTCGAGCAGCAGGCCATAGCCGCCGCATGCACCGCCGGCCAGGCCCACCGCCGGGTAAACGGTGATGTCGTGGCATTGCGTGGGGCCACCCGCGAAAAGCTTCGCGAACATCGCTCTCGTATAGCCGGCGTGAGCCAGCATCTTGTCGAGGGCGACCGAATCTTCAGGCGAATCACCGTGACGCGCCGCGGGTGCGAGGCCGCCGAAGATGCGCGGCGAGCTGACGATGTGTGCCTGCTCCGGGTGGGCAAGCGGGACCTGAATCACCTCGATGCGGAACAGGGCAGTATTCGGGTCCTCGCTCATCTGGCCGCCGGTGCATCCTGGCAGCTCCTCGGCCGGCCGGACCGGCGCCGATCCCGATACATAGATGTAGACGTTCTCAGCGTCCTTGGGATCAGCGACCAGCGTGTTGGTGTGCGATCCGCGGCACGTCTGCACGATCGTCAGCGATTTCGGGTGGGTGATGTCGCTGATGTCGTAGATGCGGATGCCGCGTGCGCGAGCCGCGCTGGCCGTATCCTTGACGCCCTCGAGACCGCAGTCGATGCGGCCGCTGGTTGCTTCAGCGGAGACGAAGAGGAGGTGGCCGTAGACCGACACGTCGCTCTGCGAGCCCGGGCAGATGTATGCGGCCCGAAGGAACGGCTTCCCGGGATTCGAAATATCCCAGATCTGCATCCCGCTGTAGTTGCCCTGAATGACGTAGTTGCCAAGAAACGCCAGGTCGGAATTCACGAGGCGGTCGTCGCCCGGCGTGCTCGGGTTGATGAAGTCCTTGGACGGCGGAGTCATGGAGACCACATCGAGATTCCAGATCGCCTGGCCGGCGTTGAACCATCCAGATTTCAGGCCGACGCGGGGATCGGGCGACGGCGCGGCCGTCGACATCTCGGCTGCTGGCGACGCACTACCGCCGCCGCCGCTGCCGCCGCTGCCGTGCGGTCCGGCCGAGGCGCAGCCGGCCGCGGCGAGCACGCTCAGTGCGAGCGCGCTCGGCGCGAGTAGCCTCGGTACGAGCATCGCGGTGAATCGGGAACCCACGAGCGGCAGGGCGCTCAGGACGCGGAATCGTGGCACAGATGGCATGGAGGATGTGGATGGCGTGAAGGGATGAGCACTGGAGCTACGAGACAACGGGTGCCTACGCGGCGGACGGTGTGCGGTGTGTTACCGGGCGGCTCCGCCGGGCGACTGGGCCAGCATGTTGCGCATCCGGCCGATTTCGGCGGTTTGATCGGCGCCCACGTCCGACGCGAACTTGAAGATGCGGTCGTCCTGCGCGGCGCCCTGCGAGTCGAACAGTTGCCCCACCATGGTGAGCGCGCCGAGGTGGTGCTGCATCATGAACGTGAGGAAGAGGCGGTCGAAGTCGGGGCCGTGCGCGTGCTCGAGCTGTGCCATCTGGTCGGGCGTCAGCATGCCCGGCATGAGCGTGCCTTCCATCCCCGGCATGCCGGCCATGCCCTTTGGCGGGTACTGGAACTCAGCCTCGGGTACCGTCTCATGCCGCTCGCGCAGCCAGCGTTGCATTGTCAGGATCTCATCGCGCTGCGAGACATTGATGCGGTCGCACAGGCGCAGGACATCCGGGCGTGCGCCGTGGCTCGGCGCCCATCCCGCCATCACGACGGCTTGGGAGTGGTGCGCGATCATGCCCTGCATGAAGTGCACGTCCGCCGCCGTGTACGCCGGGCGCCCGCTATCGGCCTTCGCGGCTTCGGCAGGTGTCAGGGCGGGTGATGGCTGTTGCGCCGGCAACCGGCCAGCGGCTACTGCGAACGCCGTGCACAGGCCGATCGCCCGCGCGGGCACCATCCATCTGGACATACGACTCGCGCTCCTTCGTTGCGATCTCACGGTGTGCGGCAATGTCGCGCCGCGTTGGCGGTGACCGAACGTAGCGCCGGGCGACCGGGTTCGTAAGAGAATTCCATGTCCCGCGATTTGGGACGGTGTGCCGCGGACTGGGTGCGGCCCGGCGGGCGCCGGATCATGGACACGTGTCGGATGCGGGTGGCGGAATCCGATACCGGGTATAGCCCGATCTCGCACTGGGCGGGCTCTGGCGTATCAGCCTCACGGTCTCAAGCTTTGGTCTATGCCTACCATTCCGCAGGTCACCGCCGCCTTGAGCGACCGCTACGTCATCGAGCGAGAAATCGGCGCCGGCGGCATGGCCACCGTGTACCTCGCGCACGACCGGAAGCTCGATCGCGACGTCGCGCTCAAGGTGCTTCGCCCCGAGCTGGGCGCGGTGCTCGGCTCCGAGCGGTTCCTCACGGAGATCAAGATCTCGGCGCGGCTCGACCATCCGCACATCCTCACGCTGATCGATTCGGGTGACGCGGACGGGCTGCTGTACTACGTGCTGCCGTATCGTGCGCGGGCGAATCGCTCCGCGCCAAGCTGACTCGCGAGCGCCAGCTCGGCCTCGACGAGGCGCTCACGATCACGAAGCAGGTGGCGAGCGCGCTCGACTACGCGCACCGCCAGGGGCTCGTGCACCGCGACATCAAGCCCGAGAACATCCTGATCCAGGAAGGCGAGGCGATGCTGACGGACTTCGGCATCGCGCTCGCGGTGAAGGAGGCGGGCGGCAACCGCCTGACGGAGACCGGGCTCTCGCTCGGCACGCCGCAGTACATGAGTCCCGAGCAGGCGACGGGCGACCGCGGCATCGACGCGCGGAGCGACGTGTATTCGCTCGCCTCGGTGCTCTACGAGATGCTCGCCGGCGAGCCGCCCGTGACGGGCGCGAGCGCGCAGGCGATGATCGCGAAGCTGATGACCGAGCGGCCGACGCACTTGCGCGTGCTGCGCGACACCGTGCCGGCCGGGATCGATGCGGCGGTGGCGAAGGCGCTCGCCAAGACGCCGGCCGATCGGTTCGCGAGCGCCGGCGATTTCGCCAAGGCGCTCGACGATGCCGGCAGCAGGCGACAGCGGAGATTCACACGCGGCCGGCAGCCGGAAGCGGCACCGCCGTGATCGCAGCCGCGGTCGTTGTCGTGGCCGCGCTGGTCGCCGGGCGGTACCTACACGCTGCGCGGCAAGCCAGCGGCGCCGGAGGTCCGCGCCACCCTCGGCCGCAAGACGCAGCTCACGGTCGTCGGGCGCCGTGCTCGTGCCCGCCGATCTCGCCGGATGGCAAACAGCTCGCCTTCGTGACACGGCACTGTGCGACCGGTGCGTGCACGTATTCGGTGATGGAGCAGGATGTGGGCGGCACGACGACGCGCACGATTCTCGAGGGCGCGACGGCGGCGTTACGGACTCGAATGGAGCCCAGACCGCCGCAATCTCGAGGTTCAGCCGGCACGATCAACGGCCGCGCGGGCACGTACCTGCTCTCCGCGCTGGGCGGTGCGCCGCGCTTTCTCACGGGTGGCGTCGCGACGTTCTATGCTGGCGGAGACTCGCTGCTCCTGGGACCGCGTCATTCGTCCAGATTCGGCGTACTGGATCGGCGTGGCCGCGCTGGATGGCATCGTGCGCGACAGCATTCACGTCGCGGGGCAGGGCCAGGGGCTCGCGGCCATATCGGTCGTGCCGGGAACGAACTGGATCGTCACGCTGGTTCTGCAGCAGCCTCACGGGCTGTGGCAGGTCATCGATCGCAGCGGCCAAGTCGCCGACCATGTCGTCAACGCCTGCACGTGCGGCGGCATCGCCACGACGAGATGCCGTGTGGCTCTCGCGTGCGGGCGATGCCGTCGGCGAGTCGATCGTGCGCATCGCGATTGATCGGCGAAACGGGGCACCTCGCCGCCCGGCAGGACACGATGGTGACCGCGGTGTTCAGCAACTTCTCGCTGACCGGCGACGGCGCCGGGATGGTGATGGACGAAGGCACGTTCGATTTCAGCGTCTGGGCGTTGAACCTGGGCGATGTCCTCAGTGGCCACTATGCAGAGGATCGTCGCGTGGCGCACGCATCGGTGGGCGTGAGCGCGCAGGTCTCACCCGATGGCGCCCGGCTGTTGCTGCGACACGTGGTGCCGACCGGCGGCGGCCATACAGAAGCGCAGTACTCGATCATGCCATTCTCCGGTGGTCCGGAGGCCCCGATCCCGGGGGCAGGGCAGCCCGTGCGAGCGTTCTGGACCGACTCCGTGACGATCGGGACCGCGACCCAGATCCCAACGGGGCTTCGTCTGGCCGAGGCCGACGTGCGGACGGGCGTCCAGCGTAACACGCTCGAGCTACCGGACTCCACGTTGACGGGCGCGACCCCGCTTCCCGGCGGCTGGGCGTGGATTCCGCGGAGCAGCGACCGGATCATGGTGCGCCAGGGTGGGCACTCTCGCACCATCCCCAAGCCTGACCGGTATGCATTTGTCGATTATCTGACAGCCGATGCAGGCCGCCACCGCTTGCTGTATGGCGCCTACAACGCATCGACCGGCGATTCGCTCGCCGTCGGCGTGGTGTCCCTCGACGACGGGTCGATGACGGAGTGGGGGAGGGCATTCGCCGATCACGGCCACCCGGTTCCACTCGCCGACGGCAGCATCCTGCTGGAGGTCGCGCAATCGGAGGACAACGTCTCGTTCTTCAAACTCACAGCGCCGGGCCAGATGCAGCGCCTGGGCACCTCGGCGCTACCGGTCCGGGATGTGTCCGTCTCGGCGGATCTCAAGCGAGCGGTCGTGTCGCAGCGCGACTACCGCGCGGATGCGTGGATGAACCAGGTGGTCACGCAATAGAGGCGCGGCCGGGCCGCAGGGGCACATTTGCGGATTCGGTATCCCCTACGGGCCACCGTAGGCTGCGGGAATCTGCTCGCCCGGCGACTCGGAGTGAAAGTACAGGCTGAGGATCTGCCATCGTGTTCCGTCGAACGCGAGTTGCGCGCTGTCGATTCCACGAACGGCCACCGGTCCCGCCGGCGTGCGACGGATCTCGTAGGTGCAGAGCACATGTGCCATCTGGCCCCATCGCTCGACCTGGCGGTAGATGCATTGCTCGAAGAAGCCCTGCGCCTCCCATCCAGGTATTGCCTGGTCGAGGGCCGCATGCGGGTCGACCGTGGTGGTGCGCGCGCGGCCCGTTGAATCGGCGGCCAGGATCCAGTATCGCGCATGGGGATCCAGGAGACTATGAATTCGTACGCGATCGCGGATCTGGCCGGCGGGACCGGAGATGGCCCCGAGAAAGGCGTCCACGGCTGCGGCCGGCCCTGCGCTCATCGTGTCGGGTGCGGGTTCGGCCGGTGCGTGGGGCAGCGAATCGATGGCGGCCCACGGAATGATGCGGAAATGGGGTCCCGATGTCGTGGCAGGCGCGAGGGCGTGGCGGGCCACGGTTCGGCGCACGTCCTCGACGTAGATGTTGTCGTTCGCGATGTCCTGGATGTGATCGGTCGCCCAGACAAATCTCGATGGTGCGATAAACGCGAGGAGGACCGTTTGACCGTTGATGCCTTCCATCGGAAACAGTGTGATCCGGCCGCCTCCGAGCACTGCCGAGTCATCCACAGGGCGGATCGACAGGCGGACATGTGTGCGGCTCCGCTCCAAATTGTCGGGCAGTGACCCCCAGCGTCGTTCCAAGCACGCTTCGCACATAGGGGGCGATCGGTCGTGCGGTCACGACCGCCGGCGCCTTGGGATACCCAGTAGCGCATGCCTGCGATGTGCGGCCATATCGCATTCATCGCGATGAACACAAGCGGATGGCGGCCGGGGAAGAGGTGGCCGACCCATGCCTGGTCCTGGCGGGCGCGTGTCTCTCCCGCCGGGGAATCCAGAATGAACACTGTGTCGTTTTGTAGTGACACCACCGACGTAAAGGTGTGACTCGCGAGTAAGTACGTTCCGCCACCGACAGACACCGTGTCCGGAGGGTCGGGCGGGAACCGGCGCTGGGGGTCGAGGCGTAGCTGGAGGGTGGAATCGGGCACAGTCAGATCGGGCGCGGCACCTCGGGCGACGAACCCGTTGGCGCCGCGTTGCAGGTCGACGAATCGGTGCTCCGTCACCTGGCCGTCGGACAGCCGGCTCACGGAAATCGGGTAGAGGGCACCCCGGCCGACATTGGCCCATGTCGTGTAGACATACGCCACGTGAATTGGGCCGAGGAAGTATTGCGCCTCGACACGCGCCAGCCGCGTCGGCGTGCCCGTCCGCGCGTCGACATACAGCGTGTCTGTACCGTAGCGGCCGGCTCGGGTCAGCAGGACGTGTTCGTAGTCTCGGTACTGACGGTGTCCGGCGACGTGTACGTCGGTGGCCTGTGCCCATTCACCGAGCACGATCCACGGATTAAGCGCGCGGGTGCTCCAGAAGCGATCGTGCATCCGTTCGTCAGGCGCCGAACCTGCCCGCGTAATGCGAAACGTCGCGCGCACCGACCGGACAAACGTGGCGCCTCCGTCCACCGCGCGCTCGACACCCGTAGCGGGATCGAGCCATACCGTATCAGTGCCTGGCGACATGATGTAGGGCTGATACGTGCGGTCCGACTGATCGCGAAGAAGCGTGACCGTCGACCCGACGAGCCTCAGCACATCGCCGCGGGCCTTGGTAACGCCAATGGCATTTTCGGCCCGCGCAATCCACGTGGCTGCCGCCGTATCCTGGGCGGCGCCGTCGTTCCTCGTCGCCGCGGACAGCGCGAGAGCGGTCAGGAGAGCGAACATGACGCCAGTCTAGGCGTTGTTCCCGGCGCGTGGCCGTGCCGTGCAGCGAACGCACGGTCTGGTGCAGCGAGCGCACGGCTGGGCGAACGGAACACGCTTGCTCCGGGAGCGCACAGCCTCTAGCGTCTGGAAATGCAGACCGCTGAGGACACCGGCCGAGGGTTTCCGCCGCCGGCCGGCTTGTCGCGACGAGGCACATCGGCGCCGCCCAGCATGTGGACCATCGTCCTGGTCTGGTCGGCGTTCGCGTGGTATACGGCGTTCTACCTCGAGCTTGCCGCATTCATCAACCGGACCCCGTATCCGTCGTGGCGGGCATTGGTGCCGGCGCTAGCCGAGTGGTACGCCTGGGTGCCAATGACGCCCGTGATTCTGTGGCTCGCGGGTCGCATCCCGCTGACGCGGCCCTGGCGCTGGCGAGCGTGGTGCATCCATGGTGCGGCGGTCTGCTGCGTATCAGTGATTCGCGGTGTGATCTATACCGCAGCGACGGTTCTGGTGGCACACACGCCGCCACCGGGGCCACTCTCCGCTTTCTTCTGGCGGGTGCTCGTCGGATACCTTCCCCTCGCGGCAGCGATCTACGGGGCGCTGGTCGCGGTGCAGGCCGCGAATGCCTATGCCGGTCAGGCGCGTGCCGATGAAGTTCGCGCGGCACGTCTCGAGGCGCAGCTCGCACGCGCGGAGTTTGCGGCACTGCGATCCAACGTGCACCCGCATTTCCTCTTCAACGCCCTGCACTCGGTGGGCGCTCTCGTTCGGACGCGCGATCATGATGGAGCGATCCGCATGATCGCCGAGCTGAGCGATCTTCTCCGGTCGGTTCTTCGCCGGGACGCGCCTGAGGAGGTTCCTCTGCGCGAGGAACTCGCACTGGTCAAGCGGTATCTGGCGATCGAGGGTGTGCGATTCCGCGACCGGCTCAAAGTCGAATGGAATATTGCGCCGGACACCACGACCGCCATCGTGCCGCGGTTGTTGCTACAGCCACTGGCCGAGAACGCGATCCGCCACGGCATCGGTCGCTCGACCTCGGCGGGCCAGGTGGTGATCACCGCAGTTCGCGTGGGTGAATGGCTCGAGGTCGGCGTGACCGACGATGGACCGGGACCGGCGGAGGCGACCGCCACGAGCGGCACTGGTCTGGCGACGACGAGGGCGCGGTTGCAGCACGCGTATGGCGATGGCGCGGGTGTCACGCTGTCGCATGATCCGGTGGGCGGAACGATCGCTCTCGCCCGGCTTCCGTTCAACCATGCCTGAGACGAAGGTGCTGATCGTCGACGATGAGCCACTCGCGCGCACGGTCGTTCGTGCATTGGTCGAGCGAATCGACGGCCTGACGGTTGTCGGCGAATGCCGGAACGGCGTGGAAGCGCTCACCAGCGTACGGGACTTGGGCCCCGACCTGATGTTTCTCGACATTCAGATGCCTGACCTCGACGGATTCGGCGTGCTGCGCGCGTTGACGCCTGGGGCGTTGCCTGCGGTCGTACTGGTCACCGCCTACGACGAGTTCGCGGTGCGGGCGTTCGAGGAGGAGGCCCTGGACTTTCTCGTCAAGCCGTTTACGGATGACCGTTTTTACCGTGCGCTCGACCGGGCCCGCCATCGGATGGGGGTGCGCCGGGAAATGGAGGAACTGGCGCGCGGGCTCGGCGCCGCTTTGGAGCGCCTGCGGGTCGCGGGCGAGGCGGTGCCGCGCGCCGCGGGGCGGACCCATTTTCTCGTGACCTCTGGCCGGCGGTCGGTATCGGTCGCGGTCGCGTCCGTGATGTGGATTGGCGCCGAGGACTATTACTGCCGGGTCCATGCCGGCGCGGCGTCGTACCTGATGCGTGAATCGCTGGCCGCGCTGGAGCGTGAGTTGGACCCGAGCCTCTTCATCCGGGTGCATCGGTCGGCGATCGTAAACATCTCAACAATCCGAGAGCTCCGGCGTGCGGCGAGCGGCCGGACCGCGGTCGTGCTGTCGGATGGTACCCGCCTACTTGTCAGCGAGCGGCGGCGGCCGGCGGTGCTGCGTGCGCTCGGCAAGGTGGCGAAGCGCCTCCGCGCCTGAGAGAGCTGCGGTGGCTTCAAATGCGGAGGCCAGGGGGTAGCGGCAATCCCGCACCGCGCGCGCCGCACCACGCGGCGCGGCCGGCTCGACAGCGTACGACACGCCCGCTATATCGAAGCGAATGCCGAAGGCGACCCAATTGCGAGCCCGGCGGCGGTGTCCGTGGGCAGAGACTGACCCGCTATTGCGGGAGTATCACGACCGGGAGTGGGGGGTTCCGGTGCGTGACAGCCGCGCGCTGTGGGAGATGCTGATACTGGAAGGCTTCCAGGCGGGCCTGTCCTGGATCACGATCCTCCGGAAGCGCGATGCGTTTCGTGCGGCGTTTCGGCAGTTCGATCCGCGGGCAGTCGCCCGGTTCGGGCGGGCTGATGTCGCGCGCCTTCTGAAGAATCCCGGTATCGTGCGGTCGCGGGCCAAGATCGAGGCGGCGATCCACAACGCCCAGGTGTATCTGGCGATGGAGGCGCAGGGTGACCATCTCTCGACACTCGTCTGGTCGATGGCCGGAGGCGCCCCGATCCGGAACTCAGGCCGCGTGCCCGCCCAGACGCCGCTATCGGCGGCGGTGTCCGCGCAGCTCAAACTCCGCGGGTACAAGTTCGTCGGGCCGGTCGTGGTGTACGCGTGGATGCAAGCGACGGGTATCGTCAACGATCATATCGCGGGCTGCTTTCGGCGCGGTGCCAAACCGCGGGTCCGCCACACCTCCATGGAGCGGTAGCGGCTATGCCTCTCGAATTCACGACCTCCCATCTCAAAGACGCGCTGGCCGTGTTCCGCGCCTACAAAAAGCTCGGCGACGGCGCGATGGCGCAGGTGGCCGATGACCAACTCACGGTCGTGCTGGACGCCGAGATGAACTCGATCGCCCAGATCGTGAAGCACATGGCCGGCAACATGCGATCGCGATGGACCGACTTCCTGACCACCGATGGGGAAAAGCCGAACCGGGCGCGCGAGACCGAGTTCGTGGATCCGCCGGCGACCCGGGCCGGCGTCCTCGCGATGTGGGAAGCCGGCTGGCAACTGGTCTTCGCCGCGCTCGAGCCACTGTCGGACGACGACCTCGCCCGGGTGGTGCTGATCCGGGGCGAGCGGCATTCCGTCATGCAGGCGATCAACCGGCAGATGACGCACTACGCCTATCACGTTGGACAGATCGTGCTACTGGCCAAGCATTTTCAGGGAGCAGCGTGGCGCTCTCTCAGCATCCCGCGTGGGGCGTCGACGCGCTACGAGGCGCAGGTCCGCGCCGGCGAGGCGAGCCAACGGTAGCAGTCTCAGCCTCCGCCTTGATCGGGAGTGCGCCAGGACCCATAATCATTAGGATCAGAGCTACAAAGCTGCACCGTGTCCCACATTTTGGCTCGGCCCCGGACTCACCGGCTCGGGTCTCGCGCGCTTGTCCAACCCAACTGTAGGAGCAGCAACGATGCGTGCAACATGTTTTGCCGTTGCCTTGTGCACCCTCGCCGTCACCGCGCGGGCGCAGGACCCGGGAGTCCCGGTCCGCCCCTTCGACCAGAAACATGGAGGCAGTGAGAACCTCCATATGCTCGCTCACGTCGTGACGGCTCCGGGGGCATGGAAGGCCGCCGATATCGAAATGGAGCAGGATCCCGCCCGGCCATACGTCTACGTTTGCGGCTTCACCAACTACGACACGCAGATCTACGACGTCAGCGACGCCGCCCATCCGAAGAAAGTCTTCGACTGGACCATCGAGCACCCGGAGCTGCATCGCGGCATCGGCGCGATGGACGGCAAGTATTTCAAGATCGCCGGCCACTATTACTACGCGCAGTCGTTCCAGTTCCAGCAGGGGACGCCGGACGCGGACCTTGGAGCGGTCATTTTCGACGTGACCGGTCTTCCGGATGCGAGCAAAGTCAAGGAAGTGGCGCGGATCCGCTATGCAGCGTCGCCGGGCGGCTTCCACAACTCCTTCGCGTACAAGCACTCCGATGGCCGGGTCCTCTACTTCGCGACGGTCAACGAGCCCAAGGCGTTGATCTACGACCTGGACAAAGTTGTGAGCGGCAAGGACTCGAGCAGCTGGCTGATCGGCGCCGTCCCGAACCCGACGCCATTCAAGCAGATCGGTGCGGGCGGCTATCACGACTTCGACATTGCGTACGATCCGGGTACGCACCAGGACAAGTTCTACGGCGCCGGACTGGGCGGATTCTCGGTGTGGGACGTATCGCATCCGGAGAACCCGGCCCAGTTGTTCACCATCACGGGCCTGGGGCAGGACGTCGCGCACACCTTCACGCCATCACCCGATGGCAAGTACGCGGTCACGGAGACCGAGTATGAATACACGCCGCTCCGTGTGTGGGACCTCACGGCTGCCCAGACCGGGCAGACGAAGAACCTGGACACGCCGATCTCGGGTTGGAGCGCGGATTGGCGCGACCTGTCCCACAATCACGAGGTCCGCTGGCCCTTCGTGTTCGTCTCCGGGTACGAGGACGGGTTGCAGATATTCGACCTCAAGGACCCACTCAACCCCAAGACGGACGCGCACTATTTCACCTGCGAATGCACGCACGGCCGCGGTTTCGGCGGCACGCAGGATGGTGGATGGCAGGGCTCGAACAGCGTCATGCAGGGGGCGTTCGGCGTCGACGTGCGCAACTATGACGGCTTGATCGTTCTCTCCGACATGCGGAGCGGGCTGTGGTTGTTCCGTATGGATGGCTTCAAGGGGTGGAATGGCCACGACCACGGCATGCCCAACATTCTCGAGCGTGCAGGATTACGATCACGGCCCGGAAGGCGCGCCGAAGTCGAGCGCCTCGGCCGGAAGGGGCAACGTGGGCCGGTGAAGAGACTGGCACGATTTGTTTTGTGGGTTGCGCGCGGCCGCGGGGTATCCGCGGCCGTGCGCGTCTCGCCACGATGGCGGTGGCCGTCGGGATGCTCGGACCCGGGCCGGGGATCGGCCCGTACGACATTCCGCTGTACGGGACTCCGACGACGCCGGCGGCGCAACGGGCGCGGCCGGCTCGTCTACGCCGAATCGCCGTTCGGTGTGGCGCTGACGCAGGACGGCCACGTGCGCTACGACATTCAGGTGACGGCGGCCGCACTCCCGGCCCCGTCGAGTCTTGGCAAGTTCACGACGTACGTCGCCTGGGCGGTGACGCCTGACCTGAGCACGTGGAGCAAGCTCGGAACGGTGTCGAACGGGAGTTCCACCGTCGGACCGGTCGCACTCAACAAGTTCACCCTGGTCGTCACCGCCGAATCCGACACGGCATTGGCGACGCACGACGGACCGACGGTCCTGCACGGGATCTCGCCCAGTTCGCTCCTGCAGAGATTCCTGACCCAGCCCGCGTTCCACGGCATCATCGATTGATGCGCGTTGTTGGGTACGTGCGGGCTGCGACCGGCGCGGCCGCACTGGCCGCCTTGAGTGTCATGCCGGCCCTCGCTCGCGGTCAGCAGCCCCCACCGAAGCCTGCCCCTCCGCCGCCCTCCGGCATGTCGGGGATGCCCGGCATGGGGCCTGACAGCACGTCCAAGCAGGCGCCTGGCGCAGGCGGGATGGCCATGCCCGGAATGAACATGTCCGGTATGGCCATGCCGATTCCGATGCCCCCCGGCATGCCGATGGTGCCTGGCTTGATGGGACTGACGCCGGGTGTCGCGCCATTCCTGCCCGGAGGCGGCATCGATCCGATGCAACTCCCCGCGGCAAAACCCGCGGCAACCGTTCGGCTCAAGTCCGGCGATACGCTGGATCTCACCGCCATGCTGGTGCGTCGCACGATCAAGGGGCGGGCGGTCGCGATGTACGGATACAACGGCCAGGTGCCCGGCCCGCTCATCCGTGTGCCGCAGAACGCCACGATCGTCGTGCGGTTTCACAATCGCATCGATCTACCGAGCGCGGTCCACTGGCATGGCGTCCGGCTCGACAACCGATATGACGGCACGCCGGGAGTGACGCAGGATCCGGTGAAGCCTGGCGATAGTTTCGAGTACCGGGTGCATTTCCCGGATGCGGGACTCTACTGGTACCATCCGCACGTGCGCGAAGACATCGAGCAGGCCATGGGGTTGTTCGGCAACATGATCGTGGATTCGCCGGATTCCGCGTACTACTCGCCGGCGAATCACGAACAGACACTGGTGCTCGACGACCTCCTCGTGAATGCCGATACGCTCATCCCGTTCGGGCGGGAGGGCCCCGATTTTTCCCTCATGGGCCGGGTCGGGAGCCTCCTGCTGGTGAATGGCGAAACGCGTGACACCTTGCATGCTCACACGGGCGAAGTGATGCGCTTGTATCTCACCAACGTCGCGAGCTCGCGGACCTTCAACGTGTCATTCGGCGATGCGCCAATGAAGGTGCTCGCGTCCGACGTCAGCCGGTTCGAGCGTGAGGAGCGGGTACCGAGTGTCGTGATGGCACCGGCCGAGCGCTACATCGTCGAGGTGCGGTTCGAGCATCCGGGACAATACGCGCTCGTGAACTCCGTCCAGGCGATCAATCATTACCGGGGCGAGTTCGAGCACGAGGTGGATACACTCGGCATCGTCACGGTGGACGCGGCGCCGGCCGCCCCGGACTACGGGTCCCAGTTCGCGACAATGCGCGCGAATCCGGCCGTCTCGAAGGACATCGACCGGTTTCGTCCGTATTTCAACAAGCCACCCGACAAGCGGTTCACCCTGACAATGGGCACGAGCGGGCTCCCGCTGGCGACGGTGCAATTCATGGACGTCGACACGGCGTACTACGCTCCCATCGAGTGGGTCGATGCCATGCCGGACATGAACTGGCTGTCCAACAACAAACAGGTTCATTGGGCGATACGGGATCAGGCGACGGGCAAGGACAACATGGACATCGACTGGCATGTGCCGGTGGGTTCCGTCGTCAAGATTCAGATCTTCAACGACCCGAAGGCGTTTCACCCAATGCAGCACCCCATCCACCTGCACGGGCAGCGGATGCTCGTGGTGGCGCGTGACGGCGTCGCGACCCGTGATCTGGTCTGGAAGGACACCGTCATCATCCCGGTCGGCTCGACGGTGGATCTGCTGATCGATGCGTCCAATCCCGGCGCGTGGATGATGCACTGCCACATCGCGGAGCATCTCGGAGTCGGGGATGATGACGCAACTGCACGTGGATCCGGCCCCGGGCGGGACGCACTGAGTCCGCGGCGTCAGCCTGCTAACGCCAGATTGTCGCGGGCCATGAGAAACCGCCGGACATCGGGATCGGAGGCCAGTCCAATCGCGCGCTGGTACGCGTCATGGGCTGCCGCACGATCGCCGAGTCGTGCGAGCAACTCGGCACGGGCTGCCCAGAACGACTGATACGATTCGACGCGGCCACCGGCCCGGGCCGCATCCAGATCGGCGAGTCCCGCGGCGGGACCATCCACGGCCGCGCGAGCCACGGCGCGGTTGGTGGCAACCACGTCGGAGCCGGTGATGCGCAGCAACTCGTCATAGAGCACAACGAGGGCCGGCCAATCCGTCGTGCCCGTGCGGCGGCGGGCTGCATGCACTGACTGGATCGCCGCCTCGAGCTGAAAGCGTCCCACCCGGCCCGCTGACCCCGCGCGGCGGAGCATCTCTTCCGCTTCATCGATCAGCGCACCGTCCCAGGCCGCTGGGTCCTGATCGCTGAGCGGAACGTATCCGCCGCCGGCCGGGCGGTGCGCGAGGCGGCGCGATTCCACATAGAGGAGGAGCGCCAGCAATCCGAGTGGCTCAGGCTCGCGTTCCGCGAGTCCAACTACCAGCCGGGCCAGCCTGATCGCTTCGGCGGTCAGGCCTTGTCGCTCCATCGTCGCGTCCTGCGGGTTGCCCCATCCGTCGGCGAAGGCGACGTAGATCGCGTCGAGCACCGCGCCGATGCGTTCGGGCATGACGCTCACGTCGGGTACGTGCATCGGAATGGCGGCGTCGCGGATCTTCCGCTTGGCGCGCACCAGGCGTTGCGCCACGGCATCGGGTGACTGGATGAATGCCGCGGCGATGCGCCGCGCATCGAACCCCAGTACGGCCTGGAGGATGAGCGGCGTCCGGACCGCCGGGTCGATCGCCGGGTGCGTGCACGCGAACATCAGCGACAGCCGTAGGTCGGGCACGCCGCCGTCCTCCGTGATTTCCGTGATGGCCGGCCCGAGATCCGCCGCGACTGCGGCATGGGCGCGGTCCTCGGCCTGTTGATGCCGGGCGGCGTCAACGAGACGGCGCCGTGCCGCGGTGAGCAGCCAAGCGTCGGGAGTGCTCGGCACCCCCGTGATGGGCCACCGCGCCAGGGCCGCGGCGAACGCATCCGCCAATGCGTCTTCCGCCGCAGCCACGTCGTTCGAGCGAACCGCGAGCAGGGCCAGGAGCTTGCCGTAACTCTCCCGCGCGGCGCATTCGGCGGCGCGCCACGCGGAAGATTGCCTGTCCCGGCCCGCGCCCGGTTCCGTCACGCCGTCATCGGGAGGACGGGTCGCACTTCCACCGTACCGTGTTCCGTCCCGGGGCAGCGCCGTGCCCATCCGATGGCCGCGTCGAGATCCGGTACGTTGATCATGTAGAACCCGCCGAGTTGCTCCCTGGTCTCAGCGAATGGGCCATCGATCACCTTGGCTGCGGAGCCCGCGCCGCGAATCGACGTGGCCGTGGCGGTCGGCTGCAGCGCTTCGCCTGCGACATAGGTGCCCGAATCCCTGAGGGCCGCCGTGTATGCGCCGTAGGCGCTGTGCACCTGCTTCATGGTGTCAGGGGTCATCGTGGCCGTGGCCTTCTCATTTCCGTAGATCAGCAGCAGGTACTTCATCGTCGATTCCTCGATCGAGGGTGAGGACACGGTCGTCGAGCGAGTGCCGTGCCCGGATATGGCGCTTCCGTCCGAAGCAATGACGGATCACGGGGCGTCCAATCGACAGGCGGGCAGAGCCGATTGGCGGGACGGCGAAATGGGTGGCACCGGGCCGCGCGCGGACTGGGGAATTCCCTGGCGCCGCATCGCGCCTGGATAGGCTTTGAAGTGCGTGGCCTTCTAACTTATGCAGTGATACGGCGGGAGCGCCGACGCCCCGACACGACGCTTTCTTCCCGAGGCACGCATGCCAGGTCTCGATCGCCCCCTCGTTCCCGCGGTCATCGTCGCTCTTGGGATCTTTCTGGGAGGCGCGGCGGCTGGGCACGGTTTTGCGCGGGCGCGGCTGGACGACCGGTACGTGACGGTCAAGGGCACGTCCGAGCGTGAAGCCAAGGCGGATCTGGCCATCTGGCCGCTGCACGTCGTCACCGCCGACAACGACCTTGGTCGCGCCAATGCGCGGCTCGAGACCAGCGTCGGAACCGTCCGGGCGTTTCTTGCGCGCCACCGGATCGATACGACGACTGCCGAGGTGCAGGATTTTTCGGTCACGGACTCCTATCTGACGCAAGGGGATGCCGGGTCGCGGCCACCGGCTCGCTACGTGATCCGCCAGACGATCGTTGTCCGCTCCACCGCGCCGGATCTCGTACTGGCCGCGAGCCAGCGAGTCGCCGAGCTGGTGAGTGCCGGCGTCGTGCTGTCATCGGGCGCGGAATTCGGCAACGGCGGCCCGACGTTCATTTTCACAGGGCTCAACGGGCTCAGGCCGCAAATGATCGCCGAGGCGACCGCGCACGCCAGGGAAGCGGCGGAGCAATTCGCGCGCGATTCGCACAGCAGCATCGGGCCGATCCGGCAGGCCAGCCAGGGGCTGTTCGAGATACTGCCGCGGGACCAGGCTCCCGGCATTTCAGAAGAGAGCCAGATCGCCAAGACTGTTCGTGTCGTCTCCACGATCGACTACATGTTGCGCGGATGAGCGCATCCGCGGTGCCGGACGAGGCGTGGCGGACCGGGCGGCGAGTCGTTGCAACGGCGAAGGCGCACCGGCGGTCTAATCTGTGAGGCGCTGCCAATGATACACTGGAAGGAGACCGCTGACATTGCCCGCCGGCTTTCCGCGCTGCCAGCGCGGGGACGAGACGCGGCGCTCGCGACCGTCGTACGCATCTCCGGGTCGGCGTACCGGCGCCCTGGCGCCAAACTGCTCGTCGAGGAAACCGGTGGCGTCATCGGCAGCGTCAGCGGTGGATGCCTCGAGGCGGATGTCCGGGCGGCTGCGGCCGATGTGCTGGCGGCCGGGCGGCCGTCGCTACGCCACTATGATACCTCTGAAGAAGACGCCGCGTGGGGGCTGGGCCTCGGCTGCAACGGCGAGGTGGATATTCTGGTCCAGCCTGCGACCCAGGGACCGCTCGCGTCGCTTGTGGAACCGCTGCAGGTGTTGCTGGCGGGTGATGTTCCCGTCGCCCTGCTCACGGTGATCGAGGATGGACCTGGCATGGGTGCCGTGATGGCGATGGAATGTCCCGACGGCCGCGAGAATGTCTCGCAACGTGACGCGGTATTCGGCTCGCTCGGTTCGGCGGATCTCGACCGTAAAGCGGCTGATTGCGCGTGGCAATTGGCGCCTGGCGGGCGATCGGCCGTCCAGATCATCGGCGGACGGAAAGTCTTCGTCGAGATTCTGCGACCCGCTCCGCATCTCGTCGTCTGCGGCGCGGGCGCGGATGCGCGGCCGCTGGTCGCATACGCCGCGGCGGCGGGATTTCGCGTCGCCGTTTTCGATCACCGCGAAGGCTTTCTTGCGGCCGACTGGTTCCCGGACGCGAAGCAGCGCGTCCTGGCGCGTCCCGAGGATGAGGGAATTCCGCTGCCCGAGCCTGCGCAATCACTCGCCGTGGTGAAAATGCACTCGCTCGCTCACGACCGTGAATGGGTGCGCCGGTTGCTGGCGGCAGGCTATCCGTACATCGGTGTACTGGGGCCCAAGAGGCGGACCGCGTCCATCCTTCGCGACGTCGGCGGCGACTCCTGGAACGCGCTGCCGGCGGCCGAGCGCGTGTTCGGACCCGTCGGTCTCGATCTCGGTGCCGATGGGCCCGCGCAGGTCGCGATCAGCATCGTGGCCGAGTTGCTGGCGGTCGTCGCGAAGCGTGATGCCAGGCATCTCAGCGAGCGGAACGATGCGATCCATGCCGGCTAGCGTGATTCCCGATGGGGCGCGCGCCGCGCCCGTTGCGGGTCTCCTGCTTGCCGCGGGGACATCGAGCCGGATGGGTGCCAACAAACTGCTGTTCGAGGTCGGCGGCCGATCACTCTTGCGGACCGCGGCACTCCGCGCCGTGGAGGCGGGCCTCGCGCCTGTGTACGTGGTGCTCGGTCACGAAGCCGGACTGGCCCGTCGTGAACTGGACGATATCGGCTGCGAGGTCGTCCTGAACCGTGACTACGAGCAGGGCATTACGTCGTCGCTCACGGCCGGGGTATCGGCGCTCGGCTCGCATGTGCCGGCGGTCGTCGTCATGCTCGCGGACATGCCGCGTGTCGACGCGCCGATGATCGCCAGTCTCGTGGCTCGCTACCGCTCGGCGTCCTCGCCACTCGTCATCTCGGACTACGAGGGCGTGAATGCGCCGCCAGTTCTGTACGATCGGAGTCTGTTTGGCGAGCTACGATCACTGACCGGAGACGGCGGGTGCGGCCGCCAGGTCGTTGCTCGTCACCGCTCAGAGGCGGAGGTCCTCCATTGGCCCGCATCGGCGCTCGCCGATATCGACGACCCGGAGGATTTCGCTCGCGTGCGCGGAACGACGTAGCGCCGCCAGCTTCGGCGACGGCCGGTGTTATTGCAGTCCGGCTACGTGTGGCGGGTCTGGCCGGGCGGCGCGACGATGAGTGGCCGTGCACGCGCGTTCGGATAATCGAGCAAGAACACCCGGTCGTAGCTGCTGCGGTACGGGTGCCGCGCGATCACCGGAGGAATGGCAGCGATGGCTGGAGTCGGAGACCGGTCGCCTCCGTCGATGCAGGCGCCATCGCGCTCGCCATCATCATCGCCGTCGACCACTGCAAGTAGCCAGACGCCGTTCGAGCACCGGCGGTATCCGTTGAAGCCGGCATCCTTCGCGTCGAGCGCCTGTTCGATGTCTTCCGCGCGCAGCGGAGGCGAAGGCACGTCGCTGGCCAGAGACCAGCGTGACCCGGCGGCGTTCCGATTTCGCAGCACCGTGAGGGCCGCGATGCCATCGGGCCAGCGCGATCCCGGTCGCACGGGGCGTCGCAGGAAGAGGCCATGACCTGGAACTACGTCGACCGTGGACACCTGTCCCGCGAGCCACGCCGCGACCTCGTCGATGCTGCGTTCCGGGACCGGCAGGTTTGCGTCGGCCGCCACCAGCACCGTCACCGGCGGGCCGCCTTCCGTCTCATATAGTTGCTCGGCGCGGTTGATCATGATGTCGCCGTGACGTTCGATCAGCTCTCGGCATTTCCGGACTTCATCGGGCTCGCGCGGGATTCGCGTCACCTCGATGCCCAACTCCCCGCTTGGGGTCGCGATCAGGCAGTCCGGCCCAGCGCCGAGATGGGCGGACCCGGGAGGACAGAGGTCGCAGACCGTGCGAAACCGGTCGATGTAGACATCGAGGTGTTCGGGTCGCATATCGGAGAGACGTCCGAGCGGGCCCAAGGTATCCACGACGCCCGTCGGCCTCCATCTTGATGCGCATGCGAGCCCGGCCATCACTCGTTGCTTTGGTTCTCTTAGCCGGGTGCATCCGGTACCGGCCGGCCCAATTGCCCGATAGCGATCCGGTGCGGGCGGCCACCGATTTCCGGTCCCGACGGCTCGACGACCCTGGACTGCTGTCATATATCGGCCGGGTACTCGGACCAGACACCAGCGCGGGGTGGACGGAAGACCGCATCGCGTTGACAGCATTGTATTTCCGGGGGGACCTCGCGGTCGCGAGGGCGGCCGTTGATGAGGCGACGGCGGGAGAGATGGTGGCCGGTGCCTGGCCGCCGTTCGCGGCCGAAGGAAGCCTCAGCCGCACTGCGCGCCCCCTCGAAAACACCGAGTCGCGATGGAGCGAGTCGATTACCGCCACGGTGACCCTCGAGTTGGGCGGCAAGCGAGGGTCACGAGTCGCGGCGGCGCGGGCCGAAGCCCTCGCCGCACGCCTCGGGCTCGATGCAACGGCGTGGCAACTGGCCTACGACGCCCGGGTGGCGGAGCTGGATGCCATCGCGGCCGAGGGCGATGCCGCCGATGCGGCCGCGGAGCTGAGCGCGTTCCGGACCTTGGCCGGACTTCAGCAGGCACGCTACGCCGAGGGACAGCTCGCCCTGTCGGAACTGGCGCGATCGGAGACCGACGCACGGACCGCGGCCGTGGCGGTCGTGGAGGCCGATCGAGAACAGACGGGCACCCGCGCAACGCTCGCTCGTGCACTCGGCGTCGGATTCGAGCGAGTCGAGGCGCTGGCGCTTCGCGCTACGTCCATCTCGAGCTGCGCCGAATTCGATTCGCTCGCGAGCCATGGCGGAGAGGCGACGGCGCGCGACTCGCTTGCGGTCCATGCGCTGCGCGACCGGCCGGATATTGGCGTGGCGCTGGCAGAATACGCCGCAGCCGATGCCGGTGTCCGGCTGGAGGTCGCCCATCAGTATCCGGATCTCACACTTGGACCTGGTCTCCTCTGGGATCAGGGGGTGCCGGGGTGGATCGTGAATGTGGCGCTGCCTTCGATTCTCGGTGGCCGAAACCGAGGTCCGATCGCCGCCGCGGAGGCGCGGCGTTCCGAGCAGGGCGCTCGCGTACAACTTCTGCAGGACAGCGTGCTGGGCGCCGTCGAGAGTGCGATCGTGGGGTGCCGTGGGCTGCAACGTCTGGTCGCGACGACGGATTCGCTCGTCATCGCGGCACAGCGATCAGCCGGTCTGGCGGATTCCGCCTATCAGCGCGGTGAAACAGGTCGCACCGAGGTGGCGATCGCGCAGCTCGCCGAAGCGCGAGCCGTACGCACGCATCACGCCGCAGTCGCGCGCTCCATCGCTGCGGGGGCAGCGCTCGATCGTGCCGCCGGGCGATGGATCGCGTTGATCCCGCGCGGACCGTGGCCCGGGCCGACTGACGCCCATCCTTCTTCGTGATCACCTGAGGTGTCGATGACCCGCGGCCTGTCGCTCGTACTCACCGCTGTGCTCAGCCTCGGCGGCATCGTCGGTTGCCGTGGGGATGCGGACAAGCAACCCAATGAATCGAGTAATACGGTGCCCAAGATTCAATCCGCGCCCAGTGCCGGCGTCGGGCTCGATGCGGCGGCACGCCGCCGGGCAGGCATCGAGACACACCAACTGAGCGCCGGGACTGGTGCCGACCTGATGCGCGTACCCGGGATATTGATCGCCGACCCCAGTCGTGTGACGACGATCCAATCGCCCATCTCGGGGCGCCTCGCCATTCTGCCAAACACAAAGTGGCCCGGGTACGGCGAGCGCGTGCCCGGGGGAGCCGTTATCGGGCAGGTGTCGGATGCCCGCCCGCTCACGGTGGATCGCGGCGGCACGGTAACGAAAGTCAGTGCCCAACCCGGAGAACTGGTGCAGGCCGGGCAAGTGTTGCTGGAGCTGACTGATTTCGGCGAGCCGATGGCCCGCGTGATCTGGCGTGCGACTGCGCCGACACCCGCACCATCCACCGTTCAGATCGCACCCCTCACGGCGGTGAGCGGCGGACGGACGCTGGGCACCTCGTGGATCACGGCGCATCTGGTTGGTCCGGCCGCGGATGCGGATTCTCTGACGCACCTACCGATGTATCTGTACCGCGCGCACCGCGGTTGGCCTGGTGCAGCGCCGGGAACGCCGGTCGTCGTCGCCATCGCTGCGGGTGGCGCGCCGGCCCGTGGCCTGTTCGTTCCCTCGGCTGCGGTTGTGCAGTGGGAAGGCTTGGCCTGGGTCTACGTGGAAGAGGAGACTAAAGGCGCGGCATCGGACACCGCTGGACGTCCCGTAGCGGCGCCATCCGGCCACACTGACAAATCGGTCTTCGTGCGCCATCGCGTCGACACCGGACACCCCGTCGATGGCGGGTGGCTCATTGCCGGGGAGTCCGACAGCCATGGATTGAGCCGCGGTGACGCCGTCGTCGTCCGCGGGGCGCAGCAACTCCTGTCCGAAGAATTCAAGTCACGGGCGATCACCGGGGATGAGGACGAGCAGTGATGTGGCGCCGGTCCCGTGACGTGGCGGCCTCGTCGTGCTGACACGGATCGTACAGTTCGCCGTGCGGCGTCCGGGCCTCGTGATCGGCCTGGCGTGCGCGCTGCTCATCTACGGTGTCGTTGTCGCCAGCCGCACGCGGTACGACGTCTTTCCGGAGTTCGCGCCGCCGCAGGTCGAGATCCAGACCGAGGCTCCAGGCCTAGACCCCGAGCAGGTCGAGGTACTCGTGACGACCCCGGTCGAGCAGGCGATTACCGGAACGTCTGGTGTCGCCATCGTCCGTTCGCAATCGATTCAGGGTCTGTCGGTCATCGAGGTGATCTTCCGAGACGGGACCGACATCTACCGCGCGCGCCAACTCGTGGCCGAGCGGATTGAAGAAGTCGCGCGGCGCCTTCCGCAGACGGCGGAGGCGCCGGTCATCGCACCGCTCACCTCATCGACCGGTACGGCACTCGTGGTCGGCCTGACGTCCGCGACCCGGTCACTACGCGACGTCCGATCGTTTGCCGACTGGACGCTGCGTCCGCGTCTGTTGGCGGTCCCCGGAGTGGGCAGCGTAACGATATTCGGCGGCGAAGTCCGCCAACTGCAGATCCACCCCGATCTCGCCCGGCTGCGCGCGGCGGGTCTCGGACTGTCGGACCTGGTCGCCGCCGCGCGCAGTGCGACCGCCGTCCGGGGTGCGGGAGTCCTCGACAACGCCAACGAGCAGGTCGCCATCGATGCGCAGGGCCAACTGGCGACCACCGCCGAGCTGGCGGCGAGTGCCGTTCGCGCGTCCGGCGGCGCGGTCCTGCAAATCGGCGACGTGGCGCGGGTAACCGAGGGCTCGGCCCAGGCGATCGGAGCGGGGGCCGTCGGTGATACCGATGCCGTGATCGTCACCATCAATGCCCAGTTGGGCGCGAATATCCGGGACGTGGCCGCCGAGGCGGACCGCGCGTTCGCCGGCCTTCGCCCCGCGTTCCGGTCGGATGAGATCACGCTGCACGCCAACGTGTTCCGGCCGGCCCGGTTCATCGATCTCGCGCTGTCGAACGTCACGCACTCCCTGCTGATCGGAGGCGTACTGGTCGCGGGGATCCTGCTGCTCTTCCTGTTCGACGCGCGTGCCGCCGCGGTCTCGCTCACCGCAATTCCGATTTCCTTGCTCACGGCGATGGTGGTTCTCAGCGCGATGGGATACTCGATCAACACGCTCACGCTGGGGGGCTTGGCGGTAGCGTTGGGTGAAGTGGTGGATGATGCCATCATCGATGTCGAGAACATTGCGCGGCGCCTGCGGGAGAACCGGAGACTTGCCCTGCCGCGGGCGGTGGCCGCGGTCGTGATCGATGCGTCGATGGAAGTTCGGTCGAGCGTAGTGTACGCGACCTTTGTGGTGGTCCTGGTATTTGCCCCGGTCGTGACGTTGACTGGCGTACAGGGCGCGCTCTTTCGGCCGCTCGGCCTCGCGTACGCGTGCGCCATTCTGGCGTCGCTGGTCGTCGCATTGACGTTGACGCCCGCGCTGACCGCGGTTCTGCTGGCGCGGCGCCAGCGGCCTGCGGCGTCGCCCGTCCTGCTCGCGTGGCTGACCCGCCGGTACGTGGCGGTCCTGGACCGGATCGAGCGGCGGCCGGCGCTCGTGCTGGGCACGACGGCGGCCGTGGTGATCGCCGCGTGCCTGATGCTGCCTTACTTCGGGGGCGGGTTCCTTCCGGATTTCAACGAAGGGCATCTGCGGCTGCATATGTCGGCCGTGCCGGGTACCTCGCTGGACGAGTCACTGCGGATCGGCCGCATGGTCAACGCCACGCTTCTCCAATCGCCGAACGTCGTGTCCGTAGCGCAGCGCGCGGGCCGTGCCGAGCTTGGGGAGGATGCATTCGGATCACATTACAGTGAGTTCGAAGTCGAGCTGCGGCCACTGACCGGCGGGGCCGCGAGATCGGTGCTCGGGGAGCTTCGGGGGCGGCTCTCGACCATTCCGGGCGTGAATTTCACCGTGATGCCCTATCTCACCGAGCGGATCGAAGAGGTCGTATCCGGCAATGCGGCGCCGGTCGTCGTGAAGCTCTTCGGAGACGACCTCGATAGTCTGGATGCGGCAGCCGCACGGGTGGCGGCGGCCATGCGATCGATCCGTGGCGCCGCGGACGTCAACCCGGCTACCCCTGCGATCAGTCCGCGCGTCATGGTGCGGCTGCGGCCCGACGCGCTTGCGGCGGCCGGGGTCCCGGCAGACGACGCCCTCGCGGCGCTGGAGACCGCAACCCAGGGAACCGTGGTGGCCCAGGTCTACGACGGCAACCGATCGACCGACGTGGTCGTGGTGATGGACCGCACGCAGCGCACGCGCCCTGAGGATCTGGGAGCGATTCCCCTGACGGGGTCCGCGAGCGGGGGGGCCCGGGTCGTGACACTGTCGCAAGTCGCTGACATTGCGCGGACTGAGGGGCGGTATTCGGTCGGCCACGAGGGCGCACGCCGGCTACAGACCGTGACAGCGGATGTGAGTGGTCGCGACGTGACGTCCTACACGACGGAGCTGGAAGGCCGCATTGCGGCGCTGCGACTCCCGCGCGGCGTCTACGCCGACGTCGGCGGCGCCGCGGCGGCGCAGGCTGCCACCCGACGCGAGCTCCTGTTCCGTGGGGTGCTGGCCGGCATCGGCATCGTGCTGCTGCTCTCGCTCGCGTTCGGCGATGCGCGGAGCCTCATCCTCATCATGGCCAACGTCCCGTTCGCGCTGGTCGGCGGCGTGGTCGCGGTGTTTCTCACTGGCGGCATTCTCTCGATCGGCTCACTGGTCGGTTTCGTGACACTGTTCGGCATCTCCACGCGCAATGCCGTCATGCTCATCTCACACTATCAGCATCTCGGTTTCGGCTGAAGGGCATACATGGAATCAGGATACGGCGCGGCGCGGCGCCGAAGAGCGCCTGGGCCCGATTCTCATGACCGCGATCGTGACGGGGATCGCGCTGTTGCCGCTGGCGCTGGGAAGTGGTGATCCCGGGCGTGAGATCGAGGGTCCCCTCGCGGTGGTGATCCTGGGCGGGCTCGCGACGTCGACGCTACTCAGCCTGTTTGTCCTGCCGACGCTCGCGTTGCGATTCGGCCGCTTCGATGCGGCGCACGCGCGTCGCGCCGCGCCCGACGGGCTACAGCACGGATGAGGCGGGGGAGCCGCCCGAGTTCCGGTTCGCTCCGGCAGTGAGTGCGCGGTCGACCGACCATGCGCCGCCGCCTTTGACGACGACGATCAGACAGAGGGCCATCATCAACAGGTGGAACTCGTAGCCTTCGCCGTGCTGCTTGCCCGTCCAATTCATCAGGAATCCATTCTGGTAGTGCACGAGGCCGACGGCGACGAGCATCACGCACAGAATCGCGAATGCAGCCACACGGCTCAGCAGGCCGATGATCAGCGCCAGCGCACCGAAGAACTCGGCGATCGGATCGAGAACGGCGATCCGCATGGGGATGTGCAATGTCTGATGAAACATGCCGACCGCGCCCGCGAAGCCGGGGCCGCCGAACCAGCCAAGCATCTTCTGAGCACCGTGCGGAAACATCACGACCCCGGCAGCGACTCGTGCGATCAACGGGGCGACATCATGGTGCGTCGTGAGAAGCGCGGAACGCATAGGGTCCTCCGGCCAAGGGGAACAGGTGTCGCCGACCCGCCGAAACAATCGCGAAACCAGGGCCAACGGTCCGGCTGGGCTATGCCTGGGCCACGCTAACCCGTGCCCGGAGCCTTGCCGGCGCCGGGTAGGGCTACCCTCCGCTGGCAGGATCCAGGCCCGGCCTCCCTCGGGCGGGGCTATCGCCCTACCTTACCACGCTCATCCCCTGAATCGAGCCCGTGGCCGAGCCTTCGAGAGATCCTGAGGTCGTCGTCGAACCCTCGCATACGTCGCCGGCGGACCGGCAGGCGCTGCCGCCGCGGCGTTCGTCAGCGGACGCAGCCGCGCGGGGGAACTCGATTCCGCTCGCGCCGCACGACCTCGCGGCGGAGTTGCGGGCGCATGGGAGCTGGCGGGCAACGAGCCTCGGCCCATCTCCGGATCTCTCGGGCGCAGACCTGAGCGGAGAAGATCTTCGAGGCGTCGACTTCAGGGGTGCTCGGCTGCAAGGTGCGAGTTTCGCCAACGCCGACCTCGTCGATGCGCAGTTCGCGTGGGCCAGGTTGGCTCACGCGGACTTCACGGGCGCCAGCGGATTGCTCGGTTCCCAGTTCGCGCGCGCCGACCTTCGCGGATCGCGGATGCCGTCGTCGGTCCGCTTTGGTGCATTCGAGACGGCCAACGAAATGGCCGAAGGCACGGGGAAGCTGTTCCTGACCGTGCTCCTGATCTGCGCGTATTCGTGGCTGACGATCAACTCCACCGTGGACAGGCAGTTGTTGACCGACACGGCGGTGTCCAAGCTGCCGATTCTGAATGCCGACATTCCGATCGTGAATTTCTACGCACTGGTCCCGATCGCGCTGGTTGGGCTAGCGGTGATCGCGCTGCTTCAGGCACAACGGCTCTGGTCTGCGATCGCCGCCGCGCCTGAATCGCTCCCCGACGGCACGGCGATGGCGGATCGTGCCAGCGTGTGGCTCCTCGGACCGTGGGCTGCGGAGCGGCTCGTGCCGCCGCATCAGGCGGGTGCCCTCGCACGGCTACAGGCGTGGCTCGCGATCATCGTCGGGTGGTGGATCGTACCGGGCACCGTGGCGTGGTTCTGGGGACGGTACCTGCATCGCCACGATTGGACCGTGACGTGGATACAGATCGTGGCGCTGACGGTGGGCTGCACCGCGGCTGCCGGCTTTCTGAGTCTCGCGGTGGCGACCCTGCCGCGCCGGTACTCGCCGGCCGTGGACAACGACACCGCCAGCAGCGGGCGTGCGGGCCAGCGCGCCCGGTGGTGGCGGCGTCTCCGCCCCTACGCACCGACGCTCTCGGTAGCGCTCATGGTCCCGATCGCATTCGGGGGCGCGTCGTACGCCGCGATCCATGGAGTTCACCGCCCGTCGTCCAGCGGGGCCGTCCTGCAGCAGACATCGAACGTGCAGCCTGCGCTGAGCCTCGTGCACGCCGTTCCGGCGTTGCAGTCGAGAGTCCCCGAGATCATGTCGCACTTCGGGATGCGCTCGGTGGCGCAACTGGCGGAGGCTGAAATCTCGACGCGGCTGACGACGGGCGCCACCGCCGACACCGGCCTCGAGGCCAAGGCGTCCGGCGCTCACCTCGTCGGAGCGGACCTTCGATTTGCGTCGGGCGAGCGCGCGTATCTCGCGCTCAGCGACCTGCGGCGCGCGGATCTCCTGGGCGCGGATCTGTGGTCGGCAGACCTGCGGGGTGCCAATCTCACCGGTGCGAGTGTCGTGGGGTCGCTGTTGTTCAACACGGATATGCGCAAGCTGCGCGCGGGTGCGGGCCCGGCGGCGGACCGCTCGGATACCGCGGCGGGAGTCGCGTACGTGGATACGCTCTTCTGTTCGCGCACGTTCTTCTCGGGCAGCAACCTGCGGTATGCGCGGTTCTCGCGGGCGGACGTGCGGGGCGCGGCATTCAACGACGGCATGTTGCAGGGGGCGGTATTTGCGGGTGCACGGCTCCATCACGCGACGTTCGACAACGCGGACCTCGACGGAGCGGATTTCCGCGGCGCGTATGGGTTGACGCCATTGCAAATTCTCGCGGCGCACCACGTCGAGGCGCTCTACGATCCGCAATTTCTGGACGCCTTGAAGGTACAGGCCCCGGATCGCTTCCTGAACTACGACTCCACGGAAATCGCAGCCGAGACGGAGCGGGAGCGACTATCCGGCGAGCTCGAACCCGACAGCCTGGACGCGCATGCGCGGCATTCGCGCAATTCAGTCATTCGGATGGCGTTCGACATCGGCGTGCCCGAGCCGCCTTCGCAGACCCAGATCGATACCTGGGCCGCGCGCGGACACGTTGCGCCCGGCTCCATCGATGCGGTCCCCTACGGGTGTGTGATGAGCCGGACGACGCGCGAGGCGTCGCGTCCCGCCGGCCGTTCGCGTCCGGCGTCCTGACGGCTGGACCGCGAGTACCGTGAAGGAGTTCGAGTCGCTCGGACTACGCACCCGGAACGATCGTCTGATGGTGCTCGACCAGACGCTGCTTCCCGATCGTGAGGTATGGCTGGATGGCGGCGATCCCGCCGCGATGGCCGAGCACATTCGGGGGCTGCGCGTGCGGGGGGCGCCGCTGATCGGGGTGGCGGCCGCGATGAGTGTCGCCTGGTTCGCCGAGCACGGTGCTCCCGAAGCTGACGTTCGGGCGGCGGCCGCCCGCCTTCGTGCGGCACGCCCGACCGCGGTCAACCTCATGACCGCGATCGACCGCATGCTCGATGCGGTGGCATTGCACTTCGATGCGGACGCGTTGGTCGCGGAGGCCGAGGCGATCGCCGCTGAGGATGTCGCGCTTTGTGAGGGGATGGCGGCGCACGGCGGGCCACTGCTCGAGGACGGCGATGGCGTCCTCACGCACTGCAACACCGGCGGCTTGGCCACCGTTGGAGTCGGGACGGCGCTGGGTGTCGTCCGGCGTGCCGCCGAGAGCGGCAAACGGCTTCATGTCTACGTGGATGAGACGCGGCCGTTGCTGCAGGGTGCGCGGCTCACGACCTGGGAGCTGGAGCGCTACGGCATTCCCTACACACTGATCACGGACAGCATGGCGCCGATCCTGATGCGAGCCGGTCGCGTGCAGCGGGTCCTGGTGGGAGCCGACCGCATCGCGAGGAACGGAGACGTCGCCAACAAAGTGGGGACGTACGCCGTCGCGGTGGCGGCGCACCACCACGGCATCCCGTTCCATCCTGTGGCGCCGTGGACGACCGTGGATCTCGCATGCGCGGACGGTGCGGCCATTCCGATCGAGGAACGGCCGGCAGACGAAGTGCGGGGTGTTCGCGGGAGTTTCGGTGCGGTGCGATGGAGTCCGGCGGGGTCGGCCGTCTACAATCCCGCTTTCGATGTGACGCCGGCCGCGCTGGTGACGGCGCTCGTGCTCGATCGGGGCGTGCTGACATTGAGCGAGCTGCAGGCCGGTGGGCTCGGCCGCCTGGCGGTGCCGGCCGCCGTGCGCAGCAGCTAAGAACTAGCTCGCGAGCGCGACGTCCCGGCTTTCGCGCGGGATGGTTCCGGACCACCGTGTGCGAGATACATGGGTGCGGGTCACGTGGGTGCGGGTCACGTGGGTGCGGTTCACGCGATGGGTGGCGGTGGAGGCGACGGTGCCCGTGACTCCGGCCCTGCAGATGCGGGGAGCGCCGGTGTGTCGAGGCGCCGCTGGAGCGCATGGAGGTACGCATCCATCGTGGTGGTGTAGCCGAGTACGAAGTGCGAGAGGACGCGGTACAGCAGATTGTAGATCTGGCCGTGTTCCGTGATCGTGATTCGCGTCCCGGAGGGGAGCGGGGCGAGTGCGATGGACCATTGGCCGCCGAAGGGGAGGCCGCGATCCGCGATACGCGTGACGAACCGCGTGGGCTGGAGGGATTCGACGGTCTCGTAGGCGATGCTGTCGCTGCGTCTGATTTCGCGCCACGATGCGCGGCCGTCGACAGCGGGCAGCGATTCGATGCGTTGGACGTCGGGGCGCCATTTCGGATATGAGGCCACGTCGGTGATCACCGCCCAGACCTGATCTGGCGGGACGGAGACATCGGCCGTCCGGGTCGCCGTGTGATCCTGCGGGAGTTTGAGGCCGATCGCGACGACAATGACGGCGACAGCGGCCACCGCGATGCCAAGGAAGGCGAGCCATTTCATTGATTGGCGCTGCCTGTCTGGAGGTTTCCGCAGGCGATCGCGGGAGTGCTGCGGCTGGGGTGGACGTCGATATGATAACCAGCCATGCCGGTATTGGTTATCGGGAAACTCCCGCTCGAGCTGCCCTGTCCCTCCGGCCCTGCGGTCAGCGGCAGATAGTCGCTCGGCGCGCCGGCGGTCTCCGGGCCGGCACAGGCGCCGTGGGCGATGTGCCACACGTAGGTCTTTCCGGGTTCGAGGCCGGTCAACTCGAGGATCATCGTTGCCGACTTGCCCCCTGGAGTCGGGGCGACATTGGCTCGGCCGCGGACGGTAGCGTCTCCGGACGGAGTGATGGTGGCGCCCCAGCGGGCGGATACGGAAACGGGCGATGGAACGGAGGCGATGTCACCCGCGCTCGTGGTGGTCACGCCGGGGTGGGTCGCATGATGGGCGCAGGCGGTGGCGATCGCCGCGGCGGCACTGCACAGCGTGATGGAGCGAAGCGGAAGCAAGAGAAAAAGAGAGAAGAAGGAACGAGAGGAGAAAGGGAGAGAAGAGAGTTAGTACAACTGCAGGGGTGGTCTCTTGCTTTCGGGTTTTGTTCGGGTTACTCTATTGATCCTGTCGCGAGGGCTGCCGCGACGTCTGGGGGTTCCACTCGAGCCGGAGCGTTCCGCTGTCATCGACTGCTGCTCAGCTCCGCGCCCTGCTCAGCCATCGATTTCCCGATGCAATCCCGGTTCCGCAGCATACGACAGAGCCGGTCGCGATGGGAGTTCCGGGGCTGAGCCGGGCGTTTCCTGGAGGAGGTCTTCCTCGTGGGCGGCTGACGGCGTGGATGCCGCAGGGTGGGGCGATGGCCATTCTCCGCGCCACCTGCCATGCGTTGCTCGCGGCCGGTGAACGCTCGGCGTGGATCGATGGGGGCGGCACTACCGGTCCATTCTGGACCGAGGGGCCGCTCCTCGTGCGTCCGGCGGAGCGGATCAATGCGCTGCGGTGGGGTGAGGGGCTCCTGCGTTGTGGCGGTTTTGCACTGGTCGTGCTTGCTGGAGTCGAGCCGCAGGGGACCGAGACCGTGCGTCTGTCGCGCGCAGCGCATGAGGGTGGCAGCGCATTCGTCGCGCTGACGACGAGCGCGACCATGGCTGCGCTCCGGGTGACCTCGCGAGTTTTGCCCAACAGTTATGAGTGGCATCGGGGGCCGTTCGCCGATCCGGCGGCTGTGCGCACCGCCGCCATCGATGTGCGCGTGCGTGCTCCTGGGTGGAACGAGGGGGCGCGTGTCGTACTGCCCGTCACGCCATATGACCTTCGTCTGTCTCTGGATCCCGGCTTGGCCGACCGGCGCGGCGTCGAGCGCTGAGGCGGTCACCGGGCCGAGGCCACCGGACGGTGCGGATGCAGCGGCGATGGGGGCCGGGGCAGGGGCACCACCCTTGGACCGGCTGACCGAAGCGCTCCTCCGCGTCTCTCCGCGTGTCGCCGCCAACGGGCCGGGATTGCTCTGGGCCGATGCGCGCGGACTATCCGAGCGTCCGCTGGCTGCGGCGCTGTGCGCCATCGTCCGGGAGCAAGGGGCGGCCCGTGTGCAGGCCGGCATCGCGCGGACGGCGATCGCGGCCGAAGTCGCCGCGCGCAGCGGGAGACCGGTCGTCCATCCGATCGTGCCACCAGCAATCGCCGGGAGTGCGGAGGACGGCATCACCGTCATTCCTGCGGGGCATGACCGTGCGTTCCTCGCTCCCTATTCGTTGTCCGTGTTGTGCAGCGCATTCACTCCGGGTCCGGGCGTGCTCTCTTTGCTGGCGGGCGTCGGGATCGAGACATGTGGCGCGCTCGCCGTGCTTGGCCAGGAGGAAGTGGAAGTCCGGTTCGCGGCGGACGGCATCCGTCTGTGGCGGCTCGCTCGCGGAGAGGACCAGCGGCGTCCATTCGGTGCACTCCCCCGGACGCGGCCGCGGGCCTCGTGCGCGTGGACGGACTACGCATTGCGTGACATCGAGCGCCTGCTCTTCGTGATCAACCGGCTCGTCGGCCAGGTGTGTGAGACGCTCCGGGCGCGGGGAGAGGCGATGCGGGATCTCACGCTGCGTTTCGCGCTCGCCAACCGATCCGCGGCCGAACATCCGTTCCGGGCCGCGCGTCCCACGGCGGATCCTTCGGCATGGCTGCGGCTCATCCGTGCCGTGCTCGGGCGCATCCATCTTCCCGATGCAGTCACCGGCATTACCGTGCGAGCCGGCGTGATCGTCTCCGCTCACGAGTATCAGGGCGACATCTTCGATCGCGGCTTCGCGACGGCGCGGGCCACGGAGCAGGCTGTCGCTCAGTTGCTCGATACGTGCGGGATGGAAGTCGCGACTCTCAGTGCGACCAACCATCCGCTGCTCGAGCAGCGAGTGCAATGGCAGATCCGGGAATCGGTGGTCCTGGAAGGACATACCGCGGCAGGCGCATCGGCCGTGAGACCCAGCCTCACGCTCCAACTGCTCCCCGATCCACGGTCCGTGGATGTCGTCACGGCACCGCGGCGCGACCACGACGTGCCGGTGCGATACCGGGAGCCCGCCAAAGCCGAAACCAATGTGCTCGTCGCGGCGGGACCTGACCGCGTCGTGGGCGGGACATGGGAGGCCGTACCGTACACCCGGGAGTACTTCCACTGCGTCACGGCCGACGGCCGCCTGGTACTTCTCTTCCGGGTAGAGGACCGGTGGTATCTCCACGGGTGGTGGGATTGACGGATGTACGTGGAGCTGCGGGCGCATAGCGCATTTTCGTTCGGTGATGGGAGCGCGACTCCCGAGGCGTTGGTCGCGGCGGCGGCGGCCCTGGGATACCCGGCCATCGGCTTGACCGACGCGGCGGATTTTGGCGGGGTCGTACGGTTCGCGCTGGCGGCGTGGGACGCCGGTATCACGCCGCTCATCGGATGCGAGCTCATTGTGGATGGGCATCCGGCCGCGTTTCTCGCGCGTACGGCGGAAGGGTGCCGCAATCTCGCGGCTCTCATTACTCAGGCTCGTTCGGGATGCTTGCGCACGTGGCCGCCGTCCACGACTGGGACGCCGCCGCGGACGCTGGCGCGTGCGACAGGACGCGCGACGACGCATGCGACAGAGCGGTTGCCGGCTCGAGGGCGGCCTCACGTCCGGTGGCAGGATGTCGTGAGCCGGAGTGCAGGGCTGCATGCGTTCACGGGGCCTGCATCCGGGGCGCTTGCTACCGGCGTCCGTGGAGGCGACCTACCGGCAGCGGCCCGGCATCTCGCGGAATGGCGCGCCGTCTTCGGCGAGCATCTCGCGGTCGAAGTGCAGCTCCATCATGCCGGGCGGACCGAGTCGGCGTTCGCCGGCGCGCTCATCGAGCTTGCCGAACGGGAAGGCGTGCCGTGGGTGGCCACCAACAATCCGCGCTATGTGAACGACGAAGGGCGGCTCGTGCACGATGTTCTGACCGCGCTTCGTGCCGGCGTAGATCTGGACACCGCCGCGACGCGCGGGCTTCTCCATCCCAACGACACGTGGCGGCTTCGCGGGCCGGACGAGATGGCCGCCCTCTGGCGAGGGAGAGAGGAGGGGTTGGCAGCCAGTGCCCGGATCGCCGAGGGCTGCACGGCGTTTGCGCTCGACTGGCTGCGTCCGCCCATGCCGACCTACCCACTGCCCGAGCAGTTTCCCGATGACGACCGTCATCTCCGTGCGCGAGTGTACGAGGGCGCCGAGACGCGATGGGGCACCGTCACCGATGTCCAGGGGCGGCAGCTCGAACACGAGCTCGATGTCATCCACCGGCTCGGGTTCGCGGGATTCTTCCTCGTCATGTGGGATGCGGTGCAGTTCGCGGGATCGAAGGGCATCCTGGCACAGGGGCGCGGGAGCGCCGCCAACTCCGCCGTGGCGTACTGCCTGGGGATAACCGCGGTCGATCCAGTGGCGAATGGGCTCATGTTCGAGCGGTTTCTCTCCGAGCGGCGGATGGGTGGCGAGACGGAGGCGCCCGACATCGACATCGACATCGAGCACGATCGCCGCGAAGAAGTGCTCGACTACGTGTACGATCACTACGATCGCGCGCATTCGGCGATCACGGGGATGGTACAGACCTACCGAGCGCCCAATGCGGTGCTCGATGCCATGCGGGCCTTCGGGTATCCGGTGGCGCAGGCGTTCGAGGTCTCCAAGCGGGTGCACCGCTACGATCCCGCGGAAGGTGCGGCCTGGATCGGCGCGGAACTCGGCCGGTCCGTGGGGCTCGACGTCGGGAATGCGAGGGGACGCGCGTTGCTGCGGGCAGTCGCCGCGTTCGAGGGCATTCCCCGCATGCGCTCGACGCATCCCGGCGGGTTCGTGCTGTCGGCCGCACCACTCGGGGACTATCTGCCGATCGAGCCCACGACCATGGGGCGAACGGTCGTGCAGTTCGACAAGGATGATCTCGACCGGATCGGGGTGCCGAAGTTCGATTTTCTCGGACTCGGCGCGCTGTCGCTCGTGCGGCGCGCGTTCGACATCATCGAGCAGCGGACCGGGCATCGGCCATCAGATGTACCGGCTGCCGACCGACGACCCCGCGACGTACCACCTGATCGCGCAAGGCGAGACCATCGGCACCTTTCAGATCGAGAGCCGCGCCCAGATCTCATCGATCGTGCACACGCGGCCCGAGCGGATGTACGACATCGTGGTGCAGGTGGCGCTCATCCGGCCCGGGCCGATCCAGGCGCGCTTCGTCCATCCCTATACGCGCCGGCGCCGCGGCCAGGAGCCGGTGACGTACCTGCACCCGGCGCTCATCCCGATTCTCGAGCGCACGCAGGGGATCCCCATCTTTCAGGAGCAGGCGATGGCGATCGCGCGCGACCTCGGCGGATACACGGGCGCCGAGGCCGACGAGCTGCGCCGGACGATGGGGAACATGCGCAAGAAGCCGCAGCTCCAGGCCGCGCTGGACCGGCTCCGGACGCGCATGACCGGGCAGGGGATCGCGCCGGAGGTCGCCGCGCAGATCGTCGATGATCTCAAGAGCTTCGCGAACTACGGCTTCCCGGAGTCGCACGCCTGGAGCTTTGCGCTCATCGCGTACGCGACGGCCTATCTCAAGGCGCACTGTCCCGCGGAGTTCTATGCCGGGCTGCTCAACTCCTGGCCGATGGGGTTCTATCCCGTCTCGACTCTCGTGCACGATGCGATCCGGCGGGGAGTCGAGGTGCGCGCGCCGTGCATGCGGGATGGCGACTGGGAGTGCACGGTCGAAGAGACGGAGGAGCACGAGCGGCCGGCGCTGCGCATCGGATGGCGGCACGTGCGGGGCGTGGGAGAGGCGGTGATCGAGTCGCTGCGCGCGGCTCGCGAGCCGGTCCAGGGGGGGCGGCCATTCACGTCGATCGCCGATGTCGTGACGCGTGCGCGACTGGACAGCCGCGCGGCCGGGGCACTCGCGCGCGCGGGTGCGTTCGAGGCATGGGAGCCGGACCGGCGGCGTGCGGGGTGGGAGGCCCTGCGAGTCGCGGGCGACCAGTTGCCGCTGGCTCCCGCGCGAACGGCTGGTACTGGTCACTTCGCTCCGCTCCCGATCGGGCGGGACGAGCGGATCGCGCTCGACTACGATGCGCTCGGCCTGACGGTGGCCGGCCATCCGATGGAACGCTTTCGTCCCCGGCTGCGTACTCTGGGAGCGATCGACAGCCAGGATTTGCTGGAGTGCCGCGGCGGGGAGCTGGTGCTGCTCGGCGGACTCGTCACGGTGCGCCAGCGGCCGGAGAGCGCCAAAGGCACCGTTTTTCTCCTGCTGGAGGACGAATGGGGGGCGGCAAACATCGTGGTGTCCCGGACGCTCGACGAACAATTTCGCGAACCAGTCCGGCATGCCACGTTCCTGCTCGTGTACGGCCGGATCGAACGGGATGGTGCGCAGGTCAACATCGTCGGACAGCGGTTCAGCCCCTTACATCACGGCGACGCCGAATCCTTCGTGCACCGGTCACACGATTTTCGCTAACCACCATCGGGACGCGTTCGTTGTAACCCTCTGTTACATCCGCTCCGAGCGGAACTCGCCCCAACATTGACACCCATTGGTCACTACCACACCATAGAGTGCACCCCATCTCTCAACCCCCTGGAGAGCGCCATGCATCGCCCGATCACCCGCCTCATCACCGCCGGATCGCTCTGTGGTGTGCTCGGTGGATGCGCCTCCGCCGGCACACCCGCGCCGGACGACCACCAGCCGACCGATCGCATCGTCGGGATCGGGGGTTCCGCCGCCAATACCAGGGGTGCCCCTGGTGGTGCCAGTATCGGCAACGACAACGGCCTCGTGATCCACGCGACTGATTACTACACGGGGATCAATGCGCGCATCAATGGGCCAGCGTCGGCCGTCATGGACACGCTGTCAGGCATCTTTCACGATCTTGGCATTCCGATCGCGACGCGGATGAGCACGACCGGGCAGATCGGCAACCGGGACTACAAAGTACCGGGACATAGCCTCAAGAACATTCAGCTTGCACGGATCGTCGAGTGCGGACAGGCGCCGATGGCCAGGCGCGCCGACGTCGATGAAATCAGGCTCAACGTGATCTCCACGGTCAAACCCGCGGGGGACAGCGGATCGGTCGTCAACACCTACGTGGCCGCATTCGCCCGGCCGCTCACGTCGAGCAGCGATCCGACGCAGTGCTCGAGTACGGGACTACTGGAGGGGCTGATCAACGACCGCGTCACCAGGGTGTTCAGAGGGTCCGCGACTAACTGACCGGTGGTGCGATGCACCGGCTGCTGACATCCGTCACCCGTGTGGTGATCGCCGCATCGTTGCCGGCCGTGCTCGCGGCGTGCGCCTCCAGCGGCGCTCCCTCGCCCGACGATCACCCGCCCACCGACCGCATCGTCGCGACTGACCCGAACGGCCGGGTGATACACACCACCGACTACTACAACGGTACGGAAGCGACCTTCCACGCGCCGCCGTCGAGCGTCATGGCCACGTTGTCCCAGGTGTATCCGGATCTCGGCATTCCCGTCGGCACGATGGTCAGCACGACTGGGCAGGTCGGCAATACGAACTACCGCGTACCGGGCCATCGGTTGAAAGCCGTGCAACTCTCGCGAATCCTCGAGTGCGGCACGGAGTCGATGTCTGGCAGCGTCGCCGACATCGACGAAGTCACGATCAGTGTGCTCTCCACGATCAAGCCCGTGGGGGACAGTGGATCGGTCGTGAGCACGTTCCTGACCGGGACCGCCCGGCCGTTAGGGACGAGCAGCGACGCCGTCCAGTGCGCCACCAACGGCGTCCTGGAGCGGATGATCAACGATCGTGTGGTGAAAGCCCTCGGGGGCAGCGCGGTTCACTGACCGGCGGCACCGCGAGATCGGGGCGCAGCGCTTCCGCGGCGCCGAGGTACACGTGGTGAATTTCGGTGCGCGGGCGGGGTGATTCGACGTAGAGCAGCGTGCGGATGCAGCGGCCGAGCGCGCCGGGCACCGGGATCTCCATCGTGCAGAGCAGCGGGACGTCGAGCCAGCCCATCCGCCGGGCGCCAAGCGCGGGGAAGGCGCTCGTGAGGTCCGGCGTGACGGTGAAGATCACGCTGATGATGTCGTCCGTCACGAGACCGTTGCGGGCCACGATCTCGGACAAGAGCTCGATCGTCGCATCGTAGATGGCCGCCGGTTCATCGCGCGCTACCGTGGTGGCGCCACGGATCGCACGCAGCGAACGGCTGTTTCCGCCGGTGCTCGGCATGCCGGACAACCTGATGCGCGCAACTGGCGGATGCAACCCGCGGCGGCCGAATACGACACTGGTGCTATGCGAGCGCGCCGCACCGTGGTATCAGACGTTGGGACCGGCTGAGCAACGACAGCGTTGTCCAGGGGAAAACGAGTGGGGCCGATCGCGTGCCACCGCGACGGGCCCCACTCTCAGACCAGCCGGGACGGACCGGTGGTCGTTGCTACCGCACAGGCCTCAACGGCCGTTGGCGATCCGTGCCGGAGAATGGTCAGTAGACAAAGGATCACCTCCTTGCAGATGGGTGGATGGCGAGCGTGGACACCAGCAATATAAATGTCGGCCGGGCGTTGGACGACCCGTCAGTTTCTCAGTGAGAGCAGCCACACCACCGTCGCCTGCGCCACCGTGTCGCCCACGGCATCGTGGACGATCGCCGTAACCGGAAACTCCATGGGGCCGGTCACCAGCGGCACGGTGCAGCGGCATTCCGCGGTCAGCGTTCCCCGGGCCTTCTTCTCGAATCCCACCGAGAGTCCAATCACGATCCCACGGACCGAGGCGGGCAGGGCGACCGTCATCGCGAGCCCGCTCGTCACCTCGGCGAGGTTGGTAAGCGCGATCGCGTGCACCGAGCGCAAGTGGTTGCGGACTCGGGGACTGTCGCGCATCCGGACGCGCGCGAATCCCGGTTCGAGCGCCAGCACCTCCGGACGGATCGATCCGGTGTAGGGGATCATCCGCCCGAGGAGGCGGCTGAAGAGCCACCGTCCACCAGGCAAGGTGTGAAGCCGCAGCCAGGCCAGCCGCATCCGGCTGGCCGCGTCGTCATCCGTTACCGGCATCCGTCGCTCCGGTTACAGAGCCGTCCCGCTGAATTGACAACAACTTACGTTGCACGAGGCGGCCACATTGGTTAACGTTTGCTTGAACATACATGCGGGCGTGCGCGCTCGCTTCCTCTCCTCCACAGCGAGTTCTATGGCAAAGCAAGAGGCAATCGAGCTGGAAGGAACGGTGGCCGAAGTGTTGCCCAACGCCACGTTTCGCGTCGTGATGGACAACGGGCATGACGTCCTCACCACTCTCGGTGGCAACATGCGGCGATTTCGTATCCGGGTGCTGGCTGGTGACCGGGTGAAGATCGAGGTCTCGCCGTACGATTTGACACGGGGCCGTATCACCTATCGTCACAAGGCGTAGCGCGCGCCACCGGCGTAGCGCAATTAGCGAGCCTCGGCTCGCTCGCACTGCAGGGATCGCACTCTTGTGTCTCGCTGCGGTCTGGAGCGCGCCGCAACTCGGTGCGCAGGGTTCTGCACCGCCGGGTGCGGCAATCGTGCTCGCGGCTCGCGGATACGACCGCGCCAATCAGTTCGACAGCGCGCGGGGCGGCTACGAGGCTGCTGCGCTGGTGCTGCCGGCGATCGCCGACTGGCTCCGCTTGCGTGCGGCGGGTGTCACGTCCGACAGCGCATTCGCGCACGCGACTACGCGAGCATCTCCATCCCTGCTGCCCGGGGACGGATTCCGTGGACCGAAGCCCAGGCACGCGAGCGCATGGGCGATCCCGCGGGTGCCGCCCATCTCTACGATTCGCTTGGTGCGCCGGTGGATGCGTTTCGCAACGACGCGACGGTGCTGGCGCTCGCGGCGGACAGCGCGTCGCGACGGGCGCTGTGCGGGCGCATCGTGGTGTACATCATCGCGCACAGCGGGACGGCGAGCGCTCGCGGGGCGATCGAGGTGCTGGACCACGCCTGCTCGCCGCTGCCGCTGTCGTCGGAGCTCGCGGTCGCGCGGAGCGCCGCGGCGACGGGGCCTCTGCCGCGGGCGCTCGCCGCATTCGACCGGTTGGCCACCGAGCCCGACGCGCCGGCGCTTGCTCCGGAGGAATCCGAAGCCTACGGCATGGTGCTGAGCCGGTCGCACCGGGACGCGGACGCGGCGCGGGTCTTCGGGACGCTGACACAACCGGGGGGGGAAATCGCGGCGCCACTCGCGCACGCCGCCCAGTACCAGCGCGCCCGAGCGCTGGTTGCCGAAGGGGACAAAGCGCAAGGCACGCGGCTCCTCCGCACGCTCGTACGGACCGCACCGCGGGACACCGCTGCCGCGGATGCGCTGATGCTCCTCGCGGACCTCGCGACCGACGAGCGCGATGATGGGGCCGCGCGGCGTGACTTCCTGCAGGTCGCCCGCCGGTTTCCCTCGAGTCCGCTGGCGCCGCGGGCCCAGTTTCGTGCGGCCCTGATTGCGTTCATTGGTGGTGGAGGCGCGGGCAGCAGACCATCCGCCGGGTCCTCGGCCGCTGCGGCCCGCGAATGGGACTTGCTCAGCAAGGCCTACCCGCGCGCCCCTGACGCGACTGCCGCGCTCTACTGGAGTGGCCGAGCCTGGGGCCGCGCCGGGCGCAGCGCGCGGGCGGCGGAACGGTGGCGCTCCGTGCTGGCGTCCGACCCGCTGTCCTACTACGCGACGCTGAGTGCGCGGCGGCTGCATCTCACGGACTCACTTCTGGCTCACGCTGGCGACACGACGGAACGTGCCGTCCCGGTGTACATGGTTGCCGCGCTCCAGCGGGCCACGCTGCTCGACTCACTGGGCATGGCGGTCGAAGCGCATTTCGAGATCGATCGCGTCGTGCGACAGGCGGGAGACACACCGGACGCGATCCTCGCGGCCGGTGACGCGCTCGTCCGCGCCGGCGAAGCGGCTCGTGCGGTCGGACTCGGCTGGCGACTGGTGGGGCTGGCCAACGGCGCGGTCCGCGATCCGAGGGTGCTTCGCCTCATTTATCCATTGGCGTTCGCGGACACGCTGGCGCTGGACGCGCGCGCGCGCGGGCTCGATCCCGCCCTCGTCGCGGCGGTCGTCCGTGAGGAATCCGCGTTCAACCCACGTGCGGTATCCGGCGTCGGTGCACGAGGCCTGATGCAGGTGATGCCATTGATCGGCCGGCAGCTCGCCGAAGCCCGCCGCCTCGGTCCCTGGGATCCGTCGCTCCTGGACGACCCCGGGATCAACCTCTCCTTGGGTGTCGCCCATTTGGCCACGTTCCAGAGCCAGGAGGGCGGGAGTCTCGAGCGGACGCTCGCGGCCTACAACGCCGGACCCAGCCGTGTCCGTTTGTGGGCGACGAAACGTGGAGCGGACGATCCCGAAGTGTTCGTCGAGCGGATTCCGTTCACGGACACGCGCGACTACGTTCGCGCGATCGTCCATGGACGCAACGTCTACGCGGCGCTGTACGGGCTCTGAGTCTCGCCCCGCCGGTTAACAGAAAGCCTGCCGGTCCGCCGCTCGTCCCAGATGAGACAGACCGCCGACCACGCGACGCCGGCAAACAGCGCACCGATCACATTGCTCGGCCAATGGGCACCAAGGTAGATGCGCGAAATGCCAACGAGACAAATGAGGAGCGCCGCGGCCACGACCGCTCCGACGCGGACGCCTCGAGAAGCGCGCCGCGTCACGATCACGGCGCCCAGCCCGAAGATCACGACCGCCATCATCGTGTGGCCTGATGGGAAGCCAAAGCCGCCAGCGTCAGTGAGCTTCGGCGAGATGCCGTGCGGCCGGTGCTGGCGGAAGGCTTCCTTGAGGCTGATGTACAGGACCTCGCCCATCAGGCACGCCGCGGTGTAGAGTATCGCGTCATCGCGTCCATCGATGCGATAGATGAGAGCGGCGAGCAGGACCGCCAGCGGAATACACAGCGTGCCGTGGGCGATCGACGACGCGGCGATCATCACGACGGTCATGACCGGTGACGCGAAGCTGCGTATGGCGAGGATGCCGGCGCGGTCGGGGGCGGCGAACGACCCGAGGAGCACGAACACGGCGGTGATGACGAACGCCACCGTGCACAGGGCGGCGCAAATCGATAGTGCTCGTGCCGAGTAGGGGGTGAGCGTGCCCGTCACCGATAGCCGGCGGCCTGCATCGCGAACAGCTCGCCGTACACGCCGCCTTTGGCGACCAGCTCCTCGTGCGTCCCTTCTTCCACGACGTGCCCGCCTTCGGGGCCGCCGCCGAGCACGACGATGCGGTCCGCCATCCGGACGGTGGAGAAGCGATGGGAGATGAGCACGGCGACCCGGCCCGCGACCAGCTCCGAGAATCTCAGAAACACCTCGTATTCGGCGCGGGCGTCGAGGGCGGCGGTCGGCTCATCGAGGATCAACACCTGCGCATTCCGCAGATACGCGCGGGCCAGCGCGACCTTTTGCCACTCGCCGCCGGAAAGGTCGACGCCGCCGTCGAACCGGCGTCCGAGCATCTGCCGGTAGCCCTGCGGAAAGCGCGGAAGCAGGGAGTCGGCGAGCGACTGCTCGGCGGCGCGCACGATCGGTGGGAACGGCGGGACGATCGGCGGGTTCGGAGTAATGGGCTTCGGTACTTCTGGACGAACACCGTTGCCATTGCCACCGGATGGGCGTGACGGCCGGCTGCGCGGCCGGTACGCGGGGTAGGCGCCACTGGCGATCGGCTCGACGGTGCTGGGGGTCGGGCGGGAGGCCGGACTGTCGGCCGTCTCGGCCTCGTCGAGATAGGTCCGCGTCTGATCGATCTGGCCGACGCCGATGTTCTCATCGAATGAGAAGTCGTACCGGACGAAGTCCTGGAAGATCACGCCGATGGCCTGCCGCAGCGACGCGACATTGTACTGCCGCAGGTCGATCCCATTGAGGAGGATCCGGCCTTCCGTGGGATCGTAGAGGCGCGCGAGCAGTTTCGTCAGTGTCGTCTTGCCGGCGCTGTTCTCGCCGACGAGCGCAATCCGCTCACCGGGGCCGAGCGTGAGATTGATGTGCCGCACCGCCCAACGGTCCGATCCCGCGTACTTGAATCCGACGTCCTCGAATACGAATCCGGTCTGGATGGGACGCGGGACCTCGCGAGCGCCGGGCTGCGACACGACGTTGGGTTTGATGTCGAAGAACAGGAACAGGTCGCGCAGGTAGAGGGCTTGCTCGTAGACATTGCTCGCCTGCAGGAGCAGGCGCTGGAGGATGTCGCGGCTCTGGTTGAACGAGGCGGCGAGGAAGGTCAGCGAGCCGATGGTGATCGCGCGTGTGACCGCGCTGTACACGATGATGACGAACGCGGAGTAGTAGCCCATCGTGCCGAGCAGCGACAACGCGGCGCTCGTGATACCGCGGCGAATCGAGAGGTCGCGGTTCTCCTCGTAGAACCGGTGGGCGAGCACGCGAAAGCGTTCCGTCAGCCATGCCGACAGCCCGAACATTCGGACTTCCTTGGCAGTCGCGTCGCTCGCGGCGACGTAGCGCAGGTAGTCGAGCAGGCGCCGCTGGGGCGTCCACCGGAAGAGGAGTGAATAGCCGAGCGCGGCGAAGTGCGTCTGGCCGACGAAGCTTGGCAGGATCGAGAGCACCAGGACAAACACCAGGACCGGCTTGAACGCGATGATCGCGGCGCCGAGGGAGGCGACGGTGAGCGAGTCCTGCGCCATGGCGAGGACCTGGGCCAGGAGTCCGATGCGTCCGACGGATTCCTTACGGGCGCGTTCGAGCAGGTCGTAGAAGTTGGGATCCTCGAACTGCGCCAGGTCGAGGGTCGCCGCATGCTCCATGATCCGGACGCTGATGCGGTTGGAAAACAGATCGCCGAGCAGGCTCTCGACGACGATCGACGTGCGGGCGAGCAGCTCCTGGGTGGCCACGATCGCCAACTCGATCCCGACGAGCTGCCAGATGTAGTGCCAGTCTGGCCGGGTGTCGAGAAAGACGAAGCCCGGCGCCATCCAGGACGACCGCGTGAGCGAATTGACGACCGCATTGATGATCAGCTTCCCGATCCACAGGGTCGCCAGCGGCGTGAACGCGCGCATGATGCGGAGGACGAACATCGCCGCCGCGAGCGGGCGATGGGTCGTCCAGACCAACTTGATGAGTGGCGGGACGTAACGGAGCGCAGTGATGCGATCCCGCCAACTGGGCGGCTTCTCGATCGGTTCGTCGGAGGCCATACGGCTAAGCAGTAATTAAGCCTTATTTCGCGGCTTGGGCGATATCTTCCATCAGGGGTACAATCCTGCAGCGGAGGGGCGAATGCGTATCCGTCACCCATTAGGGAGTTCCGGGGCCGCGACATGCCGGTCCGGCGGGTTGTCCGCCAACGTGGGCGTTGCGGTCCCACAATTGGGAGCAGTACAGCAGGCCCGATCCAACAGATCGTGGCACGGGCTCTACACGTGTCTGCTCTTCGCCGCGGCAGCGCTGGGGGCGTCGCCCCCAGCGGAGGCGCAGGCCGGCCCCCCTGCGAGCGGGGCCGTAGTCATCCAGGCCATGACCGGTGATCTCCGGCGTATCGTTAGCGCCAACGAGGTCTATAAGGCGAAGAACAAGCGGTACGCCGCGTCCGTCGGGGATCTCACGGCATACCACGCGAGCAGCGGGGTCACGGTGGTGTTCATAGCCGTCACCGCCACGGCGTGGTCCGGAAAGGCGACCGCCTCGAGCCTGCCCGGCAAGAGCTGTGTCGTCAGCGTTGGTTCGGTGGCGACGGCACCAAAGACGGATGCCACCGGGCGTACCGGAGCCGACGCCGTCGTGGTCTGCGATCCAGCGTGACCGGGTACGGCGCGCGGGAGTCTTGTCGCTGGCACGAGACTCGCTTGGTGCACGCTGTGCCGCGGTGGTTTGCCGCCGTTGCACGTGGTGTCCATGCCATTGAGAGTTGAACGCCCCGCGCCGCCGGCCGGAGAGGATCACCGCCTCCCGGCCCGCCGGCGCGCCTGGCGCGTTTGACCGACCCTTTTTCGAGTCGTGGAGACATTCATGAAGCGGACCGACTTTGACGCGCAGGTTGCGGAGCTGGAGCACCAGTGGAAGGCCGACACGCGCTGGCTGGGTATTCGGCGCGACTATACCGCCGAGAACGTGGTGCGTCTCCGCGGGTCGCTGCAGATCGAGTACACGGTGGCACGCCATGGCGCAGAGCGGTTGTGGGCACTCCTCAACGGGAGTGACTACGTCCACACCTTCGGCGCGTTGACCGGTGCCCAGGCGGTCCAGATGGTACGGGCGGGCCTCAAGGCGATCTACCTGAGCGGGTGGCAGGTTGCGGCGGACGCGAACCTGGCGGGCCAGACCTATCCCGACCAGAGCCTGTATCCGGCCACGAGTGTTCCGGCGCTGGTCAAGCGCCTGAACAACGCCCTGCAGCGCGCGGACCAGATCGAGTGGAGCGAGCGGCGCGAGCAGTCCGAGTGGATGGTGCCGATCGTCGCCGACGCCGAGGCGGGGTTCGGCGGTCCGCTCAACGCGTTCGAATTGATGAAGGGGATGATCGAGGCGGGTGCGGCTGGCGTGCACTTCGAGGACCAGCTTGCGTCCGAGAAGAAATGCGGGCACATGGGCGGCAAGGTGTTGGTCCCCACCGCGCAGTTCGTGCGGACCCTGTCTGCCGCGCGGCTCGCCGCGGATGTCCTCGGGATTCCCACCGTGCTGGTGGCCCGGACGGATGCGCTGTCGGCGACACTTCTGACGAGCGACGTGGACGCACGCGACCGCGCACATATGACGGGCACGCGCACGGCCGAGGGGTATCACGCCGTCCGCGGCACGATCGAGAGCGCGATTGCGAGGGCCCGCGCGTACGCGCCATACGCCGACATGCTCTGGTGCGAAACGTCGACGCCCGACATTGACGAGGCCCGCCGGTTTGCCGAAGGCGTCCACAAGGAATTCCCCGGGAAACTTTTGGCCTACAACTGCTCACCGTCGTTCAACTGGCAGCGCCATCTGGACAGCGACACGATCGCCAGCTTCCAGCGCGACCTGGCGGCGATGGGCTACAAGTTCCAGTTCATCACACTTGCCGGCTGGCACCTCATCAACCTCGAGACCTTCGACCTTGCCGCGGAGTACCGGGATGAGGGCATGACCGCGTACGTGCGCGTGCAGGAGCGCGAGTTCGCACGTGAAGCAGACGGCTATACCGCGACGAAGCACCAGCGTGAAGCGGGCACGGGGTATTTCGACCAGGTGCTGCAGACGGTGAGCGGTGGCCAGGCATTGACTGGTGCGCTCTCCGGCTCGACGGAGGAGCAGCAGTTCCACGATGGCACGCGTCCGCCCGCTGCGCAGCGGAAGGGCAAGCCGAGCGGGCCGTCACGTGTGAAGAAACTCGTGTAGGGCAGGCGACCATACGGGCAGCCGCGGTGGACAGGACGATCGCGGGGTCGGCCTGAGCTGTTGCCTTACTCGATTTTCGATGGCCTCGTGCCATTGGCATCTCCGGCGGACCCGCAACGGTCCGCCGGTTTTGCGTGGCGGGTATTGCATCCCGATGGTGTGATGCGGAGGGCTGCCGGCAGCGGCCACAACGGCACTGGATCGGGGAGTCTGCTGGCCGGTCGCATCGCGCGGCGTGCTCGGGGGTGCCCCAATGGTGCATATTGGGGGTTGCCGCGCCCGAGGTCCGTAACCTCGGTGTGCGAAAACGTGCCGACACTCAGACGCGGAAGGTATAGGTAGCCGTGGCAAGCGCTCGGATGTGACCGGTCGGTATCGTGCGTCGTACCTGTTCGTGGTGAATGTCGGTCGCATGTGGACGCGTCCCACGGTCGCCGCGCGCGGACTATATGGTTCAGTCTGTCTGATGCGTGGCCTGGTACTCGCCGCGGCGGTGACCGCCGCGGGGTGCGTGGCGCCCCGTGTCCTCCGGCATTGTGACACGCCCGCGCCGGAGACGGTGACGAATACCGCGTATCGGGGCGATCCATTTCTCGCCGACGTGGAGTCCCGGAGCTTCGAATATTTCTGGCGTACGACCGATGCGCGAACGGGGCTGACACCCGACCGGAGTCCGTCGCCGTCGTTCTCGAGCATCGCGGCGATCGGCTTTGCGCTGACCGCGTATCCGATCGGCGTCTCGGAAGGGTACGTGACGCGGGAGCAGGCCGCCGAGCGGACGCTGACGACCTTGCGGACCCTGTACGAACTGCCGCAGGGACCGAGCGACACCGGCGTGTCGGGATACAAGGGGTTTTACTACCATTTCCTCAACATGGACAATGCCCGGCGCTTTTCGCGGGTGGAGTTGTCCACGGGCGACACCGCGTTGCTGCTGGCCGGGGCGTTGTTCTGCCAGCAGTACTTCGACGGTCCGTCGGCGACCGAGGCGGGGATCCGGGCGTATGCCGACTCGCTGTACTCGCGCGTGGATTGGCAGTGGGCGTCACCGAACCCGCCCGCCGTCTCGCTCGGGTGGACCCCGGACAGCCTGTTCATGCCCTACGACTGGCGTGGCTACAACGAAGTCATGCTGCTCTACGTGCTGGCGCTCGGCTCGCCGACCCATCCGATTGCGCCGGCGGCGTGGGCGGAGTACACGCGCACCTACCGCTGGGAAGAGTATTTCGGCCAGTCGTTCCTGAGCTTCGCGCCGGCGTTCGGCTATCAGTACTCCCACGTGTGGATCGATTTCCGCGGGATCCAGGACGCGTACATGCGGGGCAAAGGCATCGATTACTTCGAGAACTCCCGACGTGATGCCTATGCGCAGCGTGACTACGCGACACTCAACCCGATGGGGTGGAAGGGGTACGCGCCCGACTTGTGGGGGTTTACCGCGTGCGATGGACCGGCCGATACGGCCCTCGACCTCGACGGGGTATACCGATGGTTTCACACCTACTGGGCCCGCGGCGTCTCGTTCACGCGTACGGCGGATGATGGGACGATCTCGCCATCGGCGGTCGGCGGCATGATACCGTTCGCGCCGGAGATCGCCGTCCCCGCACTTCGCTCGATGCAGAGTACGTACGGCAACCTGATCTACTCCACGTACGGCTTCGTCGACGCGTTCAATCCGACATTCACGACACCGCTGCGGATGCCGCTGGGTCGTGTCGATCATACGCATGGATGGTTCGATACCGACTACCTCGGCATCGACGAGGGTCCGGTACTGGCGATGATCGAGAACTATCGGACGGAACTCATCTGGACCACGATGCGGCGGAGTCCCTATATCATCAGGGGACTGCAGCGCGCGGGGTTTACGGGCGGCTGGCTGGATCACGTGTCGCCATCGGCTCCGGTCGCGTCGTCCACGACCGGGCCAGCGGCTCCGGCCGCGGCACCAGCGAAGCCCGCGGACCAGCAGCCGCCGGGCACACCGCCGCTCGCCCCCGCTCAGCCGCCGTCCTCGACGCCACCGCCGGCCGCGGCGCCCGCTCCGGGTCCGCAAGGGACGGGATTGCCGGCGGCCACGCCGGACCAGACGCCGTCGTCCGCGCCGACGCCGGCCCGTCCGCCGAATCACTGATTTCCGTGCGGCGAGGACGGGGATGGCGGGCACCGGCGGCCGCCGTCGTCCTCCTGGCTGCCGCCGGATGCGGCGGCGGGAGTCGCCATTCCGGCGCCACGCCGGTCACCCTCAGGTTCTGGGCATTCGGCCGGGAGGGCGAGGTCGTGGAGGCGCTCATCCCGGACTTCGAGCGCGCGCATCCCGGCATCAAGGTCCGCGTGCAGCAGATCCCGTTTACTGCCGCTCACGAAAAACTCCTGACATCGGTCGTCGGGCGTGCGACGCCGGACATCGCGCAGCTCGGCAACACGTGGGTGCCGGAGCTCGTGGCGCTGGGCGCGCTTGTTCCGCTGGACTCGCAGCTCTCGCGGTCGCGTGCGATCGCACGGAGCGACTACTTCGACGGCATTTGGGAGACCAACGTCATCGACGGCACGACATGGGGAGTGCCATGGTACGTGGACACGCGGGTGATCTTCTATCGCTCGGACATTCTGGCGAGCGCGGGTTTCGCGACGCCGCCCCGTACCTGGCGAGCGTGGCGCGAGGCGATGACGCGGGTGCGTTCCCGCGCGGGGGGACACCGGTACGGCATTCTCCTCCCGATCAACGAATGGGCGCAACCCGTCATCCTCGGACTCGCCATGGGAGCGTCGCTGCTTCGCGACGGCGATACGTACGGCGATTTCTCGGACGCACGATTCCGGGCCGCGTTCGGTTCTATACCGGGCTCTTTCGCGACAGCCTTGCGGCGCCGATCACCAATGTGCAGATCGCCAATCTGTACCAGTCGTTCGGGAACGGCGAGTTCGCGATGTTCATCTCGGGTCCGTGGGATGTCGGTGAGTGCTTGCGCCGCCTGCCCCCGTCGCTGCAGGGGCGCTGGATGACCGCACCGAATCCCGCGACCGCCGGATGGCCGGGACACCACCGCCGCCCGGATGCTCACTCGCGGGCGGGTCGAGTCTCGTCGTGTTCCGCGGATCGCCACACGCCTGATTCCGCCTGGACATTCATCGAATATCTCTCCGGCCCCGCGCAACAAGCGACGTTCTATCGCCTCAGCGACGACCTGCCACCGCGCCAGTCGGCGTGGGAGGATTCCGCGCTGCCGGCAACCCGTACGTCCGGGCGTTCCGGCGCAATTCGCCATTCGTGCAGGCGACGCCGAAGTCCCGGAGTGGGACCAGATCACGAAGGTGCTCGACCGATCAGGGCGAAGGCGCTGTCCGCGGCGGCGTTCCGCCCGATCCGCGCTCGCTGTCCTCGACCGGGAAGTGGAGCGCGCGCTCGAGAAACGCCGGTGGCTGCGCGGGCGGACGCATCACGATACGGCGGCAAGGTCATGAGTGCCGGGACGATGGTCCGGGGCGACGCGGGCGCGCGGGCGGCCCGGCGAGCCGCCGTGATCTTCCTCACACCGGGGCTGCTGCTGATCATGGTGACATTTCTGCTGCCGTCGGTCGCGTCGTTCGTGCTGAGCCTCACGGACTTCGACATCTATTCCGTCGCCTCGCCGGGCAATACACGCGTTGATTGGCTCCGCAACTATGCCGAGCTGGCGCGACCCCGATGTTCTGGATCGCGCTCCGCAACACGTTGTACTTCGTGCTGGTCGGGGGACCGCTGTCGCGTCATCGTGTCGCTCGCGTGGCCGTGATGCTCGACTCGGAGCTCGTGCGGTTGGCGCGGATTCTTCCGCACCGTCTTCTTTGCTCCGGTCGTGACGACACTCGTGGCCGTGGCCGTCGTCTGGAAATATCTGTACGCGCCACGCTACGGACTCCTCAATGTGGGTCTGCATGCCATTGGACTGTCGCCGATCGATTGGCTGGGATCCACGGCCTGGGCAATGCCGTCGATCATCCTGATGACGGTGTGGAAGGGCTTCGGCTACAACATGATCATCTTCATGGCCGGGCTGCAGGCAGTGCCTGGCGATCTCTACGATGCGGCGCGCGTCGACGGGGCGGGCGCGTGGCAGCGCTTCTGGCACGTCACACTACCGACGCTGGCGCCCGACGTTTCTGTTCGTCAGCGTCACGACAATGATCGGCTTTCTCCAGCTGTTCGCCGAGCCGTACGTCATGACGCAGGGCGGACCGCTGCACGCGACGTTGAGCCTCGGCTCTATATGTTCCAGGAAGGATTCAGTCGTGGCATGTCGGGATGGGCGCCGCGATTGCGTTCGTGGTGTTCGTGCTGACGCTCATCGGCGCGCTGGTCCAGCTTCGCAGGGTACCGGGGAGAAGGAGGCCGCGATCATCGGCCGTGCGCCCGCGCCGTCCCGGACGCCGTGGGACGTGCGGCGGGTACCCGAGGCGGCCGCGGTGGCGCCGCTCGGCACATGTCGCGTTGGTGGCCATCGCCGGGTCTCGCCGTTGCGCCGCTGGCGTGGATGGTGTCGGCGTCGCTTCATGCCCACCGGCCACGCGACGATGTATCCACCGCCGCTTCTCCCGCATCCGGCCACGTTGGCCATTACCGCGAGCTCTGTTCGCACCTCGATCTGGCCCGTGATCTTGGGAACAGCGCGATCGTCCCGGTCCTCATCACGCTGTCATCGCTCGTCATCAATTCGATGGCGGGGTACGCCTTCGCCAAGCTGCGATTCCCCGGCACGCGACCGGCTGTTTCGTCTGGTGCTGCTCGGTCTCTTCATCCCGCCGCAGGTGGCCATGCTGCCACTGTTCATCCTCCTGCGCGAGTCGCACCTGGTGAACAGCTTCGCGGGCGTCGTGCTGCCGAGCATGGCGACGGTGTTCGGGATCTTTCTCGTGCGCCAGTACGTCCTCGGCATACCGGACGAGCTTCTCGATGCGGCGCGCGTCGACGGCGCGAGCGAACTGCGTATCTATTGGTCGATCGTGCTGCCTCTGGTGCGCCTGTGCTGGTGACGCTCGCCGTGTTTGTCTTCATGAGCGCGTGGAACGATTTCATGTGGCCGCTGGTGGTGTTGACCGACAGCGCCAAGTACACGCTCCCGGTCGGACTCGCGAATCTGTCACGCGAGCATGTCCAGGACACCGAACTCATGATGGCGGCGTCCGGTGGTCACGCTGCTGCCGGTCCTGCTCCTCTTCATCTCGCTGCAGCGATACTATATCCGCGGCATTACATGGGGCGGTCAAGGGGTGAAGACGAACCAACGTGAAGACCGAACCAACGTGAAGACCGAAAGGACGTGAAGACCGAAAGGACGTGAAGACCGAAAGGACGTGAAGACCGAAAGGACGTGAAGATTGAACGGCACGTCCGATGATCCGCTGCGGAAGGACAACATCGCGTGATAACCGCCGACCCTTGTGGATCGGCGCGTATACGTCGCCCCTACGCGCAATACACGTAAATCCGTTGCCGTTGGCGCCATGCGTTGGCAGTACGGCCTTGCCTTCACGTTGGTTCGGTCTTCACGTTGGTTCGGTCATCACGTTGGTTCGGTCGTCACGTCGGTTCCGTGGTTCGCTTCAGTTCGGTCGTCACGTCCCTTCGGTCCCCCAATAAACCGCCGATAAAACGCGCCACTCTCTTTGATCGTTCGCCGCTGCGTCCGATAGTCGACGTGGATTAGACCGAACCGCTTGGCGTATCCGTAGTTCCACTCGAAGTTGTCGAGCAGGGACCAGGCGAAATACCCGCGCAGATCAACTCCGGCGGCGACCATCGCGGCGTGGGCCGCCTGGATGTGACTTCGCAAGTACGCGACGCGCTCGTGGTCCTGGAGCGGCGTGCCGTCCGACGACGCCGGCTCGCGGAAATGCCGCACCGTTCTCGGTGACGTACATGGGAACTGGCCCGTAGCGCTCGCGCACCCACCGCAGAATCGCGGTGAGTCCGGCGGGGTAGATCTCCCAGCCCATGTCGGTGTGCGCGCTCTGCGTCTGTGCCACCCGCGCCGCCCCAGAGGGGAGCGCGCCCGGGTCCGCGCGCACGACGGATCGCGAGTAATAGTTGATGCCGAGGAAGTCCATGGGACGCCGGACCAGCGCCATGTCCGCCTCGCGCATGCCGGGCGGTCCGTCGCCGTAGACGGCGCGCAGCGACGTGGTGAGATGCCGAGGAAGACCGGGTCGAGGTATTGCCGGTTGAAATAGGCGCCGGCGCGGTCCGCGGCATCGAGGTCAGCCGCGTCGGCGGACGCAGGCATTTGCGGCTCGAGGTTGACCGACAATCCGATCTCATGGCGCCCCGACGCGCGGTACGCATCCACGGCCGCCGCGTGGGCGCGCAACAGGTTATGCGAGACGCGGCCCGCCTCGGCCGCGCTCCGTGCCCAGGCGCGAGCACACCGCGCATATAGCCGCCGTCGGCGATGACCCAGGGTTCGTTGATCGTCACCCAGAGCGTACCCGGTCATCGAGCGCGCGCACGACCACGTCGGTGTATTCCGCGAACCAGCGGCACTGTCGGGGTTCAGCCATCCGCCGAGATCGTCGAGCGCGGCCGGGAGATCCCAGTGGTAGAGGGTGATCATCGGCTGTATGTTTGACGCGAGCAACGCGTCGACCAGCCGTTCGTAGAACGCGAGGCCCGGGCGGTTGGCGCGTCCGCGGCCGGTGGGGAGAATCCGACCCCACGCGATGCTCAGCCGGTAGGCGGTCAGGCCCAGGTTCCGCATCAGGGCGACGTCGTCCGCGGCGCGGCGATAGTGATCGCAGGCGATGTCGCCCGTGTCGCCGCCGTGGATCGTACCGGGCATGTGGGCGAAGCGATGCCATATGCTGGCGCCGGCGCCGTCGGCGAGTGGCGAGCCTTCGATCTGGTACGCCGACGTCGCGGCGCCCCAGAGAAAGCCGGTCTGGAAATCGCTGTCGCTGGCAGCGCGCCGGACGGAGAGGGAGGAGGAAGCGTCATGCGAATATCTCGCGGACCGCCGGCAGCCGATGCCCGCCGCGCCTCGTGGAACTGAGGGGGCGGTAGCCGTGGCCAGAGTCACGCTGGAAGGTGTCCGCAAGGTCTACGCGGATTCCGGATTCGTGGCCGTCCACGGTCTCGACCTCGACGTGCGCGATGGCGAGTTCGTCGTGCTGGTCGGGCCCGTCGGGGTGTGGGAAGTCAACGACACTGCGAATGATCGCGGGACTCGAGTCGATCTCGTCGGGCCGTCTGTCGATCGGCGGGCGGCTGGTCAACACTCTGCCGCCGAAGGAGCGCGACATCGCCATGGTGTTCCAAGGGCTACGCGCTCTATCCGCATATGACGGTGTTCGAGAATATGGCTTTCGCTCTGACGCTCCGCAAGCAACCGCGGCGCGACATCGAAGCGCGCGTCGAGCGAGCCGCGGACATCCTCGGACTCACGAGCGTGCTCGAGCGCCGTCCGCGACAACTGTCAGGCGGACAACGCCAGCGCGTGGCGATTGGACGGGCGATCGTGCGCGAGCCGCAGGTCTTTCTGTTCGACGAACCGCTGTCGAATCTCGATGCCCAGTTCCGACTGGAGATGCGTCGCGAGATCGCGATGATCCACCGCCAGCTCGGCGCGACGACGATCTATGTCACGCACGACCAGGTCGAGGCCATGACGCTCGGCGATCGGATCGTCGTGCTCGATGCGGGGCATGTGCAGCAGATCGACGCTCCGCTGGAGTTATACGATCACCCGGCGAATCGTTTCGTCGCCGCGTTCATCGGGAGCTCCGCCCATGAACCTCGATCGACGGTGAACTCGCCGTTGCGCCGGGCGGCTCGTCTGACGGGACCGTCTTCCGATCAGTGGATGGCGCGCTTCGGACGCCGGTCGGCGGCGCCGCGGGAGCGGTGGCGAAGTCATGGACCGGCAAGCCGGTCATCCTGGGCATTCGACCCGAACACGTCGTCATCTCTCCACCGGGCATCGGGGACGATCGCGCGACGAGTGGCACGTTGCGGGGGGTCGAGCCGCTCGGGTACGAGGTCATCGCTCGCGCCTCCGCCGGGGCAGTCACCGTGACCGCGCGCATGGTCAGTGCAGCGCTCCCCCGGCCCGACGCTCCGGTAACCATCCATCTGGATTCCGCACGCGTGCAATTGTTCGACCGGACGACGGGATTGGCGATCGGCGCTCAGGGCGTGTAGCGGATGCCGGCGTAGCCGCGAAGCTTGTACTTGAAGGGCGCGCTGATCGAATAGCCCGTGCCGGCCATCAACCAGACGGATGGCATATCGACGAAGGGCACGCGGCGGAACGTGTGCTGGATCTCCGCGCCGTACACGTCATGATTGTCGTCGCCCGCTGTGAGGGCCGACAACCGTTCGTAGTACAGCGTTACGGGGCCGACGTCTCCTTCGATCCGTTGATCGAGGAGTTGATTCCCGCCTGCGACGCCGATCGGCAGGGCCGGAACCGCCACTCGCTGCGTCAGGAGCGCAGAGTCGAGCAGGGGTGACGGCGTACCCCCCGCGACCATGTGCTCGAAGAGCGGCGCGTCGTGGTTCACAATGCCGTACATCGCGCGGTACCGGAACAGCCAACCGTCGATACCGGCAGCGACCACACCTCGGACGAGGAGGCGCTGCCAGGACGTGCCGTCGGTGGTGCCGAGGGTGCCGGTTCCACCGGCCGACCCGAACAGCAGCACATCGCCGCGCGACAGGTTCGCGGAGCCCGTGTACGTCGCAAAAGCCAGGGAGCGCGGGTGCCCGGGTCCGTCGCCGAGTGTCATGCGGGCAGCCGATATGCCGAGGCGGGCGTCGCTAATGAGCGGACTGCCGTGGGCAACGTACGAGGCAGCGAGGAGCGCTCCCCGATAGGTGGCGTCGAGCGAGTCGGGCGCGAACCGGCCCGCGCCCTGGCGCGATGGGAACTGCGAGACCGCGAATGCCGAGAGATCGATCGCGACCGGAAGACCGCGCCACGTCGCCGCGGCAGCGCCTCCGCGCCAGGTACCGGGATCGCCGATCGATCCCTGAATGCTCCACGCGAGACGTCCGACGGGGTCGCTGCTCCCGAACCACAGCGTGAAATAGCGGCCGTCGGGGGACACCGATCCCCCCGGGAGATACCGGTATTCATGCGGGCCGAGGCCATACGGGGAGGCGGGACCAACCGTGGCGGGCGGAAGGGAATCCGCGGGCGGGACGGCCGGCACGGTGGCCGGAGCGAGCGACGGGGAGAGCATCGGCGTCGCGGCGGGCCGCACATCGGCGGCGTCGATGCGGTGTAGGTCCCGTCCGCGGGCGGACAAGCTCAGGAAGAAAACGTGGGAGTCCGCCAGCGACGCTTCGGGAGCGACCGCGCCACCGCTGGTTGCGGCGAGGGGGCGCATCGCGCCACTGGCGAGATCGATGATCTCGAGATGCTGCGCACCGCCCAACTCCGAGACCGCTACGACGGATTCGCCACCGGCCATGTACGAGGCCGCGTACCGGCTGGCACCATCCTGGGGACCGACGGCATGCTGGTTCGTGACACCGCTGTCGCCGAGCGCGAACGTCTCGAGATGCCACTGATCGCTGTCATGCACCGTGACGATCGCCGTGCGCCCGTCGGGGGCAAATCGCGGACGGTAGTACTCACGTGTGGGCGAACCGGCGAGCAGGACTGAGACCGTGCCCTGATGGAGGTCAACGCGAACGACGTCGCAGATGCCGCCAAGGCATCGGACTCCGATGGCGGTTCGTCCGTCGGGTGCGGGGTCCGCGCCGCGGACGGCCGCGCCGTGCGTGATCCGGCGGAGGTGCTGCGTGAGGAGATTCCATTCGTAGAGATCGGGACGTAGTGCGCCGTCTCGAAGCGGCTCATCGTGCGACACCAGCAATCGCTCACCATCGGCGAAGAAGCGCGGAAGGTCGTAGCCGATCCCGCGCGCGGCATCGAGTACGGCGACCGGCCGCCGGGGGGCAGGGTATGGCTGTACGGCGGCGACGTCTTCCGGGTCGCGGGCGAGCATGCCGGCGATTGCGGCAGCCATGACCGAGTCGGGCGGCGCGGGCGTTGTTGCCCACACGACGATGCGGGATGGGTGTCCCGGCGTTCGCACCGGAACGGCGATCGACGCACCGTCGCGCGAGACGGCCGGGTCACCCGTGTACCACGTCAGGTGCTGAAACGTCTCGCCCGAGTCGAGCCCGGCGGCCGCGATGTCATCCGCTGCCCGTAGCGCTTTGCCTGTGAGTTCAGCGGTGAACCGCCCGTAGAGCGCCTGTGGCGTGTCGCCGAATATTCCGCCGAATGCGGCCGCGAAGTCTCGATCCTGCCGCGCCGTCATACGCCGCCACAGCCGGGGCAGGCTCTCTTCCCCGGACCGCGCCACCAGCCATTCGAGAAATGCCGATCCGGCAAGGTATGCCATGGAGCTGCCCAGATACTGCGGGCTTCCATTCAGCGCCGTGTACGCGGGCAAGCGGCCCTCGAGCGCAAACTGCCGCAGGACGCCGGCGCGGGCCACACTGTTGGGCCGCCCGCTGCCAGTGAGGCGTCCCTCGATGTAGGTCGCGTATCCCTCGATGACCCAACGCGGTGAATTGCGCACGATCGGACTGATGTCGACCGGCAGCAGCCGCCAGAGCACACGCTGAAGTGGATTTCTCGACGGACGTGTGAGGTGCGCGATGTGCGCGAACTCGTGAACCGTGAGCAGCTCGGCCCAGTCGCTGGCGTGGCCGATGTCCTCACTCGGTTCAGGAGGAGTCGGCCAGAGCACGATCGTCGGGGCGTCGAGGATGGGGAGGGACGCTCCGTTCGACACGTTGTAGGGATCGTCGATGACGACGGTCACCTTGCGCGTGGGGCCGCTGCCGACGAGAGCGACAACCGCATCATGGACCCCCTCGAGACGTCCAGCCGCGTCGATGGCCCAGGGGCGCATGATACGGGGGAAATGGACGTCGAAGTGCACGGTGTGGATCGTCTCCCACCGCAGTTCCGGCCGGGTGTACACCTGCGCGCACACCGGCGCAGAAACCGGCATGGCCGCGAGCCCGAGGCTGGCACACATGCAGCGCACCGCACCACGGCCGAGTCGCATGCCGGAAAGTAATGATCGTTCGTGAGGTAGACGGAGAGCCACGGATCGTACATTATGCGCCATGGCGCCATCGTCCCCCGTGCTGATCGGCGTCGTCGGCGACTCCGGCTCCGGCAAGACGACCCTCTCGTCGTGCATCGCCCAGGCGGCCGGCACCGAGCGCACGACGCTGATCTGCCTCGACGACTATCACCGGTACGATCGTGGTGAGCGGGAGCGCCGGTCGATTACCGCGCTGAGCCCCGAGTGCAACCGGCTGGATCTGGTGGCCGAGCACCTGGCGGCGCTCGGTCGCGGCGAGACGATCACCAAGCCGGTCTACGATCATCATGACGGCACCTTCGGCCCCGACGAGGTCGTGACACCTCGCGAGGTCATCGTGGTGCGCGGGCTGCTGGGACTGCACACGGAGGCGCTCGCCCGCTGCTTCGATCTCTCTGTATTTCTCGATCCTGATCCCGGGTTACGCGTAGCCTGGAAAGTCGAGCGCGATTGCGAGAAACGCGGCTATTCCCGGGAGCAGGTGTTGGCACAGATCGCACAACGCCGGCCTGACGCCGATCGCTTCATCGCGCCTCAGCGCGAGCGGGCCGACATCGTCATTCGCTTCACGCCGGCCCCGTCGGGGGCTGCTGGGGGCGACGGCTATCCCTTGCGAATGCAGATCACACTGCGTCCGGCGGAGGCGGCAGCCGAGTCTCGCCCGCCCTGGCAACGTGCGGAGGGTGCCGCCCGGACCGCGGCTGGCCAGCGCATCGTGCCGCTGGTGCTGAGTGCCGCGGCATGGGCTCGTGATCCACGCGCCGGTCCCGTCCGACCGGCCATCTCCGCATAGCCGGATCTCTCCGGCGGATGGTCGGTCTTGCGGGGCGGGAAATCAGGTCGCGGGCTGAGGCGCACCTGGGCCAGCGGCTCCTGGTGCTCCCATGTAGCCCATGGCGTTCAGACGCGCGATCCGAAGCCGCATCGGCGGGTGGGTGCCGAGTAGATCGGCCCACCAGCCCTCGCGTGTGGAGGCATCCTGTCCGAGCGGATCGGCGATGCACAGATGGGCCGCACCGCCTGTGATTGCGCTCTTGGGCGCGTTCGGCTGTTCGATCTTGAGCAGGGCCGAGGCGAGTGCGCCGGGGTTGCGCGTGAATTGCGCGGACATCGCATCGGCCAGGTATTCCCGCTTGCGGCTCACGGCCATCGCCATCAACTGCGTGAGGATCGGTGCGAGGATCCAGCTCACGAACCAGACGATGAAGACCAGAATGTAGACCGGCCCCATGTTCTTGGATCGCGATCCGCCCGAGCTCTGGAACATGATGCGGCGGAGGCCGTGCGAGAGGATGGCGACCACACCCACGAGCGTCGCCAGCAGGGTCATGAGGCGGACGTCGAAGTTCTTGATGTGGCCCATCTCGTGGCCGATCACCGCCTGCAGCTCATCCCGGCTGCACAGCGACAACAGTGTCGTGGTGACCGCAATGGACGCGGATGCCGGATCGCGACCGGTCGAAAAGGCGTTGGGATCGGGGTCGTCGATGATGTACAGGCGGGGGCGGGGGATGCCCGCAGCAATGGCCATCTCGTCCACGACGTCCACCAATTGCTGCTCGGCGGGCGTGGACGGTGCCGTGATCTCGCGCGCGCCCGTGGACCAGAGCACGGCGTTCGAGCCGGACGTCCATCCCCAGCGCGCCAGCGCGATGCCCAGGCCGAAGAGGAGAATGCCGAACCACGGAAAAACGTGGTGATAGTGGCCGGCCGGTGCATTGGCCGTCATGCCGTACATGAGAAGATCGGCGCCGAGGCCGAGCCAGGCGAAGAAAATCAGGAACGCCGCGATCAGCCAGCGCGAGCGACGGCGATTCGCGACCTGCTGCGCAAACAGGTTCGGAGATTCATCCATTGGAGGCGTTCCGCGAGCCGTGGTGCGCCCGCGGCCGGCGGACTATCGGCCGCTCAGCTCCGGGCGGGCGGCGTAACGGGCGGCGTGGGGGCGGCAGGAGCAGCCGGGCGAGGCGCCATCGACAGATCGACGGCCACGTTCTCCCGCTCCCCGGCGTCGCTGATTTCCCACAGCTCGGCAGGCGCCGCTCCTGCGATGCCCGCTACGAGCATCGTCGGAAACTGGCGCTGGCTGGTGTTGTACGAGGTCGCCGTGTCGTTGTAGAGCTGCCGCGCGAACGCGATCTTGTTCTCGGTCGTCGTCAACTCTTCCTGAAGTTGCGCGACGTTGCCGGTTGCCTTGAGGTCCGGATACGCCTCGACCACGGCGAACAGCCGCCCGAGTGCGCCGCTCAGTTGCGTCTCAGCGGCGGCGGTGGCGGCGACGCCCGGACCGGCCGGCCCCGCTCCTGATTGGACAGCGATCGCCTTGTTGCGGGCGCTGACGACGGCATTCGAGCGTGTCGCGCTCGAAGTTCATCGCGCCCTTGACCGTGTTGACGAGATTCGGGATCAGGTCGTGCCGCCGCTTGAGCTGGACGTCGATCTGCTTCCAGGCATTCGCGACCTGATTCTTCAGCCCGATCAGTCCATTGTATGCACTGACCAGCCACGCCATCAGAACCACCACGATGACTACCAGCCCGATCAGCCCCATGTGGCTACGCCCCGGTCAGGTTAGGGGGATGTGCTCGATCCAGCCGGATCCGTGTTCGCTGGTGGCGCTCCCTTCCCGAGCTTGTCGAGCAACCACGTAGCCGGGACGATGAACAGGGGCGTCAGAAATACGCCCAGCAGTGTGTTCACCCAGATCAGCGCGATGTAGAACGCGCCGAGTCCGAGCGAAAACCATACAATCGCCAACGGTCCTTGCGACTCCACGGGCACCTCGAGCTAGCAGAATCTTCGCGGATCGCACGCTACGCGCGCCCATGGCGCTGCTCGTGCGACCCTATAGACTGTGGCATAAGGATATGCGTCATAGCGGCGGGACACCAGCGCACCGGGCGCGGAGATCCGGCCCGGCAGAGACCGGCGCGGTCGCACGGGCCGAGGCGGCCGATGCGGTCATTGAAACGCCCGTGGCCCGGGCACTTGGAGCGGCCGGCCGGGTGGTCCTCGCGGTGTCGGGCGGCCGGGACTCGATGGCGCTCCTGCGGGCCGCGGTGAATGTCATGCGGGCACCGGTGGCGGCCGTGGCGACGTTCGACCACGGAACCGGTGCCCACGCCACCGCGGCGGTGGCACTCGTGTCCGCGATGTGCGAGGCCTACGACGTGCCGTGCACGACCGCCCGTGCGCCGGAGGGCACGCCCCAGACCGAAGCAGCCTGGCGCCTCGCCCGCTGGCGATTCCTTCGCTCCGTGGCCGCTGCACATGAGGCGAGGGTCGTGACGGCTCACACCCGCGACGACCAGCTCGAAACGCTGATCATCCGGATCCTGCGGCACGCAGGCGCGCGCGGTCTGGCCGGACTCGACTCCGACGGCGGTGTGGTTCGCCCATGGCTCGCGGTCCAGCGCGCGGCCGTGTCGGACTACGCCGCCCGGCACGGGGTGGCGTACGTCGATGATCCATCGAACCAGTCGCGCGCATTCTTGCGGAATCGCGTTCGTCTCGATCTGCTGCCCGCGCTTCTTCGCGCACGGCCGGCGCTCGGTGCCGAGCTGCTGGGGGTGGCCGAGAGTGCCGCCACTTGGCGGCGCAACGTCGAGCGCCACGTCGCCGCCGCGCATCCCGCGCGCGCGGACCCGGACGGGCTGTCGATTGCGGCGTCGGAGCTGGCCCACTACGATCAGGCCGCACTGGCGATCGTCTGGCCGGTGCTCGCGGCCCGCATGGGATTGGCGCTGGATCGCCGGGGGATGGCACGCCTGGCCGAGTTCACACTTCGCGGCAGAGTGGGGGGCGAGATTCAACTGTCAGGAGGGGTCGCGGTGCAGCGGTCGACGTTCAGTTTCGTTCTCCGGCGGAGAGGGCCGGCCCGCCGGACGGGCCGCGCGCAGCCCGCGGGCCGGCGGTGACTCGCGGCGAGGAAGAAGGGTTGTCGGGCGTCGCGGATCCGAGACTCGGCGGGCGCGTCCTGCGCCGCGTGGTATTCGACGAGCGCACCATCGCGACGCGAGTGGGAGAACTTGGGGATGAGATCACGGATTCGTACCGTGACGGTGACCTCTTGGTACTCGGGTTGCTGAAGGGGAGTGTGATCTTTTTCAGCGATGTCGTCCGGACGATCCGGCGCCCGCTGCAGATCGATTTCCTGATCGCGTCGAGCTACGGCTCGGGAACTGAATCCAGCGGGGTGGTACGACTCGTATATGATCCTGACACCAAGCTCGAGGATCGCCACGTACTAGTTGTGGAGGACATTGTGGACTCGGGTCGCACGTTGTCACGGCTGCTTGGAGTGCTGCGGCACGGACGGCCGCGGTCGCTGGCGGTATGTGCATTGCTTCATAAGCGCCTGCCGACGGCGTTGCAGGAGCCGGTGCGATTCGTCGGATTTGACGCGCCGCACGAGTTTCTCGTCGGGTACGGATTGGATCATGCTGAGGATTTTCGGCATCTCCCATATATCGGGGCGATTTGAACAGCCGGTGAGCAGTCGTTGGGTAGCGGTTCGCATAGCCGGGGGATGAGAGGCTGGGCGCGAGGGCCGGATCGAGCAGCGAGCCCGAGTTGATCGCAGCAGGCGCAATCGTGACTGCCGTGGGGGCCGCGCGTCGGGGGTGACAGTCGGTACATTACAGGGGGGGCAGCGGGGTATGGCTGCCCGCCGGGCAGGAAGGCCAGGGGGTCGTCCCGCCAGCGTTTCACGTGATGGGCCGGTGGGTTAGCCGGTTCCGCAGGGGTCGCCATGCCAGTGTTGCCAACGCCGTCGGGAAACAACAATAAGAAGGGGAACTGGAGCCGGAACTCCAAGACGTGGGCGTTCTGGCTGCTGCTCCTCATGGTGCCCGTCGTCTTTTTCGAGATTGCCAACACACGCTCGGATCAGCCCGCTCCGATCATCTATTCGCAGTACGACCAGCAACTGGCGCAGGACAACGTCAAGCGGGTTACGATCCAGTCCGGCCGGCAGGTGACGGGCGAGTTCAAACAAAAAGTCGTGATGGGCGGCAAGGACGTTCAGAAGTTCACGGTCAAACTGCCGCTCGAGAATTCGGATGAGGAGATCGACCGTCTGCGTGCCCACAACGTCGAGCTCGAGGCAAAGGAGCCCGGCCAGACGCTGACAACGGTCGTGCAGATCCTGCCGTATCTGGTGCTCGTGGCGCTCTGGATCTTCTTCATTCGCCAGATGCAGGCGGGCGGCAACAAGGCGTTCTCGTTCGGGAAGTCCAAAGCCAAGCTGCTGACCGGCGACACGCCCAAGGTGACGTTTGCCGACGTCGCCGGTGCGGATGAGGCGAAGGTCGAGCTTCAGGAGATCATCGAGTTCCTGAAGGATCCGCAGAAATTCACGAAGCTCGGTGGCCGGCTTCCCAAGGGCGCGCTCCTGGTCGGACCGCCGGGGACCGGCAAGACGCTGCTGGCCCGCGCGGTGGCCGGAGAGGCCGGGCGTCCGTTCTTCTCGATGTCCGGGTCGGATTTCGTGGAGATGTTCGTCGGCGTCGGTGCGAGCCGCGTCCGTGATCTGTTCGAGCAGGGGAAGGCGCATGCGCCGTGCATCATCTTCATCGATGAAATCGACGCGGTCGGGCGCCACCGTGGCGCCGGCCTGGGAGGCGGGCACGATGAACGCGAGCAGACGCTGAACCAGTTGCTCGTCGAGATGGATGGCTTCGAGTCGAACGAGGGCGTGATCCTCATCGCCGCGACCAACCGGCCGGACGTGCTCGACCCCGCGCTGTTACGCCCTGGCCGGTTCGACCGCCAGATCGTCGTGGATGCGCCGGATCTCCGGGGCCGCGAAGGCATCCTGCGAGTGCATCTGCGGAACAAGCCAGTCGCCGAGGACGTCAACATCACGACGCTGGCGCGCGGCACTCCGGGTATGGCCGGCGCGGACCTGGCCAATCTGGTGAACGAAGGCGCGCTGCTCGCGGCGCGCCGCGGCCACGACAAGGTCTACATGAACGACCTCGAGGAAGCCAAGGACAAGGTGATGCTTGGCGCCGAGCGGAAGTCGATGGTGATGAAGGACGAGGAGAAGCGGCTGACGGCCTATCACGAGGCTGGTCATGCGGTCTGCGCGATCAAGGTTACGGGCAACGATCCACTGCACAAGGTGACCATCGTGCCTCGCGGGCGCGCGTTGGGGCTGGCGTTCACGTTGCCGGAGGATGACCGTGTATCGGTCACGCGCCAGCAGATCGAGGCGAGGCTCGCGATGGCGTACGGCGGACGGGTGTCGGAGGAGCTCATTTTCGGCCGTGACCGTGTCACGACCGGCGCGGCGAGCGACATCCAGCAGGCGACCGGAATTGCCCGGCGGTACGTCTCGCAGTGGGGACTGTCCGACGCCATCGGGCCGGTATTGGTCGGCGACAATGAGCAGGAAGTCTTCCTGGGGCGCGAGCTGCAGCATCGCCGCGAGGTGTCGGAGCGGACGGCGCAGCTTGTGGATGCCGAAGTCGCCCGCGTGATCTCCGAGGCCTACGCGAGGGCCAAGGCCACCCTCACCGAGAACCTCGAGCTGCTGCACGCCGTCGCGGCGGCACTGCTGGAGCGCGAGACCCTCACCCGCGAGGACATCGCGGTGCTCATGCGGGGCGAGAAGCTTCCGCCACGGCCGCCGGCGTCGCCGGTGAACAACGCGGCACCCGCGCCTTCGACCCCGATCCCGGTGGCGGAGCCCCGTCGCTCGCCGCCCATTCTTGGCGGGCCCGAAGTCGCCCCCGCGTGACCGCGAGGTGATGCTGCGGTGAGCGACCCTTCATGACGTGGCGGGTGCGCGGTGCCGTGGTGCCGCTCGCTCGTCCGGTCGTCATAGGAATCATCAACGTTACCCCCGACAGCTTCAGCGACGGGGGTAGCTTTTTTTCGGCCGAGGACGCGGTTGCGCACGCGAAGCGCCTGGTCGCCGAAGGTGCGGACATGCTCGACGTGGGGGGAGAATCCACTCGCCCGCAGGGTGCGATTCCCGTGGCGGGCGAGGAAGAGCTGCGGCGCATTCTCCCGGTGGTCCGCGCTCTGTGCGCCGCGTGCCCGAGCATTCCGATCTCCGTTGACACCGTGAAGTCGTCGGTGGCCGCGGCGGCGATCGAGGCTGGGGCGTCCGTGATCAACGACGTCTCGGGTTTGCGAATCGATCCCGCCATTGCACGGCTCTGTGCCGCGGCGGACGCGGGGCTGGTCGTGATGCACTCTCGCGGCGGTGTTGGCGACATGAGCACCTACCAGCACGCCAGCTATGGGCCTGATGTCGTGGGCGACGTCGTTGCCGAGCTGTCGGGGCAGGTCAGTGTGGCGCTCGCGGCGGGGGTGCGGCCGGATGCCATCGCCGTCGATCCGGGGATCGGGTTCTCCAAGCGAAGCACCCACTCGCTGGCGGTTCTATCGGCCCTCCAGCGAGTCGTCGCCCTGGGGTATCCGGTGATGGTGGGCGTATCGCGAAAGCGGTTTATCGGAGAGATTACCGGCGTGCAAGAACCCGCAGGCCGGACCTATGGCTCGATCGGCGCCGCGGTGGCCGCGCTGGCGCGGGGCGCGCGGCTATTCCGGGTCCACGATGTGCGAGGCACGCGCCAGGCACTCGATGCGGCGTGGGCAATCCTTGGCCCAGATGCCGCCGGCGATGCGGCGCGCCCGGACTGAGTCTCATGTTCGCGGCGCTGCGGCATGTCTCGTTCGGGATCCGCGATGCGCTCGAAATCGGGCTCGTCGCCTACATGCTCTACCGGGTGCTCCTGCTGATTCACGGGACCCGGGCCGTGCAGATGTTGACGGGGATCGTCGTGCTGGTCGTCCTCTACGGCCTCGCGTGGGTGACGCAGCTCACGATGATCACCTACCTGCTCGGATTGCTGTTCACGTACGGCGCGTTCGCGGGTGTCGTGATCTTCCAGCCCGAGCTGCGGCAAGCGCTCGCCCACCTGGGCCAGTCGCGGGTCACGCGCCTCCTTCGCCGGATGGCGGAGAGTGAAGTGGCGGAGGAAGTTGTCGCGGCGCTCGAACGTCTCAGCCAGTCCGGCATCGGGGCCATCATCGCGATCGAGCGCGAAATGGCGCTGGGCGAGTATGTCGCGTCCGGGTCGGCTCTGCAGGCCAAGGTGTCGGCGGATCTGCTGGCGACGATCTTCACTCCCTATTCGCCGCTGCACGACGGCGCGGTGATCATCCGCGGCGACATGGTGATCGGGGCAGGATGCATTCTTCCGCTGTCGCAGGCGCAGATCACCGACCGCACGCTCGGCACTCGCCACCGGGCGGCGATGGGCCTCGCCGAGGAGTCGGATGCGATTGTGTTCGTGGTGTCGGAGGAGACGGCTACGATCTCGTCCGCCTGCGATGGACGGCTCACCCGATCGGTGACATCGGGCCAGATCCGCGATCTCATGGCGGGGCGGGAGATGCGACAAACAGGAGAAGTCCCCGCGTTCGGGTCATCGTCGCGGGGGCGATGAACGGCGCCGGCCGCCACCTTGATTCGCAACGTAACTCTCGATATCTTCGACTGTTATGCAATTTCCCGAGCTCGCCGAGCGGGTGGCGGACGTGCGAGGGCGGATCGCGGCGGCCGTCGCACGAGGGGGACATGCGCAGCACGTCACGCTGATTGCGGTCACGAAGACGTTCGGTGCCGATGCAGCGCGAGAGGCCTGGGGCGCCGGCGTCCACGACGTAGGTGAGAACCGGGTGCAGGAGGCCCTGCCCAAGATCGCAGCCGTCACCGTCCCGGTGCGCTGGCATTCTGATCGGGCATCTGCAACGCAACAAAGCGAAGGCGGCCGAATCGTTCGTGCTGGTGCATTCGCTCGACAGCGCCCGCCTGGCGGACGCGCTGCACGACCGGGGAACCGCGAGGGGTCGCCCGATCGACGTGCTGGTGCAGGTCAACGTGTCGGGTGAAGCAGCCAAGTCCGGGTGGGACCCTGCCGGGTTGGACGCAGAAGCCGGGCGGCTGAAGGGACTCGGGGGCGTCCGGGTGAACGGTGTCATGACGATGGCGCCGTTCGACGCCGATGAGAGAGTCTTGCGGCGGACGTTCGCAGGGGCGAGGCAGGCGCGGGACGTGTTACGGGCCGCTGGCCACGAGGCAGCGGAACTCTCGATGGGGATGTCGAACGACTACGAAATAGCGGTCGAGGAGGGCGCCACGATGGTACGGGTCGGAACACTACTGTTCGGGGCGCGCACACCAGCGGCCGGGGGACACGGAGATGCTTGACGAATCGTTCCACCTCACACCGCTCGATGTTCGCCGGACCGACTTCCCGGCTGCGCTTCGCGGATACGACAAGGCGCGCGTGGATGAATTCCGCGACCGCGTGGCGAACGAGCTCGAACGCCTGACGCGCGTCAATCAGGAACTCGAAGCCAAGGCGAAGGGGTTCCACGAGCAGCTCCGGGCCTTCCGCGAGCGCGACAAGGCGCTCAACGAGGCCCTCGTCTCCGCGCAGCAGCTGCGGGCCGAGACGCGCGAGCAGGCCGAACGCGAGGCGCAGTTGATCATTCGCGAAGCACGTGCGGAAGGCGTACGCCAGGAGGATGCCGCGCGCGCGGATGTGCGCCGTCTGGCCGCCGAGATCGAGTCGCTCGAACGTGCCCGCCGGGCGTACCTGGCGCAGTTGCGCGCGATGGTGTCGAGGCAACTCGCGGAGCTCGACGCGATCCCCGACTCGACGGCCGGAACCGCAGGCGGCGGGTCAGGCGGCGGGTCAGGCGATCAAGGCGCGAGCGGTTCGAATACCGGCAGCCGCGGGACGGCCGCGGGGTCCGCGGGCGAGACGCGCGACACGGCGGCCAATTCGCCATCGCATCTTCCTCCGCCCCCGTCCGCGCCGATTGCGCCGCCGTTGAACGGAGCGGACGCCGATCGGGCTCCGTCACTCACCCCGGCGTGGCTGAAAGCCGTCCCTGCCGAATGACCGCAGCCGCACGCGATACCGGCGCGGCGTTGGGGCAACGACAAGGGCAGAGCACGACACTCCACACGTCAGCCAGGATCTCGGCTGCGGCACGAGTCGTTGAGGCCCGGTTCGGCGTGCGTCCACGCATCGCGCTCATTCTCGGTACCGGATTGGGCGGCCTCGCCGATGCAATCCGCGTGAGCGCATCGATTGGCTACGAGGACATCCCCCAGTTTCCGCTGTCGACCGTCGAATCGCACGCCGGCCGCCTTCTCTGCGGGACGCTGGCGGGGAAGACCGTGGTCGCCATGCAGGGACGCTTTCACCGGTACGAGGGGTACTCGCTTCAGCAGGTGACGTTTCCGGTACGCGTTCTTCGCGCGCTTGGCGCCGAGATCCTCATCGTTTCCAACGCGTGCGGGGGAATGCGGCCCGACTGGGCGCCGGGCGACGTCATGGCGATCAACGATCACATCAACCTTCTCGGCGACAGCCCGCTGGCCGGACCGAACGACGATGCACTGGGGCCTCGATTCCCCGACATGTCGGCGCCGTACGATGCGGGATTGCGTGATGCGGCGCACGCGGTCGCGGGCAGCCGCGGGATCACGCTCCGCGAGGGCGTGTACGCCGCCGTCCCCGGCCCCAACCTCGAGACCCGGGCGGAGTACCGGTGGTTGCGCGGGATTGGCGCGGATGTCGTCGGCATGTCCACGGTGCCCGAGGTGATCGTCGCGGTGCACGGGGGCATGCGAGTCCTGGGATTGTCGATCATTACCGACCAGTGCATCCCGGAGACCCTGGAGCCGGCGACCCTGGAGAAGATCCTCGCCGTGGCCGCGGTCGCCGAGCCGAAACTGACGGCCGTCGTGACGGGCGTGGTCGAGCGGCTGTGACGACCACCGCGCGCGCCGAGCCGGCTGCCGTGGCGCCGGCGCCATACGCGCTCCTCCCGGCCACGGCGGAGGCCCTCGAGACCCAGATTCTCGCCCAGTGGCGGACCGAACATCTGTTCGCGCGGTCGCTCGCCGCGTCGGAGGGCCGTCCCGAGTTCGTGTTTTACGAGGGCCCGCCCACGGCGAACGGGCTCCCGGGGACTCACCACGTCTTTTCGAGGACCGTGAAGGATCTGTTCTGCCGGCACCGGGCGATGCGCGGATACCACGTGGCACGCAAGGCCGGGTGGGACACGCATGGCCTGCCCGTCGAGATCGAAGTCGAGAAGAGCCTCGGGATCACCGCCAAGGCGCAGATCGAAGCGTACGGCGTCGATCGGTTCAACGCGCTCTGCCGGGAAAGTGTCTGGAAGTACCGTGAAGTCTGGGAGCGCATGAGCGAGCGGATCGGGTACTGGCTCGACTTCCGCGACCCGTACGTGACGTACGAGGCCCCGTTCATCGAGAGCGTGTGGTGGGCGCTCGCGACATTGTGGAAGCGCGGGTTCCTGTACGAAGGGCACAAGGTTCTGCCGTATTGCCCGCGCTGCGAAACGGCCCTGTCGAGCCACGAACTGGCGCTCGGCTATCGGGATGTCGAGGACCCGAGTGTGTACGTCGCGCTCGATCTGCTCGGCGGCGGCCGCCGCGTTCTCGTGTGGACGACGACACCGTGGACTCTCGTGTCCAATGTCGCCCTCGCGGTGCATCCCGATCTGGAGTACGTGGAGGTCAAGCCGCGTGCCGGCGATGACAAGCGAACGCTGATCCTGGCCGAGTCGCGGGTGGCGGCGGTGCTGGGCGATCACGCGGCGGATCAGTGGGAGACGGTTCGGACGCTCCGCGGCAGCGAGTTGGCCGGACTCCGCTACCAGCGGCCGCTGGATTGGGTTTCGTTCCCGGTGGACGCCGGGGACCATGAGATCATCGTCGCGGAGACCTTCGTCTCGGCCGACGAGGGCAGTGGCGTCGTCCACATGGCCCCCGCGTTCGGCGCGGATGACTACGCCGCGGGGCGGCGCCATGGGCTCGCGTTTCTGCAGCCGCTGACCAGTCGCGGAGCGTTCGTACCGGGGACACCCGTTGTCGGAGGCGAGTTCGTCAAGGACGCGGACCGCGCGATCATCGATCATCTGCGCCGGGCCGGCGTCGTCTGGTCCGCGCAGCGCGTCACGCACTCGTATCCGCATTGCTGGCGGTGCGGCACACCGCTGCTGTACTTCGCGCGCTCGTCGTGGTTCGTGCGGACGACCGCATATCGGGACGAGATGCTGGCGCGCAACGCGCGTATCGGATGGCATCCGCCGGAGACCGGGTCGGGCCGCTTCGGCGAGTGGCTGGCCGGCAACATCGACTGGGCGATCTCCCGCGACCGGTTCTGGGGAACACCGCTGCCGGTCTGGGTGTGCGATGCGGACGCCGCGCATCGGGAGATCATCGGAAGCTTTGCCGAGCTGGCCGAGCGAACCGGGGCACCACTGCCGCCGGACTTCGATCCGCACAAGCCGGGAGTGGACCGGTATCACTGGTCCTGCGCGGCCTGCACCGCTGCCGGACGGCAGCCGCCTGGAACGATGCGGCGCGTCGCCGAAGTGATCGATGCGTGGTTTGATTCGGGATCCGTGCCGTTCGCGCAGTGGCACTATCCGTTCGAGCACCGTGCGCAGCTTGGCCGCCAGTACCCGGCGGATTTCGTCGCCGAGGGAATCGACCAGACTCGCGGGTGGTTCTACTCGATGCTGGCGATCGCCACTGGACTGGGCGACGAGCTGCCGAACAACGAGCCGGGACATGCTGCGCCCTACCGCAACGTGGTCGTCAACGACCTCGTGCTGGATGCCCAGGGCCAGAAGATGTCGAAGTCGCGCGGGAATTCCGTCGACCCGTGGCGGATCATCGAGACGTATGGTGCCGACACGGTGCGGCTGTTTCTGATCTCGACCAGCCAGGTGTGGGTGCCGCGGCGCTTCGACGAGCAGGCGATTCAGGAGTCGTCGCGCTTTCTGTGGCGTACGCTCAAAGAGACGTACAACGGGATGTTCGCCACCCTCGCGAACTACGGATGGACGCCGTCCCCCCACGATCCGGCGCCGGGTGAGCGGCCACCCCTCGATCGGTGGGTGTTGTCCCGGCTGGCGACCATAGAGCGTGACGCCGATGCGCTGTTTGAGCGGTATGAGCCGACCCTGGCGATCCGGGCGGTCATGCAGTTCATCGATGAAGACGTATCGAACTGGTATGTGCGGCTGACTCGCGGCCGGCGCTATGCCGTCGGCTCCTCGGACAGCCGCGCGGCGTTCGCGACGTTGCACGAGGTGCTTGCTGTCGGCAGCCGGCTGCTCGCGCCGATCGCACCGTTCGTGACCGACTGGCTGCATCGCCAGCTCACGGGCACATCCGTCCATCTCGCGTCGTATGTCCGGCCCGGGGGCGAGGCGGCCATTGATGGGCGTCTCGAACGGGCGATGGATGCGATCCGTACACTGGCAACCCTCGCCCGCGCGGCCCGGGCGACGGCAAAAATCAAGACCCGCCAGCCGCTCAGCCGTCTGGTATGCGTTGTGCCATCCACGGGAGACGCCGCCCCGGATGCGGGACTGCTGGCGGAGCTGGCACCGTTGCTTCAGACGGAACTCAACGTCAAGGAAATCAGTTGGGTATCGTCGGAGGATGCCTTGGTGACGCTGTCGGCCAAAGGAAATTACCGGACATTGGGGAAGAAGTTCGGGACGCGGACGCCCTTGGCGGCCCAGGCGATCGCTCGCCTGAGCAGCGATGATCTGCGCGCGTTCGAACGAGGTGGCGCCCTGTCGGTCACCGTCGATGGCGACACCCAATCCCTCGACCGGGAGGACGTCAAGATCGAGCACGCGGCGGCGGGCGAGCTGCTGGTGGAGAAGCGGGAGGGCTTCGTGGCGGCACTGGACCCTCGCATTACGCCGGCACTGGCGGAAGAGGGGTTGGCGCGCGAAGTGATCAGTGCCGTACAACGGACGCGAAAGGAGGCCGGATTCTCGCTCAGCGACCGGATCCGCCTCGTCGTGGATGCCGGGCCGCCAGTCGCGGCGGCAGTCCAGACGCATCGGGACTGGATCGCGCGGGAGGTGCTGGCTCGCGACATCACCGTCGGCGGGACCTCGCTCCCGCCTGACGGGTTCGCCAACCGTGTGGCGGGAGCGGGTCCGAACACGGGCGGAGGTACGGACGGAGGCTCGCACGACGCCGGGAGGCGGACAGAGGGAACGCCGAAGCTCACGGCGGGATTTGACGCGGTACGCACGCTCGATCTCGATGGACTGCGCGTGCGCATTGCCCTCACTCGGGAACTGGAATCATGACGTCACCAGATGTGACTGCCGGCAAGAAGTTCAAGCCCATGTCAAAGAAGTTGCTGGCGCATTTCGAGAAGCGCCTGTTGGAAGAGCGGAAGCGTGTTCTGAAGGAACTCGGGAATTACACTGAGGCCTTCGGGGCGACCCCACAGAGTGCGGACGGGGACCTCAGCTCGTATTCTTTCCACATGGCGGATCAGGGGACCGACGCCATGGAGCGCGAGAAGGCATTCCTGTTCGCGAGCCAGGAGGGGCGGTTCCTCTGGCACATCGACGAGGCGCTGCGCCGGCTGTACCGTGCCCCGGAGACCTTCGGCCGCTGTCACAACTGCGGAGAGGAGATCGCGTACGAACGGCTCGATGCCCTCCCGCACGCGCGTTACTGTATTGCCTGTAAGCAACGCGAAGAGGATGGCAAGCGCTGACCTATGGCAGACAGCCTACACATCGGGGACGAGGAGCGCCGGACGCGCCAGCACCGGCTCTTCTGGGGGTTGGCGGCTCTCGTCGTCGCCGCGGACATCGCCACCAAGGCGGTAGCCGTATCAGCGCTGTCCCGCGGCATTCCGCGCGATGTCGTGGGCAGCGTGGTCAAACTGGTGCTGGTCTATAACCCCGGGGCTGCATTCGGCCTGTGGTTCGGCCCCAACTCGCGCTGGATCTTCCTAGTGCTGACCGCCTGCGCGCTGGCGGTGTTGACCAAGCTGTACCGGGCGACACCGGCCGGTGATGTTCTGCGCACCATCGCGATCGGTCTGGTGTGCGGGGGGGCGATCGGCAATCTCTTCGACCGGCTTCGGTCCCCGAACGGCGTCGTGGACTTCATCGACATCGGTGTGGGATACCACCGCTGGCCGACGTTCAACATCGCCGACATGGCGGTCACCACGGGCGCCATTCTGCTCGCGTGGGTGCTCTGGGTCGAGGATCGGGCCCCGTCGCGGAGAGCCGCGCCGCTTCCCGAGATGTAGCACGCCGGCCGCGTTGCCCTCCAGGCAATTCGAATTCCTCGCCGCCGCCGGCGGCCGCCTCGATATCGTCGTCGCGACGCACGGGGCGCTGTCGCGTACCCAGGCTGCCACGCTGATCGCGACCGGGCAGGTCACAGTCGACGGACGCCGGGAGAAAGCCGCCTACCGGCTTCGGGCTGGCGAGCGGGTGTCCGTGACGGTGCCCCCCCCGCCGGGGCGCGATGTGGTGCCCGAGACCATTCCCCTGCGAGTCGTCTACGAGGACGAATGGCTCATGGTGGTCGACAAGCCGGCCGGTATGGTCGTGCATCCAGCGCCGGGCCACTGGACGGGGACACTCGTCAATGCCTTGATGGGCCGGGCCGCCAACCGGGCCTCCGGCGGGGCGGGAGATCCGGACGGTGAGGGGACCGGGGGGCCCATTGCCACGGAGCGCGCGGGCATCGTGCATCGTCTCGACAAGGAGACGTCGGGACTCCTGGTGGTGGCGCGAACGGACCGCGTGCACCGCCAACTGAGCGAGGCGATCGCCCGGCGAGATGTCGAGCGGCGATACGCGGCGCTCGCATGGGGGCATCTGCCCGACGACAGGGTCACGGTGGACCGTCCGATCGGCCGCGATCCGCGAGACCGAAAGCGCATGGCGATCGTCAGTAGTGGTCGGCCGGCGCGCACGGATTTCGTGCGCCTGGCGCGCTTCGATTCAGCGGATTTGCTCCGGGCAAAACTCCATTCGGGGCGCACCCACCAGATCCGTGTCCATCTCGCGTCTCTGGGACATCCGGTAGCAGGCGACGACACGTACGGAGGAGGAGGCGGACGGCGCCTGATCGGGCTGCCGCCGCGGCGACACTTCCTGCATGCGGCGTGGCTCACGTTCCGGCACCCGGTGACGGGGGACATGCTCGATCTGCGATCACCGTTGCCACCGGACCTGCGCCTGTCGGTGGAGACGCTGGCCAGCGGGGGCGAGCCGATCCGGGCGGTGGTAGATACAGAGCCGAACAGGGGGACGGAGAGGGATGTTCTCGTCGATGTCGGGTTCTACGAGCGCGATGCATGATGCGGCGCAAATTCCCGGGCCGGGTCAGCCTGAGGAGGCGCTCGGTTTCGAGCACGCCATCGGGAACTCCGCTGACGCGCCCAGGCTCCTCGTCTTCACTGCAGCGGGCCGCACCTGTGCCTGCGAACTGAGCGGCGTCCGCGAGATCATTCCCAACCGCCGGGCCACGACGCTGCCGGGCGCGCCGTCCTTCGTGACCGGTCTGATCAACCTCCGCGGGTCGATCGTCACCGTCCTCGACCTGAGCGCTCGCCTGGGGGGGCCAGCAGTCCCCGCCGAGCGCGGCTCGATCATTCTTGTGGACGCCGTATCCAAAGTTGTTGGCATAGTTGTAGATGAGCTACGTGATGTCCAGCGAGTTCTGAGGTCAGACATCGGCCCGGCAGACAAATCCAACGGGGAAGAGGGCCTTGCAAGCGGGGTGTTACGGGTCGGGGACGAGGTCGTGGTTTTGCTCGACGTCGCCCGAATCGTCGCTCACGCACTGCTGTAGCGGCACCGCAGTTGAACGGAACCCAACACGCACCACCAGCCGAGAGCCACAGTCGGGAGCCAAGGTGAGCCACACGGTACTGATTTGCGACGACGCGATCTTCATGCGCACGATGGTGGGTGACATCCTGCAGCAGGCGGGCTTCGAGATTGTCGGCGAGGCGGAGACGGGGCTGCAGGCGGTCGAGAAATACAAGCAGCTGCGGCCCGACCTCGTCACGATGGACATCGTCATGCCGGACATGGGTGGGATCGACGCCGTCCGCGAAATCACGCGATTCGATCCGCAGGCCAAGATCCTGATGTGCAGCGCCATGGGCCAGCAGGCGCTGGTGGTGGAAGCCATTCAGGCCGGCGCCAGGGATTTCGTCGTGAAGCCGTTCCAGCCCAGCCGGGTGCTGGAAGCGGTTCAGCGCGTGCTCGCCTAGACCGGCTCGCGGCGTCGACCGCCGGCTCCGCCGACCCGTGGACACCGCGCGCTACGCCGAGCTGTTCCTCACCGAGAGCAGGGAGCACGTCTCGGCGATCAACCATGCCTTGCTCGAACTCGAGCGGGCGTCCGATGCCGGCCGCGACCCCGGCCCTGGCCATGCCCCCGCCGCCGAAACGCGGCGATCGGCTATCGCAGCCCTCTTCCGCGCTGTCCACACGATCAAGGGGATGAGCGCGACAATGGGATACACGGCCGTTGCCACGCTCTCGCACGAAATGGAAGCCCTTCTGGACTCGTTGCGGCGCGGGGACACGGTCGTAGACACGCCGCTCATGGATACGCTCTTCAAGGCAGCGGACGCACTCGAGTCCTCGATCGAACGCGCGGTGTCGGGGAAGGCGGCGGACGCCCGGATCGAACGCATCGCGGCTCGGCTCAGGGACGCCACCGCTCCCGCCACAAGCAGCGTTGGCAAGGCCGTGCCGCCGCGAATCGCAGAAGGAATCACGGACGGACGGCCCGCTGGTCGCCGCCGGAAGACCCCGCCGCGGCCGCGCACCCGCGCCCGGGCGCCACGCCCCACACCGGCCGCGACCGCCGTGCCGGAAACGGTGATCCGCGTACGGTTCGTCGCTGATGCCCCACTTCGGGGAGCGCGCGCGGCGATGGCCGTGCAGCGCACGCATGCGTTCGGCGAGGTGCAGTCGGTCGAGCCGCCCGAGCACACGTTCGCGGCCCCCGATTTCGGACAGGAAGTCACGATCCGGGTCGTGACCTCGGTCCCGCCGGCGACGATCGCCCGGTCCATCGAGAGCATCGGAGACGTCGCCGGCGTCGAGGTGGGAGACGCGGCCTCCGATGGTCGTACGACAGCCGCGATCGGGACTGACTCACCGCCGGCACGACGGAGCCGTCCCTCCGGGCGCCATGCCGTGGCCGGACCTGGCGCGGGTGGGAGCGACGTCGGGGAGGATCCCTTTCGCGCGCGTCACGTCCGCATCGACCTGCGCCGCCTCGACGCGCTGATGAATCTCATCGGCGAACTGGTGATCGCGCGGGGCCGCCTCATGGCCCTCACCGCCGCGTCGGAGGATCAGGCGCTCACCGAGACGGTTCATCAGTCCGCCCGGCTGATCGGCGATTTGCAGGACGAGATCATGACGTGCCGCATGGTGCCGGTGTGGCAAGTCTTCGACCGGTTCCCCCGGCTCGTCCGCGATGCAGCGCGATCGCTCGGCAAGCAGGTGGCATTCGATGTGTATGGCAAAGAGATCGAGCTCGATCGGTCGATGCTCGACGAGATCGGCGATCCGATCGTCCATTTGCTGCGGAACGCCGTCGATCACGGGATTGAAGCGCCCGACGTCCGGGTCGCAGCCGGGAAGCCCGCGGAGGGCCGGCTTACTCTCAGCGCCATCCGCGACCGGTCGGCGGTACTCATCCGTGTCGAGGATGACGGCCGCGGGATCGACCGCGACCGGGTGCTGGCCCGGGCGCGCGATACAGGGCTGGTGGACGCGGCCGCGACCACGTTGACCGACGACGAAATGGTCCGCCTCATTGCCCGCCCGGGGTTCACCACCGCTGACCGCGTGACCAACCTGTCCGGGCGGGGAGTCGGGATCGACGCGGTCCAGGCCCGGGTCCGGGCGCTTGGCGGGTCGGTGGACATCAAGTCGGTGCCCGGCAAAGGGACCGTGGTGACGGCCCGCCTGCCGTTGACGCTGGCGATCATGCGCGCGCTGCTGGCGCGGACGGGGGGGAGACGTACGCGTTCCCGATGGCCCACGTCGACGAGACGGTAAGCGCCGAGGGCTTGGCCCTGGCGGCAGTCCGGGGGCGTCCGGTCATGCTCCTTCGGGGGGAGGCCGTGCCCTATGTCCGTCTGCGCGAGCTGTTGGGTGCCCCAGGCGGTGCGGGGTGCGCCATGGCGCCCGTTGCCGAGCAGCACGTGCTCGTCCTGGAGAGTGGGGGCCGGCGCACGGCGGTGGCTGTCGACGAGCTGACGGGCCAGCAGGACATTGTGGTCAAGCAGTTCGACGGTGTGCGGGGGGGCCTGCCGCTCTTCAGCGGCGCGACGATTCTCGGGGACGGAGCCCCGGCCTTAATCGTCAATGTGAGTAGCCTCATCTGATTAGGTGGACCCGGTGGAGCCCCTTGCCATGGATGACATTCGTTCGCTCAAAGCGAATCAGCTAGACGCACTTCGCGAGGTCGCCAACATCGGCGCCGGCCACGCGGCCACCGCGCTGTCGCAAATGACAGGCGGGACCATCATGATCAGCGTCCCCACGATCAACATCGCGCGGCTCGAAGATGTGCCGCCTCAGATCACGGCGCCGGAGGAACCGGTCGCGGCCGTGCTCATGAACATGCTGGGCGACCTGACGGGGCGGACGCTGCTCGTATTTCCTCGCCCGACTGCGCTGCGGCTGGCCGGCTTGATGCTCAACCGGCGGCCCGACACCGAGATCGATCTCGGCGAGATCGAGCAGTCGGCCATCAAGGAGGCGGGCAACATTCTCAGCGGAGCGTACCTGAACGCGCTGAGCGACTTCATGGGACTGATGCTGCTTCCGTCGCCGCCGAGTCTCGCGGTGGACATGTCGAGCGCAGTGCTGACGACGGCCTACCTGCAGTTCGGGACGGACCGGGACTACGTCTTCTGCGTGGAGACGGAGTTCTTCATGCTGGAGCTCAACGAGAAATTGCGCGGGTTCTTCCTGCTGCTCCCGGACGTGGCGTCGCTTCACGCGATTCTGCGCGCCATCCACGTCGCCTAGCCTCGCCGGCGAACGGCTCAGGAGAGCGCGCATGGGCGCGGCCAACATGATCTCGGAGCGGGACCGCAATGTCTTGCGATCCTTCGCCCGGCGGATCGATCCGGCGGATGCGGGCGCGCACAACAACCTCGGCGTACTCTACTTCCACAAGGGCCTGTTCGAGGAGGCGGTCGCCGCCCTCACGCGCGCGCTCGAGCTCGACCAGAAGATGCTGGTCGCGCAGCGGAATCTCGAAGTCGCGTATTTCAGCTCCGGCTATTACGACCGCCGGGTGGCCGCCTTGCGCGATCAGCTTCGCGCGGCGCCTGCCGACCGTGATGCGCGATGGGAGCTGGGCCGGGCGTTCGCTCTGCTCGGTCGCGCACCCGAGGCGGTGGCCGAGTTCACCGAGCTCCTCCGATACCACCCGCAGGATCCGGGTGCGTTGGTGCAGCTCGGCCTCGCCGAGAAAGCATCAGGCGATCTCGAGGCCGCCCAGGGATGGTTCCAACAGGCCCTGGCGCTCGATCCCGAGAGTCCGGTCGTGCTCTTCAACATCGCCGAGGTCCTGTATAACCGCGGATTGAACGACGAGGCGCTCACCGCGCTGCAGCGCGTGATCGCGCGGCGGCCCGACAATCCCGACGCGCACTACCTGATGGGCTTCGTGCTCGGCGACATGGGGCGCCACGCGGAGGCGCAGGAAGCGGCGAAACGCGCCATTCAGCTCAACCCGACGCTCGGGCGCGCTCAGACCAATCTGTCGCTCGAGAAGCATGGGCTGGCGAAGGCGGACGCGCCGCAATCGGTCGCCGATCGGCGCGCGATGGCCACGATGGCGGTCGCCGACGGCGGGACGCTGGCGCATTTCAACCTGGGTCTCGCGTTCCGGCAGAAGGGATACTATGCGGAGGCGTTGCGCGAGTACCAGCTCGCGCTGGAGCGTGGCGAAGAGCGCACGCTCGTGCAGCAGGCCATCGCGGAGCTGCAGCTTCTGCGCAAGGACGTCGCGGCCGGCGTGGCCGCCTACAATGGTCTCATCGCCGAGCGCCCGGACAGTCCGAAACTGTGGAATGAGCGGGGCGTCGCGCTCCACCAGGGAGGCCGGTACGAGCAGGCCGCCGAGAGCTACCGCCGGGCCATCCAGGCCGACCCGCGGTATGCCATCGCGCACAACAACCTCGGTGTCGCGCTCTTCCACGCGGGTGATTCAGCGGGCGCCGCCTCGGCATTCCGTACGGCTTTGGACCTGGCACCGACCTTCTCCCACACCCGCCTCAACCTCGCGCTGCTGTTGTTCAAGGCAAAGCGGCTGCAGCAGAGCGTCGAGGCCTACCGCCAGGTGCTGCTCGATGAGCCTGAGCACGCGGTCGCGTGGAACGGGATCGGGCTCGTCCTGACGGAACTGCGCCGGTTTGCCGAAGCCCGTAATGCTTTTGCCCGCGCCGTGCAGAGCCGCCCGGACTGCGCCGAAGCGCACTACAACCTGAGCTTCGCCCTTTCCAACCTGGGCGATTTCGACGCGGCCCTTCGTGAGACCAAGCGCGCGTTGGAGCTCGACCCGTACTACGTGCAGCAGAAGTTCGAGCTCGCGATCGACTTTCAGTACGAGCATCCGGACCTCTCGATCGGGCCGGATCTGGGCGGCCCCGCGGACCAGCATCATCCGGTGGTCGCGGATTTCGCGTTCGACGGCAATGTGCTCGACTCGCTGTTCGCCGAACTCACTCCCGTCGCCGTTGCCGATGCCGGCCGCGATGCCGCGGCAGACCCGTATGGCATGGCCCGCGACTATCTCTCGAAGGGGCTGTACGACCGGGCGGCGTCGGAAATCGGCCGGGCGTTGATGCGGGGAGCGCATCGGGCGACCGGCATGGTCCTGATGGGAGAGGTCTTCGCGCGCCAAGGTTACTACGGCGAGGCGCTCGAGCGCTTTCGCGACGCGCGGCGCGTCAATGGTGGTGCGCGGGGTGCGGACGCTGGCGAGGTCCGCGCGCTCGTGGCCCTCAATCGCGCACCAGACGCGTGCCCGCTGGCTGAGACCCTGCTGGCGGCGACCCCTGACAATGTGGATGTCCTGCTCCTCGTCGCAGCGGCGCGCGCCGGCGCGGGCCAGGTCGAGGGAGCCCTCGGCGCGCTGGAACACGCGTGCGACGTGGGACCCCGCCGGGCGGACGTGCTGAAGATGATCGGCGACGTCACACGGGACGCGGGACAACTGGAGCGCGCACGCTCCGCGTACCGCGAAGCACTCGACGTGGATCCGGATCGCGCGGTGGTGCGCTACGAACTGGCGATGCTGCTGATCGCCGCGGGGGAACGGCGTCTGGCCGAAGCCGAGCTGCGTGGGGCGCTCGATCAGGTTCCGACGTACGCAGACGCCGCGCTTGCGCTCGCGGACCTGTGCCGCGCAATGGATCGCGGCGCGGAAGCGCTCGGCTTGCTCGTGGATCTGCTCGAGCGGGATGCATCGCACACCGCGGCTCTCCTCGCACTCGGCGAGTTGCTGTTCGAGAGTGGGCGGCGCCGTGATGCCGCCCAGGCCTGGGCGCGGCTGCTGGTCGTGGAGCCGGGCCATCCGGGAGCGCTCTACTACCAGGGCGCGATGCTCGCCGAGCGCAACCGGTATCGCGAGGCGATCGACCGCTGGGACCAGGTGATCGCGACTGATCCAGGCGGGGAGTTTGCGGCACGCGCTCGCCGGGATCGCCGGACGGCAGCCGACCTCGCACAGATTTTCGTCCGCCAGCCGGCCGGAGCGGCGGCAAAGGGGCGGACGTCCATGCCCGTGACCGTGGCGCCAGCAGCGGCCGCGTCGGGCGCTGTCGCAGGCGCGAGACCTGCGGGCCGCGCATCGGGTGGTACGTCACGGACGAGCAAGCGTGTTGCCGCGGTTGCCGGCGGGGGACGATAGATGGCCATCGAAGGATCGCTGCGCGAGTTGAGCATCCATGACGTCTTCCAGATGCTGGATCTGAGCCGGAAGACCGGGACGCTGCGCATCACGTCCGAGTCGCGCGAGCATGAAGGCACCGTGGTGTTTGAACGCGGCCGCGTGCTGTCGGCCTCGATGCGAGGCAGCCCTGCTCCCCTGGGGCAGTTGCTCGTCCGGGCCGGGCGGATCACCGGATGCGGACCTGGCGCGGGCACGCGGTCTTCAGGCAGCCGGTGATACCCGTCGGCTTGGCGAGATCCTGCTCGCGCTCGGCATGGTGGGGGCGCGCGAGCTCGAACGGCAGGTGCGGCTCCAGGTCGAGACCGTGGTGTTCGACCTCATGTCGTGGCGCGATGGACTGTTCTCGTTTCAGGAACGGGACATCGGCACGATGCCGATCGAATGCACCCGTCCACGTCTCGACTGAATCGCTCCTCATGGAAGGGGCACGCCGGTTCGATGAATGGTCGCGAATCGTGGACAAGGTGCCGAGTCTTGCCGTGATCCCGGTGCTGGCCACGGTAACCGACGACCACGCGACACGGCTGGACCTGCTGCCGAGCGAGTGGGAAGTCCTCGCTGCGATCGACGGTCTGACGGACCTGCGCGGACTCGCGGCGACGCTGGGCCGCAGTGACTTCGAGGTCGCCAAGGTGATGTACGGCCTTGTGTCGACGGGGGTGGTCGAGTTGCGCGACGCGGGCAGCGCTCGTGCGGGCGGGACCAGCGACGGCAGCGCCGCCGATCCCAACTGGGAGTTGGCGACGGCGCGTGAAGCGCTGGCCGCGGGCAGGCCCGACGAAGCGCTCGACGCGGCCCGGCGAGCAATTGGTGCGGCGCCGGATGACGCCGCGCCAAGGATCATGGCGGCCCAGGCGTTGCGCCGGTTACGCCGGTATGGCGAAGCGGCCGAGGAGTTGCGCCGGGCGACCGATGCGGCGCCTGGGCTGCCTGAGGTGCATCTCGAGCTCGGGTACGCGGCCGCGAGCCGCGGCGACTTCCGCGAGGCCGTCGCGAGCTGGCAGAAGTATCTGCAGGAATCGTCGGCTGAGGCACCGGGCGCAGCCGTCGTACGCAATGCGATCGCCTCGGCAACGCTATTGTGCACCGCGCTGGAGGCGCACGCGGGTGTCTGATGAGATCAGGCGGTGGAGCGAAGAGCTGGCCCGGGACCCTGCGAGCATGGTGTTCGTGCCGCTCGGCGACGCGTTGCGGCGTCGAGGGCAGCTCGAGCCTGCGCTCAAAGTCGCGACGCGCGGTCTGGAACGGCACCCGTACGACGCGGACGCCCACGACCTACTGGCGCGCATTCATGCCGACCGGGGAGAATTGGAGAACGCGATGGACGAATGGAGCGCGGCGCTGCGAGTCGCGCCGCACCACGCTGGGGCGCTCAAGGGGATGGGTTTCGCGTGCTTCCAGAGTGGCCGGTCGGCCGAGGCCGAGCGGTATCTGGTGGCTGCCGTCGCGGCCGACCCCGGCGATCCAACGATCGACGCCGCATTGTCCCGCCTGCGGGTGCCGCAGGATGAAGCGAACGGGCCGGGTCGTCCGGAAGACGCGTCGATGAACGGCGCCGGCGAAGCCGTCGCGGCTCTCGCGCAACTGCCGCTCGCGCAACGGCTCGCGCACCACCGCTCGCGCAACCCGGGCTCGCGCCCGCACAGGATCCCGAGCTCGCGTTCGCGACCGCGAGTGCGGCCGGCGCGCCGCCCGACGCGCGTGACGTGTTCGCAGACCTGCTGGGCGACGGCGAGCAGACGGCACTGCTGCTGGATCCGCATGGCTACGTGTTGGCGGGCGCGTACGTGGTGGCCGATGGCCGGGACGTCGCGCAAGAGGTCGGCGGCGCGCTCAGCGGTGTCAGTGAGGAGGCACATCGGGCGATGCGGCATCTCGGGCTCGGTGAGTGGTCATCGATCGTGTTCGAGGCCGAAGTCGCGGCGATCGCGATGGCGCCAGTCGCGCAGGACGGGGAGATCGCGATCGCGCTGGTCGCGGCCGCGCGGACGGTTCCGCTGGGTCTCGTGCGCCGATTGCTGCGCCGGGTCAGCGAACGTGGTGGCGCGTGGCTCGCGGGCAGCGCCGGACCGACCGGGACGGGGCGCTGATGCCGGCGTTCGTGGAGATACTCGACGGGTTCACGCGGCAGCGGGGCGTGCAGGGCGGTCTCGTGGTGAGCGAGCGGGACGGCATCGTCGTGGACGCGCAGGTCCAACTCGGCGTTCGCGCGAGCGTGGTCGCCGCACTGGCGGCGTCGATCTATCGCAAGGCTCGTCTGTCAGCGGAGGCCGCCGGGCTCGGGCCGGTGACGTACGTCGAACTTGCCGCCGCTGAGGGGCGCCTTTGCATGGCAGGGCGCGACGATCTCGTCGTCGTGCTCATCACGGACGGCCGGTCGAGCGTCGGGCTGCTGCGCACCGCGCTGCTACAGGCGGCGGAGACGTTGACGTGACCGTCGCCGTCGTCGAACGGTGGGTGGAAGCGCCTCTGCGCAATTTCGTGCAGGACGCGCAGGTGACGCTTGCCCTGCTGCTGACCCCGAGCGGCCAAGTGCTGGGCCAGCACGGGTTCAATCGAGCGATGGACGTCATGGCGGCGTGTGCGTTGGCGGCGGCGATCCATGCGTCGTCGGCCGAGCTTGGCAAGCTCCTCGAAGGCAAGCCCTTCGCCGGCCTGCACCATGCAGGCGCCACGCGCCAGATATTTCTCGCACCGGCCGAGACGCGGCGCGGCACGCTGCTGTGTCTGACCGTGTTCGACGACGCGACGTCCATTGGCATCGTGCAACTCTATTTCGACGAGCTGCGCGAGCGCCTCGCGGCCGGAGCGCCCGGGGCACGTACGCCGCCCCAGGGCGTGCTGGCCGACACGTTCGAGCAGGACCTGAATCGCAACCTCACGCTTCTCTTCCGCCGGTAGCCCCGTGTCGCTCGTCAACTACGCCACGCGCGAGATCACGTGCAAGATCGTCTACTACGGGCCTGGCCGGTCCGGCAAGACGACGAATCTGCACTACATCTACGGCCAGGTTCCGAGCGACCGCAAAGGCCGCATGGTGTCGCTGGCGACGCAGACCGACCGCACGCTGTTTTTCGATTTCCTGCCGCTCGACCTCGGCACGATCTCCGGCTTCACGACGAAGATTGCAGCTCTACACCGTGCCGGGTCAGGTTTACTATCAGACCACGCGCAAACTCGTGCTCCAGGGCGCCGACGGCGTGGTCTTCGTGGCGGACAGCCAGGCACGCCAGCTCGAGGAGAACATCGAGAGCCTCCAGGACCTGCACGCCAACCTGGCGGAGCACGGCATCGATCCGCGGCTCGTGCCGCTCGTACTGCAGTACAACAAGCAGAACCTGCCGCCGGAACTCATCCTCAATGCACCGGCAATGGATGAAGCGCTCAACTTCCGCGGGGTGCCCGCCTTCGGGGCGGAATGCCCTGGCGGGCCCGGGGTGTTCGAGACGCTACGCGGTATCTCGGAACTGGTGCTGCGCAGGCTGAGTGGCGCCGCAGCAGGGCCCCGGGCATCCGCTTCGCCCGCGGGCGGCGCGAGGCCGGCCGGGCGGCCGCCAGGCCAGCTCGGCGGGCACTGCCTCCGGCCGCCGGTAGGACGAGGCGGCACGTGGAGCTCGACGGACGACACCAGTTCGCCAGCATCGTCGTGGGGCCGGCCAACCGTCTCGCGGTGGCCGCCGCATTGGCGGTCGCCGAGAATCCTGGTTCGACCTACAATCCGCTCTACATCTGGAGCGCGCCCGGGCTCGGCAAGACGCAGTTGCTGACCGCGATCGGACTTCGCGCGCGCAGCCTACATCCGGCGCTGCAGGTTGCCGCACTCAACGTCGACGAGTTCGCGCGGCAGCTCCAATCGGCGGTGGCGATGGGGGAGCCGGATTCGTTTCACCGGCGCTTCCAGGACACCGACCTGTTGCTGATCGATGACGTACAGTTCCTGGCGGGCTGCCACGAAATGCAGGCCGAGCTGCTGTGCCTCATTGAGGCGTTTCACGCGTCGGGGCGGCAGATCGCCTGCGCAGGTGACCGCCCGCCCGGTGACATCGCGGACATCGACGGGCGGCTTGCGGCCGAACTCTCCGGCGGGCTGGTGGTCGAGATCGGCCTCGATGGCGGGGCGGCGCGCGCGAGCGGTCCGGTGTCGTTTGCGCCAGCCGCCGAGTTTCTGAATTTCATATCGGACGTCGCGACGGTCGTCGCCCGGCACGTCGAGCCGTGGCGGTCCGGTATCGGCGAGGCGGCCGAGCGGTGGCGGGCGGAGGGATATGACACGGCGGTCCTCGAGCGAGCGATGCGGGGCGCGGGAGATCCCGGAAGCGACGCCCTGATCGCGACCTATGAACGGTGCGTGGCGAGGCTCCGGACACTCCAATGTGACGCGGCGGCGATCGACCCCGATCTCGCGGCGAGGGACATCTTCTTCGACCCTGCGCGCGTCGCTGAGGCAGAGGCGCTGGTGGCGGACGCGCAGGCGCGAGCGGATGCCGGCCGTGCGCCGGAGCCGGGCGGCGGAGATTGGGAGGACCGCGGCAATGAGGCGGCGCATTCGAACGGCGCGGGGGCCGGGCAGGATGCAACCGACACGCCTGACATGATCGACCTCGTGGACATGGTGGAGGTGGTAGATGCCGGCGTCGTCCAGACCGAGGCGCCTGCGCCGGAGGTGCCGCCTCCCGTCTCGGTGGTCGCGCGCCGCACGTCCCGGGGCATGGTGATCACGTCCATACTGGCCGAGGATCCGTTTTTTCTCGATGACGAGAAAGTCGTCTGGGATTGGCCCAATGCGCTGGGCCGTGTCATCGAGGAGTTCCGCTGATGGCGATTCGTGGGAGCCTCCGCGAGGCGAGCCTGCCGGACGTCCTGCAGCTACTGGCAATGGGCAAGAAGACCGGCTGCCTGAGCGTCACCCATCGCAACAACTTCGGCTACATCTATTTCGATCGTGGCCGCATCGCGTATGCGTCCATTGTCAACCGGCGCGACCGGCTCGGCGACCTCCTGGTCAAAGCCGGCTTGCTCACGCGCGCGCAACTGGACGCGGCGATCGCCACTCAGGCCGCCGATCCAAGCCGCCGCCTTGGCGACATCCTCGTGAGCCAGCGGCTTGTGAGCCGGGAGGCGCTGCACGAGCAAGTCCGCACGCAAATCGAAGAGGCAGTGTACTACCTCTTCACCTGGTCGCAGGGCACGTTCAATTTCGAGCCCGACATCCGGCCCGAGGAGCAGGATTATCTGGCCGCGATCAACCCCGAGTCCCTGCTGCTCGAGGGTGCGCATCGCGTCGATGAATGGAGCCTGATCGAGCGGAAGGTGCCGAGCTTCGACATCGTGTTCGACGTCGACCGGGAGCACGTGCAGCAGAGTGGCGTCACGTTCACCCCGATTCAGGACACGGTTCTGGCGCTGCTGGACGGCCGCCGGGATGTCCGGACCATCGTCGATGAGTCGGGGCTGGGTGAGTTCGAAGTCGGGAAAGCGTTGTACGGGCTGGCGTCCGCGAGCTTCGTACACCGGGTGGGCCGGACCAAGACGGCGGATCCCGCGGTCTCGGATGCGCGCGTCGAGGAGCATCGCAACCTCGGCATCGCGTTCTACAAGACCGGCATGTTCGAGGAGGCGACCCGCGAGTTCCGGCGTGTGTCCGAGCTCCGGCCGGCGGATCACGGGGCGCCATTCTATCTCGGACTCGTATTGATCCGCCAGGGCAAGTGGCCTGCCGCCGCCACCGCGTATGAAGAGGCGGCCGCGATGTCAGGCGCGCGGCCGGCGGTCTTCCACAATCTCGCCTATGCGCTGGAGCGGCTGGGTCGTCTCGATGAGGCGCAAGCCGCGCTGGAGCAGGCGACGACGCGGGGCGGGCGGGACGACGCCCGCGTGCGCATGTCGCTGGGCGTGCTCGCGCTGCGACGGGGCGCGGTGGCTGATGCGGATGCCCTCCTGACCGCTGCGCGGTCGCTCTGGGGCGTCCGGCCGCCGGCGCCGGCGTGGTTCCACTATGCCGGACTCGCGGCCGCGATGCGGGGAGAACTCGAGCGCGCGATCGCGCTGCTGCGCGAGGGTGTCGGATATCATCCGCACGCGGCGCCGCTCTACAACAATCTGGCCACCATGCTGGAGCGGCGCGGCAGCTATGCCGACGCCGCGCTCGCGGCCGAGCGCGGGCTGCAGGAGGCGCCCGGACTCGCGCAACTGCACAAGAACGCCGGCGACTACGCCTATCGTATTGCGCGCTACGATGACGCCTTCGACGCCTACCAGCGAGCCGCGCGCGCCAATCCCGAGCTGGGCGAAGATCTGTACTTCAAGATGGGCAACATCCAGTACCGGCGCGGGGATGCGTCCGGCGCGATGCAGTCGTGGGAGCGTGCCCTGGAGCTCGACCCGGACAGCGCGATCGTCCGTAGCAATCTCGAGACCGTGCGTCGCACGGCACGGACATGACCGATTCCGCGCAGGGTGCCAGGCCCGGTCGAGCCCGGCCACGGTGGCGGCCAGCGATACGGCTGATTTCGCCGCGCTGCTGGCGAAGATCGCGCGCGACCGGGACTTCGTCTGCCACAGCTACAAGGAAAAGTGTCTCCGGCGGCGCATCGCGGTGCGGCTCCGGGCCAAGGGCATCGCGACGTACGCCGACTATGCGCGGCTGCTGGAAAGCGATCCTCGCGAATACGACACGCTGCTCGACACCCTCACGATCAACGTCACGAAGTTCTTCCGGAACTGGGATGCCTTTTCCGCTCTGTCGCGCACCGTCGTTCCGTCGTTGTGGGCGCTTGCCACCGACGCGCTGAACATCTGGAGCGCCGGATGCGCGTCCGGGGAAGAGCCGTACTCCCTCGCGGCACTCTTTCACGCGTATGCCGTGGCGCAGCACGACCTCGCTCGTGCGGGTCGTATCCGGGTGCTCGGAACCGACATCGACCGTGAGAGTCTGTCCGCCGCGAACCGCGGCACGTATCCCGAAGCCGCGTTCGCGGACACGCCGGCGGATCTTCGCGCCGAGTACTTCAGCCATGGCACCCCGTCCGAGGTCGATCGGCGGATCCGGGCCCTCGTCCGGTTTGCGCGGCACGATCTGATCCGTGACCCCGCGCCCGCCGGCCAGCACCTGATCGCCTGCCGGAACGTCATCATCTACTTCGACCGCGCCGCGCAGGAAGCGCTGTTCGCGCGGTTCCACGCGGCGCTCGTCCCCGGCGGCTTCCTCGTCCTCGGGAAAGTCGAGACACTGCTCGGGCCGACCCGCAATCTCTTCGCGCCGGTCGATGCCCGAGAGCGGATCTTCCGCCGTGTCTGATCCGGCCATGACCGGCGGCGGCTCCGTGCGCGCCGGATTCGCGCGATGATCGAGCAGATCCGCGTGAACGTGGCGGCCTACGCGGTCGCGCGCGGCAATGCCGTGATTTCGACCCTCGGACTGGGGTCCTGCGTGGCGATCGCCGTGCATGACCTGGCGTCGGCGGTCGGTGGCCTGGCGCACGTGCTGTTGCCGAGTGAGAGCATGTCTCGCGACCGCGACAACCGCGCGAAGTTTCCGGGCACGGCGGTCCCGCTTCTGCTGGAGGAGATGCGGAAACTCGGAGCCACCGGGCCGTTCACGGCCAAGCTGGCCGGCGGGGCGAGCATGTTCGGCGCGCTGCTGCCGTCCGGCGGCGTCAACATGGGCGAGCGAAACGTGGAGGCCGTCCGCCGGGCACTTGGTGTGGCCGGTATCGGCATCGCCGCGCAGGATACGGGCGGCGACTACGGGCGCAGCGTGTTCCTGCACGTGCGCGATGGACGCCTGGTGGTGCGATCGCTGAACCGGGGGGAGCATGTCCTCTAGGCCGACGCCGGTCGCGTCCCTGCCCGCGGTGCCGCCGCGGCAACGCGTGCGCACGGTTCTGGTCGTCGATGACAGCGCGTTCATGCGCCGCGTCATCGGCGACGTCGTCGGTACCGCGTCCGAGGAGTTCCGCGTTGTCGGCACGGCCCGCGACGGTCTTGATGCCCTCCGGCAGATCCACGCGCTCGAACCGGACATCGTGACGCTCGACATCGAGATGCCGCAGCTCGATGGGCTGCAGACGCTGGGCTACATCATGGCGGAGACGCCCCGGCCGGTGGTGATGCTGAGTGCCGCGGGCGCGCCTGGGAGTGCCGATCTGACGATACGGGCACTCGAGCTCGGGGCAGTGGACTTCGTGCGTAAGCCGATGGGGCCACTCAGCCTCGACCTCTCGTCGGTCCGCGAGCGTCTGATCGGAGCGCTGCGCGCCGCGGCGTGCGTCAATCTGCAGGGCGTCAGCGTGCTGGCGCGGCCGCCTGTTGGGATGGTGACCGGGGAGCCGCTCGCCGCGGATGCCGCGCTGTGGGTGGTGGTGATTGCCGCGTCGACTGGAGGACCGCGGGCATTGTCGGAGATCGTGCCCGCACTGCCGGCGGATCTCGGGGCCGCCGTTCTCATCGTGCAGCACATGCCGGGCGGCTTCACCCAGAGTCTGGCGCAGCGGCTGGATGGCATGAGCACCTTGCGAGTGTGCGAGGCCGCATCGGGGATGCCGGTCCAGCACAACCGTGTGTACATCGCTCGTGGGGGTTTCCATATGCGAGTCGCGCGGGGCGCCGCCGGCCCGACCCTCGCGCTCGACTCTGGCCCGGCGATCTGGGGGGTCCGGCCGGCCGCCGACCCGCTGTTTCGGTCCGCCGCGCAGGCCTTTGGGTCCCGGGTGGTCGGCGTGGTGCTTACGGGCATGGGGCGGGACGGCGCCGAGGGTCTGCGTGCGGTGCGAGACGCGGGCGGGCAGGCCGTCGTCCAAGATCAGAATGACCTCCATCATTTACGGCATGCCGCAGGCCGCACTGGCCACCGCCGGCGCCGATCGCGTGGTCGCGCTCCCGGAATGTGGCGGCCGCCGTGCGTGAGTTGCTCGAATCCGCGCGCCGTCTAGACGACGCCGCACAGGGCGCACGGACGTGATGGCCGCGCCGCTGGGCGGAATTCCGCAGGGGCCCGTGACGACGGAACCTGGCCTGGCGGGGGTCGCCGGGCGGGATCCGGGGACGGCCGCATTGGCTGAGACCACGAGCGAGCTTCTCGTCTTCCGGGTGGGCGGCGAGCGGTTCGCAATGAGCGTCGAGGCGGTCGAAGGGATCGGCGACATGCCGCCGATCACGCCCTTGCCGGCGATGGCGCGCGATCAACTGGGCGTCTGTGATCTGCGCGGATCGCTGCTCCCCGTGTATTCGCCCGCCACGGCCCTCAACGTCCGGTTGGGCGCGCCCGCCGTCGCGATCATTGCCTGGGCGGGGCGGACACGAATGGCGCCCGGCCGGCGCGTCGTGATCGCCGTCGATGAAGCGTCGGGCGTGACAGCGGTCCACGAGCGGGGTTGGGGCGACATCGGTGGCACGCCGTGTACGGAAGGATTCGTTCGCGGCGTATCGGCGTCGGGAACCGAGTTGACCACACTCCTGCACGCCGGCGAGTTCCTGGCCGCATGCACCGCCAGTGCTGATGACCACCACGAGGAGACACGATGACCCGGAACGGTGGAGCAGCGGCGGTCACACGACACGGGACCGCCCGCAAAGGGACGGTACGCAACGGGCGGCCAGAATGCCGCGGCGCCGTCTGCACCGGTGACAGGAGTACCGGTTGCCGGAATTCCGGTTGTGGGAATGCCGGTTGTGGGAATGCCGGTTGTGGGAATGCCGGTTGTGGGAATGCCGGTTGTGGCGGCGCCGATCGCCGGCGGGCCGGGTGCCGTCGCGCCGGCGCGCGCTGATGCGCGACCGACCGTCTCCCAGATCGTGACGTTCCGCATCGAGCAGGATCTCTTTGCCGCCGATGTGCGCGCGGTCGAACGGGTGCTGCGGCCCACGGCTATCACGCCCGTCCGCAACATGCCGCCGTGGATCAGCGGCGTGCTCGAATACCAGAAGCGAGTCGTACCCGTGATCGACTTCCGTGCCCGCTTCGAGTTGCCCGCGGCGGCACCGACCAACGAGACGCGCGTGCTGGTATTCAACGTGACCGGAAGCTGGGTCGCGGCAGTCGTCGACGCGGTGCTCGATGTCAGCGCCCTCGAACCGGGGCGTCTCGAACCGCCGCCGCCGCTACTTCGCGGACTCGCGGCCGACTATCTGCGTGGCATCGTGCGGCGCGATGGCAAACTGGTCATGCTCCTCGATGCGGACCGGCTTCTCTCGGCGACCGAGCGGATGGCCCTTGGCGCATTGACGGAATCATTGGATTCGACCACCTCCGTTACGGCGCCTTCCGGGACGACGCATGGCTGAGATGGCCGCGCTGCGCACCAGCCGTGTGACCGATCTCCGCCGCCAATGCGCCGACATTGCGGGGCGGCTCGATGGGGGCCAGGGCGCTGGCGAGGGACCTCGGGCTCAGCTCAAAGCCGAGATCATTGCGCTCTACCGGTCGGTCGACCAGGAGATCGGCGAGCTGGCCGCACTCAAAGAGGAAGTCCGGCGGCTGGTCGACAAATGGAAGACCGCTCAGCGCAGCGATGTCGCGACGGTTGCGCCGCAGTTCAATGGCGAGCGGCCGCTCGTTCACGCCGATCATCTGGGTGCGTCGACATTCGTCGAGAAAGGGTGGAGCCGTATTTCGCTGGGCGACTACGAGGGTGCGGAGGCGGCGCTCACGAAAGCTCTCCAGCTCGCCCCCAACGACCCGCAGTCGGAGTCGCTGCTGGGGTGGGCGCAGATGCTCCAGGAGAAATACGACGACGCGCTGCTCAACTTCCAGCACGTGCTGATGCGGCAGCCGGCAACGCGCTGGCGCGGATCAACGTCGGGTACATCTGTCTCAAGAAGCGCATCTTCGGTGAGGCCATCGAGCATCTCTCGAAAGCGATACGCCTGGACAACGACAAGAAGGCGACGCTGTACGCGCACTTCTACCTCGGGCTCGTCTATCTCGAGCGCGAGATGTACGAAGACGCCGAGACGTTCTTTCAGAAGACCCTGGCGCTCGGGCCCAACCTGATCGAGGCCTCGTACGAGCTCGGCCGGGCGCGGTGGTTCGCGGGCAACCGCGATGGCGCGATCGACGCGTGGCGCGCGGGACATGCGGCCAACAAGTTCAATCCATGGGGCAAGCGCTGCGCCGAAGTGCTGGAGGCGGTTGCCGCTGGGGGAGAGCCGCCCCGGGCGGCCTGACCCGGCGACGGTGGCGTCGCCGGCAGGCCGCGAGGGCCGCCCTCGCGCTCCTCGTCGCCATTGCCATTCCGGGATCGGCCCGTGGCCAGGGGCCGGCACTTCCCGGGGGAATCCGCCGGGAGATTTCACGGACGACACCACCACGATGCGTCTCGACGCAGGGCGGTTTTCCGTTTTCGCGGGACGAGCGGATGAGCGGCTCGCGCGGTCACTGCTCGGTCTGGCGGTTCGTCACGACACGTTTCCCGGCCTCCCGGCACCGCACTCCCACGTCGTGATCCTCGTCGCGCCCGACGCCGCGCATTTCCGGCGGTGGGTTGGGCGGGACCGTCCCGGAGTGGGGTGCGGCCGTCGCGATCCCGCAATCGCAGCGCATCATCGTGCAGGGCAGGGCGGCGCCATCGGCGGCGGGCGATCCCGTGCCCACCCTGCGGCACGAACTCGCGCATCTCGCCCTCCACGAGTACCTCGACGAGCTTCCGCCGCGCTGGTTCGATGAAGGGTATGCGAGCTACGCCGCCAGGGAGACCGGTCGCGATGAGGCGCTCGCGACCAACATCGCATTGGCGCTCCACGGTGCGCCGACGCTGGCGTCGCTCGACAGCGGGTTGGTGGGCGGTGAGGGTGAAGCCACCGTCAGCTATGCGCTGGCGTACCGGGCGGTCGCCGATCTCGCGGCCCTTGATACCGCGCGCGGGTTGTCGTTGATGCTGCGATACTGGAGAGAGACGGGTTCACTCGACCTGGCCGTCCGGCGGGCATACGGCGAGCCGCTCGATACGTTCGAGGCCCGATGGCGGTCACAGACCCGCCGCCGCTACGGGACGCTGGCGATCGCGTCCGATCTCGCGTTCTCGATGCTGGTGTTTCTGACCCTCCTTGCGCCCTTGTACGTCGCCCGCCGGCGCCGTGATCGCGCCCGGCTGGCGGTATTGCGATCGGCCGAACGAGCGGCTGATGCCGCTGCCGCGGCCGCGGTGTCGGCGGCATTGGCGGCGGGCGCCGAGCCAGCGCGCACGCAGGCGACCAAGGCGGCGCCGCCAGGCAGCGGCGGCGCGCTCGCTTGACACCGTTTTCGAGGCGGTCTACTCTACTGCGTGCCAGAACGGGACAGTGTGCCAGATCGTGACGCGGGAGCACCGCGGCGGGGCGCCACCAGTGCGTCGCGGCCGTGGCTGCGGGGTGCCATTTGGTGGGCCGTGGCATTCACGGCGATCGTCTTGGGCTATACGGATCTGGCGCGCGGCGGCGAGACGCTTGCCCCCATCCTGCTCATCGCGGGATATTGTATTTTCATACCCATCGCGATTCTCAGCTAGACTTGTGTCGTGCGGCTCGTGCGCCAGGCACCGCTTCCCGGCGGAACGTTTCGCGTCCACGACCGGTCTGATCGTGAGGGCGAATAGCTCAGTTGGTTAGAGCGCCTGCCTTACACGCAGGAAGTCGGGGGTTCGAGTCCCTCTTCGCCCATGGAGCAGGATTGTGGGCGGTGGCCGGACCGATGCACGTGCGACCGCGGAGTTGGGTGGTTCACTCATTGTGGAGGTTTGCTCAGTGACCGGTAGTCCTCGCGCTGCGCGCGCGGCCGTGTGGTTTGCGCGGGCGGGTGCCGCAGTTGCCGCCACCCTGTCGTTCGGGGCTTTGGCCCTCCGCGCGCAGCCCCCGGCGCGCGTACCTGGACCCGATGCTCTCCAGCTGCTGGTCGTACCGGCGTTCGTCAGTGCGGACAAGGCCCTGGGGTGTGAGGCGGCCAATGAAGTGCGAGAGCGCCTCGACGATGATGCCGACACCAAGAAGCTGTGGATCCTGCCCAAGGATCACATCGATGCCACCCTGAAGGCGTCCGGGTTCATCCCCTGTTCGCCGATCGCCGCCACCGAAGCCAAGCAGCTCGCCCAACAGCTCCGCGGCGACGCCTACCTCGATGGCGTGGCCACGAAGACAGCGACCGGTGTGCGGCTCGATCTCCGGCTCGTTCTCGCCCGCGACGTCTCCGCGGCGCAGCCCCTGCCACCGGCCGAGGCGCCGAAACCGGGTGCCGCCGCCAAGCAGATCTCCAAGGATGTCCAGGCGGCGATGAAGCAGTTGCCGGGCGAGACGAAGTGCTTCAACTCCGCACGCGATGGCAAATACCCCGATGCTCTCGTCGCCGCGCGGTCCGCGATCGCGCTCTACCCGCAGTCCACGCTCGCGCGGTTGTGCATCGCGAACACGTTCGTCGCGATGAAGGCGCCGCCGGACTCCGTGATCACCGTCGTGAAGGAGATCCTGGCGTCCGACCCGCACAACCACCGCGCGCTCGAGTTGGCCGGTGAGGCGTACTACGAGCAGAAAAACAATGATGAAGCGGTGAAGGCCTGGAGCGAACTGATCTCCGCCGACCCGTCGAACACCGTTCTCGTCGAGGATGTCGTCACCAAGATCGTCCAGAGCGGGCATGCCGATGCCGCCCTGCCGATCGTCGCGCAGGCGGTGAAGGACAATCCGGGCGATCCGAAGCTCATCGGGCTGCAATACCGGCTGCTGATCGTGTCCAAGCATTACCACGACGCCGTCCCGGTCGGCGAGGAGGCGATCAAGGCCGATACCTCGTTTGCCGACACGCTCTTCTTCGAGCGCCAGACGACGGCCTACCTATCCGACAGCCAGCCCCAGAAGGCGGCCGAGACGGCGGCCCGTGGTCTCGCCAAGTTCTCGAACAACTCGACCCTGCAGCAGCTCCAGATCCAGGCGCTCCTCGCGTCAGGGCAAACGCAGCAGGCCACCGATGCGCTCAAGAAGCTGCTCGCCGCGAATCCGAAGTCGCCGTCGGGCTGGGAGCAGCTCTTCACGGCGTACGTCAACACCGCCCAGCCGGACAGTGCGCTCTGGGCGCTCCATCAAGCGGTGGCGAACGGCGATTCGGCGTCGAACATCACACGATTCGCGCTGTCGCAGGGCAATGCGTGGTACCGCCGCGGATCCGCGAACAAGAACGCCGACACGCTCGGTGTCGCGATCCGGTACCTGGCCTACGCCGATTCACTGGTGCCGAGCGATCCGGCCAAGTTCCTCCTCGGTACGTCGCGGTTCACGATCGGGGCGGTGACCGACCAGGACGCGGTGAAGAACAAGAGCTGCGACCTCGCCAAGCTGGTGCAGGCGAACTGGAACCAGGCGCTGATCGACCTCCATGCCGGCGCCAGTGTGCAGCCGGGCGCCGCCGCGCAGATGATGACGACCGTCACGAAGTACATGCCGTCGGTCGACCAGCAGGTCAAGAAGTTCTGTAAATAGCGGTCACACCGACAATGCCGGACGAGGCCGGGGCGTGGGACAGTACGTACCACGCCCCGGTTCTCGTTTCGGAGATCGTCGCCGCGCTCGCCGGCGCGTCACGGATTCTCGACGGAACACTCGGCGGCGGGGGCCATACCGCTGCTCTGCTCGACGCGGGCGCCACGGTCGACGCGCTCGACCGGGATCCTGAGGCGGTTCGCGCATCGCGCGTTCGCCTGAGCGGTGCGGAGGCCGCGGGACGGTTCCGTGCGTTCACCGCGAACTTCGCCGCACTGGACACCGTATCCGAGTTGCGTGGCATCCACTATGATGGGATGCTTCTCGACCTCGGAGTCTCGTCGCATCAAGTCGACGACTTGACTCGCGGTTTTTCCTTTCGCCCGGGTGCGCTTCTCGACATGCGCATGGCACGCCAGCAGGCCTCCCAGGAGGCGCCGTCACAGACCATCACACCGGCCACTGCAGGGGCAGCTGGCGCTGGCCCCGCGCCGGATGCGGCGGGCCTGCTGAACACGGCGCCGGAACTGGACCTGATCGCGATTTTCCGCACCTATGCGGATGAGCCGCGGGCTGGCCGGTTGGCACGGGAGATCGTGCGGCGCCGCGCATCGCGACCCTTTGCGACGAGCGATGACCTGGTGGGCGCGATCCGGGGCGCATTTGGCGCGCGCACCGGACCGCCGGAGTTCGCTCGGCTTTTTCAGGCGGTGCGGATCGCGGTGAACGACGAAATCGCCGCGCTCACGGCAGCGCTGCCGCTCCTGCGCGACCGGCTCGCGCCGGGAGGGCGGCTCGCGGTCATCGCCTACCACTCGGGCGAGGATCGCGTCGTGAAGCACACCTTCCGCGACTGGAGCCAGGCCTGCCATTGCCCGCCACGCCAGGCCTACTGCACCTGCGGGGGCGTCGCCATGGGCGAGGTGATCACCCGCCGGGCGGTCGTCGCCGCGCCGGGGGAGGTCGCGCGTAACCCTCGCGCCCGGAGCGCAAAGTTGCGCGTGTGGCGCCGCGCCGCATGACGACACCATGAAGAGGCGCGCGGAGCCCGCCCGCCGGTGGCGAGGCCGGTCGATCGTCGCCGCTGGCCTCGTCGGGTTCGTGATGGTCGCCGCGGTCGTCATCTGGCGCCGCGGATACGGCGTGACGCAGGGCGTGGAGCTGCGCACGCTCGACCGCCAGCGGATGCAGCTCGAGGCGCAGAAGGCCGCGCTGGAGCGCGTCGTGCGCGACGAAGCCGGGCGGGCGCACCTGGGGCCGGTCGCGGAAAGCCGGCTCGACATGCGCGTGCCCGCCGACAGCGAGGTCATTGTGCTTCCCGCACCACAGCCCGCACCACAGCCCGCACTTCAGGCGCCGCGCGGCGGGGCGGGCGATCGTGCTGCGCCGTAGCCGGACGGGGGTCATCCACGTGGCGCTGATCGCGTTCGCGATCGCGCTCGTCGCGCGGGCGGCATACGTCGGACTGTGGGAGGGGCGCACCTGGGCGGCACACGCGGCCCGCGAGCACGAGACCGCCGTGGCGCCGGCCCCGCCGCGCGGTCCGATTCTCGATGCGGCTGGCCGGCCACTCGCCATCAGCCGGTCCCTCGTGCACCTGGCAGTCGCACCCGGCGAGATCCATGACCGGACGGTGCTGTCGCGCGCCCTGGTCCGGGCCGGCGTCGATGCGCCATGGGTACGTCTCGCCACCGACCCGCACCGCCGGTGGATCGATCTGCCCACCCGGGTGCTACCGGGCGATGCGGCTGCCGCGGCTGCGATTCGCGGAGTCTATGTGACCCCGGTCGCCGAACGCATCGCTCTCGATCCCGGCGGCGTCGCGGCGATCACCGGGCACGTCGGTCCGGCGGGCAACGGGATCGATGGGCTCGAGGCTGGACTCGACAGTGTGCTGCACGGGAATGCGGGCACCGGGGTGCTCCTGCATGACGCGCTGGGACGGCCGCTCGAATCGCCGTCCGCGCCAGCCAGCGGCGGGCGGGCCGGTGACGCCATCGTCCTCACGATCAATGACGCGCTGCAGGAGATCTGTGAGCGAGCGCTTGCCGATGCGGTCCTTCGCATGGGCGCCAGCGGTGGCGACGTCGTCGTGCTTGATCCGCACGATGGGGCGATTCTCGCGCTGGCGAGCCGGCGCCGGGCGTTCGGCGGTGTAGCGGCGACGACACTGACGGAGCCCTACGAACCGGGGTCCACGATGAAGCCCTTCATCGCAGCGGGGCTGCTCAGCCACGACCTCGTTGCGCCGACCGACGTCGTCGATACGCACCTCGGCAAACTGACCATCAATGGCCGCACGATCACGGACGAGCACCGGCAGGCGTCGATGACGCTTCGCGACGTGATCCGGCTGTCGAGCAACGTCGGCATCTCCGAGTTTTCGGAGCGGCTGTCGGCTCGCCAGGAATACGAGGCCCTGCGCGATGCGGGTTTCGGGTCGCCCACGGGCGTGCCGTTCCCCGGGGAGGCGGCCGGGACGCTGCCGGATCCGCACCACTGGTCCAAGCAGACTCCAGTCTCACTGGCGATCGGCTACGAAGTCGCGGTCACGCCGTTGCAGATGGCGCTGGCGTATGCCGCGATCGCCAACGGCGGCGACCTTCTCGAGCCGGCCCTGGTGCGCGAGATTCGCCGCCCGGACGGCGCCGTCGTGTACCGGCGGCAGCGGCGCGTCGTGCGCCGCCTCATGACGGCCGATATTGCCCGCCAGTTGCGCGAGATGCTGGTCGCGACCGTCGCCAACGGCACCGCGTCGGAGGCTGACCTGCCGTCGTACATCGTCGCCGGCAAGACCGGCACGGCGCGGCGGACCGAGTATGGGGCGGGCTATGGGCGCAACGAATACAATGCGTCGTTCGTCGGTCTCTTCCCAGGGCGCGACCCCCAATACGTGATCCTCGTGAAGCTCGACGACCCGTCCGGCAGCTACTTCGGCGGCAAGACTGCAGCCCCGCTCTTCAAGGTCATTCTGGAGTCGGCCCTCGCGGCCAGGGATGCGTCGCTCGACCGGACGGTGCTGGCAGCAGACCGCCGTCAGCCGGTCACCGTGCCGACGGCCGGCACATCGCTGTCGGTCGCGCCAGCCGTCGCACCGATCGACACGGCGGGGCTCAGCGACAGCGCCGACGCCGCGTCCGCCGCCGGGCAGCCCACTGTCGTGGCGATCGACCGCCCGCTTCCGCCGGCGAACCCGGTGGCGCAGTCGACCGTCGTGGTGCCCGATCTCCGGGGCTGGACGTTGCGAGCGGCTGTCCACGCGCTGCATCGCGCCGGCCTCGAGGTACAGTTGACGACTGCCCCCCGCGGCACGACGGATCCGGCGGCCGGCACCACGGTACGCACGGGCACTGTCGTCCGTCTCGGGGACGGCGCGTGATCCCAAGCCCGCCCCCACGCGACGCCCGAGGCACCGCTCCTGACGACGGTGAGCCTGGCGTCTCGGGCGAGCTGGGGGTGAGCGCCCGGGCCATCGCCAACGCACTCCGGGCAGCGGGGATACTGACCGCCGAGCGGGGCGAGATCCCCGCCGGATTCACATCCATCACGGACGACAGCAGGTCGGTGCGGCCCGGCACTTTATTCGTCGCCGTGCGCGGCACGGCACGCGATGGCCACGAGTACCTGGGCGCGGCCCGGCAGGCGGGAGCCGTGGCGGCGATTCTGGAGGACGCCGGCGCGACGGACCTGCCGGCCTTCGTGGTGCACGATGCCCGCGTGGCCGCATCACTCGCGTCGGCGGTGGCGAACGGGCAGCCAGCGGCCGCCCTTCGCGCGACGGTCGCGGTCACCGGGACGAATGGCAAGAGCACGACGGTCGGGATTCTCCGCCATCTCCTCGACGAACCCGAAGCGCGCAGCGCATCGATCGGGACGATTGGTGTCTTCATTGGCTCGCCCGGCGAACCGCTGCCTGGCGGCAGTGGCCTGACGACGCCCGGTCCGATCGAACTGCAGCGGGTTCTGCGGGCACTCGTGGACCGCGGTGTCACATCGCTGGCGATGGAGGTCTCGTCGCACAGTCTCGACCAGCGGCGCATCGCGGGCGTGTGGCTCGACGCGGCCGTGTTCACGAATCTGACGCGTGACCATCTCGACTACCATCGGACGATGGGCGCGTATTTCGCCGCGAAGGCCACGCTGCTTTCGTACCTGCGTCCAACCGGCACCTGTGTGGCCAACGCCGACGACAGCGTTTGGAGGCAGCTCCCTCGGACCGGCCGCACGATCTGGTATTCGGCGGCCAATGCGGCGGCCGACGTACGGGCGAGCGGGATCCGCTTCGGGCCACGCGGCAGTGAGTGGGATCTCGAAATCAGCGGTCATCCGGCGCTGCGGGTGCATCTGCCGCTGATCGGGGATTTCAACGTCGCCAACGCACTCGCCGCTGGTGCGGCCGCCTGGGCACTCGGCGTGTCGCCGGCCACGGTCGCGGAGCGCCTGTCCACCGTGCCGCAGGTGCCGGGGCGGCTGGAAGTGCTGCACGACGCCCCGACCGTCCTCCGCGACTACGCACACACGCCCGACGCCCTCGAGCGCGCGCTGCAGGCGGTGCGGCCGTTCGCGGCGGGGCGGCTCATCGTGGTCTTCGGCGCCGGCGGGGACCGCGATCGCGGCAAGCGCCCGCAAATGGGCGCGATCGTGGACCGGCTGGCGGACGTGGCGATCGTCACGAGCGACAATCCCCGCACCGAAGACCCGGAGCGGATCCTCGACGACATCGAACAGGGGATGACGAAGGCACACGAACGGCTGGAGGACCGCGGGCGCGCCGTGGCGCGCGCGATCGAGATGGCGGGACCGCAGGATCTGATCGTGCTCGCGGGCAAAGGCCACGAGACGTACCAGGTACGCGGAACCACTCCATATCCCTTCGACGAGCGCGAGATCGTCCGCGCCGCGTACGCAGGCCGGTGAGCGACGAGCCGTTGGCGCCGGCGGGCTCGCCCGGCTTCTGGACACTCGACCGGGTCGCAGCCGCTCTGGCAGGCGGGCCAGCGGGCGGACACTCGGCGCCGCCGTCGCGCCGGGGCGTACTCGACGCTACCCGTCGTACCGGCAGCGCCGGTCTTCGCGGGGTCGCGACTGATAGCCGCACCGCCGGCGACGGCGATATCTTCGTCGCGCTCGACGGTGAACGGTTCGACGGTCATGATTTTCTGGCCGCGGCCGTGCGACGGGGGGCCGGCGCCGTTATCGTCTCGAGGCCTGAACGAGCCCAGGGGCTTGGCATCCCCGTGTTTGCCGTGCCTGATACATTGGTCGCGCTGGGGGATCTGGCGCGGTATCGCCGCCGCGCCTGGGGTAAATCGCGTCATCGCGATCGCCGGATCAAATGGCAAGACGACCACCAAAGAGCTCGTGCGGGGCGCGCTGGGTGCAGCGTTCACCGTGCACGCCACGACGGCCAACTACAACAACCGGATCGGCGTGCCCCTGACGTTGCTCGGCATCCCCGACTCGGCGGACGTGGCCGTCGTCGAAATGGGGACCAACGCGCACGGCGAGGTCGCGCTCCTGCGCGCGATCGCCGAGCCCGACGTGGCGGTCGTCACATCGATCGGCGAAGAACACCTGGAGGGATTCGGCGATCTCGCGGGTGTGCTGGCCGAGGAGAGCGCCGTGTTCACGCGCGAAATACTGGGGATCGTGCCTGCGTCCGAGACGGCACTGGTCGCGGCGGCTCGTGCGCGCGCGACGTCCGTCGTCGCGGCGGGACTGGGCGAGGGCGACCTGTGCGCGTCGAGTTGGGGAGCCGGCGCCATCGGGGAGGGGCAGTTGGTCGTCGATGGAGTGCCCGTCGTGGTTCCTCTGCCCGGTGTCCACAATCTCCGAAACGCGATGCTGGCGCTGGCCGTTGCCCGGGCGTGCGGGGTACCACTGGCGGTCGCCGCCGCGGGACTGCGCGGCGTGGCCAGCCCGCCAATGCGGACCGCATGGGCGCAACTTGGCCGCGCGACTCTGATCAACGATGCGTATAACTCCAACCCGGCGTCGGCGCGTGCGGCCCTCGACCTGCTCGACGCGGTCGGAACCGGCCGGCAGCGCGTGGTCGTGCTTGGGACGATGCGGGAACTGGGCGCAGCCGGACCGGCCCTCCACGCGGAGATTGCGCGGCGCGCGCTCGCCTCGCCGTTCGAGGTAATCGCGGGGGTGGGAGAGTTCGCGTCCGCGCTGGACCAGGCGGGGGGCTCGGATCCTCGCCTCGTCACCGCGCCGGACATCGATGATCTCTGGCCCAGGCTCCGCGAGCGCCTGGCGCCCAATGCGGTCATTCTCCTCAAGGCGTCCCGGGGCATGCGCCTCGAACGCCTGGTTCCACCGCTCACCGAATGGGCAACGACCTAGTGCTCTACCTCCTCGTTCCGCTGACCAGATGGATCAAGGTCTTCAATCTCTTCAACTACATCACCTTCCGGGCGGCGGGCGCGTTCGTGACGTCGCTGCTCGTGGCATTCATCGTGGGACCGGCGATCCTTCGGCGCTTGCGCGCGATGGCCGTCCATCAGGTCGTCCGGGAGGGAACGCCGGACACGCACCGCGAGAAGGGGAATACGCCGACCATGGGCGGCCTCATCATCCTGGCGGCCACCATCGTGCCGACGATACTCTGGGCGAAACTCAACAACCGGTACGTGCTCCTCGCGCTGGCGGTCATGGTGTGGATGGGCGCGATCGGATTTCTGGACGACTATCTGAAGCTCCAGCAGAAGCGGCGGGGTGAGAAGAATCGCGGCCTGGTCGAGCGGTATAAGCTGGCTGGACAGGTCACGATCGGCGTCGCACTCGGCTGCTACCTCTGGCTCTATCCGATCTCCAATCTGCCGGGCGCATTGACGACGCTACCGTTCTTCAAGTACGTGCTGGTCGTGCCGGCGGCCGCGTGGCTGGCATGGATCTACGTGCCGTTCGTCACGTTCGTGCTGACGGGTGTGAGCAACGCCGTGAATCTGACGGACGGACTGGACGGACTCGCGGCGGGATTGACCGCGGTGGCCGCGCTGACGTTCGCGCTGTTCGCGTACGTCATTGGGCGGGTGGACACCAGCACATACCTCCAGATCTACTATCTGCGAGGCGCGGGGGAGCTGGCGGTCTTCTGCTCCGCGATCTTCGGGGCCACGCTCGGGTTTCTCTGGTTCAACGCGCACCCGGCACAGGTATTCATGGGTGACACCGGCTCGCTGGCACTCGGCGGCGCGCTCGGCGCCATCGCCATTCTGCTCAAGTCGGAGTTCCTGTTGCTGCTGATCGGCGGCGTCTTCGTGGCGGAGACGGTATCCGTGATCGTGCAGCGCACGGCGTTCAAATACCGGCGGCGGCGTTACGGGCTGGAGTACGCGCAGTCACACCGGGTCTTTCGCCGAGCGCCGCTGCACCATCATTTCGAACTTCTTGGGTGGCCCGAGACCATGGTCGTCGTCCGGTTCTGGATCCTGGGGATTCTCTTCGCCACGGTCGCCCTCAGCACCCTGAAACTGCGGTGAGCCGCGATCGCGCCGGCGGAGAGATCGCCGTGATCGGCCTTGGCGCAAGCGGCCGCGCGGCGGCGATGCTCCTGGCGCGCGAGGGACGGGCGGTTTACGCATCGGACGGCGCGTCGGGTCCAGGTGTGGTGGCATCCGCCGCGGCGATGGCGGCGGCCGGGGTCGCGGCCGACGCCGGGCACCACGATCTGTTGCGCATCGCGCGAGCCAGCCTCGTGGTGGCCAGCCCGGGCGTGCCGCCCGATGCGCCGCCGCTCGCGGCGGCCAAGGCGGCCGGCGTGCCGATCGTCTCCGAGGTCGAGATCGCGCTCGCGCGTCTCCCAGGGGTGCGGTACATCGCCATCACGGGGACGAACGGCAAGACGACGACCACGGCGCTCGTTGCGCACCTGCTCCAGGCGCTTGGCCAGCGCGCCGTCGCAGCCGGCAACATCGGCATGCCACTCGCCGAGATCGCGCTCGCAGATCCGCCGCCCGAATGGGTCGCGCTCGAGCTGTCGTCGTTTCAACTGCACGACACGCCGAGCGTCGAGCCCACCGTGGGCGTACTCACGAACCTGAGCCCTGACCACCTCGACCGGTATCGGTCGGCCGAGGAGTATTATGCCGACAAAGCGCTGCTCTTTGCCAACGCACGCACTCGGTCGGTGTGGGTGCTCAACGCCGACGATGCGGCCGTCATGGCAATGGGCGCGAGCGCCGCGGGACGGCATTCTCAGATTCTCGTTGGCCGATCAGCGTGCCGATGCGTGCCTGTCGGCCGACGGACGGCAACTCCTGTTGTTCGGGTCACCGCTGCTCGGCCGCGCTGATTTCCCGCTCATGGGTGATCACAACGTCGCGAACGCGCTCGCGGCGGCGCTTGCGGTGAGTGCCGCCGATGAGGCGCACCAGGGCGCTGTCCAGCGCCAGCGGCTCGCCGACGGCCTCAGGTCGTTCCGCTCACTCGCACACCGGCTGCAGGTGGTCGGCACCTATCACGGGGTGCAGTGGATCGACGACTCCAAAGCCACGAACGTGAGCTCGACCCTGGTCGCGCTGCGAGGGATGACGCGGCCGACCGTGCTGCTGCTCGGCGGCCGGCACAAGGGCGAGCCGTACACGGCATTGGCCGATCCGCTCCGGAAAACGGGGAAAGTCGTTCTCGCGTATGGCGAGGCGGCGCCGCGTATCGTGCGGGATCTGACGGGCCTCGTTCCGGTGGAGGATATGGGGTCCGATTTCGCGGCGGTGATCGCGCGCGCGCGCGCCTGTGCGGCGCCCGGGGACGCGGTGCTGCTCTCGCCGGCCTGCTCGAGCTTCGACATGTTCCGAAACTACGAGGAGCGGGGCGCGACGTTTGCGCGGCTCGCGGGACAGGAGCCATCATCAAGTCCCTGACGAAGCTCGCGAATCGCCGGCCACGAAGCCTGTCATGACGTCACAGACGAAACCGCACACGACGTTTCACCCGAAGCCTCATACGAAGCCGCCATCCGCGAGACCGCGCCAGGTGCGCGAGCGCTGGCGGATGACCCCCGAGGCCCGGGCCCTGGTGCTGGTGACCGCCGTGCTGCTCGCATTCGGCCTCGCCGTCCTGTACAGCGCGAGCGCGATCGTGGCGGTGGACGAGGGCCATGGCAGCGCGTATTACCTCCAGCGCCAGCTCGCCGGCATTGGCGTGGGGCTGCTCCTATTTGCGATCGTGGCCAAGATGGATGCCGAACTGTGGTCCAGGTGGGCGTGGCCGCTCATGGGCCTGACGCTGGTCTTGATGCTGGTCGTGATCCTGCCGTTCACGGAGTCGATCGCGCCACGCATCCATGGATCGCGGCGGTTCCTGTTCGGTGCCTCGGTGCAGCCGTCGGAGCTCGCCAAGATCGCGGTCGTGGCGTGGACGGCGATGCTCGTCGTGCGCAAAGGCGATTCGCTGCGGGGTCTGGCCAAAGGCGTGCTGCCCTTCGTCCTGGTGATCGGCGTGCTGGACGTCCTGACGGCCGTCGAGCCTGATCTGTCCACCGCGATGCTGTACACCCTCGTCATGGCCATCGTGCTGTTTGCCGGCGGCGTACGGATCGGTCATTTCCTCGTCCTCGCGATGCTCGCGATTCCACTGGTCTGGCATGAGGCGGAGCGGCTGCACTACGTCCTGCTCCGGACGATCTCGTTCTTCGATCCCGGGGGGGCGCCATCCAAAGTCGGCTACCAGCTCCGGCAGTCGCTGATCGCGGTCGGGTCGGGAGGATTCCTCGGGGTCGGATTTGGAGAGGGCAGGCAGCAATACGGGTTCCTGCCGTTCCCGTTCAACGATTTCATCGGAAGTAACATCGGCGAGGAGTGGGGCTTCGTCGGACTGACGGCATTGATCGTGGCCTTCGCCGCGTACGGGTGGCTCGGATTCCGGATCGCGCGCGCGGCGCGGACGCCATTTCAGCAGCTCCTCGCGGTCGGTTTGACGACCACGACACTCATCACGGCGTACCTCCACATCGGAGTGGTGATCGGGCTGCTCCCGACGACGGGCTTGACATTGCCGTTCATTTCCTACGGCCGCTCGAACCTGATCCTGTCGCTGGTGATGACGGGGATACTGGTGAACGTGGGTAGCACGAGAGAGCGGATCTTCGGCGGACACGCGACCGACCCCCACGCCGTGGCGGGGTGAGGCGCCGGCAGCCGTGACCGGCACGGAGTCATCGCCAGCGGTCCTGTTCGCGGGTGGCGGGACCGGCGGACACCTCTATCCAGCGCTCGCCATTGCGCAAACGCTCGTCCGGCTTGCCCCGGAGGTACGTCCCGTATTCGTCGGTGCCCGGCGGGGGATCGAACGGGACGTCCTGCCTCAGCAGGATTTCGCATTCGAGTTGCTGGACCTTCATCCGCTGTACCGGCCGGCCGTCTGGCGGAACTGGCGCACCGTACGGGGGGCGCTGACCGCCTGGCATGGGCTGAACGCCCTCATTGCCCGCGAACGCCCGCGGCTCGTCGTGGGCACGGGGGGATACGCCTCCGGTGCTGCCCTCGCCTACGCGGCAACGCACGGCATACCGATCGTGCAGCAGATCGCCGATAGCACACCGGGGCTCACCGCGCGGTGGTTTGCCCGATACAGCCGCGAGGTGTACGTCGGCTACCCGGAGGCGATCGCTCGGCTGCCGCAAAGGCCCGGGACAGTGTATGTGGACACCGGCAACCCGATCGAGCCGCCTCCGGACCCACGGTCGTCGAAGGGCGCGGCGCGTTCGATCTGGGATTTTCCGAATGATGGCAGCCAGGTAATTCTGATATTTGGCGGAAGCCAGGGCGCCCGGGCGATCAATGACGCAGTCGCGACATGGGTGGATCGCGGGCTCCCAGACGGTATCAAGCTGATCTGGGCGACCGGGCGCACGCATTACGCCATGTACACCGGACGAGAGAGCCCGAACGTCCGTGTTCGGCCATATCTCGCGCCGATCGCCGAAGCGTACGCGGCCGCGGATGTCGCGGTCACCAGGGCGGGTGCGATCACGACCGCGGAGCTGTGTGCGTGGGGTATTCCAATGGTATTGGTGCCGCTGCCGACTGCGGCAGCGGACCACCAGACGGCGAACGCGCGCGCACTCGAGGCGGCCGGTGCCGCGATCCGGCTGCCGCAGGATTCACTATCCGCGGACGCGCTTTCGGCGATAGCCGGGCAGCTCGCGACCGACCCACAGCGGCGTGCGACCCTGGCGGCCGGCGCGCTGCGTAGAGCACGGCCCAGCGCGGCGGAGGATATTGCTCGACGGATACTTAGCGCAGTCCATCTCAGGTGATTTCACTCTTGAGAGGTGGGTGAGGCCGGTCTATATTCTTCGCGCCGCACATGCCTCTCATCGATCCCGCTGACCGCCGACCCGTCCACTTCGTTGGGATTGCCGGCGCCGGGATGAGCGCGCTCGCCGAGCTCTTCGTTCGCCGGGGGGCGGTGGTGACGGGGTGCGACGCGAGTGGCGACGCGGCGGGTGATCTCGCCCGGCTGGGGATTCCGGTCGCCACGGGCCAGGACCCGGACCATGTGACCGGCGCGCGCGCGGTGGTGGTGACGTCGGCGCTGCCACGCGACCACCCCGAGGCCGAAAGAGCGCGCGCGTTGGGGATTCCGGTCGTTCGCCGGGCGGAGGCGCTTGCCGAGGCGGTGAGCGGCGGCGTGCTGATCGCGATCGCGGGGACCCATGGGAAAACGACCACGACCGTGATGACCACCGAGGCTCTGGCGGCGGCTGGCCGCGACCCGACGGGGGTCGCGGGTGGGCGCGTGGGATCGTGGGGAGGAAACCTGAGGCCGGGTGGCACCGCGGTGCAGGTGGTCGAGGCGGACGAATACGACCGATCCTTTCTTGCGCTCACGCCGGCGGTGGCGGTCGTCACCAATGTCGAAGCCGACCATCTCGACATCTATTCGAACCTGGCGGACATCCGCAGCGCATTCGTCCAATTCGTCGCGCCGGCCCGCACCATCATCGTCTGCGCCGACGACGAGGGCGCCAACTCGCTGCCGTTGCCGGCCACCGCGGAGATCGTTCGATATGGCACCTCATCGAGCGACGCGCGGCTCGCAGGGCGCGATATCGAGGTGACGCCGGAGGGATCGGGACTTCGGGTCTTCTCTGACGGCGAGTTGCTCGGACGGCTGGCGCTGCGAGTCCCCGGCCTGCACAATGTCCGTAACGCGCTGGCGGCAGTGGCTGCCGGGATCGCGGTCGGCGCGACGCTGGATGCCATGCGACCTGGACTGGAAGGGTTCACCGGCGTCGAGCGACGGTTCCAGCGTCTGGGAGAGGCCGCGGGGGTAACGGTCATCGACGACTATGCGCACCATCCGACCGAGATTCGCGCCACACTCGACGCGGCGCGCGCGGCATTCCCGCGGCGCCGGATCGTGGCGGCGTTCCAGCCGCACCTGTACTCGCGGACGCGTGATCTCGCGGCGGATTTCGGCTCGGCGCTCGCGACCGCGGACCTGGTCTTTCTCACCGACATCTACCCGGCCCGCGAGCAGCCCATCGCGGGGGTGACGGCCACGTTGATCGCCGACGCGGTCGTGCGGTCCGGCAGATCCGTTACGTGGCAGGGGGGGCGCGGCGCACTGGCTGCTGCCCTGGTGGACACCGTCCGGGGGGGCGATATCGTGCTGACCCTGGGGGCGGGTGACATCACCCGCACCGGGCCCGAGCTCCTTCGGGCGCTGGGGACCGCCGGGGGTGGCGGGGCCGCTGGGGCGCGGCCGTGAGGGAGCCCGGCGTGAGGGAGCCCGGCGTGACGGAGCCCGACGTGATGGAGCTGGGCGCCACGGATAGCCAGCCGGTTGTTGGACTTCGGGGGATGATCGTGCTGGCCATTTGCGGGCTGGCGGTCGCGGCATCGCCCCTGTGGGGCCCGCGGGTGTTGTCCAAGCTGGCGTTTTTTCGTGTACGCGCTGTCGAGGTGGAGGGAGCGCACTATGTGTCGGCCGGGGATGTGGTGGCCGCCATGCGGGTGGACACGACGGTTTCCGTGTGGGACGACACGCGCCCATTTGCCGCCCGGCTCCGCGCTCTGCAGGAGATCGGGGAGGCCACCATTACCCGCAAGCTCCCGGGGACTCTCCTGGTCCGGGTCACCGAGAAGGCGCCGGTAGCCTTGATCCCCGCGACTGGCGATCTTCGTGTATACGATGGGAGCGGTACCGCCCTTCCCATCGATCCGGCCCGAATTGACATTGACTTGCCCATTGTGAACCGCCCAGACCGTCGCGTGCTCAAACTGCTCGACAACGTGCGCTCGCAGATTCCCGGCTTGTACGCGCGGATCAGCAATGTGCGGCGCCTATCATCGGGCGACCTTGTCGTGACGATGCCGGACATGGTGGTTCGTGCTCCGGGCAACGTGGATGCCGGGCGCCTTGCCGAGGTGTTGCCGGTCGCGGCGGATCTGGCGCGCCGCCACGTTCGGGCTGCCGAGCTCGATCTCCGGTATCGCGATCAGGTGGTGGTGCGGCTGCAATGAGAGAACGCCTGTGACGGCGCGCGGCGTCGTACCCGACCGGCTGGTTGCGGGCCTCGACATCGGATCCGCCAAGACGACGGCGGTCATCGCGGAAGTCGGCGGTGATCTGCCGCGTAACCCGCGAATCAAGATTCTCGGCGTCGGCCAGGCGCGCACGACCGGTCTCAGGAAGGGCGTCGTGGCGGATATCGAGGAGACCACGCGGTCGATCCGCAAGTCGCTCGAGGACGCCGAGCGCATGGCCGGCGCGCACGTCACCGAGGTGTATGCCGGGATCGCGGGTGCGCACGTACAGGCGATGACCAGCAGCGGCGTCGTGGCCGTGAACGGTGACGAGATCACGCGGGCCGACGTCACCCGCGCGAACGACGTGGCACGCGCGCAGGCCATCCCGACGGACCGGGAGCTGCTCCACGCGATTCCGCAGGAGTACACGGTCGACCGCAATCGCGGAATTCGCGACCCCGTCGGCATGATCGGTACCCGTCTCGAGACGGAGATGTACCTCGTGACGATTGGCGGGTCGCCGGCCGTGAATCTCCGCAAGTCGGTGGAGCGGGCGGGGTACCGTGTCCGCGAACTGGTGCTCGAACCGCTTGCCAGTGCGCTCAGCGTGCTGACAGACGATGAGCGGGAGCTCGGGGTCGCGCTCGTCGAGCTGGGTGCGGGCACCACGGATCTCGCGATCTTTCATGAAGGCAAGATCCGGCACCTGGCATCGGTCAACTATGGTGGCAACAACGTCACCAACGATATCGTGCTGGGGCTCAAGGTCACGCCCGACGACGCCGAGCGGCTGAAGGAGCGCTACGGCTGCGCGTACGAGTCACTCGCCAATCCCGACCTGTCGATCCCGCTGCCGGGGACAGCCACGCAAGGTGACCGGGTGATCGACCACCCATCGCTGGCGCACATCATCCACCAGCGAATGGATGAAGTCTTCGAGCTGGTCCAGCGGGAGATCACCGAAGCGGGGTACGCGCGCCGGCTGAGCGCGGGCGTGGTGCTGACGGGCGGCGGGGCGGGGATGACGGGCATGCGCGACCTGGCGACCGATTCATTCGGCATTGGAGTCCGGATCGGCTCACCGGCCGACAATATCGGCGGTCTCAGTGACGCGGTCGAGGCCCCCCGGTTCGCGACGGTCGTGGGATTGGCGCAATATGCGGCCCACCGAATGGCGCTGGACGGCGACAAGTCCCCCGGCGGCAGTCATCTCCACCGGTCGGCGCCGGGCGTGGACAAATGGATTCAGCGCGTGCGCGAGTGGCTGCAGGACTTCTTTTGATCCGCATTGCGTGATCCGCATCGCGTCCGCGCACACGGCTGTGGCGTAGCGCTCGTTACGCTCCTGGCGCGCGTTCGTGTCGCGCTCGTGTCGCGCTCGTGCATCGATCCGCGAGGCGTCTGCTCGCCGGTGACATAGCGGTGTTCTCAAAAAACTGATGATGCAGCCAACACGTGTGGATAAGTCTGATGACGTGGTGCGTTCCGATTTCGCGCAAGCAAAAATGTGGGTGTAGTCGGCAAGCCGAAAGCTGTTATATTCCCGCGTCCATTCGGGCCCAGTGAGAGCCCTATCCCGCCGACCGTAGTTGGTCACTCGAAAGTGGAGCTCCGCTCGCCATGATCTTCGAATTCGAGGAGAACCCGTCTCAGAACGCCCGCATGAAGGTGGTGGGCGTCGGCGGGGGCGGGGGCAACGCGGTGAATCGGATGATCGAGGAGCATCTCGAGGGAGTCGAATTCATCTCGGTCAACACCGACGCCCAGGCCCTTCTCAACTCGAAGTCCGACGTCAAGATCCAGATCGGCAAGAAGCTGACTCGCGGGCTCGGGGCTGGCGCTCGGCCGGAGATTGGCCGCCAGGCCATCGAGGAGAATCGCGAGGAGGTGTCGCGGGCGCTGACCAGCGCGGATCTGGTGTTCATCACCTGCGGGATGGGCGGCGGCACGGGAACGGGGGCGGCCCCGATCGTCTGTGAACTGGCGCGCGAAGCCGGCGCGCTGACGGTCGGCATCGTCACCAAGCCATTCCTGTTCGAGGGCCGGAAGCGCATGCGGCAGGCCGACGACGGCATCTCGCAGATGCGCAAGAACGTCGACACGATGATCGTCGTCCCCAACGAACGCCTGCTGGCGGTCGTGGGGAAGGGCATCCCGTTCCAGGACGCGCTCAAGAAGGCGGACGAAGTCCTGCTGCACGCGACGCAGGGCATCTCGTCGCTGATCAGTGTGACGGGGCTGGTCAACGTGGACTTCGCCGACGTCCGCACGGTCATGCAGGCTGGCGGCAGCGCGCTCATGGGCACGGGGATCGGGCGCGGTGAGAACCGGGCGATGGAAGCGGCGCAGCAGGCGATCTCGTCGCCCCTCCTCGACAACGTGTCGATCTCGGGCGCGACGGGAGTGCTCGTGAACATCACGGGCGGCGCGGATCTCACGCTGGGTGAAGTGCACCAGATCAACGAGATCATCCACGACGCGGTCGGCGATGACGCCGAGATCATCTTCGGTGCCGTCCATGAGCCGGCCATGCAGGGCGAGATCCGGGTGACGGTGATCGCGACGGGCTTCGATCGCCCGAGCGTCTCGAATACCCCTGCCGCAACCGACTCCAGGGGAGCGCCGGTGATCCCGTTCCCATCGGCGCGCCAGCGCGCGGGCGGCATACGGCCGGCTGCCGGAGCTGCCGATGTGCGGCGCCTGCCCAACGCTCTCCCCGGGTTGGCGGACAAGACTGCCAACCCGCCACAGGATCTCAGCGACATGGAGATCCCGACGTTCATTCGGAGACGAATGGATTGACGTTGGCGGCGGCTCGCGCCATCGCGTACTCCCTCGTGGCGGGGCTCGCGCTGGCGACGCTCGCTGCCGCGCCATTGGCGCACCCGGGGTCCGCCACACGGGTGGCGCCATTCCGCCCGGACGACGACGGTGCACTTCGGCTGCCCCCGGTCGAATCCGATGCCAGTGCCAGGACCGATACCCTGGTCATCGCCGGGCGAATCGACTCCAACATCTACTCCACGCTGGACTCCTGCGCCGCGAGCGTCTTTCCGCTGCGCGGGCGGATGAAACTCGCGTGGCTCGTGGCCGATATCTACGAGTACCGCGTGGACATGACCCGGGATCTGCGCGTGGGCGACGGCCTGCGGGTGCTGGTGGAGCGGACATTGACCCCGTCGGGCGGAGTCTCCGTGGGTCAGGTGCTCGCCGCGACGCTCATCGTCGCCGGCGACACGATGTCCGCGATCCGGTTCGCGCACGACGGCGCCACGGACACCGCCGGCCAGTACTTCGATCCCCATGGCAGGTCGCTCCGCGCCGCCTTCCTGCGGGCGCCGGTCGAGTTCCGCCGCATCTCGAGCGGTTTCGGATTGCGGTTGCATCCGATCCTCGGCATCTGGCGCCAGCACAAGGGGACGGACTACGTCGCGGCCCAGGGTACGCCGGTCCGCGCGATCGGCAACGGCGTCGTGGTCTTTGCCGGACGGAAGGGCGGCTACGGGAACGTGGTCGACATCCGGCATCCCAACGGATACGTCACGAGGTACGGGCACCTGTCGCGGTTCGCCCCCGGCACGCGTGCGGGCGCCCGGGTCACGATCGGTAACACGATCGCGTACGTCGGCATGACCGGGCTGGCGACCGCGCCGCATTTGCATTTCGAGGTGCTGGTCAACGGGGCCCAGCGTGATCCGCGATCCGCCCTGCGCGACCGGGGCGCCGGCGAGCCGGTGCCGCCGGGCGACCGCGCGGCGTTCGGGCAGGTGCGCGACGCGCTGATGACCGCACTGGCCCGTGCGCCGGAGCATGCGACGCTGGCGATGCGATAGCGGTCGCCTCGCGGCCGCCCTGGTACCCGACAACCCAACGGCTGTCGCGGGTCCGGGCCGCGGCGCGGCCACCCGGTAGATTGCATCATGGTCTTCTGGCTCACGGCCGCGGCGGTGGGTGTCGCGGCGGCTGGCCTTCAGTACGGGCGCCCGGGCGGTGGCGGATGGTTTGCCGCTGCGCTGCGCGTGCTCTCCGTGGCGGTGCTGGTCGCGCTCTGCCTGGACGCCCCGGCCGGCCGGGGCACCGCCCCTCGGCCAATGTCCGCGCTGGACGTGTCGGCGAGCTGGATGCGGGCGCACGATAGTGCCGCCTACCACTCCGCCTTGTCGGAGCTCGGGCGAGGCGCGCGCGATTCCGTGTTGTTGATCGGCGACTCGTTGCGCATCGGGCGTGCGCCAGCGGTGCCGAACGACACGCGCTCCCGCGTCCGTCCCGCGGTCGAACGTGCCCTCGCCGCCGCAGGCCGCTCACACTCGTCACCGACGGCGAGATCGATGATCCCGAGGCGCTCGCGGAGCTGCCGGCCGCCTCTCGCGTGATCGTCGTTGCGCATCCGAAGACGCGCGACGCCGGTCTGACCGCGCTCGATGCGCCACGCGCGGCCGTCGCGGGCGACACTATCGAACTGCACGCGACGCTGGCTGCAAGCCGGGGCGGCACTGGAGCGGGCCGCCTCGCATTTTCGGTCGGAGCGGCTCCCGCGGTGCCGGCCTCCACGATGGGGGTCGACCCGCTACCCGCCGGGGCCGTACGATCCGTCACGGTGCGCATCGCGGTGCCGGCGGGCAATGGACCGCGCGTCATCCGCGCGGTCTGGATGGCGCCGGACGACAGTGAGGCCCGCGACGACACGCTCTCGGTCGCCATCGACGTGTCGCCCGCCGCCGGTGCCGTCTTCGTGAGTACGTCGCCGGACGAGGATGCGCGCTACTCGCTGAGCGTGCTCCGCGATGCGCTGACGCTGCCGACCCGGGGATTCTTTCGCGTCGCCCCGGGTCAATGGCGCGTGGACGGAACACTCGACCACGTGAGCGAAGCCAATGTGCGCCAGGCCGTCGCGTCGGCGCCCGTGGTCGTGCTGGATGGCGACACTGCGGTATTCGGCGCACCGCGCATGGCGAGCCGCGGATCGCTGGCGCTGCTCGCACCGCCGTCAGCGCCATCCGAGGAGGAGTGGTACGCCGCGGGCGCGCCGCCGTCTCCCCTGGCCGCGACCCTAGGTAGCGTGGCGTGGGACAGCCTCCCGCCCATCAATGTGGCACCCGCGAACGTCGTCGGGGAATGGCAGGGACTCGAGGCGAAACGAGGGCGGCGCTACGACCGGCGCATCGTGATCGCCGGGGGTACGACTGATGGGCGCCGCGTCGTGACGGTGGCGGCCGGTGGGCTGTGGCGCTGGCGATTCCGCGGTGGCGCGAGCGCTGACGCCTATACCGCACTTTGGGGGGGTATATTCGATTGGCTCGCGGCGGAACGACGGGACCAGCGGGCCGCTGTGCCGGCGGACCCGCTCATCCGCGAAGGGGATCCGATCCGATGGCGGCATGGGACGGGCCAGGACACCTCGGTCACCGTGGTACTCGTGCGGCGCGGCGGAACAGGGCCGCCTGATTCGCTCCGGCTTCATTTCCCGCCCGGGGCGGCGACCACCGAGACCGCTCCGCTGGCGGCCGGCGTGTACGACGTGCGGACCGCGGGAGGGCCAGCGCTGCTGATCGTGAACGCGTCGAGAGAGTGGCTGCCGCGCGCACCGGTCGTGCAGACGGGACAGGTGGGTGGCGTAGTGCTCGCGGGTGCCGCGCCGCGCCTCCGGTCCTTCGGATGGATCTACGTGCTGCTCGTCGTCGCGCTCTGTGCCGAATGGCTGTGGCGCCGCCGAGCCGGAATGCGGTGACATGGGAAGACTTTTTCGGCAGCCAACCGATAGTGCGCGGCGCACGCTCTGGCAACGAATCAAGGAACTCGCTCTCACTGATGTCGCGGTCGCAGTCCGTGGTGTCGATGAGGGTTCGCTGGAACGGCTCGAGGAAGTGCTGCTCGAGGCGGATTTTGGCGTCGCTACGACGTCGCGCCTCGTCGCGACCGTCGAGCGGGACGCTCGCGAGGGCATTCTGCGCACCCGCGACGAGTTGCTCGGAGCGTTGCAATCCGGCGTCGAAGCGGCGCTGCGCTCAGGACAGAGCGACCCCGCGTTGCACTCGGCCGCGCAGGGACCCACGATCATCGTCGTCATCGGCATCAACGGCGCCGGCAAGACGACGTTCATCGGTAAACTGGCCGCCCGGCTGCGACGGGAGGGGCGGCGCGTCCTCGTCGCGGCCGGCGATACCTTTCGTGCCGGCGCCGTCGACCAGTTGCGTGTCTGGGCGGAGCGGACCGGAAGCCAGTTCGTCAGCGGCGCCACGGGCCGCGATCCCGCCGCGGTCGCCGTCGATGCGCTCGAAGCCGCCGCGGCGTCGGCAGCGGATGTCGTCCTGATCGACACCGCGGGCCGCTTGCACACCAGCGGCGCCTTGATGGACGAATTGAAAAAGATCATTCGCGTCATCGCCAAGCGCTGTCCGGGAGCGCCGCACGAAATCCTGCTGGTTCTCGACGCGACGATCGGCCAGAACGCGATCGCGCAGGGGCAGACATTCGCGGCCGCGGTACCCGTCACAGGGCTGGTGGTGACGAAGGTCGATGGAACGGCGAAAGGCGGCGTGGTCGTCGCGGTCCACGAAGCGCTCGACGTTCCGGTCAAATTCATCGGTACGGGCGAGACCGCCGACGACCTCGTGCCGTTCGACGCGGCGGATTTCGCACGCGAGCTACTCGAGACCTAGGGCCGGGATGAGCGTGGACGCGGGACGACGCCGGCTCCCGGCACGCGGATCGGTCCGTCTCGACATGCCGGTCACGTATCTCAAGGGTGTGGGCGAGCGCCGGGCCGCGCTGCTGCGGCGTCTGGGGATCGTGACAGCGGGCGATCTGCTCACTCACGTACCGCACCGGTACGAAGACGCGACCACGGTCTCGCCGATCGCGGCGGTGGCGGTCGGCATGGACGCCACGATCGTGGGGACCGTGATCTCCAAAGGCGTGCTGCCGACCCGGCGCGGGCTTCGGATCTTTCAGGTGGTGCTGCGCGACGACTCGGGGATGATCGAGGTCTCCTGGCCGGGCCAACCGTTCCTCGACCGGGTGATCGACAAGCAGGACGTCCTGCTCGTCACCGGGACGGTCCGCTTCTTCCACGGCCGCCAGTTGCAGGCGCGGGAGTACGTCAACCTCGGCGCCGACGCGGCGGGTCTCGAGCAGGGCCGAGTTCTGTCCGTATATCCGACAACCGAAGGGTTGCCCGTCAAGGTGCTCCGGTCACTGCTCGACCAGCACCTGGATGCGCTGTTGCCGCTCGCGGCCGAATTCCTCAGCCCATCCATGCTCTCCGCCGCGGGCGTGCCGCCGCTACCGGACGCCCTTCGGATGGTGCACCACCCGGGCTCACTCGCCGAGGCGGCTCGGGGCAGGTCGCGGCTGGCGTTCGAGGAGCTGCTGTCCGTGCAGATCCTCCACCGCCGGGCGAATGCGATCGCGCGCGTCAAACGCACCGGCGTGCGATACGAGAACCGGAGGGCGCTCACGGCGGCGCTCAAGGCGGCGCTTCCCTACGAGCTTACAAACGCGCAGGTCCGTGTGCTGCGCGAAATCGTCGCGGACATGCGGAGCGCGACCAAGATGCACCGGCTGCTGCAGGGCGACGTGGGGAGCGGGAAGACCATCGTCGCACTCTTCGCGGCGCTGCTCGCGATGGACAACGGGTATCAGGCGGCGCTGATGGCGCCCACCGAACTCCTGGCTGAGCAGCATATGCGGACGACGGCGGCCCTGCTGGAGCAGCTCGGCCTTCGGCCCCTTCTCGTGACCGGCAGCCTTTCCGCCGCTGAACGCCGTGCAGCCGCAGCCCGGATGGCCGAGGGTGGGCCGTTGCTGGTGATCGGGACGCACGCCCTCGTGCAGGAGGACACCCGCTTTGCGCGACTGGGACTGGCGATCGTCGATGAGCAGCACCGCTTTGGCGTCGAACAGCGGAAGGCCCTGGGGTCCAAAGGCGAAGAGCCGGACGTCCTGCTGTTGAGCGCAACGCCCATCCCGCGGTCGCTCGCGCTGACAGCGTACGGAGACCTCGACGTCAGCATCCTCGACGAGCGCCCTCCCGGGCGCCGCGGCGTCATGACCGCGCTACGGCCTGAGTCGGCGCGCGCGCGCGTCCTTGCATTCATTGGCACGCAGGTGGCCGAGGGACGGCAAGCGTACGTCGTCTATCCGGTGATCGGAGAGTCGGAGCGGGCCGATCTCAAATCGGCCACTGCCATGTATGCGTCGCTGTCGGGGCCGGGGGGCGCATTCGCGGACCGGCGCGTGGCGCTGCTGCACGGGCGCGTGCCCGCCGACGAGCGCGACGCCATCATGCGCGCGTTTCGTGATGGCGCGATTGACGTTCTGGTGGCGACGACTGTCATTGAAGTCGGCATCGATGTCCCGAACGCCACGGTGATGCTGATCGAGCACCCGGAGCGATTCGGTCTGTCGCAACTCCACCAACTGCGCGGGCGCGTCGGACGGGGGAGCGAGGAGTCGTACTGCATCCTCCTTGGCGACGCCGGTCCGGAAGCGGCGGACCGGTTGCGGCTGTTCGCGAGCACCGAGGACGGATTCGAGATCGCGCGTGCCGATCTCCGTCTGCGGGGCATGGGCGACCTGTTCGGAGCCCAGCAGAGTGGCACCGCGTCGTTCCGGGTGGCCGACCCGCTGCGCGACGAGGAGCTCAACGAGCGCGCCCGGGTCCTCGCGGAGCAGATCCTGGCGGACGATCCGGAGCTCGCCTCGCCCCAGCACGCCGGGCTGCGGCGGTCGATCGGAGCCCGCTACGCGCGCGGGCTGGAGTTGTTCCGGGTGGGGTAGGGCGCGCGCAGGCTCATGGCTGGGGCGTGGCGAGGCGCTTCTTGATGCGCTCGAGTTCCTGCGTGGTCTGGGTGAGCTGGCTCACGACTTTGTCGAGCGAATCGCGCAGGTGCTGCACCTCGACATCCTTCGACCGGTCACGCGACGCCCCGGCCACCCTGGCGCTGTCCGCGCGGGTGCGCACGGAATCGGCGCGGTTGCGGGCGGAATCGGCTTCCGAGTTCGCTTCCCGTGTGGCGGCACGCAGCGTGGTCAGGGCAACCGCGGTGCGGCGCAACACAGACGCCTCGGCATCGTGTTCGCGTGGGGCGGCGCTCGCGAAGTACGCGTCGAGTGCGACGATCGCGTCCATTCCCGACCGGCGTTCGTTGCGTGGGTCGAGCGCGAACAGCGCGCGCCAGTAGTAGCTCTCGGCGCCTTCGGGCGTTCCGGTGTAGCGTGTCGCGAAATTCCCCAGCGCGGTATCCGCATCCTGGTAGCGGTCATCGTCCACCGCCATCTCGGCGAAACTGAGCGTGGCCGGCCAGGCGTGGGCCGGCGCCGGATTGAGAACCGCGTGGTGCGCCGCGCACCCCGCGCCGGCAACGAGCAGGGCGACGGCAGGCAGTGCTCGGCCCCTCACACCGAGCTCGTCACCATTCCGATTCCGCGCCGGTCGCTGGGCGGAGTTCCAAGGCGGGTCCGTCGTTGCGGGAGCGCAATAGGCAGCGTGATGGCGAAGGTCGTCCCCATGCCCGGAGTGCTGTCGGCCGTGATCGTGCCCCGGTGGGCCTCGACGATGTTCTTCGCAATCGCCAACCCTAGTCCGGTTCCTTCAGTCGCGGCTGCCACCTGATTGTCTGCCTGGAAAAATTTGTCGAAGATGCGCGGGAGCTGGGCGGCCGGAATTCCGGCGCCTGAGTCGTGAACCTTCATATGCACGTGATCCGCGTCGGCGTCAACATCGAGGTCGACGCGCCCACCCCGGGGCGTGAATTTGAACGCGTTGGACAGCAGGTTGCCGAGCACCTCGCTCATCCGGTCCGGATCCCAGACGACTTCCGGCGGGACGTGGGGCGCGCTCGTCACGATGAACGTGACGGCCCTCTGGCGCGCCAACACGTTGAACGAGGTGGCGAGGTCATCGAGCAACTCATGAAGGGCGAACGGGCGAGGTTCGAGTTTGCCCCGCCGGCCTCGAAGCGGCTCACATCCAATAGCTGCTTGACGAGCCGGCCAATGGCGTGGCACTGCGCTTCCAGCGTCTGGCATACCTCGAGCTGGCGCTCGGTCAACTCGCCGTACGCGCCATCCTGTAGCAACTGCAGATATCCGAGGAGGACATTGACCGGCGTCTTCAGCTCGTGCGACGCGACGGACACGAATTCGGCCTTGAGTTTGTCCAGCTCGGCGAGCTGCCGCGCCATCGTCGCGAAGCTGGCCGACAGGCGGCCGAACTCGTCGTGGCGCGCGGGAGCAAGTGCGAGGCGGTGGCCGAATTCACCTTCGGACACCGCTTGCATCCCAGCTTCGAGCTCTTCGACGGGCCCGCTGACCGAACGTGTGAGCCATGCGGCGATCGCCGTGGCCAGAAGGGTCGCGAACGCCAGGACAGCGGCCGAGAATTGGCGGGCTCGCTCCGCCGCATCCGCCGCGGCAGCGACACGAATGCCGGTCCGTTCACGGAGTGATCCTTCGGCTGCCGCGGTCCACCCCTCGATCCGGGCGATCGCGGGGCGAACGGCATTCGCCGAGAGGCTGTCTGCCCGCGCGGATCGCCGGGCGAGCGCGGCGGCATATTCGCGTGGCGCGGCGACATCGACCGCGCCGATTGCCGTACCGAGCTGTTGGGCGGCGCTGTCGAGTGAATATTCCTCGAGCGAATCGGCCATCGCCGACAGCGCCGCGATTTCAGTCGACATCCGCATCTGGCTAGCGGAGTCGTGCACGATCAGCATTGCGTCTTCGGCGCGCCGGAGGTTCTCGGTCCGCCCGCGGATCCGCCCCAGCAGCAAGGACGCGGCGAACTCCGTATTGCGGAGTCCAAGCGCGGACTGGTGGAGCGCCTCAAGGGAGTGCAGGGCAAGGACCAAGGGGACGACGAGCACGATCGCGATGGCCAGCATGCCCGCCGCCAGCCTGGCGCGGAGCGTCATGGGAGAAGAATAGTGCGGCGGCGACTGAGCGGCACGCGCGGGCATCGCGCGGGAGTGCGTTGACACCATCTGGCTGCCGGCCTACCTTGCCGCGCCCCCCAAAGACACACCCAACCTCCGTAATGCCAATCGCTTCTCCTTCTTCCGGCGACGGCTCCGCCACGTCGTCCCCGACGCCGCCACTGGTCCGGATTCCGGACCTCAACGCCCATGTGGGCGCGGTGGTTACGGTACGCGGCTGGATCACGCACCTGCGGTCCTCCGGCAAGATCGCGTTTCTCGTGGTCCGTGACGGGCTGGGCACCGTACAGGCGGTCCTGGCCAAGGCTGACGTAGGTCCCGCGATCTGGGACCGATATGGACAGCTTACCCAGGAGGCCTCGGTCGCGCTCACGGGCACGGTCCGCGCCGATCCCCGAGCGCCGGGCGGTTTCGAGTTGACCCTCAGCGATGTCGTCGTCACCGGCGGCAGCCCCATCGACTACCCGATCCAGCCCAAGGAGCACGGCGTCGATTTTTTGATGGACCACCGCCATCTCTGGCTGCGCAGTCCGCGACAGGCCGCCATCCTCCGGGTGCGAAGTGAAATCGAGCAGGCGATACATGATTTCTTCTACGCTCGCAATTTCACGCACGTTGATACCCCGATCCTGACGGCGGCCATCGGCGAGCGCAGCGGCCTGTTTTCGACGGAATACTTCGACGAAGGCACCGCCTATCTCGCGCAGACGGGACAACTCTACGGCGAGGCGGCGGCCGCGGCATTGGGGAGTATCTACACGTTCGGCCCCACGTTCCGCGCCGAGAAGTCGAAGACTCGCCGGCACCTCACCGAGTTCTGGATGATCGAGCCGGAAGTCGCCTTCGCGGATTCCGCGGACAACATGCGGCTTCAGGAAGATCTCGTGAGTTATCTCGTCGAGCGGGTTCTCAGCCGGCGCCGGCGCGAGCTCGATGAACTCGAACGGGATGTGTCGAAGCTCGAGCAGGTCGTGCCGCCGTTCCCGCGTATCGACTACACCGACGCGGTCGAGATGCTCCGCACCCGCGGCAGCTCGATCGAATGGGGCGCGGACCTCGGGGCGGAAGATGAGGCCCTGCTGGTCGAGGGCGCCGACAGGCCCGTCTTCGTGTGCAACTATCCCAAGGAAGCGAAGGCGTTCTACATGAAGGAGAATCCAGCCGATCCGCGGACGGTCCTCTGCAACGACTGTCTGGCGCCGGAGGGATATGGCGAGATCATCGGGGGATCGCAGCGCGAAGATGACTACGACCGGCTCCTGGCCCGCATCGTCGCCGAGGGGCTGCCGGTGGATGCCTACGGGTGGTATCTCGATCTACGCCGCTACGGGACGTTCGTCCACTCCGGCTTCGGGCTGGGCCTGGAGCGCTGCGTCGCCTACATCTGCGGGCTACCGCACGTGCGCGAGACGATCCCGTTCGCGCGCATGATGAACCGCCTGCGGCCATAGCCGCGGCGCTAGGGGGCGAGCGGCACCGGCCGCACGGCCGCGTCCCCGGACATTTCGCGCGCTTTGACTTCGTCCCACAGCGCGTCCAGCACGCCGAGTGGAACCTCGCCGACGCGCAATCCGCGCTCGCGGGCGAGCGCCTCGACGGCCTGAAATCGCCGTGCGAACTTGGCGTTCGCCGCATCGAGCGCGAGCGCGGCATGCACGCCGGCTTTCCGGCACAGATTGACACAGGAGAAGAGCAGGTCACCCAGCTCTTCGGAGAGCCGTTCGTGCTCCGCATCATGAACGGGAGCTCCGCTCGGCGCGATGCGCGGGGGGTGGGCGGCGAGCCGCTCGGAGACTTCCGCCAGCTCTTCGGCCACTTTCGCCACCGGACCCGCCGTGTCTGGCCAGTCGAAGTGCACACCGGCCGCTCGGTCCTGCAACCGGTGCGCACGATGCAGCGCCGGCAACTGCACGGGCAGGCCATCGACGATGGACCGGCGCGTGGTCGCCTTCATCCGCTCCCAGGGTTCCTTGACTCCGTCGCCGTAGAGATGCGGATGCCGTCCGCGCATCTTGGTCACGAGCGTGTGCGCGACGTCATCGGCGCCGAACGCGTTGCGTTCCGCGGCCAGCACCGAGTGGAAGAGCACCTGGAGCAGCAGATCGCCCAACTCCTCCCGCAGCAACGCGTCGTTGCCCGAGCGGATCGCCTCATCGACCTCGTGTGCTTCCTCGATGAGATATGGACGCAACGACTCGTGCGTCTGCGCCGCATCCCAATCGCAGCGCGCGCGCAGATCGCGCATCAGCGCGAGCGCATCATCAAGAGCGGATTTCGGTTGCATCAGATTCCGGAAGTGCCGTATACTACCCGCCCTGTGCGGACCGCGCCACGCCGATGAATGAGAGACTGCGCGCCTGGATCGAAGTCGATCTCGGCGCGCTCGTGCGCAACGGCGCCGCGATGGCCGCGCGTGCGGGCGTTCCGATCCTGCCGATGGTCAAGGCCGACGGCTACGGCCTCGGCGCCGTCGCAGTCGCACGGGCGCTGGAGCGGCTCAGTCCGTGGGGATACGGAGTCGCGACGGTGGACGAGGGCGCCGAGATCAGAGCCGCCGGTGTCGAACGCCCGGTGCTCGTGTTCACGCCGATCCTCGAAGCGGACATCGCGGGCGCGCGAGAATGCGAGGCTGACGCCGCTGCTGGGCTCGGGCGCGATGATCGCGGCGTGGGCGGCGGCAACCGGCAACGCGGATTGGCATCTCGCGATCGACACCGGGATGGGCCGGAGCGGCGTACAATGGAATGAGGTGGCATCCTTGGGGGAGGTGCTCCGGACAGCTCCGCCAGCCGGCGCTTCTACTCATTTCCACTCGGCCGATCGCGATGACCAAGCGGTCGTCCAGCAACTCCGGCGGTTCGCGAGCGCCCTGGATGCCATGCCTGCGCGTCCGGCGATCCTGCATGCGGAGAACAGCGCGGCGATCGAGCGGCTCGAGCGTCCGTCGGCGTGGACGTTCGTCCGCCCCGGGGTGTTTCTCTACGGCGTGGCGAGCCAGGTGGCGCCGGCCGGCGGCGGCCCGTCACGACGTCCGGTGCTCGTGAGCGAGCCGGTGGCCTCGCTGCACGCGCGCATCGCCGAGCTGCGGACCATCGGAGCGGGGGAGACCGTGAGCTACGGCGGGACGTACACGGCGCGTGCGCGGGCACGGATCGCGACGGTACCGGTGGGGTATGGGGATGGCTACCGGCGCGCATTCGGCAACGCGGGTGCGGCGCTCGTGCGTGGCCACCGGGTCCCGGTCGTAGGCATGGTGACGATGGACATGACACTGCTCGACGTCACCGGGATCGCGTGTGAGACCGGAGACATCGCGACACTCCTGGGGCGTGCACCGGCAACGGTGCCGGCACCACTGCTGGCGAAACGGCCACCGACGGTGCCGCTCGCGCCACGTCCTGTCGTGGACCTCGTGGGTGCTGCCCATGACGCCGGGCTGTCACCCTATGAGCTCCTGACCGGTCTGCGGCTTCGGCTGCGGCGCGTGTACGTTGACGACGCCCACTGGGTAGATTCCCGCCCGTGATCCGAAATCGGCTTCTGGCATTCGGCGTCGCCATGGTGGCGTACGCGGGGGCCACGGCGTGCAATGAGAATCTCCAGGAGGGCCGCGCCGGGTGTCCCGCGCTCTGCCCCGGCCAGGCCGTGCCCGTCATCGATACCACGATTGACGGGCTGGCCGCATTGGCAGTCGACACGACCGTGGCCGGGTATCCGGCGATCGGGACCGCGCCCGAACTGCTCGTCGCCAACGGTGGTGACTCGCTCGACGTACGAGGGATCATCCGCTTCGACTCGGTCGCCACCGAGTTCAGGCCCGTCTCGACCGATACCCTGCGGCCGGCCACGACTGCTTTTCATCCGACGCTGACCCTGCGCCTCGACAGCACGACCTTCCGATCCGGCGGCGCGGTCAAGATGACGATCCAGGCGTATGACGTCGACACCATCGGCAATGACACGGCCGTCGCCGTGCTGGCATCGTTGTTCCGGCCGGACCGGTTTCTCGGACAGGCGCAGTTCGACTCACTCAGCGATTCCGTTCGCATCGCACTCGACTCGGCGCGCGTCGCGCTGCACATCCGCGGCGACAAGCGTGTGCGCATCGGCGTCCGCCTGAGTACCACCGGCCGCGCCGACATTGCGACGAGCTCCGGCGGCGGGATCGCACCCTCGTTCGCGTACTTCCCGACAACGGATACCACGGGCGTCACCGCATTCGTGACCACGCCGCGCTCTCTCACGCCGCTCACCGACTCACTGTTGCAGGGCAACCTGGCGACATATCCGCTGATCGTGGTTGGATCGTCCGGCCGGGTCACCCAGCGCCTCGATGTGGGGGGGATGCCCGCGCGGCGCGTCTACCTTCGCTTCCGATTGCCCTCGCGGATCGTCGACTCGTCGACCGTCGTTCGGGCGACGCTGACGCTATCGGTGAAGAGCTTCGGCGGATTCCTTCCGGGCGACTCGCTGACCATCTTCCCGCAATCCGTCATCGCGACATCGCTGATCACCGACCCCACCAAAGCGGCGGGATTTCTGGCCTCGAGCACCATCGTCGGCATCGACACCGTGCGCACATCGCCCGACCTGGCCGACACGGTGAACATCGAGTTCGTCAACGCCGTCCGCCGTTGGTCCGGACACCAGACCGACTCCGTGACGCGGGCCATCGTGCTCCGTATCGCGAACGAGGGTGCGGACCCGCTGGTGACGAGCTTCTTTGCCGCTGGCCCCGCAGTGCCACAGGCTCAGCGGCCGCGCATCCGCATCGCGTATATCAAGCCGCCCGGGTTCGGGCTCCCTTGACCGGCGTTCAGTTGGGAGGTTCGCGGAGGTCGCGTCTGTCGCGCTGGGCATTCGGGTTGGTGCTCGCGTGTGCGGGGGCCATCCTGAGCCAGACGGCAGCAGCGCAGGGGAATTTGAGCACCCAGGGACTCGGCTACCCGCCGGGTGAAGTGACGACCGCTACGATGGGCGCCGGCGGGGCGTTCGGCGAAACTGACCCGGTATCGGCGATCAACCCGGCAGCGCTCGCGTCGTGGGGCCGTGCCGCAATTCATTTCCAGTACGATCCTGAGTTCCGGACGGTGAGTTCCAGCCAGGGGACGGATCATGCGACCACGGTCCGGTTTCCATTGCTCTCGGCCGGCGTGCCGATCGGTACGCGATTCGTGATCGGGTTGTCACTCGGCACGCTCCTCGACCGATCGTGGCAGACGCGCCAGGTGCAGGTGATTCCGGTGGGCGACACATCCGTGGTCAGCGGACAGACATTCCGCAGCACCGGCGGGATCGAAGACGTCCGGCTGGCGCTCGGATGGAAGGCCTCGTCATGGCTCCGGTTCGGCGTCGGCGTTCACGCGGTGACTGGCCGCAATCAGATCCAGGTGACGCGAGATTTCCCCGATACGGCGATCGTCAAGACCCGACCCTACTCCGACACCTCGACCTACAGCTTCAACGGCATCGCGGGATCGCTGGGCGTCGACCTGCAGCCCTCGCCACTGTGGGATATTGCGGCATCGATGCGGGCCGGCGGGGGGCTCAAATCGTATCGGCGTGATACGTTGCAGAGTTCCGCGAACGTGCCGCCGAGGGCGGGTGCCGGCGTCCGGTACAACGGCATCTCGGGCCTGTCGCTTGCAGTGCGCGGCGACTGGGAAGGCTGGTCGAAGCTGGATGGACTCGGAAGTCCGGCGGCTAACGCTGCAGACTCGTGGGAGTTCAGTGCGGGTGCAGACTTTGCGGGACCGAAAATGGGCAGCCGGCCAATGTTGCTGCGGCTGGGCGTGTTGACGCACACGCTGCCGTACCGGGCTGATGGCGCACTGGTGAGGGAGAATGCAGTATCCGGCGGGTTTGGAATTCCAGTCCGATTCGACCAGGCCACCATCGACCTGGCCCTCCAGCGCGCATTTCGGTCCGCGCCGATCGACGTCTCGGAGAGTGCGTGGACGCTGAGCGTGGGACTGACCGTCCGGCCGTAGCCGGTCCCGCGAATGGCGCCCCTGGTGGCGCCGGTGGAAGCGGCTCCACCGGGACCGGCAGCGGGACTGACGGTACGATGCCCGCCGGCACGAGCGCGCCACCGGACGGACCGGCACCCACGGTGACCCGGACCGGCGACACGAACGGCGGAGCCGGCGCACCAGCCGGCGGGCGCGAGGGCGCACTGATTCTGGTCGCCGACGACGTACCCGCCAATGTGGAGTTGCTGTTCGATCAACTCCACACGCTCGGGTACCGCACGATCTCCGCGCGGGACGGCCCATCGGCTCTCGCGGCGGCCGCGCGGCACCAGCCCGACCTCTGTATCCTCGATGTTTCGATGCCGGCTGGCGATCTGGGATGCGACGATCGGTCGACGGGATTCGAGGTGTGCCGGCGCATCAAGCGCGATCCGCGTACCGCGCGGATCCCGGTCGTCTTCGTCACCGCGCTCAACGACGCGACAGATCGCGTCAAGGCCATCGAGGCCGGCGGCGACGACTTCCTCACCAAGCCACACAACCGGCTGGTACTCGGCGCCCGCGTCCGCAGCCTCCTCAAGCTGAAAGCGGCGACCGACGCGCTCGAGGAGAGCGTGCGCAAGCTGCGAGAGCTCGAAAAGGTGCGCGACGACCTGCTGAAAATGATCGTGCACGACCTCAAGACCCCCCTGACGTCCGTGCTCGCGACACTCGAGCTCCTGCTCGACGGAGACTTCGGTCCGGTGTCGCGTACTCAGCATCAGGTCATCGCCGATGCAGAGGCAAAAGCGGAGGATCTCCTTCGCCTGATCGAAGATCTGCTCGAGATCGCGAAGCTCGAAGAGACGGCATTGCCGCTCACGCTCGTTCCGATCGCACCCATCGCGCTGCTCACCGAAGTCGTCTACGAGTGGGCCGTCCGCTTCCAGCAAGCGGGTGCGACGGCAACGATCGACGGGGCGGACGACGCCCCCATTTTTCAGGCGGACAAGGGGCTGCTCAAGCGGGTGCTCGGCAATCTCATTCAAAATGCGCTCACCCATTCACCACATGCCGTGACGCTCCGCCTCGCGGTGCGCGGGGAACCCATGGGAGTGCTCTTCACGGTGGCGGACAATGGTCCGGGCATTCCGTCCGAATATCAGGAGCTCATTTTCCGGAAGTTCGAACAGGTCCGCACACCGAACGCACCGCGGGTGCGAAGCTCGGGATTGGGACTGGCATTCTGCCGGCTCGTCGTCGAGCGTCACGGCGGGCGCATTTGGGTCAAGAGCACCGAGGGCACCGGCAGCGCCTTTCACGTGCTCCTGCCCGCGCAGCCCCGGACTGCGGAGTATCCCGCAATAAGTGCCGTGACCGGAGGGAAGCCGGTCGTTACATTTGGCCCCATGCCGAGCGCCGCGCGGCCGACCGTCTACATCGAGACGTACGGGTGCCAAATGAACGCGAGCGACTCCGAGCTGATGCTCGGCGCGCTCGCGGCATCCGGCTACCGTGCGGTCGGCCAGCCCGATGGTGCCGATGTCATTCTGGTCAACACCTGCGCGATCCGCGACCACGCGGAGCAGCGGGTGCTGGGGCGGCTCGGCGAGCTCAAACGGCACATGGGTCGCGACACGGTGCTGGGCGTCACCGGCTGTATGGCGCAGCGTCTGGGGGCAGCCCTGCTCGAGCGGGCGCCACACGTGAGCCTGGTCGTCGGCCCCGACGGCTATCGCGGGTTGCCGGCGCTGGTCGATCAGGCACGCGCTGGGACGCGGACCGTGTCAGCCGACTTCGATCCCGGCGAGCACTACGAGGACATTCGCCCCCGGCGGGCGGCCGGCGTCAAGGCGTGGATTCCGGTCCAGCGTGGCTGCGATTATCGGTGCACGTACTGCATTGTGCCGACGACGCGTGGCCCCGAGCGAAGCCGTCGCCTACCAGATGTCGTGCGTGAGGTCCAGGAGATCGCCGACCAGGGGATGACCGAGATCGTGCTCCTCGGCCAGACCGTCAACTCCTACAATGACGGCACGCACGATTTCGCCGACCTGCTGCGCGCGGCCGGGGCGGTGCCCGGCATCCGGCGCGTGCGCTTCACGAGCCCGCATCCGAACGACTTCAGCGATCGTGTGCTCGACGCCATGGCCGCGACGGCCGCCGTCTGTGAGCACGTGCACCTGCCGATGCAGTCGGGTTCCACCCGTACCCTGCGGCGGATGCTCCGGCGGTACAGCCGGGAGGAGTATCTCGCGTGCGTGGCCGGCTGCGGGCGGCGGTGCCGGGACTCGCGCTGACGACCGATGTGATCGTCGGATTTCCCGGTGAAACGCCCGACGACTTCGCCGAGACTCTTTCGGCGGTCGAAGCGGCCGGCTTCGATGACGCGTATACCTTCCGGTTTTCGCCGCGTCCCGGAACAGCGGCGACACGCATGCCGGAAAGCGAGATGGTGCCCGATGACGTCGCGCGGGACCGTCTCAATCAGCTCATCGAGACGGTCCGGCGGGGGGCCCGTGGGCGGAACGTGTCGCTGCTCGGCACGTCGCACGAGGTCCTGGTCGAGAAGGCCGCGCGGCGCGGCGATGCAGTGCAAGCCCGCACGCGCGACTTCAAGACCGTTCTGCTCCCCGCCTCCGAGGCGGTCATCGGCGGGTACTACACCGCGACGCTGACTGGCACGACCGGGTCGACGTTCACCGGGACGGTGGCGCCCGCGGCCGAGTACCGCGCGCCGCGTTTCGTACGGGCAGCCCCGCCGGCGCGATCGCGGGCCGCCTTGCCTCTAGCCGCGGCCGGCTGAGCGCCCATGCAGAACGCACTCGAAGAGGCTGTGCGCGACGCCTACGAGGCCCTGCGGGGTACGGATCCGTCCTTCTGCGGCTGCTCGCGCTGCCACGAAGATGTGCTTACGATGGCGATGAACCAGGCCCACCCGCGCTACATCGTCGGCGATCCGCTGGGATCCGCGGTGACGCGAGTGGCACTCTCCCGCCGCCAGTTGCGAGCCGAGTTGTCGGTGATCGTGCTGGATGCGATGCGCCGCGTGGCTGCCGAGCCGCGACATCCCAAGGAGGTGGACGGTGGTGCATCACACTGACGTCTCGGTCGTCACGATCGAGCGCTTCATCATCGAGCAGGAGAAGCGCCACGCACCGCAGGCCACCGGTGAGTTGTCCGGGATCCTCTACGATCTCGCCCTGGCCGCCAAGATGATCGCCAGCAAGGTGCGCAGCGCCGGACTGGCTGACGTACTGGGCGCGACATCGGACATCAACGTACACGGGGAAACCCAGCAGAAGCTCGACGTCCTGGCGAACTCGATCATGATCAAGGCCCTCGATCACGGCGGACGTCTCTGCGCGATGGCGTCGGAAGAGGAGCCCGACATCATCCCCATCCCCGAGGGGTTTCGCACCGGGAAATACTGTCTCCTGTTCGATCCGCTCGACGGGTCGTCGAATATCGACGTCAACGTGCCGGTGGGCACGATCTTCTCGGTGCTGAAAAAGGTCACGCGCGGGCCGCGGGGCGAGCTGCCGGACATGCTGCAGCGCGGACGCCGCCAGGTCGCATCGGGCTACGTGATCTATGGATCGAGCACCATGATGGTGTACACGACGGGGCAGGGAGTGCACGGTTTCACACTCGACCCGTCGATCGGCGAGTTTCTGCTGTCGCACCCCAACATCCGGACGCCGCGTCTTGGCCGGTATCTCTCGGTCAACGATTCGTATCTGCGCGATTGGGACGAGCCGCTGCGCGCGCTCATGCGGGTGTATCGCGGACAGGACGGCGACCGGAAACCGCTGAGCGTCCGCTACGTCGGATCGCTCGTCGCCGACTTTCACCGGAATCTGCTCGGCGGGGGACTGTTCGCGTATCCGGCGAATCGCCAGAATCGCCGCGGGAAGCTGCGGCTCCTCTACGAGGCGAACCCGCTGGCCATGATCGCGGAGCAGGCGGGTGGCGCGGCGATCGACGGCGTCAATCCGGTACTGGACGTGACGCCGACGGAGCTACACCAGCGCACCCCGCTGTTCATTGGTAGCGCCGAGGATGTCGAGCTCGCGCGGACGATGCTGGCGCCGCAGCTCTCCAGTGTCGGTGCGTGAGCGGCCAGCCCACGCCATCGGGACGGCCAGCCGGCACCACTGACGAGCCGCGTGGCGTGGCGGCCGGCGAGCGCGCATCGCCTTCCGGTATTCCGATCGCCCCGGTCTATCGCCCCGCGGACTGGGCGATGAGCTACGCGACGGAGCTGGCTGATCCCGGTCACTTTCCGTTCACGCGGGGCATCCAGCCCACGATGTACCGTGGGCGCCCGTGGACGATGCGGCAGTACGCCGGCTTCGGCACGGCCGCCGAAACCAACGCGCGCTTCAAGCTGCTGCTGGCGGCGGGGCAGACCGGGCTTTCGGTGGCATTCGACCTGCCGACCCAGATGGGCATCGACTCTGATGCGCCCCGGGCCGCCGGGGAAGTCGGCCGGGTGGGTGTGGCGATCGACACCGTCGACGACATGCACACGCTGCTGCGCGACATTCCGCTCGACCGCGTCTCGACGTCGATGACCATCAACGCCACGGCTGCGACGCTGCTCGCGATGTACCTCGTCGTGGCCGAGGAGCGGCAGGTGCCGTGGGACAAAGTCACCGGGACGATCCAGAACGACATCCTCAAGGAGTACGTCGCGCGGGGCACCTACGTGTATCCGCCAGGCCCCAGCCTGGCGCTCGTCGCCGACGTGTTCCGCTTCTGCGCCGATCAGGTGCCGGGGTGGAACCCGATCTCGATCTCCGGCTACCACATCCGCGAGGCCGGCGCGACGGCGATCCAGGAGCTGGCCTTCACATTCGGCAATGCGATCGAGTACGTGGCCCGTGCGATCGCCGCCGGCGTCCCGGCCGAGCGCTTTGCGCCCCGCTTGTCGTTTTTCTTCGCCGCGCACAGCGATCTGTTCGAGGAAGTGGCCAAGTTCCGGGCGGCGCGCCGCATCTACGCGCGCCTGATGCGCGAGCGCTTCGGCGCGAGCGACTCGAGCTGCCGGCTCCGGTTCCATACCCAGACGGGCGGCGTAACGCTTACCGCGCAGCAGCCGCTCAACAACGTGGTGCGAGTCGCCGTCCAGTCGCTGGCGGCGACGTTGGGCGGGACGCAATCGCTGCATACCAACGGGTATGACGAGGCCCTTGCATTGCCCACCGCGGAAGCGGCAACGCTGGCACTGCGGACGCAGCAGATTCTGGCGTTCGAATCGGGGATCACCGGCACCGCCGATCCCCTCGCCGGGAGTTACTACGTCGAGCACCTGACCTCGGAGTTGGAGACCCGTGCGATGGAACTGCTGGCCCGCGTCGACGAGATGGGCGGCGCGGTCGCGGCGATCGAGGCGGGGTTCATCCAGGAGGAGATCGGCCGGAGTGCATATGAGCACCAACTGCGGGTCGAGCGTGGGGAGGCACGGATCGTCGGCGTGAACTGCTTCACCGACGATGCGCCGCCACCGGTCATCGAAATGCCGGATTTCTCAGCGCTCGCGGCCGATCAGATCGCACGCATCCGAGCGGCGCGCGCCGCTCGTGACAGCGCGCGTGCCGAGCGTGCGCTTGGGGCGCTCCGCTCCGCGGCGGCCGGCCAGGGAGTTGCCGCGCCGGGATCCAGTAGTGTGGCACCTACCCCGATGATGCCCCTCATCATCGAGGCCGTGCGTGCGCGAGCCACGGTCGGCGAGATCGCAGACACGCTGGCGAGCCAATGGGGCCATTTTCGCCCGGGGGCATAAGACGCTGCACCCCTGTGGCGCCGTGAGCGCCATCGGGACCGCGGTTCCCGTGCGGTCCGAGCGCCCGTGCACGCGAGAGGCCACACCACCGTGTACGACTCATGCGCGCGCCTTGTACGGTCCGGGCGTCGATCGTAGCTTGTGGATGCGTGACCACGCCCGGCTAACACACCCCCACATGCCTACCTACGAATATCGGTGCCCCAGCGGGCACGATTTCGATCATTTCGTCCAGAAGATCAGCGAGGGGATGGCGACGTTGCCATGCCCGGTCTGCGGGCTCCCCGCGGCGCGCCGGGTATCCGGCGGCGCGGGTCTCGTATTCCGGGGTTCGGGCTTCTACATCACCGATTACGGGAAGGACGGCAAGAAGGATCAGCGCACCGCAGGCGTGTCCGACAGCGCGAAGCCTGCCGCGGCGCCGGGCGGCAGCGATGGCGCGGGCGCCACGGGGTCCACGGCCGGCACTCCGTCGGCACCGGCCCCCTCGCCGGCACCCGCCAGCGGCAGTGATGCGCCGAAGCCGGCCGGGGGGACGGAGAAGTCGCGGACACCGAAAACCGAATGAGCGCGGTCGAGCTGCTTCGCGCCGAGCTGACGCGCGCGGCGCGCGGCCTGGGCGCGACCGATCCGATCGAGGCCGTGCTGGATCGCCCAAGGGATCCGGCGTTCGGCGACTGGACCACGAATCTGGCGATGGTGCTGGCCAAGCCGCTCGGGATGAAGCCGCGCGATCTCGCACAGGCGCTGATCGCAAAGGCCGACTGGGCGCGTGCCGGTGTCAGGGTCGCAGAGGTCGCCGGGCCGGGATTCATCAACTTCCGGATGGAGACCGCGGCCGTGGCGGGCCGGATCCCCGAGATATTGCGTGCCGGTGCCGCGTATGGCCGCAGCGAAACCGGGAACGGGAAACCCGTGGTTGTCGAGTTCGTGTCCGCAAACCCGACCGGGCCGCTGCACGTCGGCCACGGGCGCCAGGCCGCCCTGGGCGACGCGGTGGCCGCGCTGCTCGAATGGACCGGGTGGGCGGTGTCCCGCGAGTTCTACTACAACGACGCCGGCGTGCAAATCGAGAAGCTCGCCGCGAGTGTGCAGGCCCGCATTGTGGAGAACGCCGGCGGGGCGCTGGAGATCCCGGAGGGCGGGTATCACGGCGAATACATCGGCGAGATCGCCGGGCAATACACCGCCGCCCACCCGGGCGACCGCGACGGTCGCGACACGGATCGGGTGCGCGAGTTTGCGGTCGCGGCACTCAGGGCCGAGCAGGACCAGGATCTCAAGGCGTTCGGCGTGCGGTTCGAGACCTACTACCTGGAATCGTCGCTCTATACCGACGGCCGGGTCGATGAGACGGTGAAGGCTCTGCGGGATGGCGGCGACACGTACGAGAACGACGGTGCGCTGTGGCTTCGGACGACCGCGTTCGGCGACGACAAGGATCGTGTGATGCGCAAGAGCGATGGGACGTTCACCTACTTCGTGCCGGACATCGCCTATCACGTGACGAAATGGCACCGCGGGTTCAAGCGCGCGATCAACGTCCAGGGGTCCGATCATCACAGCACCGTCACGCGGGTGCGTGCGGGGCTGCAGGCGCTCCGGATCGGAATTCCCGAAGGCTATCCGGAGTATGTGCTGCACCAGCTCGTGACGGTCGTGCGCAATGGAGAGGACGTGAAATTGTCCAAGCGCGCCGGGAGCTACGTCACGGCCCGCGATCTGATCGACGATGTCGGGCGGGATGCGGTCCGGTATTTCTTTTTGATGCGTCGTGCCGACTCACAACTCAGCTTCGACGTCGATCTCGCGCGGACCCAGTCGGAAGAGAACCCCGTGTATTACGTGCAGATGGCGCACGCACGCATGAGCGGCATCTTCCGGGTCGGCGGCATTGACACGGCCGGCATCACCGGCGAGGGCGTGGCCGTCGATCTGTTGTCGGAGCCCGAGGAGCTGGAATTGATCAATGCGTTGGCGGATTTCCCCGCGGCGGTGGAAGCGGCGGCCGTGGCACTGGAACCGCACCGCATGACGACGTATCTGCACGATACGGCGGAACTGGCGCACCGCTGGTACCACCGCCACCACGTGCTCGGTGACGCGCCGGATCTGACCGCAGCGCGCCTGACGCTCGCGAGGGCGGCGCAGATCGTACTCGGCAACGGGCTCGCGCTGCTCGGCATCTCGGCGCCGGATCGCATGTGACCCCGTCACCCACCACGTCACCCACCACGTCACCCACCACGTCACCCATCACGTCACCCATCACGTCACCCATCACGTCACCCATCACGTCACCCAGGACGGCTACATGACCGTGCTCGTCGTCGGTTCCGTGGCGCTCGACTCGGTCGAGACGCCATTCGGCCGCGCCGACAACGTAATCGGGGGATCGGCGACGTACTTCGCGTCGGCGGCCAGCCATTTTGCGCCCGTGCAACTCGTGGGCATCGTCGGGGAAGACTATCCCGTCGACAAGCTGAAGCCACTGGCGGCGCGCGGGGTGGATCTGGCCGGACTGGAGCACGCGCCAGGAGAATCATTTCGCTGGCGGGGCCGGTATCGCCACGATCTCAACTCCGCGGAGACGCTCGAGACGCGGCTGGGTGTGTTCTCGCACTTCCGGCCCAAGATTCCGGAGGCGTTCCGGCGGGCGCCGTTCGTCTTCCTCGCCAACATCGATCCGCGGCTGCAGATGGATGTCCTGGGCCAGGTCGAGCGCCCCCGGCTGGTCGCGTGCGACACGATGAACTTCTGGATCGAGAGCAGGCGCAACGATGTGATCGCGCTGCTCGGCCGCGTCGACCTGATCACGCTCAACGACGGTGAGGCCCGGCAGCTCACCGAGCGGACCAATCTGGTGCACGCCGCCCGCTGGATTCTCGAGAAGGGCCCCCGATACGTGATCGTCAAGAAGGGCGAGCACGGCGCATTCATGTTCACGAAGACGTCGACGTTCTTCGCCCCCGCCTACCCGCTGGAGCAGGTGTTCGACCCGACCGGAGCCGGGGATTCGTTCGCGGGCGGATTCATGGGACACCTAGCACGAACCGGCGAGTTGAGCGACGCCAACCTCCGGCGTGCCGTCGTCGTGGGATCGGCCATGGGCTCATTCGCCGTCGAGCGGTTCTCCAATGAGCGGCTGCTCAGCCTCACCCCGGAGGAGATCGACCAACGGATCGCGGAATTCCAGGACCTGGTCGCGTTCGAACGCGGGGCGCCGGTGGCCGGCGCGGCAACAGGCCGGTGACACCAGGAGGCGGTCGGGCTCCCGTGGTGCCGCCCCTGGACTACCAGACGGCGGGTGTCGACATCGGCGCCGCGGACGAGGCGAAGCGCCGCATCCGGCAGTTGGTGGAGGGGACCGGATCGGGCGCGACCCGTGGCAGCTTCGGGGGCTTCGGCGGGTTGTTTCGAATGCCGGCCTCTGGGGAGCCCACCGTGCTGGTGGCGAGTGCCGATGGTGTCGGCACCAAAGTCAAGGTCGCGATCGAGGCCGGCCGCCATGACACCATCGGCCACGACCTCGTCAACCACTGCGTCAACGACATTCTGGTCCAGGGTGCCGTCCCGATGTTCTTCCTCGACTACGTCGCATTCGGGAAGCTCGAGCCGGCGGTCGTCGAGGCGGTCGTCGCCGGCGTGGCGAGTGGATGCGCGGAGAATGGGTGCGCGCTTCTGGGCGGCGAAACCGCGGAGATGCCGGGCGTGTACACGCCGCCGGACTACGACCTCGCGGGGTTCATCGTCGGATCGGTGCCGGAGACACAGCTGTTGGGACCGGACCGGGTGCGGGCCGGAGATGTGATCGTGGGACTGGCCAGCAACGGGCTTCACACCAACGGCTATGCGCTCGCGCGGCGTGTCGTAACGGAGCGCCTGCGACTCAGGGCGAGCGACCTCTTTCCGGGCACGGCGACGACCGTCGCCGACGTGCTGCTGCGCGTTCATCGGTCGTATCTGCGCGCGCTCCGTCCGGTCCTGGGCGAGATCCACGCAATGGCACACATCACGGGCGGCGGTCTCCCCGGGAACGTGCCGCGCGCGCTGCCGCCGACGGCCGATGCGGAGGTGGACGCGTCCAGCTGGACGGTCCCCCATGAGTTTACGGTGCTCGCCGAGCACGGCGGGATCAGCCGGCCCGAGATGCTTCGGGCGTTCAACATGGGGGTCGGCATGGCCGTCATCGCAGCGCCTGAGTCAGCCGGCGCGATCATCCGCAGTGCGCGTGAGGCCGGTGTCGAGGCGTGGCTGCTCGGTCGCGTGGTGCCGGGGAGCGGGCGGATCGTGCTCGAGTGAGCGCACCGCGACGCGAATGCTGTCGCTCATGCCGGTAACGCGGTGAGCAACGGCGGAACGCCGGACGATGCGGTGTACATGCGGCGCGCGCTGGATCTGGCCCGCCGCGGCTCGGGACATACGGCGCCGAACCCGTTGGTCGGCGCCGTCATCGTTCGCGGCCACGACGTCGTCGGGGAAGGCTATCACGCCCGCTATGGCGACGCGCATGCCGAGGTCGCGGCGTTGCACGCGGCGGGGGACCGCGCGTCGGGAGCGACGGTGTACGTCACGCTCGAGCCGTGCACGCACACGGGGCACACGCCGCCCTGCACGGATGCGCTGATTCGCGCCGGTGTCCGCCGCGTGGTCATCGCGACCGCCGATCCGCATCCGATTGCGCGAGGCGGCGCCGGCGCGCTGCGGGCAGCCGGAATCGAAACTACCATGGGAGTGGAAGAGGCGGCGGCTCGAGAGCTCAACGCCGCGTTTTTTCATGCGTTGCATTCCAGCCGGCCGTGGGTGACGGTCAAACTGGCCGTGTCGCTCGACGGCGCTGTCCGCGATGGGGCGAGGACCGAGGGCTGGCTCACCGGACCCGAGGCGCGTGCTGCAGTCCACCGGCTGCGCGCGGCCAGCGACGCCGTTGCAGTGGGCATCGGCACCGCGCTCGCGGACGACCCGCTGCTCACCGTCCGTGACGCGCCGGCGCCGCGGGTGGCTCCCCTTCGCATCGTGTTCGACAATGGGGCACGGCTGCCGCTGTCATCCCGGCTGGTGCAATCAGCCGGAGAGGCACCTGTCTGCATTGTGGCAAGACGGGCGCCGGACCCCGGGCGGGCCGCACAACTCGCCGCGGCCGGCGTCGAGCTCATTGTGGCGGAGACGCTGGACGCCGCGCTCGTCGCGCTCCGCGGCCGCGGCGTGCGCGCGCTCCTCGTCGAGGGCGGCCCGCGGCTCGCGGGGGCGGTGCTCACGGCGTCGGCCGCCGACCGGCTCGTTATCTTTCAGGCACCGATCGTCCTGGGCATGGGCGCCGAGGCCGCCTTCGCATTCGCTCCCGCGGTGACGGTTGCCGGCGCCCGGCGTTGGCCAATTGTGGCCCGCCAGCCGTTCGGGGACGACATGATGACGACATACGGGCTCTCGGAGCCCTGAAGGTAAAAGGACCATGTTTACGGGATTGGTCGATGATGTCGGGGTGATCGAGGCGGTCGAGCCGGCAGCGGCCGGCCGCACGTTTCGCGTCCGGTGCCGGTATACGGACCTTGCGGGCGGCGAGAGCGTTGCGCTCAATGGCGCATGCCTCACGGTCCGCGAATGCGGCCCCTCGTGGTTTACGGCTGCCGCGGTCACGACGACGCTCGAACGCACCACGATGGGTTCGTGGAAGAGCGGCACCCGGGTGAACCTCGAGCGCGCGCTGCGTGCGGGGGACCGCCTGGGCGGGCACATGGTGCAGGGTCACGTCGACGGCGTGGGTGAAGTGCGCGCCACTGAGGCGCTCGGCGACGCGTGGCTGATCGACCTGGCGGTCCCGGGAGATGTGGCGGGCTTGATCGTGCCGCATGGCTCGATCGCCGTGGACGGGGTGAGCCTGACGGTCAACGAGATCCTGGCCCCGGACGTGATGCAGGTGTCGATCATCGACTACACCATGCGCCATACGACGCTCGGGTCGCTTCGGCCCGGCGACGCGGCGCATGTCGAAGGCGATGTCATCGGGAAGTACGTACGGCGATTGACGGCTCCCTACCTCTCTCTGACGCGGTGATCCGTGCCCATCGGAACAATTGACCAGGCGATTGCCGATCTTCGCGCGGGCAAGTTCATCGTCGTGGCGGACGACGAAGATCGTGAGAACGAAGGAGACCTCATCTGCGCGGCGGAGCAGATCACCTCCAAGATGGTCAACTTCATGCTGCGTGAAGCGCGCGGGCTGATCTGCGTCGCCCTGACGCGCGAGCGTGCCGACGAGATGGATCTCCCGCCACAGGCCGAGCAGAACACGGAAGGGCAACAGACGGCATTCACCGTGACGGTTGACGCGACGCCGCGGTTCGGGGTGACCACCGGTGTGAGCGCGAGCGACCGCGCCGCGACGATCCGGGTCGCTGCCGACCCGTCCACGACCGCCCGCGATCTCCGCCGGCCAGGACATATCTCGCCGCTGCGAGCGCGCGACGGCGGCGTGCTGCGACGGGTCGGACACACCGAAGCCGCGGTCGATCTCGCGCGTCTTGCCGGGCATTGGCCGGCCGGTGTCATTTGCGAGATCATGAACGAAGACGGCAGCATGGCGAAGCGGCCGGAGCTCGAACGCTTCGCGACGCGTCATGGTCTCACATTCGTCACGATTGCGCAGCTCGTCGCCTACCGTCTGCAGACGGAGCGTCTGGTCCACCGGGTCGCGGAAGCGCGGTTGCCGACTCCGTTTGGGGAATGGCGGATCGTCGGCTACCGCAACGATGTCGATGCGCACGAGCACGTGGCGCTGGTGCATGGCGACGTCGTGGGAGGGGAAGAAGTGCTGGTCCGGATGCACTCACGGTGCCTGACCGGCGACGTCTTCCACTCGAAGCGGTGCGACTGCGGCTGGCAACTCGACCGGGCGATGGAGCTGATCGAAAAGGCCGGCCGCGGAGTCGTCGTGTACCTCGACCAGGAAGGACGGGGCATCGGGCTGCTCAACAAGCTGAAGGCGTACGCGCTTCAGGATCAGGGCGCCGACACCGTCGAAGCGAACGAGCGGCTCGGGTTCAAGCCCGATCTGCGCGACTACGGGATCGGCGCGCAGATCCTGCTCGACCTCGGGCTGCGCTCGATCCGTGTCCTGACCAACAATCCCAAGAAGCTGGTCGGACTCGAGGGTTACGGGCTGCGCGTGGGGGATGGTGTCCGCCTCGAAGCGCCGTCGAACAGCGAGAACGCCGGGTATCTGAGCACCAAGCGGTCGAAGCTCGGCCACTTGCTCGCATCCTGAGGGCGAGGATCGCTCGGTGGCGGAATTCGCTGGAGTGCCGGATGGCCATGGCCGCCGCCTCGCGGTACTGGTGAGCCGTTTCAACGAGGGTATCACGCAGCGGCTGGAGCAGGGCGCGATCGACGCACTGATGCGCGCGGGGGTGGCGGAAGCCGACCTCGATGTCATCCGTGTGCCGGGCGCGTGGGAATTGCCCGCGGCCGCGAGAATCGCATTGGCGACCGATCGCTACGACGCGCTGGTAGCGGTGGGCGCGGTGATTCGCGGCGAGACGCCGCATTTCGACTACGTGGCCGGCGCGGCCGCCCGCGGGTTGGCGGAGGCGGCGGCGGAGTTCGACACGCCCATCGGCTTCGGGGTGTTGACGTGCGACACGGTGGCCCAGGCTGAAGCACGGGCCGGGGGTGCTCACGGCAACAAAGGTGCGGACGCGGCGCTCGCCGCGCTCGAAATGGCCGACCTGCACGCGCGGCTCGACGTGGCCCGGGATCTGGGCGACGACGAGGATGGGGAATCGGCGCACGACGCCGGCAACCAGCGCCGCCATCCATCCCCGAACGTCGCGAATGTCCCCCCGCGCCGGTGACCCTCCGGCCGCCCCGCCCAGCGCTCCGCCGGCGACGCACGGCCGGGTGCGCCCGGCCAGCCCGGCCGAAGGGGGTGCCTCGTGTCGAGACTCGCGCACGGTCGCGGGCGTTGCAGGCAGTCTATGCGTGGGACATCCGGCAGGCGGCGGGCGGCGGCCGCGACCTGACCCGTGTCGCGAACGAAGTCTGGGACGATCTGATCGTTCCGGCCGATGAGCGCCGGCTCGCGGGCGCGCTGATCTCGCTCGTCGCGAAGTACGCCGGGCCAATTGACCGCGATCTCACGGCGGTCACCACGAACTGGCGGCTCGAGCGCCTGGGCGCGATCGAGCGGTCGGTGCTTCGCCTCGGCGCCGCCGAACTGTTCGGGGATGTGACGCCGCCGCGGGTGGCGATCCAGGAAGCCGTCCGGCTCGCGGAGCGCTACGGATCGGTGCCGAGCGCGAAGTTCGTGAACGGCGTGCTGGACGCGCTCGCCCGGCACGCCGGCCGCTTGTGATTCTCGCGCGCGCGCCGGGCGGCGCCTGACCACACCCGTGCGCATCCTCGTCGTCAACTGGCAGGACCGGGAAAATCCGCAAGCAGGCGGCGCCGAGACGCATCTCCACGAGATATTCGGGCGGCTGGCCCGTCTGGGGAACTCGGTCACACTGTTGTGCGGCGGTTGGCCGGGCTGCCGCCCGACGGTGGAGCTGGACGGCATCAGCGTCCAGCGGGTGGGGACCCGTCACACGTTCCCGCTCATGGCGTACGAGGCATACCGGTCGCGATTCGCCGCCGAGCGGTACGACGTCCTCGTGGAGGATCTAAACAAGCTGCCCTTGCTGACGCCGTGGTGGGTGCACGGCAAGCGCGGCGCAGCCCGAATCGTCGGACTGGTGCACCACCTCTTCGGTGCCACGGCGTTCCGTGAGCTGACGCCCCCGCTCGCCGCCGCGGTGTGGCTGGGTGAGCGCCCGCTGGGCCGCGTGTACCGCTCCGTTCCCTTCGAGGCGGTCAGCATGAGCACGGCCGACGATCTCGTGGCGCGGGGGATTCCGCGCGCCAATGTGCAGGTGATCTATCAGGGCGTCGACACGACGGCGCACACGCCCGACCCGGCGTGCCGGTCCGTTACACCGCTGTTCGCCTACCTCGGGCGGCTGAAGCGGTACAAGGGCGTGGACATCGTGATCCGGGCGTTCGCGCGGATGCGCACGCCGGGTGCGACCCTCGAGATCGCGGGGGCGGGGGACTATCGGCCGGCACTCGAGCGGCTCGCGAATTCGCTTGACCTCGGGGCCCGCGTTCGGTTTCTTGGACGGGTATCCGAGGCGGACAAGCTGCTTCTTCTCCGGCGCGCGTGGGCGCTGACGTTCGCCTCGCCCAAGGAAGGGTGGGGCATCACAAACATGGAAGCGGCAGCCTGTGGTACGCCCGTCGTCGCCTCGAACTCGCCGGGTATCCGCGAGTCCGTGCGCGATGGCCAGACCGGGTATCTGGTGCCACATGGCAACATCGACGCGATGACGGCGGCGCTCGAGCGGCTCGCCCGTGATCCGGCGCTCGTGACGACAATGGGGCGCGCCGGCCGCGAGTTCGCGGAGACGTTGACCTGGGACCATGCCGCGGCCGCCACGGCCGCGCATCTCGCGCAGGTCGCCGAGGGGCGGCCGGCGTGACGGTCCCGCCGACGACGCCCGCCGGCGGCCGCGGGCCCGACTGCGGCTGCGACTGTGCCGCGGATCGGCGTTCGCCCCATCACCGTGGGCGCCCTGGCGGACACGCTCCGGGACACGCTCCAACTGGAGACGGTGGCCCTGCCTGGCGCCGACGATGCGGTGTCGCTCGGCCGCGAGCTGTCCAGCCCTGAAGTCTCGAGCCCGGGGCTCGTGCTGGCCGGGTACGTGGACCGGTTCGTGGGGCGGCGCCTGCAGGTGCTGGGCGAGACAGAAGTCACCTATCTCTGTTCGCTCGCCAGCGCCGTACGCGAGGGGGTGCTGAGCCGCTTCTTCAGTTTCGACATCCCGGCCGTCTTCATCACGAAAGGCCAGGAACTGCCACCCGGGCTTGCGGCCGCCGCCGCTGCTGCGCGGGTCGCGGTCTTCCGGACGCCGCTCAAGACGAACGAGTTCTACCGGCGGATCAAGCCGGTCCTGGAGGATCTGTACGCGCCGGCCACGACCCTGCACGGATCACTGGCCGACGTGTTCGGCGTCGGACTCCTCTTCACGGGCAAGAGCGGCATCGGAAAATCCGAGTGTGTGCTCGATCTCGTCGAGCGCGGCCACCGGCTGGTGGCCGACGATCTGGTGCTCGTGGCGCGCCGGGGGACCGACCTCCTCGTCGGCCGCGGCCACGAGCTGCAGCGCCACTTCATGGAGGTGCGCGGCATCGGGTTGATCGATGTCCGTGCGATATTTGGCATCCGTGCCGTGCGGCAGCAGAAGCGCATCGAGGTCGTCGTCCACCTCGAGGAGTGGAATCAGGACGCCGTCGTCGAGCGCACGGGGCTCGACGGCGTGACCGTGTCCATCCTGGGCGTGCCCGTGCCCAAGATCACGGTCCCGCTCAATCCGGGAAAGAACATCACCGTCGTGGCGGAGGTGATTGCCATGAACCATTTGCTCCGCTACAGCGGCGTGGATGCGGCCGAGCAGTTCAACGAACGGCTGATCGACCATATGCAGCGGGCGCGCAGCCAGCGCGCACTCGTACAACGGTATCTGCGAGAAGATGATGAGTAATGCGGGAGAACCGGACGCGGAGGGCGCGGCGCTCGCACCGCGGGCCCTGGTGGCGGGACATGGCGAGTTCGCCATCGGGATCGTCTCCGCCGTCGAACAGATCACGGGGCGCGGTGGCGTACTCGTGGCCCTGACCAATCGCGGGCTGGGCGCCGACGAGATCGTCCGCACGCTGCGGGACGCAGTCGTCTCCGCCGGCGCGCACGTGATCTTCACCGACCTTCCGGCCGGCAGCTGGACGATCGCCGCGCGCCGCGTGCAGCGCGACCGTCCTGATGTCGTGGTCGTGACCGGCGCCAATTTGCCGGCGCTCCTGGATTTCGTCTTTCAGACACATTGCACGAACGACGAGGCGGCCCGCCACTCCGCGGACAAGGGACGCGGCGCGATGGTCGTGCTGGGGAGCAGCGGAGGGAGCGCCGGCGGTGCCGATTGAACTGTTTCGCATCGATGACCGGCTCATTCACGGCCAGGTCGTCGTCGGGTGGGGCCAGCCGCTCGATGTCGGTTTCATCGTGCTCGTCGATGACGAGGTCGCGACGTCGGAGTGGGAGCAGGAGCTCTACCGGTTGGGGGTGCCTCCCGGGATGTCGGTGCACTTCGAGACCGTCGCCGAGGCCGCAGACCGGTTCGCGCGGTACAACGGCGAGCGCCGGGTGGGCATTCTGCTGACCAAGGATATCGAGACGATGCGGCGCCTCGCGTCCAGCCGTGCCGCAGCTTCGCAGCATCAATCTTGGCGGCCTGCACTACAGCGCGGGCCGCGTGCAGAAGCTGCGGTACGTCTTTCTGAGCCCCGGCGAAGAGCAGGTGCTCCGTGACCTCGCCATGCGTGGCGTCGAGGTCACGGCGCAGGACGTGCCCGCGACGCGGCCGGTGAGCCTCGACGCGCTTCTCGAGGGCCGAGGCGCATGACGCTGTTGTCCCGATAGCGCTCCTGGGCGCGATCGCTGGACTGGATGTGGTCAGTTTTCCGCAAGCCATGATCTCGCGCCCGATCGTCGCCGCCACGGTCGGTGGCGCGTTCGCCGGCAATGCCGGCGCCGGCCTGCTGGTGGGTGCCGCCGTGGAGCTGATCGCCCTTGAGACGCTGCCCGTTGGGGCATCGCGCTATCCGGAGTGGGGATCGGCGTCGGTGGTGGCGGGGGCGCTCGCGGCGGGAGCGCCGCCGGGAAGTCCTGGGCCGGTGCCGATGACGATCCTCGCGGCGCTCGCGACCGCGTGGGTCGGCGGATGGTCCATGATCGCGCTCCGCAAGTGGAACGCGGTCCGGGCGCGGGCCCATCTCGCGGATCTCGAGCGGGGGTCGGCGACCACCGTCAACGCGCTGCAGCTCTGGGGCCTCACTGCGGACCTCGCGCGGGGCGCGGCACTGACGGTCATCTCGTATTCGGCGCTGCGGCCGGTGGTGGACGCGGCGGCGGTGCACTGGCGGGTCGACGCCCGAACATCGCGAGCGATCGTCGTGGGTGCTGCGGCGGCCGTGGCGGTGGCCGCGGTGTGGAAGGTCTTCCATGGGCGCCACTTTCCCGGGTGCTCTTCGGAGCGGGCCTCCTTGGCGGGGTGGCGCTGGTGGCGTGGTCATGACGGACGGCGGCGCGGCGCCCGTGTCGTTGAGTGTTGGGACGCGAGCCGGCATCTTTACCCGCCTGCTCGCCATCCAAGCGTCCTGGAACTACGAGCTGCTGATGGGCATCGGCATCGGGTTCTGCATCGAGCCGGCGCTGCGGACGCTGCCGGGTGGCCCGGACGGCGCTCGCTACCGCGAGGCGCTGGCCCGCCAATGCCGGTACTTCAACGCCCACCCGTATCTCGCGTCCGTCGCGGTCGGTGCCCTGGCGCGCACGGAGCTCGACGGCGTCCCGGGCGACCGGATCGAGCGATTCCGGACCGCGCTCTGCGGCCCGCTCGGCAGCGTCGGTGACCGGCTCGTGTGGGCGGGGTGGCTGCCCGTGTGCTCGCTGCTCGCCCTCGCCGTCTACGGGCTGGGTGGCGGGCCGCTGCGGGTCGTGGCGACGTTCCTCCTGGCGTACAACGCCGGGCATCTGGCACTCCGTATCTGGGGTCTGCAAGCCGGATGGACGCACGGCATGCGGGTCGCGACGGCGCTCAGCTCGCGGGTTTTCCGCGACGGCCCAGCGTACCTCGCCCGAGCGGGTGCACTCCTGGCCGGCATCGCGCTCCCGGTGGCGCTGGCACGGGTGATTGGTCCGGGGCAGGAAGGCCTCCCGCTCGCCGGGGTGCTGGTGGCGACCGTGATCGGCAGTATCACGCTAGTCCGCATGCATGGCAGGGCCGAGGGCTGGCGCATCGCGCTCGGCGTCCTGGCCGCGTTCGTCCTCTACGCGACGGTACTACGACATGGCTGAGCGCCTGGTGACCATCGTCAACAAGAACGGGCTCCATGCGCGGCCGGCCGCGGAGATCGTGAAGACCGCGGCGAAATTCGCGAGCGACATCGTCATCGTGCGCGACGATCTGGAGGTCAACGGCAAGAGCATCATGGGTGTGCTCATGCTCGCGGCGGAGTGCGGATCGACGATCACGTTGCGCGCATCGGGCCCCGATGAGACGGCAGCCGTGGACGCCATCGCGGCGCTCATCAGCGGCAAGTTCGGCGAGAAGTAGGGGCGCCCGTGGATCGCGTCTTCGTCGGCGTTCCCGCCTCACCCGGCATTGTCGTCGGGCCCGTGCATCTCCTGCGCTGGGAGGTGCCCGACGTGCGGCACCGCATCATCCCCGACGACGCGATCCCGGACGAGATCGAGCGGCTGCACGAGCGCATTCACCCGCGCCAAGGAACGGCTGCGGCAAGTCCGCGCCCGCGCCGAGCAGCACGCGGGTCCCGAAGAAGCGGCGATCTTCGACGCGCAGCTCCTCATGCTGGATGACTCGATCGCTGATCGAGGAAGTCGAGTCGCAACATCCGGCAGAACTACGCCGCCGAAAAAGCATTCGATCTGGTGATGCTCGAACACCGCCAACACGTTCGCCCGCCACGCCCAGCCGCTGATGCGCGAGCGCGCCGCCGACCTGACGGACGTGCACATCCGCGTGCTCTCGGTTCTGCTCGGGCTCCCCGACCACGACCCGGTCGACGTCCCCAAGGGCGCGCAACGCGATTCTGGTGACGCACGATCTGACGCCGAGCCTGACGGTCCAGCTCGACCGCGACGCCATCGTCGGAATCGCGACCGACGCCGGCACGCAGACCTCGCACGTGGCGATTCTCGCCCGGTCGCTCGGACTGCCGGCCGTGCTCGGCCTGCGCGACGCGACGAGCCGACTGGACGGCACCGAGCGGGTGGTGCTGGATGGGGCGGCGGGGAAGCTCTCGATCAACCCGACGGAATCGGAGCTCAAGGAGTATCGCCGCCGGGCGCGCCGGGAGGCCGAAGTCCAGGCGGAGCTTCGCCAGTTCGCAACTCTCGAGCCGGTCACGAAGGACGGGACACGCATCACCCTGTACGCGAACGTGGATCTGCCGGAGGAGGCGGAGACGGCGGCGCAGAGCGGGGCCGAGGGCGTGGGCCTCATGCGCACGGAGTTCCTGGTGATCGGACGCGCCACGATGCCGGACGAAGACGAGCAGTATCGCGCGTATGCGCGGGTGGTCGACGCATTCGGCGGCCGTCCCGTGGTCATCCGCACGTTCGACGTCGGCGGCGACAAGCTGCCGGCGAGCGGGTATCCCGACGGAGGCCAATCCGTTTCTCGGGTGGCGCGCGATCCGGATGTGCCTCGACGAGCCGGAGATGTTCAAGGCGCAGCTCCGCGCGCTGATGCGCGCCGCCGTCGCACGGCGACGTCCGCATCATGCTGCCGCTGATCGTGACGCTCGATGAAGTCCGCCAGGCGCGCACGCTGCTGGGCGAGGCGGCCGAGGAGCTGGCGGCCCGCAAGGCGAACTTTCGCGCCGACTTCCCGCTCGGCGTCATGATCGAGACGCCGGCCGCCGCGGTCATCGGCCGACAGCTTCGGCGAAGGACGTTTCGTTCTTCAGCATCGGCACCAACGATCTCGTTCAGTACACGCTGGCCGTCGACCGCGGCAATGCCAATCTCACGTCGCGGTTCACGCCACTCCATCCGGCGGTGCTCCGTCTGATCAAGCGGATCAGCGAGGCCGCCGCCGCGGCCGGGCAAGATCTGAGCGTGTGTGGCGAGATGGCGTCCCAGCCGCTCATGGCGTTCGCCCTCATTGGCCTCGGGCTCCGCGGATTGAGCGTGGCGCCGCGGGCCGTGGCGCTCGTCAAGCGCGTCGTCCGCGAGCGTGACCGTGGAGGCGGCGACCCAGGCGGCCAGCGAGGCCCTGGAGGCACCGACAGCGGCCATCGCGGAGCAAGGCCTCCGCAAGCGCTTCATCTCCGCACTCGGCGACGATCCGTTCCTGCGCGACGGGTTGCCCGGCCTCGCGTAGCCGGGTAAACTCCCGAGTACCATGCCGATACGTACGCTCGACGGCCGCATCCAGACGGCTTGTTCACATCCGAGTCGGTGACCGAAGGACACCCGGACAAGATGGCCGATCAGATCTCCGATGCCGTGCTGGACGCCATCATCGCCGACGATCCCGCCGCCCGCGTCGCCTGCGAGACGCTCGTCACGACCGGACTCGCCTGTGTGGTCGGCGAGATCACGACCAAGACCTACGTCCACATCCCCGACATCGTCCGCGCGACGATTCAGCGGATCGGCTACACCGACGCGACATTCGGCTTCGACACCAAGACCTGCGCCGTCATCAGCACCATCGACCGCCAGTCGCCGGACATCGCGATGGGTGTCGATACCGGCGGCGCCGGCGACCAGGGGATGATGTTCGGCTACGCGAGCGACGAGACCGACGAGCTGATGCCGATGCCGATCCTGCTCGCGCACCGCCTCACGCAAGGCGCTCGCCGAGCGGCGCAAGTCGCGGCGACCTCCCGTGGCTCCGTCCGGACGGCAAGGCGCAGGTGACGGTGGTCTACGAGGACGACCGGCCGGTGGCGCGTCGACACCGTCGTGGTGTCGACCCAGCACGCCGAGTCGATCTCGAGCGACGCGCATGCAAGCAGGCGATCATGTCCGAGATCATCGAACGCGATCCATTCCACAAGAACTTAGGCCGCGTGGTGTGAAGTACCACATCAATCCGACCGGGCGTTTCGTCGTCGGCGGGCCGCAGGGCGACGCCGGGTCTCACCGGGCGCAAGATCATCGTCGATACGTACGGCGGGATGGGCCGCCACGGCGGCGGCGCGTTCAGCGGCAAGGATCCGTCGAAGGTCGATCGCTCGGCGCGCTACGCCGCGCGCTGGGTCGCCAAGAACATCGTCGCGGCGGGACTCGCGCACCGGTGCGAGGTGCAGATCGCGTACGCGATCGGTGTCGCGCGAGCCGGTGTCGGTGGTGGTCGACACGTTCGGCACCGCGACCGTACCCGAGGCCAAGCATCATGCGCGGCGGTATCGCGAGGTGTTCGACCTCACGCCCAAGGGCATCATCGCCGCGCTCGATCTGCGCAAGCCGATCTATGCGGCGACGGCGTCGTACGGGCACTTCGGGCGCACCCCCGAGCAGTCTGGGCAGCGGCAAGTCCGCCCGCACGCTGTTCTCGTGGGAGCGCACCGATCGCGTGAGCGCGCTCAAGCGTGCGGTCAAGGACGGAACCGCGCCCGCCACCAACGGGTCGGGACGAAGCCCCAGGACTGCGTCTTTCGCCACCTCTGCACTCGAGGATCCAGCTGATGGCGACGGCTGAACGAGCAGGCACAATACGTGCGCACCGAGCGGCGGATCGCCACGGACGCACGATGTGAAGTCGCTCGATCTCGCGGACGCGGGCCGTGCGCGCACGGAGTGGGCCGAGCGTTCGATGCCGGTGCTCCGGCAGATCCGCGAGCGCTTCGCCGACGGAGCGGCCACTGGCTGGGCAGACGGGTCGGTGCTTGCCTGCACGTGACGACCGAGACGGCCAACCTGATGATCACGCTCAAGGCTGGCGGCGCGGATGTGGCGCTCTGCGCCTCGAATCCGCTGTCGACGCAGGACGACGTCGCGGCGCACCTCGTGCGGGACCACGGCGATCAAGGTCTTCGCGATCAAGGGCGAGGACAACGAGACGCTACTACGAGCACATCCGCGCGGCGATCGCGCACGCGCCCGACATCACGATGGACGACGGCGCCGACGTCGTCGGCGCGCTGCACATGATCGCGCTCAACCGGCTCGATGATCTTCCGCCGGCGGTGCGCCGCTGGGTCGAAGGGCTCGACGCCGCGCGAGCGAAAGGCGCTGCTCGACCAACGTGATCGGCAGCACCGAGGAGACGACCACCGGCGTCATTCGCCTCAAGGCGATGGCCAAGGACGGGGTGCTCCGCTTCCCGGTGATCTCCGTGAACGACTCGTTCACCAAGCATCTGTTCGACAATCGCTACGGCACCGGACAGTCGACGATCGACGGCATCATCCGCGCGACCAACTCTGCTCCTCGCGGGCTCGACGTTCGTCGTCGGCCGGCTACGGCTGGTGCGGCCGCGGCGTCGCATCGCGCGCGCGCGGCGCCGGCGCCAACGTCATCGTCACCGAGATCGATCCGCTCAAGGCGCTCGAGGCGACGATGGACGGCTTCCGCGTGATGACGATGGCGGACGCGGCGCCGATCGGCGACATCTTCTGCACGCTCACCGGCAACATGCACGTGGTCCGGCAGCGAGCACTTCCGCGCGATGAAGGACGGCGCGATCGTCTGCAACTCGGGGCACTTCAACGTCGAGATCGACCTGACCGGCGCTCGCAGAGCTCGCGGATCGTCCCGGCGCGCGAGGTGCGGCAGTTCGTCGAGGAGTACGTCGTCGGCGGGAAGCGCGTGTTCATGCTGGGCGAGGGCCGGCTGATCAACCTCGCGGCGGCCGAAGGACATCCGGCGAGCGTCATGGACATGAGCTTCGCGAACCAATCGCTCGGCGCGGAGTATCTCGTGAAGAACGCGAAGTCGCTGTCGCGCGAGCGTGCACCGCGTGCCGGAGGCGGTCGACCGCGAGATCGCGCGGCTCAAGCTGGCGGCGATGGGCTCGGACGTGGACACGCTCACGCCGGAGCAGCAGAAGTACCTCGCGTCGTGGGACATGGGGACGTGACGGCGCCGTCCGGGTCGGCGCGCGGGATGCGTGGACCGGAGTCCGCTGGCCAACGGCCCGCCGGTCCGGGCCGCGCTGGGGCGTGACGGCACATGGTCGAAGTAGTCGTCGCGCGGCTGGGGCTCGACAGCTTCGACAACAGCCACGTCGTGATCCTGCAGGAGAAGGGCGGCGACCGGCTGCTTCCGATCTGGATCGGCCAGCCGGAGGCGGAGTCGATCGTGATGGAGATGAAACAGCATCCGGCGGCAGCGACCGCTCACGCACGACCTGTGCAAGCGGCTGATCATCGGACTCGGCGGCGACGCTTCGGCGCGTGCAGATCACGAAGGTGCAGAAGAACACGTACTACGCCGAGCTGCACGTGGTACGCGGCGAAGGTGTCGTCCACATCGATGCGCGTCCGTCCGACAGCATCGCGATCGCGCTGCGCTTCGCGGCGCCGATCTTCGCGCAGGAGTCGCTGCTGACGGCGATCGAGGACGAGGATGGAGCCGACGAGATCGCGACGGCGGACCTGGACGCCCCGAGTCCGGAAGAGCTCACCGCGGAGCAGCTCAAGGCCTATCTCGAGAACCTGCGCCCTGAAGACTTCGGAAAGTTCAACCTGTAAGGCGCCCCGCCGCACGCTCGGTACGGGACCGTCCGGCAGGTTGCCGCGCGGCACGGCGCGGTGGATGTGGATTGCACTGGGTGCACTGCTCCAGATGGGCGCGTCCGGGCGCATCGCGACGGCACAAGGTGCCGATTCGGGGGCACCGGCCGGCCAGGCGCCCACGCCGCCGCCGGCCCAGCCAGGCAGCAAGCCCGGGACGCCGCCCGCGGCGAGACGGGTGTACGGGCGGGTCGTGCATCAGGGTCCGCACGCCGCCACCGCGCTCGCGGGCACGGTGGTCACGCTCCACCGCGTCGGTTCGGATACGGCCGGCCCAATGGATTCGCTTCGCACCGATGCGAGCGGCCAGTTCATGTTCCGGTATCAGCCACGCGGCGCCAGCGACGCCGTGTACTTCGTCTTCGGCGAGCTACGATGGCATCGCGTATTTCTCGCAGCCACTCGTCCAGCCCGTGACGCGCGGACCGGATGCCGAGATCACCGTCTTCGACACGACTTCGCAGCACGTACCCATTCAGGTCCGTGGCCGGCATCTCATCGTGTCGGCGCCGGGCGCGGGCGGATCGCGGACGGTGGTCGAGGTGTTTGAACTGTCCAACGATTCGTCGGTCACGCTCGTGTCCCCGGCGGCATCAGGCGACCGGCCCACGTGGCACATGAACATTCCGGCGGGCGCCGAGGGCGTGCGCGCTGGACAGGGCGACGTGTCGGCGGACGCGGTCACGGTCGTGCACAACGACTTCGAAGTCTTCGCGCCGATCGCGCCCGGATTGAAGCAGATCTCGTTCACCTATACGCTCCCGTCGTCGGCGTTTCCCCTCGCGCGGACGTCCGCGGCCACGGTGTCCGTCATGGAGATTCTGCTCGAGGAGCCGACGGCCCGGGCGGAAGCGCCGCGGCTTCGCGAGGTGGACCCGGTGTCGATCCAGGGGCGGACATTCCGCCGGTTCATCGCGCAGGATGTCCAGGCCGGCAGTGCGGCACGAGTGATCGTACCGGTCATCATCAGCGATCGCCGCACGCTGTACTTCGCCTTGGTACTGACGGCGATCGGTGCGGCGATGCTCGCGGCGCTGGCGCGCGCATTCACGCGGCGCCCGCGGCCCGTGCTTCCGCTTGCTGGTGCAGAATCCAAGGGGTAGATTCGCCCAACGAATTGCGTAACCAACTGAACGATCGCGGACGGTGAGACCGGAAGCCGGTGCAATGCCGGCGCGGCCCCGCCACTGTATCGGGCACGACGCGAGCTCGGATGCGCCACTGATGCCGGACGGCATTGGGAAGGCGAGCGACGCGGCCCGGAGCCAGTAGACGATCACCATCCGCGCCACACTGACAGTCCTCGGGGGAGGGCTCGTGGCGGTGCAGACTGCGGGACCGCCGAGGCGGCTCGCAGCCTCGTTGGGCATGCGACGCGGCGTTCAGCCGCGGCTCGCGCCCCGCGGCATGTACCGGGCGAGTTCCATCGAGGCAGGACGCCGGGCCGATTGACTCTCACCTCGCTCAGATTCGCCGGCTGGATTGCGATCACGACCGGCGCCGCGCTTTCGCTTGGGATGCTGGCCGCATGCGGCGCCGGATCAGCTCCGCCCCCCCGGCGCGCGCTCCCGGATACCGGTGGTCCGGCCGTCACCCCGGTCATCGTGGACGACTTCGGGGACACACTCCGTACGGCGAGCGCTCCGCCTCGCCGCATCGTCTCGCTCAATCCGGCGACGACCGAGATGCTGTTCGCGATGGGGGAGGGGAATCACGTCGTCGGCCGCACGCGGTGGGACACGTATCCGCCCGCGGCGCTCTCGGTCGCGGATCTCGGCGATGGCCTGAGACCCAACGTGGAGGCGGTGCTCGCGGTGCACCCGGACCTCGTCGTGCTGTATGCCGCCGCCGACAATCGCGATGCGGCTGGCCGTTTCAGGGCAGCCGGGATCGCGACCCTGAGTGTGCGGGACGACCGGCTCACCGACTTCCGCCGCATCCTCTCGCTCCTTGGCGCGGCGCTACAGGACAGCGCGGCGGCACAGGCGTTGGCTGACTCGGTGACGGCGTCGCTCGCCAAAGTTCGGGCGGCGACAGCCGGTCTCGCGCCGGTGAGCGTCGTGTGGCCTATCGAGATCGCGCCGCTCCGGGTCATCGGTGGTGGCAGCTATCTCAACGACCTGCTGACCGATGCCGGCGCCCGCAACGTGTACGGCACGATGCCCGATCCCTCCCCTCAGGTATCACTCGAAGATGTGCTGCGCCGAGACCCTGCCGTCGTGCTCACCACCGCCGCGACGGTGCGCGCGATGCGGGGCGATCCGCGCTGGCAGCGCTGGCTCGCCAGCAGTGAGCACCGGGTCCTCGTGCCCGACACCGCGCTCGTTGGGATGCCCTCCGTCCGCATGGGTGCCGCCGCGGCTGAGCTGGCGGGCCTGCTCCACCCCGGCGTGACACATTAGCATGGCCCTCTGCCCAGCACCTCAAGTATTACATCAGGTGCGACGCGACGTGGTGCGCTGAGTATGCGGGGAAGATTCTGGATCCTCGCGTGCCTCTGCCTGGGCATGGCCGCATTGCTGGGCGTAGCCCTCGGTCCAGTGGGCTTCTCGCCGGGGGCCATCTGGGCGGCGCTTGCCGGGCACGGCGATGCCACCACGGTCACGATCGTGCAGGCGATCCGCCTTCCTCGTGTGGCGCTCGCCGCGCTGGTCGGTGCCGCACTCGGCATGAGCGGCGCGGCGATGCAAGGCACCCTGCGCAACGGTCTCGCCGAGCCTTACCTGCTCGGCGTCTCCGGAGGCGCTGCCGTCGGCGCGGTGGCGGCGATCACGCTGCATTGGAATACCGTCGTGGGGGTGCCACTCGCCGCGTTCGCCGGAGCGGCGGGAGCGGCCGCGCTTGTGCTGACGATTGCCCGCATCGCCGGCGGGCGGGCCGACGTGCGGCTTCTGCTGATGGCGGGCGTCGTGGTAGGCGCCTTCGCCAATGCGGCAATCATGGTCGCCTACGCGACGGCTCCGCCGGAATCCGTGCGCGGAGCCCTGTGGTGGATGATGGGCTCCGTTGACGGAGCCGAATGGCAGCGCGTGACCTGGCTGGCAGCGTACGTGGTGATCGGGGGAGGGGCGCTGATCGTGTGGGCGCGCGATCTCGACGCACTCGCCCTCGGCGATGATGGCGCGGCGGCGCTCGGCGTCGACGTCGAGCGGGCGAGCCGCAGGGCCTATCTGGCGGCGGCGCTGCTCGCGGCCTCGACCGTCGCGGCCGCGGGCCTCGTGGGATTCGTCGGACTCGTCGTGCCACACATGGTCCGCGCGGCGGGACTTCGCCAGTACCGGGTATTGCTTTGCGGAGCGGCCATCGTCGGAGCGGCACTGGTGATCAGTGCCGACATCGTGGCCCGCACGATTCATCCGCCTGCGGAGCTGCCGCTTGGCGCGGTGACCGCGCTGCTGGGCGTCCCATTCTTCCTGTTCCAGTTGCGGCGCCTTGCCGCCCGGTCATGAGTGCCGCCATCGAGTTCCGCGATGTCCGCGCGCGGTATGCCGGCAGCCCGGGGCTGGCGGTGGCCGGTGTCACCTTTGCGGCACAAAGCGGCAGCATCACCGCGGTCACCGGGCCGAACGGCAGCGGCAAGAGCACGCTGGTCAAGGCGCTGCTGAGGCGCGTGCCGCTGACGGGTGGCGACATCGCGATCGCGGGCGTGTCGCTCGGCCAGATGTCCTTGCGCGATGCGGCCCGGCGCGCTGCCGTCGTACCGCAGCGTGAAGAGCCGGCGTTCCCGATGACCGTCCGCGAGTACATCGCGCTGGGGCGGTTTCCACATGCCGGCGCCTGGACCAGCGTATGGAGCACGAGCGATCCGGGGGGTGACCGGGCCGTCACTGCCGCTGTCGAACGCGCCGGGGTGGGCGAGTTTCTCGACCGCCACACCGACGCGCTCTCCGGCGGCGAGTGGCAGCGCGTCCGGATCGCCAGAGCCCTGGCGCAGGGCGGCCGCCTCCTCGTGCTCGACGAGCCCACGACCTTCCTCGACGTGGGACACGAGATGGCGGTATTCGAGCTGCTGGCCGAGCTCGCGCGTGACGGGATGGGTGTGCTGCTCATCACTCATCAGCTCAACCTGGTCGCGCGATTCGCTCAGCACGTGGTGCTGCTACACGCCGGCGTCATCGCCGCGCAGGGGCCTCCCGCCGCCGTGATGACGGGTGGCATACTGGAACGCGTGTACGATTGGCCGCTCGTCGTTGCGCGAGATCCTGCGGTCGGTGCTCCGATGCTGATTCCGCTTCGCGCGCCGGCACCTGTTACTGTTCATCGTCCCATGGAGACATGACCCTGCCGACCACTTCCTATCTGACCCGCGTGGCCGTGGCGGCGTGCATCGCCGCGCCGTTCATCCCGGGTGGCGCACGCGCCCAGTCCACCAGCCACCCGCAAGCCGTTTCCTCCCCTCACGCACCTACCGCGTCCGACACCGGCTCGCTGTCGCCGGTGGTGGTGACCGCCACCAAGGTGCCGATCGCCGAATCGGTACCGACGGCGTCGACGAGCGTGATCACGGGCGAGGATCTTCGTGCCCGCGGGATCGCGACAGTCGCCGAGGCGCTCAAGGACATCGCGGGGGCGACCGTGGTGCAGAGCGGATCGTTCGGCAGCCAGACGTCGCTGTTCCTGCGCGGCGGCCAGAGCGGGTACGTGAAGGTGCTGCTCGACGGCGTGCCGCTCAATCTGCCAGGCGGCCCATTCTCTTTTGACTACCTCACCACTGCGAACGTGGATCGCATCGAGATCCTTCGCGGGCCGTCCAGCGTGCTGTACGGCTCGGACGCCGTGTCGGGGGTCATCCAGATCTTCACGACCCGGGGTAGCGGGCCGATTGCCGGGTACCTGGCGGGAAATGGCGGCAACTACACGACATTCGACGGCACGGCGGCGGTGAGCGGCGGTCTCGGGCCATTCGGGTATTCCGCAGGCGGCGACCGCCAGTCGACATCCGGCATTCTGCCGTTCAACAATGAGATGCTCAACGGCGAGATGTCCGGCCGGCTCGACTATGGGCTGAACACGCCAACATCCGCGGCGCTGACGGCGCGCTACCATACAATGGACTACCACTTCCCGACGGTAGGGGATGGCACGCCTGTCGATCACAACCAGTACAGCCGCGACGAGGGCTCGTCGTTCGCGCTCGACGCGGGGCACTGGTTCAGCCGCGTGTTCGATGGGCACATCCTTCTGACCTCCAACAGCCAGGACGTCGCCAGCATCAATCCGCCCGACGTGCCGATCACCGACAGCACGTTCTCGCAGTCGTTCCAGCGCGAGGTCGATCAGCGCCTGGGCGTCGATGCGCGGCTCGACGCGCACATCGGCGGCGCGGTGATCACCGCGGGCGGGGGCGAGGAAGGGCAGACGGACCGGACGCGCTCCTCTGACTCGTTCGCATTGGGCGGCGGCAGCGTGGACACATCGATCACCGCGCCGGTGGCGCGCTTCCGGCGGATCGGCGCCGCGTATGCGCAGGTCGTCGGGAACCTCGGCAACCTCGCCTCGTACACGGCGGGCGTGCGACTCGACGACAACAGTGCCTTCGGCACGTACGGCACCTACCGGGTCGGCATGGGCTACGCGATCGGGACCGGGGGGCAGATCCACGCGTCGTTCGGCAGCGCCTACAAGGAGCCGACGTTCGAGCAGAACTTCTCGGCCGTCCCCTTCGACTCCGGCAACGCCAAACTCCGCCCCGAGCATTCAATCGGTTGGGAGGCGGGTATCAGTGAGACGCCGTTCGGGCAGGGGCTGACACTCTCCGGCACCTATTTCAACCAGCAGTTCGAGAACATCGTCGACTACACGCCAGTGTCGGCGATTCTTCCCGGCAGGGCGACCCCGACCAACTACGTGAACGTCGCGGGCGCGCGGTCCGACGGCGTCGAACTCGCGTTTCTTGCCGGCCCCGTGGCCGGGACCTCGATCAACCTCGCGTACACCTTTCTGCGCACACGCGTCACGGACGTCGGGTTCGACACGTCGGCGACCGGCCAATACATCGTCGGCGACCGGCTGATTCGCCGGCCGTCGCACGCGTTCAGCGGCACATTCCGCCACATGCTGTCCACCAAGGGGTCATTCGCGGTCACGACGCACTTCGTGGGCACCCGTGATGACATCGACTTCGACAGCGGCACTCGCGTCGTCCTCGCGGGCTACACGACGTGGGACCTGGTTGGTGACTACCGGCTGTTCCAGGGGTCGGCGCACGGGCCGGACGTCAGCCTGACGGCGCGCGTCGTGAACGTCTTCAACCGCCACTACGACGAGATCGCGACCTACGCGGCACCGGGGCGGACCGTGCTGGTCGGGGGCCGGATCGAAGTCACGCGGTAGCGGTAGCGGTAGCGATCACGCAACGGCGCCGAGAACCTGGCGCGGGGTGCCGCTCCGCGGCGGCTACATTTCGCCATGCCCCTTCTCGTGACCAATGCAGTCGTGCTGCACGCATTCGACTACCTCGAAACGTCACGAATTTACCGGCTACTGACGCGCGAGGCCGGGCTGCAATCCGCGCTGGCGCGAGGGGCGCGCCGATCGCGATCGCGGCACGGGTCGGCCGCGGACCTGTTCGCCGAGGGGGAGGCCGAGATGTCGGTGCGCCCGACGCGAGATCTGCAGACGCTGACGGCCTTCGACGTGACGCACGCCCGCCCCGCGCTGGCAGAGTCGCTCGAGCGATTCACGGGAGCGTCGGCGATCGCCGAGCTGGCGCTGCGGTTCGCGCGGGATGACGCGCAGCCGGGACTCTACGATGCCGTGGGTGGCGCGCTGGACGCAATCGCGTCCTCGCCCGACCTGCCCGGCCGCGCGCTGGATGCGACACTCGCCGGCGCGTGGCACGTCGTGGCGGAGCTGGGGTTCGCGCCGACGATCGACGTGTGCAGCGCATGCCACGCGCCCGTGGATCCCGAGGGCCGGTACCCATTCAGCCACCCGATGGGCGGCATCGTGTGCGCGGCGTGCACCGCCGCGCACCGCGGAAGCCGTCTCATGCCTGCGCGAGCGCGCGCCGCGCTGCGAGCATGGCTGGCGGGGCAGGCGTGGTCGCTCGCGGATGAAGCGGACGGCCGCGCGCACCAGCGGCTGCTGCGGGAGTTCCTGGCGGAGCATCTGGGGGATGGCACCCCAATGCGGGCATTCGATGTGTGGGAGCGAGGTGGATGGAATGCGACACCGGCCGCCGCCCAGGCCGCCGCCCAAGCCGCTGGCGCTCTAGCCACGAGCGACGGCGGATGATCCTCGGCACGGCCGGCCACATCGATCACGGCAAGACGGCACTCGTCAAGGCGCTGACCGGGATCGACACCGACCGGTTGCCGGAGGAGCAGCGGCGCGGCATCACGATCGAACTCGGGTTTGCGCCGCTTCGGCTCGGGGATGCCGGTACGCTCGGCGTCGTCAATGTGCCGGGACATGAGGCCTTCGTCCGGACGATGCTCGCGGGGGCATCGGGGATCGACCTCGCACTTCTGGTAATTGCCGCTGACGAGGGTGTCATGCCCCAGACGCGTGAGCATCTGGCGATTCTGGAGCTCCTCGGCGTGCGAGCCGGCGTCGTGGCGGTAACCAAGTCCGACCTGGTCGACGCGGATTGGATGGAGCTCGTGCGGGAGGACGTGACGGGGCTGATCGCGGATACCGGCCTCGCGGCGGCGGCCATTGTACCGGTATCGGCGATCACGGGATCCGGGATGGATGCGCTGCGCGACGCCTTGGCCGCCGCGGTAGCGAAGGTGCCCCCACGGGACGGCGCCGATGTATTCCGTCTGCCCGTGGACCGGAGCTTCACGATCAAGGGCACCGGCACCGTAGTCACCGGGACCGTGTGGACAGGGCAACTCGCCGTCGACGAAATCGTGCGGATCCTGCCCGGCAGCCGCACCGCCCGCGTGCGCGGACTGCAATCCCATAGCGCGGCGGTGAGAGCCATCTCCCCCGGAATGCGAGCGGCCGTGAGCCTCGCCGGGGTCGAGCGCCGCGACGTCGCCCGTGGGTGCACGCTCGTCACAGACGCGGCCTGGGACGCCTCGACGCGTCTCAGGGCGGACATCGCGGTCCTCGCCGATGCGCGGCCGATCGGCCCGCGGACGCGCATCCAATTTCACCTTGGCACACAGGATGTATCGGCCCGGGTCGTGGCGACGGGTGGTGCGTTGGGAGCGGGCGGTCTCAGACCGGTGCGAGTCGTGCTCGACGAGCCGGTCATCGCGCGCGGCGGGGACCGGTTCGTCATCCGGTCCGGATCGCCCGCCGCAACCGTCGGCGGTGGCGTGGTCACTGACCCATTGCCGGGTTATCGGCGCCTCAAGCCGTGGCCGGGTGCGGCGCGGTCGCCCGCGGAACGACTCGTCCTCATCGCGCACGACGCGGGGCCTCGCGGGGTGCCGCTGGCGTCGCTCCCGGTCCGCATCGGATCGCGGCCGGCCGATCTCGAACGAGACCTCACGGAGGCAGCGGACCGAATCGAGATCGTTGGCGAAACCCTGTATGACCGCGGCGTCGTGGCCCAAGCCACGGCACAGATCCTTGCGGCGATCGATGCGCATCACACTCGTGCGCCGCTCGAACCGGGTATGTCGCTTCAATCGGTCCGCGCGGCGAATCCCGGATGGGCGGTGCTGGCCGAGGCGCTGATTGCGCGGCTGGAGGCGGCGGGAGCGATCGTGACCGACCACGGGGTCGTGCGGCAGGCCGGATGGATGCCGAGGCCGTCCGCGGCCCAGCAGTCGGAACTGGAGCGTCTGACCGCAGTGATTCGGACGGCGGGCCGCGAGCCTCCAACGGCCAGCGAATTGGCGCTCAGCGGCGTAGGCCAGACAGAGGCGGGTGTGCTGACACTTTTACGATTGTTAGATCGTAGGGGTGTGGTACGGCAGGTCGAGCCCAACCGTTTCTATTCGGTCGAAGCGTTGCGGGCGATGGCGGAGGCGCTCAGGGCGGGGATGCGGGTGGGCCAGGAATATGGGCCTGCGGAACTTCGGGCCTTTGTGGGTGTTTCGCGGAAGTATCTCATTCCGCTGCTGGAGTACTACGACCGGGTGGGAGTGACCGATCGGCGGGGGCAGGGCCGGGTCGTTCGGCAGGGTGGATCAGGACCGTCGCAGGTCGTTCCTGGGACGTAAAGAGTTGTGAAAAAATGAGACAGTTTGCGGGCGTAAACCGCGCATAGCGTGGTAGCGGCGCGATCAATGCCATGGATACAGGGCGCATCGATGTAGTTGCTCGTTTTTGGGTCGTGTGCTTGGCTTGACAGTCTCGGCCTTGGAGCCTATCGTTGCGGAACCGAAGAAAACCCGTGGACCATTGGACAGGAGTAGGCGGCGGACCTTCTTTCGTCAGCGTGGAGTGTGCGTATGGGTGCCCATTTGGGGACCGGCGCAAACCATCGAGTACCTGAGCGACGGACACATGTCGGCTTGGTGGTGTGGGTGCGGATCGCGAGTGTGCTCGCGGCCGTGTGCGTAGCGTCGTTCGTTCCCGGTCGCGCGACTGCCCAGACTGAGCAGCCTGGCGTCGTAGCGAATCAGAAGCATCAAACAGGTGCGTTGCTGGGACTCGGCAAGAATTATCCGAGCCCGTTCAGCGCGACCACGCGCATCCCGTTCACGGTCGGTGACGCGCCCACGTGCACCGATGGCGGGCGCCGGTATCACGTCAATCTCCGCATCTACAATCTGGTCGCCCAGGTCGTCGCCGTTCCGGTGATGGCGGAGGGTGGACCGAGTGCTGCCGCGGTCGGCCAGCCCGTGCAAGGCATGGATCTGCCGTGCGGCCAGTACACCGCGTACTGGGACGGCGTCGGCCTCGCCAGCAACCGCGAAGTGCCGCCCGGGATGTACCTCTATCGGCTCGAGGTCAACGGCAAGGCGGTTGGCCGGAAGATGCTGATCCAGCGGTAGTCCGTTCCCGTGGCGTTGCCGCGGCCCCGTACTTCCAATCTTAGACTGTCAGAGACCCGGAGATCCGGGAGCACCGCGTGACGACATCGGTATCGCCGTCACGCCGCGTGCAGATCGCGTTCGGCCTCGTACTCGCCCTGGTGCTGCCGCTGTGCCACCTCGGCGACATCGGGAGGCGGTTCAGCGGGCTTGGCCCCCTATGGGGCGGCGAAATCCTCTGGTGGATCCTGGTGGCGGTCATCATCCTCTACGTCACGCGCGCCGAACATCGCCCGCTGGCGTCGATCGGATTTCGCGTGCCGCGGGCGGCGGATATCGGACTCGCCGTCGCAGCGGCGATCGTGATGATCGGGCTGATTGGCGTGATCTTCACCGTCGTGCTGCCTGCGCTTCATTTGAGCGTGTCACGGCAGCTCAACGCGGCCCGCGGTGCGCCCATCCTGTTTCGCCTCGTGCAGGTGACGCGTGCGGCCGTGGCAGAGGAGATCACCTTTCGCGGCTACGGATATGAGCGCATACAGGAGATCTCGGGAAGCCGGTGGCTGGCAGCCGTCTCCACCTGGGCGCTCTTCACCATCGCGCATCTCAGCTCATGGGGATGGGGGCAGGTGATCATCGCCGCCGCCGGGGGATTGATCCTCACGCTTCTGTACGTGTGGCGGCGGAATCTGTGGGCCAACATGATCGCACACTGGCTGACGGACGCCTCGGCGTTCCTGGCCCCGCATCACTAACGGCGTGGTCCAACCATCGGTGCGAGGGCAGGGCCCCGTGCAATAGCGATCCGCCGCTATCGCGGAGCAGCCGAACGCACCGCGCGCCTCAGCGCGGCGGACCTGCTCCGGCGCTGGGTGGCAGCTTGTGTCCCCCGGCAACCGATTGCGAGCGCAGCGTGTTGAGGAGTGCGCGCGCGTCGGCGTTGGACTGGGCGGTCGCGGCGGGATTCGGCGTAGCGGCCGACGCCGCGCCGGCCGCACCCGGCGTCTGCGCACCAGGAGGCGGTTGCCCGGGGCGAAGCGTGCCCGGCGGGATCACGCCGGCCGGCCGGGGCGGCGCCGAACCCATGGCCAGTTGCACGTGACGGTCGATCGCGTGGAGGATCTGAGACGCCTGCTCAGGATGCTGGGCAAGGCGACGCGCGGTTTCTTCGAGACTTGCTTCGGTCACGCGATACTTACGCAGGATCGAATCCCGCACCACGGCGCGGCCGGCGCTGTCGCGTGTCGTCTCTGCTCCGCCTGGCAGGACAGCACGGCGAAGATCGCCGAGGGCGCCGACGAATGCGGAGTCGGCCGCGCTGTCCGGGCCGGGCTGGGTGTGCCGGGCAGCCGGCGGCACCCACGGAGACACAAATGAGCAATACCGCGCGCCGGATCCCGCGGCGCCTGCGAGCGGGCAGGGCTGTTGGCCGGGCCGCCGCGTGTGGCCGTACCTCAGCGTCCTGTGACGGCACGCCGCTCGCAGAGGGGCGATATCTTTTCCAACTCACCATGGATGGGATGGACACGTGGTCAATGCCGACCGGCTGACGGTAAAATCGACGGAGGCGCTCAACGACGCAATCGCGCTGGCGCGCCAGAACGGAAATCCGCTGGTGTACGACGTGCACCTGTTGCTGGCGTTGCTGCGGCAGGACGAGGGTATCGTGGTGCCCATCCTGCAGAAGCTGGGCGCCAACGTCGCGTCACTCCGGGATCAGTTGGAGCGTGAAGCCGAGCGCCTGCCGAAGCAGAGTAACGCCCAGCCGTCGTTGTCGCGAGAGTTGAACGGTGTGCTCGACAAGGCCGAGGGTGAAGCGCGGCAACTGAACGATGAGTACATCTCGACCGAGCACCTGTTGCTGGCGCTAGCCGACGCGCGCGGCACCGAGAGCAAGACCCTGCTCGACGGCGTGGGTGCGACCAGATCCGCCCTGCTGGAGGCGCTCCGATCGGTGCGCGGGTCACACCGGGTGACCGATCAGACCCCGGAAAACCAGTATCAGGCACTGCAACGGTATACCCGCGATCTCACGGACGTTGCCCGCAAGGGAAAGCTCGATCCCGTGATCGGCCGGGACGAGGAGATCCGCCGGGTGATTCAGGTCCTGTCGCGGCGCACGAAGAACAATCCGGTGCTGATCGGCGAGCCCGGCGTGGGCAAGACCGCGATCGCCGAGGGATTGGCGCAGCGGATCGCGAACGGTGACGTGCCCGAAGGCCTCAAGAACAAGCGGCTACTCTCGCTCGATCTGGGTTCCCTGATCGCCGGCGCGAAGTACCGCGGGGAGTTCGAGGAGCGGCTCAAGGCCGTCCTCAAGGAGATCACGGACGCGCAGGGCCGATTCGTGGTGTTCATCGACGAGTTGCACACCCTCGTCGGCGCCGGGAAGGCGGAAGGCGCGATGGACGCCGGGAACATGCTCAAGCCGGCGCTGGCGCGTGGCGAGCTGCGAGTGGTCGGCGCGACGACGCTCGACGAGTATCGGAAGTACATCGAGAAAGATGCGGCACTGGAGCGGCGATTCCAGCCGGTGTTCGTGGGTGAGCCGTCGGTCGAGAGTACGATCGCGATTCTGCGCGGGCTCAAGGAGCGCTACGAGGCGCACCACGGCGTGCGGATCACCGACGGGGCGGTGGTGGCGGCGGCGACGCTGTCCAACCGATACATCGGCGATCGGTTCCTGCCGGACAAGGCGATCGATCTGATCGACGAGGCCGCGTCGCGGCTTCGGATCGAAATCGATTCACTGCCGCAGGAGATCGACGAAGTCGAACGCCGGATCATGCAGCTCGAGATCGAGCGTGAGGCGTTGCGGAAGGAGAAGGACAAGGCATCGGCCGAGCGGCGCGACGCGCTGGAGCGTGAGCTGAACGAGCTGCGCGAGCGGTCGGACGGGATGAAAGCGCAGTGGCAGCAGGAGAAGGAGACACTGGGCACCGTCGGCCGGATCAAGCAGCAGATCGATGAAGCGCGTGTACAGGCAGAGCAAGCAACGCGGGCCGGAGACCTCGGTAGAGCGGCGGAGCTGAGCTATGGGCGGATCCCGCAGCTCGAGGGTGAGATGCGGGAGGCGGAGACACGGCTCGCGGCGGCTGCGGACGGCGGGGGCCCGCGCTTCCTCCATCAGGAAGTGACCGCGGACGACGTGGCGGACGTCGTCGCCAAGTGGACGGGGATTCCGGTTTCGCGGATGCTGGAAGGCGAGCGTGAGCGGTTGACCAAACTGGACGAAGTGCTCGCGTCGCGGGTGATCGGGCAGCGCGAGGCGGTGCGTGCGGTAGCGGATGCCGTGCGCCGGGCACGGGCCGGACTGCAGGATCCCAACCGGCCGATCGGCTCATTCATCTTCCTCGGGCCGACGGGCGTCGGGAAAACGGAGACGGCACGTGCGTTGGCGGAATTCCTGTTCGATGACGAGCAGGCGATGGTTCGCATCGACATGTCGGAATACATGGAGAAGCACGCGGTCGCCCGGTTGATTGGCGCGCCTCCGGGATATGTCGGGTACGAAGAGGGCGGCCAACTGACCGAGGCCGTGCGCCGGCGGCCGTATTCAGTGCTGCTGCTCGACGAGATCGAGAAGGCGCATCCCGACGTCTTCAACATTCTGCTCCAGATCCTGGACGATGGCCGCCTCACCGATTCTCAGGGCCGCACGGTGGATTTCCGCAACACCGTGATCATCATGACGTCGAACATCGGGAGTCCGTACATCCTCGAGCATGCGACGGCGGATTGGGGCGAGGTCGAGGCGCAGGTGCTGGCGGCGCTGCGGCAACATTTCCGGCCCGAGTTCCTGAACCGCGTGGACGACGTGATCGTGTTCCGTCCGCTGGGCGAGGAGCAGATCGGGAGGATCATCGAGTTGCAACTGCATCGGCTGGAGAAACTGCTGGCGGAGCGGAAGCTCACGATCGAGCTGTCACCCGAGGCGCGGCGGGCGATTGCGGCGGAGGGATACGAGCCGGCATACGGTGCGCGGCCGCTCAAGCGCGCGTTGCAGCGGATGGTGCAGAATCCGCTCGCGCTCGGCGTGCTGGAGGGGAAGTTCAAAGACGGCGACCATATCCTCGTGAATGCCGGTCCGGACGGGGCGCTGACCTTCGAGGTCGCGCCGCCGTCTGCGGGGGATGGCAGTCGTGGCGGCACCGCGGGGCGGGAGACACGTGGCGAGCCTGCAGCGGCTGGCCGGCGGCGCTAGGCCGGCGATGGCTGGATCGGTGGCTACGTCGGGGAACCGCCCGGCGGGCGGGCCCATGGCGGAGGCGGACGCCCGGTGGATGGCGCAGGCGCTCGCCATCGCGCTCGAGGCGGGCGCCGCGGGTGAGGTGCCGGTTGGCGCGGTCCTCGTGTCGAACGGGGCGATGGTGGCGTCGTCAGGGAACCGCTCGCGCCGTGATCGCGATGCGACGGCTCATGCCGAGCTCCTGGTGTTGCGTGCGGGAGCCGCGGCAGTTGCCGGTCCGGTGCTCACCGGGTGCACCTTGTACGTGACGCTCGAGCCCTGTGCGATGTGTGCGGGCGCGATCGTGTTGGCGCGATTGGATCGGGTGGTGTTTGGCGCCTGGGACGAAAAGGCGGGGATGGCCGGGTCGGTGGGCGACCTGTTGCGGCATCCGCAGCTCAATCACCGGCCCGAAGTGACGGCGGGCGTGTGCGCCAATGCCAGCGCGGCGCTGTTGGCGGAGTTTTTCGCGGCGCGGCGAGCGGAGAAGCGAAACGACTCGGCGGGGACGGCATAGCGGAGCCATCGCGCTGGTAGGGCGGGTGGGGCCGGTTTACATTGCGACGCGGCCGCCGGGTGGACAGGTGGCCGTCTGATGTGGCAGCGCGACACCCCGGACGGGTGGCCGAGTGGTTGAAGGCACCGGTCTCGAAAACCGGCATACCGGTGAACCCGGTATCGTGAGTTCGAATCTCACCCCGTCCGTTGGAAGCGAGAAGAAGGAGAGAGGTGAACGGGCAGCGAGTCCGCTTTCCTCTCTCCTTTTTCTGTCCTGTCGTTTGCCGTTTGCTACAGGCTGGCAGATGACCAAGCGCGGCATTGCGTGGGCAGGGATATGAATCGACTAGCGCGACTCGCGCGAGTGGCATTCGTATTGGCGGGCCTGGGCATGCCGGGCGGTGTCTCGCTACATCACGGCTCCGCAGCTCCACCGCTCGTGATGGCGGCGTGCGCCCTACCGGGCGTGAGCGACAACCCGGAGTGCGGGCAACTCGAGGTGTTCGAGGACCGACTGCGCGGATCGGGACGAATGATCCGCATCCACGTGGCCCGGCTGCGCGCCGAATCCGCGTTGCGCCAGCCCGACCCGGTGTTCGTACTCGTCGGCGGCCCCGGGCAGGGCGCGATCGGAAGCGCGGCCGACTATGCGCGTCTGCTGGCGCCCCTGCGGCGGCATCGGGACCTGGTTTTCGTCGACCAGCGCGGAACCGGAGGCTCCAACCCACTACCATGTGATCTGTATGGCGACAGCCTGGCCGGCCAACTCGGGGATTTCATGCCTCCGGCCATCGTCACCCGGTGCCGCGATGCGCTGGCCGCGCATGCCACACTGTCGCTGTACTCGACCCCTCTCGCGATGGACGATCTGGACGATGTCCGTGCGGCGCTCGGGTACGACCGGATCAACATCGAATCGGCCTCGTATGGCACCCGCGCGGCGCTCGTGTATCTGCGCGCGCACGGGTCGCATGTCCGGTCAGTCGTGCTGCGCAGCGTCTCGCCGACGTTCGTGGACCAGCCATTGCATTTCGCCGAGGATGCGCAGGCCGCACTCGATTCAGCGTTCGCGGCGTGCGCGCACGACCGGGATTGCCACGCGTCCTTCCCGAACTTTCGCCAGGAGTTCGCGACCATCCTGCGCCGACTGGATGAGCGACCGGCCAGGATCACTGGCGACTCCGCTCCGGGCGCGCCCCGGCGCGCCGCGATACTCGCCCGCGGCCCGTTCGCCGAAAAAGTCCGTCTCATGCTGTACGCGCCTGAAGTCACGATGTATTTGCCGTTCGTCATCCATCGGGCGGCGATGGGCGATTTCGAACCGTTCGTGAACATCGCGACGGGGATGACACAGGCGATCGCGAATCAGGTATCCGTCGGGATGTACCTGACGGTGACGTGTGCGGAGGATGTGGCGCAGATCACGCCTGCGGGTCTCGGAGCGGTCCCGCCGGGCACTTTTCTGGGCGATTATCGTGTCCGGCAGCAAATGGCCGCGTGCGGTATCTGGCCGCGGGCCGTGCTTCCCGCGGGGTACACCGACCCGGTACGGAGCAACGTGCCGGTCCTGATCATTTCCTCCGCGATCGACCCGGTCACGCCACCGCGGTGGGGGGAAGCGGTGCGTGCGACGCTCACGCAGAGCCGCCATATCGTGCTGCCGATTGCGGCGCACGCGCCCGACGATTCGTGCGTCCAACGCATGGTCGTGCGATTCATTGAGTCTGCCAGCGCCGGTGACGTTGACGCGAGCTGCACCCGGGCGCTCAAGCGGCCACCGTTCGCCCACTCGCTCGAATAGCCGTGAAAAGGCAGCCGGAAGCGCGGGATTCGTGGCGCGGCAGCCACTGTTTGCCGCCGATCTGACCCGGTAACTTGCCCGGGTAGATTGACCCGGTCGTCAGCTTTTCACGTGCTGGCTTGGCAGCGGGACCGCGCGCAGGCTGCCCGGTGTGTCAAAAGTTACGATCGAGAAGGGACGGGTGGCCGAGTGGTTTAAGGCGCACGCCTGGAAAGCGTGTGGGGCCGAAAGGCTCTCGTGAGTTCGAATCTCACTCCGTCCGTTGCATCCCCATGATTCTGCGTTCGCCTGGCTGGCGAAGTCGGGACGATTTGCCGGGGACAGTTCACGAGGTGGTGAACGCCCGCATGTCCGCTCTTGGGACATGGCGTGCCGGAAGCGGGCGAATAGAGAGTGAGGCGGCCCACGCCCCGAGCGTGGAAGTCAGTGCCCGACAGATGGTTCGGCAGGCTCTGGCCGCTGGCACGGTTCGTTCAGTGCGTCGCACGATCCTCCCGTACGGTGCACTCGACTATGGAAGCGGCCATCCAGGAACTGCGCTACGCTGCGCGCCGCCTCGCGCGCACGCCCGCGTTCACCCTGATCGCGCTCGGCACCCTGGCGCTCGCGATCGGCGCCAGCACCGCGGCGTTCAGTCTCGTGAACGGCGTGCTCCTCAAGCCACTCGGCTTCGAGCAGCCGGACCGCCTGGTGTACCTGCACGCGACCGGCCCGCGGGGGGCGGCGATGCAGATCTCCGCCGCAGGATCTGATCGACTTCCGTGACCAGACACACAGCTTCACGGACATCGTTGCCGTCCAGAGCCGGCAGAACCTCAACCTGCTCCGCCCCAAGGCTCCTCCACTGCGCGTCAATGCCGCCCGGGTAGGCGCCGGGTTCTTTTCGGCGCTGGGTACACGCGCACAACTCGGCCGGACATTTGCGCCCGGCGAAGATGCGAGAGTCGCGACCAAGGTGGTCGTCCTGTCCGACGACGCGTGGCGGCGCTATTTCGGCGCCGATCCGGGGATCGTGGGAACACAGGTCACGCTCGACGGCGACCCCTATGACGTGGTCGGTGTGGCGCCGCCTCGGTTCAACTTCCCCGACAACGCCGAGCTCTGGTACCCTGCGGTCTGGGAATCCTGGGAGATAGGCGACATCGGCCGCGACAATCATTCTACAACGGCTATCGCGCGGCTACGCGATGGCGCCACGCTCGGGAGCGCGCAGCGCGATCTGAGCACGGTCGCAAGCCGCATCGCCCAGGCGTTCCCCAAGTACGACGCGGGCGTCGGTGTGCTGGCAATCCCGCTTCGGCAACAGATCGTTGGCGAGGTCGAGGCGCCGCTCTGGGCCATGCTGGGCGCCGTGATGTTCGTGCTGTTGATAGCCTGTGCAAACGTGGCCAACCTGCTGCTCGTTCGCGCCGCCTCGCGGGCCTCCGAAGTGGCTGTCCGAACGGCTCTGGGGGCAGGGCGGCAGCAGCTCCTCGCCCAATCGCTCGCCGAGAGCATACTCATTGCGTTCGGTGGGGCGGTGCTCGGCACGGTGATCGCTGTGCTCGTCGTGCATGTGCTGACGGCAGGGGGGTTGCTCGCACTGCCGCGGACGCAGGATGTAGGCGTCGATGCACGCGTGCTCGCATTTTCGGCCATGCTTGCCGTCGTCACAGGCCTAGCCTTCGGCCTCGTCCCGGCACTCCACGTCTCCGGCTGGGACATCGCACGTATTCTCCGCTCGGGTAGGGGTGGCGGGACGTCTGGCGGCGGGCGCGCTCGATCCGTTCTCGTCTTCACGGAACTCGCGCTGGGTACCGTGCTGCTGATGGGCGCCGGGCTCCTGATCCGCAGCTTGCAGCGTTTGACCGACGTGGATCCGGGCTTCAGGGCCGATCACCTCGTGGCGTTCGATGTCGCCGTGAACGGCAAGAAATACGAATACGACGCACCGGTGAACCAGTTCGCCGATCGTGTGCAAGCGGGGCTCGCGGCGCTGCCAGGTGTGCAGAGCGTGGCCGTCGCGGCCAACCGCCCGTTCGACACGGAAGGCTCGTTCGGCCCCTCGACAACGTTCACGATCGATGGCGCCCCTCCACCGGCACCGGGCACCGAGCCCCAGTCCCGCCTCCACCCCGTCTCCGCCGGCTTCTTTCACACAATAGGAATGTCGGTCGTGCGCGGGCGCACGTTTACGGAGGACGAGAACCGGCGCGACGCCGCCCCGGTGATAGTGATCAACCAAGCCTTGGCAGATCGCTACTTCCCAGGGCAGAACCCGATCGGGAAACACGTGACGTACGGCTTCTGGCACGGCGCTTCCGCCGCGCCGGAAGACAGCGCCGTGCATCCACACGGGGAGATCATCGGTATCGTGCGCAACGCGAACTACTCGTCGCTCAAGAGCACGCCCGAGCCGGCGACATTCCTCCCATACCGTCTGTTCCCGCTAGGAACGACGTTCGTCCTTCGCACCGCGCTCCCGCCGGCGGGGCTCGAGCAGGAGATCCGGCGCGTGGTCGCATCCGTCGATCCGGACGTACCGATGTATGAACTGGGAACCATGAACGCCGCGCTGGCCGAGTCGGTGTCGCAGTCACGCCTCTATACGCAGTTGCTTGGCGCCTTCGCAGCCGTTGCGGTGCTGCTCGCGACGCTCGGTGTCTACGGGGTGGTGTCCTACGCCGTGAGCCAGCAGACCCGCGACTTCGGGATTCGCATTGCGCTCGGTGCCGAGTCGCATGACGTCGTGAACCTCGTGCTCAGACGTGGCGCGTCACTGATCCTGCCCGGCCTCGCTGCGGGCATTCTGGGCGCAGCGTTCCTCACGCGTGCGATCCGCGGGCTACTCTTCGGAATCGAGCCACTCGATCCCCCAACTCTCGCTTTCGTGTGTCTCGTGTTCGCCGCGGTCGGGGCGGTCGCGTCCTGGGTTCCGGCCCGTCGAGCCGCGCGCGTGGACCCCATCGTCGCAATGCGCTCGGAGTGAGCGCGGGCCGTCTCGCAGGGGTGGCCGCCTTGGGGACAATTCAGTGGACATTGAAGGCGGCAACTTGCCATATTGCCCTTACGGCCTGTGTCGTCACTGACGGAGTCCGAGTCCCGCCAACACCAGCACCTCGAGAGGAGACGAAAGCAATGCGCACGATGAAAGTCCCAGCCTGCTTCGGGCCCTTGTTCTTCTCAATGTTTCTCGTGGCCGCGTCCACGCAGGCGCTCCACGCGCAGACGACAGCCCCGGCAGCGGGAGAAATGTACGTGTATTGCCTGTCCGACCGGTCCGCGCCGACGATCTATTTCAGCGACGTTTTCACCGGGAAAGCCGACCCGCCCAGCAGAGGCATGCGCGAAGTCAGTTTCAGGAACATCGCGAAGGACTTCCTCGTGTTCCTTCAGAAGAAGTACTCCTACAAGAGTGACGCCAGCTATCCCACCACGTGTGTGGGACGGACAAGCGGGTCGGCGGACGCCCCCGGCAGCAAGCAGAAAGTGGAAGACCCGTTCAAACAAGCAAACAAGCAGATCGTCGAGACCGGATGGAAGAACACGCCGTGATCGAGGCGGGTGCTATCGTCTATTGGATCTCGGCGCGCCCCTCGAGATAGAACACACACCCGCCCTCGAGCTCGACCCGGTCGCCGGCCAGCCGGCAGACGATCTCTCCGCCGCGCGCAGAGAGTTGCGAAGCGCGAAAAGTCGTCTTGCGCAGGCGCGCCGCCCAGTATGGCGCGAGCATGCAGTGCGCCGAACCGGTGGCGGGATCCTCCGGCACACCCTTGGCCGGAGCGAAGTACCGGCTGACGAAATCGTAGCCGTCCTCGCCGGGCGCCGTCACGACGACGCCGGTGCGGCCGATGCGCGCGATCGCGGGCATGTCCGGTACTATGCCTCGCACAATCTCCGGGCTGTCGACGAGCACCATGTAGTTGAACTCGTCGCCGAAGACTTCGACCGGCACGACCCCCAACGCCTCGGCCAGTCCGGGCGGCACCGGCACCCTTCCGGACGGCCGAGCCGGGAAGTTCATGCGGTAACCGCCTGCCGTGCGGCGAACGGGAAGCGGCCCGCTACATGAGCTGAAGACCACGTCGGTGCGGCCCGGCTCCAGCCGCTCCATCACGACCGCCGCGCTGGCCAACGTCGCGTGTCCGCACAACGGCTCCTCTACGGTCGGCGTGAACCAGCGCACACGATAGTCGCGGCCCTCTGGAACGAGAAACGCGGTTTCGGCCAGGTTGTTCTCGGCTGCGAGGGCTCGCAGCACCGAGTCAGCCGGAAAAACCTCCATCACCATGACCGCGGCCGGGTTGCCCGCGAACCGGCGGGTGGTAAATGCGTCGACCTGAAAGATTGGCGTAGACACGGGTACTCTCGCTGTAGGCGGACGACGAAAAGCAGCGCCGGATCGATATTACACCGCGGCTACAGACCCAATAGCAGATTCCTGCTCGCCCGGAGAGACATTCTTGCGGACAATCCGGCCTCTCACTTTCTGGCACCCGCCCAGATCCGTCGCACCAGCGTTGCATCGGCGCTGCCGGGCGGGTTACGATCGTAGGTCCATTTCTGGAGTGGCGCGATGAGCGGCGGCGTGCTCGAGACCGTGACCGGCGGTGGCCTGGTCTGGGATAATCACAGTTGTATGCCGCTGCGGCCGGACGACTACGCCTTCCTCCCGCAGCTCGACCAATGCCGCGCCGCCGGAGTCGAATGTCGTCACCCTGAACGTCGGGTTCGGCGTGATGACGATCAAGGATCACGTCTCCATGCTCGCGACGTTCCGGCGCTGGGTGAAGCAGCACCCCGAGACGCTGAGGCTGATCAGCACGGCAGCCGACGTGCTTCAAGCCAAGAAAGAGAATCGCCTCGGCGTCTGCTTCGACATCGAGGGGATGACCGCGCTCGAAGGCCGCATCGAAATGGTCAGCCTCTACTACGACCTTGGCGTGCGCTGGATGCTGGGCGCATACAACGTCGCCAATGAGGCCGCCGGTGGCTGTCTCGATCCCGACGATAAAGGACTGACCCCGTTCGGGCGGCAGGTCGTGACCGAGATGAATCGCGTCGGGATGGTAGTCTGCGGCACGCATACGGGCTACCGGACTGCGCGAGAGATGATCGACCTGTCCTCCCAGCCCACGATCTTCTCGCATTCCAACCCGCGAGGGGCCTGGGACCATCCGCGCAACATCCCGGATGATCTGATGAAAGCGTGTGCCGCCCGGGGCGGCGTCATCGGCCTCTGCGGCATCGGCCTGTTCATGGGGAAGAACGACATCAGGACCGAGACGTTCGTGAGGCACGTGGACTACGCCCTCGACCTCGTCGGCGAGGACCACGTCGGCATCGCGCTCGACTACGTCTTCGACGCCGAGGAGATGCACGCGTATTTCCTCGCGAACCGCGCCGCATTTCCGCCAAGCCTCGGGTTCAGCGACGGCATTCGGATGATCGCCCCCGCGCAACTTTCCGAAATCGGCGAAGCCCTCGCACCACGGTATTCATCCGCGACTCTGGCGAAGCTGTTCGGCGGGAATCACCTCCGCATCGCGCAGCAGGTCTGGCGCTGAGCCGTCACCGGGAGGCTCGCGCATGAGCCGGACGGTGGTCATCGGCGGCGGGGTGATCGGCCTCGCGTGCGCCTATGCCCTCCGTAAACAAGGCGAAGAGGTCACCGTCCTCGACTCCGCGGAGCCGGGTGCGGGATGCTCGAAGGGCAACGCCGGGTGGATCGTGCCGACCCTCGCCGAGCCCCTGCCAACACCGGGGCTGACGTGGACGTCGATGCTCTGGCTGCTCCGCCGCGACAGCCCGCTGCACATCGATCCGCGCGCCGCGTTCGGACTCGCACCCTGGCTCTGGACATTCTGGCGCCACTGCAACGCGGACGCCTTCCAATCCGGACGGCGAGCCTGGGAGATCATCGCGAACGACGTGATGGAATCCTTCGACGCACTGGCCGCCGACGGTGTGCACTTCGAGATGCATCGTGCCGGGCTGCTGTTCGTTTTCCTTCGGGAAGCCGCGATGCGGGCGATGCGCCACGAGACCGGCGCCATCCCGGCCGCGCACGGACGAGAGCCACAGGTATTCACGGGGAAAGACCTGCGTGACTTCGAGCCGTCCATATCGGACGCCGTGACCACCGGCCTGTGGGTCGAGCAGGAACGCCACGTGCGTCCCGAGACGTTGTGCGCGGGCCTGGCGCAATGGCTGACGACACACGGCGCCGAGGTACGCAGCGGCGCAGCGGTGACCAGCGGGCACCTCGACGGAAAGATTCTCCGAGCCGTTCGCACGACGCGCGGCGACGTCACCGGCGACCGGTTTCTGATCGCGGCTGGTGCACGGTCTGGTCTCCTCAGCAACGCGATCTCGGGCGTGCCGCTCCCGATTCAGGCGGGAAAGGGCTACAGCATCACCGTTCCGGCGAGCAGGTCCCGGTTTCGGCGCCCGCTGTATCTCGAGGAGGCGAGGCTCGCTGTCACCCCATTCGATGGCGGATACCGATTCGCGGGCACCATGGAGCTGTCCGGCGTCAACGAGCGGCTGGTCTCCGACCGCATCGCCGCGATCCGCCACTCGGCGCAGCGGTACCTCACGCTGGAGGCCGAGGCGTTGACGGGGATCGAGTGGGTCGGGATGCGGCCGCTCGCTCCGGACGGGTTGCCGGTGATGGGCCCCATACCCGGCCGGCCAAATGTGTTCGTCGCGACGGGGCACGGGATGCTCGGCGTCACGACCGCGCTCACGACTGCACGACTGATGTCCGAGCTGATCGTGCGAGGTCGCGCTTCGGCCAACCTCTCGGCTCTCGACCCGGGGCGGTTCGGGTCGGGATGATTGCCGGCGCCGATGGCCGCTGACGCAGCGGATCGGGAGAAGACCAACACCAGCCTGTTCGCGCTGTTGTGCCTGATCAACCTGCTCAACTACATCGATCGCCAGGCAGTGACTGGGCTGCTCGAGCCGATCCGCCGCGATCTGGGCGCGACGGACGCGCAAATGGGTCTCGTCGGTCTCGCGTTTCTTCTGACCTATACGGTACTGCCGCCAGTCTTCGGCTGGCTTGGCGACCGCTTTGCGCGCACTCGCATCATCAGCGGCAGCGTCGCGTTCTGGAGCATTGCCACCGCGGGCACTGGATTGGTGAACGGGATCCTGCCGCTGGCAGGACTGCGGGCCGCGGTCGGCGTGGGCGAGGCCTCGTACATGGCCAACTCACCAAGCCTGATCCTCGACCTGGTGACGCCGCCCAGGCGTGGGCGTGCAATGTCACTCTTCTACACGGCGTCACCGGTCGGCGCCGCCCTCGGTGTGGCGCTTGGCGGAGCGCTGTGGCCGCACTTCGGCTGGCGCGGCGCGTGCGCGATCGTTGGCCTGCCGGGGCTCGTGGCGGCGGTGCTGATCGGCCGCTCGCGAGAGCCGCGGCGCGGACAGCACGATCCTGAGGTGGCCACACTGGTCCGGCGCGGATTCGCTTCGACGATCGGCTACCTTGCGCGAAACCGGCTGTATGTGCTCCTGGTTCTCGGGTACGGCGGCATGGTCTTCACACAGAACGCCATCGAATTCTGGCTGCCGACCGTGTTGCAGCGCGACAAGCACGTGCCCATCACCGAGGCGAATGCGACGTATGGCGCCGTCGTGCTGGCCGCGGGCATCCTGGGGCCGCTGATCGGCGCGGGCCTCGCTGATCGCATGCGCCGGACGAACGCGCGCGCCTACTTCCACGTGGCGGCACTCGCGGCAGTGCTGGTGACCGTGCCACTGGCGGGCCTTATGGCCAGCACCGGCCGGCTGCCCGTGTTCGCGAGCGTCTTCGCCCAGGCGTTCCTCGGGAACGCATCGATCGGCATCATCATCACGCTCATCGTGGCGACGGTCGTGCCTGAATTGCGGTCAACGGCGACGGCGGTTGCGCTCACCAGCGTGCATCTCATGGGGGACGTGATCTCCCAGCCGCTGGTGGGAAAGATCTCAGACGTGCTTGGACGGCTACGTCCCTCGGCACCAGTCTGGACACTCCTCCAGCCCTTTGGCGTGATGCCCGACGAGCATCTCGTCGTCGCGCTGATCGCAGTCACAATCCCCGGCGCACTTGTGACCGCCGCGTTGTTCATGCGGGCGGCTCGCGCAGCCCCAGCCCAATAGCCGGCCGCGTCAGTCCCTGAATGCACGAGAGGCATAGCGCCCTCATGCGTCAGCCCGGGTGCGTCAGCCCGCGTGCGCGATTGGTTGCGGCCATGCAGCGCCTCCGGCAACTTGAAGCCAGAGAACGCCATCACTCCATTTGGGGGACTCATGTCGCACAAGAAGCACAACCCGCACGAGAAGCCTGACGATCCGACGGCCCCGGCCGATCTCTTCGCGGACGACCTCGCGCGCGATTCCTCGGGCAAGCGATCCACCTCCATGGAGGAGCTGGTCGAGGACGATGCGAAGCCGCTCCCTGGACCGGACGAGGAACAGTACCTGGCCGACCCGGAACCCCACCGCCAACACAGCCGGAAGGGCCAGGCCGAAAGCCCGCGCGAAGCCACGCCCAACCAGCCCGAGCACAAGAAGCGCAAGCACTAGCACCGCAAGCGCTAGCGCGTATGGGCCACGCGGGCGGCTGGCGGGTGTTACCGCCGGCCGTCAGGGGCGTCACCCCGGTACTACGATCGTTACACTCACCGCCCAGACCGGGGCGTGTACCGCATGCATCGGTACCACAATCTGCGGCTGCGGACGAAAGTTGGCGCCGCACTGACATGGCTCGTCGCCGTCATGGCGATCGACGGCATCTGCGTCAATCGCGAGATGGCGGTACAGCACTGGGCACATGCCCAGACAATAGTGAATGTGGGTATGGTTGCCGCGCTGGTGGTGGCCGTTCTGAACTGGTGGCTCATCGTACAGAGCGTCGCGTGGCCCGTCCGAGAGCTCACGGAGAAGATGGAGCGGCTGGCCCTCGGTGACGTCGATGTCGAGGTGTGGATCACGTCCACAGATGATTTCGGTGTCCTGGCGCGAGCACTCGAGCGCATCATCGAATCCCAGAGAGCCATCGCGCGCGCCGCGACGATCCTGGCCGGCGGCGAGGTGGGGCAAGTTGTGATTCCCCGCAGCGATCAGGACGTCACCGGTCTTGCGGTCGCTAACCTGCAGAACACGGTGCGGAGCCTGCTGGCAACGATGGCGGGTCTCATCGCCGCCGCGAAGGCCGGCCGCCTCAACGAGCGCGCCGAGGCCACGAACTACCGGGGCGCATTTCACGACGTCGTGCAGGGGATGAACGACACGCTCGACACCGTTCTTCGCCCCCTCATGGAAGCCTCCACCGTGCTGACACGGGCCGCGCAGCGCGATGTCCGCGCCCGGATGCTGAATTCGTATTCCGGCGAGATGGCGCAGTTCCAGATCACGCTGAACGCCGCCGTGCACAATCTCGACGAAGCGCTGTTGCAGATGAGCGGGTCCGCCGACCAGGTGGCGGCGGCATCGGATCAGATCCGGACGGGCAGCGAATCGCTGGCCAGTGGAGCCGGCGAACAAGCATCCGCGGTGGCATCCGTTTTCGAGGAGCTGAAGCGGCTGGCGACGGACATCCAGGATAACGCCGCCCACGCGAACGCAGTTCGCGGGGCAGGGCCGGCAATCGCGAATGGCAGCAGCCCCGGCTCAGGACCGGTACTGGCGACGGCCGGGATGCGGGAGCTCACCGAGGCCATGCGCCAGATCGAGGCATCATCCACCGCCATCGTCGGGATCGTTCACGCGATGGACGATGTCGCCACCCAGACCAACGTGCTGGCGCTGAACGCGGCGATCGAGGCGGCTCGTGCCGGCGAGTACGGCCGCGGGTTCGCCGTCGTGGCGCAGGAAGTGCGCAATCTGTCCGCCCGCAGCGCCGAAGCCGCGCGGAACACGGCGCGATTGATCGAGGAGGCCCGGCGCAGTGCGCTCAGTGGATCAGCGATCGCGCAGCAGGTGACGACGGTCATGGATGACATCGCGGAAGCAAGCGACCGGCAGCGCGAAGGCGTCGAGGTGATCCGCGTCGCCCTCGAACAGCTCAGTCACGCCACGCAGAACATCGCCGCCAGCTCCGAGCAGTCGGCCGCCGCCGCGCAGGAGTTGCAGAGCCAGGCCGAGGAAATGCGCGGCCTCGTGGGGCAATTCCGCCTGAGCCGGCAGGGCGACACCGATCCGCCCGCGGCGACGCAGCAGGCGGCCTGAGGCTCAGCCCGACGCCAGTTTCTTCTGCGCGAGGGGGCGCGCGAATGCGTTGGGCGGATTGTGATTGTCGAGCGTGAGCACCTTGCGATAGTACATCATGGCCTGTGCCTTATCGCCTGAACGTTCATACGCTTGCGCCATGAGGGACAGAATGAATGGATCCTTCTGATCGGCCTGCTGCAAGTCGCTGATCGCGGTCCTGGTGTCGCCGGTGTACAGGGCGACGTAGCCGGTGAGGTAGGGAAAGAACCGCGCCTGGTCTGGAATCTTGCCCTTGCCGAGGATTGCCTTTGCGGCGGCGACGTGCTGCATGGCTTCAGCGCGTTCTCCGCGCCGCGCTGCCACGCGCGCCTGCGCGTGTTCCCACCGGAAATCCCACAGGTCGTGGGCGGAGTCCGGCAGGTTGGGAATCCGGAGCGCGGCGTCATGGCCAGCGCGATACGTATCCAGCGCCCGCGAGCCCTCCCCGCACTCGAGGAGAATTCTCGCGAGCTCGTTGTCCACATCGGCGGCCGTATTGAAATCGTGGGCGGCGACCGCCGCATCGATGACCTGGACCTCCACCCCGGTGACGCCCTTCACATCGCAGGTGAAGGCATAGGACACGGCGAGGGTTCGCCGTGCACGGGCCTTTGCCGAATCCGTTGTTGCGAGCGCAATCGCCTTCGCGAGATCGGCTCGAGCCGCGTCGTATTTCCCATCGATGTCCAGCGCGGCGGCGGACTTCAGTAGCGCGGCCTGGTCGGGCGCTTGGGCAGGCACCGACACGGCTGCAACCAGGGTCACGACGACGGCAATACCGGTTCCGACGATGGAGGAACGACGATGCCGTGGGAGACGCGGGTGGGCGGAAGCGGAACGGCGCAGGAAGGAGAGTGATCGCATAGTGGTCCTACATACACCGAACGCCTGAGGTCGGCAAGCTCAGCGGCCTTGGTCTTGGTGCGCGAATCACCGACTCCCCAGTCCCAGCCATTGGCCGATTGCCGGGAGATGGCCATTTTGGTTGCGGGCACGAGTGATCGCCAACCGAGCGGGCAAACCGGTCATGTGAGGCCATAATCGTGACGACTGACGAGCCGCCGGTGTCCGGCGACGTACCCAACACCGTAGTGACCGCCGCACCGAACAGCGGGGCGTCCGTGGCGGCGGCGTCTCCTGCTGGCGGAGAGTCCGCGCGTCCTCGCTGCGCTGGCGCAACTCAGGGCGGTGCTCGTACCCGGCGAGACGCTCGAGGCATACGCCGTCCAGCGGCGCATTTTCGCGTTGACGAAGCGGCGTGCGCTGGTTGCCGCGACGAGCGGCCGATTCATCGCGCTCCTCCGCGGATTCTTCGGGGGCTTCACACCGGTCGACATGCGCTGGCAGGACATCGAAGAAGCCCACTTGAAGGTCGGCATCATCGGGGCGGATATCACGGTGCGGGCGATGCGCCGCGAGGATCTCGCCTCGGCGAATCTTGCCGGCGGCGTTTTTTTCGCGGGCGGGCTGCGCCAAGAACAGGCGCAGCAGGTCTATCGCGTATGCCAGGCGCAGAGCCAGTCGTGGCGTGAAAAGCGGCGTATCCGCGACCTCAATGAACTGCGCGCCAAATCGGGCGGCATCCAATTCGGCAGCGGCGTGTCCGGCCCGGGCGGGACCGGCCGCGATGACGGCGACCCCGTCGCCCGGCTGCAGCGGGCGAAGGAGATGCTGGCCGACGGCCTGATTACCGACGCAGAGTACGAGTCCATCAAGGCCAAGATCGTCGACCGTCTCTAGGCCGTCTCCTCTCGGCCGTCTGCTCTCGGCCGTCTGCTCTCGGCCGTCTGCTCTCGGCCGTCTGCTCTCGGCCGTCTGCTCTCGGCCGTCTGCTCTCGGCCGTCTGCTCTAGGCCGTCTGCAACATCTCCGACGGAGGGCGGCGCCCGCTGCGCGCACCCTGCGGGAATCCGGACATACGGGTGATCGCCAGCGCCTGAACGACTCCGTGACGCTGGCGTACGATCAGCCGCTCCAGGACGTCGCCGAGGCATGGCCCCATGAGGCGGCTGAACAACGAACCGATATGGACGCCGCGCAGGTCGACGTCGCGCGCCTCATCGAGCAGATCGAGAAGTTCGGATTGCTGGGCGACGAAGCGTGCGGCGGATGACGCGGTCGCAGGCGGCGGCACGACGTGTCCGCGCGCGCGCTTGGCGCGCAATTTGGAGCCGAGGGCTGACCAGCCCCCGATGATCGTTCGCTTGTAGGGTGCCTCCTCGAAGGAGGGATCGTGCCAGGCAGCGAGCATCGGCTCGCGGATTCTCGCCTGGCAATCCTCACCGAAGGCCACCAGATACTCGAACCACTCGGCGACACTCCACCGATTCGGCGACGGGCGCCACAGGAGTTGATCACTCGAGAACTCGTGGATCAGACGGTCGGCTTCATCGCTGTTCTGGAGCACGACCTGTGTCAGCGAATCGAGATGAGTTCCGGCAGTTGGCATCGGTCGGGACTTGAGATGGTGGACGTGCAGGGCAGCGCGCGCTTGAAACCCGTGCAGGTGCAACTGAAAAGCGAACGCGGCTGCATGCTGGTCGCGCGATTTTTCATAGGGGAAGTCGTGCGAGGACCATGCCAGTGCCACTCGCCCCATGCGTGACCGCACGAGCCCGCGTCGTCAGGGCAATGCGCGGCGGCGGGTTTCTCGAGCGGTCTCAGAAGCACTCTCAGAAGCACTCTCAGAAGCACATCGCCGCGCGAGCCAGACTGCGGCGCACGCGGCGATGTCCACCCGGCGTTCCCGCGCGGGTTTGTTACGCTACGAAATTGCTCGACCGCCGGCGACGCTGGCCGTCACACCGGAGTCGTGCCAGTGTCGTACTGGTCGTCACACGGATCGTCGTCCCGAGAAGAGCCGCGACAATCCGATGAGCACGCACGCACCGATGATCGCCACGATGATGCTCGCGATGAGACCACCGCCAGCTGTGACGCCGAGCATTCCGAACAGGTAGCCGCCGATGATCGCGCCGGCGATGCCGAGGACGATATCCCACAGTGCACCGAACCCCGTACCCTTCATGATCTGCCCGGCGGCCCAGCCAGCGATGAGGCCGACGACGATCCACCAAATGAGACCACCCATGGGCTCGCTCCAGTCGAGAGGATAGGCCCTCACCGAGAGGTGGAGAGCCGGTATGGCTCTCGTAACGCATAAGGCGCACCACCGGACTGAGGCACGTTTGGCCGAGCTCGGTTACACCAGCTGCCGCTCGTCCTGAGCCGCTCCCACGATGCGGGGACGCGCCTGCGGTACCGCGCGCCCGCTGCGCCGCTGGCCAGGGCAAACACGGGTGCCATTAAATGGCACCGACGCCCATATCCGTTGCGGATTGTGTTGGTCTCGAACATTCTTTGCGCGCCTTTCGAATCAGATCATGCGCGCGCGTGGTGATGGCCCGTACGTGATCGACGTCGCGAACGCAATGCACCGCCGCAACTGAGTCGCGTCGCACCCGCCGCATTTCCCACTCGCTTGACCGAGGATTCCGTACATGACCGACGCCTCCCGCACGCCCGATCCGGATCTGACCGCCGAGGAGCGCGACCTCGGCATGGATCGCGACATCACGCGCCGCGACTTCCTCAACACCGTCGCGCTCGGGACAGGAGCGGTGCTGTTGGGCACGGCCGCCCCGGGACTCGCGGGCAAACTCGCGGCGCAACCCGCGCCCGATCCGGCACCGCCGTGGCATCCGTTCACGGGCTACTCGGGCATCGGGGATTATGCGCGCTCGAACGGCAACACCTGGGACGTGGTGTCCGCGGGCCACGGCATCCGCGACGGGACATATGGGAAGGCGATGGCGTCGGCGCCGGATACCGGCGAGGTCTATGACGTGATCATCGCGGGCGGCGGCTTCGCTGGAACGATCGCCGCGTACACGTTCCTCAAATCGTCGGACCGGAAGAAGACCTGTCTCCTCCTCGACAACCATCCGATCATCGGTGGCGAGGCGAAGCGCAACGAGTTCGTCGTGCGCGGCCAGCGCCTCATCGGCCCGCAGGGCTCCAATGAGGGTGGCGTGCCGAGGGAAGGCTGGCTGCGGGACATGTGGGTCGACATCGGGCTACCGCTCGAGTTCGAATACGGGAAGCTGCCACCCGGCCGGAAATCCATGGTCTTTCCGCGGACGAACTATCAGTGGCAACTCTGGTCCGATGACTTCGAGAGTCACGGCTTCTTCTACGATACCCCGTCGCCGCACTGGGTACGGAACCCGTGGGGGCATGACCTCGAGGGCACGCCGTATCCGGACGACGTCAAGCGCGATCTCCTGCGCTGGCGCAACGAGCGCGTCGAGCCGTGGAAGGGCGATGCCGAGAGCCTGAAGCTCTGGCTCGACACGATGACCTACGAGCAGTATCTCACCAACGTCCGCAAGCTCCACCCCGAAGTCTCGCGCTACGTCGATCCCATCTACGCCTCTGGCATTGGCCTCGGCGCCGATGTGCTGTCCGCGTGGTCCGCCTACTCGGTATCGCTCCCGGGCTTCGTCGGATTGGGTGTGGACAAGGCGCGAGAGCAGTTCACCGGGTCGCACACAATGACCGATGCGCGACTCGGGAACTCGTTCCCAGGGGGAACGACGGGATCCAGCGGTGCATCGTGAAATGGCTCAACCCCGAGGCGATCGAAGGCACCGCCGAGTTCACGCAGGTGCACAACAATCGCATCCGGTTCGACATGCTGGACCGCCCGGGGACGCCGTGCCGGATGCGCGCGGGGGCGACCGTGGTGCGGGTGGTGCAGCAGGGTGAGGGACCGTCGGGGACGGTGGCGGTGACGTATGCCAAGGATGGCACGCTCCACACCGTGCGGGGCCGGACCCTCATCTGGTCGGCCGCGAGCTGGACGGCCAAGCACGCGATGGAGGGGCTGCCCGAGGACTACCGGACGGCGATGGAGAGCTTCCCGCGCTCGCCCATGCTCTCGGTCAACGTGGCGCTCGACAACTGGCGCTTCCTGTATGACCTGGGCTACAGCGCGTGCTCGTGGCGCGGGGGCTTCGGGTTCACAGGGAACATCCGGCCCAACATGTACGTGGGCGACTACCGGCCGCCGCTCGATCCGGATCATCCGAACCTGTTCACGTTCTACGTGCCGTTCAACCAGCACGGGTTGTCGCTGGTGGACCAGGGGAAGGTGGGGCGGCAGAAGTTGCTGGCGACGAGTTACCGGGAGTTCGAGACGCAGATTCTGAAGCAGATGGTGACATTGTTCGGGGCGTCGGGGTTCGATCCGAAGCGGGATGTGGCGGGGATCGTGCTGAACCGGTGGGGGCATGCGTACTGCAACGCGGGGCCGGGGTTCTACACGCCGAAGAACGGGAAGCCGACGCCGGCGGATCTGCTGCGCCAGCCGTGGGGCCGTGTCACCTTCGGCCACTCCGAGCTGAATGGCAACCAGCATTGGCCGATCGCTGCCGCCGAAGGACACCGCGCGGCGCAGCAGGTGCTCGCGATGCTGTAGCGGAACGCCTGTGAGGGAACGTTAGGTAACGTTGCCTAACGTTCCCTTACGCGATACGTTCGGAGTGGGCCGCGTCCTGAGGCGCGGCCAGCCGGAGCGATCCGGCTTCCCACAACGAACCGTTCCGGAGGATCTGTGACGATTGGTGTCTCGGCCGCCCTGCGTGGCGCCGTGCTGTTCGCGCTGGCGTGCGTGGCGACCCCGTGCCTGGCGCAGGACAGCACCGGCAGTGGCGATTTTTTCAGCCAGTGGGAGCGGCGGGCCACGGCGATCCAGTCGCAGCAGCCGCACTGGGTGACACCGAACTTCACGACGACGCCGCGCCTCGAGCAGGAGTTCCGGACCGACTTCGTCTGGCGCACCGCGGCCAACGGCACTCAGACAACTATCTATGACAACGGGAAGGGGCTGGAGCTGATCCCCTTCAGCCCGGTCGAGCTGATCGTCGGCACGCCAGCCTACACCGTCCATCGCAACCCCAAGGCTCCTGATGGATGGGGCGACTGGCCGCTGCTCCTCAAGTATCGGATCCTGTCGCACAATGAGACGCACGGCAACGACATCCTGACGGCGTTCCTCGGTGCCACCCTGCCCACAGGTGGCAGGGCCAACGGCCAGCGGTGGGCCATCTTCACGCCGACGCTGGCGGCCGGGAAGGGCTGGGGACATTTCGACATTCAGGCGACGGCCGCGGTCACCGTGCCCGGCGGCAACAGCGAGGAGATCGGCCATCCCTTCGTATACAACGCGGTTTTCCAATATCACGCGACGCACTTCGTATGGCCCGAGTTCGAGTTCAACGGGACGACGTGGCGCGACGGCGCGAATATCGGCCGCAACCAGTTGTTCATGACGCCCGGCGTCGTGTTCGGACGGTTCCCGATCCACCAGCGCCTCGGATTCACCGTCGGCGCGGGGCTCCAGATCGCCGCGACCACGTTCCATCAATACGATCACGCATGGACGCTGTCCCTGCGGATGCCGTTCTAGGCACTCGGGTCATCGTCATGGCGACACGCGGACTCGTCACCGCCGCCCTTCTCGTCAGCGCCGGGGCCGGCAGCCTCCTGATGACGGGTGGCTGCCGGGCGGCCGGGGATCGGGCGAGCGCGTCCAAGGCCGATTCGGCCGGCGGATCCGGCTCCACCTTGCTCGTGATGAATGCGGCGTCGATGACGAAGCCGCTGACCACGGTCCTCGACAGTTTCGCGGCACGCAGTGGAATGCGCTATCAAATCGAGCCCGGGGCGAGTCTCGAAGTCGCGCGGCGTGTGACAGAGCTCGGACGACGGCCCGACGTGATCGCGCTCGCTGATCCGGACGTCTTTCCGAAGCTCCTCATGCCGCGCTACACGACGTGGTATGCGGTATTCGGCCGGAACCGGATCGTGCTCGCGTATACCGACACCTCCCGATTCGCGCATCAGATCACGCCGGCGAACTGGGTGAGCGTCATCCAGCGGCCGGGCGTGCAGGTCGGGCGCGCCGATCCGAACACCGATCCCTCGGGCTATCGCACGCTGCTCACGTTTCAATTGGCGGAGCGGTTCTATCGGAAGCCCGGATTGGCGGCGGCGCTGCTGGCCGCGGCTCCGCAGCGCAACGTGCGGCCGCGCGAGGCCGACCAGGTGGCGCTCCTGCAATCGGGTGACCTCGATTACATCTGGACGTACCAGAATCTCGCGGACCAGTCGAAACTGAAGACGGTCGATCTCCCGCCCGAGATCGATCTCGGCACGCCCGCCGATTCGGCGACGTACGCGACGGCGTCGGCGCGAGTCGTCGGCAAGACACTGGGCGACACGATCACCGTGCGCGGCGCACCCATCCTGTTCGCCGTCACGGTTCCGACGATCGCGCCGAATTCGGCGGCCGGCGCTCGCTTCGTGCAGTACCTGCTGTCGGCCGATGGCCAGCGAATCCTGCGAGCCAGCCATTTCGATGCGCTGTCGTCGCCGTTCGTCGTCGGAACCGGCGCCCCCGCCGCGCTCCAGGCTCCCGCTCACTAACTGTACGCGGACCGGCCGGTAGGTGGACTAACACCGGCCCCGAGGGTATGCTGCGGGTGTCCGTGTAGCGGATGTGACGGGCCGACCTCCTGAATCCGCGCTGCGTGCCTGGCCGATCGCGATGACGGGAAGACCTCCGGCAACCGCGCCCGGCGGGCGGGCAGCAGTGGGCCCCGGCTCAACCCAAGGGAGATGCAATGGACTGGCCCGTAACCTTCAAGACCACCAACGGATTGCGATTCCGCGTGGATCACGTCCGGCAGCCTCCGCCGCCACGCAAGATCGGCGAGGCTGGGGTTGCGCGGCCCACGCAGCCGCGCGAGCCCGTCGCTGACGCGCTAGCGGTTCACGTCGAGGGACGAGGCGGCTGGCACGTGATGGGCACCTACGGCGGTGAGGAGGATGCGGGTGCGGTCATCGAACAGACGCTGCGGTGGTGGGCGGAGCAGACCGGCGATCCCGTGTACGTCAGGGCCGAGTCACCACCGCGCGGTGCGTAGGTAATCGCCCCTGGGCGCCTGCTCGCCAGACGGTTGCCGGACAGAACGAAGGACCGCTCGGTGGGCGGTCCTTTTCGCGTCATCACGCGTTGTCAGGTGAAGGACTCGGAGCAGGTCGATCCGTTCGCCGTGAATGTCCCGACCGCGTTGGCCCACGTGTAGGTGGTGACGTTGCCATTGGTTTGGACACCGAGCGGCGGTCCGTAGAGCGACAGGGCTGATTGCTCATCCTGCGCGCACGGACCGGACGGCGAATTCGGGTCAGTACCACTGCACGCCGCGGCAAAAAGTACGACCGCGAAAATCATGACGACTCGCATTACCTCACCCTCTCCGGTTACGCGCGCCAGTGCGCGCCATGCCCCCTCAGGTGTACGGCGTCGCGGCCCACGGCGTTGGCCGGTGGGCCGCTCTCGCCAATTTAAGCGGTTGTCCGTCCGCCGCACGCGACGGCGCACCGCGACTGTCGCGTTCTGGGCTCCGCCCGTCACCGGACGCCGAAGACGTTCAATACGAGGTAGAGGCCGGCGGCAAATGTGGTCGCACCGAGGAGCACGCAAACCGGGAGCGTGAGCACCCACGCGAGCAACAGGTTGCGGAGCGTCCCCATCTGAAGGCCCGATCGGTTGGCGGCCATCGTTCCCGCAACGCCGGATGACAGGACGTGCGTCGTGCTGACGGGGAGACCGAAATAGTCCGCCGCGCCGATCGTGAGCATCGCCACGAGTTCCGCGGATGCGCCCTGCGCGTACGTCAGGTGCTCCTTCCCGATCTTCTCGCCGACGGTCACCACGATGCGTTTCCATCCGATCATCGTGCCAAGACCGAGCGCCAGCGCCACCGCGAACTTGACCCATGTCGGGATGAACTTCGTCACCTTGTCCAACTGCTTCTTGAGCTCCCGCGCGGGTGTACCAATTGCCGGATCGGCGAGCAGCATTTTCTTGTCGAGTTTCGTGATCGCCTCGGCGACGAGATACGCGTCGGTCCGCAGTGTCTTCCGGCCTTCGACGGGCATCGCGGCAAATGTCTGCGTCTCGCGGAGCCGGTCCGCGATCGACTGGTCGACCGACGCGATCGCCGCGTATGTCGCGGGGGATTGCTGGCCGGTGGTCTTGAGAAATGCGGAGAGCGTGTCGTTGGCTGCGCCCGCCGGGACGAGCACCCCGCCCGCCGCGGTGGTGAAGACCGGCCGCGCCGCATCGGCGGCGGCGACCAACTGGGTGATCGACGTATGATCGGCGCCCATATTGAGCGCGTAGGCGCCGGGGATGATGCCGATGAGGATCAGCATGATCAGTCCCATGCCTTTCTGCCCGTCGTTGGATCCGTGCGCGAAGCTGACGCCCGTGCAGGTCAGCACGAGGAGGCCGCGAATCCACGGCGGCGGGGCGGCACCCTTGTCGGGGGCCGAGTAGAGCTCGGGACGCTTGATAAGGGCTTTGCTCAATAACAGCAGCAGAGCCGCACAGACGAATCCCACGATCGGCGACACGAGGAGCGACGCGCCGACGTTCTTGGCCTGCGCCCAATTCACGCCTTCTCCAAAGACATGGCCTTTGGCCAGCAGCGAGTTCGCCAGTCCGACACCCATAATGGAGCCGATCAGCGTGTGTGAACTCGAAGCCGGCAGTCCCATGTACCAGGTGCCGAGATTCCACACGATCGCCGAGATCAGAAGGGCGAAGACCATGGCGAAGCCGGCGCCGGAGCCGACGTTGATCACGAGTTCGACCGGGAGGAGCGACACGACGCTGAACGCGACGGCCCCCGTGGATACCAGCACGCCGATCAGGTTCCAGCAGCCGGACCAGACGACGGCGTGGGTGGGCTTGAGCGTATGGGTATAGATGACCGTCGCGACGGCGTTGGCGGTGTCGTGAAACCCGTTCACGAACTCGAAACTCAACGCGAGACCGAGCGCCAGGAGCAGGAAAATGGCGCCTGCCATGGTGACCGTTTCTCCGAAAACGTGCACAGCGCCCCCGACCCTAGTGTGGTGCGACTGACCGGTCGCGATCGCGTCCGCTCGTGCGATCAACCTTCAGCCCAACGGGATCGTGGCGCTACCCGATGGGTCGGGCGTTACATGATCCTTACCTCATCTCGCCTAGGTGAGCCGCGACGCGAGAACAGCGCGCGGCCGGTGGCCAATGTCCTGGCCCTACCGTGCGGGCGCACGCGCCTCCATTTTTGCCGCGGCGATGGGCGCCGACGGGCAGGGCTGGTGGGTCGCGCCGTTGCCTGGCGCGGAACTCCTGACCTCGCAAGGGTACCACGGACAAATCCCGGGAACCGGCCGCTGGAAACCCGAGACGCCCTGATGCCGCGACTACCCGAACGAACACCACGCACCGAGGACCGTTTGCCCATTCGACCTGCGCTATCGGATCGCGCTCCTGGCGCGACCACTCGCACTGTGCTCGCCGTGTGCTGTGCGGTGCTCGCGGCAGCCTGCAGTTCGGGCAACGGCGCCAAGCCGCGAGAGGCGCCGGCGCCGGCAGGATCGGTCGGCACCGACGAAGTGGACATCAACGCCATCAACCCGATCGGGCCATTCTTCGAGCATCGGCTGGACTACGGAATCACCGACAGCCAGGTCACGAAGCTGTCGGCGATCGATTCGCGCTACCTGGTGGGGGCTCGCCCGGTCCGGCGCGTCCTGGACTCACTTCGCACGCAGGCGCACGAGTTCGAGGGCTACCTCCCGGCGGCGCAGAAGAACGCCGACAAGGCCGCGGACACATCTCACGCCAGGCGGCCGGCGCGAGACAGCGTGCAGCAGCTCCATGACGCGATCGCCGATGTGTCGGCGCAGCTCCGTTCGCGAGCGCGGCACGCGCGCGCCGAGGCACTCGATGTGCTGACGCTGGAACAGCTCGAACGCGTGGCCCTCATCGGCAGTGGGTCGAACAACTACGTGGCGATGCCGGTCACCAGCCGCCGGGGCGGGAGCAACGGCGGGCAGGTCAACCCCCAGTCGGGCATCACCACCACGCGTCTGGTCGCCAACGCCGTTCCGACGATTCGCGATCCGATGCGTGGGATCAGTTTGTCGGATTCGGAGCGTGTCAAAGTGGATTCGATTCGCGCCGCATATCGGGCCGAAGCGCGGGAGTTGGGCGATCCGGGGCGGACGTTGGCGGCGCCGATCCGCGATCTGATCCGGCGCCAGTACGATGCGTTCCGCGAAGTACTCACCCCCGAGCATCAGGAGCGGTTCGACAAGAACCGGACGACTTCAGGGGCGCCGCCTTCGACACAGCCCGCGGCAAAGCCGGACACCACAACGAAAGCGGACACGACCAAGAAATAGCGTCAGTCCTCAGGCATCCGGAAATCCCGAGTCCGGCCGCGGCGCACCGGATTGTTTTCATCCGACACCCGGTCGGATATCGCGTCCTCGTGATTGGGCGCCGACATGGCGCGCGCGGTCACCAGCGTCCATCGCGCTCCGAACTGTACCTCGAATGATGTGCGGCACCGGCGCTCGATCGTGTCCTCATCGTCGCGCGAGGAGTGGGTCCGCTCGAAGATCTGCGAGAAGAAATAGTCGTGATCCCGCTCGTCCTGCGTGAGCGCCACCGACGTTGCGGGCTGCGCATACACTTCGCACCACCACTGCATGGCCCGGGGCACCGGTTTCTGCACCCCGACGGGTGGTCCAGGCTTGGGGGGCGGATTCTGGGCCTGGACGGTATGGGCGCCCAGCACGCACGCGAGGCCGGCGATCGCCGCCGTGAACAGGGTGCGGATGTGCATCGGCAACTGGCTCCAGCGTGAAGGGGTCACCCCGGCCGCCCGGAAGGGCCGTTCGGGGACAACGCTAGCAGGAACGGCATGGACAGCAGAACCCCATGGGTGCAAGCGGCGTGCGCGCGGCCTGGCTACCTGCGGCCGGCAGCCCGCGATTTGAGCACCCACGCCTTGGTCGCGAGATACAGCGCGATCATGCGCTCGTAATCGTCTCGCGGGACGAGCACGACAAGCGCGTGGGCGTCGGTTCCGCGGGTGCTACGGACCTTGTCCTTGCGGACCAGGCGGCGCCCGAGATGCCGCAGCCAATAGGGCAGTTTGGACTCTTCGCCCTGATGCACGACGAACCGGGTTCCACCGCCGTCGGTTCTGGGGAACGAGACGAGGCAATACCGATCCTTGGTATAGCCGGGGCGCGTCGCCGGCATGAACGTCAGGCCATACCGGTCGAGGGCCGCCCACGCGTCGTCGTTGGGCACCTGCACGGGACGCACTTCAATGCGCCCGCCCGCCGCTTTCGGAACTCTGACGACGAACTCCCACCGGTTGCGGGAGGTGTGATTGCGGTCGGTGACGGCGTAGGGGTGCTCGTAGCCCGTCACCTTGGTTCCCGCGAATGTCCATGTGGCCGGCCGCCGTTCCCCGGCCACGAAAGCGAGCTTGTCGAAGCTGTAACGCATGAGGCCTCGCGGCTAGCGGTGCCGAATACGACGCGGAGGACCGGGCAGATGTTCGGCCGCCTTGTCGCCGGCCGCCGTGTCACCAAATAGTATGGCTGGCGGGGGGAGTGGGGAAGGTGGCAGACTCGTGAAGGGAGCATCCGCGGCTCTCACCAATCCCTCTCGTGTGACGGCCGTCGCGCCGGCGCCTTGGGCGCGGCGCCCGCCTGCTGCCCGGTCACCTGCGCCTGTTCGACCGTCTTGAGCATCTGCCGGGCTTCCGTCTCGGTGATTTCCTGCACCGCGTCCTCGCCGGCCGATGTGCCGTATCCGCCTCCGGGCGTCGCACCGGCGCCGGTCTGTGGAGCACCTTCATATCCCGACTTCGTGAGATTGCCGCCGCCCCAGTTGGCTTCGCCGCGGTGGAGTCCGGCCCCCGCAGAATCCTCGGCATCTTCCAGGCGGAGGAGGGCGATCTCGAGGTTCCACTTCGCGTCTCGGTCGTGCGGGTCGATGAGGAGCGCCTCTTCGTAGGAATCCACCGCGGCCCGAAGCGCGCTTCGCTTGCCCACCCGGTCGTACTCGGCGCGAGCCTGCCACACGTAGCTGTTGCCAAGATTGAAATAGGTTCGCTCGCGCAGCGCACGGCTGCCCCCGAGCGCCCCTTGATATCGTCGCTCGGCCTCCGAAAACCGGCCGAGGCGATACGACACGTTGCCGCTGTTGTATTCGAGGGAGGGGAGCAGGTCCGACGCCCGGCGCATGGTCGCGTCATGCACGACCGCGGCAAATGCCGTGTCCGCCGCGTGCCAGGATCGCGCGCGATACAACTGCTCCGCGTGATCCCGTTCGACCGCGAGTCCGAGCGGCCCCTGCAGCCAAACCCCCACGAAAGCGAGCACGATGACCAGTGCCGCGGCAATGGCGATGCGCGTCGGAACGCGCGACGGGATGCGCACCGAACCTCGCGTCATACGGACGCGGTCTCGCGCCCGCGCAGCGCGGCGGGATAGAGCAGGAGCAGGGCGCCGGCCAGCGAGAGCGGCCACTGATACCGGTCCGCCACCTGACCGTGAATCTCGTTCGAGACGGCGCGCCGGCCCATCTGCTCGAGTTGCGACACGATGGGCTCCACGGTCGCATCGCCGCCCCACCTCGCGTACATCCCACCCGTGCGCCGTGCGATATCCTTGAGATTCTGCTCGGTGAGCCGGGACGTCACCTCCCGTCCCGTCCAATCGAGATGCGGAGAGAGCACGCCGCGGGCATCGCGATCCATCACGATCGCCCCGCCCGGCGTGCCGACACCGATCGTGAAGACGTGGACATGTGCTTTGGAGAGCAGGCCGATCGCGTCCTCCAGCTTCCCCTCCACATCTTCGCCGTCGGACAGCAGGACCACGCTGGTGTACGACGCGCCCACGCGATCCTGAGCGGCCGTGCGTGCCAGGAGTGCAGCGAGCGCTTCGAAATTCGTGGACGGGTCCGGGATGTCTCCGCCGGCCGCCGCATCCAGGAACGTCTGAAACGTCGAGTGGTCAAGCGTCGGCGGCAGTTGCAGAAATCCGGTCCCGCCAAAGACCACCAGCCCGGCGCGATCGTCGGGGAACGCGCGCGCGATCGCGGCGGCGGCCTGCTTCGCCGCCCCGAGCCGCGATGGCGAGACGTCCGTCGCGCCCATCGACCGGGACAGGTCGAGTGCGAAGATGATGTCGCCGCTGGTGCGATGCAGAGTTCGCGAGCTGGACCCGAACTGCGGGCGGGCAAGAGCGACGACGCACAGGGCCACGCCAGCCAGCGCGATGCCCTCGGCGACCCGCCGGCGCCGCGGCGGCGGGAACGATGTGGCGGCGGCGCCGAGCGCCAGCGGGCCGAAGCGGTCGAGCGCACTCGCGCGCGCGCGCGCGGCGTGCGAGAAAGCCAGGCCAAGCGGGAGGAGTAGCACGAGGCCCAGGAGGGCAAGTGGCGCCGCGAACGTCATGGTACCGAGCACCAGGTGTCCAGGGGTGTGCGCGGCATCAGGGTATGATCCGGAGCCAGGTGGTCCGCAGCAGCAGTTCGCCCGCGATGAGCAAGACCGCCCCGGCGAGCGGGATGACGAAATACTCGTGGTAGCTCACGACCTCGGACAGGTGCCGGTCCGTGCGCTCGAGGCCATCGATGTCACCGAGGACGCGGACCAGCGTGCTGTCATCGCTGACCCGGAAGTAGCGTCCGTTGCTGATCGACGCGATGCGTCCGAGGATCTGTTCCTCGTGGCTCGTCAGCGCTGACGGGGCCTCCATCGTCGCCGGGCGCCCTGTCTCGTACGGCGCGATCGGCGTCGCACCATGCGAGCTGACCCCGATCGTGTAAATGCGGATCCCGAGGGCGCGTGCGGCTTCCGCGGCCGCGAGCGGATCGGGATACCCGGTGTTGTTGCCACCGTCGGTGAGCAGCACGATGACTCCGCTCTCGCGCGGCAGATCTTCAAGATGGCTCTCGCTCATGGCGAGCGCGGTGCCAATGGCGGTGCCATCCGGCAGCATGCCGATGTCCGCCCGCCCCAGCAGGTCGAGTACGACATCAGCATCAGTGGTGAGCGGGGCCTGCGTGAACGCGCGGCCGGCGAACACGACCAAGCCGAGGAAGTCTCCACGGCGCCGGCCGACAAAATCGGCCAGCACCCGCTTCGCGACTTCCAGCCGGTTGCCGGTGCGGAAGTCGAGCGCCTTCATGCTGCTCGAAATGTCGAGTGTCAGGACGATGTTGCGGCCGTGGACCGGAGTATCGCGGTGCGCCCCGTCGGCCCTCGGGCGAGCGAGGGCCACGACAACGAGGGCGAGCGCCAGGGTGCGCAGGATGGCGGGAAGGCGCAGCCAGCGGGCTCGCCCCGTTGGGCGTTCATCCGAGAGAAACGACACACCGGTGAACCCGAGATGCGACGCCGGCACCCGGCCGTGCCGCGGCCAGCCGCCCATCGCGTCGCCAATCACGAGCACCAGAAGCGCAAAGGCCCACGGGTCGGCGAATTGCATCAGCGGCCTCCTACCCGGCCCGCTTCCCGGTCTGGTGATCCGCTGGTGTTCCCATCGGCAAACGGCTCACCGTTGCCTGGCAGTGCGCCTCCAGGCAGTGCGCCTCCAGGCGGTGCGCCTCCAGGCGGCGCGCCTCCAGGCGGCGCGCCCGCGGTATCCCATCCTGTAAGAATCGACCGGGCCGCGACCAGCACGGCGGCAGGTGCCGGCGCGGGCGGTGCATACAGGGCGAATTTCACGAGGTCAGCGGCGCCGAGCAGCTTGCCCGCCTCGTGGCGGGCGGGCGGGACGGCAAGCCGGCTGGGCAGCGCACCGAGCAACTCCGGCGTCGTGCGTTCCAGCGCCGGAAACCCGTGGGCGTCAGCGAGATAGCGGCGAAGGACATCCGCCGTCTCCGCGTAGTGGGATTCGATGTCGGGGCTGGCGGCCCAGTCTTCGGCGATCACGGCCAGTCTCGCGAGGGCGGTGGCGTACGGACCTGCGGGAGCGTTGGCCAACGCCAGACGGCTGGCCGAGAGGTGCTCCATCCGCCGCCGCCGCTGCAGGCGGCTCGCCACCACCACAGCGAGTATCACCGCCAGCGCGCCGGCGACGACCGTCGCCGCCGACCGAAGCGAGATCGGCGCCGTCTCGATGTTCCTGATGTCGCGCAGCGTGCCCGATCCAGCCGGTACGACCGGAGTCACGGTCACGGCAATCGGGCCGGTGACCGCCGTGTCCGCCGGTGCGCCACGAGTGGCGCGATACGTTATCCCGATCGGCGGAAGGCGCAACGTCCCAGGCCGGAAGAATGCGACGACCAGCGCGCCCGACTCATCGCTGTCCGCCTGCAGCCGTAGCGAGTCCACTCGCAGTAGCCGCACGCCCTCGGGCAGCGGCTCGCGGAAATCCGGAGTCGCACCGGCGAGTTGCTCGCCTGCAGGGAGCCGGAGATGAATCCGTAGCGTCACGGGGTCGCCGACGGTCACGCGGCCGCTGTCGGGGCGCGCGAGTACCTGCGGGGATGCGGCAGGTGCCGCGGGGGTAGTTGCATCCTGCGCACACGCGGTGTTCGCAGTCGCGGCCACACCAACACCACCAACACCAACGGTCATCGCTGCGGCGACGCAGGCGGCCGTGAACCGCCACTCGCCGCCGAGCCGATCGCGCGCCGCGGCCCCGAATCCGCGGCGCCTCATTGCGACTGCAGGCGTTCCCGCCGCCGGAAAAACGCGAGTAGAGGGCCGACATAGCCCTCGCCCGTTCGAACCCGGACGACGTCCGCACCGCTGCGGCGAAGCCGCGAGGTGAGTCCGGCATCGAACGCGTCAGCCCGTGCCCGAAAGCGCTGCCGCACGGCGTCGCTGCCCGTATCGACCGTCACCCAGGCACCGCCCTCGGGGTCGCGAACCGTGAGCAGTCCCACGTCGGGCAGCTCGCGTTCGCGCGGATCGATCACCTGAACGCCAATGACATCATGCGTGCGCGCGGCGATCTCGAGCTCCGTCGCGTATCCGTCGTCGAGCCAGTCGGACACCACGAAGATGACGGCGCGCCGGGGCAGCACACGGATCGCGAATTGGAGTGCGGCCGCCAGACTGGTGCCCCGATGTTCGGGGCGGAATGCGAGGAGCTCGCGGATCACACGGAGTGCGTGCCGTTTGCCTTTGGCCGGCGGCACGAACGCTTCGACGCGATCGGTAAAGAGGGCTGCGCCGACCCGATCGTTGTTGCGCACCGCCGCGAGGGCGAGAACGGCACTGAGCTCCGTCGCAAGCTCGATCTTGGCGCGGGTCCGGCTGCCGAAGGCATCGGAGGCGCTGTGATCGATGAGGAACAGCACGGTGAGCTCGCGCTCTTCGACATATCGCCGCACATACGCGGCATCCATCCGCGCCGTCACGCCCCAGTCGATCGTCCGGACGTCGTCGCCGAAATGGTATTCTCGGACATCCGCAAACTCGACGCCCCGGCCTTTGAACACACTGCCATACTCGCCCGCCAGAATGTCGCGGACGAGCCGCCGGCTGCTGATCTCCAGCCGGCGTACCTGAGCCAGGATCTCCGCGAGCGTGACGCCGGAGGCCAGCGGCAGCGCCGGCGCCGCGGCGGGGGAGGCGGCCTGCGACCCGGCCGGCGGCATCGCGCCCGCTGCCCTCACCGGGTCTCCTTACGGGACGGCGATGCCGTCCAGGACGCGAGCAATGACCGCGTCGGCGGTGACGCGCTCCGCGTCGGCCTCGTAGGTCAGGATCAACCGATGGCGAAGCACGTCGGGTGCCAGAGCCTTGATGTCCGCGGGCGCGACGTAGGCACGGCCGGCCAGGAACGCGTGGGCCTTCGCTGCGCGCACGAGCGCGATCGCCGCTCGCGGACTGGCACCGTACTCGATGAGCGGCGCGAGTGCGGCCAGGCCCATCGTCGCCGGTTCGCGCGTCGCGCGCACGAGATCGAGAGCGTACTCCTTGGCGCGCGGATCGAGATAGATGTCGTCCACCACCTGGCGCGCGCGCAGGATCGTGGGGGCGTCCACCACCGGCTTGGGCGGCGGCACTGGCGCGCCGCTCATCCGGTCCAGCATCGTGCTCTCGTCGCGCCGGTCCGGGTAGGTGACGATCAGCTTGAGCATGAACCGGTCGACCTGTGCTTCCGGCAGCGGATAGGTCCCTTCGTGCTCGATCGGATTCTGGGTGGCCAGCACCAGAAATGGCTCGTCCAGCCGGAAGCTCTGTCCGCCGATCGTGACCTGCTTCTCCTGCATCGCCTCGAGCAGCGCGCTCTGGACCTTGGCCGGCGCGCGATTGATCTCGTCGGCCAGGATGATGTTTCCGAAGATGGGGCCCCGCTGAACGGTGAACTCGCCCGTCTTCTGGTTGTAGATCATCGTCCCGACGAGGTCCGCGGGGAGCAGATCCGGCGTGAACTGAATCCGCTGGAACCGGCAGTCGATCACCGCGGCCAGTGCGCGCACCGCGAGTGTCTTGGCCAGACCAGGCAGCCCCTCGAGCAGTACGTGCCCGTCGGCGAGTAGTCCTACCATCAGGCGATCGAGCATGGCCCGCTGCCCGACGACGACCGTCTGCAGCGCGGCTTGCACTCGTCCCACGAACGCATTGGCGGCCCGCACGCGCTCATTGAGCGCGTCGAGCTCGGCTTCGTCCCGCCGTGGGGCACGTTCGGACTGCGGGGCGAGCGTCGGTCCTGCTGTCATTAATCCAAAGGTGGCCGGGGGCTCACCCGCACTCAAGGCGCCATCAACGCGAGCCAGCCACCTCGGCGGGGGCGGCCGGCGTGAATCGCCAGGCGCGTACCGCCGTGGTGATCACCATGATGACGGGAAGGAGGTAGATCGCCGGTTGCAAGGCGAACAGAATGATCGCGGCGACGCGCACCGTGCGGGGGACCGGGCCCGCCCCAGACCAGTCGTGGTCTCCGGACGCGAGCACATACTTCGCCCAGCCGCATGCACCCCAGACGACCGCGACGACCGCCCATCCCTCGGCGACGTGCAGCCACGTTCCCCGGTGGACCCGGGCGCGATACGGTGCCGACAGAACCGAGGCACCGAGGACGTATGCCGCATACGTCGCGAACACCACCCAGTCTGCGACGTACGCCGCGGACCAGCCCACCGGCATCTGAACGAACTCATGCACGGTTACCCCCTGATGTCCGGGACGCCGAACGACGGACTCGGGCGACCTCGCCCGCCATGTCGCAGAATCTATAGCGCCAGGTCACATTGCGGGGGTGTGCGCCCGGACTACGCTGACCCTGTCAGCCCACCTCATCGCCAGGTGGCTCGCCCTCCAGGATGTCCCGGATTGGGAACCCCGGTATAACGTGTGCCCGACCCAGGAGCAGATGGCCGTCCGGGCCCGTGACGGCGAGCCCGAGGCCGTCCGGCTGCGGTGGGGACTCGTGCCCTGGTGGGCGAGCGACCTCTCCGTGGGGGCCCGAATGATCAACGCGCGCGCCGAGGGCGTGGATACCAAGCCGGCGTTCCGCGACGCATTCCGCGAGCGCCGGTGCATGATCCTGGTCGACGGCTTCTACGAGTGGCAAACGATTCCAGGGGAGAAGCGCAGGCGCCCTTATGCCGTGCGCATGACGGGTGATCACCCATTCGTGCTCGCCGGATTGTGGGAATCGTGGCGCAACCGAGCCACCCGGGAAGTGACGCAGACGTGCAGCGTGATCACTACCGCAGCCAACGCGTTCATGGCGCCGCTCCACGATCGGATGCCCGTCATCCTCGATCCGGCGTCGTACAGCATGTGGCTCGACCCGTCGACGCCGGCTGCTGACGCGCTGTCGCTGCTGCGACCGTACGACGGCCCGGAGACGCTGTGCGCGTACCCGGTGTCCACGTACGTGAACTCTCCGGCCCACGACGACGCGAAGTGCCTCGAGAAGGAAGCCGCGTAGCCGGCCGAACCGGCACCCGACCCGCTGGCGCACGGTACCGGACCGGGCGCCGGCGCGGCATATTTGGGCCACATGCCGTCAGCTTCGCAGCCTTCAACGACGACCCTGCTCGACACGCGCGCCATGGACCGCACCCTCCGCCGGATGGCGGATGAGATCGTCGAGCTTCACGATGGGACGGAAGATCTCGTCCTGGTTGGGATTCAGCGCCGGGGGGTGCAACTGGCCAGCCGGATCGCGCAACTGATCGCGGAGCGGGAAGGGGAGGCGCCGCGCCTCGGGGCGCTCGACATCACCTTGTACCGCGACGATCTCCAGACGGTCGGTCCGCGGCCGGTCGTCGGTCCGACGGACATTCCGGGCGATATCGACGGGGCGAGAGTCGTCATCGTCGACGACGTGCTCTATACCGGCCGCACCGTGCGGGCCGCGCTCGACGAGCTGGCGGATTTCGGCCGCCCCGCGCGCATTGGGCTGGCGGTGCTGGTCGATCGCGGTGGCCGCGAGTTGCCGATTCATGCGGACGTGGTCGGGAAGCGCGTCGAGCTCCGCCGCGACCAGCGAGTCGATGTCCTGGTCGCGGAACTGGACGGCGGGGATTCCGTGGTCGTGGTGCCCAAGACTGCGCCACCGAGCGATGCGGGTCGCGCGGCGGGCGGCGGCCGTTCGAAGAAATCGTCCACGGGCCGCTCAGGTGCGGGAGAGGCATCCGCGTGACGAGCCCGCTGGGCAAGGACCTCCTCGCCCTCGAGCCGTTGACTCCAGAACAGATCGGGCTGATCCTCGACACGGCGGAGCCGTTCAAGGAGATCAGCGAGCGGGCGATCAAGAAAGTCCCGACCCTGCGGGGCTCGACCATCGTCAACCTGTTTTTCGAGCCGTCGACTCGCACCCGGGTGTCGTTCGAGTTCGCCGAGAAGCGGCTCTCCGCCGACACCGTCAATGTCGGCGCCTCAGGCTCCAGCGTCAGCAAAGGCGAGACGCTGGTCGACACGGCGCGCAATCTCGAAGCAATGCGCATCGACATGGTCGTGATGCGGCATGGGGCTTCCGGCGCCGCGCAGTTTCTGGCGCAGCGGATCGAGTCCAACGTGATCAACGCCGGCGACGGCACGCACGAGCATCCCACACAGGGGCTGCTCGATCTGCTCACCCTTCGCGATCACTTCGGCGACCTGCGCGGCCTCCGGGTGTGCATCGTGGGCGACGTGCTCCATTCGCGGGTCGCCCGCTCGAACATCTGGGGCCTGCAGAAGATGGGAGCCGAGGTCGCCGTGTGCGGCCCGCGCTCGCTGCTGCCGAACGCGATCGCGGAGTTCGGCATCACGGTCTTCGACCGCGTGGAAGCGGCGATGGAGTGGGCGCAGGCGCTCAACGTGCTGCGTCTGCAGCTCGAGCGCATGACGGCCGGTTACATCCCGTCGCTCCGCGAATACAACCGCGTCTTCGGGGTGACGCGCGAGCGCCTCGAGCGCATCGACCACGACGTGCTGATTCTTCACCCCGGGCCGATGAACCGCGGCGTCGAGATCGATTCGGATGTCGCGGACGGTCCCCACAGCGTGATCCTCAACCAGGTGACCAACGGCGTGGCAATCCGCATGGCCGTGCTGTATCTGCTGGCGGGCGGCCGCCCCGAGCTGGCGGAGACCGCGAAATCGACGCCGGGCGGCGAGCGATGACCCGGCCGCTCGTGCTGCAAGGCGGACGCATCATCGATCCGTCGCAGCAACTCGATGTGGTCGGCGACGTGGTGGTGATCGATGGCATGATCGCGCACGCCGGCCCACGTGGTGGCGTGCCGGATGGCGCGGAGGTCATCGACTGCGCGGACACGATCGTCGCACCCGGCTTCATTGACGTGCACTGCCACCTGCGCGAGCCCGGGCGCGAGGATGTCGAGACGATCGCGACGGGTGCCCGCGCGGCGGCCGCTGGCGGATTCACGGCGGTGTGTGCGATGCCCAACACCGACCCCGTCACCGACAACCAGGCGGCCGTGGGCTTCGTCGTGCGGCAAGGCCAGAAAGCGAACGCGGCCCGCGTCTATCCGATCGGTGCGATCTCGGTGCGCCAGGAAGGACACGCGCTGGCCGAGGTGGGCGAGATGGTCGGCGCGGGGGCGGTCGCGATCAGCGACGATGGCCGGCCGGTCGCGAGCGCGCAGTTGATGCGGACGGCTCTGGAGTACGCGCGGACCTTCACCATCCCCGTGGTGGACCACTGCGAGGAGCCGACGCTCGCGGTCGGCGGCGCGATGAACGAAGGGATCGTGAGCGCGCGCCTCGGATTGCGAGGCGTGCCGAGCGAAGCGGAAGAGATCATGGTGATCCGCGACATTCTGCTGGGCGCGGCGGACGGGCGGGCACATCCACATCGCGCATGTGTCGACCAAAGGATCGGTCGAACTCATCCGATGGGGGAAAGATCGCGGCGTCGCGGTGACGGCCGAGGTCTGTCCGCACCACTTGTCACTGACCGAGGCCGCGGTCGAGGGGTACGACACCAACGCGAAGATGAATCCTCCGCTGCGCACGGCCGAGGATGTCGCCGTGCTCCGCGAGGCCGTGCGTGATGGGACGATCGACGTGATCGCGACCGATCACGCCCCTCACCATTACGACGAGAAGGAGCGCGAGTTCGCGGATGCGCCGAATGGGATCGTGGGATTCGAGACGGCGCTCGCCGTTGTCGTGACGTCCCTCGTGGGACCGAAGATCGTCGATTTCGCGACGCTGGTGGAGCGGATGTCGGTCGCGCCTGCCCGGATCTTTCATCTGCCGGGCGGGTCGCTGGCGCACGGACAGCCGGCCGATATCACCGTATTCGACCCGGCCCGCGAATGGGTGGTGGATCCGGCACAATTCCTGTCCAAGGGCCGCAACACACCGTACGCGGGACGCAAACTCCGAGGACGCGCGATCTGCACGGTTGTCGGAGGTCGGATCGTCTATCATATTGCCGCGCAAGAGCATTAACCTTTCGCGCCGCCCGCGTGCCGCGGTCCGGCGCATCTCAGACTGACGAGTGATGGCCACGCTTTCCCAGGACAAGCCAACGGACGCGATCGCGGCGCTCTTACAGGAGCGGCAACGATACGAGCAATGGCTCACGGCGCTCGAGTCGCGCCGGGCCACGACGTCGAGCCATGTGTATGCGCGTGTGTACGCGGACTACGAGTCGCGGTTGGGCCGCGTGCTGGAAGAGCTGGGCGGCCGGTCGGCGGAGCTCCGGCAGGTGGTCGACACCCTGACCGAGCGCGTCAACACACTCCAGACCGAAGAGAACGGTCACCGCGATATCCGGGCGGAGGCCGAGTTGCGGGCCGCGGTCGGCGAGTACAGTCCTGAGCAGTGGCGCGAGGTGAGCCAGACCAGCGAGGCGGACATCGCGCGGATCGCGGCGCACCGCGCCGAAGCGGCGTCCGAGCTGGCGCAGGTGCAACAACTCCTCAACATGGCGACGGCGACATCCCGGCGTCCCGACCCGGTCGCCGCCCCATCGGCGGTTGCGCTGGCGGGCGGCGCTGCGGGCGAACCGACAGCACAGGGATCCGGCCGGCCCGCACCGCGCGGGAGCGGAGCAGCGGCTGCCGCCCCGCCCGAGTCATTCGACGAGCTCGCGTTCCTGCACTCCGTGGTCGAACCCAAGGATCAGGGGACGGCGCCCGCGCCGGTCCCCGCGGGGCCGCCGGCACGATCCTCCGCACAGACGCAACGCGCCAAGACCCCGGCGGCGCCACCCGCCGTGGCTCCGACGGCGGCCGGCACGGCACGACCCGCGGCGATGCCGGCCGAGTCGCCGGCTGCGGGCGAGGCCCGCCAGGCGCCCGAGCCGGCCACTGTTCCGGCGGAGGCGACGCACCGCCAGCCCAGCAAGACCGATCCCGTTCCGCTCTTCCTGCGTGATGTACCGGTGGAGCAGATCAAGACGCTCAAGTGCGCCGAGTGTGGCAACATGAACTATCCGACCGAATGGTACTGTGAGCGGTGCGGGGGCGAGCTCGCGGCAATGTGATCTCACGCCGTGGCAGCGATTCACGAGGCAAAGCAAGAGGCCGGTCCCGGGGGACCGGCCTTTGTGATGGGGCGACGCCGAGCTGCGCGACTTACCGCGCGGTGGCCAACCGGCTCTTGTGGCGAGCGGCCGAGTTCTTGTGGATCAGGCCTTTGCGCGCCGCGCGATCGAGCAGCCGGACGGCGGCCACCCGGTCTTCCGCGCTGGAACCAGTCGTCTTGGCTCTCTTGAGGGCCGTTCGAAGCGCGGCCCGTTGGGCGCGATTGCGTACGGTGGCTGCGCGGGTCTTGCGCATGTTCTTTTTCGCGGACGCGATATTCGGCACGCAATCTCCCAGCGAGTCGGATCACACGTGACGGCCTGGCGGATCGAGCCAGCCGGCGGATCGGCGGACGATGCACAACGGCCGGCCCGCGGAGGCACCGACCGTCGACTGAAAAAAACGTAGGGCGCGCGAGGGGCGATGTCAAGGCGCCACAGTGCTTTGACACACGTTTTCCGCCGGGCTACCTTCAGGCTACCGCAGGCCCGCCGACGCGCTGTCGCCCCACCCGGCTCTCCACCCTCCGCCCAGCCCCGTTGGCCCAGTACCTACTCCTCATTGCGCCAGTCCTGCTCTTTTCAATCATCGCGCATGAATACGCCCACGGATATGCGGCGTTGAAGCAGGGGGATACCACGGCCTATAAACTTGGTCGGCTGACCTGGAACCCGATCAAGCACATTGACCCGTGGATGTCGATCATACTGCCGTTGATGCTGCTGTTGGCGCATTTCCCGGTGCTGGCCGGTGCCAAGCCCGTCCCGATCAATCCGAGCAACTACCGCAACTACAAGCGTGGCGACATCATCGTCTCGCTGGCCGGGGTCGCGACGAACGTCGCGCTGGCGATCGCGTGCACGATCGCGGTCGCCATCACAGGGCTCATCGGGCAGGCGATCCCCGCAGCGAGCGGTGTCTGCAGCATTCTGCAAGCGATGGTGTGGGTCGGCATCGGGTTGAACCTGATCCTCGCCATGTTCAACCTGCTTCCGATTCCGCCGCTCGATGGGTCGCATGTCGTGAAGTACCTGCTGCCGCCAGCGCTCGCGCAGCGATACCAGCAGATCGGATTCGCGGGCATCGTGATCGTGCTGGTGCTTCTCTACACGCCGGCCATTTCATACTGGCTGCTCCCGGCCGACCTTTCGGCGACGCTCCTGCAGCGTGGCGTGCGGAGCCTGGTGCTGCCGCAGACGCCGCACTGGCTGCCCGCCGGCGCGATCTGATGGCCACGGAACTCGTCGACGTGAGCGACGACCCGAGGGAACGGCGCGAGCGTGTCGTTCGGGCCGGAGGAGACGATGCACCCCCGGCGTCGTTCGTAGTGGAGCTGGCGCATTTCAGCGGGCCGCTCGATTTGCTGCTCACACTGTTGCGCGAAGAGCAGATCGATATCTACGACATCCCGATCGCGCGGATCGCCGAGCAGTTTCTGGTGCGGATTCGCACGTTGCGCCTCGACGAGGCGGCCGAGTATCTGGAGATGGCCGCGCGGCTTCTGCGGATCAAGGCGCAGATGCTCCTCCCCCGGCGTGAAGGCGCAGAGGCCTGGGACGATCCGCGAGCGGAGCTCGTCCGGCGTCTGCTCGAATATCAACAGGTCCGCGAAGTGGTGGATGTGCTCGAGCGCCGTGCGGAGAGCCGGCGAAACCGATTCGCCCGGACCGCCCCCCCCGCGCCGGAGCGGCACGCATCGGCGGGGCCGCTTTCGGCTGCGATGGCCGATCTGCTGGCGGCCGTCGACCGCCTGCTGCGGGCGTCGCGCGGCCCCGACATCCACGCGGTCATTCCCCGTGCACTCGACGTCGCGGGCGCCCTGGCCGCGGCGCGCGCGCTCCTGGCCCGCCGGGCGCGGATCCGGTGGCGGGACCTCGTGCGCGTGACCGCCGAGCCATGGGAGATTCTCTCCGTGCTGCTCGCCGTTCTCGAGCTGGCCCGCCTCGGCGAATGCGTCCTGCGCCAATCGCTGCCGTTCGGCGCGGTGGAAATCGTCGGTCTCGAAGCGGGCCCGGGAACGCTCGGCGGCGATGCCGACACCACAATCACGTCCGACCAGTCTCCACTCGATCCCGCCACTCCCTATGACACCGCTGGCGCAGCTGCTTGAGGCCGCGCTCTTCGCGAGCGGCATGCCGGTCAGCGCCGACGCGCTGGCTGCGCTCGACCCTGACGCGACCCTCGAGTCGGTCGAAGGCGCATTGGCGGAACTGAGATCGCAATACGACGAGGGCGGCCACGGCATCGAGATCGTCGAAGCCGCTGGTGGATGGCAGATCCTCACACGGCCGGAGTACACGGCGGCGATCGAGCGGGCACAGATCGCATCGCGGCCGCACCGGCTGTCCGCGGCGGCGCTGGAGACGCTGGCATTGATCGCGTACCGGCAGCCGATCACGCGTGCCGACATTGAGGAGATCCGCGGGGTGTCGGCGGGATCGATCCTCAAATCCCTGCTGGAGCGGGGGCTCGTCGACGTCGTGGGTAAGGCGGATGCATTGGGGCGTCCGCTGCTGTACGGCACGACACCCGCTTTTCTCGAGCACTTCGCCTTGCGCCATCTGGGTGAGCTGCCGCGCGCCGATGAGTTGGCCGTAGCGCTCCGCCCGGCGGTCGAGGCCGCGCCAGCTCCCGCACCATGACAAAAGGACCGGACCGTGCATCGGCACCGTCCGGTGTTCGGGTGCAGCGTGCGCTCGCGCATGCGGGCATCGCCTCACGGCGGCGCGCCGACGATCTGGTGGCGGCGGGCCGTGTGCGCGTCAACGGCCGCGTCGCGGTCGTCGGCGAGACCGTAGATCCGGATCGCGATGAGATCACCGTGGATGGCACGCCCGTGGTGCGAACCCGCGGTGAAACGTGGCTGGTGATGCACAAGCCGGCCGGCGTGCTGACGACGGCGCGTGACGAACGGGGCGCGACCCGCCGGACGGTCTTCGATCTCGTGCCGCCCGAGATGCGCCGGCCCGGCCTGCGCTACGTCGGCCGCCTGGACTACATGACCGAGGGTCTCCTGCTGCTGACGACCGACGGGGTCGCCGCTCATCGCCTGACGCATCCGAGTCACGCCGTCGCGCGTACGTACGTGGCGACCGTGCAAGGCAATGCGATCCTCGCGGCCCGTGAGTTCCGGCGTGGCATCCAGCTCGAGGACGGCATCGTGCGGCCGCACGACGTGACCGTGCAAGCGGTGGGGGACCGCCGCTGGGAGATCGAACTCACGATCACCGAGGGACGGACGCACGAGGTCCGGCGCGCGTGCGAGGCCGCGAACCTTCGGGTCGAACGGCTGATCCGGACCCGGTTCGGCCCGATCGAGCTGGGCAAGCTGCCGGCGGGGGCGGTCCGGGCGCTGACGGCTGCGGAGCGCCGTCTCGTCGCGGCCCAACAGTGACCGAGCGGTCGCCGGCCGCAACCGCAGCGGCAGCAGCGCAGGCGCCGGCAGTCGGGCCGGCGGATGTCGCGCTGGCGCAGGCCGTCATGCAGGAAGTGGCCCGGCGAGTGGTGGGCCAGGAATACATGATCGAGCGGCTGCTCATCAGTCTCCTGACGGGCGGCCACGTGCTGCTCGAAGGCGTGCCGGGGCTCGCCAAGACACTCGCCGTGCGCACGCTGGCCGAGACGATCCGGACGAGCTTTGCAGCGGATCCAGTTCACGCCTGACCTGCTGCCGGCGGATGTCATCGGCACCCAGGTGTACGATCAGTCCAATGGCCAGTTCTCGGTGAAGCACGGCCCGATCTTCGCGAACATCGTGCTGGCCGACGAGATCAACCGCGCCCCTGCCAAGGTGCAGGCCGCGTTGCTCGAGGCCATGCAGGAAAAGCAGGTCACCATCGGCGGAACGACGTATCCGCTCGACGAGCCGTTTCTGGTGCTGGCGACGCAGAATCCGATCGAGCAGGAAGGCACGTATCCGCTGCCCGAGGCCCAGGTCGATCGCTTCATGATGAAATTGCGGGTCGGCTATCCCACGCGTGACGAAGAAAAGGAGATCATGCGCCGGATGTCGGGAGGGGCGGTCATACCCGTGGATCGCGTGGCGTCACCCGCCGCGATCCTCGAGGCCCGCCACCGGATCAGCGAGTTGTACATGGACGACCGCATCGTCGACTACATCGTGGAGATCGTGCACGTCACGCGGACGCCCGCCGACGCCGGGTTGCAGGATCTGGCTCCGCTGATCGAATTCGGCGCGAGCCCTCGCGCCACCATTGCACTCGCGCAGGCGTCCCGGGCCCATGCGTTCCTCCGCGGGCGGAACTTCGTCACGCCGGACGATGTAAAGGCGATAGCGCCGGATGTGTTGCGTCATCGGGTCTTGACCTCTTTCGAGGCGGAAGCCGAAGCCGTGTCCAGCGATCGCATTGTCCAGCGGATTCTGGGCGCGATCGAGAGTCCGTGAGCGGGGCGGCGGAGCGGCCGCGCCCGTCCAAGGGAGCGGTGCCGGCGCCAGAACCGCCTGCGCAACCCCGGACCACGCAGGCCGACGCGGCGCAGCGGGTCTCGCAGCCGGGTGTCCGGCACCCGGGCGTCCGGCACCCGGGCGTCCTCCATGAGGGCGTCTCGCCGGCGGTCCTGCGGCAGGTCCGGCTCCTCGAGGTCCGGACCCGGCGGCTCGTGAACTCGCTCTTCACCGGGGAGTATCGATCGGTGTTCAAGGGGCAGGGGCTCGAGTTTGCCGAGGTACGCGAATACCTCCCGGGCGACGAGGTGCGGGCGATCGACTGGAACGTCACCGCACGCATGGCGCGCCCGTTCGTGAAGCGGTACATCGAAGAGCGCGAGCTGACGATCATGCTCGCCGTCGATCTCTCGGGCTCGGAACGATTCGGCACGGCCGCGCGGTTCAAGGCGGAGGCCGCGAGCGAGCTCGCGACGGTGCTCGCGATGTCGGCCGTCCGCAACAACGACCGCGTGGGCGCGGTGCTGTTCACCGATCGCATCGAGTTGGTCGTGCCACCGCGCAAGGGCCGCCGGCACGCCCTGCGCGTGATCCGGGAGCTGCTCGCACCCTCGCCCGTGCGATCTGGCACTGATCTCACCGGAGCGCTGGCGTATCTCACGCGGCTGCTCACGCACCGGACCATCGTGTTCGTCATGTCTGACTTCCAGGCCGCCGGCTATGACCGCCAACTATCGCTCCTCGGCCAGCGCCACGATGTCATCGCGGTGTCGGTCGAGGATCCGGCTGAACGGTCGCTGCCTGACGTGGGCCTCGTACGGTTCGCCGACCCCGAAACCGGAGCCGTCCTCGACGTCGACACGAGTGCCCCGGCCGTGCGATCGGCGTACGCGCGCCGGACGGCGGAGGAGCGTCTGGCTCGCCAGAAGCTCTTCCGGCAGTTGGCCATCGATGAGATCGTCATCGGCACGGACCGCGGTGTGGTCGAACCCCTGCTGACTTTCTTTCGCGGGCGAGAGACGCGCGCCCGGCGGCGGAGTGCGTGACAGCCGATCGCGGACCTTGGCGCGCGCCGCGCGCTCCGCGCGTTCCGGCACTCGCGATCGCGGCGCTGCTTCTCGTCCCGTCAACGCGGCCACCTCGGCATCCCGGCCGCCATACAGCTCCGCATGCGGCCTCTCAGCCAGTGCCTCATGCGGTGCCGCAAGCGGCGGCGCCGGCTCCGGTCACGCAGACGCGCGTGCAGGCCAGCACCCGCATCGCGCCGGACACCGTGCGGATCGGCGAACCGTTCCTGGTAGTGCTACGCGTCCGTGCGCCCAGGGGCGCGACGATCACGTTTCCCGCCGGCCCGGACTCGGGTGCGGCCGTCGAGGCGTTGGATCCGCGAACGCTGGCGGTCGCAGCCGAGTCTTCGTCTACCGAATACTCGGCCAGCTATCGCCTCGCGGCGTGGGATGTGGGGCGGCAGCCGGTCTCGTTCGCCCCCGGAACCGTTCACGGCGGGGGCGCCGCCGACGCGAGCGTCCCGTTCGGCGACCTCACGGTTCTCGTGAGGCCGACGACGCCCGCCGACGCCGCCCATCGGATCCCCCGCGCCGCGCGCGCCCTGTTTGCGATGCCGCGCACGTGGTGGCCGCTGTGGCAGATCGCTGTGGTCGCGCTGGGCACGATCGTTCTGCTCTGGCTGCTCGTGCGCTGGTGGCGGCGGCGCCCGCGCGTTGAAACGCCGAGTGCAGACCCGTTCGCCAATGCAACGCGCGAGTTCGGGACGCTGGACCGCATTGGCTTGCTGGACGCGGGCGAGCCCGGACGGTATGTGGCACTCGCGATCGATATCACACGCACGTATCTCGTGCGCCGCCTGGCCCCGGAGTCGATGGCCTTTACCTCGGCCGAGCTAGTCGCCGCGATGGCGGAGGATCGCCGGATTCCACAGGCACGGCTTGGGGCGCTGCTGGCGGAAAGCGACCGCGTGAAGTTCGCGCGGCAGTCGCTTTCCCCGGAGGAGGCGCGTGCGATGGGGGCGGACGCCCGCCGGCTGGTCGAGGAAGTCGAACAGCGGGTCGCTGCGGCGGAGGCGGCGGCCGCGGCAGTGGCGGCGGCGGGCACGACGCCGTCGCCGGCCGGGCGCCGGGATTCTGCCTCTGGCACCCGAGGACACGCCGCATGATCGCGGCCCTCACCAGCTCGGCGTTCAGCTTCGGTGCCCCGTGGGTGCTGGTCGCGCTCGCGATCCTCCCCCTGTGGTGGATCTGGCGCCGCGGCCGGCGGCCGAACGCGGTCACGTTCTCGCGCGTATCGGCTCTGGCGGCCGTGCGCGCCGGCCGGATGCGCGCGCGCGTGCTGTTCGTCCTCCGGAATGCCGCGCTCGCGGGAGTGATCATCGCGCTGGCGCGGCCACGATCCGGTGCACGCGCCGAGAGTGTCACGAGCGAGGGCATCAATATCGTGCTCGCGGTGGATCTGTCGAGCTCAATGCTGGCGCTGGATTTTCAGCCCGACAACCGGTTGGAAGTGGCGAAAGCGACGATGAAGCGATTCATCGCGGGGCGCACGGCCGACCGGATCGGCGTGGTGGCATTCGCCGGCGAGGCCCTCACGCAGGTGCCGCTGACACTCGACTATCCAGTGGTCAACGCAGCCGTCGACAACCTGCAGGCCGGCCAGCTCGAGGACGGCACGGCGATCGGTACCGCCATCGCGACCGCGGCGAACCGGTTGCGGGCGGCGCCAGGCCCGTCGCGCGTCATGATTCTGCTGACCGACGGCGTGAACAATCGCGGATCGATCGATCCGCGGACGGCCGCACGCGCGGCCGCCGTGTTCGGCATCAAGATCTACACGATCGGCATCGGCTCGGAGGGGCTGGCACCGGTACCAGTCGGACGCGGCCTGTTCGGCCTCCGCTACGAGAACCGCGAAGTGCGGATCGACGAGCCGCTGTTGTCGGACATTGCGCGCGTCACACACGGGCGGTTCTTTCGCGCGCGCGACGCGGACGCGCTCCGCCAGATCTACGAACAGATCGATCAGCTCGAGCGCGTACCAATCCGGACCCAGTCGTACGTCCGGTATGTCGAGCAGTTCCGGTGGCCGCTCGCGTGCGCGCTCGGCGCGCTGATCCTGGAGCTCGGAATCTTTGCCTGGCGCGGGCCGCTCATATGATCCAGGCAGCGGGCATCTCCCTACAGGCTCTGGCACACTCCCAGCCGTACCTGGAGAGGCCGGTGTGGCTCGTCTTTGCGGTCGCCGCTCCGGTGCTCGTTGCGGCATTGCTGGTGCGGCGCGCCCGCGACCGAAAGCGCCGCCTCCACCGCTTGGGCGATCCCGTGACGGTCGCTCGGCTGCTGCCCGCGCAAGGACCGCCGCCGACGGGGCGGCGCGTGTTGCTGCTGGGCGGCGCCGCCCTCTGCGCCGGGATCGCCATGGCCGGCCCTCGCTGGGGCACGGAGCGCACGGCGATTCGCTCGTCGGGTGCCGACGTCGCGGTGGCGGTCGACGCCTCGCTGTCGATGCTCGCACCGGATGCGCCGCCGAACCGGCTGGAGCGGGCCAAGCAGGACGTGCGGCGCCTGCGCGCGCTGGCGCCGGGAGACCGCATGGCTCTCATTGCCTTTGCGGGGCGGAGCTACATCCTGACGCCGCTGACGATCGACGACGGCGCGATCGCGCTCTTTCTCGATGACCTCGACCCGTCAGTGGTCGGCCAGCCGGGAACGTCGCTCTCCAGAGCGATCCGGCAGGGCACCGATCTGCTCCTGGCGACACCGACCGCCGCGGACCGGGCGCTGATCGTTCTGAGCGACGGCGAAGGTTTCGACGACGAGATGGATGTTCGGGCGGCCGCGGCACACGCGGCGGAAGAGGGCATCAGCATCGTGACGGTGGGCTACGGGACGGAGCATGGATCGACGATTCCGCTGCCGTCCGGCGGGGCAACAACACTCAAGCGCGACGCATCGGGCGAGGTCGTCGTCACCCACTATATGCCCGACCTGCTGGCGGCCGCCGCGGAGGCGGGGCACGGGACCTTCATCCCCGCGACAACCACGGACAAGGCGGCGAACATCCGCCGGGCCCTGAGCACATTGCGCGTGGCACAGCGCGCCGTCGAGGAGGGTGAGGACCGGTCGGCGCGTTTTCAGATCTTTGTGGGCGTGGCCCTCGTCCTCCTGGTGATCGACACCCTTCTCGCGGATGCACGCCGTGCCCCGCGGCGTGCGATTGCGCGTGCGGCAACCGGTCGCGCTCGGCCGCCAGCCTTGGTCGTGACACGAGCCAGCGCGATCGGCGCCATTGTCATCATGCCGGCGCTGGCGCCGAACGCCGTCCCAACCGTCGCGCCGGGGCGGTGGGCGCTGCCCCGCACCACGACCGCGATGCAATCCCAGGCGCCTGCGAGCCAGGCGGCCGGGATGCGGCGCGCCATCACCGCCGGCGACCGTTCACCGCGCACGCTCTACAACTATGGCACCGCGCTCCTGGCATTGGACTCCGCGGACGCCGCGATCGCCGCGCTCACGCGGGTGACCGACGCTCGCGATCCGGACGTACGATATCGCTCATGGTTCAACCTCGGACTCGCGCACTTACGCCGCGGCATGGCGGCGCCGGCGGACAGCGGGTCGTCGGAGCTCGACGCTGCCCTCGATGCGTACAAGCGAATCCTCCTGGACCGTCCGAGCGATGCCGATGCACGCTGGAACTACGAGCTGGCTCTCCGGCAACGGAAGGGAGGTGGGGGAGGAGGAGGCGGCGGCGGCGGCTCGAACGACGCACCCTCCAAGACTCCCCCGCCACCGCCGCGGCCAAACAGCGGAGGTCCCGGCGCCCTCGGCCGGCGCCAGGCTGAAGAGCTACTGAACAGCGCGGCACGTGAAGAGCGCGATGTCGAGGGCAAGGCACTCCGCCAGAACCCGCCCGACAGTCCGCCGGGAGACAAGGATTGGTAGCCGGGGCCATTGGCTTCGCGCTGCAGCTCGCGATCGTCGCGCGGGCGCCCCTCGACACAGCCAAAGGGGTGAACTTTCACGCGATGGTCGTCCCCGACACGGTCTATGTCGGGCAGCAGGCAACGTACCAGGTCGGCGTATTCATCGACGACCAGCTTCGCGTCCGCCTCCGCCGGAACCCGGAGTTCGTTCCACCCGATCCCCAGGGGATGCTCGCCTACGAACTGGCGTCGGCTCCGCCGGATCCAGCGACCCGTCGCGTGGGACATCACGTCTTCGAGGTCCATGTCTTCGAGCGCGCGTTGTTCCCGCTGGCTCCAGGACGCTACGAGGTACCGAGCGCGCTCCTGGCATACTCGCTTCCGCTGTCGCTGAGTTTTTTCAGCAGGGAGGAGAACCATACGCTCATGGCCGAGAGTCTCGCGGTCGTCGTCCGGGCGCCGCCGGCCGCAGGGCGTCCCGCCGACTACCTCGGCGCGGTGGGCGACCTGCATCTCGCGGAGCACCTCGATTCGACCGCCGCACGGGTCGGCGATCCCATGCGATTCACGGTCAGCGTGGCCGGGCGCGGCGATGTCAATCTCTTTCCGCGTCCCGTCCTCGGTGTGTCGTGGGCGTCGGCCGTGCCCGCGCAGGAGCGGGTCCGTCTCGACACGACGACCGATGAAGTGCGTGGCACGAAGGAGTTCGATTGGCTTGTGACGCCGCGCGACAGTGGACGCCTCGCCGTTCCCGCGATCCGCTACCCCTACTTCAATCCATATACGGAACGGTACGAGATCGCACTGACTCGGCCCGACTCCGTTCGCGTTGCGCCCGGACAGCTTGCCGCCGCCGACTCGGCGAAGCTCGATGCCACACCACCACTCGCCATCCGCGGCATCTATCGCGGCGTACCCGGCGCGCCGCTCTATCAATCGCCGATCTTTCTGGTGATCAGTCTGGCGGGGCCGCTCCCCGCGCTGCTGTTGTCCGCGAGACGGCGGCCCCGGCGCCGTCCGGCGCGCATTGCTGCGGCAGCCGAGACCCTGCGGCGCCTCGCACACGACCAACAACCCGCCGACGCCCGCACGATCCGTGGACTTTTCGTGCGTGCCCTGGGCGCGCGATTCACCCTGGGACCGAACGTGCTCACTCACCCGGGCGCACTTGCTCACACTCTACGGCGAGAGGGCGTCACGCCGCGCACGGCCGACCGTGCGGAAAGCCTGCTGGCGGCACTCGATCGCGCGTCGTTTGGTGGTGCGGTCATGAGTCGCGACACCGCGGCAGAGAGTGCGTCGCTCGCGATCGGGGTGTACGACACCGTCATATCGGAGGCGCGTCCGCCAGCCGCTGGCCCGCGCCGCTCCCGCGCGCGGCATTCCGTGCGCACGGGTCCGCCCGGCGGCACGACTCTAGTACTCCTGATGGTCGCGGCAACTACGGCGACCGCCGCATGGGCCAACGTGATCCAGCGCGATGCCACCGCGACCGCCAGGCGGGAATTCGCTGCCGGCGTGGCATCGTACGGCGCCGGTGACTTCGCCTCGGCGGCCGCGCAGTTCGCGGCCGTCACGCAACTCGCCCCGGGCGCACCCGACGGATGGGTGAACGCCGGCACGGCAGCGTGGGCGGCCGGCGACACCGCGGATGCCGTCGTCGGGTGGCAACGCGGGGGGCGGCTCGAACCGCAGGCCCGCGATGTCCGGGAGCGTCTCGCCCTCGTGCGCGCGCCACAGGACGGCCCGATCGCGCGTCTGCCGCGGGTGCCGGCTTCGTGGGCCGCCAGCATCGCACTGCTTTTTTGGCTGGCTGCGTGCGGGCTCGCCGCTTGGCGCGTCGCGCACGGACGGCTCGTGTGGTCGTTCGGCGTCGTGGCCGGCGCGGCGATCGCCGTCGTGGCGGCGTGGGGCAGTGTGCGAACCAATGAGGAGGCGACCGCCGCACATTTCGCGGTGGCCGGTCCCGGCGCCGCGCTGCACGCCGCTCCCGCGCTCGATGCTGAACGCGTCTCCCGTCTTGATGCCGGAGACGTGGCGCTCGTGCTGGCCACTCATGGCGTCTGGTCGGAGGTTCAGCTCGACGGCGACCGGGAAGGCTGGATCGCGACGGCGCAACTCACGTCCATTGCACGGCGCGGGCCGGTCGCCTACTGAACGGCTCGCGGGCGCGGCCGCGTCGCATGGCCGGCCGACCGCGGCTACCTTACGTCCGTGCCGACCGTCGCCGTCCTTCCCGCAGACGTCGCCGACCAGATCGCGGCTGGCGAGGTCGTCGAGCGGCCCGCGTCGGCCGTCAAGGAGCTGATCGAAAACGCTCTCGATGCCGGAGCCTCGGCCGTCGATATCGAGATCTTCGAGGGCGGCCGCGCCGGGTTGCGGGTCAGCGACGACGGCAGCGGCATGGACCGCGCCGATGCGCTGCTCGCCCTGCAACGGCACGCGACATCCAAGATTCGCCGCGCCGAGGACCTGGTTGGGGTCCAGAGTTTCGGCTTCCGGGGCGAAGCGCTCCCGGCCATCGCGTCGGTATCGCATCTCCACCCTGCACACGGCGGCGGAGCGAGGCGTTGGCACCACGGTCCGCATCGTGGGCGGAACGATCGAGCGAACGGACGAAGCGCCGCGCCAGCGGGGGACGACGGTGGACGTGACGCGATTGTTTCAGAACGTTCCGGCGCGCCTCAAGTTCATGCGGAGCGCGCGCACGGAATGGCGCGCAATAGCGGACGCCGTGACTGCGATCGCGCTAGCGCGGCCGGCCGTGCACGTGACCCTGTCGCACGACGGCCGGCGAGTGATGACACTGCCCCCGGCACCGACGCTTCGTGCCCGGATCGGCGCCGTGTGGGGCGCGGAGTACGCCGAGAGCCTGGTGCCGGTCCACGACTCGCACAACGGCACCACGGTGGCTGGTCTCGTGGAACGGCCCAGCGATGTGGGGACGCGGACACGGCGTATTCACATCGCCGTCAACGGACGCACGATTCGCGATGCCGGGATGGTGCGCGCGGCGGAAGCAGCCTACCGGTCCACGATTCCGGCGGGGCTTCGCCCCTCGCTGATGCTCGAGCTCACCATCCCCGCCGATGCGGTGGACGTGAATGTTCATCCGGCGAAGGCGGAGGTGCGATTCCGCGAACGATGGCCCACCGAGCGTGCCGTCGAAGGGGCGGTGCGCCGTGCACTCGGTGTGCTTTCGAGCGCCGCCGCGGTCGGCCCCCGCATTTGGAACGGCGGCGCGGCGGGAGCGGTCTTCGGCGGGGCGGCGTACGAAGCCGGCCCGTGGAACGGCGGTCCCCCGGACGGCGGCAACGGCTCCAACGGCGCGTACGACGCGCCCAGTGCCGCCAATGGCGTCGATGCCGAGATCCTGCGCGCACTTGCCGCCCGCGGCGATCCGTTGTTTGAAGCGGCGGCCGGCGCGGCAGGCACCCACGACAGAGACGTGTCGCGCGGAGGGGAGGCCACCGAGATTCCGGTACCACCGCTCGTGCAGCTTCGCCGGACGTATCTGATGTTCGAGCACGCCGAAGGCGTGGTACTGATCGACCAGCACTCGGCGCATGAGCGCGTGCTGTACGAGCGATTCATGGGCGCGCTCGAGAGCGGCGGCATGCGCATCGCAGCATTTGCTGTTTCCGTTGACCTTGCACCTGAGCGCCGCGGCGGCTGATGCGTTCGACACCCACCGCGCCTTGTTCAGCCGTCTGGGCTTCGAGGCCGAGGGTTTTGGCGGACATACGGTGGTCGTCCACGCGGTTCCGTCGCCGCATCCCCGATTCGATGCCGAACGATGCCTGCGCGAGACGCTCGACGCGCTGACGGGCGACCGCCAGCCTGGAACCGCGGCCCGGCACGAGCGCCTCGCCGCGACGATTGCCTGCAAGGCGGCGATCAAGGCCGGCGAGGAGCTATCACCCGGCGAGATGCGGGCGCTCTTCATCGCGCTGGCGCGGACCACGCTGCCCGCTCACGATGTACACGGCCGGTCGACCGTCGTGCGGCTCCAGTGGGACGAGATCGAACGCCGCTTCGGGCGGCGGTAGCGGACGGTCTGCGTGAACGACCGAGTGGCTGCTCTGTCCCTGCCGGCGGGTTCCGACAGCCCGCCGGATCTTCTCGTGATCTGCGGGCCGACCGCCGCGGGCAAAACCGCCCTGGCTGTGGCGCTGGCCGCTGAGCTGGACCTTGTCGTGATCAACGCCGACTCGCGGCAGATCTACCGCGGATTCGATATCGGAACCGCGAAGCCGACGGCGGCCGAGCGCGCGCGCGTGCCACACCGGTGTATCGATCTCGCCGAGCCGGCGACCCGTTTCACTGCATACGCGTGGGCGGCGGCGGCCGAGGAAGCCATCACCGCGGCGCACCGCGACGGCCGGACGCCTGTGGTCGTCGGCGGCGCCGGATTCTACATTCGAGCCCTCGTGCATCCGGTATCGGAACAGGCGCCCGCCGGAGCGGAGCGACACGCCGCGCACTATCTCGTGACCGACCCCGGCCCGGTGCTCCGCGAGCGGATCGCGGATCGCGCCGCGCGAATGCTGGACGGCGGATGGGCGGAGGAGGTCGCCGCGCTGGCGAGGCATGTGCGGGATGATGCCCCGGCCTGGCAGGCGAGCGGGTACTCGGCGATCCGGGAATATGTCGCCGGCGACGATGGCACGGGATGCCGCGCTCGCGCAGGTCGTGATCGCGACACGGCAGTATGCCAAGCGCCAGCGCACGTGGTTCCGCCACCAGTTGCCCGCGAAGCGGACGACGCGGCTGGATCCGGATGACGCGAGCGCGGTGGGCGCCGCGGTCGCGTGGGTGCGTGACCACAGTAGCAATCGCCAGCCGCGTACGACGCAATCCAGGGAGCGTATACCAGCGTGAAGATCGGAATTACGTGTTACCCGACGTATGGCGGCTCGGGCGCCGTGGCCACGGAGCTCGGCATGCGCTCGCCACGCGCGGGCACGAGGTGCACTTCATCACCTACCAGCAGCCGTTCCGCCTGCCGGCCTTCCAGCCCGGGGTCTACTTCCACGAAGTGGATGTGGGGCGGTATCCGCTGTTCGAGTATCCCGCCGTACGATCTCGCGCTCGCGGTCCGGATGCACGAGGTCGTGCTGCGCCACCATCTCGACCTGCTGCATCTGCACTATGCGATTCCGCACGCGACGAGTGCGTGGATCGCGCGCGAGATGCTGCGCGAGACGGGCTCCGACGTACGGCTGATCACGACACTGCACGGGACGGACATCACGATCGTCGGGCAGGATCCGTCGTTCCATGCCATCACCAAGTTCTCGATCGAGAAGTCCGACGATTGACGGCGGTCTCGGAGTACCTGCGCCGGGAGACATACACGGCGTTTGGGTGCTCGGCGTGCGCAGGTCGAGGTGATTCCGAATTTCATCGACCCGCGCGTGTTCGACCGGACGTTGTATCCGCCCTGTACTGGCGAGTGCGGCCGGCGCCCAGCCGGTGCTGATCCACATCTCCAACTTCCGCCCGGTTAAACGGGTGCGCGACGTCATTCGCATCTTCGCCAAGGTCCGAGAGAGGCTTCCGAGCGTGCTGGTGCTGGTCGGCGACGGGCCGGACCGCGTGCGACGCCGAGGATGAGGCGCACCAGCTTGGGCGTCGAGGACCGACGTGTCGTTTCTCGGAAAGCTCGAATCCGTTGCGCCGTTGCTTGCCGCCGCCGATCTGTTTCTTCTGCCGAGCCAGACGGAGTCGTTCGGGCTGAGCGCTCTCGAGGCGCTGGCGACCGGGGTGCCGGTCGTGGCCTCTCGCGTGGGTGGCCTGCCGGAAGTCGTGCGCGACGGCGAGACGGGCATGCTCTGTCCCGTCGGCGATGTGGACGGCGATGGCGGCGGCGGCCATCGGCATTCTGCGCGACCGGGACCGCTGGACGGCGATGAGCACGCTGGCGGCGCGCGACGCGCGAGAGCGGTTTTCGCGAGGACGCGATCGTGGCGCAATACGAAGCGCTTTACAACAGCACCTGACGCCGCGCGCGGCCCGCGGTCGACTGCGCTCCGGGACTGTGGCTACTTTGTGGGCCATGACGCCATTCCAGGCCTTCGTTCTCGGGTTGCTGCAGGGGCTTGCCGAGTTTCTGCCGATCAGCAGTTCAGCGCATCTCACGCTCGCGCCGTGGCTCCTCGGGTGGAAGGATCCGGGCCTTTCGTTCGACGTGGCGCTGCACCTGGGCACGCTGGTGGCGGTGCTGTGGTACTTCCGGGCGGAGTGGGCCCGGTTGGGCCGGGCAGCCGGGGCGGTCGCGAGGCAGGGGGGCCGGATGCTCACGCCCGACCAGTGGGAGCTCGGCCTACTGGTCGTCGCGACGATTCCGGGTGGGCTAGCCGGCCTGGCGCTCGAGCGCAAAGCGGATGAGGCGTTCCGTGCGCCCGCGGTGGTGGCGGGCGCGCTGATCGTGATGGGCATCATCCTGTGGGCCGTCGACCGGTGGGCGGCGGCGGGCCGCACGATCCGGGGGCTGACGTGGCGCGACGCGATCGCGATCGGGATCGCGCAGGCATTCGCGCTCGTGCCGGGGGTGTCGCGGTCGGGAGCGACGATCACCGCAGGGCGCGCCCTCCGGCTGAATCGCGACAGCGCCGCTGTGTTCAGTTTCTTGATGAGCATGCCGATCATTGCCGCCGCCGCCCTCCTGAAACTCCCGCACGTGCTACGGGAGGGGATCACCCTGCCGCTCGTGATCGGCGTGGTGACCGCGGCAGTCAGCGGGTGGGTCGCCATCGCCATCGTGCTGCGCTATGTGAAGAACCACAGCTACGGCGCGTTTGCCGATCTATCGCGTGGTCGTCGGCCTGGCGGTACTGGCGCTGATCTTCCATCGGGCATCGCGTGGCTGACATCGCAGCGGAGCGGCTCGCGCCAGACGAGGCCCCAGCGCCTGCGGGTACACACGTGCCCGCGGAGGGGTCGCGTTATGACGGGGCGAGTGTGGAGGAGATACGGCGCCGATTGGGCGTGCCCCGGGTCGCTGTGTACGACCAGTCTTGCGTCCACGATGGACATCGCGCATGCGCTGGCGGCCGAGGGTGCGCCGGCCGGCACGCTCGTGCTGGCCGACCATCAGACGGCAGGGCGAGGCCGCGGCGGGCGATCGTGGCAATCGGAGGCAGGAGCCGGGATCTGGCTCACCCTCATTGAGCGTCCTCGCGACGCGCACGGGGCCGAGGTACTGGCGCTCGCGCCGGGCTCCGAGCCGCGCTAGCGCTCGACCCGTTTGCCGGTGGGCGCGTCGGACTCAAATGGCCCAATGACCTGTATCTCGCCGGGCGCAAACTGGCGGGCGTGCTCATCGACGCGCGGTGGCAGGACGGCGCACCCACGTGGGTCGCGATCGGCCTTGGGGTCAACGTGCGGGTACCGGCATCGCTCCACGCGAACGCGGCCAGCTTGCAGCCAGGCGCGCTGCGCATCGACATCCTCGCCGCCCTTGTCCCTGCGCTACGCGACGCCGCGGCCATGCGAGGCGTTCTGACGGCTGACGAGGTCGCGGAATTCGCGCGCCGCGACATCGCTCGGGGGCGAGAGTGCACGGCGCCGGGTGCGGGCCGCGTCGAGGGCGTGGCGGCGACCGGTGAAATCATGATTGTCCGACCAGGGCGTTGCCCGCGGCTATCGGTCCGGCTCTCTCGTGCTGGCCGGCGAACTGGAAGGCCCATGATACTCGTGTTCAATGTCGGCAATACGGAGACGACCGTGGGGTTATACGGGCCGGAAGCACTCGAGGCCCACTGGCGGCTCACGACGATTCCGGAGCGCACGCCCGACGAGTTGATGTTGATGATCCGCCAGTTGCTCGCGGTGCGTGGTGTGACGCCGGAGGCGGTGCAGGGGACAGCGCTCGGTTCGGTCGTACCGGCCGTGACGGGCCCGTTGAGCGAGGCGTGCGCGGCGTGCTTCGGCCGCCCGGCGGTCATCGTCGATGCGGCCGCGCCGCTTCCGATTCGTCTCGAGGTCGAAGAGCCGCTCACCGTCGGTGCCGATCGCATCATCAACACGTTGGCGGCGAGCCGCCTGTATGAGCGCGATACGATAGTGGTGGACCTCGGCACCGCGACGACGTTCGACTGCATCACGTCGGATGGCGTGTTTCTCGGTGGCGTCATCGCGCCTGGGGTGCGGACGTCGGCGGAGACGCTCTTTCGCCGGACGTCGAAGCTCCCGGCGACCGAGCTGCGGGCGCCCGCGAAGGTGATCGGGACGCGGACCGAGGAGTGCATTCGCGCCGGCGTGGTCTACGGGGCGGCGGATGCGGTGGACGGGATCGTCCGGCGCATCCTCAAGGCGTGGCCGCGTCCCGAGGCGCCGCTGGTGGTCGCGACCGGGGGCCTCGCGGATACGATCCGGCCGTTCTGCGAGACGATCGAGGTTGTGGCGCCCTATCTGACGCTGGACGGCTTGCGCATGGCATACGACCTCATCAATACCGCCAGTCGCCCGTAGCGAAACGGCCGTCCTCGGGGACGTGCCCGCGGGGCCCTCGCCGACCAGGGACTCCCGCTGGGTGCCGCGCTTTTCGCGCGGGGTGGTGACCCTTGCTTCGCGGCCAGCCCACGGGTAGCTTCCGGGTTGGTTAGCACTCACACGCCTAGAGTGCTAACAAGCTCCTTTACCCTGATTTACTGACCTACTGCCGGAGAGACGTCGTTATGGCCACCAAGAGTGCCACGGGTGCAAGGTCAGCCCGCTGGCCGATCGCGTCGTCGTGAAAGCGTCTGGAAGAGACGGAGCAGATGCGCGGCGGGCTCTACATCCCCGACACCGCCAAGGAGAAGCCGCAGCAGGGCGAGATCGTCGCCGTCGGTCCCGGCCGGTTCGAGGAAGGCAAGCGGGTCCCGATGGACGTGAAGGTCGGCGACAAGGTGCTCTACGGGAAATACAGCGGCACCGAAGTCACGCTCGACGGCGACCAGGTGCTGATTCTCCGCGAGTCGGACGTGCTCGCGGTGATCGGCTAACGCGATAGCGCAGGACTCGCTGACACCGCATTGCGAGCGGCATGCCCGAGCCTGATCCCACCAACAGGACCTAACAGGTAACTGACCAATGGCTAGCAAGGAACTGCATTTCAACACCGACGCGCGCGCGGCGCTCAAGCGCGGCGTCGACAAGCTCGCCGAGGCCGTCAAGGTCACGCTCGGCCCCACGGGCCGCAACGTCATCATCGACAAGACGTTCGGCGCGCCGACGGTCACCAAGGACGGCGTCACCGTCGCCAAGGAGATCGAGCTGGCCGACCCGCTCGAGAACATGGGCGCCCAGATGGTCAAGGAGGTCGCCACCAAGACCTCCGACGTCGCCGGCGACGGCACCACGACCGCCACCGTCCTGGCCGAGGCGATCTTCAACGAGGGCCTCAAGAACGTCACCGCCGGCGCCAACCCGATGGCTCATGAAGCGCGGCATCGACAAGGCCGTCGCCGCCATCGTCGAGGAGCTCAAGAAGATCTCAGCGTCCCGACCGCCGGCAAGAAGGAGATCGCCCAGGTCGCCACGCATCTCCGCCAACAACGACCCGGAGATCGGCAAGCTGATCGCCGAGGCCATCGAGAAGGTCGGCAAGGACGGCGTCATCACGGTCGAGGAGGGCAAGGGCCTCGAGACGACGCTCGAGTCGGTCGAGGGCATGCAGTTCGACCGCGGCTACCTCTCGCCCTACTTCGTCACCAACCCGGAGACGATGGAGGCGGTGCTCGAGGACGCCTACATCCTGATCTACGAGAAGAAGATCTCGTCGATGAAGGACCTGCTCCCGCTGCTCGAGAAGGTCGCCCAGCCCGGCAAGCCGCTGCTGATCATCGCCGAGGACGTCGAGGGCGAGGCGCTGGCGACGCTGGTCGTCAACAAGCTCCGCGGCACGCTCCACGTGCTGCGCCGTCAAGGCCCCCGGCTTCGGCGACCGCCGCAAGGCGATGCTCGCAGGACATCGCCGTCCTGACCGGCGGCCAGGTCGATCTTCGAGGACCTCGGCATCAAGCTCGAGAACGCCGTCGCTCACCGACCTCGGCCGCGCCAAGAAGGTCGTGATCGACAAGGACAACACGACGATCATCGACGGCGCCGGCAAGCACGACGCGATCAAGGGCCGGATCGAGGAGATCCGCCGCGCGATCGACGAAGTCGACGCGCGACTACGACAAGGAGAAGCTGCAGGAGCGGCTGGCGAAGCTCGCCGGCGGCGTGGCCAAGATCAACGTCGGCGCCGCGACCGAGACCGAGATGAAGGAGAAGAAGGCCCGCGTCGAGGACGCCCTGCACGCGACCCGCGCGGCCGTCGAAGAGGGCATCCTCCCCGGCGGCGGCGTCGCCTTCTCCGCGCGCAGGGTGCGCTCAAGACGCTCAAGACTGGCGACGCCGACGAGCAGATCGGCGTCGACATCATCCGTCGCGCGCTCGAGGCGCCGATCCGCCAGATCGCCGAGAACGCCGGCGGCGACGGCTCGATCGTGGTCGAGAAGGTCCGGGCCTCGAAGGACAACGCGTTCGGCTACAACGCCCTGACCGACACGTACGCCGACCTGGTGAAGGCCGGCATCATCGACCCGACCAAGGTGACCCGCACGGCCCTGCAGAACGCCGCGTCGATCGCCGGACCTGCTGTTGACGACCGAAGCCATGTCGTCGAGAAGAAGGAAGAGAAGCCTCGCCGCCGGCGGCCCGCCGGGCGGCGGCATGGGCGGGATGTACTAGAGCACCAGCAGGACATGCCGTGAGGAAGCCGGTCCGCGATTCAGCGGGCCGGCTTCTTCGTTTGGCTCCCGGCGGTGTTCGTGGCGCGGTGATGGGCGGCGGTGAGGCAACGGCGGCCCGCATCGGTCAGCGTGACGGTGCGCCGCGCCATCTGCCGCTCCGCGACTTCGAGGAACTTCGGCAGCGCGAAGATCTCGAACGGCTCTCCGGACCCCCAGGCGAATGCCGGAATGACCTTGGGTGCGACGCCCGGCGGGAAGATGTTGGCACCCGCCCCCATGACGGTGCCGGTCGTGAGCCGCGTGCCGATTCCAGTCCGGGCGTAGTCGCCGAGGAAGGACCCCAGAAACGTCTCGCCGGTATTGCGTACGCCGTCCGGCGTCCACAGCTGCACGGCACCGTAGGTGTTTTTCAGATTGCTCGTGACCGTCCCCGCACCCAGGTTGACCCACCGGCCCAGGTATGAATGCCCGACGAACCCATCGTGCGATTTGTTGGTGCACCCCATCACGATGGACATGCTGAGCTCACCATGCACCTTGCAGCGCTCGCCGATCGACGACGCCGCGATGCGGTCGCCGACGACCACGGATCCTTCGCCGATCGCGCACGGGCCGACGACGCGCGTGAAGGCCAACACCGTCGCGCCACGCCGCACGAGGATGGGTCCCGCCGTCACATCGAACACCGTGTGCGGTTCGATCACGGCGTCGCGTTCGACATAGAGCCGGTCCCGCGGACCGATCACGGTCGCCGTACCGAGGGCATCGCGGCCAATACCAGCCGCCGCGGCCAGCGCCGGCACATCGGTCGTGAGTTGTGCCGGCAGGTCGCGGATATAGCTCCAGACGTCGTCGGCCCAGCGGCCGGGCAGGTTCGCACGAATGCCAGTGGATGGGGCCAGCGCCTCGAGCGACGTATGGCCGCCCGCGCATGAGGCGGGATCGAGAGCGGCGGCCAGCCGCACCGCGGCGACCCGTCCGTCACACATCCAGACCTCACCGCGCGGTGCTGGCCCGAGTGCCGGGATACATCGCGAGTTGGCGAGGAGCGCGCCCGCGGGAATGACACCCGTCGCGGCCGGCGGCGCATCGAACTCGGTGAAATCGCGGAGATGGTCGGCGACGACCGCTCCGGACACCGCCTCACCGCAGAGATGCGCCCACCGCTGCCTCGTGATCATCGCGCCCGGCGCAGAGCTCGGAGACCGGACGCGTCAGCGCAAACGGTTCGAAGCTGCGGGCGTGCGCGTCGTCGTAGAGATAGAGAGGCATCGGGCTCGAACGGGGGGTCGCGGAGCTACGCGGGCCGGCCGGTCAGCCAGCCAGGCAGCGATTCGACGAGGGCCTTGAGATCAGCGGATCGTTCGATCGTGGTGACGACCGTGAGCCCCTCTCGCGTAACCACGACGAGGCCCGATACGCCGTAGAGCACGACGGCGCCTCCCTCCGCGTGGACGACGTTGCCCTGAGCGTCCTTCGTGTAGACGGGGCCATACACGGCGTTGCCCGTGGCATCCAGCGCGCGGGTTCGCGCCAGAGCGGCCCACGTCCCGACGTCGTCCCAGCCGAAATCGCCCGGGATGACGAGCACGCGCGCGCTGCGCTCGAGGAGTCCGACATTGATGGAAACGGGTTGCACTGTGGCAAAGAACGTTCGCGCATCGGTATCGCGATGGCGGTCTTCTGTACCGTCCCGTTTGCGGGCGATGCGGAGTGCTGGCGCAACCTCGGGTGTATGACGCTCCAGCTCATCCAGGAAATCGCCGACCTGCCACACGAAGATTCCGGAGTTCCACAGGCATCCTTCGGCCACCATCTCGGCCGCGCGCGTCCGGTTCGGCTTCTCGACGAACCGGTCCACGGCGGATACCCCGCCCGCCACTACCGGCCCGCGGCGTATGTATCCGATAGCCGGGATCCGGGCGGCTCGGGACGATTCCGATGGTGACCAGACTGTGATGGTCGCGCGCGACATTGGCGGCGTGCGACAGCGCCGCGCGAAACTTTTCCTCATCGGCCACCGCCCAGTCGGCATGCACGCACAGCATCACGGCATCGCGGCCGGCTGCGCCGCTCGATCTCGACCGCGGCCCACGCCAGCGCCGCGGCTGTTCCGGCGGGCACGGGTTCCGCGAGCAGATTCGTGGCGGGTACGCCGAATGGAGCGCTGGCTGCTCCAATGGCGGGAACCAGGGCCTCGTTCGTCAGGACGAGCGTGCGATCGCCGGGCACCAGCGGCTGCAGGCGCCGCATCGTGTCATGCAGCAGCGACTGGTCTCCGACCAGCGGCAGGAGTTGTTTCGGGCGTTCCGGCGTGCTGATCGGCCAGAAGCGCGAGCCCACGCCGCCAGCGAGGATCGACGGCCCAGCGGGCCACGACGTCAGCTGGCGTCGATGCCCCCGGAGTCGTGCGGCGATGCCGACTAACTCCGCCGTTCGCGCGTACAGTTTCTTCGGACTGAAGGGCTTGGTCATGAACTCGGTCGCCCCCAGCCGCAGCGCCAGCCGGTGCTGCTGCTCCTGGCCGGCCGCGGTGAGGATGATGCAGGGCAGTGCCATCCACTGCGGGTTGCCTCGGATCTCCGCCAGGACGTCGAGCCCACTGAGGTGCGGCATCATCAGATCGAGCAGCACGAGCCGGATGTCGGGTTCGCGCCGCAGCACCTCGAGCGCTTCGCGGCCGTCATAGGCCAGCGTGACGCGGAACGGGCCCTGTTCCAGCTTCATCTTGATGATGCGCCCGATGTGCGGCTCGTCGTCCGCGACCAGGGCGTGGATCGCTTCCATCGCGGGGCGGCGCGGGCGTCCGTTACACTAGCGAGGCGATGTGCTCGCGATTGCGACGCAGCTCGAAGAGGAGCTGGCCGATGTTGGCGGTTGCCTGTACCAGCACGAGCAGCACGGCGTCGTCGGACAATACGGAGACGATCGCCAGACCGTGCGGGTGCTCCAGCACCGCGGTCGTCAGCGTCCCGCGCTGGGCCGCCGCACCAAACTCGTCGGCCGCGCTGATGATCGCGGGCACATGGGCCGCGACGTCTTCGGGCGCGAGGTTGGCAACGTTCTGGCTGTCGATCAGCAGCCCATCGCGGCCGAGGATCACGGCGGCGTCGACGCCGTCGCGCTGGCGAATGGCTGCCACGAGGTCGCGGATGGTCGGCATGGCACTCCCGGGAAAGTGGCTGCGAAGCTAGGGCGCGCTGATAGCGAAGTCAAGCCGTGAGAACGGCTTGCACGGCGCTGTGCACACGGGTAACGTACGCGCATCTCCTCCATGTTGATGCCAGCCGCTCGACCACTCCGTCCACGATCGCCGCAGGGCCGCCGGCCTTGTGGCGGCGATTGCTTTGGCGATCGCCAGTGCGGGATGCGGCTATTCGAATCCCAAGCCGGTCGTCAACATCGCGGTGGACACGCTGGTCGCCTTCGCCATGAACGGGTCGCCGGCTTCGGAGCCATCGGGATTCGACCTGTTCTCGCAGAGCATGTTCACCATCGACGCCAACCTGTCGTTCGATGTGGCGTTCGATGTGGACTCCGCCACGAAACGAGCCGTCGTATACCCGGTGGCCCTCATCTCCAACGGATTCATCACGACCCGGCACGTCGGGCTCCAACGGATCGACATTCCGTACGATTCCGCGACGTACGCACTCCGAACCGGCTACGTCTTCGACTCGGCGTACGTTCTTGCGCCCGGGCAGGCGTTGTATGTCGTGACGAATCCCGTGGCCTGCCAGGCCAACGTCAATCCGTCGCTGTATGGAAAATTGGTCGTCGACAGCGTCAACACGCTGGATCGTACGGTTCACTTCCGGGCGACGGTCGATCCGAATTGCGGGTATCGGGATTTCCGGGCCGGCCTTCCCGCCTTTTAGCGCCGCACGGCGCCTTTTCCAGTGCACGACCTTCGTCTATTGCGAGAGCGGCCCGACGAGTTGCGAGACGCGCTTCGCCGCCGGGGCACGCTCGACTCGATAGGGGCAGCGGTGGACCGCGCCGAGGCGCTCGAGCGCCAGCGGCGCGCGTGCATTCACGCGGCCGAGGAGAAGCGGGCCGAAGCCAACGCACTCACGCAGGACGTGCGACGGCTCAAGCAGGCGCAGTTGGACGCCGACCAGCCTGATCGAGCGCGGACGTGTCCTTGGCGCGGAACTGGACCGGCTCGAGGAGGAGCGCGCCGACGACCGAGGCGGCCTTCACCGCGCTGGGTCTCGAATTTCCCAACATCACGCTCCCCGATGTCCCGGCCGGTGGCGAAGACAGCCAATGTCGTCATTCGCAGTTGGGGCACCCCGCGACCAGTTGATGGTTGTCGCCCGCACTGGGACATCGCCGGCCCAGATGGGCTGGGCATTCTCGACCTCGCGCGCGGCGCGAAGGTCGCGGGATCGGGCTTCGTGGCCTTTCGCGGACTTGGCGCCCGGCTCGTCCGTTCGCTCATGACACTCATGATCGACCTCCACACGCGCGAGCATGGATACGAGGAGGTCTGGATCCCATTTGTCGTGAACCGCGCGTCGATGACCGGTACGGCTCAGTTTCCCAAGTTCGAGGAAGAGCAGTACGGCATCGCCGGCGACGATCTCTTCCTCGTCCCGACAGCCGAAGTACCGGTCACGAATCTGTATCGTGACGAGATCATGGAGGCGGCAGCATTGCCGCGCGGCTTTGTCACGTATTCGCCGTGCTTCCGCCGCGAGGCGGGCGCCGCATGGCAAGGATACACGCGGCCTGCTGCGGCTGCACCAGTTCGACAAGGTCGAATTGGTCCGCTACGCCGCGCCGGACGACTCGCCGGCGCAGCTCGAGTTGATGACCGGGCACGCCGAGGCGGTCCTCCAGCGTCTGGGACTGCCATACCGTGTCGTGCTGCTCGCAGCGGGCGACACGGGCTTCGCGGCCGCCAAGACGTACGACCTCGAGGTGTGGGCGCCCGGTGTCGGCCGGTGGCTCGAGGTCTCGTCGTGCAGCACGTGCACCGATTTTCAGGCGCGGCGCGCGAACATCCGCTTCCGGCCGGGCGGCGCGGCCAAGCCGGCATTCGTGCACACCCTGAACGGATCGGCGATCGCCTTCCCGCGGTTGATCGCGGCGCTGATCGAGCACTATCAGGAACCGGGTGGCGGCGTGCGCGTGCCGGATGCCTTGCGGCCGGCCATGGGCGCCGACCGCCTCGGCTAGCGCCAGCCATGCCGCGCCGGGCACCGGCCATCCTCCTGGTCGTCGGCTTCACGGTCCTCCTGGGCTGGTACGCGATCTACACCCAGCGGGTCATCGCCGAGCTGCGGCGTGAGGCGTCACGATCCGGCCTGATGTCCGCGCGGGTCTTTCGCGCGCTCAGCGACCCATCGGAGGGCGCGAGCACCGCGGCGCTCCTCGATCTCGCGCAGCACATCCGTGAGATCGGCGTGCCGGTGATCGTCACCGATCCCCACGGCGTGCCGCGCGACACGGCCAACCTGCCGTTCGCCGCGCGCCTGGATAGTCCCGACATGCGCGACTATGTCCGCGAGCTGGACGCGCAGAATCCGCCGGTGATCGAGCCCGCCGTCGGGATCGTGCATTTCGGAAACACACCGCTCGTGCGCGGCTTGCGGGTCATCCCGGTTCTGCAAGGCATTCTCCTCGCGTTTCTCATCGCGTTCGGCGTCTTCACGCTGCGCACGCGCGCGCACGTCGATCGCGAGAAGGTCTGGGCCGGCATGGCGCGGGAATCGGCACACCAGCTCGGAACGCCGCTCTCCAGTCTCAGCGGATGGCTGGAGTTGCTCCGCGAGCGCGCGCCGGGCGGCCCGGCGGCGGCGGTCCTCGATCACATGCAGAGCGACCTCGATCGCCTGGACCGGGTCGCACACCGGTTCGAGCGCATCGGCCGCCCGTCGCGCGCACAGCCGGTCGAGGCGGGCGAGCTGGTCGAGCGGGTCGCCGCGTATTTCCGCGCTCGCGTCCCGTCGCTCGCCCACACGGTCACCATCACCACCCAGCGGGCGGAGGGCGACCTCCAGGTGGAAGGTGATGCGGTGCTGCTCGAATGGGCCGTGGAAGCCTTGACCAAGAATGCGATCGACGCGCTTGCGGGACGCGGCGGCCATGTGACGCTCTCGGCCGAGCCGGTGCCCGAGGGCGGCGTCCGTCTTCGCGTGGCGGACGACGGTCCGGGCGTCGCGCGCGAGCTGCGCAAGGATGTGTTCCGTCCTGGATTCTCGACCAAGGCGAGAGGGTGGGGAATCGGGCTCTCGCTCGCGCGCCGTATCGTCGAGGACAATCATGGTGGCCGGCTCTTGCTCGTACCGGCGGATCGCGGAGCGACGTTCGACATTATCTTGCCTTGATGCCGGCTGCCGTCGCGCCCGATCGCGCGTCCGTGCTCCTCGGAGCCCTCAATCCGGCGCAGCGCAGCGCGGTGGAGCATGGGGATGGTCCGCTGCTGGTGCTGGCGGGTGCCGGCTCCGGCAAGACGCGGGTCCTGACACTCCGCATCGTGCGGACTGATCCAGGAGCGCGGCATCGACCCGGCGCACATCCTCGCCGTGACGTTTACCAACAAGGCGGCGGGCGAGATGCGCGAGCGGCTCGCGCACCTGCTCGGCGGCGCAACCCGCCGGCATGTGGATGGGTACGTTCCACGCGACCGGCGCGCGGCTGCTCCGCGCGAACGCCGCCCTCGTCGGGGCGATCGCCCAACTTCACGATCTACGATGAGGAGGACACGCTCGGCATCGTCAAGCGAGTGATGGAAGCGAAGGGGATCACGCCGCGGGACTGGACTCCCAAGGCGATCCACGGAGCGATCTCGGATGCAATGAACGCCCTCGTGCCGCCGGCAGAATACGCGCGGCTGGCACAGGATCCGCTCAGCCGGGCGGCGGCGCTCGTGTATGCAGACTTCGAAGGTGCGCTGCGCGCGCACAATGCGGTGACGTTCGATGGGCTGCTGACACTGCCGGTCCAGTTCCTGGCCGAACATACCGCCCGCCGCACCGCATACCAGGCGCGTTTCCGCTACATCCTCGTCGATGAGTACCAGGACACGAACCGCGCCCAGTACCAGCTCGTCAGGCTGCTCGGCGCCCACGGCAACGTGACCGTCGTCGGCGACGACGATCAGGTGGTCTATCAGTGGCGCGGAGCCGACATCCGCAACATCCTCGACTTCGAGCGCGATTTTCCGCAGGCGGCGGTCGTTCGTCTCGAGGAGAACTATCGGTCCACGGGCCGCATCCTCGAGCTGGCCAACGCGGTCATCTCGGCCAACACGCAGCGGATGGGCAAGACGCTGCGGTCGACCAAGGAGATGGGAGAGCGCGCGGTCGCGGTGCGGGCACTCGATGAGCGCGACGAGGCCGCGTGGGTCGTCGAAGAGATCGTGGCCCGGCGGCGAGCCGAGGGTGACGTCGCGCTCAGGGACATCGCGATCCTCTACCGGACCAATGCGCAGAGCCGGGCCTTCGAAGAGGCGCTCCGGCGGCAGGCGCTTCCGTACCGGCTTGTCGGGGCGACCCGATTCTACGATCGCCGCGAGATTCGCGATCTGATGAGTTATCTGAAGCTCATCGCGAACCCTGCCGATAACGAGGCGTTCCGGCGGGCGATCGCCGTCCCGCGCCGGGGGATGGGCGACGCCGCCATGGCGCTCCTCACGACAGCGGCGGCGGCACACGGCGTGTCGCTGCTCGTGGCTGCCGGACAGCCCTCGATGCTGGACGAGCTGCGTCCAGCGGGGCGCGCCGCCCTCGCCGATTTCGCGCATCTGATCGAGCGCCTGCGGGTTCAGGCCACGGAGGCGAGTGTCGACGAGCTGCTGCGCGCACTCGTCGCCGAGATCCGATACGGCGACTACCTGCGCGCCGAGGGCCCAGACTCGGCCGAGCGGCTGGACAACATCCGCGAGTTGATCGCCAGTGCCGCGGAGACGGTCGCCGACGACGGCGGAGAAGTCGGGCTCACGCCGCTCCAGCATTTCCTGCAGCGGACGTCCCTCGTGGCCGGCATCGACCAGCTCGACCCGGCCGCGGATGCGATCATGATGATGTCCCTGCACAACGCCAAGGGGCTCGAGTTCCCGATCGTGTTCATCGCCGGTCTCGAGGACGGCCTGTTTCCGCTGGCGCGGGCCTACGATGATCCGGCCATGCTCGAAGAGGAGCGGCGGCTGTTCTACGTCGGGATCACCCGTGCGGAGCGCCGGCTGTTTCTGTCTTATGCCGAGCAGCGACGCCGCAACGGCGAGTTGCTTCCAGGCAAGGAGTCGAAGTTTCTCGCCGATATTCCCAGTGGAATGGTCGAACGGCGGGAGACGATCCGCGTCCGATCGTCAGGCCGCATTGCGTTCGGTGGTGATACGGTATGGCAGACCGCGTTCGGCGGCACGCGCGCGAGCGCGCGACGGCCCGGTGTCCCCGTCACTCTCGGCCGTCGCTGGGAGAACGAGCCCGATGCCGCCTCGGCGTCGCAGGACGTGCCGGCGTACCAACCCGGCGAGCGGGTCCGGCACCGGACGTTCGGGTCGGGAACGATCGCCGAAGTGTCCGGGTCCGGGGCAGCCGCCAAGGTCAAGGTGGATTTCGAAGACGCCACCATCGGCCAGAAGACGCTCGTGATTGCGCAGGCCGGCCTGCAACCCGCACTCGAGTAATCTCATGAGTGTTTCGCACGACGACGTGCGGCACATCGCGGCGCTCGCCCGCGTCGGGATCGATGAGCGCCGGCTGCCCGCACTCGCCGCCGAGCTGTCCAGCATCCTGGATCACATGGCCGTCCTGACCCGCGTGGACAGCTCGGATGTCGCGGATATTGCACGCGATGGTGACGTGCACCTGCGGCCCGACAGCGGGCCGCCGATCCCCCTGCTGCGTCCGTTGCCGGCGTTCGCCCCGATGGTGCGCGATGGGTTCCTGATCGTGCCGCGCCTGGCGACGCATGGTGGCGGCGGGCATGGCGCGCCCGCCGGTGATGACCGGCCCGACGAGGAGGACTCGGCGTGAGCGCGAGCCTCGTACGGGCGGCACTGGATCGTGCGGCCGCGGTCGGCGCGGGACGCGAGGGACTCAACATTTTCGTTGCGATGAATCCGCACGCGGAGGCGGAGACCGAATCCGCGGCGGCATCCCGATCGGGTGGCCGACGACCGCTCGACGGCGTGCCCGTCGCCATCAAGGACAACATCGCTACCGCTCGATACGCCGACCACGTGCGGGTCGCGCATCCTCGCAGGATATGTGAGCCCGTTCGAAGCGACGGTCGTCGAGCGTCTTCGCGCCGCCGGCGCTGTGGTCCTCGGCAAGACCAACATGGACGAGTTCGCGATGGGCTCGTCGACCGAGCACAGTGCATATGGTCCGACACGCAACCCGCGAGATCCGTTGCGCGTGCCCGGGGGCTCGTCGGGCGGCTCCGCCGCCGCGGTGGCAGCCGGCATCGTTCGCATCGCGCTCGGCTCCGAGACGGGCGGTTCCGTGCGCCAGCCGGCGAGCTTTTGCGGCGTCGTCGGTGTGAAGCCGACATATGGCCGCGTGAGCCGCTACGGGCTGGTCGCCTTCGCCTCGTCGCTCGACCAGGTCGGCGTTCTATCCCAGTCCGTTGACGATGCCGCACTGGCGCTTGGCGTGATCGCCGGACGTGATCCACGCGATGCGACATCGGCTGATCACGCCGTGCCCGACTACCGTGCCGCGGTGCGCCGCGGCGTGACGGGCGCCACACCGCTTGCCGGTGTCGTCGTGGGCCGGCCGCGCGAGTATTTCCCCGATGGGCTGGACGCGGGCGTGCGCGAGCGCTGCGAGATCGCGCTCAACGCGCTGGCCGAGCTGGGTGCGACGATCCGGGATGTTTCGCTGCCGCACACCGGGTACGCTATTCCGGTCTACTACATTGTCGCGCCCGCCGAGGCGTCCTCCAACCTCGCGCGGTTCGATGGCGTTCGCTACGGTGCCCGGGTGCAGGCGGAGGCGGTCACGGCGATGTACGACGCCACGCGGTCACAGGGCTTCGGTGCGGAGGTGACGCGGCGGATTCTGCTCGGGACCTACGTTCTGTCCGCCGGCTACTACGACGCGTACTACAAGCGCGCGCAAGATGTCCGGACGTTGATCACTGCTGATTTCCGGCGGGTGTTCGCGGACGGTGCCGATCTGCTGTTCACGCCGACCGCACCCACGCCGGCATTCAAACTCGGGGCGATTTCCGATCCCTACGAGATGTACCTCAACGACATCTTCACAGCGACCGCGAATCTGTCAGGCGTGCCCGCCATCTCCGTGCCCATCGGGACCGCGGCGGGGCTGCCGGTTGGTGGCCAGATCATTGCGCCCCACTTCGGGGAGGCGCCGATGTTCGCGGCGGCGGCCGCGCTCGAAGCCGCGCTCGGGGCGGTGGCGTGACGGCCGCGACGACGGGTGTTGCCGCTGGGACAGGGGCCTACGAGATGGTCGTCGGACTGGAAGTCCACGTCCAACTCAAGACCGTCACCAAGGCGTTCTGCTCGTGCTCGGCAGAGTACGGCGCGCCGCCCAACACCAACGTGTGTCCCGTGTGCCTGGCGCTTCCCGGTGCGCTGCCCGTCCTCAACGCCCACGCGGTCGAACTCGCGACACGCGCAGCACTCGCTCTTGGATGCACCGTGCACCCGGTGTCCGTCTTTGCGCGGAAGCACTATTTCTATCCGGACCTGCCCAAGGGATACCAGATCTCGCAGTTCGACCGGCCGCTGGCAACGGGCGGGTCGCTCGCGACGGACGAACATGCCGTGCGGATCACGCGGGTGCATCTCGAGGAAGACGCCGGCAAGTCCATCCATGACCGCTATCCGGCGGCGACTGCCATCGACCTGAATCGCGCCGGGGTTCCGCTCATCGAGATCGTCAGCGAGCCCGATATCCGTTCGGCGGCCGCGGCGGGGCAATACCTGCGCGCGTTGAAACGCGTGATGGAATACACGGGTGTCAGCGACGTGAACATGGAGGAAGGCAGCCTACGCGTCGACGCCAACGTCAGCGCGCGGCCTCGCGGCACCGAGACCCTCGGGACCAAGACCGAGGTGAAGAACCTCAACTCCTTCTCCAACGTCGAGCGCGCGCTGGCGGCCGAATACGCGCGGCAGACGGGCGTGCTCGCGGCAGGCGGGCGTATCGAGCAGCAGACGATGCTGTGGGATGCCGCACGTGGTGTCGTACGCCCGGCGCGGTCGAAAGAGGGAAGCCACGACTACCGGTATTTCCCGGAGCCGGATTTGCAGCCGCTGGTCGTGACGACGGCGTGGGTCGAGTCGGTGCGGGGGAGCCTGGCCGAGTTACCCGCGGCGCGGGCGGCACGGTACGCGTCGCAGTATGGGCTTGGGCCGGGCGACATCGCCGCGCTGATCGAGAAACCCCGAGTCGCCGACTACTTCGAGGCGGTTACCGCCGCGCACGGCGACGCCAAGGCGGCGGCGAACTGGGTGCTCGGTGAGGTTCTCGCGGCGCTGAACGCCGCGCACCTCGAGATCGCCGATTTCGGAATCCCGGCGGCGGCGCTGGCTGGCCTGCTCGGCCTCGTGCGCGATGGCACGATCAGCCACGCCGCCGCGAAGACCGTCTTTGCCGAGATGACGAGAAGTGGTGAGCCGGCCGCCGCCGTCGCGGAGCGCCTGGGCGTGACACAGGTCGGCGACGATGCCGCCTTGAACCGGTGGATCGACGACGTGATGGCCGAGAATCCCGAGGAAGCGTCCAGATATCTCGCGGGCGAGCGGAAGCTGCAGGGGCCGCTCGTCGGGCGCATCATGAAGAAGTCCCAGGGACGAGCGGACCCGAAGCGGGTGAATCAGCTCCTGGCGGCGCGCACGGGAGGATAGAGGGGCGTCGCGAGCGCCGCCGCGTAGGCCAGCGACGTCGCGGGCATGCCGAAGTGGCGCGCGGCGTCGCGTTCGATATCGCCATGCCGTCCCCTGCGGCGCGCCGCCCGCCGCACGCGTTTGGCGCGGCCGAGCGGTTCCAGTCCCGATGGATCGAGCGCGAACGGCTCGGACCCGTCAAGCCGCTTCAGCAGGTCGATGATGTAGTCGTAGGACCGCGCGACGTACGCGGCCACCTCATCGTCCGGGAGATCCCACCGGCTGTTTTCGGCGACCAGATGGAAGATGCGGAGCCACGACTCACTGTCCGCGACGTACACCATCCCGCGAAAAAGCCGGCGGTTGGTCTGGGTGCTGAAGATCGTGGGGCTCAGGATGCGGTCGAGGTGTGCGTCGGCACTCGCGTGGTCCCCGAGGAGGAGGTCGCGTGCGCGCCGGCTGTACCGCTCCCCCAGGTGCGTCTCGAACCGGCTCTCCCAATAGCTGTGTCCGAGCGCCGTCGTGCTTGACGTGATCGCGAGTTGGCGCGGCACGAAGTAGTTGTGTGCCACCGCGTCGGCCGCAAGATGGGCGAGGTAGCCAAACGCGAATGCGCGGAGGGGCGTGTCCGGAGCCTGGTCGAAGATCTCCATCCCGACGTGCCACGAGTGGCAGTGCCGTCCCACCGGTGCGTACTTCTTGGCCATGCTCGTGTCGGCGGCGATCGATCCGTACAGGAACTCGTAAGGGAACGCGCGAAGCAATTCCGCGACACCGACCGGTAGCGCGTCCAGCGACCGCATCACCGCCTCACCGAGGAAGACGTGCGTGCCGGGCGTCCATGCGAACGCGGGCGATGGGGTGAGCGCAATGGCCAGGATGGCGACGCCGGCGATCGCGACCCATGCCGCGACCGCCGGCGTGCGCGGCGGAGCGCGCTGTGTCAGCGGCTCACACTTCAGCGGGCCACGCGCCGCGCTTGCGCGCGCAGGGCGCGCCGGAGCGTCCGCAGCTCGTCATGCACGGCGCGGTCGATCGCTTTGCGCGCGGAACGCGCGTAGTCCTGCACCTGATCGGCGATCTCGTCGTGCGGCACGCGATCCCACGCATCCTCACCGCGGTCCCGAACCCACCGCGCGCCGCGTTGGCTGGCACGCGCGGCCGCGCGCATCACGGGACCGATCGGCCGGACGCCGCGCGGGCCCCGTCGGAGGAGCAGCGTCGCGCTGACGCCCACCGCCACGCCAATGAGCGCTGCCGTCACGAGGTCCATTTGCGCGTCGCGCGTTCCGCCGCCGCTTCCGCCGGCGCGTACGCGTGCGCGTCCCTCACCGGCCGCGCCGGCGCGGCCCGACCCGCGGTGCTTCTCGCTCATGTCCGCCTTCCCCCCAGTGTTCGTCGGCATCGCCGAGATCTCCAGAATCATGAGTCACCGTATCGTCACGACCCCGGCGGGCGGCCCGCGGCCCCGTGGCCCGTGGCCCATGGGCCCGCGGTCCATTGCCGGACGGCGTCCGAGCCATCGGACCGGCGTCCGCCCCCTCCGAAGAGGCGTCGTCGCGGTAGCTCGTATGGACGCCTACGATGTTCCCGAGTGCTTCTGCTCCAGCACGCACCCCTCGTGCCGCGGCCGTGGCCATCAACAGGACGCCTTCAGCCTCCTCCTGGGCAACCCCCAACAATGCGTCGAGTTCGCCTACCCGGCGTTCCGCGGTCCGTACGACGTTCTGCACGCGGGTGTTGACGTCGGCGACGGTCCCGTGCACGAGTTCCACGTCGCCACGCACCGTCTTGGCCACCGAGGTCAGGTCCCGTGCCAGCCCGGTCAATTCACGCAGGAGCGGCAGGAGATCCCGTTCTGCGCGACCCAGGGCGGCCTGGGTGTCGGACCACGCCCGGCGCGCGGCAATGGCGACTGGTATGGCACACACGACGACGACGCACCCGGCGAGGATCAACACGCCGTGCGCGATCTCGATCAAGTCCCGGAACCATGCCGCCACGGTCACCCCTATTTTATACCTATGCACGACCAGGGCCACCAGTGCTCGCCATCCCTGGCCGGGCCGCCCGGGTTAGTCTACACGGTTTGCTGGCGGGGCTCGCGGCTCGTCTTGACCCAGCCGCTACCCTCGGCCGCTGCTCTGTTGGTTTCTCACGTCACGATCATCTCCTCTCTTCGCCGTCCGCCATGCCCGCCGTGCAATTCGTCGTCGAAGGTGGCCGCCAGCTCTCCGGTACCATCCATCCGTCCGGCAACAAGAATGCGGCGCTGCCGATCATCGCAGCCGCACTGTTGACGGACCAGCGTGTCACGCTCGACAACGTCCCGCGGATCGCGGACACGGAGACGCTCGTCGATCTCGTGCGGTCGGTGGGCACCGAGATCCGGTGGACGGACCGCAACACCCTCGAGATCCAAGCCAAGGAGGTCCGCGCGGCGTCCCTCGACCCCGCGCTGTGCGCCAAGATCCGCGCATCGATCCTGCTCGCTGGACCGCTGCTCGCGCGGTGCGGCGAGATCCGCCTGCCGCCGCCGGGCGGTGACGTCATCGGACGCCGGCGAGTGGACACACATTTTCTCGCGTTCGAGCAGCTCGGGGCGACACTCGCGGGCGACGACGGATACCACCTGAGCGCGCACAAACTCAAAGGTGCCGATGTCTTCCTCGATGAGCCGAGCGTCACCGCGACGGAGAACGCGCTCATGGTCGCGGCAGCGGCCAGCGGCACGACGGTACTCCGCAACGCAGCCAGCGAGCCGCACGTCCAGGATCTCGCGCAGTTCCTGGTGGCCCTTGGCGCCCAGATCGAGGGGATCGGCACCAACACGATGACCATCCACGGCGGGCGCACCCTGGGCTCCGCACGCCATCGGATCGGGCCGGACCACATCGAGGTCGGTTCGTTCATCGGCCTCGCCGCCGTGACCGGCTCCGCGCTCCGCATTGCGAACGCGGGCGTCGAGCACCTCCGCGCGGTGCGCATGGGATTCGAGCGGCTGGGAGTCGTCTGTGAGACCGACGGCGCCGATCTGATCGTGAGTGCCAGCCAGACGCGCGAGATCCAGCCTGACCTTGGGGGACATGTCCCCAAGCTCGAGGATCAGCCCTGGCCCGCATTCCCGGCGGATCTCATGTCCATCGCGATCGTGACCGCCACCCAGTGCCGCGGGCTCATCCTGATGCACGAGAAGATGTTCGAATCGCGGATGTTCTTCGTGGACAAGCTGGTGAGCATGGGCGCGCGCATCGTGCTGTGCGATCCGCACCGCGCGCTCGTGGCCGGCCCGTCAGAGCTGCGAGGCGCCACCGTGGAATCGCCCGACATCCGGGCGGGGATGGCGATTCTCCTTGCGGCGCTCTGCGCGCGCGGCACGAGCCGCATCAATAACGTGGGCCAGATCGACCGGGGCTACGAACGCATCGACGACCGGCTGAACGCGCTGGGCGCGCGCATCGAGCGCATCACGGACGGCAAAGCGTCACCCACAGCGTGAGCCACAGCGTGACTCAGCGGAGCAGGCCGTGCCACGGCGCAGGGCACCCCGTCCGGCATGGGCGACGGCGTCCAGTACGCCACGATCGATGACTTCGCGGACTTCGGTGTCCGTGCCGTGATTACGACGCGGGCCGCGGGGACATTCAGCCTGACTGGCGATGACCCCACCGGCGACGTCATGACCCGGTGGCAGGCGTTGCGCTCGTGGCTCGGCGCAGAAGGGCCGGGATCGCGATTCGCCACGTCCCTGCAGGTCCACGGCGCGCGAGTGATCTGGCACGAGCCAGGGTGGGAAGGGTGGCTTCGCGTGGATGCCGCCGACGGCCACTGCTCGGTCCAGCGCGGAACCGGACTCGGGATCAGCGTCGCGGACTGCGTGCCGGTATTCGTGGCCCATCCGTCGGGGATCGTCGGGATGCTGCATGCCGGCTGGCGGGGAACGGCGGGGCAGATCCTCCCCGCCGCACTCGCGGCGATGGCCGAGCGAGGGGCTTCGGCCAAAGAAACGCGGATCCATCTCGGTCCGGGCATCTGTGGCGCCTGCTATGAGGTGGGCCCCGATGTCTACGAGCAACTCACCGGCCGGCGGGCCAGCGCACCGGCCTCGGTGGATCTTCGCGCCGTCCTCGCCGGGCAGGCCCGTGAGTGCGGGGTGCGGTCGGTAACGATCAGCCCGTGGTGCACGCGTTGCGACAACGCGATGTTCTTCTCGCATCGATGCGGCGACAGCGGACGGCAAGTGGCGGCGCTGGTCGCGACTCCCTGAGCGGCACGACGGGCTAGCGGCGGCATCACAAACCATTCGCGAATGCGGTTCCCGCTCCGGCGGGATGGGTCGCGTTGCCTTGACCTTAGGCGGCGGCCGGTTAGGTTGTGTGCACCGGGGGAGTTCGGCGCCCTCGGCTGAATGTGGGGGAGGTTCCCCACATTTTTTTATTCTCTACGCGGGCGACTGGCCGGCTCGGGACAACATGAGCCTCGAACTGGAAAGTGTTGTAAAACATGAACTTGACGCGCTTGGTTACGACCTCGTGCTGCTTCGCCGGGGCGGGACTCGGTCCCGACCGCTGGTGGAGATTCGCATCGATCGTCGCGACGGGGAACAGGTGAGCGTGAGTGACTGTGCACGTGCGTCGCGGGCGATCGAAGCCCGTTTCGATGCGGACGCAGCCACCACCGCGTTCCTTGGCGGGGGACGATATGAGCTTCAGGTATCCTCTCCTGGCGACGCGAAACGGGGGACGCCGGGCGCACCGCCGGGGACGGCGAGCGGAGCGGGAATGCCGCAGAGGCCGGCGGTCAATGATCACACAGGCGACGGGAGTCGGGATGGTTGGGTCGGCTGAAATACTGGCGGCGATCCGTGAGCTATCGAACTCGAAACAGCTTGGACGTGGCGAGCTGCACGGGTTGCTCGAAGACGGGATCAAGGCCGCGTTGGCCAAGAAGCACGGTCCGAACGTACAGGCGGAAGTCACGATCGATGACGACCGCGGCGCGATCGACATCCGGGTGCTCAAGACCGTAGTCGAGCAGGTCGAGGATGCGAGCCGCGAAGTGACCGTCGAAGAGGCCCGCTACGAGGACCCCGAGTTTCAGGTCGGCGACACGATGGAGATTCCGGTCGACTTCGCGGAGTTTGGGCGCACGGCCGTCCAGGCCGCGAAGCAGCGGATCATCCAGCGGGTCCGCGAGGGCGAGCGCACCAAGATCCGCGACGAGTTCAGTGGCCGGGTCGGTGAGCTGCTCTCCGGCGAGGTCCAGCAGATCGAGCGCGGCAAGCTCGTCGTGATGCTCAACAAGTTCCGCGAAGCCGAAGCGATCATCCCGTACCGGGAGCAGAACCACCGCGAGCATTTCCATCAGGGCGAGCCGATCCGCGCCGTTCTCAAGCGCGTCGAGGAGACGCCCAAGGGCCCGCGTCTGATTCTGAGTCGCGGCGACCCGATGTTCGTGAAGGCGCTGTTCCGCCTCGAGGTGCCCGAGATGCAGCAGGGGATCGTGGAGATCCGGGCTGCGGCACGCGAGGTCGGCAGCCGGACCAAGATCGCCGTGTTCTCGCGCGACGACTCGATCGATCCGGTCGGCGCGTGCGTCGGGCTGAAGGGCTCACGCGTGCAGGCCGTCGTCAACGAGTTGGGGGGGAGCGGATCGACATCGTACCGTGGTCGCCCGACCCGGAACGGTTCGCCAAGCTCGCCCTGGCACCGGCTCGCGTCGCTCGCGTGTTCAGCGATCCGGCGACGAAGACGATTCAGGCCGTCGTCGACGAGGACCAGCTCTCGCTGGCGATCGGGCGCAATGGCCAGAACGTGAGGCTCGCGTCGGAGCTCACGGAGTGGAAGATCGACCTGTACTCGAGCCGCGAGTGGCTGGAGCGGGCCGGTGAGGCGCCGTTGTTCGCGCCCCTCCCGGAAGAGACGCCGGATGACGCGGCCAATGTGAAGCTCTCGGAGATCACGGGTCTCGAGACCGCGACCGTGGCGGTGCTCGAGGAAGCCGGCTACCGGACGTTGAATGATGTGATCGACCTGGAGCGCGAAGATCTGCTTCGCCTGCCTGGGATCGCGCCTGAAGAGGCGGACCGGATCATGGCGATCATCGATGAGTTGACGGAAGACGGCGCCGCTGACGACGGGGCTGCGGGTGCAGCCGCCGGCGCGGAGGCGGGGGCCGCAGATCCGGATGGCGGAGCACCGCACGATGCGCCGGCGGACGGCGCAGCCGGATAATTGGAGACACCTGATGTGCAGCCTCGGGATGAGCGAGCGATGGATCCCGCGGCCGGACGCAAACTCCTGCGGCTTGTCGGGCTCGGGGTCCGGAGCCGCGGGGCGGTAGTCGGCGTGCAGCAAGTGCGAGACGCAGCAATGCGGAACCGGTTAGCCTTCGCGGTTGTGGCGCCCGATGCATCGCGCCACAGTCTCGAGAAGGTGGTGCCGCTGTTGAATGCGCGGCGTGTGCGATGGGTGAAAGCGCCGAGCGCGACTGAGCTCGGTGAGGCAGTAGGACGGGGCGCCACGGCGGCGGTCGGAATCGTGGACCGCCAGTTGGCGAAGGGGATTCGTGCGTTGGTGGACGCGAGCTCTCGATGAGCTCTTGAGGAGGCGGGTGTGAGTCAGCTTCGGGTGCACGACATGGCAGGCGAGTTCGGCATATCCAGCGATGAGGTCATGGTCCTCCTTCGCGCGATGGACGTGCCGGTTCGCACCCATTTCAGTCCGCTGACGGACGAACAGGTGGCGCGCGTGCGCGCGCGGTGGGAACGCGAAAAGCGCGCGCGGGTCGAGAAGCCGGCGCCACCCGCTCGTCGCCGGCGTGGTGCGGCTGCTCCAGCGGAAGCCGTCGCGCCCGCTGCCGTGAGCGCGCCCGCCGAGGCCGCGCCAGTCCGCCGCCGTACCCGAGCGGCCGCCGCCGAGCCGCCAGTCTCCGAAGAGGAGGCGGCACCTGCGGCAGCCAGCGCGGCGCCGGCCACGTCGGCATCCGCCGGCGTCCAGCCGAACTCCGCGATGTCACGTCCCCCCCGGCGGCCGGCGACGTCATTGCCGAACAGCCTGTGGCTGCCGAGGCGGTCGCCGCGGCGCCCGCCGCGACGGTTGCGACGCCCGCACCGGCCGTTGTCGCGCCGCCGGTGGCCAGTGCGCCGCCCGCAGTCGCGCCAGCCGCTCCGTCATCGCCTGCTGCCAGTGCGCCAGCACCGGCTCCAGCGGATGGGGGCCGCACGCCGCCGCCGCCCTCGCGCTTGCCGTTCGACGACCGTCCGCGACCGCGCCCGATCGTTCCGGGTGCTCCGCGCCCCCGTCCCGTAGCCAGCGGCTCGCCGTTTTCGCCGCCGCGTCCCGTCGCGTCCGCCGCGCCTGGTGCCGGCACCGCGCCGCCACGCCGCGATGAGGGCAAGCGGCCCGCGTCAGCCGGGCCGCCGCTCATGGGCGGCTCACGCCGGAAGAAGGGCAAGCGAGGCGCCGTAGACCAGGAAGCCGTCTCGGCCAACATCACGCGCACGATGAGCGCGCTCCGGACCGGCCCTGCGCCGGCGGCCGGGACGCCGGTCGTTCGATGATGGCGCCACGCGCGAAGAGGTCGAAGCGCAGCGTGTAGCCGACGCCGAGCGTGAGCGAAAGACCGTTCGGGTCAACGAGTTCATCACCGTCAGCGAGCTGGCCGACATCCTCAAGATTCCGGCCACGCAGATCGTCGCGTTCGCGCTCAAGAATCTCGGCCTCATGAAAACGATCAACCAGCGTCTCGAGTTCGACGAGATCGAGTTGATCGCGGGGGAATACGGCTTCCAGGCCGTGCGGGAAGAGGAATACGCCGCGGAGAACCAGGAGGACGTCGAGACCGACGATCCGGCCTCCCTCGTTCATCGGCCGCCCGTGGTCACGATCATGGGACACGTCGACCACGGCAAGACGTCGCTCCTCGACTACATCCGCAAGGCCAACGTGGTTGCGGGCGAGGCCGGTGGCATCACGCAGCACATCGGCGCGTACCACGTCTCGCTCCCCGGCGGGAAGCAGATCACGTTCCTCGATACGCCCGGCCACGAGGCGTTCACCGCGATGCGCGCGCGCGGCGCACAGGTCACGGACCTCGTCGTCCTGGTCGTGGCGGCGGACGATCAGGTGATGCCGCAGACGATCGAAGCGATCTCGCACGCCAAGAACGCCGGCGTGCCGCTCGTCGTGGCGATCAACAAGATCGACTTGCCGTCCGCCAATGTGGCCAAGGTCAAGCAGGATCTGCTGACCCATGGCGTCGTGCTGGAGGAGTTCGGCGGCAACGTGCTCGCCACGCCCATCTCCGCCAAGAAAGGCACGAGCGTGCAGGAGCTGCTCGATCAGATCCTGCTCCAGGCCGAGATCCTCGATCTCAAGGCGAACCCGGCCCGGCGGGCGAACGGAACGGTGATCGAAGCGCAGCTCGACCCGGGCAAGGGCCCCGTCGCTACGGTCCTGGTGCAAAACGGCACGCTGCATGTCGGCGATGACTTCATCTGCGGCATGTACGCCGGACGCGTGCGTGCGCTCCTCGATGAGCGCGGGAAACCGGTCAAGGATGCCGGTCCCGCGATTCCGGTCCAGGTGCTCGGTATCGAGAGGGTGCCGACAGCCGGTGACATGCTCGTCGTGGTGGAAGACGCCATGGACGCACGCGAGACGGCGCAGAAGCGCGAACGCCTCGACCGCGAAGCGCGGAACCGCCGGACATCGCGCGCCGGGGTGACGCTGGAAGACTTCATGGCGCAGACCGCGGCCGGCGAGCGCCGGACGCTACGCATCGTGATCAAGGCTGACCAGGGCGGTCCGGCCGAAGCGTTGGCCGATGCGCTCGCCCAGTTGTCGACGAGTGAGGTCGAGGTCGAGGTCATTCATCGCGGTGTCGGTGCCGTGACCGAAAGTGACATTCTCCTCGCCAAGGCCTCCGGCGCGATCATCGTCGGCTTCCACGTCCGGCCGGACAACAACGCCCGGGCGGCGGCCGAGCGGGAAGGCGTCGACATCAAGCTGTATCGCATCATCTATGAGGCGGTCGCCGATGTCCGCTCGGCGCTCGAGGGCCTGCTGCGCCCCGAGCAGCGCGAGGTCGTGGATGGCGACGCGCTCGTCCGCGAGCTGTTCAAAGTCGCCAAGATCGGGACGATCGCCGGGTGCCTCGTTCGCAATGGCGTCATCAATCGCGAAGGGCGCGTGCGCGTGGTTCGTGACGGGACGCAGATCTACGATGGCAAACTCGGTTCGCTGCGCCGCTTCAAGGACGACGTTCGCGAAGTGCGGCAGGGCTTCGAGTGTGGTATCGGCATCGAGAACTTCAATGACGTCAAGGTCAACGACATCATTGAATGCTACCGGACGGAGCAGGTCGCCCGAACGTTCGCTTCGGCGCCGGCCTGAGGCGCGGCCGCCCATGCCGCATGACGGCCGCCGGCCGGATCGCGTCGCGGAAGCCATTCGGGAGGCGGTCGCGATGTTCCTCGCCGAAGATGTGAAGGACCCCCGGATCTCGGGGTTGGTGACGGTCACGGGCGCGCAGGTCACCCGCGACCTCCGTCACGCGAAGGTCTTCGTCAGCGTGCTCGGCACCGATTCGGAGCGCGCATCGACATTTGCGGGGCTGGCCAGCCTCGCCGGGCACCTCCGGTCACATCTCGGACGGGCGCTGCGGCTGCGCCTGGCGCCGGAGATCAGCTTTCAGGCCGACGAAAGCATCGCCTACGCGGCACGCATCGACACGCTCCTCGAGGGACTCAAGCGTCCGCCGGCCGATGAGCCGGACGGTGACGCCGGCGATGCGGAGTCGCCGGGCCGGTAGCCGGTGGCAGGCGCGGCGGAGGGCCTGCTCCTGATCGACAAGCCGAGCGGCGTGACCTCGCACGACGTCGTCGATGCGTGCCGGCGGGTGTATGGCGAGCGCTCGATCGGCCACCTCGGCACACTCGACCCCTTCGCGACCGGTCTGCTGGTGCTCCTGTTCGGCAAGGCGACGCGGCTGGCGACCTTCATCCAGGCGGATCCCAAGGTCTACGAAGCCACCGTCCAATTCGGCTCCGAGACGGACACGGACGATGGGACCGGCGCTCCGGTCCGGAGCGGACCCGTTCCGTCCGACGACGCGATCCGCGCCGCGCTTCCGTCATTGACTGGCGAGATCGAGCAGGTCCCGCCGGCATATTCGGCCAAACACGTCGCGGGGCATGGGGGACGCGCCTATGAGGCCGCGCGGCGCGGCCACCCGGCCGACTTGCCGGCGAGCCGGGTCATGGTCTACGGCTGGGACATCCGCGCGGTGCACGACGACGTCGCCGAATTCACGGTGACCTGCGGAACGGGGACGTACATCCGGGCGCTGGCCCGCGACCTGGGGCGTGCCGTCGGCAGTGCAGCGCACCTGACGGCGCTACGGCGTACACGCGTCGGGACGTTCGACATTGGCGACAGCCATACGCTTCCCGAGATCGCGGGGGCGGGCACCCCGCCGGCGATCCGGCACCTTCGCGTCGTCGCCGACGATGCCTGAGCCCGGACTCGGGTCGGTGGAGTCGGGCCTTCCGCCGGACGTTGCCGGGACCGTGGCCACTGTTGGCACGTTTGACGGAGTCCACCGGGGGCACCAGCAGGTGCTCGCGCGGCTGGCCAAGCGCGCGACCGCAACCGGCTGGAAGAGCCTCGTGGTGACGTTCGAGCCGCATCCACTGGAGGTGGTGAACCCCGCCGCGGCGCGGCCGCTCCTGTCGGTGGGATTGGAGAAGTTCGAGGTCCTCGCGGAAAGCGGGATCGACTACGTCGCGGTGCTGCCGTTCACGACGGCGTTGTCGCAGTACGGGCCGGACCAGTTCATCGATCACGTGCTCCGCGCGCGCTTCCGGATGCGGGAGATGATCAGCGGGTACGACAATGGGTTCGGGCGCGGGCGCTCCGGCGATGTCGAGACGATCCGTGCGATGGGTGCCCGCCGGGGATTTCGCGTGGAGATCGTGCCACCCACGACCATGGATGATGGGCGTCCGGTGTCATCGACATCGATCCGCCGGGCGATCGCGGGCGGGGACCTGCGCGCGGCCGAGCAGGAGCTCGGGCGTCCGTACTCGGTCAGCGGGCACGTGAGCGCCGGCGACCGGCGCGGCCGGACGCTGGGGTACCCCACGATCAACATCCCGCTACCGCCGCCCAGGAAACTGTTGCCTCCGGAGGGCGTGTACGCCGTTCGCGTGCAGACGCCGGCCGGCCCGCGCGGCGGCATGCTCAACCTGGGTCCCCGGCCGACCTTTGCCGACCCGCGGGTCACGATCGAAGCCCACCTGTTCGACACCGGCGGCGACCTGTACGGCGCGTACGTCCGCATCGAATTCGTCGCGTGGCTGCGTGAAACCCGGGCGTTCGACGGGGTAGAAGCGCTACGCGCGCAACTGGCACGTGACGACGCCGCGGCCCGCCAGGCACTCGCTGGTCGCGTTGACTCACTCCCGAGCGCTGGGTAACCTTCCAAGCTGCCCCATAGCCGGGATCACAGCCACCGTTATGACTGACCTTCGGTACCGCCTCGCCATCATCGCTGCACTCATCGCCGCCTCGGTCTGGTCGATCTGGCCGCGGGCGGTCGTAAGCCGCATCGAGACCACCAGCGGCGTCATCCAGTACGACACCGCTCGGCGGATCCCCATCCGGCGGGGCCTCGACCTCGAAGGCGGGATGCACCTGACTCTCGAGGTCGACGAATCGAAGGGGGCGGTGGCGAACAAGAGCGACGCGATCGACCGGGCACTCAAGGTGGTCCGGACCCGGATCGACCAGTTCGGGGTGTCCGAGCCGGTCGTCCAGCGAGTGGGCACCGATCGGATGGTGGTCGAGCTGCCTGGCGTGCAAGACCAGCAACGTGCCTACGACATCGTCAAGGAAGCCGCGTTCCTGCAGATGCAGATCGTGGACAAGTCGCAGGCGCTCGATAAGGTGCTGCCGAAGATCGACGCGATTCTGAAGACCAAGGGTTTGGGCGTCACGGCTGCTGGTGCGACGCCTGGCCAGCCGACCGCGAACGCCGGCGTCCAGTCATTGTTCTCGAACACGCCCGCCGACTCCGGAAAACACACGGGAGACAGCGCCAAGTCGCACTCCGTGGCTCCGGTGACTCCACGCCGCGGACGGCACGATTCCGCCGGGCGGAAAGCCGGCACCGACACGACACGCGACTCAACGAAGGGCGACTCCGCCAAGCGTGACTCGGGTGCGCTGGCGAACATGACGGTGGGGCCGTTCTCCCAGTTGATCCAGCAGGGGCAGATGCCCGGCGAGTTCTACGTCGCCAAGGCCGATGTGCCCACGATCACGCACTATCTGTCGCTCCCGGATGTTCAGGGGCTCCTGCCACCCGGCAAGGTGATCCGCTGGTCGAACGACACGGTGTCGGTCGGCCAAAGGGCGTACCAGACGTTTTACGTTCTCGATTCACATCCGATCATTACGGGTGAATATCTCGTCGACGCCAACCCGCAGACCGATCCGATCGAGGGGACGAAGGTCGACTTCCGGCTGAGCCGCGAGGGCGGCCGCAAGTTCCAAGCGGAGACCGGACGCCATATCAACGATTACATGGCGATCGTGCTGGACAGTGTCGTCATGGGCCGGCCGCCGGTGATCGAAAGCGCGATCGGGACGAATGGCCAGATCACGATGGGCGGGAAGGACCTGCAGGCCGCGCAGGATCTCGCGCTCGTTCTGCGCGCAGGTGCGCTGCCAGTCCCGCTCAAAGTCGCGGAAGTCAGGCAGATCGGGCCGAGCCTGGGCCAGGACTCGATTGTGGCCGGCGTGCGCGCGGGGGTGATCGCGGTCCTGCTCGTCGTCGTGATCATGCTCGTGTACTACCGATTCTCGGGCCTTCTCGCGGTTGGCGGGCTCGCGCTCTACATGTTGTACACGATGGCCGCGCTGGCGAGCTTCGATGCCGTGCTGACGCTTCCGGGGCTTGCGGGGTTCATCCTGTCAATCGGTATCGCGGTCGACGCGAACGTGCTGATCTTCGAGCGCATTCGAGAGGAGCTGGACCGTGGGAAGACACCGCGCACGTCGATCGACGAAGGATTTCGGCATGCCATGAGCGCCATCATCGACTCGAACGTGACGACGGTCCTGACCGCTGCCGTCCTCTATCAATATGGCACAGGCCCGGTGAAGGGATTCGCGGTCACCCTGATCGCAGGTATCCTCGCATCCATGGTCACGTCGATCTTCGTCGTGCGCACGTTCTACATGATGTGGCTGACGCGCGCACGCTCTCCGCAAACCATCAGCATCTGAACCTGCAGCTTTTCACGCACGACGTCTGACATCGCGTACCCAGCAATTGTGCACGGGCGCCAGGCGCGCGACATGACGCCTGGCTGCCGACTCTGACCCCCGCTGACATGCTCCGCATTTTTCACAACACGACCTACGACTTCATCCGGCCCTGGCGCATCATGGTCGTGACGACAGCCGCGTTCATTTCGCTCGGCCTGGTGCTGCTCGGTGTCAGTTGGGCTCGCACGGGCACCGCGGTACACTACAGCATCGACTTCACCGGCGGGACGCTCATCCAGGTGCAGTTCCTGCAGCCGCCGGATGCCGGATCGATCCGCTCCGCGCTCGATGCGGGCGGAGTCCACGATGCGGAGATTCAGTCGTACGGGACGAACCGCGACTTCACGATTCGGGCGCAGGATGTCGCGCAGTCGGTCTCGCGCGGAGCGGCGGCTGAAGCGCAGGCGCCGAGCGCCGAGCAGGTGGCGGCGCGCATCGATACGCTGCTGACGAACAAGCTGGGGAAGGGCGTGTTCCGCACCGTGCGGACCGAGGCGGTCGGGCCGCTCGTCGGGAGTGAGCTGCGGCGTGGCGCCGTCTTTGCGATCCTCGTGTCATTCGTGGCCACGCTGATCTACCTCGCCTTCCGGTTCGAATGGCGGTTCGGCGTGGCGGCCGTCATCGCCACCGGGCACGACATCCTCACCACGCTCGCGTTCATCAAGATGCTCGATCTCGAAGTGTCGCTGATCATCGTGACGGCCATCCTGACCGTCATCGGGTACTCGCTCAACGATACGATCATCATCTTCGACCGCGTCCGCGAGGACCTTCACAAGAAGCGCAAGGAGTCCCTGTACGACACGCTGAACCGAGCCATCAACGAGACGCTACCGCGGTCGGTCATGACGCACGCGACCGCCTTCGCGGCCACGCTCGCGCTGCTCTTGCTGGCCGGAGAGGTCATCCGGCCGTTCGCGTGGGTGATGGCATTCGGTATTGTGACCGGAACATTCAGCTCCGTGTACGTCGCCGGCCCCGTGCTGCTCTGGATCGAACGCAAATACCCTCGCGACGCGGCCGGCGCGCAGCATCAATGCGAAGGCGCCGAAAGGGGCCGACACCCCCCGGAGCGCCACGCAGGCCGCCACCGTCCGAAGCTGAACGCACGCTCCGGCACACACTCTGGCACAACCTGAGCGCACGCTCGGCCCGCGGTTGACGCTCTAGGGCGTCGCGCCGCCGCCGGCGCGGCCGCAGGCGCGGCTGCCGTGCTCCCGCCATGTTCATCGACAGTCACGCGCACCTCGCCGACGCCGTCTTCGATTCCGACCGGGACGCTGTCGTACGGGCCGCCCAGGACGCGGGCGCCACGGCCGTCGTCTGTATCGGCGCCTCCGAACAGGCTGCCGCCGGGGCACGGATCCTCAGCGCGGCATACCCCGGCCTGATCTACTTCACGGCCGGCGTTCATCCCCACGATGCAGCGGCCTACGACGCGGCGAAGGACACGTTGTGGATCCGCGACGCCGTCGCGGCTGGAGCGGTGGCGATCGGCGAATGCGGCCTCGACTACCACTACGACCACGCGCCCCGCGACCGGCAACGGGTCGCGTTCGCGGACCAGATCGCGCTCGGCCGCGAGTTGGCGCGCCCGGTCGTGGTGCATACTCGCGACGCGGAAGACGACACGCTGGAGGCGGTCCGGGCAGCAGGCAACCGTGGTGTCATGGGCGTCCTGCACTGCTTCACCGGCACGATGCGGCTTGCCAGGGCGGCCCTGGACGCCGGCTGGTACGTGTCGTTCAGCGGTATCGTGACGTTCAACAAGTGGTCCGGGGACGACGTCGTGCGGGCCGTTCCGGATGACCGGATCCTGACGGAGACCGACGCGCCGTATCTGGCGCCGGTTCCGCTCCGCGGCCGCCGGAACGAGCCTCGGTTTCTTCCGCATACGATCGCCCGCATCGCGGCTGTCCGCGGCATGACGCCGGAGCGGATTGCGGAGCTCACGGCCGCGAATGCCCAGCGGCTGTTCGGGCTGGCGAGCGACCCGGTGGCCAAGGTATGATGCGGAAGATCCGACTCCCCTCACCATAAGGAACCGGCCCGTGGCGACCGTACCACCGGATATTGAAATCGCCCAACAGGCCAAGCCCCGTCCCATCGTCGACGTCGCGGCCGACCTGGGGCTCGCGGCGGACGACATCGACCTGTACGGGAAGTACAAGGCCAAGGTGCCGCTCGAGTCTCGCGAGCCGCCCGCCGCGCGGCCGGCTGGTGCTCGTGACCGGGATCAACCCGACGGCCGCTGGTGAAGGGAAGACTACCACGTCGGTCGGACTCACCCAGGCACTGCGCCGTCTCGGGCAACAACGCGACGCTCTGCATTCGCGAGCCGAGCCTCGGCCCCGTGTTCGGAATGAAAGGCGGCGCTGCCGGCGGCGGCTACTCGCAGGTCGTCCCGATGGAGGACATCAACCTCCACTTCACCGGCGACTTCCACGCGATCTCGAGCGCGCATGCCCTGCTGTCGGCGATGCTCGACAATCACCTGCACCAGGGCAACGCGCTCGGCATCGATCCCCGGCGCATCACGTGGCCGCGAACGATCGACATGAACGATCGCGCACTGCGTGATTGCGTCATCGGCCTGGGCGGCGTCGCCAACGGCGTCGTGCGCGAAGAGCGCTGGGTGATCATCCCCGCCAGCGAGGTCATGGCCATCGTGGCGCTCGCCGGCGAGCATGAGCGACCTCGAGGCGCGGCTTGGCCGCATCATCGTCGGCGCCACCGCGGGCGCGGATCGCAAGCCCGGTGCGCGCCGCGCGATCTCAAGGCGTCGGGCGCCATGGCGCTGCTGCTCAAGGACGCGCATCCGCCCCAACCTCGTGCAGACGCTCGAGGGCGGGCCGGCGTTCGTGCACGCAGGGCCGTTCGGCAACATCGCCCACGGCTGCAACAGCATCGTCGCCACGAAGACCGCGCTCGCTCTGGCGGACATCGTCGTCACCGAAGCGGGATTCGGCTCGGACCTGGGCGCCGAGAAGTTCTTCGACATCAAGTGTCGCATCGGCGGGCTCAAGCCCGAGGTCGGCGTGCTCGTCGCCACCGTCCGCGCGCTCAAGCTGCAATGGCGGCGCCAACAAGCAGGAACTCGACGAACGAGGACCTCGCCGCGCTCGAACGCGGGCTGCCGAATCTCGAGAAGCACATCGAGAACGTGCGGCAGTTCGGCGTGCCGGTCGTCGTCGCGCGTCAACCGCTTCATGACCGACACCGAGCGCGAGCTGCAGATGGTCGCGGACTCGCGCACAGGCCGCCGGCGTGCAGGTCGCGCTGACCGATGTCTGGGAGAAGGGCGGCGCCGGCGGCGAAGACGCTTGGCGCGTGACGTGCTCGAGACTGCTCGAACATGGAAAGTCCGCCGTACGCGCCCCTCTATCGCCGTCACGCTCCCGATCCGCCAGAAGATCGAGACCATCGTGAAGAAGGTCTACGGCGGCGACGGCGTCGACTTCTCGACCAAGGCCGAGCGCGACGATCGACTACCTGGAATCGATCGGCCTCGGCGACACACCGGTGTGCATGGCGAAGACGCAGTACTCGCTGACCGACGACGCCGACGCTCCTCGGCCGGCCGACCGGATTCCGCATCACGGTCAACGAGGTCTTCCCGGCCGCCGGCGCGGGCTTCGTCGTCGCGCAGGCCGGCGACATCATGACGATGCCGGGACTGCCGAAGGAGCCGGCCGCCGAGCGCATGGCGGTCCGGCCGACGGCTCGATCGTCGGGCTGTTCTAGACTACCGTTCTGATCGGCGGCTGTAACCCGCATGTCTAACCGCATCTCTAACCCGCTGTCCTAACCGAGAACCACCTGAGCAGAACGTGAGCACACCCCTCAAGACCGTCAGTACATCATCCGCTCCGGCGGCGATCGGCCCCTACTCGCAGGGCGTCATCGCCAACGGATTCCTGTTCACCGCCGGCCAGATCGCGCTCGACCCGGCCACCGGGCAGGTCGTCGACGGCGACGTCACGGCGCAGACGGAGCGCGTGCTCACGAATCTCGGCGCGATCCTGCGGCGGCCGGCGCGGCGTGGGAGGACGTCGTGAAGACGACGGTGTACCTCCGTCACATGAGCGACTTCCCGGTCGTCAACGACGTGTACGGCTCGCGCGCTCGGCGACGGCGCGTCCGGCGCGCTCGACCGTCGAGGTCGGCGCGTTGCCGCGCGGCGTGCTGGTCGAGATCGACGCCGTCGCGGCCGTCCGTGGCTAGCCACCGGAACGGCGGTCCGCCCGCTCGCACCGACCGGTCGCCGGCGCGCGCAGCGCAGGTCGCCGACGTCGTGCGCCTCACGGAGTTCGCGCGGTGCGCGGGATGAGCGTCGAAGATGGGTCCGGGCGACCTGTCGCGCGCGCTGGCTCCGCTGCCCTGCCGCGAGGATCCGCGGCTACTCGTCGGGCGCGAGACGTTCGACGACGCCGCGGTCATTCGCATCGTCCGATGACCTCGCGCTCGTCCAGACCGTGGATTTCTTCGCGCCGATCGTCGACGATCCATACACGTTCGGCCGGGTCGCCGCCGCGAATGCGCTGTCGGATGTCTACGCCATGGGCGGCGAGCCGCTCACCGCGCTCAACATCGTGGCGTTCCCCACCGGATCGTCTCCCCTCGTCGGTCCTGACCGAGATCCTGCGCGGCGGCCACGACACGGTGCACGAGGCCGGCGCCGTCATGGTCGGCGGGCACACGGTCATCGACGAAGAGCTCAAGTACGGTCTCGCGGTCACTGGTCGCGTCGATCCCGGGCGCATGCTCACCAACGCCGCCGCGCGCCCCGGCGACCGGCTGGTGCTGACGAAGCCGCTCGGCAACGGGCTCGTCGCGACGGCGCTCAAGCAAGGCAAGCTGTCTGGCGACGTCGCGGCGCCGCGCGAGCGACGAGATGCTGCGGTACATGCTGCGGCCGAATCGCGATGCGAGCCAGGCCGCGGTCGCCCTGGGCGTCCGCTGCGCGACCGACGTGACGGGATTCGGACTCGCTCGGCCACGCCTCGCACATCGCGCGGGCCAGCGGGGTAACACTTCGGGTGAGGGTCGATTCCGTACCGGTGCTGGCGGGTGCCCGGCTCGCGTTCTCGCGCGGAGCCAAGCACCGCCGGTGGCGCTCGGAACCGGGCGTTCGTCGATTCCATGATGTCATGGGGACGCACCTCGGAATTCGGCCGAGCACTGGTGACCGATCCGCAGACTTCGGGCGGACTGCTGGTCGCCGTTCCGCCCGCGGCGGTTCGTCGACTACCTGTCGCGCGTGGACGGGGCCACCGAGATCGGTATGATCGAGCCGGCCGGAGCGCACGGGTTGGTGCTCGAGTGAGTGGTGTCCGCCGGTATCCGCCGGTGGCTAGATCGAGTTGGGGGTGGATAGGGCCTGGTGGTCCTAGAGGTCTTCAAAACCTTTTCGACCCGCCATTGGCGGGTTGGGTGGGTTCGATTCCCACACGCTCCCGCCACTCTCGCTCCGGCGGCCACGCGAACCACGTGCGCCGGACGATCGGACTCATTGCTGCCCTCGCCGCGCTGGCCCTCCCGGCGGTGTCCCTGGCACAGCCGCGGGACAGCGCGCGGTCGGGTGTGACGCCGGCGACGACCCCGCCGCTCCTCGCCCCGACGGACACCGCCACCACGCCGGCGACGAGCCAGGTCGCGCCACAGCGATCCGCGCCGCCCGCCGCGCGAAACTCCGCCTACCGTCCGCCGATCTCTCCCAAGACCGCATTCTTTTCGTCGCTGCTCCTGCCAGGCCTTGGCCAGGCGAGACTCGACCGGAGCTACGCCGGTGCGCTCTTCTTCGTCACGGAGATCGTCGGCGTCTACCGGCTCCGCCAGGCGGAGATCGACCTGCACTACGCCCAGAAGCACTCGCACGACAGCACGCTCGTCGTGCAGACGTACAACCCGGACTCGCTAGGGCAGCCGACATTCGACTCGACCGGAGCGCCCGCACCCTCGACGTTCGGCTACGCGCGATACGACAGCGCCCGCGTGAGCGCCCGCAAGACGCACGTCGAGGACTGGGAGGCGGCACTCGTCTTCAACCACCTGATTTCCGCCGCGGACGCCTTCGTCGCGGCGCAGCTCTGGGACCTTCCAGCGCACATCCGGCCGAAGATGGCGATGCTCGACGACGGCCGGATGTTCTACGGGGCGACCGTCTACTGGTGACGGAACCTGCCGCGACCGCGGCGTCCGCGCCGATCGGTGTATTCGATTCCGGCGTCGGCGGCCTGACTGTCGTCCGTGAGCTCATCCGCCAACTGCCGCGGGAGAGTCTCATCTACTTCGGTGACACGGCGCGTGTCCCATACGGCCCGAAGAGTCCGGAGACGATCCGGGGGTACAGCCGCGAAATCGCTGGATACCTGATCAGCCAGGGCGTCAAAGCGGTGGTCGTCGCCTGCAACACGGCCACCGCCCATGCGCTCCCGATGCTCGCCTCGGAGTTGACGGTCCCGGTCATCGGGGTCGTGGAGCCCGGCGCACGAGCGGCCGTCGCGGCGACGCGAGGCGGCGGCATTGGCGTGATCGGCACCGCGGGCACGGTCGCGTCGGGCGCGTACGAGCACGCGATCCACGCCGTCTCGCCAACCAGCCGCGTCGTCGCGCAGGCGTGTCCGCTGTTCGTGCCGCTGGTCGAGGAAGGATGGCTCGATACGGAAGCGACCACGTTGATTGCGCGGCAATACCTCGCGCCCATTGTCGCCGCGGGGGTGGACACGCTGGTTCTCGGCTGCACGCACTATCCGCTGCTGAGCCCAGTGATCGCGCCGATCGTGGGTGAGTCCGTTCGGTTGATCGACAGCGCGTACGCGACCGCCGCCGCCACTCGTGCGGCGATCGGGGATGCTGGATTGTCTCGGCCAACCGGCGCGGTGCCCGCGCCGCAGTACCGTTTCATTGTCTCCGACGCGCCGGATCAGTTCCTACGCGCCGGGCGGCGGTTCCTGGGCTCGGCGATCGAGCGCGTCGAGACGCGCACCTTCGGCTGACCCGTCCCACTGGCGGAGCTCGACGGATTCGGGAGTGATCCGAAGGTAGGTGGGCGCATCGAGCCACGTTCCCGGGTTGGCGTACACGCCGCCCCGCGGCGCGCGCTCCAGTGTCATGACGTGCGAATGCCCGAAGATCACCAGTTCGGGGCCGTCGGGGTCCGCGAGATAGCCCAGCGCGATCTGGCGGAGCCCGGCGCCACCGTCGCGGGCCCGCATGTTCGTGCGACTGGCCTGCGAACTCCCCGTGGCCACGCGGCTCGCCACGTCGGGCGGGAGCCACCGAAACGCGCGGACGGCGAGCGGATTGCGAAGCACCGCCCGCAGCGCACGGTAGCGCCGGTCCTCGGCCGCACGGAGGCCGTCGCCGTGCTCGATTCTCGTGCGCCAGCCCGCGACCGTGCCGCTCCACGGGCCGACGTGGTACGTGACACCCACGTCATTCCGGAGTATCTCACCGCCCCAGCAGTCGTGGTTGCCGGCGATCCAGAGGATGTCCGGTGCCGGCCTCGCGCAGCGCCGCGAGAGCCGCCAGCACACGAAACGTCGGGCGGGGGATGACCGTCCGCCACTCGTACCAGAACTCGAACAGGTCGCCGTCGATGATGAGCGACGCCGGCTGGCCGTTGCGGGCCTCATCGCGCCGCGCATCGAGAAAATCCAGGAGCGCGCGATCGACCGTCGGCGGCGCGTAGCCAATGTGGGTGTCCGCGAGGACGTAGCAGGGTGCACCGGGCACGCGGGGATTCTAGCGCCTTTTCGCGGTTTGCGGCGTCCCGGACTAATTTCCGCCCCCATGGGCGACCGCACGCACGTGACCGAGCTGCGTGTCCGTTACGCGGAAACCGACCAGATGGGAGTCGTGTACCACGCGAACTACCTGATCTGGTGCGAGGCTGGCCGCACGGAACTACATCCGCGCGGCCGGGACTCCGTATGCCCAGATCGAACGCGACGGTGTCGCGCTCGCGGTCGTGGATGTGACGATGCGATGTCACGCGCCGGCCCGCTACGATGAGATGATCCGGGTCGAGACGTCGCTCACCGAGGTCAAGTCGCGCACCCTGACGTTCGACTACGTGATCAAGCGGGCGGAGACCGGCGAGCGTCTGGTGTCGGCCAGGACCGTCCTGGCGTCGATCGATTCGCAGGGCCGCATCACCACGTTTCCGTCCGCGGTGCGCGAGCGGTTGGAACGGGCATAGCCTGGTCGTGCCCCGTGCCATCCCGCGCCGCGGGCTGTTGACCGACCGGCCGGCCGCGGCCCACCGCATTCCCGCGCATCATCCGTCAGGCGGCGGGTCTCATCGCGGCCGCACTGGCCGGGTGCGCGCCTCACGTGCCGGCAACCGGATCACCCGCGAGCGCGACCATCTCATGGTCCGGCCAGGACATTCGAGCTCTATGGCGATCTGCTGGCAGCGGCCGACGCCCGGCGGACGGATACGGGACTCGTGCGCCGCGGCCTTGCGAGCCCGCAGGCAGCGATCCGGATAGAGGCCGTGCGGTGCGCCGGGCAGAATCACATGTGGACCGCGCGCCCGATGTTGCGGGCGCTCCTAGCCAGCCGGGATACCGCCGTCGCCGCGACCGCCGCCTACGCGCTCGGACTCTTTCCGGACACGGCCAGTGTCGCCGTGCTGGGTGAGGCACTGCACGGCCCCGCGGCGGTCGCCGAGGAAGCCGCATGGTCACTGGGTGAGATCGGCGAGCCGGCGCGCGCGACACTGGAGCGCTCGCTGGGAGAGCCGCCGCCACTCCACGCCCCGATCCCGGGCGTGCTCCTCGCGGCGGGCAATTTGCGTCCGGTGCCCGTCGCGCTGATCGTGCCGCATCTCACCGCGGCGCAAGCGGCGGCCGCGCCGGCCGTGGCCGTAGCGGCGGCGGACGCATTGAGCCGGGCACCCGCGCCGGCGGGTGTCCGGGCGCTCCTCGACGTCGTGCATGCGAGCGACCCCGGCGTGCGGATGACGGCGGCGCGTGGCCTGGGTATACGGGCAACCGGAGACTCGCTTGGTCCCATTGCGCGGGAGGCGTTGGCGGGGCTGGCCAACGATTCGGACGCCCGCGTGCGAGCGGTCGCCGTTCGCGTGCTCTCGTCCTATGGAAAGCCGGCGCGCCCGACGGTGCTCGCGGCGCTTCGCGACCCCGACGCCAACGTCCGCGTCTCCGCCAGCCAGGCGCTCGATCGCGTGTTGGGAGCCGGGCGCGACGCGTGGAGTGCCGCGTTTGGCGCCGACACGTCGCTCGCGTACCGGCGCGGTGTCGTCGCGGCGGCGGTCCGCGCCGGGGTGATCCTCGAGATCATCGATCATGACAATGCGGACCGCTGGCAGCGCGCGGGTGACTGGCGATATCGGGCGGCGGCGGCCGAGGCGGGGGAGGGAACGCCGATCAGCCGCGTCGTGGACCTGACGCTGCCGCTGACCCGCGATCCTGATCCACGGGTGCGTGCCGCGGCATACGGCGTGTTCTCGCCATGGCTCGACAGCGCGGACGCCGGCCAGCACCCGTGGCGGCGCCAGTACATTGAGGAGGCGCTGCACGACGAGGACTGCGTGGTCCGCAGCATCGCCCTCGGCGCAATGGACCATGAGGCGACGGCGGTGGATGCCCCAATCGCGCTACGTGCCTACGCGCGAGCGCAGCATGACAGCCAGACGGACGCGCGCGTCGCCGCGCTCCGGCTGCTGGCCGACGCGTGGGCCCACGACAGCGCGCGGTTTCCCGATTCGGTCCGCTCGGCCATCCGCGCGCTGCCCGTGCCCGCGGCGTGGCTCGAGTTGTCGCAGGCGGGCTCGGGGTCGCCGTGGTCGTCGTGGCGGGCGGCCCTCGAGCGAGGAGCTGTGCCGCATGACCGGGTGTGGTACGACAGCATCGTGCGCGCCGTCGTCCTGCCGGCGTTGTCCGGTCATCCGGCCGAAGCGCGGATCACCACCTCCCGCGGCGTTCTGGAGATCGATCTGTTGGGAGCGGACGCTCCGCTGACGGTCGCCAATTTCGTGGCGCTGGCGCGCTCAGGGTTCTATCGCGGGACCGCGTTTCACCGGGTGGTGCCTGGCGTTCGTCGTGCAGGACGGCGATCCCCGGGGCGACGGGAGCGGGGGACCGAGTTGGGCGATCCGGGATGAACTGAACCGCCGCCGGTACCGGCGCGGCGTGCTGGGTATGGCCCTTTCGGGCCCCGACACGGGTGGGAGCCAGTATTTTCTTACGCTCACGCCACAGCCGCACCTCGACGGGCACTACACCGTGTTCGGCATATTGCGGGACGGGTTCGGCGTTCTGGACCAGATCACTCAGGGGGATTCCATTCGCTCGGTCGAGATCCAGTAGTGGCGTTACCTCGTGCCGGGCGGAGATCGAGACGTGGGTTGGCATCGGGGATCCTCGGGATGGCCGTGCTGGCCGCTGGGTGCCTCCCCCCGCGAGCGGGGCCCCTGCCCGGTGTGCCGTCGCCGATGCCGTTACCGAGCGCGGTGCTGGCTCCCGGGTATCAGCGCGTGCGTTTCCATTGGCGCTATCGCGATCTGGACGGGGCAGCGAGCGGCGACGGAGCGGCGCGCGTGGCGCCGCCTGATTCGGCGCGCCTGGACTTCATCCTGTCGGGTCCGATTGGCGGCGGCGGCTATGCGTTGCTTTTGGGAGATACGCTCGTTGCACCAGGGAGTGGGAGCGCGAAGCGGTATCTTCCGGCCACTCCGCTCTTGTGGGCGACGCTGGGCCGGTTGGCGGTGCCCGCGGCGCCCGATACGACCGTCCGCGTTGACGGCGACACCATTCGGGCAGACATTGGAGGCACGAGCGGGGTAGAAGGAGGCGGTTCGACGTGGCGCGTGACGTTCGCCGAGGGGCAGATGATCGGCCTCGCCAGACTCAACGGTGGACGGGTGCGAGAGCGCGTCATACGAGACCTCCGGCAAGCGCGCGTGCGATATGAGAACATGGACGCGCGGCGTTCGTTGACCCTGACCCAGGTGCGGAGTGAGGCGGTTCCCGAATTCGACGCGGATGTGTGGCGGCGTTAGCCGGTCCGTACTGGCGGGCCTTCTGCTGGTGGCAAGTACGGGATGCTGGGTCTACAATTTTCACGGCGGTGGATTGCCTGCCGACGTGAAGAGCATGGCGATTCTGCCTTTCGACAATCAGACGCCGAATCCGGAGTTGCAGAACCAGTTACTCGACGAGATGCGCAAGACGCTGGAGAGCCTGGCTCGGGGTGCACGAGGCGTCGGAAGATCGGGCGGATGCGATCGTCAGCGGTACGATCGTGCGGTACGACATCGACATACCGATCGGATACAGCGCGACGACTGGCAACCAGCCCGTTACGGGGACGCGGCGAAAGCTGGAATTGGTCGTGGACGTGACGATCGTCGATCAAAAGACCGGCAAGACGCTTTTCAAGCGGCAGGGGATGGTCGCCGACGGCGAGTACGCCGAGCGTGCGGAAACCGATGGACGGGGGCAGGCTCTGAAGAAACTCGTGAGTGACATGGTGGAAGGGGCACAGTCGCAGTGGTGACCGCCCGCATCGCACGGCACGGTCTCCGGCCGCGTCCTGTCCGACTCAGGCACACTCGCCGCGGGGGCGTCCGGCTCGGGTGTCTCCTGTTGCTGGCGGTCGTGGCCGCGGCCATGTATTACGGTGCGCCGCTCGGTGACATGTACTGGAAGTATTACCAGTTCCGGGACGCATTCCGGCAGGAGGTGCGATTCGCCTCGCAGCACACCGACGACGACATCCGCCGCCATCTGCGCGCCCTCGCGGACACGCTCCAGCTTCCTGAGGAAGCCGACACGATCTTCGTCAAGCGCAAGCACAATCACATCCTGATCTGGACCGAGTACTACGATCACGTGGACGTGCCTTTTGTCGCGCGGGATTCGTTCTACTTCAATCCACAGGCCGAGGGCGATTTCTGACGCCGGGCCGTCCGGCGGCGGGCGTCCTGACACGAGCCGCCGCCGTGGAGTGGCGGGCGCGCCAGAAAGGCGCGGTCGTCTTCACGAACGGCGTGTTCGATCTGCTGCATCGCGGTCACGCCGATCTGCTCGCCACCGCGCGGGCCTCCGGTGACCATCTCATCGTCGGGGTCAACTCCGATGCGTCCGTCCGGCGGTTGAAGGGGCTGGGCCTGCCGCTCAACAGCGCGGAAGACCGGGCGCACGTCGTGGCGGCGTTGGCGGCCGTCGATGCCGTGGTCATTTTCGACGAGGACACGCCGCTCGCACTAATCACCGCGCTCACGCCGGACGTTCTGGTCAAGGGCGGCGACTACACGGAATCCACAATCGTCGGCGCGCCCGAGGTCCGGGCACGAGGAGGTCAGGTGATCGTCGTCCCGTTGACACCGCGGCAATCCACAACCGGGCTTCTGGAGCGCGCGCGTGGCTCGCGCTGAGGCGTCGCCCCGCACCGGGAGAGGCGCGGGCGACCTGCGCGCCGTGGTGCTCGATCGCGGCGCCGTGGGATACGCCGAGGGGTCGTGCCTGGTGGCGTTCGGTTCGACGCGGGTGTTGTGCGCGGCGAGTATCGAGGAGGGGGTGCCCGGGTGGCGGCGTGGATCCGGCCAGGGCTGGCTGACCGCGGAGTACGCGATGCTCCCCCGGGCCACGCTGACTCGCACAGCGCGCGAGCGCGGAGCCGGCGGCCCCGGGGGCCGCACTCAGGAGATTCAGCGGCTGATCGGCCGCAGCGTGCGCGCAATGCTCGACGGGTTCTCATTCGGGGAATACACCGTCCGCGTGGACTGCGACGTGTTGCAGGCGGACGGCGGTACACGAACCGCCGCGATCACGGGGGCGTGCGTGGCGGTCACCGATGCCTTCGGATGGCTCGTCGAACGGGGGCAACTCGCGCGGTCGCCAGTGCGGCGCCGGGTCGCGGCGGTCAGTGTGGGCATTGTAGATGGCGAGCCTCGGCTCGATCTCGAGTACACGGAAGATGTTCGCGCCGACGTCGACATGAACGTCGTGATGGCGTCCCCGGACCTGGATGCCGAACAGGGCGCCTCGCGGACCGGCGGGAGCCGGTTCGTGGAGGTGCAGGGCACGGGAGAGCACAGCACGTTCGACCGCGCGCAACTCGATGCGCTGCTCGCCCTCGCCGTGTCGGGGATCGAGCGTCTGGATGCGGAGCAGCGGCGGGTGCTCGCCGCGCCGGCGCCGCGCGGGGTGGCTGCGCGATGAGCAAGGTGGTCGCATCACGCCCTCCGATTCTGCTGGCCACACGCAGCGACGGGAAGCTCAAGGAGTTGCGCCCGCTGTTCGACGCCCTTCGGGTGCCGGTGATGGACCTCGAGGAGCTGGGCCTGCCGTACGAGGAGGACGAAGACGCGATCGAGCGATTCCCGACCTTCGAGGAGAACGCGCTCGCCAAGGCGCGGTATTTCTACGAAGTGAGCGGCGGCATCGCGACGGTCGCCGATGACTCAGGCCTCGAGGTCATCGCACTCGCCGGTGCGCCTGGCGTGCGCAGCAAACGGTGGGCGAGCGATCGTGGTGCAGGTCTGGCGGCTGCGGGCGCGACCGCGACCGACGCCGCCAACAACGCGGTGCTTGTCCGCGCGATGACCGGTGTGAGCGACCGGCGGGCGAAGTACGTCTGTGCCGCCGCCTACGCCGGATTGGGACGGGAGATCGTCGAGCGCGGCGAGGCGGTGGGCGATATCGTGGATGCGCCCCGGGGCACGCAGGGCTTCGGGTACGATCCGTATTTCCTGGCGGCCGAGTTGGGCCGGACCTTCGGCGAGGCCACGATCGAGGAGAAGGCCATGGTGAGCCACCGCGCCCGGGCATTCCGGGCGTTGCTCGCGGCGATCATGCAGACCGCGTGAGGCGATAGAGCAAGCCGGCCCTCATCCCTCGATCACCGTGCGGTTCCGAGCCTGGTTACCCGGCCCGCGGCAGAGTGAACGTGAAAGTCGATCCCCGGCCTGGCGTGCTGTCGACCGTGACGTCGCCGCCCATGTGGCGCGCCAGTTGCCGCGCAATCGAGAGTCCGAGGCCGGCACCGCCTTGCGCAAGCGGCTGCGGCGCGTTGCCCTGTTCAAAGGGCTCGAAAATCGCCTCGAGCTTGTCCGCCGGGATGCCAATGCCGGTATCCCGGACGCGAAATGCCACCTCGGCCACACCGACGTCGATATCGAGTCCGATCTGGCCGCCACTATTGGTGAACTTGATCGCGTTCCCAACGAGGTTGAGGAGCACCTGTATCGCTCGCTCGCGGTCCGCTCGGATCACTATTTCCGGATCGTATGGTCCCACATGATAACCCAAGCCTTTCGCGTGCATCTGTGGGGTGACGAGCGGCTCGACGGTCTCCCAGAGCTCGCGCACCGACACGGTTTCGAGACGGTACGCCAGGTGCCCCGCCTCGATGCGCGCCAGGGCAAGCACGTTGTTAACGAGCGACAGCAGCAGACGCTGGGCGCCTTGAATGCGCGTCAGATACCCCAGTTGCGCCGGTGTCGGCTGGTCCGGAATGCCCATCTGGAGCAGTTGGACGTAGCCTTCAATCGCGTTGAGCGGCGTGCGCAATTCGTGGCTCATCGTGCGCAAGAAGTCCGTCTTCACTCGGTTCGCCGCCTCGGCTTCAAACCGTGCCTGCTCAGCAGATGCGAGCGCGTCAGTCATCGCTTCATTCGACTGCTCCACCTCTTCGGCCAAGGCCTGCGCCTCTTCCGTCTGTACCTCGAGTTCGACGGCCTGCTCCTGGAGCTGCTGGTTTAGTCGTGCCAGCTCACCGGCATGGCGTTCCGCCTCAGCGCGCGCCATTTCGGCGGCGGCCCGCCGGCGGTTGCCCTCCTCCGCCTCTCGCCGCGCTGTGAGATCGCGCGTGACCTTGGCAAAGCCGATCAACGTTCCCGACGCGTCCCGCAGGGCCGTAATCACCACGTTCGCCCAGAACCGGGAGCCATCTTTTCGTATACGCCACCCCTCATCTTCCACACGCCCCTCGCGGGCCGCCACGCGCAACTCGCCTTCTGGCTTCTCCGCTACTCGGTCCTCTGGGGAGTAAAAAACGCTGAAATGCCTGCCAATGATCTCATCGGGGAGGTATCCCTTCATCCGCTCGGCCCCCGGATTCCAGCTCAGCACATGTCCGTGTGCGTCGAGGACGAAGATGGCGTAATCGACCACACTCTCGATGAGCAGCGCGTAGAGAGCGGCAGTCGAGTGCTGTCGCGCGGGTTCGAGGTGCGGATGCGCGTCTGGGGATCCGGCACGTGGTTCAGTCATCGGCAAAGGCCGGCAAGAGGGTGCACTTCACCCGCCACTCAATTCGCGAGCCTGGTGTCTCCCGGAAGTAGACTTGGCTTGGGCACTCCCCTGCAGGCAAGGCGTGGTAGGGCGAGGCGTGGTGCGTCACAGATCCGGCATTCAGTGTGGACGAGAATGCGTCGGCATGCCATAGTATGTCACGTATTGGCATAGCGGTGGTAGTGCCTCCGGCTACCATATGGCGGGAGTCACTGCAGAGTCGTCCGGCGGCGGGCCGTCGTCCGGGCTGGGTCAACAACTGAAATCCGTGGCGGCTCGTAAGGAGGCAGGTGTGGACAGCTTCGAAGCTTCTCCCTGCGCAGCCCTCGCCGCGGAATTGCGCGCCGCCCGGACGGACCTCGCGATGCGCTGGCTCGACCGCATTGCGGCGCGCGCGTCAATCGACCCGAATCGCGTTTTCCCGACCGACGAGCTCCTCGACCACATGCCGCTCGTGATCGGCGGGATCGCCGATTTCCTCGAGGACCCGGGCGAAGTGTTGTCAGGCCAGAGCGGCACCATTGCCTGGGCCATGGAACTCGGCGCGTTGCGGTACACACAAGGCTTTTCGCAACTGGAGCTTCACAAGGAGTACCAGCTCCTGGGCAGCATCCTCTTTGCTTTCCTCGTGCGAGCGGCACGAGAGAGCCGTCCGCCGAGCGATCTCGGCCCAGTGCTGGAGTGTGCGCATCGGCTCTTTCAGGCGATTGCTGTCGTCCAGCAGGCCACGACAGCGCAGTTCTTGCAGCAGATGACATCCGCGCTTGCCGAGCGGGAGAACCGGCTCGAGGCATTTCACCGGGCGCTCACGCACGAGATGCGCAACCGGGTGGGCGCTACTCTGGGTGCGGCGCAGGTATTGGACCTGCCGGGCCTCGATCAACGCGAACGCGGTGAGTTGACAAGAGTCATTGCGCGGAACGCCGAAACGATGCGCGCGATGCTTGAGAACCTGCTGGAGCTGTCGCGGGCGCACGCGGCGCCGAGGCAGCAGCGCCACGTACGACTTCGCGCGGCCGTAACGGAAGCCGTCCGCCAGTTCCGCGAGGCATCCGAGCGGGCAGCCGTTGTCGTGCGGATCGCCCCGACATTGCCTGACGTGGAAGTCAATGCGGCGGCTGTCGAGCTTGTGCTCGCGAATTACCTATCGAACGCCATCAAATACAGCGATCCCGACGTGCCGGAAAGGAGGGTTGAGGTCCGCGGCACCGGACCGTCCGATGGACTCGCGGACCATGTCGGCCAAGTCGTGATCGAGGTTGTAGACAACGGACGCGGTGTGCCCAACGCGCAGCGGAGCCGGCTCTTCGAGCGCTTTTATCGCGCCCACGAGGCGACGGTGCCGGCGATCGATGGCACGGGACTCGGTCTCAGCGTGGTGCGCGAGACCGTCGGCGCCCTCGGTGGCCAGGCCTGGGCCGAGTTTCCTGAGGGAGGCGGGGCCATCTTCGCGTTCAGTCTTCCCTGTCGCCGAGCCGCTGACCTCGCGATGAGCGAGCAACCCGCTGACGCGAACGAGCCTTGATACGACGTTCAGCTCGAGATGTCATGGATATCAAGGAAAGTGGAATGCGGAGCCTGTTGCTCGCCCCTTCGTGGCCGGTGACCGTGGGCATCAATGCCCCGGGGCGAACTCAGGCAAAGGCACCCAGTCGTTTGGTGCTCCCAGGGCGGCGTAGATCAGGTTGAGCTCCTCGGGCCAAACGCGCAGCCGGTCGGACGTCAGAAACGCGTGTATCGAGTCGGGGCGGAGCGGGATGTGCTTCATGTCATTCACGCCAGCGCGGAACCCGGCTTCATCCCACATGTCCGGTGCGCCGGCGTGCAGCGGCCGTGCGCTTCGCGCCGCGCGATCGACATCGGTCGCGGTGAGTGGAGTCTGGGTGCCGAGGGCGCCCTCGATCTGGTCGACCCACACGAGGCCGACGACATACGAGCACTTCCAGGCCCACGTGTGATCAAGCTGGGGGTGCCGCAGGCCGTCGCGCTCGCGCTCGACCCATGTGGCGAGGAAGTTGAGCACATCGGCATAGGCGGGGCCATACGTGGGCGAGAGCATGTCCCATTGATTGGTCGCGACGACGGCAGCCAGATCGAGATCGGGGTACGCCCGAAACTCGTTGCGCCAGCCGAACATGTAGGCGCCCCCGTGCGAGAAGTTGAAGCCGGGCTTCCCGATGTCTCGGAGGAACCATATGAGGCCCATGCCGGACGTCGGGCCCTCGGTGAGCATCAACTTCACGGTCTCGGGCTGAAGAATGCGGTGACCGTCATAGCTGCCGTCGTTCATGTAGGCGAGCAGCAGCCGGATATGATCTCCCGCGGTGGTTACCAGCGTGCCGGCGGGGTAGTCGCCGAGGTAGATCTGCGGCGAGGGTAGGTCGACCGGTCCGAGTCTCGCGTATCCGCGCGCGAAGTGCGCGGCGATTTCGGGTCGCAGGTGGGCCGAGTCTCTGAGCGGAGGAAACTGGCTGTGCCGCATGCCCAGCGGCTCGAAGATATGGCGCTGAACGTAGTCCGTGAAGCTCAGGTGCTCAGGGTCGGCGATCTGGACGAGGAGGCCGAGCGTCGCGACGCCCAGGTTTGAGTACTGGAACTTCTCCCCGACCTTGGCGCTCCACGTCGGAAGCGACGCACCGGAGTAGCTCGGGAGCATCGGCCGGGCGTACTGCGCCCGAAGGTACGTCGCGAGCGGCGCCGGGGTGGCGAGCTCGCTGCCAGCGGCATCGCTCGTCAGGCCTGAGCGATGGGTGAGGAGGTCTCTGACGGTGATATCGCGGGCGCCGAGCGGGTTCACGACCTGGAAGCCGGCGCCTTGGCGCAGGTACGTATTGATCGGCTCATCGAGAGCGAGCGCACCCTGCTCGACCAACTGCATCACCGCGGTCGCCGTATACGTCTTGCTCATCGAGCCCGCTGCGAAGACCGTTGTGCTGGTCATGGGCGCCCGGCTGGCGAGATTCGCCGTGCCGAAGCCCTGCTCCCAGATGACCGTTCCGTGTCGCGCGACGGCGACCTCAACCCCGCGCACGCCGTAGACGCGCATGACCTCGGGGACGAACCGGCGCGCAGCCGCAATGAGTCTCGCGTCGTCGGCCACGGTCTGCGCGGCCGCTGCGTGCGTGCTGGAGAGCGCCACGATCACCGCGGCGAGCGTCCCACGTCTCATGCGTTGTCCTCAGTTGGTGGCTGCGCCGGGGGGGCCATTACCGCCCTCTCGCTGCCGGCTGCGGACCCTCGATCACGGGTAGCGCGTCATCGACGAAGCGGTCCACTTCCAGACACGCCTCGCAACACGACAGTGCTTGGCACCGAGGATGGGCACAATCGGGGCGGCCGGATTTGAACCGGCGACCTCCTGCTCCCAAAGCAGGCGCGATACCAGGCTACGCTACGCCCCGTGACGTAGACCGGGCAAGCTAGCCCGCCCGTTCACCGCAATCAATCGGGCCGCCCTGGCCGGATGATTGTGCCCAGCGTGTTCACGCCACGAGACGGCACACGACTACCGCGTCTCGACCCGAGGGAGCTTGATGGTGAACTTGGCGCCAGCGCCCGGCGTGGTGGCGACCTCGATATCGCCATCCATCTCGCGCGCTAGATCCCGGCTGATGGCGAGGCCCAGCCCCGTGCCCTGATGACCGCTCGCCAGTGAGCGTCCGAGCTGCACGAAGGGCTCGAAGATCGCCTCAGCCTTGTCCGGCGGTATGCCCGGCCCCGTGTCCTGGACCGCAACCTTCACCCATGGGCCATCGGCGGTGGCCGTGACCGAGATACTGCCGCCCGCGGGCGTGAACTTCACCGCGTTGGCCAGGAGATTGAGCAGAACCTGCTCCACCTTCACCCGATCGGCCCGCATCACGAGGTCGCTGGGTTGCCGTTCGATCAGCAATTCGAGCCCCTTCGCGGCCGCCTGCGGTTCCACCATGGGAAACACCGCATCGATGACCGCCTGCGCGGGAACGAGCGCGAAGTCGTACGCCACCTTTTTCGCCGAAATCCGGCCGTAGTCGAGCAGATCACTGATGATGCGGAGCAGGTGTTGCTGGCTCGCGCAGATCCGGTTGAGATAGTCGCGCTGCTGGTCGGTCACCGGACCGCCGATGGCGGCATCGATCAATTGCGCGTACCCGATCGTGGCGTTGATCGGCGTCCGAAGCTCGTGCGACATCACCGCGAGGAACTCGCTCTTGGTCCGGCTCGCCGACTCCGCCTCTCCCAACTGGCGGGCATCATTGATCGCCCGTTGCTGTGCCGCCCGGCGCTCCGTCAGGTCGCGGGTGACCTTCGCGTAGCCCGTCACCGCGCCGTCCGGGCCCCGCAGCGCAGTGATGACCACGCTGGCCCAGAAGGACGAGCCGTCACGCCGGACACGCCAACCCTCCTCCGAGTAGGCGCCGATCCGGGCCGCGACATTGAGTGCGCGCGCCGGCTTCCCGGAGGCCACATCCTCCGGCGTGTAGAACGCGGAAAAGTGGGAGCCGATGATCTCCTCGGGGCGATAGCCCTTGATCGCTTCCGCGCCCGCATTCCAGGTCTCGACCCGTCCATTGGCGTCCAGCCGGAAGATCGCGTAGTCGCGGACGGTCTGGACGAGCACCCGGAACTGCTCCTCACTCTGGCTGAGCGCCGCGGCGGCGTTGCGCCGGTCCGTGAGATCGCGGGTGATTTTCGCGAAACCCACGACTGCACCGGACTCGTCGCGCATCGTCGCGATCACCACATCGGCCCAGAACATCGAGCCATCCTTCCGGATCCGCCATCCCTCATCCTCGACCCGGCCGTCCCGGATCGCGGCGGCCAGCTCGCGGCCCGGCTTGTCAGCCGCTATGTCCTCAGGCAGATAGAAAATCGAAAAATGCTGCCCGACGATCTCGTCATGCGTATACCCCTTGATCCGCTCGGCGCCCTCGTTCCACGTGAGGATGTGCCCGCCAGTATCGAGCGCAAACACGGCATAGTCGCGCACGCTCTCCACCAGCAACTGGTAGAGCCCCCTGGATTCCGTCCGCATCGCCGGTTGTTTTGCCACGGCTGACGTCCCGTGATCTCTGGGTCTCACGTCCCGTACCGCTGGGCTGAACGGAGCCGGGCCTTTGCGGCTTCGTCTTCGCGGTTCTTCGGCGGCGCATTCGTCTCGAGGGCATGGAGCAGCCGCGTCGCGCAGGCGGCAATGTCGTCGATCGCCGCCGCGAAGGCGGCTTCGTTCGCTTTCGACGGCTTGGTAAATCCGCTGATCTTGCGTACGAATTGCAGCGACGCCGCCCGGACTTCGTCGGATGTCACGGGCGGTTCGAAGTTGAACAGCGGTCTGATGTTCCGGCACATGGTGGATGACCTCGGGGAATCGGTACCCCTAATAATCCGCGCCGGAAGCCTCCTGCAACACCCACCCGCAGCGATATCCGGGGCGGCGGGCCGCTGCCGGTCCTCAGGCGCCGTCGCCGGGTCGGATCAGGCCGTTGAGATTGGTCTGGTGGTAGCGACTGGACACCAATTGGGCGCCATTTCGCAGTCGCAGGGTGAACATCCCCTTGCCGTACCGCTCCAGCGTGACGATCGCCCGGACGTTGACCAGCGCGGACCGGCGAATGCGGACGAACGCGCCCGGCCCGGCCGCCGCGGGCCCCTGCGCGCCCAGCCGCTGCGCCACGCGAGTCATCGTGGTGCGCACGAGATAGTGCCGGGCGCCGGTGTGCACCCGGATGTAGTTCCCGTAGGCCTCGATCCAGTCGATCGCGCCGACTTCCACGAAGGCCAGCCGAGCGCCGTCGTGCACCACGAGCCGGTCCGGCAGCGCCCTGGTCTTGGTTGGAGCCGGCGAGCCGCTCGCCCGCTCGGCGAGGAGTTGCTCCAGGCGGTCGGCCAGTGACGCGCTCTGCTCGAGCGTGCGTTGGCGCGCGACGCGCTCCAGGGCCTCCCGCAATCGGTCGGGGTCCACCGGTTTCAGCACGTAGTCAATGGCGTGGACCTCGAAAGCCCGGAGCGCGTGCCGGTCATACGCCGTGACGAAGACGACGAACGGCATGGCGTCAACGCCGACCTGCTCGATGATCTCGAAGGCGGTGGCGCGTCCGAGCTGGACGTCCAGCAGCACCACGTCCGGCCGCCGTTCGACGATCGCGGTGACTGCCTCGTCGCGGCCCCGGCATTCGCCGGCGCAGACCATTCCGGGGATTCGCTCCAGCTCCCGGCGGAGCCCGCGACGAGCCAGCGGCTCGTCGTCCACGATCAGCACCCTCACTCGATGACCGCCGAGAATGGCAGCAGAATGTCGACGCAGCCGCCGCCACCGGGAGATCCAAGCCGGCGGCGCAGCGTCAACGTGGCGCGATCGCCGTACAACTGGCGGAGGCGCTCGCGCGTGTTGCGGAGACCGATCCCATCGCGCCGGTCCGGCGCCTCCGGCGGGCCCGGTCCGGAATCCTCGATCGTGACCCGCACCGTATCGCCGGCGCGGGTAATCGACAGCGCAATGGATGTCGTCCCCCCGTCCTCCGGGGCGCCGTGCTCGAGCGCGTTCTCGATGAGCGGCTGCAGCAGCAGCACCGGGACGCGGGCCGTCGTGACCGCCGGATCGATCGCCGATATCACCGACAGCCGGTCGCCGAACCGGACGCGCTGGATGTCGAGATACTCGTCGAGGAATCGCAGCTCTTCTTCGAGTGAGACCTCGTGCTGCTCTTCGTCGAGGCTCCGCCGCAGCAGGGAACCGAGACGCAGGATCATCCCGCGCGCCTTGGCGGCATCTTCCGTCGTCAGCACCGAGATGGCGTTCAGGGTGTTGAACAGAAAATGCGGGCGCAACTGCGATCGCAACGCATTGAGATGCGCCCGGGTGAGCTCGGCCTCCAGCTTGGCGCTCCGCCCCGCCAGCTCGGCCGCACTCATGCGCTCCGCCGTATACAGCCGCCGGAAGTGCAGCGCGGTATAGACGCCGACGACGACCCAGTAGAAGAACACGCCCATGAACACACCCCACACGAGCGCGGTGCCAGTGTGCCGCATCCAGGGCAGCGCGTCGTGCGCCGCCACTCGTCCGGTGACCACGAGCGCGGCGAGATGTAGGCCGAACGCCACGACGGTCTGGATCGGTGCCAGCGCGGCCGACGCGATGATGTGGACGGTGAGAGACAGATAGAGCGGGCGGGCATCGAGCGGCCACCGGCGCGCGGCGGCGACCACGAGCGGCGCGAGCAGCGCCCACACCACCCAGAACAACAGCTCCTGAAACACGTCCCATTCGGCATTGATCGCACGGCCCGACGCCAGCGCCATGAACACCGTCTGCATCGTGAAAAACGTCCCCACGATGAGCGACAGCGCGATGGTGCGGGAGGCCCGGACGCCAAGGGGGTTCATGCCGAATCATGCCGGCGCGGGACCATCCCGGCAACGGGTGCACGCGTGACAACCGTGGCACCGCGGGCGCGCGGACCAGTCATCACGCAAACAGCACCACTGGCCACGGGATCGCTCGGGCTCATCCGCCTTGCGTTGTGCCACTCGGCTGGCGGCCGTTGCTTGAGGCATCACTTCCGGAGGATCACGTGCATCACCCGCAGAATCACACGCTCGATCACACGCTCGATCACACGCTCGATCACACGCTCGATCACACCCTCCACCACCAGTTCCATCGTTCGCGCCCATCGTCGCGCGCCGCGCGGACGATCCCCGCCGTCGCCATCGCCGCGGCACTGTTCCTGCCGGCCACGCGCGCCGGCGTCGCGGCGCTCGCCAAACCTCCACTGCGGCTGATCGAGGTGCTGGCGGATACGGGAGCCTACGACGTCAATGCGACGCTGATCGCCGGCCCGACCGAGGCCCTCCTTGTCGATGCCCAGTTCCACGCCAGCGACGCACGCCGCCTCGCCGATCAGATCGCGGCGACCCGTACGCACCTCAAAGCGATCTTCATCACGCACCCCGACGAAGACCACTACCTCGGCACCGCCGTCATCGAGGAGCGGTTCCCGGGGACGCCGGTCTACATGACGGCTGCCGCCATCGAGGAGTTCAAGGAGAAGGCGCCGCAGTACCTCGCCGGAATGAAGGCGCACGCCCCCACCGAAGCACCCGACAGCCTGGTGATGCCGCAGCCACTGCCTGGTACGACATTCACGGTCGATGGCGAGAAGATCGAGATCATTCCGGACCAGCAGGGCGACGTCCTCAAGCCCACCAACAGCTTTCTGTGGATTCCGTCGCTCCGTGCCGTAGTCGCAGGCGACATTGTGTTCAACGGTATTCACGCATGGCTCGGCTCATCGAGCCCGGACGCGCGCGCGGCCTGGCACCGCTCGATCGCGCGGATCGCCGCGCTCCACCCGCAGATTGTCGTCGCGGGCCACAAGAGCAGTGCGGATCTACCCGATTCGCCGGACGTGCTCCGCCGAATGGATCAATATCTCACGGACTTCGATGCCGCGCGCGCGGGGTCACCGGACCCCAAGGGACTGATCACGGCCATGACAGAGAAGTACCCGTCATATCCGGAGCGCGGGCTGTTGGGGTATTCCGCGCAGATGGCCTACAAGCAGTAGTCGTGGTGCGGGCGGGGCACCGGCCGCCGCCCGCATTGCCTTCGATTGCTACGGCGAAAGCGGCGACGAGGCGATGGTGTATTGGCTCGTGACCATGCCGCCCCGATAGGAGCGTGTCGCGACGTGGTCGAGACGGATGTCGCGCGGTACATCGCCGAAGAGCGGAATACCGCGCCCGAGGAGAACCGGGATACGGGTGATGGTGAGACGCTGAATGAGCCCGGCGGCGAGGAAGCGCTGCAGGGTGATGCCGCCATCGACATAGGCATGCCGTAGCCCGCGCGCCGCCAACTGCGATACGATATCCGTTGGCGCGCCGGACATCGTCTCGAATACGGCTCCCGGTTGCGGCGATGGCGCGAGCGGCCGGCTACTGAGTACGACCACGCGTTTGCCCGCATAGGGCCACGTGTCGAAGCCCAGCACCGTCTCGTACGTCATCCGGCCCACCACGATGACGTCGATCCCGGCCATGAACTCGGTGTACCCGTGCTCTTCAACGTCTCCCTGCGGCAGCCAGTCGAGCGACCCATCTTCGCGTGCAATGAAACCGTCGAGGCTTGTCGCAATGAATACGGAACACAGCACGGGGATCCTCCGGCACGGGGTCGCGAGAAGTTAACACGACCCCGTGCGGCGGATCAGTTGCCGTTCCGCCATGACGCGGTCGGCGCGCCCGCGGGTGCGTTCCTGGCGATGGTGGATGCCATCTCCCGGATCAGATCGGCGTTGGTCATGGGGGACCATCCGTGTCCTTTCATCGGGCGCCCGTATCGGAAATCGCCGCCGTAGGCCGGGTGTGTCTGGCTCTCGAGCTCCTCCTGCATCATGTAGACGGCTGGCGCGAGGAAGAAGTCGTCCATGTCGCCACACAGGATGTGGAGCTTGCCGACGAGCTTGGGCCCGATCGTTGGCCAGTGCTGATGCACGTAGTAGCGGAGATCGTAGCCGCTGTCGCGCATGGCCAGCGCGACGGAGTGATCGATCACGCCGGTCTTCGGATCGAAGAGGCGCTTCGGGTATCCGTCTTCACCGACGGGTCCATACACGACGTTCCAGACATTGAATTGCCAGCCCGAGCGCAGCTTCGTGCCGGAGGCGATCTCCATCTGCTCCACCGCGCGGCTGGTCGCCATCGGCTGGCCGTCGGGCGAGTTCATTCTGCATCATCCGCTCGGGTGCGCCGGGCGCGGCGTTGGGCTGGCTGTAGTAGCTCGTGTCGGCGTAGATGTCGATCAGTTGGTACCGGCGGAAGTCGATCGGATCCGGGAAGAACGTCCACGTGCCGCCGAAGAACTCCGGGTGATAGAGCTGGAGCGCCAGCGACTCCCATCCGCCCGTTGATCCGCCGCTCAGGACCCGCGCGTAGGGGGCCGGGATGATACGAAACCGGCGTTCGACTTCCGGAATCAGTTCCTGCAGGATGGCATCGCCGTAGGGGCCGTCGTTCACCGAGTTGACGGCGTAGGAGTCGTCGAAGAACTGCGTGGGGTGCTGGAACGTGACGATGATCATTCCCGGGAACTTGGCCGAGATCCAGGACTTGTAGAACTCGTGTCCGCTTTCGCGTTTGCCGCCACCCGACCATGGGTGCGCGGATTCGACGTTGGAGCGTGGGTTCGGCGGCTCGAGCACGACGGCGACCGTGCGGCCGCGCTTCGGGGCCGAGTCCTCGGTGAAGCCGTAGGGTGCATCGAGGTTGAAGTGATCCTGGAGATACAGCACCGGGTAGTGCGTGTTCGGGTGTTCGTCGTAGCCCTTGGGCAATAGCACCGATGCACCGAGGAACTGCGGCGCGCCGCCCCACCACTTCGTGAGCATGGCGCTCTGAATCTTGACGTGCTTGACCCATTTCGTGTCGGCGGGCAGGTCGATCGTGGGCAGCGCATGGTCCAGCGCCAGCTTGACGTCGTACCCCTGCGCCGGATCGAGATGCACCTTCACCGGCTGGCTCACCAGATTGCCGGGCGAGTAGGCCCAGCGTTGTCCATCCCAGTCGCCCTGGCGGGCCCAGATCGTGTGCCCGTCGGCACGGTGGTACTGCGTATAGACATTCATCACCGCTTGCACGTAGTAGTCGCCGGCTGGCAGATCGCGGAGGCCGGCGAGCGGGTAGCCGAGTGCCGCGGTGTCGACGACGGCGGATTCGCCGGGCTTGAGCGAGTCCACATCCGTCGCGAAGAACGGCACGCGCGCGACGAAGTCGCGCGATGATTGGTACGCGGCGATGCGGGGCTCGACATCGTCCTTGGTATAGATGCTGATGAACAGGTGCCCGGTGACCGGCTGCGCGCTGAGTGATGCCGGGAAGCTGACCTCGAATCGGGGCGTGGGCTGCCGCGAGCACGCGGTGCTTGCGGCGACACTCGCGAATCCCACAGCCAGTAGCGCGTTTCGGTGCAGCGGCATCATGCGGTATCCATTGTTGTCGGGTGGATTGCCCTGGCGTCCGTACGGTGATCGGATCGCGACGGGGGTGTGTTCGTATGGGCAGATGAACGCATCCTGCCGGGCGTGTCAAGCGCTCATGTGACGAGCGGCACGTTTGTGTGACGCGACGCGCGCCGCATTGCACGGCGCCGTGGTGTGTCGTGTCTCATTTCATGGTCTTGCCCGCATCACGCGACCGGATCACGCGACCGGATCACGCGACCGGATCACGCGACCGGATCACGCGACGCGTTGCGCGACGGCGTTGCGCGCGGCCGCGGTAGTCAGCGCCTGGCGCTCCAGCAGTCGTAGGCGGCCTTGGCGACGCGGGCGATCACGGAATCCCGGCGCGCGTCCGGCGCGCTCGAGTCCTTGATCAGGACGGCGATCGCCAGGTGTGAATGGTCCGGCAGCGTGATCACGCCGACGTCGTTGGTGGCGGCCGTGACGCCATCGGTGGTGCCCGAGGTCCCCGGCTTGTGTGCGACGGCGACCGTGTGCGGCAACAGTCCCTTGAGGCGGTTGGGCAAGACAGGGGATCGCGTCATGATGCCGAGGAGCAGAGTGGTGGATGCGGGGGAGAGCAGGGCACCCGTCTGCAGCTTCACGAGGAGTTGGGCGAGGGCCGCGGCCGTCGCGGTATTGCGCGGATCGGCCGAAAAGGCGTGGGCCGCGGCGGCGCGCTGGGGAGGTGACAGATCGCGGACGGCGGTCTCGAACGCCGCGAGCGGGTCTGGCGCGCCGTTCGGAAAGGGTACGCCGTAGTATTCCGCCGCCATCTCGCGTTCGGTGAGGGAGACATCAATGTCATCGAGCGCATGGTCGCGCAGGAACTGCTGGATGCGCCGTGCGCCGCCAGCGACGCCGATCAGGAGATCGGCTGCGGTGTTGTCGCTCTGGCCGGTCATGCGATCCAGGAGTTCGCGGATCGGATAGGCGTGGTGTCCTTCGCTCGCGACGGTGGTTGCCATCGGGCTGTGGCCGGGCGCCAGATCGGCGGCGGTGGCGACGACCGTTTTCGCGAGATCGATCTGGCCGAGGTCGGCCGCGTTGAGGATGGCGATCGCGATCGGCAGCTTGAACACGCTTTGCATCGGCAGCGGTTGTGCCGCATTGAACTCAGCGGATTCGCCGCGTTCGATCTCGCGGGCGGCGACGCCCATGGTGCCGCCTGAGGCGAGCGCAATGTCTGCGAATCGGCGCGGGAGTTCGCCGGGGCAGGACTGGGCTGGCAGGCTGCGCGCCAGCATCGCGACAAGCAGAAAGAACGCGGAGCGCACGCCGCAAGTTTATGGAGCGGTCCGGTGTTCCGCAGCGGCGTGCCGGGTGGGGGTCTGGTGCTGAGTCGTCTTCTTGCGGCGATCGTTTGTTCGCGATTGTTTTCGGTGGGATTGGGGAGTGGGGGAGACGAGGCGCCAGTAGCTCAGTTGGATAGAGCAACAGCCTTCTAAGCTGTAGGTCGGGGGTTCGATTCCCTCCTGGCGCGTGCTGGGTGTTGCACCGGTCGCGCACGAGAGCGGAGATGGGGAATGGAGAGCGCGGAGACACTGCACTGCCGTCTCTCCTCTTTCCTCTCTACATTGCTCGTCTCTTGCCGGCGGCAGCGCGGCCGGTAACGCGCCCGTAGCTCAATTGGTAGAGCAAGGTCCTCTTAAGTCCGAGGTTGACGGTTCGAGTCCGTCCGGGCGCACTGGCGGTGGGTGGGTACGGCGTTGTGGGGGTGGGGTCGGGTGGGGTCTTGATGGCGTGATCAAGGCCGCTCGCCCGCTGCGTGGTTGGGGTTGGTGCGAGGCGAGGAGTGGGGAGCGTGTGGGTCGCTCCTGGGGCGACGCCTGGGTGGCGCGTGGGCGAAGCGGGTGGCCGCGAGGGTGCCGGCGGGCGACCTTCAAGCGGGCCGTGGTGAGGCGGTGGGGCACGGGCGAGCTCGAGGGCTGGCCTGGCGAGACTGGGGTGGGGTGGAACCCCCGGTGGAGGTTGTGGTTACTGGCCGGCGTGGGTGCTCACACATCGCCGGCATCTCCAGTTGACTTGCTTGCAAACCCAAGGTACGTTGTGAGGCTGCCGCTGAACGCGGCTCCGAATGTGTTTAGTCAGACGCTGCTGTTTGACAACTGAAATCTGAGATCGCAGACGTGCAGGGCGGACTCGTTGATCTGGCGTCCATGTCGGGATGCCGGGGAGAGTTTGACCGACAATCAATCTGTGATTCTTGACGCAACTGCCGGGATTGGCTGTGGCTTCGGCTGTGGTTGATTGCGAGCAGTGGCGTTCGGAAGAGCTGTTTCGAACTTTTCTCTTGGAGAGTTTGATCCTGGCTCAGGACGAACGCTGGCGGCGTGCTTAACACATGCAAGTCGTGGGCATCTCGCAAGAGATGACCGGCGAACGGGTGCGTAACACGTGAGCGACCTACCGATGCGCGGGGGATAGCCGGCCCAACGGCCGGGTAATACCGCATACGCCATTCGGGCCGCATGGCCTGATTGGGAAACCTCCGGGGCGGATCGAGGGGCTCGCGGCCTATCAGCTAGTTGGCGGGGTAATGGCCCACCAAGGCGACGACGGGTAGCTGGTCTGAGAGGATGGCCAGCCACATTGGGACTGAGAAACGGCCCAGACTCCTACGGGAGGCAGCAGTGGGGAATATTGCGCAATGGCCGCAAGGCTGACGCAGCGACGCCGCGTGTGGGATGACGCCCTTCGGGGTGTAAACCACTGTTGCCCGGGACGAACGAGGAGATTTATCTCCTGTGACGGTACCGGGTGAGGAAGCACCGGCTAACTCCGTGCCAGCAGCCGCGGTAATACGGAGGGTGCGAGCGTTGTCCGGAATCACTGGGCGTAAAGGGCGCGTAGGCGGCTTGGTAAGGGGGCGGTGAAAGCCCGGGGCTCAACCCCGGGTCTGCCGGACCGACTGCCGAGCTTGAGCACACTAGGGGCGGGTGGAATTCCGGGTGTAGCGGTGGAATGCGTAGAGATCCGGAAGAACACCGGTGGCGAAGGCGGCCCGCCGGGGTGTGGCTGACGCTGAGGCGCGACAGCGTGGGGAGCAAACAGGATTAGATACCCTGGTAGTCCACGCCGTAAACGATGGGCACTAGGTGCTCGGGGGAGCGACCCCTTGGGTGCCGGCGCTAACGCATTAAGTGCCCCGCCTGGGGAGTACGGCCGCAAGGCTGAAACTCAAAGGAATTGACGGGGGCCCGCACAAGCGGTGGAGCATGTGGTTTAATTCGACGCAACGCGAAGAACCTTACCTAGGCTTGACATGTACGTGAAGACTTCGAGAGATCGAGGTCGCCCTTCGGGGCGCGTGCACAGGTGCTGCATGGCTGTCGTCAGCTCGTGTCGTGAGATGTTGGGTTAAGTCCCGCAACGAGCGCAACCCTTGCCCCCTGTTGCCAGCGGCGGTAGAGATACCGGCCGGGGACTCTGGGGGGACTGCCGGTGCCAAACCGGAGGAAGGTGGGGACGACGTCAAGTCATCATGGTCCTTACGTCTAGGGCTACACACGTGCTACAATGGACAGTACAGAGGGGTGCGAGGCAGCAATGCCGAGCCAATCCCCAAAGCTGTCCTCAGTTCGGATTGTCGCCTGCAACCCGGCGGCATGAAGCTGGAATCGCTAGTAATCGTGGATCAGCATCGCCACGGTGAATACGTTCCCGGGCCTTGTACACACCGCCCGTCACGCCATGGAAGCGACGAGCGCCCGAAGTCGGTGCCGGAACCCGCAAGGGGCCAAGCCGCCGAAGGCGAGCGTCGTGACTGGGGCGAAGTCGTAACAAGGTAGCCGTAGGGGAACCTGCGGCTGGATCACCTCCTTACCGGAGTGACGAGTAAGCGCGGTCTGAGCGTCGGCCTGAGCTGGCGCGGAAAGTCCTCGGAAGTCGCCCGCCCACACGTCTGCGATCTCGGATTTCAGTTGTCGAACGGCGGGCTTTGCATCGCTGTTTGACAACGGTATGGCAGTAGTGATCGTGGGATACGAATCGACACGAGAAATGGCAATGGAGCCGGCAGGCGCGGGGTTTCGGACGCAAGTCTGACTACGCGTGTGCAAGCTGCACGAGCCGTTTCACTTGTATGACGTAGATCGCGCGTGCTCTGCTTGACACGAACTTCTGACGATTTGTGGTCAAGCGAGCGAAAGCATGTGGGGGATGCCTGGGCACACGGAGGCGATGAAGGCCGTGGTAAGCTGCGATAAGCCAAGGGGAGCGGCACACACGCGTTGATCCTTGGATGGCCGAATGGGGAAACCCGGCGGTGCGCGAGCCCGTCATCTCTCGTAAGGCGAGAAGCGAACCCGGGGAACTGAAACATCTCAGTACCCGGAGGAAGAGAAATCAACCGAGATTCCCGAAGTAGCGGCGAGCGAAACGGGAACAGCCCAAACCGTGGGGCCTTCGGGCGCTGCGGGGTTGTAGGACCCACGGACGCGACAGAGCGAAGGTAGCGGAAGTCCCCTGGAACGGGGCGCCAGAGACGGTGAGAGCCCGGTACGCGACACCCAGCGCTTGTCGTAGTGGAGTTCCTGAGTAACGCCCGACACGAGTAATCGGGCGTGAAGCTGGGGGGACCACCCTCCAAGGCTAAAGACTCCTGTGTGACCGATAGTGAACGAGTACCGTGAGGGACAGGTGAAAAGCACCCCTGGGCGGGGAGTGAAAGAGATCCTGAAACCACATGCTTACAAGCGGTAGGAGGGTGACGCGTGTCTTCGGATGCGTGGGCGCCTGACTGCGTGCCTTTTGCATTATGATCCGGCGAGTTACTGCTTGGGAGCGAGGCTAAGCCGCTCTGCGGCGGAGCCATAGCGAAAGCGAGTCCTGTAACGAGGGCGACTGAAGTTCCTGGGCGTAGACCCGAAGCCAGGGCGATCTACCCATGAGCAGGGTGAAGCTCGGGTAACACCGAGTGGAGGCCCGAACCGGTGTGGGTTGAAAACCGCTCGGATGACTTGTGGGTAGGGGTGAAAGGCCAATCAAGCCTGGAGATAGCTGGTTCTCCCCGAAATCTATTGAGGTAGAGCCTCGAGGCGTGTTCACAGGAGGTAGAGCGACTGGATGGGCGCGGGGCGCAGAGCGCGGTACCAACCCCAACCAAACTCCGAATACCTGATGAATGGACCTCGGGAGGCAGTCGGCGAGCGATAATGTCCGTCGGCGAGAGGGAAAGAACCCAGAACCACAGCTAAGGTCCCGAAGTGGCCGCTGAGTATAGCGAAGGATGTGTACGTGCTGCGACAACTGGGAGGTTGGCTTAGAAGCAGCCATCCTTTAAAGAGTGCGTAATAGCTCACCAGTCCAGCGTGTATGCGCCGAGAATGGTCGGGATTAAGCGGCCCGCCGAAGCTTGGTCTTGTTGCTTACGAGACAGGGGTAGGGGAGCGTTCCCCGTGCTGTGAAGCCCCGGTGGAAACCATGGGGTGGAGCGAGGGGAAGTGAGGATGCCGGAATGAGTACGCGCAAACGCGGGTGAAAACCCCGCGCACCGTAAGCCCAAGGATTCCTGCGCCATGGCAATCAGCGCAGGGTGAGGCGGACCCTAAGGCGAGGCCCCAGAGGCGTAGCCGATGGACAGTGGGTGAAAATTCCCACCCCGCCGTACGAGCGTTATCACCCATCAGGGGACACGGGAACGAAGCGAGCAGCGGCCACGTGGAGGGCCGTCTAACCCAGTAGGCGCAAGCCGAGAGGGGAATGCGAGGGGAGGGGGCAACTCCGAACCGAGTCTCGTGGAGTCGACTGGCAAGAAAAGCCTGACTGGGGAGTGCGTACGACGTCCGTACCGTAAACCGACACAGGTGGGCGAGGCGAGCAGCCTCAGGTGAACGAGTGAAACGTGGTCAAGGAACTCGGCATAATGATCCCGTAACTTCGGAAGAAGGGATGCCGCTCTTGGTAGCGGGGTTTACCCCCGTCGCTCGAAGCGGCCGCAGCGAATCGGCCCAAGCGACTGTTTAGCAAAAACACAGGTGTGTGCCAAGCCGCACAAGGCGCCGTATACACACTGACGCCTGCCCGGTGCCGGAAGGTTAAGGGGAGAGGTTAGCCGCAAGGCGAAGCTTTGAGCCGAAGCCCCGGTAAACGGCGGCCGTAACTATAACGGTCTAAGGTGTACCGCAGCTGGCCTTAGGAAAATCTGGCTATATGCTGGAACGTCTGAGAATTCGGGGTACTCGACGAGTTCCATTCTCGGTGAAAATCCATGACTGCAGCCAATCAGCAGGAAAGAGTCGATCACTGAGTCGCAGAAGTGGTTTCTCGTCGGTTTTATCGAGGGCGAGGGATCGGTATGCGTCTCGATCAAGCGCGATCCAGCGCGACAATTCGGGTTCTACGTGCACCCCGAGTTTTTGCTCTACCAGTTTCGGGGATATCCGCAGATGCTCGAATTGGCCCGGTCCTTCGTTGGATCGGGGAGCATTTCGCCCAAATCGGGGAATGAGCGAGTGCTGGTGTACCGGCTTTCGAGCAGGAGAGTGATCGCCGAAACGGTGATCCCGTTCCTTCGCGAATACATGGTGTTTGCTCCGCGCAACCAGATCTATGAGCGCTTTTGCAAGATCGTGGAAGCGATGGAGCGCAAGGAACACCTCACGCGATCCGGAGCGGTGCGTATCGTCGAACAGGCGTACACGCTGAATCCGGTCTCGAAGGGCAAGGAGCGGAAACGCTCGTTGCAGCAGGTGATTGACAGAATCCTCAGAGACTACACGCCAGACTCCGACTCGATCAGGTCGGTCAGAGATGATATAGTCCGTTCTGCATGGCGACATGCAGCTAACACAAAGCCTAAGGTAGCGAAATTCCTTGTCGGGTAAGTCAAATTGCCCGGAGCGGGAGTGATCCCGTTCATTCAACCGGCTCAAATCGGTGAAGCCCTCCCGGCGCCCATGCAGGTGCGCCACGGGTAATACCGAGGGTAAGATCGTCCACGTGGCGATCCCCGTAACGACTCAGGGGTGAGATCCCTGGATGGAGTGTCTCCACTCCATAAGACGCCGGCCCTGGTTCTGCGTCTGACGAAAGTCAGGCCAGCGGCAGTACCACGGAAGCGAGATCCTCGACTCGCTCCAACCAGGTGAACGTATAGTCTGTGCCACGGGAAACCGTGGAATCACATGAAGTTCCGACCTGCACGAATGGCGTAACGACTTGGGCACTGTCTCGACCACGTGCTCGGCGAAATTGCAGTCTCGGTGAGGATTCCGAGTCCCCGCAGCAGGACAAAAAGACCCCATGCACCTTTACTGTATCCTGTCATTGAGCATTATGCTGGACTGTGTAGCATAGGTGGGAGCCGTTGAGGCCCGGGCGCTAGCTCGGGCGGAGGCAACAGTGAAATACCACCCTGTACTGTGTGATGCTCTCACGAAGGCGAGGCAAACCCTCCCTCGGACCGTGGCAGGTGGGCAGTTTGACTGGGGCGGTCGCCTCCGAAAGAGTAACGGAGGCGCGCGCATGGTTCCCTCAGCGCGGTCGGTACTCGCGCCTATAGAGTGTAACGGCAGAAGGGAGCCTGACGGTGAGAGCGACAGCTCGAACCGGGTCGAAAGACGGCCGTAGTGATCCGGTAGCCCGGTGTGGATCGGCTATCGCGCAACGGATAAAAGGTACGCTGGGGATAACAGGCTTATCGCGCCCGAGAGTTCACATCGACGGCGCGGTTTGGCACCTCGATGTCGGCTTATCACATCCTGGGGCTGGAGAAGGTCCCAAGGGTCCGGCTGTTCGCCGGTTAAAGTGGTACATGAGCTGGGTTCAGAACGTCGTGAGACAGTTCGGTCTGTATCCGCTGTGGGCGTTGGAAGATTGAGGGGCGTGGACCCTAGTACGAGAGGACCGGGTCGAACTGCCCGCTCGTGTCCCGGCTGTGGCGCCAGCTGCAACGCCGGGTAGCGATGGCAGGCGGAGATAACCGCTGAATGCATCTAAGTGGGAAGCTCCCCCCAAGATGAATCTTCCCTGGAGCCTTGAGCTCCCTGAAGGGCCGTGAGAGACCATCACGTCGATAGGCCGCATGTGGAACGTCCGCAAGGACCTCCGAGCAAAGCGGTCCTAATCGCCCGTGTGGCTTGACTACTCCAATATCCAAGCAGAGCACTGCACGATCTAATTCGATTCGTATTCCATGATCACTACTGCATATCCGTTTTTCTCTGGATCGTTGTTGTTCGTTTCTTGTTTGCAGACACATCCCGTCTCGAATGACCCCGCCGTGACTCGCTGACAGGCATTGCTGCCAGGAAGGCCGACAGTAACCTGCATGTACAGCGACAACGTCGAGTCACCAGGACGTCACAAATCCGCATCATTACGCAGTTATCAACAATCACCACTCCAACCTCACCACTAATCGCTGGCGACTAGAGCGTAGGGGCCACACTCGTTCCCATTCCGAACACGATCGTTAAGCCCTACAGCGCCGATGGTACTCCGCCCGAGAGGGCGCGGGAGAGTAGGCCGTCGCCGGCACTCCGTTCACAACGCCCCCAGTAGCACACGCTGCTGGGGGCGTTGTGCATCAGGTTGTGGGTCCAGATTGACCACGTGCGTCGTACCACTACGCCCGACTGCCCCGAGACGCGCCGTTCTCGAACGGCGCCTACTGCCCTCGACGACTCGCGATGGCGGGACGGCAACAACCCTCCGCGCTGACCTCACATGTGAGGTGAGATCCAACGGCGGAAATGCTTCACCGCCAACGATTCTCACGACCAACCATAACCGCGAACGCCCCCCTCGTCCCGCTAGCTTCTACTCACTCCTTTCAGTCCCTTCTCCTCTCTCCCCGCCCAGACACACATGCCCCGCGCCGGCATCGTGACGCTCGCCGGCAAGCCCAACGCCGGCAAATCCACACTGCTCAATCGCCTCATCGGCCAGCGCCTCAGCATCACCAGCCCCAAGCCGCAATCCACCCGCGACCGGGTCGTCGGCATCCTCACCCGCGATTCCACCACCGGATCCGAGGCCGCCAACCCCTCCCAGCTCGTCCTCTTCGACACCCCAGGCCTCATCGAACCGCGCGATGACCTCCAGCGATCCATGCGCACCGCCGCCCTCATCGCGCTCACCGACGCCGACGTGATCGTCTACCTGGCCGATGCCACCGCAGGCGACCCCCCGTCGCTCGAGACCGCAGCCGGGTTGTCCACATCGCTCCGCGCTCCGATCGTCCTCGCCCTCAACAAAGCCGACCTCCTCCCGGCCAGCCGGCGCGAGGGCCTGACCGCGCCCGCCCAGGGCGACGAGGCCGCGCCGGCCGGCGCCGTCGCCCGCCCGCTATGCGGCCACGTTCCTCATCTCCGCCACCAGCGGCGACGGCGTCGACCCGATGCTCGACGCCGTCACCGCGATGCTTCCCGAGAGCCCGTTCCTCTATCCCGCGGACGATGTCAGCACGCAGTCGCTCCGCTTCTTCGCGAGCGAGCTCATCAGAGAAACGGCCTTCGAGCAGCTCGAACAGGAGCTGCCCTACAGCCTTGCCGCCCAGATCGAGGAGTTCCGCGAAGAGCAGTCCCCGGTGTACATTCGCGCGACTATCTACGTCGAACGGGACAGCCAGCAGGGGATCCTCGTCGGACATAAGGGCTCGCGTATCCGCGACATCGGCCGCGCCGCCCGTATCAAGATCGAGCAACTTGTGGGCGCGCCGGTCTACCTCGACCTCCGCGTCAAGGTTCTCAAGGACTGGAGGCGTGACCCCGTCGCACTTCGCCGGTTTGGCTATCTCTCGCCGCCCCCGGCACGATCGTAGCGGATACGAGGCAGGTGTCTTCGGGTATCACCACCAGTTCCCGCCCCGAGACACAGGCCGTCGACGCAGACAAACGACGCAGCCCCGAACGACCCCCACCCAACGCACCAATGCCTCTCGCTCCCCAACTCCTCGCGATCCTGGTCTGCCCCAAGTGCAAAGGCGCACTCGAGTACCGTGAGGCCGAGGCATGCCTGATCTGTCACACGGATGGGCTGCGATACGCGATCCGGGACGACATCCCGATCATGCTGATCGACGAGGCCACCCCGGTGGAGCAATGACCACGACCATCATCGCGATCAGGGTGACCTCCCGCTGATCTCCCGCTGATCTCACGCTGATCTCACGCTGACGCGACAGGCGCATTCTGAGCGCATTCCGCCACACACTGACCCACATCCCGAGCACCGTAACCGCCACTTAACCTGCACTTAACCCGCCAGAGACACAGCCGCCGCGCACCACCGCCACCGTCGCCCGCCGCACCCATCGCCGACAGCCTTTGACCGGCACCGTACGCGACGACGTCCGCGGTCCCTAACTCCGTTGCCTCTGACCAGTTGGCTGGTCCTAGTAGCGTGGCCGACCATACCTTGGCGGCCCAGCGACCCTTCCTGCGACTCCCACTGTCCGTGGCCCACTCCATTGCGATTTTCTTCACGCTCGACGGGGCCCAGCCACCCCCAGTGGTTCAGGCGTGGATTGACGCGCGGTCGCTCACCATGGTCGTGGTCCGCTCCGCCGATGATCTCATGGCCCGCACGCTCCGCGGCCGTCCGCGGCTCGTGATCTTCGACGCCCTCGGAACCGCCGCCAAAGCGGGTGCCGCGCACTCGGCCACATTTGACGCGTGCACCCGTCTCAAGCGCGACTCCTACACCGGCATCATACCGGCCGTCGCGCTGACGATCGCCGGCGACGGCGAAATCGGGTGCGCGTTCGACGCCGGTGCCGATGAGGTCGTTCCGATAGGGATGCCGGAATGCCGAAGCCCGCCGGCGGCTCGACGTCCTCCTCCGGCGCTCGGACCGCGACACCTACGTGCACCCGTCCACCCGCCTCCCCGGCACCGACCAGATCGAGGCCGACATCGCCCGGCGCATCACGGCCGGCGAGACGCTGGCCGTGTGCTACGCGGACCTCGACCACTTCAAGGAATTCAACGACCGCTATAGCTATTACGATGGTGACCGCGTCATCCGCATCCTCGCCAAGATCCTGCACGATGTCGTGAAAGGATGTTGCGGCGAGGAAGGATTCGTTGGGCACATTGGCGGCGATGATTTTATTTTCATCGTGCCGGCGACCGCGGTGGCCGATACGTGCGGCGAGATCATTTCGATCTTCGACGCGCTCGTCCCCTACCAGTACTCCGAGCAGGACCGTCGCGCGGGGTACTTTTTCGGCAAGGACCGGCGCGGGCAGCTCCACCGCGTCCCCCTGATGACGGTGTCAATCGGCGTCGTAACGAATGAGCGCCGCCAGTTCACCCAGGCCTCGCAAATGAGCGAGTTGGCGACCGAAATGAAGAGCTACGCAAAGACGCTGAATGGATCCGTCTACACCGTGGATCGCCGGCAGGACGCGGTGACGGAACATCCGCTCGTCGTGACTCGCGCCGACGTGGCCGCGATCGGGGAGGACCGGTGAACATCGCCTGCGGAGAATGCCGGTCGGTCTTCCGCGTCGACCCGGCCCGCATCCCGGCCGGAGGCGTGCGCGCACGCTGCTCGGTCTGCGGCGGCGTGATCCTGATCGCGATCGACAGTGCCAACGGCTCGTCGGCGCACGCCCAGTCAGCGACAAGCCACGCGCCGTCACACGCCTCACATGCGGCCGGGCAGGGCGGCTTCTCACCAGGGGCATCGTCCCAGTCCGCGACCGCCACCGCGTCACCCCCTGACCGGAAATCCGGCTCGCCGGCGATGCCAGGCGCGATGCCGGGGGGCATCTCGCGTCTCACGCCCCATCCCGCACCCCAGCGCGTGTCCATGCCGGCTGCGACCGGGCTCCGGCCCGCTGCGCCGGCCCCCGCGCCCCGCGGCCCCCGCGGCCCCCGCGGCCCCCGCGCACAACATGGCCAACTCCGCGCGGCCCGCCGTCACGCCATCGCGCGGGGTGCCGTCGGTGGCACCGTTCGGGATGGGAAGCGCCCCGATGGCCCCGCCGGCGCTCCGGCCCACTCCTGGCTCGTCCGTCCGCGTCCCGCCCGCCAGCGCACCTGCCAGCTCGGCGCCCGCACCACGTCCGGCGTTTGCCCCAGGGTTCGCGCCCAACTTTGCCCCCAGCCGGCCAGCGGGCAGTGCCGCCACTGCCACGGCTGCCCCAGCCGCGCCGCCGCGGACCGCACCGCCCGTCGCACCCGGTCTCCCGTCGATGGCCCCCGCCGGCATTCCGCGCGGCGGCCAGTCCGCACCAATGCCAGGAAGCCCGGGCGCTGCCCGGTCATCGGCCCCGGCCGGCGCGCCAGCCGCACCGTCGGCGCTGGGCGCCATGGCGCCTGCCCGGATCCCCGGCGCCGCGCCGGTGTCCCCCAACGCATTCGCGCCCGCCTCGGCGCCCTCCACGAGCCGCCCCGCGATGCCGCCGATGCGGCCCGCGGTGCCACCGCCAGCGCCCGGCAACGCCGCGCTCAACGCGGCGCCCACCGCGGCGCCCACCGCGGCGCCGGCGGCACCGTCGGTCATGCCGGCCAGTCTTCGTCCGCCGCCGACGCCACCGTCCGTCTCATCGCTGGCCGTCACGTCGCCCGCGATGCCGGTGGTGACCGCGACGACACCGGCACCGGCCGAACGCAAGCCGATCAACCCGTTCCTCGCGAACGATCCGAATCAGAAAGCGAAGCGGCTGGCGCGCGCCCTCGTTTCCGACATGCTCGCGTACCACCCGGGCAAGCGCGACGAAGGGCTCGCGAACGGTACGCTCAAGCAGATCTTCCGCGAGGAGATCAAGAAGAGCTACGAGGAATACGTCGATCAGATCGGCCGCGACTTCGCCGAGAGCTCGACGCACTTCCAGGACGCACTCAACGAACTGCTCGCAGCGGGGAAGAAGATGTTCTAGCGCGGCTCGCGATCAGCGGGTCGCGATCAGCGGGTCGCGATCAGCGCGTCGCGAAATCACGTCACCGATCGGGGGCTGGCTGCGGCGTGTCGCAGCCGGCCCTCGATGCGTTCGGCGATCGCCGGCGCGGAGCATCCCGATTCTGCTTATCTTTCCCTCCATGGCAGACATTGAACGGGAGCGCGATCTGCATCGCATCGCCGAGCGGCTGGGCGAGCTCCGGGGGTACCTTTGACATCGATGGACTCCGCGCGACGCTGGAGGAACTCGAGCGCGCGATGGCGGAACCGGCGTTCTGGGACCGGCCTGACCGCGCACGCGACGTCGTGCAGCGGGTCAAGACCCTGAAAGTCGTCATCGAACCGTACGACCGGCTCAGCGCACAGCTCCAGAGCGCGACAGAGCTGGACGAGATGCTGCGCAGCGAACCCGATCCCGCCATGGCGGGCGAAGTCGATCACCTGGTGAGCACGACCCGGGACGAGCTCGACGCATTCGAGTTGCGATCGCTGCTCGCCGGCAAGGACGACTTCCGTGATGCGCAGGTCGAGATCAGCGCCGGCGCCGGCGGCACCGAGGCGCAGGACTGGGCGCAGATGCTCATGCGGATGTACACCCGGTGGGCCGAGCGCCGCGGCTTCACGGTCGAGATGCTCGACCTGAGCGAGGGCGAAGAAGCCGGGATCAAGGGCGCCGTGATGGAGATTCACGGATCCTACGCCTACGGGTTCCTGCTGCCGGAAGCGGGTGTGCACCGACTCGTCCGGATCTCACCCTTCGATGCGAACGCGCGCCGCCATACGAGTTTCGCATCGGTGTTCGTGTATCCGGTCGTCAATGATGAGATCAACATCGAGATCCGGGATGATGATCTCAAGATCGACGTCTACCGCGCGTCGGGCGCGGGCGGCCAGCACGTCAACAAGACCAGCTCCGCGGTTCGCATCACGCACGTCCCGACAGGCATCGTCGTCGCATCCCAGCAGGAGCGATCGCAGTTCAAGAACAAGGCGACCGCCATGAAGATGCTCAAGAACCGCCTCTACCAACTCGAGGCGGACCGGCAGGCCGCGCAGAAAGCGGCGCTCGATGCGACGAAGGCGGACGTGACCTTCGGCAGCCAGATTCGCAGTTACGTGTTCCAGCCGTACACGATGGTCAACGATCATCGGACCGAACTCAAGATCCCGGACGTCCAGAAGGTGATGGACGGCGGGATCGATCCGTTCATCGAGGCGTATCTCAAGGCCACGGTGCGGCGAGCCGGCGGCGCGAACGGGACGGCCGCCGCGTGACCGCGGCCGGCGGCGCACCCGACGATCTCAATTTCGTCCTGCGCGACCGGCGCGCCAAACTCGACGCGCTCATCGCGGCGGGCGTCGAGCCGTTCGCGTACCGGTTCGGGCGCACGCACACCGCATCCGAGGCGCGCGCGTCGCTCCCGGACGGCGCCGATGAGGGGCCGGCCGTCACCACGGCGGGGCGGGTGGTGTCATGGCGCGGACATGGCAAGACCACATTCGCGCATCTCGCCGATCAGGGTGGCCAGATCCAGCTCTACTTCCGCAAAGACGCGCTGGGTGATGCGTATGACTTGCTCGCCCGCCTCGACCTCGGCGACGTAATCGGCGTCACAGGGCCGGTCTTCCGGACACGGACGGGTGAGCCGACCGTCCGGGTCGAGTCGGTCGAGTTGCTGGCCAAGTCGCTCCGGCCGCTCCCGCTGGGCAAGGAAGAGACGGTCGACGGCCACGTCGTCCGGCATTCCGGCTTCAGCGACCCGGAGCAACGCTACCGCCAGCGGTATGCCGATCTCGCGGTGCATCCGGATGTCCGCGCCGTGTTCGTGGCGCGGGCCCGGATGGTCGCGGCGATCCGCGCCTACCTCGACTCGCGCGGGTACCTCGAAGTCGAGACGCCGGTCCTCCAGCCGCTCTACGGCGGCGCGCGGGCGCGGCCGTTCACGACGCACCATCAAGGCGCTCGACATGCCGCTCTTTCTCCGGATCGCGGACGAGCTGTACCTCAAGCGGCTGATCGTTGGAGGCTTCGAGCGGGTATATGAGATCGGGCACGACTTCCGCAACGAAGGCATCGACCGGACGCACAACCCCGAGTTCACGATGCTCGAGTTCTACGAGGCGTACGCGGACTACGAAGACATGATGGGTGTCGTCGAAGCGCTGGTGGTGGCGGCGGCCACCGCGGTGCGTGGCGTCGCCGTGGCCGGGACAACGATGCCGGACATCACCGCGCCGTTCGCACGCGTGGAATGGATGCCGGCGCTCGGCGCGGCGGTCGGCCAGGACCCGTGGACGTTGATGGACGACGAGACGCGCCTTCGCGCACTCGCCCGCGACCTCCACATTGCGGATACCGACACGCTCGGCCGGATGCAGCTCCTGGACGCGATCTTTCAGGAGACCGTCGAGTCGAAGCTCGAGCAGCCGACGTTCGTGATCGATTTTCCAGAGCCGCTGTCGCCGCTCGCCAAGCGCCGCGCGGCGGCGCGGGTGCGGGACGCCCGTCGCGCTCACGGAACGGTTCGAGCTGTTCGCGAATGGGCGGGAGCTGGCCAACGCCTTCAGTGAGCTGAACGACCCGATCGATCAGCGCGCGCGATTCGAGGCGCAGGCACGGCTCCGCGCCGCCGGCGACGAAGAAGCGCCCGGCGTGGACGAGGACTACCTGCGCGCCCTCGAATACGGGATGCCGCCCACGGGCGGCGTGGGCATCGGCATCGACCGGCTCCTCATGTACCTCACGGGCATCGCCGCACATCCGGGACGTGATTCTCTTTCCCGCGATGCGCCCCGAAGGCCACGGCGCGAAGGGGACGCCATGACCGCGGGCGCCCTGCCAGCCGACGATCGGACGCAGGTCCCGGCCCGCCCGCGCGCGCGCGTGTCGAACCGCCTCGAGTGGGCGATCGCGTGGCGGTATCTCCGGAGCCGCAAGGGCTCGCGGCTGCTGTCGTTCATCAGCGTCGTCGCGATCGGCGGCGTCGTCGTCGGCGTGAGCGCGCTCATCCTGATTATGGGCGTCATGAACGGCCTGCAGAACGATCTCCGGGACAAGATCCTCGTCGGCAGCCCGGATCTCCGGGTGCTCAACTACGGCCAGGATCTCAAGATCGACGACTGGCAGACGGTGCTCGACAAGGTGAAGGCATTCCACGGCGTCGTCGCGGCCGCACCTTTCGTGCTGACGCAGGGACTCGTGAGCGCGGGACACAACTACGTCGAGGCGGCGCAGGTGATGGGGATCGACGCCCCAGGCCCCGCATGTCGCGCAGGTGACCACGATCCGGCAACACGCGATGCCCGGCGCCGGGGACTTCCGCTTCGCGAGCTCCGACGGGCAGAACCCGCGGCGTCGTCGTGGGCAAGCTGCTGGCCGAGCGTCTGGCGCTGTCGCCGGGCGACACCGTGCGGCATGCTGGCGCCGCCGGCCGGCGGCAAGATCAATCCCGTGCTCGGTACCATCACGCCGCGCTATCTTCACGTTCGAGGTGACGGGACTGTTCGAGACCGGGATGTACGAGTACGACAACTCGTACATCTACATGGCGCTCGCCCGTCGCCCAGGAGCTTCGCAGGGCTCGGGGCCGCGGTGACCGGGCATCGAAGTGCAAGACCGCGGACCGGTGGCAGGCGCGACAGCGGTGGCGCGCGGCGCTCGAGACGCGCTCGGCTACCCGTACCGGACCGAGGATTGGCAGGAACAGAACAGCTCACTCTTCCGGGCGCTCAAGCTCGAGAAGTTCGCGATGGGCTTCATCGTGCTGCCTCATCATCATCGTCGCGGCGTTCAACATCGTGAGCACGCTGACGATGGTGGTCGCCGACAAGACCCGCGAGATCGGCATCCTCAAGGCGATGGGCATGCCCGCGCGGTCGATTCGGCGGATTTTCTTGCGCAGGGGCTGGTGATCGGCGCGGTCGGGACGTCGACTGGGGCTCATCGTCGGGCTCGTCGGCGCGCATCGTGCTCGACACGCTACAAGTTCATCAAGCTCGATCCCGCGATCTATTTCATCGACCACATGCCGGTGGCGATGCAGCCGATGGACGTCATCCTGACGATCGTGGCGAGCCTCGCTGATCGCCACCGCTCGCGACGCTGTATCCGTCGTTGCAGGCGGCGCGGCTCTTTCCGATCGAGGCGATCCGGCACGAATAACGGCGGAGACGATGACCACGGTCGTACTCGAGGCGCACGAGTCTGTGGAAGTCGTACCGCGGCGGCGACGGGTCGCGTGCTGCACCGTGCTCTCGGGCGTGAATCTGCGCGTGGTCGCGCGGGCGAGATGGTCGCGATCGTCGGCGCGAGCGGGGCGGGGAAGAGCACGCTGCTGCACGTCCTCGGCGCACTCGACCGGCCCACGCGCGGATACGTGGTCATCGGCGGGCAGCCCGTGAGCGGGCTCTCCGACGACGCGGCTGGCCGAGCTCCGCAACCGGACCGTCGGTTTCGTCTTCCAGTTCCACCATCTGCTCCGCGAGTTCTCGGCGCTCGAGAACGTGATGATGCCGCTCCGGATCGGGGGCGTCGCCGAGCCGGCGGCGCGCAGCCGGGCGGAGGAACTGCTCGCACGCGTCGGGTTGAGCGGGCGGATGCATCACCGGCCGGCGGAGCTCTCGGGCGGCGAGCAGCAGCGGACCGCGGTGGCGCGCGCGCTGGCGGTCGATCCCGCTGTATTATTAGCAGATGAGCCGTCGGGGAACCTCGACCATGCGAACGCGCGAGCGGCTGCACGAGTTCTTCGCCGAGCTGGCCCGGGACCTCGAGGTGGGGATGGTCGTCGTGACCCACAACCGGTCGCTCGCCGCTCGTGCGGACCGGGTGCTGTTCCTGGACAGATGGCCGGCTGATTCCGACGGACGTGCGCGAGGGGGTGGCCTAGATGCTGTGCGACCATTGCAAGGATCGCGACAGCGTCGTGCAGCTGGTGCAACCGTCGAGGGGAGCGCCGTCAAGGAGCTGCATCTGTGCGAGCAGTGCGCGCGCGAAGCGTGGCGTCGAGACCACGGTCGCCGCGCCGAGCCCGCCACTCGGCGAATTCCTCCAGAAGTCCAGGCGCAGCTAGTCATGGGCGGCGGCTCGGCGGCCGCCAACGCCCGGCGACGCCGTGCGCTGCACGTTCTGCTCAGGCGACACTCGCCGATTTCCGCGCGACCGGCCGCCTGGGCTGCGCGCACTGCTACGGGGCGTTCGAGTCCAGCCTCCGGGACCTCTTGCGCCGCGTGCATGGGAATGCGCGGCACATGGGCCGCCGCTACGAGCCGCCGCGGCCCGACGCGCTCCAGCGCGCGGTCACGCTCGGCGAGCTCCGGGACCGGCTCAAGCGGGCGATCGAGGGCGAGCAGTTCGAGCTGGCGGCCGACATTCGGGACCGCATCCGGGTGCTGGAATGAGCGCATGAGCCTCGACCTGGCGCTCCTTCCGGACGGCGGCGTGAGCTGGCTCGACGCTTCGGGCGAGCACGCCGACATCGTCCTGTCGACCCGAATCCGCCTGGCGCGCAACGTCGAGGGCTACGCGTTTACCGGACGGGCGCGCGACGGCGAGCGGCTCCGGGTGCTGACGCAGGTGCGCGACGCGGCTCGCGACGTGCCGAGTCTGGCACACAGCGTGCTCCTCCGCGTCGACGAGCTGCCGCCGACGGACCGGCTGCTGCTGCACGAGCGGCACCTGGTGAGCAAGGAGCTGGCGGGGCTGGACGCGCAGCACCCGGTCCGGAGCGGGGCGGCCGTGTTTCTCGGCGCCGACGTGGGCGTCATGGTCAATGAGGAGGATCATCTCCGGCTGCAGGCGCTGCGCTCGGGGTTCGGGCTCGCCGGCGGCCTTCGCGGCGGTCGCGCCAGTTGGACGCGGGAGTTGGGATCGAGGTGCCGTACGCGTTTCACGATGAATTCGGATACCTGACCGCGTGCCCGACCAACGTCGGAACCGGGATGCGGGCGTCGGTTCTGATCCACTTCCCGGGACTGGTGCTGACGAAGGAGATCGAGCAAAGTGCTGGCGAGCCTGCAGCAGATGGGGTTGACGTACCGCGGGTTGTACGGCGAGGGCAGCGATGTGGTCGGGAATTTCTTCCAGATCTCCAACCAGACGACGCTCGGGAAGACCGAGGACGAGTTACTCGATCACCTCGTGCGCGTCGTCAAGACAGTGATCGAGCGCGAAGAAGATGCGCGGCGAGCTGTTGCTGCGCGATGCCGGTTATATTATTGAAGACAAGGTGTGGCGCGCGTACGGCACGCTACGATATGCCCGAAGCCTCACGTTCGACGAGGCGATGAACTATCTGAGTGGGGTGCGACTGGCGGTCGGCTTGAAACTGATCTCCGGCCTCAGTGTATATACTCTCAACAAGCTCCTGATATTTAGCCAGTCAGCGCATCTCGCCCACGCCGAGGGGCGAGCGTTGACGGAGAGCGAGGCGAACGTGGCACGCGCGCGGTACGTGCGCCAGACGCTCGCCAACGAGGCCGCGACGCACGACTAGCGTCGCAGCGCGGGCGCAGCACCCTGGCGTAGGTGCGGCGGCTCGTGAGAGTGAGGGGGTCAGGGCGTCATGAACGGCTACAACTTCACGGAACGGGTCCGGAAGGTCCTCGCGATGGCACGTGAGGAGGCGGCTCGCCTCCACCACGAGTACGTCGGCACCGAGCACATCCTCCTCGGGCTGATTCGCGAAGGCGAAGGCGTGGCCGCGGCCGTGCTGCAGAACATGAACGTCGACCTCGACGAGATCCAGCAGAAGATCGAGGAGACGGTCAAGAAGGGGAAAGCAGCGCAGACGACCGGCCCGGATCTTCCGTATACCTCGCGCGCCAAGAAAGTGCTCGAGCTGGCGATGAGCGAGGCACGGGAGCTCAATCACAGCTACGTCGGCACCGAGCACCTGCTGCTCGGGCTTCTGCGCGAGGAGAAAGGCATTGCCGCGCAGGTGCTGACCGACGCCGGGGTGAACCTCGAAGCGGCGCGCACAGAGACCTGCGCCTCCTGGGCACCGAGATGCCGCAGGGCGGGAGCGCGACCGCACAGCAGGGCGCGGGCGTCGCGACGCCGGCATCATCGCCGCCGTCCAAGGGCGAGAAGAAGTCCAAGACGCCGGCCCTCGATCACTTCTGCCGCGACCTGACGCAACTGGCGGCCGAGGGGCAGCTCGACCCGACGATCGGCCGGGCCAAAGAGATCGAGCGGGTGATGGAAGTCCTGACCCGCCGCAAGAAGAACAACCCCGTGCTGATCGGCGAGCCGGGCGTGGGGAAGACCGCGATCGTCGAAGGGCTCGCGCAGCTCATCGCCAACGGCGAGTGCCCGGAGTCGCTCCGCGACCACCGCGTGCTCTCGCTCGACATGGCGGCCGTGATCGCGGGCACGAAGTACCGCGGGCAGTTCGAGGAGCGGCTCAAGGCCGTCATGAACGAGATCGCCCAGAACAAGAACATCATCCTGTTCATCGACGAGCTGCACACCCTCGTCGGCGCGGGAGCAGCCGAAGGCGCGATCGACGCCAGCAACATGCTGAAGCCGGCGCTCGCGCGCGGCGAGCTGCAGTGCGTGGGCGCGTCGACCCTCAACGAGTACCGGAAATACATCGAGAAGGACGGCGCCCTCGAGCGGCGCTTCCAGACCGTGATCGTGGAGCCGCCAACCATCGAGGAGACGGTCGAGATCCTCAAGGGGCTCCGCAAGAAATACGAGGATCACCATCGCGTCACGATCCCCGACACGACACTCGTCTCGGCATCCAAGCTCTCCGAGCGCTACATCACCGACCGGTTCCTGCCGGACAAGGCGATCGATGTGATCGACGAAGCCGGCGCGCGCGCGCGGCTGGCCGCGCAGGCGCCGCCGCCGGAAGTAGCGGCGCTCAAGGCGAAGCTCGATGAGAACATCTCCGAGAAGGAGGCGGCGGTCCGAGACCAGAACTTCGAGCGGGCGGCGTCGCTGCGTGACAAGGAGCGCGAGCTGCAGGCCGACATCCGCCGCAAGCAGGAGGAGTGGGAGAAGCGGCGCCAGTCGCACCGGCCCGTGCTGGGCGAAGAGGAGATCTCGTTCATCGTGAGCCGGTGGACCGGGATTCCGGTGACGCGGCTCCAGGAAGCGGAGACGGCACGTCTGCTGCGCATGGAAGAGGAGTTGCACCGGTCGGTGGTCGCGCAGGAGGAAGCCATCCGCGCGCTCGCCCGGTCGATCCGGCGCAGCCGTGCGGGACTCAAGGATCCGAACCGGCCGATCGGCTCATTCGTGTTCGCCGGGCCGACGGGCGTCGGGAAGACCGAGTTGGCGCGCGCGCTGGCCAAGTTCCTGTTCGCCGACTCCGGAGCGCTCATCCGGGTGGACATGTCGGAGTACATGGAGAAGTTCTCGGTGTCACGCCTGATCGGCGCGCCCCCGGGGTACGTCGGCTACGAGGATTCAGGTACCCTCACCAAGGCCGTGCGCCGCAAGCCGTACAGCGTCGTGCTGCTCGACGAGATCGAGAAGGCACATCCGGATGTGTTCAACATCCTGCTGCAGGTTCTCGATGAAGGGCACCTCACGGACAACTACGGCCGGGTCATCGATTTCAAGAACACGGTCGTGATCATGACGTCCAACGTCGGCGCCAAGGACATCACCAAGGGCAAGTCCCTCGGGTTCGCGGCACCGGACACGCGGCAGAGCTTCGAGCGGATCTCCGAGAAAGTGAAGGAGGAGATGACGCACGTGTTCAATCCGGAGTTCCTCAACCGGCTGGACGATGTGCTGATCTTCCATCCGCTCAGCCAGGAGCACATCAGGGAGATCGTCGGGATCCTGCTGCGGGACGTGCAGAAGCGGCTCGTCGACGAGGAGCTGACGCTGCGCCTGACCGAGGCGGGTACCGACTTCCTCGTCAAGCACGGCTACGACGAGAACTTCGGCGCCCGGCCGCTCAAGCGGTCGATCCAGCGGTACATCGAGGATCCGTTGTCCGAGAAGATCCTGCAGGCCGAGTTCCAGAAGGGCGACGAGGTCGAGGTCGATGTGTCGGCCGATGGGTCGAAGCTCGATTTCCGCGTGACCGCATCAGCGGCACACTGAGACACACTCAGCGGGACGATGCGCGGCGTCCGCGCGGCAATCAGGACGGGAGCGACCGGATAGCGCAGTGATCCGGTGACATTCGAATGGATGATCGGCGGCCGGCTTCGCGACTCGCGGGGCCGGCCGCTCGCCATCCCAGCGCGGCGTCGCCGTCGTTCGCCCCGTGTCACACGCCCCGTGTCTCTCGTCCCGCCGTCGTGTGTTCGTGGACCTGTACAGGTGGGGGCCGTGTATATTATCGCCCATGCGGCACACCCTGTGCGTCGCGCTCGGCCTGCTGATGCTCGGGTCGGGCGCGCGTGCCTTTGCCCAGGACAATACCACCGGCCGGTGCGCGACGCCCGACTCGGTTTCGGTCACCGGCAACAGCCGGGTGCCCGAGACTGACGTTCGGGCCAGCGCCGGGCTGGTCGCCGGCGTGCCGCTGAATGCACGGTCGCTGCAAGAAGCCATCAAGAACCTGTTTGCGACCGGCCAGTTCGAGGATGTGCAAATCACGTGCAACATCCACGGCACCGATCCCCACCAGACCTACACGCTGCTCATCTCGGTCAAGGAGCGGCTCGTCCTCAGCGGCGTCGATGTCACGGGCGCCAAGCGGGTGAGCTCGAAGACCCTCCACGAACTCATTGATCTGACGGCGGGGAAGCCGCTCGAGCCGGGCGATGTCACGCGCGCTGTCACCCGCATCGACTCCACGTATCAGGCCGCCGGCTACTTCCTCGCGAAGATCGTCCCTGAGACGACGACGGTCGCGGGGAAGAGCTCGATCATTTTTCACATCGATGAGGGACGGCGGCTTGCCGTCTCCGGCATCCGGATCCACGGCAATGAAGCGCTGTCGGACCGCGAGATCGTCCGGGCGATGAAGACCAAGCCGGAAGGGTTTCTGTGGTTCCGGAACGGTGAGTTCGACGATGACAAGTTCGCGGCCGACCTCGCCGAACGTTTGCCCGAGATGTACGCCCGGCTGGGGTACGTCGATTTCCAGGTGCTCAAGGACACGATCATCATCGATCGCACGCGAGGCAAGGCGCTCCTCGACCTCACGATCTCCGAGGGGAAGCAGTATCGGGTCGGCACGTTCGACGTGATCGGGAACCGCCACTTCTCGTCCGAGGAGATCCGGCGGTTCTATCCGTTCTCGTATACGTCCACGACCCTGACCGAACGGGCGACGGACCTGTTGCTGGAGCGGCACCGTCCGCCGCCCGGCGTGTTCGATCGCAGCCGCTGGGATGACGCGACGACCAAGCTGCGGACCGCGTACAGCAACGAGGGCTACATCTACGCGTCGATCCGGCCGGTGACGGAACGCGTGGTCGGCGCCGATTCGGCTCCGCGGGTCAACCTCCGCTGGGAGATCGACGAACACAATCCCGCGATCATCAACCGGATCGAGATCACGGGGAACGACTACACGACCGAAGGCTGCATTCGCGACGCGCTCGTCATCATCCCGGGCGACGTGTTCAGCCAGGACCGGCTCATCCGCAGCTACCAGAACCTCGGCAACCTCGGATTCTTCGACACCCCGATCCCGCAGCCCGATGTGCGGCCATCGGCGGACTCCGGCGGCGACGTGGACCTCGTGTTCCACTTGAAGGAGAAGCACACGGGGAACGTCAATTTCGGTGCGTCCACCGGGCAGGGAACGGGCGTCGGGGGATTCATCGGATTCGACCAGCCCAATCTGTTCGGCGAGTGCAAGAAGGGGTCGATCCAGTGGCAGTTCGGCCGATACATCAACAACGCCACCCTGTCGTATACGGACCCGTCGATCCGCGAGTCGCGCATTTCCGGGACGCTGTCGGCCTACAACACGGAATCGCGATACACGATCGGCGATCTCGGACAGAGCACCCGGGTTGGCGGCAGCGTCCAGATCGGAATTCCAATCGCCCGGTCCCTCGCTACGCGGTTCTACCTTTCGTACACCCTGGAAGGCGTCCACTACAACGGCGATACGACCACCCTGCTGGGCAGCCTGGCCGCCCAGTGTCACGGGTGCGTCCGGTCGGCCCTTGGCCTCTCGCTCCAGCGCGATACGCGGGTGGGGCTCCCCTTTGCGGTCCAGGGCGGGCTCCAGACGATCCAGTTCGAGGCCAACGGGGGACCGCTCGGCGGAGCCGCGACCTTCCAGCGGGCTGTGGCCGAGCTGCGTGGCTATTCGACGCTGATGACGTTCGGGGGCGGGGGGCTGGGGTCCGAGCCAATGGCTCTGATCCTCGGCTTTAAGGCCCGAGGGGGAGCCCTGTTCGGGAATTCGGGGCCATTTTTCGCCAATGAAGCGTTCGCCATGGGCGGGACCCAGTACGGCGAGCAACTCCGCGGGTATAAGGAGTTCTCGATCGGGCCGTCCGGATTCCTGGGCACGACCGGGCAGTTCAACGCGACAACGTCCTCATTTGGCAACGCGTTCATCACCACAACGACGGAGATGGGGCTCAGGGTCAACAGCTCCCTCTACGGCGACTTATTTTTCGACGCTGGAAACGTGTATGCTTCGGCAGCGGCCTTCGATCCTGCCCGGCTCTTCCGTGGGGCCGGTGTCGGGGTGGCCATTGTAACCCCGTTGGGACCCTTGGGGCTCGACTACGGGTACGGGTTCGACAAGGTGAATGCCGCCGGAAAGCCAGACCCTGGGTGGGAGCTGCACTTCAAGCTCGGCCAGATATTCTGACGGAGTGCCCGGGCTGGTGCCCGGGCCAGTGCGCGCGTGCGCCGCACTTTCCTATTGATGATCACTCACGTGGAGTCGAAATGAGGATAAGCAGTCGTGCTATGCGGGCCGGACTCACGATCGCGGCACTCGGAATCGGGTGCGCGGCCATGGGGGTTGCCCAGGCCGGAGCGCAGGCGAGTACCGCGTCGCCGGTCAAGCTCGCGTACATCCGTTCGCAGGACATTTTCGCGCAGGCGCCGGGACGCACTGAGGCCGAGTCGCAGTTCAACAGCTTCGTGCAGACGGCGCGGGCCGAGGAAAAGACGATGGGTGACTCGATCAACGTGATGCTGGGCGACTACGCCAAGGCCGAGGGGACGTTGGCGGCCGATGTGAAGGCGACCCGCCAGCAGGCGATTCGCGACAAGCAGGCGCAGTTCCAGCAGCGCCAGCAGCAGCTCGAGCAGCAGGTGCAGCAGAAGCAGAGTGAGCTCGTGGGCCCCATCCTCGAGCGGATCAACAAGATCATCAACGATCTGCGCGCGGAGAACGGGTATGCGATGGTGCTCGACGCGCAGGCCACTGGTGGATCGGTCGTGGCCGCCGACAAGAACCTCGACATCACCGATCAGGTGATCGCGCGCCTGCGGACCATGGCGCCTGGTGCGCCAGTCGCGGCAACCAAGCCGGCGCTGGCGAAGCCGTCCTCGGGCCCCACGGCAGGCCCGTCGGGTGTGGGGCGTCCGAAGTCGCCATCGCAGTGATTTCGGCGGATCCCGCGGGACCCGCTGGCGGACCGTCGGACGATTCTGACCGCGGCTGAGGTCGCGACCCTCACGCACGGCCGGGTGGTGGGAGATCCCACCACCCCGGTCCACGCCGTTGCCCCCCTCGATCGTGCAGGCCCCGGCGATCTGAGTTTCTTCTCCGGCGCGAAATACGCCGCGCGGTTCGCGGCCTCCCGCGCCGGTGTCACCCTCGTGTCACCCGACCTGGCCGATCACCCCGGACCGGCCGTCCGGATCGTCGTGGAGCGTCCGGCGGATGCGATGCTGGCCGTCCTGCCGCGCGCTCTACCGGCCGCCGGAACGTGTGTCCGGCGTCGACCCCACCGCGCGCATCGGCCGCGGTGTGCAACTCGCTCCCGACGTTACGATCGACGCGTATGCGGTGATCGGCGCCGGCGCGCAGATCGGCGCGCGCGCGTGGATCGGTTCGCACTGCGTGATCGGCCCCGGCGTCATCCTGGGCGACGACGTGCGGCTACACCCCCATGTGACACTGTGCAGCGGTGCGCAGCTCGGGCACCGCGTCGCCGTGCACTCGGGTGCGCGGCTCGGCAACGACGGATTCGGCTACATCTTCCGCGAAGGCCGTCACACGAAGATCCCGCACGTCGGGCGCTGTCTCATCGGCGACGATGTCGAGATCGGCGCGAACACCGCGATCGACCGCGGGAGCGTGGACGACACCGTCGTCGGAGCCGGGACCAAGATCGACAATCTCGTGCACATCGCGCACAACGTGCACATCGGCCGCCTCTGTCTCGTGATGGCGCAGGTCGGTATCGCCGGATCGGTCCGCGTCGAAGATGGGGCGATCCTCGCGGGCCAGGTCGGCGTGGCCGGGCACGTGGTGATCGGCGCCCGCGCGACGCTCGCCGGCCAGGCGGGCGTCTTCGGCAACGTCCCGGCGGGTGAGACCTGGTCGGGCTATCCCGCCCGCCCGCATCGGGAGGCGATTCGCGCCCATGCCGCGATGTTCAAGCTGCCTTCGATCATTCGCTCGCTCGAGCGGCTGGTGGAAGCGGAGGATCGCGCCCGGGCCGACGCGGCGCCGGACGCCGCCGCGGCCGCCCCCGACCACCGGCCGGCACGAACCGGGACGCCGTAATGGTCACCATCCCCGGTCCGCGACGCCAGACGATCGCGCACCCGGTCACACTCGAGGGAATCGGACTCCACCTCGGTCTTGCACTGCCGCATCACCTTCCGTCCGGCGCCCGAGGGAACGGGAGTCGTGTTCCGGCGCGTCGACTTGCCCGGTACGCCGGAAGTCGGGGCGAGGGTGCAGAACGCGGCGCTCAGCGAGCGCCGCACGCAACTAGTCGGCGCATCTCCCGGCGCGGACCTGCACACCGTGGAGCACGTGCTCGCGGCCGTCGTAGCCACCGAGCATGGACGATCTCATCATCGACATGGACGGACCGGAGCCGCCGGTGCTGGATGGCAGCGCCGGGCCCGTTCTTCGAGGCCCTCGTGAGTGCCGGGGTAGCGCACGGGACCCGGCCGGCCGAGTATTTGGAGTTGTCGGAATCCGTTCGCGTCATCGACGGGGCGTCGGTCTACGAGGCCCACCCGGCATCCGATCTCAGGCTGGAGGTGACGATCGACTTTCCGCATCCGCTGATCGGCCGGCAGCATGGGCGGTATATCGTCGATCGCGCCGCCTTTCGGCCGGGAGCTGGCGGGAGCGCGGACATTCGGATTCACGCACGAAGTGGAGGAGCTTCGCGCCAAGGGCCTGATCCAGGGCGCCTCGACGACGAATGCGGTGGTGCTCGGGGAATCGGGGCTGATCGACGCGACGTTACGCTGGCCCGACGAATTCGTTCGCCACAAGGCGATGGATTGCGTCGGCGATCTCGCGCTGGCGGGGTGCCGGGTGCGGGCGCATGTGACCGCGCTTCGTCCGAGTCATCGCGGGACCATCACCCTGGTCCGGGAGATGATGCGGGCCGCACAGGGAGCGGCGACGCCACGCAATTCCGGCGTGGCGGTGGGCGCGGAAGAGAGTGGCGGTGGCCGCACGGCCGCCACGGCCGAACGACCCGACGGACGACAGGAGCGACGCATGGCGGAAGCGACAAGAAGAGGCGAAGCAGGTGATGATCGTCGACGAGCTCATGAAGGTGATCCCGCACCGGTACCCATTTCTGTTCGTCGATCGGATCCTCGAAGTCGAGGAAGGGAAGCGGATCGTCGGCATCAAGAACGTCACGATCAACGAGCCGTACTTCGAGGGTCATTTTCCCGGACACCCGATCATGCCGGGGGTGCTGATCATCGAAGCGATGGCGCAGGTCGGTGGCGTCCTGCTCATGGGTCCATTGACCGAGTCCGAGAGCAAGGTCGTGTACTTCATGTCGCTCGACAATGTGAAGTTCCGGCGGCCGGTGCGGCCCGGTGACCAGTTGCGCTTCGAAGTCGAGATCACGCAGATCCGGGGACGCGTGTGCAAGATGCGAGGCGTCGCGCAGAGTCGAGGGTGATGTCGTGGCCGAGGCGGACATGGCCGCTATGGTACGCGACCGGTGACCGCGACCGTGACAGACGGTCGTCCATCCGACCGCGTTGATCAGCCCGGACGCGCAGATTGGGGACGGCGTGCGGATCGGCGCGTACGCGATCGTCGGCGAGCAGTGCGTGATCGGTGACGGGTGCGTGCTGGCGCCACGCGCCACCCTGGAGCGCAACGTGACGCTGGGCCCGGTCGGTGCTCCGTCGGGATCGGGTCGATCCTGGGGGGTGACCCGCAGGATCTCAAGTTCGACGGGGAAGAGACGGACGTCGAGATCGGTGAGGGGACGGTGATCCGCGAGTACGCGACGATCAATCGCGGTACGGCGCAGTCGCGGCGGACCAGCGTCGGACGCAACTGCCTGATCATGTCCTACGTGCATCTGGCTCACGATTGTCACGTCGGCGACCACGTCATCATCGGCAACGGCTCGCAGTTCGCGGGGCACGTCACGATCCAGGACCGGGCGACGATTTCCGGACTCGTGGCCGTGCATCAGTTCACGCGGATCGGCCGCTACAGCTTCGTCGGCGGCCTGTCGCGCGTGCGCGCAGAATGTGCCGCCGTTCGTGCGGGCCGCCGGGAACCCGATCAAGCTCTATGGCCTGAACAGCGTCGGCCTGCAGCGCAACGGATTTCCCGCCGACACCGTGCGCGAGCTGAAGCGCGCGTACCGGCTGCTCTTCCGGTCGGAACTGAACGTGTCGCAGGCGCTCGAGACCGCCGGCGCGGAGTCCGAGCCGCTCGCCGAAGTCCGGGAGCTGATCGAGTTCGTGAAGGCCAGTCCGCGGGGCGTCAGCTTTTGAGCGGCGGCGGGCGCGTCCCCGGCGCCACGCCGCGGATCGGCGTCGTCGGCGCGGGCGCGCTCGGCTACCACCACATCCGGCTGCTCCGCGACCTCGGCGGCATCCAGTTCGCCGGGTTCTACGAGAGCGCCCTGACCGCGCGGCCAGACGTGGCCGCGGAGCTGTCGGTCCGCGCGTTCGCCTCGCTCGACGAGCTGCTGGACGCGATCGACGCCCTCACGGTCGTCGTCCCGACGCCGTCGCACTACGACGTCGCGCGGGCCGCGCTCGAGCGGGGGCTGCACCTCCTGATCGAGAAACCGCTCGCCGCGAGCGTCGAAGAGGCCGACGCGCTGCTCGCGCTTGCCGCGCCAGCATGACGTCGTGCTGCAGACGGGGCATGTCGAGCGATTCAATCGCGCCGTGCGCGCCGCGCTGCCCGCTCGTCCACGGACCACGGTTCATCGAGAGCGACCGTCTGGCGCCGTTCACGCCGCGGGGAGCGGACGTCGCCGTCGTGCTGGATCTCATGATCCACGACATTGATCTGGTCCGCACGCTGATGCCTGACCGGGTCGTCGATGTCGCGGCCGTCGGCGTGCCGCTGCTCACCTCACTCCGTCGACATCGCCAACGCGCGTCTGACATTCGCGACCGGAGCCGTCGCCAACATCACGGCGAGCCGGGTGTCCAAGGAGCGGCTGCGCAAGATCCGGATCTTCCAGCCCAGCGGGTATCTGTCGCTGGATCTGGCGGCGGGGACCGGCGAGTTCTACCGGTTGCGGCGCGAAGTGGATCTGGGGGCCCTCGCGCGCGAAGGGCGGCCCATCGAGATCGACGCGTTCGTCGAGCGGGTGCCGCTCGACGCGCCGGAAGGGGAGCCGCTCAAGCTGGAGCTGGAGAGCTTCGCGGCGGCCGTTCGCGGCGAGCAGCCGGTGACCGTGACGGGTGAAGATGGCCGCGACGCGCTGGCCATCGCGCTCCGCATCGTCGGAGAGATCGAGCGACAGTTGTTGGTGGCCACCGCGTAGGCCGTCACGGGCCGCAGTGCGCGGGCAGCCCGGCGTTCCCACCTCAACCGCCCAGTCCGGACTCGTGACCGAAGTCCTGTTGTCGGCCGGGGAAGCATCGGGCGACCTCCACGCCGCGGGCGTGGCCGCAGAGCTGCGCGCCTTGCGTCCCGGCGTCCGCCTGGCCGGCATCGGTGGCTCCCGCATGCGGGCCGCCGGCGTCGAACTGCTGGAGGACATCGAATCCTCGGCCGTCATGGGCTTCGTGGAAGTCGTCCGCCACATCCCCCGGCACTACGCGCTGTTCCGGCAGTTCCGGGAGCGGCTTCGGAGCGGGTCGGTGGGATTGCTCATCTGCGTGGACTACCCCGGATTCAACATGAAGCTCGCCGCGGCGGCTCGCGCCGCCGGAGTGCCGGTGCTGTACTACATCACTCCCCAGGTGTGGGCATGGGGCGCCAACCGGCTGAGCGAACTCGCGCGAACGATCACCAAGGCCGCGGTGATCCTGCCGTTCGAGGAACCGCTGCTGCGCGAGCACCACATTGATGCGACATTCGTCGGGCATCCCCTGCTCGATCGCGCGGCCGCGATGCCGGATCGCGAGACGGCGCGGGCCACACTGGACCTCCGGCGCGAAGACCCGGTGCTGGCGCTGTTTCCCGGGAGCCGGTCGCAGGAAATCGGGCGGCATCTCGACGCATTCGTCGCCGCCGCGCGCGAGACCGCGCGGCGTGTGCCCGGATTGCAGGTGATCGTGAGCGCGGCGCCCGGCATCCAGCTCGATCCCGCGCGGTGCCCGTTTCCCGTGGTACCGTCGGCGTCGTTCGTGGTGCTGCGTGCGGCCGATGCGGCGCTGTGCAAGAGCGGGACGACCACGCTCGAGGCCGCTGTCGCCGGATGCCCGCTCGTCGTCGCCTACCGCACCAGCCCATGGACCTACGCCATCGCGCGGCGGCTCGTGCGCATTCCCGCGGATCGGACTCGTCAACGTCGTCGCGGGCCGGCAAGTCGCGCCGGAGTTCGTGCAGAACGCGCTCGTGCCGGGCGCGGTCGCTGATGCCCTGGTTCCGCTGCTCGATCACGCCAGTCCGGCGCGGGCCGAGGCGATCGAGGGTCTCGCCGGGGTTCGGGCGAAGCTGGGCACACCCGGCGCGACCCGGCGCGTCGCGGAGATGGCGATCGAGTTGCTCGGCGCGCGCGGGGCGCCGGCGTGAACGACGTGCCGGACGACGAGGGAGATGGCACGCCGCCGCGAGCGGCGGAGGGCATTGGCGCGGTGCCTCCAGCCGGGCGTCTGGACTGGCGATCGCGAGTCGCAGTCGCGGCGGGTACCGCGGTCATCCGCCTCCTCGCGGCGACGTGGCGGTTCCGGCAGCTCAACTACGGGCCGGTCGGCGCCTTTCGCGAACAGCGGCGTGCGGCGATCTACGCATTCTGGCACGCGCAGATGCTGCCGTTTCTGGCTCTGCATCGCCATGAGAACGCGGCCGTCCTGGTCAGTGTGCACCGCGACGGCGAGCGGATCACCCATGCGGCCGCGCGATTCGGATTTCGTGCGATACGAGGTTCGACGTCGCGTGGCGCGGCAGGAGCGCTCCGGAGACTCGTGCGCGCACTGCACGACGGACTGGAGGTCGTCGTGACACCCGACGGGCCGCGTGGGCCGGCGGAGCAGTTTGCGGCAGGCACACTGATCGCCGCGCAGCAGGCCGGTGTGCCGGTGGTGTTGATGGCCGCCGCGGCGCACCGAGCGTGGCGCCTCGGGAGCTGGGACCGCTTCATGATTCCGAAACCGTGGACCAGGATCACGGTCGCGTACAGCGAGCCGATGCCGGTCACCGGCTCGTCGCCGCGCGAGGCGGCCGCGGCGGCCGCCGAGTTTCAGGCTCGCCTCATTGCGCTCAATCAGGTGGCGGCGGCCGACGCGGCGCATGGGTAGCGAAGCGTATGGGTAGCGAAGCGTATGGGTAGCGAGGGTAGCGAGTTGCCCCCGCGCGGCGCGGCGCGATCGACCGGATCTGGTTCAGCCAGTCGCCCCGGGCTCGCGCGCTGCGGGCCGTGCTGGCGCCGCTGGCCGCGGTGTATGGCGGGATCGCCGCCGTGCGGCGCGGTCTCTACGACCGGCGGTTGCTCCCGACATTCGAGCCGGCGATCCCGGCGATCAGTGTGGGGAACCTCACCGTCGGGGGCACCGGGAAGACGCCGATCGCGGCATGGCTGGCGGCGACGCTGGCCGACCGCGGCCAGCATCCGGGTCTCGTGCTTCGCGCGTATGGCGATGGCGACGAGGCCGCGGTCCATCGCATCCTCAACCCCACGGTCCCGATCATCACGGATTCGGACCGGGTCGCCGGCATCGCGGCGGCGGCGGCCGAGGGGTGCGATGTCGCGGTGCTCGACGACGCGTTCCAGCACCGGCGAGTCCGGCGCGCCCTGGATCTGGTGTTGGTGAGCGCGGATTCGTGGCGGCCATTCCGCTGGCTGCTCCCCGCGGGACCGTGGCGAGAGCCAGTGCACGCACTGCGCCGCGCATCGATGGTCGTGATCACGCGCAAGTCGGCGCCTGCGGCGACCGTCGCGGCCGTGCAGGCGGCCGTGTCTGCCGCCGCACCCGGCGCCGGCGTCGTGGTCGCGTCGATCGTGCCCGACCTGCTGCGCACACTCGGGGGCGATGAGCGCCCCATCACATCCCTCGGCGGATCACACGTTCGCGCGGTCGCGGGGATCGGATGGCCGCCGGCGTTCTTCGAACAGTTGGCCGCGGCGGGGGCGGAAGTCGATGCCGTCCCGTTCCCCGATCATCACCGGTATTCCGTGGCGGATGTCGCCCGAATTCGTCGTTACACGGTCCCCGGCGCGACGACGGTGTGCACGCTCAAGGACGCCGTCAAGCTCGGGCCCCTGTGGCCTCGCGAAGGCGAGCCACTATGGTATGTTTCCCAGCGGGTCGAATTCGATTTCGGGGTCGAATCACTGCTTGCCGCCCTCGATGCGATACGCCGGATCCGGCCCGTGTCCAGCCGATCGTCCGCTTCCACCATCGACTCATAGCCGGCACGCCGCTTCGGCGTCGCAGCCGGCGCAGCCCCTGCCCATGGCTACTGACCTCCGACTGCCAACGCACAAGATTGTCCACCCGGACAAAGACCGGTTTCTGAACGAGGAAAATCCGTTCGAGGCCATGATGTCGCGCTTCGATCGCGCGGCGGAACTGCTCGACCTCGAGCCCGGGATCTACCAGGTCCTGCGCAATGCCGAGAAGCAGCTCATCGTCTCGATTCCGGTCCAGCTCGACAACGGGAACGTCGAGGTCTACACCGGCTACCGCGTGCTGTACAACACCTCTCGCGGGCCAGCGAAAGGCGGCATCCGGTTCGACCTGCAGGTCACGCTCGAGGAAGTGAAGGCACTGGCAGCCTGGATGACCTGGAAATGCGCCGTCGTGAACATTCCGTTCGGCGGGTCGAAAGGCGGCGTCGTGTGCGACCCGCTCAAGATGAGCGTGGGCGAGCTCGAACGGCTGACGCGGCGCTACACCGCCGGCATCATCTCGGTGCTGGGTCCCGACTCCGACGTCCCCGCGCCGGACGTCAACACGAACGAGCGCGTCATGGCGTGGGTCATGGACACCTACTCCATGCGCGCGGGCCACACCGTGACGGCCTGCGTGACGGGCAAGCCGGTCGAGATGGGCGGATCGCTGGGACGCCGGGAGGCGACCGGCCGCGGGTGTATGCTCGTGACCAAGGAGGCGCTGGAGCATCTCGGCATGCCGGTCCGCGGCACGACGGTCGCGATTCAGGGATTCGGCAACGTCGGGTCGGTCGCGGCCGAGATGCTGGAGCGCGAGGGTTGCAAGATCACCGGGATCGGCGACCGCTCGGGATGCATCTACAATGCGGGCGGCATCGATGTCGTCGACGCCATCAAGCACGTCAAGAAGCACAAATCCCTCGAGGGCTACAACAACGGCGATCCGATCAGCGGCGAAGAGCTGCTCACGCTGGACGTCGATGTACTCCTTCCCGCGGCCCTCGAGAACGTGATCACGAGCAAGAACGCGTCGAAGGTGCGGGCCAAGGTGATCGTGGAAGGCGCCAACGGGCCGACCACGGCGGGCGCGGACGCGATCCTCGACGAGAAGGGGATTTTCGTCGTCCCGGACATTCTCGCCAACGCCGGCGGCGTGACCGTCTCGTACTTCGAATGGGTGCAGGACCGCGGCGGCTACTTCTGGTCCGAGGAAACGGTGAACGACCGGCTTCGTGACATAATGACACGCAGTTTCCGCGATGTCCTGAGCCTGTCGCGGCAGCACAAGGTGAACATGCGAACCGCGGCCTACATGCTGGCGATCAGCCGCGTCTCGACAGTGCACAAGCTGCGCGGCATCTACGCGTAGTCGCCCGCCCGTGCGCGGACGGCGCGGGCGGCGAGCGATGGCGTCAGACACGGCGTCAGACACGGCGTCAGACACGGCGTCAGACACGGCGCAGACGAGGCATCAGACCATGCATGGCGTGCGGGTCGGGCATGCGGCTCGTGATCGCCGCCGTGGGCCGGCCTCGGGATCCAGCTCTGGCGGCGGCTATCACGGCGTATCAGGAGCGTGCGTCACGCTACTGGCCACTCGACGTGATCGAAGTCCGTGATGAGCCGGCGCGGGGTGCACGGCCTGCCACGAGCCGTGACCGCGAAGGGGTCCGGCTGCTCGAGCGGCTGGCCGGCATGCGGTTCGTAGTGTGTGAGCGCGATGGACAACGCCGGACTTCGGAGGAGTTTGCCGGATGGCTTCAGGACATCCGGGAGAGCGGCCGGGATGTGGCGTTCGTGATCGGCGGCGCGTTCGGGCTCGCGGAATCCGTGACGAGTGCGGCCTGGCGCCGCATGTCACTCGCCCCGTGGACACTGCCACACGAACTCGCGCGGCTCGTGCTTGCCGAGCAACTCTATCGCGCCGGGACGATCGTGCGCGGAGAGCCGTACCACAAATGACGTGTAGACGGTGAACGAGCGATGCCTGGCGGACGGCTGGCTGCCCTCGCGGAGCAGGGCGTGACCACGGCCACCATCGTGCGCACCCTCCCCCTCGGCGGAGGCCCGCTCACCGCGGCCGCGCTGGACGGCTCCGCCCCCGGTCACTGGTACGTGCCGCGGCCCGGCGACTCGCGGGCGTGGGCTGCCCGCATCGAAGCGGTCCGGGGACAGGCGCCTGGGGCGGACTGGCTGACCGCGCTGTGGCCGGCGATCGCGGCAGAAGGACCCGCCGCCGAACGCCTCCGGCATGCGGCCGCCCGTGGTGTCGTGGTAACCACCGGACAGCAGCCCGGCCTGTTCGGCGGGCCGGCATACACCTGGTCCAAAGCGATTGGCGTCCTCGCTCTGGCTGACGCGATCGAGAAGGCGACCGGCATCCCGGTCGCGCCGGTGTTCTGGGCCGCGACCGATGACACGGATTTCGCCGAGGCCAGCACGACGTGGGTGGCATCACGGGGCGGCGCGGTCGCGCTGGCCGCGCCGCCCTCCGCCGAACCGGGCACCGTGCTCGCTGGTGCGCCACTTGGCGATCTGTCAGCGGCGTTCGACGGTCTGGCTTCCGCGGCGGGATCGGCACCCTACGCCGAAGCGCTGGATGCCGTTCGCGCGGCGTATGCAGTGTCGGAGCCGCGACGGTCGCCGGTCACGGCCGGCCACGCGTACGTGGCGTTGATGCGGCGGATATTGATGCCGCTGGGCGTGGCCGTGCTCGATGCGTCGCACGCCGCCGTCCGAACGACGGCGATGCCGGTGCTCGTGCACGCGCTCGAACGTGCGGACGTCGTGGCCACGGCGCTGGCGGAACGCAGCCGCGAGATCGCCGCACACGGCTACACGCCGCAGGTCAGCGACGTCGCCGCACTGTCACTGGTATTCGAATGGTCGGGACTCGGTGACCAGTCCACGCGGAATACGGACGGCGCCGCGTCCGATGGCGAGGCCGCGGTTGGCGCGCGCAAGACACGGATCCCGCTGAAACGCGCGGGCGACGCCGCGACGGGGGCACCGGCGGGGACACTGAGCGGCAACGTGCTCCTGCGGCCAATCGTCGAGCGCAGCATCCTGCCGACGGTCGCCTATCTGGCTGGTCCCGGCGAGATCGCCTACTTCGCCCAGACGAGTGCCGTTGCCGCGGCCCTCGGGGTCCCGGCGCCGCTGGCGGTCCCGCGGTGGTCGTGCAGCCTGCTCGAGCCGGCGATCGCGGCGCTGATGGAGCGCCACGGCATCACCGAGCACGAACTGCGGGACGCACACGGTCCCGAAGGCCGCCTGGCGCGCGCGGCGCTGCCCGCCGCCATCCGCGATGCCCTCGCGGCTCTGCGGGCGGCGGTGGACCTGGGCATCGATGATGTGGCGGCCGGGGATCCTTCGGGTCTCGTGTCCGGCGCGGCGATCGAAGGTGCGCGCGTCCATCTCCGGCATCGGGTCGCCCGGCTGGAGCGTCGCTATCTGGCGGCCGCGAAGCACACCGCGGCCGCGATGATGGCCGACGTCGCGACGGTGCGCGGCGCATTGCGCCCGAACGGCACGCCGCAGGAGCGCGCACTGAATTTCATCCCGTTTCTGGCGCGGGGCGGGCCGGCTCTGGTGGAAGCGATGCGTGTCCAGGCGGCGCGCCACGCGAGCGCGTTGGTCGGAGGCGGGTCATCGGCGATCCGATAGCACCCGCCACAGGCGGCGCGGCCGCATTGGATCCTGTCCGCGGCACCGGGGGCGGGGGAGGCCGCGCCGCGTCGCTCGTGGCCACGGGCATACTGCTCAGCCGCCTGGCGGGATTGGTGCGCGAGCGCGTGCTCGCGCACTACTTCGGGAGCGCGGAGGCCGCCGACGCGGTTCGCGCCGCGTTTCGCATTCCCAATCTGCTGCAGAATCTCTTCGGCGAGGGTGCGCTGTCGGCATCCTTCATCCCCGTCTATGCGCGGCTCCTCGCGCGAGGCGACCGGGAAGAGGCGCGCCGCGTGGCGGGCGCCGTCGCATCGCTGCTGGCGATGGCCGTCTCGGTGCTGGTGCTGGCCGGCGTGCTCGCGACCCCGCTGATCATCGATCTGATCGCGCCCGGGTTCTCCGGAGATCGCCGCGCTCTCACGATCGTGCTCGTCCGGATTTTCTTCCCGGGCGCGGGCATGCTCGTGCTATCGGCGTGGTGCCTCGGTGTGCTCAACAGTCACGGGCGATTCCTGTTGTCGTACTCGGCGCCCGTCGCCTGGAACGCCGTGCTGATCGGGACCCTGATCGCGTTCGGCGGACATCAGAGCGTCGAGCAACTGGCGGTGACGTACGCGTGGGGATCGGTGGTCGCGAGTACGGTGATGTTTGCCGTGCAGCTTCCGGCAGTTCTTCGCCTCACGCGTCGCGTTCCGCTCCATCCGCGAACCGGATCGCCTGAAGTCCGCAGCGTGGTCCGCAATTTCGGGCCGGTGTTCGTGACGCGCGGTGTGGTGCAGCTCAGCGCCTACGTCGATCAGTTTCTCGCAAGCTGGCTGCCGGTCGGCTCCGTCGCGCTGCTCGGCTACGCCCAGAATCTCTCGCTGCTGCCGGTGAGCCTCTTCGGCATGGCCGTTTCTGCCGCGGAGCTGCCCGCGATGTCCGGGATGATCGGAGAGGGTGACGACGCCGCGTCCACATTGCGTGCCCGGCTGAACGATGGTCTCCGGCGGATCGCCTTTTTCATCGTGCCGTCGGCCATGGCGTTCGTGGCGCTGGGTGACGTGATCGCCGCCGCGATCTATCGCACGGGGCGGTTCACGACTGCCGACGCACTGTGGGTCTGGGCCATCCTCGCGGGGTCGGCGGTCGGCATGCTGGCGTCGACGCTGGGCCGGCTGTACTCGTCGGCGTATTACGCACTGCGTGACACCCGGACCCCGCTTCGGTTCGCGGTGCTCCGAGTCGCGCTGACCACCGGACTCGGCTATCTGAGCGCGCTCCCGCTCCCGCGCCTGCTGGGCGTCGATCCCCGGTGGGGGATGGCCGGGTTGACGGCATCCGCGGGAGTGGCGGGGTGGGTGGAGTTCACACTGCTTCGCCGGTCGCTCACCGCCCGGGTGGGATCGACTGGCGTGCCAGGCGCGCCTCGTGGCTTCGCTGTGGGGCTCGGCGCTGGTGGCTGCCGCGGCCGCATACGGGGCTGAGCGCGTTCTGGCGATCGGTCACCCGATCTTGCGCGCAGCGGTCGTGTTGCCCCTCTACGGCCTCCTGTATCTCGCTCTGACGGCGGCCCTGGGCGTGCCGGAGCTCAAGGCACTGGTCCGGGCCGTCCGGCGCAGGACCGGGCGCTGACCGCTGCGGGTCGCCCCGAGGGGCGTCGGACGCCAGTTCGCGACTGGGCAACGGGCTGCGCACCGAAGGACCCGGCAGCGGCCAGTCATCGGTGAACGACGCAGCCCGGCCCGGCGGGGTATAATTCTATATCATGCTTGCAGTTCCAGCCGCGGCGGCAGCCAAGATTCCCCATCTTCCGGAGTCCCCTGGCGTCTACCTCTGGAAGGACGCCGAGGGACGCGTGCTGTACGTCGGCAAGGCGAAGCGGCTGCGGTCGCGGGTGCGCAGCTATTTCGCTGGCGACGGTCCGATCGGGTTGACCACGGAATTCATGCTGCGCCAGGTAGCCGACGTCGATACGATCGTCGTGCCGACCGAGGCGCATGCGCTCATCCTCGAGGCCAACCTCATCAAGGAGTACCGTCCGCGGTTCAACATCGCGCTCCGCGACGACAAGTCGTACCCGTATATCAAAGTCACCACACAGGAGCCGTTTCCGCGCGTGTTCGTCACGCGGCGCCTCCAGAACAATGGCGCGCGGTATTTCGGGCCGTACACAGATGTGGGCGCGATGCGCCGGGCGCTCAACGTCGTGAAGCAGCTCTTCACCGTCCGGTCGTGCCGCTACGACATGCCGGCCGAGATGCCGGAGCGGCCGTGCCTCGACTACTACATCAAGCGGTGCAAGGCGCCGTGCATCTTCGCGCAGAGCCAGGCTGAATACGCCGCGATGATTGGCGAGGTGCTCGAGATGCTGGAAGGCCGGACCGGCGACGTCATCTCGCAGGTGCGCTCACGGATGGATGCGGCCGCGGAGCGGCTCGACTTTGAGCGGGCGGCGGAGCTGCGCGACGCGCTGCTCAAGCTCGAGGAGCTCGAGGAGCCGACGATCGTGCTCGAGGTGGAAGGCGGCGATCGCGACGTCATTGGATATGCGCGGGACGGCGATGACGCGTGCGTCGCGATTATCCGCATCCGTGGCGGGAAGATGCTCGCCCGGGACCACCGCCTGCTCGAGAACGTCGCGGAAGAGCCGGATACCACCGTCCTGTCGGCGTGTCTCGCGCGGACGTACGTGGGAGCCACCGAGCGGTCGGGCGAGTTGCTCGTGCCCTTCGACTTCGAGGACCGGGAGGCGCTGCAGGAGTCGATCCCCGGGACGCGCGTGCTGGTGCCGGCGCGAGGACCGAAGCGCGAGCTGATCGAGCTCGCCCAGCAGAATGCCCGGCATTTGCTGGAAGAGTTCCGGCTGGCCGCGTCGGAGACGGATGAGCGGGCCGCCGATCCGGTGTACGAGTTGCAGCGTGAACTCGGGCTGCAGCGCGTGCCGCGGGCGTTCGTGTGCTTCGACATCTCGCACGCCCAGGGCACCGACACGGTGGCGTCGGCGGTGTGGTTCGAGAACGGCCGGCCGAAGCGGGCGGAATACCGGAAGTTCAAGATCGCGACCGTGGACGGCATCGACGATTTCGCGTCGATGGGCGAAGTCGTCACACGCTTCTTCCGCCGCCGCCTCGATGAATCGAAGCCGTTGCCTGATCTGATCGTCGTCGATGGCGGCAAAGGCCAGCTCGGTGCCGCGCGCGATGCGCTCGCGACGCTTGGGCTGGCGGCGGTGCCACTCGATCAGCCTCGCCAAGCGGGACGAGGAGATCTTCGTCGTCGGGCGGCCGGAGCCGGTGCGGCTCCCGCGGAGGTCGCCGGCGTTGCGCCTGCTGCAGCGTGCGCGCGACGAGGCCCACCGGTTCGCGATCACGTTCCAACGGAAGCGGCGGGCTGTGCGCACGGTGACGTCGGAGCTGCTGCGAGTGCCCGGCATCGGGCCGATCAAGCGCCGCCAGCTCCTCTCCGCGTTTGGGAGTGTCCAGGGTGTGCGGGACGCGTCACCGGAGCAGATCATCGCGCTTCCGGGATGGTCGCAGGCATTTGCCGAGCGGCTCCTGGCGGCATTGCAGGCCACTTCGCCCACGGCGGGATCATGACCATTGGCATTCTCGATCCCTTCAGCGGAATCGCGGGCGACATGACACTGGGCGCGCTGATCGATTGCGGACTCGATCCAGCGTGGCTCCACGCGTTGCCGGCCCGGTTGGGGCTCGACGGCGTGGGGGTCGAGATCCGTGATGTCATACGGGGTGAGCTCGCGTGCAAGAAAGTCGATTTCGTGATTCCGGCGCAGCCTCATGGCCGGCATCTGAGCGAGATCCGCTCGATCGTGGCGCGCAGCGACGCCCCGCCCACGGTACGGAACCGCGCCGATGCGGCGTTCCTGGCGATCGCGATGGTGGAAGGCGAGATGCACGGCGTGCGCCCCGAGGCGGTCCATCTCCACGAGGTGGGTGCGGTCGACGCCATTCTCGACGTCGTTGGAGCGATCTGGGGCCTGGCGCTCCTGGGTGTCGACACCGTGTACTGCGGGCCGATCTCCCTCGGTGATGGCACCGTCGAATCGGCCCACGGCACGCTCCCGGTGCCCGCCCCGGCGACGCTCAAACTCCTCGAAGGCCAAGTCGTGCGGCCGGGGCCTGCTGGCTCTGGGGAGCTGGTCACGCCTACCGGCGCGGCGCTGGTGCGCGTGCTGTCATCCGGGCCGCCGCCCTCGGGCTATGTCGTGCGGCGGAGCGGACTGGGTGCGGGCACCAAGTCGTTTCGCGGCCGCGCCAACGCCCTTCGTCTCATCATTGCGGACCCGGTTGGATCCCATGCCGGAGCGGCTGGTCCGGACGGCCCGGAAACGCACGAGACCATCGTCTCGCTCGCCGCCGACATCGACGACATGCTCCCCGAGTACGTCGCGGCGGCCGCGGACGCGCTGCGGCAGTCCGGCGCACTGGACGTGGTGCTCATGGCGACGACCATGAAGAAGGGAAGGCTCGGCACCCGGATCGAAGTATTGGCCAGGCCGGCCGATGCCGCGCGGCTCGAACAGCTTCTGCTGACCGCGACGACAACGATCGGCGTCCGGAGACAATTCCTGGAGCGCCGGGTGCTCCCGAGACGGCTGCGGTCGGTCATGGTGCTCGGGCACCGCATCGCGGTCAAGGAGACGACACTCCCAAATGGCGAGACGCGCGCCAAACCCGAATTCGACGACGTTTTGAGGGCCGCTGAGGCGACAGGCCGACCGGCTGGCGATATATTTGCGCTCACGGCCGAAGCGCTTCAGGCGAGGCGTTACGAGCCGGACGCGGCACCTGCCGGGCGTGGCGCCCTTCCAGGCGAGGGGCAGGAACCGGCGCGCCGGGGCCAGTCCGAAGGGCTGGACGTCCATTCGCAGCACCCGCACGACCATTCGCACGACCATTCGCACGACCATTCGCACGACCATTCGCACGACCACGACCACGATCACGAGCACCACCCGCGAACCGGCCACGATCACTCCCACGATCACCCACACGGCCACTCATGATCACCCGAACCCGTCAGGAGTCAGGCATGTCCGCTTTCGGCTTATCCCGCTTCCGCATGGCCTTCATCGTGCTGTGCGCCGGCACGAGTGTGGTCGCCGCTCCGTTTGCCTCGGCCCAGAAGAAAGGGGACAAGAACGCCGCTTCCGCGTGCGCCGTCGACAATGACAACGGCGCCGAAGCGCTGAGCGGCCGGCTGTTCCTGTCGCGGGCGACCGACCCGAAGACATTGGCGGACGACAAGGGCAAGGCGTTGCGTCAGGCCGTCGGCACCCTGGGCGGCAAATACGATCGCAACAAGGACATTGGACGCGACTACCTGTTCGGCGAGGCGCTCGTCCTGTTCACGACGGAGCCCGCGACGCCGCTGGTCGGCCCGCGCAGCACCTACGGATTCAAGGACGACCCCACGGGCACCGTCGACGTGCTGGCGACCGCGGACACCGTTCTCACACTCCTCGAAACGACACATCCGGAGTGCGCAGCGCAGGCATCAGCGGTGCGGCAGCAGGCCTATGTCCCGCTGGTCAACGCCTCGATTGGCGCGCTGAATGCCGGCAACACCGACTCGGCCGGCGCGATGGCACAGCGGGCGCTGATGATCTACAAGAAGAGCCCTTACGTCTACAACGTGCTGGCGGGTGTGGCCGTCAAGAAGACGGACTACGCGACGGCGCAGCAGCAGTATCGCCAGGTCATTGCCGTGGCCGGGACCGACACCCTGTACAAAAAGCTGAAGACCGGCGCCATGTACAATCTCGCCGTGGTGACGACATCCCTCGCCGACGCAGCCTCGGGCCCGGACAAGAAAGCCAAGTCGGACAGTGCCGTGCAGTTGTGGAAGGACTACGTCGCGGCGAACCCCGGCGATCCGAATGGACAGGCCGGACTGACGAATGCGCTGCAGTCATCGGGTGACTCGGCGGCGGCGGGCCAGTTGTACGCCGACATGACCGCGAATCCGCAGAAGTACACGGACATCCAGTTGTTCCAGAGTGCGGTGGCAGCCGCGAAAGCCAATCGCCAGAGCGATGCGCTGAAGCTGTTCGAGGCTGGGCTGGTGAAAAACCCGTTCTACAACCAGGCCCTCGTGTACGTGAGCAACGAGTACTTCAACGCCGGCCAGCTCGACAAGCTGTTCCCGGCCGTCCGGCGCCTGGTGGATGTGGATCCCGCGGACAGCGACAACTACCGGTTGCTGGCCGGCGCCTATCAGATCCGGTCGAAGGCCGAGACGGGTGCGGCGCAGAAGGCGGATCGTGATTCGCTCGTCGCGGCGCTCACCAAGTGGAAGCACCCGACATCGCAGGTGTCCGTCTCGCGCGTTCTGCACGACGGCGACAAGATGCAGATTTCGGGCAAGATCCAGAACCTGACGACGACGGCCAAGACGTACAACTTGAAATTCCAGTATCTCGATGTGAGCGGGAAGGTGCTCGGATCGCAGGATGCCCCACCACTGGCCGTGCCGCCGGGCGGCTCGCAGCCGTTCGACGTGTCGGCGACGGTGCCTGGAGTGATTGCGTACAAGTATCTGCCGATCGAATAGGCCGGCGAGCACAGGAGCAGGCGGTATGGTGGCATCGGTCCGGGTTGCGCGTGTCGAGCGTGGCGGCATCGCCGCCGCGCTTGGCATGGAGCGCGGCACGGAGCTGCTGTCCGTCAACGGCCGCCGGATCGCCGACTTTCTCGACTGGGAGTTTCTGAGCGCTGACGAGGAGCTCGTCATCGAGGCACGCCAGCCCGATGGCGAGCACGTCGTCTACGAGGTGGAGCGTGGGGAAGGGGACTCCATGGGAGTGGAGCTCGAACCGCCGACGGTGCGGCAGTGCGCAAACCGCTGCGAGTTCTGCTTCATCGAGGGACTGCCGCCGGGTCTCCGCGCACCGCTGTATCTACGGGACGATGACTACCGGCTGTCGTTCGCGTACGGCAACTTCGCGACGCTCTCCAACGTGCGCGAACGGGACGTGCGCCGGATCCTGGAGTACCGGCTCTCGCCGCTCTACGTCTCGGTGCACGCGACACCGCCTGACGTGCGGCGCGTGCTGCTCAACAATCCCAAAGTGCCGGAATGTGATCGGCCAATTGAAGACGCTGGCCGCTGGCGGCATCCAGTTCCACTGCCAAATGGTGATCGTGCCGGGCATCAACGACGGCCCCGTCCTCGAGCAGTCGTTGTCCGACCTGTGGGCGCTCGGCGACGCCGTCCTCACGACAGCGATCGTTCCCGTGGGCCTGACGCAGTTCTCGCATCTCTACACGGGACGCGCGATGGATCGCGAGGCCGCGCGCGGACTGTTGGCGGTCACAGGCCGCTGGGCGGCGCGTGCGCAGGCCGGGCGACAGCAGCCGTGGGTCTTCGGGTCGGACGAGCTCTACCTGCTGGCTGATGTCCCGCTCCCCGACGCGCCGTACTACGGCGACTTCGCGCAGATCGAGAACGGCGTCGGGTCCGTAACGATGCTGCGGCAGCGGGTCGGTGAGGGCCTGCCGGCGCTGGCGCGCCACGACGGACGGCGTATCGGCGTGGTGACCGGCACGGCGATGGCGCCGCTCATGCCGCCCTTGCTCGCGGCGCTACGCGATGCCACAGGGGCGACGTTCGAGCTCCTCCCCGTCGTCAATTCACTGTTCGGTCCGACCACGACGACGGCGGGACTGCTCACGAGCGCCGACATCCGGAGCGCGCTTTCGGGCCGGGTCGATCTCGACCTCGCGATGGTGCCTGCCGAGTGCATCAACGAGCGCGGGCAGTTCCTCGATGACCGCCTGTTCGACGACGTGCGTGACGAGTTGCCGATGCCGGTTCTGCCGTCGTACGACTTCATCGACGTGCTCCGGGAGCCGGTCCGGTGAAAATCCCGACCGTCGCGATCGTGGGGCGCCCCAACGTGGGGAAGTCCGCGCTCTTCAACCGGCTGATCGGTGGCCGCGGCCACACCACCACGGCGATCGTGAGCGATGAGCCGGGCACGACGAGAGACCGGCATTTCACGCGCGCCGAATGGTCGGGGCACGCGTTCTGGCTGGTCGATACGGGGGGTCTCACCGAAGACTCGCAACTGCCGATGGATCGCGAGATCCGCCGGCAGGTGCTCGAGGCGATCGGCGAGGCGGATCTGTTGCTGTTCGTCGTGGACGCCCAGACAGGCTTGCACCCGAGCGACGCGCGGATTCTGGAAATCCTGCGAGACTCCCGGAAGCCATGGCTCCTGGTCGCGAACAAAGTGGATGATCCATCCACGACGGATCATTTCGAGTTCTACGAGCTGGGGGCCGGCGACCCGTGGCCGGTGTCCGCAACCAACGGCAAGAGCTCCGGCGATCTGCTCGACGCGATCATCTCCCATCTGCCGCACGCACCCGCCGAAGAATCGCAGGCACTCCGGGTCGCGGTCGTCGGACGCCCCAACGTCGGCAAGTCGTCGTTCGTAAACCGGCTGCTGGGCGATGACCGGCTCGTGGTGTCCGATATCGCCGGCACGACCCGTGACGCGATCGATACGCCGCTCACGTATCATGGCCGAGAGTTGATCTTCGTCGACACGGCCGGGCTCAGACGCCAGTCGAGGATCGATGACGGGATCGAGTTCTACGCCGCGCTGCGGTCCCGGCAGGCCATCGAACGCGCGGACGTGTGCATATTGGTCGTGGATGCCGTGACGGGTCTCGAGGGACAGGATCTCAAGATCGCGGCCCTGGCCTGGGAGTCCGGCCGGGGACTGATCGTGGCGGTGAACAAATGGGATCTCAAGGACAAGGACGAGAAGACCGCGGCGAAGTTCGAGAAGGCGTGCGTGGAGAAAGCGCCGTTCCTCACCTTCGTGCCGTTCGTGTTCACGTCGGCGCTCACCGGGCAGCGCGTGACGCGGGTCCTGGACATCATCACGGAAGTCGCCGCCGAGCGGCAGAAGCGGATTCCGACGTCGCAGGTGAATGCGACGCTGGAGGAATTGCTGGCCCGGCGCCAGCCGCCGCAGGCGGCAGGGCTGGACGTGCGGCTCAACTACGCGACGCAGGTCGAAGTCGCGCCGCCGACGATCGCCGTCTTCGGGAATCATCCGGATCTGGTGCAGGAACACTACGTGCGGTATCTGCACAACGGGTTTCGCGCCGCGTGGGGATGGACCGGCAACCCCCTGCGAGTCGTCATGCGCCGTAAGAGCGGGAAGGCCGCAGCCTAGATGAATCCATACGTGGCGGTGCTGATCGCGTACCTCTCCGGGTCGCTGCCATTCGCGTACCTGGCGGGCCGCGCGTTCGGCGGGGTCGACCTCCGCCGGCAGGGCTCCGGGAATCTGGGGGCGACCAACGTGTTCCGCGTGCTGGGTCTCCCAGCCGCATTCGTGGTGTTTCTCCTCGACGCGGCGAAGGGCGCGCTGCCGGTGCTGCTGCTGCCCGCCCACGGTCCCAACAGCGAATGGTGGTCGATCGCGTACGGCGTCGCGGCGATTCTCGGTCACGTGCGTCCGGTGTTCTTCCTGTGGCGGCGCGGCGGAAAGGGTGTCGCGACGGCGGCGGGCGTCTTCTTCGCGCTGACACTCCTCCCGACCGCGATCGCGACGCTCCTCTGGGTCGGTGTGTTCATTGCGACCCGCTACGTGTCCGTCGCGTCGCTCTCGGCGGCGACCGCGTTGCCCCTGACGGTCCTCATCTTTCGCGGGCCCCACGCCGTGTTCTGGATGTCACTCGTGACGGCCGCCTTCGTCTGGTGGACGCACCGTGGCAATATCGACCGGCTCCGGCACGGCGAGGAGCCCAAGACCTGGGGCAAGCCGCCGAGTAGCGGGCGTGGCGCGCCAGACAGCATCCAGATCGCCGGAGCGCCAGGCGTTCGATGACCTCAGTCGCCGTCGTCGGGGCAGGAGCCTGGGGGACGGCGCTGGCGGATCTACTCGCCCGGAACGGGCACCCCGTGCGGCTCTGGGCGCGTGAGCCGGACGTCGCCGAGTCGATCACGGTCCGCCACGAGAACATGCGGTTCCTGGCGGGAGTCGCGCTGTCGTCGGCACTCGCGGCATCGACCGCGCTGGCCGACGTCGTGCGCGGGGCGGATCTCGTGATGTTCGCGACGCCATCGGAGCATCTGCGAGTCGTCGCGACGTTATCGTTGCCGGTCATCTCGCCGGGGGCGACTCTGGCGGTCGCGACGAAGGGGATCGAGCCCGGCAGCCTGCACGTGATGACCCAGGTCGTGCGCGGTGCGACGCATGGCAGCTACCCCGTCGTCGCGCTCTCGGGTCCAAGCTTCGCGGCGGAGGTGGCTGCGCGGCAGCCGACGGCCGTCGTGGCGGCGTCCACCGTGCCCAAAGCCGCGCAGTTGGCGCAGCGGATGCTGGCGTCGCACGAGTTTCGGGTGTACACACACCCGGATGTGCTGGGAGTCGAGCTCGGAGGTGCGCTCAAGAACGTCATGGCTGTCGCGACCGGCGTTTCGGATGGCCTGGGACTCGGCGCCAACTCGCGGGCGGCGCTGGTCACGCGAGGTCTTGCCGAGAATGACGCGGCTCGGGGTGGCGCTCGGAGCGCGGGCATCGACCTTCGCGGGGCTCGCCGGGCTCGGGGATCTGGTGCTGACGTGTACCGGGGCGCTGAGCCGGAATCGCGCAGTGGGTGAGGCCATTGGCCGCGGGCAGACGCTCGCGGAGGTGCTCGCGGAGCGGGAGACGGTGGCCGAAGGAGTGGTGACTGCGCGGAGCGCGCTGGCGCTGGCGGAGCGGGCGGGCGTCGAGATGCCCATCGTCCGGGCCGTGAACCGCGTGCTGTTCGAGGGGCGGCCCGCACGCCGGGCGATCGGCGACCTGATGGAGCGTGAGCTCCGTGCGGAGTCCGATTGAGCGGCGCCGGCCGCCGGGCCCGGCGTGCGGGTCGTGGTGCGGCGGCGCCGGGACGGGCGGGAGGTGCAATGCGTGGAGGAACGATGCGTGATGAACCGGTACGGCAGTTCTTCTCGATCGGCGACGTGTGCACGCTGACCGAGCTCAAGCCGCATGTCCTCCGGTATTGGGAGACCCAGTTCAAATTCCTGAGCCCCGCCAAGAACCGGTCCGGCAATCGTGTGTACCAGCGGCGCGAAGTCGAGCTCATTCTGCTCGTGAAACACCTCCTGTACACCGAGAAATACACGATCGAAGGAGCGCGCCGGAAAGTCGACGAGCACCGGAAGGCGGGCGCCATCCGCGGCGTGTCGCGGGCCGCCCTCGGTCACGAGACCCTCGAGTCGATGGAGCGTGAGCTGGCGACGCTGGTCCACACACTGGCCGGACCGGACGACAACCCCGGCCCCGGAGCGCGCTGAGGTGGCACTGGTGGCGTGCGTGATCCCGGCCTACGACGCGGCACGCACGCTGGCCTCCGTGATTCGTGGTCTTCGTGCCGCCGTGCCGCACGCGATGACCGTCGTCGTGAACGACGGATCCCGCGATGATACGGATGCGGCGGCCGAGCGCTGGGCGGATTGTGCCGTGCATCTCCCGCGGAACCAGGGTAAGGGGGCGGCGCTGCGGGCCGGGTTCGCGGCGGCGCTCGGCGCCGGCGCCACGCAGATCCTCACGATCGACGCCGACGGGCAGCACGACCCGGCGTACGCGCCACGGCTCCTCGCGGCACTTGGCGCCGCCGACGTCGTGATCGGTGCGCGCGAGCGACGCGGGTCCGCGATGCCGATGCACCGGCGCTTCAGCAATGCCGTATCCGCCGTCGCGGTCAGCGCGTGTGCGGGGCTGCGGCTTGCCGACAGCCAGTCGGGCTATCGGGCGCTCCGGGCCGTCGTCCTGGCACGCGTGACGCCAGCCGGCGACCGGTACGAATACGAGACGGACTTTCTGATTCAGGCGGCGCGTGAAGGCTTTCGCATCGCCTGCGTACCCGTGCCGACCATCTACGGGGCACCGAGCCATTTCCGGGAGCTTCGCGACGCCGCGCGCGTCGTCCGGACAATTTGCCGGCGCCTGCCGTTCGCCATGCTTTCGGCTGCGAGCGCGCCCGCCAAGTGAGCGTCCCTGGCACCGGCCCTGACCGGCGGCTGCGATTCCTCTGCACCAACGACGACGGCGTGATGGCCCACGGGCTCGACTGCCTCGTGCGGGCGGCCGAGCCGTTGGGCGACGTATGCGTGGTGGCGCCGGACCGGGAGCAGAGCGCGACCAGCCACGCCCTGACGATGCACCATCCGCTCCGGGCCAAGCGGCGCGCGGACGGGCGCACCCAGGTCGATGGAACGCCGACCGACTGCGTGATGCTCGCCGTGCAGGCGCTCATGCCGGAGCGGCCCGACTTCGTGTTCAGCGGGATCAATCACGGCCACAACATGGGGGAGGACGTCCTCTATTCGGGCACGGTCGCGGCGGCCATGGAGGGGATCGCCCTGGGCATCCCGTCGATCGCGCTGTCGTTCGCGAGCCGTGACCACGGGACCGACATGCATCTCGTGGACGAGCAGGTCGGCGCGATCACGGACCTGCTCAGGCATTTCGTGTCATTGCGTGACGTGCCGGCCAATACGGTCTTCAACGTCAATTTGCCGGCACTGCCGGGGCCCGAGATCAAAGGTGTGCGGCTCACGCGCCTCGGCCGCCGGGTTTTTTCGGATTCGCTCAAGCGGATGCGCGACCCGTGGGACAAGGAGATTTTCTGGATCGGCGGGGGTACGATCGCGTGGTCGGGCGGACCGGATTGCGATTTCCGTGCGGTTGACGAGGGCTACATCTCGGTGACGCCGCTGCATCTCGATCTGACGCACTTCGACATGCTGTCCACCGTGGAGCGTTGGTGGCAGAAGGCCTAGGGGGCGCCAGTCCGCCCGGCGGGGCGTCGGAGCCGGAACTGCGCGGGCCGCGGCGGCGGCTCCTCGACACCCTTCGCGAGCGGGGGATCACCGACCTCTCGGTGCTGCGAGCCGTCGATCTCACGCCGCGCCACCTCTTCGTGCCGCAGGCGATCGTGCATCGGGCGTACGAGGATGCCGCGCTGCCGATCGGCAGCGGGCAGACGATTTCCCAGCCGTCGGTTCACGCGCGCTATCTGTCGGAGTTGCGGTTGACGGGGCACGAGCGTGCCCTGGAGATCGGCACCGGATCCGGCTACCAGACGGTCCTGCTGTCGCATCTGGTCGAACAGGTGTTCTCGATCGAGCGTGTTCGCGAGCTGCTCGACCGTGCCCGGGATGTGATCCGGCGTGTCGATGCCCGCAACATCTCGCTGCTGCTTGGCGACGGCACATTTGGGTGGCGGGAATACGCCCCCTACGACGCGATTCTGGTCAGCGCCGCCGCGCCGGACGTTCCGCGTCCACTCTTCGAGCAACTGGCTGAAGGTGGCCGGATTCTCATTCCGTTGGGCGGCCGCGAAGACCAGATGCTCACTGTGGCCACCCGGCGCGGGGACACCCTGGAACGGCGTGACATCACCCCCGTACGGTTCGTCCCGCTGGTAGGCGCCTACGGCTGGTCCGAGTAGCGGGACGGATTCGCGTCCCACCCCAGTGCACCGGCGGCCCGCGCCATTGACTGGCGACAGCCTACCTACCGAACCGCAGCGGGCGCGGGAGACCGATGCCGGACACCAAAGACGAGGGCGGGGACGGGTACCCACAGCACCCCGCTCCGGCAAAGACGCCCCCATTCCGCGGGCCCGCAGGACCAGCCCCAGCCCGGCCGCCACTGCGCGCTGCGGGGCCGATGACTGGCCGCGTGACCGTTCCACCATTCATGCCGCCCATCGAGCAGGGCGGACCGCGCCCCGGAACGGCCAGCCAGCCAGGGCCCGTGGTACGGCCATATGCCGCGCCGCCTGTCCCGTCGCGCCGGACCGCGACCCCGGTCATGCTGGCCGCGATCGATGACGCCGCTCTGACAGCGTCGGTGACAGCCGAGCACACGACGCGGGCCGTGCCCTACGACGGCGAACACTACTTCGCGCCCGTCAACTCGCCGCTGTCCTCGCCCGGATTGGCAAGCTTCAGCGACGACCCGGCATTGATCACGGTCGAGCTCAGGAGAATGCCGCAGGCGTACGCGGCACCGGTACGACCGGTTCCACCTGCGCCCGAGCCGGAGCGTTTCGCTGACCCTGCCGATGAGGCGATCCCGTCGATCGACGCGTACGTCATGCGCGCCGAGTCCAGCGGTGAGGACGGGACGCCGGACGCTGAAGCGATCACCGACGACGCAGTCGTTGCCGGTATGAAAGAGACCGATCTCCCTCCGGCCCCGTACTTCTCCATCGATCCGCCGGCGTTGATTGCGGCTGCGATGCCGCCGATGCCAGGCCAGGAGATCGTAGCCGCGCCCGCCGAGGTGATCGCGCCGTCGCTCGAGGACATTGAGCGCGAGCGGGCAGCGCTGGTGGAGGCGATCGTCGGCGCGGTCGAGCACGCCGCCGAGGACGAGGATGTGGCCCGCGACCGGAAGATCGATCGCGACGCTGTCCGCCTTTTTTCAGCCGATCCGTTCGCGGACGATGCCGAGGAGTCGCGTCCACCTGCGCCGCCATCGCCGTTCGACGACGATCCGGACGTCAGTCACAACATGATGTCAGGTCGCATAAACGATTTGGCTGATGCGCCTTACGCTGGCGCGCCCGACGCCGATCGAACCCTGGTCGCCGCCCGGATTCAGCCGTCCGTGGGGCCCGACGCCTGGCCCGATGCGGTCGGTGACGCCGCCGCTCGGCATCCCCGTGGCGCCGCCGCCAGTGTCCGAGTACCCGCCGGTCCCGCCATTCGGCAATCCGCGGAGTCCGACGCCGACGCATTTCACGTCAATCGTTCCGCCGCGCGTCACTCCGCTGGCGTCACCGCCGGTGGCGCCGCCGCGGGCCGCGAGCCGGCCGACGCCGGTGCGGTCTGCGACCCCCGTCTTCGTACCGATCCCGACGCCGCTGTCGGTGCCCGCGGTGCCTGCGGTGCCCGATCTGCCGGGCGCACGCGCTGTCGCGAGTGCCCTCGAGACCGTGGCCGCGAAGATCCGGGCGGGACATTTCGTGGTCGGCGGCGAGATACCTGAGGGCCTCGACGAGGAAGCGTCGTATGCGGGGTACCTCGCGGCGGCGCTCGCAGCACTCCTGGGGGTTCGGCACTAAGTTTGGCGGCGTGGCGCCCCTCCACCTGCGAGTCACCGGCCGAGTTCAGGGTGTAGGATTCCGCTGGTACATCCGCGCGGAGGCGGAACGGCTCGGCCTCGCGGGCTGGGTCAGAAACCGGCCCGATGGGAGCGTGGAGCTGGCAGCCGACGGCCCCCAGGACGCTCGTGAGGCATTTCTCGCCGCGGTGCGCCGGGGCCCGCCGAGTGCCGTCGTCGCGGCGGTAGAGCCACTTGGGACCGGCGCCGGTGATCCGCCCGCCACCACGCCCTTTCGCGTGCTGCACGCCTCTGCATGAGCGGGATCCGCAGTCAACCGGGACATCCGTCACGCGCGCTCGTCGCGCGCTTCTTCGCCTGGGACCATGACATCACTACCGCCGTCCCCCTCCATGCGTGAACCGCTCCGTGAGCCGGCCCCGAACGCATTGCCGCCGGCATCGCTCGTGGCCGCGCTGCGCGCAGGCGTCCGCGACGTCCCGGATTTTCCGACGCCGGGGATCGTGTTCAAGGATGTCGCGCCGCTGCTCGCGGACGCCCGGCTCTTCGCTCAGGCCACCGATGCGCTGGCCGCGCCGTTCGCGGGTGAAGGAATCACCCACGTGGTGGCCGTCGAAGCGCGCGGATTCATCTTCGGCGCGCCCGTGGCGCAACGCCTCGGTGCCGGGTTCGTTCCCGTCAGGAAAGCGGGGAAGCTGCCGTGGAAGACGGAGCGCATCGAGTACGCGCTCGAGTACGCGAGCGGCATCCTGGAGATCCACCGGGATGCGTGCGCTCCGGGTGCGCGGGTGCTGGTGGTCGACGATGTGCTCGCGACCGGCGGGACGGCCGCTGCGACCGCGGCGCTCGCCGAGCGCCTCGGCGCGCGCGTGGCGGGAATCGCTGTGCTGATCGAGCTGACGTTTCTCCACGGACGCGACGCGCTCGGCGGCCGCCGTCTCGAGGCGTTGCTCTCGTACTGATCTCCGCGCGCTTTGGGGCCGTGCTACCGTCGCCCTGCTAGCGTCCCACCCCTCGCAGCAGCACGGTCGCCGTCACCGTGTCCCACGACATCATGAGGGCGCTGCCCGGTCCGCGCGGCGTCACGGCGATCGTGAATCGCTCGGTCGGCTGCGCCGATGACGAGGTCGTCATCGGGATGCGCACCAGATCCGCCGACGGATCGTACTCGGTGCCCCATTCGCCGGTCTTGCGGCTCACGATGAGCGTCCACGCGGTGGGCGCGGGGATGGTGAAGATGGTGTATGACCCGGCGGGCACGCGCGTCCCGCCGATCCTGAGATCCTTGCTCGTCACGAGCGACGTCGCCCAGTTGGCGCCGGTGCGCCACACGGTATTCCAGGGGACGATGTTGCCGAAAATCTCGCGGCCGCGCTTGGAGGGTCTGCTGTAGTCGACCGTCAGCATCGTGCCGCCAACGGTCGCGCGCACAGTGTCCCGGGTCGAAAGCATGCCAAGGCCTTTGCCGTTTGCGTCGCGAGCCATGAACTCCGTCGCCCAGCGATCGAGATCGGGCCAGGGAATGCGGATAACCGAGGCCTGCAACGTCCCGCCTGGATCGGTCATGGCCAGCACTCGGCCCTTGGCGTCCACTGTCGCGCGAATCGTGTCGGTCGGCGTCGTGATCCTGACCGTATCGTCTCGCGGGCCCACCATGACCGACCCGGTGTCGACCTGATCGGGCACGTACACCCATGCAAATGGAATGGCGTGTCCGTGCGCCGCGAGGGTGCGCGTGATGAGGATCTGGTGGAGGCCGAAGCCCGGCTCGAGTAGCGGCACGGTGGTGCGCGGGGCCGAATAGGACATGGCGTGCGAGCTGTCCTGGCGCTGCACGATCACGTGCGCGGAATCCGACGCGAAATCCATGATCACCCGCACGTCGACCGGGCTGCTCGTGAGCCCCGTCCGGTAGTGCGCCATGGTGTATGCCGTCACCACCCGGTCGGGCGCCGGGGAAGTGTGCGCCGTGTAGCTGTACCGCGACGTGTGTGGCGCGCGTGTGACGAAATCTCCCGTGATCGAATCGGCGTACGTCACGACGCGCTCGACCGCCAGAGTATCGGCACCGAGCCGGATGAGGAAACTGGAGCTGTCGACGGGTTTGGTGGCTTGGGCGCGTCCCGACGCGGGCAACCCCGCGAGCGATCCGGCGGCGATCGCAACCATCAGCGCGATGCGAGGGCGTCGCATGGGCGCGCAAAGTTGGAACGCTTCGGAATTGGCGGCGCCAGCTCTCATGTGGACCGTGCAGTGGAGGGCCTGAAACGCGGCCAGCGCCCCGTACGGCTGACGCTGGCCAGCGTCACAATATGGCACGTTCGGACTGGTCCGGCCGATCCGGCCACGCGTACGCCGCCGGCACCCTGATCGGGCGGCGTTGGGCCGGCCTCAGGACCCGCTGCGGCTCAGGGGACGGACCGGCAGGGTCCCGACCGTCGTGTCCCATGTGAACGTCATCACCCCAACCGACGACCCCGCCGGTGCGATACCGATCGTGAATTGCTCCACCGGATTGGGCGTGCGCGACACACGCATCGGAATGCGGGCGAAGTCGGCGGCCGAATCGTATTCGGTGCCCCATTCGCCGGTCCGTTTGCTCACGATGAGCTTCCACCCCGTGCGGCTGGGAAGGGAGAACAGCGTGTAGCTGCCGGCGGGTATCCGGGTGTCCCCGACCATGATGTCCTTGTCCGTGACGAATCCGGTGGCCGCGTTCGCGCCGGTGCGCCACACGTGGTCCCAGAGCACGACGCCGCCGAAGACATCGCGACCGCGCTTCATGGGCCGCCCGTAGTCCACCGACAGCGTGGCATCGCCGATCGTTGCGCGGGCGGAGCCGCGCGGCGAGAGGCTGCCGAGCGACGCGCCTTTGGCATCCCGCGCGACGAAGTCGGCGGTCCAGTGCGCCAAGTCGGGCCACGGCGTGCGGGTGACGATGGCTTGCATCGTCCCGCCCACATCGGTGAACGATTGGATGTGCCCTTGGCGATCGACCACCGCGCGCACCGGGTCGTACTTGGTGTCGATCCGGACCGTGTCATCGCGCGCATCGGCCTCGGCCGATCCTTTGATCAGAAGACCGGGGAGATAGACCGCGCTGAATCCAACACGATTCCCGCGGGCAGCCAGTGCCCGGTCCACGACGGCTTGCAGGATGCCGTATGAGGGTTCGTTCATCGGCACCGCGCTTGGCGGCACCGCGACCGCCGAGGTCTGCGACTGGTCGCCTCGGTAGACCGTCATGTGCGCCGTGTCGCTCCTGAAGTCGACGTGCATGGTGGCGGCGACCGTCCCGTCCGCGGCCGGGCCACGGTAGAAGTTGATCGTATAGCCCGCGATCTCGTGCGCCGGGGTGAGATGCGCCGCATACGTGAACCGCTCGGTCTTCGGGTACCGGTCCACGACCTCGCCGATGATCGAGTCGCGCGTCGATATCACCCGCTCGATGGCGATCGTGTCCTTACCCAGACGCGTGACGTACGCTGCGCTGTCTCGTGTGCCGCGCTGCGCGCGCGCCGCGCCGGCCGGCAGGAGCAGGAGTGCCGCCGGCAGAAGAAGCATGACGGTGAGCGGCGCGAGCATGCGGGCAGTGCCCCCACGCGCATGAGTGCCGCTCACGCGATGCTTGGGCGAGCAGCGCCGGATTTGCTGTGAGGCGAGTGACATGGCCGGAGGGGAGGGACCCGGGGAAGCGATCGGCGCCATCCGAATGGGATACCGTCTGTGAATTTGGCACCAATATTCGCGAGAAGGTTGCCCGATCCGGGGTGGCGGGCGCTCATGTCCGCTCCCGGCTGTGTCGTTGACCCGATGACGGCGTTGCGGCACGGATGAGGCGGACGACATTCCGGGTGGCGGGCGTGGCCAACTAGCTTTCGGGCGCCGGGGCCGCGTCCCCGTGTGCGGGAATTGGTGACTGCCACCATCGGAGAGCTTCGTGACGCGTTCTCGCCTGTTCTGTTGCGGCGTGTGGAGTGTAGTGACGCTGGTGTGTGGTGCCGCGGGTGCCGCGTCCGCACAGGATGCGCATTTCTATTACCCGCCGCCTACGCCGGGCAACATGACGATCACCAAGGATGTGGCGTTCGCGCCTGGTGATACGGGGAAGCTCCGGATGGACGTGTACCGGCCGTCGGCTGGGGAGGCACTGCCCACGCTCATCTTCTTCAACGGGGCCGGGCTGCCGCGCAGCGCCGAGGCGTACGCCGGGTGGGGACGCATCGCCGCGTACAGGGGGTTGGTTGCGATTATCCCGGAATTGCGGCCGGACAGTGCGGCGCAGGACTTCCAGAAGCTCGTGGCGTATCTGACGGCGCATGCGGCCGAGTACAAGATCGATCGCGCGGCGATGGCGATGTATGCGGCGTCGGCGAACGTGTCGACCGCGTTTCCGATCGTCGAGGATCCGCATCAGACGGCGATCGCGGCGGCGGTGATGTATTACGGGACGGCGGCGATCACGCAATTCCGGCGGGACCTGCCGGTGTTGTATGTGCGGGCGGGGCTGGACCGTCCGTCGGTCAACGCTGGCGGTGCGGGGTCGATCCTGGGGCTGGCGGCGCTGGCCGTGTCGCAGAACGCGCCCCTGACATTAGTCAACGACGCGGGCGGCCATCATGCGTTCGAGATCACGGACGATGATGGCGCGACGCGGCAGGTGATCGAGCAGACGATCCAGTGGGTGAAGGGGGCGGTGTCGCGTCCGTATCTGGACGCGGTGCGGCATGGGGCGCCGGAGGCTGAGGTAGCGGCGCAGGTGGCGTCGGGTGATGCCAAGGCGGCGGTGCCGGGGTACGCGAAACTCGTCAACGACCATCCGGACGATGTGCGGATGCGTCTCTCGTATGCGGAGGCGTTGCTGGGCGACAAGCAGTACGAGGCCGCGTGTGCGCAGTTCGAGCGGTTGAAGGGGAAGGGGTTGGGTCCGCGCGACGTGGGGTTACCGGCGGCGCGGGCGTGCATGCAGAACGGTGACGCGGAGCTGGCGCTGGCGTGGCTGCGGACGATTCCGCGGCAATTCCTGCCGACCGACCTGCAGGAGGATCCGATGTTCGCGAACCTCAGGATGCGGGCCGAGTTCAGGGCGTTGTTCCAGAAGTAGAGTCAGCCGCTGAAACTCCGGACCAGGCCGTGTCGTAGGCCTTGGTCATGACAACCGCCGTGCTGGACCGGCCCGCCGCGGGCGCGAAGTGGATCATCCCGAGCATTGTCGTTGGCTCGGCGATATTTATCACCGCACTCGCCGTATCGGCCTTTTTCGACCCCCAGTGGCGCGTGCTGCATGTGCTGCAGGCGCTGATCTACGTCGCGGTGATCGTTCTGGCGCGCAGGAACAGCGCGTGGGGGTTCGGGGCGGGCGTCTTCATCGCCACGTTCTGGAACATCCTCGTCCTCTTCCGTTCGCCGGTCGGGCCGCTCGCCGTTGCGGGGGTCGCAAGCCTGATGCACGGTGGCCCGGCTCCGCGGCCAGACGTGGTGCTGCAGGCGGTCGCCGCATGCGGCCACGTCCTGATCATCGTCGCCTGTCTCGTTGGTTTCTTTCGGACGCGGCCCGGCGCCCGGCAATGGGGGGTATTCGTTGCTGGTGGCGTGCTGGCGGTCGGCTATCTGTTGACGGCGGTCTTCACGGTAGGGCCGGCAGAAGGCGCTCAGCACATTCGGCAGGCGCTGGGACTGTAGCTCGCGCCCCTTGCAGGGCGGTGAGGCGCTACTGCGGGATCATCCCAATCGTTCGTAGCCACCGCTCGAACAGCCGGGGCCAGTCGGTCACCGGCTGCGTCGTGCGACGAATCCCAAATGCGTGTCCGCCCTGCGGGTACAAATGCATCTCCACGGGAACGCCGGCCCTTTTGAGTGCGGCAAAGTACACCTGCGAGTTCGCGGCGTCGTCGACCGAATCATCCTTTGCTTGCACCAGGAACGTCGGCGGCGTCTGGTTGGTGACGTGAATGTGGGGATTCAGTATCCCGTCATTCGCCAGATGGCCGGGATAGAGCGCCACGGCGAAGTCCGGGCGGCAGCTTTCCGCATCGGCGGCATCGACGGCCCGATACTCGCGCTTCGCGAAATGTGTGCTCATCGCCGCCGAGAGGTGGCCGCCGGCCGAGAACCCGAGCACGCCGATCCTGTGCGGGTCGATGTGCCACTCCGCCGCGTGCAGGCGCACCAGCCCCAGGGTCCGCTGGGCATCGTCCAATGCCATTGGTGATTCCCGGTGCGGGTTTGATGCGGGGTAGCCCCCGACGTCCGTCACCCGGTATTTCGACAACACGCACGTGATCCCACGAACGGTCAGCCAGTCACAGACCTCGGTGCCTTCGAGGTCGATGGCGAGGATCTGGTAACCACCGCCCGGAAAGACCACGACGGCAGCGCCCGTGTTCTTCGTAGTCGGGGCGTAGACCGTCAGTGTAGGCCGCGTCACGTTGCTGATGTAGACGTACGGCCGGCCGGCGACCAGCTCGGTGTCCGTGGTCGTTTCGATCTCGGGTCCCGCGACCGGCTGCGGATCCGGAGGCGGTCCCGGCCAAATGGGGATTTGCGTGTGTCCGGGCGATGGCTGCCACACCGGCGGCTGCGCGCGCAGACCGCCGGACACGACGAATACACCGACAGCCACGATCAACGCCTTGATCACACGGCGCACAGTCAGCGGACGAGCAGCCGATGCCTTCGAGTCTCGGCTCCTAGGAGCGAGGTTTCGCCGTCGGCGGAAGCAGATTGTTCAGCCGGAGATAGATCGCGAACTGGCTGTAGTGGTCGGACCAGTCGTCGACCCGTTCCATCATCATCCCGGCCCGCGTCCACTTCTCGCCAAAGGCAGAAACATTACCGGAGAGATTGGAGTCATTGAGATGGGCGACCGATTGCTCGCAGAAGGCGAAACTCTCACGGAGCCGCGCGACGAGCTTGGTCTTGTCGTCCGTCGGCGTGAGTTTGGCCCGGTCCGGTGCTTTGGCGCCCCCGATCGGAGGGCACGCCTCGTCGTTGTCGCCTGCGACGTGGAGCACGATCTCGCCAAACGTCATCTGCGCCGGCGTGGGCTTGAAGCTGTACTTGTCCGCCGGCATCTCCTCGGCCGCCGCGACCAGGTTCTTATCCATACGCGTGGCGTTGTGGCGGAATGCGTCGGCGACGGGCGCCGAGGACTGGGCGGTACCGAGGGCTGGCAGAACTGCGAGGGCGACGACGACGACGCTGCTGGCGATGCGCATGGGGATCACTCGCGTTTAAAGGGGGCTGAGGCAGCTCAGGGTGCGGGGGGAGTGGCAATGCGAGGCAAGATCAACAACTTAGTCGCACGACTCGACAGATTTACCACACGACCAGCCACTGGCGGAAGCGGCGGGTGACGCCGGCATACCGTACGGTATAGTCGTCAGGAATGAGATAGCTTTGGAGTGCCTTGCCCCCGTAGCTCAGGTGGATAGAGCAGCGGTTTCCTAAACCGTTGGCCGGGTGTTCGAGTCACCCCGGGGGCACCTTACGCTGCAACGATTTACGCGTTACGAGCCGACCGGCCGACTGAGCCGTGCGCTTCCGGGTGCGATTCGCCGGCTCGCCTACGTATTCCGCCAGCCGCGCGCGTGACCTCCGCAACCTCCGGCTGGCAGCGTCCATAGCGGCGCATGACGAGCTGTGATCCTGCGTGGCCGAGCTCCCGGCGACTACCGCACCGGACACCTCGCGCGCCGTAGGATCACGTGACGCTCGCCCGTATACATTAACGTCAATACATTCCGGACTAGCCGTCGATGTCACGCTCGACCCAGGCCACGATGCAAGAGGCAGTGCTCCGGGCACTCCGCGCGCTCATCGGGGCGCTCAGCCGGTCCGCGCGCACCATTGAGGCGCGCACTGGTGTCTCAAACGCGCAAGTCTTCGTCCTTCAGCAGCTCCAGACGGAGGAGGCGTTGGGCATCAACGCTCTCGCCGCACGAGCTCGCACAGGGCAGAGCGCGGTATCGATTGTCGTCAGACGCCTGGTCCGCCACGGACTCGTGTCCCGCCGCCGCTCGGCGGCCGATGGGCGACGTGTAGTCGTGTCGTTGACTGTCGCCGGGAGAGCACTCATCCGCCGGGCCCCGCAGCCGCCCACGACGCAGATGCTCGCGGCTGTGGGCCGGCTCGAGCACCGCGACCTGCGGGCGCTCGCGCGCGGCCTGACCGCACTCGTGGCAGCAATGGGGATCGCGGGCGAGACGCCGTCGATGCTGTTCGAACGCGACGGGAACCGCCGGACGCGGGCGCGCCGGAGCGACCGGTGATCGCGGTGCGGGTCCCGCGGTCCCCCCGGGCGGCGTTCATCATGCGGGTCGGAATCTGTCGTATCGGCGTGCCGCTTGGCGCAATCGTGTTCATCGTCACACTTGTGGACGAGTACCGGACTGTCTTCGAAAGACTTCGAACGTCGTCCGGGTGGGCCCGACTGGTGGGCGTTGCGGTCCTGTGCATCGGCGAGTGGGTTGTTGGCGCGGGCTGGTTGATTGGCGCCGCGCTGTGGCACAGTCGGGATGTGATAGGACGTGAGCGCAGGCCGAAGCCGTGAGTCCGGCGCTCACGCGCATGCGCCAGCGCCGCCTGATCGCCGACTCGATCCTCCTAGGAGTGGCTGGTGCGGTAGCGGCGCAGATTTTCACGCTGCTTCTGCGCGGCGCGAACTTTGTGTTCCTCCGCACGCTGGCTGGCTACCAGGCGCCCGGTCTGCCAACGGAAGGCGGCCCGCTGTCCGAGCACATTGGGCCGCACGGCCTGTGGCTCGTGCCGGTTGCCACCACGCTCGGCGGGTGTCTGGTCGGACTGCTGGTCGAATATCTCGCGCCGGAGGCGGAGGGCCACGGCACCGACACGGTGGTCCGGGCTTTCCACACGACCAATGGTGCCCTACGGACGCGCATCGCGCCGCTCAAGCTACTCGCGTCCGCCATCACCATCGGGTCCGGCGGGTCCGCGGGTCGCGAGGGACCGATTGCACTGGTCACGGCTGGTCTCGGCTCATGGTATGCCACGGCGACCGGCCGCAGTGGACGCGACCGGCGGCTGCTCCTGCTGACAGGCATGGCGGCAGGACTCTCGGCCATCTTTCGGTCCCCCGTTGGTACAGCGATCATGGCGATCGAGGTCCTCTACTCCGACATGGAGTTCGAGGCTGGTGCGCTGTTCTTTACGCTCCTCGCGTCAATCGTCGCCTATGCGCTCAACGGATTCGTGGCTGGCTGGGAGCCGCTCTTTCGGGTGGCTCCGAACATTGGACATTTCTCGAACCCAATCGACTATGGTTGGTTCATTGGGCTGGGCCTGGCGGCCGGGGTGGTCGGGGTCGCATTTCCCGTGGTGTTCTATCGAGTCCGCGACCAGTTTCGCCGGTTGCCCGGGCCTGCGTGGATCCGGCCCGGAATCGGCGGTCTCCTGACCGGCGTCCTCGCGCTCGCCGTGCCGCAGGTTATCGGCGGAGGGTACGGCTGGATTCAACAAGCTATCGACGGACGGCTGGCCGGCGAGGTACTTCTGCTCCTCGTGGTGGCCAAGCTCGTTGCCACCACGTTTACCGTCGGATCGGGCGGATCGGGCGGCGTCTTCGCACCCAGCCTGTATATCGGTGCCATGCTCGGTGGCACTTGCGCGGTGCTCGCTCATCAAGCACCGGCGTCGTTCGTCATCGTCGGCATGGCAGCGGTATTCGCCGGTGCGGCTCATGTTCCAATCGCGAGCCTCATGATGGTCACCGAGATGACGGGTGGCTACACCCTGCTTGTTCCGGCGGCGCTGGCCGTGCTTCTGAGCTATCTCATCCAGACCCGCCTATCCGAGCGGCTGCGATACCGCAGTCTGTATGAGTGGCAGGTCGCGTCGCGAGCGGACTCGCCGGCCCATCACGCTCAGCACCTCGCCATTGCACTGCGGCTGCTGCGCGAGCGCGAGCCGGGGGAATTCGCGGATCTCGCCGCCGCCGGCGCAATCGACCTCGTGTCGCTCCTTCGGACCGGCGTGCCCGTGGAGTTGTCCCGGGGCGGACGACTCATGGTAGGCGTGCTTCGCGCCGACAGCCGGTGGGTCAACCGCGCCCCATCGTCGGACGGCTGCCAGCTTGATGGGACAGACGCGCGCCTGGTCGCGATTCTCCGCGGCGAGCACCTGGTGTCGCCGAACGGGTCGACGACCTTGCAGGCGGGCGATCGCATCGTCTACGTCGCGAGCACGGACGTGGCGACTGAGTTGCGGACCCAGCTCGACCCGTGGTGACGCCGCTGCGAATCGTCCGCGGCCGCCGCCGGATGCGCAACGCTTGGCGAGTCGTGGACCGGCCGTAGACGGCTGAGGGGCGGCCGGCGATAGCCGGAGATCGTGGGCAGCCCGCGGGGAGGCCGATGACGACACCGTTCCGGAGGTTGGCGGTATGTTAGTTCCATGCCCCCTGTCGTCACTCTCATCGGGCTCTTGGCGGCCGTGATCGCGCTGGCCGCACTGGCTCGGCGGATCGGAGTCGCGTATCCGATCATGCTGGTAGTCGGCGGGCTAGCGTTGAGCCTCATTCCGCGGTTGCCGCCGATCGCGCTCGACCCCGACGTTGTCTTCTTCGTTTTCCTTCCACCACTCCTGTTCTCGGCGGGCTACGCGACATTGTTGCGCGATTTTCGCGCAAATCTCCGGCCGATTGGCGTATTGGCCACCGGTTTGGTACTGGCCACGGCCTGCGGCGTAGCCGCAATTGCGCACGCGGTGATTCCGGGTCTGGCCTGGCCGGCGGCATTCGTCCTCGGCGCCGTCGTCTCGCCCACCGACCCCGTGGCCGCCACGGCCGTGATGCGCCGGCTGGGGCTCTCTCGACGTGTGCTGACGGTGATCGAGGGCGAGAGCGTCGTCAACGACGCCACCGGGCTCGCGTTCTCGCGCGTTGCCGTGGCTGCCGCTGTGACGGGGGCGTTTTCCGCAGGCGCGGCCACGCTCGTTTTCATCGCCGTCATCGTCATTGGGGGCCTGGTCGGCGCGAGCGTTGGGGGGCTCGCGGGCCGTCTGCTTCGTTTCACCGATGACGAACTCACGATGATCGCGCTCACCTTGTTGGTGCCGTACGTCGCGTACCTCTCCGCCAGCGCGCTCGGCACATCCGGGATTTTGGCCGCTGCGGCAGCCGGACTGGTGTTCCGGCATTCCGTGAGCCGCTACGCGACGCCTCGGGCACGAGTTCAGTCGCGCGCCGTGTGGGACCTCCTCGTGTTCCTTCTGAACGGCATCCTGTTCATCGTCACCGGCCTCGAGCTGCCGCAGGTATGGGCCTCGTTGCCGTCCTCAGCGCACGCTACCCCGCTGACGTTACTCGGTTACGGAGCACTGATCAGCGCCGTGGTGATTGGTATCCGAATCTTGTGGGTTCCCATCGGCGCAGTGTTCGCTCGGTGGATTCGCGGAGCCGGCGACCATGCGTTCGACTGGCGGGAGTCGGCCGTTATCGGCTGGGCCGGCATGAGGGGCGTGCTGAGTCTGGCCGCGGCCCTCGCGCTACCGGTCGTCACACAGGTTGGGGCGCCCTTTCCAGCACGAGGGCTCATCCTGTATCTGACATTCGCGGTGATTCTCGTGACGCTCGTGGTGCAGGGCGGAACGTTACCACTGATGCTGCGATGCCTGCGGGTCGACAATCGCGGCGACGCGGAGCGTGAGGAGGCGACGGCCCGGCTGGCGGCGGCCGACGCAGGGCTGAATCGGCTGGAGCAGCTCCGTGGCCAGACGTCTGACGCCCTGATCGATCGCCTCCGGGAGTCGTATCAGTCGAGATTGAGCCGACTGTCCGAGGGAAGTGCGATCGGAGAATGCAGACCCGACGAAGGCCAATCGTACGGATGGCTTCGCCGCCAGGCGCTCGCGGGCGAACGCGAGGCTGTGATCGCGCTCGGGGATGCGGGAGCGATTGGTGACGACGTGCTGCAGACATTGGAATACGAACTTGATGTCGAAGCGCTACGACTCGCTGCCGCGTATCCCCGCGAGCAGGCCGGGCCTAGGGGTCGCCAGCGGACCCGCGATCCTGGCGCGGACCCGCTAATCCAAGAATCATCTCGAGCGTCGGATACGCCGGCTTCATCGTGATGTCCGATGAAATGTTCTCAGGTAAACGGAGGTTTTTCCGGCTCTGGGCTTCCTAAGCCGCTGGCCGGCTGTTCGAGTCACCCTGGGGGCACTGTCTGACACTTGGCTCCGAGCAGCCAGTCGCTGGTACCCGGGGCCACGGACGACGGCTTTGATGGACGGCTGGAATTGTGGCCCAGGTCGTGCAAATAGGTGGAGTGGCCAGCCGCCCAGGGAGTGGGGGCCGAGCGCGCAGTGGGCGGACTCTCACTTACATGACCCGGCGGATCCGACCATGAACAGACGACGCGTACTGACCGGCCTCTCGATCGCCGCTGTCCTGGGCGGCCAGACGGCATGCACCAACTCGAACGGGCCGCGTGGATTCCCGCCGATCGAGGGGAACTACACGACCAACTTCGCGTTCACCTTCAATAACGCCGCGAACTCGTCGCAGAACGGGACGGGCAACGTCACAGGCACCATGTCGATCAGCCGGCCGGCCAGCGACGGGAGCTTCGTGGGCAGCTTCGTGCTCGACAACAATATCGGAGGGGGATCGATCTCGGGCGTGATCGACCGTCAGGGCAACGTGCAGATCGACGAATTCGGCGATCCGGGCCAGCCACCGATGTTCGACTCGCAGTTCCTCCAGTCCCAATGGTCCAACTGCGATTTCACGCAGGCCACGAGCCGGGGCATGTCGGGTGCCTTGGCCGCCAACACCCTGAGCCTCACTGGCGAGCTCGACTTCCCGTGCGACTACACGTCGGGCAACCAACTCGGGACGTTCCAGACGACACTGACCGAGCAGGTAGACGGAGCGAAGTAGCCGGCGCGCTGCGATCGGTCCGCGCGCGGGTTTCCGTGGACGGCGCCCGTTGCCCGGACGGTTCGGCAACGGGGGCGCCATCTCCACGCATTCGACCGTCCCGGCGAGCACTCCGCACGGGCTGAGCGCGCGCTTTGCGGGGCCGATTTGTCCAATACAGACCCCGGGACCGGAGCTAACATGCGGCGTGAAGTTGCCCCGGTGCCGCGTGTCGTCCCGGTCCCTCAGGACTGCACTGCTGCCGCTGCCACAAGCGGGGAAACGGCGCGGCCGATAGAGTCAGTGCCAGGTACTGTCCGCCTGTTCCCGTTAATCTCCTTCCCAACCCTGAATCGTCGCCGGGACGCGCCATGCTTGATCGGAACGAACTGCTCGCTCGCTGCCGGCATACAGGCTGCGGAGTTGCCATACTACTGCTGTTCGGCTGCGGTCCCAGCGGGCCCGTCGAGCGCTATGGCTTCATTACACAGCTCGGCAACGATACGATCTCCGTCGAGAGTGTGACACGGCAGGGCAATACGGAGACCAGCGACGAGGCCGACCGGTTCCCGCGCGTCCGCGTGCGGCACAGTGAAATCGAGCTTGGACCGAACGGCGGCATCCGGCATCTCGTCATGCAGATCTACACACCGAGCGAGCCGGCGAATCAACGCCAGCGCCGAGTCGTCGCTGACGTCACGAAGGATTCCGTGCTCATTTCGAAGACGGATAGCGCGGGCACGATACGGCGCGCCTTCGCCAGGGGTGGCGGCACGGCCATGGCCCATCTTCCGCAGATGTACAGCCTATACGAGCTCTATTTCGACGCGGCACTGAAGCGCGCCGAGTCGTCGAAGCGGGCGCCCGGGGACACGGAACAGATGCGGCAGTTCTACATCGATCGGGAGTTCGACCAATTTCCATTGCATCACGGCGTGGTGCGACTGCTTCCGGACGGGAAGGCAGAGATCGCGCACGACTGGCTGGCCGGGGTCGGAGAGGCGACTCTCGATTCCGCCGGCCACATGCTGAGCTACTCCGGCGCCCGGACCACCTACAAGGTGGAGGTGCACCGGGTCACGACGCCGCCGGACGTCCAGGCGGCCGCCACGCGGCTCGAGGCCGCCGAGGCGAAGAGCGGTGTCACGCAACTGAGCGTGCGGGACACCGTGCGCGCGAGCATCGGCCACGCGAGCTTCACGATTGACTATGGCCGGCCTCTCGTCCGCGGACGCGTACTGGTGGGCAACATTCTTCCGTACGACCAAGTGTGGCGAACGGGAGCCAACGCGGCCACGCAGTTCACGACGTCCGCACCTATTACTCTCGCGGGCATGCGGATTCCCGCGGGGATGTACACCCTGTGGACCGTTCCGCGCAGGAACGGCGCCGATCTGATCGTCAACCGGGAGACCGGGCAGTGGGGCACCGAGTACGACGAGTCGCACGATCTGGGCATGGCCCACATGGCGACAGAGGCGCTCGCGACCCCCGTCGAGAAGTTCACCATTTCCATCGTGCCGAGCGGCAACGCTCGTGGCGCGCTCGCGATGGAATGGGGACCGTTCAGGTGGTCAGCGCCGATCGCAGTCCAGTGATGCGCGGCGGCCAAGGACGCGGACTGCCGCGCCTGGCCGGTGCCTGCATCATCGAGTCCCTCGGGGATACGCTGCCGGCCAACACCTGCGCCGAGCCGTCACGCCGCTTCGTCGCGAAAGGCGCGGAACCATGCGCGAATATCGGCGGCAAGTAGTTCAGGCTCTTCCATCGCGGCGAAGTGGCCGCCGCGAGGCATCTCGGTCCAGCGCTGGACATTGAAGAATCGCTCCGCCCATTCGCGCGGCGGCTGGCTGATGTCCTTGGGAAAGAGCGCGAACGCCGCCGGGACTTTCGAGGAGCCGATCAATGTCTTGACGCCCTCCTGTATCCAGGTCAGCGCGCCGGCATTGGCATAGTCGTAATACGGCAGAAACGACGTGCCGATCGATTCCGTCGCCCAATAAATCATCACGTGGGTCAAGATCTCGTCCTTCGTGAATCGCGACTCGATTTCACCGTCGCAATCGCTCCACGCACGGAACTTCTCGACGATCCAGGCCGCAAGTCCCGCCGGTGAGTCGTTCATGCCATGTGCGAGGCTTTGCGGTTTGCTCGACTGGATCGTGGCGTAGCCCCCTTCCTTTGGCAACCACTGGTCGTTGTGCGCGAAGAACTTTTTTTCCGCCGGCGAGGGATCGTCGGGCTTCTTGAACAGATGACCGAAGGGCACATCGGTGAGATGTATTGCTGTGACTGCGCCGGCGTGGTTGCGCGCCAGTTGCTCCGTCACCGTGCTCCCCCAATCCCCGCCGTGCGCGCCGAAACGCGCATACCCCAGTTCATCCGTCATCAGGCGAGTCCACAGATCGCCGACGTGAAAAATCATTCCATGCTTCGCGGGACGGTCGGAGAAGCCGTATCCCGGCAAGTCCGGCACGACGACGTCGAAGGCATCCTCGGCCTGGCCTCCGAACGCCTCCGGATCCGTGAGCATCGGAATGATCTTCGCGAAACGCAGAAATGAATCGGGATATCCGTGGGTCAGGATGAGCGGGAATGGGTGGGGACCCTTTCCACGCTCGTGAATGAAGTGGATCCCGATATCGTCCACGTCGGTCTTGAAATGCGCGAACCGGTTGAGCGCCCGTTCGTGCTGCCGCCAGTCGTAACTGTGCTCCCAATATCCAAGCAAATCTTTGAGGTAGCCGGCGTCCGTACCTGAATCCCACCCGGTGCCTTCGATCTGATAGGACCAGCGGGTTCTGTTCAGGCGCTGCTGCAAATCGCTGAGCACGTCCTCCGCGACATCGATCTCGAATGCGGTCGAGGTATCGGTTCTCATTGCCTGCCCCTCCATGGGGTGAGCGGTACCGCGCGACGAGCCTTGGCGCGGGTCCCGATCAGCCGGCATGAGTGCGAGAAACGTGCGAGCATCCACCAATGCAGCGGTGGCGGCGTCCGCTCACGGCGGCCGCTCATTTGTCTTCGGGGCTGGTAGTGACTTCAGCGAACTGTGCAATTACCGGTATGGACGCTTCGGCGAGCCCAGCATAGACTGGAGCACGACGCTGCCGATCGAACGGCCGCAGCCGCTCGTTCGAAGCGATGCCGAGAGTGGGCCAGCCGATGGGCCCGTGACGCCTGGCACTCCCCCGGGCACTCCTGACCGGCGACCAAACAATGACAGTCTCATGGGCCCGCTACATGCCTCCCGCCGATTCGGGGCGGGGCGCCTGCGGCATTCTCGTCACGCTGCTGGTGATTGGCTGTTCCAGTCCGACCGGAACCGAGGCGGGCATGACATCGCGTGTGAGCCTGAACGTGGTGCACGGCGATGCGCAGAGCGGGCCGGTGAACACACGGCTGCCGCAGCCGATCCGCGTTCAGGTGCTGAATAGCGCACATCAGCCCGTGCCGAACTTCCTGCTCGATTTTGTCGTGACATCCGGAGGCGGTTCGGTCTTCGGCGGCGCGGAGATTACGAATTCGGAGGGGTTCGCGGACGAGCAATGGACGCTCGGACCTCGCCTGGGCCGGCAGACGCTGGAAGCACGAGAGGTCAATAGCTGGAGTGGCGTGGCCGCGAGTTACGGGGAATTCAGTGCGAATGCCACACCGCCAAACAACGTGCTGGTCGTCACGACCACTGGTCCGACCGGGTTGGCGGTGATGAACGCGGACGGATCCGGATTCAGGCCCATCAACATCGGCGGACTGACCGCGACGGAACCGGCCCTCTCACCCGACCATACGCACGTCTTGTTCGAGCACGACGTCATGGGTTTCGGCGGGATCGACGAAGTGAACGTGAATGGATCGGGGCTCACCCAGGTATCCCTGGTGGGCGATGGTCCAATGTGGAGTCCCGACGGTGTCGACTACCTGTGGGACGTCGAGAACCAGAACGGGGGACTCTTCCGATCGACGAATGGATTTGGACAGAACTTCAGTTTTTGCGCGGGCAACCAGTGGTCATACTCGGCCGACGGGACAAAAGTCCTCTACTCCTTCACCCCAAATCCCGACTGCGTGGACAGCCTGGGCAACTCGGCCGTCAACCCCGGCGTGTATGTCGTCGCGCTGGCTAATCAGGTGGCCACCGAGCTGATTGCGAACGGGAAGGATCCAGCATGGTCGCCCGATGGCCAGCACATCGCATTCACACTGGGCGGGCACACGGCGGTGATGGACCCGGACGGCAACAACGTCAAGCTGACGCAGGGCAACTTCGGCTTGGTGAGTTGGTCGCCTGACAGCCAACTGTGGGCCGTCGATAGCGGGTTTGTGAACAGCGACGGCACCAACTACGTGAAGGTGACGGGCTGCCCGTGCCGATTCGCCTGGCGGTGAGAGCCTGAGAGCGGAGCTGGCCCCGATACGATCGGAGCTACACCCCGAACTGCCGTAGATGATGGTCGGTGTGCTTGTACATGAGCGTCGCCCACTGGTCCGGCGTCATCCGGCCGAAGAAGGTATGCGGGTGCGTGGTGCATCCCGGCGGCCCGGCTGAGACAAAGCGGTCGATGAGGCCAGTCAAACGGGTCCGCTCCGTTTCGAGATCCCGGTCGCCGGTCACCAGCAGCTCCTTCGCCGTCGGCGAATTCCGGCCTATCGGGTCGTCATTTCGCAGCGCCATGTGTCGTATCATGGGCCCGATGATCCGCCCGATGAACATCGGCTTCGGATTCAGATCGCCAACGGCCATCTCCATCGCTTGCGAGCAGTGCGCCAGCATTTGCGCCGGGTGCATCGTGCCCCAGACACGCGCACTATCCGGTTTCACCTGCGCCACCCGCGTCTTCAGCTCCTCCGCCCTCGGTGCTTCAAAGAGATTCTTCATGTGGACTGATCTCCTCAGCTAACCCTCACGACCGGCTGTTCCAAACACGGGCTGTGAAACTACAGGCCCGCACCGCATCGGAAAAGGGAATTCGGGGAAACCGTCCCATGGCTCGCCTCCCGCTGGCGGACGCCACGTCCCGGCGCAGCGCGCGATGCGCTAAAGACAGAGCCAAAGACAGAGGGGACACCGCCGAATGACGATGTCCCCTCATGCCCACAGCACCCTGAGGTGCCTTATATCACTCTTGCCCGCTCGAATTCGCGGGGGCCGCGGCCGACACGACCGGGAACACGATCGACGACGGGTACTGGGCTCCGTGATGGATCACGTTGTGCGCGACGAGCGGGTCCTTCTCGTCGTAGTTGTTCCCGCCCGGTGTTCAGGTTCCGCTCGAAGTGCGGGAAGTTGCTGCTCGACACTTCGATGCGAATCCGGTGGCCCGCCGCAAAGGCGTTGCCCGTGGTCAATGGGCTCAACTCCACCTTGTAGACCTGGCCGGGCTGCATGAATACCGGCGTGATCCCACCCGTCACGCCACCGCACGCGCTGGATGGTGTCATCGAGGTTGTACGCTTTCCCGTCGGGGCCGACGTCGATCAGCTTGACCGTCAGATCGGTGTCCTTGCGGTCCGAGGACAGGTACAGGGTCACCTTGACTGGTCCCATGACCTCCACGGGGTGCGTCAGCGGCGGCGTGGTGTACACCAGTACATCGGCGCGCATCTCGAGCCCCGACTGATCGACCGCGCCGGCGGGTTCGGCCGTCGTGAGCACGGAGCGCGAGTAGCAGCACCAGGTGCCGCCAGCGACGGTCGGCACCGGCGTCATCGGATCGTAGGTGAAGTGATCCGACGCCGCCTTGCCCGGCTTCGCCGTCGTCAGCCGGCCGTCGCCCAATCGCGTGTTCGCTCCGCCGTCGCTGTCGAGATAGTACGCCACGTCATGCGCTTCCTTCACCGGCCAGCTGTCGTACGTGCGCCACTGGTTCGCGCCCATCATGTACGCGCGCACCCGCGGCTGGCTGAGCACCGCGTTGTCGACGCCCTTCACGAAATGATCGAACCAGTCCTGCACGAGGCTCACGTAGTCGAACCGCCCATCGCCGAGGTCGCGCTCGCCGACGACCGTGTGCTCCGTCGCCCCCATCTGGGAGCAGTGCAACGTCGGCGCAATGATCATTCGCGTGTCGTTCCGAGCGCTCTCCGTCGCGCCTTCTTCACCTGGTGCGCGAACATCGTGACGTTCGGACCCATCGAGATGTCGTACCAGGAGTTGATGTACAGGGCCGGGGCGCTGTTGTGATCGTCGTCGCTCCCGAATTCGGTGTCCTTCCACTTGGGATCGTTCGGCAGACCGATTGACGAAGTTGTCGAAATCGCTCGGCGGCGCACCCAGGACATTCATGATCTGGTTGATCGGCAGCGTGCTGAGCGCGGAGTCAACCTGCGTCGAGTTGATCGGCGATCTCGGGCATCATGTTCCACTGCTTGTGGATACGGATCATGTCCTCGCGCGTGTACGTGGACGGGAAGACGGGCCGAGCCGGATTCCCTGAGGCGACGCCGTAGTACCACCCGACCCACCCGGCGAGATGCACGGCGCCGCCGCGGTAGAAGTTGCCCATTTCATTGTAGGGGCCGACTTTGCCGATGCCGGCGCCGGACCCCATAGGCACAACGGCCGCCAGTCCGGGGATATGTGCCGCGTTGAGCCGGTGCTGCTCCTCCGCGCTCGACGAGCACCCGATCGCCCCGACCTTGCCGTTGGACCATGGCTGTTTCGTGATCCATCCGACGATGTCGGTGCCGTCCTCCGCCGTCCGCACGAGGAACGTGTAGGTCCCCTCGGAGAAGAACCGGCCACGCTCATACTCCCAGACGACGGCGTAGCCGTGCTTGAGGAAGCTGGCGACAAATGGCCCGAACAAATCCCCCATGTGGTGCGCGTCGATGAGATACGGGGATCCGGATCATCACGGTCGGGAGATTCTGCCGCGGCTCACCTTTTGGAAAGAGGATGAGGTGGTACAGCCGCACGCTGTCGCGCATGGGAACCATCACCATGTCTTCGATCTCGGCGTGGCTGTCGATATAGGCCTGGGCCTCGTCGGCCGCTGACACCTGGGCTGGCGCGCGAGCAGGCAAGGCAATCGATCCGGCGAGCACACATCCGACGGTGCCGATCCGGAGCATCCGAGCGAGTCGCGATTCGCAGTGGGGCTGAGAGCACGCGCATCCTCTGGGAGAAGTGGTCGAGGGCGAAGTTGCGGCCGACTGGGCCCTGCGTCAAGAATCGACACCATGGTCCCGTAACGTGGGACGCTCACCATCGCATCCCCGGCAGCATCCTCCGCCGTACCGAGCTCATTAATGAGATGCGGGACGCTACTACGATCGAGACCGTAGACGGCAGGGGTCGTTTTTCGCGGCGGCTCGGAATGGGATGTCGAAATTGCCGGACGCCGATCGACGTGTGTGTAGACGGGCGCTGGCAGGGCGGTGCGCCCGGGGACGCCACTCACCACATCGAGACGGGGGACACCACAATGCAGTCTTCGACACAGCACCTCAGCAGCGGCGCCGCGCCTGTCGAGCAGGCAACAGACCTGGGCACCGAGTCACGCCGTTCCGCGCGGATCGGGCGCGCACTCTGGATCGCACAGGTGCTCCTCGCGCTCGTCTTTCTGTTCGCGGGCGGGATGAAATTGGTGGTGCCCATCGCCGATCTGACGAAGCAGATCCCGCTGCCCGGCGCGTTCCTGCGCTTCATCGGTCTGTGCGAGTTTTCCGGGGGGCTTGGCCTTATCCTGCCAGGGCTGTTCCGGATCCGCCCGAGCCTGACGGCGATCGCAGCGGCGGGCCTGGTCATCATCATGAGCGGCGCGACGGGGATCTCGATGGCGGGAGGCGCGCTTGCACCGGCGTTGCCGCCCTTCGTGATCGGAATTCTGGCGGGCTTCGTGGCCTATGGGCGCAGCCGGATCGCGCCGATCCAGGAGCGGCCGCGCGCGGCCGCCCGTCGCCCGGCACGCCGCTTTGCACCAGCCGCACTATACGGACTCGTTACGGTCAGGCCGGACTCGGCTCGCTAGCTTCTCACGTTCGGCACTCGGGCGAGGGCCACCGCAACCGAGAGAGGCGCATGATCAGATCGTGGGCGGCGCGGGTTCGCAGCACCATCGTGGGCGTGGGAATCGTTTGGGGGGTGTGTGCGCCGGGGCTGCCCGCGGTTCGGGCAGAGGCGCAGGCACCCCCGGCTCATTCGCTCAAGACCCAGAACGTGTTCCTGATCGTCTCCGATGGCCTTCGCTGGCAGGAGGTATTCACCGGTGCCGATTCGCTTCTCATGAACGAGGAGCATGGCGGCATCTGGGAGAACGCCGACACACTCCGCCGCGCATTCTGGAGAGCGACGCCGGCCGAGCGCCGCGCGGCTCTCTTTCCGTTTCTGTGGGGGACGGTGGCCAAGAGCGGGCAACTCATCGGCGATCAGAACGTTGGCAGCGTCGCGCATGTCACCAACGGCCTGGCCTTTTCGTATCCGGGCTACAATGAGATGCTGACCGGGTCGCCCGACCCGCGCATCAATGCCAACGACTTCGGTCCCAATCCGAACGTGACCGTGTTCGAGTGGCTGAATGCGAAGCCCAGCCTGCACGGCCAGGTGGCGGTCTACGGTACCTGGAGCACGTTCAAGGACATCTTCAACGAGGGACGGAGTCATCTGCCGATGTGGGTCGGATGGGATCCTCCGTATACCGGGCGTCCGCTCACGCCGCGCCAGCGTCTCCTCAACGATCTCTATGCCTCGACGATTCGTTTCGACGACGAGACGAACTACGATGAGTTCATGCAGATCCCATTGCTCGAGCGGCTCACGGCCGCACACCCACGTGTGGTGTTCGTCGGATACGGCGAGACCGACAACTGGGCACATGCCGGCCGCTACGATCTGGTGCTCCGAAGCGCGCACGCGTTCGACGAGTACGTGAAGCAGCTCTGGAACACCGTGCAGTCCGTGCCGAGCTACAAGGGGCGCACGACCTTCATCATCACGTGCGACCATGGGCGCGGCAGCGGCCTCGTCGACTGGAAGGAGCACGGTGTGGACCAGAAGGGGTCGGACAATATCTGGATCGCCGTCATCGGACCGGATACGCCACCCATGGGTGACCGGACCAACATCACTCCGGTGACCCAGGCGCAGATCGCGGCCACGATGGCCGCGCTTGTGGGCAAGGACTACCCGCACGAGGTTCCGTCGGCCGCTCCGCCCATCGCCGAGGTCCTGCCGCACTAGCTCGCGTGGAATACGGTGGGGGGGCGGGAGCGGCACGTCGTTTGGCCGGGCCCGCAGCGCCCGAGATCTATTGCCTCCTAAGCGACATCGGGACCGAGAACCCTGACCCGGTGTTGACTGTGCCGGCCACGCTGTCTGCGGTCACATACGTGCCCGTAAAATCAAACTCCACGCCGGTGTTCGACAGGACGAGGTGGACCGTTGGCCGTTCCGACATGCCGCTGACACTGACGTGCATTACCGACGGACCCGCAATCGTACCCGTGCCGCTGATGACACTGTCGGATTGGGTCGTGGTCGTTGAAACAATGTCGACGCCCGCGCCAATCGACCCTCGCCACGTTCCGGTAAACCCGTTCTCTGGCGCGGCCGGGGTACCGCATTCCCGAGAACGCAGCCGCCGCGACAACCACTGCGGTTCGAAGCGCGGCAACAGAGAGTGTTGAAGGAGCAGTGCGGAGTGGCGAGCGCCGCGTACGCGAGCCCCCACGACTTGGTGTATGGTGTCGCAATCCGACCCCGGTGCGATGGCGGCCCAAATATAGAGAAGGGGCGCGAGCGCCGTGATACAAGGTGTAACCGGGCCGCCGACCGGATGACATCCGGCGGGCCGCAAGCGCGGCCGAACGACCCTCATCGCACCGGATACGCCACCCATAGGTGAGCGGACCACCATCGCGCCGGTGACCTAGGCGCAGCACCGGCGGCCGATTCGCTACCAGCCCCTAGAGAGACTTCAGGTATTGCACGAGATCGGCCTGTTGTTGTGCGGAGAGATTGAGGTGCCGCTTCGTGTTGTACGTCGCGACCACGGCATCGAGCGTCGCGGCGGTGCCGTTATGGAAATACGGCGGATGCTGCCACAAGGCGTGCAGGGGGGCGGTGCGCCACATCTTGGTGGCGCTCCGCGAAGCGTAGTTGGGCGCGCCGTCCGGCTCTGGCAGGCTGACGACGTCTGAGGACGGATGGAGGCGCGTGTTCGCGTCGGTGAACTGTGACCCGACGTGGCACGTGGAGCACTGGCCGGCGCCGGCGAACACCACCTGGCCGCGCTGCGCGGCGGCTGCATCGAAGCTGCCCGCGGGAGCCGCCGGTGCGCCGATGCTGAGCTGGTACGCCTGGAGGGCCGGGAGCACGGCGGTGATGCTGTCCGGCGGGTTCTGCACATTGACGCCGGTGCGCGGTTCGACGAACGAACCGTGGCCGTGCATCTGCGTCACCCCGACATACCGGTTCCAGTAGGCGATGCTGTCGCCGTCGCCCGTGACGGTGATCTTGTGCAAGCCGAGCAGGCCAAATGCAGGGGGGATGACCTGGGGGCCGTTCTTCCCATCGAAGTTGAACCGTGGATCGTACTTGCCCGGGCCCCATGAGTTGTAAATGGCCTTGGCCAGCGCCGGCACGGCGGGTGACAAGGCGATGATCGCGCCGGGGTTGAGGTCGCGATTGGGCCATCCGTCCAGCCGCCTGCCGATCCCGTGAGCGAAGGAGTTGTCGACGGTCGCGTGACAGAGCGCACAGGTGATCCCGACCCGCACGAGCGTGTCCTTGCCGCCGACGGACATCACCGTGCCTTTGAGGCCGACGACCGCATTGAGCTTGAGGAGCGCGACGGTCGTCGACGGACTCTTGAGGCTGATCGTTCCGTTCTGAATGCCCTGGACCACAGCCGGCGGGAGTGCGTCGGCGTCCACCTTGAGGCCGACCGACAGCGCGGTCGTCGGGTCGACCGCCGCCTGGATGACTTCGTGCATCCGCAGCGTGTCCGTCCAGAACGATTCGTCGCCGAATGTTTCGAAGCGGAAAATGGTTTTCCCTTCAGCCACCACGGCGGGATTGGGGCGCATGACGCCCGCGCTGCCACTACTGCACCCCACCTCGATCACGACGCCGGTCCACACGATGGCGCTCAGCGCCAACATCGTTCGTTTGTCCACCACCCCTCCGCTGATCTCTGCCGACGGCTCTGCCGGCTGGGCCCGCCAGGCGCGGCACGCCCGGACGGCCGCACGGTCAAGCGGTCAGAATGCGCGGAGCTCGGGATCCTGTCAGTTAGCGAGCTAACATCGGGTCAGCACTTCCTTCGGCCTCCAGCCACGTGCTGAGGCGCTCCAGGCGGTGACGGTCGATCTGGATGTAGCCGCCCCGGGCGTAGTTGAGGAGGCCTTTGTCTCGGAGGCGATTCAGGAGGGTCGACACCACCTCGCGGCGCGCGCCGACGAGCTGTGCCAGCTCGTCCTGCGCAAGATGGTGGGGGAGCCGCGTGCCGTCCGGGGTCGCCTCACCCAGATCGTCGGCCAGGGCGAGAAGCGTGCGGACCAACCTCCCGAGTACTGGATCCACCGCAAGACTTCGCAGCCGCTCGTGTGCCTCGGCCAACCGCTCGCACGCCGTGGTCGCGAAGTCGAGCGCGGCCGCGGGGTCGTCCCGGAGACGCGCGATGAAACGCTCGATCGGGATCTCGACCACGTCGCTTTCCTCGAGCGCAACGGCCTGCTCCCGGCGCTCGCCGGTGCAGAGACACAGCTCGCCGAGCACATCGCCGGACTTGTAGATGCGGAGCGTCGTCTCCTGTCCACCGAACGACACGACGCTCACCTTGACCAGACCGCGCCGGAGGAGAAAGACGCTGCGGGCATCCGCGCCGATGTGATACAGGAACTCGCCCGTCGCGAATCGGCGGGGCGGGGCGACCGCGACCTGCTCGCACAATCCGCCCCGGAACATCGACGCGAGGATGCCGCAGTGCGTATGGTCCGTGAGTTGCGGCAGTGGCGCATGGCCCGGCGGCTGCACCGTTTCGAGTCCGGGATTGATCGCCCGCAACAGCAATTCCGGTCTCGGCGTAGTCGGCTCACGTGGCATCGTCATGGCTGCTCCGCTGGATCGATTTCGGCGTTGCACACGGTGCTGGGTCCGCGCGGATCAGTCGCCTATAGGTCTGGCTTCCTCCGGCGGACCTCCGGCCCGAGCCGCCCAACGATCGGCGTATCGATGCCCCGCTTCGGCCCCGATCGCAAGAATCGTGGGGCCGATCACCAACTAAGCGGGGTCAACGACGAATCTGATAGGGCATGCCCGGACGATGGACCGTCTGCCGGGGGTGTTGGCCCATCAGTATGATGCCGCGGCACTCGCGAGGGAGAGGGGAATCACATATCCGCCTCCCGGCTGTCTGACGCCCGTCGTCATAACTGCCGCACCGTGACGCGCGAAGATGACGCGCCCGCCTACGCGGATCGACACCACGGGCAGCGCCACCGCGGGCGGCAACACAACGTCGTAGTCGAGATTTGGCGCCGCACGATTGTCGAATGGCGATAGTGTCCTGCGAGACCAGATAGGTGACGCCGTCACCGCTGGCCAGGACCGATACCCGCGGACCGCGGGCGTCCACCATGGTTGGGGTAGCAAGACGGATTGCGCCGTCCGCCTGGGGCAAGCGAATCGTCACGACCACTGGCCCCCGCGCGATGATCGCCACCCCCCGGGGGGTTGTCACGGGGCGGGTTGCGCCTATCGACGGTGCTGGTGCGACCGGGACGGTGGCGCGGGAACGATCATGGAGCAGGCTCCAGCTCGCGATCAGAATGCCGCACCGGCGATCGCGGCATGGCACCCACGGCGGCGATCGCTGTGGCAACCAGGAGAATGGCGACCCACCGAACGGTGGACCTGCGTACGAGGTGCGCGGTTATCGTGGAAGCCCCCCGCTGACCGGGTTTGCCCAGGCGCATCAACTCCGTCATGAATTCCGGCGTGCGGCGCGACCCGATGTCCGGTGCGGCGGCGCACTCTGCGATCACGGAGAACTGCAGGACCGGGAACGGATGGTCGAGTGCCATGAGACGCTCGGCGACGTCGCGATCAGCGGTGCGTGCATCCGTGATTGCCTGGCTGCATGCGGCGCAACTCGCCGCGTGCGCCAGCGCGGCGACGCCGGCTGCGCCACCACCCGCCGGGTCGAGCACAGATCCAAGCGCGGCGTCACTCAGATGCATGGCGCCCTCGACGCTGCGCAGATCTGGCAACCTGGTCGATTGCATCAGGCAACGATCGGCGAAATGCGCGCGTTGCCCGGATAAGCATCGTACCGACACTACGCTCTGACACGCCGACCGCACGCGCGAGGTCGCGGTAGCTATACCCTTCGTGGCGAAGGAGCAATAGTTGCCGGTCACGGGGAGAGAGCGCGTTGAGGGCCGCGCGCGCGCGCGCCCGCGCTTCAGCCGCCATGACGGCGGCGTCCGTGCCGGCCGGATCGGTCGCGAGGACCGGATCCGCGGCCCATTGGGCGATCAGCTCACCGCGGCGGCGACGGATCCGCCGATCATCGCGAAACAGATTCGTCGCAACCGTCGTGAGCCACGCGCGCGGATCCTCGGGCATCGTACCGCGGCGATATACGCGCACGAACGTCTCCTGGGCGAGGTCCTTGGCCAGATCGGGGTCGCCCGTTAGCCGGTCCAGGTACCGAAATAGGGACTGGTACCGAGCGTGAAAGAGCGCGGCGACGGCATCTACGTGGCTGGCCTCGTCCTGGGGTCGCTCCATCAAGCCGTCGCGTACACATGCATTGAGCGCGCGACGCGCGCCGTTGTGACATCGCGGTCGCGCGGGGCGCAAGACCGGCCAGGCGAGTGATAGGTGGCGCGTTTGCCCGCCATGGCCGGTTGCATCCGGGTCTCGCTAGAATGTCCAGCCCACGCCAGCAAGCAACGAACGTGGCAGCAGGACAATCGCGCGAGGCGGCGCAGCCAGCGACCCCGGAAAGACCGTCGCGACATTGTCGTGGTTGAACACGTTCGCGAGGGTCATAAATGCCGACAGGCGACCACCGACCGGCCCGGTATGCCAATCGCGCCGCAACTGGATGTCGGCGCGCCGGTAGGGCGGCAGGGACGTCCTCGCGGAGGAGAAGTCGCGATCCCCGGGCTCCGCCGCCGTGACTCCACCGTTGTCGTCGGTGTCCCGTGCTCCGGACGAACCGCCAATATCATCGCCGTCCCGCCCTTCGGAGGGGGCGTCCAGCGTTCCGGGTGGCCGCTCGGCGGCCAGCCAACTCGCGACACGGAGTTGGGTGTCGCGATCGAGGTGCACCGCAGCCGCCGCGGTCAGCGTCTGTCCGATCTCGCCCGCGGGATGATAGCGAATTGCGTCGAACCTCTCGGTGGTGACACCGGCGCCGTATGCCATTTGCCACTGGACACGACCGGCGCCACCATCCAATTCCAGGGCGCCGCCGGTGATCCGGCCCGATCCACGGTTAAAGCCGTAGACCGCGAAGGCGTCAGCGCGCGCGGGACTGACGATGGCCAACCCCGACATCCGGCGCGTATAGCCATCCACGGTGAGACGGGCATGGGTACCGAGCTGGGCGCCCATGCGGGCCGTCGCTGCATCGCTCTGTGCGATGGGGATTCCGTCCATTCCGGCCGCAGCTGGCAAGTCAAGTCCAATCTGGGCGCCGTACGGGGTATCCGGATCACGGAGTGATTGGATGAACTGATGGGTACGCGCCAGTCCGGCCGACGCCGTGACGGCCGCGGCAATGTGTAGTATCACGCCAAGCCGTGGCTCGATCCGTGGCGTAGTGCCCGCCATCGCCGCAGCGCGGATTCCCGTCGTGATCTGCCACGCGCCGTCCGACGGCCCCCATCCTTGATCGGCGTATGCGCTGGCGAGGACCGGCTGCCCCCGCAAGTCCAGCATCGGCCGACGCGCAGCGTCGTCGCCGAGCGCCGACGCTGCCGAACCGGGCGACGAGCTGCCGAGAACCGTGCCAACGGGTGTGACGCGGTATCGTAGCGCTATCACATCCACCACGGCGCCGAGCGTCATGTTGCGAATCACAAATTGGCTCGAGCCTTCGAGCTGGTGCACGCTGCTCGCGAGGGAGGGCGCCGACAGATCCAACTGACCGGGCACGGTCGCCGAGAACGCCGATGTCGAGAGTCGCGAAGCGAGGCGTGCCCCGTCGCCGAGCAACTGCGTCCAGATCATGCCTACCGTTTGGGTCTGCCAGGGCGTGCGCATGTGAGTGGCGATCGGGCCGTCGTGTACCAAAGCATCGTTGGGCGCGACACGGTCGCTGCTGGCGATCGCCTCGACCCGGACCGACGTTGGGCCGGACGCAAGCGACGCGGTCGCGATGCCATCGGCCCACTGGTCGCGGAATCCGGCCGCGCTGGGCTGCAGGGTCGATAGGCCCCGGTCGCTGACCCGACCGGCCAGGAGGACGGTGCCCGGCGCACCGCCAATGGCCAGAGGGCTCGTCCACAGCGCGCGTGCGGCCGCGGGGCCGATCGCGGCGTCCCCGGCTGAGCGTCCGACTGCCGAACCCCGCGTGTCAATGTCCACCACGGCCGTGAGGCGGTCGCCAATTCCGCCGGCATCGTTCCGTCATGGAGGGTGACGCTCGAGACGGCATCCGGTGTGATCGCCGCAAGAGCGCCGCCCGCGTGCACGGGGTTCCACAGCGGCAATCCGTCGATGCGGACAAGTACCTGCCCCGCGGTCCCGCCCCGATCCATCAGCGCGGCTGGCCACTCGGGACGCATCGCGACGTTGGGATCACCATCGAGCACGCGAAACACGTCGGGCTCGCCGGTGGACGCTGGCGCATCGGCGGGCGATCCCTGCCAGCGCCATGTATTGGGGGCTTGGACGCCCTCGCCGATCGCCGGAAGGCGGATCGACGCGAGACCGGGAACGTGAACGGAATCCAGGACCACCAGTTTCGGGGCGAGGGTCACGTCCAGGCGCATGATCCCGAGCGCCGCTACGGTCACCTGCACCCTCAGGGTGTCATAGCCGGGGTGGCTGACCTGCATCGTCACGGTGCCGGGCGCAGCGTGAGCGATCATGTAGAGGCCCGTCATATCCGACCACGCCGTGCATGCGTATCCACCATCGGGCCGGCCTACGACGTCATCCAGGGCTATGCTCGCCCCAGCAACCGGCAGGCCCGAGGTGCCGCTTCGCACGGTGCCGAGGATCGCACCTGCCATCGAGCTGTCGCGGGCGCAGGGAGCACGTGTGGGGCTGACGACCTGAGGGCGTAACGCGCGGGCGGGCGACACCGCGCCTGCAACCGCGGCGGCGAGTACTATCGCGGCGGCAGGCGTAGCCTGCACGCGCCCTGTCACATTCCGGCGGGTTCGCACGTTCTATCGCTGGTCAGTACAGGTGGGGCTCATGCCGCCCCCTGTCTTCTCATGACGGGCCCACGACAGAAGATGATCCACGTTGTGCTCATCGCCTCGTTGGCCGTAGGAGGCCTCCGGCCCGCCACTCCTGGGTCCGATTCGACTCGTGGTAACGTATGCGCCTTCTCCAACCCAGACACGGCGGCCACGACGTCGCCCCGGACCGCACCAACTCGCCGCCCGCCCGGATCCGCCGGAGCCACCAATGCACCCTCTGCGAGCGCTGATTCGGAGGCGAATGCGCTCCGGGCCGCAGCCCCTGGCAACATCGCCGGGCCTCGCGCCCTCCCGATGGGGTTTACCCGCACCCGCGCGGGCGGCGCCGGCTTGGACGGCGGGGCCACCGAGACGGCCGACACCACGCCCCACCGAACTACACGTCCGCGCGCGATAGAGTATAGCGACTGGTATTATCGCCGCCTCACGATGCATCGGATTGGGAGCTACGTCGAGTTCCCATTGTTCGCCGCCGAATACGTCCTCGGCGAGCGCCTGCTGCATGACCAGCAACAGCTGGGGTTCGTTCCGCCGGGCCAACACCCCGACTCACCCCGTGTTCCGTCGGGCCTTCTCACCGCCCATACAGTGGTGGCCGGCGGCCTGGGAGTCCTATTTGCCTTCAACACCGTCACAGGTGGCTGGAACCTGTGGGAGTCGCGCAAGGCGCCCGCTGGTCGCACGCGACGGATCGTGCACACGGTGCTGATGCTGGCGGCCGACGCGGGATTTGCTGCCACGGGTGCCGTGGGGGGGAGCGAAGCACAGTCAATCCAACGCGAACACGCATCGAGGGCTCGCGGAGGCGTCCATGGCAGTAGCGGCACCAGCACGATCATGATGTGGGTCTGGAATCACTGACGCCGTGCACGAGATCATCCATACGGTCGCGCAGTTCCTCAGCCCGTGGCAGTCGATCTACAGCAACTCGAAGGCGGTGTCGAGCAGCATCACGTTTGTGCATCTGGCGGGGCTTCTTTTTGCGGGCGGGTTTGCCGTTGCGGCGGATCGCGCCACGCTGCGCGCCACCCGCGCGACGCCAGAGCGGCAGTTGCACGCGCTGAACGAACTCGACGCGGTGCATCGCCCCGTACTCATAGGCCTCGGTGTCCTTTTTGCAAGCGGAGTTCTGCAGTTCGCCGCGGATGTCGAAACGTTTGCCACGTCGCCGGTGTACTGGACAAAAATGTCATTGGTTGCATTGCTTCTGGCCAACGGCTACGTCCTGAAGCGAACCGAGACTGTCCTGCGAGCCCGGGACGGAGGGCACCCGCGGGATCCGCTGTGGAATCGCCTGCGGAGCACGTCCATCGTGAGCCTCGTCCTGTGGTCCGCCATCGTACTGGCGGGGACGATCCTCAACAGCATCAGCTGACCGTCCGCTCCCGGGACCGGGTGCCATGCAGTCTTGCGCCACCACACCTTCGCAGAACCCAACGATACGAATCGATGCATCCGAGAGGGCCGCTTCAGAACGCACCACGCCAGCGGGCAGCGCACGCGCGTGCGCGCATTGCGGGTTAGACGATCGGCGCGGGTTCCTACGCCAGGCGGTGGCGACTGCCCTGGCCGCTCTCGCCGCGGCCGGCGTTCGCCCACCCATCGCCGCTGCACTCCCTGTCCACTGGGTTTCGTCGCTCGTGCGGACTGGCGCCGGACAGACCTATCCGTTGCCCTCGGCCAATGGCGTACAGATCGATCGCGATAACCAGGTGATTCTCGTACGCTGGCAAGACGCCGTGTACGCGTTCAATCTGTCGTGTCCCCATCAGAACACGGCGCTCCGTTGGGACGAGGCGGACGCACGATTCCAGTGTCCAAAGCACCACTCGAAGTATCAGCCTGATGGCACGTTCATCTCGGGACGAGCGACTCGCAACATGGATCGATTGTCGATCCAGCGTGACGCCAGCACGATCGTCGTGGATCTCGATACAATGCATAAGAGCAACGAGGACCGGGCCGGGTGGGCGGCCGCAGTGGTACGACTCTAGCTGGCGCACAGACGTCGGCGGTCAGGGGGAGCCGCGCTCACATTCGGCGTCAGCGGGCATTGTCCCGGGTAACCGGGCGTCGGGGGACCGGGCCCCGGGTACCCTCTCAACCTGCCGTCAGCGGACCAACCCCCCGTCGATCAACAGGTTCTGGCCCGTGATGTACGACGCGCCATCCGAGAGAAGAAACGCGACGGCGGATGCGATCTCCCCGACGCGCGCCGGGCGGCCAGCAGGGATCGCCGCAACGGTCGCCGCATCGACGGCGTGGGTATCTACGAATCCCGGCAGCAGCGCGTTGACCCGGATACGCGGCGCCAGCCGCTCGGCCATGAGACGCGTCCAGGCCGACAGGGCGGCCCGAAATACGCTCGACAGCGGGCGCATCGCGTCCGGCCGGACGGCCGCGTAGCTCGAGATCGTCACGATCGCGCCGCCGCCTTGTCGCTCCATCACCGGGACCGCGAGACGCGCCAGCCGGAAGACGCTTTCCAGGATCAGGTGGTAGCCGTCCTCCCACTGCGCATCGCTCAGCGCCAGCGGGTCACCCTTGGCCGGGTGCCCCGTGTTATTCACGACGGCGTCGATGCGGCCCCACCGCGTGACCGCGCGCTCAGTCAGTTGTTCGAGCGCCGCCGCGTCAGTAATCGAGCCCCGCACGGCGACACCACCCAACTCACCCGCTAGCGAGTCGACCGCCGGCCGATCGCGCCAGCAGTGCGACGGACCATCCGCGTGACGCGAGATGCCGCGCCACTCCCGCGCCGATCCCCTGGCTCGCCGCGGTCACGAGCACGACCCGCTCTGCTGCACCTGCCGTCATAGCCGCGTGCTCAGTGTCACCGTGATCCGCCTCGCGTAGCCCGGCGTGTAGAATGGCTCGACGATCGGGTTCGCGGGAGGGTTGTTCTGGTTGTAGGGGCCGAGGAAGTTCTGGGATTCGATGCCGAAGGTGTAGTACTGGCGGTTGAAGAGGTTCTCGACACCGAGTTGCACACCGAACTGCCGGTACTCGGCATGTGCGGTGAGCCCCGCGACGGTATAGCCGGGAACCTCCTTACGCTGGTTGGATTCGTCGCCGCGCATGAACTGGCCCTGATACCCGCGGATGTCGAACTCGCCGTCCAGGAGCAGCGGACCGAAGAGATGCGTGACCCCTGCGCCGATCCGCCCGCGGTGCAGCGGGGACAGCGGGAACAGATCGCCGGGCTTGGTCGGCTGCGGATTGCTGTCCGAGGTGGCGATGAGGATCGCGCTCTGATACGTCGCCGCGACATAGCTGTACGACCCAACCAGCCGGAACCCCTCGGGTAGCCCGACTTGCGCTGATGCTTCGACCCCCGCGCGCCGCGTGTGGGGAGCGTTGAGGAAATACTGCTGCGTGAGATTCGGCGACGCGAAAACGATGTCGTTGTAGACATCGGTCCAGAAGGCATCGACATCGAGGGACGTCCGCGCCGCCAGATCCACGTCGAATCCGCCTTCGTAATCCTGCGTGGTGACGGGATCAAGACGCGGATCGTTGCCGAGCGAGAAGGGCAGTGAGCACGGTGCGGTCGGACTGGCGCATGCGAGCTCCAGCGGCGCGGGCGCGCGGAATCCGCTCTTGTACGCGGCAAACGCCCTGAAGTCGTCCGTGAACTTGTACGTGAACCCGATCTCCGGCGAGACACGATTGTACGTGCTGGTACCGTCGTTGGTGGCGTCCAGGCTGTCGCGAAACGGCACGTGCACGTAGTCGGCGCGCAGGCCTCCCGTGATGTTCATCTGCGGTGTTACGGAGACCACGGCCTGTGCGAACGCGGCGGCGTTGTCCTGGTGGATCGTGGCGTCGGTGGTGATCGAGTCCGGAAGCCCGCCACCGACGTTCACGAGGCGGATATGGGCGGACTCACGAGAGTACTCCACGCCCATGGTCCATCCGACCGGCAGGCCGCCGATGGTGAGCGGCCGTGTCCATTCGAGTGTCGTCCCGCCGGACAGGTTGAACGCAAAGCCGTCGGTGTTGGGCGGCGGGACGTTCCCGTTGAACTGCTGGACGTTGTTCCGGCGCCCGAAGATCGTGCCGCGAAGTATGCCGCCCGCGAGCGGCTCGTTGCCGCGCAGCGCGAGATCGACGGCTTCGGGCTCGAAGAAGTCGCCGGGGGTGTAGTTGATCCTGGGGCTGATCGCGAGGTAGCTCGCGGGCAGGGAGCCCGCCGCATAGATCTTGTCGTGGCCATACTGGATGTCGAGCGCGACGTCGCCGCTGTCATGCGTCGGCCCCCACTGATGCCCGATCGTCGCGAACAGGTTGCGGGTGTTGGAGGTGGCGGCCTGACGCCAGCCGACTTCGTTCTCGCCCGTGAACGCGATGAATCCGTCCACACCGCCAAGCTTTCCCCCCGCGGTCGCGGTCAGGGACTGCTCGCCGAACGAGCCGCCGCCGACTTCGAGCGTCGCCTCGGGGCGGTCCCCGCCGCGGCGTGTCGTCAGCAACAGCGTGCCGCCGAGGGAGTTGCGGCCGAACAGGATGTCCGGACCCCGGACGAGGCTCGCCTGATCGAACGCCGCGGACGGCAGGAGGTCGAAGTTCACCTCCTGCGCATCCGGTTCGTTGACCCGGATGCCGTTGAGGAAGACACTGACACCCTGCGGGTTGCCGATGACCGGGGACACGTTGAAACCGCGCACTTCGAGCTCGGGCTGCAACCGTGCGCCCTGGTCGTCGAACAGGCTGATGCCGGGGAGCGACATCAGCGCATTGTGGAGCGTTTCGGGGCCCGGGATCGACTGCTTGACGTCCAACTGCTCGACCTGCGCGGGTGTGGCTTCGGTCGCCGCGGAGAGCCGGGTGCTGTTCACCACGACCGGCGCGAGCTGGTGCAACGCGCGGCGAGATGAGTCCGCACGCAGGCTGTCGGCGATCGCCGCCGAGTCACGCCGGGGGACGGGTTGCTGCCCCGCGAGCGGGGCCGCCATGAGCGGGATCGACACGAGCAACAAGCAGAGGCCGGCGGCGGCCCTTCTCAGGTGCTCCGGGAGCGATCGCGCGAGGCGGCCGCTCAAGGTCTCGAACAGAATCGTGATGTTGCTCAGGGGGTCGCGTGCTCCATGGTTTGGTCACACGTCGCGTCATCGGGCGGCGGCAGACCGGATAAATCTCGCACTGGGCGGTCGTTCCCGCCGTTCCGGATCGACAGCTACCCTCCCGGGTCGCCGGCTCGGCCCCTCGGGGGACAGAAAACACCGCGGATCAAGGTCGCTAGATTCGACCCGTGGACGCGCGCCCGTGACCATGCAAATCAAGCACCTCGAGTATCTCGTCGCGCTGTCGAGAGAGAAGCATTTTGCGCACGCGGCGGCCGCGTGCCACGTCACCCAGCCCACCCTCTCGGCCGGGATCAAGTCACTCGAGGAGAGCCTCGGCGTCCTCATCGTCGAGCGCGGGCAGCGATTTCGCGGATTCACCGCGCAGGGCGAGCGCGTGCTGGGCTGGGCCCGCCGGATCCTCGGCGACGTGGACGCCCTCCAACGAGTCGTGAGCGATGCGGATGGCGAACTCGTCGGCCGTCTCCGGCTCGGCGTCATCCCGTCGGCACTCGCGACCGTCGCGCAACTCACCGGGCCGTTCACCACGATAAACCCGAAGACCTCGGTGACGGTGCTCTCGCAGACATCGATCGACATCCAGCGTGGGCTCGACGATTTCACCCTGGATGCCGGGCTCACCTATCTCGACAACGAGCCGCTCACGCACGTGCGGCCGATACCGCTCTATCGCGAGCGATACCGGCTCGTGACGCCAGCGTCGGGACCGGCGGCATCACTCTCGACGATTCCGTGGCGGGACGCAGCCGACCTTCCGCTCTGCCTGTTGACGCCCGACATGCAGAACCGGCGCATCATCGACGGGCATTTCCGCGCGGCCGGGGCGGTGGTGCGACCACGCATCGAGACGAACTCACTCATCACGATCTGGACCCACCTGCGGCGGGGTGGCTATTCCAGCGTGCTACCTGAAGCGATGCTCGGGGTCGTGGGAGACGCCGACGGGCTTGTTACAATCCCGCTCGTGGAGCCCGACGCTTCGCAGAGTGTGGGACTGATCGTGCCGGACCGTGATCCGCCGACACCATTGGCCGCTGCATTTCTCGCGGTCGCGGAGTCGGTGCGCGTCGTCGTGGGATGGCCTGAGCGCGGGGCGTCGTAGCGATCGGTGCGGCCGCCGGGCGTGCGAGATCGCGTCGCACTCGTGTGTAACGGTGATCGGCGCACCCTATCCCTGATCGGCGCGGCCTATCGGTGATTTGTTTCCATCCTATTTGAGGGTGTGGGCCGGACGTACATCTTTGAGACAGGGCGACATGTGACCCTGGCCATGCCGCGGCACTCTCGAAAGAGCAGGAGGGAGCGCAGGCGGTACAGCGGCCGTGTACGGGTTGTCCTTCATCAGAGTGGCATCGACCATGGCACCACAACGCTACACGCGGTTGACCACCCCGCTCGTCCGAGACAACGGATCGCTGCGCACCGCGACCTGGGACGAGGCTCTCGACCGCGCGGCGAATGGATTTCGCCGAGTGATCGACCGCCACGGTGGCGACGCGCTGGGAATCTTCTCCTGCTCGAAGGCGAGCAACGAGATGAACTTCCTGGCACAGAAGCTCGCGCGCATCGCGTTCGGCACCCACAACGTCGATAGTTGCAATCGAACGTGACACGCTCCTAGCGTCGCCGGTCTGGCGGCGGTCTTTGGAGCGGGCGGGGGCACGAGCTCGTACCGCGAAATGGAGGAGACAGATGTCGTCTTCCTCTGGGGCGCGAACGCGCGCGAGAACCATCCGATCATGTTCCACCACGTGCTGAAGGGCGTGCACGCTGGTGCGCGCCTGTACGTCGTCGATCCGCGCCGGACCACGTCCGCCCAGTGGGCGGATCGCTGGCTTGGCCTCAACGTGGGCACCGATATCGCGCTGTCGAACGCCATGGCGCGCGTCATCATCCACGCGGGTCTCGAGAATACGGCGTTCATTCAGAATGCGACCGAGCACTACGAGGCGTATCGCCAGCACGTCGAGCCGTATACGCTGGAGTTCGCGGAGCAGGTGACGGGGGTGCCAGCGCCGGTGATTCGCGACGTGGCGCTCGACTTCGCGAAGGCCGATCGCGCGATGATCTGCTGGACGCTGGGTATCACCGAGCACCACAACGCCGTGGACAACGTCGTCTCGCTGATCAACCTCGTGCTGCTGACCGGCCACGTCGGGCGGTACGGATCCGGCGTCAATCCGCTACGCGGGCAGAACAATGTGCAGGGCGGGGGCGACATGGGGGCGATCCCCAATCGCCTCGTGGGCTTCCAGGACATCCTGGACCCCGCCGTGCGCGAGCGCTTCGACAAGGCGTGGGGCATCACGATGGCGCCCGGGATCGGCATGACCATTACGGACATGTTCGAGGCGATGCACGCGGGACAGTTTCACGGGCTGTACGTCATCGGCGAAAATCCGGCGCAATCCGAGGCGAACGAGGAGCACACGATGGCGGCGCTGTCGAGCCTCGACCACATCGTGGTGCAGGACATCTTCCTGACCCGCACGGCGGAGTGCGCCGACGTGGTGCTGCCCGCGTCGTCGAGCTGGTGCGAAGCGGATGGCACCGTGACCAACAGCGAGCGCCGGGTGCAGCGCGTGCGCAAGGCGCTCGAGCCGCCTGGCGATGCGCGCGACGACATGTGGATCATCACGGAGATCGGTAAGCGGTTGGGCCACGATCTCGGACCGCCCGACGCCGAAACGGTATGGAACGAGGTCCGGTTGCTGGCGCCAGCCATGTTCGGGGGGATGTCGTACGCCCGGCTCGAAGCCAACAAGGGGCTCCAATGGCCGTGCCCCGCGGAGTCGGACCCCGGTGCGCAGTTCCTCCACGGCCGTCTCTGGGCAAAGCCGCGCATCGGTCCCGCCGCGCCGTTCTCCCTCGTCAATCATGCAGGTCCGGTCGAGATGCCGGATGCCGAGTATCCGTTCCAGCTCACTACGGGGCGCCGGCTGGATTCCTACAATACCGGCGTGCAGACGGGCGGCTACACGTCGCCGCTCCGGCGGCCGGAGACGCTCGACATGTCCCCGGAGGATGCGGCGAGGCTCGGGATCGCGGATGGCGACACCATGCGGATCACCTCACGCCGAGGGAGCGTCGTGGCTCCGGTGCGGATCGACACCTCGTTGCGCGCGGGCCTGGTGTTCATGACGCTGCATTTCCAGGATGAGGTCAAGGTGAACGTGCTCACGACGGACGTGTGGGATGAAAAGTCCGGCACGTCCGAGTTCAAGGCGTGCGCGGTACGCGTGGAGCCGGTCACGGCCGATGAAGCAGCCGCCGAGGAGAACGCGCGTGAGCTGGTGCCGGGCGACTGATGCCGCAACCAGGTGAGGGATGGATCTCCGACTAACACTCGCCGAGCCGACTGACGAGGAGCGCGCCACGGTGGACGCGTGCCTGGGTCCCCCCACATCACAATGGGATGGCGGCGATCGCGACGCCGCCGTGGAAAGCCGATCCGCATCGAGCGGCCGGGAGCTGGGACGCGCCAGGCGGAATCTGCTGCTGCCCGCGCTGCAGGCCGTGCAGCGGCGGTTCGGGTGGATCACGGAGGGCGCGCTCATCTACGTGTGCGAACGCCTCGACGTGCCGCCGGCAGAAGCGTACGGCGTTGCGACCTTCTACGCGCTGCTCGCCACGACGCCCCGGCCACGCCGCGTGCTCCACGTCTGCGACGATATCGCCTGCCAGTGCCGCGGCGCCACGGAGATGATCGCCGAGCTCGAACGAACGGCGGGACCGCCACTCTCGCACGGACCGCACACCGATCACGTCGTGCTGGACCCCGGCGCGGCGGCCTGGATCCGGAGCCCGTGCCTCGGACTCTGCGATCAGGCACCGGCGGCCCTGCTGCAGGTGGCGGGAGAACACCCCGCTGACACGCTCTTCGGAGCGACGACCGCGCCGGAGCTCAACGCGGTGCTGAAGGGCGACGACCGCATGCCGACGCGCCCGCATCCGCAGCTCCCGCAAACCGGGGCGCCGGAACTCCGCCTGCTCGCCCGCGCCGGTGTCATCGATCCGTCGAGCCTCGATGCCTACCGCAGCACGGAAGGCTATGCGGGCCTCCGTCGCGCGTTCGAGCTGGGACCGGCGGGGGTGATCCGTGAGGTGCTCGACGCCAAGCTGCTGGGACGGGGGGGCGCGGCGTTTCCCACCGGCAAGAAATGGGAAGCCGTGGCGCGCCAGCCGGTGCGGCCGCACTACCTGATCTGCAACGCCGACGAGTCCGAGCCGGGGACGTTCAAGGACCGGGCGTTGATGGAAGGCGACCCGTTCGCACTCGTCGAGGCGATGACGATCGCTGCGTACGCGACCGGCGCCGAGCATGGCTACATCTACATCCGTGGGGAATACCCGCTCGCGATCGAGCGCCTGGAACACGCGATCGCGCAGGCGCGGTCCCGCGGCCTGCTGGGCGACAGCGTCATGGGACACGCCATGCGCTTCGAACTCGAGGTGCGGCGGGGCGGCGGCGCGTATATCTGCGGGGAAGAGACCGCGCTCTTCAATTCCATTGAAGGATTCCGGGGCGAGCCGCGTAACAAGCCACCGTTTCCGGTGGACGCGGGGTTGTTCGCCAAGCCCACGGTCGTCAACAACGTCGAGACGCTGTACAACGTCCCGCTGATCGTGCGGGAAGGCGGCGCGGCGTTCGCGGCCATCGGTACCGCGCAATCCGCCGGCACGAAGCTGTTCTGTCTCTGCGGGTGCGTCGCGCGTCCTGGCGTCTACGAAGTCCCGTTCGGCGCCACGCTGCGCGACATGCTCACCCTCGCGGGCGGTGTGCCGGGTGGCCGGCCGCTCCGGGCGGTGCTGGTCGGTGGCGCGGCCGGCGTGTTCGTCCGGCCCGACGAGGTGGATATGCCGTTAACTTTTGAAGGGACACGGGCGGCGCAGGCGACTCTCGGATCAGGTGTGATCATGGCGGTCGACGATACCGTGGATCTCAAGCCGATGCTGCTGCGGATCGCGGCCTTCTTCCGTGACGAGTCGTGCGGACAGTGTGTGCCGTGCCGGGTGGGGACCGTGCGCCAGGAGGAAGCGTTGCACCGGATCACGCGTAGCCGGATGCGAGGCTCGGTGAACGATGAGCTGGCGCTGCTCGGTGAGATCGGCCTCGGGATGAAAGACGCGTCCATCTGCGGACTGGGCCAGACCGCCTACAGCGCCATCGAGTCCGCGATCAAGCGCCTCCATCTCTTCGAGGAAGCCGCCGCCCCTGCCGGGGCAGGCGCATCATGACGGCACCCGGCACCGCGCCCGGCGCGCTGGTTCAGATCTCGCCGCCCCGGCGATCGGTCGAGCTCACGATCGACGGCGAGGCGGTCTCCGCACCGGAAGGGTCGACGATTCTCGACGCGTGCCGGCAGCGCGGCCAGGACATCCCGACGCTCTGCTATCTGGAGACCCTCCACCCGATCAACGCGTGCCGGGTGTGCGTCGTCGAGCTGGAGAACTCGCGAGTGCTCGTGCCCTCCTGCGCGCGCAAAGTCGAGCCGGGGATGGTCGTGCACACCGATTCGCCGCGCGTGCGCCATAGCCGGAAGATGGTCCTCGAGTTTCTGGCGTCGTCGGTCGATCTCTCGACCACGCCGCACGCGGCTGAATGGATCGCCGACTATGAGTGCCATCCCGAGCGGTATGGACCTCCGGCGCCACCAGCGGCGGCGGGGGTCCGGGATGCCGCGCACGCCGGGCACCACGAACCGCCCGACCCAGCCTTCGCGGCCACCGTCCACCAGCCAGTCAAGATCGACAACGAGTTGTACGTCCGCGACTACGGGAAGTGCATCCTGTGCTACAAGTGCGTCCAGGCGTGCGGCATCGATTATCAGAATACCTACGCGATCGCGGTGGCGGGCCGCGGGTTCGATGCGCGCATCTCGACCGAGTTCTCGGTGCCGCTGCCCGGGTCCGCCTGCGTGTATTGCGGGAACTGCATCGCCGTGTGTCCGACGGGCGCGCTCATGTTCAGCTCCGAGCACGACCGGCGCGCCGCGGGGACGTGGGATGAGAATCGCCAGTCCGTCGTCGACACGATCTGTCCGTATTGCGGGGTCGGATGTACGCTGTCGCTGCACGTCCAGGACAACGAGATCGTGAAAGTCACGTCGCCGTTCGACGTGTCGGTCACGCACGGCAATCTGTGCATCAAGGGACGGTTCGGGTGGCAATACGTGCAGGAGCGTCCCAAATCCGGCAACGGCAGACGCTCGAACGGCGTGCCGCGCCGGCCTCAAGACATCGAAGCAGCCCGCAACGGGGCGGGGAAGTCCCGCGGGAACGGCCAGGACGGAGACGGGAAGGGCAACGGGAGCCGGTGAGTGAACCCTTGTGAGCGGGCCCCTGTGTGCGCGCCCCTGTGTGCGGGCCCCCGTGAGTGACATCCCACTCCCACCTCCACTGACGCCGGGTCACCCTCTCTTCGGACTCGGCTACAGCGACCCCCATCGGGAGTATCCGTTCGTCCGGCTGGCCGGCGAGGTGGCCACGGCATCGTCCGCGGAAGTCGCCGAGGAAGTGCCCGTGGCGTTCGTGTACAACGGGCGGCCACACGTGGTGATGATGGCGACACCCTCGGATTTCGAGGACTTCGGCGCCGGATTCTCCCTCTCGGAAGAGATTGTCGCGTCGCTGTCCGAGCTGCAGCGGATTGAAGTCATTCCCTACAGCCAGGGGGTCGAGCTCCAGTTGCAGATTCCCGCGGAGCGAGCGGCCGCGGTCGCAGGGCGCGACCGCCAACTCGCCGGCCGCACGGGGTGCGGTCTCTGCGGAGTGCAGACCATCACGGATGCCCTGCGTCCGACGCGGACGGTCACGCAGCGCTGGACGCTCACGCCGGGCGCGCTGTGGCGAGCGGAATCCCTGCTTGCCGCGCGCCAGGAGCTCAACCGAACCACCAAAGCGGTTCATGCGGCGGCCTGGGCGACCCTCGATGGCGAACTGCACGTCGTGCGCGAGGATGTCGGCCGGCACAATGCACTCGACAAAGTGATCGGCGCGCTGGCTCGCGAGGGGCGCGATCCATCATCGGGGTTCGTCGTGATGACCAGTCGTGCGAGCTACGAACTGGTGCAGAAGGCCGCGGCTGCCGGGATTCCGCTATTGGCGGCCGTCTCGCGTCCGACTGGACTGGCGGTCCGGCTGGCGGACGCCGCCGGTTTGACACTGGTCGCGCTGTTGCGGGGCGAGAGCGGCAACGTCTACGCGCACGCCGAACGCATCGGCGAAGGCTAGGCCCGCGTCGTCCGCTGCCAGTCGCTCAGCGGCGCCGGAGCGGCTGCCGGGCGGCGGCCATTTCGAGGGGATCGCCGGACGGGCGGAGGGTGTGGTACCAGAGAGTCACCCGCGCCCTCAGCACATCAGCGTCGCGATACCGTTCAGGGACGCCGCACGCGTAGCGGGTCTCATCGCCGCTGACCTCGAGGACAATCACGGGGTCGGCGGATGGCGGCGCGTCATCCCCTGCCGCCCTTGCGTCGCGAGGGAAGAGGGGAACGGTATCGGTGGCGGGCCCCATGGACAGCGTGAACTGGCGCCCTTTGTGCTCGAACGCGATCGGAAATTGCACGACACTCCTGATGCGGAACGCATTGGTAGTTGGCGGTGTCACGGCTTGCGGATTCGCGCGGCCGCGCGATAGGTGACGCCCACGGGCACCCCGGGCAACCGCGGTCTGCCGCGGGCCGGCATTGTGTGGCACCCGGGCTACTCAACGCCGCCGTGATTACCTCAGCGAGTGATCCGCCGTCCACTGTGATCAGGGACGCGTCATCATGGCGGCGGCTCCCGGAAGGCGGTCCGTGCCGGGTCCCCCACGTCCGTCGCACGTCAGACACACGTCAGACACACGTCAGACACACGTCGGTCCGAATTGCGGAGGGTGAGCGTGCAGCAGGTGAAAGGGGCGGTGCTCAAGTCACGGTTGCTGTTTCTCGAGGAGCATTTCGGCAAGGAAGGCGTGTCGAAGGTGCTCGACAGCCTCTCGGCCGAAGATCGGGCGGTCTTCCGGCTGATCCTGCCGGTCGTGTGGTATCCGTTTGCGCTCGGGGAGCGCCTGGACGACGCGATCGTCCGGGTGCTGGCGAGGGGGGATACGAGCTTCTTCGAGCGGTTGGGTGAGGCGTCGGCCGAGCGGAACCTCGGCACCGTGCACCGCGGGTTTTTGCGGCCGGGCCATCCCCACGAGTTCCTGGAGAAGTCGCCGTCGATCTACCGCACCTACTACGAAGTCGGGCGCCGCGAGTATACGAAGACCGGTCCCACGTCCGGCGTCTTCACGACGTACGATGCGGAAATCTTCAGTGCACCGGACTGTCTCACGATCGTCGGGTGGCACCGGAAGGCGCTGGAGATGTGTGGCGTGTCGGGCGTGCGGGTTCGCGAGACCGAGTGCCGGGCGAAGGGCGGCAAAGTCTGCCGCTACGAGATCTCCTGGATTTGATCCGCGACGCGCGGCCTACGCGCAGCTAGGCGGCCACCGCGACCTGGTCGCGGATCAACTGCCGCATGGCATTGAGCGACCGCCAGTAGACGTCCTCCATCAGCCAGTGCGCGAACTCGCCGTTCCGCCCAACGCTGTAGAGTCCCTCGACGCCGGTTGAGCGGGCCAGCGCCTGCCGGTCCTTCTCGTACTCGTTGAGGAAGACCGGATAGGCGACCGGCGACCGGACGACCCGGCAGCCGATGTAGCGCTGGCGGGCGTTCGGAATCCAATCGAGGTGCTGGAGGCAGCGCTCGCCGAGCTCCTCGTCGCTGGCCGTCCAGATCGCATCACCGACGTCACACCCGAGATCCGCCGTGATGAGCGTGTGGCCGGCTGGCGCGAGCCATGGCATCGAGAGGGGCGTTTCGGTGAGCCGGAAGAATGGCGCGCCGCCGTCGGGCGTCCAGAGCATGGTATCCGGCAGCAGGCCGCGGCCGGTGAAGCGCAGGTTGGCGAAGACCATCGGGCGGTAGCGAAAGCGCGCCAGGGGCCGGAGCGCGTCGGTCCCGGTGACCATCCGTGAGAGGATGTGAACTGGTGCGGTGCTGACGACCGCGGCGGCCGGTACTTCGCGGCCGTTGGCGCGCACGGCGGCGACGCGACCCTGATCGACGATGATGCGGTCCACCGGCGTCTCGAGATCGATGCACGACTCCAGCTCGTTCGCGAGGCGCCTGCAGAGGAGCGAGACACCGCCCGTGGGATACACATGCCAGACATGGCGTGTCTCGGGCAACTCATGGCAGTACCCGATCGCCACGGCGCGCTTCCGGATGCGCGAGTTGATCTTGAGCAGCACGGTGTGTCCGATGCTGTGGTTGAGCACCCCGGCGACCGCCGGTGCGAGATCGCTGGCGCGTGCGCCCGACCAGGACTCGAGCAGGGGGATTGCGACCTCGTCGGCGAGCGCCGCGCCGTAGCGGCTGCGGAACACATCGGCGGCCGACCCCGGCTCCTCGGCGCCCCATTGGCCCGCGCGTGCGCCGAGTCCGCTCAGGAGAAAGTGCGGCGACCGCATGAGCCCGAACGGGTAGCCGTAGGTGCGGCCACCGAGCCGGACCATCTCGCCGTAGTGTGCGATCGGGACGCAGTCGGCGCTGACGCCGATCGCGGCGGCGAGGCGGTTGGTGATGAAGTGCGCGCCGAAGTCGTAACTGAACCCTTGGGCATCGACGTGCGTGGCCGCCAGGCCGGCGACCTGCGTGCCGGCCTCGAACACCCGCACCGGGATCCCTCGCCGGCGCAGAAACGCCGCCGCGGTGAGGCCGGCGAGACCGGCACCGACTACGATCACTGGGGGCGTGGCGTTCCTCGGCTCAGCCATTGGGGTCAGGGGGCAGCGGTGGGGGTCAGAGGAGCGGTGAGGGAGGGGCGTCCAGGTGAGATCGTTTGAATGCGAGGATCGGGCCGTTGTGGCGCCGCCCGGCGGGAGGCGGCGGCGCTGGTAGCGGAGTCATGTGGCGGGCGGCCAGCGGCCGCCGCGGCCTCGGTGGCGGACTCGTTCGTTGCGGGGGCCGCTGCCGGGCGCCGCAGCACTGCGCGGATCAGCGCGCCAGACCCGGCGATCTGGTGCACGGAATCGACGAGCGTGAAGAATGCGAGCGCGACTGGTGAGCGAAGGCTGAACCGTTCGACGAGCCACGACGGGGCGCCCCAGTCCACGAGCGTGTTGCGGACCGAGTACACCCAATTGACCGGACTCATGACCGTCTCGATCGAGTCCACGTCCAGCTCCGTGATGGCGGCCAGGCGTTCGAGCGTCGAGCGGTTGAAGAGGTTGAAGTGCCGCGGGAAGTGGTATCCGCCCCAGTGGCGTGCGCCGAAGACGGCGAAGTCGGTGGTGGCGGTATTGTCGGTGACGATGACGACGCGTCCGCCGGGTGTGAGGAGGCGTCGCACGGCGCGAAGGACACCGGCCGGATCGTCCACGTGCTCGATGGTCGCGATCAGGAGGACGAGGTCGTACGTCGCGGCGGGCAGATCAAGTCGTTCGATCGTGCCGTGGTGCACGACGAGACCAGCCCGGCGCGCGGCTTCGACGGCGCGTTCGCTCGCGTCGACGCCTTCGAGCTTCCAGGCCGGCCGGCCGAAGTCGCGCAGGAGCCGCAGATGAAAACCGTCGCCACAGCCGACATCGAGAATTCGGGCGGCGTCGCCCAGACCGCGGCACCATTGCAGGACGCGGCGCGCTTCGAGGGAGCGGCGGACGCGGTAGACGAAGCCGAACCGTTCGGGCGAGAAATCGAACGCGTGGTAGTTCGGCGGATAGATGCGCGGCAGCTCGGTGGCGGTGGGGCGCGGATCGAGATACACGAGGCCGCACTCGCGGCAGCGCATCGCGATGAACGTGTCCGGACTCGTTCGGTACTCGAAGTCCTCGCCGATGCCGGCGGGGACGCAGTCTTCCGCGCCACACACGCAGCATGCGACGTGCGTGAGCTTGAGACCGGCACCGCGCGGCGATGGGACCGCGGACGGGATCGCGGACGGAATCGCGCCGTGCGGATCGGCGGGTGGCGCGGAGCCGGGCGAAGCCGGAGACGCGGCGGCCGCGGACGCATCAGTCCGCGGGACTCGGTGTTCGAAACGTTCCGGGTGCACAGCCATTGGGGGCCCGTCGGCAGTGTCGCGTCGGAAGTATCCTTTGCAACTCGTGCGCCAGAGCCTGCAGCATCCGGCGTCACCTGCGAGCGTACGCCGGCGATCACGGAACATCCGCGGCATTCCTCGCGCACGAAGCGTGGCGCGCGTGCATGGCGCGGTCAAGACGCGCCCGTGGTTGCCGCACGCAATTGCGGCGAACGCTCGTGCGCGATGCGAGCGCCGGTCGATGCATCAACCACGTGTGCAGCCAGCAGACCCGCTTGCGATATCGTTGCCGAACGGGTGTATTTACGCAATCACCAGCACTGCAACACGTGCTGCCGGAGCGGACATTTTGCCCGCATCCCGAATCCGCCGTCCTACCATTTCTTTCTTCTCTGCGCATCCATGCCCGCAACTGGCGCCGCAGCTCGTCCGGCACCCGCACCGATCGAAGAGAGTTTTTCGGACTGGATCCAGACCCACTACAGGGAGCTGCTGATCGCGGTCGCCGTCGCCATCCTCGCGGGCGGCGGCGTGTTGCTGTATCGCTCGGCAGTCGCGACGCAGGCGGGGCAGGCTGAGGCCGCTCTCGCCGGTCCCGAGCAGTCGCTGGCGACGGGCAACCTGCCACTGGCACAGGCCGACCTCAAGAAAGTCATCTCGCGGTACAGCGGAACGGCGGCCGCGGCCCAGGCCGGGCTGCTGCTCGCCTCGACCTACTACAACGAGAAGCAGTACGTCGAGGGGTTGGCGGTCCTGAACCAGACCAAGACCACAGGCGCGGCGAAGCCGTTCGCACCGGCGGTCGAGGCGATGACCGCCGACGGGTATAGCCTGCAGGGCAAGTATGCCCAGGCGGCCGCCCACTACGTGGCGGCGGCGGGCCATTCGCCGTATCCGACCGAGGAGGCCGGGTACCGGGCGAGCGCGGCGCGGGCCGACGCCAGGGCCGGCGATACCGCCGCGGCCGTGGCAATCTGGACGGCGTTGTCGGCCGATCCGAAGAACGGCCAGGCGCAGGAAGCCCAACTGCGGCTGGGCGAGCTGACGGCAAAGCCAGCCAAGTAGCCGTTGGGAGTTGGCCTGGGGCTATCGGGATAGGTAGAGACCGCTCGCTGGCCCAGGCAACGGCGCGTGGACGCCGAAAAGGAAATGGAGACCCAGGGCGGGTCTCCTTTTTGTCTTTCCAGGCATGGTACCAGTGCGCCGGCGACCACGCCGGCACGCACGCCGGGCGGCAAGCGTGGCTGTGAGCACGTCTGCGAGGCCAACCCAGCGCGCCATCGGGCACCGAGCCATGGTGGCCGGGCAGCGCGGTCGATCGGGCTGCAGCGACCTTCACAGGTTACGTGAGCCTCGCTGTACGGCGCGTCTGACGCGCCGCCGTCGCCACGGTGGGCCGATGCTGTCGTCCTGGCATACTACGTATAAGAGGTATTATGTAAACCACTTACCCCCACCGGCTGTTGATAACCGCTCCCTGCGGGGTCACTGCCTGCCCCGTCCGCTCCTGTGAAAGATCGCCGACCAGACGGGGTACGAGGCCCCGATGATGCCCGCCGCGATGGCAATGGCCGGCGACACCCGGCCTGAGCCGATGTATGTCGCGAATCCGTAGGCGGCCAGGGGGATGTAAAGCAGCGTCCCGGTGACCACCCCGGGCGAATATCCGCGGGTGCGCACGGCCGCCCACAGGTGCCAGCAGCCGTTCGCGCCCACCAGCGCGCACATGGCCAGCCAGACGGCTCGGCTCATGAGGCTCTCCCTTGCCGCGGCCGCGTCCCAGCACCCGAACAGGAGCGCGGCGTTGATCAGCACCAGGAACCGCGGCGTGATGCGGGACGCGGCGGCCGGGCCCCGGTACTGGCGGTACCACGTCATGAATCCGCCTGGCCAGACGAACTCCTCGACAATGTGGGTGCACGCGGCGGCGAACGGCGCCCACAGCAGCCATCGCGCGACGGGTTCGATCACGGCGGGGGTCATGCTCAACCCTACGGCCGGCGAGATGTTCGAGTTCCGGCACTTGGGGCGCCGATCGGGTGCCGGCGCGGCGGGCCGGCGGGCCTCCCCCGCCGTGCCAGCCGAGTCCGCCGAGTCCGCCGAGTCCGCCGAGTCAGCCGGCGATCGAGCTCGGGAGCCCGTCGCTCTCGCCGGCGAACGGGTCGCGTTTGGCGGATCGGATGAACGTGTCGAGGGTGCGGTGGGTGACGCGGAGGCGGCGTGCGAGGGCGGCCTCGATGGAGTCCGAGCGGCGGAGCCCGCTCAGCGTCGTGAGCAACTGGTCGAGCGTGAAGCGCTGGGCGCGGGCGGCGAAAGCGGCGAGCGTCTCGGGCCACATGGCGTAGCCGATGACGCGGGACGGCGGCATCGACGGTGCGGCACCTGGCAGGACCGCGATGGCGAGCCGCTCGAGCGGGTTGGTGCCGTCGCGGTGCGGCGGGTATGGCGGCGTGCTCCAATCGATGGGGGCGGGCTGGCTCCAGGTGCCGAGTCCGGCGTCCGCCAGGACGGCGGCATAGGCGGCGGGCCGTTTGGCTGCGGGCACCGCGGGGGCGGCGTCGATGAGGTGGTCCAGCACGAGGATCGGGACGCCGAGCCGGGTGGCGAGCAGCGTGCGGAGGCGGGTGTAGCGGCGGTGGCGGCGGAAGAGATTGGCGACCTGGGAGTCATCGACCCCTGCCCCTTTGGCCCAGGCGACGAGCGGTTCGGGATAGAGGACGAGCTGGACGATCTCGCTGGCGGAGAGTGCGGGGAGATGGCGGCGGACGTTGTCGATGGCGGCGCGGACGATGGGATCGTCGTCGCGGCGTTCGGCCCGGGGTGCGGCGCGGTCTGAGACCGGCGGTGGCGGGCCGGCGAACCCGGCGCCGGTGGTGGCGGGCGGACGGCCGTGGTCGGGCGGGATCGGGGGGACAGGAGCCAGGGGGGCCTCGCGGGGCGACGGGAGCCGAGCGGAGAAGGTACTCACATATCACGCGAGGGGCAACCGGCTAAGCGATTGCCGGGTGGCTGGTTGGGCTTCAGGACGGGAGCCGGCTGCGGGCGCCGCGGTCAGTTATCGTGGCAGAGGAAACTTTCCACATTTGATGACACTTTCCACGTCCCACCCCTGACCTACCGCTCCGCACAGAAAATCACGAGAGCCCGAGGCCTCCCCCGCTCCCCTGCAGCACTTCCCTGTTATGGATCAGTTCGGCAGATGCCGCGCCTTCACCCCGGCGCACGCAGTGCCGGGCCTGTGGCTCGGCCCGCTAGTCAGCCACCAGCCGCCGTCGGCGGCGCACTCGCATCACCCGGAACCCGGGGATGCCGCGGACCCGGGGCCATGACGCTCGCCAGGTCGTCGGCCAGCAGCCGCCCCACCAGCTCCTCGACGCCCGCCCCATGGTCCGCCACGGTCACCAGGTCCGCCTCGTGCTTGAGCGACGGCAGCGCGTTCGCCACCGCCACGGCGCACCCGCACGCCGCCAGGAACGCGTGGTCGTTCTCCGCGTCCCCCACCCCCACGACCGAAAGCGCTGGAATACCGAGCTCGACAATAGCGGCCTGCAGCCCGCTCGCCTTGTTCACCCCCGACGGCAGCGCCATCACCGATCCCTTGTTGAAGATCAGGTGCCACTCGAGCCGCGACTTCCGGATCGCGTCCAGGATGACCGGCGCGTAGGTGTCCTTGGTGGCCACGATCACCCGGCCAACCGACAGCGGCACCACCTGCTGCCGGCGCAACGCCTGGACGAATCGTTCCGGCGGCCCCAGCGCCAGCGGCCGCTCCCGCCCCGATCCCGGCTCCACGAGCAGCGCCCCGTTCTCCGCCACGATCAGGTCGAACAGGTCGAGCCGCGGGCAGACCTCGCGGAGCTGGCCCATCTCCACGGCCCGTCACCAGCAGCACCCGGCGCCCCGACGCCCGGCATCGCTCCAGCGCGGCCGCCGTGGAGTCGTGCAGCCGCCCGCGGGTGGCCAAGGTCCCATCGTAGTCGCACGCCAGCGCCAGATATCGCATGAGCGCTACCGGCCCACGCGGCCGGCGTTCGGCCGCCACGGACGCGAGTGCACTAGACGTCGATCAGCTCGCCGCGGAACACAAGCCGAGCCTCCCCGCGGAGCGCCGCACTCCACGCCTGGCCTGACCGAGTCACCGTCACGTCGAGCGGGAGTCCCGACCGCGTCCAGAGCCGAACCGGGGATTCCGCCGCCAGGCCCCACGCGCGCAGCAGGGTGCTCGCCGCAACCGACCCCGTGCCGCAGGCGAGGGTCTCGCCCTCCACCCCACGCTCGTAGGTCCGCATCACCCAGTCGCCATCTCGAGCGCCGTTGCCGCGCGCGGGCGCCACGAAATTGACGTTCGCCCCGGCAGCGCCCGCCGCCGCATGAAAACGCAGCGCCCGGCCCCGGCCCGCCACGTCCACATCGCCGACGCCGTCGACCAGGACGACCAGGTGCGGAACGCCCGCCATCGCGTACCCGATGCGGCGCTCGCCGGCCGCACGCTCGATCGGTGGCTCCGTCTCCACCCGGGTGACGGCGCCGAGGTCGAACTCCGGCAAGCCGGATGCCATGCGGGCGGTCATGATGCCGGCGTTCGTCGCGATCCGGAGCCCGGCGGCCGGATCCAGCCCAAGCACGGCGGCCAGCCGCACGGTGCACAGGGTCGCATTGCCGCAGAGCTCCCCGAGCGATCCATCGGCGTTGAAATAGCGGATGCCGATGTCGGCGCGGCCGGCGCCGCGCCGACGACGACGATCCCGTCGGCGCCCACGCCGGTGCCGCGGGCGCAGACCTCCCGGATCCGTTCGGGGGTCACCCACTCTCCGGCATTGCCATCCCGGGCATCGACGAACACGAAGTCGTTTCCCGAGCCGCTCATCTTGTAGAACTGGCGCATCCCGAAAGTTACTCGGGAAGGGTCCCGCCGGGCTCGCTCCCGGTGTAGCTGCGCCAGAGCGCCGGGTATCCCGCCCTGCCCCCGTTCGGTTCGCGGCCTAGACGCGCCCGGTCATCGACCACCACCGCAGCCGCCAGACCATCCAGACGGCCTCACGCACGATGCGGCGCGACATTCTTGCTCACGCCCTCGCTCCGGTCGACGAACGTGATCGGGATCTGCGCGATCCGGAAGCCGTGCTTCCAGATCCGGAAGCTCATCTCGATCTGAAAGGCGTAGCCGTTCGACTTGACGGCCCCGAGATCGATCGCCTCCAGCACCGCCCGGCGATAGCACTTGAATCCGCCGGTCGCATCGTCCAGCGGCAGCCCCGTCACCCGGCGCGCGTAGATGTTGGCGGCATAACTCAAGATGAGCCGCGACATGGGCCAGTTCACGACGGTCACCCGGCCCCGGTTGTAGCGCGAGCCGACGACCAGATCAGCGTGCTGGATCGCGGTGAGAAACTCGCTCAGGTGCGCCGGATCATGGGAGAAGTCGGCGTCCATCTCGAACATGTAGGCGTAGTCGTGCTCGAGCGCCCAGCGGAATCCGGCGACGTACGCGGTGCCCAATCCCATCTTCCCGGGGCGGTGCAGGACGTGGATCCGCGGGTCGCGTGACGCCATCCCCTCGACGATGCCGCCAGTCCCGTCCGGCGAATTGTCATCGACGATCAGCATGTCGAGACGGGGGTCCTGCTGGAGAACGGCGGTGATCAGCCGCTCGATATTTGCGCGCTCGTTGTAGGTCGGAACGATGACGAGGGCGCGTTCAGCCATGTCGTCGCCGCTCGCTGGCCAGGGCAACGAACCACCACGCGAATGCGCCGATCATTGCGACGAGCGTGAGCGTCGCGCTCCACTGGAACACGGGATTGCGGAACTCGACATCGACCGTGGTCGCGCCCGCGGGAAGGGGGACGCCGATCAGGGTATAGTCCGCCCGTCCCAGCGGAACCGGCTTACCGTCCACGGTCGCGTGCCATCCCGGATAGTAGTTCTCCGAGACAATCAGTGAGGCGCCGTCCGGGGCCGGACGGCCGAGCCGGAATGTCATGTGTCCGGGGTCGTACCGAACCGTGGTCACGCCGATGCCGAGCGGGGCCGGTGTCTGATCGACCTGCTTCCCGGTCACCGGAGCCGTCGTATCGTAGATCGCCGCGACCAGCGGATCGAAGCGTGTATCGGTCACGGTCGCGAGCGCACGGTCGTCGCCGACTTTCACCGACACCGGGGTCACCCACGCTACCGGATTGTCGCCCGGCAACCGATAGAGGTAGATGGTCGTGCCGGCGGCGTCGCGCACAGGCCCCGCCACGAGCTTTGCGCCCTGGAGGGGGACCGTGGCCAGGTTGGTGAGGAGAAACCGGACGTTGAGGAGGCGCCAGATCTGCCCGCTGAAGATCGGACGGAATCCTTCCGCCTTGCCAGCCAATACGTCGTAGCGTTTCAACTCGTTGCTGTGATACCCAATGGCCTGGCGGATGTCATGGATCATCAACGCGTCGCCTTCGAGCTCGGGATCGCGTTGCGCGACGTCGGGCCCGAGGGGCGCGGCGAGCACCCGCCCGGGCTCTTTCTGCGCGCGCACGGAGTCGATCGCCGCGTCGGACGCGAAGGTGACCGAGGCGGGCGGCGAGAAACGCCAGTACAACCGCTCCACGCTCCAGAGATCGGCCGCGACGAGGACGCCGAGGAGAGCAGCCGTGACGGTCGCCGTGATGCGCTGGCGCCGATAGAGCAGTATCGCCGAGCTGAGAAGGACCACGAAGATGAGACACCGGATCGCGCCAACGGCGACGGCTGCCTGGTTCTCCGCGACCCGGTCGGCCATCTCCGGCACTGCGATCCCGGCCGACAGAGTTGTGAGCGCCCCGCTGACCGCGAGCAGCGCAATCCCCAGCGCCACGAGCATCCATGTCACGAAATAGCCCGTGGGCACCGTCCGGCGGAGCACGTTCTCCACTCCCTCGGCCGCGAGCACGGCCACCGAGAAGGCACTCATGAAGAAAATCATCGAGGGCGCCCGGAAGAACTTCGTGCCCGGTACGAGCGCATACACGATGTGGTAGAGGGGCGTCGACCCGCCGAGCGACCAGAGAGTCGCACCGATCGCGATGATGAGCCAGTACCGGATATGACGGCGGCGCTCGGGAGCGGCACCGAAGAAGGCGCACCCCATGAGAACCAGCACCACCGCGCCCAGGTATTCGCTGTGGAAGTGGATGCCGTTGCGCCCCCAATAGCTGTCAAGAATCCCCGAGAACTGCGGGAGGTACGTGTTCATCAGCTCTTCCAGCGGCATCGAGAACGCGATCGCGAACTCGTATCCGCCCTGGCCGCCGCCGGCGCGCGGCGATGAGGCGATGTATTTGATCAGCGACGCGAACTGGATCGCGCCCATCGACATGCCGATCGCGACAGCGGCGAGCGCCAGTCCCATCCGGCGGAGGGCCACGGGCCGCGGCGGCGTGAGCCCCTGGCCGCTCCACAGCCCGAGGTACAGGCCGAAGACGCCGCAGCCGATCAGCATGTACTGGAAGATCTGCGGGTGAGGCGTCAGCTCGGCGAAGCCCACGGCCAGCGCGATGGCGGGCCACGCCCACCGGCGGCCATCCCGGATGCCGCGAACGAGCAGCATCAGGACGAGCGGAAAAATCGCGCTCACGTACAACTGGCCGTCGTGACCCGGCGAGACGTACGACGCGATCGGCCCGGACATGAGATACGCGAGTCCGCCGATCAGCGCCGCCGGGAACCGGAGACCGACACTCCGCAGGAACAGGTACGCCAGCCATCCGGCGAGGAACAGGTGGACGATGAACAGCCATGTCACCGCCACGTCCGGCCGCATGAGAAAGCGGAACAGCACGCTCGGCGGGTAGAAAATGTCGCCGTTCATCGAGCCGATGTACGGCATCCCTCCGAACAGATACGGGTTCCACTGCGCAAAGTGCCCCGTCCGCGCGAGCACCTCGTGCCCGAAGTTGCGGACCGCGTAGCCACCGATGTACTGATCGCTCGTCGGTGAGACGAGAAATGCCCCGGTGAGCGCCGGAAACGCGAAGACCATCGTGACCGCGGCGTACGCGAGCGCCGCCCATGCGGCGGCGAATCGTGGGGCGGACGCGGCGGCCGGCGGACGAGGGGGTGTCATGGCGCACGAAAGGTGCGCGTTGCGGTCTGCGCGCGCTAGCTACTAGGTTCCGCGCGCATGCACGGCCCGGCACTCCGCGAGTTCTACGACCGCGAGTATCACTTCGGTGAGGACGTCGACCGGCCAAATCCCGAGCGCCTCTGGCGCGCCGTGCGCGAACTCGAGCCGCTGGCCGGCACCACACTGCTCGACCTCGGCTGCGGCGTCGGCTGGGCTACCCGCCTCGCCGCGAAACGCGGGCGGGTGCGGGAGGCCGTCGGTCTCGATTTTTCGCGCACGGCACTGCACGCCGCAGCGAGCGCGGGCACGACGGGCGGGGCCGCCGGCGAGCCGCACGGGGCGCCCGCGCGGATCGCGTGGGTCTGTGGCGATGGCACAGCGCTCCCATTCGCCGCCGGCACCTTCGACCGCGCGGTCTCGTTCGGATCAATGGAACATTTTCCCGATGTCGCCGCGGGATTCCGCGAACTGGCCCGTGTGCTCCGCCCGGGTGCGATCGCGGTCACCGTCGTTCCCAATTTCTACGTGCGGACGGCACAACCCGTCGAGCACCGCGACACCGAGAACGGGTGGCGCCGGCTGATCACCGCGGCCGGACTCGAGGTCGTGCGGATACGCGCCGATCCAGGCCCGGCCATCTTCAAGAACCGCCGGCCGGTTCGCATCGTGATGCGCCTCGGGCTCCGGCTGCTCGGCTTCGTGCCGGCGTTTCGCTACCAGTTCATCTTCGTGATGCGGAAGCCTTGAGTCGCCGCGCGACAGCGTCGATGCCGACGACAGTCGCGGCGCCAATGATCTCGAGTGAGACAAGCCATATCCGCGACGCGATAGCCAGCACCGCCGCGCGCTCTGGACCGATCGCCGACCGCAACGTGACGACGAGCGCCCCTTCGCGGACAACCAGCCCGCCGGGCGCGAAGACGGCGATGAGACCCAGCAGGTAGCTCCCGACATAGGACGTCGCGGCCAGCCAGAGGTGTGGGGCGTCGTCGCCGAACAGCGAACGGGCGAACAGCCAGAACGCCAGCCCGTATGCCGCCCATCCGAGCGCTGCGCGAACGACATACAGCGCGAACGCACGCTGTGGCGGCGCCGGGAGTGGCACCGGCCGCTTCGTGATGCGCTCGGCCCAGCGGCGCGCGACCGGGAGCAGCCTTGGGAGCGCCACGATCAGGGCCGCGGTGAGCACCACCCCGAGTACCAGTTGGGACGCGGTATCGAGCTGCCCGGTCCACGCGCCGAGGAAGTGCGGCGCGCCGCTCAGGATCAGCACGAAGCCCGTCGCCAGCAACACCAGTTGCTGGAGCAACACTGCCACGGTGGCCGCGATGGGGGAGGCACCAGCCTCTGTGCTCATGGCGGCCAGTCCCGCGAACTGCCAGACACCGCCCGGCGCGTATCGGGCGAGGTTGGTCACGAAGAAGATGCGGACCGCGCGGAACCACGAGAGACGCGTCGGCGAGTGACGGAGCGCCGCGTCCCACCATGGCAAGCTGGACGACCAGAGCTGCACGAGTTGCGAATACGACGCCATCCAAACCGCCGAGGCGAGGAGCAGGATGGGCCAATGCACATGCGGACGGGCCGCGCGAAGCGCCGGGGACGACGAGCGCACAAGACCGACGAGCACCACGATCCCAGCCAGGATGGCGACCACCTGCACCAGGGGCAGCAGGCGGCGCCACCGCGAGGGCGCCGCGGGGCCGCGCGCGGCGGCGTCGCCAGACAGCATCGCCTGATCGGTGGCGTCGTCGGGAGCGGTCATGGCGCGGGGTTCGTCACCCGCAGGTCATGACGGGGTCTCATGGCGCTCATGCCGGGAGAGTATACGTGCGTTGCCCCGTGCGCGCTCGCCGGGCATCATTGCCGGGTGCGCATCCTCATCGTATCGACCGCATTCCCGAGATATCAGGACGATCCCACGGCGAAATGGCTCGTCGAAACGATCCGGCGGCTGTCCGCTGAGGGTTACGAGTTCGAGGTGCTGACGTCCGCGTACCGCGGCGGAGGCAACACCGAATACGCGGGGATTCCGGTGCACCGGTTCCGGTACTTCTTCGCCCGATGGGAGAATCTGACCCACGAGGAATCGGCGCCCGACCGGATGCAGCGGTCGCTCTTGTATAAGGGGATGGCGTTCTGCTACGTGGCATTCGGCACCATCGCGGCGTGGCGACTCGGCCGCCGCGGGCGCTTCGACATCGTGCACGTCCACTGGCCGGTTCCGCACGCGATCTTCGGCTGGGCTGCGCGCGCCGGCAGCGCTTCACCGCTCAGGATCATCGCGCACTTCTACTCCGTCGAGCTCCGCTGGGTCCGCCACTCCCTGCGGCCCCTCCGTGGCTTCCTCCGGCGCGCGGTCACGTCCGCGGATCGCGTCGTCGCGATATCGAACAGCACCGCCGCCGAGGTGCGGTCGGTCGCACCCGTCCCGGTCGAGGTGATCCCTTACGCCGTCGACCTCCCCGTGCCGTCGCTCGTGGCGCTGCCCCGCGCGCAGGTACCCGCCTGTTCGGTGCTGTTCGTCGGACGCCTCGCGGAGCGCAAGGGCGTCCGGTATCTGATCGATGCCGTCGCGGAGCTGGCCCCGGAGCTGCGCCCGCACCTCACCATCATCGGCGATGGTCCGGAGCGCGCGGCGCTCGAGGCACAGGCACACGCGCGTGGTGCCGATGACCGGGTCACCTTCCGCGGGTGGGTCACGCCCGAGGAGCTGGACGCCGCGTACGCGGAGGCGTCGGTGTTCGTCCTGCCGGCCGTCGTCGACGCCCGTGGTGACACCGAAGGACTCGGCATGGTGCTCCTCGAGGCGATGACCTACCGTGTGCCCGTGATCTCGACACCACTGGGCGGCGTCACGGACATCGTCCAGCATGACAGCACGGGGCTCCTCGTCCCGCCGAACGATGCGTCTGCGCTCGCTGCGGCAATCACCCTGCTGGCCACCAGCGCCGCGACCGCGGAGCGTCTGGGCACCGCGGGCCGCGACTACGCGCTCAGCCACTTCAGTTGGCCCGCGGTGTTGAGTCAGTGGCGGGCGCTGTACGCGGGAGTCCTGACGGCCGAACGCTAGGCTGATCAGCCGCGGCACCCGGTCACGAGACCTGCGTTGCGGCATCGCGGGCTCCGCGCGCCGATGCGCGGCGATGCGCGGCGATGCGCGGCGATGCGCGGCGATGCGCGGCGATGCGCATGCGCGCGATGCGCGGCGATGCGCGCTCCGGACAAACCTTCTCGCCGGCGCGGGTGTCGAATGCAACCGATGACAGGTCTCAATGGCCCGGCCAATGACGTAGCTCCCCGGCTGCAGCGCGCGGTCGAAGGCCGCTACGTCCTGGTCAACCGTCTGCCGGGCGGTGCGATGTCGGCGGTGTTCCTCGCGCGCGACGAGTCGCTCGGCCGGCGCGTCGTCATCAAGGTGCTGCCAGGCGCGCTGGCCAGTGCGGATGCGATCGACCGGTTCAGGCGCGAGATCGCGACCGTCGCCGCGCTTTCCCATCCGCAGATCGTGCCGATCCTGGCCGCCGGCGACGTCGAAGGATTGCCGTACTTCGTCATGCCGTATGTCGAGGGAGAGTCGCTCGCCCGGCGGTTGGCGCGGGGTCCGCTCTCCGTGCGGGAGACCGTGAGCATCCTCGTGGACGTCGCGCGCGCCCTGGCGTTCGCACACGAGCGGGGCGTGGTCCATCGTGACATCAAGCCGGGCAACATACTCCTCGCCGCGGATTCCGCGGTCGTCACCGATTTTGGCATCGCGAAAGCCCGGGTGACCGCCAGGTCGGCCGGGCGCACGGTACCGTGGCACCTCGTGAGCGATGGATCAAGTCTCACGGTCGAGGGCACATCGCTCGGCACGCCGACCTACATGGCGCCCGAGCAGATCGCGGGCGACGACGAGATCGACAGCCGCGCCGATCTGTACTCGTTCGGCGTCACCGCCTATGAGATGCTGGCGGGGGCGCCGCCGTTTGCAGGCGGCACCCGCCGCCAGTTGCTGAGCGCGCATCTCGTCGATATGCCGATGCCGATTGCGAGGCGGCGGCAGGATGTGCCGCCTGGCCTCGAGACGGTCGTCATGCAGTGCCTCGCCAAAGATCCGAACGCACGTCCGAGAACGGCGACGGAGATTGTCCGGACGTTGCAGGATCCCATCTCCCTTGCCGCAAGCACCGGTCGAGCCCAGGCGAGATCACCACGAGGCGATGACCCTCGTGCCTGGCGCGTGATCGATCGAGCTCGCGCATGTCTCGGCGATCTCAGAGTCGGTGTACGGAGCTTGCTTCGGGTACCCACGGTCACCGGGTCCGCACTGGTTTGCCTTGCGCTCGGATCCGGGGCCACGCTGTCGGTGTTCAGTGCCATCGATCGGGCGCTGATTCAGCCGCTTCCCTTCTCGCATGGTCGCGAGCTGGTCACGGTATACCGGACGACTCCGAATTTCGAAGACGGCCCGTTCTCGCCCCCCAACTTCGCCGACCTCGCCCGGACCGATCGCAGCCTTGACAGCCTCGCCGCGGTCGCGGTCACATCCGGGCACCTCTCAGCCGGCAGCGAGGCCAGTGCGGTGCGGGTGGTGCGTGCGAGCGGCGCGCTATTCGCGGACCTTGGCGTCACAGCATCACACGGCCGTTTGCTCGCGAGCCCGGATGTCCGCCCCGACGCGCCGCCGGTCGCCATTCTCAGTGAGGAATACTGGCGATCACAGTTCGGGTCGGATCCGGCCGTGGTCGGCCGACGTCTACAGCTCGACGGCGTGCCGACGACGGTCGTGGGCATCTTGCCCAGTGAGTTTCAGATTCCACATGGATCGGTGGAAATCCAGGGCGATGTCTGGATCCCTCTCCGCTTCACCGACAAGGAGGCGAGCGCCGAGTCCCGCCGCTATAACTTCCTGGCCGTGCTCGGCCGGCTCGCCCCGGGAGCGACCGTTCGGAGAGCGGAGAGCGAGCTGGCCGGTCTAGTGGCCGGCCTTGCCCAGCGCTACCCCGGCCTCGAGGGGGAGTCGGTGCGCGTCGTGCCGCTCGAGAGTGACAGCACCGCGTCCGTCCGGGCACCGCTGCTGTTGTTGCTCGGTGCCGTGTGCATGGTGCTGCTGATCGCGACCGCCAATGTCGTCTGTCTACTGTTGGCGAGAGGAGTGCAGCGGGAGCGCGAAACGGCGATCCGCGCGGCCATGGGCGGATCGCGATGGGCCGTGGTGCGGCCCGTCGTCGCCGAGAGCACTCTGCTCGCGACGGCGGGGGTCGCCGCCGGTTGCGCTGTCGCGTGGATCACGGTCCGGCTCACTGGCGCGCGGGCGATCGACGACATCCCGCAGCTCGCCCACCTGTCACTCGGTGCGCGCATCGTCCCGATGGCGCTCGTGTTGGCGGTCGTCGTCACATTGCTGGCCGGGGCTCTTCCCGCGTGGCGCAACGCCGGGATCGACCCGCAGACGGCGCTACGTGGTGGGACGGCTGGAGGCCTCGGTCGCGACCGCAATCGTGTTCTCTCGGCACTTGTCGTGGCGGAGGTCGCGCTGTCACTCATGTTGCTGCTTGGCGCCGGGCTCGTGCTCAAGGGCTTTGTCCGCCTGATGCAGATGGACTCCGGGTTCGATCGCCAGCCAGTGTTGACACTGGAGGCGACCGTATCGCCGCTGCGATACCGCGACAGCTCGTCTGTGCGGGCGTTTCTCGAGCCCGCGCTCTCCGCCATCCGGCAGGTGCCAGGGGTAGCGGCAGCTGGCGCGATCTCCGTCATGCCGATCCGCGACTGGGGCGACAATTCGAATATCCGCTACGAAGGACGGCCGCCGGAAAGGCCAACGGAGCTGCCGATTGCCGAACAGCGCGTCGTGACGCCCGGGTTCTATCAGGTCACACGGCAGCGCCTGATCGCTGGGCGGTTTCTGCGTGACGACGACGCAGCACCCGGCAGCCCCGTCGTGGTCGTTGTGAACGACGTCCTGGCCAAACGAGATTTCGCCGGGCAAGATCCAGTCGGGAAGCGCCTCTACGTCAGCGATACCGCACTCGCCACGATCGTCGGTGTCGTGAGCGCCATCAGCAACAGCGGGCCAGGCGCCAAGCCGGTGCCTGAGATCGATTACCCGTACGTGCGAGTGGGCGGCGACCCGGCCACGATCTTCAACATCGTGGTTCGTGCGCGGATCGGTGATCCCGCCTCGCTGGCTTCGGCGGTCCGGACCGCAATCGGCTCCATCGACAACCAGGCAGCATTGACCCGGATCATGCCAATGCAGGCCGTGCTCGACGCCGGAGTTCGGCGCCCGCGTCTGATGCTGTTGCTCATTGGCGTGTTCGCCGGGGTCGCGGTCGTGCTCGCGATCGCCGGTCTGTACGGTGTGTTGAGCTACGCCGTCGCCCAGCGATCGCGTGAGCTTGGCGTCCGCTCGGCCCTGGGTTGCACGCCGGTCCAAACCATTGCTCTCGTCGGGCGCCGCGGCATCACCCTCGCAGCCATCGGCGCCGCCAGCGGCCTGGTTGGCAGCGCAGCCATCACGAGGCTGCTGTCCTCGATCCTTTACGGTGTGAGTCCGCTCGATGGCGAGACGTGGCTTGTCGTGACCGTCGCCCTGCTCGCCGCCACGATCGTCGTCACGCTCATCCCGTCGATCCGGGCGACGCGGATTGACCCGATGCACGCGATCAGGATGGAGTAGCTCCCGGGCACTCGTCAGGCTATGGGCGCCGCACGTGCGGCCGTCAGCCGCTGGAAGCGTGGATTGCCTTTGAGTGGCGCCCATGCCGGGTCAACGGCCAGCCATGCGCCCGATACGAAATACGGACTGGCGAGCATCATCTCGATCTGATCGAGCGCCTTATCGGCGTCGCCGCACGCGACGTAGATCCGGGCGAGAAGGTGATGGCCATATGCGATCCGGCCGAACTGGTCGCCGGTCGCGATCGCGATCGCCAGCCCGCGCTCCCCTTCCCGTTCCGCGGCTCCTTGCTGCCCGGCGTCCGCCAGTGCCAGACCAAGGAACAAGTGCTGTTGCAGGTCGTTCGGAGCGGTCTTGACGTTGGCCTCGTAGGCGATGCGTGCCGAGTCGGCGTAGGCGTGCGCGTGCGCGCTGTCGCCCTCTAACCGATAGAGCTGCGTGCGCACCATCGCCCAGGCAGCCCGGTCATTGTCGAAAGCCACGGGGCGTAGCGTGAGGAGCAACGCGCGATCCGCACTATCGAGCGCCCAATAGAGATCCCAGTAGGTGGCGACGAACGTCGTGAGTGACGCCCGGTCGAGCGTGGGCGGCGTGTCGCGGAGCCCGGCGCGGGCGCCGGCGAGGTCACCTTCGCCAAGGCGGCTCATCGCGCGTGTCTCCGTCAGCTCCAGATCTCCCGGCGCCAGTACGAGCCCGCGCTCCGCCTCGGCCCGTGCCTCGGCGTATCGCCGAAGCCAGAGCAGGATCTGAGAGAGGTTGCTCGCCTGCCGCGCCGAACGCGGATCGAGTGCCGCTGCCTGGCGTGCGTGGTCGAGGCCCGTGCTCCAGCGGCCGGCCGCTGCCTCCGTGCCAGTCAACGCGCCAATCGCGGCGCTGGACGATGGATTGAACCGGAGCGCGGTCTCGTAGTCGGCGCGGGCGGCGGCGAGATCGCCGGCCACGCGTGCGTTGTAGAATCCGCGGGCGAGATACCCCAGGTCGGACAGAGGCGCCACGGCAACGGCCCGATCAGCCGCCCGATGCGCCGCGTCGGCTTCGGCGGGTGTCGGCAGCGTCAGCACGTACAGCGCGGAGTGCAGTAACGACAGTTGTGCCCAGGCCTTCACGAATGTCGAATCCAGCGTCACGGCTTGCTCTGCGAGCGACACCGCACGCCGCAGGGTCGGCGGGTCGTGCCCGATGAGCGCCGCGCTCCGCAGGTAGAGATCGTACGCCGCGAGATTCTGCGTGGGGCGGGCCTCCAGTTTGACCCTCGCGGGCGGACTCAGTACGACACCGAGCTTGTCGGCGACGCGGGTGGCAACCGCCGACTGGACCTCGAAGACATTGGCAAGGGTGGTGTCGTACGACTGCTGCCACCGCGTCTCCGGGGCCGTGCCCTGGCCGACTTCGACCAGTTCCGGGCTCACCCGGACTCGCTTCACGCCATTGGCCGACTGTTCCCACTTTACGCGGCCGGTCAGGAGATAGTGCACCCCGAGCTCGCGCCCGATTTGCTCCTGCGGTTTCGCGGTGTGGAGATATTGGTTGGAGCTGGCGGAGGCGATGAGGCGAAGCGATGGAAGCTGCGAGAGCTTGCTCCGGATCTCGTCGGTGATACCCGATGCGAAATACGCGTTCGCCGTGTCACCCACGACTTCGAACGGGAGAACCGCGACCTCGACGGTCCCCGCCGCGGGTCCGCGTCCCTGATAGTGACGCCACGCGAGGATGCCACCGGCCGTCGCCACGCCGATCACGATCAACACCGCAGCGACGACGGCGAGCCGCCTCGTGAACCCCGGGCCCTGAGGACGTTCCGCCAATTCCAGGGCGGACGCAAAGGCCGCCGCAGTGGCGTACCGGTCCGCGGGACTCCGTGCGAGTGCCGTCGCGACCGCCTTCGCCAGCGCGGGCGGCACCCCATCACGCAGCACGGACACCGGAGGCGCCCCCGTCGCAAAGCGCTTGGCGATCACCGCCTGTGCGGACGATCCGGTAAACGGTGGCTCTCCGGCCAGCATCTCGTAGAGCACGGAACCCAGTGCGTAGACATCAGTCCGCGCATCCACTTCGCGCTCGCCACTCGCCTGCTCGGGACTCATATAGGCCGGCGTACCGACGGCGACACCGGCACCGGTGAGCGCAGGCCCTGTCTCGGCGCCTCCGCTCTCGAGCGCGCGTGCCACGCCAAAATCCGCGACGAGCGTGCTTCCGTCTGCCGTCAGGAGCAAGTTTTCCGGCTTGATGTCGCGGTGGATGACACCCTGGGAATGCGCATAGTGCAGCGCCTGCGCTGCCTCGCGGGCGATCCGGATGGCATCGGGGATCGGCAACTGGCCCTCCCGGCGGAGGCGGTCGCGCAGGGTCTCGCCGTCCACGTACGGCATCGTGAACCACAGGTGGCCGCTCTTCGTCTGCCCCGAGTCGAAGACCGACAGGATGTGCGGATGCTGGAGGCGGGCCGCCATCGCGATCTCGCGCCGAAACCGCTCCGGTCCGAGCGCCACGGCCCGATCGGAATGCAGCACCTTGAATGCAACCGGACGGTGGTGCTTCTCATCCGTGGCCAGGTACACCGTGGCCATCCCGCCGCGCCCCAACTCCCGCCCGAGTGTGTAACTCCCGCGAAGGGATGCCTGGAGCTGCTCCTGTAGGTCGGTCATAGCTTCACGAGTCCGCCGCGCGACGATTGGTTCAACAGGGTGTTCCGGTCGACGCCAGCCGCTCGCGGGGCCGGCCATCGGCGTCTTCGGCGACCACCTCGAACGCGCGAGCCGGCGGTCCGGCCAGTGTGACGACCGCATTGGAGGTCACGGCCGTGGCGCGCACCGCCCGGCGGAGAGATCGCCACTCCGTGATGCGGTGCAACGGAGCCGTGTACGGACGCTCGGCAGCCAGGGCGGCGACCAGACGCTCGAACGCCGCGGGGGCGTCAGGGAAACCTAGCGCCGCCGTGAGGTTGGGATGCCAGAGTCCCACCCACAATCCCTCCGCCCGCCGGCACACATCGGCGAGTGCCATGGCGTCGGCAATCCATTGGCCGGGGTCCTCGATGCCCTGGTACTTGCTCTGGGCGCGATCCATCCACACAAGCGGCACCTCGTCGAGCGGCAACGATCGCTGCGCAGCGGCATCCCACGCCGGGACGACGTCGACGACACCCAGGCGGAAGGCGTTGCGGTCGGGGAACCCATACGTCGCGTCATACGCGAATCCCGCGCTGGCCATCCACCGCTGGGTCGCGCCCGGTCGCATGCGCAGGTAGTGCTGCCGCACGCCCAGCGCCGGCGCGCTGGACAGGGCGCGCAGTCGCACCCGCTGTTCCTCGAACGCGTCCGCTGCATCGCCGGTCGCGAAGCTGCCATGCAGGCCAAGCTCGTGGCCGCCCGCGCCGACGGCGGTCATGATCCGCCGCGCGGCGGGCGATTCCGGCCGATAGGTCAGATCTCCCGCGCGAAACGTCGCGGCAGTCGGCGTGCCGCACAGCATGAACCACGTGGACGTGACGCCGTACCGCTGCTCTGCATCGAGCACCGCCTGGACGCCGGCCCACACCGGATCGCCGGCTGCCTGGCGTGCGGCCGCTACCAGGACGCTGGCCGCCAGGCGGCCCTCCCCTTTGCTCACCAGCTCCACCAGGCGGAGTGCCGCGAATGCCGGCCACGCCGCCACGACGTCGACGTCGTGCGTCAGTGCCGCGCACCACCGATGCCCGTCCGGCCAGGGCGCAAAAACGCGCACCGGGCGCGATCCGGCGGCCTGGAGCACGGCCTCGCGGAGTCGCGCGCCCGCAATCGACACCACGGGCTCACGCTCGACACCGGCGGCGACCACCGGATTGGCGGCCGATGGCACTCTGCCGTAGCGATCGCGCGCATCCGATGCCTGCTCGATCGCCGCGCCGGCGACATCGGCTACCGCCCGAAGCATGGGGCGTGGGACCGTGACCGCCCCATCGGCGACCGCGATGGCCCCCGCGAGACTGGAAACCGCGTGCGATGCCGGATCGCCATCCGCGGCGGTCGCGGGAGTGCCAACATAGAGCGTCACGACAGGTGACCTGGCCGCCTCCGGGCCGCCAGCATCATCCAGCACGACGAGACGTGATAGATCGACGAGCACACCCAGCCCGTACTCCTCGGCGGGACTGAGTCCGAGCGCTGGCCGCGCGATACGAATCATGAGACGCCGCCACCACCGCGTCGTCGTGTTGCCCGATCGAGTGATGGGAAGGTTCGCGGTGCTGGCGCGTCCGACGCGGATGCCATACGCTTGACGGCAGCCACACGCCCGCGCCACCTTCCCGCTCGTGGCCCGGACGCTGCTCCCCAAGTCGCGCATTCCCATTCCGCCACCTGTTGTGCTTCGGGTGGCTTCCGAGCCCGGTGAAAGTCTGGGCATACCGGGCGCTACTCGGCTACCGCATCGGGCGACGCGTGCGCATCGCCTTTGGCGGCGTGATCATCGGAACCGACGTCGAGTTGGGAGACCACGTAGAGATCGGGTTGCTCACCGTCGTGCAAGGGCGGCGGATACGCATCGGGCGTCATTCGAGCATCGGCACGATGTCCTACGTGTCCTGTGAGCACATCGAGATCGGCGAAGACGCGCGCATCCGCGAGCAGGTGTTCGTCGGCGGCCCGCAACTTCCCGAATCCCGGTTCTCACTCGGCGATCGAACGATAGTGCTGCAGATGGCCAACATCAATCCGACGAAACCCGTCGTGATCGGCGATGATACCGGCATTGGCGGCCACTGCCTCATCTTTACGCACGGCGCGTGGCTCAATGCGCTCGACGGGTACCCGGTCACCTACGAGCCGGTGACACTCGGGCGAAGCGTGTGGCTGCCGTGGCGGGTGTTCGTGATGCCGGGCGCGACGATCGGGGATGGCTCGGTCATCGGCGCCAATTCCCTGGTTGTCGGCGCCATCCCGCCAAACAGTCTCGCGGTGGGCTCGCCGGCCAAGGTCATCCGCTCCGCGCCGGCCTTTCCCCGCTCGTTGAGCGCGGACGATCGCGCGGCGCTGGTCCGCGAGATGATGAGCGAGTTCGACCGCTACCTGGTGTATTCGGACACCACGGTCGCGGGCGAGGGGGCCGTCCGCACGTACACGCGCGACGGGCGCGGCTGGACGTTGCGGTGGCTGGCGGCCGGCACCGGGCGTGCGGACCTGGCCAACGCACAGCGGGGCGACACGATCTTCACCGAAGATGCGCTCACCGACGCCGAGCGGACGACGCTGCGTGAGCGCGGGGTGTCATGGCTCGACCTCGGGGGTCGCACCCGCAGTGAGAGCGGCAATCCGCTCGCCGAGGAATTGGCGCTCTTCATCGGACGCTACGGCATCCGTCTGGCGCGCGACCCCCGGTCCCCGGCGCGCCGCTAGCGGCCGATATCGTCCGTCGCCGCCGCATCCAACCGCCGGCGGACTTCACGAAGCTCGGCACGCTGCACGGCGATCTGCTCTCCGAGCAAACCGCCCACGACGAGTACGCTTCCCACAATCACGCAGACCTCCACGAGATTGAGCAACGGGCGGAAGCCGACGTACGGCGGGAAGAAGCGCAGGGCGAGCGCGACAATGCCCGTGATGAATCCGATCGCGAACAGCGCTCCACCGAGGCCGCCGAACAGCAATAGCGGCTTGCGGCCGAATCGCAACTCGAACCACACGGACAGCATGTCGAGCATCCCGACGATGATCCGCGAGCGATTGAACTTGGATGTGCCCGCGTTTCGCGGATACAGCGGAATCGGCACCTCGGCGACGCTGTACCCTTCAGCAGCCGCGACGACGATCATGTAGCGGTGCCAGTCCGGGCGAATCGGCAGCACCTCCATGACCTCGCGCCGGTACGCCTTGACGCCGTTGAGATCGCGGACCGGGACGCTGAACAGCCGCCGGCTGAGCCAGTTGTACACGCTCGAGACAAACGCCTTTTCGTATTTCCCTTTCTTCGTGCCCGTGACCATATCCACCCATCCGCTCAGGATCGGCGAGACGAGGGTCGGCAGGTCCTCGGGCTTGTATTGCAGGTCCGCGGGATAGAAGACGAGCACGCGCCCGCGTGAGGCGAGGTAGCCCGTCCGGAGCGCGTCCGAGATCCCGCGGCACCGGCGGTGCCGGACTCTGACCAGAAACGGATACTGCGGCTCGAGCTTGCCGAGGACGGCCCACGACCCGTCGACCGAGCCGTCGTCGATGATGATGACCTCGAACGTGACCTCCGACCCCTGAAAGGCCGTCGCCATCTGCTCCAGGAGTGCCGGGAGATTGGCTGCTTCATCCTTGGCCGGCACGAGTACGCTGACATCCAGGACGCTCGCGCCGCCGGCCGTGCCGACGGGCAGCGCGACGCCCGGCGTCACCCGGACATTCGCTTCGAGCGATCGGCGGGCGGCAGTTGCTGCCGCTGATTCCTCGGCACGTGTGGCCATGGCGAGCTAGACGCGCTTCCGCATTCGGGCCGACAGGACGCCGAGCTGGTCCCGGTACTTGGCGACCGTCCGCCTCGCAATCTGCACGCCGCCATCCTTGAGGATGTTCACGATCGCCTGGTCCGTGAGTGGCCGCTTCGGGTCTTCTTCCTCGACCAGTTTCTGAATCTGCGCCTTGATCCCACGGGCCGATACATCTTCCCCGCCGGTCGTCGAGAGCCCGGAGGAGAAAAAGTACTTGAGCGGCAGCACGCCACGCGGCGTCTGCACGAACTTCTCGTTCGTCACCCGGCTGACCGTCGATTCGTGCATGTTGATCACCTCCGCGACTTCACGGAGCGTCAGCGGCTTGAGATACTGCACGCCTTTTTCGAAGAAGTCGCGCTGCCGGTCCACGATGTAGTTCATCACCTTGAGCATGGTCTGGCGGCGCTGCTCGATCGCCTGGATCATCCAGTTGGCGGAGTTCAGCTTGTTGGAGATGAACTCCTTGTTCTCGCCGTCGAACTTCTTCTTGTCGCGCGCAATCTCCTGGTAGGCCCGGCTCAGCTTGAGCCGCGGGAGATTCGCGTCGTTGAGGAACACGTGGTACTGGCCGTCGATCTTGTCGACGACGAGGTCGGGCGTGATGTAATTATCACTGGCGTTGCTGTAGATCAGGCCGGGCTTCGGATCGAGCTTCGCGATCTCGTCGGCGGCGTGCTGGACATCGGTCTGGCTGATGCCGAACCGCTTCGAGATCTCACTCCACCGGTGGTTGATCAGCTCGTCGAAGCAATCGCGGACGAGGCGGTACGGCACGGATTGATCGAGTCCTGCCTGGCGTAGCTGCAGCAGCAGGCACTCCCGCAGGTCGCGCGCGCCGACGCCAGGCGGTTCGAGGTCCTGGATGCGCGCGAGCATCGACTCGCCTTCCGCGATGGTGTAGAGCGGGAGGTCTTCGCCGCCGTCATGGCCCGCGACTTCCGCGGCCTTGGACACCTCGGAGTTGATGCCATCGACGATCTCGGCGACCGGACACACGAGATAGCCTTCGTCGTTGACGTTGCCGACGAATTCCTCGGCGAGCGCGGCCTCCCGTGGTGACAGGTCGAGCAGCGCGATCTGGTCCAGCAGATGGTCGCTCAGATCGCGCGTCGCCGCGGTCACCGGCTCGTAGTACTCCTTCTCCTCGTGCTCTTCGCGCCGGCCGCCCGCATCGAATCCTTCGAGGAGGATTTCCTCCCAGTCGATCTCGTCCTTGTGCTCCTCCTCCTTCGGTTCCTCGGCGGCGGGCTCGGTTTCGGCAGATTCCTCTTCTTCGTCCTCCTCGGGCTCGACCAACTCGAGGAACGGGTTCGTTTCCAGTTCCTGCTTGAGATGCTGCTGCAGGTCGAGCAGCGGCATGTACAGGAGATCCATCGCCTGATAGAGGCGCGGATTGATCTTGAGCTCCTGTCGCAGCTGCGTGCTCTGATGCAGTCCAGTCTTCATCGAACCTCCGGTGGAACCGGCCGATACCCCGCGCGGTCCTACGCGGCCGAGAAGCGCGCCCGCAAGCGCGCGGTGAGCGTGGGGCCGAGGTAGATCTCGGCCACCGTTTCATCGAATACGAGTTGTTGCACCGTTCCGGACACCTTGACCAGCCCATCGAACATGATGTACGCGCGATCCACAATGTCGAGTGTCTGCTCGACGTTGTGATCGCTGATCAGCACCCCGATACCGCGGTGGCGCAGGCCAGCGACAATGGTCTGAATATCGTGGACCGCGATCGGATCCACTCCCGCAAAGGGCTCGTCGAGCATCATGAACTTGGGTTGCGTGACCAGGGCCCGTGTGATCTCCAGGCGCCGCCGCTCGCCACCCGATAGTGCATACGCCTTGTTCTTCCGCAAGTGTTTGATCCCCAGCTCATCGAGCAGATGCTCGAGGCGCTCATGCCGCTGCTCTTTGGAGAGCGGAAGCGTCTCGAGGATCGCCATGATGTTGTCCTCGACGGACAGCTTGCGGAATACCGATGGCTCCTGCGAGAGGTACCCAATGCCGCGCCGGGCCCGCCGGTACATCGGCATATCGGTGATGTCTTCCCCGTCGAATCGAATCCGCCCCGTCTGCGGTGGAATGAGTCCCACGATCATGTAGAACGTGGTGGTCTTGCCCGCGCCGTTGGGGCCCAGGAGCCCCACGATCTCGCCCTGTTGCAGGCGCAGCGCCACGTCGTTGACGACCTTCCGCCGCCGGTAGGTCTTCACCAGGCCATCGGCCTCGAGGAGACTGTGTCCGGGAACGGTTTGATCCGGTGACACGGGAATGGGCCCAGAGGGCCGCTCCCCCGTCTCCAGCAGCACACGCGCCAGCTCCGAACGGTAGCCGCCCAGTTCCTCCCACACGTTGGGCGCGACCGTGAGCTGCGAATCCGGCGCCTCGATGCCACCCGGCGGCAGGAGGACGACGCCCTCCCGTACCAGCCTCGGCAATAACGAATTCCGAAGGTACCCGCGCACCTCGTCGAGGGAGAGCCGTCCCGACTCGCGTTCGGCATCACGCCCCTCGGCGCGGACCAGCCGGAGGTGGTGATCACGAAAGGCGATCGCCAGAGCGTTGAGCGATGTGACGCCGGCATCATCGCTCGCCGCCAGCAGACAGCCGAGCAGGAGCGCCAGCGAGCGGTCCGCTTCGGCAATCCGGTGGAGCAGCGCGCGCACGCCGCGTGGAACGTCCGCGGGGTCGCCCCCGCGCGGGCCGCCCGACCCGTCCTCGGTCATGGGGCGCCGCCGTACAGGAGCGGCCGGCGGGACCGGTACGCCACCGCCATGGCGGATAGCGGGGCGACGCCAGGCGGCGGCGGTGCCGGGAGCGGCATCCGCAGTGCCGACATCGACGAATGCGAAGAGTGGGGCGCCGAATCGGACGGCGCGGGCGGCGCCGGCGACGCGGAATCGGCGCGTGCCGCCCCCTTTCCCGAATCGGGCGATGCACCCGCCTTCCCCTTCTTCTTGCGGAGGTATTTCGGAATGGTGTCCGTGAGGATCCGGGCCTTACGCAGAGAATCTTTCTTCACGGTATCCGACTGGGGTTCGAGGTAGACGCCGGCGGCGCTGTCGGTCACCGTCACCATGTTGACCTGGCGATTGACCAACTCGATGGTGATGACGCGTCCTCGCACGTAGTTGAGCGCGGGGCGCAGTTGGGTCCTGTCGCGCGGAGCCATCTGGTAGAACGCGCGCGCCTTGACCTTGGCGACGACCGTCTTCACCTGCGGCTGGCTGTCCTGGGCCGGTGCAGCCGTCGCGCCGCCCAATGCGGCATCGGACGCGGCTTTGGCGCCATGGCCATGGGCCGTCACGCCACCGCCCGGCGCGGGCGCCTGCGCCGCCTGCTGCGTCGCGCCTCGCGGGTGGACCGACGTGGTATCGAAGTACGAGATGATCGTGTCGCCCTTCATCCAGTCCCGCTCCTTCGACTTGAAGTGCGTGGAGTCGGGAATGCTCGTGGCGTACGCCTTACCGATCGATCTCACCTGGTGGATGACCTGCTGCGGCATGATCACGTCGATCGAGTCCGCCAGAATATCGCGCTCGGGGGTCGTCGCCCGCGCCCGGGACTCGCCCCACGCGTATGCCCGGGACAGGACCTTGGCGTCGAAACGCAGATCGATCGTATCCGAAGTGAGGTGCATGTCCTTGCTCAAGGCGTCGCCGTGGCGCATCGCCAGGACGCGGGTCAACTGGTGATTCGCCGCGAACAGGTCGATCAGGTCGCCCTTCAGCGTGAACGGGTGGGCCTTGTCATGGCCCACGATCGTCGGGGAGCCCAGAATCAGCCTCGCGTAGCCCGTCGACTGGTTCATGAAGGCGGAGTCACTCGTTGCCGTCAGATCCGTACGCTTGATGACGACGCGCCGTGACGCGTACACGAGGCTGTCCCCGTCCATGAAGACACGGTCGGCATCCACGCCCGCCGTATCGGGCGCTGAGCTCGAGGAATCCTGCTGGACCAGGTGCATGTGCGGCCGCCCGGTGGCCGTCATCTGGGCGCGCGTGCGGAGTCCCGGGATCACGCGCAGGTAGTCGGCGTGAGGGCCTCGCATCGTGGTACCCGACGACATGACGGCGTAGACCTCCGTGTCGGCCACCAGCCGCCCTTCGTTCACGAAGTACGTCATGTGGTGCGCATCCACGGTGACGCGGGGCTCCGTGTAGTGCACATGCCCAATGAGATACAGCAACTGCTGTTCATCGTAGTACTCGGCACTGTCCGACTTGAGCGTATTGCCCTGTCCCCGGCAATGCGCGATGACTCCGCCCGCGAAGAACGTGTTGTACTTCCCGCTCGGCAGCTTGACCGAGTTGCTGTGACTCGCCGGCGTGGCGTCCGTGTAGAGATCGCACGGCTTGTTCTCTTCCTGCGCGCGCGCCATCCGCGGCGTGGCCGAGAGGCCGGCGACCACGCCGGAACCGGCCAGCAGGACGCCGAGCACGAGACGGAACGCCGGAGAGGATCGCATGTCCGGTCAAGGCGCCCGCTGAGGCGCCGGCGGCTTCGCGGGCACCGTGCTTTTCTGCGGAGTCGTAGCGCCCGCAGGAGCAGGAGCGGGCCGCACCCCGGAGGACGGAGGGAAAATCCCGCCCGCGCGTGACGACGGCGGGCCCCGCTGCGGTGATGACAGGGATGTACCGGGAGATGGCGCGCCAGGCGATGCCGGACGATGCGCCGTATCCGGTCCCGTGCTCGTGAGGTTCACGACACCTGCCGTCCCAGCGCACTGGCGGAGGCATTTCACGTTGTTCATGTCCGGGTCGGACGTGAACCCGACACCCGTCGTCTGCCGGTGCGTGGTGTCCGTCAGCACGAATGACGAATCGCTGCTGATCTGGTTCTGCGCCTGCGCGTAGCGGAGCTGGGGCGTGGTGAGGCGCCGGCCATCGACACCGGTGACGACCACCTCGCCGCGTGCTTCCATGTTCCCCGTGCGCGTGTTGTACGTCCCCTCTTGCGACGTCAGCACGGCATTGGGCGCGCCCGTTACCGTGAAAAAGAACACCGTGTCCACGCGCATCTCGATGCGCGTGTTGTCGTCGAAGAAATAGCCGGTGTCCGCGTGCAGTTCGGACTTCATGACCCCGTGGTCGGTGAGGCGCGATTTCGCGTGGTAGAACACCTGGTCGGCGGAGTCGGCAAGCGGATCACGCGCGGCGAGGGGCGGCGTCTTGCCAGTCTTGCAGCCGGCCACGAGCGGTATGGCCGCCGCGGCGGCGGCGACCCGGCAAGCCCGTCGCATGGCGATGCCGGTACCGCGCCCGGTCCGGCGCATCAGGCCGACCCCGCCCGCAACAGGTCGTGCAGGTGCACGATCCCGTCCACCCGCCCGCCGGCATCGAGAACTGGGAGCGCCATGATGCCGTTGCTCTGCATCTTGAAGATGGCCGCGCTCCCCAACTCGTCGGCCCGCGTCGTGCGCGGCGTCCGGGTCATCACTTCGGCGACCGGCACGCGCTGCCAGTCCCGCGTGCGCTCCTGGAGCCGCATCATGTCGCCGACCGTCACGACGCCCTGCAGCCGCCGCGCGTCGTCGACGACCATGACGGTGCCGCGACGCTCGGCCATCTGCACCACCGCTTCGAACATCGTCGCAGTCCCAGGGAGGACCGGGAGGTCCTCGGCCAGCATGACGTCGGTGACCCGCATGAGCAAGCGCTTGCCGAGGAGGCCGCCGGGATGCAGCCGCGCGAAGTCCTCGCGCCGGAAGCCCTTCTCGTGCAGCAGGGCAACAGCGAGCGCATCACCGACGGCCAGCGCGGCGGTCGTGCTCGTCGTCGGCGCGAGGTCGTGCGGACAGGCCTCCTCGTCCACGCTCGCGTCGAGCACCACGTCGCAGTGGCGGCCCAGCGCGGACTGCGGCGCGCCCGTGATCGCAATGGTGCGTACGCCGAATCGCTGCAAGTGTTCCAGCAGCGCGACGAGCTCCGCGGATTCTCCACCCTTCGAGATGAGAATCGCGACATCGTCCGTGCCGACGATGCCGAGGTCGCCGTGAACACTGTCGGCCGGATGGAGAAACGCGGCGGGCGTGCCGGTGGAGGTGAGCGTCGCGGCGATCTTGCGGCCGATCAGTCCCGACTTACCGACACCGGCGACGATCACGCGGCCGCGCGAGGCGGCAATCAGGAAGACCGCATCGGCGAACCGCGTGTCGAGCCGGCGCTCCACATGCTCGAGCGCGAGCCGCTCTTCCCGGATGACCGTGCGCCCCCGCTCGACGATCTCCGCGACCTGGGCGGCAGCCGGTGCAGGCGGCACGGCCGGCGCCTTGCGCTTGGTGGCGCTGGGAGGCGAATGCGTCATGTGGCGTCCCCTGCCGGGAGTGCCGCGGTGGCCAGGACATGCGCCGAGTGATGGCCCGCCACCTCACCATCCGGCGGCGCCACCATCGTGCCCCGGACGTATCGCTCGACGACGTCCTCCCACTGGCCGCGCGCGCGCAGGAGTAGCTCCGCGAACTCGCGCACCGCACCGTGCCCGCCGGGTTGGCGGAGCTGGACCGTGGAGACACGACGGACCTCGGCGACGGCATTACCCACGGCGACCGGAAGCCCGACCTGCCGCATGATCGCGAGGTCCGGGAAATCATCGCCGACGAACGCCGTCTCCTCGAGTGACACGCCGCGGCGCTCGAGAATGCGGAGCAGGCCAGGCAGCTTGCGCGCCTGCGCATCCTGGTACAGGTCATCGGCGCGCAGCTCGTGCGCCCTGAGGCGCACGCTCTCCGAGACGCGCCCGGTGACGATGGCCACGAGGAGGCCCGCTTCGCGCAGGAAGAAAACGCCGAGTCCATCCTGGATGTCGTATCGCTTGAACTCGAGCGGGCCGCCGGCGACATCGCCCAGGTAGATACCACCGTCGGTGAGGACGCCGTCGACGTCCAGGCCGACGAGGCGGATTCGCCGGGCGACTGCGGGGGTGAGACCGGGCGCCTCTACCGGCGGCATGCGCTCCAAACATCGATGACCCGGTCCACGAGGCGGTCCAGGTCTGCGAGCGGTAGCATGTTCGGGCCGTCGCTCGGCGCGCGATCGGGATTGGGGTGGGTCTCGACGAAGAGTCCCTGCGCGCCGGCGGCCACGGCGGCCAGTGCGAGCGCCGGGATGTGTTCACGGGCGCCGCCGCTCGAGCCGCCGACTCCCTGCCCGGGGCGCTGCACGCTGTGGGTGGCATCGAAGATGACTGGCGCCGCGCACACGTCCCGCAGGAGCCGGAACGACCGCATGTCGACCACGAGATCGCCGTATCCGAAAAACGTGCCGCGTTCAGTGATGGCGACATCCGTCGTGCCGCGACCGGCCGCACCTTGGGGAACCGCACCTTGGGGGGCCGCATCCTGGCCGGCCGCACCCTCGCGTACCTTGGCGGCCGCGCCGCGCATCCCGTCCGGCTGCATCCACTGCCCTTTCTTGACGTTGACCGGTTTGCCCGTCGCTCCCGCCGCCATCAGGAGATCCGTCTGGCGGCAGAGAAAAGCCGGGATCTGCAGCACGTCGACCGCCGCAGCCGCCACGGCGCATTGAGCGGGGGAATGCACGTCTGTGAGCGTGCGAAGACCTGTGGCCTCGTGCACGCGCCGGAGCGCCGCGAGACCGGCGTCGAGACCGGGACCGCGTTCCGCCCCGGGATTGGACCGGTTGGCCTTATCGAAACTGGCTTTGTAGATCACGCCACCTGGCACCCGCTCGGCAAGCCGCGCCAGGTGCTCTCCAACGCGAAGGTTGAGCGCGTCATCCTCGACGACGCACGGACCCGCAATCAGAAAGAACGCATCCGGTGGGAACGCCAGGGCCCGAGGGGGAGGCACCGTTCAGCCGCCAGCCTCGACCAACCCGCGACTGGCGGGTGCCACTGGAGCGGCCGCCGCGGCGGCGGCCTGCGTGCGCAGGCGGGCGTGTTTGACTGCCGCCGCGATCAGGCCGGCGAACAGTGGGTGCGGGCGGGTCGGACGCGAGCGCAGCTCCGGATGGAACTGGCATCCGATGAACCACGGGTGGTCCGGCAACTCGACCATTTCGACGAGCGATCCGTCGGGCGACAAGCCGCTCAAGCGGAGTCCGTTCTCGACGAATGCCTCACGGTACTGGTTCGAGACTTCGTAGCGGTGCCGGTGCCGCTCACGCACCTCGGGGACACCGTACACCTCCGCGGCGTTGGAGCCGCGGGCGAGGCGGCAGACGTAGGCGCCGAGCCGCATCGTGCCGCCCATGTCCGTGACGTGCTGCTGCTCTTCCATGAGCGACACGACCGCATTGCTGCACTCGGGGGCGAACTCGCTCGAGTTGCTGTCGGACAGCTTGAGCACGTTGCGGGCGAACTCGACGATCGCCACCTGCATACCGAGGCAGATGCCCAGGAACGGCAGCCGCATCTCGCGCGCCCCGCGGATCGCCTCGACCATCCCATCGACCCCGCGAACGCCGAATCCGCCGGGCACCAGCAGTCCGTCGAAGGCGGCCAGGGTGGTGCGTGCCGTCGTGGCGTCAGTGAACGTGTCGCTCCCCACCCACGAGATGTCGACGCCGACATCGTTGGCGATGCCGCCGTGGATCAACGCCTCCTGGACGCTCTTGTAGCTGTCCACGAACTCGGTGTACTTGCCGACGACCGCGATGCGGACCCGCGTGCGTGGCGCGATGATGCGCTGGACCATGGCGCGCCAGGCCGACAGGTCGGGGTCCGGCGTTTCGAGATTGAGCCGCTGTACGACGCGCGCGTCCATCCCCTGCTCATGGAAGACGAGCGGAATCTGGTAGATCGTGGGGACATCCCGGCTCTCGATCACCGCGCCGAACTCGACGTTGCAGAACAGCGCGATCTTGCGCTTCGTGTCCTCCGACAGCGGGCGCTCCGTGCGGCAGATCAGGATGTCGGGCTGGATTCCGATCTCCATCAGCTCGCGCACCGAGTGTTGCGTCGGCTTGGTCTTGACCTCGCCTGCCGCCGCGATGAAGGGCACGAGCGTCAGGTGGATGAACAGGGCGTTGTCGCGCCCGACTTCCTGCCGGAACTGCCGGATCGCCTCGAGGAACGGCAGGGATTCGATGTCACCGACCGTGCCGCCGATCTCGACGATCACGACATCGTTGTCCGGCGCGATGCGCTTCATCGCCGCCTTGATCTCGTCCGTGATGTGCGGGATGACCTGCACGGTCGAGCCCAGGAACTCGCCGCGCCGTTCCTTGGTGATGACGTTGAGGTAGATCCGCCCGGTCGTGACGTTGTTCGTCTGCGACAGCGCGCGGTCGATGAACCGTTCGTAGTGGCCCAGATCGAGATCGGTTTCCGCGCCGTCGTCGGTCACGAAGACCTCGCCATGCTGGAACGGCGACATTGTTCCGGGATCGACGTTCAGGTACGGGTCGAACTTCATGATCGTCACGCGCAAACCGCGCTCGACCAGCAGGCGGCCCAATGACGCGGCCGCGATCCCCTTGCCCAGAGACGAGACCACCCCACCGGTGACGAAAATGAATCGCGTCGTGTGCGCTCGTGCTTCGGTCACCATCAGACGCGTACCTCAGGTAAGAGGGTCCCACTGCCGCCGCGCTCCCGTCCCGGCACGATCCACAGTGCGTTGGCCCGTTCCAGATCCACCGGCGTATCAATCCCGCCCATCAAGGGCGGTTCCGCGACCACCGCCACACCCATACCCCATCCGGCCGCCAAAGGCCGGAGCTGTTCGAGCCGCTCACTCACCTCGAGCGGATGCGGCGGCAGCGCCACCCAGGCCGCGAGAGCGGGCCGGGTGTAGGCGTAGATCCCCAGATGGAGCCGGATCAGCGGGTCTCGTGCAGCCCGATCGTCCGCGTCGCGCAGAAACGGGATCGGAGCCCGCGAGAAATACATTGCCCGCCCATCGTCCCCACACACCACCTTGACGGCACTTGGCTCATCCAGAATCGTGGCGTCAGCGACCGCCGCCGCGGTCCCGAGCGGAAAGCTACCCGTGGCCACCTCGGAAATCGCACCACGGATAGCGTCCTCGCCGATGAATGCCTCATCGCCCTGGACGTTGACCACGATCTCGTAGTCGCGAAATGCCGGGTTGGCGGACGCCTCGGCGACCCGGTCGGTGCCCGACGCATGATCAGATCGCGTCAGGACAAACTCGCCGCCGGCTTTGGTCACCGCGGCAGCCACGAGCTCGCTGTCTGTCGCGACCACCACACGGTCCGCTGCTCCCATCGCTGCCACGCGCTCCCACACCCGGACGATCAGCGGCGCGCCGGCCAGGTCCCGCAGCGGCTTGTTGGGGAGGCGGACGGCCCCCAGCCGGGCAGGAATTACCGCCAGAACACTCACCGGCGATCCGCGCGCAGGGTAGAACAGGGCGATCGGCCAACGATCGGCCGGAGCCGTCGCGGCCGGGCGTTAGCAAGATTCACGCCATTCAACGTACCCGCGCCGGGATCAAAAATCAAACGAAAAGCCGGGCCGGTCAGTGGATGGCCGATCACAGCTGCGGACGCGCCGCGGACGCTCGCTGCGGACGCTCGCTGCGGACACGTCCTGCGGGCTTCCCGGATCCCCTCAGAACTGCGGCACCACGCCGCTCAGCGCGATCACCGAGTGCCGCGTCAGCGGATCGATGAGACCGTCGACGCGAAGGACGAACAGTTGCAGGCGGAGACCCACGTTCTGCGTGAGGTCGGGCAGACTGTGCACGCCGGCCCCTCCGATGACGTATCGCACCGCGACGGCGGGAGCGCCCAAATACGGCAGCGTGAGCACGCGCAAGGGGATGACGTACATCGATTCCACCCACAGGAGCTGGCCGCCGCCCTGCTCCAATAGCGAGAGCGTCGGGATCGTGTACGTGCCGCCGACATAGGAGAAGCGTTGTGCGGGCGCGGTCGCGCCATCGGTGGCGACGGCGTGCGCGAACAGTGTGAACGCATGATCGGAGAATCCGCGAAACGCGAGCGACGCGTCGCCCGTGATCTGCGCGAACGGCGCGCCGGTGGGCGATGTCCACGGAACCTCGAGGCCGATCCTGGCCGCCGCGGACACCCCCTCGGGCGACGCCCAGTGTCCGGTGAGCCCCGCAATGCCCGACGCGATGTGACCGCGCGGGACGGATGGATTCGGGCGGAGGATCCCGCCCCGGTCCGCGCGATCGAACACACTCCACACGGAGTGCCTCGAGCCGCTGTCGGGACCGATGGGCTCCGAGAACTCGTCGCGCACGCCGGTGTAAGCGGTCGCGCCTGCCGTCTCGTCGCGGCGTTCGGCGTGCCATTCGAGCGAGGCTTCGCCCCGGTCGGCCCGGAAGTAGTTGCGGCCATCCGACCCGCCGACCAGCGTGCCGATCGAGTTGGTGAAGTCCGATGCGTTCCAGTCATCGTTGGAGAGCGTTTCTCGTTCGACGAGGGTGTGGACCGTCGAGATGCTGGTTGAGATTGACGCTGCCCTTGAGAGACGGATCGAACCGTCCGAGGTTCGACCGGTAGGTGACCAGCGCATCGATCAGCACCCGGTCATCGGGCAACGCGAGTCGCGGCCCGAATCGCACGGAGACGCCATCGCTCCGGTCGTACGACGGCATGCGGAGCCCAAAGAGACCGGGCAAATAGAGGACATCGCCCAGCTCAATACTCGTGGGCGGGAGCGAGTCGAGCGTCACGGGCCCCTGCGATCCGGTGCTTGTGCTGTCGGCGGGCGGGATGGTGGTCGCCGTGCGCCGGCGGCCCGGGACGCCGCTGCCAGCAGGAGAACGCCCGCGGTGAGCCATGTGCGGGCTGCGCGCTTCCATGGACGCCCCTCACCAACAGCCAGGGGCCGCCGGCCGCGGCGCGTCATTCCTGCGGCCGGCGAGCGGCATCCGCCGCCCGGCATCAGGCGGCGAGGCGGAGAAAATTGGAGAGCAGCTGCCGGCCTCCGGCCGTGAGTACCGATTCCGGGTGGAACTGCACGCCCCATACCGGATCGGTGTGATGGCGGACGGCATGAATCTCGTCCGGATCGTCCGCGGCCCGCGCAATGACCTCGAGCGACGACGGCAGCGTCGAGGCCTCGACGATCAGCGAGTGGTATCGCATCGCTTCGAACGGCGACGGCAGGCCGGCGAAGAGCCCCGTGCCGTCATGCAGGATCGCGGACGTCTTGCCGTGCATCACCCGGCGCGCACGCACCACTCGCCCGCCATAGGCTTCGCCGATCGCCTGATGTCCCAAGACAGACGCCCAGGATCGGGATCTCAGGCCCCCACCGCACGATCAGCGGGACGCTGATGCCGGCCTCCTGCGGAGTGCACGGACCGGGCGAAATCACGACGGCTCGCAATCCGAGTTGCCCGATCTCGTCGACGGTGATGGCGTCGTTGCGGCGCACGATCGGCCGCTCACCCAGCTCGCCCAGGTACTGGACGAGGTTGTAGGTGAACGAGTCGTAGTTGTCCAGGACCAGGACGGGGCCGCGCGGGTCGTGGACGGATCGGGAGCCAGGCATGCCGGGGACAGTATACACATCAACCGCGCGGATGAAACTGCCGGTGGACGCTTCGCAGATATTCGCGATCAACGTGCGTGTAGATCTGCGTGGTCGAGATGTCCGCGTGCCCAAGCATGTCCTGCACGGCACGCAGGTCGGCACCACCCTCGAGGAGATGCGTGGCGAACGAGTGCCTCAGGGTGTGCGGCGTGACGCGGGTACCGATCCCCGCCGCTGATACGTATTTCCGCAAAACCTTCCAGGCGCCCATGCGGGAGAGCGGCGTGCCGCGTGCATTGAGCAGCAGGGCGCCCTTCCCCCCTCCATGTTCAAGCTTGGGCCGCAACTCCCTGAGGTAGACGGCGACGGCCGCGATGGCTGGACGTCCGATCGGGACGAGCCGCTCCTTGCTGCCTTTGCCGAACACCCGCACCAGCCCGTCTTCGAACATGACGTCGCGGACGCCGAGCGTGATCCATTCCGAGACGCGCAGTCCGGCGCCGTAGGCGAGTTCCAGGAGGGCGCGGTCGCGAAAGACGAGCGTGTCGCTGAGGGACGGCGCGCCGAGGAGCCGCTGCACTTCTTCGACCGAGAGGACACCCGGCAGCGTGCGCCACCGCTTGGGCAATTCGAGGCGCTCCGTGGGGTCGCGGACCACGTGGCCGTCGCCCAGCAGAAACCGATAGTAGGTGCGAACGGCCGACACGTTGCGACGGATCGACGCGGGCGCGAGGCCGAGGTCCTTGAGGTGGTAGACGTAGTGCCGGACCAGTGTGGCAGGAACGGCGGCCGGACCGTCGGCGCCCTGGGTCACCGCATACGCCACGAAACGGGCGAGGTCGCGCGCGTACGCATCCTGCGTCGGCCGTGAAGCGCTCCGCTCGAGGGCAAGGAAATCGGCGAACGGTTCCAGCAGGAACGCGCGGGCCGCACCGTCTGGCAGCCACGCGGGGATCGCGGACGTCCCCGCCACCGGGACGCCCACGGGGCTCACCCGGTCCGGGGAGGAGAGAGCGGAACGACGGTCGCCACCGCCATGCACGCGAGTCCTTCGCCGCGCCCGATCCATCCCATCCCTTCGTTGGTCTTGCCCTTGATGCTCACCGCATCCACGGCCACGCCGATCGCAGCCGCGACCGCGCTCCGCATGGCGGTGCGGTGCGGCGCGATGCGCGGCTGCTCCGACACGACGGCCACGTCGACCTGCTGCGGCACAAAGCCCCGTTCCCGGACGCGCGCTGCCGCTGCCCGGAGCATCTCCATGGAATCGCGTCCGCGGTTCGCGGGATTCTGATCGGAGAACATCTCGCCGATATCGCCTGCCGCCGCCGCACCTAAGAGCGCATCGGTGACCGCGTGGGCGATCGCATCACCATCGGAGTGCCCGTGGAGATGGGTGTCGGAGGGAATCCGGACGCCGCCGAGGATCAGCGGCCCGCCGGGCGCGAACCGATGCGAGTCGTACCCGATGCCCACCCGCGCGGTCATGGGCGCCGCGCTCGTGCGATTGGCCTCATGACCGTGCCGCTACGCCGCGGCGGTCGCGGCTGCCTGTTGCTGCGGCACTCCCGCCTGAGGCGGCGCGGGGCCCCCCGCGGGCGCTACCGCGACGGCCGTGGCGGGCTGTTCCGCCGGGATGATGGAGTAGTCCTGACGCCGCCTGGCGGGGCGGAATCCTGCATCCCGGATCAGCCGGTCCAACTCTCCGATCGTGGTCCGGTGGGTCGTGTTCGCGGCCGACACCACGTTCTCCTCGATCATCAGCGAGCCGAAGTCGTTGCACCCGAAGCGGAGTGCCACCTGGCCGATCTTGAGCCCCATGGTCACCCAGCTCGCCTGCAGGTTCGGCACGTTGTCGAGGACGATCCGGGCGATCGCCACGGTCCGCAGGTACTCGACCGCATCGGTCTTCGGCTGGTGCGACATGGTCGGCGTATTCTCGGGCTGCAGCGGCCAGCAGATGAAGGCGGTGAAGCCGCCCGTTCTCGCCTGGACTTCGCGCACACGTTCGAGATGCTCGATCCGCTCGGCCAGCGTCTCCCCGATCCCGTACATCATGGTGACCGTGGTCTTCATCCCTTCCTGATGGGCGATCTCCATGATCTCCAGCCAGCGATCGGCGCCGGCTTTCTTCTTGGCCACCAGGTCGCGCACCCGTTGCACGAGGATCTCGCCGCCGCCACCGGGGATCGAATCGAGCCCGGCCGCCTGCAACTCCCGGATCACCGTGCGCGCGTCCATCCGGTACAGCTTGGCGAAGAAGTCGATCTCGCTCGGGCTGAACCCGTGGATGTGGATCGGGTGGTGCTCCTTGATGTATCGCAGGAGGTTCACGTACCACTCGAACTTGATGTAGGGGTTGTGCCCGCCCTGCATCAGGATCTGGACGCCGCCGAGTGCCTTGGTCTCCTCGATCTTCTGCCCGATCTGCTCGTAGGACAGGGTGTAGCCCTGCGGCGTGCTTCGGGCGCCGGTAGAAGGCACAGAAGTCGCAGTCGGCCACGCAGACGTTGGTGTAGTTGATGTTGCGGTCGACGATGAACGTGACGACGTCCTCGGGATGCTTCTCGCGCCGAACCCGGTCGGCTTCCGCGCCCAGCTCGAGCAGCGGCGCGTCGGTGTAGAAGTCGAGGATGTCGCTCATGGCGGCCGGCATCACGCGGCGGGGAGGAAGGCCAGTGTTCCGTCCGGCACCTGGCCCGCCACGACCAGGCGCCGATAGAACTCGGTCAGGCCGGCGAGGTGCCCGTAGGAGAGCCCGTAGTCGAGGCCAGACAGATAGGCGAGGCAGGTCGCCTGCGGGACGCCGGTTGCTGCTGCCGCCTGCGCGGCGAGCGCTTCGAGGTGTGCCGACGCCCCAGTCGCGGGACGCGAGCAGCCCTTCGTGGACACGGACGGCGCCGGCGGCGGCGGTGGAGCGCTGCGCGACCCACACGGCGAACACGAATGGGAGCCCGGTCCACCGCTTCCATTCGAGACCCAGATCGTAGGCGAACGGATAGCTCTCGCCGTCCTCGCGCCCCCGCAGCAGGAGGGCCGCATCGCCGATCACGAGCCGCGCTTCGTGCTCCTCATCGGCGAACCGCGCGACGTCACTGACCTCCGCGTTCGCCGGCGACGAAGCTGGGCCGGCAACGCCAAACGTGGCGGAAGAGCATTTCGAGCAGCGCCACGCTCGTCATCGAGCTCCGGCTCACCAGCACCCGCTGTCCCGCGAGGTCGTCCGCCGGCCGCTTGGCGAACAGCATCACGCTCTGTACCGGTCCATCGCACGAGATCGCGAGGTCCGGGAGCAGGAGATACCGTTCGGCATCGCGCGCGTACTCGACTGCCGAGACGACGCTGACGTCGAGACCGCCCGCCGCCATCATGCGGTTGAGAGCCGTCGGGACACCATCGACGACGGTGGCCGCGAGCGGCACGATCCCGCGGTCGATGGCTCCGTAGACCGGATAGCAGTTGACGTACGGGATGCGTCCCACTCGCACCACGTGCCCAGCGGCCGCCAGGCCAGGCGGCATGCCAGGCGGCATGCCAGGCGCCAGGCCAGGCGCCGAGTGAGTTGCCATGCTACGCTGCCGCCGCGACGGTCGCGTCATCCGGCGTCCGGGCGGGACGGCGAGCCGCCGCGTCCCCCTGCCCGTCTCCCGGCGGATCGTCGAACGTCCGCACGACGTGATAGAACGAATCTCTCTCCACCGGAACCTTCCTCGCCCCGCGAATGAGGCGAAGAATCTGGTCCAGTGACATCCCCTGCGCCGTGTGGGCGCCCGCCTCGTGGTAGATCTTCTCGCGCACGACAGTGCCTTCGAGATCATCCACGCCGAAGGCCAGCGCCGTCTGCGAGAGGAACGGCGTCACCATGATCCAGTGTGTCTTGATGTGGCCGATGTTGTCGAGGTAGAGGCGCGCGACGGCGAGATTGCGCAGGTCGTCGAAGCCCGTCGTCGCCGTGCCCTCGCGGCCGAGCGTCGTACCGAGCTCGTTGTGATCCGGGTGATACGCCAGCGGGATGTAGGCCAGAAATCCGCCGGTTTCGTCCTGCAGGCTGCGGAGCATCGACAGGTGCGCGATGCGGTCCTCCAGCGACTCCACGTGACCGTAGAGCATCGTGCAGTTTGAACGGATCCCGAGCTGGTGGGCGGTGCGGTGCACGTCGAGCCACTCCGCGGCGGCCAGCTTGCGGTCGGCAATGGTGGCGCGGACCGCGCTGGCTGAACACCTCGGCTCCGCCGCCCGGCAGCGTATCGAGGCCGGCATCGCGGAGTGCGCGCAGCACGTCGGCGACCGGCATCTTCTCGATGCGGGCGATGTGCGCCAGCTCCACGGCCGTCAGGGCCTTGATGTGGACCTGTGGATGGCGCGCCTTGAGCGCCCGGAACATCTCGGTGTAGTAGGCGAGCCCCGCGTGCATGTCGAGGCCGCCCGACGATGTGGAACTCCCGGGTCAGTGCCATCGGTCGGCGGCGCGGCTTCGTCGAGCACCTGGTCGAGCGTGTAGTGGTACGCGCCCTCTTCCTTGGGCAGGCGTGCGAAGGAGCAGAAGACGCAGGTCTTCCGCAGGATGCAGACGTTCGTCGGGTTGATGTGCTGGTTCGCCGCGAACGTCACCCGGTCGCCGTGCTTTGCACCGGTTGGCCGCGTCGGCCATGAGCCCGACGCCCAGCAGATCCGGAGAGCGGAACAGCGTGACACCGTCGGCGTCGCCCAGGCGCTCACCCGCTTCGACCTTGTCGGCGATCGGCTGCAGCGCAGCGTCGGTCAGACGCTCCCGGTCGATCGACCGGGGGGACAGTGTCACTGCTGCTCACTTAGCCTCGCCTCACCCCGCACCGCGCGGGCCGTCCGCGCGCCAGCCACGGACCGCGGCGGACACGGGAGCAGACCCGGAGGACGGGGCTCGGGACGCTCTCACGCTTCGATCTTGCGGTTCAGGTACGCCATCGCGTCACCGACCGTCTTGAGCTTTTCAGCGTCCTCGTCCGGAATGTCGATGTTGAATTCCTTCTCGAATTCCATGACGAGTTCGACAATGTCGAGGCTGTCGGCGCCCAAATCCTCGATGAAGCTCGCATCATCCGTGAGCTTCTCGCGCTCGACGCCAAGCTCCTTCTCGATGATGTCCTTCACCTTCTCCGCGTTATCTGACATGCACCCCTCGGTGTGGTCCAGTGTAGGCACGACAGCGGTCGTCCGGCCAATTTAACTAGAGTGGGGGGCGGAGGTTAGGCCACCGCCCGGGCCTGCCCCTACATCGCCATCCCACCGTCCACGATGAAGACCTGCCCGGTGATGTACGATGCCGCCTCGGACGCAAGAAACGTCACCAGCGAAGCGACGTCGGCCGGGGTTCCCAATCGTTCCAGCGGGATCTGGCGTTGCAGCACGGTACGCGCTTCGGGCGCCATCTGGCCGCGGTCATCTCGGTCTCGATGAAGCCGGGGGCGACGACATTGGCCAGGACATTACGCGAGGCCAGCTCCTTGGCCACCGACTTCGTAAATCCGATCAGCCCCGCCTTGCTGGCCGCGTAGTTCGACTGCCCCTTGTTGCCGACCAGTCCCACGATGCTGGAAATATTGATCACCCGCCCCCACCGTCGTTTCATCATCGCCGCGGGACGCGGCCCGGGTCGTGGCAAACGCGGAGCGCAGGTTGGCGTCGATCACGGTGTCCCACTCCGCATCCTTCATGCGCGGCAGGATGTTGTCGCGCGTGAGACCCGCGTTGTTGACCAGAATGTCGAGTGAGCCGAATGCCGATTCGACGGCCTCGATCAGTGCCGTGACCGCCGCGACATCGGTGACGTCGCACGCAAATCCCTTCGCCGCACCGCCGAGCGCGGCGGCGACCTCGTCTGCGCGGCCCCGATCGCGGCCGGTGATCGCGACCGACGCGCCCGCCGCCGCCAGCGCCGTCGCAATCGCGTGGCCGATCCCCCGTGTACTTCCGGTCACGAGCGCCACGCGTCCCGACAGATCGATTCGCATCAGGCCACCCGCGTGAGCAACTGGTCTGCTTCGGCTGCCGTCCCGCAGGTCGCGGTTGCGGCACTGGGCGCGATTCGCCTCGTGAGTCCGGTGAGTACGGCACCGGGTCCCATCTCCACGAATAGCGCCGACGGGTAGGCGCCCACCAGTGCGCGGACGACGTCGACCCAGCGAACTGGAGACGTCAACTGTCGCAGCAACCGGTCCCGTGCGCCATCCGCGGTCGTGCACGGAAGCGCATCGACGTTGGCGTACACGGGGATCCGCGGATCAGCGGAGATGGGCCGACGCGAGCGCTTCCTCCAGACCCGGTGCGGAGGGGCGCATGAGTGGCGAGTGAAAGGCGCCGCTCACCGGCAGCCGTACGGCGCGCTTGGCTCCGTGCTCCTTGGCGAGCGCCATCGCCCGCTCGACACCCGCGACTTCGCCGGAGACGACGGTCTGCTCCGGCGAGTTGTAGTTCGCGGGAACCACCTCACCCGCCTCGGACGACGCTCGCGCGCAGAGTGCGTCGACGGGCATGGTGAGCTCGCCCAGGATCGCGGCCATGGCACCCGGCCGGGCGTCGCCCGCCTCGCGCATCAGCGTGCCGCGCCGCCGCACGAGGCGGGCACCGGCATCCACGCTGAGGGCGCCCGCGGCATGGTAGGCGGTGAACTCGCCCAGTGAATGCCCAGCCGCCGCCCGAACATGCGGCGCCAGCGCGGTGCTCGTCGCCGCCCAGGCGGCCGCTCCGTGAGCGAAGAGAGCCGGCTGCGCGTTGTCGGTCATCGTGAGTTCATCGGCCGGGCCTTCGAAGCAGAGCCGGCTGATGGGCGCCCCGATCGCCGCATCCACCGCCTCGAATACGGCGCGGGCCGGCGCGTAATGCCGCCGCGAGGTCGCGGCCCATGCCGGGCTTCTGCGACCCCTGGCCGGGAAACAGCAGCACGACGTCCACTCAGAACCGCACCACCATGGAGGCCCATGTGAACCCCGCCCCGAACGTCACGAAGAGCACCGTCGAGCCTTCGTGAACGCGACCCGATTCGATCGCTTCGTCGAGCGCGATCGGGATCGTCGCGGACGAGGTGTTGCCGTAGCGGTCGACGTTGATGAACACTTTCTCGAGGGGGATGTTCGCGTGCTTGGCCGTGGCTTCGATGATGCGGACGTTGGCCTGGTGGGGAATCAGGAGATCGATGTCCTGGCCAGTGAGCCGGGCGCCATCGAGCGCCCGGTCGGCCGCTTCGGCCATCGATCGCACCGCGTACTTGAAGACCTCGCGGCCGGCCATCTTCACGAAGTGCGTGCGATCGTGCAGCACCTGCTCCGAGAGCGGCGTGCGCGCCCCGCCGGCGGCCGGTGCAGCAGGTCAGCGAGGGTGCCGTCGCTCCGCAGGAACGACGACAGGATCCCGCGGTGCTGCTTGGCGCGCTTGACGACCGCCGCGCCGGCGCCATCTCCGAAGAGCACGCAGGTCGAGCGGTCCGTCCAGTCGAGAATGGCGCTCATCTTCTCCGAGCCGATCACCACGACGGTCTCGGCCGACCCCGCACTCAGCAAACCTTCGGCGACCGTGAGTCCGTACAGCCACCCCGAACAGGCGGCCGACAGATCGAACGCGGCCGCCCGCGTCGCACCGAGCGTGGCCTGGACATTGACGGCCGTCGAAGGGAGGAGGCGGTCGGGCGAGGCCGTGCTCAGGATGATCGCGTCGACCTCGCCGGGAGTGACGGACGCGCGGTCCATCGCCTTGCGCGCCGCCTCGGCCGCCATGGAGCAGGTAGACTCGCCATCGCGGGCGATCCGCCGCTCGTGGATCCCCGACCGCTCGACGATCCAGTCGTGCGTGGTCTCGATCCCGAGCGCGGCGAAATCGTGATTGGTCATGACGCCGGCGGGCAGACCGCGCCCCGTGCCAGCGATATACGCCAGCGGGCGCTTCACGCCGACGTGCCTGAACCGGACAGCCGGCGCCCGATGTGCTCCGACAGGTGGGTTTCGACTGCGCGCAGCGCCACCTTGATGGCGTTCTTGATCGCCTGGGCGCTGGACTTTCCGTGAGAGATGATGCTGACGCCGCGGACGCCGAGCAGCGGCGCGCCACCGCGCTCCGAATAATCGAGCGGCGCGAAGACACTTCGCAGCGCATCGCCGTCGTAGCCGTGCGCGACGAGCATCCCGAGCATCATGGGTGCGACCGCCTCGTAGAACTTGAGCAGCACGTTTCCGACGAATCCGTCGCAGACGACGACGTCGATCGGCCCGCGATCGCTCGTTCCGGCCAGCACATTGCGGCCTTCCACATTGCCGTGAAAGTTGAGCCCCGCGCACCGCAGCAGCTGATGCGCCTCCTTCACGACCTTGTTCCCCTTCTCTGCTTCCTCGCCGATGCTAAGCAGTCCCACCGACGGCTGCTCGCGCCCCAGAATGTCCTCGGCGTAGACGGCGCCCAGCCGTGCGAACTGCACGAGTTCTTCGGCCGAGCAATCGACGTTGGCGCCGCTGTCCACGACGACGACCGAGTCGCGTGCGGTCGGAAACACCGTGCAGATCGCCGGGCGCCGCAGTCCGGGATGCAGTGACAGGATGTCCTTGGACGCCGCCATTTGCGCGCCGGTGTTGCCGGCGGAGACGAATGCATCGGAGCGGCCGTCCGCCTGGAGCCGGAGCCCGATGACCATCGAGCTCTGAAGCTTGCCGCGAACCGCCACCGACGCCTTGTCGGACATGGAAATCACATCGGGCGCCTCGACCACCTCGATCCGCGTCCGGAGGGGCGCGAGATGCGCCAACTCATCCGACAGCAACGCGTCGAGCTGGCCGGTCACGACCGCCGTACGTCCCACGAGCTGGACGACGTGCGGCGTGTCGAGCTCCGCGAGGGCAAGCAACGCGCCGGCCACGGGCGCACGGGGGGCATGGTCGCCCCCCATGGCGTCCAACGCGATACGCGCCAAGGCTACGCTTCCCGAGCCGTGACCCGCTGTTGGCCAGCGTAGTACCCGCACTCCTCGCACACGTGATGCGGCCGCTTGGGACTCTGGCAGCGGGGGCAGGCTTGGAGCACGATCTTGGGCGCCACCTTGTGGGTGTTGCGCGCGCGCTTCTTTCGCTTCGAGGTCCGGCGCTTCGGGACGGCCATGGGTCAGTGGGTCGAGGGATTCAGAGAACGGAAGAACTGCACATTAGCGGATCACATGCGTGCCTGGCGTATCGCCTCGCGACCCGCCGGCATCGCGCAACGCCGCCCACCGATCATCCGTGCGGGCCGGGCAACCGCAGGGCCCCGCATTGAGATCAGCCCCACATGCCGGACAGATACCGGCACACTCCTCCCGGCACTCGACGAACGCCGGGGCACTGAGAAGCCACTGCTCCCGCACCGCGGGCCGGATATCCAGCTCGCGAGCGCGATGATCGAACAGGTACACGTCGGGATCATCATCCGCGTCGTCCACGCCGCTCTCCGCGAACAGCCATTGGACCCGTTCCGACACGGGAACCTCGACGGGCGTGAGACAGCGGCGGCATTCATCGCGCAATACCGCCCTGATCCCGCCGCTGAAATAGAAGCGGCCTGGACCCGCTACCGACAGCCGGCCGGTGACATGCACACCGTCGGCGGGCGGCCGATCGCCGTCCTGCCAGATCGGATCGCCCGCCGCCAGCACACCATCCACGGCCGCCGCCGAGGCGGCCAGAGTCCGGAGGTCGAAGGCCAGCATAGACTCGCAATTTAGGCCTCGCCAGGAGGTGAATCAAGTTTCGTTGCCATGCGGAGTTACGCCATCACCCCTGAGAGGGGGTCACAGGGTGCGCAGGCGCTCGGTCTCGGCAAAAAAGAACGCCTGCTCGCGCTCGGCATTGGCATCCGAGTCCGACGCGTGGATCGCGTTCCGTTCCTTGGACTCCGCGAACAGCTTCCGGACCGTGCCAGGCTCCGCCTCTCGCGGATCCGTGGCGCCAATCACCGTCCGCAGCGTGGCCACCGCATCGGCGCGGCTCAGGACGAGCGGCATGCAGGGTCCCGACGTCATGAACGCCACCAGCGAGCCGTAGAAAGGCCGCTCCCGGTGCACCGCGTAGAACTCGCGCGCCTGCGGATCGGTCAGGTGCAGCACGCGGGCACTGACCAGGCGGAATCCGGCCTGCTCGAGATGAGCCAGAATCTGCCCTGCACGAGCCCCGCCGAAGGCGTCGGGCTTGATGATGGCGAGCGTACGATCAGAAGCCATGGATTGGACGGTTACCGGAACGGTGGGACGTGATGGCCGCAGGGGCTGGGGCGGTTCGGTGCCGATCAGGAGCCGATCAATTTACGCACGATGTCACCGCGTGTGAGGAATCCCACCACGCGCCCTTCGCGTACGACCGGGACCCGCCCCGTGTCCTTGTTCACCATGAGCGAGGCCACTTCGGCTAGTGGCTGATCCGGGGATACGCAGAGCACCTGCCGGGTCATGACGTCGCGAACGGTGCGGCGGGCATCCTTGCCTCCCACCCCGACGGCGCGCACCGATCCGCCGAGCATCGCGCGCTGCAGGTAGGTCGCCACGAGGTCCCGAATGACCTCGCGCTCCGACAGCATCCCCACCAGCCGGTCCTCGTTGTCGACGACGGGAAGCGCGGCGACCCGTGAGCGCACCATGTCGCGTGTCGCTTCGCGGAGGGGCGCATCGGCGCGGGTGACGTGGGGCCGCTCGCTCATGACTTCCTGCACCGTGAGCTGCGCGGGGAGTGCATACTCCCGCCACTCGGGCATCGATACGAGATCGAGCGCCGTCTGCTGGGCCAGGACGCGATCGACCTGCTCCGCCGTGGACAGGAACCGCGCGAAGGCCCCCACGACCTGCAGGTACCGCGCGGCGAATCGCGGGGGGGCGACGATCAGCAGCAGCACCCGGGCGCACTGATGCTCGCCATCCGCCAGCTCCCGGCACAGCGGGCGCCGCGCGGTGCCGAGGGCCACACACAGCGTCGCGGCCGCATCGGTGCGACAGTGCAACAGGAACGCCCGATCTCCCATCGCGACGAGATCCTCGGGCCGCTCTTCGTTCATCCGGCGGCGAAGCTTGTCCGGATCGTTCACCGCCCCAGCCGCCACCAGCCGGTCGCGGAGGATGCGCGCCGCGCCGTCGACCGTCTCGGATTCGAGGCCGACGACCGTACGGTCCGGAAGCAGGAAATCGCCGAGGTTCACCCAGCGCTCCGCGCCGCCGCGGGCATGCGTTCCCGGAGCAGGGTCACGACATCGACCGGGCGGTCGCCCACCGGGATTCCCGACTCCGCGAGGACATGCACCTTTTCAGCGGCCGTGCCGGTCGCGCCCGATATGATCGCGCCGGCGTGCCCCATCCGCCGGCCCGGCGGCGCAGTGCGCCCAGCAATGAAGCCGACCACGGGCTTCGACATGTGCATGCTCACGTACCGTGCGGCATCCTGTTCGTCGGTCCCCCCGATCTCACCGATCATGACCACCGCGGTGGTCGCCGGATCGGCCTCGAACGCCGACAGGCAATCGATGAAGTTCGTGCCGTTGATCGGGTCTCCGCCGATTCCCACGCACGTCGTCTGTCCGAATCCCGCGCGCGTGAGCTGATCGACGAGCTCATAGGTCAGCGTGCCGGACCGGCTCACGAGTCCGACCGGTCCCGGCGTGCAGATCCGTCCCGGGATGATGCCGACCTTGCAGACGCCCGGTGAGATGAGCCCCGGGCAGTTCGGTCCGATCAGCCGCGCGCCATGATCCTGCACGAACGGGTAGACCCGCGTCATGTCGAGGACCGGCACCCCTTCCGTGATGCACACGATGAGCGGGATGCCCGCCGCCGCCGCCTCCATGATCGCGTCCGCGGCGAACAGCGGCGGCACATAGATCACCGTGACGTTGGCGCCCGTGGCCTCGGCGGCGCCGGCGACCGTGTTGAAGATGGGCACCGGCGGCGTGCCGGCCGCCGGGTCGCCGAATGTCTGGCCGCCCTTGCCCGGCGTCACGCCGGCCACCACGGCCGTGCCATACTCCAGCATCTGGCGGGTGTGGAACGATCCGTCCCGCCCCGTGATGCCCTGCACCATCAGCCGGGTGTTCGCGTCGATGAAGATGCTCATGCGGCCGTCTCCGCACCCACCTGGGCAACTGCGGCGCGCACGGCTTCATCCATGTCCGTCATCGCCGATAGACCCGCGCTCGCCAGAATGCGCACCGCCTCGTGCTCGTTGGTCCCGGTCAGGCGGATCACGAGCGGCACGCGCAGCGGGTGTTGGCGAATCGCGGTCACGATCCCATTGGCCACGTCATCCGTACGCGTAATGCCCCCGAAGATGTTGAAGAGAATCACGCGGACCTGCGGGTCGCTGGTAATGATGCGGAGCGCATTGACGACCTTCTCGGGATTCGACGAGCCGCCGATGTCGAGGAAGTTCGCGGGTTCGCCACCGTAGTACTTCACCAGGTCCATCGTCGCCATCGCGAGGCCGGCCCCGTTGACGACGCAGCCGACGTTCCCTTCGAGTTTGATGAACGTGAGGTTGGCCTTGCGGGCGTCGGTTTCGCTCGGCGCTTCCGCGGTCTCGTCGCGCAGCGCGGCCAGATCCGGGTGGCGATCCAGCTCGTTGTCATCGATCGAGATCTTCGCGTCCACCGCGACCAACTCGTTCGCCGGCGTCGAGACCAGCGGATTGATCTCGGCCAGGGACGCACCCGAGTCCATGAACGCCTCGTACAACTGGCGGAGGATGCGCGCGGCCGCGCGCGCGCGATGGAGATCCCGGTACAGGAAGAATCCGCACTGCATCGCTTCGAATGGCTGGAGGCCATAGCGGGGATCGACCGCCACGCGCTTGATCCGCTCCGGTGTCGTCGCCGCCACCTCTTCGATATCGATGCCGCCCGCGGGACTGACCATCACGACCGGGCGCTTCGACACGCGGTCCACGATGATGCCGACATAGGATTCCGAGGCGATCTCCGCCGCCTGCGCGACCAGCACCCGATGCACGATGAGCCCCTTGATCGACATGCCCAGAATGCGCTCGGCGTGCGCGCGCGCCTCAGCGGGTGTCTTGGCGAGTTTGACGCCACCCGCCTTCCCGCGCCCGCCGGCGTGCACTTGCGCCTTGATGACGACAGCCGTGCCATAGCGCGCGGCAATCGCTTCCGCAGCTGCCGCCGTCTCGGCGATTTCGCCCGGCTGAACGGGAACGCCCGCCTGCCGGAGGATGTCCTTTGCCTGGTATTCGTGGATATTCACCCGTAATTCCCTCTAGTCAGCTGTCAATGTCGTGCCCGCTACACCGCGGATGGCAGCTTGCCCGCGTGCGAGCGACGTAATGATGGCGCGTCCGCCGGCGCGGCGCACGAAATCGATCGCGGCCCGCACCTTGGGTGCCATACTGCCCTCTCCAAATGCCCCTTCGTGGTCCAGCGCCTCGGCCTCCGCGATCGACAGCCGGGCCAGTGGCCGCTGCGCCGGGGTGCCCCAATGCGCGTAGACGGCATCCACGTCGGTCAGGACCAACAGGAGCGCCGCCCCCAGATCCCGCGCGAGAACCGCGGCCGCCAGATCCTTGTCGATGACCGCGTCCACGCCCTCCCACCCAAGGCGTTCGTCCAGGTACACGGGCGTGCCCCCTCCCCCGCACGCGATCACCACCGTCCCTCGCTTCACGAGCGCCTTGATGATCGCCTCCTCGTGAATCGCGAGCGGCAGCGGGCTGCCCACCACCCGCCGCTGTCTACCGCGGCCGTCCGCTTTGACCACCTGGCCTTCAGCCCGGAGCGCGTCCGCGCGCTCGGGCGTCAGCTCGTGTCCGATGAACTTCAGCGGGTTCCGCAACGCGGGATCGTCTCGCGCGACCCGCACCTGCGTGATGACGGTGACGACATCACGGGCACTGCCCGCGTGACGCAAGGCATTCTCGAGCGATTGCTGGATCATGTAGCCGATCCAGCCCGCGGTGGCCGCCACCAGCACGCCGAGTGGCAACGGCGCGGTCTCATTCCGCGAGAGCTCGTTGCGCAGCAACTCGTCGCCGACCTGTGGCCCGTTTCCGTGCACGACGCACACGTTCCAGCCCTCGACCACGAGGTCGACCACCGGCGCCAGACTCTGGCGCGTGTGGCGAAACTGGTCGGCGATCGTAGACCGTTCATCGCTGGGTGCCAGCGCGTTGCCGCCGAGCGCGACCACCGCAGTGCGACGCGTCTCGACCGCACGGCGGCCACTTCCACCTGACACCCGCCGGCGGGGACCGGTCATCGCGGAGTCCCGGGCGCGGTAGGGGCATGCGCGTCCGGAGGATGGCCAAGGAGCCGGCCGAGCGTGCTGAATGCTGCCCCGAAGGCCGTGAGATCCCCGCGCCGCAGCGCGGCTTGCATCGTGTCATAGAGTGCGTCGACCCGTGCGTGGAACTGATCGCCCGCACCCGGACCGGTGGGTGCATGCCCGCCAGACGCGAGTGCAGTGTCCGCGACGCCGAGCGCCAGCGCGATCGTCTCCCCGGCATGGGCGGTATCCCCCAGCGCGATCGTGACGCCAGTGAGCGACGGCGCATCGTCCGACCGCCATGCGTATTCGGGCTGCACCATGGCAAGATGGCTTCCAAGCACGACGCTGCGGACCCGGCCGCGCGCAGCCGGCCCTTCGCGCCGCGCGGCCCCGGAATCCGCTGCCCGCTGCAGCCGGTCGAGCGCGAACGGCCAGCGCGGCCCCATGGAGTCGATCGGAACCCAGAGAATCCGCCGGCGTGCGCCGCCCGTCGCCATGATCACGCCGGTCACCCGGTCGCGGGCATCGACGATCGGCACAGACCACGTGCACGACACTCCCTCGGGAAAGTTCACCGCGACGCACGGGGGCTGGCCGGTGCCGAGTACCGTGTCGGCGTTGTCGGCCAGCGCGACGTGCTCGGCGGCCAGCGCTCGGTCACCAGGGGGCGCACCCAGGAACGCGCCCGACGCGGCGAATCCCGCGGCGGCCGCCAATCCGCCATCGATCTCCGGAGGCGTCTGGGACGCCAGCGGCTGCGGCACTGCTGACCACGTGACGAAGAGTTGTGGAAACCGGTGCACCCACGTCTCCGCGATCGGATCGCGCGCCGAATCGGCGACGAGGAGGATGCGGCCGGTGTACGCATGCACGAAGGCAGTCGCCGCGTGCTGGAAGTAGCTGCGTTCCTCGCCCGCGATGATGAAATGCTGGCTCAGCGGATACGTGTCAGGGACGGAGGAGTAGAGGTCGAGCGCCCAATACAGCGAATCGGCCATCAGGACCGGCCACACCGACGAACCCTGCGCGAAGAACGGGACCAGGGATCCCACGCGATCACGCACGTCGCGTCTGGCGAGCAACTTCGGATGCGGCTCGGGCAGATCAGCGCCCAGCAGATTGAGGCGTTGTGCGCTCCACGCCTGCGCGATGCGCGAGCCGAGACCGTCGATACGCGGCGCGACGATGCGGTCGAGCGAGTCGGCGACAATGAGCGGTTCGGCGGCGCCGGCATAGACGAGCACGGGCGGGACCGACAGATCATCACCGCCGGAGTGGCCCGCGACCGCGGCGCGCTGTGGCGCGCCCCGGTCCCCGGGCACCGTGGCCGCCACTGCCAGCACCGTCCCGGCTGCCGTCCCTGGAGTCTGCCCGTCGGTCGTGGCCGCATCGCCCCCGCGCTCCACGGCCAGGGCAATGAGCCCCGGCGACGCGGGCTGCCACCCGATCCCTTCGACGATCGTGCCACGGTGCACCGATCGCTGCAGCGCGAGCGAGAGCGCGGCCGGGTCCCAGAGTGACACCGCGGCCGCGAGATTGGACGCGGACGCGAGGCGTCCGGGGCCCCCCGCCGGCGCGAGCGGCGACGGGATCACCGAGCGGACCGCGTACGCCGCGCGCGTCGCCTGGACACGAATCACGCCATAGGGTTGCTCGCGCACCGTGCGGTCGCCCGTGTCTGCGCCGCGCCGCACCCACATGGGCGCGCCCTGAAACACGATGAGCGGCACCAGCAGCGACGCGCCGACCACCGCGGCCGTACTCCGTAGCTGGCCGCGCCAGAGCGTGAATCCGGCCACGAAGCCCGCGGCGAGTGTGAGCAGCGCGAGCGTCCGGTCAGCCGGAATCATGAAATGGTGGTCCGCATACGTGAACGCACCGTTGGCGGCGCTGCCATGGTTCAGCGCGCCGAACGCATCGAGCCGGTACATCCAGGCCACGACCGCGAAGATGAACGGCGTGAGCGCGGCCGCGTGGCGCCGCACGTGCGCGGTGACCCGGAATCTCGTGCGGTCCCAGCGTAAGCTCGGCGTGACCGCGAAATAGAGGACGATCACCACCAGCACCGTGACCAGGAGCACGAGGAGTGCGCGCACGTAGAGCGCGGTCTCGAGTGGCAGCCAGTAGACGAAGAAGCCGAGATCCATCTGGAAATACGGATCGGATTCCCCGAACGGCACGCCGTAACGCGCCGCGGCCAGCTCGATCCACGGCTCTGGCGGGAGCGCGAGAAGGATGCCGAGGGCCAGCGACGACACCACCGTGGCGATCGTCAGGTAGCGGGCGGGTACTTCCTCGCCGATCTCGAGGTTGCCCATGCGTCGCGGGAAAACCACGGAGACGATCGACCGCCGCACTGCATACAGGTTGCCAAAGACGAACATGGTGATCACGATCGCCGTCGCACCGGTGAGAAGGACGAGATTGCTCATCCGCGCGCGCCACAGTGTCGTCGCGTGCATGCCGGCGTACCACTGGTAGTCGACGTACAACCCCGAGAGCACGCGGCCCGCCAGCAGCACGGCCGCCGCGGCCCCGATTCCCAGGAAGACGACTCGGCGTGGTCGTTTCATTGTGCCTGGCCTGGCGATGTGCGCCCGAGACGCGCCCCGGGCCATGCTGGGCCGCGGGGCCCGGCTACGCGCGAACGCCCTGCGAGAGTAGCCACCCTTCCATGTCCGCGCGAATCGCCGCAAGCCGCTCCGCGGTGCGCGCCTCGAAGCGCAGGACCAGAATCGGCTGGGTATTCGAAGCCCGCACCAGTCCCCAGCCATCGCCGTACAGCACGCGCACGCCGTCGACCGTAATCACCTCGTGCGCCGGTCCGAAATGGGCAGCCGCGGCCTCCACGATCGCGAATTTCCGGTCGTCCGGACAATCCACCCTGAGCTCAGGCGTCGAAACGAATTTGGGGACGTCATCGAGCATCGCCGCGATCGGCCGGTTTGCCGCGGCGACGATCCGGAGCAGCCGGGCCGCGCCATAGAGCGCATCGTCGTGCCCGTAGAACCCCTCGGTGAAAAACATGTGCCCGGACATCTCGCCCGCCACCGGAGCGTGCATGCTCTTCATCTTGTCCTTGATCAGGGAGTGCCCCGTCTTCCACATGACCGGCTCTCCGCCCGCCGCCGTAATCGCCGCGGGGAGCGCCTGCGAGCATTTGACGTCGAAAATGATGGGCTGCCCGGTGCCGGTGCGCGCGAGTACGTCACGCGCGTACAGGATGAGGATGTGATCGCCCCACACGACCGTGCCGGTGGCGTCCACGACGCCGATCCGGTCGGCGTCCCCATCGAACGCGATGCCCAGATCGGCGCCCCGGCTCCGCACGGCGGTCATGAGGTCCTGGAGATTCTCGAGGACCGTCGGATCGGGGTGGTGATTGGGAAACGTCCCGTCACTCTCGCAGAAGAGATACGACGCGTCGAGTCCGAGCCGGCCGAACAACTGGCCTGCGACGAGCGACCCCGCGCCGTTCCCGCAGTCGAAGACGACGCGAAGCCGGCGGGCGAGCGGCCCGGTGCGGGCGACTACGTCGTCGACATAGCGATCGATGATCGCCGCCGATCGCACGGCGCCGTGCCCAGCCGGGAAATCACCGCGCTCGATGATCTCGCGCAGGGCCTGGATGCCATCCCCGTGCAGGGAATCGGTCCCCACGCACAGCTTGAACCCGTTGTATTCTGGCGGATTGTGCGAGCCGGTGATCTGGATGCCGGCGACGACCGCCTCGTGATTGAGCGCCCAGTAGAGCAGCGGCGTCGGCACGACACCCACGTCGACGACGTTCACGCCGCAGCCCGTGAGTCCCTCGACCATTGCGTCCCGGAGGGCGCCGCCGCTCGGCCGGTTGTCTCGGCCAACGGCCACCGCGCCGGCGATGCCGCGCACCGCCAGCAGCGCGGCAAACCCCTGGCCGATCGCGCGCGCCACGCCGGGCGTGAGGTCACGGCCGACGATCCCGCGGACATTGTATTGGCGAAAGATTCCCGCGGCAATCACTGGTTGTTCCCCCCCTTGGCCGCCCCGCGGGCGCCGGTCATCGAGGCGGGATCGCGCTCGACGGGAGCAGGTAGGTCGGCCGGCTGGTGAGGATGGGCGCGCTGCTCGCGGTCCAACTGACCAGGTACGCCGGCGCGAGTCCGAGGCCCAGCAACAACACGACGCTGACCGCAACGACCCAGCGGGTCAACTGCCCGGCCCGCGGGGCCGCATGGCCGGCGGCCCCGCCGTCGGCACGTGCCGGACGCATGAACATGATCGTGACGAGTCGCAGGTAGTACCCCGCGGAGATCATGCTCGTGATCACGATCATCACCGCCAGTTCGACCTGCGGCTTCGCGTCGCCGAAATAGCTGGCTTCGAGCGCGGCCTGCAGCATGTACCACTTCGCCAGGAAGCCGATACCGCCGAAGATGGGGAATCCGAGTAGCGACAGCATGCACGCGCTCATCGCCGCCGCGAGCCACGGGCGAGTCGTCCACAGCCCCGCGTAGTCGCCGATGTCGAGGTGGGTCTCTCCCGAGTCACCCAACGCCACGATCACCGCGAACGCCCCCAAGGTGGCGAGCGTGTAGGCCGCCAGAAAGAACAGGAACGCCGATGCGCCAAGGGCCGTGCCGGCCACGACGCCGACGAGGACATAGCCCGCCTGGGCGATGCTCGAATACGCCAGCATGCGTTTGATGTTGCGCTGGACCAGCGCGACCACGTTGCCGACGAGCATCGTCAGGATCGCGAGGAACCAGAGCGCGTCGTGCCACTGATACACGACATCGCCGAACGACTCGAGCCACACCCGCAGGAACGCGGCGAATGCCGCCGCCTTGACGGCGGCTGCCATGAACCCGGTGATCGGCGTCGGGGCGCCTTCGTAGACGTCGGGTGCCCACATGTGAAACGGCACGGCCGCCACCTTGAACGCGAACCCGACGAGGATAAGCGCCACACCCACCGTGACGAGGGGGGTCCCGGCCAGGGAATACAGGTGAATGCGGTCCCCGATCACGGACAGGTTCGTGGAGCCGGTGGCCCCGTAGATCAGGGCGATGCCGTAGAGCAGAAACCCGGTCGAGAACGCCCCGAGCAGGAAGTACTTGAGCGCGCCTTCGGCTGACCGCGCGCTGCGCCGGTTGAATCCGGCGAGGATGTACACCGCCACCGACATCAGCTCGATGCCGAGGAAGATGATCATGAGGTCGCGGCCCGCGGCGAGCAGCATCATCCCGGACGTCGCGAACAGGACCATCACGTGCGATTCGGCCGCGAATATTCCTTCGCGGGCATTGTAGTCGATACTCAGGGCGATCGTACCCGCGGACGCGGCCAGAAAGATGAGATCCGAGGCCCACCGGAACGCATCGACGGCAATGACGCCGGGACCGGCCGTGACGTGCGCCAGATCGTAGCCCACGACGGCGGCCATCGTCACGAAGACCAGCGCGAGGGCCGCCCGGCCGACGTTCCTCTGATGCTCGCCGCTGTCCGGCCGCCACGCGGCCCAGAGCATCAGGACCATGGTGCCGACGAACAACACGATGTCCGGACCGAGAGCCAGCGTGAGGTGCGACGGGATATGCAGATCCAATGCCGGCGCGACCGCGGCCGGGCTCCCCGGCATCGGCACCGCCTGGCTCGCCGCCAGGCCGAGTGCGTGGTGAACGATGCCGCCGGTCATGGCCGCGCCCCCGGGGCGTAGGCGACCCGGTTCGACGGGCGGCCCGTGCCACCCCCGTGCTCGACCTCTTGCACGAACGCCGCCGCCGCCCGGTCCGTCCGGCGGAGAATCGGCGCCGGGTAGACTCCGAGCCAGATGATACACACCACCAGCGGGGCCATCAGTGCGAGCTCACGCCAGTTGAGGTCTGTGAGCGCGGCGTTGCGGGGCTTGTCGAGGCTATTGAACAGGATGCGTTGGATGGCCCAGAGCAGATACGCCGCGGCGAAGATCACGCCGAGCGTCGCCAGCATCGCGTGGTACGGGACGGTCCGGAACGATCCGATCAGCACCAGGAACTCGCCGACGAATCCGTTCGTCCCGGGCAATCCGATGCTCGACAGCGCGACCAATGTGAGCAACGTCGAGAAGATCGGCACGACGCGCGCGATCCCGCCGTAGTCGCTGATCTGCCGGGTGTGCGTGCGCTCGTAGATCATGCCGATGAGGAGGAACAGCGCGCCGGTCGAGATGCCATGGTTCAACATGACGAGGATGGCGCCCTGCACGCTCTGCTGTGTGAAGGCGAAGATGCCCAGCATGACGAAGCCCAGATGGCTCACCGACGAATAGGCCACGAGCTTCTTGAAATCCGGCTGTACGAGCGCGACGAGTGCACCGTACAGCACGCCCGTGACCGCCAGGCCCAGGATGATCGCGCGGATCGCCGGGTCGAGTGCCGCCGACGGAAAGAGGGGTGCGGCGAATCGCAGGAACCCGAACGTTCCCATCTTCAACATGATCCCGGCCAGGATGACCGAGCCCGCCGTCGGGGCCTCGACGTGGGCATCGGGGAGCCACGTGTGGAACGGGAACATCGGCACCTTGATCGCAAACGCCAGGAAGAACGCGCCGAAGAGCCAGCGGGCCGCGATCGGCGTCACGCGCAGGCGCGCCAGCAGATCCGGATAGCTGAAATCGGGAACCTGCCCTGCCGCGATCCCGCCGACGTGGAAGCCGACGTACAGGATCGCCACCAGCATCAGGAGGGATCCGACCATCGTGTAGATGAAGAACTTGATGCTGGCGTAGATCCGCCGCTCGCCGCCCCAGATGCCGATGATGAAGTACATCGGCACGAGCATCAGCTCCCACATCACGTAGAACAGGAACAGATCGAGCGCCACGAACACGCCGATCATGCCCGTCGTGAGGATGAGCATGAGCGCGTAGAACGTCGGGCACCTTCTCGCGCACGCTGGTCCAGCTCCCCATCACGGTCAGGGGCATGAGCAGCGTGGTGAGGAGGATCAGGACGACCGCGATACCGTCGACGCCGAGCGTGAAGTTGACCCGCCAGGTCGTGATCCACGGGACCGAGACCAGCGACTGCCAGCCATCGCATCGACGGATCGAACGCTCCACCAGAGTCCGGCCGACAGGACGAACTCGGCGACGAACGCCAGGAGAGCAACCCACCGCGCGAATCGGGCGGCGGCGGCGGTCCCGGTATTCGTCCCCGACGCGTCGATGGTCCCAGCCCGCTCCAGGGCCGATGCTCCGATCCACACCACCAGCGCGCCAAGCACCGGCACGGCCAGCAACGCCGTCAGGATCCAGTGGTCGTACCCGACGGACAGCAAGAGTTCACGCATCGGTCACGTCCGGAGTGCGACGGTGCCGAGCACGATCACGACGCCGATCACGAGGGCCCAGGCGTACGTTCCGGTCTCGCCGGTCTGCACCGCCGAGCCGGAGTCTCCGAGCCACCGCGAGATGAGGGCGGTCAGGTTGACGAGACCATCGATGAGACCGTCCACGCCGCGCCACAGAACGTTGCGGGACAACACGACGGTCGGCGTGATGATCGCGCGATCATAGACCTCATCGACGTAGTATTTGTGCGAGAGCAGCGACTCGACCTTGCTCTCAACGGGCTGCGGGTCGCGCGCGGGGCGCAGCGCCGCGGGCTTGAGGCGAAGGACCGCGACGAGGATGCCGGCGAGCGCCACCACTGAGGCGACCGTGGCGAGCATCGCGCTCTGGCGCGGATCAGCCTCGGACGCGCCACCGCGGGTGATCTGCTGGGTCGCAACGCCGACGACAGGCTCGAGCCAGCGGCCCAACATGTCGGTGGGTGCGATCGGCAGGAACGACGGGTCGTTGAGGAATCCGCCAACCGCGCTAAGGACGCCGAGCACGACCAGTGGCAGCGTCATCACCGCCGGCGCGTCGTGGAGATGCGCGCGCTCGGCGTCGCCGGTCCGGCTCGGCCCGTGGAACGTGTACAGCATGAGCCGCGTCATGTAGACGGCAGTGAGGAACGCCGCCACGAGACAGATGCCGTAGACGCCGTACAGGAGCACGCCGCCCGGGATCCCGAGCCAGCTCGCGTCGCTGAGCGACGAGCCCTGCGCGCGCGGCGAATACGGTACCGAGGATCTCGTCCTTGGAGAAGAACCCGGCGAACAACGGCACACCCGCGATGGCGAGGGTCGCGATCCACATGAGGATGCACGTGACCGGCATGGCGGTGCGCAGTCCGCCCATGTTGCGCATGTCCTGCGCATCCTCGTGCGAATGCGTCTCGTGATACGCCGCGTGCATCGCGTAGATCACCGAGCCCGCACCGAGGAAGAGCAGCGCCTTGAAGAAGGCGTGGGTCACGAGGTGGAAGATCCCCGCGACGTAGGCACCCGCGCCGACCGCCACGAACATGAAGCCGAGCTGGGAGATGGTCGAGTAGGCCAGCACCTTCTTGATGTCCCACTGCTTGAGCCCGATCGTCGCCGCGAACAGTGCGGTGACCGCACCGATCACGCAGACCGTGAGACTCGCGGCGGGCGCGATCGAGAACAGCATTGACGTCCGCACGACGAGGTAGACGCCGGCGGTGACCATGGTCGCGGCGTGGATCAGCGCGGAGACCGGCGTCGGGCCCGCCATGGCGTCGGGGAGCCAGACGTAGAGGGGGATCTGCGCGCTCTTGCCGGTGCATCCCAGGAGCAGAAAGAGGCACACCGTGGTGACGAGCGCGCCGCCGGCCGGCAGCGCCCCGGGCGCCGCGGCCGCGATCTCCGTGTACTGCAGCGTGCCGATGTTCGCGAACAGCAGGAACATCGCGATCATGAATCCGAAATCCCCGACGCGATTGGCGATGAACGCCTTCTTCCCCGCGTCGGCGTTGGCGCGATCGGAGAACCAGAATCCGATCAGCAGATAGGAGCACAGTCCGACCCCCTCCCACCCGACGAACGTGACGGGCAGGTTGGCGCCCAGGACCAGCACCAGCATGAAGAACACGAACAGATTGAGATACGCGAAGTACCGCGGGTAGCCCGGGTCTTCGCGCATGTAGCCGACGCTGAAGATGTGAATCAGGGCGCCGACGCCCGTGATCACGAGCACGATCACCATCGACAACTGGTCGAGCTGAAACGCGGCATCGATCGAGAGATCGCCGACCGGCATCCACGAGAAGTACCGCTGGATGAAGGCGTGTGGCGGGCGGCGCGGCCACCATGGCCGCACAGATCATGCACGCCAGGGCGAAGGCCGCGATGAGCACGAGCGGGCCGATCACACTCGACGAGGCCGGCGTAGGGATGCCGGTGCGGCGCCGCATGCGCGGCGTCGCCGTGCCCGTCGTCCGCCTCGCCGTCCCCCGGGGAGGCGCCGTGCGCCGCGTCGTGCCGCGTGCCGTCGTGGCCGCCGGCCGATGGATCGGCCGGGCCCACCTTGGCCGACCCGGCGATCGCCAGCGCCCCGTTGAGGACGAAGCCGAGCAGCGGCAGGAGCGGCAGGGCCCACACCCAGTCGGCGGCCGTGCCGCTCAATGGGTGCGGCGCAGCGCCGCCGGCGACTGCCGCCGCGGTCTGGAAGATCATCAGCCTTTCAGGAGATTGATGTCGGTGAGATTGACCGTCTGCCGGTGCCGGAAGATCGAGATGATGATCGCCAGGCCGACCGCGGCTTCAGCGGCGGCGACGGTCATGACGAACACCACGAAGACCTGTCCCGCGTACCCGTAGATCTGCGCGAACGCCACGAACGTGAGGTTGACCGCGTTGAGCATGAGCTCGACGGCCATGAATATGATGATCGCGTTGCGGCGCGTGAGCACGCCGACGACGCCGATGGCGAACAGGACCGCCGAGAAGAAGAGCGCGTCACCGAGCATGGGCTCCTCCGAGGCCGGCTGGCCCTCGCCGGGGTGCCGTCCTGGCATCCGTCCCCGCATCGCTCTCGTTCCGCTTACGGCCCAGGACGACCGCCCCGACGACCGCGGCGAGCAGGAGGACGCTGGTCACCTCGAACGCCAGCAGGTACTCCGTGAAGAGCGGCACAGCCACCGGAGCCACCGCACCCGTTGCCCGCGCCTCGGTCACGAGCGAGTCGGCCGCGATCCTGAACGTCTCCGCGGGCACCGGATGCGGCAGGCGCACCATCATCGCCGCGAGCACCACGATGGCGAGGCCGCCCGCCGCGATGTACCACAGCGTGCTCCGCGCATCCGCGATCCGGGCCGGCTCGCCCAGGTTGAGCAACATGATCACGAAGAGAAACACGACCATGATCGCGCCGGCATACACCAGGACCTGGATCGCGCCGATGAACTGGGCATCCAGAAGCACGAACAACGCGGCGATGCAGAACAGCACGTTCACGAGCCAGAGTGCGGCGGCGACCGGGCTCTTTCGGGTCACGAACACGCACGCCGAGGCCACCGCCACGAGCCCGAAGAGATAGAAGCAGAAGTGATAGAACAGTGTCATGGGCAGCGCGCCCGCGCGCGCATCCGTGCGCGCATCACGATCCGGGCCGGCACGCGAGGCGAGTCGTACATTACTCGCCCTTGGGGTCGGCGGGATCCCACATCTCGCACACCGGATGCGTCTGCGCGGTCAGCCGCTCGAGATCGTACACGAATCCGTCGCGGCTGTATTCGGCGTTCTCGTAGTGGCGTCCGACGTGGATCGCCTCCTCGGGACACACCTCCTGGCAATACCCGCAGAAGATGCAACGGAACTCGTCGATCTCGAAGACCAGGGGGTACCGGTTCCCATTCTCGTCCTCGCCGGGGACCAGCTTGATGCAGTTGGCCGGGCAGACGGCGGGGCACAGGCCGCACGCGACGCACTTGGCCGTGCCGTCCTCAGTCGTCAGCATGCGATGCGTCCCGCGCCAGCGCGGAGACAGCGGGTCCCGGTGCTCCGGATACTGCACCGTCACCTTGTGCGGGTTGATCATGTGCTTGAAGGTGAGCGCCATTCCCTTCATTGTCGCGCGCACATAGCTCACTTCATCGATGGGGCGCGCCAGCACTTTGACACCGATCGGCATCAGATCCTCGACTTCACGAATGGGAAACGCTGGAGCGGCGGCATCAATCCCGCGCGCCCGATGTTGCCTGATGGGCCAGGGCAGACCGCTGCCGTACCGCGCGCAGGCGTTCCAGCTCCACGGCCCGCACCCGGGCACTCGCGGGACTGATGAGGCGACCGCGATCGGCGACCACGAACAGGAGGCCGACGAGCACGATGTTGAGCGCGAGGAGACACAGGCTGTAGACCGGCCACCCGTGCCACGGCGTGCGCGGCACACCGAGGGCGTCGAGCCCCAGCGTCGCGCCGGCGATCACGACGACGTAACCGAGCGACAGCGGCAGCAGGATCTTCCACCCAAGCGACATCAGCTGGTCGTACCGGAACCGGGGCAGCGTCCACCGGATCCACATGTAGAAGAACAGGAAGAACAGGAGCTTGAAGAGGAAGGCACCCAGCGTGATCGCCGTCTTCCACCATGCCCACGGGGCGTTGTTGACGCCGTGCCAGAACGGCACGGTCCACCCGCCGAAGAACAGGGTCGCCATGAGTGCGCTGGCGGTGACCATGTTGGCGTATTCCGCGATGAAGAAGAGTGAGAACTTCATCGCGCTGTACTCGGTGTGATAACCCGCGATCAGCTCCGACTCGGCCTCCGGCAGATCGAACGGCAGCCGGTTCGTCTCCGCGAACGCCGAGACGAGGAAGATGAAACACGCCACGGTCAGGGTGAGCACGTACCAGCCATTCTGCTCCTGCTGGCGCACGATCGTCCCGAGCGAGACATCGCCGGCCAGCAGCAGGATGGGAATGGTCGACATGCCCATCGCGATCTCGTAGGAGACCATCTGCGCACTGGAGCGGAGACCGCCCAGGAGCGCGTACTTGTTGTTCGATGCCCACCCGGCGAGGACGACGCCGAATACACCGAGCGATGCGAGCGCGAGGATGTACAGGTATCCGATCGGCAGGTCGGCCAGCACCATGTCCATGCGTCCCCATGGGAGCGGCAGCGGTGCGGCGAACGGTATGACGGCCCACACGCTCAGCGCGGGGATGAACGCCAGCGCAGGCGCGAGGAGGAAGAGCGGTTTGTTGACCGCATCGGGCAGCGTCTCTTCCTTCATGAAATTCTTGACGCCATCCGCGAGCGGCTGGCCCCACCCCTTGATCACGCGGTTCGGCCCAAGCCGGTCCTGGATCCACGCCGAGATCTTCCGCTCCGCGAGGGTGAGCAGGGCGACGCCGACCATGTACACCGTGAACACGATCAGCAACTTCACGATCGTATAGACCAGCGGGACGCTGATCGGTCCGAAGAACCCGATGTCGTCCGGGGGCGCCTGCGGATCGACGATCCGCTGCAACATTGGCGGCAGCGACGCCGGCAGCATCATGGCCGCGATCACGTCGTGGCCGCCATCGCCGCCGCCTGCGCCGGCGCGGGCACCGTCGCGCCTCGCAGTCCCAGGCTCTCGTACGTCATGCCGCCGAACGGCGCGTGGGCGGCCGCGAGCGCGCGGAACACATCGCCAGGGCGGAAATTGACGGTCGGGTCGCCCAGCGCCGTGAGCAGGTCGCCCACGGCGGCGAAACCCGGCCGCGCCAATCCCGGTGCGGCCTTGGCCTGCAGATAGCGCTGCACGCGCCCCTCGACGTTGGTGAACGTGCCCTCTTCCTCCGCCATGTTGGCGATCGGCAGCATCGACCGCTGCGCCGCTGGCCCACGACGGCAGCGTCGTCCCGATCACGACGACGGCGCCCGCGACAGATGCCGCGGTGGCCAGGGAGGCCGCGTCGGCACCCGCGAGTTCTTCGTCGGCGACGAGCAGCGCATCCCCTCCGGCCAACCCCGCGAGCGGCGTTTCCGTCCGCCGGAAGCCAAGGAGTTCGGCGCCTCGGACGTTTGCGGCGCGGTCGGCACGCAGCGACAGGCCGGGCACGCCGTCGAGCGGAGCCTCCGGTCCCTGCCGGACGCGAAACACACCGGTCCCACCGAGGCGGCCGATCACCTGCGACAACTGGAAGAGCACTTCGTTGGAGAGCGACGGCGACGCGACCACGTGCACCCGGCGTCCGCGAAGGGCCGCCGCCGCGGCCTCCACCGCCACATCCCAGTCGCTCGGCGCGAGCGCATCACCGCTGCCGGACGTGCGGGAACTCGACCCGGTCGCGGCGATTGAGCCACCGGTAGTTCAGCCGGCCCTCGTCGCAGAGGAAGTATTTGTTGACGTCGTCGTTGGGCCGGGGACGCATCCGGACCACGACGTTGTCGCGGCTCTCGAGCGCGGTGTTGCAGCCCTGCGTGCAGTTCGGGCAGATCGAGGCCGCGCGGTCGAGGTCCCACGAGCGGGCCTTGTTGAGGAAGTCCTTGGACAGGAGCGCGCCGACCGGGCAGAGGTCCACGACATTGCCGGCCCACGGGTGGGTGAGGTCCTGGCCTTCGAACTTCCCGATGACCGCGCGGTCGCCGCGCTCGCTGACATTGAGCACGGGGTCGTGGGCGACATCCTCCATGAACCGCACGCAACGCGTGCAGAGGATGCACCGGTTCGGTACGTACAGGACGTCGCCGCCGAAATCCTCCACCGGATTGAACCGCTTCGCCTCCAGGTAGCGCGAATCCTTCCGTCCTTCGGCGAACGTGTAGTCCTGCAGCTCGCATTCCCCGGACTGGTCGCAGATCGGGCAATCGAGCGGATGGTTGATCAGCAGCATCTCGAGGACGCCTTGCCGTGCCTCGCGAGCCGGATCAGAGTGCACGTGGATGACCTGGCCTTCCGCGACCGACGTGGCGCACGCGGGCGCGAGCTTCGGCGATTTCTCGACCTCCACGAGGCACATCCGGCACACACCGGCCACCGGGAGCCCCGGGTGATAGCAGTAGTGCGGGATCAGTACGCCAGCGACCTTCGCCGCTTCCAGCATCGACGTCCCTTCGGGGACCTGTACAGCGCGCCCCTCGATCGTGACCGAAATCATCTTCCGCTCGGTCATCGGACCGCCTGCGCGGACATCGCTATCATGCGGCCACCGCCGCGGTCGTCGCGGGCTGGAACGGACACCGGTGCTGCGCGATATGCGCCTCGAATTCGTCGCGGAACTTCTGAATCCCGGAGACGACGGGCACCGCGCACGAGTCGCTGAGCACGCAGATGGTCTTGGCAGTCATGTTGTCCGCGATTTCGAGCAGCGTGTCGAGGTCGGCGGTGGTGCCCTGGCCGGCTTCGATGCGCTCCATGATCTTGGTGGTCCACGCCGTCCCCTCCCGGCACTGCGTGCACTGGGCACAGCTCTCGTGTGCGTAGAACCGCGCCAGCCGCGCGATCTGCTTGACCATGCACTGCGCGTCGTCGATGCAGATCACGCCGCCGGATCCCAGCATCGTGCCGCCGGCGACGAAGCCCTCGTAGTCCATGACAGTCGCTTCCGCTTCCGCGATCGTCTGGATCGGGACAGAGGATCCGCCGGGGATGATCGCCTTGAACCGCCGGCCCGCGGGCGGCCCGCCACAGAGGTCGTACAGGAACTCCTTGAACGGAAATCCCATGACGACTTCGTAGTTGCCGGGGCGGCGGACGTTGCCGCACACGGAATACAACTTGGTCCCGGTGCTCTTCGCGTTGCCCAGGCACATCGCCTTGTACCACTCGGCGCCATTGTTGATGATGTGCGGCACCGCGACGAGCGTCTCGACGTTGTTGATCGTCGTCGGCTGGCCGAACAATCCAGCCGCCGCGGGGAACGGGGGCTTGATGCGGGGATTGCCCCGGCGTCCCTCGAGGGAGTTCATGAGGGCCGTCTCTTCACCACAGATATACGCACCCGCGCCCTTGTGGACGTACACGTCGATCCGCTTGCCGGAGCCGAGCGCGTTCTTGCCGAGGATACCCTCGGCGTAGGCTTCGCGCACCGCCGCCGTCATGCGCTCGAGCGGTTCCGTGAACTCACCCCGGATGTAGATGTACGCCGTCTCGGCGCCGATCGCGTAGGCTCCGATCGCGCAACCCTCGACCAGCGCGTGCGGTGTCCACCGCATGATCTCGCGATCCTTGAACGTGCCCGGCTCGGACTCGTCGGCGTTGCAGCACAGATAGTGCGGCTTGCCGTCGCCCGGTTTCATGAACGACCATTTGACGCCGGTCGGAAAGCCGGCGCCGCCGCGGCCGCGCAAACCGGAGTCCTTCACGGCCTGCACGACGGCCGCCGGCTCCATCGCCAGCGTCTGCTCGAGCGCCCGGTACCCTCCCCGGTTGCGCCACCCGGCCAATGTGCGGGCGTCCGGGTCCCCGAAGTGCTTCGACAGCACCGTCGTCTCCCGGGGATGCGACTTCTGCGGAAATCCCATTACGGTGTCAGCGCCTCGTCCCGAGCATCATTTCAGCGCCCCGACGATGGACGGCACCCGATCGGCGGAGACGGACTCCAGAAATTCGTCGTTGATCATCACGGGGGTGGCGAAGCCGCACGCCCCCAGACACTCCACCTCGATCACCGTGAACCGCCCGTCCGGCGAGGTCGCACCGAGATCGCTGGCGCCGGTCTGTTTGAGGAACGCGCGCGCGACATCCTCGGCACCACAAACATTGCACGGCGATGTCGTGCACACCTGCACGAAGTATTTCCCGACTGGATGCTGGTGATACATTGTGTAGAACGTCACGACGCCTTTGACGTACGCGGGGGTGAGGCCCAGCACGGCGGCCACCTCCGCCATCGCCGGCTCACTCACCCAGCCGCGCTCCTCCTGTACGATCCAGAGCGCGGGCAGCAGCGCCGCCATCTTGGTCGGATAGCGGGTCAGCAGTTCGTCGAGCTCCTTGCGGCGCGCATTCACGAAGACCGGCTGGTAGGTCTCGTCCCGCTCGTGCGCATCCGCGCGCGGCGCGCGATCGAGCGCCGTGAGCCGCGGCCCGGCCGGGGGCCCTCCTGGGGGCGCACTCACCGGTCGATCTCTCCCATCACAATGTCGATGCTGGCGTTGATGGCGATGACGTCCGAGAGGAGATGGCCCTCGACGAGTTTCGGAATCGCGGACAGGTTGACGAACGACGGCGGCCGGATGCGCCACCGCACGGGCTTCGCGGTTCCGTCAGACACCATGTAGTAGCCCTTCTCGCCCTTCGGGCTCTCGACCGCGACGTACGCTTCACCGATGGGTGGACGCGGGCCTTCCATCACCTGCTTGAAATGATGGATCATCGACTCCATCTCGTTCATCGCCTTCGATTTCGGCGGAAGAATCACGCGAGGGTCGTCGATGTTGACCGGTCCGTCCGGCAGACGCACCACCGCCTGCTCGAGAATGCGGATCGACTGCCGGAGCTCTTCCATGCGTACGAGGAAGCGGTCGTAGACGTCGCCACGGGTGCCGACCGGCACGTCGAAATCGTACGTCTCGTAGTCCAGATACGGGAAATCCTTGCGGACATCGTACGCCACGCCGGATGCCCGCAACATCGGGCCGGACAATCCGTAATTCTCGGCCTCCTCGGCCGACATGGCGCCGAGTCCAATTGTCCGCCCGACCCAGATGGCGTTACGCGTGAGCATCCGGTCGATCTCATCGATCGTCCGCGGGAACTCGCTCAGGAAACCGCGGAGCTGGTCCATCCAGCCGTCGGGGATGTCGGCGGCCATGCCGCCCACACGCGTGGCCGACGTCGTGAGGCGGGCACCGACCCAATTCTCGAGCAGCCGGTAGACGTTCTCGCGCTCCTGGAACGCCCAGAGGAATGGCGTGAACGCGCCGATGTCGATGCACGTCGTCCCGAGCCACACCAGGTGCGAGATGATCCGCGACAATTCGGCGGCGATGACCCGGAGGACCGTGCATCGCGGCGTGATGTCGATGCCGAACAGGCGCTCCGCGCCCAGCGCGAAGGCCACATTGTTGCCGATGGAGTTGAGATAGTCCTCGCGATCGGTCCACGGGATGATCTGGTTGTACTGGCGGTACTCGCCGATCTTTTCGAACCCGCAGTGCAGATACCCGACGTGCGGGATGCAGCGGACCACCGTCTCGCCGTCGAGCTCGAGGACGAGACGCAGCACGCCGTGTGTCGCCGGATGCTGCGGGCCGATGTTGATGAGCATGTGCTCGCCCTCGAGATCCGGCTCGAGCGCCTGCGGCGGCGTGACGGCAACCGGATTACCGGCGCTGTCCACGGCCAAGGGCACTCGCACAGGACGGCCTTCCGCATCCAGCCCACTCGTCGAGAGGGCGACATCGATCGTGCGCGTGTTACTCATGGCTGCCTACTCCCCCGTCTGCTCGCCGCCCTGCAGGCGGGCGCGCATCGACGGTGGCAAATCCTCGAAGGCGTCGGCGATCGACAGCTCCTCCATCGAGTACCGGGCCTCCGGATTGGCGGCGAGCGCCTGGCGGAGCTGCTCTGCCCGGCTGAATCGTCCGCGCAGCGGAAAATCCTTTCTCAGGGGGAAGCCTTCGCGATACTGCTCCCACATGAGAATGCGCCGCAGGTCGGGATGTCCGCGGAACCGAATGCCGAACATGTCGTAACACTCGCGCTCGAGCCAATCGGCGCCTTTGTACACGGACCACACACTGTCGGCCTCGAGTGGCGCGCCCGGCGGGATTTCGGCTTTGAGCCGAAGGAACCGGCGATAGGCGAGCGACCGGAGATGCCAGACGACGGCCAGCGGCTCTTCGGGATCGCGGAACTCCACCGCGGTAACGTCCGAGAGATATGTGTAGAGGTGGAGCGGCTCGTCATGGAGCCATTGCACGATCTCGAGCACCCGTTCCCCCGCGACGACCACGGTGGTCTCGCCCCACACGACGTGGACGCGGCGGACGGCGTCCGGGAACTGCGCGAGCAGGGCGGCGGCGCTCGGGTTCTCAGGGCCCCCGCGGTGCGGGACGCCCGTGGGCGTCACCGGACGCGGCGCGGCCGGGTCAGCGCTCCCCGGATACACGATGCGGGCCGGCGTCTCCGACGCCGGCTCCAGCCCGGTACTCACAGCCCGGACCGAGTCTGGTTGACCGAGTTACCGAACGGCTCGGAAAGTTCGTCGATCGCTGGCGGCGGGATGAACAGGCGGCTCGAGGGGTCGGGATCCATCTCGCGGCGCAGGCGGTCGGTGTCCGACATGCGCTCGCGCATGACCTTCTCCTGCAGCATGCGGATGCCGTAGATGAGCCCTTCGGGACGCGGCGGGCACCCCGGCACGTAGACGTCGACCGGGATGATCGTGTCGATTCCCTGGACGACCGCGTAGTTGTCGAACATGCCCCCCGACGAAGCGCAGGCCCCCATCGAGATGCACCACTTGGGCTGCGGCATTTGCTGCCAGATCCGCCGGATGATCGGAGCCAGCTTGAAGGGCACGCGCCCCGCGCAGATCAGCACGTCGGCCTGGCGCGGGGAGAAGCTCATCCGCTCCATGCCGAATCGCGCGAGGTCGAACTTGCTGGCCGCCGTGGCCATGAATTCGATCGCGCAGCAGGCCGTGCCGAACGGCATCGGCCACAGGGAGTTAGCTCGTCCCCAATTCACGAGGAAATCGAGTTTTGTGGCGACCCAGCCTTCGCTCGACTGTGGCTCGTAGGACACCACCTTTCCGGCGGTACCGGCCGGCCGTGTGGTCAGTCCCATTGCAGTGCCCCCTTCTTCCAGACGTAGACGAACCCAGCCAGCAGGATCGCCATGAATACGAGCATCTCACCGAGGCCGAACCAGACCAGGTGTCCAACTGGACAGGCCCCGCCAGCCAGCGGCACGCCGCAGGACAGCTGCCGGTAGCCGACTCCCCACGGAATCATGAACACGGTCTCGATGTCGAAGACGATGAACAGCATCGCGACCATGTAGAACTTGACCGAAAAGCGCTCGCGGGCATCACCGAGCGGCGGAATGCCGGACTCGTAGGGCGTCTGCTTTTCGGGCGTGGGGCGCAGGCGAACGGTCAGGTGCGACAGGCCGATGATCAACGCCGCGTTTGCGACCACGAACGCGATCAACAACAGCACCGGAACGTATGAGCTCGCCATGAGGCGGGGGTAACTCCAGAGTTCGTGAAAAAATTCACTAGCTCAGCCGAGTCAACTTACCGAGCGGGCAAATCGAATTCAACTGACGACGGGCCAACAGGAAAGGCCCACAGACCACTCGTGACAGCGCGGGCGATTTTATGCCGATTCACGCCCCCTGCAGCACGCGTGACCCGGCTCGAGGCGCCGTGCCGTTCGCACTGGCCTCCGCCGTGGCGTCCGGCTTGGGATGTGCTTTCGCGTGTGCCGCCAGTGCCGCTCGCTCGGCGGCACGTATCCGGGCCGCCAGCGCTTCGGGACTGAGGCGCCGGCGACCTGCCGTGCGGGTCAGCAGCACGAACTCCACGTTGACCGGTCGCGTGGAGAGCCGCTGCGAGCTGACGCGGTAGCGCTTGTACGTTCGGAGAAACACGCTCGTGTCGCCCCGCTCGACCGTCGCGCGCAGCAGTGCCAGCAGGTCGATGTTGCCATCGGTGCTGTAGCTGGTCGCGATCCATGGGACATTCGAACGCCGCCAGGAGGCGCTCATGCGCCGCCAGTGCCTCGGCCGAGCGGTTATAGGGACTCCGGCGAGCTCGCCAGTCATGCCGGATCGCCGATTTGTCCCCGCGCCGTGTGATCGTGGGCTCGAGGGCGGGGTGATCCCACAGGGTGACCGAATTGAGCACGTGATAGTTCGATCCGTACGGGTGCTGATTGTACGGTGGGTCGAGATACACGATATCGATGGCACCAAGCTCCCGAGGTGATGCCGCGAGATCGGCCGCATCCGCCTGGAAGACCTGGTTGCGGCGGCCGTTGTCGAAGAACACCGCCGGTGAGAGCCGCAGGTCGGAGGCGATACGAGAGAGCGCCGTGCCGGTCTGGCCTCCCCAGCCACGATGGAACCCCTTGAACACGCCCGAGGTGTTGCTTGTGTAGCACGCCTGATAGAGCAGCGGCGCGAGCAGTCCGCAGCGCTGGGCCTCGGTCAGCCCGCCCGCGGCGTCCCACTCGGCGATACGGGACCGGATGGCGTCGATCCGCCGGCCGTTCTTCCGCATGTAGAACATGCGCTCGTGCTCCAGGTCGGGATTGGCGTCGTCGCGGGGACAGAGGTGCCGCGTCACCCAACCATCCCCCGGAGCCAGCGCATTGAGCTCGGCGATCACCTCGTCGTACGGCCGCCGCGCGAAGATGGGAGGCGTGTTGCAGGCGATGTAGCAGCCATTGATGGCCGCCGTGTACGGCTCCCAATCGTTCGAGACGACTTCGAAGCCCGCCTGCTTAGCCCAACGCGACACGACGCCGCTGCCAGCCATGGCATCCAGGAATCGGGCACGCCGCGGGTCGGACCCGGTCTGCGCCAGCGCCTGGGCAATGAGGTCGAGGAGCTTGCGCTTGTTCCCGATATACGGGATGAGCTGGCCAAAGACGTAACTCGTCGTGGACGCCGCGGCATGATACCGCCGGTCATAGCGCATCCGGTAAGGTACGCGGCGCCTGCTGCCATCGCTCGCGAGACTCGGTGGCGCGAAGTGCCGCGGTCCGGTTACATTGGCCGCCCATGGGAATCCAAGCAGACCGATGGATCACGCGCATGGCGGCCGAGCACCGCATGATCGAGCCGTTCGAGGGCCGGCAGGTCCGTGAGGGAGTCATTTCCTACGGCGTGAGCTCGTACGGATACGACATGCGCGTCGCGTCGGAGTTCCGGATCTTCACCAACGTGCTGAATTCGATCGTCGATCCCAAGAACTTCGACCGGAAGTCCTTCGTCGAGTGGGAGGGTCCGGTGTGCGTGGTACCACCCAACTCCTTCGCACTGGCCCGGTCGGTCGAGTATTTCCGGATTCCCCGCGACGTGATGACGATCTGCGTGGGAAAATCCACGTATGCCCGGTGCGGCCTTATCGTCAACGTCACCCCGTTCGAGCCCGAGTGGGAAGGGTTCGTGACGCTGGAGATCTCCAACACGACACCGCTCCCCGCGCGCGTCTACGCCAACGAAGGCATCGCGCAGGTCTTGTTCTTCAAGGGCGACGAGATGCCCGAGGTTTCGTACAAGGACAAGAAGGGGAAATACCAGGGGCAGCAGGGCGTCACGCTCCCGAGGCTTTGACCTGACTTTGTCGCCGCCCAGCCACCGCGAGCGCGGGGCCGGGATGGCCGCTACCCGGCATTGCCGGAACGGCGTTCCGGACGGGCGGTGATGACCGCCTGGAGATAATCGCGATTCATCCGAGCGATCACGTCGATACTGATCTGCTTCGGACACGCGTCCTGGCATTCCCCGAACAGCGTGCAGTGTCCGAAGTGCTCGCGGTCCATCTGGGCGACCATGCCGAGCGTCCGGCGGCTGCGCTCGGGCTGGCCCTGCGGCAGCAATCCGAGATGTGTCAGTTTCGCGGCGGTGAACAGGGAGGCCGATCCGTTGGGGCACGCGGCGACACACGCCCCGCATCCAATGCAGGCGGCGGCGTCCATTGCGGCGTCCGCGGCGTCCTTCGGGACGAGAATCTCGTTGGCGTCCCGCGCGCCGCCGGTCGGCGCGGTGATGAATCCGCCCGCCTGGATGATCCGGTCGAGCGCCGACCGGTCGGTGACGAGATCCTTGATCACTGGAAACGCCACCGAGCGCCACGGCTCGATCGTCACCCGGGCGCCGGTCTGGAAACTCCGCATATGCACCTGGCACGCCGCCGCCCCGGCCACGGGCCCGTGTGCCATGCCGTCGATCATCATCGCGCACGAGCCGCAGATACCCTCGCGGCAGTCGTGGCTAAAGGCAATCGGCTCCTGACCCTGTTCGATGAGGCGCTCGTTGACGACGTCCAGCATCTCGAGGAACGAGGCATCGGGGCTGATGTCGGGCGCGGGGTAGTCGACGAATCGCCCCGGTGCTCCCGGCGCGGCCTGGCGCCACACGCGCAGCGTGAAATCCATTCAGTGCCTGCCCTCGCGGCGAACGCGACGAGACGGCTCAAACCTCGAGCCGCTCACTTGTAGCTCCGCTGGCTGAGGTGCACCGTCTCGAAGGCGAGCGGCTCCTTCGCCAGCAGGGGTGCGCTTCCCTCGCCCGCGTATTGCCATGCCGCCGCGTAGGCGAAATGCTCGTCGTCGCGCAACGCTTCGCCGTCCGCGGTCTGGCTCTCTTCCCTGAAATGGCCGCCGCACGACTCGGTGCGTTGAAGCGCGTCGAGGCACATCAGCTCCGCGAGCTCCAGGAAATCCGCCACGCGTCCGGCCTTTTCCAGGGCCTGATTGAGGGACTCACCAGTGCCCGGCACCGCGACGTTCTCCCAGAACTCGGCCCGGAGCTGCGGAATCTCAGCCAGCGCCTGCGCGCAGCCCCGCGTCGTTGCGTGCCATGCCGCACTTCTCCCAGACGATGCGGCCAAGCTGCCGATGGAACGCGTCGACGGTGCGGCGCCCCCTGATGGCGAGCAGGCGCTGCGTCCGCTGCGCGACCTCAGCCTCGATCACCCGGACCTCGGGGCCGTCGGGCTCGACGCGCGCCAGCCTAGCCGACGCGAGATAGTCGCCGATCGTGTAGGGCAGGATGAAATACCCGTCGGCCAGCCCCTGCATCAACGCGCTGGCCCCGAGCCGGTTCGCGCCGTGATCCGAGAAGTTCGCCTCGCCAACCACGTGGAGCCCCGGGATGTTGCTCATCAGGTTGTAGTCGACCCACAGGCCGCCCATCGTGTAGTGCACGGCGGGATAGATCCGCATGGGCACGCGGTACGGGTCTTCGTCGGTGATCCGCTGGTACATCTCGAACAGATTACCGTAGCGATCGGCGATCGTCGCCGCGCCGAGGCGCCGGATCGCATCCCGGAAGTCGAGGTACACGCCGAGGCCCGTTGGTCCGACACCGCGCCCCTCATCGCAGACCTGCTTCGCGGCACGAGACGCAATGTCACGAGGAGCGAGGTTGCCGAAGCTCGGGTACTTCCGCTCGAGATAGTAGTCGCGCTCGGCCTCGGGGATATCGCCCGGCGCGCGCGCGTCGCCGCCGCGAATGGGAACCCACACCCGGCCGTCGTTGCGGAGAGACTCGCTCATCAGGGTCAGCTTGGACTGATAGTCCCCGCTGACCGGAATGCAGGTCGGGTGAATCTGCGTGAAGCACGGGTTCGCGAATGCGGCGCCTCGTTTGTACGCCCGCCAGATCGCCGTCGCGTTCGAGTTGCGGGCGTTGGTCGAGAGGTAGAAGACGTTACCGTATCCGCCGGTCGCCAGCACGACCGCGTCGCCCACGAACGACTGCACCTGCCCGGTGATCAGGTCGCGCGCGACGATGCCCCGCGCCCGCCCGTCAACGACCAGGAGGTCCAGCATCTCGGTGTGCGGATGCATGTCCACGGCGCCACGTCCGATCTGGCGTTCGAGGGCCTGATACGCGCCGAGCAGGAGTTGCTGGCCGGTCTGGCCCCGTGCGTAGAACGTGCGTGACACCTGTGCGCCACCGAACGAGCGGTTCGCGAGGAGGCCGCCGTACTCCCGGGCGAACGGGACGCCCTGGGCGACACATTGGTCGATGATGTTGACGCTGACTTCCGCGAGCCGGTGGACATTGGCCTCGCGCGAGCGGAAATCGCCGCCTTTGATCGTGTCGTAGAACAGGCGGAAGACCGAATCGCCGTCGTTCGGGTAGTTCTTGGCGGCGTTGATGCCTCCCTGCGCCGCGATGCTGTGCGCCCGGCGGGGCGAGTCATGATACGTGATGCCGATCACGCGGTAGCCGAGCTCACTGAGTGTGGCCGCTGCCGACGCACCCGCGAGGCCCGTCCCGACGACAATGACCGTGTATTTCCGCTTGTTGGCCGGGCTCACCAGCTTCATGTCGAACTTGTGGCGCTCCCACTTCGTCTCGAGCGGTCCCGACGGAACGCGGGCGTTGACGGCGCGCGCTTGCCCGGTCACCGCAGCCAACCCGCCAGTACGGCGATCGGGATGAGCGCGAACCCCGCGGCGACGACGACTGCGACGACGACGGCCACCGGGCGGTGCAGCGGGTGCGGAGCTGGGCGGGCGATCCCGAGTGTCCGCGCAGAACTCCAGACGCCGTGATAGAGATGCAGACCGAGTGCCGCCATCGCGACCAGGTAGAACACCGCGACCGGCCAGACCCGGAAACCCGCCACCAGGTTGTGGTATACATCGCCCGGTGCGAAGGACGGGTGCACGGTTCCCGTGGTCATGTGCAGAATGTGAAACACGATGAACGCGGCGAGGATGACGCCGCCCCAGCGGAGGCTGCGCGACGCGACGGTCGAGACCTGCGGGCGGCGTTCGGCGTAGTCCTGCGGCCTCGCGGCGCGCGCGATACGTGTGAGCTGGATGGCGGCATTGATGTGCAGCACCACCGCCACCAGCAACACCACGCGGGCCACCCAGAGCAGCTCCCCCGTTCCGTGCAGGAAGGCGCTATAGCCGTTGATCCGGGCGGGTCCGTCGAACGCCTGCAGGTTGCCGGCCATGTGCAGCACGAGGAAACCGGCCATGACCAGTCCCGTGACTGCCATGATCACTTTTTTTCCGATCGTCGACCGGTAGAGGCTGAGCCACCACATTGGGTGGTACGCGCCCCTAGAACTTGATCGCGGCCATCGGCTCGCGGACGGCGTCCGCGCTCTTGCCGAGATCCGTACGCTCGGCCGCCGTGAGCTCGACCTCATAGATCTTCTCCAGGCCGCGCCGCCCGAGCTTGCACGGCACGCCGAGGAAGAGATCCCGCATCCCGTATTCGCCCTCCAGCCAGGCGGCACAGGGAAGCACACGCTTCTGGTCCCGCACGATCGCTTCGACCATCTGGACCGCCGCGGCGGACGGCGCATAGTACGCCGAACCGGTCTTGAGGTGCTTGACGATCTCGGCGCCGCCGTTGCGCGTGCGGGTCACCACCGCGTCGAGTTTGGCCTTGTCCAGCAACTGCGTGACGGGAATGCCGCTGACCGTCGTATACGAGATGAGCGGCACCATCGTGTCGCCGTGTCCGCCCGAGGACCATGGCCTGGATGTCGCGAACGGAGACATCGAGCGCTTCGGCGAGAAACGCGCGATAGCGCGCCGTATCCAGCACGCCGGCCATGCCGATGACCCGCTCGCGCGGGAAGCCGGTGACCTTTTTCGCGACGTAGCACATCACGTCGAGCGGATTCGACACGATGACGAGGATCGCGTTGGGCGAACGCGCCTTGATTTCCTCCGACACCTGCCGGACGATGCCGGCATTGGTCGCGAGCAGGTCATCGCGCGACATCCCCGGCTTGCGCGCGATGCCGGCGGTGATGACCACCACATCCGAGCCGGCCGTGTCGGCGTAGTCGTTCGTGCCGATGACGTCGGAGTCGAATCCCTCGATGGGTCCGGACTGCAGTTGGTCGAGGGCCTTGCCCTGTGGGATTCCTTCGGCGACGTCCACCATGACGACGCGCTGTGCGAGATGCTTTTCCGCGATCCGCTGTGCGGTCGTCGCGCCGACATTGCCGGCACCGACGACGGTAATTGTCTTGACCATGTGCCGAAGTTTAGACGGTCAGCCCCCAACTTGCGAGAGCGCACGCAGTCCGCCAACGCGCATCTGCAGCAGATCGTGCTCGAGCGGCTTGGCGGCGAGCGCGGCGCGGAACGACGGCGCCAGCGGGATGCCCGCGCGCAGCGGGGTGCGAAGATCGACCATGTGATCGCCGAACAGGCAGGTTCGCAGATGGCCGTCCGCGGTCAGGCGCACGCGATTGCACGCCGCGCAGTACGTGTGCGTGAGCGGCGAGATCACTCCCACAGTGCCGCTGGCGCCCGCGAGCCGATAGTACACCGCCGGGCCATTGCCCCGCGGCGGGCCATCGCACGGTGCCAATTCGCCGAGCGCGCTGATGCGCGCCACGATCTCGCCGGAGGGGACCACATGATCCCACGTCAGCTCGCGCATTTCGCCAACCGGCATCAACTCGATGAACCGGACGTGCCAGGGATGGGCGAGCGTCAGCCGCGCGAAATCCTCGATCTCGTCGTCGTTGATGCCGCGCATGACGACGACGTTGATCTTGAGCGGCGCCAGTCCCGCGTCGCCGGCGGCGAGGGCGGATCGGATCGGATCGAACTTGAGGTCGCGCCGCGCGGTCCACACAATGCGGTCAGCCCGCAGGCTGTCGGCGCTCATGTTGACCCGATCCAGTCCCGCCTCTTTCAGCAGCCCGGCGACCGCAGGCAGGCGGACGCCGTTGGTCGAGAGCGCGATGTCTTCGATGCCGGGAATCGCCCGCAGCATCTGCACCAGCCGAGGCAACTCGGGCCTGATCGTGGGCTCACCACCGGTGATGCGCAGCCGGCGGAGTCCGAGCGGCGCCAACTGCCGGACGACTTCCGCGATCTCCTCATACGAAAGGATCTCGGCCTTCGGCAGCCAAGGCAGTCCCTCCCGCGGCATGCAGTAGACACACCGGAAGTTGCAGCGATCGGTCACGGAGATCCGGAGATATTCAATCCGGCGCCCGAATTGATCGCGCAGCGCCTCCGTGGCCGGAGCCACTGGAGCCATCATGGGGCCTCCCGCGCGTGCGCGGAGACGGCCGTCTGCATGTCATGCACCGGGTCGACCCATTCCCGTGTCCCGTCGGCGTAGTGCTCACGCTTCCAGATGGGGAGGCGCCGCTTGATCTCCTCGATCACGTACCGTGCCGCCGCGAACGCGGGCGCCCGGCGCTCGTGCGACGCGGCAATCGCGACGCTGATTTCTCCGAGTGCCAGATGGCCGACGCGGTGCTCGGCTGAGATCGCGCACGTTCCGTAACGCTGGCCGGCTTCGCGCGACGATCGCGGCCAGGTGGCGGGCCGCCATGGCGGCGTAGGCGTGGTAGTCGATTCCCGTGACCGATCGGCCCTCGTGCGCGTTGCGAACGGTTCCGAGAAACAGGGCCGTAGCGCCGGCACCCGGATCGGCCACGGCGCGGAGCAGCGCGGTGGGATCGATCCGCTGGTCCACGAGAGCCGCGTGACACCGCCGATCGGCCGGGGCGGCGGTCATCCGCCGGCCACCGGGGGAATCAGGGCGATCTCGTCCCCGGGTTCGATGACCTGATCGTACGCGGCGTATTCCTGGTTGACGGCGACGAGGGGACGTGGCGGCAGCTCGGCGCCGTGTCCGCCGCGGAGTTGCGTCACTAGATCGGCAACCGTGGATTTCGCGGGCAGGGGGACCTCGACGCGCGGCCGGCCGAAGGCATCTGCATATGATGCGAAAAGCAGGACAGTGACGGTCGCGGGAGGCACTCCGAAATGTACATCGGAGCCCCACATAGGTTTACGCCCTCAGGGCGGGCCCTACGGCTAGGCCTCGGACAACTCCGAGATCGGCACGCGCGCGACGAGGGCTCGCAGCTCCTTCGACGGCTTGAACACCGGCACGGGCCGCGCCGACACCTCGACGGGAGCGCCGGTGCGCGGGTTGCGCGCCATGCGTGTCTTGCGCTGGCGGATCTTGAAGGTGCCGAACCCGCGCACCTCGATATTGCGCTGCTCCCGTAGCGCGTCCTTGATCGCATCCAAAAAAGAGTCCACTACGCGGGCACAATCCTTCTTCGAGATCATGGGCCCCGCAGTGCGCGCGATCTGGGTCGTGACGTGCTCGACGAGGTCGGCTTTGGTCATTGGTGGACCCCAGCGTAAAGACGCGTGCGTGGTACTCGACTTAGTGCAAAGGGGGGCCGGATCGGCCCCCGCCTCGTCGTCGAAGCTATGACGTTACTTATTACGCGTCAAGAGCTTGGCTCACTCGCCTCAGGGATTGCACCCCTTCCCCGCCCGCCAGCCCGGTCCGTAGCGCCCATACTGGCCAGGAACGCGTCGAAGAGCGGGCGGGCATCATGCGGTCCGGGGGCGGCCTCCGGGTGATACTGGACCGCAAAGATCGGTAGCTCCCGGTGGCGCACTCCCTCGACGGTGCCGTCGTTGAGGTTGAGGTGCGTGACGGCGAGGCCAGGCGCCCCCGGGATCCCGTCCGCGGTGCCCTGGACCGCAAAGCCGTGGTTCTGGGACGTAATGCTGACGATTCCGGAGTCCAACTCACGAACCGGATGATTCCCACCATGGTGGCCGAACGGCATTTTGCCGGTCTGGCCGCCGAATGTCAGGCCGATCAATTGGTGGCCAAGGCAAATGCCGAAAATGGGTATGCCCGCTCGGGCAATCGTCCGCACGACAGCCGGCGCATACTCCACCGCGGCGGGGTCGCCCGGGCCATTCGACAGGAACACGCCATCGGGCCGGCGCTCGAGGACCGCCTCGGCGGGGGTGGTTGCGGGCACCACGGTGACCCGGCAGCCGTGATCGTCGAGAAGTCGCAGGATATTGCGCTTGATGCCGTAGTCGTACGCGACCACGTGACGCGGCGCGCGCGGGTTGCCCCACGTGTACGGCTCCCGGGTCGTGACGCGGGATGCGAGATCGAGCCCTTCCATCGCGGGGCACGCAGCCAACGCGGCCCGTGCGTTGTCGTTGGCCTCGGTGCCCGGCATCAGCACCCCACGCATCACGCCGATCGGACCTCAGATGCCGCGTGAGACGTCTCGTATCAACGCCGGTCAAGATTGGTACTTGTGCCTCGCCAAGCCACGCATCGAGCGAGCCGGTAGCGCGCCAATTCGAATGCGAGGCCGACAACTCGCGCACGACTACGCCCGCGACCTGCGGCCGCGCGGATTCAGGGTCTTCCTGGTTGATGCCGTAGTTGCCGATCTGCGGCGCGGTCAGCACCACGATCTGGCCATCGATACGACGGATCCGTGAAGACTTCCTGATAGCCGGTCATGTTGGTGGTGAATACGACCTCGGCCGCCCGGGGCGCTGATCCGGCCCGGATCCGGCCACGAAAAAGGGTTCCGTCCTCAAGGAGGAGAAACCCTGGTTCCATCGAGCGGTCTACCATTGCACGCTCGCCTGCACGCTCGCCGTCACGTGACCGCGGGATGAGAAGTGGGAACGGGACGGTCGCAACCGGCGCCGCGGTGCTGCCGAGTCGTCTGCCGGCCGTGGTGCACGACTAGGGTTTCGGCTGCCCCGCGGGAGCCGACCCTGCGGGAGCCGGCTTCGCTGGCGCCGGCTTCGCAGGCGCCGTCGACGGAGCGGCCGGAGCCGTCGCACCCGGTGCTGCCCCAGGAGCGGCAGACGGTGCCGCCTGGAATGGAAGCGCGGGCGCTGCCGACGCCGGGGCGCGTGTGGCCGGTGCGGCAGGCGGCGGCGTAACGGCCTGGTCCAGCACCGACTTCGGAACGCGCGCGCGCGCCGACGCGATCTGCAGCATCAGAGCGATCGCGAGAAAGATGCCGCCCGACCACCAGCCGATCTTGGTGAGCAGGTTGCCGGCCTGCCGCGTCCCGATGAATGCGTCCGGGGAGGAGCTCACACCCCCGAAGCTGGCGGCCATGCCGGTGCCTTTTCCGCTTTGCAGTAGCACGGCAGCGGCCAGCACGAAACTATCGACGATCAGCAGAGTCAGGAGCAGCTTCTGAAACATTGTCAGCAGGTGGTGGGAAATCTGTCGTCATGAAACTTGCCGGTGATGACACCGCGGATCAAGGCCGCGCCGAGTCAGCGATCGCTGCCCACGAGGCGGGATCGAGACTCGCGCCGCCCACGAGAAGCCCGTCCACGCCCGGCGCCGCGAGAAGCGCGCCGGCATTGCCGGGGTTGACGCTTCCCCCGTACAGAAGCGGGACCCCGTGGTTCGGATCGCCGGCTATGACGCCGACGTCGTGGCGCAGCGCGGCGTGCGTGGTGGTGGCATCCGCGGGCGTCGCGGTGCGGCCGGTGCCGATCGCCCAGACAGGCTCGTACGCGAGCAACGCACCCGCCACCTGCTCGCGCGTGAGTCTGGCGAACCCCGCGCGCAACTGACGGAGCACGACCGCTTCGGTTTCGCCGGCTTCGCGCTGGCCGAGCGTTTCACCGACGCAGAGGACAGGGGTGAGTCCCGCTCTGACGGCCGCCTCGCATTTGCGCCCGGTCTCCTCATCCGTCTCGCCGAAGACGTGGCGGCGCTCCGAGTGGCCGACCAGCACGCACGTCGCCCCCGCAGCGCGCGCGAGCGGGGCCGAGATCTCGCCCGTAAACGCGCCCTTGTCCTCCCAGTAGATGTTCTGGGCTCCGAACTGGATGGCGGGACGTGCCGCCGCCGCCTCTCGGGCGACGACCAACGAGACATCGGGCGGGAAGATGATCATGGTCCCGACATGGCGTGCTGGCGGTTTCGCCAGGTACGCGGCCATGAACTCCCGGGCCTCGGCGGGGCCGAGATTCATCTTCCAGTTCGCCGCGAGCACGGGGCGGGACCAGGGGCTGGATGCCGTCACGACGCGCGGCTCACAGCGGACGGTGGCCGGGGGACATCACGGTGCATCGTCCAGAGCGGCGACGCCTGGCAGCGTTTTCCCTTCGAGGAACTCGAGGGATGCACCACCGCCGGTGGAGACGTGGCTCATCCGCGATTCGAGACCCGCCTGCGTCACCGCGGCCGCGGAATCTCCTCCGCCGACGATCGTGGTCGTCCCATGTTCCGTCGCCGCGGCCATGGCGCGCGCGACGGCCATCGTCCCGGCATCGAATGGCGGCGATTCGAACACCCCCATCGGACCGTTCCAGATGACGGTCTTCGCGGTCGCGATCGCCCGGGCATACGACTCGGCTGTTCGCGGACCGATGTCGTACATCGCCTCGGCCTCCGGGATCTGATCCCGCGGGACCGCGTGCGCGCTCGCTGGCTGATCGATCGCCGGGGCCACGACCGCATCATGCGGCAGTGTGAGCCGCGCACCCGCGGTCGCCAGGAGATCCTTGGCCATCCCGACGCGATCGGGCTCGACGAGCGACTTCCCGACGCCCAGGCCCATCGCCTGGTAGAACGTGCACGCCATCGCGCCTCCGATCAGCATTCCGTCCACCTTGGGGAGGAGCTGTGCGATGACGTCGATCTTGCCCGAGATCTTGGCGCCGCCCAGGATCGCGACGAAGGGGCGCCGCGGCTCCGTGAGCGCGCGTCCGAGATACTCGAGCTCCTTCTCCATGAGAAAGCCGGCGACCGCCGGCCGTAGCAGATGGGCCACGCCTTCGGTCGACGCGTGCGCCCGATGCGCAGCGCCGAACGCATCGTTGACGAAGACATCGCCCAGTGCCGCGAGTTGGGCCGCCAGTGCGGGATCGTTGGATTCTTCCCCGCTCAGGAACCGCGTGTTCTCGAGCAGGAGCACGTCGCCGGGCGCCAGATCCCGCGTCAGGCGGACGGCCTCGTCGCCGACCGTCGTCTCGCCGAACGTGACGCGCGCCGACACCAGTCCCGCGAGATGGCGGGCAACCGGGGCGAGCGAATACTTGGCCACCGGTTTTCCCTTCGGCCTCCCGAGGTGCGAGAGGAGGATCACTTTCGCGCCCCGCTCGGCGAGAAACCGGATCGTGGGCAGGGCCGCCTGGATCCGTGTGTCGTCGGTGATCCGCAGATCGGCGTCGAGCGGGACGTTGAAGTCGACGCGCACCAGGGCGCGCTTCCCTTTCAGCTGCGCGTCGCGCAGGTCGCGTATGGATGCCTTCCGCGCCATCGGCCGGCGCGCCTCAGAGCTCGGTGCTGGACGTCGTGCTGGACGTCGTGCTGGACGTCGTGCTGGACGTCGTGCCGGCCGCCGCGCGCCGGGCGTGGAGCGTGTACGACCAGATACCGGCGCCGAGGCCCGCGACCGTGGCGAGATAGCCGAGCATGCCCAGGCGGCGGAAATGTTCGTAGCGCGCCACCGCCCACTCGCCATGTGCGAGTACGATGGGCTGCGTGGCGAGGCGATGCATCCCGGCGTTCGAGAGCAGAATCAACGCGATGCCCAGCAGGACCAGGACCAGCGCCACAGCATCTCGCAGCCGGTCGCTCCGGCCGGGCGAGGCCGCGTTGCTCACAGTCGCGCGGCGATCAGCCGCACCAGGTCTACGCAGCGGCAGGCATAGCCCCACTCGTTGTCGTACCACCCCGCGACTTTCACCATTGTCCCATCGACGACCATCGTGCTCTTGGCGTCGAGAATGCACGAATGCGGATTGCCGATGTAGTCGACCGACACGAGCTCTTCGTCGGAGTACGCGAGAAAGCCGTGGAGTGGACCCGAGCCGGCCGCCGCGCGAAACGCCGCGTTCACCGCCTCCGTGGTCGTGGGACGCTCGACTTCGGCGACGAGATCGGTGAGCGACACATCCGGCGTGGGCACGCGCATCGAGACGCCGTCGATTTTGCCCTTCACCTCGGGAATCACGAGGCCGGTGGCTTTGGCCGCGCCCGTCGTCGTCGGGATGATCGAGACGGCGGCTGCCCGCGCGCGGCGGAGATCCTTGTGCGGAAAATCCAGGATCGACTGGTCGTTGGTGTAGCTGTGAATCGTCACCATCGACCCGTGACGAAATCCGAACGCGTCACGAATCACTTTGACCATCGGCACCAGGCAATTGGTCGTGCAGGATGCGTTCGACACGATGTGGTGCCGGGCGTTGTCATAGATGCCGCTGTTGACGCCCATCACGACCGTCAGGTCCTCGCCTTTGGCGGGCGCCGAGATGACCACCTTCCTGGCGCCGGCCGTGAGGTGCTTCCGGGCTTGTGCGGCATCGGTAAACCGGCCGGTCGATTCCAGCACGATATCGACACCCAGCTCTTTCCATGGGAGCGCAGCGGGATCCTTCTCGGCGGTGACCCGCAAGACGTGTCCGTCGATATGCAGCCCATCGGGCGCGACGGTCACGTCGCCGCCGAAGGTGCCCTGGACCGAGTCGTACTTGAACAGATGCGCCATCGTCTTGCCGTCCGTCAGGTCGTTGACGGCGACGATCTCAATGTCCGCTACATCCTGCTCGAGCACCGCACGCAATACCTGGCGGCCGATGCGTCCAAATCCGTTGATACCAACGCGTGTAGGCATGGGCGAAGTCTCTCCGGGACCGGTACAGGTGTCAACGGCTCGCTCGACGCAGACAGACGATTGTGATAGCGGCTCGTCAAGCCCTGATCCGCGCGGCGGATGCGAACGCCCGGTGTTCGCTCCGTTCCGCCATCAGCCACGCCATATCACCGATCCCTTCAACCGGCGACGGCGTCGCACATCGCGGCCGTCTTCAACTGGCGACCGCCTCCCACATCGCGCCGCGATCCGGTTCTTCGCCGAACCACCGCTCGAACGCCAGCGCGCCCTGCTCGATCAGCATCGGCAGCCCATCGACCGCACGGAGCCCACGAGCCCGGGCCTGCCGGACCCACGCGGTTTCGCCACGGCGGTACACGAGATCCATCACATCGGCTGTCGCGGGGAGACCTGCCGGATCGATCGGGATGGCGTCGCCAACGACCCCCACGGTCGTCGCATGAACGACCAGCGCGGCGCCGGCCGTGGCGCTCGCTGCCGTCTCCACCGGAATGGCGACACCCGGGAACCGGGCGCAGATGGCGCGCGCCCTCTCCGGGGTGCGATTCCACACCCGAGCGGTACACCCGTCCCACGCGGCGATCGCCGCGAGCACTGCCGCCGCCGCCCCCCCGGCACCGAGCACCGCGATCGTCGCCTGTGACGGCGTGCCGCCCCGGAGATGCACCACGGCGTTGTGAAATCCCTGGACGTCGGTGTTGTCGCCCGTGAGCGCGCCGTTCTCAGTCCAGAACGTGTTCACGGCACCCACCTGGCGGGCCACCGGCGTGAGGCGTGCGCAGGCCCCGGCGGCCGCCGCCTTGTGCGGCGCGGTGACGTTGCCGGCAGCACCTTCGCGAGCTAGCACGCCAAGCAGAGTCTCGAGATCGGACGGCGTGACATCGCACGCCTCGTAGGTGAGCGGGATGCCGGCCGCGCGAAGTGCCGCGTTCTGAAAGACCGGGGAGAGCGAATGCGAAACTGGATGACCCAGGAGGACGAGCCGGGTGGGGCGCGGCCTCAACTCGCTGCGCGCTCCGTGGCCAGCCGGTCAACCGCACGCTGAATCTCACTTTCCAGTTCATCGACCGTCGCGCGATAGACGTCGAGATCGCCGCCGAACGGGTCCGTCACCGGACGTCCATCGTGGCCGCGTGTGGCATAGTCCGTCAGGAGGTATGCCTTGCCGGTGCCGCCCAGCGCTTCCACTCGTTCCAGATGATGCGGGCCCATCACCAGGATCAGATCGGCCTGATCGACAAGCTCCGGTGTGAGTTGCCGCGCCCGATGCTCTGTGAGATCGAGCTGGCGCTCGATGCCGACGAGCAACGCGCCATCGGACGCGGGCTGGCCGTCCACCGCGCTCGTGCCGGCGCTGCCGAGGTCAAGGTGGGCAAGCCCGCGCTCGTGGGCGACCCGGCGCGCGATTGCGGCCGCGATCGGACTGCGGCAGGTGTTCCCGGTACACACGAAGAGAATCAGCATGGCCCGTCCTACGCGTCACCGATGAGATCAGGGACGCTGTCGCGCAAGGCGTCGGCCGAGATGGCGCCGGGACGAATCACTCGCATCCGGCGGCCCGTACAATCGACCACGGTCGACGGTGACGACGCTTCGAGGCGGCCACCGTCGAGCACGCGCAGGACGCCGCGACCAATGGCGTCGCCCCACTGCGCTACAATCTCTCCGGCGGACGACGCAGGCGGTACCCCCGGACGGTTGGCGCTCGTCGAGGTGATCGGCTCGCCGTAGGCGCGAATCATTCGCGTCAGTCCCTCGTGCGGCGTCCATCGGACAGCTACACCGCCCTCGGGTCCGCGGAGACGATCCGGCACGCGCCGCTCGCCGCCGGGCAAGACCAGCGTCAACGGTCCGGGCCAGAAGCGGGCGGCCAGTGCCGCGGCGGCGCCCGCCAGATGGAGTCCGAGCCGCCCGATCATCTCGCTCCCGGCGATCAGCAGGAGAAACGGCTTGCCCGGCGGCCGCCCCTTGAGGCGCACGAGTGCGTCCACGCCATTCTGGTCCGCGCTGCCGCCGAACCCGTAGACGGTCTCCGTCGGATATGCCAGGACCCCATGCCGCCCGAGGTGGGCGAGCGTCTCGGAGATTGATGCATCGATCTCGGCGGGCGACCAGAATGGAACCGCGCGCGCCTGACTCGGCGCCGCCATATCCGGGCGGCCCCCGGCCGGCGTCCCGCGGTCACGGTCCGCCGTCATCGCGGCCTCCGCTCGCCGGGTCCCATCAGTCGGCCAACCCGGCCAGCAGGTCGGCGCGCGCGAAGTCGGATTCGTCGGTGATCTTCATCGCCCGTTCGCTCCCGCGGACCACGACGACCGGGATGCCGAGCCGTTCGCAAAGGGCCGCATCGTCGGTCGCGACCACTTTGTCTCGGTTGGCCGCGTCATGCGCGCGGGCCAGCATCTCGCGCGGAAACGCCTGCGGTGTCTGAGCCCGCCAGAGGCGCGTCCGCTCCACGGTGCGCACGATCCGTCCATCCTCGCCGACTTCCTTGAGGGTATCGACGACCGGAAGGGCCGCGACGGCGCCCTGGCCCGCGCGCGCGGCGGCGATGACTCCGTCGATCGTGGCATCCGACACGAGCGGCCGGGCCGCATCGTGCACGACGACGATCCCGAGTCCCGCGGGAAGATCCTGCAGCCCGTTTTCGACTGATGCCTGGCGCGTCGGCCCACCAACGGAGATCAGGAGGCGGTCGAGATCCGACTGGAAGAGCCACGGCGGCGGGTCGCCCATGTGCGACCGCGGCAGCACGCACACGACCATCGCCACATCCGTCCGCGCCTGAAACCGCAGGACGCTGTGCAGAAGCATCGGCTTGCCGGCGACCCATCGAAACTGCTTGAGCTCCGGCGAAGCCACTCGCGTACCGGAGCCGCCGGCCACCAGCACGACGCCGACATCGGCTGATGCGGCCACGGTGCCGCCGGCCAGCGGGAGGGTCCGTGGCGCGGGATGCGTGGGTTGCTGGCTCATCGGATGCAACTCATGGCACGCTAGATGAAGAGCTGGGCGAACAGCGCATGCAATGTGGAGACGCCGATGGTGCGGATCCCGGCCACCGGCCGCCGCGGTACGGCGCGGTCGGCGAGATAGGCCGTCGTCATTCCCATCTTGGCCGCTTCGAGCAGCCGGCGCTCCACCTGCGATACGGGCCGGACCTCGCCACCCAGTCCGACTTCTCCGATGAACACCGCATCGGCCGGGACTGGGCGGTCGAACACGCTCGAGGCCAGTGCCGCCGTCACCGCCAGGTCACCGCCCGGCTCGTGCAACCGGACACCACCGACGACGTTGAGAAACACGTCGAGCGCCGCGAAGGACATCTCCGCGCGCTTGTCGAGGACCGCGAGCAGGAGCGCGAGGCGGCGGCCGTCGTACCCGGTGGCGACGCGCTGCGGCGTGCCGAATCCGGCTTTGGCGGCCAGCGCCTGGACTTCGATCAGAATGGGCCGTGTCCCTTCGAGGAGTGCCGTGACCGCGCTTCCGGAGATCGTGCGGTGCCGGTCGCCGAGAAAGAGCTCGGAGGGATTTTCCACCGGGACCAGCCCGGATTGCGCCATGCGGAATACGCCGATTTCGTCCACGCCGCCGAATCGGTTCTTCGTCGCGCGGAGGATCCGGTGATCCACGCCGGTCTCGCCTTCGAAGTACAGCACGGTATCGACGATGTGCTCGAGCGTCTTGGGGCCCGCAATGCCGCCGCCTTTGGTGACGTGACCGACGACGAACACCGTGGTGCCGGACTGCTTCGCGTACCGCATGAGCCGGGCGGCACACTCGCGGACCTGGCCGACGTTGCCGGGAGCGCCCTCGAGGTCGCCGGTGAACACGGTTTGAATCGAGTCGATGATGAGTGCGCGCGGGCGCACCGCGTCGGCCGCGGCCAGGATCGTCTCGAGGTTGGTCTCGCACAGCAACGCGACTTCACCGGCGGCGTCGGCCAGCCGCTCCGCGCGGAGCTTCACCTGAAGCGGCGACTCCTCCCCCGACACGTACAGCGCGGCATGACCACCGGATTGCAGGCGCGCCGCCACTTGCAGCAGCAGTGTCGATTTACCGGCGCCTGGCTCCCCGCCCAGCAGCACCATGGATCCCGGGACGACGCCACCGCCGAGGACGAAGTCGAACTCGCCCAGCCCGGTGCGCCAGCGTTCGGTCTCGGATCCCGTGATCTCGCGGAGCCGCGGAGTCGGAGGAGCCGCTCCGCCTGCACCGCTCGCAGCGCGCCCCCCCGCTCGCCGGCCGTTCCCGCGCTTCGCACCCGCGGCCGCGGCGATCTCCTCGGCGAGTGTGTTCCACTCGCCGCAGGCATCGCATCGCCCACCCCACCGCGCGTGCTCGGCGCCACATTCGGCACACCGATACACGGTCTTGATCTTGGCCATGGTCAAATAATAGGGCGCCCGCCAGCGCGCGCGGCCAGCCGCGCCGTCATCGTCCCGCGATGCGGGTCATCCGGCACCCGGTGTTACACCCTCGGCCTCCGAACCGGACTACGGTCCGGCGCTACGCGCCGTATAGCTCTCGAAGCGGGTGTAGGTCTTGTGGAAGTACAGGTTCACCGTTCCGGTCGGCCCGTTGCGCTGCTTGCCGACGATGATCTCGGAGCGGCCTTCGAGGGAGTTGCCGTCCTTGTCGGTGAGCCCTTCGTAGACCTCGGGCCGGTAGATGAACATGACCAGATCGGCGTCCTGCTCAATCGCGCCGGACTCACGAAGGTCGGACAACTGCGGGCGCTTCGATTCGCCTGTGCGCTGCTCGGGCGCCCGCGAGAGCTGCGACAGTGCGATCACCGGTACCGACAGCTCCTTGGCCAGCGCTTTGAGCGACCGCGAGATCTGGCTGATCTCCTGCTGGCGGTTCTCGGACCGCGCGCGGTCCCTGGATCAGTTGCAGATAGTCGACGATGATCATCCCCACGCCGGAATCGACCTTGAGCCGTCGCGCGCGCGACCGCATTTCGAGCAGCGAGATGCCAGCGCTGTCGTCGATGTAGATCGGCGCGGAGCTCAGAATGCCCGCCGCCCGCGCCAGCCGCGGGAAATCGTCGTCGCGCAGCAGGCCTTTGCGCAGGCGCTGGGCGTCGATCCGCGCTTCGCTCGTCAGCAGCCGCTGGACGAGCGGATTCCTTGCTCATCTCGAGCGAGAACAGGGCGATCGGGATGTTGTGCTCGATCGCCGCATGCTGGGCGAGTCCGAGACAGAACGCGGTCTTACCCATGGCGGGACGGGCGGCCACGATCACGAGGTCGGACGGCTGGAAGCCCGATGTGATCTCATCGAGATCGCCGAAGCCACTCGGCACGCCGGTGATGCTCTTGCCGCCCTTGGACAGCGCCTCGATGCGCTCCATGGTCGGCCAGAGGAGTTCCTTGATCCGCGTGAAGTCGACGCCGCCGCGGATCTGCCCGAGCTGCATGATCCGGTGCTCCGCCTCGTCGAGCAGATCCGCGGCCGCGATGTGTCCCTCGAACGCTTCGGACACGATGCCGGTGGAGACCTCAATGAGGCGCCGGAGGAGCGCCTTCTCGCGAACGATGCGAGCGTGGTACTCGACGTTGGCGGCCGTCGGGACTGCATCGATCAAAAACGTGATGTAATCGCGGCCGCCGCTCGCCTCGAGCTCTCCGCGCCGCGCCAGCTCGTCGGCGAGCGTCAGGGGATCGACCACGTCGCGCCGTTCGGTGAGGGCCAGCATGCCCCGGAACAGCCGCCGGTGCGCTTCGCGATGGAACATCGTATCGTCGACGATCTCGGACGCGCGCATCACGGCGTCCGTATCGATCATCATCGCCGCGAGAACGGCCTGCTCGGCATCCTCCGAATACGGGGGGCGGCGGTCGCCGTACGGGTCGCGTTCCGGAGGCGGGCCGTCGTCCGGGTCAGAGCCCGGTGCCATTGAGGATACGACGTGCGTACTGGACATCTTCCCAGGTCGGTCGTTTCCAGGCCGGGTTCCGGAGGAGCGCGGCCGGGTGGTACGTCACGATGAGGGGCACACCGTAATACCGGTGCACCGCGCCGCGCAACTTTCCGATCGTCAGCGGAGTCTGGAGCAGCGTCTGCGCCGCGAAGGTCCCGAAGGCCAGGATCGCCCGGGGCCGGATCAACTCGAGCTGCCGCACGAGGTACGGGCTGCACGCTGCGACTTCGGACGGCAGCGGATTGCGGTTCCCGGGCGGCCGGTGCTTCAACACGTTGCAAATGAAGACGTCCTCGCGCGCGAGTTGAATCGCCGCGAGGATCTTGTCGAGCAGCTTGCCGGCTTGTCCGACGAACGGCCGACCCGTCGCATCCTCGGTCGCGCCCGGGGCTTCGCCGACGCACACGAGTGGCGCGGTGGGAGAGCCCTCGCCGGGCACCGGATTGCGTCGCGGTGCCGTACAGCGGACAACTCGTGCACTTGGCAATCACGCGCGCCAGGTCATCGAGCGTCTGACTGGCCGATAGTGGGCCGCCGAACAGTTCATGCGATGCTTCACCTACGGCGATCCCGGAGGGCCAGAGCGCCCCGGCGGATGCAGCGGCCATCGGCGGCTCGGTGCCGCACGGCATAGGCGGCTGGCTCGCCGGCGGTGATGCAGGCTCGGGAGCCGGCGTCCGGCGGGGCGGGTGCACCGGGGCGGGCTCGGCCATCCGGGGGATCGCCACGTCGCGTTCCGCGGCCGCGAGCACCGCGCGCCAATCGCCGCTCGCGGCACTCGCACTCTCCGGCTCCGATGGCGGACGGGCCTCGTGGTTGCACCGGCGGATTCGCCTTCGGGCCGGACGGCGCGGCGATCGGAGGCGAGCGGCGGCGGGAGCGGAGGCGGGAGCCGGTGAGGGGCCCGATCCGGGCGGCGCGCCGGAACGTGCGCCCACGATCCGCATGACGTCGTCCACCGTCATCCCGTCCAGCACCAACTCGCGCTCACCCGTCTCCCGCCGTTGCTCGAGATAGCGGCGCAGCCGCTCCTTACCGTCCACGCATCAGCCCTTCGACGCGATCGAGAATGGCATCCGCGACCTCCGTCTTGTCGAGCAGCGGTAGCTCTTCGGGCTGATTCTCGCCGACGAGGAACGTCACTCGATTGGTGTCCGTACCGAATCCGGCCCCGGGCTCTGTCGCATCGTTGACTACGACGAGGTCGAGCGCCTTTGCGCCGCAGCTTGTCGCGGCCGCCGGTCAGCGCTCGCTCGGTTTCGAGGGCGAATCCCACGACGATCGCATGCGCGGGCCGCAGATCGCGGGTCGCGAGCAGCACGTCGTCCGTCGGCACCACCGCGATCTCGCCGAGGAGACTGTCCTTCTTGATCTTCTGCGCCGCGACCGTCGGCCGGCCGGAAGTCGGCAGGTGCCGCCGCCATGACGAGCACGTCGGCGCCGGGCAGGTGCGCCGCGACGGCTTCGCGCATGTCGTCGGTCGTCTCGACGGCGATGATCGCGGGCCCGACGGGCGGCGCGACAGCGAGCGGCCCCGCAATGAGAGTGACGTCGGCGCCGCGACGCCAGGCGGCGCTCGCAATGGCGACGCCCATCTTGCCGCTGCTCCGGTTAGACACGAACCGTACCGGATCGATCGGCTCGCGCGTGCCGCCGGCGGTCACGACGACGCGCCGTCCGCGCAGCAGTCCGTCGGCGTCGAGCAGCCGGCCGACGTGCGCGAAGATCGTCTCCGGTTCCGGCATCCGGCCCGGCCCACTGCCCTCGCCCGCCGCGAGGGCGCCGGACTCCGGCTCGAGTACGTGATAGCCGAGCTCGCGGAGATGCGCCGACGTTGCGAATGGTCTGGCGGTGCGCCCACATGCGATCGTTCATCGCGGGAACGAGCAGGACGGGCGCGTCGGCGGCCAGCAGACACGCAGCTCAGCAGATCGTTCGCGTGGCCGTGCGCCGCGCGTGCCATGAAATCGGCGGTGGCCGGCGCGACCACGATGGCGTGGGCCGACCGGGCGAGCGCGATGTGATCGAGTGCGTGCCCCGCCGCGATCAACGCGGTGTGCACCGGGCGGCCAGTCAGTGCTTCGAACGTCACGGCAGTGACGAATTCCTGCGCCGCGGCCGTCATCACGACGTCGACGTCAGCCCCTGCTTTGGCCAGCAGCCGGGCGAGCCACGCCGCCTTGTAGCTCGCGATGCCGCCGGTGACGCCGAGAACGATCCGGCGGTGGGCGTAGCGGGCGCACCCCGGCTGTTACTCCGGCCGGCGGCGCGGAACGACCCGATACGTAATCTGCGCGCTCGTGAGTTCCTCGAGCGACCGGGTAGTCAGCTTCTTCTCTTTCGACGAGGAGCGGTCACGCGGGAATTCGTTGAGCCCACGCGCATACTTCGCGGCGACGAGCACGCCGAGGTATTTGTTGGTGGAATTCGCGGCGACTTCGCCGGGGGTAAACACACGCATACAACCTCCAGAAGAATCGATCGGCCTGCACGGTCATCCTCCACGATGGCGGCGCCCGGAGCCCGCCAGTACTGCCCTGCCATCTGACTGCTACACCAGCCCTGCGCCACGGCGTCCCAGCCTGCCGGGCCTCGGCCGCCTGACGCCTATCCCTGCAGCCGCAACTCCGCGATTTCGCGATCCAGGCCATCCACCAGCCCGCGGACTCGTTCACTCATCGCCGGCGTCCGCGTCCGCCTGAGGGATTCGGCGTCGATGATCGCCGACGTCTGGCGAACGGCCTGCTCGAGATCCCCGTTGACGACGACATATTCGTACTGCTGAACCGCCTCCAACTCCCGTTTGGCCGTCTCCAGCCTCACGAGCAGATCCTGCGGCTTCTCGGTCCGGCGCGCCATGAGCCGTTTGATCAGCACTTCTGCCGACGGCGGCACCAGAAAGACCAGGACCGACGCCGGAAACGCCGCCGCGAACTTCGCCGCGCCCTGCACATCAATGTCCATGATCACGTGCCGGCCGCTGGTCAGGACCCGATCGACTTCGCTGCGGAGCGTGCCGTAGAGCTTGCCGTGGACCTCGGCCCATTCCGCGAAATCCCCGGCCTTTTGGCGGGCGATGAACTCGGCGTGGGACAAGAAATGATAATCACGTCCATCGGCTTCTGCGTGCCTTGGCGCGCGGGTGGTAGCCGATACCGAGTATCCGAGGTCGGTCCGGCGGGCCAGCAACTCCTTGGTGATGGTGGTCTTGCCGCCCCCCGATGGGGCCGAGAGGATGATCGGAAAGGCGGTCAGCGGCACTGGCTCACTCGAGATTGTCGACCTGCTCGCGGATCCGCTCCAACTCTTCCTTGATCGCCACGACGTCCTGCAGCATTGGGGCGTCGTTCGCCTTGCTGCCCGTGGTGTTGGCCTCGCGAAGCATCTCCTGCACCAGGAATCCGAGCCGCTTGCCGATACCGTCGGCGGCTCCGTCTCGGAGGGTGGTCCGGAACGCTGCGATGTGCGACGTGAAGCGGTCCAGCTCCTCGGCGACATCCAGGCGATCGGCGAGCAGCGCGATTTCCTGGGCGAGGCGCTGCTCGTCCACCGCAATCCCTTCGGTGAGCACGCGCACGGCCTCGCGGAGCCGGTCGCGGGCGGCGATCACGCGGACAGGCGCTCGCTCGCGGATCCGGCCGACCGCCGCCTCGATCAGCGATACCCGCTCACCGAGGAACAGCGCGAGGCGCGCGCCCTCAGCGGCCCGCATCGCCGACAATGCGGCGACCGCCGCATCGACGATCGCGATGAGTTGCGCGCCTCCGCCGTCCCCGTTGTCCGCTTGGATCCCATCACTCTCCGCGGCGTCGGGCTCGGACGCGATCACATCGGGCAGACGCAGCACCGTCGCAAGGTCCACCTCGCCGCCGAGACCGTAGCGAGCTTTGAGCGCGGTGAGTTGCTGGACGTAGCCGGCGAATCGCGTCTCATCGATCGCGCCACTGGTGGCCGAGACGTCGCGGTGCGTACGAGCCGAGAGCGTCACGTGTCCGCGGGTGATCTGGCGGCGGAGCGTCTCGCGGACGTCGCCCTCCCAGCGGGCAAACGCTCCGGGGAGTTTGATGCTGGGATTGAAGAAGCGATGGTTGACCGTGCGGACTTCGACGCTCACGCGGGCTCGCCCGACGAGTCCGTCAGCGGCCCCAAAACCGGTCATGCTTCTGATGATGGGCAAGGGCCTAAGTTATGACGCCACAACAACCTTGTCAATTCCAGCGGCGCCGCCGCTCAATTCCAGAACGACCATCGCACGCCGTAGATGTTGACCTGTCGCGGCATCAAGTAGCCAGGCACGAGCGTGTATGGGTATCCCAGCACGTTGCGGAAATCCCAGAAAATGGTGGCCTGCAGGATGCGCAACTCCAGCAGCGTCGAGAGGCTGTACGACACCGGCGAAAACACCTCGCTGCCATTCGCGACGGGAAATGGCGTGGGCGAGCGATACTCGAACACGCCGGACGCGTGGATCGAGAACGTGCGCCGCGGGAACTTGTGCAGCCACTCCGACTGCAGCGACAGTTCGGCGCGTGCCTGATAGTTCGGGCGATACGGCCCGGGCGACCCCCAGTCGATTCCGGTGATATCGGCGTGGATTCCTTCCCAGATCACACCGCGGATCGATCCGAACTCCCCCGTCGTCCGGCCGAGCGCAACCGGGACATAACTCGGATCGTACACCGAGAGCGCCGCGACCCGGCCGGTGTCCTGCGTCATCACGCCGCCACTGAACCACAACTGCCCCACACGCAATCCGACCTCGCCGCGCATGGCGAGCAATGTCGGCGGCGCATCCAACGCGCCCGTCGACGTCGTGCGGCTGGCCGCGCCCATGATGCTGATGAACGGGAGTGGTGTGAGACGCGCCGACACTTCCTCGATGGTGATGGGAATAGTCTGGAAGGCGTTGGGCGCTGTCGCGGCCGGCCACGCCGACGGTGCATCGTGATCGATGTACGCCGACAGCGCGAGGGGACCGCTCTCGAAGCTCGCCCGGCCGGACGGTTCGTTGCTGGTGCCGTGGCCGGCGAACACGCGGAACCGGTCCGTGCCGCTGAAGCGAATGCCCCATTTGGAGAACCCGCCGGATGCGATGTACTGCGATTCCGATGCGGTGGTGTCAGCCGTCGGCGTCGCGAACGGAAGGCCCGTCACGGGATTGATGATCGTGTCGGTGGCGAGCGTGGACTCACGGCTGGAGTTCTTGAACTGCAGCGTTGTGGCCATCACCTGGGCCCACACGCCGTGGTCCGGGTCTCCATATCCTCCCCGGACATACGCGGTCGTCCACGTGCCCTCGAAATCTCCGAGCCCAGGTCCGGGCGGCGGGCCGCCGTTGAGATCGACCTCGGTCAGCGGGTCCATGCCCCGCCGGTACCGATTGCCGAAGACGTCGAAGGACCACGGGCCCCGCGCGTAGCCGAGCCGCGCCATCAACGACGTTTCGTCGCCCCCGCCGCCCTCTGGTCCGACGTTGGTGAACTGCTGCGCGGCGACCTGCAGCGCTTCGCCCGGCTTGAACCGCTGTCCGTAGAAGGCGCGGTATTCGTTCGTCTCCTGCGTGCCCGTCGCGACATCGGCACGGGAGGACGGCGTGAGATGGTCCACCCGCCAGCTCCGCAGATAGACGCGCAATTCTTCCGCGCCGCGTTCGACTGCGACCTCCTCGAGCGTCCAGATCTGAATCGTCGCCAGATCGGTCGTGTTCCCGTCGCGCGCGTTGAGTGGATCGAGCTCGACGCCATCGTAGAAGACACGAATGCGCGCCGCGTTCCCCATGTAGGTGCCGATCATCGGCGTCGAGAGCCAGCCCGCCCGGAAGTCGGTGAAGCCCGGGATGCGGGCCAAGAGGTCGGTCAGGGTCTGGGCCCCCGACGCGAACAGCTCATCTCTGTTCCAGTGGTACGCCGGACCGATCCCCAGGAGGCGCGGCTGCTCCGAATGGGCGATCGGTGCGCGAGTCTTGGTGGTATCCGGATGATAGGACAACAGGATGCTGTCGGCCTTCGACACGTGAGCGCGGGTCGTATCGGTCCCCGCAACGGAGTCGCTCCGTACGTGCGCGGAGTCTTCGCCGGATCCCTGGGCCGCCGCACGGCCCGGCGCCACGTACAAGACGGCCCCGGCAAGACAGCCGAGGCCGACCCGCAGCACCCGTTTCTGCCACGAGCGCGTCGGACGGCGACGCGGACATGCGGCGAAGGTCAGCGCACCCGCCCGCGGGCGAATTCCACAAACATGCCGACTGGTACCCCAGTGGGCCCCTTGGGGATCGCCACGAGATCCGACTCGGAATACGCGGTGCCCGCGATATCGAGATGGACCCATGGCGTCGTGTCGACGAAATCCTGGAGGAACTTGGCGGCGGTGATCGCGCCCGCGGAGCGGCCTCCGGTGTTCTTGATGTCGGCCACGTCCGACTTGATCGAGTCCCGATAGTCATCCCACACCGGCATCTGCCACCCACGTTCGGCGGCGCGCTCTCCCGCCGCGAGCACTTCCGCGACGAGCGCCTGGTCGTTGCCGAACACGCCCGTGGCGATGTGCCCCAGCGCCACGACGCAGGCACCTGTGAGCGTCGCCGCGTCCACGATCGCCGACGGCTGGTAGCGCTTGACGTAGTCGAGGAGATCGGCGAGCACCAGACGCCCTTCGGCGTCCGTATTGATGATCTCGATGTATTTGCCGGATGCGGCCTGCACGACATCGCCCGGCTTGAGCGCGTTCCCGGACGGCATGTTGGTCGTGGCGCCGACCACGCCGACGACATTGATCGGCAGCTTGAGACGGGCGATCGCCTCCATCGCACCGAGGACGCCCGCGCCGCCGCACATGTCGAACTTCATGAACTCCATCCCCGCTGCCGGCTTGATCGAGATGCCGCCGCTGTCGAAGCACAGGCCTTTGCCGACGAGCGCGATGGGTTTCACCGCCGGCGGGGCGCCCTTGTACTCGAGCACGATCATGCGAGGGTCCTGCGGCGTGCCCTGGGCGACCGAGAGGAATGAGCCCATTCGCAGCGATTCGAGCTCTCGCCGCCCCATGACGGTCACTTCGAGTCCGTGCCGGCGTGCGATGTCCCGGGCGACGTCGGCCATGTGGTCCGGTGTGCACACGTTGCCTGGCATCATGGCCAGCCGGCGCGCGACGTCGTACCCCGCACCGATCGCCGCGGCCGATGCGAGCGCCTGTTCGGCGCCCGCCATGTCGTCGACATGAATCGTGGCGGCCGTCAATGGCGCGCGGCGCTCCTCGGCGGGCGGCGGCGTCTTGAGGTCGGTGTACTCCCACGGTCCGAGCCCGAGGCCGATCGCGACGTGCTCGAGCTCCGAGGGGGTCGCCGGGCCGGCGTACCACGTCATGGTGCCGACGCCCATCCCATGCGCGCGGCGTGCGGCCAACGACGCCGCGCGGCGCAAGGCGGCGCCCCGATCACCGCCTTTGCCCAATCCGACGAGTAGCACGCGGACCGGACCCTTGGTGCCACCGGCCAGATGAAGGACCTCATCGCGAGCCCCGCGGAAGTCGCGCCGCTCGAGGGTACGGGACAATGCACCGCCCAAGGCGGCGTCGACGGGGGCCAGCGGGGCAGCGATCGTCGCCCCCTGCGCCAGCCCGAGCACCAGCAACGGAGTGTCGAGCGCCGCGAGATCGACGCGGCGAACCGAAAGTGTCAGCATTATGGCGAGGAGAAGGAGTGCGGTCGGCGAGACGAACGAAGGAAAGTATGCCAGGCCGCCAACGCCCACCAGCCGCGTGGCAGCAAGGGACACCGAACTGCCGGAATGCTCCCGGGTGACAATCGGCCGCCGCGGCGGTCACCCGGTCGTGCCAAACCCCGCGGCGATGCAGTTGATCGAGAACAGCAGCGCCGACAGATACGCGTTCCGCTGGTCGGGACCCGGCGAGGGCGCCCGGACCCGGTGCAACAGTTCGATCTGGCGACGATGCACCTGATCAAGCATGACGACCCGGCGCTGGAGCCGGTTGCGAAGTTGCGCGAACCGTTCGCCGATCTGGCTCGCGCCCGTGACGCCGAGAATGGCGGCCACGGTACGCTCATGTTCGGCTTCCACCATGCCGAGGATCGCGGAGCGGACACCGCCGTCGGGAACGAGATCGGCGTAGGCGCGGCACAATCCGAGGTCGACCTCGAGTAGCGTCTTCTCGGCCTCGTCGAGGATCAGCCGGAACACGGGCATCTCGTGGAACATCCGCGCCAGCAGCGCCGCGCCGCGCGCGCCGCGAATGCCCGTGAACGACGCGATTCCGCTCCCGATGCCGTACCACCCTGGCACACAGTGCCGGTTCTGGGTCCACGCGAACACCCACGGGATGGCGCGCAGGTCGGCGAGTGCGCGCGCACTCCCCCGCCGGGCGGGCCGCGATCCCAGGTTGAGGAGCGCCAACTCCTCGAGCGGCGACGCGGCACTGTAGTACGCGAAGAACGCGGGATGCTCGACCAATCCGCGATAGGATGCGAACGCGGCGCCCGACAGCGCCTCCATCGCTTCCGTGAACTCCGATGATGGTTCGGGTGCGTCGCGTCCGAGCGTGTGGTCGAGGACGCTGGCGCCGAGCAGCTCCAACTGATAGAGCGCGGCGTCGGCCGACCCGAACTTGTACGACACCACCTCGCCCTGTTCGGTCAGACGCATGCGGCCGTTGATCGAACCGGCCGGCTGTGCGGCGATCGCGCGCCCGGTGGGCGCACCACCGCGTCCGACCGAGCCGCCCCGGCCGTGGAAGAAGGTGATCGGGATTCCCGCCTCGGCGCCGGTCCGCGACAGGCGGGATTGCGCCTTGCTCAGCTCCCACGTCGCGGTGAGAAATCCACCGTCTTTGTTCGAATCGGAGTACCCGATCATCACCTCCTGCGTCCCGCCGAACATCCGGACCGTCCGCCGGACGACCGGGACCGCGAGCAGATCGCGCATGACGGCGGGCGCGGCCCGCAGGTCGGCGATCGTCTCGAACAGCGGCACGATGGGAAGCGTGGAGCGCTCGACGCCGAGAGCATCGGAGTAGAGTCCCGCCTCCTTGGCCAGGAAATAGGCGCCAAGGATGTCCTCGACACCCGCGGTGCCGCTGATGATGAAGCTGCCGAACGCCCGGCGGTCGACGCTCGCGCGCAATTCACTCACGAGGCGGAACATCCCCAGCGTGCTGGCCGCCGCAGCGGGCCACGAGCGCTCGCGCTGCTCGGTGGTCCGGGGCGAGCTGAGCTCTTCGAGCAACCATGCACGGCGCGCCGGCCCCCCGGCGGGTACCTCGCCGTCGAGCGCGGCGACCGCGTCCACCGCGCGCCGCAGCACCTGCGCATGTTCGCGAAGGTCGAGCCGGACGCCGGAGAATCGGAACGCCTCCGCCTCACGCCGCAGCGGCACGACCAGCGCCTCGGCGAGGGTCTCGCACCGGGATTCGCGCAGCGCTCGCTCGAGGGTCGCCAGATCGCCGATAAACTCCTCCGCATCCGCGTAGCGCGGCGTGGGCGCTTCGGTCCAGCCGCGTTCGGCGTGGCTGCGCGTCGTCCCGACCCGGCGCGACATCATCGCCAGGAATTGGCGGAAGATCTCGTTCGGATTGCGCTCGGCGATTCTCGCGGCGTCACCGCTCGACGCCAGCGCCTTGACGACCGCGCGCCGAAACCAGAGCGGCGCCGCGACCGCTTCCTGCGAGATGCTGATCGTGCGGAGCAGTCCGGTCAGCCGCTCATCGTATCGCCGCAGAATCGCGAGATTGTTCGCGAGCACGGCCGCACGCATTACATCGTTGGTAACAAATGGGTTACCGTCGCGATCTCCACCAATCCATGAGCCGAAATCGAGCACCGGGCCGACGCTCGCGCCGGCCTCGGGATAGGCCTCGTGCAGCGCGTCCCTCAACCGTTCCTGCAGCACCGGCACCGCGTCGTAGAGCGTGGCATCGAAGAAGTAGAGACCCCAGGCCACTTCTTGCTCGACGGTCGGCTTCTGCAGCCGGAGCTCGCCGGTCAGCCACAGGAGATCGATATCGGTGCGAAGCTGTCCGAGGAGGGCTGAGCGCTCCCGCGGGGTGGCGCGGCGCTCGGCGAGCGCCTCGTACGTGCGATAGATCGCGCGGTATTTCTCCAGCACGGTCACGCGTTTCGCCTCGGTCGGATGCGCGGTAATGACGGGCGTGATGTGCAGCGCCGCGATCGCACTTTCCACCGCGGAGAGGGGCATCCCCCGCGCACGAGCGTCCCGCAGCGCGCGGCGAAATGTGCCCACGGGCGGCTCTCCCGCCTCCGACGACTCCGTCTCCCGCCGCGCGCGGAAGGCAGCGTATTGCTCACCGAGACTGAGCAGCTGAAACCACAGCCCCTGTGCCTGCAGCGCGCGCGCGATCGCGCGCGGCGAGCTGGCACCCGCGGCATCGCCGCGGCGCAGCGCCGCTCCCGCCTCCGGGTCCCGCTCGCGAACCACCGAGTCGAGCAGCGAGAGCAGCAGCTCGTCAGGGAGCGCTGTTCCGCCATCCGCTGCGGGTGAAACCGCGGTAGCCATGCGCGCAATCTTGGGGTCACGGGTGCGACGGGCAAGCGCACTCGGCGGCGGACCGCCGGCTTCCGCAAGACCCGGCCGCTTCCCAAAAAGATCGGACTACAATATCGCTATTGATGTCTCTCAACCATATATATTCATTTCGGCGATCAATAAACGTACGGAGATGCCCCGCATGAGACCGAACGACGCCCGGGAGTCGGCACGCCGGAAGAAAGCCTTCGGGGATGCACTCGACACGCTGTTGAGTCCAACCGCCCAGGAGGCCGCGGGGGCCCTGGGGATTTCCTCCAGCGCGTTGTACGCGCTTGCCCACCGCTCCCGGCCGCAGATGCCCTCGGCCGCGCGCCTCCGTGACATGGCCCTCGTGTGCGAAGCAGAAGCCGAGCGGCTGACGCTGGCCGCACGGACTTTGCTGCAGGAGGCGTCCCGTGCGGATGCGTTGCGTAAATGACTATGTCAAACGACAATCGATTGGTGGGTGTTCGTGATATGCATCTATCCCCTCCCTCTCGCGCTGGGGCCGGCAGGCGGCGGCCAACCGCCCGCCGGCAGTAGGCCTCAGGTCGCCCCGCGCAGGCGGCGGGACGCCCATTCGGCGAGAAGTGCCATCACGATCAACGCGAAGAGCCACGTTCGACCACCAGGGCCGGCGGGCGCGGCCGGACCGGCGGAATTGGCGGTCATCGGACCGAGCGCGTTGACCAGTGCGGCGGCCGGCGCATTGTCGGACCCGGGCCGGCAGGCCGGTCTGCCGCTGGGGCGTATGCGACGGCGCTGACGAGTCCAGCCCACCAGTCCCGGTGCGCCACTTCCCCGGACGCGGATCCCATGCGCCAGCGCCAGGTGTCGAGATAGCCTGACTGTACGACCCGGCCCGGTCCCACCCGGCGCGCGGCAACCGCCACATCGCGGTCACGCATCTCCAGCGGGACGGCATCGGCGCGTAAGCGGGAGACCGGGAGGAGCCCGAGCCGGCGCATGGCGGCCGGAGCCAGAGAATCACCCGGGCCCGCAGGCGCCGGTGGCACCAATGTCCCTATTGTTCCGGGCACCAGATCACGAAGACCCGGCATCGCGGCGGCCGATCCCGCGAGCACGAGCCCGCCCCCGGACTGGACATAGGCAACCAGCCGCCCGGCCGCAGTCGCTGCCGTCGAGTCGGTGACGACCACGGCGGCATAGCGCCCCGTGTCGATCGGCGAGGGGGAACCCTGCCGCATCTCACTGCGCGGGGCGAGCCCGACCTCCGCATCGACCTGCCACCCCCGCTCCTCGAGCGCGTCCACGACGAATCGGGATTCCCATCCCGCCTGGCCCAGTAGAAGGACACGACGGAGCCAGAGCGGGGCGGGCGCCGGCGCGCGCGCGGACGCGCCTGGCGCACTAGCCTCCACCACGCCCCGGACTCCGCGAGCCAGGATGTTCACACCACCCTGGGCACCCACCGCCACCGCGTCGAGAGTGCCTGCCCCGTCGCGCACCGTGAGGTTCGTTGCCGGGGGTGCCGCGACCCGGAGCCGGGTGATGCCGGCCGGATCAGCGACCGGGCTCGCGGCGAGCGCGATCGGGAGCAACGCGCGGGCGTGCCACGACACGCGAGTGCCGGTGCCGCCTAGCGCGGCCAGCCAGTCGCGCGACGCCGGCGGCGGTGCAGAATCGAAATCCGCGTTCACCACCGCCGGCGCTTCGGCCGTGCTCCACTGAACGAGTGCGCCCGCGAGCGTCCTGGTATCGGCGCTCTCGCGAGCGCTCGCCGGACGTCCGACGGCCGCCTGCAGTAGCACCCAGATCAGGGACACGGCCGCGATCGCGCGGAGGAGCCATTCCAGCGCGACGCGCCGGCCGCCGGCGGCCTGCCCGATCACGTCCCCCTGTTGCCCCGGCGCATCGGAGCCTGCGCCATGCGGGGGCGTGGCCGCGCGCGTCGCCGCCGTCATGCGCTCAGCGGGTGAGCGCATAGACGATGATGTTCACGCCGAACTTCGTGTTGTCCACCGTGTTGAAACGCTTCGAGTCCGGGTGGTACCCCCACTCGGAGCTGTAGTCCTTGCTCGAATAGAGCACCTGAATCACATCGCCGTGCATCACCGCCTGGAGATGGGTGTGTACGAGGTTGTCTCCCCACCCATTCAGCTCATGCGTGGTCGTCGGCGGGCCGTCCGGGAAGCGAAAAAAACACGAGTACAGGCGGTGCGATGTCGGTACGTCGGCGAGGGGCCCCACCGTCCGCGTGATTTCTTCGGTGACTGTCTTGTGAAAGATTCCGCCGACGTCATGGTTGTGATCATCGATGAACAGCATGCCGCCGCGATCGATGAACCCCCGCACCGTGGCGCGCTCGCGGTCGGTCAGGCGAAACGGAAGGTGTCCCGTGAGATAGATCAGCGGGTATCGCGCCACGGCCGGAGATCCGAGCGGTACGGCCACTGCCGCCGGAGCGACATCCAGGCTGGTGTAGCGGGCCACGGAGTCGATCAGGTTTGCTGGCACGAGGGGCGCCGCATCCCAGTCTCCGGACTCATACTGGCCAGTGGCGAAGACGAACTGGCTCATTGGCTGCCCCCATCCCAGTCCGACAGCCCCTGCGCGACCGACGGCGCCCCGGTGATGGCTCTGCGCGCCCGAGCGAAGCTGGCACCGGGGTCTTTCCGCGCCCGAAGCGCCGCGGCCGCATCTCCCAGTGCAGCGGCGGCGGAAGGCCACGTCGCACGGATATCCACGCGAAACAGTGCGATCGAATCGGCCGCTGCCTCGGGTGCGGCGACGGCGCCTGCAGCGATGGATTCGAGCCGAGCGACGGCGGCCCGTGCGGCGGTGTCGGCCGGTGGCTCGGGTTTCCTCGGTCCCGCGTCGGGCTTGTCGTGGCCGGTGAGCCGCACACGCGCCGTGTTGACGACTACCACCGGAGCACCCCCTCGCAGGTAAAGGCGATTGCCGGTGCGCGCGCTGTCCAGCACACGGAGCGCCAGCAGTTCGGGTACGAGGGCGGCTGCCAGCCGGACGGCATGCAACTGTGCGGACGCGTCGCCCAAAGCACGGAGCGCCGTATCGAAGAGTGGGCGCTGCCAGTCGGGCAGCACGAGCGGGCCCCCGCCCTCGTCCTCATCCTGCCCATTGAGCAGCGATTGAACCCGCTCCGACAATCGCTCTTCCTGCAGGCTCAGCGTCTCGGCACGCCGCGCAACCGTGTCCCTGGGCAGTTGTGGCGCGTCCCGGCGCAACGCCCGGGTGCGCACCACGATCATGCGCTGGGTGATCTCCGCCGAATCCACCGGCGGAGGCGCCCCGGGTTCGACCGCGAGCGAGTCGTACTCGCCAGGCGCCGCAATGCGGAACGTCCTGGTCTCAGAGGTACCCGAGCCGGAGCCGCTCACGGCATTGTCGTCACGAACCACCGCCCGGACTGACAGACGCCCACCCGGCGCGAGTCCGAGCGACGCGAGGTCGATCGCCGACGCCAGCGATGCCCGCGGCGCGTTCGCGAAATCGGTTGTTCCGATTCTGCGCTCGACGCTGTGGTAGCTGCCTTCCTGATTGCCCGCAGAGATGATCAGCTCGAAGTAGCCATCCCGCAGCCCGATGTCGTCCCTCGCCCGCGCGCCGAGGCGCAGGATGCCTCGGGCCGAGCGGAGCGTGCTGTCCCGGGACGGCTGATCGAGGACGATCACGGGCAGGCTATCGGGGATTGCGTCGAGCTCCAGGACACGTTCGTATCCGCGGTCGCGCATCCGTATCACGCCGGCGTGCGCGGGCATGGTGACGCGGAGCGTCCATCGCGGTCCATCGCCCGCGCCCGTCACCGGATGAACGACTACTGAATCCTCGCCGGTCGTCGCACGCAGTCCGCCGGCCGATCCGCGTCCCGATAGATCGATCGCGCTGCCCACGAGGGCTGTGACCACCACCGGGTCGCGCATCTCACGGGGCATCTGGCGCGCATACTCCGGCGGCGTCACACGGACGACCAGCCCGAGCAACCGATTTGCCGCCGGGGGCGCGGCCTCCGGCGTGCCTCGCGCGGTCACGCGTGACACGCCTCCGGGCGGGACCACGACCAGGAGCGCCAGGCCGGCAACAACGGCGGCGCCAGAGCGCAAAACGGCACGCGCTCCTGCCCGCAGGACCAGCCCGCGAATGTCCACCCCGGTGGCAACCCGCGCGAGCTCGTCGCTGTAGTGAATGGCGGCGGGTTCGATCGCCGTCACGAGTGCGTATTGCAGTTGCGGCGCTCGCTCTTCGATCCAGAGCGCCGTCTGCTCGGCCGACCATACGGCGCGGCCGCGCCACAACATGGCGACGGCAACCACCACCCACGTACAGGCGGCCACCACGCGCGTCGACTCGGCGTGGCCGTCGAAGAAGCTCAATGTGGCGGACGCCGCGAGAGCCGCGACGGTTGCCCAAAGCACGCTCTGCACCACGGTGATGCCAGCGAGCGCCGAGCGTGCCGCTCGGACCCGATCGAGTGCGGTCACGTGTGCACCGCGAGGCGGACCGGGACTGGAGACAGCCGAGCGCGGCCCCGGCGGACGATTGCCTCGACGATCAGCAGCAGGAGTGCAGCGCCGGCCAACCACGGTACGAGTGGCTCGTCGCCGCTGGCGGCTGCCACCGAGTCGCTCGCCAGCAGTGGTCCCGAACCAGCGATCAACGCCAGGCCGGAAGCCGCGACCGGCGACACGGCGCGCCAGGCGTCGCCGCACGGCCGCAGAACTGCCACGACAAAATCTGCGAACTCGGGACGCAGCACCAGATCGCCCGACACCGCTACCGGCATCGCGATGTCGCGGATGCACCCATGGCCGGCGGCGTGTTCGACTACCGCGGGCTCACCATCGATCCAGCGCGCGCGAACGCGGCCCATGCTCGCGTCGAGGCGCCACCGCCGGCCAAATGACGCCACGACTGCGATCGGAGCCGGCTGGAATGCCACGACCGCGCCGACCGTATCGGGTGGCTGTCGCGCGAGCCAGCCTGGCGCACCGCCCGTTCCGGGCCACACGACGAGTACCCGTCCCTGCCCTGTCCGCACCCACGCCGAGTCTCCGGCCAACGGGGCATCGCGGACAATTCGCACCCCCGACGTCCTGGCTGATGCGCCCGGCGGCGCGGCGGTTCCTCCTGTGTTGGGCATGCGCCGTCGCAGCGGCGCTGCGTCACGCAGCGGGTCGCTCGCTGGACCGCGCACCACGACCTGAGGCGGCGGAGCCGAGTCGCGCGCCGGAGCCACCTGGACCATGTGAATCCGCCCGTGCCAGAGAGTCCTGATGGCTGGCGTCGCGGCATCCAGCTCGTCGCCGGTGACCGGAGAGATGAGATCCATCTCGATTGAATCCGCGGCGTTTCGGAGGCGAGCGGCCTGGCGCAGTGCGACGATCAGCGCGCTCGATAGCCTGCCGCGCACGGACGCGCGATCGAGAGTGGCCAACGCAGCGGCCGCATCACCCGGCGATACCACTCGGGCCGCGGAGTCGAACACCACGAGCACATCTCCGTCGCGCAGGAGCTGCTTGACGCTGTCACGCGCTTGTCCGATGTCCGCGGCATCGCTGGACCGGTCCGCCACCACGATCCGCACGGTGCCATGCCGGTGCGACCTGATGGCCGGGCGGGCAAATGCCAGCCCTGCGAAGCCGAGCGTCGCAACACGTATCAGAAGCACGACGAGATCGCGTGGCCGCCTCGCCACTGCCACGATGGCGGCAGGCGCTGCGGGGATGAATCGCGCCGTCGGCAAGACGGCGGATGGCCCGTGCCGCGTGACCAGGAGGTGGAGCCCGAGAGCGATGCCAGCCGCGATCGCCGCCGCGACGAGATAGCCCGGCGCCAGCAACGTCATGGGACGTGGGCTCCCGCGCGGTCGCCCGCAGACTCAGGCCATCCGGCGACGATCCGGCGCACCGCTCGCGCGGCCGGCTCGCCACCGTGGCCGCTGATGGCCAGCGCATAGTGCGCCCCCGCGCGGTGAAAATCGTCGGCGAGCCCGGCCCGCCAGCGTGCGAAGTTCGCGAGATAGGCCGTCCTCGTAGCCGCAGAGAGCGGGCGTTGTAGATCCGGTGCTTCGGGATCCGCGACGACCGCTGCGCCGCGCGGCGGATCCAGCTCGGTCGCGTCGACAACATGGACCGCGTACACGACTGCCCCCGCGTACGCGCGGCCCGGACGAGCGCCACCACGGCGTCGGCGCCGGTGAGAAAGTCCGACACGATCGCCACCCGTCCCTGCGCGCCGCCGAGCGCCGCGGCGACGCCGGCCGTGCCGTCCGGAGCCGCCGCCGCGAGTGCCCGTGTGATGTCACTCACGACACCCTGTCGCATGCGTGGCGCCAGCACACGGCCGCCCGGGATCGTGAGGCCCACGGGATCGCCTGTCGCGTGAGCCACCGCGGCCAGGCCGACCGCCAGCCGCGCCGCGTGTATCCATTTGCCGTTCGTATCAACGGGGAACGCCATCGACCCGCTCGCATCGACGACGATCGTGGTGGGGAGGAGCGCGTGATCCTCCGCGAGCCGGACATACGCGCGGTCGGTGCGGGCCAGCACTTTCCAGTCGAGGCGACGCACGTCTTCGCCCTGGCGATAGCTGCGGTATTCGGCGAACTCCGCTGAGCTGCCACGCGTCCGTGCCCGGTGCGTACCGGGTGATCCGCCCGATACCGGTCGCTCCGCGGGCCAACGGACGCCGTGCAGCGCCTCGAGGACATCTCCGGCGGCGAGCACGGTGGTGCCCGGCTAAACCGGGATCGCGCTCGTGGGCTCCGGGATCGCTCCGAGCAACTCGGTCACGATGCGTTCGGCGCTCACACCTTCGGCCTCTGCGGCAAAATTCACGAGCACGCGGTGCCGCAGCACCGGCAGCGCGACCCGCCGGATGTCCGACGGCGCGATCGCGAGGCGGCCCGCGAGCACAGCGTGGGCTTTCGCGCCAAGGACGAGCGCCTGTCCGGCGCGCGGGCCGGCTCCCCAGCGGACGTAGCGCGTCACGATGGCCGGCGCGCCCGGTGCGTCGGGGCGGGTCGCGCGAACCAGCGCCGCCGCATACCGCAGCGCGGGTTCGGCCGCGGGGACATCGCGAACCAGCCGTTGCAGGGCGATGGCGTCGGCGGGCGAGAGGACTGGCACCAGAGGCGGCACATCGGCACCGGTGGTCTCGCGGAGAATGGCAATCTCTTCGCGCTCATCCGGATAGCCGACGCGGATGTCGAACAGGAACCGGTCGAGCTGGGCTTCCGGCAGCGCGTAGGTGCCTTCCTGTTCGATCGGGTTCTGCGTGGCGAGCACGAAGAACGGCTCCGGGAGCGACCGTGTCTCGCCCGCTACCGTGACGCGATGCTCCTGCATCGCCTCGAGCAGTGCGGCCTGCGTGCGGGGCGGCGTGCGGTTGATCTCGTCGGCCAGCAGGATGTTCGTGAAGACTGGGCCCTCGACAAACCGGAACGCGCGGTGTCGCGTGACCGGATCCTCCTCCATGATCTCCGTACCCGTGATGTCGCTGGGGACGAGATCGGGTGTGAACTGCACGCGCCGGAACGCGAGGTGCGTTGCTTCGGCGATCGACCGCACCATCAACGTCTTCGCGAGCCCGGGCACGCCGACCAGGAGCGCATGCCCGCCGGCGACGAGCGCCATCAGGATCTCATCGAGCACCGCGTGCTGGCCGACCACACGCTTCCCGATCTCCGAGCGCAGCGCGGCCGCAGCGGAGAGCAGCCGCTGGCGCTCCGGCGCCTGGAGACCGGGCGAGACCCCGGAGGGCGGGCCCGCGGCCGGTGCCGGCGGGGATGGGGCGCGCGCCAGCACGTGCGCGGCGGGTGTACCACTACCGGTCATATATGCTGCGTGCTCCCATTTCACGAGTTGGTGGCGACCGAAATCCAGGACGCTGCCGGCGCAAGCCGTCCCATCAATGAGTCACCCCGCTATCCCTTCGCGTTTGCCGAAGCAAATCGGTACGGGAGTAGCCTCACTCGACGCCATCGGAAAGGCAAGCGGGAGCGCCTGCCCTGAGGACGCTGCGGGAGCGGAGAGTCGCTCGCCGACTGGTGGGCAGCCGCGCACGTACGTAAAATGCTCGATCCACATGATCCGATTCGTCTTACCGCGTTCCGTCCGCGCCGTTGGCGCCGCCCTGTGGCTGCCACTCGCGGTCGCCGCCATCGCTGCCTGCCACAAGAACAACGATGCGGCAATCGTGGCCGCCCAAACGAGCGGCACGCTGGTCGTGACGGTCGCGTCGCCCCCGAACGTGAAGTTTCCGAGCGTCACGATCCTGGGGCCGGCCAATCTGGCCGTCACGATTGCGGGCACGGATACGCTGATAGACCTGGGCGCCGGGACATACACCGCCACGGCCGGGCCAGTGGAGTCCACCGATGAGGTTGTAAGCACCGTCTACACCGGCGTCGTCACCGGCAGTCCGGCCAACGTGGTGATCGACGACACCGCCCACATGTCGGTCGCCTATACGAGCCGGCCTGGAACTGGCGGCCTGTGGGTCGCGAGCAGCAATGGCGGATCCCCGATCGCTGCGCAGTACACCACCGGCGAGTTGCGCGCCGGGCAGACGCCGGGCGTATCGATTGGCGTGACGGATGCATACGCGGTCATCGATGCGTCGGGCAACTTCTGGGTCGCGAGTCACGCCGGCAACACGGTCAGCGAGTACCTCAGCACGTCCCTCGCCTCGAGTGGAACGCCGCCGGCCACTGTCACGATCAGCGGCGCCGCCCTCAATGGACCGGACGGCCTCGCGTTCGATCGTGCTGGCAATCTCTGGGTGGCGAACGCCTCGGGAAATACGATCGTCGAATACACCGCCGAGCAGTTGGCGGGAACTGGAGACCCCGCGCCGGCCGTGGTGGTCAGCGGGGGTGCGCTGAGCTCACCGGCTCGCCTCAGCTTCGACGTGGCTGGCAACCTCTGGGTCCCGAACCAGGGGGCGAACAGCGTCGTGGAGTTCAGCGCCGCGCAACTCGGCACCGGGGGGAGTCTCGTCCCCGTGATTTCACTCACTGCTGACAGTGGGTCACTCGATGCGCCGGACGCGCTGGCGTTCGACGCCAACGGCGATCTGTGGGTCGCGAATCGGTCCAACAGCACGATCGCGGAATACAGCCCGGGCCAGTTGCTGGCCGGCGGCGCCGAGACGCCGACAGGAGTCCTCAGCGTCGCCGGTGGCGGGGTGGCGCTGGCAGCGCTGGCGTTTGACAACTCGGGCGACCTGTGGGCGGTGAGCGCCACGACGGCACAGCTTTTCGAGTTCACCGCCGACCAGGTCATTGCCGCCGGCAACCAGTCCCCGGGATTGACGTTGCCCGTCGCCGCCGGACCCACAACCCTCGTGTTCAATCCGGCACCGGATGGCCTGCCGATCGTGAGCCCGGATGCGGTGCGAATCCGTCCGATGGGTCACATTCGCCGCCACCGCTGAACCCGCGCGCGATTCGCGTCACCGGGCACCGGATGCGCATGCGCGACACTGGAGCGGCGCGCCGGAACGCCGTCGCCGCACAGCGCCGTTTTTTCCCGGTCGCGTGTGCCGGGATTGCCCTCCTTGCGAGCGTCGCCCCACGCGGCGCAGCCGGCCAGCGAACCAAGGCCGAACAGTTCACACACGCGGACACGCTACGCGGTTCGATCACGCCGCAGCGCGCGTGGTGGGACGTCACGTTCTACGATCTGCACGTCGCCATCTCGCCGTCGGACAGCACGATCCACGGATGGAACGGGATCACGTATCGGGTCGTGACGGCACCGGCCGCCGAGATGCAGATCGACTTGCAGGTGCCGCTGGTCATGGACAGCGTCGTGCAGGACGGCCGCCGGCTCGCGTTCCGCCGCGACAGCAATGCGTTCTTCGTTACGCCCGGCGCCGCCGCGACCGTGGGCAGCGTGCAGACGGTCACCGCGTTCTACCACGGGCGGCCGCGGGTGGCGCGCCGGCCGCCGTGGGACGGCGGCTTCGTCTGGGCTCGCGACAGTCTCGGGCATCCGTGGATCGCGACTGTGAGCCAGGGTTGGGGTGCCAGCGTATGGTGGCCCAACAAGGATACGCAAGCCGACGAACCTGACAGCCAACGAATCGCGATCACGGTTCCCGATTCGATGATGGATGTGTCCAACGGCCGTTTGCGGCACACGCTGCGGAACGGTGATGGCACGACGACGTACGAGTGGTTCGTTCGCGAACCGATCAACAACTACGACGTCGCGGTGAACATTGGGGCGTATACCCATCTGGCCGGCACCTACGACGGACTGCAAGGACCGTTGACGCTCGATTTCTGGCCGCTTGCCTATCACCGCGACGCGGCGGCGATGCAGTTCACGCAGGCGACGTCGATGTTGCGCTGCTTCGAATCGTGGTTCGGTCCCTATCCCTGGTACGCTGGCGGCTACAAACTCATCGAGGCGCCGCATCTCGGGATGGAGCACCAGAGCGCGGTGGCCTACGGCAACCACTATCGGAACGGGTATCTGGGAATCGACCTGTCGGGCAGTGGCTGGGGCCTCAAGTGGGATTTCATCATCGTGCACGAAAGCGCGCACGAATGGTGGGGGAACAGCCTCACGACGGCCGACGTCGCCGACATGTGGGTACACGAGAGTTTCGCCAACTACGCCGAGGCGCTCTACACGGAGTGCCTGTTCGGCAAGGACGCGGGCGCCGAGTACGCGCGCGGTTCCCGCGCCCGCGTGCTGAACGACAGCCCGATCGTCGGGCACTACGGTGTGAACAACGAAGGATCCGGCGACATGTATTACAAGGGCGGCAACATGCTGCACACCATCCGCCAGATCATCGGGAACGACAGCACCTGGCGTGGCATCCTCAAGGGACTGAACTCCACGTACTGGCACCAGATCGTCACCGGGCAGGACATCGAGCGATATGTCTCGCGCCAATCGGGCATCGATCTGAGCCGGGTGTTCGATCAGTACCTCCGGACCACGCGGATCCCCGAACTGCAATACGCCACATACGGCGGCGTGCTGCGCTATCGCTGGGGGAATGTGGTGCGCGGATTCGCCATGCCGGTGCGCGTGGGACTGGCAGCGGGAGCGTCGGTCGTACTCCGCCCGACGACGCGGTGGCAAAGCATCCCGTTGCCCAGGGGCGCGGGTGAGAGCATCGCCGTGGACCCCAACTATTACGTGACCACGTGGCGGGTGGATGCACCGCCGCGCTGCACGCTCGTCTGCCGGGACTAGCTTGGCCGGCGGCCGGGACACGGAAGGTGCCCGTCACTCTCAGCCAGGCGGCAAGGGTTCGCTGAGACCCAACCATTGGGGCCGTCGTCGACGGGCACTGGGGTACTGCCCAGTTCGCCCGAATGGGGCGCCCTCTTGCTGTGGCCGGCCAGGTGCGGGAAACTTGGGCGCCCAAACGTGATCCGATTGCACCGCCGTGATGATCGCAGTCTCACATCGGACAGGAGATGTCGCCATGCGACTGAGCACCTTCCTCCTCATCAACAGCGTCATCGCACTCGTCTTCGGACTCGGTTTCGTCCTGGACCCCGTTCCGCTCCTTGGCCAATACGGCGTGCAGACAGATGCCGCGGGGATTGTGATGTCGCGGTTCTTCGGCGCGACACTCATTCAGATGGGCGTGTTGCTGTACGTCGCCCGTACGACCGGTGATCGTGTGGCGTTGCGGGCGATGGTCGTGGCTGGCCTGGTTGGATCATTGGCCGGCTTGGCTGTCGCCCTGTTCGCGCAGCTCACGCACGTGGTCAACTCGGTCGGCTGGTCCACGGTCGTGCTCTACGCGCTGTTCACGGCGGGGTACGCGACCTTCGCGACGAGACCGGGCGCCGCAGCAGCGGCTGTGTAGCGCCGGCGCGTCCGCCGGCGGGTTGCTTCCGCCCGCCGGCCGCAGAGCCAGTCTGTCGAACCGGTCCGTCGCGAAACACGGACTTTCCCCCGAGGGCGCCCAGGCCGGATGATGGCCCCGCGGCGCCGTCGCCGGGTGGGGGGCCGTGTGGTGACGGTTTTCTCGCGCAGGCCGCGCAATGCTGTCCGAGACAGCTCCCCATCCGCGTGACCACGGTGGCGTTCCACGGGCCTCATGCGTCCGCGGTCCCGCGCGCCGGCTCTGTGCGTTCAACAGGAGGCTCAATGAACCAGGAGACCTGGAAGACCATCACCGACCACGGGGCAAAGCCCATCACCATCGATGGGGCCGGGCTCCACAACTGGTTCTGGAAGTTCGTTCCCGTCGACCCGCTCGTGTTCTCGACGCCGGCGCACGATGGCAGCACAGTGCAGATCGCGCGGCAGGTCTACCATCGGATGCTGGCGCGGATGGTCGCCGAGTCGGCACACGGGATGCAGACAGGTCTCATCGCGGCGGCGTGGGTCCTGACCGTGCTGCTGGGCGAGAAGCTCACGTTCAAGGGCGGGGCGGGATTCGGCAACGTCCTCGGACTCGGCGCGTTCGGCGCGTTCCTGTTCTTCGTCGTTCCGGTGCTGATGCGCATCGCGTGCTCGGGCGCCTCGACCGACGAAGCCAAGGGCGTGCTTGGCCGGACCTTCTTCCGCGACCTTCCCGACACGACGCCGGCCGACCTTCGGGATGACCTGCAACAGAGCTGGCTCACGACTGATGGCAGGCCGTTGTCGTCGGAGATCGCCGCCGAAGATGGCCGGACGACCGAGGCGGCGAGCCGGTCGATCTGGTGGGTGGTGACCGCCTTCGCGATCGGCTGGGCGATTTCCTACATCTTCGCCAAGTCTGCCGGTTCAGCGGCGGCGAGCCCTCTGGGACCGGATGCCGGACCGGATGCGATGCCCGGCGGCGGCAGCCCATTCGGGGCGATGGGGATTCCGATTCCCAGCTTCGGGTGGGTGCGGTGGTTCGGATCGTTCGTCGTGCTGATCATCCTCCTCGTGAAAGTCTTTCGCGACAAGCGTCCCCTGCTCCGCCGCGCCAACGAGTTGACGGCAGCCGAAGGGGTCGAGGGTGCCGCCTTCATCGCGGCGGGTGGCCAGTCGTGGGGCTCGATTCCGGAAGCCGCACGCAAGCGGCAGATCGCCGAAGCCTCGGCGGACAAGAGTCCGACGATCGAGTTGGGAACGACGACCGGTGTGTTTGCCGGGCGTGGTGACTTCTTTGCGCCCAATGCCGGCCTGCCCTTCCGCCTGTCGCTCAAGGATCTGCAAATGCATATGCTGGTGCTGGGGGGCACCGGGTCAGGAAAGACGTCAGGTGTTCTGCGGCCCATGGCCCGGCAGCTCAGCGCTCACGACGACGTCGGGCTCGTGATCATGGATGGAAAGGGCGCGCTGCCGAGTGAGTTGAGCGATCTGCCGGCGATGCGCGTCGTCGATCCGGGGAAGCCAGGCACCGATATATCGCTGGTGTCCGGCGTGGAGCCTGCGGTGATCGTGGACACCATCCGGGAAATCCTCGCCCCCGCCTCGGCGGGCCAGGAGCAGTTCTGGATCAACAGTGCAGCCGGCGCGCTCCGCCGTGGCGCGGTGATCGCGCAGGCGGCGGGCGGTGCGTGGTGGTCGCTCTTCCACGCCGCACAGGTCGTGAGCAACAAACAGGATCGTGACCAGCTCATTCAGGCGCTCGTACCGAAGGCGGAGAACGATCCCCTGCTCCGCGAGGCCTTTGCGTACTTCCGTCTCGAGTGGGACACGATGGACGAGAAGACCAGGAGCAACATCCTGGCGGAGATCCGTTCGTGGATCTCGACGATCACGGCGACTCCGGATCTGCTCCGGTGGGCCAAGACACCGGCCGGCAAGGACACCGTTGATCTGATGTCGCCGCTCACCGGCGGCCGGATTGGCATTCTCATTCCGGAATACCGGTACGGCGTCGCGGGATCGGTGGTCACGGCGCTGATCAAGGCGCGGATCTACAGCGGTCTCAAGGCGCGGGCCGATCATGACTGGACTGGTGGCAAGGAAACGCCGGTGGTCTTCATCATCGACGAAGCCCAGGAAGTCGCGACCACGCAGGATGCGCAGATGCTGCCCATCGGCCGGTCGTTGGGCCTGGCGATGATCGCAGCGACGCAGGGTATCGAGGGGATCAACGCGAAGCTGACCGAGATCGTCGCCGACAAGTGGTTGTCCATCTTCGGCGCGGTGGTGGCGTTGGGCGGCCGGTCAGGCGTCACGGACGCGTTCGTAGCGCAGCGGGCTGGCGAGTCCTGGCAGCTCGTGCCGCAGCAGGTGGACGGCAACACCGTCCGCGGTGGTCTCGGCATGGAAGCCGTGTCGGGTCCATTTGCCGCGGCGCGCACGCAGCCGCACATGGCAATGACGGTGGCGCGGGGCGGCCTCGCCTCGGCGCCAAGCCGGGCAGCGGCGGCGGTCGCGGAACTGGGCAAGGGGATCAAGGAGCTTCCGCCCAATCCACCGCCCAGGATGATGTTGGGCGCGCGGCCCCTCGTGCCCGCAGGAGAGATCGCGAGCTTGGCGGCGGTGCCCGACACGGCGATCGTGCTGGCGACCCGGGGCCGGGTCGCCCGCCGGGATGTCATCACGCTGCGGCCGGAGTATCCATCGAAGGCCAGGAGCCAAACTATCCGCCGCGAGGTAGCCGCGTCGGGTCCGCCACTTCCGGGGCTCGCGATGGCGGCACAGAGTAGCAGCTAGGCGCGAGCGGTTTGCATACACGGCGAGGGCCGGCTGCCAACGTGGTAGCCGGCCCTTCGTGTCTACGCTGGAGGCGCGACGGCGGACAACGAGACGCGGAGGTCAGTGCCCGTGGTCGGGGTCGTTCGGTTGTTGCGGAGGGGGCTGTGTCTGGGCGATCTGCGATGCGGACTGTTCAGTAGGCGGCATCTCGCGTGGTTGCGCGCCGTTCGAAGCGGAGTACGTCGCGCTCGAATGCTCGGCGGCTCCTGCCCCGCCGGCCGGTGATTGGAGCGCGGCCGCCATCTGCTGCTCGCGCTCCGGATTCGGATAATTGTGAGAGCCAAAGCTGGCTTCTCCGCGCGCTTCCGTCTGATGCGCCTGCTGGTCCTGAGGCGATTGCCCCTGGGATGGGTTCGACGGTCCTTGTCCTTTGAACTCGGCATTCCCCTGGACGGCGGCGGTCTCGTGTACCTCCCCCTTCGGCTCGCCGGACTGTATCCCGGAACCCGCCGATCGTTCCGGGTCGGGATGGGCCTGCGCGCCGAACTGAGCCTCTCCCTTAGCCTGGATTTCGACCGGGCGTTCCGTCGGTGGAAACTTGGCATCGCCTTGGGCGGGCTCGGTCTGATGCGCTGCTCCCTGCGGGGACTGCAGGGTCGCCTGCATCGCCGCTGACCGCTCGGGGTCCGGATACCCCGGCGCGCCGAAGTCCGCACCACCCGGGTGAATGTCGGTCTTGCCTCCCCCGGAGGATTTCTCGATCTCCTCGAGACCGTGGTGGAGTTGTTCGGTATTCTGCGCGGCCTGTTCGCTACGGTCGTCCTTCTGCTGCTGCTTCTCCTCCTGCTTGAGTTCCTTCTCCGACGGGCCCGCCGTCACTTGCTCGGTCGGTTGGGGCATTTGCTGTTCGGGCGGGCGATGTTCGGCCTGCTTCTCGGCGCCCTCTTTGCCGGTAGCGGGCGTCTCGGGCCCTTTCTGATCACCGGAGTGCGGTTGCTGCTGTTGGGATGCTTGAGCGTGCTGCTCGGGCGGGTGCTGCTCGGGCGCGCGCTGCTCCGCCGGATTGCTGGCACCTTCCTTCCCGGGACCGGGCGTCTCAGGCACCTTCTGATCGGCCCATGGTTGCTGTTGTTGTTGTTGTTGCTGTTGAGATCCCTGGTTCTGGGAGCCCGACTGGAATTGGGCCTCGGTCTTGGCAGCCAGGAGCTGGTCCTGCCGCAGCTCGCTCTGGATCGCATGCGCTGACGGGGTCGAGGTCAATGCTTGCGTGGCGATGACTCCCGCGACACCGGCCTGCATGGCGAAGTTCTGGAGCGCGCTGGGCTTGTCCTCTTTGGGCTCGTTGTCGTGCTTCGTGTACCACTCTTTGGACGGATCCTGGCCCGCTTTCTCCGCCTCGTATTTCTGCGCGTTGTCGCGCAGCGCGGGATCGATCTTGAGTTGCGTCAAATCATTGGCCGCGGCTCGCTCCGTGTCCTTCGCGTAGTCGAGTTGCTGGCTGGCCGAGGCGACCTTGTCGTCGTACGACGGTTGATCGGCTTTGCTGGCCGTATCGCGCTCGTTGACGACGACGTTGTAATTCGTCGTCGCCTCCCCGGTTTGCTGAACGGCGGTGGCGTACTGCGCCTCCAGGTACTGCCTCGTGAACTTGTAATCCTGGTATAGCACGTGGCACTCCCGCGCGCGGTGGGGGGCAGCTCCGGGCCCAACGCAATCCGAGACCGGCCTACGGAACCCGCATACGGAACCGGAATCCGAGATGGTCCCATCTAGTATGCGTGGCGACGGGGCTGAAACGGTCACCCGGCGCGGCGGCGTATCCGGGCGGGCCGTTGTCCGCGCGGAGAGGGGCTTCACGCTCGCCTGGGAATTGCAATCATCCGACAGTCCCGGCGCGGGCGGTGCAGTCTCGGCCGGGTGGCGCGCGGGCTCACCGCCCGCGGGTGAGTTGCTATAGGCTGGAGGTCGTTCATGAAGCGGCTGCGGCTTGGGAGCGGAGCGTTGTTCGCCGTCATCGTCCTCGCGCAGAGTTCAGGCGCGCAGGAATACGTGGACACCGGGCCCTTTTGGGAGCGCCCATTCCACGCGGGCATCGACATCGGCGGGTCGCTGCCGACGGGACAATACGGCGACGACTTCCAGCGCGGATGGGCCGTCGGGGGCAACATCGCGTGGCCGGTGAATCCACGGCGCACCATCTGGCTTCAGGCCGACGTGAGTTACGCATCACAGCTGGTGACCGGTGCAACGGCCCGAGCCTTTGGCGCGGACGGCGGCGGTTCGAGTGTCACGTCCGGCACGCTCAATCTCGTGCTCAACACGCGCGACTTCATCGGCCGGATCACGCCCTACGCCGTGTTCGGCGGCGGCGCCTATTGGCGGTTGGTGGAGCTCAACGATTTCGCCGGCGGCACCTACTGCAACGCATTCTACGGATTCTGCGGCGTGTACGGCACGCAGGTCCCGGTGCGGAGCCGGAGCCAATTCGATCCTGGATGGGATGCGGGCGGCGGCCTGCGCTTCCGGCTCCCACCGATCCGGCTCTTCGTCGAGGCGCGCTACAACGCCGTGTACGGGCGGCATGGCACGACGACGTACGTGCCGATCGTGTTCGGCACGGAGTGGTGACGCCGCCCTCCCGCCGCCGGGCTCAATGCACCGGATTGTTCCCCGGTTGTTAGCGGTTGTTCAGCAGGCTCCGGGAGCGGCTGTAGGCGAAATACACGGCGAAGCCGATCGCCATCCAGATGATGAGGCGCAGCCAGTTGGTCCAGCCGAGTCCGGCCATGAGCACCACATTGACGAGGATGCCGAGGATCGGGACCAGCGGCACCCACGGCGTCCTGAATGGGCGTGGCAGATCGGGATTCGTCCGGCGCATGATGATGATGCCTGCGCACACGATCACGAATGCGAACATGGTGCCAATGCTGGTCATCTTTCCGACCACGGCGATGGGCGCGAACGCCGCGAACAGCGACACGAATACCATCAGGATCAGATTGCACCGCCAGGGTGTGCGAAACCGCGGGTGGACGTCGCGAAACACCTTGGGGAGCAACCGGTCGTTCGCCATGGAAAAAAAGACGCGCGACTGGCCGAGGAGCATGACGAGCATGACCGACGTCAGGCCGGCGAGCACTGCGAGATTCATCGCCGTCCGGAGCCACGGATACGGGATCTGCCGCAATGCGAGAGACAGCGGTGCCGCGACGTTGAGGTCGCGATAGTTGACGATGCCGGTGAGCACGTGCGCGTAGAGGATGAACAGGACCGTACAGATGAGTAGCGAGCCGATGATGCCGATCGGCATGTCGCGTTTGGGTACCGACGCCTCCTGTGCGGCGGTCGAGACGGCGTCGAATCCGATGTAGGCAAAGAACATGACGCCGGCACCGGCGAGAATCCCGCTGTATCCGAACTCTCCGAACGTCCCGGTGTTGGGCGGAATGAGGGGCGTCAGGTTGGCGGGATGGATGTAGTGCCAGCCGATCGTGATGAAGATCAGGATCACCGAGACCTTGAGGATGACGATGACATTGTTGGCGCGTGCCGATTCGCGGATGCCCAGCATGAGGAGCAATGAGACCACGACGACGATGGCCACGGCCGGCAGGTTGAACAGGCCGTGGACCGTGGTGCCGTCGGGCAGCGTGGTGGGCTGAAACGGCGACGCGACGAGCTGCCTGGGTAGGGCGATACCGAAATCCGCGAGGAGGGCGACGAGCGTCTGCGACCAGCCGATCGAGACCGTTGCGGCACCCACGCAGTATTCGAGGATCAGATCCCATCCGATGGTCCAGGCGATCAGCTCGCCCATCGTGGCGTAGGCGTAGGTATAGGCGCTGCCCGCCACCGGGATCATGGTCGAGAACTCGCTGTAGCAGAGCCCGGCGAAGACGCAGGCGATCGCGGCGAACACGAACGAGATGACGAGGGCCGGACCCGCGTTCTGCGCGGCGGCGACTCCCGTGAGCGTGAAGATTCCCGCGCCGATGACCGCGCCGATGCCGAGCGAGATGAGGGAGACGGGGCCGAGCGTCCGCCGCAACTGGTTATCGGACGCCGACTCGGAGATGATGCGGTCGATGGGTTTGGTGACGAACAGGCCCATACTCTGCGCCTCGACCTGGGTGAAGGACGGGGGAATATGGGCCGCGGGGACCCGCTACGGGAATACGGAAGGCGCGTTCTCCGCGGCTCCGGCGAGCGGGACATGGCGGGCGGCGAGGGGCCCGCGGCGTGGTACAGTGCTCGTCAGTCCTCGTCCGGGCCGCCAGGACTCGCGCCGTGGCGGCCGTGACCGCCGATCGCCAACCGCGCCTGGAGTACGAGGACAAAGGGAATCCGGAACGGATTGAACGCGCCGGATGCGGCGCCGAAGTGCTGGTTCACCTGGTAGTGGAACGACTCGGTTGACGGGTCGAATCCGGTGACGAACAGCAGCCGTCGGTCGATCGTCGCGTCCTGGCCCCAGCCCTGCAAACGCGACGTTCCGTGGAGGAGTTCGTCGAGGCCCACCAGTGCATTGAGCGCCGTCACCGACAATGTGAGTCGCCGGTACAGTGCGCGTCCGGGTTTCACGTTGAGGCGGAGATCGAAGTCCGGAACCCAGGGACCTGTGCAGCTGTTGCGCGTCGCGATCCGGCCAAGCTGGGACGTCAGACACTGGCGCGCCGGCGAGTTCGCGGCGAGTAGGGCGAAGCGTATATCGGCCGCCGCCGTCGGCAAATACCAACGTGAAGCGCCCGTCCGCTCCGGTGATGGCGGTGCGAAGGCGACCCGTCGCCGTGGACGTGGCCGCGATCGCCGCGTTTTCCAGCGGAGACCCGTCAGGTCCGGTGACGCGTCCGACCAGGACGTCGGTACCCGCGCCCGCTTGCGCGGTGGCACGGGTCACGAAGAGCATCGACATCACCGCGCACCACAATGCTCGCGTGACCATCAGCGCGGCAATGTAGGACGGCAACCTGTCGCCACGGTGACAACGCAGATGACACCGCGAGCAATCGTCGCGATCGACGACGCGACGCTGCACTGCTCCAGCCGCTGGGCAGCGCGGCGCACGTCAGCGACGCACTGCGCATCGGCGTAGTGACGAAACTGTTACCGTGTGGACCGGAGTCTCGCAGCTCAGCGCCGCTGATGACGCGCCGCGATCACACCCCACGCCGCGGGCGGCGGCGACGTCCCGAGCAATCGGGATTTTGCGGCAACCGGGCAGGCGCAGCGGTTCCTCGCCGGTCCTTGCTTGCTAGATTGTCGCCCTCCGGGAGTTTCATCGTTCCGCGGCGAACCTCGCGGCCGTCCCCGCCTTCATCGGGTCACATCACATGAAACGACGCCTTTTCGTGACGGTAGCCTTAGTCATTGCAGCGCCGCTGGCGGCGCAGACCTCCGCGAAGAGTCTGCCACAACGGCTTGCTGATGACTTCGTGACTCTGAACGGCTCTCATACCGGATACCGGATCAACCATGCCAAGGGCATCATCGTCACGGGGACGTTCACACCGTCGGCTGGCGCGTCGGCGGTGAGCCGCGCGGTGCATTTCGCGGCGGTGACGCCGGTGATGGTCCGTTTTTCCGATGGTACGGGCCTCCCGACGATCCCGGACAACAATTCCCACGCCTCCCCGCACGGGATTGCGATTCGGTTCACCCTGCCCTCCGGCGCCTACACCGACATCGTGGCTCTCGCGCACAATGGCTTCGTCGTCGGGACAGGCGAGGACTTCGCCGAGTTTCTCGAGGCGGCGGCCGCGACCAAGGCGGACAGTCCGCACCCCACGCCGATCGAGACCTTTCTGCACGGCCACCCACACGCCTTGAAGTTCGTGACTGACCCCGAGCCGAATCCGGCGAGCTTCGCCGATCTGTCGTGGTTCGGCAACAACGCCCTCACTTTCCTCAACGCCAAGGGCGTGAAGCAGGCCGGCCGGTACAAGTTCGTGCCGGTCGAGGCGCCGACGTTTCTGGATTCGACGGCGGCGGCCAACATGCCGCCGGACTACTTGATGGACGAGATCACCCATCGCCTGGCGGCCAAGCACCCCGTGCAGTTGCGGATGTTCGTACAGCTCGCCAATCCGGGCGATCAGACCGCCGACGGATCCGTGGTCTGGCCGGACGATCGCAAGCTGGTCGAGATGGGCGTCCTCACACTCACGACCGTTGCGCCGAACAATGCCGCACTACAGCGCTCTACCGCGTTCAGCCCGATCTTCCTGACCGACGGCATTCAGCTCTCGGACGACCCGCTGATCTCGCTGCGGGGCGCGGTGTACGCCCTATCTGCCGCGCGGCGACACTAGCGCAGAGATGCCGGTCCGTCCCGGGCGTCGGCGGTCGTGTGAGGCCGACGTACTCTCGCCATTGCTAGTTGATACCTAAAAAGGTATCATTCAGGCATGGCCTCTGGATCCGCTGCCGCCGCCCTGCTTCGCGCGGCAAGAGCACGTGCCAAACTCACTCAACGAGCGCTGGCACGGCGCGCCGGCACGACTCAAGCCGTCGTCGCGCGCATCGAGAGCGGGCGGACCAGCCCGGGCTGGGACACGCTCCAGCGTTTGCTTCGGGCCTCCGGATTCGATCTTCGCGCTGAGATCGTTCCCCGCCCCTTGGTCCGCAGCCACATGATGCAGGACGTCGCCCGCATTCTTCGGTTGTCAGCGGAGGACCGGCTACGCGAGGTCGCTGCGGTGAGCCGCTTCGTGGCGAACACCCGGCGTGTCTGAGATCGCACCGCTCGACCCGGAGCGGGTGATCCGGACGCTGGCGCAACACCAGGTTCGATATGTGCTCATCGGGGCACTTGCCGCGCGACTCTACGGGTTCCCACGGATCACTGCGGACATCGACATCACACCTGACCGGGACGGCGGCAATCTGCTCCGGCTGTCAGCCGCCCTCCGAGAATTAGGCGCGAAGGTTTTTACCGAAAGTGTGCCGGAGGGTCTTGCCTTCGATTGCTCGGCTACGGCACTCGGCCGGGCCGACATGTGGAACCTCATCACGTCGGCAGGACGCCTCGACATCGCATTCGCGCCGTCGGGTACCGAAGGATACTCCGACCTATCGAAGGGAGCCGTTCGCTTCGAGGCGTTCACCGTGCCCATTCTCGCCGCGAGCCTGCAGGACATTATACGCTCGAAGGCGGCGGCCGATCGGCCGCAGGATCGTCAGGATGTTCCTCTGCTTCAGGCGATTCTTCGCCGACAGTCCGGCCGATAGCCGTCCTACCTGCCCGAGTGCATGAACGCGAAAACGACACGGCGACCCGACGGCATTTGAATAGGTGTTCGATCGCACCTAGGGCTGGACGCGTGCTTGCCGTGCTAAGAACACCTTCCGTAAGACAAAGTACAGCAGGAGTGAGATGAGGGCCATCAAATTGACTAGCGGGGCCAGGTAACGCACGGCTTGCACCTGAGACGCGAGGCCAACCCATGACGCGTCGAACAGCAGAGCCACGGTGAGCATCACCGTATAGACAAAAATGCCCATTGCAACGCGAATCGCGTATGCGTTTGGGCGAGCGCGTACCGGCTGTGCCATCGTCCACATCGACACTGATAGCCCTGAGGCGACCACCACCAGCAGGACATATGACACCACCAGCTTGTTGAGCGGCACCTTCCATAGGACGCCGACCGTTCCCAGGACGACTGCCGCGCCGATCGCATGAGCGACATAGGCCCTGACAGTGGTTCTCAGAAAGGTGTTCGGAGTGTTGTGATGATCGTGTGCCACCAGGACTGGGGTCACGGTGTGCTCCGTTTGATTGGCTTCGGATTTCGTAACTGGTCGCGGCACGTGCTCCTGCCAACGTGTATGCCGAATCGGGTTGGTACACCGGCGCGGCGCCGGCCAAGCCGCCCCCTAGCGATAAAGATCGAGCGGCGAGTCCGTGAAGGTCGTCTGCCCGACTTCAATCAGATATCCGTCCGGGTCTCGGATATAACACCGGATTTCCGAGTGGTGCACCTTCGGTGCGGTGACGAAGGTCGCACCGCGAGAACGCCACACGTCGTAGAACCGCGCGATATCCGTGACTCTCAGGTTCATGAAGCCGCTCAGTTCGTCGGCATGTTGCGGCGGCGTCGCGATGACCGTGGGCTTGTCGTCGGTGGGGCCGCCGCCGACATTGATGGTGAGCCGAATGTTGCCGAGCCGCAGGTATGCGGGCTCCCCCAGGGATGCATCGCTCTCGCGCAATATCGTTGCGCCGAACACGTCGCGGTAAAACGCCTGCGAGCGCGCGACGTCGGCGACGATGAGCGTCATGGTGACCACAAACGAGGGCGCATCGGATTTCGTTGGTGGTGGTGGCATGTCGCCTCCTGGCGTGACGGTCGGACCGGAACTGAATTGGGGACACAATGGCACACAAGACCGCGGGAATAGATCCTGGTGTCGGGCCGAGCGGGGACGGTTGCGTCGAGTGCCTGGCTGCAGGCGGCTGGTGGTTGCACCTCAGGCGTTGTGTCGAGTGCGGTCACATCGGTTGTTGCGACTCGTCGCCGAGCCGGCATGCGACTGCTCACAACCACGAGACGGGCCACCCGGTCATCGCGAGTTTCGAGCCGGGCGAGGATTGGTTCTACGATTACCGCACGCAGGCTTTCGTCGACGGCCCTTCCCTCGCGCTGCCGCGTTGGCACCCCGCGACCCAACCGGTGCCTGGGCCGCATGGCAATGTCCCTCGCGACTGGCAGTCACACCTCCACTAGTACGTCGTTGTAACTGCAGTTGCTGTCAGGGATACGACTGCGCCAGCCAAGTGACGCCGGCTCGAAGACGGTGCAGCACCGAGTGGCCCTCGATCTCCGCCACGGGCAGCAACCGGCTGCTGGCGATCTTGACGTCAATGATCGCGTCTGGTCGCGCCGCAAACTCGGCTGAGTAGCACTCGAAGTGTACTCGAAATTGAGCCGAAGGCTGCGGGGGTCCCAATTGGAACCAACCAGCGACCGAGCCACGCGCCGCAATTCACACTGCTCAATACCACCGGCGATCTGCAGATCAGCGCCTGGACGGCCGTACCGAATGCCGAGGGCGAGACTCGAACTCGCATGGGAGTCGCCTCCCGGGGGATTTTGAGTCCCCTGCGTCTACCAATTCCGCCACCCCGGCTGTGACACAAGATATGACAACTGACGACAGCGTGGCAACTTAGCGCGTCGGCATTCTCTACCAGCTACTCGGCTGTCGTCGCGTGTTTGGGCACAACTCGGGCACAAATAGGGCACGGCAGTAAGGCCTTCTACGGACTCCTCGACCAGAGCACGGATCGATCGATCAATGCCAGCGACGGCAGGCCGACCAGTTGCATCCCCATCAACAACTCCTTGGTCAGGATCTCGAGGACCCGCTGCACGCCGTCGGCCCCGCCGACGCTGAGGCCGTAGACCACAGGCCGGCCGACCAGCACGGCGCGCGCGCCGAGCGCCACAGCCTTGATGATATCCGTCCCTCGGCGGATCCCCCCGTCCATGAGCACGGGCACTCGGCCGGCCACCCGCTGCACGATGTGCGGTAACACATCGATCGTGGCCGGCGCGCCGTCGAGGTTTCGGCCGCCGTGGTTGGAGACGATGATGCCGGAGACCCCTGCGCGGACCGCACGGTCGGCGTCGTCCGGATCGAGCACACCTTTGACCCACAGCGGCAGGCGCACGATCCCACGCAGCCACTCGAGATCGCGCCAGGTCACCCTGGAGAGGAAATCCGCGTCCGCCGTCTGCTGCTGACTGGCGTCAGGTGTCAGGTGCGGCGTGCCGAGGTCCGCCGGCACCGCGAAATGCGCGCGGTCCTGTCGATTCCGAGGTCCGTTGGAGGCGGTGTCGATCGTCGCGACGATCGCGTGCACGCCCGCGGCCTGTACGCGCTCTACGAAGTCGTGCACGAACGACCGGCTGTATACCATGTAGAGCTGCGACCACACCGGGCGCGATGCCGCTCCGACGATCGCCTCGATCGTCGACGACGTGCCCATGCTCACGACCATCGTCACGCCGGCGGCGCCCGCCCCCGCACAGTCGCCACCTCTCCATCGGCGTGCATCATCCGCTGAAATCCGATCGGCGCCACAAGGATGGGGATCGGCGAGTCGAGACCCGGCGCGACGGTGTGAGTCGCAACTCGTGCGACGTCGTGCAAATTGCGCGGGGCGAGCCGGATTCGGTCCAGCGACTCGCGGTTCCACCGCATCGTTAGCTCGTCCCCTGCCGCTCCCGCCACGAACGCGCGTATCGGCGGAGCGAGTGTCGCGAGCGCCCGCTCCTCGAAGTCGAACAGGCTGAAATAGTCATCCAGGGCGGGCGGCGGGTCCACGGGCGCCGCAGCAGCCTTCACAGCGAGTGCACGCGTATCGGGCGGCAACAGCGCCAGCCCCGCCATCGCGTTGCCGAGTTGTAGCAGGCGGCGCCGAGTGATGTCCACGCCGCCGCTCACGAGCCGGGCCGGCCGTGAGGCTCCACCACCGCGTCACTCGGCCACTCTCCCCCGAGGAACTGTTCGACCGGTGGGAAGAACCCGTCGGGCTGCTCCACCTGCGCGTAGTGGCCGGCATTCGGCACGAGGAGAAGGCGGCCATTCCCGAGTGCGCCGGCGAGCGCGTGCACGCCCTCGAGCGTGGCCGGGCTCTTCGCCCCGTCGACGACCAGCACCGGCATGCGGAGCCGAGCGAGGAGCGGGGTGAAATTCCAATTGCCGAGTGAGCCCATTGTCGCGGCTCCGACGAACGGAAAATTCCGGAGGCCGTCCGGCGGCACATCACACGGGTCGGCCTTGAGCCGCAATGCGGCGGCGGGATCGGCGAAATGCGTGGGGAAGTAAACCGCGACGAACTGGCGGCATTCGTTGGCGGGATCGGCCGACGTGGAGATGGCACCGAGGAGCCGCACGACGGTGGCTGCGGCCGCAGTGTCGTGGGCGGTGAGCTTCTGCTGTCGAAGCGTATAGAGCTCGGCCGTCGGCGGCATCGGTCCTACGAGTAGCATGCGCGAGACGCGGTCGGGATGTGCAGCCGCGTAGAGGATCGCAAGGCCGGCTCCCCAGGAGTGACCGACGAGCGCCATCTGCTTCCATCCGAAGTGCTGCCGGATCGCCTCGAGGTCTCGGACGTGATCGGTGGCGGTGAGCTTCGTCGAATCCTTGACGATCTGGGATCGGCCCGCACCGCGTTGGTCGTACATCATGATCGTGAAGTGGTCGGCGAGTGGTACGAGATCGGGCCAGCTCGCTCCAATGTTGAGACCGGGGCCGCCGTGGAGCAGCACGGTGACATTGCGGCCGGTTCCGATCTGCCGATAGAAGAGTTGCACGCCATCTGCACCAGTTACGTGCCCCTCCACGACCGGATGTGGTGCCGCGGACTGAGCTGAGAGCGCGTGCGTGGTGGCAAGTGCGGCGCAAAGGCAGAGTGGTACAAGCAGGCGGACCGGGCCGCGCCGGTGCCCGGGGGTGGCGCGCGTCATTTGACGCCCTGGAAGTAGAGAATCAGGAAGCCCGCGGTGTCGTAGAGGCCGTGGCCAATCACACTACGCCACAGATTCCCTCGTGCGTGCACGAACGACAGGCCGTACACCAAGCCGCCGGCTCCGGCGAGGATTGCGCCCGACACCCCCTGATACGAGTGTCCGATACCGAATATCGTGGCGGCGACGACGGTGGCCAGGACTACCGGGCCTCGGATGCTGATATTCGGATTGTTCGTGAGCCAGCGAATCAGGAACCCGCGAAAGAATGATTTCCTCGCCGAACGCCGCAGTCGTCCAGATGATGACCAGGAACTTGAGCAGCTCCAGCGGGTGGCCGTGAAGATTCTTGAACGCGCCGAAGTTGGGCGGGCCCCATCTGGGGATGACGACGATGGCGGCAAGACTGATCGCAATGTGGACGCCGATCGCCGTGAGGAGAGCTCCGCCGATCGTCCACGCCCAGGAGCGTGGCCGCTCGAATCCGAGCGCGTGGAGTCCGACCGTTCCGCCGCCGAAGGCGTACCAGGCCATGGCGGCGCTGAGTGCGACACCGAGGGGTCCGAACCAGAAAAAGCCGGTCCGTTCGGAAACGTAGCCCAGGCCCCACGTGGGCAGGGCGACCGCCAGCAGTTGGATCCACCGGTTCTTCAAGGAGTCCTCACGAGGGGCCAGCGTGTGAAAGGCGGCTCGACTGGATTGGATTTCCTCCCCTGCCGGCGCGAGACGGCAACACGTGTGGAAAGAATGTCAAAATGCATGGGCTCGCAATGGCGCCCCGCAACCCGCACCGCTGTGCGCAGCCTGGAGCGCGCAGGCGTGCTCCGATCAGTGGCGATGAAGCTCGTTGTCATTAGACCGAGGCACACCTGGTCACCTGCGATCGGCCGGCGCTGGCCTATGGCGCCACCGGCCAACTGCGCACACTCGACGCACGGGTCTAGCAGGGGCCGCGATTCGCAACCGTACTTTCTTCGCTGCCCCACGCAAACTCACCGTGCCGCTCAACCACTCCCGTGGTTCGGGAAGCCGGCTGTCACGGCCGGTGACACGCCGGCGTGAGCACGCGGCAGCTCAAGACCGAATACCGAGCCCACACCCACTTCACTGCGCACGACCAGGTCGCCTCCCATCGCGCGCGCCAGGGCACGGCTGATCGCGAGGCCGAGGCCGACGCCGTCGCGAATGCTCGTGAGCGTCCGGTCAACCTGCACGAAGGGCTCGAAGATCGTGTCGAGCTTGTCGGAGGGAATACCCTGCCCCGAGTCCGACACGCGAATGACGATACGGTCGTCGCCCGGCTCGCACGCGATGTCGATCGCACCATCGCTCGGTGTGAACTTGATCGCGTTCGACAACAGATTGAGCAGCACCTGCTCGAGCTTGTCCCGATCGGCCCGGACAAGCACGCCCGGATCGCAATCATCCATCCGGTAGTGGAGACTCTTGGCCAGGAGTTGCGGGCGCGCCAGATCCTCGAGCCGCGCGAGGCTGTCCCGGAGCGGCAAATCCTCCAGGTGGTATTCGACGTGACCGCTCTCTACTTTCGCGAAGTTCAGAATGTCGTTCACGACGGACACCAGTAGACGCTGATTCCGCCTGATGCGCTCGAGGTCCTGGGCTTGCAGCGGCGTCACCGGTCCCCGGATCCCTGCCTCGATCAGTTCCACGTAGCCGCCGATGGCGTTGAGCGGGGTACGCAACTCATGACTCATCACCGCCATGAACTGCGCCTTGGCGCGATTGGCGTCCGCCGCGGTCTCGTGCAGGTGCGTCTGCTCGGCGATCGGCGCGTTCGAGAGCGGCGATCGTGCTCCACTGCTCGGACACCGACCCGCCGAGCAAGAGAAATGTCGCCGCCGTCACTGCCATGAAGATCTGAAGGTCCAGGAGACTGTCCGAGAGCACGGGGCGAATGAAGGGACCGTACCCCAGCACCGTGCCCCACACGGCCACGACCGACACGACAAACAGCGCCGTGACTGAACCCCGCCCTCCAAAGCGAATTGCCGCCCAGATGAGGAGCGGGAAGAGAATGTACGGCTGTTCGAATCCCGCCAGGCTGTCAGGTGGCCGGCTGAACACGAAGGCGCTCGCCGCAATGAGGCACACGATCAGCGCGACGGCCTCCCACGCCTGGCCCGCGCGAACGCCTCGGCGCTGGCCCCGCCCCCACCAGACGAGGAGCATGGGCGCGACCAGCAGAGCCCCGATCAAGTCGCCAAACCACCAGGCACGCCATGTCTCGCCGGCTGCCGCGGTGGACACGAGGTGACCCAGCCGAAGGCTCGTCACGCCCATCGTCGCACTGACTGCGGTGCTGGCCAGAGCGGCGACGATGAGCGCCATCATATCGCGCACGCGATCGAGGGACTGGTGAAAATCCGGGAGTGAGCGGAGCATGTACACCGCCACGACGGCTTCCAGCGTATTACCGGCGCCGATTCCACAGGCGATGAGCACCGGCGCACCGGTGAGGATGTTGGCGACCGTCGCGCCGACGAATACGCCAGGCCAGAGGCGGACCCCGGCGATCAGGAGGCCCGCGAGCGCCATGCCGGTTGGCGGCCATACGAGCGTCGCGAATCCAGACACCGCGTTGAGTCCCAGGCCGGCACGGGCCGCAATGACGTATAGGGCCGCGAGTGCCGCGAGCTCGAAGAGATAGGCCAACCCACGCTCGTTCGCGCGGCCGGCGGCGTTCCAATTCACGGCGTTTCGCTCACGATGCCATATCGGAACTCCCGATCGATCGGCGCCATCCGGACGAGGCCGGCGCAAGGTGCATGCCCGCGCCCCTTTAAGTCTACCATGTCCGCTTCAACCCGGCCTCCTCCCTTTCGGACGCGCGCCCTCGCACCCCTTGGGTTGACTGCAGACCGGCCGGTCGCCATCGTCGAGACCCCCCGATTCACGCGCCTTCCCGCAGGAGCCGCCGTGGCCACACCAGTATCACCGCCATCCCCCGCCCCGGCATTGCAAACGCCGCGCGTGACCGTCTCGACGGGCACGCCCTGGGAACCGCTGGTCGGATACTCCCGCGCGGTCCGCGTCGGCCGGCACGTCCACGTCTCCGGCACCACCGCGACTGGCCCCGACGGCAGCATCGTCGGCCGCGGTGATCCGTACGCACAGACGGTGCAGGCCATCGCCAACATCTCCACGGCACTGGCGCGCGCCGGCGCGTCGCTCGCCGATGTCGTCCGCACCCGGATCTACGTCACCAACATCAGTGACTGGGAGCGCGTCGGACGCGCGCACGGCGAGGCGTTCGGCTCGATCCGGCCGACCGCCACAATGGTCGAGGTGCGCCGCCTGATCGACCCCGCCATGCTCGTCGAGATCGAGGCCGAGGCGTACATCGTTCCACCCGAACCCGCCGCGGCGCCACCGGCCAATGCCGGGGCAGGCGACCCGTGGCCCTCGCTGCCACTCGATGGCTGGCGCGACACGTACGCCACGCTCCACATGTGGACCCAGATCGTCGGCAAGACCCGCCTCGCCCTCGCTCCACTCGTCAACCACTGGTGGAACGTCCCCTTCTACGTCAGCTCGCACGGACTCACGACGTCCGCAATCCCCTGCGCGTGGCGCACGTTCGAGGTGGAATTCGACTTTCTCTCTCACGTGCTCGAGATCCGCACCAGCGATGGCGCGATCCGCACGCTCGCGCTGGCCCCGCGCTCTGTCGCGGATTTCTACGCCGAGTACATGTCCACGCTCCGCGAGCTGGGGATCGGCGCCACGATCTGGCCCCGGCCGGTCGAGGTACCGGATCCGATCGCGTTCGGCATCGACCGCACGCACGCGTCGTATGACCCGGACGCCGCATTCCGGTTCTGGCGCGTGCTCGCACAGGCCGACCGCGTCTTCAAGCAGTTCCGCAGCCGCTTCCTCGGCAAATCCAGCCCCGTGCACTTCTTCTGGGGAAGCTTCGATCTCGCGGTCAGCAGGTTCTCCGGGCGGACGGCGCCGCCGCGGCCCGATGCCGATGCCATTACACGGGAGGCCTACTCGCATGAGGTGATCAGCGCCGGGTTCTGGCCCGGCAGCGGGGCCGTGCAGGAGGCCGCGTTCTACGTGTACGCGTCACCCGAACCCAAAGCCTTCCCTGCCGCCGCGGTTCACCCGGAGGGCGCATACTATCACCGCGAGATGGGCGAGTTCATTCTCCCTTACGACGCCGTCGGCTCCGCGCCGTCACCGGACGACGCCCTCCTCGACTTCCTCCAGTCGGCCTATTCGGCCGCCGCGGATCTTGGCCACTGGGACCGGGCCGCACTCGAGCGGCCCACGCTACCTGGGCAGTAGCGCGCCGCGGGGCCCCGGGGCGCTCACCCCAACGACATCAGCACGACCGCGATCGTCGCCACACCGAGGCCGAGTCCCTGCACGGGTCCAAGCCGCTCGCGCAAGACGATCCGCGCCAGCACGACCGTCCCGGCGGGATAGAGCGATGCCAGCGTCGCCACGATGCTCAGCATCCCCCGCCCCAACGCGAGTACGAAGCAAATGTTCGCGACCATGTCCACGATACCCGTCCACGCAATCACCGGCAGCATGGCGCGAGGTGCGCGCAGCCCTCGGCGCGTCGCCACCGCGGCAACAGCGAAAGCCGCGACCGACATGCCACGCGCCGCAAGCAGCGGCCACAGGCCGGCCGCCGGCGCGGCGTGCTTCATCGCCACATAGAAGACACCGAACGCACCGCCCGCCACGAGCGCGGTCATGAGCTCCCGGCCGGAGATGGCCGCCCGCAATGACACCCGGCCGTCGGCGCCACGCGGCACGACGGCAATGCTCACGAAGCACACGGCGACCGCCGCGAGGACGATCCCGGCCAACGGCGCCGGACGTGGCCGCTCACCCTCGACGAGACCGACGAGGACCGGGATCGCGATCGCGGCCACGCCCGTGATTGGCGCAAAGACGCTCATCGTCCCGGTCGCGAGGCCAGAGTAGAACAACACGAGGCCCGCCCCACCGACGAGGCCCGCGATCGTGCCCCACGCCAGGTCGGCGCGATGGACGATCGCCGCCGGAAAGAGGCACAGCGCGACCACCACGGTCGCGACGCTCGCGAGCTGCGAGAGGACGAGCACCGAAAGCACGGGCGCGCGCCTGCTGGCGAACCCGCCGAGAAAATCGGCCGCGCCGTACAGCGCCGCCAATGCGAGAGCAAGAAGAATGGCCACGGGAGCCTGATGAAGGGGCGCGCGCAATCTAGCGCACCACGCTCCATCACCCCGGCTTCACGCGCAGAATATCGACAGCGCGGAACGGCCGGTCAGGGCGCGGGCGACGCGCCCGGCGCAACACCCTGTCGCCGCTGGCGGATCAACTCCAGGCGGCGCCGAAGCTGCTCCTGCAAACCGTAGAAGCGCACCCGCTGCACCGGCGAGAGGTAGGTCGCCAACTCCTTCTGCTCGGCCTGCGCCATATCGAGACGCTGATGCTGGATCGCGAACAGCGAATCGGTGAGCGCCGCGACGTGCGTCTGATTGGCCGCGACGCCGGGCTGCAATTCCCGGCGGATCTCGCTCCGTAGTCCGCGTTCCTGCTCGGTCAGGGCCCGGCGCTGCGCCCCGAACCGCTGGTTCGTCTGGCGGAGCTTCAGCACCTGGTCGTCTGTGAGCTGCAGCCGCTCCCGGACGATCTGCTCGAAACGCTCGCGCACGCGCTGCTCCAGCCGCTGGCGCCCTGGGCCACCCGGGCCGGCCATCACGGCACCCGTGTCCTGCGGCGTCGCTTGCGCCTGTGCTGGCGCCGCCGCCCCCGCCAGCAGCAGCGCGAATGCGAACCTCGTGACGTATGCCGGCACGGGGACGGGCCGGCGCGCCGGGCGCGGCTCGCTCCAGCGATCCGCGCCGCCCTCACTGCACCACCGCAGCGTGGAGACCGGGTGCTGCCGCATCCGGTTCATCTGATGGCGAGGCCTCGATACCATCCAGATCCCTGAGGAGCCCCTCCATCTCGACGTCGCTGAGATCCGACAGACCGCCTCCCAACGCCATCCCCGGGTCGGCGGAGGCGATGGGCTCAGTGTCGCCACCCCGCGTCGCCGGGGCACTTTGCGTCGCGGCGGACGCCACGACCGCCGGCACCGTGATCGGCCCGCGGCGGCTGACGCCGAGATCCCGCACGACTGCGACCGACAAACCCCCGAGGGCGATCGCCGATACCGCCGCCGCGATCCGCCAACCGGTCCACACCGGGCGAAAAGCGGATGCCCGCGCGGGCCGCTGCACGACCGGCCGCGTCGTGGGCCCCGTGGGCGCCGTGGGCGCCATGTCCGCGCCCGAGCGCACCAGAACCGGCCCCGTGACGCCCCGTGGCGGCGCAGGCAGCGCCGCGACAATGCGGCGGGCATCGACTCGCGGCGCGTCCTGCATCATGACCTGATGCGCCACACGAAGCAGCTCCGCCTCGGCCGCGCAGTCCGCGCAGGCGGCGATGTGCTCGGCTACCCGCGCGCGGTCCGGACCGGCCAACCGGCCGGCGACGTACCCGGGCAACGCATCCCGCAGCTCTTCATTTCCGCATTCACGCATCGACGTGCTCCTTAATCACCCGCACGGCATTGTGGTAATGAACGCGCGCCGCGCCTTCCGTGCTGCCCACAACGCCGGCAATCTCCTTGTACGACAACCCTTCCGCTACTCGCAGCGTAAACACGTCTCGCTGCATCGGCGACAACCGCTCGAGTGATCGCCGGATCCGCCCTTCGGTCTCACCCGCGACCATGGCGTCGAGCGCCGTATACTCCGTGGCCGCGTCTTCCTCCCCGATCTCCACTCTGTCCGGCCGTCGCCGCTCCGCCCGCCGGCGATCCACCAGCAGCCGCCGCTCGATCGTGAACAGCCAGGTCCGCAACGAACTCTCGCCCCGAAAATCCGCCAGTGACTGGAACGCCCGGACGAAGGTGTCCTGCACGAGATCATCGACTTCACTCACCCCCTGCCCACGCCCGCCCGTCAGGCTGGCCGCGAACCGGGCCAGGGCCGACGTGTGCCGCTCCACCAGCAGCGTCGCCGCACGCTCGTCACCCCCCAACCATCGGGCCACCAGCGCGCGGTCCTCGGCGTCGTCCTGGCCGCGCGATGGCTCCGATTCAGCCACATCCACATGTCCCGGCTTGCTCACTGCCGCACACAGGTCTGACGTGACCGGCTGCATAACGTTAAGGACACCTGCTGTCCTCCAAAATGGACGGCCGAAGGCAAGTTAGCCGCCCTTTCACCCATCCAAGGGTTGGTCTAGCTTGGCTCAGTGCGAACCGACACCGTTCCTGCGCACCGACGGGGCCAGCTCGAAATCATCGCCCATCGGGGCACGCCGCGGGAGCACCCCGAGAACTCCCTGCCGGGGTTCCGGCGAGCGCTCGAATACGGGGCGAATGGTATCGAGTTGGACGTCCATTTGACGTCCGACGGGGTGGTCGTGGTACACCACGACCCGGCCCTCCATCGCCCCCCCGGCGGCGCTGGCGGCGCGCCGTCCCTGGCAATTCGCGATCTCACGTACGACGCAGTCCGCGCCCACCCGCTCGCGCCCGGCGTTACCGTTCCAGCTCTCGCCGAGGTGCTCGACCTCGTCGGCCCGCTCGCCACGGTGTACATCGAAGTGAAGGCCCCTGCCGCCGTAGACGCCGTCGTCCGATGTGCCGGCCGGACCGGAGTCTCGTGCGCGATTCACGGCTTCGATCACCGCGTCGCACTTCGCGCATCGGCGATCGGGCCGGCCATCCCGGCCGGCATCCTCCTCGACAGCTATCTCATCGATCCCGCTACGGCGCTGACCAATGCCGGCGCGCGCGACTATTGGCAGCGATGGGACATGATCGATGCGGAGCTCGTCGCTCGTGTGCAATCAGCTCGTGGACGGCTCATCGCGTGGACGGTCAACGACGTCGCCGATGCTCGCAGGCTCGCCGCGTTGGGCGTCGACGCCGTCTGCACCGACATCTGCGGCACGATGGGCAACGAACTGCGAGCGTTGCGACACTAACAACCGGACAACCAACACCCTGACAACGCACACCGTGGCATGAGAAGATCCTCACACGCGACCCGCTGCCGCTGGCACACCGCGTGACCACGGTGATCGGCTGATTGCGGACCATTGCAACCGGGTCGTACTATTCGCGGCCCACGACGCCCTCCCCGGACCCACACTATACGATGTCACGCGTGCGCAGCACTCTTTCCCACGCCCGGCGCAACGCCGGCGTCCGGCACGACACGACACAATCGTCTCGGGCCGCAACGGTCCGCTTGTCGGTCGCCGCCGTCCTCATCGTGGCACTCGGGTGTACGGCGGGACAGGCCGCGCCGGTCACGACGCCTGCACCGAATAGTGGTGTTGCGGCGGGCAAGCCGGCGACCGCCGCCGATACGACGCCGCTGCCCGGCATGCTGTCCGTGCCGAACGCGAACCCCTTCCCGAGCACGTACACGCCGTTCGCGTCGCGGACGACGGTGATCCGCGGCGCGACGATCCTGACGGCAGCCGGCCCAACGATTCGGGACGCATCAATCCTGCTCCGCGACGGGAAGATCGTCGCCGTCGGCGCATCAGTCGACGCACCGCCCGACGCCGTCGTGATCGATGGACATGGGCGGTACGTGACGCCGGGGATCATCGACGTGCATTCGCATATGGGCGTTTACGCCGCGCCGGGCGTCGACGCGAACTCCGACGGCAACGAGGCGACCGATCCGTCGACCCCGTACGTTTGGGCCGAGCATTCCGTCTGGCCCCAGGATCCGTATTTCCCGCGCGCGCTGGCCGGCGGCGTGACCACCGTGCAGATCCTTCCCGGATCCGCGAACCTGATCGGCGGCCGCAGCGCGGTCCTCAAGGTCGTCCCGTCGCGGACCGTCCAGGGCATGAAGTTCCCGGGCGCCAAGTACGGACTCAAGATGGCGTGCGGTGAGAACCCCAAGCGCACCTACGCACAACGCGGCCCATCGACACGAATGGGTAACGTGGCCGGCTACCGGAAAGCTTGGATCCAGGCCGCCGAGTATCGCCGGCGGTGGGACAAATGGAATGCCGACCACAAGGGAGACCCGCCACCGCGCGATCTCGGACTCGAGACGCTGGCCGAGGTGCTGCGTGGCAACATCTACGTGCACATGCACTGCTATCGTGCGGACGAGATGGCCCAGATGATTGACGTCTCGCACGAGTTCGGCTACCAGATCCGCGCCTTTCACCACTCGATCGAGGCGTACAAGGTCGCCGACCTGCTCGCCAAGAACGGCATCGCCGCGGCGGAGTGGGCCGACTGGGGCGGATTCAAGATGGAGTCGTTCGATGCGATCCGGACGAATCTCGCGCTGACGGATCGGGCCGGAGCCAGGGCGATGATCCACTCCGACGACCCCTACGGCGTGCAGCGGCTGAATCAGGAAGTCGCCAAGGCGATGCGGGCCGGTGCTACCGCCGGCATTCCGGTGACGGAGGAGCAGGCGGTGAAATGGATGACGATCAATCCCGCCTGGGCGCTGGGTCTCGACGACAGGATCGGATCGCTGGAGGCAGGCAAGGACGCCGACGTCGTGCTCTGGTCGGGCGATCCATTCAGCGTCTATGCGCATGCCGACAAGGTCTGGATCGATGGCGCGCTGCTCTACGACCGGAGTGATCCGGCGCAGCACTGGCGCACGGACTTCGAGTTGGGGTACGTCCCGGCCGATACCACGCTCGCGGCGGGAGGCGCACCCCGATGAGCACCGTGATTCGCATTCGCGCGATCGCCGCGGCGGCAGGACTGGCCGTCGTGGCGGGATCCGTGGCTGGCGCGCAGACCGTGGCCATCGTCGGCGGAACCGTGTATCCGGTGAGCGGCCCGAAGATCGAACGGGGCACGGTGTTGATTCGAGATGGGCGCATCCTCGCCGTCGGGGCGAACATTACCGTGCCGGCTGGTGCGACCACGATCGACGCGACCGGCAAGTGGGTGACGCCAGGACTGGTCAACGCGGGCGCTTCGGTCGGACTCGTCGAGGTCGATGCGGTCCCGCAGACGGTCGACGACCGGGCCGCCGGCGACCATGGCATTGCGGCGAGCTTTGCGATGATCAGATGGCTTGAATCCCGCGTCCGAGATGATTCCACAGACGCGGGCTGGGGGTGTGACGAGCGTCGTGATGGTGCCAAATGGCGAACTGGTGTTCGGCCAGGCGGCGGCGATCGACCTGGTGGCGGGACCGGCGACGGCGTTTGTGGTGAAGGCGCCCGCGGCGATGGCCGCGCAGGTCGCGAGCGCCGGGCGCGCCAATCTTGGCGCGCGCGGGGAATTGATCGGCCGGCTCCGGGGGCTCTTCGACGATGTCCGCATCTACATGCGGCGGCCGGCGGATTACGACCGCGGCGACCTGCAGCGCCTCTCGGCGGCGCCTCGCGAGTTGGCGGCGCTCGTCCCGGTGATATCGGGCCGCGAGCCGTTGCTGCTCTACGCGGACCAGGCGAGCGACATCGAGAACGCCATCCGCCTCGGCCACGAATACGGAATCAAGATCATCATCGCTGGCGGCGCGGAAGCGTGGCGGGTCGCGCCGGCACTTGCGGCGGCCCATGTGCCGGTGCTGACCGGCGCACTGGACAATGCCCCGCAGAGTTTCAGCACGCTGGGCCAGCGGCAGGACAACGCCGCCCTGCTCCGCCGCGCGGGGGTCGAGGTGGTGCTCATCGGCAACTCAGACGTCGAGGACGCCGGGGCGTTCAACGCGCGCAACATCAGCCAGGACGCGGGGACGGCGGTCGCGTACGGGATGTCGTGGGATGACGCGCTACGCGCGGTCACGCTGGCGCCGGCCGAGGTGTTCGGGATCGCGGACCGGATCGGCTCACTAGCCGCTGGGCGTGAGGCGAACGTTGTCGTGTGGAGCGGCGATCCGTTCGAGTTGAGCACGCGTGCCGAGCATGTGCTTGTTCGTGGGCACGAGTACACGGAGCCACTGCGCGAGGACCTGCTGACGCAACGGTACAAGACACTGCCGCCGAAGTACTGAGGCACCAGTACTGCGCCGGGGACACAAGTCGGCGCGAGGGTAGAAACACGGAGGGCCAGCCTCGCCGGCTGGCCCTCTTGTCCTGGATCCGCAATGGCCCGCGATCAGTTGTTGCTGGCGGCCGTCTCGGGATAGACGCTGACCTTGAAGCGTGCCTTGTTCTTGTGCTCGAACTTCACGACGCCATCGACGAGCGCGAAGATCGTGTAGTCGCGTCCCAGGCCCACGTTGCGGCCGGGGTGCCAGACGGTGCCACACTGGCGCACGATGATGTTGCCGGCGCGAACCTGTTCGCCGCCGAACTTCTTGATCCCGCGATACTGCGGGTTGCTATCACGGCCGTTGCGTGACGAGCCGACGCCTTTCTTGTGAGCCATGGTTCCGTCCGAGAGAAGCGGTCGCCGTGCAGTTAGGCGACGGAGATGTCGCGGATGCGCACTTCGGTGAAGCCTTGCCGGTGTCCCTGCTTGCGGGCGTAGTTCTTCCGCCGGCGGAACTTGAAGACGATGATCTTGTCGGCGAGTCCGTGCCGGACGATCTCGGCGGTCACCTTCACGCCGTCGAGCACGGGCGCGCCGGCTTTGATCGTGTCGCCGTCCGACGACAGCAGCACCTCGTCAAACACGACCTCTGACCCAGCATCGCCCTCGAGGCTGGGAATACGAAGCACCTTTCCCGGCTCGGCGCGATACTGCTTGCCGGCGGTGCGAATGATGGCGTAAGGCATATGGGTATGGCTTGGCGTACGTAAAGGGATGCAGCCTTTGATTTTAACGCGTCAGGGCGGCGGAGTCAATCGAGTCGCCGGCTGGTACGCCGCAAGCCGCGCTCAGACCACGAGAATCTGCTCGATGCCGACGAGGGTCGGGAATGGCCTGCCCCCGGTATTCTTCACTGGCTCTCCGGGCCTCGGCATCAAGGCATCCTTAATCGCGGGCCCCACCGACAAGGCGTTACAGACCGAAACGTCGTTAACGGCGGCCCACGTCCCGGGCGCCAAGCCCGGGAATACTTGCCTCAGTTTTCCGACGTCGATCGAGAGACGAGCCGGCTTTCTCCATCTCCAGACGCCGGAAGTGCGCCGGCGAGCACGTGCCGTGGTGCGCCAACCGCCAGAGCACACCGCCGCGCAGCGTGTCGAGCGCCGGCTTCTGGGTGATCGCCTTCGCAATCGTCAGTGGGCGGTACCACGACAGATACCCGAACGCCCGTCCACGATCGACAATGACGCACGCTGACCACCCGTCTTGCGTCCAGGACGCCGGCCGGCCGCCGGCCCCGGCATGCTTGTTGTCTTGCGCTTTCGACGCGAAGTACGCGTTGATGCAGCGTCCGCCGAATGTCGGATACACGAAGACGTCGCCGACTTCCATCAGCAGGGGCTGCGGCTTCTTCAGGACGGTCCTCGGCCGGCTGGCCGGCCGTGGAGCCATGATTCGCGCCCGCACCTCCGCCAGCATCCGTCGCCGGACCGCCAGGTCGCCCGGCCGCATTCCCAGTCTCTCAAGCATGGCGATATCATGGCCACCGTCGATGATCGCCATCGCCTGGGCGTGGGCGCGATCGCACACGATGCCACGCCGGGCGAATTGATCCGCCACCACCAGCCAAAACGCGGTGTGGTCCGGATCATCGCCCGCCTGGGCCGCCGCCGGCTCGGTCTCGCACAGTATGTCGAGCAGCTGATCACCCTCGAATGGCAGGCGAGCTACCGCCGCCACCGTCGAGCGCAAATCCATCGCGAAGTCGCCCGAGTACAGCCGTGGTGCCCAGACACCCATCAGGCCTCCCACCCGTTCGCGCGCCGCCCTCCCGTCAGGACCCCGGCCGACCGGACCTACGCGACCGCGTAGAGTTGCGTGACGTCCCGGCCCGCTCCCTTCACCACGATCTTGAACTCGTCCGGCCGCAGCAGCGGATCGTCTCGGAGCTCCAGCGAGAACCCCGCGCCCTTCTCCAGCTTCCGCACGAAGTCCTGCTCCTGCTCCATGACGTAGAGCGCGACATCGGGGTGCAGCTTGACCAGCAGGTTGTCGCGTTTGCCTTCGACCACGACCCGGCGGAGCGACCGCTCGACCCGGCGGACGATCACTTCGGGCGTGAACACCCGCCCAGTCCCGTGGCAGGTCGGACACGGTTCGGTCATGCTCTGGAGATGGCTCTGGCGTACCCGCTGCCGGGTCATCTCGATCAATCCCAGCTCACTCACCGAGAAGGCCTTGGTCCGCGCGCGATCGCGGCCGAGGTGGCCGCGAAGCTCCTGCAGCACACGGTCGCGATTGGCCTTCGTCTCCATGTCGATGAAGTCGCAGACGATGATCCCGCCCACATCCCGCAGCCGGATCTGCCGCGCCAATTCGCGCGCCGCCTCGAGGTTCGTCTTGAGGATCGTCTTCTCCGGATCCTTCTTGCCGGTGTAGCGTCCTGAATTGACGTCGACCGACACCAGCGCCTCCGTCGGCTCGATGATCAGGTAACCGCCGGCCGGCAGGTCGCAGCGCCGCTTGAAGAGATCGCGGATCTCGGTCTCGATGTTGGCTTTGTCGAAAAGGGGGACCGGTTCCTCGTACAGCTTGACGCGATCGATGAGGTCCGGGGCGATCCCGCTGAGGTATCCCTCGATCTCGTTGTACAGCTGCTTCGAGTCCACCGTCAGGCTGTCGACCTTGTCGCTGAAGAGATCGCGAATGATCCCCCGCGTCAGGCTCGTCTCCCGATGGACCAGGCTCGGTGCGCGCGTGAAGTGCGTCTTCCGCTTCACCTTCTTCCAGGTGCCGATGAGGGCGTTCAACTCCTGCTTGAATGTTGCCTGGGTCGCGTCCTCACCGACCGTGCGCACGATGACGCCGCCGCTCTTCTCCGGTAGCACGGCCTGCACCATCTCGCGCAGCCGCTGGCGCTCGGCACGGTCGCCGATCTTCCGGCTGACCCCGACACGCGTGGCATCCGGCATATAGACCAGGAAGCGCCCGGCGAGTGAGATCTGCGCCGTGACGCGGGGGCCCTTGGTGGAGATGGGCTCCTTGGAGATCTGAACCAGGATCTCCTGGCCGCGCTTCAGCATGTCCTGAATGGGCGGGACCTTCGGCCGTCCGTGGTCACCGCCGTTGCCGCCGCGGCCACCACGCCGGCCATTCGCGCCGCCGTTGGGACCGCCGTGGGGACCGCCGTTAGCACCGCCGTCGTTGCGGCCGCGCTGGGCGGGGCGCGCATCAGCGTAGGGCGAGTCGTCGCCGTCGCTTACCGCAACTCCATCACCCGCGGGGTCACTGGCCGGCTCCGCCGCGGATTCGGCATCCCCGTCCGCGTCGCTGCCTTCCTCGTCTTCGTCCTCATCATCTTCGTCGTGCACCAGATCAGAAGCATGCAGAAACGCACTCTTCTCGGTCCCAATGTCCACGAACGCTGCCTGGATACCCGGCAGTACCGCTTCGACCTTCCCGATGTAGATATCGCCGACCATGCGCCGGGCTTCCGGCCGATCGACGAGCAACTCAACGAGCTGGTCGTCCTCCAGTATGGCGACCCGCGTTTCGCGCGGGTTCGCGTTGATCAAAATTTCGCGCTTCATCTGACTCCACAGGAAAACGAAACACCGCCCCTGGCACTGGGCCCGGGCGGGCGCGGCCACTCGGCCGCCGTGATGTGACCAGCATGCTGGTGTTGCCCTCGCACCCGCTCAATCCAGCAACTCCTTGAGCAGATGCCGGGCGATGACCAGTCGCTGGATCTCTGATGTCCCTTCCCCGATCTCGCAGATCTTGGCGTCGCGCATCATGCGCTCGACCGGGTAGTCTTTCGTATAGCCATAGCCGCCATGTAATTGGACCGCTTTGATCGTAGCCCGCATCGCGAGCTCGCTGCAGTACAGTTTGGCCATTGCCGCCGCCTTGGTGAACGGCTTGCCCTGGTGCGCCAACCATGTCGCGTGGTACATGAGATGCTTCCCGGCTTCGATCTCTGTCGCCATGTCCGACAACTGGAATTGCACGCCCTGGAATCCTGCGATCGCCTGTCCGAACTGCTTGCGCACGCTGGTGTAGCGCAACGCCTGTTCGTACGCCCCCTCGGCGAGTCCGAGCGACAGCGCCGCCATCCCGATGCGACCGCTATCCAGCGTTCGCATGAAATTGGCAAACCCCGCCCCCTCAGGACCCAGGAGATTCTCGGCCGGTACCTCGACGTCCTCCAGAATCAGCTCGCGCGTATCCGAAGCCCGCCACCCAAGCTTGTCCTCCTTCTTGCCCGCGCGGAAGCCCGGCATCGCCGCGAGCGTCTCATCGTGGCCGATTCCGACGGCCCGCGCCCGCGCCATGTCGACCGTCTCCTTGGTCACGATGAAGGAGCTGATACCCCGGCTCCCGACGCCCGGTGTCGTCACCGCGGTCACGACGAAGACTTCACCGACGCCGCCATGGGTGATGAAGATCTTGGATCCATTGAGCACGTACGACGCGCCACGCCGGACGGCCATGGTCTTCGTGCCCCCGGCGTCGCTCCCCGCACTGGGCTCCGTCAGCCCGAATCCGGCCAGCGCCCGGCCAGCCGCGAGGATCGGCACGTACCGCTGCCGCTGTGCGTCGGTGCCGAAATTGACGATCGGCGAGGTGCCGAGGGTCGTGTGCGCGGAGATCGTGATCGCATGCGAGGCATCCACTTTCGCCAACTCGTGGATCACGATCACGTAGCTCAGAAGATCGAGCCCCGCCCCGCCAAGCGATTCCGGCCACGGGACGCCCAGCAGCCCCAAATCCGCCATCCGCTTCACGGTCTCCCACGGGAACTCGGCCGCCGCATCCAGACTGCGGGCGACCGGCGCGATCTCTTCCCTGGCGAACGCGCGCACCATGTCGCGCACCGCGATGTGTTGATCAGTGAAATACAACCCGTCATCCATGCAATAATCTCGTCGTAGTCAGGTGCCGTGTCTCATACGCTGTGCGTTCGCACGGCGGCCAGGAATTGCTCGCCATACCGGTCGAGCCGGGCCGGCCCCACCCCGCGAACGTCAGCCAGCGCCGCCAGAGACACCGGGCGACGGGCGGCGATCTCCGCCAGCGTCCTATCCGGAAAGACGACGTAGGCAGGCACTCCGTCCCGCCGCGCCAACTCGCTCCGGAGAGACCGCAGGGTCGCAAACAGCGGACCGTCCCGTGGTGAAATCTCATCGGCGGACGCCGGCGCCGCCTGCCCGGTCGCGGGACGACGCCCCGCCCGGCCCGCCGCCCGGCGCGGCTGTCCCTGCCGCTTGCCCCGGGATGCCGGGGCCCCCTCCACCGCCTGGCGGTGGTTGCCGAGGCAGTTGTCACACCCCTCGCATTCCGCGCCAGCGGCGGGGTCCCCGAAATACCGGAGGATGAAGCCGCGCCGGCACGCCGTGCTGTAGGCGTAGCGCTGCATGATGTCCAGCTTGGCGCGGTCGGCGCGCCGTCGCCGGGCCTCACTCTCGGGGTCTGCCACCCGCATATCGGCCCGCGAATCCCACCGCCCGTCGCCGGCTGGCGGCCGGGGGTTGTCGATCAGGAACTCGTGCGTGAACCGGTCCTGGAAGGCATGCAGGAGGACGCAATTCGCGCGGCGCCCGTTCCGGCCCGCACGGCCAGCCTCCTGATAGTAGGCCTCCAGGGATCCGGGCATCGTGTGGTGAACGACGAGCCGCACGTTGGCCTTGTCGATGCCCATGCCGAATGCGTTGGTGGCCACGATCGCCCGCACGCGCTCGTGCATGAAGTCGTCCTGGGCCGCACGGCGCTCGTCGTCCTCCTGGCCGCCATGGTAGCCGCGCACCCGCACGCCCGCCGCGGCGACTGCCGTCGCGATCCGATCGACCGCCTTGCGGGTCGTCGCGTAGACGACGGCCTGACCGGGATGGCTTCGCAGCAGGTCGATCAGCGTCGCGTCTTTTTCCGCGTCGTTGCGAGTGCGGATCACGTGATAGTGCAGATTCCGGCGATCGAATCCCGTGACCACCGTCTCCGGATCGCGGAGACCGAGCTGCTCGGCAATGTCCTTCCGCACCGCCGGTGTGGCCGTCGCCGTCAGCGCCACCGTCGGCGGGTCTCCCAGCGCGGCGCGTATCGCGCGCACCCTGCGGTAGCTCGGCCGGAAATCATGCCCCCACTCGCTGATGCAGTGCGCCTCGTCCACGGCCAGCAGCGACACGCCGGCCGCGCGCAGGCGATCGCCCGCGGAGCCCGCGTCGAACCGCTCGGGCGCCACGTACAGGAGGCGCAGCTCGCCGCGCTCGGCACGCGCGAAACGATCGGCGACATCCGCGTAGCTCAGCGTGCTGTTGATGAACGCGGCCGGCAATCCGCGAGCCTCCAGCGCGTCCACCTGGTCCTTCATGAGCGAGATGAGTGGCGAGACGACGACCGTCAGGCCGGGGAGCAGGAGCGCCGGCACCTGAAAGCAGAGGGACTTGCCGCCGCCGGTCGGCAGCACGACGAGGGTATCCCGCCCGGCCATCACCGACGCCATCGCCCGCTGCTGCCCCGGCCGGAACTCGGAATATCCGAACGCGTCCTTGAGCGTCGTGCGCAACGTGGCGGGGCCCTCGCCCCGTGTGTCGTTCGCACTCGCCACAACGCGCACCACAGCAGCCGGCGACGACGTACCGTCGAGCGGTGATCCGATCATCGTCTCACGGTGCCAGGCCACGCCCGGGATCTCATCATCGATCAGCGACAGACGTTGCCGGATGCGGCGATCAGTTGGGCGAGCCAATCCCCGGAACCGGTCACACGGCGCGGGCGAAATGCCCGCGGGTGAAGGCACCACCGACGATCCCTCGCATCGCGGCGAGATCGGGAGCGGCGCCGTCGGCCAGCGATCGCAGCGCCGAGGCGTATCCGGCCACCAGCTCCGCGATCGGATCGCCCGGTGTGTTGAACACGAGATGATATGCACGGAGTCCGGCGCTCCACAGATGCGGCATGAATTCCGACCCTTCGATCGGACGCGAGTGGAGCAGCCGGTTCCGGCAGGCACTGTCCGTCGCGACCGCGAAGCGGTACCCGGCCGGGTCCATCAGCTCGACGTTGGGATGCTTCTGGACGCACAGATCGCGGCACGTCGTGGGCTCGCGATCGAAGGCGGCCGAGAGCACACAGTGCTCGATGGTCATCCCCTCGGGCCGTCCGTAGACCAGAGCAGCGAACCCCTGCCCCGACCACGGCGCCGTCACGGCCGCGATCTCGTCCGCGGTGAGTTCGACGGACACCAGGATCCGCTCGACGCCCATCCCGAACAGCGCCGCCGCCGTGTGCTGGTTGAAGCAGTTGACCGCGTAGTCGGTGGCGACACGCCGCCCGCTCGCCGCCAGTTCGCGTGCCAGCCCGAGGTGCCCGGTAAGGACCGGTAGCTCGAGCTGCAGCCATTTCTCCAGATCGCGGCGGTCAGCCGGCCGCACGATAGTCGGCGTGCGCAGCCAGAGCGTAGCGCCGGCCGAGGCCAGCTCGGCGGCGAGCGCTCGAACGCGCGATACGGGCGGTGCGGGATGCCGCAGGAACGGATCGAGGATGATGTCCGTGGCACCGGCCGACGCCGCGGTGCGCGCGTCGTCAGTCTGGTACACACTCACGGCCAGCATGAACGGTGGATTCGCCGGAGAGTCCGTCGCCGGGACATGCGCTGGAAGCGTCACGAGGGACGCGATCCGCTCCGCACGCTGGATCCGGGCGGCGGCTCGCGACCAGTCGCGCCGCGTGGCGAGCGCCACGACCGCACGCTGCCGCAGATGATTGAGCTCGCTCACCGGCAGAAAGAGTCCGTCGGCCAGCGCGCTCCGGTCGATCCCGGCGAGCACGAACGGTGTGTCACCCAGCCTGCCGAGTTGCGCCCTGCACTGTGCGTCATCGATCGAGCGCCGCGTGGCGGCTGCGAGCGCGGCATTGGTGCTGAGCGACACCGACTCCGCGTGCGGACCCGTACCAGCCGTGAACTCACCTGCGAGCGGGCCGCCGGCCTGTCCCGAGAGGCGCACGTGGAGCGGGATACGCGGTGACTCGAGCATCTCGACCGAGGCGTAACTCGCCTGGCTCGAGGCGAGCAGCTCGGCGTCGGCGTTGCGGACGACCGTCGCGCCGCGCCGGGCGCGCTCGCGAACGGCGAGCGTCTGGCGGAACACGGTTCCGGCCCGCTTGGTCGCGCGAACCGCGAGCACGGTACCCCCCGTCCGAGGCTCCCCTGGCAGATCGAACGCCAGCCCGTCGCCCGCGTGGATCTCGCGGGACACTTCCACCACGATCTCACCACCACTGGCCGCGACCACCGTACCGAGCGCAATGCCACGGTTGTCCGGGCGATCGCGCGTGACGAAATCTCGCCCGCCCCGCCCATGCAGGAGACTCGAGGTGAAGCCGCGGCTGTAGATCTGGACGAGCGGTTCGACCGCGTCCGGCTTCACGGGCTGCTCGTCGCCGGCCGCCAGGGTATCGAGCCACTGCCGGTATCCGTGTGTCACCGTCGCGACGTACTCCGCGCGCTTCTTCCGCCCCTCGACCTTGAGGCATCGAATCCCTGCGGCCGCGAGCGCGCCGAGCTCATCGTACGCCGCAAGATCCTTCGCCGAGATCAGATAGCCGGTATCGAGCGTGGCCCCGGTCGCCGCGTCGGTCAGTGTATAGTCCTTGCGGCACGCCTGCGCGCAGGCGCCGCGGTTGGCGCTGCGCTCCGAGATCATGCCGGACATCAGGCATTGGCCGGAATACGGAGATGCACAGTGCGCCGTGGACGAACGCCTCGAGCCCGAGATCCGGAACCGCATCGCGAATCGAGCGCAGATCGTCGAGAGAGTTCTCCCGCGCCAGGACGACCCGGGACACACCGAGGTCGCGCACAACGGCCGCACCAGCGGGATCGTGCACCGTGATCTGCGTCGATCCGTGGATCTCGAGATCCGGATACACGACGCGAATCAGGCGAATCAGTCCCAGATCCTGGACGATCACCGCGTCGATGCCATGGTCGATCGCGTCACCCAACAGCATGAGGGCGTTGGTGAGCTCCCCGGCTTGGTCAGAACATTGAGTGTGTAGTAGATCCGCGCCCCGTAGGCGTGGGCCAGCCGGCACGCCTCGCCGAGCTCGTCGAGGGTAAGCTGGGCGCCATCGTCGCGGGCATTGAAGCCGCCGGCACCGAGGTAGACCGCATCGGCGCCATTCGCCACCGCGGCCCGCACCGCGTCGAGCGTACCCGCCGGCGCGAGCAGCTCAGGGACGCTGATACGACGCTGGGCGGCGTGCGACCGCTGCGCCCGCGGCGCGCGGCCAGGCCGTCCCGCGGTCGGCTTGTGGGGGCGAGGAAACTGTCGGCACGCTAAGAACTTAACGCTTGCCGCGTGGCCCAACAAAGCGCAGGAGAAAGGCGAGTCCAAGACACACGATCCCCGTCCATCGCCAGACGACCAAATCCGTCCGCACGCCGTACCCGAAGAGTGCGAGTCCCGTCACGGCCAGGGTCAACTTCGTGGCCGTGAGTGGCGTCATCGCGCGACGGGGCTGCTGGGACCAGGGCCGGCGGCAGTTTGAGCTGTTTGGCGAGATCGTCGGGTACGTCGATCACCATGCGGAGCAGTGCCGTCGACACGACTTTGCCCTGCGCGTCCGTCTTGAGCGACAACGTGCCCCCGCCATCAAGCGCGCCGTGCAACAGGAAATTGAGTGCGCCGAGGTTCGGCAGATCGAACCGTACCACATCGCCGGAGATCAGCCCCGAGAAATGATCCGCGACGCGGGCACGCGTCACGTACGTGTCCAGGACTTGGTACCACTCCGGGCGCAGGGCCAGGATGCCGACGTTGGCCGTGTCGCCTTTGTCGCCGGACCGCGCGTGCGCGATGTCCAGGAGCCGGACGCGCATCAGTCGCGAAGCCTCATTGGAAGGTGACGGACGGCTGGACCACCCGCTTGTCGATGAGGGCCGGCCAGTACGCCACGACCTCCTCGACCTTCGGCCGGCCGCCGGCGAAGCCGGTGACGCTCGGCGGCCCGTTGAGCACGAGCGGCGCGATCTCGCGGGTGAATCGCTCGACATCTCCACGGTTATTGCCGCGCACGCCGATGCGGAGCTGCACTTCGGGAAGGTCTTCCGATGGTGGCCCGGCGAGGGCGCCGTGTGTGGCGCCTGCTCCGACGAACTCGGTCAAAATGCGATCGAACTTCAGTCCCAGGCGATCGAGCCGCTCGCGCAGCACGCGGTCCGCGAGCTGCGCCTTGTCGAACGCATCCGGCCACGCGTACACCAGCGTGCCGACGGCCTTGAAACCGGCCCGGTATGCGATGGAGACCTTCAGGCTCGGCGTCGCGGGCCGCCCCTCGATTCCATACACCCGTACCCGGTCGGTGCCGTCCGCGGCGAGGCGAATCGTGGTGAAATCCGCGATCACGTCGGGTGTGATATACGCATGTGGGTCGCCCATCTCATAGACCAGTTGCTCGGCCACCGATTGCGTCGAGACGCGCCCCCCGGTGCCCGGGTGTTTGGTGACGACGAAGGTGCCGTCCGCCGACGCTTCGACGATCGGATAGCCCACTTCGCCGAGGTCGGGGATCTCGCGCCAGTCGTACAGACAATTGCCGCCCGAGCATTGCGCGCCGCATTCGATGATGTGACCCGCGACGATACCCGCCGCCAGCCGGTTGTAGTCATCGGCCGCCCAGCCGAACTCGTGACGTAGCGGCGCCATCGTGAGCGCCGTGTCCGTGGATCGTCCCGTGATCACGATGTTGGCGCCACCCGCCAGGGCCTCGACGATCGGCGCGGATCCGAGGTAGGCGTTGGCCGAGAGGACGCGATCGCGCACGGTCGCCAGCGGCTCGCCCGTCTCCATGTTTGCCAGTGGATGCCCCGCCGCGATCAGCGCGTCGAGCCGCGGCAGCAGATCGTCGCCCAGCACGACGCCGATCCGGAGCTTGGCGCCGGCATCTCGCCCGCCTGGCAGCGCTCGCACCGCAGTGGCACACGCTTGCGGGTTCACGCCTCCGGCATTGGCGACGACGCGCACGCCGCGTCCAGTGACGGCAGGCAGCACGCTCTCGACCGCCCCCAGAAAATCGCGGGCGTAGCCAAGCGACGGGTCACGCTCCTTCTGCTTCTGCAGAATGGACATCGTCACTTCGGCGAGATAGTCGAGCATCAGGTAGTCGACGGGGCCACCCGTCACCTGCCGCCGCGGCGCCTCGAGCCAATCACCCCAGAATCCCTGCCCGCTCGCGACCCGGACAATCCGTGGCGCATTCATACGCTGCGCCCCGCCATGCCAGGCATCCCGTCGCACGGGAGCACAAAGGCGCCGACGTGCGGACCGGGGTTTTGCGCTGCGGTCCGGAGCGCCATGGCCAGGACGGCGCGAGTCTCTTCGGGATAGATCACGGCGTCAACAAGTCCTCTCGCCGCGGCATACCGGGCGTCGAGTTGCGATTCGTATTCCGCGCGCATGGCATCGACAGCCGTCGCGACGGCAGCGGGCACCGGTACGTTGGCGGTCCGTGCCGCCGCCAGGGCTGGCCCGTGCACGGCCTGGATGGCCGCTTCGCCCTCCATGACACCCATGCGCCCGGTCGGCCATGTGAAAATGAAATCGGGATCGAAGCCCTGCCCCGCCATGGCGTAGTATCCCGCGCCCGAGGCGTGGTTGATGGTGAGCACGAGTTTCGGCACCCGAGCCGTCGCCATCGCTTCGACCCAGCGCGCGCCGGCGCGGATAATCCCGGCCTCTTCGGCCTCCGGCCCAACCATGAACCCCGATACGTCCTGCACGAACAACAACGGGATCCCCTGGCGGTCGCACCGGTCAATGAAAAACGCCACCTTCTCGGCGCTCTCCGGATAGATGATGCCCCCGAACCGCGGACGCGAGCCGTCCGGACCTTTGATCAGCCCGCGCTGGTTGGCGATCACGCCGACGGTCAGCCCCTCGATCGTCGCGTCGCCGCAGATGATCTCGCGCGCGCGATTGGCCTGGAATTCATCAATCACGCCGCCGTCGACCACGGCGCGCAGGACAGCGTGCATGTCGTACGACATGCGATGATCGGCCGGGAGGACGCCGTACAACTCATCGCGCGACAGCTCGGACGATGCAGGCGAGGTGCCTGCCGGCGATGGCGCCGGGGCGGCTGGCGGCGGGAGCCGGCCAATCAACGCGCGCAGCTTCTCGAGACAGGCGGCGTCATCATCGACGGCGTAGTGGGCGACGCCGCTTCGTTCCGTGTGCGTGGTGGCGCCGCCAAGGACTTCCGAGTCGACCGTCTGTCCCGTCGCCCCTTTGACGAGATTCGCGCCGCCCAGTCCCATGAACGACGTGTTCTTCACCATGACGATGACATCGGACAGCGCGGGCAGGTACGCCCCGCCGGCGATACACTGCCCCATGACCGCGGCGATCTGCGGCACGCGGAGATACCGCCGCATGATGGAGTTGTAGTAGAAAATCCGCGCTGCCCCGTACTGTCCCGGGAAGACGCCGCCTTGATACGGCAGATTCACACCGGCCGAGTCCACGAGGTACACGATGGGGACCCGGCAGCGCATCGCAATTTCCTGCGCGCGCAGAATCTTGCGGATCGTCTCGGGCCACCACGATCCGGCCTTCACCGTGGCGTCGTTGGCCACCACCACGACCTCGCGCCCGTGCACCATACCGACGCCGGTGACGACACCCGCGGCCGGCGCTTGTCCCTCGTATTGATCGTACGCCACGAGGAGGCCGATCTCGAGGAATCGCGACCCGCGATCGCACAGGCCCGCGACCCGCTCGCGCGCCACGAGCTTTCCCTGGGTGTGCTGGCGGTCGATGCGCTCGGCGCCGCCGCCCAACCGCAAGCGCTCTTCCAGCGTGCGGAGCTCACCGGCCAGCCGCATCAGCCTGGGCGTGTGATCGGGCACCGCAGGACTCGTCCCGCTCGCAAGCGGTTGGTCCCCGGCCGTCCGCGCTGGGCGACGGGCCGCTGTCACGCCTCCTGCCGCTCGCGTTGTGCGAACCAGTCCTGGATGTAGCGCACGAGGTCGGAGGTCGAGGTGCCCGGCCCGAACAACTTGCCGACACCCTGTCGATGGAGCGCGTTCATGTCTTCCTGCGGAATAATCCCGCCACCGGTGACCAGCACATCATCCCGTCCCTGCTCGTGCAGGAGCTGCACCACGCGGGGGAACAGCGTCATGTGCGCACCGCTCAGTATCGAAAGACCCACGACGTCAACGTCTTCCTGGATTGCGGCGGTGGCGATCATCTCCGGCGTCTGGTGGAGGCCGGTGTAGATCACTTCCATGCCCGCGTCCCGCAATGCGGCCGCCACGACCTTGGCGCCCCGGTCATGACCGTCCAACCCGGGCTTGGCGACGAGGACGCGAATCGGTCGTGATGCGGTCATGGCGTGGTGGAGGATGGAAGACGCCGCGAGCGGCGTGCCTCCAGTTTACTTGCCGCGCGGCGCACGGGGCAACTCGCGTTTGTGGCCGATCAGCAGCATCTCGCCGGACCGGCGTGTCAGCGGGCGGCTCGTCCAGCCGTCGAACGCCTGCTCGACCACGATGCCCTCGGCCGCGAGCATGCCAGCCAGCGCCGTGGCCGAGTAGAGGCGGATCCGGTAGGTCCGGTGCCCCGGGCCGGTGGGGCCTCGCCATTGCACGTCGACCGTCAGCACGCCCGACAGCGGGTCGAACGTCCGCTGGTGGGCGACCATCGTGTGATCCGTCGTGTGCCACCAATCGCGGTCGAGGAAACGCGCCATCACGCCATCCCGGCTCGCGCCGTGCCACACGAAGGTGCCGCCGGGCTTGAGGACGCGGGCGAACTCGCGCAGGACCCGGCGGTCGTCGCTGGGATGCAGAAAGAAGCCGAAAGATGTGAATACATTCATGACCGCATCGAAGCGATGCGTCCACCGGACCGGCAGCGCGCGCATGTCACCCCGCCGGTAGTGCAGTCCCTCGCGGGGCCCCTGCGCCCGTGCGACACCCAGCAGGTGCGCGGAGTAGTCGATCGCATCGACCGCATATCCTGCTTCCGCCAGTAGCCGGGCGTGACGCCCCTGGCCGCACGGCACGTCGAGCACGCGGGCCCCCACCGGCAGCGCGAGCAGGTCGATGAGACGCGCGACATCGCGCCGGTCCTGCCCGTCGTTGAAGAGAGGCTCGTATTCCGTGAGGTAACGGGCGTCGAAGTAGCTCGCCCACCACTCGCCAGACGGCGCCACACGCTCCCGCTTACCGGACGGCGTCATCACTCTCTCCCGCCAGCAGTCGCCCGCTGCGCCGCAGCAGTTCGTCGGCGACTTCGAGCGGGGTCGTCTTGCCTGATTCCAGTTCGCCGAGGCGCCCGTCCAGCCATGCGCCGGTCGCCGCGTCGCCCCAGAGGCGGGTCCGGAGCGTGAGATCGACCACTTCGGCGACTCGCGCGCGCAAGCGAGCCCGCCGCAGCACTGCCAGCGCGCCAGTCGCCACGACATAATCGTGATGGCTGTCGAGCGCGCCGAGCACCTCCGGGATCCCGGTGCCATCGACCGCCACGGCGGTGAGCACGGGAGGACGCCACGACGATTCAGCGGCGCCGGCCGCGGCTCCGCCGTCCCGCGGATGTCCGGCCTCGCCGGACGTGTCCGCGCCCGCACCGTGGGCCGATGCCGGTTGGCCGCGGCGCGGCGCCGAACGGACCTGCAACATCACCTTGAGCTCCGTTCGCAGCCGGTCGGCACCGGGTCGATCCGCCTTGTTCACCACGAAGATGTCGGCGATCTCCATCAGGCCGGCCTTGAGCGTTTGAATCGAATCGCCCGATTCCGGGACCAGTACGACCACGCAACTGTCGGCCGTGCGCGCGACCTCGAGCTCACTCTGCCCGACGCCGACCGTCTCCACCAGCACGCGATCGAATCCGTACGCATCGAGCACGTCGGCGATCTCACGGGTAGCGGCGGACAATCCGCCAAGCGCGCCCCGCGTGGCCAGGGAGCGGATGTAGACACCGGAATCGAGCGCAACCGACTCCATCCGGATCCGGTCTCCAAGTAGCGCCCCTCCCGTGAACGCCGACGTGGGATCGACCGCGACGACACCCACCGTCAACCCAAGGCTCCGGTAGGCGCGGACCAGTTGCGCCACGAGTGTGCTCTTCCCCGCGCCCGGCGGCCCTGTAATCCCGATCCGGCGCGCGCGCCCGGTTGCACCGTGCAGCGCCGCCAGGAGCGACGCCGACGCGGGACCGCGGTTCTCGGCAATGCTGATGACGCGCGCGAGCGCGGCTGGCTTGCGGGCCGCGAAATCCGCGAGCAGGCGCTCGGAAGCGGGTCGCGCCACACTCATCGGGACGGCGAGGCCAAGCGGCGAACGAGCAGTTCCTGGCGGCGCCACATCCGGGATGCGACTCGCCCGGCGCCCCCCGGATGATCGTGCCCCACGACGTGGAGCACGCCGTGCACGACCAGGCGCACCGCTTCCTCACGCTCCGTCACGCCATGCTGCCGCGCGTGCAGGCGCGCGACGGCCGGCGCGATGTAGATGTCGCCGATCAGTGGCGCCCCGCGGCCGCTTCGCTGGAGTGAGAAAGCGATCACGTCGGTCGGACCGTTCACGCCCAGATGGTTCCGATTGAGTTCCGTGATCGCGCGGGCCGACACGAACGCGACCGAGATGAGAGCGGTCCGGACGCCTTCGGCGGCCAGCACCGCCGTCGCGACGGCGCGCACACGCGCCACCGGGATGGGCAGGCTCACCCGGCCGGCGGATACCGCGACGGCGAGGGTCACCCCGGGATGATCACGAGGGCGGCCGCGGCGACCCGCATCACGCCGGCGCCGACGATGCGAACTCGGACGTCACCCCGCCGGTGGCCGAGGGGTAGTCGATGCGGTGGTGGTACATGCCGATGAGAACGCGGGCGAACTGCTCCTTGACCACCTCCAACTGCTTGAGCGTCAGCGGTGCCTCGCGAAGCTGCCCCTGCTCGATGCGTTGCCGGACGATGTGGTCGATGACCTCGCGGATCTTCTGCGGCGTGGCGTCGTGCAGCACGTGCGCGGACGCCTCGACGCCATCGGCAAGCATGCAGATCGCCGTTTCGGCGGTCTGCGGGACCGGGCCGGGATATTCGAAGTCCGCCGGATCGACGCCGTTCCCGTCGCGTTCGCGCGCTTTCTGCAGGAAATAGGTGATGCGCCCGGTGCCGTGATGCTCCAGGATGAACGCCTGCAGCCCGACCGGCAGGCCGTGCTCCTCCGCCAGCTCGACGCCCTCGCGGACGTGATTACGGATGATGGCGGCGCTCGTCGCCGGTTTGAGCTTGTCGTGCGGGTTCCGGCCGCGCGGCTGGTTCTCGACGAAATACTCCGGCTTCTTGATCTTGCCGACATCGTGATAGTAGGCGCCGACCCGCGCGAGGAGTCCGTTGGCGCCGATCGCATTGCAGGCCGCCTCGGCGAGATTCGCGATCCGCATGGTGTGTGCGAAAGTCCCTGGCGCTTCCACGCTCAACCGCCGTAGCAGCGGCCGGTTGAGATCGGACCATTCGAGCAACTTGAGATAGGTATCGATACCCGTGAACTCCTCGAGCGGCGGGAGGAGCATGAGCGCCAGCGCCACCGACACGACCGAGTTGATGCCGCCGGTGAGGATCGCGTACCAAATGGCGTGCGCTGGCGCGCCCGCGACCAATCCGATGCCCAGCTCCGCCAGCGCATAGGCGCGCCGCTGTGACCAGGATCGAGTAGTACGCCTGATCGCGACGCCGGATGACCCGGACGCTGAACGCCGACGCAGCCCCCACAATGAGCAGCAGGAACAGCGTGGACGATCCGTGATACGGACCCTGCAGCCCGACGAGGGTCGCCAGGATGACCGATGCGAAGAGGCTCACCCGTGCATCGAACAGCACGCTGAACAGCACTGCGGCCAGCGCGATGGGGATGAGCTCCGGGCGAGCCGGGTCGCTCCGCGCCACGGCTGCCGCGATCGCCAGGATGACCGCGAACGCGGCCGCGATCAGCGTCACCGCCCGGGACGACCGGTACACGGCGGGCCGGTAGAACATCATCGTGAGGCCGAAGACCGTGATCAGCAGGCCGTTGATGAGCACCGATCCGGCCACCGCCTGGCTGCTACCCGCGGACTTCCCGAACAGCGCGGTCGCGACGACCGCCAACCCGGCGAAGATGGCCCAGCGGATCACGTGCGCACCCGCCGCCGCCGCGAGCGTCGCCCGCGGCGTCAGCCGGTCGAGCTGCCGCCAGAGGTTGAGGGCACGTGTCCCGAAGTCGGGACTCGAATCAGGCGCCGGCGTCGTATGCGTATGCCCGAATGATGTCACGCACGAGCCGGTGGCGCACCACGTCCGTCTCGTCGAAGTAGTGGAACGCGATGCCATCGATGCCCGGCAGGATGCGCTCGATCTGCATCAGGCCCGATTCCTCGCGGCGCGGCAGGTCGATCTGCGTCTTGTCGCCGGTGATGACGATCTTGCGAGTTCACGCCGAGCCGCGTGAGGAACATCTTCATCTGCAGCGTCGTGGCGTTCTGCGCTTCGTCGAGAATGACGAACGCATCGGCGAGCGTCCGGCCGCGCATGAAGGCGAGCGGCGCGATCTCGATGGTCCGCGTCTCGAGCGCCCGCTGGATGCGCTCGGCGGCATCATGTCGTCCAGCGCGTCGTAGAGCGGCCGGAGATACGGGTCGACCTTGGCCTGCATGTCGCCCGGCAGGAAGCCGAGGTTCTCGCCGGCCTCGACCGCCGGGCGGGCCAGGATGATCCGCCGCACCCGCTTCCGCGACGAGCGCATCGACCGCCGCCGCCACGGCGAGGTACGTCTTGCCCGTGCCCGCGGGGCCGATGCCGACGACGATGTCGTTCTCGGCGATCTTCTGGAGGTACTCCGCCTGGCCGCGGCGTCTTGGGCGTGATGACCTTGCGCACGCCCGGCAGCGCGATGCGCTGCCCCTCGGCGTCGGTGGCGGCGCCGGGCCGCCTCGGCGCTGGCGTCCTCGTGCGAGCCGCAGGACGTCGTCGGGCGTCACCGGCTCGCCGCTGGCGCGCCAGTTCGACCATACGCTGCGCCACGGCAACGGCGCGATCGACCGAGTCCGCCGGGCCGGTGATCGACAGCTGGTCGCCGCGCAGCGCGACGCGCGCGCCCGAGAGCCGCGCCAGCTCGACGAGGTTGGCGTCGTTGACGCCGGCCAGGGTGAGCAGGTCCGCGCCTTCGGTGGACACGCGGTGCGTGACCGCCGTCGTCGGTCATGCGCGGCCCGTCTCGCGACGCGGATGTGCAGCTCGTCCAGATCCGCGGCCGGCACGGCGGACGGCGCGCCCTCGAACAGCGCGCGCGCGGCCGTCGTCTTCGGGAACGCGATCACGTCGCGCAGGGACGTCGCGCCCGCCAGCAGCATCGCGATCCGATCGAAGCCGAACGCGATCCCGCCGTGCGGCGGCGCGCCGGACCGCAGTCCCTCGAGCAGGAACCCGAAGCGCGGCTGCGCCGTCGCCTCGTCGATCCCGAGCAGCCGGAAGACGCGCTCCTGCACCGCCGGATCGTGGATGCGGATGCTCCCGCCGCCGAGCTCCGTGCCGTTGAGCACGACGTCGTAGGCGACCGCGCGCACGCGCTGCCGGGTCGCTGCTCGAGGCAGCTGCGAGGTCGTCCGGGTGCGGCGACGTGAACGGGTGGTGCACGGCGCCCAGCGCGCCCGTCTCTGCGTCGCTCTCGAACAGCGGGAAATCGAGCACCCACAGAAACGTCGCGTGCGCGAGTCGCGAACGAGGGCGAGCACGCCGGGCCGCCTCCTGCCGCACGCGGTCGAGCGCCGGGACTGGACACGCGGTCCGGCCCGGCGACGAAGAGCGCGAGATCGCCGTCGCCGAGCGCCGAGCGCGCGCCACCGCGTCCGCGCCGAGAAACTTGGCGGCGGGCCCTTCGACGCGTCCCCGGTCCGCTTGAGCCGCATCAGCCCACCCGCCCCCGCGCCCTTGGCGATCGCCTCCAGCTCGTCCACCTGCTTGCGCGAGAAGCGCGGCCGCCGCCGGGCATGCGGAGCCGCGCACGCGGCCGCCGCCGTCGATCGCGCGTGCGCGCGATGCCGAAGTCGCGTCTCCGCGGAAGGCCTCGCTCGCATCGAACAGTTCGAGGCCGTAGCGCAGATCCGGCCGGTCGGTGCCGTAGCGCTCCATCGCGTCGGCGTACGTCATGCGCCGGAAATGGCGCCGGCATCGCCGACGCCCGCCTCGTGCCGAACAGCGCGCCGATCAGCCCCTCGGCCAGCGGCATGATGTCCTCGCGCTCGACGAACGACGGCCTCGATGTCGATCTGCGTGAACTCGGGCTGGCGGTCGGCCCGCAGATCCTCGTCGCGGAAGCAGCGCGCGATCTGGAAGTAGCGGTCGAAGCCCGCGATCATGAGCAGCTGCTTGTACAGCTGCGGCGACTGCGGCAGCGCGTAGAACTCGCCCGGCGTGCACCCGGCTCGGCACGAGGTAGTCGCGCGCGCCTTCCGGCGTGGGCTTGGTCAGGATCGGTGTTTCGATCTCGAGAAAGCCCGCGGTCGCTCAGAGTGGCGGCGCGTCGTCTGCATGAGCCGGTGCCGCAGCATCGAGGTTCGCCTGCAGCTCGGGCCGCCGCAGGTCGAGGTAGCGATGGCGCAGCCGAAGCTCCTCGGCGGGCAAGCTGCTCGCCCTTGCCGCGCGCGACGGGAATCGCCGGGGTAACCGCCGGGCCGACTACAGTTGCAGCCCGGTCGCGCGGACCTCGACATCGCCGGTCGGCAGGTCGGCGTTGCGCGATTCCGGCGGACGCGCGGCGATCTCACCCTCGACGAGCACGACGCTCTCCACCCCGACAGCTCCGGCGCGGCGCAGCACGTCCGGCGGCGTCCATCGCGGGTCGAACGACACCTGCACGATGCCCGCGCGATCGCGCAGATCGACGAACACGATGCCGCCGAGATCGCGTGTCCGCTGCACCCATCCACCCAACCGAACCTTCGTACCGGCGTCAGTCGCCCGAACCGAGCCGCACAGGTGCGACCGCAGTGACGTCGCCAGCACGGAACTGTCCGTCGCTCCGTGAGTCACGCCCGCACCAATCGATTACTGTTCATTGAGTTGCCGCGCAATCTAACCCAACCGGATGCCACCCGGTAGGCGCGCCGCCTGCGAAGCGGCGAGATATCGTAGCGCGTATTTGATTGTCCCATAAGGCGTTACGTGACCAACCTCTCGTACTCTGTGAAGCAGGACCGCGAGAATCTCCTCGATCTGCGTCCCGCCGATGTCATCGCGCGGTTGCGAGCGTTCGCGGCCGAGCATGACGTGGCGGAATATCGCGGCAATCAAGCCGCGCGGCGATTGTGGACAACGCCGGTGCAGAGTTTCGCGGAGATCGCCGAGTTGCCCGTGGCATTTCGCGAGCAACTGGATGCCGCGTTCGCGCTGCCGCGCCTCGAGCTCGTGACGCGGCAGCAGTCGGCCGACGGCACGCAGAAGTTCCTGTTCCGCTTGCCCGATGGGGAGTCCGTCGAAACCGTCACGATACCGGACGGCAACCGGCTCACGGCGTGCATCTCGTCGCAGGCCGGATGCGCGCTGCAGTGCGCGTTCTGCGCGACCGGCGCGATGGGATTTGCCCGGAACCTCGGCCCGTGGGAGATCGCCGGGCAGGTGCGCGAGCTCATGCTGCTCGATCCTCCGCTCCGCCCAACGAACGTCGTGTTCATGGGAATGGGCGAGCCGATGATGAACTGGCGAAACGTCGATGTGGCGCTGACGCTGCTCAATGACCCCGCCGCGATCGGCATCGGCGCGCGCCACATCACCGTATCGACGGTGGGCGTGCTACCTGGCATCGAGGCGCTGGCGGCCCGGCCCGAGCAGTTCCGGCTCGCGATCTCCGTCCATGCTCCGCTCGACGAGTTGCGGCAGAAGCTGATGCCCATCAACACGAAGTATCCGCTGGCCGGCGTAATTGCGGCGGCTCGGGGTTTCGTGCGGCGGGTGACGTTCGAGTACGTGCTGCTCGGGGGCGTGAACGACACGCCCGGATCATGCGGTGCGGCTCGCGGCGCTCGCCGCCGAGTGCGGCGCGTTCGTCAACCTCATTCCCCTGCACCCGGGCGGGAGCCGCGGGTTCAACCAAAGCTCGCCAGCCGCGACCGCGGTCTTCGCACGCACACTGCGCGCGCGAGGCGTCGAAGTCGCGGTCCGCAAGAGCCGCGGTCTCGACATCAGCGCGGCGTGCGGACAGCTACGGGTAGAACGGCTGGGGCGGCGGCCGCCAACCCGCGCCCACGAGGACGCTGACGTCCACGTAGCGTGACGAATCGGGGTGCGATTCCACCCGCGCCCCACCGAGCCCCTGTGCGACCAGTTGTGCGTACGCCGGGTGGCCGGAGCGATCGATCACGAGCGTCGTGTCGCGTGTGGCGGGCGATGTGCCCAACGCCACCACGTCGAAGCCATGGTCGCGCAGGTAGAGCGTCGCCCGCCGGCCCAGCCCGCGCATGCGAGTGGCGTTCAGGACCTCGACCTTGATCCTGACGCCGGCTGGCGCGTGTACGTCCGTCCCCAGGAAGCGAGGACCGGCGGCCACCGGTACCGGCGTATGGCGGCGGCGCGCGGCGACGACGCCCGCCAGGCCACCTCCCATCACGAGGAGCAGCAACGCCGCCGCGATCAGACGACGGGAATGCCGCCGCGTGCCACCAGCGGGTACGCCGAGCGCATCGATGTTCATCGTATCGCGTTCCAGAGTGCCACCGTGCGGGGCGCGAGTGCCTTGCCGCCCTCGACCGCCCAGCGCACGCGCATCTGTACCACCTCACGAAACACCCCATCGAACTCGCCTGGCACTCGCGCGGCCAGGGCCGCGCGCTCGTCGTGCGCGAACTCCCGTCCCGGTTCCAGAAAATCCGCCATATAGAGCGCGCGCCCGGTCGCGCCCCATTCCACCGACCCCACGGTATGCCAGCGGATCGCGTCGAGCACGTCCGCGCGTCGTTCGCCATCGGCCGCGAGCCGCGCCGCCGCGGCGGGACCGTGCAGAAACGCGGCGCCGGCCGGCATGCCGGCCGCCCACGCGGCTTGGGGGTCCTCGCCAAGAATCGCCCGCAGGGCGCTCTCGGGGGCGTCACGCAACGCATCGTGCCACGTGGCCGCGTCGTGCCACGCCTGGCGCTCCGTCGCCGGGAGCGAGCGGTGCGCCGCCCACACTCCAATCAGCGCGACTACCCGCGCGATGTGCGCACGGCGTGCGGCCGTGACGACCGCCCATGAGGGCAGCGCGAGCGGCGCCACGGCGCTGCCCGGCGCCGGCGCGGGATCGCCAGCGGCGGACCCGGCCGAATACCCGGCGGCCGTGTGCGTCACCGCGCCACGTCCGGCGGTGCGAACACCACGTTGTCGATCAGCCGCGTACGTCCGACGCGCGCCGCCACCATCGCCACGGCGCCCGGCACGACGTCAGCTATCGGCTCCAATCGCTCCGCCTCGGCAATCGCCAGGTAGTCGGCGGTCACGTCCGATTCGCGGGCCAGCACCTCGTGGCCGAGCGCAATGAGTGCGTTGGCATCCGATGTTTGGCCTTCGGTCCACGCTCGCACCATCGCATCGAGCGCGCGTGGTACGGCCAGCGCACGCGCACGCTCGGACTCCGAGAGGTATGCGTTCCGGCTGGACAGCGCGAGTCCGTCGGCGGCACGGACCGTGGGCACGGCCACGATATCCACCGGGATGTTGAGATCGCGTACCATCGCGCGAATGAGCGTGAGCTGCTGGAGATCCTTCCGGCCGAACGCCGCGAGATCCGGCTGCACGATGTGGAACAGCTTGGCTACGACCGTCAGAACGCCGGCGAAATGTCCCGGCCGGGCCGCCCCTTCCCACCGGGCGTCGAGCGCGACGTCCCCCGGGCGCGGAGCCACCGGCGTCACCGCCACGGCTGGGGGCAACGGATACATCTCGGCAGCCGGCGGTGCGAAGACGATGTCGACGTCGTGCGCAGCGGCGAGCGCCGCATCGTCGTCGAGTGTGCGCGGGTAGGCAGCGAGGTCTTCGCCCGGGCCGAATTGCAGCGGGTTGACGAAGATGCTCATCACCACGCATCCGGCACGCGGCCGCACGGCGTCGACCAGAGCCAGATGCCCCTCGTGCAGCGCTCCCATGGTGGGCACGAACCCGATGACGTCGCCCCGCGCGCGCGCCGCACGCACCACGGACCGGAGCTGAGCGATAGTCGTGACAATGCGCACCGTGCGGTCCTACCTCAGAAGCTGTGGTCGGCGTCGGGATACGTGCCCGCGCGCACGTCCTCGCCGAAGGCCCGCATGGCCCCGCGCACCTCGCCCGCCATCGCCGCGTAGCGCTTGAGGAACTTTGGTGAGAAGGTGTCGTTGAGGCCGAGCAGGTCGTGCAGCACGAGCACCTGTCCGGAGCAATGCGGGCCCGCACCGATGCCGATCGTCGGGATGGTGACAGCGGCAGTGATCGTCTCCGCGACTGCGGCCGGCACGAGCTCGAGAACGATCGAGAACGCGCCGGCATCCTCGAGCCGGCGTGCGTCGTCGAGCAGCCGTGCGGCGGCGGTCGCGTCGCGTCCCTGGACCCGCGGACCGCCCAGCGCGTGCTCGGACTGCGGCGTGAAGCCCAGGTGGCCCATGACGGGGATACCCAGATCGACGACCGCGCGGACCGTGCGCGCGATCGCGGTAGAGCCGCCTTCGAGTTTGACCGCCTGCGCGCCAGTCTCCTGCACCACCCGTCCACAGTTGAGCAGCGCCCGCTCGTCGCTGACCTGGTAGGTGAGGAACGGCATATCCACGATCACGAACGCATCGGGCGCGCCCCGGCGGACGGCGGCGCCATGATAGATCATGTGATCAAGCGTGACGGGCAGCGTTGTCGGATGCCCGGCGATCACGTTGCCGAGCGAGTCGCCCACCAGCAGCGCGTCGGCACCTCCTTCGTGCACGAGACGGGCGAAAGTCGCGTCGTACGCCGTCACGACGACCAGTCGTTCTCCGCGCGTGACCTTGTCGCGAAACTCGGCGACACTCGGCCGCCGCCGGGGCGCGGGACCGGTCGCGGCGCGCACCGGGCGCGATTTGCGCGCCGCCGTCATGCCCGGCCCGTCGCCGGTGGTCCGATGCGGGCCGCGGCCTGCGCGATTTCCCGCTGCCAGAAATCCCGGTTGGCCAACTCCGGGTGCGGGACGACGAGCCGCGGCTCGTCGATGCGGCGCGCGCCGTAGCACACGATGTCGAGGTCGAGTGTGCGTGCCCCCCACCGCTCGCCGCGGACGCGGCCCCGGCTGTGTTCGATGTCGTGAAGGTGATCCAGCAGCGCCAACGGCTCGATGGATGTGTGCATCGCCACCACCTGATTGAGGTACGGCCCCTGCCCTGCGGGTCCGATCGGCGCCGTCTCCTCGACATCCGACTCGCCGATGATGCGGGTCCCCGGCAGTGCGCCGAGGGCCCGGCGGGCCGCCGCCAGGTGTGCGCCGCGGTCACCCAGATTGGACCCCAGCGCGATATATACCGCGTCGCCCGCACAGAGGGCGGCCGATTCAGTCATCGTGCCGTCGCTCGAGGACCACCTCGGCGTACGCGAGGGGACCGGGAAGCATCACATGCGGCTTGCGTATCGCCACGCGGACGCCGGCGACGCCCGCCATCGCGAGCGCGTCCGTCGCGACACGCTCGGCCACCTGCTCGAGATAGGGGGTGTGCCCGGTGCCGACGGCGCGTTGCACCAGGTCGTAGAGCGTCCGGTAGTCGACGACGGATCCCTTCCGTGCTCCACTCGCCCGCCACACCGTCAGGTCGATTTCGATCGGCTGCGGCAGCGTCGCCTCGTGCGCCAGCACACCGATCCGGGCATGAAACCGCATGCCCCGCAGCGTGACTGCCTCGCGGGTTCGCACTCGCGGGAACGTAAAGGCGCCGCCAGGCTTGTTCAACATCGTGGGGGCCGGCGTGCGCGCGATCGCGCGGCCCCGGCAGGGCTCACCGGGTCGTGGTGATCCGCCGGGTCAGGTCGCCCAGGTAGCCGGCGACGCTCTGGAGCTCGTGGGTGGCGCTCTCGAGGCCCGCGAGCGCAAACGCCTGCTCCTTGGCCGACGCGCTGACGGCCTCGGCGCCCGACCGGTTGCGGTCGGAGATCCCCGCGATCCGGCCCACACGATCCTGGAGGCGGGCGCATTCCTGCTCCTGATCGCGCGACACCTGGGCTATCCGCCGGGTATGCGTGGCACTCTCGGCGGTGGCCTCGAGAATGACGTCGAGCGCGCGGAGGGCCGCGGCGGACAGCCCCTCGGCATCTCCGACGATCGCGCGTCCGCGTTCCATCTGCTCCGAGATGCGGCGCGTCTCTTCCTCGAAACCGAGGATGATGTCGGCCGCCCGGGCGGAGGCCCGTGAGCTCTGCTCGGCCAGTTTGCGCACCTCATCGGCCACGACCGCGAAGCCCCGCCCGTCGGCACCGGCACGCGCGGCTTCGATCGCGGCGTTGAGAGCGAGCAGGTCCGTCTGTTCAGCCACTTCCTTGATGACGGCGATGAACTCCGTGACTTCCGCCGCCGTGCGGGTGAGTTGGTCGATCTGGGCGGAACTCTCGCCGACGAACCCCTTGGCGCTCACCAGACGGTCGATCGCCGCGGCGATCGTGCCGCGGTGCTCGGTGGCGACGTCGGTCGCACGCCGGCTGGCCGCGGCCGCCGCGCCGCCGTCACGCACGACGCTCGTCGTGGCCTCGTGCAGCACGCGGGTGACCTCGAGGCTCCGGGTCAACTGGTCCGCCTCCTCGACGATGCCGCGCGAGATCTCGGCAATGGTGCGTGCCACGCTCTCGCCGCCGCCACGGAGCGTGCGCGCCGAGCGTCCCAACGTCTCGACCTGGCCGCCCATCCGCGCGACGGCATCGAGCAGTGGCCGCCGGAGCTCGTAGATGTGCAGCGTCGTCGCGAGCTGATTGGCCACCCGCTGGACCAGCGCGAGCTGCTTCACGCCGTACGTTGCCCGCTTGTGGTGCTCGACCTCGAAGAGCCCGACATTGCGGTCGCCGAAGCGGAGCGGGGCAACGACCGCGCTGCGTGCCTCGGGGCGGGGCGACTCGATGCGCCGGTCGCGAACCGCGTCGATCACGATGACCGGACGCCCCGATTCCAGGGCCAGTTTGCGCAGCAGCGCGTGATTCTCTCCCAAAGTCTTGGCATCCGGGGGCTCAGTCCCTTCCGGCATTCGGCGGCCATCCTCGGTCGTGTCGCTCGAGCGGTACACGAGCCGCAGCTCATCATGCTGCAACTGCCAGATCCGGAAGTCCGTCCAGTCCACGAGCCGGTGAGCGAGACGCTCGATCAGGGCACACGCCTCGACCAATGAAACGTCCGCCGTGACGACGTCTTCCATCGCGTGGATAATGTTCTGCTCTTCGGCGGCGATCGACTCTTCGAGAATCCGCTTGAGCACGTACCCAGCGGCGAACACGATGAGCAGGATCGGCCACGCACCCCAGCCGTAGGTCGCGATGGCGATCGTCGCGGCACACGCCGCCGCCGTCGCGGCGCCGGACGTGACGAGCTCGTAGCGCAGGATGAGTGCGCGTTCGTCCGGCATGAGCTTGTCGCGGACGAGGAGGCTGAAGTAGAGCAGCGCGCGGCTGAGGGTGTAGTACGCGACGACGAAGACCGCGACGGCGAACGCCGCGTCCGCGCCCAGCTCCGTCGTCCCGCTGAAATGCATGGCGCCCGCGAAGAGCCCGTACGCCGCCGCCAGCGCCAGCGTCTCGCGCCCCGAGTTGATCCAGGCGAATTCCGTCGTCTTCCGCAGAACGAACACATCCGCGATGAAGACGCCGAGATACAACGCCGCGAACGTGACCGGCGCGCCGCACACGAGGGCGCCGGTGAGCGCGACCGCGCCGACCAGGTTGAGCGCCGAGTATTTCGTGAGCGGGATCTGCGCTGAGCGGAGCGCGACGGTCGCCAGACCGAGCACGAGCAGCGACGCGGGCTCGGTCACCCACCGGTGGTCGGCTGTGAGAGCGGCGATGAGCACCGCCGAACCCACGACGCCGAGCGCCCGGGTATAGCGGTGGAGAAAGTTGCTCACGGGCGGAACGCTCCGGCGCAGTCGGGCGCGAGATCAGATCGTCGCATCGAGTCCGCGGCGAATGCCGTGGGTAAAGGCGACGGCGGCGTCCACGCTGCGCCCGGCCGCCTCGACCAGGGCACTCCCGACGACCACGCCATCGGCCACCCGCCCGATCGCAGCGGCATGCTCCGGCCGCGCGATGCCGAAGCCGACGCAGATGGGAAGCGTCGTCGCGGCCCGCAGGCGCGCCACCGTGCCGGGAAGCTCAGGGGGCAGCTCAGCACGCGCCCCCGTCACACCCAGACGGCTGATCAGGTACACGAAACCGCTGCCGTGGCGCGCGATCTCCGACATCCGGTCGCTCGGCGTCGTCGGGGCGACGAGGCGAATGAACGCGAGGTGGCTTTCACCCAGCCACTTCTCGCGCTGCGGGTCGGCCCCGACGGGAAGATCCGTCACGAGCACCCCGCTTGCGCCTGCGGCGGCGGCGCGCTTGAGAGCGTCCGGGCCGGCGGCGAGCAGCGGATTGAGGTAGCTGAAGATGATGACCGGAACCGCCACGCCGGCCTTCGCAATGAGCGCGAGCGCCCGATCGAACGTCATCCCGTGCGCGAGCGCCTGCTGCGAGCTGGCCTGGATCACCGGGCCGTCGGCGAGCGGATCGGAGAACGGAATGCCGACTTCGATGACGTCGGCCCCCGCGCCGGCGACTCCCCGCAGCAGTTCGATGCTGCGCTCCTCATCGGGATGGCCGGCCGTCAGGTAGCAGACGAGCGCGCGGCGGTTCGTGGTGCGGAGGCCGGCGAAGCGTTGGGTAATCGGGTTTGGCATCATACGATCATCATACGAAATAATCCGCGACGCGGATGCCGTACCGCGCTGCGTCGGCCGTCTTGATGATCGTCCGGCTGTAGATGCCGCCCTCGAGCTGCGCCGCCAGATCCACCAGCTCACCGGGGAACAGCACGTTGCCCTGCGAGTCCGAGACGATCCGCACGATCGGCCGGGAGATGAGGTCGGGGTTGGGATTCGTCGAATGGACGATCCCGAGTTCGAACGTATCCAGCACGACGACCGTCCCCACCGGATACAGGCCGAGGAGGTTCATGAACGCCTTGACCACGACGGGATCCATGCCCCGCTTCGGATTGTCCCGCATCTCCTGGATCACCGCCGCGGGAGACATCGGCTCGCCCTGGTAGGCCCGGTGGGTCGTCGCCGCGTCGAAGCCATCGGCGACCGCCACGATCTTGCTGAAGATTCCCATGCCGCGCGGGCGGATGGGACGCGGATACCCGGTCATGTCGTGCTTCATGTGGTGCTCGTATGCCACGACCATGGAGCGGTACGGTAGATCGGTCGCCCCCCGCATCTGGAAGAGCGACAGCACGCCGAGCCAGGGGTGGTTGGAGATCGCCCGCCAGTCGGCTTCGGACAACTGGTCGACCTTGTTGAGCACCTGGAGCGGGACGCGCGCCTTGCCGATGTCATGGAACAGTGCCGCCAGCCCGAGGTCGTAGAGCTGGAGCTTACTGAGTCCGAGGCGCCGGCCCAGCGCGACCGCGAAGATGCAGACATTGACGCTGTGCGTGAACGTGTACTCGTCGTAGTCGCGCAGCGTGGTGAGGCCGAACAGCGACGTTTCCTCGTTGAGGATCTGGTCCACAATGGCCTGCACGACGCGCTTGATCTTCTTGATGTTGGGTGCGCGTCCCATGCGGACGGAGTGGATGACTTCCTTGGAGACCGACACCGACTGCGCGTACGTCCGTTTGGCCGCCTCCTTGGTCTGCTCCCGGTCGCCGAGCCCGTCCGCGGCGCCGCCGAGCGTCGGCGGCGCGAGTTCGAAGGCCGAGACATTGGCCATGGTGAGCTTGGCCGTGATCTGCTGGAAGCGTTGCTCCGGATCGTCATCGCCCGGCGCCTGTACGAGTGACAGGAACACCAGCCAGTCGCGCGGACCGACCGTCTCCGCGACGCGGAGCGCCCCGATGCCGGCGGCGCGGAAGAGCGACAGGAGCTGGCTGAAGCTGGCGTAGTTGTCGAGGTCGAGGCGCAGCCGCGTCGCGTTGATGAAGATGAACTCGCCGCCGGTCCGGAACTCGAGATCGCGCTCCTGCTGCAGAAGCGCCTGCGTCAGGCTCGTGAGATCCTCGAGCGCCTTGACCACCGCGGCGTTCTCGATCGGGTACAGCTTGATCGCACGGAGCGCCCCGTAGAACGACAGAATGAACGCGCGGCCGCGGCGCCTGACGGCCGCATCCGTGCCCGTGTCGTTGCGGTGCGGATTGGCGGCGTCCCCATTCCGCCGCGGACCGGTCACGCCTTCCCGCGCGGATGGCCCGGAGGACCGCCGGGCGCCCGGGCCGGCCGGTGTGACCGGCTCGGAGCGCGGGCCGCTGGTGCGCGGCGCACCTGGAGTGAGGGTCCTGCCGGCGGTATTCGCGCCAGCGGCGTTCGCGCCAGCGGCGTTCGCGCCAGGGGCGCTCGTCCGGGTTGGAGGCGCGCTCACAGATTGCCGCCGCGGAGCGCCTTGTTCACCGCGTTGCGCACCACCACGTCCTTCTCGTCCGCGGCGCGGCGAAGACTCTCGATCGCCTTGTCCGTGCCGATCCGTCCGAGTGCCATGGCGGCGCAGGCGCGGGCTTCGGCATCCTCGCGACGGCGCAGGAATCCGCGTGCGTTGAGAATGCCATCGAGGAGCGGGACGCCCGCGTCGCCGCACATCGATCCATACGCCTCGAACATCGCCATTTTCTCCGTGAGATCCGCATCGCGCACCGCTTTGCCCTTGACCACCGCCTCCACCCGCGGCAGCGCCGGCCGGTAGGCGCGTGTGGCGAGGGCGCGCGCCGCCGCGACGCGGACATCGCGATCGGCGTCGCCGATCGCCCGCTCGAAACCCTGCAGGGCGCCCGCGGACCCGATCTCCGCCAACGCCAGTACCACGGCGAGACGGACCGCGGCGTCAGGGTCGGTGAGCCGGCGCACCAGCGGCGTCACGGCCGCGGTGCTGCGCAACGCTCCGGCGCGGCGGATGGCTTCGGAGGCGACGGCCGTGTCGGCGCTGCCGATCAGCCGCACGAGCTCCGCGGTGTTGGCCGCGGTCAGGCGGGTCGCCGCCGACTGCAGGAGCGTCCGGACCTGTGGGTCCTGAATGCGCGGCAGCCAGGCGAACAGCGTTTCGAGGGCGCGCGGCCGCAACTGATCGAAGAGGGCGGTGAGGTCTTCCTCCGGCGGGAGCGCGCGCGCCTGGTCCAGCGAATCCAGGAGTTGCGAGAGCGCCTCGGCCTGGCTGAGCCGGTCGGGCACGGCGGCCAGCCGGTCGCGCTGCTCGGCTGCAAGCCCTTTGGTGCGGCCGGCGGTGACCTGTGATTCCTGCAGCAGATAGGCAACGGCTCGCAGCTCGCCGGCGGACAGGAAATGGAGGATCAGTGTGTCGAAGATCCCCACGATCTCGTCGCGCACCATAGTGTCAGCCTGCACTTCGAAGATGTCGAGCAGGATCGCGAGCACGTTCTGCCGCAGATCGCTCGCGTACTCCTTCTCGACCAGGCCGCGGAGGTAGGCGACCTCGGTGTCGTCGAGGAAATACAGGGTCGTGTCGAAGTTCTCGAGATTGACCAGTCCCGGGCGCGATTCGAGCAGCGTCTCTTCCGGCCGGACCGGATCATCCGCCTTCGGCGGCTCGACCGCCCGGGCCTCGAACTTCGGCGTGAGCTCGCCCATCCCGGCTGGGCCATCTTCCGCCAGCTCGACGTACTTGTAACGCAGGAAGAGAAGGTCGTGCTCCCACAGCATGACGAGGAGATCATCCTCGTCCGGCGAGTTGCGGCGGACGCGCTGGACGATGTCGAGGAAGGTGATCAGATCGTCCTGCTCGAACCCCTTCTGGAACTGCAACTCGCGAACGCCCTCCTTGTAGAAAACCCACGGCAGGCTGTCGGACGTCTTGCTCGCCTCGCGGAGCACGACGGCGCCTTCCCAAACGAAGTCGGACTCGGTCACGACCAGTTTGAACTCTTCCGTCTGTTCCCACACGGGCATGAACGCACCGCGCAGCGTGTCGAGCGCGCGCAGATACGTGGGATTGTTGTGCATGTACAACTGATGGGCGCGCACCCCTTTGACGAGGACCTTCAGCAACTCCTCGATCGGCCCGGGCGGGAACGGCGTCTCGACAGCGGGCGTCTCCCCCGACTGCCGGGCGGCGGCGCCGCTGACCCGAGGCGGCGGGGGCGCCAGGCCTGCGCTCACGCGTCCGCGATGCCGAGGGCGCTGACCTGCGCCACGTCCTTGTCTCCGCGTCCGCTGATGCAGATGAGCACAGGGTCATCGGTGGCCCATCGGCCAGCCTGGCTGTCCACCCACGCGATCGCGTGCGCCGTCTCCAGCGCAGGCACGATCCCTTCGAAGCGGCTCAGCAACTGGAAACCGGCCAACGCCTCGGCATCGGACACCGCCACATAGGTGGCTCGTCCCGAGTCCTTGAGACTCGAGTGCTCGGGGCCGACGCCCGGATAGTCGAGTCCCGCCGAGATGGAGTGCGCGGGATGCACCTGCCCGCCGGCGTCCTGCAGGAGGTAGCTGTACGCCCCGTGCAGCACGCCGGGCGTGCCTCGGGCCAGCGATGCCGAATGGCGGCCGCTGTCGAGTCCTTCGCCTGCTGCCTCGACCCCGACCAGTTCCACATCCGGATCATCCACGAATCCCGTGAAGATGCCCATGGCGTTCGATCCGCCGCCGACACACGCCACGACGGTGCGCGGCAGGCGTCCGGCCCGCTCCAGCATCTGCGCGCGTGCCTCACGACCAATGACCGATTGAAATTCCTTCACCATGCGTGGATAGGGAGCCGGACCGACGACCGACCCGATGATGTAGTGGCTGGAATTGACCGTGGTGACCCAGTCGCGGATGGCTTCCGTGGTGGCATCCTTGAGCGTGCGAGTCCCGCTCAGGACCGGCACCACCTTGGCCCCCATCAACCGCATGCGAAACACGTTCAACTCCTGGCGGCGCATGTCCTCCTCGCCCATGTAGACGACGCATTCCAGCCCGAATCGGGCACAAATCGTCGCCGTCGCCACGCCATGCTGGCCGGCTCCGGTTTCGGCGATGATCCGGCGCTTCCCCATCCGGCGCGCCAGGAGGGCTTGGCCTATGGTGTTGTTGATCTTGTGGGCCCCCGTGTGGTTCAGGTCCTCGCGCTTGAGATAGACCGGGGCCCCCACCCGCGTGGAGAAATGGGGCGCGGTGCTGAGGGGAGACGGCCGCCCGACGTAGTTGCGAAGCAGATCGTCGAATTCGGCCGTGAACGCGGGGTCCCGCAGCGCGGCATCCAGGGCCTCATCCAGCTCGTCGAGTGCCGGAATCAGGGTCTCAGGGACGTACCGTCCGCCGAAGATGCCGAAGCGGTCGCGGTGAGCCAGGGAAGTCATGGGATGGGGGAGGGCGTGGGGGAGGCAATGGTCGCGTCCGCGGTCCGCACGGCGTCGGCGAAGGCGTGCATGCGATCATGATCCTTGATGCCCGGCGCGCGCTCCACGCCGGACGAGACATCGACGACATCAGGGCGTAACAGGAGGATCGCCTCACCGACGTTGTCCGGGGTGAGGCCGCCCGCGAGCACGAGCCGGGACTCCGGACCGGCGGCAGCGCGAAGCTCCCGCAGATCGGCCGCCATCGTGCGCCATGGCAGCGTGGTGCCGGTGCCGCCGAGCTTCCCGGGGACGTGCGCATCCAGTAGCAGGGCATCCGCGGCCGCCCACAACGCCGCCGCGCCGGCCGGGAGGCGCCCGCCTTCGCAGCGGGCGACGGCCCAGACCTTCCGCGACGGATGCATGGCACGCAGCGCGGTGCGGAGCGCGGCGACTTCCGGTGCCGGCGCATCACCGTGCACCTGGGCGATATCCACCGGAACGGCGGCGGCCACGTCCCTGATACCGGCTGCGCCGGCAGGACCTGTGGGGTCCGGCGTGGCCGGCGCGAACATCCCCGCGAACACCCCAACTCGCAACGGCGATGCCGTCCCGCCAAGGGATGCGAAGAGCGCGGCAGCCTCTGTCGTGGTCCGGTGGCGCGGGCCGCCCGCGAACACACACCCCACGTATAGCGCACCTGATTCCGCTGCCGCGACCACATCCTGGACGCGTGTCATCCCGCAGAACTTGATCGCGGTCACCGGCTGTGGTCCTCGCGCGCCCGGCGCGGAACTCCTGACACCTCGCGGACCGCGAGCGCCCCATCGGATGCCACCGACAGCGCCGATCCGACGAGGATGGCATCAGCGCCGGTCGCCGCGGCTGCCTCCGCATCGCGCCGGCCCGTCACGCCGCTTTCGGCGACCGCGATCAGCCCAGCGGGAATCCGCGGGATGATCCGGGCGACGGTTCCCGCATCGACCTCGAGTGTCTCGAGGTTCCGGTTGTTGACGCCGATCACCTGAGCTCCGGCGCCGAGCGCCCGATCGAGCTCTCGCTCATCGCGCACTTCGACCAGCGCCTCGAGCCCGGCCTCGCGCGCCGACGCGACGAGCGCGACGAGCTGGCTGGGGGCGAGCGCGCGCACGATGAGCAGCACCGCCGACGCGCCGTGTGCCCTGGCCTCGAACACCTGCAACGGATCGACGATGAAGTCCTTGCGCAGGACCGGCACCGCGACGGACGCCGACACCTCGCGTAAATCATCGAGGCTGCCGCCGAAGCGATCCGGCTCGGTGAGAACGGACAACGCGCGGGCGCCCCCGGCGACGTAGCTGGCCGCCCGTTCCGGAGCCCGCAACCCAGGGGCGAGTTGTCCCTTGGACGGAGACCGGCGCTTGATCTCCGCAATCACCGCCACCGAGGGGCCGCCGAGCGCATTCGCAAAACCTGGAGGGGCCGCGGCGGCGGCCGCCTCGCGTTCGATGGCCTCGCGCTGCGGATACAGCGCTTCGACCCGGAGGACCGCCGCGGCGAGGAGCGTTCCCAACGTGCCGGACGGCGGAGACCACGCGCTTGAGACTTGCACTTCGGGGCTTGTTCGGCTAACGTGGGCTTCGGATATTGTTCGGGCAACCAGCCGCCGAGCTAACGCAGTACCGAGGTCAGCCATGGCGCTCACAAAACGGCAGCGCGAGATCCTGAGTTTTCTGGGCACGTATTCGGAGTCCTACGGGTACGCGCCGAGCTTCGAGGAGATCGCTGCGCAGTTCAACTATAACTCGCTCGCGACGGTCCACGAGCACCTCAGCAATCTCGAACGGAAAGGCTACATCCGCCGCAGCTACAACGAGAGCCGGGCGATCGAGATCCTCCCCTCTGATGCATACCCCCGGGCCGTCGAGCTGCCGTTGCTCGGGATGGTGGCCGCCGGCATGCCGATCGAGGCCGTCGAATCCAACGAGACGATCGCCGTACCGGAGGGGTATGTCCGGCGCGGTGGCGGGCACTACGTCCTGCGCGTCCGCGGAAACTCGATGATCGACGAGCAGATCCGCGACGGCGACTTCGTCGTCGTGCATGAGCGCAAAGCAGCGGACAACGGTGAGATGGTCATCGCGCTGCTCAATGGCGCCGGGGCGACGGTGAAAAAACTCTATCGCGAGCGCGACGGCAGGATCCGGCTTCAGCCTGCCAACGACTCCGTCGCACCCATGTACGTGCACGAACGGGACGTCGCGATTCAGGGCATCGTCGTCGGAGTCCTGCGGCGCTACTAGACGCGACCAGACGCGACGACGCGCTACGAGGGCAACCCGCCGCCGCTAGAGGGCGCGGTTAGGAGGCGGCCGCGCACGCCGCGTAGGCGGCACGCATGCGGTCGAGCGCCGCCAGTCCCAGACCCCGATCCAGCGCATCGACGGCCGCCGACACCGCCGACGAAAACGTCGGCACGCGCCCCGACACGTAGATCGCTGCCGCGGCATTGAGCGCGACGGCGCACCGTGCTCCCACCGGTCCGTGTCCCGAGAGGATTGTCGTCGCGATGCCCGCGTTGGCGGCCGGATCACCGCATTCGAGATGGCTGGCGACGCCGCCGTCGAGTCCGAATTCGCGAGGCTCGATGGTCCAATAACGCTCGCCATCCGGCCGCACCTCCACGACCTGGCTCGGTCCCAGCGGAGAGATCTCGTCGAGGCCAGGCGTCCCATGGACGACGAGCGCGTGTGTCGTATCGAGCGATCTGAGGGCGGCCGCCACCAGCGCGAGCCGTTGCGGATCGGACACTCCAATGACCTGGCGCCGGACACCCGCCGGGTTGGCGAGCGGACCCACGAGGTTCATGATGGTCGGCGCGCCAAGCTCGCGGCGGACCGGCGAGACGTAGCGCATCGCGGGGTGCATCGCCGGGGCGAACATGAAGACGATGCCGGCGTCGGCGAGCACCTTCGTGAGCACCGGGACGGGCGCGTCGAGCGGAATCCCCAGCGCTTCGAGCAGGTCGGCGCTACCGCACCGGGATGTATAGGAGCGGTTGCCATGCTTGGCGACCCGCACCCCTGCCCCCGCGGCGACGAACGCCGCGACGGTGGAGATATTGAACGTCGTCACCGCGCCGCCACCCGTCCCGCAGGTATCGACGAGCTCCTCCGGGTGGTCCGCTGGCAGGCGCACCATCGCGCGGCGCAGCGCACGCACCGCGCCGGTCAGTTCGGGTGGTGTCTCGCCGCGGGCACGCATGCCCATCAGTAGTGCACCGGTCTGCGCAGGGGTGGCCGTCCCGGCCATCACGGCATCGAACGCCTCGGCCGCCGCATGCTCAGCCAGCGACTCCCCTTCGGCGATCGTGCGCAACGCACCGGCGATCCCGCCGGCGAGCGGGGCGTCCGGCGCCGGCCGTGTCACGCGACGTGCAACATGCGCATCAGGCGGTCGGCCAGCCGGGCATGGAGCACCACCAGCGCGATCACGAGCGCCAGCAGCCGCACCCGCTCGACATCCTCTTCGACGAACACCCCGCGTTGCGCACGATTGGTGAGATTCACGACGCCGACCAGCTCATTGTGGTAGATCAGCGGGAAGCTGATGAACGACCCCGTGGTAAAATACTGGTCTTGCAGCAACGGATGCGACGGCGCGTCGGCCACGTCCTGCACGAGCAGCGGCTCGCGTGTCGCCGCGACCCGCCCCGAAACCCCTTCCCCGATCGCGATCCGTGACCCTTCGACGATATGGGGGGCCAGCCCGCGGGCGGCCGCCAGATACAGGTAGCCGGGCTCCGGCGCCCGCAACATAAGGGAGCACCGCTGCGCCTGCATGTCGTCCCCGACCAGCGCGAGCAGCCCGTCCACGAGTTTACGCGGATCGGTGGCGCGGTTGTCGAGCGTGAGCACCTTGTCGATCAGATAGAGCGTCCGCGTCTTTTGCCGGAGCATCTCGCTGCGCCGGTGCAACTCCACGTGCGATTGCTGCAACTGGCCGACGGCAGCCGTCACCTGCTGTTCGACGGCGTCGGCCCGCCGCATCGCCCGTCGCGCGTCCTCGCTGGCGCGAGCCGCTTCCCGCTCGAGCGCCACGATCTGCGCCGGGTCCGGCGCTCCCGGCGTCGCGCGGCCGGCACTTCTCGCCTCGCCTCTTGCCTGCACGAGCTGCCGTTCGAGCGCCGCCAGCTTCTTGACGTATTCGCCGTGGACGCGCTGTGTGACGTCTTCGAGGGTGCGAACGGCCTCGTCGCGCGCGTCGCGCTCGGAGAATCGCACGAACCCCAACTCGAACAGGGCGATGGCGGGCGCGAACCGCTCTGCCGCCCGTGTTCCGAAGATCTTCTTCGGCTCGTAGAGCGCGACGATGGCGGCGAGGTGCCCGTCGAAGAGCACGCCACGCAGCGCGAGTTGGCCGTCGGGCATCGGCGCCAGTCCGAACAGGCGCGCGTATTCGGCCGATTGTTCGGCGAGGTCCACGAATTGGCCGCCATTCGACACGGCCTGGCGGATCGGGCCCGGCAAGTGGTCGAATGTCGTCTCGACGGGCGTGCAGTTCACGCGTCCGCCGGCGGGCGTGAGCCGGTCGACGAGCATCTCACGGCGTCCATCGTAGCGCAGCAGTGCCATGCACGCGGAGCGGTCGACTTCGGCGAGACCCTCGCCCAGCGCGACGAGCCCCGCGTCCAGATCCGGGGCCGCGGCGAGTGCGTGGGCGAGTGAACCGAGTGTCCGTGGTGGCATGCCAGGAGGTGCGGCGCGCGGGAGCGCCGAGTCGGGGATCAGTCGATGATGTACGGCTCCGCGCGCGTCCGTCACTATATAGACGATGATGCTCCGGGTGCGTGACGCTTCGCGCATCGCGACCCAGCCAAGGGCCGTGCGGAGGCGCCACCGTACGTCGAGCAATGCCAAGCAGTTCGGTCCACGCTACCACGCGTGAGAATTCTTGACACCCCCCTGGCCTCCGGTAAGTTCACCGTGATGTCGGAACGCACGGTCCAGCTCGTCCTGCACTACGATGGGGCCCAATTCGCGGGATGGCAGCGCCAGCCGATTGTCCGGACCGTCCAGGGAGTCATCGAGGAGACGCTGAGCCGACTGTGTAACACCGAAACCCGCGCGACGGGCGCCGGCCGTACGGATGCTGGGGTGCATGCCCGCGGGCAGGCGGTGGGCGCGACGGTTCCCGCCGGATGGACGGCGGACAAGCTGCGCCGGGCGCTCAACGCGCTCCTGCCGGCTGACGTCTGGGTCGCCGCCGCCCACGAGATGGATCCGTCGTTTCACGCCAGGTACAGCGCGCTCGCACGCCGGTACAGTTATCGTGTGGGAACCGACGACGAGGCCCGGTCGCCGTTCCGGGCACGCTGGGAATGGGCCGTTCTGCGCCCCCTCGATCGCGAGGCGCTGGAGCGGTCCGCGGACGCCATTCTCGGAGACCACTGCTTCCGGGCGTATGCGGTGCGCGGGACGGCGCCGGAGACCGACGATCACCGCTGCACGATCCACCGCGCGCGGTGGGAGGAGCGGCCAGGCGGGCTGACCTTCGAAATCGAGGCCAACCGATTCCTGCACCACATGGTGCGTTTCGTCGTGGGAACGATGGTCGCGGTGGCCTCCGGCGCCTGTGCGCGCTCGGCGGTCGAGGACCTGCTGTCGGCGCGGGACAACGCCGGCACCCCGGCGCCCGCGCCGGCCCACGGCTTGTGCCTGGAGCATGTAGAATACCCCCGCGGGCTGTACCGGGAGATGGCGTGATGGCGCATCGATACCGGCACCAGCACCCACACCAGCACCCACACCAGCACCCACACCAGCACCCACACCAGCACCCACACCAGCGCTGGTTCGGCGCGCTCCAGCATTATCACAGGCGGACCCGATGAAAATTTTCGTCTCGACGGCGTCGGTGGCGGACGTGCAGTGGGCGATCGACGGCGGACTCGCCGAAGGCGTGCTCACGACTCCTGGGTCGCTCCGCGACATCGCCGAAGACGGCGAGGAGCGTGCGCTGCTAGCCGATATTTGCCGGGCCACCACGGGTCCGGTCTGCGCGACCGTCGGTGCGGTGACCGCCGCCGACATCTACCGCGACGCGCGGGAGCTGGCCAAGATTTCGGACCAGATATTGGTGCAGATTCCGTTACTCGAAGAGGCAGTCGGCGCGATGCGCCGGCTCCGCGCGGACGGCGTGCGGGTGGTGGCAACGCTCGTCTTCACGGCGGCGCAGGCGGTGCTCGCCGCCAAAGCCGGCGCCTTCATGGTGAGTGTGGCGCTCGACCAGCTCGACGCGTTCGGGCAGGACGGCACCGCTGTGGTGCGCTCCGTCTCGACCCTGTTCGCGGCGCACGGCATGGACTGCGATGTCCTCGCGGCGCTCCCCCAGCACGCGGTACAGTTCGCCCAATGCGCGGAGGCCGGCGCCGATGTGATGGCGGTGGTACCGGATGTATTGAAGGCCCTGCTGCTCCACCCGCTGACCGACCGTGGATTGGATCAGTTTCTGCGGGACCTGAGTGTGCACCATCGTCCGCGCGCCACGGTCTAATCAGGATGCCGATCGACGAATGCCAGCGCCCCGGCGCTCACCCCCGGACACGAGCTCCCCAGCGGGCCATGCGCCGTAACCGTTCTCTCGTGGCGGCGGCAGTGGTCGCCGTGAGTGCGCTCAGCCTGACTGCCGCCTGCGGCCCGGGCGGCGCGATCTCGGCCGATGCGGCCGATGCGGCCGCACAGACGGTCGCCGCGCACACGGCTCCGCCTCACGGCGACACGACCGCCCTGCCGCCGCAGTCCATCCGCGCGGCGCTGGCCGCCCGCCGGACGCCGATCACGGAGGCGGTCGCGCGGGTGTCGCCGGCGGTCGTCACCGTGCAGACGGTCGCGACGGCGCCGTCCGGCGATCCCTTCGATGCGTTCTTCGGCGGCCGGCCGGATCGCACCACGCAAGGATTGGGGTCGGGGTTCATCATGCGCGCGGACGGCGTGATCGTCACGAACGCGCACGTCGTGGCCGGTGCCACCGCGGTGAAGGTGGCCCTGCGCGACGGCACGACCTACCCGGCCAAGGTCGTCGGGGTCGATGAGACGAACGACCTTGCGGTGCTGCGGATCGACGCGCAGCGCCTCCCGATCGCGCCGCTCGGCGTATCCGACGATCTCATCATCGGCGAATGGGCCATCGCGATCGGCAATCCGTACGGATTCTTCCTCGGCAACACGGAACCGAGCGTCACGGCTGGCGTGATCAGCGGCACCGGGCGCAATCTGGTCGGCCAGGTCGAGGGGGGCGGCGTATACGTGGACATGATCCAGACGGACGCCTCGATCAATCCGGGCAACTCCGGCGGCCCTCTGGTGAACGCGCTCGGTGAAGTGATCGGGGTGAACAGCTCGATCTACACGCCGAGCGGAGGCTCGATCGGTCTGGGCTTCGCGATCCCCATCAATCGGGTGAAGCGCGTCACGGAGGATCTGCTCGCGCACGGCGCCGTCCGGCGTCCATGGATCGGCGTGCAACTGCGGCTCCCCGATGCGGCGACCTCCCGGACGATGCTGACGGGCGGTGTGATCGTCCGCTCGGTCGCCCCGGGTTCGCCGGCGGCTCACGCCGGTATCCAGCCTGGCGATGTGATCGTGCGGTCGCGAGGCCGGGATCTGCACAACCCCTATGACTGGGAGGCGGAGCTGCTCGATCTCCGCGTCGGGGACACCGTGCGCCTCACCATCCGGCGCAACGGACAGGACGTCACTACGAACGTCACGGTCGCCGACCTCCCCGAGGTCAACGCGCCCAAGGTCGAAGTCCTCAAGGAGCTGCAACTGGTGACACTCACGCCGGCGATCCGGTCTGAGCGCAACATCCGCAGCAACCACGGGGCGGTGATCTACAGCGTCACGCCGCGCGTTTCCGATGAGCTCGGGATCCGGGCGGGGGACGTGATCGTGCAGATCAACCATACCCCGGTGGAATCCGCGGATCGGGCCGCCGAGGCGCTAAATTACTATGGCGGGCGCGGGCCCATCCGCATGTATTTCGAGCACAACGGCCAGGTCTACACGACGGACTTCAGCATACAATGAGCGCGCCTCCGAGCGGCGCGGCACCGGCGGAGCGTCATGCGCGGTACACCTCTCCGCTGGCTGAGCGCTACGCGTCGCCGGAGATGGCGGCGCTGTGGTCGCCGCAGACGCGGCACGGGCTGTGGCGGCGAATCTGGCTCGCGCTCGCGGAAGCGGAGCGCGCGCTCGGCGCCGATGTCCCGCAGGCCGCCATCGACGACATGCGGGCCCATCTCGACGACATCGATTTCCCGGCGGTCGGCGGGATACGAGCAGCGGTTTCGCCACGACGTGATGGCGCATGTGCACGCGTTCGCCGATGCCGCACCCGCCGCGCGGCGGGTGATCCATCTGGGCGCGACCAGCGCCGACGTCACCGACAACGCCGATCTGATCCAGCTCCGGTCGGGACTGGCGATCCTGCGCCGGCAGATCCTGCACGTGCTGCGCGCCGCTGGCCGCATTCGCGCGCGCAGTGGCGCGCCGAGCCGACGCTCGGCTACACGCACTTGCAGCCGGCACAGCTCACGACGGTCGGCAAGCGCGCGACGCTGTGGATGCAGGATCTCGTCCTCGATCTCGCGGACCTCGATCAGTCGCGTCGGCCACGCTGCCCTTTCGCGGCATCAAGGGGACGACCGGCACGCAGGCGCAGCTTCCTCGAGCTGTTTCGCGGCGACCACGACAAGGTGCGCGAGCTCGACCGGCGGGTGACGCGCGCGATGGGCTTCGCGCGGCGCGCTGCCGGTCACCGGGCAGACCTACTCGCGCAAGCTCGACGCCCGCGTCCTGGCGATCGTGGCCGGGCATCACCGCCAGCGCGGCCAAGTTCAGCGGCAGACATCCGGCTGCTGCAGGCATTCGGCGAGATCGAGGAGCCGTTCGAGGCCGAGCAGGTCGGCTCGTCGGCCATGGCCTACAAGCGGAATCCGATGCGCTCCGAGCGCATCGCCGCGACTCGCGCGATTCGTGCAGTCTCTCGAAGCCAACGCCAACCAGACCCACAGCGTGCAGTACTTCGAGCGGACGCTCGATGACAGCGCCAACCGGCGTCTCGTGCTGCCCGAGAGCTTTCTCGCGGCCGATGCGATTCTCGTTCTCATGGCCAACATCGCGGCCGGTCTCGAGGTCCACCCTGCCCGGATCCGCCAGCGCGTCGAGGACGAGTTGCCGTTCATGGCAACCGAGGAGCTGATCGTGCGGGCGGTCCGTGCCGGTGGTGATCGCCAGGCCGCGCACGAGACGATCCGCCGCCACAGCATGGCGGCTGCGCGTGCCGTCAAGGACGGCGCGCGCCACAACGACCTGCTGGAGCGGCTCGCCGCGGATCCCGCGTTCCCCGCGGCAGCCGGCGATCTGCGGCAGGCCGTCGACGCCAGCCGGTTCATCGGACGGCTCCGCGAGCAGGTGGACGATTTTCTGGCGACGGTCATCACACCGGTGCTTGCACGAGACGACGCCGGGCCCGGACAGGCCGCGAGGCCGCCGGAGTCCGCGTATGACGCCGGTCGCCGCCGGACCGGTGCGCACCACCGGACTACCGCTGCCACGCCTGCGCGAAGGCAAGGTCCGCGACGTCTACGAAGTCGATGCGCGACCGCCTGCTCCTCGTCGCGACCGATCGCGTGAGCGCCTTCGACGTCGTGATGCGCGAGGCGGTACCCCACAAGGGCGCCGTGCTCACGCAACTGACGGCATGGTGGCTCGGACATCTCGGCACCCGCATCGCGCACCACCTGATCACGGCCGATCCGGACGCCATCGTCGCCGCGGTCCCCGCGCTGGCACCGCACCGGGGGCTCCTCGTCGGCCGCGCGATGCTCGTCCGCCGCACCGAGGTGTTTCCGGTCGAATGCGTCATCCGCGGCTACATATCCGGGTCGGCGTGGAAGGAGTATCTGGCCGGGCTGCCGGTCGGCGGCGAGCGCCTCGCGGCCGGATCTGCGCGAGAGCGACCGGCTGGAGCCGGCGCTGTTCACACCCGCGACGAAGGCCGAGCACGGGCACGACGAGAACATCGACGATCGCGCGCATGGCCGCTATCGTCGGCGCGTCCGTAGCGGCGGAGCTGGAGGAGAAGACCCGCCAGGTGTATGAGCACGGCCGCGCGCTGGCCGCCGAACGCGGGATCCTGATCGCCGACACGAAGTTCGAGTTCGGGCATGCCGGGGGCCGGGTGCTGCTGATCGATGAAGTGCTGACGCCGGACAGCTCGCGATTCTGGCCGGCGAGCGGCTACACACCCGGGCGACACCCAGACGAGCTTCGACAAGCAGCCGCTGCGCGACTATCTCGACGCCGAGCGGCGGGCGGGGCGCTGGAACGGCGACACGCCCGCCCCCGCCGCTGCCGCCCGAGGTCGTGGCGGCGACGAGCGCGCGCTACCTCGACGCGTTCCGGCGGCTGACCGGCGCCCCGCTCGCGGCGGCGGCGGCGGTCCGGGCCCGGCATGAGTTTCGCGCGCGAAGGCATACGTCTTCATCACCATCGCGGCCGTCCTCGCCGCGGCGGCGCTGGCGACGGCGCTGGCCAGGCGGTCGTGGCCCATCTGGCTCGCTGGCCTTTGTGCTCGCGCTGCTCACGCTGTGGGTCGCGTATTTCTTCCGCGACCCGGAGCGCATGGGTGACCGGGGTGATCGGCTCGTGATCGCACCGGCCGACGGCCGCATCGTGATGATCACCGACGTCGACGGAGCCGATGTTCTTCCATGGTCCGGCGCGCCGCGTCTCGATTTTCATGAACGTCTTCGACGTGCACGTCAACCGGTACCCGGTCAGCGGCACCGTTCGTTACGTGCACTACAATCCGGGGAAGTTTCTGAACGCGGCCGCCGAGAAATCGAGTCTCGAGAACGAACAGCAGTCCGTGGGCATCGCCATGACCGGCGACCGCACGGGTGCTGGTGCGACAGATTGCCGGACTCATCGCGCGGCGCATCGTCACCTACAGCCGGGACGGTGACGCGGCAGTCCAGGGCGAGCGCATGGGGATCATTCGATTCGGGTCACGCGTCGATGTGTTCCTTCCGACCGAACGCGACAGTCCGCGTCGCGGTTGGACAGCGCTCGTCGGCGGGCGTGACCGTATTGGCGGAACGCGCGCCGTGATCGCGCCGGAGGTGCGCCAGTGGCAGATCCGGTCAAGCGCGTCGTGTCGCGGCGGCTCCGCCGGTCCGACGTCCGCCGGGCCGCGCCGGCGCTGCCCAACGGCTTCACGCTCGGCAACCTGTTTTTCGGCATCTTCGCGATCGTCTCCGCCTCGCGCGGGGAATTCGCGCAAGCGGTGCTGTTCATCGTCCTGGGCGGCGTCTGCGATGGGTTCGACGGCCGCATCGCGCGGGCGACGGGCACCGGAAGCCGGTTCGGCGTGGAGCTCGACTCGCTGGTCGATGCGATCTCGTTCGGGTTCGCCCCCGCGATGATCATCTACTTCTCGGTGCTCGATCGCGAAGGCGGCGCCTGGTGGTTGCTCGTCGTTCCTGTTCACGGCCTGCGCGGTCGTCCGCCTCGCGCGCTTCAACGTGATGCAGGGCGGCGCTCCCAAACGTCATTTCCAGGGACTTCCGAGCCCCGCGGCCGGCGGACACCCTGGCGACGTACTACTGGTTCAGCCAGACGTCGTTCTACAACCAGACACGCATCGCCGACCTGCCCTGGCCCGACATGGTCAAGGTGTTGATGGGCGGCCTCGCGATCCTGATGATCACAAACGTGCCGTATCCGGCCTTCCCCAAGGTCGGCGTTCGGAGCTGGAGCGGACTCGCCGGCCTCGTCGTCGTGGTCGGCTCGATATTCGGTATATTTAAGTATGGCCGAGAGTTCTTCTTCCCTGCGGGAATGGCGTACGTGCTCTACGGCCTTACGAGGGCTGTGGTCCTCGGCCTCGTGGACCGGATTCCGACCGGGGCCGCGCTCGACGATGACCGCGTCGATGACGATGGGCCGTCGACGCGGCGCGGCCGCGATGTGGTGGTCGGCCGCCGCCGTCGCCACGGCGGACGCTGGGTGCGGCTCGTCCCGTCGCCCGACGCCGACAATTCGCCGGCGGACAATCCGGGCGATGGCGAGGAGCTCCGCGACGGCTGACGCGGCGCTGGCAGAAGCCGCGCGGCGCGCTCCGGCGGACCTGGCCGGCGTTCGCAGGGTGCCGCGCGCCGGACGGGGAAAAACCATGAGCCGATACCGTGTGTCCGTGCACATCGTCCCGCGCACCGGTGTCCTCGATCCGCAGGGCCACGCGGTGGCCGATGCGCTGCATTCGCTCGGTTTCGCGCAGGTGCGCGACGTGCGCGTCGGACGGCACGTCGTCGTGCGACGCCGATGCCGAGACCCCTGAAGCGGCGGGCACTGCGGTCCGCGCGATGTGCGAACGCCTTCTGGCCAATCCCGTGATCGAGGACTTCGAGATCGCGTCCATTGGCCGCCCCTGACCCACCGCCATACCCGAGCTCACCGCCATGCGCTTCGGCATCGTCACCTTCCCCGGGTCCAACAGCGACATCGACGCCTATCAGACCGTCGTGGATGGCATCGGTGAAGAGGCAGTCATGCTTGTGGCACAAGGGACATGACCTGGGCGGTGTGGACGTCCTGATCCTCCCCGGCGGCTTCGCGTATGGCGACTACCTCCGGGCCGGTGCGATCGCGCGCTTCAGCCCGATCATGCGCGAGGTGTGCGCGTTCGCCGATGGCGGCGGCCGGGTGCTGGCGATCTGCAACGGATTTCAGATCGCCTGTGAGGCCGGGCTGCTGCCGGGAGCGCTCGTCCGCAACGCGGGTCTGCACGTTCCTCGGCCGATCGGTCCGGGTGCGAGTCGAGAATCCACCGACACGGCGTTCACCAACGCGTACGCGCCCGGACAGGTGCTCCGCGCTGCCGATCGCGCATGGCGAGGGCCGATTCGTCGCCGATCCGCAGGTGATCGAAGAACTCGAAGGCGAAGGCCGGGTAGTGATGCGGTACGTCGATGCGGCCGGAGAGCCGGTACCCGAGGGCAATCCGAACGGTTCGATGCACAACATCGCCGGCATCATCAGTGCCGGCGGCAATGTCCTTGGCCTGATGCCCCATCCGGAGCGCGCAGCCGATTCGCTGCTCGGAGCACGCCGATGGTTTGCCCATGTTCGAGTCCCTGGTCGCTCGCGTGGCGGCCTGACATGGAGGTACCCTTGTCCATTCGCGTGAACGTCCGGCAATGCCTTGGCCCGATCGCCGCTGCGCTCCTGCTGGCGATCCCGCAGATGGCCACTGCTCAGGCCAAGCAGGTGGCGATCGATCCCGGCATGACGCAAGGAGCAGGTGGTCGACCGCCTCGGAGCTCCCAGCGAGCGAGCGCCACTCGGGCTCGTTCACATATCTGATGTACGACAATGAGTGCGGACAGAAGTGCGGGATGGATGATCTCGTGGTGTTCGAGCACGGCGTGGTCACGGATGCCATTTTTCGCTCGCCCAAGCGGACCTACACCGGCCAAAGCTCTTCACCGCTGGCGCTGCAACCGTCCGCGCCGTCGCATTTCGCCCCCGCGCCGATCCGCGCGAGCACGCCCGACGACAGCGCGCACCGCGGAGGCATCGTGTTCGATGGGCCCGCGGCCGCCGGCTCAGACCGCCGTCTTACGTCCGTCTGGTCCCAAACCACGCCGATTCCATGCGCCTGATGCCCAGCGGGGCGAAGCACGATTCGGGCCGCCAGCGCCAGCGCCGCACGAGTGAGCCCACAGACACCGCGCACGCCGCAGCCCCGCCCCGGCGACCCAGCGATCACTCCGGCGCTCATCGCCGAGCACGGTCTGACGGCCGACGAATTCGCGCGAGTCGTCGCCATGCTCGGCCGCGACTCCCACATTTACCGAGCTGGGGATCGTCAGCGCCCTGTGGAGTGAGCACTGTTCGTACAAGCATTCGCGTCCGCTGCTCAAGACGCTGCCGACGTCCGCCGCCGTATGTGCTCCAGGGTCCGGGCGAAAATGCTGGCGTGATTGCCGTCGGCGACGGGCTGGCGGTCGCGTTCAAGATCGAATCACACAACCATCCCGTCCGCGGTCGAGCCCTACCAGGGTGCCGCGACCGGCGTGGGCGGCATCCTCCGCGACGTCTTCACGATGGGCGCCCGCCCCATCGCGATGCTCAACTCGCTGCGATTCGGTTCGCTCGACCACGCCGCGCGTCCGGTACCTCTTCGCCGGCGTCGTCCGGGGCATCGGCGACTACGGCAATTGCGTCGGCGTCCCGACGGTCGCCGGCGAGGTGGTGTTCGACCCGGCGTACGAAGGCAATCCGCTCGTCAACGCGATGTGCGTCGGCATCCTGCGGGAAGACGAGCTGATTCGCGCGGTCGCCCAGGGTGTCGGCAATCCGATCATCGCCGTCGGGGCGCGCACCGGCCGTGATGGCATTCACGGAGCATCGTTCGCCTCGGAGGATCTGTCGACGGCCAGCGACGCGAAGCGCCCGCGCGTGCAGGTCGGCGACCCGTTCACCGAGAAGCTGCTGCTCGAAGCGAGCCTCGAGCTGATCCAGAGCGGGCACATCGTCGCGATTCAGGACATGGGTGCCGCCGGACTGACGTCGTCGTCCGCGGAGATGGCCGCGCGCGGCGACGTGGGCGTGACGATCGACGTGACCAAAGTGCCGGCGCGCGAGCCGGGCATGACGCCGTACGAGATCCTCCTCAGTGAATCGCAGGAGCGCATGCTGGTGGTCGCCCGCCGCGGCCGCGAGGATGCGGTGCGGGCGATTCTGGCCAAATGGGATCTGGCCGCGGCAGTGATAGGCGAAGTGATCGCGGAACCCGTGTACCGGGTGACGGAAGGCGATCGCGTCGTCGCGGAGTTCCCCGGATCGCAACTCGTGACCGATTGTCCGTTCTACACGCCGGACGCGGCGGAGGACCCGGCCGTGCAGGCCGCACGGATGACGGATGTCCACGCGATCGCACCCCGGCCGGAGGAGCGCGACCCGGCGTGGACCCTGGAGAGGCTGCTGGCATCACCCACGATCGCGAGCAAAGCCTGGGTGACCGGCCAGTACGACTCGTCGGTGCGTTCCAACACGGTCGTGTGGCCGGGAGCAGGCGATGCGGCCGTCGTGCGAATTCGCGGAACGTCGCGCGCGCTCGGGCTCAAGACGGATGGCAACGGCCGCTACACCTACCTCGATCCCCGGGTGGGTGGCCGGATTGCCGTGGCCGAGGCGGCCCGCAACGTCGCGTGCGTCGGCGCGCGCCCCATGGCGATCACCAACTGCCTCAACTTCGGCAACCCGACGCGGCCCGCCGTCTACTATCAGCTCCGCGAAGCGATCGCCGGGATGGGAGAGGCGTGCCGCGCGCTGGGCACACCCGTCACGGGCGGCAATGTCTCGCTCTACAACGAGAGCCCCGCTGGCGCGATCTATCCGACGCCCGTCGTCGGTATGGTCGGTCTCATCGATGATTTCAGCCACGTGACGCGATCCGGGTTCCGCGACGATGCCGAGGCGGCGATCGTATTGCTCGGCGAGCCGACGGGTGAGTTGGGGGGCAGCGAGTATCTGGCCCGGATTCACGGCGTCGTGGCCGGCGCGCCACCGCATTGCGATCTGCCCGCTGAGCGTGCGCTGACCGACGCGCTGCTCGCGGCCATTCGCGCGGGCGCGGTCCGATCGGCCCACGACGTCAGCGACGGCGGCATGGCGGTCGCGGTCGCGGAATGCTGCATTGGCGACGCCGAACGTCTGGCCGGCGCGGATGTGGACCTGTCGGCCTGGAGCACGTTGCCGCTGCGGGCACTGCTCTTCGGCGAGGGCCAGGGGCGGATCGTCGTCTCGACCACCGACGCACCGGTCGTCCTGGCGATGGCCGGCGAGCGCGGTGTGCCCGCCCGGCAGATCGGCACGGTGCGGCCTGGCGCCCGAGAGCTGCGCATCGCGATCGGCGGCACGCGGATCGCAGTCTCGCTGGAGCGGCTGGCGGCGGCATATCATGGCGCCATCCCGAACGCGATGGGACCGGCGGCAGTCGTACAGGCGGCGGAGGAGCCAACCGCCGCTGGATCTCTCGTGTAGGCGCACGACCTCTCTCTTCGACTCATCTGAACGCACATGTGCGGTATCGTCGGCGTCCGCGGACATCCCCAAGCCGCGGAACTCACGCGTTTGGGGCTCTATTCCCTCCAGCATCGCGGGCAGGAGTCCGCTGGCATCGTCGTGGTGGACGATGCAGGCCAGGCTCGCAGCGTCCGGGCGCTGGGACTCGTCTCGGACGGACTCGACCACGATGAAGTGGGGGCCCTGGATGGCTCGGTGGCGATCGGCCACACGCGCTACAGCACAACGGGGTCCACGACCATTGAGAACGCCCAGCCGGCCCTCGCCCGCTTTCGCGGCGGCCACATCGCGCTCGCCCACAACGGCAACATCACCAACGCGACCGAACTGCGGATCGAGCTGGAGGACCGGGGATCGATCTTCAGCTCCACGATGGATTCCGAGGTGCTGGTCCACCGGCTCGCCATGTCGGCGTCGGAACCGCCGGCGGACAAGCTCGCCGACGCACTCCGCGGCGTCGAAGGCGCGTACTGCGTGCTCGTCGTGATCGGGGACACCCTGCTGGCGGTGCGCGACCCGCGTGGCTGGCGGCCGCTCGTGCTCGGCACCCTCGATGGCAGCACGATCATCGCCTCCGAGACCTGCGCACTGGACATCATGGGTGCGCACTATGAGCGGGAGATTGCACCCGGCGAGATCGTGTCGATCGGACCCACGGCAGTGCACTCCATCTTCCCCCTGCCCCACCAGGCGCTCCACCGCTGCGTCTTCGAGCACGTGTATTTCTCGAGACCCGACAGCATCGTCGTTCGGCGGATCCGTCGAGGCGGCCCGCCGGGCGCTCGGCCGGCGGCTCGCGCGCGAATGTCCCGCACCGGGTGCGGAGCTCGTGTTCAGCGTGCCGGATTCGTCCAACTCCGCGGCGCTCGGCTATGCCGACGAATCGGGTGTCCCGTTCGAGTTCGCGCTCATCCGCAATCACTACATCGGCCGTACGTTCATCCAGCCGACACAGGCCGGCCGCGATGCCAAGGTGAAGGTCAAGTACAACGCGGTCCGCGATCTGCTCGACGGCAAGAGAGTCGTGATGGTCGATGATTCGATCGTGCGCGGCACGACGACCCGCGGGCTGGTCACATGGTCCGCGCAGCCGGTGCGCGTGAGGTGCACATGCGTGTCAGCTCGGCACCCGATCACCGGGCCCTGCTACTACGGCATCGATACGCCCAACCGCGAAGAGCTGATCGCCGCGAATCTGACCGTCGACGAGATCGCCGGCGAACCTTGGTGTCGATTCGCTCGGCTATCTCTCGCTCGACGGCATGCTCGAGTCCGTGCCGGACGGACCGCACGGCTTCTGCCACGCCTGTTTCTCCGGCGACTATCCGACGCCGCCGCCGACGGACCCGGACAAACTTCGATTCGGGTGCGGGTGCTGAGCGAGAGCGGTACGACGTCCCGCCGAACCCCGAGTGACCACCCGCCCGGCGAGGCCGGACCATCGCGGGCGTCCGCTGCGCCCCTCGTCTACTTCTTCGGAAACGGTCACGCCGACGGCACCCGCGACATGCGGGACGTGCTGGGCGGCAAAGGCGCCAACCTGGCCGAGATGACGAATCTCGGGGTACCGGTGCCGCCGGGCTTCACGATCGCGTGCCGGCCGGTGATGGAGTTTCTGGCGACCGGCACTGCGCCGGCCGGGCTGCGCGCCGAGGTCGAACGCTCGCTTGCGCGGCTGGAACAGACGACCGGCAAGCGATTCGGTGATCCGCGGGATCCCTTGCTCGTGTCGGTGCGGTCCGGGGCCCCGGTTTCGATGCCCGGCATGATGGAGACCATTCTCAATCTCGGGCTCAACGACACGACAGTCATCGGACTGGCGCGGGGGAGCGGCACGGCGCGCTTCGCGTACGACTCGTACCGGCGATTCCTCCAGATGTACGGCGACGTCGTCCTGGCGTGTCCCGCTGCAGCAGTTCGAATCGCTGCTCTCGACCAAACGTTGATGGTGGGCGCCGGGACGGACGCGGACCTGGACGAGACATCGCTGCGCAATCTGGTCGAGGAATACAAGGCCGTGGTACGCCGCGCAACGGGCAACGAGTTTCCGTCAGACCCCGTGGTGCAGCTCTGGGGGGCGATCGAGGCGGTCTGGCGGTCATGGACTCTCAAGAAGGCCATCGACTACCGGCGGCTGAACGGGATCTCCGACACGCTTGGCACCGCCGTGAACGTGGTGGCCATGGTCTTCGGCAACCTCGGTGACGACTCGGGTACCGGTGTGGCGTTCACGCGCAATCCGTCGACCGGCGAGCGGCGATTCTACGGCGAGTTTCTCATCAACGCGCAGGGCGAGGACGTCGTGGCGGGACTGCGGACTCCGCTGCCGATCGAACAGATGGCGGAGCGCCTGCCTGCGGCCTACGCGGCACTGCAGGTCACCCAGGACCGCCTCGAGCGGCATTTCCGGGACATGCAGGATCTCGAGTTCACCGTGGAACGCGGGAAGTTGTTCCTGCTCCAGACGCGGGCGGGCAAACGCACCGCGGCCGCTGCCCTGCGCATCGCCTGTGACATGGTGGACGAGCGGCTGATCGAGCCGCGCGATGCGGTCGCGCGCATGCCGGCCGACCAGATCGACCAGCTGCTGCATCCGGTGATCGACGGCGCAGTCCGCGCGACGCCGCTCTGTCGCGGGCTGCCCGCGAGTCCGGGAGCGGCGAGCGGCGTGGCCGTGTTCGATCCCGACGTCGCGGAACGGCGCGCCAGCGCCGGCGAAGCGGTCGTGCTGGTACGCGAAGAGACGACGCCCGAGGATTTTCACGGCATCGTGGCCGCCCGGGCGATCGTGACGGCGCGCGGCGGGATGACGAGCCACGCCGCGGTGGTCGCCCGCGGGATGGGGAAATGCGCCGTCGTCGGGTGCCAGCAACTGCACGTGGATGCCGAGCATCGCCGGTTCAGCGTGAATGGCACGACCGTGCGGGAGGGCGACTGGATGACCGTGGACGGAGCGACCGGCGCCGTGTACAGCGGCGCGCTCCCGACTGTGCCGAGCGACGTGATGCGGGTGGTGACCGGCGTGCTGCGTCCCGCCGATGCCCCGCTGTACGAGTCGTTCGCGCGGGTGCTCGGCTGGGCGGACGGCTTCCGCCGGCTCCAGGTCCGCGCCAACGCCGACACGCCGCGCGATGCGCGGATCGCACGAGCATTCGGCGCGGAAGGCATTGGGCTGTGCCGCACCGAGCACATGTTCTTCGAGGGCGACCGGATCGCTGCCATGCGCGAGATGATCGTGGCCCGCGACGAGGGCGGCCGGCGCCGCGCGCTCGCCAAGCTGCTGCCGATGCAGCGTGCGGACTTCGAGGGAATTTTCGAGGCAATGGCGGGATATCCGGTCACGATCCGGTTGCTCGACCCGCCGCTCCACGAATTCCTTCCCCACGGCGGAGAGGAGAGCAAGCATCTCGCCCAGACACTCAACGTCTCCCGCGAGGAACTGGCACGCATCGTGGATGGGCTGCGCGAGGTCAATCCGATGCTCGGGCACCGGGGATGCCGTCTCGGCGTGACCTATCCGGAAATCACGGAGATGCAGGCCCGGGCCATCTTCGAAGCCGCGGTCCGCTCGGCGCGGCGCGGCCTCGATGTACGGCCGGAGATCATGATTCCGCTGGTGGCGACCGATCGCGAGTTCGCGAACCAGCGGGCCGTGATCTCGCGGGTCAGCGAACAGGTCATGGGCGCCATGGGCGAGACCGTCCCGTACCTCGTCGGCACCATGATCGAGCTGCCTCGCGCCGCGCTCACCGCCGACCAGATCGCCGTGGAAGCGGAGTTCTTCTCGTTCGGCACGAACGACCTGACGCAGACCGTCTTCGGGTTGAGCCGCGACGATGCCGGGCGATTCCTGCCCGCCTACCTCGAGCTCGGGATTCTCGCCGACGACCCCTTCCAGGTGCTGGACGAGCGCGGCGTCGGCACCCTCATCGCAATCCGCCGTCGCGGCAGGCCGCCGTGTGCGCCCCGGCCTCAAGGTCGGTATCTGCGGCGAGCATGGTGGCGAGCCGCGGTCCGTGGGCTTCTGCCACCGGATTGGACTGGATTACGTCTCGTGCTCGCCGTTCCGTGTACCCGTCGCCCGGCTGGCTGCCGCGCAAGCCGCGCTCGAGCACCCGCGACTCTTGCCAGCCAAGTAGCGCGGCGAACAACCCCGCAGGCCGCCGGGTGATGATGCCTGCGGAGGGGGCCCGCGGTCGCGCGCGGGTCAGCAGCGCGCGGTCAGCGGCTCGCGGACTCCGGCTGCACGGTGCCGAGCGCCGTGCCGCTGGTGCCCGATCGTATCCGGGCGCTGTCAGCCCGTGATGCTCCGGCCGCCGGCGCGAATCGGTAGAGCAACTCCTTCGATCCGCGCACCATCCCGAACTCCTCCCGCGCAATGCGCTCCTGCATCGCGGGATCCGTCTGGATGTCGTGGGCCAGCCGGGTGAGCGAATCGACCTGATGCCGCAGTGTATCGATCCGGGCGTGGAGGCCGATGCGCCGGCTGCGCTGGCGCAACAGATCGAAGGTGCCGTATTCGCCGCCCTGCACTGCGAACACGGCGACCGCGATGGCGATCATGACGACGACGAGCCGCTTAATGCCCGGCCCCAATGCCGTAGACCGCGCCGCCCGGATACTCGGCCGCGTCGCCCAGTTGCTCCTCGATCCGCAGGAGCTGGTTGTACTTCGCCACGCGGTCGGTGCGGCTGGCCGACCCGGTCTTGATCTGGCCCACGCCGCTCGCCACCGCGAGGTCGGCGATGAACGTGTCCTCGGTTTCGCCGGAACGGTGCGAGATGACCGACAGATACCCCGCGCTCCGCGCCAGCTCGATGGCTTCCATCGTCTCGGTCAGCGTGCCGATCTGATTGAGCTTGATCAGAATCGCGTTGGCGGCCTGGCTGTCGATGCCCCGCGCGAGACGCTCGGTGTTGGTCACGAAGAGGTCGTCGCCCACCAGTTGCACTCGCTCACCCAGCGTCCGTGTCAGCAGCGCCCATCCATCCCAGTCGTCCTCGGCAAGACCGTCTTCGATCGAGACGATGGGATACTCATCGAGCCAGCGCGTGTAGAGCTCGACCATGCCGGCGGCGTCGCGCGACCCGCCGCCGCTCTTCGTGAACGTGTAGGTGCCGTGGGAGTACATCCCGCTCGCCGCAACATCGAGGGCCAGAGCCACATCCCGCCCCGGCCGGTACTTGGCGGCTTCGATCGCTTCGAGGATCACGCGAATCGCCTCTTCGTCGCTCGGCAGATCCGGCGCGAAGCCGCCCTCGTCCCCGACATTGGTGGAGAGTTTCCGCTTGCCCAGCACTTTCTTGAGCGAGTGGAACACTTCCGCGCCCATCCGGAGCGCATCGGCAAACGTGTCGGCGCCGATCGGCACGATCATGAACTCCTGGCAATCCACGGTGTTCGCCGCGTGGGCGCCGCCGTTCAGGATGTTCATGAGCGGCACCGGCAGCGTGCGCGCCATCGGGCCGCCGAGGTACCGGTACAGCGGCAGGCCAACGGCGACCGCGGCCGCGCGAGCGACCGCCATGGAGACGGCGAGGATCGCATTGGCGCCGAGCTTGGATTTGGCGGCCGTTCCATCCAGCTCGATCATTGCGTGATCGATCGAGACCTGGTCGGTGGCATCCATGCCGCCGATCGCCGGTCCGATCGTCTCGATGATGTGCCGGACCGCCGTCAGCACGCCCTTGCCGCCGTACCGCGCCGAATCGCCGTCACGCAACTCAAGCGCTTCGTGTTCGCCGGTGGACGCACCGCTGGGGACCGCCGCGCGCGCCGCCACACCCGCGTCGAGCGTGACCTCCGCTTCGACCGTGGGATTGCCCCGGCTGTCGAGGATCTCACGTGCGGTGACATCGGTGATGAGGGGCATGACGGAAATCGGGGCCTATGGGTGACTGGCGGAGGCGGATCGCCCGCCGCGCACGATGGAACGCCGGAATCTATACGCGGACGTCAGGCGTCGTAGAGGCCGGTGGCGATGCTTGCGCCGCGGACTCGGGCGCCGCGCGCGGAAACGCCGGCGAATCAATGGGACTGGCCGGGGTGACACCGTATTCCCGCTCCAGCACCTCGGCCATCCGTGCGTGGACCGTGGCTGACAGCGCATCCCGGTCATCGTACGTGAGGCCGCTCGTCGGTATGGGATCGAGAAGGTGCAGGTCGACGACTCCCGGCCGGATGCGCCACGCGCCCTTGGGCATGATCGCCATTGTACCGTGCACGACGACCGGAATGACCGGGACCTGCGCCGCGATCGCGAGCACGAAGGGGCCTTTCTTGAATGGGCGCAGCGAGTAGGCGCGCCCACGAGTCCCTTCGGGGAACACGATGACCGGCCGGCCTCCGCGTACCTGAGCGGCCGCTGCGTCGTAGCTCGCGAACGCGGATTTGCGGTTGTCGCGTTCGATCGAGACCGTGCCCACCGCTCGCGCCCCGGCGCCGAAGATCGGTATCCGCAACAACTCGGCCTTCGCCACGAACGCGTAGCGTGGCAACGTCGCCGCGAGCACGAAGACATCGTACCAACTGACATGGTTCGACGCGAAGATGCGGGGCTCGCGCCCCGTGCCCATCCGATCCGCGCCATGCACCCGGACCGTCACGCCGCCTGCCCAGAGCAGCGCCCGGGTCCACACACGTGGGATCCACCAGTAGATCCCGCCCGGCCGCTCCGCCACCCCCAGTGCGGCCGCGACGCTGACGATCGCGGCGAACGGCGGCGTCAGAACAAGAGCAACGATGGCGGCCAGCAACGTCCGCATGGCGGGTGGGATCAGCGGGGAGCGATATCGCGCCGCTCGGGTGCGAGCGGCGGCGAGGCCGAAAAGTGATTGTACCCCAGGATCGGGGCAACACGGACGCCGCTCGCGCGGGCCTCCACGCCCGGGTCTCCCGCCACCACCTCGCCGACGTACGTGAGCGGCACGCCGAACTCCTGCTCGAACGCCGCCACATCGAAATGATTGCCCGTCGTCACCGCAAGCTCGTATTCCTCCCCACTGGACGCCGCCTCGAGTACCGTGACCCCAGGCCACCGCGGGACCCGATCGAGCTCGATGGCCAGTGAGACGGCGGCCGCCGCCGCGAGGTGGCGCAGATCGGCGACCAGTCCATCCGACACATCGATCGCCGCCGTCGCGCCATGGGCGGCGAGCCACCGGCCCTCACGGAGACGCGGGATGGGGTGCACAAAACGCTCGCGGGTCGCCGCATCGGGCTCCGCGCCACCGGTCCACGCCCGCACCGCGGCGGCCGGACCACCCAATCGCCCGGAGACATAGACGTGATCCCCTGGCCGCGCTCCCGCCCGGCTCAACGGGCGCTCCGAGACACCCGCGACCGTCAGTGTCAGCACCAGATCGCGGCCAGCCGTGGTGTCACCGCCCACGACGACCGTGCCGGCCTCGCGCGCCGCCGCGCCCACGCCGGCAGCGACCGCGGGCAGGTCCCCCAGCCACGCCGCGGGAGCGGAGACCGCAAACAGGATCGCAATCGGCGTCGCCCCCGCAGCCGCGAGATCGCTCAGCGCAGCCGCCGTCGCCCGGTAGCCGATCTCCCGCGGCGCGATCCATGCGCGCCGGAAATGCACGTTCTCGACGCTCGTATCGACGCTGAGCAGCAGTTTCGTGCCAGCCGGTATCTGGAGCACCGCGCAATCGTCACCTTCGCCGCGCGCACCGTCGGCCAACTGGGAGAGCAACTCGCGGATGAGATCGAACTCCGCGCCGGGCCCAAGTTCGAGATGGCCAATTGGCGCCGCAGGTCGCCGCCGAGACGCGCGATCGCCGCCGCCGCTCATCCGGTGACGTGGACGGACGGCAACGACGCCAGCACCGGATACCGGTCCTCATCGGGCGCGCATTCCCATGCCGCCGGGAGGGTGCGAACGACATCGTCGAGCGTGATCCCGCGGACGCGACCCCCGCCCGCCAGTTCGGCGGCGCGGCCGTGGACCCAGGCGCCGCATGCCGCGCTCGTCACCGGATCCCCAGTCTGCGCCAGCAGCGTCGCGACGATCCCCGCGAGCAGATCCCCGCTCCCGCCCGTCGCCAGCACGGGCGACCCGGTTGCGCTGGCCAGGCGCCGCTGGTCCGGCGCGCTGATGATCGTCGGAACTCCCTTGAGCAGCACCGTTGCGCCGAGCTGCGCGGCGAGCGCCAAGCCGACATCGAAACGGCGCGCGAGAACGTCCGGGATCGCCGCACCCACCAGACGACCGAATTCACCCGGGTGCGGCGTAATGACTGCCGGACGTCCCGCGAGCAGTGTCGCCAGATCTCCGGCGCGTCCCGCGAAGGCATTGAGCCCGTCGGCGTCGATCACGACGGGAACCCGGCTGCACCGCAGCACCCGTTCCGCCAGCGCCCGAGCATCGGCGCCGCCGCCGAGTCCGGGACCGAGCAGAATGGCGTCCGCCCACTCATCGATCTCTTTCCCAGCCGCCGCGTCATCCGCGGGCCACGACTGGGCAAGCGCCTCCGGCACGGCCGTCTGCGCGACGGACACATTCCGGGGCGCGACGAAGAGACGCACCAATCCGATACCGCTTGCGAGCGCGCCGCGCGCGGCGAGCAGCGCTGCGCCTGCCATTCCGTCGCCGCCGGCAACGATCGCGAGCCGGCGCCGGTCGCCCTTGTTCGCATCGGCGGCGATGCCGGGCAGGTGGTCCCGGACGAACGGCGCGCCGACGAGCACGGGTGCGTGTTCGGCTGACGCGGCATGACGACCAAGACCGATGTCGAGGACTGCAATGGCACCCGCGTGGTCGCGCGCGATCGTGAGTCCCCGTTTCAGCGTCCCGAATGTGAGTGTGAGGTCGGCGTGAACGGCGCCCGCGGCGCTGCCCGTTGTCGCGTCCACGCCGCTGGGCACGTCGAGCGAGATCACGCTCGCCCCGTGACGGCGTGCATCCGCGATCCGTGCGATCGCACCGGCCACGGCGCCGTGCGGCGTACCCGTCGCGCCGGTGCCGAGCAGGCCGTCGACGACGAGCGCATCATCCGCGAGCGGATCATCGGCAAGCGAGTGCTGCGATGACGCCATCACGGATTCGGCGTGCGCTCGCTCGGCGATGGCGTCGGGCGCCCGGGTTTCGCCGATGGCGATCACGCGAACCCGCACACCGCTCGCGGCGAGAGCGGCCGCCACGACCCATGCGTCGCCGCCGTTGTTTCCCGGGCCAGCGTAGATCGCGACGCCACGCGACAGCACGGGACCGAATCGCCGGGCGATCTCGCCGGCTGCCGCGGTACCGGCCACTCGCATCAGCGCGCGCGACGGGACGCCCGCGGCAATCGCGGCCTGGTCGCAGGCGGCGCTCTCGGCCGCGCTGGTTACGCGCACGCGTGGCGGCACTAGCAACGCGCTACTTCTGGGAGTGGGGAACCGAGCGGCCGAAGGTGATGTCGCCGTTGTCGATGCGGATGTTGAAGCCGCACTCCGGGTTGTTGCAGACCCACGCCTTATAGGTGATCGGCGCCCCGTCGCGTCCGTAGTCGCTCAATGGGACCAACGTCCCGACACCACACTTCCGACAGGCTGGAAGTTGCGGGGACCCGCTCATGCCTGTTGGATGACGTTCCAGGGATAGTTGTGTTCGAACGCCTCATCGAAATCATACACGCCGAGGAAGTCGGTGCGCGAGTCCGTCGGCTGGCTGATGAGGAGGTTGAGATCGACCAGTGTGAAGACGACGTCCCCGATGTCCGCCGTGGACCGGATGCCCCAGTGCTCGAGTACCTGGCGGGCCAGCACTCCAAAGCGGTCGAGTGCCAGATCCCGGCACGATCCCGCAAGTTCGCGGCCACCGATGTGGCGGCGCTCGGACAGGCGCGACTGGCAATACTCGAGCGCGGACAGCACGAACAGGTACGCATGTTCGTGAAACCGCCGCTCGCGCAGCCGGATCTGCTCCATGATCCCGTCCCGAAACGCCAACTCCGCCACTGCTTACCTCGCGTCGAAGAAACTGCTGGCCGGCGACCCGCTGCCGGCTCGCGGGCGCAACACCCCCCGCTCCGCGTGCTCTCGACGAACGGCGCCAGAGCACGGCAACGCCCGAAAAGGCCGTGCGGGAGTTGCGGCCGCACGGACGTGTTCGCGGCAGAAAATACGCGACGCCGCGCTGTGCGCCAGATCGGATTCGGCTCTCATATCGGCCAGCTACCGCGCAGCCTCTTCTGCTACCGGATAGAGTGGGAACCCGGCGGCGAGTTCGCGCACTTTTTCGCGCACTTCCGCTGCCACGCTGGCGTCGGCGGCGTGGTTGAGCACGCGATCGATCAGCTCGGCGACCCGGCGCATCTCCGGCTCCTTGAAGCCGCGGGTGGTCACCGCCGGTGTCCCGATCCGGATGCCGCTCGTGACAAAAGGCGACTGGGTTTCCTTCGGCACCGTGTTCTTGTTCACGGTGATTCCCGCGAGGTCGAGCGCCTTTTCCGCCACCTTACCCGTCAACCCCTTGTTCCGCAGATCGACGAGCATGAGGTGCGTATCGGTGCCGCCCGAGACGACGTGATAGCCGCGTTGGACGAGCTCGGCTGCGAGGAACTGGGCGTTGCGCACGACCTGCCTGCAGTAGTCCGTGAATGCGGGAAGCAGCGCCTCGCGGAGCGCAACGGCCTTTGCGGCGATCACATGCTCGAGCGGGCCGCCCTGCGTCCCCGGGAATACCGCCTTGTCGATCGCCTTCGCGTGCACGGCCCGGCAGAGGATCAGCCCTCCGCGCGGCCCACGCAGTGTCTTGTGCGTGGTGGTCGTTACCACATCCGCGTGCGGAATCGGCGATGGATGCAGCCCCGTCGCGACCAGCCCCGCAATGTGTGCCATGTCGACGACGAAGAACGCCCCGACCTCGCGGGCGGCTTCCGCAAACGCCGCGAAATCAATCGTGCGCCCGTACGCGCTCGCACCGGCGATGATGATCGCGGGCCGGTGCTCCCGGGCGGCCGCGCGCATCGCGTCGTAGTCGATCAATCCCTGGTCGGTCACACCGTAGTGCACGGCCCGGTAGAGCAGCCCGGAAAAATTCACGGGCGACCCATGGGTCAGGTGCCCGCCCTGCGAGAGATCGAGGCCGAGGATCGTGGACCCGGGCTTGGTCAGGGCGAGATACGTCGCGGCATTCGCCTGCGCACCCGAGTGTGGCTGGACGTTGGCATGTTCGGCGCCGAACAGCTGCTTCGCGCGGTCGATCGCGATCTGCTCGATCTGATCGATGACCTCGCACCCGCCGTAGTAGCGTTTGCCCGGCAGTCCTTCGGCGTACTTGTTGGTCAACGGCGACCCCATCGCCTCCATCACCGCCGGCGACACGAAATTCTCACTCGCGATGAGCTCCAGGCCGTCCGACTGGCGAGCGATCTCCTGCTCGATCAGGCGCGCGATATCGGGATCGGCGTCGTTGAGCGCCGCTCCCGGTGGGCACCGGTCCCATTCCGACCATTTCAGCATCTCTGCCTCCCTGAGAGCACCGCGCCGTGCGGCCTTCCCGCAATGTTGGCGGGGAATCCTGTTCGCGCCAGCCGGATCTCGCTCCTGGCGGGCCCGGACCTATGACGCGTACAACTCGCGCGCGATGACCAGGCGCTGGATCTCCGACGTCCCCTCGTAGATCTCCGTGACTTTGGCGTCGCGAAAGAGCCGCTCGACGGGGTAGTCCTTGATGTACCCGTACCCGCCGAAGACCTGAACGGCCTGGGTGGTCACCCACATGGCCATCTCGCTCGCCGTGAGCTTGGCGATGGAGCTGAGCTGCTGAATCGGATCCCCGCGATCCTTTGCCGTCGCGGCGGCATACAACACGGCTCGGGCCTGGGTGACTCGCGCCGCCATATCGGCCAGCTTGAACTGAATGGCCTCGAAGTCGCGAATCGGCTTGCCAAATTGGCGCCGCTCGCCGGCGTACTGCACGGCGTGCTCCAGCGCCGCGCGCCCGATGCCGACGGCTTGTGCGGCAATCCCGAGGCGGCCGTGCTCGAGTGACTGCAGTGCATAGATCAACCCCTGCCCCGGCTCGCCGAGCAGTTGGTCGGCGGGCACGCGCAGATTGTCGAAGACGAGTTGGACCGTCGGCGACGCGCGGAGACCCATCTTGTCTTCCTTTTTCCCGACTGAGAACCCCGGCTGGCCGGGCGTCACGATGAACGCCGAGATGCCTCTGGCGCCCCGCCGGGCCTCGGGCGTGTCCGTGCGCGCCATGGCCAGAATGACGCCGGCGTTGTTGCCTTGCGTGACCCACGACTTCGTGCCGTTGAGCACGTAGGAATCGCCGTCGCGCGTGGCCTGCGTGCGCAGGGCCGATGCATCCGAGCCGGATTCGGGCTCCGACAACGCGAAGGCACCGAGCAGCTCGCCGCGGGCCATGGGACGCAGGAAACGTTCGCGCTGCGCCGCGGTGCCGTAGGCCAGCAGCATCCGCGACGGCAGCGAATTATGGACGCTCAGCATCACCGCGGTCGACGCATCGGCTGCCGCAATCTCCTCCAGGACGAGCAGGTAGCTCACGGCATCGAGCGCCATTCCATCGTCCGACTCCGGGACGAGCATACCGAGGAAGCCGAGCGCCCCAAGACGCGCAATGAGCGACTGTTCGAAGTGCGCGTCCCGATCCCACGCCGCTGCATGTGGTGCGAGTTCGGCCTGGGCGAAGTCCCGCGCCAGCCGCTGGATCTCGCGCTGCTCGTCGGTCAGTGTCAGAAACTCACGGAGCGGCGCCATCAGTCGTAATTGTAGAATCCGCGGCGGCTCTTCCGCCCGAGCCAGCCCGCGGCGACGTATTTGCGGAGCAGTGGGCAGGCGCGGTACTTCGGATCGCCGAGCCCGCTCTGCAGCACGTCGAGGATCGCGACACAGGTATCGAGCCCGATCAGATCGGCGAGCGCCAGCGGGCCAAGCGGGTGGTTCATCCCCAGCTTCATGACCGTATCAATGGCTTCCGGGGTCGCCACGCCCTCCATGACGCAGTAGGCCGCCTCGTTGATCATGGGCATGAGAATCCGGTTCGCCACGAAGCCCGGATAGTCATTGACCTCGACCGGCGTCTTGCCGATCTGCTTCGCGATCCCGGTGACGGTCGCCGTCGTGGCGTCGGACGTCGCGAGTCCCCGGATCACCTCGACCAACGCCATCATCGGGACCGGGTTCATGAAGTGCATGCCGATGACGCGCTGTGGACGGCGGGTTCGCCCGGCGATCGTCGTGATCGAGATCGAGCTGGTGTTCGTCGCGAGGATCGCGTGCGGTCCCACGATTTCGTCCAGCGCCGCGAAGAGCCGGAACTTGAGCGCGGGATCTTCGGAGGCCGCTTCGATCACGAGCGCGGCATCGCTGGCGGCCGACACGTCGGTCGCATCCGTGATCCGCGCGAGGGCCGGCTCTTTGGCACCGGCCTCGATCGCCCCCTTCTTGATCTGCCGGTCCAGATTGCCCGCGATCGTCGACCGCGCCTTGGCGAGCGCCTCGGCCGACACATCGATGAGCGTCACCGGAAAGCCATTGAGCGCGAACGTGTGGGCGATCCCGTTGCCCATCTGGCCAGCGCCGACCACCGCCACGCGATCTGCCATGCTCGAAAACTCCTTGCTGCGGCCGGGCCGCGGGTTGATACGGAGGGACGGCCGCCGGGAACGCGCGATCGTCAGGTGGCGCCGCGGCCCAGCGGGAGCGCGGGCCGCGGGGTCTGATCAGGGCACGCGCTCGACGCTGAGGGCGACGGCATCACCGCCGCCGAGGCACAGCGTGGCGAGGCCCGTGCGGGCGTTCCGGTCGCGCATGGCGTAGAGAAGCGTCGTGAGCACACGGGCACCACTCGCGCCAATGGGGTGGCCGAGCGCGATCGCGCCACCGTGCACGTTGACGCGATCCCAGTCCCATTCGAGTTCCTCGCCATCGGCCAGTGCCTGCGAGGCAAATGCCTCGTTGGCTTCGATGAGATCGTAGTCGCCGATCTTGCGTCCTTCCTTGCGCATCAGGTTGCGCACGGCCGTCACCGGTGCGAAGAACAGGTCCTGCGGTGCGCCGGCTCCCGTCGCGTACGCGGTGATGCGCGCCAGAATCGGGAGGCCTTTTGATCGCGCATACGCCTCCGACGCCACGACGAGCGCCGCCGCGCCGTCGTTGAGCGACGACGCGTTGCCCGCGGTGACCGTGAGGTCGGTGGGCTTCATGTCCTTGGGTGCGTCACCCGGGAACGCGGGTTTGAGCTTGCCGAGACTCTCGAGAGAGGCATCGCGCCGCGGGCCCTCGTCGGCGCTGATCACCGTCGGACCCTTGCGGCCCGGCACTTCGACGGGGACGATCTCGCCCGCGAACTTCCCTGCGTCCATCGCGGCGACAGCCTTTCGGTGAGACTGGAGCGCGAACGTGTCCTGGGCGCTCCGGGCGACATGCGCTTTACGCGCGGTGTATTCGGCATGCCCCCCCATATGGACATCGCAGAACGGGCACCACAGCCCGTCGCGGATCACGCCATCGACCAGAGTCTGGTCGCCGAGCTTGTAGCCGTCTCGCGCTCCATAGAGATAGTAGGGCGCGTTCGACATCGACTCCTGGCCGCCCGCGAGCACCAGGTGCGCGTCGCCCGCGCGAATCGCTTGCGCGGCCAGCATCACGGCCTTGAGCCCCGAGCCGCACACTTTGTTCACGGTGACCGCGGATACGGTGGCTGGTACGCCTCCCTTGATCGCCGCCTGCCGGGCGGGCGCCTGGCCGACCCCGCCCTGCACGACGTTGCCCATGATGACTTCCTGCAGGTCGCCGGCATCGATGCCCGCGCGTTCGACGGCGGCTCGAATGGCGGCGGCGCCGAGGTCCGGAGCCGAGAGTGGCGCCAGCCCGCCGAGAAATCGGCCAATGGGAGTGCGCGCCGCCGATACGATGACCGGGGTGCGTTCGAGCGACGATGAATCAGACACGGGACCAGCTCCTGTGGGCAAGTACGACGGAATGACGCAGTGGTGCTACGCAGTCGCGGGCGGCACTGCGCCGCCTGCACCGAGGCGCAGCGATCTGGTCTCGATCTCGTGCCGCACCGCTCGCGCGAATACATCGGCCGGGACCGGCACGGGATGCTGCTTCTCCCCTGCACCACGGACCGTCACGGCGACCGTTCCATCGGCCGCCTCGCGCTTCCCGATCACGGCGATATACGGGACCTTCATCAACGCGGCTTCGCGAATCCGATAGTTCAGGGTGCCGGACCGGCGATCGACACTCGCGCGCACGCCCGCCGCCGTGAGACGCTCGGACAGGGCCGACGCGGCGTCCGCAACGTCATCGATCACGGGGACGACCCGGACCTGCTCCGGCGAGAGCCACAGCGGAAACGCACCCGCGTAGTGTTCGATCAACCCGCCAACAAAGCGCTCCATCGAGCCGACGAGCACGCGGTGCAGCATGATGGGCCGGTGCGCGGCGTTGTCCGCGCCGGTGTAGGTCAGTTGAAAACGCTCGGGGAGGTTGAAGTCGAGCTGCACGGTCGGGCCTTGCCACTTCCGTCCGATCGCGTCCACGAGTTTGTAATCGAGCTTCGGCCCGTAAAACGCCCCGCCGCCGGCATCGATCACATACTCCTGATCCCGGGCCTTGAGCACGGTCGCCAGCATCTCCTCGGCTTCTGCCCAGACTTCCGCGGTTCCCAGCGCCTTGTCCGGCCTGGTCGATAGCTCGATCGTGTACTCGTAGCCGAATACGGACAGCATCTCGTGCACCAGATCGAGGAGCCGCTCGATCTCCCGCGGCCCCTGCTCCGGTGTGCAGAAGACGTGGGCGTCGTCCTGCGTGAAGCCACGGACGCGCAGCATCCCGTGCAACACACCGCTGCGCTCGTACCGGTACACGGTGCCGAATTCCGCGTACCGGATCGGCAGGTCCCGATAGGACCGCGGGTGCGCCTGATAAATGGCAATGTGGCCCGGGCAGTTCATTGGCTTGGGACGATACGACGCACCGTCGACGTCCATCGCCCCGAACATGTTCTCGCGGAAATTCTCGAGATGCCCGGAAATCTCGAACATCTTGTCGCTGAAAATGTGCGGCGTATAGACGAGATCGTATCCATGCCGCAGGATCAGCTCCCGCTCGTACTGCTCGATCTCCGACCGGATGATCGCGCCTCGCGGATGCCAGAGGATCAGCCCAGGGCCCACGCGCTGGTCCGTGGAGAAGAGATCCAGTTGCGCGCCGAGTGTGCAATGGTCGCGCCGCTTCGCCTCCTCGATCCGATGGAGATACGCATCGAGGTCGTCCTTCTTCCACCACGCCGTGGCGTAAATGCGCTGCAGCATCGGGCGGTGCTCATCGCCCCGCCAATACGCGCCGGCTGTGTGCAGCAGTTTGAAGTGCTTGAGATACGAGGTATCCGGGACGTGCGGCCCGCGGCACAGGTCGATGAATGGACCGTCCGTGTATGTCGATATGACCTCGTGCGGTCCGAGATCCGCAATGCGTTCGAGCTTGAGGGGATCGTCGGCGAAGCGATGCAGTGCCTCCTCGCGCGACACTTCCTCTCGCACGAATGGAAACCGCTCGGCCACGACCCGCTCCATCTCCCGTTCGAACGCCGTGAGGTCTTCCGGCGTGAACGGCGTGCTGACGCCGAAGTCGTAGTAAAATCCATCGTCGATCGACGGGCCGAATCCGATCTGCGCGTCCGGCCGCAGACGGCGCACCGCGGTCGCCAGGATATGCGCACCGGAGTGGCGGAGCACGGCGAGCGACCGGGGATCGGACGCGGTCAGAACCCGGAACGCCCCATCCGCGCGCAGCGGTGTCTGGAGATCCTGGATCGCCCCATCGACCTCCACCGCGACGGCGTCGCGCAGGAGCCGGGGGCCGATCGAGGCCACCACGTCGCGTGCGGGCGTGCCCGGCGGCACCTCCCGGACGCTACCGTCGGGGAGCGTCAGCCGAAGCACGGGATCAGTGGCTCCGGTCGAACAGCGCGGCAATGCCCCGCTCATACCGGAAGTACAGGAAAAGGCCGGCCACGAGCACAACCGCGATGGCCACCCAGACCGACGTGCGGGACAGCCCGCTGTGCTGCTCCCCTGGCGGCTGGCTCCCTGCGCCGGACAACGGCGATCCTGCGGCACGCGGCGGCGTGGCGCCACTCTTGCCGGTATATTGGTCTTGCTCCATGTCAGAGCAAAGTTAACCGCGGACCCTTTGCACTCGCTACGGATCGTAGCTGGGAGTGACCATGGCGCGCTGGCGCGTACGGCACCACGAGCCGGAATCAATGGGTGCCGGAAAGATCGCCCTCCTGGCCGCCGGCGTAGTCGCCGGCCTGGCGGCGGGTGCCTACGTGGCGCACCGGCTGGGTGGGATGTCGGGCATCTCGGCCCGCGTCCGGAAGCGCTGGCCGTCGCGCGGCGAGCGCGACGCGGCGGAGACCGGCGACGACCGTGAACGTGAACGTGAACGGACCGGCGACGGCCCGTATACCACCCACAATGTCGCGGATGCCTACGCCGCCGACCACGCCGCGACATTCGACAGCGACTACGACACGGACACCGACACCGACGCGGAGTTCGACGAGGACGAGGACGCCGCCGAGGATGATGACGACGCGGAGTTCGGCGCGGGTGACGATGAGGACGACGAGGATTTGGCCGACGCCGATACCGACGCCGATAGCGACGCCGATGGCGATGGCGATGGCGAAGACGAGTTCGCGAGCGCCGATCCGGAACTCGAAGACCGGGTCCTCGAAGCGTTTGTCAACGATCCGGTGCTCGCCGAATGCCCGGTGGACATCGGCGCGATTCATCAGGGAACGATCGAGCTCACAGGCGCTGTCCAGACCCGGGAGGAATACGAGCACGCCACGACGTTGGCACGCGGCGTCCCGGGAGTGGAGACGGTCGTCAATCGCCTGGACGTCCTGGAGGATGAGACGGTCGAAGACGACGCCGCTGCCCACTACTCGGCCGGCGATCCCCGCTACGCGGAATCCGCGTGGGAAGGCGACATCGTTGGCACCGGACGCCGCCGGCAGGGTACGTCTGACGATGTGGATCGGCACGAGGACCCGAAGGTTCCGCTGGAAAACCGCGCGACGAGCGAAGACGCCGCCGAGCGCGATGCCGCGGGTGATATCGATGACATCGCCGAGCGCCGCCGGCGGCGTGGACGGAGCGGCTCGCGATCCCGCGCGGCCGGCACGGAGGCGGAGCCTCGCCAGGAGCCGCCCGCGACCTGACCCTCGCGGGAGACGAGCGGCTGCAGCGCCGTCCGATTGGACGGCGGTGTTGTGTACATTTGTTCGATGACCGCCAGCCCGCCGTCGCCCCACACTGCCCCGGCCGGGCCTCCACAAGGGCTGCCACAGGGGCTTCCCGCACAATACGACGCCGCGGCGACGGAACGGGAGGTCGCGCGCCGCTGGCAGGACGCGAACGCGTTCGCCGCGCAGGATGCGCAGTCGCGCCGGTCGGGGGGCACGCACGACCCGTTCGTGATCTTCATGCCGCCGCCGAACGTCACGGCGGTGCTGCACGTCGGACACGGCCTGACGATGACCGTGCAGGACGTCCTGATTCGGTGGCGCCGCATGGCGGGCGACGACACGTTGTATCAGCCCGGCACTGATCACGCCGGCATCGCGACGCAGCACATCGTCGAGAAGCTGCTGGCGGCAGAGGGCACGACGCGCCGGGCGATCGGACGGGATGCCTTCGTCGCACGCACGGCGGCGTTCGTCAAGGAAACCGGCGGCACCATCCTGGAGCAGCTTCGCGCGATCGGCGTGTCGGCCGATTGGTCGCGGATCGCCTACACGCTCTCCCCTGCCCTCTCGCGCGCCGTTCGGGAAGCGTTCGTCCGGTTGTTCAACGAGGGGCTGATCTACCGCGGCCAGCGGGTCATTCACTGGTGCCCGCAATGCCTGACGGCGCTCAGTGACGAAGAGGCGGAGCACACCGATGAGACGGGCGCACTCTACCACGTCCGGTATCCGGTGGCCGGCGACCCGGCGCGCAGCATCGTCGTCGCGACCACGAGGCCCGAGACGATGCTGGGCGACGTCGCGATTGCGGTGCACCCGGACGATTCGCGATACCAGGACCTGATCGGCCGGCGCGCGATGCTGCCGGTCGTGGGCATCGAGATTCCGATCGTCGGCGACTCCGCTGTAGACGCCGCGTTCGGCACCGGAGCGCTGAAGATCACGCCCGCGCCACGATGCGAACGACTTCGAGATCGGGCAGCGGCACCACCTGCCGATGCCGGTGATCATGAATCCGGCCGCGGAGATCGAGGAGGGAGCGGGGGCGGCCGGACGGATCCCGCCGGGGCTTGCGGGACTCGACCGTTTCGACGCCCGGAGCCGCATCGTGGAGATGCTGCGATCGGCGGGCGCCCTGGTGCGTGTCGAGGAGCACCGGCACGCGGTGCGGCATTGCTACCGCTGCGACTCGGTCATCGAGCCCCGGCTGTCAAACCAGTGGTTCGTGCGGATGGCCCCGCTGGCCGCGCCCGCGCTCGACGCGGTGCGGTCCGGCGCCGTCCGCATTCTGCCCGAACGATGGGTGGCCGTGTACGTCAACTGGATGGAGAACATCCGCGACTGGAACATCTCGCGGCAATTGTGGTGGGGACACCGGATTCCGGTCTGGTATTGCGACGCCTGCGGATGGCAGGATGCGCTTCGCGAGGATCCGGCGGCATGCCCGGCTTGTGCAGGCCCGGTCCGGCAGGACGAGGACGTGCTCGATACGTGGTTCTCGTCCTGGCTCTGGCCGCTGTCGACGCTCGGGTGGCCGGACGACACGCCCGCCCGGCGCGCGTTCTATCCCGGCGACGTCCTCGTGACCGGCGGCGACATCCTGTTCTTCTGGGTCGCGCGCATGGTCATGGCGGGGATGCACTTCGATGGGCGCCCGCCGTTCCACACGGTGCTGCTCAACGGCATCGTGCGCGACACGCAGCACCGCAAGATGTCCAAGTCGCTTGGCAACGGCATCGATCCGGTGGACGTGGTCGCGCTGTACGGCGCGGACGCGCTGCGCTACACCCAGATCGCCGGGATGGGCCTCGGAACGGACGTGATCCTGGACCCGGACGATCTCGAGCGCTCGTTCGCGCCGGGACGGAATTTCGTCACGAAGCTGTGGAACATCGGACGGTTCCTGCTCACCAACGTCGGGGACGAGCCCGTCACCGCCGGCATTGCCGATCTGGCCAGCGCGCGATCGCTCACTCGGGCCGATCTCTGGATCCTGGCGCGCCTCGATGCGGCCATCGAAGCCTGCGATGCCGCGCTCGGTCCCGCCCGGCCGGACGCGAGCGGCGTGTGGACGGGCGCGGAGCCGGAAGACCGGGCTCCGGCTCAGTGAGTTCGTCGAGGCGGCACGCGGGTTCGTGTGGAGCGACCTCGCCGACTGGTATCTCGAGCACTGCAAGGGACGGCTGACGCCCGAGTGGGATGCGCACGATCGCGCGGTTGCCCGCAGTGTCCTGCTCCACGTGTTCGACGCCGGCCTCCGCCTGCTGCATCCGGTCGTGCCGTTCGTGACCGAAGCGCTCTGGCAGCGGTTGCCATCCACCGGGCCGGACACCGTCCTCGCACGGGCTGCATGGCCCGCCGCTCGCGACCTGCCCGACTGACCTCATCGGGCGCCGATCGGGCGCAGCCCGCCTGGCGGCGCACGCTGCGGCCGCCGAGTACGACATCGTGCGCGATGCCGCCTCCGCGGTGCGGCAGATTCGCGCCGACTACGCGATCCCGCCGGGGACGGTCATCGACGTGATGATCGAGCCGGCAGCCGGCAGCCGGGAGGTGTTCGTGGAGGAGGCCGACGGTCTCGCGCGGCTCACACGGAGTTTCGTTCGCGTTGCCGGCTCCGATGGCTCGGCATCCGGCCGGGGGGCCGCGGCGACCTCGATACTCAGTGATGGCAGCACAGTCGTCGTGCCACTGGCGGGTCTGATCGATGTCGCCAAGGAATGCGCGCGCCTTCGCGGCGAGTCGACGCGGCTCGACACGCAGTTGACGGCGCTTCGCGACCGCCTCGCCAACGCCGGATTCCTGAGCCGCGCGCCAGAGCACGTCGTGCAGGCCGAGCGGGCCAAGGAACAGGAGTGGGCGACCCGCGCCGGACTGCTGCGCACGCGGCTCGACGGGCTGTGTCCGGAGTGACGCCATCGCGGCCGGGTGTCCGGCCGTCGAGCCGCCATGTGGCACTGGTGTGCGGGGTGATCGCGGCGGCAGCGGCCATCGCCGGTGCCTGCGCCGGCACGATTCCGCCGCCGGGTGGTCCGACGCGCAAGGAGGCGGCAATCATCCTGTCGTTCTCACCGGAGACGAGCGCGGTCAACGTCCATCCGCACGAGGCGGTCATCCAGTTCGACGAGGTCGTGTCCGAGCGCGGCGGCGGCTCCGGCTCGAACAATCTCGACCAGTCTGTTTCTGATCTCGCCACGGACCGGCGATCCGAACGTGAGCGTGGCATCGCGTCGCACATCTCCATTCGGCCGCAAGCACGGATTTCGGCCCAATACGGTCTACACGATCACGATGCTGCCCGGGCTGGCTGACCTGCACAACAACGTGCGGAAGAATGGCGCCGTGCTGACATTCTCCACTGGCCCGACGATTCCCGCGACCGTCGTCCGCGGCCGCGTGTTCGACTGGCAGACCGGGCAGGTCGCGCCGCGCGCGTTCGTCCAGGCAATCGTCCGGCCGACACCCGCACCGTCTACGTGACCGTCGCCGATTCGAACGGCGCCTTCGTGCTCCGGCATCTGCCGCCCGACTCCTACCTCGTCCGCGGGTTCGTCGACGCGAACAGCAATCACACGCTCGATCGCATCGAGATCTGGGACAGCACGGCAGTCAACCTCGCCGACAGGCGCAGGTCGAGTTTCTGGCCTTCCTGCACGACACGCTCGGCCCGCGCATATCAGAGGTCGCGGTGACCGACAGCGTGACCATCCGCGTCACATTCGATCGCGGCATCGACACCGCACAAGTGATCACGCCCGAGTCTGTTCACCATCAAGACCAAGGACTCGGCACTGGTGCCGATCACCAACTGCCCGATCCGGGCCGGACTACGATTCGGCGGTTGGAGCGGCCATCCGAGTGCGCACGGACTCCGCGCTGCAGGCCGACTCGATCCGGCGCGTCGACTCGGGCCTCGCGTCGCGCGATACCGCCGCCGCTCGCGAGCGCCGTGCGCGACTCTCGGAGCGGCGTGATTCGGCGGCCCGGTCGCGACTGCCGAAACCCAGCCGACGCAGTCCGGCCAAAGAGGTCGTGATCCAGGTTGGTACGCCCCTCGAGCCCGGCAAGTACTACCGGCTGGAAGCGACCGGCATTCGCGGACTCCTGGGGAAGACGCACACAGGCGATCGCGTCTTCAGCGGGCCGAAGCCACCGCCGTCGGACAGCACGCACCGCTCGCGGGCGATCCGCGCGGTCCGCGAAACTCCGGCGGCAAGGCAAGTCGCCGCCGCCGGCTAGGCGTCCCCTCCAACTCCTCCGGCCGTGCCGCCGTCCACACCTCCACCGTCCGGATCGCAATCCCCGTGACCGATCCGCGGCGCGACCTGCCATCCGTCAATGCGCTGCTCGAGAGCGCCAGCATGGTGCCGCTCCTGCAGCGGGCCCCGCGCACAGTCGTTGTGCAGGCGATCCGTGCAGCGATCGATGAGGCGCGCCGGAGCCGCGGCCGCTGCGCCGGACGGCGACATGCCTGGGCACGCCGCATCGAAGCCGTCGTGACCACGCATCTACACCCGTCCCTGCGCGCGGTCTTCAACGCCACGGGTGTGATCCTCCACACGAACCTCGGCCGCGCACCGCTGGCCGAGGCGGCGGTACGCGCGATTCAGGACACGGCGGCGCGGATATTCGAATCTCGAGTACGACATCGATCGCGGGGACCGTGGCTCGCGATACGTCCATAGCGTGGCCCTGCTGCGCGAGCTGACGGGCGCGGCGGATGCGATCGTCGTGAACAACTGCGCCGCGGCGACTGGTGCTCGCTCTCAACACCATCGCCCAGCGGCCGCGAGCGCCGTGGTGTCGCGCGGCGAGCTGATCGAGATCGGAGGCAGCTTCCGCATCCCGGAGATCATGGCTAAGAGCGGTGCGCGCCTCGTCGAAGTCGGATACCACCAATCGCACGCACGCCGAGCGACTACACCGCCGCGATGAGCGATCCGACGCGATCGGCGGCGATCGTCAAGGTCCATCGCAGCAACTTCGCGGTCGACGGATTCGTCGCCGAGGCGACGCGTCGACGAGCTGGCGCCCGTTGCCGCGTGACGCGCCAGCGTGCCGGTTCTGCACGATCTCGGCAGCGGACTGCTGATCGTCGCTCGAACGCTACGGACTGGCCGGAGAGCCGACCGCTCGCGATGCGATGCGCGCGGGCGCGTCGCTCGTGTTCATGAGCGGTGACAAGCTGCTGGGCGGTCCACAGGCCGGGATCATGGCTGGTGAGCCGAGCCGTCGATTGCGGCGGCTGCGTAGCAATCCGCTCGCGCGCGCCCTGCGCGTGGACAAGCTCACGCTCGCCGCGCTGGAGGCGACGCTGGCGCTTGTACCGCGATCCGGAGACGCGCGGTCGCGATCGGTCCCGGTGCTCGCCATGCTGACGGCTCCGGTCGCAGCGATCGTCGCGCCCGGGCCGAGGCGATCGCCCTCGGCTGCGGGGGCACGGCATTCGCGGTCACCGTGTCGACGAGCACGGCGAGCGTGGGCGGTGGAGCGTTCCCCACGGCGCGGATTCCGTCGGCGGCCCTCGCTCGCCGGACGATCCGGTGGCGTACCGAAGCGCGGCTGCGGGTGGGCGAGCCACCGGTCGTGGGCGCGGATCGCCGACGGCACGGTACTGCTCGACCTGCGGAGCGTGCCGGCCGTGCAGGACGCCGCGTTCGGCGACGCGCTGGTGCGCGCACTGTCCTGACCAGCGGGATGCGAGCAGCCCGGCCGCGGCATTTCTCGATCGCGACGGCACGATCATCCGCGACGAGCGATATCTCGCAGACCCCGCCCGGGTCGTGCTCCAGTACCGGGCGCCGCGAGCGCGATCGCGCGATTCCGGGCTGCTGGTTACATGATCGTCGTCATCACCAATCAATCCGGGCTCGCTCGGGGATGCTTCACCGCCGAGCAGTATGATGCGGTGCGTGAACGCATCGATTCGGTCTTCGCGGCGGCTGGCGCGCCGCTCGATGCGACGTACATGTGCCCCCACCATCCGGAGTTCACCGGGCCGTGCGAATGCCGGAAGCCCGGGATCGAGCTGTACATGCGGGCAGCGCGAGATCTCGGCCTCGACTTGCGAGCGTCGGTGCTGATCGGCGATCGATGGCGTGACATCGCGGCAGCGTCCGCACTCGGGGCGCGCGGTATCCTGATTCCGAGCCCAGACACACCGGCCGCCGAAACCAGCCGAGCGACCCGCGAGGGCATCGCGGCGCCGACGCTCGAAGCGGCCGCCACCGCCATCCTGGCGTCGTAACCTGCAGTGCGCGCGCTTCATCCGTCGTGCATCCCGAATCCAGCCGGGACAGTGATGGCTCGGCGCTCTTACCGCACCGTCGCGCTGACGATAAACTGACGCCGTGATGCCACGTATCGCCGTTCTGGCTTCGGGAGCCGGGTCGAATCTTCAGGCCATTCTCGACTACCTGGCGGCCGCCGGACCGGCGGCCGCGGGAACTGTATCGCTCGTCGGGTCCGACAAACCTCAGGCGGGCGCGCTGGCGATTGGTGGCCGGGCCGGGATTCCGTCTGTCATGATCACTGACCCGAACGACGCGACGTCGATGCTGGCCCTCCTGGCTGATCACCAGATCGGGCTGGTGGCTTTGGCCGGCTATCTCAGGCACGTTCCCGAGCCAGTGACGCGGCGATACCGGGGGCACATCGTCAACGTGCACCCTGCCCTCCTGCCGGCCTTTGGCGGGCCGGGCATGTATGGGACGCGCGTCCATCGGGCAGTGCTCGACGCGGGTGTGAGGATCACCGGCGCCACCGTGCATTTCGTCGATGAGGCGTACGATCACGGACCGATCATCGCCCAGTGGCCCGTGCCGGTGGTCACCGGCGATACGCCAGCGGTGCTGGCCGCGAGGGTCCTCAGGGCGGAGCACCGCCTCTATCCGTGTGCGGTCGCGGCGGTCGCCAGCGGGCGTGTTTCCCTCGATGCGGACGGCACGGTTATTGGGGAGACCGGCATGCCGGGCGCATCAACGGTGTTTCGACTTCAGACCGAGGAATCCGAACAGTGATGTCAGACGTCAGGGCACGCATGTCGATCGCGATGATCATGGTTGCGGCTGCCGCCGTGCCCCTCGCGGGCCGCGCCCAGCCAGCCGGCGCGCCAGCGGCGCAGCCAGCGGCGCAGGCGGCGGCGAGCGCCGAGGCGGTGGCCCAATGGATCGCGCTGCAGGCGCCCCCGGGCGCCGAGCGTGCCGCCACCGACATCATCTCGGCATCGATGCCGGGCTGGACACGAGACCGCTTGGGCAACCTCGTCATGCGGCGTGGATCGGGGTCGCCGCGGCGCGTGGTCGCGTGCGGCCTCGATGAGGCAGCCTACGTCGTCAGCGAAATCACGGCGGACGGGTATGTCCGGCTCCAGTCCAGCGGGCGCGCCCGGCGGTCGGCCCTGTGGGACCAGTTCCACGAGGGCCAACGAATCCGGATCATCACACGCAATGGAGCCCGCCCGGCCGTGGTCGCCGTGCGCAGCACGCATCTGTGGCGCTCTCGTCCGACGTCCGAACCGATCGTCCGCGTCGACGACCTGTGGGTGGATGTGGGCGCCCGGTCGCGTGCCGAGGTGGCGCAACTGGGGATCGCGGTGCTCGATCCCGTCCTTCGCGAGTGGCCGTCGTGGCGGTTCGCGGACGCCGTTGCCGGTCCGGCAGCGGGAGACCGGGCCGGATGCGCGGCCGTCGCCGCAGCCGCGTCGCTCACGCCGGGACAGGGCGAGACAGTCTGGGTCATCAGCGTGCAGCACGCGTTCGGATACGCGGGACTCGAGGCGGTGCTGACCGCTGTTGGCCACACCGATTCACTATTCCTCGTTGATGCCGCGCTGGCGCGCGACACCGCGGTCAGTGCCCCTGACGCCGTGACGCGGCGCGCTGTCACCGGCCCGGCTGCGCGCGCCCTCGCCAGCCGAGCCGGCGCCGTTGTTTCGATCGGCATCCGCTCGGCACACCCGGGAACGCTGGCCGAGACTGTGCACGGCGGCGACATCATCGCTCTCGCGGATGAAGTGGCCCGGGCCTCCGGCGCCACCCAGGCGCCGCAGTCTCCCGTGCTCGCGCTGCATGGAGTGCCTGCCGCACCACCGCCCGCCATCGGCACCGACTCGCTGGCGGCCGTGGCGAGGCTCATGGCAACGCTCTCCGACGCCTACGGCGTGTCCGGCCACGAGGGGCCGGTGCGCGCCGTCGTAACTGCCGCCATACCGGCGGCCTGGCGTAACCAGCCGGCGCGAGTCGACTCGGCCGGTGACCTGATCGTGTCGGCCGGTCCCGACCGCGATACCGTTGTTTTCGTCGCGCACATGGACGAGATCGGGTTTCAGATCACCCATATCGCGCACGACGGTGCCGTGACGCTGTCACAGGTCGGCGGATTCTATTCGTCGCTATGGGAAAGCCAGCCGGCCCTGCTCCACCTCAGCGACGAGGCGCGCTCCGCCGGGGAAAGCGCCAGTTGCGCGCTCGCGGCCACCGCCGCGTCCGAGCGTTCGGTCGTTCCCGCGGGGACGCTCCCGGGAATCTTCATTCCGCGGTCCCACGCCACGTCGAAAGAACCGGATACCCTCAGCGCATGGTTTGGCGCCGACTCCGCGGGACTGGCAGCGTGCGGCGTGACGACCGGCATGCGGATTTCGGCCTACAAGGTGGCCTCGCGATTGGCAACGCTGCGGTTCACGGCGCGCGCGATCGACGATCGGGCCGGATGCACCGCGCTGTTGATGGCGCTCCGCCAGATCGATCCCGCGCGCCTCACTCACAAGGTCATCTTCGTCTGGTCGGTACGGGAGGAAGTGGGCCTTGAAGGCGCCGCAGCCGCGGCGGCGGAATTCGGACCAACCGTCCGGCGCGTCCACGCCATCGACACCTTCGTGTCGTCCGACTCGCCCCTCGAGAGCCCACGGTTTGCGCTGGCGCCGCTGGGGGAGGGCGCGGCCCTGCGATCACTCGACAACTCGAGCGTGACGCCACCGGATGAAGTGGCGCGCGCACTCCGCCTGGCGCGCGCCGCGCACGTCCCCGTGCAGTTCGGCACCACGAACGGCGGGAACGACGGCTCGGTATTCGTGCCGTGGGGTGCCGTCGACGTCGCGGTCGGGTGGCCGCTCCGCTACAGTCACTCACCCGCCGAAGTGGTGGATCTGCGCGACATCCATGCACTCGGCCGCATGGTCGCCACGCTGGCCGTGGCCGACCAACGGCACTAACGCCGTATTCGCCGGCGGCATCCGTCGCCGCCGGCTCATCTACCCTGGAGCGTTGCTGAGCCTCATGCCGATCGCGCTGCTGTCCGTCTCTGACAAGACTGGCCTGGTCGAGTTCGCGACCGGTCTCGTCCGGTTGCAGTGGCAACTGGTCTCGACCGGTGGCACGGCCGCGGCATTGCGGACGGGAGGGTTGCCGGTTCGTGACATTGCCGACCTCACCGGGATGCCGGAGATGCTCGACGGACGCGTCAAGACCCTGCATCCGGCCGTGCACGGCGGCATCCTGGCCCGGCGCGATCTGCCGGAACACCAGCGCCAGATCCGGGAGGCGGGGATCCAGGACATCGGACTCGTCGTCGTCAACCTGTATCCGTTCCGCGAGACCGCCGCACGCACGGACGTCACACCGGATGACGTGATCGAGCAGATCGACATCGGAGGACCTGCCCTGCTCCGGTCAGCGGCGAAGAACTTCGCCGGCGTGACGGCGGTGGTGGATCCGGCCGACTATGGCCGCGTCCTCCAGGGGCTGGAAACCAGTGACGATGACCTCGACCTGCGGCGCCTGCTGGCGGGCAAGGTCTTCGCCCACACGGCATCGTACGATGCCGCAATCGCGGCGTGGTTCGCCGCGCGGCGCGACGACATGTTCCCGGACCGGCTCACCCTGCCGTACGAGCGGGCGCACGTGCTGCGGTACGGCGAGAACCCGGATCAGCGGGCGGCGTTCTATGTCGAGCGTCCCGGCGCCGGCCTCGACGCGCTCGCCCAACGAGGCGGGAAGGAGCTGTCGTTCAACAACGTCCTCGATCTGGAGGGCGCGCTCGTGGCTGCCGATCCATTCCGTGCGGCCGGCGAGACGTGCTGCGCGATCATCAAGCACACGACGCCATGCGGGCTGGCGACGGGGGCGAGTGCCATCGAAGCGTACCGGAAGGCGCTGGCATGCGATCCGATGTCGGCGTTCGGATCGGTGATCGCCTTTACGGTTCAGGTGGACGATGCGGCTGCCGATGCCATCTCGAGCCTGTTCGTGGAATGCATTGTGGCGCCCTCGTTCACCGAGACCGCTCTCGAGATCCTCGGCCGCAAGAAAAACCTGCGCATTCTGGTGGGATCGGCGGAGTGGGCCGCAGGCGCGCTCGATTTCAAGCGCGTCCGCGGCGGCCTGCTGATTCAGGACCGGCCCCCAGCCGAGCCGGGACGGCCGTCCTGGCACGTAGTGAGCCAGCGGCAGCCGACTGCGGACGAGTGGTCCGATCTGGCGTTCGCGTGGCGCGCCGTCGCGAGCGTGAAGTCCAATGCGATCGTGATCGCCAAATCGGGCGCGACGATCGGCATCGGCGCCGGGCAGATGTCGCGCGTCGACGCGGCATTTCTCGCCGTGCACAAGGCCGCCCAGGCTGGCCTGGACACGCACGGCGCGGTCATGGGGTCCGACGCGTACTTTCCCTTCCGGGATGGCGTGGATCACGCCGCTGAAGCCGGCGTTACGGCCATCATCCAGCCGGGCGGCTCTGTCAAGGACTCCGAAGTCATCGCGGCGGCGGATGAGCGCGGGATGGCGATGGTCGTGACGGGCCGCCGGACGTTCAGGCACTAGGCCCTGTCCGTTGCGGCATCGGCCGCCCAACTTTCTCCCCCATGGCCAAGCCCAAAGTCAACGAACGCGAAAACCAGCCCTCCTACCGCGCGGCCGCGGTCGCGGCCGGGCTGGTTTTCATCCTGTACGTGATCACCCTCGCCCCGTCCACCGCGATGTGGGACACGAGCGAGTACATCGCCGCGGCGTACGTGCTGGGCATTCCGCACCCGCCCGGCAATCCGCTGTTCGTGCTGCTGGGACGCGTCGTGTCGCTGCTGCCCATCGCGCCGAGCGTCGCGCAACGGATCAACCTGATGGCGGCGTTCTGCAGCGCGGTCGTCGGCGGGAATGTGGTTCCTCATCACCGAGCGGGTGCTGGAGGGCTGGCTGCCGGCAGCGCTGGCAGCGGATGGCCGGCGCCTCGCTCGCCGTGCTCGTGGGCGCGACGGCGTTCACGGTCTGGAACCAGTCCGTCGTGAACGAGAAGGTCTACACCGTGTCGCTGCTGTTTTTCGCGGTGGTCGCCTGGCTCACGGTGCGCTGGTGCGACGATCCGGATGGCCCCAAGGCGGATCGCCTCCTCGTCCTGATCGCCTTCCTGATCGGGCTCGGATACGCGAACCATCCCGCGGGGTTCCTGGTGGCGCCGGCGGTGGGCGTGGCGGTGCTGGCCCGCCGGTGGCGGACGGTCTTGCGCTGGCGGCTCGTGCTCGCCTGCGTCGCCGCACTGGGGCTTGGCCTCACGCCGTTCATCTACGAGCCCATTCGCGCGGCGCACTTCCCCGCCATCAATGAAGGTGAGCCGACCGCCTGCCAGACGACCTTCCACGTGTCGTGCACCCTCGACAAGCTGACCTACGACCGGTTGATGGACAACATCAACCGCGTGCAGTACGGAAAGCCCGATGTGACGGACCGCCAGGCGCCATTCGCGCCCAGGTCGGGATGTACTGGCTGTACTTCAAGTGGCAGTGGCTGCGCGATCCGCACGGGATGCATCCGACGCTGCAGAACGTGCTGGCAGCGGTCTTCTTCATCCTCGGACTCTTCGGCGGCTACACGCACTGGCGATACGACCGACGAAGTTTCTGGTTTTTCGGCCCGCTCATCTTCACGGTCACACTGGGCGCTCATCGTATTACCTGAACTTCAAGTACGGCTACTCCGAGTCGCCGGAACTACAGGACGTCGCCCGCGAAGTCCGCGACCGCGACTACTTCTACCTCTGGAGCTTCTCGGCGTGGAGCGTGTGGGTCGCGCTCGGACTCGTGTACCTCTGGGAGGCGATGGCGGCGATTCTGGGTACCGAGAGCACCGGCAATGTCCAGAACCTCGAGGAGCAGCCCACGAAGTCCGGCTGGGCGTTCACCTCTCCGATTCTCGCTCTGGCGTTCGTGCCGCTGTTCGTGAACTGGACGTCGGCGTCACGAGCCCACCAGACCGACACGCGCGACTTCGCCAAGGATCTGCTCGACTCGGTCGAGCCGTACGGTGTGCTGGTGACGGTCGGCGACAACGACACCTTCCCGCTCTGGTACGCGCAGGAGGTCGAGGGGATCAGAAAGGACGTCGTGGTCGCCAACACGTCGCTCCTCAATACCGACTGGTACACGCGGCAGATGCTGCGGCGGCCGGCGTACGATTACGACTCCCTGGCGGGTCCGGCCGTCTACCGGGGGCACGCGTGGCCGAAACCCACGGCGCCCGTGATGCAGTTGACGCTCGCGCAAGCGGATGCCGTGCCGCTCACGTACGAGTTGGCCAGCCCGCAGGTGATCCGGAAGACCGGCACGGACCTCGTGGCGACGGTCGATCCGAAGAACCTCGCGCACGGCGTGCTGGAACGCGCGGATGTGTTCGTGCTGCACCTCATTCTCGACAACAACGGCCGGTCGGTGTATCTGAGCAGCACCTCCGGCAACTATGGCCAACAGCTTGGCGTCGGCCAGTATCTCCTCACGCAGGGACTCGCGCGCAAGGTGCTGACGTCGGCCCCGGTGGCGACCAAGGACACGATCAACCTCGCCGGCGAGGGGTGGGTGGATCTCAAGCGCTCAATGGCCCTGTGGGACGCGTTCGAAGCGCCCGCGGCGTTCATCCGCCGTGGCCAGTGGGTGGACAAGGCGTCGGTGAACATCCCTGCCCTGTACGTGATGAGCGGCTATTTTCTGGCCGAGGCGCTGGGGCAGGCGGGAGACAAAGCGCAGGCGGATTCGGTGATGCGCACGGCCACTGAGGTGGCGCAGGCCTCATCGCTCGGCGATCTGTTCCGGCCGCAGCTCCCGCAAATGCAAGCGTTGCCGCCGGCGGAGTCGGGTGACGCGCCGCGTGCCGCGGTGCCGCTCCCAGGTCCGGCGCGGCCGTCCGCCCCGCCCTCACCAGCACCCGGTGCACCCGCGCGACCCCCAACCAGATAGGGGACCCGATGCCGGAAGAGATCGAAGTCGACACCGACAAGCTGCGGGAACAGATCGACGAGGAGATCGACAAGGAAGGCGGAAACTTCATTCGGATGATCGCACTCACCACGGCGATCCTGGCCGCGCTCGCCGCGATCGCCTCGCTTCGGGCCGGGGCGACGGTCAACGAAGCGCTCGCGCTCAAGACCGAGGCGACGCAGATCCAGGCGCGCGCATCGGACCAGTGGGCGTACTACCAGGCCAAGGGGATCAAGGGTGCGGTCGCCGCTGCGACGGTTTCCGTCTGGCGCGCGGCCGGCAAGACACCGCCGCCCGAGAGCGAGGCGCTGGTGGAGCGGTACGCCACGGAGCAGAAAGCGATCGCGGATTCGGCGCGTGCCAAAGAGGCCGAGCGCGATGCGCGGACCGCGGAGGCGGAGCACCTGATGCACCAGCATCACGGCTACGCATACGCGGTCGCGTTCTTTCAGATCGCGATCGCGCTCGGCGCCGTCGCGGCGCTCACCCGGTCGCGGCCTGTCTACGCGCTCTCGCTCCTCAGCGGTGCGGGCGGCCTCGTCATGTTCGTGCTGCGAATGCTCGGCTGAGCCGCTCGCGCCGGCAGCACCCGCCGCCGGTCACCGCAGGCCGATCCGCTTCACGAGGTCCGCATACCGCGGATCACCGCGCAGCGGCTCGTATCCCGGGATCGAGATGCAGGTAGATCAGGCCCGCCGAGCGCGCCTGGTACGCGCGCTCGAGCGACGCGAACGCCTGATCGAGATCGGCCAGCGGCCGCGTAGCCCATCGCGATGATCTCGGCGCGCAGGTATTGCCGCCGCGACTCCTCCTCCAGCCGCGCGAGAATCGCGTCCGCTTCGTCCCGCTGGCCGAGCGCCGCGAGCGCGCGCACGATCATCGCGTCCCACGACGCGCGGCGCCGCTCCAGCGACTGCGCGCGCCGGTACCACGAGAGCGCTGCCTCCGGATCGCCCTTCGCCAGATACGCCGCCGCAATGTAGTGCTGCGCGCGATGGCAGATCTCGTCCATCTCCATCGTACGTTCGCCTTGCGCGATCGCGGCGTCGTAGTCGCCGTCGTAGAGCAGGAACCGCGCCAGCCATTCGCTGTAGTGCACGGACAGCGGATCGAGCACGAGCGCCTTGCGCATCGTGTCGATCGCATCGCCCAGGCGCCCCACGCAGGGCAGATCGTGCCGTGCACGTAGTGCGCCTCCGCGTAGTTCGGACTCAACGCGACCGCCCGCGCGAGCTGCACCTCGGCCTCCGCGAACTTCCACTCGTGCCAGCCGAGCACCTTGCCGAGCGACGTGATCGCCTCGGCGAGCTCGGGCTCGCGCTGCAGCGCGCGCTCGGCGGCGCCCTTCGCGCGCGGATACGCGTCGTCGGGCGCCACCCAGTCGTCGGCGAGGTTGCACCACGCGTCGGCGATGCCCGCGTACGCGCGCGCCAGCGCCGGATCCTGCAGCAGCGCCTGCTGAAACAGGTCGAGCGACCGGCGGAGCGCCGGCTCGGAGAGCTTCGCGAAAAAGAACCGGCCCTTGAGGTACAGCGTGTACGCCTCGAGGTTCTTCGTCGGCGCCACGACCTGCCCCTGCATCGCCGCCCGAGCCGCAGCTTGAGCGCATCCACGATCGCGCGCGAGATCTCGTCCTGCACGGCGAACACATCCTCGAGCTGCCGGTCGTACGTCTCGTTCCAGAGGTGGTAGCCGCTCTCGACGTTGATGAGCTGCGCCGTGAGGCGGATCCGGTTGCCGACCTTGCGCACGCTCCCCTCGAGCACCGTCGTGACGCCGAGCTTCTCGCCGATCTGCGCGGACGTCCACGTCCTTGCCCTTGAACGCGAACGAGCTGGTGCGCGACGCGACGTGCATGCCCGGCAGCTTGCCGAGCGCGTTGATGATCTCCTCGGTCATGCCGTCGGCGAAGTACTCGTTCTCCGGATCGGCGCTCATGTTCTTGAACGGCAGCACCGCGATCGCCTTCGGCGCGGCGCGGCCGCGTCCTTGGCGGCTCGCTGCGACCCGGTGCCGCTCGCGCGGCTGATCGTGCGCAGCGCCTCGGCGAATTCGGCGGCGGTCGGATACCGGTCCACCGGCGTGCGCGCGAGCGCGCGCGAGACGGCCGCGTCGACCGCCTCCGGCACATCGCGCGTCGTGCGCACCTTGGGGATCGGCGACACGAATCGCTTGGCGATGATCGCCTGCGGCGTCACGCCGGTGAACGGCGGCTCGCCGGTGAGCATCTCGTACAGCACGCAGCCCAAGCGAATACAGATCGCTGCGCCCGTCGGTCGCCCGCTCGCCCGCGGCCTGCTCGGGGCTCATGTAGGCGGGCGTGCCGACCGCGAACCCCGTTTGCGTGATCGACCCGGTCGCCGCTGGAAGAGCGCCTTGCCGATGCCGAAGTCGGCGACCATCGCCGCGCCTTCGTGGAGCAGGATGTTCTCGGGCTTGATGTCGCGGTGCACCACGTTGTGCCGGTGCGCGTAGTCGAGCGCCGAGGCGACCTCGCGCGTGATGCGGAGCGCCTCGGCGAGCGAGAGCTGCCGCTCCTTGTCCAGCCGCTCGCGCAGCGAGCGCCCTTCCATGCTCGGCATCACGTAGAAGAGCAGTCCGTCCGCTTCGCCGGAGTCGAAGACGGGCAGGATGTGCGGGTGCGTGAGCCCGGCGGCCATCTTGATCTCGCGCAGGAAGCGCTCGGCGCCGATCTCGGCGGCGACCTCGGGACGCAGCACCTTGAGCGCGACCTGCCGGTCGTGCCGGAGGTCGTGCGCGAGAAAGACGATCGCCATGCCGCCCTGGCCGAGCTCGCGGTCCAGCCGAGTAGCGGCCGGCGAGGGCAGGCGCGAGCCGGTCGTGCAGTAGATCCATGATGCCCAAGATGCCGATGGGGAGCCCAAGGCGCGAGGCCGTGGCGCTACCGCCACACGGTGCGCGACGGTCGGAGCGCTGGCAGAGCGCTGGCAGAGCGCGTAGGCATCGCTCCGGCAATCAGGTATCGACTGGCGCTCGTCATCGCTCGCAGACGGCATGAGCGACAACACGACGGCCACGAGACCCGCTACGATCAAGCCAGGGTTCGCAACTCGTATTCGCGACTCGAGCGCCGGCGACGTTGAGGAAGTGCTCGCCGATTTGTAGCTTGCGACCGTGAGGAGGGCTGGCAGAATGGCTATTGCACCGGTCTTGAAAACCGGCGGGCCGAAAGGCCCTTGTAGGTTCGAATCCTACGCCCTCCGTTGATGCGGGCAGCGACCCGCCTACTGCCGGCCATGGGCTGGTACCGCGCCGGCGTGCCGGGCTGAATCAGGGCAAGACGCGGGTGCGCATTCACCATGCGGTTGACCCGGCGTTACTCCACGCTGATCGTCAGTTGGCGAACCTTGATGAGCGCCGGCGTGTACGCACCGCCCCGGACGACGGGTGGCAGGTGCTGGCTGGGAATGAATTGGAGAATCTGCGGGGCGCGATCCTCGCGAAACCGGAGCGTATCCGTGGTGACGTCCGGCCCCAGCGACAACACACGAGATTGATCGCCGAACGTGATCGTGACGGCAGTCCGATGGACAGAATCCGGCGCCGACGCCTCGACGATCATCGTGATGTCTCCGGCCAACGGACGGCTGAAATACATGGCGGCCCGCGACGGCGCGCCCGGCGGGCGGGCGACAAGCCGGCCGCCCGTATCCGGGCGTTGAAAGCCGGCCACCGAGTCCACGACGCCCGCCGGGTCGCCCTTTCGCAAATCGACATGCAACACCGTGGGCGGGGGCACTGGCTCCTGCTGCATCAGCAGCCGGGTGAGCGGTGCGACGGCAGCCGCCGGACCGGGACGTGCCGCGCAGACGTTGGCTTCCTCGATCGTACCGCACACGATCCGCCCACGAGCCCACCATTCGATAGCCTCACGGTAGGTCGCGCTCGGGATGTATATCGTCACCGGGTCCACCAAGCCGTGCGAGAGACTGTCGAGCATCGGACGGCATAGGGGGTTGAGACCGTCGACGCGCGCCGGGTTGGCGCTGTTGAACGACATACGCTGCGTCGCAGCCAGCACCCCAAAACGAATCTCGTAATCGTAGTTGCGATCGTAACGCGCGCACGCGTAGCGGTTCGCAATGATCGGTGGCACCAGCCGCAGTGAGCGGAACGAATGGCCGATCCCTTCCCACGCGGGTGACTCCAGCCGGGGCCACGGCCACGTATAGTCCCGCTGCACCCAGGCCCGGAGAGGCCGCATGTCGGCCACCTGAAGGCCGAGGCCCGCCACCAGCAGCACGCACGCGAGCACGGGACGGATGAATCGCACAATCGCCGCCACGGTGAGCGCCATCACGAGGTAGTACATCGGCCACGCGAAGCGTCCCGACCCACGAAACATGGCCGTGAACAGGTGCACGTGATGATAGAGCGGCACCGTGAACAGCGTGTGGCCCGCGAACCGGACCGGCGTCGAGAGCGCGTAGGTAAACATCACGGCCGCCGCGACGATTCCCGGCCACAACGGTGGCCATGACCGCGCCCGGCCCGCCTGCCTCCGCACGCTGGCCGACGCACGCGGATCGGCGGCGGCGCCACGGCGCGATCTGACGGTCGCCGCAATGGCGACCGCGATGGCAATGGGGATCAGCGCGATCAGGCCGAGCCCCAGGTAGTAGAAATTTTCGTATCCGCGCTGGATTGCCTGGATCGGACTGAGAAAGCGCGAGAAGCCAGCGGGATTGACGAACGCCAGCAGATCGGCGGAGAACTGGCCGAACCCCGATTCGCCACGGCTGGTGAGGACGAAGAATCCGAAGGCCCAGAAGACACCGAAGACCGTGGCAAGGCCCACGACGCCGTGCCACGCGGCGGTCCACCCTGTGATTGTCCGGTCTACGAACACCGCGCGCACATACGCGGCGCTGCAGATGACGCCGACCATGAGGCCGAGATAGCCGAACGTCGGGATGGTCACGGCCAGCAGGAGCAACCACGGAACCAGCAGCCGCCAGGACGCACCCGCCGGCGGCCGGCGGAGGTACAGCCACCAGGCCGCGAGCAACTCCCAATGCGCGCTCAAGCCTATGTGCTCGAACCGGTGCAGCATCGCGGGACTCGCCGCGAAGAACGCCGCGCCGAGGAGACTCAGACCCCGGCTGGCACGGAGCGCCCGCAGGACGAGATAGCCAAAGACGCCCTGCAACATGTAGCCAGCCAGGAGAAACATGCCGCTGTACTGCCACGGCGTTTGGACCCAGCCGAAGAACAGCTTCGCCGGCACCGCAGCAATGGGCAGCGAGTCGGAGTATCCGACCGTCATCAGCAACGGCGCGATCATGGTGTGCAGAATCCCGAACGGCAGCGTCCATGGCTCGTTGCGCTCGAACAACCAGCCCGAGAGCGTGGCCGCGCGGTCTGCCTTCATCATCCAGTGGAGGTTCGCCGGATTGACCACCTCGAGCGGCACCTGGTACGCGAATACGAGCAGTCCCACCAGCGCTGGCGCGAGGAGCCAACGGAAGGGTTCCCGGTGTTCATCCAGGCCCGCGCGCGCCAGGATCCTGTCGATGACCGGCGACTTGGCTTCGGCGTAGTACTGCATCGACTTCCAGGGACGCGCCGCCAGACGCCGCTTGGCCGCCGCGTACGTCTCCCGGTCGCGTGCGCTGCGCCGCAGATGATCCCTGAAACCGACCATCCTGCCGATCTCCGCGGAGCCCGCCGAGTAGACGTGGACGTGCACATCGGCATCCGGCGTTCGGAGCATGCGGTGCTCGTGGAACGCGGGTTCGCGCACACGCAGCACGTACCCGGCTTTCTCGAGTGCCGGGACGTACGTGTCCTCGCGGCCCGAGTCGTCCACCACGACCAGAATGTCGATGATGGGCTTCGCCGCCAATCCCCGAACCGCAGTCGAACCGACGTGCTCCACGCGCCGGGCGCCCGGGCCAAGCGCCTCGCGAATCGTCGCTGCCTCGCGCTCATAGCGCGCGGCCCATGCAGGGTCGAACTCGCCGAGAACGATCGCGCCGGGCTCCAGCCCGCCGATCAGCACTTCACCGAGGTATGCCTCAAGATCGTCCGCCAACCTTAGTCTCTCCTCTGGGGGGCCGGCACGGCGCCGAGCAGGCCGCCATGGCGCCGGCGACCAACGAGAACGTGATCCGTATCACGATACGGTCCAGGGCTGGTAAATGTGCGTCAAATCACGGCAGGCGATTTGTCCGGGAGGCATTTTGACATCACGAAATCGCACGATCTATCACACTGCACGCCACTTCGCCACTCACCCGCCAGCTACTACCGCGTCACGGACGCCAAGCAGATCATGACCACGTTCTCCATTGTCTACACCATTGGGACCTGCCGAACCGAAGTCCACCTCGGCTCCTGTGGACGCATTCGCTCAGGTCGTGGCCTGCTGCGCTACGATGTCCCTGCCACGTCTCCTCGTGGCGCGATCGCGCGCTACGTCGTCGACCAGCACCTCATCGTCGATGGTATGCCCGAGCCCGTGATGTGCTCATGCACCGCGGACGCCAACTCTCCGGTTTCGGCCATCAGCACTCGGGAGCTCGAAGTCGAGGTGTATCCGACGTTTGGAGCCGACCTCGGGGTCTGAACCCGCGCTCCACGAGAGGCCCCGACTCCGGGTTCACGCCGTCTCGGGGTGAGAAATCGTGGCGCGCCAGCCGTGAGTCTATGCCGACGCTCCGCGGCCAGCCCCCGGGATTCGAACCTAACCCGGCGCGCAGCCCGGCCGGTTTGCGCGCCGCGAACGAAAGATTACGTTGCGCGTAAGACTACCGAGGCCGGCTCGTGTCGGACATCGAGGTACGCAGGTCCCCTGAGACTTCCCTGGGCGAGCGGATTCTGATCGCCCGGTTCGAGGCGTCCGCCCTTCGGAGTGAGAAGCTGTCGCAGGAGCGCCTCGGCGCCCTCGTCTCCCGGGAGTTGTCGAAAGGCGCGCCAGTCACGGCCGCGACCGTGTCGAGGTGGGAGTCCGGCGATACAGTCCCCTCGGTGACGACGATCGCTGCGATCGCGCGCGTCTGCGGGGTCGATCCCGGGTGGCTAGCGTTCGGCGCGGCGTCAACGGCGCCTAGCCCGAGACGCGGCAAACCTCAACATCCCGCGGAGAGTGTCGCACGCGATGAACCGCGGCCCGAGCGGCCCGATGAATTGCGGCGCGACGAGCCGGCTCTGGATCCCCAGTCGTGGCTCAAACGCCAGCAACGCCTTCATCAGACGCGCCTCGCGAAGCTTAACGCGGATCTCAAGGATGCCTATCGCGCCTCACCGAGCGTCGCGCGCGCGAGCAAGATCCGTCATCTCACTGCCGAACTGCGCCACCTCGATCAGTGGCTCGATCGCGCAAAGGAGGCCGCCGACGCCTCGGCACGCCTCGCGCGCGACGGCTCCCCAACACGTTCGCCGCGGGAGCTGATGCTGGAACGCACGGGGGAGGCCACCGAATAACCCCGGCAGCCTCCCCCGTCCTGCAATGCGCCATCCCGGCTCGCCGCCGCCGGGAATCACCTGCCTCCCCGGCGGACGGCGCTTCGGTCTTCCTACGACCCGCTGATCACGGCGACGCGACCGGCGGAATGAACGGCGTCACCGAGGAGACACGCACGTCCAGGTACGACTCCGCGCCCCGGTCGCGTGCCCGAATGGCGATCACGTTCGGCGAGGTCCCCGTGTGGAAGCTGGTCACGGGAAGGGTGATCACGTAGCTGTCCTGCGAGGCGCAGCCATCGTGAATCAGGAACTGGCTGCCGTCGTACGACGCACTGGTGCCCGGCGCGACCACTCCCTGATTCGTGATATCGGCGCCGTTCAGGAAGATCTGGACGTCGTTGTCGATGGCGACACCGATCTGGATGTTGGGCGTCCAATCGGTTGGCACGAAGAACGTCGCCTGCATCAGGAAGACCGAGGATGGATCCTGATTGAGGTTGCCCGTGCTCGTCTGCAGCGGGAACGTCGGCCACACCAGGTTGAGGTTGGGAAGATTGGAGAGCGCGCACCCGAACTGGTTCCCGTCGACCGCGCTGCCGCTTCCGAATGGTGCCGTGCCGAAGGGCGAGGCACTGACGACCCAGCCGGGCGAGCCGGCCGGCACGAACGCCGGGTTGGTACCGTACCCCGTAATGTCACCGGTCATCGGCGCCGGGACTCCGGTGAATGCCGGCGCGTGATACGCCCACATCCCGTTCTGGTAAGGAATGATGTCGTTCACGTCCACGAGCCCGAACGGACTCGCCGAGTGCGCCGTGCCAGCAATGCCGGTCTTCGTCCCGCCGGCGAACGCGTCGGTCACGAACAGTCCCTCGGCGGCCGACGCAAGCGATGCCACCGCGCCGCCCACATCACCGCGGCGGGCCAGCTCGATCACGCTGGCGCCCGATGCCGGGCGCATGCCGATCTGTGTATCGCACTCGAGATTGAGGTTGCCCGTCGGCTTCGGCAGGACTTGCGCGGTCGTGATGCCGTTCGCCGGGTTGGTGACGTTGTGCGCGAGGAAAAGCTGCGACACCGGAACGTTGATGTTCGTCGTCGTCGCGCAGACTTCGTACGTGAATGGATTGGGCGTCTGCGTCGAGTCCACCGACGGCGTGAAGGTGTACTGGTAGTACGGCGGGAACTGCGCCAACGGCGTGCACAGCACGCCGTTGTACGGCGCGCACGGCGGTCCGGTGATTGGAGTGATCGTCACCAGCGTCGTGTGTTTGAGATTGCCCTGCGGGATCTGGACGGCGGCGTTCAGGTCGCCGGTCGCGACCGTCGTCGTCGGCGCATTCGGCTGCACCACCTGGGCGGCGCCCGTCGAGCCAGCGCCCAGCGAGGCCGTGGTCAGCGTCTGTGGTAGCCCTGCGCTGCACAGAAACGCGTTGAGGACCGTGACCACGAGCTGCCCGGTCGTCCCACTCGTGCCGCCGGTCAGCTTACCCGCCTGAAAGAGCTTGAGCGTCGTGTCCACGAGCTGGAAGGCGATCTTCTGGGCAAGAGCCGTATCGGGCTTGATGCCCCTGATCGGCCCCACCGCGACCAGCTCGGCTGCGTATAGCAGCGCAGCCTTACCGGCCAGATACATCGGCCCACCGGTCGGGTACAGGGCGTTGATGTCCTTGACCACGGTCACCGGCGACAAACACCCACCGGCGACGCTGCGATCCGACATCTGGGCACTGAGGTCGCGCTGGGCAGCACTCGGCGACAGCGGACCCTGGCTGGAATCCGAGCAGGCGGCGATTACGATGGCAATCATCGTAATCGTTGCCGCACCGAGGATTCCACCGAGTTTCCTTGCTGGTTGCATGTGTCTTACTCCCTGGTCCAACGTTGATGGTTTGCGGGCCATGCCACTTCGTTGCGCACCTTGCGCTCGCCAATTCGTGCATCCCCCGTTTCCGTCCGGACGTCTCTCTTCGCGATCTATCGTATCCTCTCAATCGTTATCGGGCTCGCCCTCCCGACACGCCACTTTGTACCAGGGCCTTGAAGCGCGGGTCGTCGCGTAGCCCGCGGAAGCGCCAATCGTGGTTGTCGCTCAGCGCCGAGTCGGCGCTCGGATTCGCGCTGATCCAGACCTTGAGGTCCTGTACGGCCGCACCGTTGTCGCCGATGAGGGTCCAAGCATATGCCTTGTCGAGCGAGATGTCGCGAGTGGCATCGATCGCGGCGGGCACCGACAGTCGCTGTAGCACGTGCCGTGCGCTGTCCTTGAGTCCCGCGCGGGCGAGCGGCGCCGCCACCAGGGCCTGCGCCAGCGCCTGGCGGAAGGGACGCCCTCCCTCGGGGGGCAGGTTCCCGAGGCTGTCCACGAGGCGCCACGCGCGAGTCACGTCGCTGCTGACGACCGGCGTTCCCATGAGCCGGAGCCGGCATTCCGCGAATCGCGGATTGGCCGGGAACCGCTGGACGCCAACCTCGCACCAGCTCAGGGCCTCGGGTATCTGTTCCAGGTCGTAGGATGTGCCGAAGAGCCGCCACAACACGACGTCGGCGTTGCTCAGATACGCGTCCTGCTCGTAGGCCCGCCGGGCCGCCAGCTTGGCGCCCGTCTCGTCCCCCTGGTTGGCGTACAGATGGCCGACCATGGCCCATGCCGACGCGTCGGCGGGATCGATGCGCGTTGCCGCCTCGAGATCCGCCTGGGCCGCCCGCAGGGTGTCGCCGTCCTGCCGTGTGTCGGGCAGCAAATCGAGAGAGATGCCGCCAGTAGCGGAGGGTCCCGCGCATTTCGAGCGCGTAGGGGTCCTGCGGCGAACGCTGCAGCGCGCGCACGGCGTGCACCATGCCGCTGTCGATGAAGGCGGCCGCACGCAGGGGCGCGTCGATGAAGAACCGCACGGTGCGGTAGGCGATCTGTGCCTCTCGGACATCAGGCTCGGGCCAGTTCTCGTCGAGGGTGGCCGCGTGCTCGAGCAACGAATCGGCGCCCCGGAAATCGGCCAGCATCCCCGCCGTGTCGTTCGCGGCCATGCGACGCTCGCCCGCTTGATGGCGCTGCTCGGCGCGCTGCACGAGCACCCACGCATCGGGGTTCTGCGTGCCGTCGCGCGTCGCGCGGAGGCGGACTTCCTCTCCCAGCCGGCGCCGGATCATGCGCGCAACGTTAGCGACCATCGAGTCCTGCAGCACGAGGACCTTGGCGACGGGCTGGTCGAATGCACTGCGCTCGAAATCCGCGCCGCTCGCGGCATCGACCAGCCGGACATCGACGTGCACCTTGCCTGCCGACTGTTCGACACTGCCGCGCACCAGCGTGCCGGCCTTGAGGGCCCGGCCGATGCTGTCCGTGCTCACGCTCGTGCCCTTGTACGGCAGGACACCGCCGCGCGAGATCACGTCGAGATTCTGCACCTCCGAGAGCTGCGCGATCAGACCCTCGGTGAGACCATCCGCGACGTAGCCGAGCGAGTGATCCGGTGACAGGTCGTCGAAGTACAGCACGGCGAGCTTCCGCGCGTCGGGACCGGTCGCGGGGCCCGCGCTGCTCTTGTGCAGGTAGTGCCATCCGGCGGCGCCGCCCGCGCCAATGAGCACGGCCGCCGCGACCGCCGCCTCGATGAGCCATCGCCGGCGCGGCTTCGCCGCGCCCGGTGCGGCAAAGACACCGGTCGGGACCTGTGTGGTCGCGGTCCATCGCGACTGGGTGAGCTCGCGCTCCGGATGGCGAAGTGCTTCGGCGAAATCGTGCGCCGTCTGGAACCGGTCGGCTGGCACCTTGGCGAGCGCCCGCATCACGACGGCTTCGAGCTGCGGTGAGACGGTCGGCCGCACGATGGTCAGGGACGGCACCTGTCCCATCGCGTGGCGCGCAATGACTGCGTGTGCGGAGCCGCCACCGAAGGGCGGCTGGCCCGCCAGCATCTCGTAGAGGACGCACCCAAGGCTGTAGACGTCGGACCGGCGATCGAGATTGCGATCCGCCATGCCCTGTTCGGGGCTCATGTAGTGCGGAGTGCCGAGCGTGATGCCGGTCTGCGTCAGCTTCTCCTCGCCCGCGGCGGCTGCCGCCCGGGCGATCCCGAAATCCACCACCAGGGCATGCCCGTCATCGATCAGGATGTTCTCGGGCTTGATGTCGCGGTGTACGACGCCCTGCTCGTGCGCGTACTCGAGCGCATCGGCTGCTTCGGCCGCGAAGAGCACGGCATCGTCGATGCTGAGTGGTCCCGAGCGGTCGAGGCGCGCGCGCAGCGACTCGCCGGCGATGAACGGCATGACGTAGTACAGCTGCCCGTCGAATTCCCCGGAGTCGTACAGCGGCAGGATCCGCGGATGGCTGAAGCGCGACGCCACGGCGATCTCGCGCAGAAAGCGCTGGGATCCGAGCGCCATGCCGACGTCGGGGAGCAGCACCTTGACCGCGACATCGCGGGCGTCGCGCTGGTCGCGGGCGAGGTAGACCGTGGCCATGCCCCCGCGGCCGATCTCACGGGTGATGAGGTAGCGGCCGTTGAGCAAGACGTTCAACAGTTGCCCGACCGCGTCAGCCACGAATGACCTCCTCCAGACTACGACGTGCTTGGTGAACGATGCTGAATCTGCCGGTCACCCCGCCCACCGGCCACTCCGGTGTGGGACCGGGTCTCACATTGGCGTGATGGAGTGCGGGACCGGGGTTTGGCGATCACGAACGACCCGTACGCTCCTTGGCTGCGACTATCAGGTCTTCCTCACGACGGCGAGGTGCTTGTCATTGAACGCAATCGTATTCAGCACCAAAGACCCGCCACCCCAAACGGCTGTGTAGGCCGAGAGCGGGCGGGGCTTCTCGATCCGATTGAGCCGGAGCCGCGTCGCCAGCATCTTGTTGGTCCCGGGGTCCCAATAGGTCACGACGAACACGCCCCCAGGCGCCATGGCCTGCCAGACGTTCGCCATGGCACGCGAAAATGCGGCATCGTCGGTGATGTGCTGCGTCACATCGATCATCAGCACGAGGTCGTACGCGGCAGGCGGGAGCGCGATCTCTCCAGCATCGCCCTGCACGAACTCGAACTCCGGATAGCGCTCCCGCAGCGTCGTGACGGACACCGGCGTGATGTCGTTGCCGGTATACTGCCGCACACCCCGCCCCTTGAGATACTCCGTCCAGTATCCGACGCCACACCCGATCTCCAGCGTGCGGGTGGCGCGGGCCCCACGGCGATGCCGAAGCGCTCGAGTTGGCCCGTGATCAGGTCACGCTTGGCCTCGTACATTCGGCGGTTGTCGTCTTCGCTCAGCCGGTAGTGTCCGACACCGCGCAGGTCGAACGACTCCGACAGCACGTCGTTCCAGAACTCCCGCGGCCGGTACCGGAACAGCATTTGAGCGTAAATCTTGAGCCTGCGCATGGCTACAAACGTACCATGCGTCGTCCGCCGGGGGAGCAAGACACCCCGCGGAGCCCGGCCGTCCGTGAGCCGGCCACGCCCTCGGCGGGCCGGGTGCCCCCGATCGGGGCCGCGCGGGCCGCGGCTAGGCGGCTCGGAGCGCGGCTCGGCGCGGTGTCAGGACGCCGGCACGCTGCCTACCACCGGGTGGTGGTAGATCGCCTCAATGCCACAGAGATACTGCGGGAGCGGCTCCAATCCGGCCTTCGCGCGCCGCTCCTCCACGTGCGCCGGATCGTCGAGGGTGTAGAGCTCATAGCTGCCGTCCGGCCTTTCGGACAACTGTGATCCGAATCGCTGCGGCAGCTTGTCGTGCATCCGGACCCGGTCGTCCAGCATCGCGAGCTCGGTGGGACTTACCTCACCCTCGCCCTCATGCTGCATGAGCCGGAGACCGGCGTGCTGGAGCGAATCATCAGCGTGCTGGATGATGAGCCAGGCCGCCGACTCGCCCTTTGACCCGACCATGGTCCGCGTCGGCCACCCGTATTGGCCAATGATCCGGCGGATCTGCTGGTCGTTCGTGGAATCGACAATCCGCATCCCCCGTTCGATCGTGGTGTCGCTCTGATGGGCGATCCACGCGTTGCGCACCGCCTGGTCGGTGTCCGACATGGCCAGGAGCACTCTGCGAAGGGAATCGTTCGTCCAGTGCAGCTTATCGCTGGCCTCCCACCAATGCATCACCTCGACCCATGGCCCCTTCATTTCGCCGCACTTCTTGATCTCACTGTCAGCGACACTCTGCGAGGCGGGGAGCGACGCGCAATGGTGACACGCGATGGCGCCAAGAAGGACACCTATGGCGGCAACGCCGCTGCGAATTCGGAAGGTCATGGATTGTTGTCCACGCAACCGTGGAAATTGGGGTTGAAGGACTCGCCGAAAGGCTGGAATGCCACCGCGGACTTGTAAGTCCCCCCGAGGTAGTACGGGCCGGTTGGAAACACGGTCTCGGTAGGCCGCCCGTATTGGCGAATCAGGCGACGCATGTCCCCCTGACGGTGGCCCGTGAGAAAGAGCCAGAAGGCGCGCTCGCGAAAGAGTAAGCTGACGCGGGCCGTGTCGCTTCCCGGATCGGTGAGCGGCGCGAGCCCCGCGACGTTGCCCCCGCCGGGGTTGAACACGCCGGCCGTCTGCGTCCCGTCAGTACGCAGGGCGTTCAGGATGTTCAGCCAGGCCTGGCCCGAGCCGCCGTGCACCGGCAGCGCCGCCTCCGCCTGGATCAACCGGGCCTCGACCGCGCTCGCCAGCACCATCGGCGCCGTGGGACTCCGGTCCACGACCGGCGCAACGATGTTCGGTGTGCCGAAAATTGCCGGTCCGAGATTCACGGTCTGGACTCGCGGATCGTTCGCACTGACGAAGTCGAGCCCGTTCTCGCCTTCGAGATCCGAGACCGATACCTCGATGGTGGCCACGACCTGTTCGAAGAGCTGGTTGATTTGCGCGGCCGTGGAGGCGTATTGGGTTTGAAACTGATACCCCGCCGGAACCGTGGCTGCGATCCGCGCCGCATCGGGGAAGTCCCCGCTGTCGAGGAGCGCCCGCGCGACGCCGACGGTTGCCATCACGCCGATCGAGTCCTCGGCCACCGCGTACACGCCAGCCGAATCGAAGTCGGCGAGCGCGCGGCGCAATAGCTCGCCGCGCGTCAGGGTCGGACCAAACGCCGGCGTGCCGTTCACCACCACGCCGAGCGGCGTGCCCGAGCACATGTTTTCCGCGAAAAAGGTCTCGACAAATCCCTCATACGCGAACAACTCGCCGATCCGCCACGCCGGCGTCGGCGCGTACGACTTGAGCGAGGGAACTGCCCGCAACGCTTGAATGCGAGCCTCGCTCAAGAGGTCGTACGGATAGTTGTCGAACGAGGTCGTCGAGAGTTGCCGCCGGTCCGCGGGCCGGATCCCGCCCGCCGCGTCGAGCAGCTCGTCCGTGATCAAGCCGCTGTACAACGCCTGGCCGGAGTAGGATTCGGCGAAATCCGCGATCGCGCCGGCGCGCTGCACGAGCGCACCACTCGCGTTGTTCAGCACAGTGGTCTGCACCACGTCGGGCGAGGCGGCGCCCGTGATGTCGCCGCACCCCGTGACCGCACCCAGCGCCAATGCACCCAGCGCCAATGCCAGCGTGACACCGGCCAGCGCTCCGCGCCAATCCCGAGCCCACGATGTCGGAGTCATGGTCAGAGCCCCAACGTCAGGCGGGCGATCCAATACGTGCCGACTGGAATCGGTGCTGGTGGCGTCGAAAACGCGCCCTCCGTGGCGAACCCACCAGCCAGGAACGTGTGGACTTCGGGGTCGACGCCGCGGTAATGCGTCCAGATCGCGAGGTTGCGGCCGGCAAGCATGAGGGTGGCGCTCCGGGCGTGGAACATTCGGGCGACACGATCGGAGAATGACCAGGTCGCCGAGAGTTCTCGGAAGCGGGTAAAGCTGCCGTCCTCGTAGAATCCCGAATACGAGAACCCGTCAGCGAAGAAGTTCTGAGCGTTCACCGCCTGCGCTTGGAGCCCCAGCGGCGTGCCGCGCTCGAACCCCTGCGGACACGTCTGGCTAAGACACGCCCCGAATAGCCCATTATCCAGGATCACGAACCCGCCGCGATGGTCGAACTGCGCCGAGAATGTGGAGCCGCCGGCTCAGCAACGAGAATGCCGGCTGTGGCCGTGATCTGGGACTTTGGGAACGCCGACCCCGCGTACGTCGTGCCGCCCAATGTGAGCTCGTTGGGCTCGATGATCCCGTCGTGGTTCGCGTCCGCAAACGAGGTGATCGGAAGGTCGAAGTACGAGCCCAGTGGATAACCCAGCGCGTCGCCCGGGAGACCGTTCGCTGCGCTCTGGATCTGGGCCGGCGTCTGTGCGCCCGCACCCAGGGAGACGAGCCGATTGTTGTTGAGGGAGCCGTTCAACGCGATATCGGCGGCAATCGCCCGGGTATCGACCACCTCCACTCGGACGAGCCCCTCGTATCCCCAGTTGAGCACATCACCGATATTCACGAATTGCAGGAGGCCGTTCGCCCCCCCGAGCGACGAGGAAATCGGGATCGGCACGATCGCGTCCGAGCTGTGCTTGTTGTAATAGGTCCCCTCAATGTGCACGCGCTGGTGCCAGAGGTCGAGATCCGCGCCGGCCTCGAGTTCCTGCTGGCGCTCCGGCTTGAGGGTCGGGTTCGCGAGTTGGCTAAGGTTGGTCCCCGTCGTCGGCTGCCCGTCGACGAATACCGGCTGCAGCGATTCGTGCACCAGGGCGGCGCCAGAAGGCGGTTGCACGCCCGAGGCCCCGTACGCTGCCCGAAGCCGGAGGCTGCTCAGCACGCGACTGCGAGGCCAGAACGGCTCCTCCGACACGAGCCATGAGACGCTCCCCTTGGGATAGATCGCGGCCTTGAAGCCGTTGCCGAAGGTGCTCGCGCCGTCGCCGCGCACCGCGGCCGTGAGGTAAAGGCGATTGTTGAGACTGCCCGTCTCCTCCACGTACGCGCCACCAATGATGGCTTCCGTGGTCTGCTCGCCGGAACTCTGGATAGCGGCACCGGCGACCGTGGTGCTGCCTGGGGAGAGGACCTGTCCGATCGCCTGCGTCAAGAGGGCGGCTTGGTGGGTGTATTGCGTCCCCACCGACGTCCGGCTGGAGAGCGCCGACGTGATGGGCACGGTCGCCGTCGCGCTGAGGTCCGCGGTATACGTCGCCAATGTGCTCCGATCAACCTCGCGATAGCCCAGGGGATTGGCGAATCCCTCCCCCGTGCGTTCCAGGTGATCGAGCGATGCGCTCGTGTAGTCAATGCCGCCCGTGCCACGCACCACAAGCCAATCCGCAGGCCGCCAGGACGGTGACACGGAGCCCGTGAAATGGGTGGCGTCCTGCTCGTTGCGGATCACGAAGAACTGACTCGGCCGCTGCTGGACGCCCCACCCCTCGTTGGGCGCGCCGGGGTAACCTTGCCCCTGGCCGCTACCGAACAATGACCAGGCGCCCGGAATGCGCGCACCCTGCGATACAATGCTGACCGACGTCGCGACATCGGCCGCGGGGCCAAGCGGCGCCGTCAGGTTCGCTCGGCCACCCGACTTGTCGACGCCGTTCGGGTGAATCTCGTCCGAGGCCACGCCCAACGGACCACGGGAGACCCGCAGCGCCTCCAGGTCCTGCTGCGGCATCTTGAGATACCCGGTCTCATCCTCGAGCGTCCCTGACAAGAAGTAGCGCGTCTCGCCGGCGCCACCGGACACCTGCGCGCCATAGTTCGAGCGATGCCCCGTGCCGATCGGCGTCAGCGCGCCGTCTCGAATCGGATTGAAGTGGGTGACGCTGTCCTGGACGCAGACTCCCTCGCCCACGAGATCCAACGGGCACGAGAAGGGCGAGCTTGGCAGCGGCTGCGCCGGCCGGGTGGCCCCAGGGAAAGTAGTTCTCCGGGAAACGGCTGGCGGCGAACGTGATAAGCCCGTTCTCGGCAAACACGGTTCCCTGCGGATGACCAGCCCGCCCGTGTTTCGTCGTGACCACGATGACGCCGTTCGCGGCATCGGTGCCATAGAGCGTCGCCGCACTCGGACCCTTGACGATCTCGATCGATTCGATCTCCTCTGGAATCAGGTCGTCGAACCGGCCCGTCTGCTCACCGGTGGGAAAGGTCACCCCCTCGAAGATCGGAACATCGGACGCCGGGCTGTTGTCGACCCGTACGCCGTCGATGACGAGCAGTGGCTGGTTCGACAGGTTGACGCTGTTCTGGCCACGGATGTTGATCGTGGGTGACGCACCGGTGAGACCACCATTGACGAAGACCTGCACGCCCGGGGCGCGCGCCGCGATCACCTCGCTCAGGCTCGTCACGGGTGCGGCGCCGACGACTGAATCGGCCACTGCGATGGTCGCGATGTTGTTGCCGAGCGCCCGCAGCCGTTGGTCGCCGGTCGCCGTCGTTACGACCTGGTCGAGGACCGCCGGATTGCGGGCCAGGACAAGATTCACGCGGAGTGCGCTGTCGGCGTGCAGCACCGCCCGCCGGGTGGCGGCGGTGTAGCCGAGGGCCCGCACGACGATCGTGTAGCTGCCTGTGTCCAGACCGGCGAATGCATAGCGCCCCTCGGCCGTCGTCCGGGTGCGCCGCGCCGCCGCCCCTCCTGCCGAGAGCGCGAGCTCCGCGTCGGCGACCGGTCCACCGGATGTCGAGTCGGTCACTGTCCCGTTGATCGATCCTCGCTGGAGTTCGCGCCCTTGCACCCGCACGAGCATTACTTCGTTTCCGGAACCGTGAACGACCGCGATCCCCGGGTCACGCAACAGGATTCTCAGAGCATCAATGACGGATATGCGGGACGTGTCGAGCGACTCAATGCGCGATACCGGGACGGTCCGCGGGTCGTAGACGAGGCGAATGTCCGCCGCACGCTGCAGGGCATCGAGCCCGGCGTCGAGCCGGACATCGGTCAACCGCAGCGCGACGTGGCGCGAGAGTATCGAGTCGCCGGAATGCCGCGCCGGTCTGTACCTGGGCACGCAACAGCGGGGCAACCATCACGCCGGTGGTGATCGCCATCAGCCAGAGTAGCAGGCGCATTCGCATCCCGTCTTCTCCCAGGCAAGGGGGTTTCCGCGGCGGGCGACGTGTCATGGCGCGGCGGTCAGCTCGTAGCTCGCGCCGCGACGCGTGACGTGCGCGTGAGAGACGAGGGCGATCAATGTCAATGCGTCGCTCACGGACTCGTCGGTTGCCAGCTCCGCGGTCAGGGTCTTGGTCGCCAGACCGTGATCGGCCAGCGTGACGGGCACGCCGTACCACCGGGACACTGCGCGCACGACCTCCGGCAGCGGCTCGGCGTGGAATCGCAATTGTCCAGTGGACCACGCCATTCGCGACGCGACATCGACGCCGTGCTCGATCGTCGTGGCGTTGTTCGCCGTGATGGCCGCGGCATCGCCGGGTCCCAGCGCGTACGTCGCCATCCCACCACTCACCGGCCCCAGCGCCACCCGCCCACCGGAGACCGCGACCCGCACGCTGGGCTCATCGGCGTAGGCCTCGACGAGGAAGCGCGTGCCAATGTCCCGGACGACCGCGTGGCCCGCCTGCACCGCGAACGGATGGTGCGGGTCGTGGGTCACGTCGAACAAGGCTTCGCCGAATAGCCTGACCGTGCGGCGTGCCGCCTCCGGGACTTCGATCCGGCTGTCGGGGGCCAGTGTCACAGTCGTGCCGTCGGGAAACCGCACGACCGCGCGCTGCGCGTGCCCCGTCGCATAAGTCACCACCGGTCGCGCGCGGGTGTCTGGTGGAAACGCGGCCCCGGGCGATGAGGGCGACGACAACGCCGGCGGCGAGTGCGCCGGCGAGTGCCGTCGCCATCAGGCCGGGTGCGGGCGACCGCGAGCGCAGGGGCACAATGCGTGGCGGGCCGACCATACGCTGCGAAATGCGGGCCCACGCCGCGTGCGACCGCCGCCGGGCAGGCAGCACGCGCACGTGCAGCCAGAGCGTGTGCAGTTGATCGAGCAATCGCGTGCGCCGCACCGGGTCCGCGCTGATCCAGCGTTCGAGCGCGGCATCGTCCTGTTCCGAGGCGGCGCCGGAGAATTGGCGCACGACCAAGCGGTAGAACGCGTCGGTGTCGTCGGTGGGATCAGCCGGGAGTTGGCTCACCCCCTTTCGGACACCGGACCAACGGAAACTCCGTAATACGATCTACAGAATCGTGAGAATCACACTCAGAAACGGCGCCAACCGGCGCCGGCAGGAGCTTGAGCGCCCAGGGCGAGGTGCACTTCCACGGTGCGCGGTGAGATGCCCAGTGCGCGTCCGATCTCCGCGAAACTGAGCCGGTGACCGCAATGCAGCGTGAGCACCTCCCTCGGCCGGTCGGGCAGGGCTGCGACGGCCTGCTCGATTGCGGCGCTGAGGTCACCCGCGCGCACGGCGGCGTCCGTGTCCGGTGTCTGGCCCACACCCGGCACCCAGCCCTCGCGCAGGCAACGATCATGTACCCGATCGCGTGTGCGTCGCTCGCGGAGATGATTCAGACAGCGGTTCCGGGTGGCGCCGAGGAGATAGGCACGCACCGAGTCTCGCACGACCCACCGCTCGTGCTGAGCCCAGATCGACAGGAAGACATCCGCCACGATCTCCTCGGCGCCCTCCGGCGACTGCACGAGCGCCTCGGCGACATCCATCAGGAGGTCGTAGTGCGCGTGAAAGATCGCCTCGAACGCCGCCGCGTCTCCGCGGCGAACGCGTGCGATGACGGCACTGTCCTCGACGACCAACGCAAGCGCCGCCGGCTTCGGGCTCGGCGCGCCGGGCCGGGAAACGGATCCGGGAATGGGTCGCACGCGGGCCAATGATCGGCGGCGGTCGCAGCCGCGTCAAGCGACAGCGGCGGGCGGACGACGGTGCCGGGAGCCTTTCCACGCGGTAAATTCAATGACCGGCAGCCAGACGTCGGCCGCCCTATCGCCACCGGGATCGCGCCCAACGCCAGACTCAGGGTCAGGAGCAGTCCATGCAGACGTGCACCCACCTCGATCAGATCCGGCCCGTGACGCCGCACACGCGCGGCTGCGAGGAATGCCTCAAGATGGGCGACACGTGGGTCCATCTGCGGCTCTGCCTCGAATGTGGCAAGGTTGGCTGTTGCGACTCCTCCAAGAACAAGCACGCGACCCAGCACTTTCACCAGAGCAGCCATCCAATCATGCGGTCGATCGAGCCCGGAGAGCGTTGGGCCTGGTGCTACGTCGACGAAGTGGAGGTGGATCTGCCGTGAAGACGCCAAGGGCGCGACGGGTGCGGCGGGCGCCCGATCCCGTTCGCGAGCAGGTGGCACGGGCACTCGCGTGGCATGGCGCGCACGTGACGTTCGACGAAGCGGTCAAGGGGCTGCCGCCACGCCTCCGGGGCCGGCGTCCTCGCGGCGCGACCCATTCGGCATGGGAGCTGGTCGAGCACATCCGGCTGGCCCAGCGCGACATCCTCGATTTCTGCCGCAACCCCTCGTACGTCGCCGGCGCGTGGCCCGACGATTACTGGCCGCCGGCGCCGACGCCACCGTCGGCAGCCGCCTGGACCGCCGCGCTCCACGCGATCCGCCGGGACCGGCGGGCACTGCAGCGGGTCGCGCGTGACCGGTCGCGGGGGCTGGCGACTTCGATCCCCCACGGTGACGGCCAGACCTATCTGCACGAGATGCTCCTCGCCATCGACCACGCGTCCTATCACGTCGGTCAGATCGTCGCGTTGCGCGAGCGTCTCGGCGCCTGGCGGAAGCCGTAGCCGACCCCGCGGAGGAGTCGTCCCGGCGGGTCCCGAGGGTCTCCTCAGGGTCCCGGCACCGTACCCGGGGTGCGGTCCGGTGGCCTCAACAGAGGACAGGAAAGCACCGAGTCGCAAAATGCGGGTTCTGGACCCATTTTTCCATGCTGCGGGCCAGCGGTGCGCGGGGGGCGAGGCGGCGAGGCGGCGACGCCGGTACGAATCCCGCGACTCATCTTACCGGAGACCCGACGTGGAGCCCGAGCTCGACACGCTGATCCGACGCGCCGACCAGGCCGATCCAGCGGCCGCCGACGAGCTCTTCGCCCTCCTGTACCACGAACTTCACCGGCTCGCCGAGATCAACCTGCGCCGCGCCGGCTCCGCGTATACGCTCGGGACGACCACGCTGCTGCACGAGGCGTATCTGAATATCGCCGGCCGCCCCGATGTCGCATTCGCCGACCGGTCTCGATTCCTCGCGTACGCGTCGCGCGCGATGCGCGGCCTGACGATCGACTATGCGCGGCGCCGCCAGGCGACGAAGCGCGGCCGCGTACTGGAGATCACACTCGCCGACGATGTGGGTCCCACTGACGAGACCCTGCGGACCGGAGAGGAGCTGGAACGACTCGGGGACGCGCTGAACCAACTCGCGACGCTCGAGCCATCGCTCGTCGAGTTGGTGGATCTCCATTTCTTCTCGGGCTTTTCATTCACCGAGATCGCAGCCCTGCGCGGCGTATCCGACCGCACCATCCAGCGGGACTGGCGCAAAGCGCGGCTGCTGCTGCAGGACGCGCTCCTGGGCGACGACACTCCGCTGTCCTAGCGGCCCGGATCAGTAGTCGCGGCGGAGCATGCCCGCGACCTTGCCACCTTTCCGCCGCATGAACGTCTGCACGCGGTCAGCCAGCGACGCCCGGCGGGCGACGACCGGCTCGTGACGCAGGCATCGCTGCACGTCGTCGGTGAACGCGGCGATCGTCTGGTACCGGTCGCGCGGCTGCTTGCGAAGCGCCTTGTCGGCGATCGTGCCGGCGTCACCCAGATCCAGCACGGCAGGCTGCACCTCGAACAGCGCCCGGACGATATCACGCTGGGAGCGCAGTCCGTCGCCCGTCGGATGGTGGCCTGAGAGCAGCACATAGAGGAGCGTGCCGAGGACGTAGACGTCCGTCGCGGGAGTGATCGGACCGCCGGTGACCTGCTCGGGTGCCGCAAATTGCGGCGTGAGCATGAGCATACCGCCTGTGGTCGACCACGACTGATCGCCCGGTTCCGGCTCGAGGAGCTTCGCGATGCCGAAATCCAGCAGCTTCACCGTTCCGTCGCGCGTGACGAGAATGTTGGACGGCTTGAGGTCGCGGTGGACGATCAGATGCTGGTGCGCGTGGCCGACCGCGTCGAGCACCTGCACGAACAGCTCCAGCCGGCGCTCGACGCCCATCGCCTGTTCCGTCGCATACAGGTCGATGGGTTTTCCGTCGATGTATTCCATCACGAGGTACGGTTGGCCGCCGACACTGACGCCCGCGTCGAGCAGGCGCGCGATGCCGGGGTGCGCGAGCCGGGCGAGAACGGATCCTTCGCGCCGGAAGCGCGCCTGCGCGGTCGCGCTCGCGAGGGTGAGGTTCCGAAGCTTGACGGCGGCCTTCTCGCCGGGATTCGCGGTGCGCCGCGCGAGCCACACCGAACCCATCCCCCCTGCCCCAGCGGTCGCTCGAGTGTGTAGGACCCGAGCTCGAGGCCTTCGAGCCCGATGTCCGGCCGCACGGTATGCCCCGCCGTCAGGAAACCGGTGCGGTCCGCCGCGGCCTCACCCGCAAGAAGCCGCGTCAACTCCGCGGCATCTTCCGGTGACCGCCGGCCCAGTTCACGAAGCCACGCTTCGCGCTCCTGCGCGGGCAGATCGAGTGCCTGATCAAGCAACGGCTCGAGCTCGCGCCAGCGATCGCGGCCCATGACACTCACGTTTCCGGCGCTCCGGTGGAGGAGGGTGCAGCTTACTACCGCCGCCCTGCCGATGCCAGCGCCCGACCCGCCAGCGGCATGCGGCGTGCAACGGCGCGCACGCGCCCATGCCATCATTTCTGTGGGAACCGCCGGGCGCGTGATAAGATTCTGACGTCGGTTGCGTCAACGGGCGCGGGGCCGAAACACCACAGTACGGAGGAATGGATGCCGAGTAGCGAACGGATCTGGCGCGGACGACGGTCCTGGATCGTACTGCTGGCATACGCGGCCCTCGTCGCCGCCTGCAAACCGTCGGACCGCGCGGACGCGGCGGCATCGGCCAATGTGCCGCCCGAAGGCTCATGTCCTTCCGGCAACGGCGGCATCACGCTGCCCCCGGGATTTTGTGCCACCGTGTACGCCGACAGCGTCGGCCACGCGCGGGACATCGTCGTCGCGCCGAACGGCGACGTGTTCGTGAATACGTGGAGCGGCCAGTACTACGACAAGCAATCGCCACCTGGCGCATTCCTCATCGGATTGCGCGACACGAAGCACGCGGGCCGGGCCGACTCCATCGTCCGCTTCGGGCAATCGTCGACCACCGGCGGGACGGGTGGAACGGGCATCGCGCTACATGGCGGCTACGTGTACGCCGAGGCGGGCAGCCAACTCGTGCGCTACCAGTTGCCGGCGGGCCAGCTTCGCCCGGACACGGCGGCCGAGGCCATCGTGACGAATCTCCCGCTGACTGGCGACCACCCGATGCATCCGTTTGTCATCGATTCATCGGGCAGCATCTACATGGACGTCGGCTCCGCGTCGAATTCCTGCCAGATCAAGAACCGCACGCTGCAGTCGCCCGGGGCCAAACCCTGCGTCGAGTTGAACACGCGGGCCGGTATCTGGAAGTTTGACGCGAACAAGGCCGCGCAGCGCTTCTCCCCTGCGCAGCGGTTCGCGACGGGACTGCGCAACGCAGTCGGCATCGCGATCGAGCCGTCCACCGGACAGGTCTTCGCGACGCAGCACGGCCGCGACCAGCTCGGTGAGAACTGGCCGAAGCTGTACACGTTGGCGCAGAGCGCCGAGCTGCCGGCCGAAGAAGTCGTGCATCTCACCGCAGGTGCGGACTTCGGATGGCCGGAGTGCTATTTCGACGAAAACCAGAAGAAGCTCGTGCTGGCGCCAGAGTACGGCGGTGACGGCGGCCACACGGCCGGCGTGTGCGAGCACAAGATCGCTCCGGTGCTCGCGTTCCCGGGGCACTGGGCGCCCGACGGCCTCGTTTTCTATTCCGGCAGTGCGTTCCCGAGCCGGTACCGGGGTGGCGCGTTCATCGCGTTCCACGGATCGTGGAACCGGTCGGTCGGGCCGCAGGAAGGCTACGACGTGGTGTTCGTTCCGTTCTCGGCGGGGCAGCCATCGGGTCCGTACGAAGTGTTCGCCAACGGTTTCGCGGGCGCGGTCGTGCAGCCTGACAAGGCGTCCCACCGTCCGGTCGGGCTGGCGGTGGCGCCGGACGGCGCGCTGTACATCGCGGACGATCAGGGCGGGCGCATCTGGCGGGTGACCTATCAGGGCACCGCGCGCGGGGCCCAGCCAGCAGCCGCGCCGTGATCATGTCCACGTGCCGCAGGTTCTCGCTCGCGTTCGCCCAGCTCACGCTTCCACTCTTTGCGATGCCTGTCATTCTCGCCGCGCAGACGGCCGCTCCCCTGCAGTATCCGGCTGCGCGTACCGTGGACCAGGTGGACGACTATCACGGGCTTCGCGTGGCCGATCCATACCGGTGGATGGAGGACCTCGACGCACCTGAGGTGAAGGCGTGGGCCGCAGCCGAAAACCATGTGACCATGGAGTACCTGTCGCACTTGCCGAACCGTGAGGCCATCAAGGCACGGCTCACGGAGCTCTATAACTATCCGCGCGTCACGGTGCCGTACTGGGAAGGCGGCCACTGGTTCTACCGGCGAAACTCGGGATTGCAGCGCCAGGCGGTCTGGTACACCCGCGCGACGCTGGACGGACCCGAGCACGTGCTGGTCGATCCGAACGTGCTGTCTCCGGATGGCTCGGTCGCACTATCGCAATTCTCGCCATCACCGGACGGGAAGCACTACGTCTACGGACTGAGTGAAGGCGGATCGGACTGGGAGACATTCTACGTCCGCGACTTCACGACGGGCCGGAATACGGCCGATACGGTGCGCTGGGTCAAGTTCTCCGGCGCGTCGTGGACGAAGGATGGGAAGGGCTTCTTCTATTCGCGGTTTCCGGAACCACCAAAAGGAAAAGAGATCCAGACCGCGCTGGTCAACGGGACGCTGTACTACCACCGGCTGGGCACCCCGCAGCGGGCCGACGTGAAGATCTATGCCCGGCCCGACCATCCGACGTGGATCGTAGGCGGTGGCGTCAATGAGACGGGCCAGTACCTCTTCGTGCGCACGGCCAAAGGCACCGACAAGAACGAGGTGTACGTCGCCGACCTCGGCGATCCGCTCAAGCCCAACGTCCAGGCGGCGATCGTGCCTGTCGTCACCGGGCATGACGCCAACTACTTCCCCCTCGGCGTCGTCAACGGCAAGCTCTATCTGCAGACGGACCGGGATGCGCCGAACCGCAAGATCGTGGCAACGCCCATTCTGACGCCGGATCCCAGCCACTGGCACGATGTAATTCCCGCGGGAAAGACCGCGATACAGAACTCGGCGCTGGTCGCCGGGCGGCTCGCGGTCGTGACGCTGGAAGATGTCGCGGGGGTGATCCGGACGTATTCGGTGGACGGCGGTGACGCCCGCGACATCGCGCTGCCCGGCCTGGGCACCGTGAACGGCGTCTTCGGCCGGTTCGACCGCCCGGAGGTGTTCTACGACTTCCAATCGATGCTGGTGCCGCTGGAGGTCGTGCGCTACAACCCCGCGTCGGGCGTGAGCCGGCCGTTCGAGGCACCTCACCTGACGTTCGACCCATCGCAGTTCGAGATGGAGCGCGTGTTCTACACTTCCAAGGACGGCACGCGGGTGCCGATGTTCATCGCGCATCGAAAAGGCATGGCACGCGACGGGTCGAACCCGACGATGATGTACGCGTATGGCGGATTCGACATTCCGATCGGACCGGATTTCTCGCCCGCTCTCATCTCGTGGATCGAGATGGGCGGCGTCTATGCACAGCCCAGCATTCGCGGCGGCAGCGAGTACGGCGAGGCGTGGCACCACGCCGCCATGTTCGAGAAGAAGCAGAACGTCTTCGATGATTTCATCGCGGCAGGCGAGTACCTGATTCGCGAGAAGATCACGTCGCCGGAGAAACTGGCGATCAACGGCGGGTCGAACGGCGGCCTACTCGTCGGGGCGGTGATGACGCAGCGCCCGGAGTTGTTCGCGGTCGCGCTGCCGCAGGTGGGCGTCATGGACATGATGCGGTACCACAAGTTCAGTGGCGGCGGTCTGTGGGCAGCCGAATATGGCAACTCCGACGACTCGGTCGCGGCGCGCTACCTGCATGCCTATTCGCCGCTCCAGAACATCAAGCCGGGCGTCTGCTATCCGGCGACACTCGTCACGACGTCCGATCACGATGACCGTGTGGTGCCGAGCCATTCGTTTAAATTCGCGGCAACGTTGCAGAAGGCACAGTCGGCGGTGCCGAACTGCACGCGGCCGGCACTGCTGCGAGTGGAGATCGCGGGGAGTCACGGCTACCGTCCGACGGACCGGCAGATCGCCGAGCGCGCCGATCTGTGGGCGTTCGCGGCGGCGGGTCTCGGGATGGAAGCGGCGCCGGTACCGTAGCGGCGGGACTACCGCTGCAGGCCTTCCCGCCGCGGCAGGCCTTTCGGCCGGAGGCACCACACCTCGAGTCCGTGGTCCCACGCATCGCGACCGTTCGCCCACCTCATCAGGGCGAAATGCGTGACGATGGCTGTGACGCCGATGATCGGCAGCAACGCCGGATTTGACGCAATAGCGTGCAACTGATAGGCGTTGGCCGGAATCAGGCTGCGTTCGGGGTTGAGGGCGGCCGTCGCTACCACGACGGACACCAGGCCTACGCGGGCAATGTGGCGCGCCCAACGATACGGCGGCACGTACGCCGCCGCCCGATGGTCCAGGCGGCTGGCAATCCAGAAGATCGCGATCGCTGCGGGGAGGGAGATGGCGACCCGATCCGACGAGTCCCAGGCCGGCAGCACATGGCGGAGGAATGCGTCGCTCGCCAATCCGGTCACGAGCGCCGCTCCGCTCGCGACGGGGTACAGCGTGCCAAAGATCGGGGCGGAAAGACAGAATACGATGAACGATCCAGCCAGGAACAGACCGATGCTCAGGGTGACCGGGTTTGGCGGGACCGTGTAGTGAGAGGGCGCGCTCCCCATATCCTCCGACGATAGGCCGTTCGCCTGCTGGCCGAGTCTGCTCAGGTTCAGCTTACGCGTGGCGTCGCCCTTCGCCCACTCATCGAGATCGGACCCACCCCCCGGCGGCGCCTGCCCCTGAAAGCCCCGCGTGAACTGTGCGTTCGGGTCGGACATAGAGTTCGCTCCTGGCGGCCAGATGTGGGGTCCTTGACCACATTGCGCAGTCCGGGAACGGATACCGTCAGGGCACGCCGGCCAGGATTGGCGGGCGACGCCGTCCGTGATGACGCGGGCAGGTTTGTGCGGATAAATTGGTCCTTCAGATCCGACGTCCGCGGGCGATGGCGGAGCGTCGTACCTGGAAGGAGCGGTTGCCGGGAGCTGAAGGCCGCGGTTTGCCAATTCGATGCGCGGCACCGCGGCGCATGTGCTGACCTGTCACTCGGAGACGATTCACGATGAAGAAGACGGCGAAGGCGCAGTTCGCCATCAAGAGCTGGGACGAGAAGCCGTATAGCGAGGATGCGGATCTCCCGAGACTCACACGGGCCAGTGTCACCAAGACCTTCACGGGCGACATCGAAGGGGAAGGATCGGTCGAGTATCTGATGATGTACAACGCTGACGGGTCTGCGACATTCGTCGGGCTCGAACGGATCGTCGGGCGCATGGACGGCAAGCCGGGCACCTTTGTCCTGCAGCGCACGGGCGTCTTCGAGGGGGGCCAGGCCAAGGAGTCCTATTCCGTCGTCGCCGGCTCGGGCACGGGAGAGCTGTACGGCCTGCGTGGCGAGGGCGCATCCGCCCTTGGACACGGGAGCGAGTATCCGTTCCTGCTGAACTACGAGGTGGACTAGCCGAACCGTGGATCGACATCACTTGGAGCGGTGTGCCAGGCCGCCACTACGTGGAACGAACGCGACGAAGGCGCCCAGTGGAGGACGTGCGACGGAAGCCGAGCGTCCGGCTCATGACGCACGTGGACGCTCGCCGGCCCGCGTGGCGTGGCCCCCCAACGCCGGCTGCAAAACGCTCACGTCTGATTACGTTTACCGGGCAGGCTCGCACGAGCAGTCGCACCAACTGGGAGCGGTGGCCGAGAGGCTGAAGGCGGCGGTTTGCTAAACCGTTATAGGGTCTTAAAGCCCTATCGAGGGTTCGAATCCCTCCCGCTCCGTTGTGGTACGCGGGTCCGTCACGCTGGCGGGCCCGCTCTCTTTTGTACAACCCGCTCGCGCCCGCTTCTGTCTCTCGCGGCCCATTTCTTCCAGCACTTCACGCGCGGACACCAACACAGCGCTGGCGGTCTCCCATGAAAATGTCCGGCAATACGGTCCTCATCACGGGCGGCACATCCGGTATTGGCCTCGAGCTCGCCACCCGGCTCCTGGCACTCGGCAATACCGTCATCGTCACCGGACGAGACCCATCCAAACTCGACGCCGTGAAGCGTACGCTGCCCGCACTGCACGGCGTTCAGAGTGATGTGAGCGATCCAAAAGCCATCGCCGGCCTCCACCAGCATGTGCTCACGGAGTTCCCTGGCCTCAACGTGCTGGTCAACAACGCCGGGATCATGCGACGGATGAACCTTCGCACACCCGGTTCGGACCTCGACGATCTCACGCGCGAGATCGACATCAACCTGAGCGGCCCAATCCGGATGTCGATGCAGTTCCTGCCGCATCTCTTGGCCCGAGATGACGGAGTCATCATCAATGTGTCGTCCGGCCTCGCCTTCGTTCCGCTGCCCATATTGCCCATCTATTGCGCGACGAAGGCTGGGATTCACTCATTCACGCAATCGTTGCGCATGCAACTGCAGGGTACCCGGGTGACCGTCGTCGAGCTGGCTCCGCCGCTGACGCGGACTCACCTGCTCGACATTTTTGACCACGCTGCGGAACGCGGGCCCAGCATGGACCTCGGCAAAATGGTCGACGCCGCCATGGACGGACTGAAGCAGGGCCAGCCCGAGATCCGGCCGGGCCTGAGCAACGTGTTGCAGCTCATGAGCCGCGTAGCTCCCAATCTCGTCCTGAAACAGTTCAGCAAGCGGGTCGGCCGCATGCTGGCTCAGCGGGCGGCCTGACGACTCGCCAGCGCCTCAGGTGCACGGGTTATGCGCACATTTTGTGGCCCTCTACAGGAAGCGCTGACTCTGCACTTTTCGCACGCTCGCCGGTGTGAGCGACGTGACGGGAGGAGGAATGGACGCACCGATTCGAAAGACTGCTATGGTCACCGGGACATCGAGTGGAATCGGCCACGCGTGTGTCGCCCGATTGGTTCGCGAGGGATGGAACGTCATCGCCGCCGTCCGGCGGCTCCAGGATGGCGACCGGCTCCGATCGGAGGACGCCGCCCACATCGAACCCGTCATCATGGATGTCCGGGATCGCCCGGGGATTGCGCATGCCGCGGAGGTCGTGGCGGCGCAGCTCGGCGGCCGCGGGCTCGATGGCCTGGTGAATGTCGCGGGAGTGGGGATCGAAGGACCGGTCGAATACGCGGCGCCGGATGACCTGGAAGCAATCTTCGACATCAATGTCTACGGGCAGATCGCCGTCATTCAGGCGTTCCTGCCGCTGATTCGCCAGGCGAAGGGCCGGATCGTCAACATTTCATCGGTCGGGGCACACATCGCGATTCCGTTCGGCGGGCTCCTCAACGCGAGCAAGGGCGCGTTCGGCTTGTTGAGCGATACCCTGCGGCTGGAACTGCGGCCCTTCGGGATCCACGTCGCGACGGTGGAACCGGCCGCGATCAAGACGCCCGCCGTCGACAAGACACTCGGACACGTGGAAGCGGACATCGCAAAGCTGCCGAGCCGCGGCGTAGCCGAATACGGCAGCATGATGCGTGAGTTCGCGCGACGGGCCTACGCCCGGGAGATGGGTGGTAGCGCGCCCGAGGTGGTCGCACGCGCCGTCTGCGACGCGTTGACTGCGACGCGGCCCCGTATCCGGTATCGCGTCGGTGCGCATTCGCGTGTGATGACGGCATTGCCCAGAATCCTGCCCGAGACGCTGCTCGACGTGCTCCGCCTGAAAATGTTCGGGATGCCCGTCAAGTTTGGGGCGGTGCAGTCAACTTAGACACCAGGACCACTCGCCCCGCGTTGCGGCCCATTCGTCACGAGGATGTTTACGCCGGGCGTACGCGCTTCTAGACTATGACCAATGGCCGCCGCCTCGAATCGACCGGCTGCGTCGGCCGCGACCGCCAGTCACGGCGTGCTCCACGTGACACGCCCATCGGCAGTGAGGGCGCTGCGCTTCTGGCTGGTCGTCCTCGCCATCTGGACACTGCTCGCCTTCCTGTCGGTGAGCCAGACCGCCTTGTATCTGGGCCAGCACGCCATGCCAATTCACTGGCAGACCCTGGCCGTCGGTCGTCTGGCAAACTGGTACACCTGCGCGCTATTCCTCCCGTTGCTGTTCTGGTTGGCCCGGCGGCATCCAGTCGGGCGAACCAGTTGGGTACAGACCGTGCCTCTGGCGCTTGTTGTCTGTTTCGGGTGCGCGATCGCCAAGTCCGTGATCTACCTCCCGGTCGACAGGTACCTGGGCGAGCCCGACGCGACGCTCGCGGGCCTGCTGACCGCGGACACTCTGGGTGAGTTCACGACCTTTGGGTATGTGCTAGGCCTCATCTACGCCGTTGAGTTTTATCGCCGGTACCAGATGCGGCAGGCAGACACGATGCGATTGGAGAGCGAACTGACGCGGGCGAGATTGGACGCGCTCGTGGCTCAAGTCAGGCCGCACTTCCTGTTCAACACAATGGGTGCGATCAGTGAACTCGTTTACCAGGATGCGCCCGCCGCGGATCGCATGTTGACAATGCTTTCGGACTTGCTACGCGAGACGCTGCGCCGCCCGGGAGACGTGGACATCCCTCTTTCGGACGAAATGGCCATGGTCACCCGCTACGTGGAGATCATGCGCGTCCGGTACGGCAACCGGCTGACGGTGGAGATACACGCCGCTCCAACGAGCCTCGAGGGGATGGTCCCGGCGTTCTTGCTGCAGCCCCTGGTTGAGAACGCGTTTGAGCACGGGATCGCTCGGCGTCCCGGTCCCGGCTGCGTCACGATCGCGACATCGGTAGGCCGGGACGGCGGATCCGAAGCAATGTTGCTGCTGAGTGTCGAGGACGACGGATTGGGAATCGGCGCGTCGCACGTCGCAGACGGGTTGGGAATCGCCGCCACTCGACAGCGTCTGGTGCGGCGATATGGCGATCGCCAGCGGCTGCACGTGGAGCCGCGCCCGGGCGGGGGCACACGAGCGACCATTGGCATCCCGTTCGTCACTAGCGGCGGCGCGGCGCCGCAATCCGGAGCGATAGACCGTGCGCATCTCCCGGCGGCCCTCCTCCGATGAGCGCGCGCTATCGGGTGCTGGTCGCTGATGATGAACCGCTCGCTCGCGATCGGATGCGCCGGCTGCTCGGAGCTCGGCCATCCTGCGAGGTAGTCGCCGAATGCGATGACGGCGCACAGGCCGCATTTATTATCCCGATCGTGCGGCCTGATATCGCGCTACTTGACGTCCGGATGCCAGGGCTGGACGGTTTGGCCGTCGCCGAGGCGATCCAGACGCTCGGCAGCGACGCGCCCTTGATCGTCTTCATCACGGCCTTCGAGGAGTACGCGCTGGCGGCGATCGAGCGTGGGGTGGTCGACTATCTCGTCAAACCCATCGACCCCGCCAAGCTCGATCGGGCGCTAAGCCGCGCCGCATCCTGGCTGGGAAATGGCCCCCCACAACGTGGGGAGCTGGCACTCCTCCAGCGGATCCCGCCGGCTGAGGCTCCCCCCAGCCGGCTGGCCATCCGGGATGCCAAGGGGACGTATTTCGTGGTGGTCGCCGACGTCGACTGGATCGAGGCCGACGGGAACTATGTCCGACTGCACGTCGGCCGTAGCTCACATCTGTTACGCGACACGATCAATCACGTCGCCGCCAAGCTGAGCGCCGCACGCTTCGTGCGTGTCCATCGGTCGGTCATCGTGAACGTGGACCGAATCGCGCGCCTTCACGCGCACGCCCATGGCGAGTACATCATCACCCTCGCCGACGGGACGCGCGTCACATCGAGCCGGGCCCACAACGGATTGATTCGAGCGCTGCTCGATTAGCCACCCGCCTGGCGGCCACTCCTGCCCGAGCCGGACGCGGCACACCCGGCAGCAGTAAAATTCGGCCCGTTCACCACACGTCCGGGGCGAGCCAACACTCAGGAGTTGCAAGACCTCCGCGGCACCCCTACGCATCGGATGACTCTCGGCTGCGCGGCCGACAACGCACGAGAGTCGTGGTCCCAATACCAGCGTGCGCTGTTCACCCATCTCACTCCGCCAGAAGCGGACCGGGTTGACCGAAACCGCGATCGACGCATGGAGGCACATCGACATGCCACACCGAGTGGCGTTGCGCTACGTCAGCACGGGAACAGTCACATGGGTTTGCATGATGGTCAGTGGTGGCTGGGCTGGCGCCGCTGCCCAACGTGCGCCGATGAGCGTCACCGAATCGTACGCGCGAGCCCGCGCCCTCTTGGACTCAACAGTGGACGTCCATGGCGGCGTCGACGCGCTTCAGGAAGGGCGGCGATTCACCATTTCAATGAAAGGGTACGACTACTGGCGCAACCAGAGCCATCGTGTCGAACCCCCATACGATTCTGAACCGTTCGCCGGTGACCTCGCGGTCGACTTGCTCAAAGGGCGCCTTGTCTGGACCGTGAGCAACGCCTATCCAGGCGGGTTTCTCAACGCGGGCCGCACGGTCATCGATGGGTCGCACGCCTTCTACGTGAACTTTCGTCAGCACGTGTACGTCAACATCCCCGGCCGCACGATTAGTGGCCAGCGCGACGCGCTGACCCGTTTGCCTCACGTCTTACTGCTGGCGGCGCTGGACAACGCCGCCGGTCTCCGCTGGCTGGGACCGATGCGACTCACCAACGGTGTCGTCGTCCAGGGCATCGCTGCGTCGACGCCGAGCGGACAGTTGACTCTGGGTATCGATCGTCATTCCAAGGAGCTTCGAGCCATACTGGACGTGCAGGCCGACCCTGTCGTGGGTGATGCTCCGGCCGAAATTGAGTTCCCACGATACCAGCGCGTCGGTGGCCTCCTCGTCCCCACGCGACGGGTACTCCGCGTCGGCGGCGAAGTAACCCAGGACGTCGTCTACTCGGTGCCGAACGGGGGCATCGATCACGCAATTGCCGACTCGCTTCTGGCGCCGCCGCCCGGCCTGCCGGAGTTTCCGCTGTCTGCTGCGGCGGACACGGTGCGACAACTTGCGCGGAGCGTATGGGCGATCCGATCCGCTGGCTACTGGTCGCTCGCGGTCGCATTTGCAGACTATGTGCTGGTCGTCGAGGCGCCTGCCTCCGGCGTGCCGTGGACCATGAGCCAGATCGCGTCATTGGCGCCTGGCAAGCCCATTCGGTACGTGACTTCGACTCACTTTCACGACGATCACTCGGGCGGCATGCGGTATTACATGGCGTCCGGTGCGACGGTGGTGACGACCCCGGGTAACCGGGAATATTTCCAGCGCATGGGTCGCGCTTACTCGACTTTGGAGCCAGCCGGGCCGAAGCACCTGCCGCGACCGGTGCAGATCGAGACCATCACTGGAGGCGCACGCACGTTCACCGATGGTACCGAGACCGTCGAGCTGCACGACATCGGTCCAACTCCGCACGCCAACGAAATGCTCGTCGCATGGCTTCCAGTGGAGGGCATTCTGTTTCAGGGGGACCTGCTGAACCTCCCGCCCAATAGCGCGATCCTACCCGGCGGGTCCACCGAGACCATGGGGTACTTCGCGAGCTGGGTGCATCGTCAGGGGTGGAGCGTTCGCGTCCTTGCCGGTGTGCATATGACCCCGGGCAGCATGACGGAACTGGACGCCGCGCTAAATGCAGCGCAACGGCCGTAAGGAGCTTACGCCCGGCGGTACGGGTAGCGCTCTGAATATCCTCCGGCGCAGCGGCCCGGGCCGGGGGCGCGGTGCGATCAGGAAGAACCCACGGGGGTCCGTCGTCTCTATGCCCACGGTATGTTTGTCGGGTTCGCCGAACCCGCCCAATCATGACCGAGATGTCCATCGCACCTCCCGCTGCGCCATTAACCGCACCAATGACCGTCCCGTCGCCAGCGCTCGACGCACCCGCTCCGGCCGGCCGGCCACGCCTCCGCTTTGCCCCGTCGCCCACGGGGTACCTGCACGTCGGCGGCGCACGGACCGCGCTCTTCAACTGGCTCTACGCCCGGCATTTCGGCGGTGATTTCCTCCTCCGCGTCGAAGATACCGACAAGGCCCGCAGCACCGACGCGTCCACCCGCGCCATCTTCGAGGGGCTCGAGTGGCTCGGGCTCACGTGGGACGAGCCGGTCGTGTACCAGGGCGCCAACCTCGCACGGCATGCCGATGACGGCGCGCGAATGCTGGCGGCGGGCGCGGTCTACCGGTGCTTCTGTACCGCCGGGGAGCTGGACGAGCGCCGCGCCGCCGCCCATGCACGCCACGAGACATTTACCTACGACCGGCGGTGCGACCGCCTTGCACCCGAGGAGATCGCGCGGCTGATTGGCGCCGGTACGCCCCATGCCCTCCGATTCCGCGTCCCGGAGGGCACCACGGGATGGAATGACCTCGTCCATGGCCAGATCACATTTCCCAACAAGGACATCGACGACTTCGTCGTGCTGCGCTCCGATGGCACCCCGGTCTACAACATGGCGGTGGTCTCGGACGACATCGCGATGCGCGTCACCCTCGTGATGCGTGGTGACGACCACATCTCGAACACACCGAAGCAGATCCTACTCTATCACGCCCTCGGCGCCCCGCTGCCCGCCTTCGCCCACCTGCCCATGATCCACGGCACCGACGGCAAGAAACTCAGCAAGCGCCACGGGGCGACCGCCGTCGCCGACTATCAGAACCAGGGCATCCTCCCCACGGCCATGCTCAACTTCCTCGCGCTCCTCGGCTGGTCGCCGGGCGGCGATCGCGAGATCATGACCGTGCCGGAGATGGTGAAGCTGTTCTCAGCCGATGGACTCCTGCGCAAAGCGGCGATCTTCGACCTCCAGAAACTGGAGTGGATGAACGGCCAGCATCTGTCGCTCATTGCCCTCGATGACCTCTTGCCTCGCGTGGTCCCGGCACTGGTCGCCGCGGACCTGGCCACGACGGAGTCGCTCGCCGCGCGGCCGGAGTGGTTCCGGGCGCTGATCGACCTGCTTCGCGTGCGGGCCCGCACCGTCCTCGACATCGTGCGCCAGGCGGAGCCCTACCTCCGGGACGTGATCGGCTACGATCCGGACGCGGTCGCCAAGCAGTGGAAGGATCGGGAGGGGGCCGCCAGCCTTCTCGCGCTCACACGCACGCAGTTGGGCGGCGTCACTGACTGGACGGCGGCCGCGCTGGAGCCCGCCCTCCGGGAGTTGGCCGAGTCGCGTGGTCTCACCGCCGGGAAGATCTTCCAGCCGCTGCGCGTCGCCCTCACCGGTCTGACCGTCAGTCCGGGGATTTTCGACGTCCTCGTCATGCTTGGCCGCGAGCGCTCACTGGATCGCATCGATGCGGCGGTCGCCTATCTGCGGTGATCCGCTCGGCGATCTCCTCGTGGCGATCTACTCTTATTGACCGCATGGTGGTCGGGGCTCAGATTGGGGTGGCTGTGACACCCCCTGAGCCCGGTTCGGCAACGTGCTCGCGGGAACGTCGTACGCGGGCCATCCGGTGTTCGGCCCGCGCCCCGCGATCCGATGCACCGAGGATGTATGGCTGAGCCCCTGAGTCCGATCGAGCGACGCGTCTATCACTATCTCCTCGATTTTCTCGCGGAGAATACGTACCAGCCAAGCATTCGCGAGATCGGAAAGCGCTTTCGCATCAAGTCCACGAAGACGGTGTCGGACATTCTGCAAGCGCTGGCTGAGAAAGGGTACATCGAGCGCGACCCGTCGCGCTCCCGCGGCGTCCGGCTCCTGGGATTCGCGGCAGCGCCACTGACGCAGCCGGTGCCGGTGTACACCAAGATCGCCGCCACCGAGCCCAGCGCTGCTCCCGGAACACCGCCAGTCCTTCCTGACGATGGATCGCCGGTTCGTGCCGAGCGACGACGTCTATGCGCTGCGCATCAAGGACGACAGTATGGCGGGGCGTGGCATTTTCGATGGCGATTTCGTGCTGGTCAACCCTTCGGCGCGCGCTCGTGATGGCGAGATCGTCGCGGCGCGACTCGGCGAGGATGCGACGGTCAAGACGCTCACCCACCGCGGCGCGACGATCGTGCTCGAGCCGGCCAACGCCGCCGACCGCGAGATCGTGGTCGGCCCGCACGATAATTTCGCGGTGCTGGGCGTGATCTGCGGTGTGTTCCGGTCGTACTTCGACGCCGAGACGGAGCAGCGCGAGCCGGCGGAGCCTGACGCCGCGGCCTGACGCCGCGGCCTGACGCCGCGGCCTGAGGCCGCCGTCCTCGCCGCCAGCCTCTTTCGGTGCCCCGGCGGCCCTCGCCGGACCCGTCATTGGCCCCCTGTATCGCAATGTTGACCCGGCGGCCTCTACCGTACATAAAACGCCAGTATATTGGCGTGCGGCCGGACCGGTCTGGTCCAGGAAACCGGCCCCCATGGCCCCCGCGCGCGGCAGCCATGCAACCACAACGTTTTCCGTCCTTTCCGAGGTGACACCGATGGCGTCCACGGCCCATCCCGAGGCACAGGGCGGCACCGCATCCGGCGTGCTGGCCCGCATGAGCGCGCGTGGCCACGAGCAGGTGGTCTTCGCTTCCGATCCAGCGAGCGGATACCGCGCCATCGTGGCGATCCACAGCACGCGCATTGGTCCGGCCCTCGGCGGCACTCGCATGTGGGCGTATGACACGGAGGAGGCCGCGCTCACCGACGCGCTCCGGCTGTCCGAAGGCATGACGTACAAGGCGGCCGCCGCGGGCGTCCCCTTCGGCGGCGGCAAGTCGGTCGTGATCGCCGACCCGAAAACCGCCGATCGTCCCGCCGTGTTTCGCGCCCACGGGCGTGCGGTCGAAGCACTCGGCGGCCGCTACATCACGTCGGTCGACATTGGCACGAGCCCGGATGACATGCGGTACGTTCGTGAGGAGACCACCCACGTCGGCGGGCTGCCTACCACCGTTGGCGACCCGTCACCGGCCACGGCCCGCGGGGTCCAGCGCGCGATCGAAGCGTCGCTCCACCACGTGCGCGGGTCGGCCGATCTCGCCGGCCGCACGATCGCGATCCAGGGACTCGGGCACGTGGGCTATCATCTCGCTCGTATGCTGCACGACGCTGGTGCGCGCCTCATCGCGAGCGATCCCAATGACGAACGCGCATCACGGGTCGCCAAGGAGTTCGGCGCGCAGATCGTCGCGCCCGAAGCGATCCACACCACCAAGGCCGACGTGTTCGCGCCCTGCGCCTTCGGCGCCGGCTTTTCTCCGGCGACGATTCCCGCGCTCCGGTGCGAGGTCGTCGCGGGTGCCGCGAACAATCAGCTCCTCAGCGATACCGACGGCGCGCTCCTCGAGAAGCGCAGCATCGCGTATGCGCCCGACTTCATCGCGAATGCCGGCGGTTTGATCTACCTCTGCCAGGAAGTCGCGGGATGGACGGCCGAGCGGGTGGCGAAGACGCTGGAGGGGATCTTCGAGACGACGGTCGCGGTGTTCGACGCGGCGTCCAAGCGCAACATCCCGTCGAGTGAGGCGGCGGTGCAGATCGCGCGCGAGCGGTTGAACGCCGCACCGCGGCCCGCTACCGGAAAGCCGCGGTAGCTGGGGCAACCGCCCCGGTCACTGGACCGGTGGCGGATTGTCGGAGTCTTTCGGCTTATCGGCCGGCGGCGGGGGCGGCGAGGATCTCTTCGCCGCTTCCTCGTGCTCTTTCTCCAGACGCTGGCGGACGTGGCGCACGGCGTCGCGGAACTCGTCCTCGTTGAGGGTCCGCTGCGCCTGATACATGATGTCGTCGTGGCGCATGTTGAGCGTCCGCTCGTTCTCGCCCATGATCGGATTGGCCGTCACGTTGAGCGGCAGGAAGGCCAGCACCGCGGTCGGAATCTTGAATGACCCGAGCTGGATGAACTTGGAATCGATTCCGTACTTCTTCCCGTTGTGCTCGAAGGTCCAGTCACCGGGTTGCCGGCGTCCGGCTCCGAGCGCCAGGGTGTCGTTGTGCGCGCGAACCCGCGCCGCGAGCGCGCTGTCGGCCGCTTCCTCGATGGTTTTCGGCGCCGACACGATCCCCGAGGGAGGCACCCAGACACGCCCATCGTGGTATTCCGGGCGCGCGCCCTCGGCGGGGCCGCCGACTCCGACGACCGGCCCCGTACCCAGACCCGAATCAGTGGTCGCGGGCGCCGCAGCGGGCGGCGCGACGGGCTGCGTGGGAGCGGGAGGCGCCGCAGGGAGCACGGTGGGTGTCGATGGGGGCGCCACGAGCGGCGCGATCGGCTTCCGGGGCGCGGGGCGGTTGTCGCCCCCGTTCTTGAGCGGTGCGATCGTCACGCCAGGCGGCGGCGTCTCGATAAACCGGAGGTGCTCTACCGGCGCCACCGCCGTACGGAACGGGTGCATGAAGTCGGAATACGGGAGCGGCAACAGGAGCACTCGCACGAGGGCCGCCACGAACAGGACGTGCGCCACGAGCGAGACCCCGAAGGCACCCCGCGATTCGCGCTTCACCATCCTGCCAAACACCGCCATGGCCGCCTACCCGACTGGATTGGCGAACGCGGCCAACACGCGGCCGGCCCGAGCTGCCGCTTCACGCAGACGTTCCGGCGGCGCGATGAACGACACGCGGAAATATCCCTCTCCGCCGGCACCGAGCGCCGAGCCCGGCATCACGATCACGCCTTCTTCTTCCATCAGCCGGTCGGCGAAGGTGGCGCTCGCGATCGACTCGGGCAATTCCACCCAGAGATACATGGCGGCTTTCGGCACGGGGCACGTGAAGCCTGCTTCCCTGAACGCGGCCACCGCGGCGTCACGCCGTTCGCGGAAGACCGCGACGTTGCGTGGCACGAACTCCCGCCAACTCTCGATCGCCGCCACGCCCGCCGCCTGCACCGCCATGAACGGCCCCGTATCGACGAACGATTTGACCCGCGACAGCGCCGCCGCGATCTCCGGCCGCGCGACGGCCCAGCCGCACCGCCATCCCGTCATGTTGTACGTCTTCGACAGCGAGTGGAACTCGATGGCGACGTCGCGCGCGCCATCGATTTCGAAGATGCTCGGCGGGACGTATCCATCGTACGCCAGCTCCGAGTAGGCGTTGTCGTAGACCAGCAGGATGTCGAGCTCCCGGCACCGGCGGACAACCTTCTCCAGATACTCGCGCGGCGCCACAGCCGCTGTCGGGTTGTTCGGATAGTTGAGGTACAGCAGCTTGGCGCGGCGCAGTACGTTCCGCCGGCACCTCGTCGAGGTCGACGAGGAAATCATTGCGGGCACGCAGCGGGTATCTGTACGCCTCGCCACCGCTGAGCGCAGTGCCACCGATGTACGCCGGATACCCCGGATCGGGCATGATCGTGACATCGCCAGGATCGACGTAGGCGAGCGCCAGATGCGAGATGCCTTCTTTCGATCCGATGAGCGGCACCACTTCGCGAAGCGGGTCGAACTCCACACCGAATCGCGTGCGCATCCACCCGGCGACGGCCTCGCGATACGCCATCAGCCCGAGACCAAATCCGTAGCGGTTGAGAGCCGGCGTCTGGCGCCGCTTCGTGAGCGCCGCAACCGCCGCAGGCGGCGGAGCCAGATCCGCGTCGCCGGCACCGAGGTCGATCACGTCGACGCCACGGGCGAGCAAATCACGCTTCTTCTGCGGAATGGCCGCGAGCATGTAGGCAGGCAGCGCCGACAGGCGGGCCGCAATCGGGGCATACCCGACTTACTCTCCTGCGACGACAGGGTTCCCGACCCGGCTCAGAGTGCGCGTATCCGGGCCCTGGATCTCGACTTCCACGGTGTCACCAGCCGTGAGCCCGCCGATCCCGGCGGGGGTACCGGTGGCGATCAAATCCCCCGGCTCAAGGGTCATTATTGACGAAATGAACGCGATCGAGCTCGGGAATCGCAAACACCATGAGGTCCGCCCGCGCCCGCTGGCGCTCAACCCCGTTGACCCGGGTGATGACGGTCAGCCCACCCCAGTCAGCAGCGCGAGCGAACTCGGCCCCCATCGGCGCGAATGTGTCGAACCCTTTGGCCCTGGTCCATTGGCTGTCGCGGCGCTGAAGATCCCTGGCCGTGACGTCATTGAAGGCGGCGATGCCACGCACCATCCCCTCCGCATCACGCTCGGTCACATGGCTCGCGCGAGCCCCCATCACGACTGCGATCTCTCCCTCGTATTCGACCTGCTCGGAGAGTGACGGAAGGCGGATCGGCTCGCCATCGGCAATGAGACTCGATGGCGGCTTGAGAAAGATCAGCGGCTCGGTGGGCACCTCGTTGCCCATCTCGGCGGCATGCGCCCGATAGTTCCGGCCAATACAAACGATCTTGGAGGGACGAGCAGTCATGGCGTCTGTCCTTCGGAGTGGTAGAATGCGGTGATCTTGGCGCGCAAGAGCGCCCAGCGGCCAATCGCGCGACGCGCCGGCGGCAAGGCGTCGAGCAGTCCGCGCCCGTACGTGCGCGAGACGACTCGCGGGTCGGCAAGCACGACGACGCCGCGATCGGTTGCCGACCGGATGAGCCGGCCGAACCCCTGTTTGAGCCGCAACGAAGCCTGCGGCAGCATGTAGTCCGAGAACGGCTCGCCGCCCCGAGCCTCGATCGCTTCGCACTGGGCGGCGGTCACCGGTTCCGTCGGCACGCGAAACGGCAATCGCGCGATGATGAGGGCCCGGAGCGCGGAGCCCGGAACGTCGACGCCTTCCCAGAACGAGTTCGTCCCCAGCAGGACCGCGCGTCCGGACTCCCTGAACCGGCGCAGTAGCGCGTCGCGGCGGTCCTCGCCGTGGACCAACAACTCGAGCGGCCCACCGGCCATGGCCGCCAGCGGCACGGCCCGCAGCGCTGCGGCCGCCTCGCGCACGTCCCGGTGGCTGGTAAAGAGCGCGAACACGCCACCATCCGCCGCCCGCGCGACATCGCGCACGATCCGCACGACACCCGCCGCATGGCGCTCACCGTCCGTATTCGGAGCCGGAAGGTCGGTCGGCACCACGAGGAGGGCCTGGGTCGCATAGTCGAACGGCGATGGGAAAATCCCCGTGCGTGTGGCGAACTCCGGCGCGTCAACGCCGAGTCGCGATGCCAGATACTCGAAGCGGCCTTCCGCGGCGAGCGTGGCGCTCGTGACGATGGTCGTGTCCGCCCGCGCGAACAGGTCTTCGCGCAGCAGCGGGGCCAGGTCCAGCGGCACCACACACACGGCGACGTTCTGCGCGGCCGGGCTTTCGGGCGCGGCCGGCACGCGGTCCCGGTCGCGGGGCGACCGCCGCACCTCGATCCACCGTACGACTGGCGGGCCGCCGTCCGCGGGATCGAGCGCCAGTCTGAGCGTCGCCGCCCCAGCGGCCAGCCGCCGGGCCACGCCGCGTAGCTCTGCCAGAATTCGCGCCACGCCCTCGTCTTCCACCGCGTCGCCTTCGTGGCGCCGCTCGATCAGCTCCAGCGCGGCGTCGACCGCATCCACGTCCCGCAGCAGATCGTCCAGCGCGACCGCCAATCCGCCCGCCCACGCAGGATGATCAGCGAATTCCGCGGTGAGCCGGAGCTGGCGGTCGCTCGATGACACGAGAACCGTGGCGAGCATGTCGAACACCAGCTCTCCGCGCTCGCGGGCGGCCGCCACGGCGGGCGTCACGGTCGTGCGCAGCAGATCCAGCGTCGCGGCGCCGAGCAGACCATCGGCAGACCCCAGAGCCTGCGCGAGGCGCGCCAGTAACCCCTTCCCTCCGCGCCGGTCCAGGCGCGCGAACAACCGCTGCCACCCGCGCCGCGTGACCGTGCTCCCGAGGTGTGCGGCCGCGGCTTCTTCGAGGTGATGGCCCTCATCGACTACGAGTCGCGAATACGGCGGCAGTACCGCCACGTCGTGCCAGTTCTGCTGGACGCGGCGCACCGCGAGGTCGGACATCAGCAGGTGGTGGTTGACGACGACAATCGCAGCCTGCGCGGCCGCGCGGCGCGCCCGGAACACGAAGCACGCATCGTAGTGCGGACATTTCTGCCGCTGGCAGAGATCGGGCTCCGCGGCCACTTCGTCCCAGACCTCCGGCCGTGGCTGTGGCGCACCGGCGTCGCCCAATGAGCCGTCCTCCGTATCGCGGGCCCATGCGGCGACCGCCGCCAGATCGCGCTCCTCAGCGGCATCGAAGAGCGTTCCGCCCGCCGAGCGAGCCTGTTCGAGCCGCGCGAGACAGAGATAGTTCCGCCATCCCTTGAGAAGCGCGAACCGCACCGGCTGGTCGGTCAGCGCGGCTGCGAGCAGCGGGAGATCCTTGCCGACCAGTTGCTCCTGCAGATTGATCGTGTTGGTTGAGACGACGGTCCGGTCGCCGTGAGCGGCCGCCCATCGCAACGCCGGGATGAGATAGGCCAGCGACTTGCCGACTCCGGTGCCCGCTTCGAACAATCCGACTCCGCCCGTCCGGTACAACTCGGCCACCGCCGCCGCCATATCCCGCTGGCTCGCGCGGTCTTCGTACGGCATGTCGGTGGCACCGGACAGGACCGCAGCCACGGGGCCGGAGGGACCCAGGTCCCCGGCGACGGCAGCCGGCGTCGCCCGTGATGCGTCGAGTTGCTCTCGTGCGCCGGATATCTCCTCGTCATCCACGGCGCTGAGACGCGCGGGAGCCAGCCGGCGATCGTTCGCCAGGTCCTCGCCGGGCGGGAAAGCGATCACGTCTTGAGTGGCTTCTTCTTCGCGGCCGGGAAGAGCACGTTGTTGAGGATCAGCCGATACCCCGGCGAGTTCGGGTGCAACGCCAGATCCGTCGACGGGTTGCCGACCGCGTGCTGCGGATCTTCGGGGTCGTGTCCGCCGAAGAACGTCCATGAGCCTTTCCCGTAGTCGCCATGGATGTACTTGACCCAGGGCGCCCCCTCCTCGAACGCCAGCACGACGTCGGTGGGCTTGAGCGTTGCCTTGGTGAAACTCGTCGTGACGCCATAGAAATCCGGGATGGCCGTCCGATGATCCTGCACCAGCATCGTCGCCACGGGATCAAACTTGGCGGAGAATGCGAAAAGTGTGAAGACCCCCAGTGGCTGTTTGCGTGAGGGCACGTTGACCTGATGGCCGTCGACGTCGCTCATCGAATTGATGCTGGGTGACGTCTCGAGTTTGGCGCCGCGGAACGCCAGCGTGCGCGACCAGTCCAGCTTCGCATCGGCGCCAGGGTCCATCGGGGTGCCGTCGGAGAAGACAGCGGCGATGTCGACGTCTCTGGCTGCGATCGCAAGGTCGAGCGTCTCCGTCGCGCCGCACATCGCGAAGAGCAGTCCGCCCCGCTCGACGAACGCGCGGATGCCTTCGGCCACGGCCTTCTTGAGCGCCGGCACGTTCGTGAGTCCGTGCCGCTGGGCCGTCGCCATGTCGCGCTGGACTTCCTCGATGAACCACGGCGCCCCACGGTAGCTCAGGTACAGTTTGTTGAACTGCCCCGTGAAGTCTTCGTGGTGGAGATGTACCCAGTCGTACTTGGAGAGATCGCCCGCCAGGACCTCGTCGTCCCAGACCTGCGTGAACGGAATGCCGGCGTATCGCAAGGCGAGCGTTACCGCATCGTCCCACGGGGGCGACGTCGGCGGCTTGTAGATCGCGACGGTCGGCGCTTTCTCGAGCGGAACGGAGTCCATGTTGGCGCCGGCGATTTCGGCACGGATCGCGGCGACCGCGCCATCATCGAGCGGCGTGGTGGTGATGCCATCGAGCGCCGCTCGGCGGGCGAGATCCGGCAGTCCCGGGAGGAGAAACGATCCGCCCCGATAGTTGAGCAGCCACTCGCCGCGGAGGCCGTCGTGCAGTGCGTTGTACGTCAGGCCGTACGCCTTGAGGTGATTCTGCTGGTTGTCGTCCATCGGGACGAGCAGATGAGCCGGATCCATCCATCCAACCGAACGGCGGCCTCCGAGCCTCGCGGCCGCCAGCGCAGCGGCTGCGCCGACGACGAACTCCCGGCGTGTGACCAGACTGGTGCGCTGCGGTCCGGTCACGCTGTTGCTTTCACCGCATCCAGCTCCTGGCGAGCGAGCGGAACGAGCGCGCTCTCCGGATAGCTCAGGATGAGGTGCTCCCAGCGCGCGACGGCGCCGGCCGGATCGGCCGTCCGTTTGAGTGCGCGGCCCCACTCGAGGTCCGCCTCGGGCGCCTCGGGGGCGTCGGCGTATTGCTCGACGACTCGTCGCCAGAGCGGGATCGCGAGATCGTCGTGGTGTTGCGAGGCATGAAGGCGGGCGGCCGTGGCGAGGAGAAGCGGTGCGGCGTCCCGCACGACGGCGCTGGCCGCAACGAATCGGTCGGCCGCCATCACCGTGTCGCCGCGCGCGAGCAGGACAAAGGCTTCGCCGACGGATGGAGCGCTGTCCACCCGGGTGCGTGCCAGCAGCGCCAACGCGGTGAGCGCATCGCCCGAGAGTCCGGAGGTGCGGCGGAGGGCACCACGCGCGTTTTTGAGATCTCCGGCGTACAGTGCAAGCCACCCGGTGATCGTGCTGTCATTCATCAGCCCGAAGCGCGTCGCCGCCGACCGGGCGCCGGCAATGTCGCCCACCCGCGCGTAGCCCCACGTGATGTCGCGGGCGAGCGGCGTCCGCAACTGCTCTCCCCCGCGGCCGGCGTATCGTTTGAGATACTGTTCGGCGTCGCTCATTCGCCCCAGCCGCACCAGCGCCCGCACGTGCACCGGCACGAGCGCCACCGCCAGCGCGGCCGTGTCAGCGGGTGATGCGGCCGCCATCACACGATCGAGCAGCGTCAATGCGGTCGCGCCATCACCGGACGCCAGCGCGGCCTCCGCCGCCCGGGCTGCCAGATCCCCGGACGGGCGGACCGCCAGGGCCGCGAGGTACGCGTCGCGCGCGACGGCCGGCGAGCCGGCGGCGGATGCCGCATCGGCAAAATCGGTCCACGCATCAGCGGCCGAGTCGGATGCCGGCAGTGCGCGAATCGCGTCCCACCCGAGACTCGGTGAACCCCACGAGATCTCGAGCTGCGCGAGTGCCCGGCGACCCCCGATGCTGGCTGGCGGCGCAAGGAACGCACGGCGGACCAATCCGCGGCTGTCGTTCGAGACCGCGCGCAACGTGTAGGCAGCCGCACCGGCGAGGTTGGGTGTCTGGTCGAGCACATGCCGCCACGCACGCGCCGACACCTCCCATGCGCCCGACTCGGCCGCGACGTACGCCGAATCCAGTACTTCGCTCTGCGCTCGGGGCACGGCGGGCGACTGGGCCGCGAGGCCGGCACTCAGCGCCGGCATCAGGCACAGGGCGATCACCGCGCACGGCACGCGATGGCGCCCGGCTCTACGGCGACTGCGCATTGATCCGTTTGAAGTACTCGAGCACCAGTTGCCGCTCGTCCGCCGACAGGCCCCGGAGCTCCGCCCACGAGGGTGCCTGAAACCGCGTCGCCGCCTGGCCCTGCACGGGCCCGGACGGCGGCGTGTACTGTTCCCGCCCCGTCGCGGCCTGCGCGACCCGCTTGCCGGTGCTGTCACGCTCGTCCTGCTCGAGCGTGTGGCCGGCATCGAGGAGCCGGTGATAGAGGCGCTGCTGGCGAATCAGTGTCTGCTGGTCGATCCCCGAGCGCGCGAGCGCATCGGCGATCTGGTGCGCCTCGTTCGCGAGACCCTCCGCACGCCCGCTCTGATCGTCATCCCCGACCCGGTCGAGTGACTCCGCGAGTTTGCGCTGTGCCTCGGCCAACGCCTGTGCGCTCTGGCTGCCGGGCGCACCCTGGGAGTTCGCGGACGGATTGAGCGCAAGGCCCTGAGCCTGCGCGTTGAGCGACCCCTGCGCTTTCGCGAGTTGCTGCATCTCCTGCAGCATCTCGCTGAGTCCTGACGCGGAGGAGGCGGAGGACGCTCGTTCACGGTCGCGCACGAGCGCCGCAGCCGCCTGATTCAGCGCTTCGGCCGCCCCGTGCAGCGAGCTGGCGGCTTGCTGGGAGCCGGCGGAGCCGGGCTGCGTCTGCTCGGCATCACGCGTCGCGGCCTGGACCTGGCTCCTCGCCTGCGCCACGGCGCGCTGCGAGTTACCCGAAACGAGCGCGCTCTGCTGTCCCGCCCGCTGCAGACGTTCGCTGGCGCGTTGCGTGCCCTGCTCCACCGCACTCTGTTGCGCCTGCAGCGCGGATTTGTCCTCGCCCTGCTGCGCACGTTGCGCGAGGTCGTTCTCCTGCCGCCCGAGCTGGAGCGTCTCCTGAATCGTGCGATCCAGCTCCGAGGTGAGCGCCGATTTCCATTCGTTGATCTGTGCCTGGCGAGCGTCGCTCAGCCCTTGTGCCGCCTGATCCATCTGCGAGGACGCCTTGCTCGCATCGTGCCCAGACATGGCCTGCGCGGATGTATCCACGTGATCACGCGCGGCGCTGACACGCTGCGCGCCAGTTTGTGCCTTGTCGGCGGACAGCCGCTTGGCCAGATCGTCGAATGTCTCGCGAGAGTGAGCGCGACCGCTGGGCAAGTTGATCCGGCGACTGCCGCCCCGCACCCTGCTGAGACTGCGCGGATTGCTGGCCCTCCTGTTGCTGCGACTGTTGCTGCGACTGTTGCTGCGACTGTTGCTGCGACTGTTGCGACGGTGTTTGCGATGGCGCTTGTGACGCCGGCTGGGGTGATTGCTGTGACGCCTGCTCGGACTGTGCCTGCGGTGATTGCTGTGCCGATTGCTGTGCCGATTGTTGTGCCGCTTGCGGCGAGGTGGCGGACTGCGCCTCGGACGACTCGGCGTTCGTCGCGGTCTGATGCTGTGACGGATCGCGCGTCTGCCCGCGCGAGCCCGAGCCGGCGCTGTCTGGCTGGCCGGATGTCGCGCGCGCCTGGGCGCTGTCGGGGGTCCCCTTGGCTGCCATTTCTCGTTGGCTCGCGGGCGGCGTCTCGCGTGCGGGCCGCGGAGACTCTTTCGGCCGGGCGCGCTCCTGTTTCGCGATATCGCGGGCTTCGTCGCGGAGTGTCTGCATCGAGCCCTCGAGTGCCGCGCGCTTGAGCACATCGAGGCTCCGGTCCAGTTGGTCGCGGAGCCGCTGTTGCTGTTGCGCAAGGTCCGAGAGGGACTGCCGGGTGTCGCCGCCCCGCAGCGAGTCCGCACTCTGATCGAGTTTGCTGAGCTGGTCGCGCATCTCCGGTGTCAACGCATCATGAAGCAACTGCTGGGCTTCGTGCAGCCGCGACGCGAGGCCACTGTCGAGGGCACCTGCTTGCTTGAGTTGGCGCTCCATCTGCTGCGCCTGCCGCTGCAGCTGGTCTACCCGCGCCGCCAGGTCGCGCTGCTCTTTCGCCAGAGCCTTGGCGCGCTCGGCGGACTCGTACGACATCGATGACCGGCTCGATGATCCGCTGGAAGCGCCCGGCGACGACCCAGCCCGCGCGCCGCGCGCGCGGGCTGCTTCTTCGGTCCGGCGCTGAAGATCGCGCTCCGCCGTGATGGTCGCCGTCGCATTCGCCACTGCGGAATCGGCGGTCTCACGGGCCAGCAGACGCTGGTCGGACAGCGAGGGGACGTGGAGCACGAGCACCCGGCTCTCGGTGGATTGATGCCACGGCGAGCCGTCGGTGGCCCGCGCGACGATGCGCAGCGCGTCGCCCGGCTGCAGTGCGCGCGAGGCAAGATCGAGGACCGAGACACCAGTCCATTGCTGCGCCGCACTATCGGTGATGACCTGAAACACGTCGGGCAACACTGCCCCGGTCGCGGTGGTGCGCCACGTGCGGAGCACGACGGACGCCAGGGCGTGATCATCCGACGCGCTGACGGAGAGCGGAATCCGGTCGCCCGGCGTCACGATGCTGTCGCGGGTGGGGCTCAGGATCTCGACATGCGGCGCCGAGTCCGGAATCACATCCACCTGCAGCGGATCGGGCAGATCCGCGATCGGGGCGGTCGCCGACGCGGCGAGCCACGACCATTGTCCCGGGGTCTCGGCCACGACGTGCCCGCTGAATTGACGCCCCTCCGGCTGCAGCCGCGTGGTGTCCGTGCCTCGCACCAGCGCGACGGCGCCGAGGTCCGTGGACGCGCGTCCGGCGATATCGATGCGGGTGCCGCGCGGTACGCGGGCTACTTCGCCCGCGGGAAGTGCTTCTTCACTCCGGTGCAGGTAGGCCGGGAACACGGCGCGCAGCGCCACACCGCCGACGAACGGGCGGTCGCTCGCACGAATGATTGCCGTATCGCTGACGGACCGACCGTCGGTCGCGACGATCGCCACTTCGGCTGCCACGGGTGCGGTGGTCAGCCGCACGGCGCCACCGGTCGCTGGATACCATCCCCCACTCCATCCCGAACCCGTGGCCCGCATATAGACGGCGATGCGCTGGCGTCCCGGAGCGGCGATGCGGATTCTGGCCTCGCGCCCACGTGGCACATCGGCCGGCGCCTCGATGCGTAGCGCGGGCAGCAGCGTGCCGTGCCACGCGCGCACGGGGTGGACCACGGCACTCCATCCATCGGGCGCTGTGATGGCAGCGGCGCCGAGGGTCGCCGCGGCAACCACCGCGACGCCTGATGCGGCGGCAGCGCGCCGGACCGCACCGCGCCGGAGCGTGGGCACCAGCGAGCTGCGTCCCGAGTGGCCCGCGGTGAGGCGAGCCGCGATAGCGCGTGCGCCCCGGCGGCCCAACACGCCGGTCTCGCCGACTTCGAGCGCGCCCCGCACCGAACCGGACCGTAGCCGCCGTTCATGCTCGATCGCGGTGGCGATGCGCGTGGTCGCGGTGTCGCGGTGCAGTTGGCGGAGGGTGAGCCAGGCCAGACCGGCGAGCGCCAGCGCCGCCAGGCCCCAGGCGAGGAACGGCAGCACGGCGGGCAACGCCATCCACCGGCCGCCGCCGAGCGCAAGGGCTCCAAGCGCGAGGACGACCGCGACGGCGGCGGCGGCGATCGCGCCGCCCCGAATCGCTACCACGCGACCCATGCGAGATCGCTCGCGGGCCACCAATTCGATGACCGTCACTGGGACAAGGATAACCTCGGTGCGAGGCGCGACCGGATCCCGCTCCTGATCCGCGCCCGGATCCGTGCCCGGATCCGTGCCCGGATCCGGCGGCGGACGCTACGCGGTGGGCCGGCTGGTGACGGCGTACACGAACAGGTTGACGCCCATCCGCAGGGCCTGCTCATGCAGGGCGGGCGGATCGGCGTAGGTGCCGACGTCCTCCCATCCGTTTCCCAGATCTGAGGAAAACGTGTAGTAGACGGCAAGCCGGTTCCCAAGGAAGATGCCGAACCCGCGCGCCGGCTTGCCGTCGTGCTCGTGGATCTTGGGCACGCCTTTGGGAAAGTCGTACACCAGATGGTAGATCGGGTGCGATAGCGGGACATCCACCAGCGGGCGGTCGGGATAGACGCGCGCGATTTCGCGACGGAAGCTCTCGTCGAGTCCGTAGTTGTCGTCCACGTGCAGGAATCCGCCACGAGCCAGATACTCGCGCAACCGGACAATCTCGGCGTCGCTGAAGTGGATGTTGCCGTGTCCTGTGACATGGAGAAACGGGTATTCCCACAAGCGGTCATCCATCAGTGTCGTCCGCGCTTCGGTTCGCTCGACCTTGAGGGTCGTCCGCTCCGCGATCGCGGCCAGCAGGTTGGGGAGGCTCGATGGGTTGGCGTACCAGTCGCCGCCGCCATCGTACTGCAGCCGCGCGATCGTCAGGCGGGTCGCGCCGGCGGGGTCTTGCGATTCGACACCGTGCCGGACGACGAGCGTTGCAGGCAGTGCACGCCCCGGGGGCGCCACGGGCCCGGCATCGGGCCGTACCCATCCGGCGGCGGCGACCACACCTGCGACGAGCGGCGTGAGCTTCATCATATCCGGTGTCCCCTGCGCGTTCTCATCAGGCGTCCTCACTCTGGGAGCTGATTTCGTGCGCGAGCCGGTACGCGACGTTGCGGGCAACGCCATCATGGGCGACGAGCTCGGCGACGATTTGGCGACGGGTCATACCGGCGTCGCGTAACGCCTGCGCCCGATCACGGGTTGCGGCGGGATCCGCCGCCGCGGGCGCACCCTCGCCGATCACGATCACGACTTCTCCCCGCACGGGAGACTCAGCGTAATACGCGGCCAGCTCGTCGACTGTTCCGCGGCGGAACTCTTCGAAGCGTTTGGTCAGCTCGCGGGCCACCGCGGCGGACCGGCCGCCGAGCCCGGCGCCCGCGAGGTCCGCCAGTGTCGCCGCGACCCGTCCCGGCGCCTCGTACAGGACCGAGACATGGCCGAGCGCTGCGATTTCCGCGAGCGCGGCGTGGCGAGCAGCGCCTCGCCGCGGGAGGAATCCGAAAAACGTGAACCGGTCGATCGGCAGGCCGGCGGCCGCGAGTGCGGCCAGCAGCGCTGAGGCGCCGGGGATTGGCACGACCGGGACGCCGGCATCGATCGCCGCGCGCACCAGACGCGCGCCCGGATCCGAGAGCAGCGGGGTTCCGGCGTCCGTGATGAGCGCGAGGTCCTGGCCTTCGGCGAGCCGCGCAACCAGCCGCGGCGCGGCGCGTGCCTCGTTGTGCTCGTGGAGCGCGGCTGTTGGGGTCCGGATTTCGTAGCGGGAGAACAGCGTGCGGGCGTGCCGCGTGTCTTCGGCCAGAACCAGCGGCACCGCCCGCAAGATTTCGATAGCCCGAACGGTCAGGTCACCGAGATTTCCGATCGGAGTGCTGACGACGTAAAGCGTGCCGGCACTCACCGTTCACTTAGGCCGCGTGTTTCTCGAACTTCTGCTCGAGTTGTGCCCGTGGCACCGCGCCGATCACCTGATCGATCAGTTTCCCATCCTTGAAGAACAGGATCGTCGGGATCGACCGGACGTTGAACCGCATAGCGGTCTGCTGGTTGGAATCGACATCGAGCTTGGCCACCTTCGCCTTCCCCTCGTATTTGACTGCCAATTGGTCGAGGACCGGCGCAATCATCCGGCAGGGGCCGCACCACGTAGCCCAGAAATCGACGACCGCCAGGCCTGGATGCTTTTCGATCTCTTTCTCGAAGTCGGTGTCCGACACCGGCACTGCGTGCGACATTATGATCTACCTCCGCGCTGGCGCGACTCGCGCGCCGCTGTTACCCGGTTTGATTCGGCCGCCCGCCCCCTCGCGGGATCGCGGCGGACTGCACTCACATCGACGACTCTATGACTCCGCCCACCACTCCGCCTAGCCCCCCGCCCCGTGTCTCGCACATTGGGATCGCGGTTCAGTCGCTCGATGGGGCTCTTGCATTCTATCGCGACGTCCTTGGCCTCCCGGTGGTTCCCATCGATGACGCCGATGGGGCCCGGATTGCCGCGGTTGCCGCGGGTGATACACTCATCGAACTCCTCGAGCCCGCCATCCCGGGCAGCCCGATCGACAAGTTCGTCGCGCGGCGCGGTCCGGGCATCCACCATGTGTGCTTCGCGACACCCGACCTGGGTGCCGCGCTCGAACGGTGCCGGGCGGCGGGTATGCGGCTCATCGACGAGGTGCCACGGGTGGGCGCCGAGGGGAAGCGCATTGCGTTCGTGCACCCCAGTTCCACTGGCGGCGTACTCGTCGAGCTGACAGAGATGTAATCCGCGAAGGCCCGATTGGGTTCCGCCGCGGCTACGGCGCGCCGCGGAGCTGTTGGCCGGCTTCCGCCGTGCAGGAATGCACGCCCTTGAGATCGATTTCCTTGACGTACCAGCGCGCCGAGCCGTCGGATTGCGTCGTGAACGCCGTCGACCGCTGCACCGGCCCCCGGTACAACACGAAGTGCACCAGATGATCGCCTCCGAGTCCCGGCGACTCATCGGAGAAGCTGGCCGAGTCGTTCGCCAGACACTGCGACATGATGACTTCGCGCTTCTCGAGTTGCTCCCGCTGGATGTTGTCGCGTGCGGGCCCCGACTTGGTCCCCCACACCATCGACATCGCCTGGAGATCCTGTGCCCGGACCGCCGCCAGGAATCGCTCGACGGCTGCGCGCGGAGTCGGAGCTCCCGGTTCGGCGTTCGCACCCACGCCGCCCTGCCCGGAGGAGCCGGACTTGCAGGCCGCGATGGCGGCCAGCGCCATGATGGCGCCCACTATTCTTCTATTCGGCACGCTGAGTCCACTCCTGAGGATGTGACTGCGCGAAGGTAGCAGAGAGAGAATATGCCAGCAACCCGATCTCCCGGCGGGACGGGTGCGGTGGTCCCGCACCAGCGCCTGTACATCAACGTCGATCACGTGGCCACCATCCGCCAGGCGCGTAAGACTGACGAGCCAGACCCGGTCGCGGCCGCGGCGATGTGCGAGGCGGCCGGCGTGGACGGCATCACGGCGCATCTGCGGGAAGACCGCCGGCACATGCAGGACGCCGACATCGAGCGGCTCGTGCGCGAGGCGCGGACGGTCTTCAATCTCGAGATCGCCGCGACCAGCGAGATGGCCGCGATCGCCGAGCGGCTCCGCCCGTTTCAGGTCACGCTCGTGCCGGAGCGCCGCGAGGAGGTGACGACGGAGGGAGGGCTCGATGTGGTGGCCGCCGCGAGCCGCCTCGAGCCCGTCGTGCGGCGTCTCGCCGCGGCGGGTATTCGCGTCAGCGTCTTCATCGATCCCGATGCGGCGGCCGTCGAGGCGTCTCACCGGCTTGGCGCGCAGGCGATCGAACTGCATACCGGGCGCTACGCGCATGCCGCGGCGGCCGGATCCGCCGGCGGCGAGCCGGGCGCCGGCACGGAGGCCCGGTTGCTGGCCGGCGCGGCCCGGCATGGGCACCGCCTCGGTCTCGCGGTCCACGCGGGTCACGGCCTGACGATTCGCAACGTCGGTCCCGTGGCGTCGATCCCCGAAATCGAAGAGCTCAACATCGGCCACTCGATCGTCAGCCGGGCCGTCTTCGTGGGCCTGACGGCCGCGGTTCAGGAGATGCGGGTGGCGATGGATGCCGCCCGTTCGTCACATTATATCGAGACCGAACACAGACGCACGTAGCGCGGTGGCGCGCGGCGCTCCTTTGCGCCGGCCCGTGGCGCGTGACCGGCGATTAGCGGGGCACGAATGGCAATGTCGAACGATCCCCTGAACTTCTTCGTCCTCGAGGCCGGCGAGTGCCTCGAACACCTGGACGCCGTGCTGGCGGGTGCCGGGGCAAGTGGCCCCAATGCCGCGGAGTTCGTGCGATATGCGCGCACTCTTCGGGGTGCCGCGATCATGCACAAGCTGACCGGCATGGCCGATCTGGCGCACGCCGCCGAACGGGCCGGCCGGGCGCTCCGGGATGGGACCGCACGATGGTCGCCCGCCCTCGCCGCCGGGCTCGTCGCCGCCGTTGACGATCTCAAGATTCTGCTGCACAACCTGCGGATCTGGGGGCCCAACGAGGAGGCCCGCGCCACCCGGCGGCTCGCGGACCTGGCCCGTCTGGTGCCTGGAGCGGCCGCGACCGGACCGCGCGATGCGGACGCGGGCGCCGGATCGTTTCTGGCAAGCGAGATGGCCGAGACGGCGGTGGCCCTGGAGTCGCTGGCCCGCCCCGGTGCCGACACGGGCGAGCCCGCGCTGCAGGCCGCACTCGGGCGTGTCCGCACGCTGCGGGGTTTCGCCGCGATTCACGATGTGCCGCCGGTGCCGGAGACACTCGATGCCGCCGAGCGGCTCGCGCGGACGCTCGCGCTGACGCGGAGCACGCCGACGCCGGCCCAGACGACCCTGTTCGCGACCGTCGCGGGGCTGCTCCGCCGCGCGAGCAACGACCTGCGCGCGGGGACGCGTCCGCCCGCGGGAACGCCGGAGGAGCGCCGCTTCCGCGATGCCGCCGACACGCTGGCGGCAACCACCAGCGACGCGGATCGCATCGTCCCGATCGATCAGTTGTTCTACGAGGACGGCAGCGCCAGCGTGATCACGCCCGCGACCCGGCCGCCGACGACCCGTGCGGAGCGATTCCGTCTCGAGGTGGTGAGTCTGGCCGAGCATCTGCGGGCACTCGTCCGGGAGGCACAGGCTGGCGAGCCCGGTCCGATCCCCGATCGCATCACTGCCGAGTTGCGCCGCGCCCTCCGCGACGTGCACCGCGCGGCGGACAGCTACGGTGAGCGGGACATCGCGAGCGTCCTCACGACGTTCACGGAGGAGATCCCGGTCTTCGATTTCCTGGCGCTGCATGCGCTCGACGAGTTGGGCGCCTTGCTGGCGGACCCGTCGGCGCCCGCGCGCGATCTCGCGGGCCGCATGGCGGAGCTGGCCCGCGGGCGCAGTCTGGATTCCGGGATCGCGCAGGGCCTCGGCGCTTCCCCGGGACAGGCGCCGCGCCTCACCCCGCGCGCCGTGCAGCAGGTCGCGCGTCCGGCGCCCTCACCGGTCGAGCGCGTGCGGCCGTCGCAGCCTGGAATGGCGCCTGGCTCCGCACCAAGCGCACCACCCCTCCCACGGCCCGCAGTACCATCGGTCGCACCGGGAAGCACCGCGATGCCCAGCGCACCCGCTGCGGCGGGTCCGCCGCCCGCCGCGCCGTGGGGTCCCAGCAGCAATCGCTCCGCGCCGCGGCGTCTGTCGCGGGAGCGGGCGCGCACCCCCACTGGACGTGCGCTGCAGGCCCTTCTGGCCGACGGCATCGCGGGGATCTCGCCGATCGCAGACATGACGCTCATCAATGATGCGTACGTGCCGGGACCGGTGACGACGCCTGCGGCGGCCGCATCCGGCGCCGCGCCGCGTCCGCAGCCCGCAACGGCGCCACCCGCGCCCGTCGTCCCCGGTGCCTCGCCCGTTCCCATCGAGGCGCTGCTCTATCGCGGAGAGTCCGCGCTTGCCCGGGCGCGCGCGTTGAGCGACGTGTTGCGCGGCAGTTCCGCGCCCGCGCCGGACGCGCTGGCGGAGCTGTATGATCTGCTGGACCTTTCAGCATCCGCGTAGCCGCCGTTGAAACCGATTCGCCGATAGAGCGCCGATGAAGATCGATTGGCGCGGTGCCGTGGGCATCGTGCTGAGCATCGCACTGCTGTGGTGGGCGCTGCACGGGATACACTTCGGCGAAGTGTGGGGCACGTTGCGGGGATCGAACCTGCTCCTGTGGGCCGCCTCGTCCGCGACCGCGACCGCGGTATTTCCGCTGCGCGCCCGCCGCTGGAGGCCGATTCTCGATCCCGTCGCACCGAATCTCCCGTTCGGGGTGCTGTGGCGCCCGACCGCAATCGGGTTCATGATCACCAACGTCGTGCCCGCGCGCGCCGGTGAACTGGCCCGCGCCTACGCGATCACGCGAGAGACACCCAAAGTCACCTTCGCGGCGGCGATCGCATCGATCGCGGTCGACCGGCTTTTCGATGGGCTCGTGGTGCTGAGCCTCATTCTCGTCGCGATGCTGTCGCCGGCGTTCCCCGAGGGCGTGCACCTTGGCGGCCAGTCCGCCGCGCGGTGGGCCGCGGCCGGCGTCCTCGTCATGGTCGCCTTGATGGGCGTCCTCTATACCATCGTGTTCTTCCCCTCGTGGCTGATCCGCGCCTTCGAATTGCTCGCCCGCCGCGTGGCGCCGCGGCTCGAGGCACGCGGCCGCACCTCGCTGGAAGCGTTTGCCTCGGGGCTCAGCGTACTGCGGAGTCCGCGGCGTTTCGTGGAAATCCTGGGCTGGGCCATCGCATTCTGGCTGACCAATGCGCTCTCGTTCTGGTTCGGGTTCAAGGCGCTCGGGATCACGGCGCCGTTCACGGCCGCGCTGTTCCTGCAGGGCATTATTGCCCTCGGCGTCGCCGTCCCATCGTCACCGGGGTTCTTCGGCGTGTTCGAGACCTTCGGCATCCTCGGCCTGAGCGTCTACGGCATCGGTAAGACCGAGGCGGTGAGCTGGGCCATCGGGCAGCACATTCTGTCGTTCATCCCGATCACCCTGATCGGGGCGTGGTATTTCGCCCGGCTCGGACTCCACCTGCAGGACATCAAGCGCGCGGAGTCCGCCGACGAGGATGGCGCCGCCGCAACGGCGGGCGAGGAGAACGCGCGGGCGTGAGCGTCAGGGCTGCATCGCTCACCGCCCAGGCCAAGGTCAATCTCTTCCTGCACGTCCTCGAGCGCGAACCATCCGGCTATCATCAGATCGAGACCCTGTTCTGCCGGCTCGACCTCGCCGATGATGTGATCGTGCGGATCCCCGGCCCCGGCAACGCGACGGCCCGGACGCTCGACAGCATGGGCGACGACACGGGGCCGGCCGATCGCAATCTCGGCTATCGTGCCGCGGCGCTGTACGCGGAGCAGCGAGGTTGGCCGTCGGGCTTCACCATCGAGATCACGAAACGCATCCCGGTCGGGGGCGGTCTTGGCGGTGGCAGCGCGGACGCGGGAGCCGTGCTCCGCGGACTTCGTGCACTCGATCCTGAGCCGCCGCCGTCCGCGCTGCTGCTCCAGTGGGCTGCGCAACTCGGCGCCGATGTGCCGTTCATGACGATGGAAGCGCCGCTCGCGCTCGGGTCGGGGCACGGAGAGATCCTGGTGCCGCTCCCGGCGTTGCCGGCGCGCGGCGTGGTGCTGTACCTCCCCGGCTATCCCATCTCCACCCGTGAAGCGTACGGGTGGCTGGATGCCGCGCGCGCGGCAGATGGGTCACCGTCCCCCCCGCCCCGCCAGACGGTCGATCCGGCCGGCATCAGCGACTGGGACCGGGTGGCATCGCGCATGGTGAACGATTTCGAGAGCGTGGTAGGCCAGCGCTATGGTGACATCGCGGTCATGGTGTCGCGGTTGCGTGCAGTCCCGAACGCGATTGCGGTGCTGATGAGCGGCTCCGGATCGACCGTCTATGGTGTGATGGATGCGCTGGAGGCGCCGCGCGGACCGATCATTGCACCCGTCAACGGCACGATGATGATGACGTCGACGGCGGAACACGTTGTCGGCGTGCGCCTAATCGGCTAGCTTAGGCGCGCCACAGCCCCGGTGACGACACCCGGCATGCCCGGCACGCGGAGTGGCGCGCACTGCCCCTTCGTCCAATGGCAGGACACGAGACTTTGGATCTTGGAATGGTGGTTCGAATCCACCAGGGGCAATCGCCAGTCGCCGGGAGACGAGGATCGCACCGCCGGACGCGCCATCCGGTCGCGCCTCCGGTCGCGCTCGGCGGGTCGACGAAGCCGGATGCGCCGCTGTAAATTGGCGGGGCTGAGGAGCCGTGTCCGCATCCGGCGACTGCGAGACCAGAACACCTGGGGCAACGAACTATGGAATCGATCGCCATACCGAAGCAGGGGTTCAAGTTGTTGGCGGGAACCGCCAACCGGCCCCTCGCTGAGGAGATCGCGAAATGGTTGGGGGTCGAGCTGTGCAAGGTGACGACATCCCGTTTCGCGGACGGCGAGATTTTCGTCCGGATCGACGAGAACATTCGCGGCTCGGACCTGTTCATCGTGCAGCCGACGAACGCGCCGGCCGACAACATCATCGAGCTGCTGCTGCTGATCGACGCGGCCCGGCGGGCGTCGGCGGCGCGCATCACCTGCGTGATGCCCTACTACGGCTATTCGCGGCAGGACCGCAAGGATCAGCCGCGCGTCGCGATCGGTGCCAAGCTGATGGCCAACTGATCGAGGTCGCGGGCGCCGATCGCGTGCTGGGCATCGATTTCCACCAGCATCAGCTGCAGGGGTTCTTCGACGTGCCGGTCGATCACCTCTACGCGGCGCCGGTGTTCGTGTCGCACTATCGGAAGAAGCAGCTGCAAGGACCTCGGTCGTCGTCGCGCCCGATGTCGGCGCGGCGAAGATGGCGCGCGGATTCGCGAAGCGGCTCGACGGCTCGCTTCGCGATCATCGACAAGCGGCGCCCGCGGGCCAACGTCGCGGAAGTCGTCAACGTGGTCGGTGAAGTCGCGGGACGCGATTGTCTGATCGTGGACGACATGATCGACACGGCCGGGACGGTGACCGAGGCGGCGCGTGCGCTGAAGCGGCTGGGTGCGCAGCAGGTCTTCGTCTGCGCCACGCACGCGCTGCTGTCGGGACCGGCGGTCGAGCGGCTGGCCGACGCCGCCGATCGCGGAGGTGACGGTCACCGACACGATCGCCATCCCGCCGGAGCGCCGATTCCCGCACCTGCAAGGTGCTGTCGGTCGGCGAGTTGCTGTCCAAGGCGATCCGCTACACCCATAGCGAGCAGTCGGTCAGCTCGTTGTTCGAGTAGCAGTCCGGCCGCCTCGGGGCCGACCGGGCGCCAGACCCCGCCCGCCCGCCGGCCGGGCCACGACTAGGGATGCGTCTGGCTACTCGACGAGCGCCTGATCCGCTATAATTAAGGGCTGTAGCGAGATTCCCGAGCGAGATTTCCGGCTGCCGCCGCGCACCGTCGCGCCGCGGTGTCCTGATCCGAACACCGAGTCTTCATCATGGCCATCAGCACAACTCGCCGCGACCACGCGGACCGACGACCGGCAAGGGCGCCGCCCGAAGCTGCGCCGCAGCGGCCGCGTTCCCGGCGTCGTCTACGGCCACGCGCGGGCCGCCGCAGTCTCTGGCGCTCGACACCCGTGAGCTGGATCGCCTGCTCGAGCACATCTCGGCCGAAAACACGGTCGTGGAGCTGATCATCGACGGCACAGTCGTCGCGGACGCTGATCCGCGAGATCCAGCGCCACCCGTTCAAGCGCGGCAGGTCCTGCACGTCGATTTCCAGGAGCTCGTGGCCGGCGAGAAGGTGACGGTCGCATCCCGATCGTGCTCGTCGGGCACGGCGGCCGGCGTGCGCGTCGATGGCGGCGTGCTCGACCAGATCGCTGCGTGATCTCGAAATCGAAGTCGATCCGGTCGAACATGCCGAACCACATCGATGTGGACGTCTCGACGTGGTGATCGGCCAGTCGATCCACGTGTCGGGACCTCATGCTGCCCGCCGGCGTCGAGTCGCTGATCGACATGGACACGACGGTCTGCGTGTGCGCGGCGCCGCGTGCGGTGATCGAGACGGTGGCGGCTCCGGCGGCCGAGGCCGGCGTCGAAGGCGCGGCCGAGCCCGAGGTGATTCGCAAGGCCAAGACGGACGAGGAGACCGAGGAGGAGAGCAAGTAGCCGCCGGGGCCCGCGGGCGGCGGCGCATGCCCCCGCGGGCCCGTGCGGGACTCGTCCGGACCTGTCGTGAAAGTCATCCTCGGCCTCGGCAATCCCGGACGGGAATACGCGCTGACCCGCCACAACGTCGGGTGGTGGGTTCTGGACCATCTGGCCGAGCGTATGGCGATTTCGGCGCGTGGAAGCGCGACGGTGACGCGCTCGTGGCGTCCGGCCTCGTGGGAACGGTCACGATCCGTCTCGTCAAACCGCAGACGTACATGAACCTGAGCGGCGCCGCGCTCAGGCCGTACCTGCGGCGCCCGGTCGTGGAGCCGGCGTCCGACCTGCTGGTCGTGGTCGACGATGTGGCGCTGCCGTTGGGCCGGTTTCGCATCCGCGCATCCGGCAGCGCGGCGGACACAATGGGCTCAAGAGCATCGAGGGCGCGCTGCAGTCGCGCGACTATGCGCGTCTCCGCATCGGGATCGAGCCGCGCGATGCGCGGCGCCGGCAGGGGTCACTGTCGGATTTCGTGCTCGACACCGTTCGGGGTGGCCGAGCGCGCGTGCATCCTGGAGCGCCTGCCGCATCGTGACCGACGCGATCGCGCTGGCCGTGCGCGAGGGGATCGGAGCCGCCATGAACACCTTCAACGCCCGCGACGAGCCGTGCTGACCCTCGGCATCGTCGGACTGCCCAACGTCGGCAAGTCCACGCTGTTCAACGCGCTCACCGCCGCCCACGCGGACGCGGCCAACTATCCGTTCTGCACCGTCGAGCCCAACGTCGGCATGGTCGAGGTGCCCGATGCGCGTCTGGCGCAACTGGCGGCGATCGTGTCAGCCCAAGCAGGTCGTGCCGGCGGTCGTGCAGTTCGTGGACATCGCCGGTCTCGTCCAGGGCGCGGCCGAGGGCGAGGGGCTGGGCAACAAGTTTCTGGCCAACATCCGCGAGACCGACGCGATCGTGCACGTGGTCCGGTGCTTCGAGGATCCGGACGTCACGCACGTCATGGGCGCGGTCGATCCGGTGCGCGACCGCGAGGTGATCGAGCTCGAGCTGGCGCTGTCCGATCTGGCGACCGTCGAGAAGCGCCTCGATCGCGTCCGCCGGGCCGCCAAGACGAACGACAAGGACGCGCTGGCCGAGCTGCCGGCGCTGGAGGCCGCGCACGCGCGCTGTCGGCCGGCCACGCGGCTGCGGCGGCGTCGTCTCGACGCGCGACGATCGTGCCGTGCTCGCACCGCTCTCGCTGCTGACGGTCAAGCCGGTGTCTCTACGCCGCCAACGTCACCGACGCCGAGCTGACGGGCGCCGAGGGGCCGCATCTGCAGGCGTTGCGCGCGGCGCTCGCGCCAGCGGGCGAGCGAGGCGGAGATCGTGCCCTTCTCCGCCAAGATCGAAGCCGAGCTCGCCGAGCTGCCGCCCGACGATCGCGCCGACTTCCTCGCGTCGCTCGGACTCGAGTCAGCGGGACTCGACCGGCTGATCCACGCCGGCTACCATCTGCTCGGGCTCCAGACGTACTTCACGGCCGGCGAGCAGGAGGTGCGCGCGTGGACCGATCCATCGCGGCGACACGGCGCCAAGGCGGCCGGCGTGATTCACACGGATTTCGAGCGCGGGTTCATCCGCGCCGAGACCGTCGCCTATCGCGATTTCGTGGCCAATGGCGGCTGGAAGGGCGCGCGCGAACGCGGGGTGGTTCGGTCGGAGGGCAAGGAGTACGTGGTGCAGGACGGCGACGTGATGCTGTTCCGGTTCAACGTGTGACCCGGCACCGGCCAGCGGCGGTTCGCTCGGGTCTCCTCGGGCGCGTTGCCGCGGGCATCGCGGGCCGTTAGCTTCACGACGGGACAACTGACTTATACCCTCCTCCGCGGACGGCAACTCGTGGGGGCGGCTTGAGACCACAGGGGAGGATTGCCAATGCCACGTCCGTACGAGGTGGTGTACATCTTCGACTCTACACTCGAGGACACCGCCATCGCCGACAAGCTCACCCGCTTCCACGCCATGCTCGGCGCAGGAGGCACCGCGCCCGCCGACCTGAAGGTCGATCTCTGGGGCCGCCGCCAGCTCGCCTACACGATCGGCCCCCGCGACACCGGCTACTACGTCATCGCGCGTTTCTCGGCCGAACCCCCGGTCCTTCCCGAGTTCGAGCGCGCGCTCAAGCTCGATGACGGCGTCGTCCGGTATCTGATCGCGCTCCACGAGCACGAAGTCGGAGCACCGCCGATGTCCGAGGAAGACCTCGTGGCGACTCGCCGGCGAGACGACGATGACGACGATGAGGAATAACCGATGCGCCGCCCACAGAAGTCCTGCCCGTTCTGCGAAATGCGCGTCCGGTTCATCGACTACAAGGACGACCGCACGCTGGGCCGATTCATCACCGATCACGGCAAGATCCTGCCCAGCCGGCTGAGTGGCACCTGCGCGCGTCATCAGCGCCAGTTGGCGACCGCGATCAAGCGGGCGCGCTATCTCGCGCTGATCCCCTACGTCAAGGGACACACGGCCTAGCGGCGCTGGCCGGTACTCATCAATGGCGGCCGACGCCGCGCGGCCCGGCCGCTGGGCACTCCTGCTGATGGTTCTGGCAGCGTTCCTGCTCGTGCCCGCAACACCGATCGTTCAGTCGGTCGCGCCGTTGCGAGACACGTCGTGGATGGTGGTGGTCACGCTCGCGATCTGCACGGTGGTCGGCTGGGGCGGCGGCGGCCGCGGCTGGCTCGCGGTGTTGTGGGTCGCGCTCGCCGCGGTGGTGCTGGCGAGCACACCGGTCGTCCATCCGGCGTACGCGAGTCTCGAGCGCGGGTGGGCCGTGCTCCTCGCCGGAGCGTTCGGGCTCGTCTGCGAGACGAGTCCGCCCACGACGCCGTTTTTCCCGCGGGCGCTGACGGCACTCGCCATGTCGGTGTCGATCGCCGGCATGCTGGCCGCGGTGACCCCAGGGGGCCTTCGATCCAGCGCGGGTGCCGCTCGCTCCGACGCTGAGGCACGGCCCAACTCGGCGCTGGTCTGGATGCGCGCGAGCGAGCAGTCGCCGGAATGGCAGCAGTGGCGAGCAACGGGTGCGGGCACATCGCTCGACGCTGCCGTGCAAACGGCAGACAGTGTGGTCGCCGCGCTGCCTGGTGATGCGGTCCCCTATTTCCCCGCCCTCCTCGGACTCGAATCGCTGGCCGCACTCGCGCTGTGCTGGGGGCTGTACCACCGGATCAGCCGGACCCGGCTTGGCGAACAACTCACGGCCCTCCGCGACTTCACCTTCAGCGACCACCTGGTCTGGGGACTCATTGCCGGAATCATGCTGGTCATTCTTCCCGTTCCGCCGGCGTGGCACGTCACGGGCATGAACCTGTTGTTGTTCTTCGGCACACTCTACGCGGTCCGCGGATTGGGCGTGCTGGCGTGGTATCTCGAGGCGGCCAGCGCCGGCCCGCTCGCGCTCACGACGCTGGCCATCATTGCGGCGATACTGTCGGCCCCGGCCGTATTGGGCCTGGCGCTGGTCGGGCTGGGAGACACGTGGATGGATTGGCGCCATCGGCCCGGGGGCGCGACGCCCCGGCCGACGACGTAAATTGACTATCGGACGGGAACCGCATCGGTCCCGGCAGGCCGCGGGACGCCAGCATCGGCCCGCGAACACGTCCATTTGGAGCAGAGCATAATGGAAGTCATTCTCCGCGCGGCAGTCGACAACCTCGGGCATCCTGGGGACATCGTGAACGTGGCGCCGGGGTACGGGCGCAATTATCTCGTCCCGCGTGGCCTTGCCTATGCGGCGACACCCGGCAACAAGAAGCGCATCCAGCAGGAGCGCCAGCGCCTCGAGGCGGCGGAAGCCACGCGGCGTACCGCAGCGGAGGGCCTCGCTGCCCGGCTCGAACAGGTGTCGCTGACGTTCTCGGCACGCGTCGGCGATGAAGGCAAGCTGTTCGGATCGGTCACTTCGACCGACATCGCCCACCAGCTCGCGGAACAGGGCTTCACGATCGAGAAGCGGCAGGTGGATCTGCACGAGCCCATTCGCACGCTGGGCGTCTACCGCGTCCCGATCCGGCTGCACGCGGACGTCAAACCCGAAATCAAAGTCTGGGTCATCAAGGCCTAGTGGCGAGTCGTTCCGGTAAGACCGGAATCGACCCGTCGCCTGACCTGGACCGGAGCCGCATGCCCCGACGTTCCCCGACAACCAATGTCGCCGCGGCTGTTCAGCGCGCCGCCGCGCTCTGTGTAGATCGAAAGGCGAATGACGTCCTGCTATTGAATCTGAAGCCGCTGACGGACATGACCGACTACTTCGTCATCGCCAGCGGCACCTCCGACACCCACGTCCGCGGGCTGGCGGAGCACGTTGTCGCGGAGCTGAAGAAGGACGGTATCACCGTGTATCACGTCGAGGGCCTCGCGCAGGGCCGCTGGGTGCTGCTCGACTATGTCGATTTCGTGGTCCACATCTTCCACCCGGCGCTGCGTGCGTTCTATCAGCTCGAACGACTGTGGGGCGATGCCGAGGTCATGCCGGTTGGCGCCGCGGTGGTGGGATAGCACGACGCCGCCAGCACGATAGATTGCCGTGGTGCGAACACCTCTGAGAGCGGCGGTGGTGCTTGCGCTCGTGGCGTGCGGCGGCAGCGACGAGCGCAAGCCCGCGCCCGCCCCGCACTCGGCCTTGCCCGCGAGGCCGGCCGCACCGGCGGGACCCGAAGCCATCGTCTTGCGCGTTCCCCGGAACGGTGGCGTCGCGCGTGTGTTCGACATGCAGCACCTCGACTCCGCGGTGTGGACCTCGGATGTGAAAGCCCCCGCGATCGCTCGCTTCCTCGCGTTCGACGAAGATGCGGGGACCGCCGTCGTCGTGGACGCGCGCGGTGCACCGCGCCGGATCGAGTTCCGCACCGGCAACGTCACCCCGCCGCCCACGGTCAAGCTCACCGCCCTGCGCTCGGCCAATGGCGCAGCGGTCTACGGCGTTTCGGCGGCGGGGCTTGTCACACGGCTGACGCCGACCGACGCGGCACCATGGACGCTCCACATGCCGGAGCCCGTCCGCAATGTCGCACCGCAGCCGGACGGCAGTCTGCTCATCGTCGCGGAGAATGCGACGGCGACGAAAGTCTGGCGCGTCCATCCGCCGGCGACCGCGTTGCTCGACAGCGCCGTCCTCCCCCGTTCGGAGCATCTCGTCCACGCGACCGTCGGCGATCGCGCGTACTTCGCATCCGACTCCGATCTCCAGACGGTGCGCACACGGGACCTCCAGCTCGTGCGCTTGCGTCATTTTCCGCGACGGGTCCGGGCCGTGGCGCCGACGCCAAGCGGGGACCGCGTGTTCGTGGCGCTGGACTCGGCGCCGACGCTGCAGGTCGTCGACCGGTACAGTGACAACGACGACGCGTCCGTGACCCTGCCGGGTCCAGCCGCCGACCTGCGAATGGACCCGCTGGGCCGCGTGCTGCTGGTGCGTCCGGTGCACGGAGCGGATACGGCGTGGGTCGTTGCCGTCGGGACGGGCCGCGTGATCGGACCGGTGCGGACCGTGTGGACTGCCGACCTGCCGTTCGTGACCGCGGATGGCTCGCTCGTCGTCTCCGTGGGCGCGGACGCCCAGTTGCTCGACATCCAGTCGCTGCATCTGCAGCGAGCGGTGCCCGGCGGCGGCCGCGAGTATTGGATCCCGCTCCGGTGGAACGGGTTTCGGCCCCGCGCCCCGGGCCTGGACCAGCCGGTGACCTTCCCTGGGGCGACTCCGGCGGACACCGGGGACTCGATCCTGGCGGCGATTCGCCGCAGCCAGGCCGACAGCGCGGCCCATGCGCCAGTCACGGCCGCTACTCCGCCGGTCGCCCGCCCGGTGGTGGACAGCGCCCAGGGCCGGATCGCGACCGCCGCCCCCTCGGGTTTCACGGTTCAATTCGCCGCGCTCCTCGACCGGGATTCCGCACAGGCTCGGGCGGCACGTATTACCGTCGACGGCCATTCAGCGCATGTTGTGGCGGCGCCGCGTGGCGCCGCGACGGTGTACCTCGTTGTGCTCGGCCCCTTCAACAGCCGGGCAGACGCGGAGGCCGCGAGCCGCGCATCCAAGCAGGCCAACCCGTGGATCTACGCCGGAGCACCGTGACGTGACTGCCGCGATCGGATTGACGGCTGTGGCCGTAGTGGGGAGCGAGCCCGTCTCGACGGGAGCCGCGGCACTCGATCTGGCGCGCGCCGAGGCACGCCACCGGCGCGTGATGATCGTCGACCTGATCGGCAATGCACCGCCGCTGCGCGCCGTTGTCGCGACCGACGACCCACATGGCGTCTCTGACGCGTTCGCGTTCGGCGTGTCGTTCGGCGTGATCGCGCGCCACACGACGGTGCATCCGAACGTCAGCATCATCCCATCTGGCACTGAGCCGATCCCCTTCGCCACCGTACTGCCAAGCCCCCGCTGGACGCAGCTGATCGACCAGGTGCGCGCGCGCGGCGAGTTGATCGTGTTCGCCATTCTGAGCAGCACACCGGCCATGGGGTCGCTGACCGATCGCGTCGATTGCGTGATCGCCGCACCGTCACGCCTCCACGAGGTGCTCGAGGCGGTGCTGGCGGCAGCGACGACACCGGGCAATGAGAAGGCCGAGACGGTCGCACCGCCAGCGGCCAAGCCGAGACCGGCGCGACGCCCGGTACTCGCCGCGACGCCGCGGCCACGATTCGACTTCTCGCGCCGATCACTGATCGGTACCGTGACGGCCATAGCGGCGATCGTGCTCGTCGCTTTCGGGTGGGGTGTGATGCACCGTCAGGGGTTGGACGGAGGCGCCCGCCGCACGAACACCGCCGCGGGTCGCAACCCGAACCGGGCCGATACCGAGACATCGAGTGCCCAACTCGGCGCGGACAGTACGGCCGCCGCTGAAGGCGCATCGGAAGTGAACGCGGCCGCCGCGGCGGCCGCGGCCGACTCCGCGCCGGGAAGCTCACTGATCGATTCCGCCAATGGGGCGACCTACGCGGTGCGAGTCGCGACCTACCCGACGTTCGTCGAAGCGTTGCGGGCACTGCGCAAGCTCAAACCCGGCCACCCGGCCGCGACGATCACGCCGATCGTACGTGCCAATGAGTCGGCCGGCACCAAGCGGGGCACGACACCCGTGTTCGCGCTCATGGTGGGAGCCGAGCACACGATGGCGCCGCTCGACACCGTCGTGGCGCACTGGCCGTTCCAATCGGGATTCGCACCGAGCATCGTGGTGCACGCGCCGTTCGGGCTGCTGCTCGCGGGTGGCCTGCCGACCGACTCGGCGCGGCATCTGGCGGCATCGCTGGTCCAACGCGGTGTGCCCGCCTATGTACTGGTCACACCCGCCGGCGGCGGCAGAGTGTACGCGGGCGCGTTCGACTCGGCCGATCAGGCCGCGCCACTCGCTACCTCGCTGCGCGCCATCGGACTCGCGCCGGTCGTCGCCTATCGCACTGGCCGCGCCCCGTAGCGTGCCCCCACACCCCAGACTATGCGACTGACGAAACTCGAGCTGCACGGATTCAAGAGCTTCGCCGACGCGACGACGCTGGTCTTCGAGCCAGGCGTGACCGCCATCGTCGGGCCGAACGGCTGCGGCAAGTCGAATGTCTCCGACGCCGTGCAATGGGTGCTGGGCGAGCAGCGCGCGCGGGCCCTGCGCGGCGCGAAAATGGACGAGGTGATCTTTCAGGGATCATCCGCGCGCCGGCCCGTGAGCGTCGCAGAAGTCTCGCTTCATTTCGAGAACGACGATGGCGCGTTGCCGGTCGCGTACCGCGAGGTCGTGGTCTCGCGCCGCCTGAGCCGGTCGGGCGAGAGCGACTATCTGCTCAACCGCTCGCCCTGCCGGCTGCGTGACATTCACGACCTCCTGCGCGGCACCGGACTGGGCGCCGATGCGGGGGTGGTCATCGAAAGCCGAGATGATCGACGCCCTGTTGTCCGATCGTCCGGACGACCGGCGCGAGCTGTTCGAGGAGGCGGCCGGCGTCGGCCTCTATCGCGATCGCCGGCGGACGACCGAGCGCCGCCTCGAGGAGACGTCGTTCGACCTGGCTCGCCTGGATGACCTCCTGGGTGAGGTGCAGACCCAGGTGCGCTCGCTCGCCCGCCAGCGGCGGCGCGCCGAGCGACACGTCGAGTTGAGCGCGCGGCGCTTCGTCGTCGAGTTGACGCTTGCTGCCCGGGAGCTCGATGCGGCACGTGAAGAGTTGACGGGGCTGGAGGCGGCCATCGCCGATCTGAGCACGCGCATCCCGGCGAGCCAGGAGGCCGCAACGGAGTCCGAGCGGCGGCGGGAGGCGGCCCACCGCGAGCGGGCGACCGCGGAGACCCGCCGCAACGATCTGGCGCGACTGGTTGCCACGCAGCATCAGGAGATGGCTGCCCTGCGTGGCGAGATCGCGGTCGCCGAGGAGCGCATGCGCAACTCCCGCACGCGTCGCCAGCGTGCGGAGGACGAGCGGCGCGAGGGCGAGACGCTGGGTGTCCGGGTGTCGGCGGAGCGCGATGTCGCGGCCGACGACCAGCGCCAGTCCGAGACAGCCCTCCTCGAGGCGACGTCGGAACTGGAGGCCAGCGTGGCGCGTGAAGACCACGCGCGCGCCGCAGTCGTGACCGCACGCGAGGCCGCCGAGCGCTCCGACACCGACGTCCGGGAACACCGCGACGCGGCCGCCCACCTCGAGCTCGAGCGGCAGTCCGCCGAGCGCGAGCATGCGGAAGTAGCGGAACGCATCCGGAGTCTCGCGGCGGAACGGACCGTGCTGGCGGACCGCGAAGCGAGTGCACGCCGGACGGCGACCGCAGCCGCTGCCGACGCCCTCGTGGCCGACACCGAAGGGGCCCAGCGGCGGACACACGCCGAGGAGTTGCAGCGCGAGGCGTCCCGGGCGCGCGAAGCGGAAGTCGAAGCGCACCGGGCCGCGGCGCAGGCCGAGGCCGCGTTCACGACGCTCGAGGCGAATCTCACGGCGCTCGAGCAACTCGAGCGTGAGCGCGTCGGCCTGGCACCGGCCGCTGCGCGACTGCTGGCCGGGCGCGCCGAGTTCGGCGACGGAGCCGTGCTCGGGCCGCTGAGCGACTACCTCACCGCTGGCGCGGCCGACGCGGCCGTGGTCGAGCGGTTCCTTGGAGCGACGGTCCATGCGGTGGTAGTGCGTGACCGCGGAGTCGCCGACGCCGTGCGCCGCTGGCACGCGACGAATAATCCGGGACCGCTGTGCCTGCTGCCGCTGGACGCTACGGCGTCGCTGGAAATGCCGGCGGGCGACGACGACGGCCCGTCGCTCGCGAGCCGCGTGGCGTCGGCCGACACGGTCCGGCGCTGGGCGCGCGCCTTGCTCGGACGCGTTCGCGATCTCGGATCCGGCACGGCGTTCGAGGACGCGTGGGGCGCCATCTGGCTGCCTGGCGTGACGCCCGGAAGCGGGCCGTTGCAGCGGCGCGCGGAGCTCACGGCCCTGCGCGCCAACCGCACGGTGGCGGCGACCGCGCGGGATGCCGCAACCGCTGCCGCCGTGGCGGCCGGTGCGGCGCTGGCTGAGGCCGAGTCGCAGGCCACGACGGCTGCCGAGGACGCGACGCGCGCCGACCAGGCCGGGCGGCGTGCGAATGAGTATCTCGCCGAGTGCCGCCGGGAAGTCGACCGAATTCTGCGGGACACGCGCCAGGCCGAGGAGCTGCAGGACCGTCTGGCGGCTCGCGCGTCGGGATTGGCGACTCGCGTATCGGCGCTGGCCGCCGATCGGACGCAGACGGAGGGCCAGCAGGCCGATCACCAGCGTTCGGCCGAAGCCGCTCGGCTCGCGCTCGCGGCCGCGGAGCGGCAGCACGAAGCAATGCGCGACGCGCGGGCCGCGGCACAGGTGGCAGTTGCGCGGGCGGAAGCGCGCGGCCAAATGGCGGCCGATCGCGCCCGCCGGCTCGGGGAGGAATACGCGTCGGCATCCGAGCGGATCGAGTCATTGCGCTCGGAGCTGGCATCCCTGTCGAACGCCGACGGAGATCTCACCGGCAAGCTGGCGACTTGGCGCGCGCAGGTCGCGGCGCGGCAGGCGACCATCACCGACGCCGATGCCCGCCTGGCGGCAGCCGAGAGCGCGGTCGCGGCGGCGGACACCGACCTCCTGGGCGCCGAGCAAGCGCTGGATACCGCCCATCGCGATGGGGCGGCGCTGGCGGAGGAGCTGCACCGCGCACAACTCCGCCGGACGGAGGTCGCGGGCCGCAACCAGGCGCTGCGCGAGCGAGCGGAGACTGAGTGGCGCCGGCCGTGGGATGCGCTGATCGCCGAGCTGGTCCCGCTCGGTGATGAGGATGAGCTGCTGCGAGCCGAGGCCGCGGAACTGCGCGAGCAGTTTGCCGCACTTGGTCCGGTCAATGCGCTGGCCGTCGAAGAGCACGACGAAGAAGTGAAGCGGCTCGAGTTCCTGAGCACCCAGCGGGCCGACCTGGCTGCCGGGCGAGCGTCCTTGCAACAAGCGATTCGCGAGATCGATGACACGGCTCGCGAGCTGTTTCTGGCGACCTTCGCTCACGTGCGCGAGAACTTCCGGCGGATCTTCATGACCCTGTTCGGGGGCGGTGACTGCGATCTCCGGCTGGAGAATCCGGATGCCCCTCTCGAATGCGACATCGAGATTCACGCCTCCCCGCGCGGCAAGCGCACGCAGCGCATTCACCTGCTGTCCAGCGGCGAGCGCGCACTCGTCGCCCTGTCGCTACTGTTCGGTATCTTCCTGACCAAACCCAGCCCGTTCTGCCTGCTCGATGAGGTCGACGCACCGCTGGACGATCAGAACATCGGCCGGTTCGTGCGTATGCTCAACGAGTTCAAATCCAAGACGCAGTTCATCGTCATCACCCACAACCCCCGGACGACCACCGAGGCGGCCGATGCCGTGTATGGTGTGACGATGCAGGAGCCGGGAGTTTCATCGGTGGTCAGTGTCCGGCTGCGTGATGCGGGACCAGGCCTCTCGGCACCCGAGGAACACCGGGAGACGCCAGCCGAGCCGGCGCTCCAGGAGGCGTAATGCTCGTCGTCATGCGTCACGGGGCGACGGCCTCGGAGATCGACCGCGTCGTCCGCACCATCGAGGAGATGGGCTACGAGGCGCGTCCGATGCCCGGCGCGCAGCGGACTGCCGTCGGGTCTGGTCGGCAACGATGGCCGGGTGGACGCGTCGCGCATCGAGGCGCTCCCCGGCGTCGCGCAGGTCATCCACGTCACGCAGCCGTACAAGCAGGTCTCTCGCGAGTGGAGACCTGAGAATACGGTCGTCACCATCGCGCCCGGCGTGACCGTGGGCGGTGACGGACGTCGCCGTCATCGCCGGACCCTGCTCGGTCGAGAGCGAGGAGCAGATCGTGGCGGCCGCGCGGGCGGTGCGGGCGGCCGGCGCGACGGCGCTGCGCGGCGGTGCGTTCAAGCCACGCAGCTCGCCGTATTCGTTTCAGGGACTGGGACGGCGCGGCCTGGAGCTGCTGGCGATCGCACGCCGCGAGACCGGCCTGCCGATCGTCACCGAGGCGATGGACGAGCACGGCGCGCATCTCGTGGCGGAGATCGCGGATTGCATCCAGATCGGCGCGCGCAACATGCAGAACTACTCGCTCCTGCGCGTCGTCGGACGGATCGGCAAGCCGGTTCTTCTCAAGCGCGGCATGGCGGCGACGATCAACGATCTGCTCCTGAGCGCCGAGTACGTGCTGGCCGAGGGAAACGACCAGGTTATCCTGTGCGAGCGCGGAGTCCGAAGCTTCGATCCGGCCGTCCGCAACATGTTCGACCTGACCGCCATCCCGATCGTGCACAATCTGTCGCACCTTCCGATCATCGCCGACCCGAGTCATGGCACCGGGCTTCGCGACAAGGTGACGCCAATGGCGCGCGCCGCGGTCGCCGCGGGCGCCGACGGCATCCTGGTCGAGGTCCATCCCGCGCCCGACCGGGCCCTGTCGGATGGCGCGCAATCGCTCTACCCGGACCAGTTCGCCGAGCTGGTGAGCGAGCTGCGGCCGATCGCCGCGGCAATTGGTCGCGGCGTGGTGCACCCGCCGCGGCTCGTGGGAACTCCCGTCGTGACCGTAGGGTAGGCCTCCAGATGCCACTCGCTGGGATACGAGCGCCCTGGGCGATCATGGGCGTCGCGCTGGCGATGGCGTCCGTTGCGCTCCCGGTGCGAGCACAGCACGATGCGAACGCCACGCTGAATCGTGCAGTCGACGTGTATTCGCGGGTATCGACCGCGCGCGGCTCATTCGAGCAGAGCCTCACCAATCCCCTGACGGGGACGACCGTCACGGCGCGGGGCGAGTTCCTCCAGCAGCGCCCGTCCCATCTCGCTATTCGCTTCACCGATCCGGACGGCGATCGCATCGTCGCCGACGGCAAGTGGGTCTGGGTGTATGTCCCGAGCGCCACACCCGGCCAGGTGATGCGGATGCCGGTGAGCGACGAATCGTCGGGCAACGGGCCGGTCGGTGTCGATTTCATCGCCCAGTTTCTCACGAAGCCGATGCTGGACCGCTACGCCGTCACCGATGCGGGGACCGACACCGTCGCCGGTGCGCGGACACGTGCGATCGTTCTCGTACCGCGCGGGACTGCGCAGTTCAGCAAGGCCGAGCTGTGGGTCGATGACGCGGATGGTGTAGTGCGGCAGTTCGAGGTCACCGACCAGAGTGGAACCGTCCGGCGCGTCCGGCTCATCAAGGTCGCGTTCAACGTTCCCGTCGACCATGCCGCCTTTACCTTCACTCCGCCAGCCGGAGTGAAAGTCGTCGATCAGAGCTCGATGCTCAGCGGGAAGGGCTGACCTCGAGCAACGCGCGGATTCGCGCCAGTGCGGCCGGATCGATTCCCTGCTCCACCGCCAGCGGCAACGCGGCACGCGACAGCGCCACGTACACCGCCAACAGATCCGGATCGCTCCGCAGCACACCGAGATGCCGTTCGATGGTCTCGGCGTCACCGCGGCTGACCGGTCCGACCAGGGCGGCGTGCGGCGGGTTGGCCACCAGATTCGCCGTCGCCGCCACCATCAGGTGACGCACGGCATCCCAAGCTGCCGCGGGCTCGACGCCGGATTGCTGCATGAGCCGCGACGCGAGGGCTGCCAGGATGGTCGGAAAGTTCGAAGCGATGACCGCGGCCGCGTGGTACGCCGCCCGCCCGGCCACCGGAATCGTGAGCAGCCGCGCGCCCATTGGCTCGGCCAGCGACTCAGCGGCCCGCACGGCCGCCGCATCACCATCGACTCCGATCCAGCCGCCGCGCACGAGAGCGGGCGCCCGCGACGGATCAGCGAGCGGGATCAGGGGATGAAAAGTGCCCGCCGGATGGCCGGCCGCCCGCAGGCGATCGAGTGCCGCACGGGGATCGAGGCTACCGCTCGCGTGGAGCACGACGGCACCAGGGGCGAGCACCGCCGCGCTGAGCTCAGCCAGGGCCGCCGTGAGTTGCTCATCCCGCACCGCGACGAGCACGACGGCGGCCGTCGCCAGCTCCGAGGGTAAAGGTCCGGCCGTCACAGCGGGCAGGCCCTCCGCCGGTACTGCGAGTGCCGCGCGCCGCCCGTGAAGCCCGGCCACGGGAATGCCGGCCGCGCTCATCGCCGCCGCGAGCCCTCGTCCGGCCCGCCCGGCCCCCAGGATGAAGACGGTCAGCGTGCCGGCGTCCCGCCGGGCGGCGCCACGCCAAGCGCCGCGGGCGGCGCCCCCGAATGGATCACGAGGTCGCGTGCCGATGTGGCGTGCGATGCCGCATCCAGGGCGGCGCGCACGACGGGGTCCGCATTCAGCCTCGTGCGAAATGCCGCTTGGGGTCCAGACACGTAGCGCTCGATTTCCTGGGTCAACCAGCGATCGACCGCCGGCGCGAGGCGGTCGAATGTCGCGCGGCCGAGATGGATGCCGCGCTGCCGCATCTGCTGCCACAGCGCCTCACGCATCGCGGGTGTCGGCGAACCGGATGGCGCCGCCGAGTGCGACGCTCTGAGCGACAGCGCGTACCCCGTCAACGCGTCCCGGAAGAGGGGCCATTGCGTACCAAGGGCACGCTGCAGGGCGGCGTCGGCGGCCGGAACGGCCGAATCGCCGGCCACGAGGTCTGGCGTGATCCCGCCACCGCCGTAGACGACGCGCCCGGCGTCGGTATGAAACGTCGTGGGTGGGGCTGCCGAATCAGTGCGCACCACGCCGTCACCCTCATCGCCCCCATCATCGTCATCCGCCGCGTCGCTCCCGCCCTGCCCCGGGCCCCGGCGATTGATGGAGCGTCCCGATGGCGTGTACCAGAGCGCGGTCGTGAGCTTGAGTGCCGCGTCATCGACGTGAAACAGTGTCTGCGCACTGCCCTTCCCGTACGATGTCGATCCGACGATCAGTGCGCGATCGTGATCCTGCAAAGCCCCGGCGACGATCTCCGATGCACTCGCCGTTCCGCGATTGACGAGCAGGATGACTCCCATGCCAGGCCATGCCTGGCGCGAATCATTGGCGAAGTCGCGCGTTGTTCCCGGTGACCGCCCGCGCATGCTGACGACCGCCTGGCCACTGTCGAGGAACAGATCCGCGACGGCCACACCCTGCGTCAGCAGGCCGCCGGGATCGTTGCGCAGGTCGAGGATCAGTGTGCGCATGCCGCGCGCGCGCAGCGAGTCGACGGAGCCGCGCACCTCCCGCGCCGTCGAATCGCTGAAGATCACCGCATCGACGTACCCGATCGCCGGGCGCACCAGCTCGGCATGACGGACCGCCCGCATGTGAATCTCACGGCGGGTCGCTTCGAAGCGGATCGGCGTTTCGACGCCTGGCCGCTGCACGGCGATCCGCACCGTCGTACCGGGCACGCCGCGGAGCGCCGCCGACGCCTCGTCCTGCGTCCATCCATGTGTCGGCCGCCCATCGATCTCGACGAGCCGGTCTCCGGTTTGAATGCCGGCGCGTTCGGCCGGCGAACCCGGAACCGCCGCGATGATGGTGATCCAGCCATCGCGAATGTCGATCTGGACGCCGAGCCCGACGTAGGATCCGGTCGTACTCTCCGTCAGCCGGCGAAGGCGGTCCGGCGGCAGGTATGCGCTGTGCGGATCATGGAGTTGTCGCAACATGCCGTCGATCGCCTTCTGGTAGATCTGGTCCTGCGCGACCGAATCCACGTAGTCACGGGTCACGTGCTCGACGACTTCCGCGAACACACGCCCGCCGTCGCCACTGCCGGTGAATGGAATCGCGCCGATCAGTCCCACCGCGGCGCGTCCGCGGTAGCCCAGCTCGAGAAACCACCCACCACACACCAGTGCGGCGCTGAGGATCCCCGCCACCACCACGGCTCGTGACCGCATCCGTCTCCCGGCCGGCGACGCTCGGGCTGATCAGCCCGGGAGCGGCGCGCTCTCGAAGAGCGACGGCCACCATTCGGTGACTGTCGCGATGACCTTGCGTGCCACTGCCGCCTCGGTGCCGGTCGCATCGACGCCAGTCACCGGACCACATTCCGGATGTGCGCGCTGCCACTCCGGCGTCAGAAACTCCTGAAAGGCCGACGCGACGGCTTCGTGAAACGCTGCACTAGCCTGCTCGATCCGGTCGGGGCCACGTCCCCCATTCCCCTTGCGGCCGAGTCCTTCGTGTACGGGAAAGTTGAGCACCAGCGTGAGGTCAGGCTTGAATCCGGCGACGGCCAACTGGTTGGCGGACTGGATCAGATCCGCGGGGAGACCGCGCCCGGCGATCTGGTACGCGTAGGTCGACAGAAAGAATCGGTCAGCCACCACGGTCGTGCCAGCCTCCAAATGGTCGCGGATGTCGCTCATCAATTGCGCGCGCGCGGCCAGAAAGAGGAACGCCTCGGCAGGCGGCTCGATATCCACACGCGCATCCAGCAACAGCCCCCGGATTTTCTCGCCCAGCCAGGTCGCACCCGGTTCGCGCACGATCACCACTGGCGCGTCCGCGCCCCGGAGGGCAGTTGCGAGGTGGCCGGCCTGGGTCGTTTTGCCCACGCCTTCCGCCCCTTCGAGGACGATCATGCGCCCGCGAGGTCCCGCCGCCGGGCGGATCATCCGAGCGTGATGATCGGGCTGGCGGCACCGCGCTTGATGCCATCCAGGATCCAGTTGTTCACGCGACCCATGATCTTGTCGAAGTTCTCCTGCGACGCCACCGCGGCCTGATAGATCGGCTTGCTCTGGATCGTGCCGAGCAACTGGTCGAGTTGCTGTTCCATCTCGGCGGTCGGATTCTCGCCGCGCTCGATCATCCGTTGCGCATCGACCCGGAGCTGTTCGAGCCGCTGCAGTAGCGCGACGGCGTCGCGATCGCCGCTCAACGCTTCGTTCGCGCGCTTGACCGCCTGGTATTCGGTGCTCTGGCCGATCATCCGGCCGAGTTCAATCGCCTTGTCTTCGATCATGTCCTCTCAACTCCGGTTGCTGCGGGTCGCCGTGACGAACCGGTCCCGCCCCGTCAGATCCTGCCGGACCATCACGCCGGCATACCGTGCGTCACGAGCCACGAGTGCGGCACAAGCGCCCGCCCGGCGGCTGTCCACCTCGAACGCGAGCACTCCGCCCGCCTCCAGGATCGCCGCGGACTGCGCCACGATCGCCGCCGTCGTGGCCAATCCGTCATCGCCAGCCAGCAGCGCCACGGGCGGTTCCCATGCGCGAACGCTGGACGGTAATGAGGGTGCCTCGGCGTACGAAATGTAGGGTGGGTTCGACACGATCGCCCGCGCCGTGAGTCCGCGGACGGGCGCCAGGTAGGCACCGAGGCGGAATTCGGTTGGCGCCGTCCCGGGTCCTGCCACACGACGCGCGTTGGCGGCCGCGACCACCAGGGCGTCAGCAGAGACGTCGGTGCCCACCACTCGTTCGAACCGGCCCTCCGTGGCCAGCGCCAGCGCGATGGCGCCGGAACCCGTTCCGACATCGATCGCCAGTCCGGCGCCGCCGCCCGTCGCCGACAGGACCAGATCCACGAGCACTTCGGTCTCCGGCCGGGGGATGAGCACCCGCTCGTCCACTTCGAGCGTGAGATGGCGGAACGCGGCCCGGCCAACCGCGTACGCGAATGGCATCCCCCGCCGACGGCGCTCCGCCGCGGTGCGTGCGCGCGCAACGATATGGCGATCCGCGAGCTCGGCGGCGTGCGTCACCGGCCAGAGCCGCGGGGCATCCGCCACTGCCGCCACGATATCGCGCGCCTCGCGCCGGATTTCCTCCGCGGTCCCCGAGCCGAGCGTACAGGCCAGTTCATGGACCAGCGCGCCGATCGTGAGCTCGCCTCCCGCGGTGGCGCCGCTGGCGCGCGAGACCCCTGCTGCGCGACGCCCCGCGCGGGCGATCACGCCGGCGCGGGAGCCCGGGCGACGCTCATCCACCGAGTCGCTCTTCGACGTCGGCCAGTTGCAGCGCCTCGATGAACGGGTCGATGTGTCCGTCCAGCACGCGGGGGAGATCGTGCCGCTGCAGGCCGATGCGGTGATCGGTGACGCGGTTGTCGGGGAAATTGTACGTCCGGATCTTGGCCGACCGGTCTCCGGTGCCGACCTGCGTCCGCCGCATGCGGGCCCTCTCGGCCTCCTGCGCCGCGATACGCGCATCCAGGATCCGTGACCGCAGGACTTCCATGGCCTTGAGCTTGTTCTGCAACTGTGATTTCTGATCCTGCTGCGAGACCACGATACCAGTCGGCTTGTGTGTAATGCGCACGGCCGAGTCGGTCGTATTGACGCTCTGCCCGCCCGGCCCCGACGCCCGGAACACATCGATCTGGAGGTCCTTGTCGTCGATTGTCACATCGACTTCCTCGGCCTCCGGCAGCACCGCGACGGTGGCGGCGGACGTATGGATACGACCCTGGGCTTCGGTCACGGGGACCCGCTGCACGCGGTGCACGCCGGATTCCCAGCGGAGCGCGCCATACGCACCCGGGCCGTCCACTTTCATCACGGCTTCCTTGATGCCGCCGAGCGATCCTTCCGACCGGGACATGAGGTCGAGGCGCCACCGATGGCGCTCCGCGAAGCGTGTGTACATTCGCTCGAGATCCGCGGCGAACAAGGCCGCCTCATCGCCACCGGTCCCCGCCCGAATTTCCATGATCGCCGGCCGGTCGTTGAGTGGATCGTCGGGGACGAGGAGGGGCTTGAGTTCGGCGAGGATACTGTCGCGTACCTCGGCCAATCTCGCCATTTCGGCACGCGCCTCGGCCGCCATCTCCGAGTCGTCGGCGTGGGCCAACTCCTGCGCGCCGGCGAGCTCGGATTCCGTCCGTTCGAGCCGCCGGGCCGCATCAACCACTTTGAGCGACCGCTGGTGCTCCCGGCCAAGGGCCGCGAGCCGCTTCGAATCCTTGAGCGTCCTGGGGTCCGAAAGCTCGCGCTCGACCTCAGCCGCCCGGGCGAGCGCCTCCGAGAGGCGATCGCGGAGGCTCAGGCCTGCTTACCGTACTTCTGCCGGAAGCGCTCGATGCGCCCCGCGGTGTCGACGAGCTTCTGCTTGCCCGTGAAGAACGGGTGGCAAGCGGAGCAGATGTCGGTATGGATCTCGGCCTGGGTCGACCGCGTCTCGAACGTGTTACCGCACGCGCAGTTAACCGTCGCCGTAGCGTAGTCCGGATGAATATCGGCTTTCATCGAAAGGTCCTCTCTCAGTTATCACATTGTGGCAAACTCTGAATATAACATGGCCAGGCTAGGGCATTGCCACCGGCACCCCGGTCCCGGGGCGCGCAGACGGTCCCCGGGGGCGATATGATACTGGCCATGGCCATCCACCGGTGCTCCCGCCGGGCCGACCCGGCCCGGTACCGTACCGCGAACCGGGGCTGATATGGACACTTCCGATTTCCTGGCCACCGTTCCCCTGCTCAGCCGGATCGCTCCCGAGGAGCTGCGCCGGTTCGCCGAGATCACCCGGGAAAAGCAGTACCCCAAAGGCAGCGTCATCCTCTTCGAGGACGACCCCGGGGACTCCTTGTTCATCGTGCGTGCCGGCCGCGTCAAGGTCGTGCTGGTGGCCGAAGACGGGCGAGAGGTGATCCTCGGCGTCCTCGGCGTCAGCGAGCACTTCGGTGAGCTATCGCTGATCGATGACCAGCCCCGCTCCGCCCATGTGATCGCGATGGAAGATTCGACGCTGCTGGTCCTCAGGCGCGACGATTTCCGCCGGCGGGTCGAAGCGACGCCAGCGGTCGCGTGGGCGTTGCTGGCCGAGCTCTCGCGCCGGCTGCGGCGCGCTGATGGAAAGATCGGTGGATTGGTGCTGCTCGACGTGCCGGGCCGCATCGCCCAGCTCCTAATGGACGTCGGCGCAGAGGGCGGCACCGACACCATCGACAAGCCGCTGACTCATCAGGTGATCGCGCAGATGATCGGCGCCAGCCGCGAGACCGTGTCCCGGACGATGCGCGAGTTCCAGGACGCGGGGTTGATCAGCGTCCACCGGCGGCGCATCACGATCCGCGACCGTGCGGGGTTGTCGGCGCGGGCACACGCCCGCACGGGCGGTACGCCGGGCGGGGGCGCCGATCCCGGCTTTGTGATCCCGATCACACGGGGGTCGTGACCGAACGCGCTTCGCCGGTGGCGCAGGCGTGCGAGGTTGTGTTGTGACCACCCGCAGCAGCTCTCCGCCATGACGCTCCGCGTGCACTTCTGGGGTACGCGCGGATCGATCCCGAGCCCCGGCCGCGATACCGTGCGCTATGGCGGCAACACGCCGTGCCTGGAGCTGCGCACGCCCGAGGGGTGGCTCATCGTGCTCGATGCGGGGACCGGCATCCGGGAGCTGGGCCGCTCACTGATGAACGGCGCGAACGGCGCCCCGATTCGCGGCGACATTTTCCTCACGCACGCCCATTGGGACCACATTCAGGGGTTGCCGTTCTTCGCTCCGATCTTTCACCCCGGCAACCAGTTCACGATCTGGGGCTCCAAGGCGATGGAGTCGAGCATCGGGCGCGTGGTCCGGGATCAGATGTCACCGGTGGTATTCCCCGTCACCTTCGAGGAGCTCGCCGCCTCGATCGAGTTCCGTGAGCTCGCCGAGGGCCAGAGCACTCCCGGCAACTACGACGTCAGCGTGATGCCGGTACAGCATCCGGGCGGGGCGCTGGCATTCCGGTTCGCCAGTCACGCCGCAGCCGCCAACGGTAGCTCACCGCGCAACGGCGCCGCGGCACCCAAGGGAACGGGGCGGGGGCTGGTCTACATCTCGGACAATGAGCTGCGCGCTCCAGGGCCCTCGGCGGCCGGATCCGCCTGGCGCCGCGACCTCGTGCGGTTCGTCCACGGCGCGCGCGTGCTCGTACACGACGCGATGTTCACGGCAGAGGAATACGCGCATCACCACGGGTGGGGGCACTCGACCTACGAAGACGCGGTGGAGCTCGCGCTCGAATCCGAGGTCGAGACGCTCGTGTTGTTCCATCACAAACCGGAACGGACCGACGACGAAGTAGACCGCCGAACCGATGAATGCCGGATGATGGCCGCCCGCCGCGGCGGCTCCCTGCGTATCGTGGCGGCAGCCGAGGGCTTGACGCTGGACGTCTGAGTGCGAGCCCCGCGAGGGAGCGGCGCGATGGCGTGGAGGCGGCGCTCAGCGTCCGCTTGTGCGGCGGCGGATGATGTCCCACGCGACGAGTCCCAGAATCGTGAGCACGCACGCAACGGCCGCCCAATCGCCGATCACGACATAGGGTGACCGCAGTGCCGTCGTCTGTGCCGCATAGGTCGCGGTTCCGGCCACGAAAAGCGGGAGCGCGCCAAACGCACGGCCCAGGGGATCGATGTATTCCGAGATGCCAGTATTGGCGGCACGGACGATGCCAACCCGTGTCTCGATCGCTCGCAGACGGAGATGCGATTCGTGCTGGTAGGGCGCGGTACCCTGTCCGAACCATGCGTCGTTCGTGAGGTTGACGATCACGTCCGCGCCAGCGCGGCGATACGCCCGCGACTGCTGCGGGAAGATCGATTCGTAGCAGATCAGCACGCCCACCTTGCCGAACGGCAGCACGAAGGGTTGGGCTGACGTTCCTCGCCCGAATCCCCCGAAATACTGCATGCCCGAAAACCACCGCGGGTTGAGAAAGGGGACGCGCTCGACGATGGGCACCAGGTACTTCTTGTGATACGTAGACTGTGTGCCGAGACGCCCCGCGCTGTCGATGAGCGCCGCGGCGTTGTAATACTGATAGTCGTCGGGGCCTGGCCCGGTGATGGTGAAGTCGAGCATGCCGAACAGGATCGGCGTCGATGCGTCTCGAGAGAGCGCGCGCAGCGAGTCGGCCCAATCCGGGCGATGAGTCAGAAAATCGGGGAGCGCCGTCTCGGGCCAGAGCATCAGCGCTGGATGATTCCTGGCCTCTTCCTGTCGGGTCAGAGCGGCCAGCGGCACGATGAACCGCCCCTGCATGGCTCGCTGCATCTTCTCGTCCTCCGAGATATCCGGCTGGACGATCCCGATGCGCGCCAGCGGCTGCAGGACCACCGTCTGGAGACGCCACGCACCATACCCGCGGACGGCCGCGGCCATGGCGACGAGGATCACGATTGGCACGATCACGCCGCGTCGCCGAATGGCCGCTCGCCATCCACCCGATTCGTGTGCGGATCCGCCGGCGGGCACCGCGGCCAGCCACGCATCGGCCAGCAGTCCGTTCGTTGCCGCGATCCAGACGCTCAAGCCGTGGACCCCGCTCAGGTCGGCGGCCTGTACCCATGCCGTATGCCGGGCCAACGCGAGCCCGAGCGGAAACCACGGGAACGCCAGATCGGAGAAATACGCGAGCAGGAGCTCGAGGCTGACCCACGCCGCCGGCAGCAGCACGGCCAGCGGCCAGCGCGAAACGCGCCGCGCGACGAACAGCGACGTCGTAGTCAGGGCGACCAGCGCCGCCATGCCGATGATCGTGGCGATATAGGCGAGGAATGCCAGCGGCGTAAAGAGCGACAACGCCACCGCGATCCAGTAGAGCGCGAGCCCGAAGCCCACCGCCGCGAACCAGACGCCGAGGCGCGCCGCCACGGACGCCGGTCCTCCGGCGTCGGCTGCGCGCGCGACCCCGACGGACAGCGGGACGAGACACACGAAGATGAAGAGCGCTGCGGGGATAGGCGGAAACGCCGCGGCAAAGAGCAGGCCTCCCGTGATGGCGCCGGCCAACTCGAAACCCGAGGGGCGAAGACTTCGCCAGAAACCCCTACGGATCCGGACGGGCGTTTCTCCGGGACTGGCGTCCGCGGGGGATCCGCGAGACCGGGCGGCGGTTCCTGTCACGGCATCCCGGTCAGAGCTTGATCTCTTTCCCATCTTCGGCGGATCGGTACACTGCCTCGAGAACTCGCGTGACCGCCACCTGGTCGGAGGGCGCTTCGTACTTGCTCTCTCCTCGGAGCAGCGAGACGAAGTGTGCCAGCTCGGCGCGATACGACTGGATGAAGACGCTGTCGCGCGCCGCTGCTCCGGTGGGCGACACGTCCGTTGGTTTGCCGTTGAGCGACTTCACGACACGCAGGGGGGACAAGCGAGCGCTCCCCCGCGCGGCCAGCACCTCGAACCACCACCGGTCCTCCTCGCCCACGTACGACCACGAAATGTCGAAGGAGCAGCTCAGCGCCGGAGCGCACTGCAGATGTACCAGCATGCTGTCCTCGACCGCCGACGCGCCCCGCCCGCGATCCATCTGGGCGGACACGCGCTCGGGCTCGGGGAAATCCGCGAGCCACAGCGCGAGATCGAGCAGCAGCAATCCATGTTCGAGGAACACGCCGCCCCCCGCCTCTGCGCGGCGTGACCGCCATCCCTCGGACGGCCGGCTCGTGTGATACGCACCGGCCCGGATGCCAAGCACGCGACCGAGCTCACCGCCGTGCAGAAACCGGTCGAGCGCCTGCACATCGCTCCGGAACCGGTGGTTGTTCGCGACGACGACCTTCCGGTCGGCTCTGGTGGCCGCGGACAGTATCCGCTCGACACCGCGCACCGTGAGCGCGAGCGGACGCTCGCACAGCACGTGCTTCTTGCGGGCGAGCACGCTCAACACGTGGGGCTCGTGCAGGTGCGTGGGCGTCGCGACGACGACCGCATCCAGTGCATCGGCCTCGTCGGATTCGAGCAGGTCGTCGATGTCCGTATAGACGTCAGGGATGCCCAGCCGGTCCGCCAGCGCGCGAGCCTTGGCGCCGTCGCTGTCACAGATCGCGACCAACTCGACGCCCCGCATCTTGCCCAGTACAGGCAGATACGCGAGTTGCGCGATGGCGCCGGCGCCGAGGAGCGCGACGCGCACCGGATCGGTCACGACGTGCTCCCGGCCGCCGCCCACCGAGCCTGCCTGCCGGCGGTGCTGCTAGTCCTCGTGCGCAAGTGTCGTCCCCGGATAGTAAGTCCCCAGGATCGTCTGGAAATCCTGTCCCGCGCGGGCGCGGCCGATCGCCCCCCACTGGCACATGCCGACGCCGTGTCCGTTGCCGCGGCCGCGGAGCGTGAGCGACGCCAATCGCCCGTCCCGCATTGGTTCGTCGTCGATCAGAAAATACGTACTCTTGAGAATCTCGCCACGCGGCAGCCGGAAGACGAATCGGATGTCGTTGCCCCGCACGCGGTACGTCGCACGATCGGTCGCGACGGTGATCCACGCGACCCGGCCCGACGGCGTCAGCGCGTCCACCGCCACCGACCGCACCGAGCCGATGGGCCCCGACGCATCCGCGCCGCCAGGCACTCCGCCGTATCCCTCGCCACTCGGGCCAGCGCCACCGGAGACGGCATAGGTACGCAGATTGCGCTCAAGCGCGGCGTTCAATTCCGCGCGGGTGAACGTGCGAGCCCACCGGAACTCGGCCGAGCCTTCGCAGTAATAGTGGTCCGTACCCGGAATCTGGTCGCTGACGCGCTGCAGGTAAGGTTGCGACGGCGCCCGCCAGACCTCTTCCGGCTCAGCCGTCGTCCCGCCGCACGACGCGTGATACGGCGCATTGACTACGCGGCCGCCGTAGGTGATGACGATGCCCGACGTACTGGCGACGGCGGCGTTGCCCACGGCCGTCTCCCCTGCCACGCCGCCGTATACCTGGTCGGTGACCGTCGCGACGAGATCGTACCGGCGGCCGCCGGGCGGGATGTCCGGGTCGTTCAGCCTCGTGTACGCATAGCTGCGAGCCGCGACGGCCTGCGCCTGGACCGCCGCGCTGTCCGCCGGACCGACCGCGCCAAGCTCCTGCGAGACGACGCCGCGTACGTAGTCCTCGACCGGCAGCCGGTTGACCACGAGAAGACCGTTCGACGTCGCGGTGAGCTCGAGGGTGCCACGGTACGGCCTTCCATTCCACGTGAGAAAAGTTTCGGGCGCGGCCGGCTGGGCTACCAGCGTCCCCTCGCGGGTCGCGGCGAGTCCGTCGCGACTGGCGACGCGCACTTTCGAGCCGCGGCGCGCGATCGTCCACGAGCCGCGCCCGGTCCCCCGCACCAGGAGGCGATCGCCGGCGGCGTAGATGCCATTCCCCGGTCGCCGAAAGCGTACCTGATGGCGCTGACGACGAGAGTACGATGCCCACGAGCCGCGGCGTTCCCGGCTGGTGCCGCCCACGGCCGGCGATGTCACCACCCGATACCGAACGGCGGAGCGAGGGATTCGGCTGCGGCGGCGCGGCCGTGCAGCTTGCCGCGACGGCGAGCAATGCCAGCGGGGCCACGAGGCGTTGCCGGACGGCCCGCAGCACTCGGGCATCCCAGGTGCGGACTTCCAACGCGCGGACGTCTCCCGTGCGGACGTCTCCCGTGCGGACGTCTCCCGTGCGGACGCCCGGCACGCGCCGCCCGCGTCCTTCAGGCGGCAATGGCCGCGCGCAGGGCGTCGTCAAACCGTTCGAGTGTTTCCGCGACTTCGCGCGTACCGTGTGCCGCGGACATGAACGCCGCCTCGTAGGGCGACGGCGCGAAGGAGAGGCCACGGGCACGCGCGGCGTGAAAGACACGGCGAAAGAGCCCGATGTCCGCCTCCTGCGCGTCGGCGAACGAGCGCGGCGGCCGGGCCCGGAAGCTGAATCCCCACATTGAGCCCGCATGATCCGCCGAAAACGGTACGCCGTGTCGCGCGGCGATCCGCCGGAGGCCATCCACCAACTCTCCGGTGCGGACGGAAATGCGGTCGTGCAGCACAGGGGTGAGCGAGCGAAGCGTCGCGAGCCCTGCGGCCATCGCCAAGCGGGTTGCCCGACAGCGTCCCGGCCTGATACACCGGCCCGCTGGGTGCGACGCGCTCCATCAGATCGCGCCTCCCGCCGTAGGCCGCGACCGGCAACCCTCCGCCGATCACCTTCCCCAGCGCGGTGAGGTCAGGCGTCACGCCGAATCGCTCTCGCGCTCCGCCCAACGCGATCCGGAAACCGGTCATGACTTCATCGAAGATGAGGAGCGCGCCCGTCTCATCGGCCAGCGCGCGCAGGCCGGGGAGAAAATCCTCGTCGGGCGCGATGAAGCCGGCGTTCCCGACGACCGGCTCGACGATGATCGCGGCCAGTTCGCCGGCGAATTGCCGGGCGGTCGCGGCGGTCGCTCCGAGATCGTTGAACTGGAGCGGTGAGGGTGAGCGCAGCCAACTCCCGCGGTATCCCTGGCGAGCCGGGGATTCCCAGTGTGGCGACACCGGATCCGGCGCGCACGAGAAAGGAGTCGGCATGTCCGTGGTAGCACCCATCGAATTTGAGCACCCGCTCGCGGCCGGTGAACGCACGGGCCAGCCGGAGGAGACTCATCGTGGCTTCCGTGCCGCTGGATACGAATCTCAGCATTTCCAGGTGCGGCATGCGCGCACGAATGGCCTCGCCGAGTTGCACCTCGAGCTCCGAGGGCATCCCGAAGCTCGTTCCCCGCTGCATCGTCTCCCGCAGCGCGTCGAGGACGACTGGCGGGGCGTGGCCGAGCACCAACGGCCCCCACGAGAGCACGTAGTCGATGTATTCCCGGCCATCGGCATCCCAGATCCGGGCGCCTTCGCCACGCTGCACGACGAACGGCTCCCCCCCAACCCCTCCGTACGCGCGCACTGGGGAGTTCACCCCGCCGGGGAACAGCGCGCGTGCCCTCGCCATGATCGCCGCGGATTTGGGGCCAGCCCCCTCGGGGGCGATGGAGCGGCCGCCACTCACCGCCGGCAGCGACGTCACCGCCCGAAACTCCCGACGGAACTCGGTGCAGTCTGCCCAGGCGTGGGGCCACGCACGGCCCCGGGCACGGCACCAGGCACGGCACCAGGCACGGCACCAGGCACGGCACCAGGCACGGCACCAGGCACGGCGCCGGGCATGGCGAGCGGCAACTGGCGCCGCCCCCTGGCACCCGCCTCAGAACCCGAGCCAGCGAGCACGGAGCTGGCCACCGCCGGCGAGACGACGCGCCGGACGGTTGCGCGAAAATCGTAGTCGTCCACGACCGCATCCACACGGACCTCGGCGATCGTTCCCGGCGGGAGGTCATGCCGGTCCAGATACGTGATGCCGTCGATGTCGTCCGCCTGCCAACTGAGGCGCGATCGCGCGCCGCCGCTGGCCCACGGCATGTCCGCATCCGCGCGGCCGGCCGGCCGGTCGACGATCGCGTGCGCGATGCGTGCCGGCGCGCGTCTCGTACCGTTCGCCGGTGATCAGGCGCTGATGCTCGGTTGCCCGTTCGAGCCGCTCGAACTTGATGCCGCCGGGGACATCATCCGCCATCTCGTTCGCGCGGGTGCCGGCCTGCGCCGAATAGGTGAAGAATCCGACACGCTCGAATTGCGTCTCTTCGAGGAGGTCGAGGAGCCGCTGGAAGTCGTCGTCGGTCTCGCCGGGGAACCCGACAATGCACGTCGTGCGCAACGCGACGCCGGGTATCACCCGGCGCACGCGCTCGACCGTCGCGCGGATCGAGGCCGCGCGCTCCGGTCGCCGCATCCGCTGCAGTACGGGATCCGACCCATGCTGGATCGGCATGTCGAGGTACTTGACCAGACGTGGCTCGCGGGCCAGCAGATCGAGTGTCCGGTCGGTGAGGCCGGCCGAATACAGATACAGCAACCGGATCCAGGGAACCGACGTCTCGGCCACCAGGGCGCCGAGCACGTCGGCCAGTCCGGTACCGTCACGCCGGTCGCGCCCGTAGTGCGCCAGGTCCTGCGCCACCAGGTTGATCTCGCGAGCGCCCTGCAGCTCCAGCAACTGGGCTTCGCGCACGACATCCGCGAGCGCGAACGACCGATGCCGCCCGCGCATCAGGGGAATCGCGCAGAACGCGCAGCCGTGATCGCATCCTTCGCTGATCTTGAGGTAGCGGACGTGAGGCAGGTCTCCGTCATACACGCGCATCCCGGGGTGGACCGGGACGAGCGACGGGGTGAGCCACCCCCGATCCGCGAGCGACGAGACCAACTGGCCGGCATCCGACGTCCCGAGGAAGAGATCGACCTCCGGGAGCACCTCCTCCAGCTCCGCCCGGTGGCGCTCCACCATGCAGCCGACGGCCACCACGGCGCGGCACGAGCCGCTCTCCTTGTAGGTGCCCGCACTCACCAGGGCGTCGATCGATTCCTTCTTTGCCGCGTCGATGAAGCCGCAGGTGTTGACGATGATGACGTCGGCGGCCGACAGATCGCGAGTCAGGGACGCGCCGTTCGCCGCCAGTTCGGCGCGGTAGCGCTCAGTGTCGACGGTGTTCTTGTCGCATCCCAGTGTGACGACACCCACGGTCACTGACGGAAGACTCGGTACGTGCGCCACAGGGGATAAGCTAGCCGCGGCCGCAGACCGGCTCAACACGACCCAGGTCAATACGAGCCAGTTCAATGCGAGCCAGTTCAATAGGAGCCGGCTCGATACGAGCCCAATTCGTACGAGGACCGCAGTGCTACCGGGGGATCACCGATAGTTCCCGAACTTGAGCTCGACGCCGAAGTCCTGGCCGCGGAGCAGCGCGATCACGTCCTGGAGGTCGTCACGGGACGGCGACGTCACGCGCACCTGCTCGCCCTGAATGGAGGCCTGCACCTTCTTCATCTTCGCATCCTTGATCGCGGCGACGACCTTCTTCGCCGTGTCCCCGTCCAGCGCCGTCTTGAGGGTGATCTCGCGGCGCACCGTGTCGCCGCCGGCCGGCTTGATCTCGCCGATCGTGAGATTCTTCACCGAGACGCCTCGTTTGATGAGCTTCTGTTGCAGCACATCGAAGAGCGCGCGCATCCGGAAGTCATCGTCCGCGACCAGCACGAGGGTGTTCGTCGCGCGGGTGAACTCGAGGGTCACCTTCGTCCCTTTGAAGTCGTAGCGCTGGGCGATTTCCTTCTGCGCCTGGTTGACCGCGTTGTCGACCTCCTGGAGATCGACGCCGGTGGTCACATCGAACGTGCTCGCGGCGGGCACGCGTCAGCCGAGGTAGGACTCCAACGCGCGAGCCCGGCTCACGTGCCGGAGGCGGGAGAGCGCCTTTTCCTTGATCTGCCGGACGCGCTCGCGCGTGATCCCCATGAGCGAGCCAATCTGCTCGAGCGTCATGGGCTCCTCGCCGTCGAGCCCGAAGTACAGCCGGAGGATCTTCGACTCGCGCTCCTTGAGACCGGCGAGGGCTTCCTCCACCGTCTCGGTCAGCGCCTTCTCGAAGGTCTGCTCGTCGGGCGTCGGATTGATCGTGTCCGCGAGGTAGTCCAGCAGGCGGTTGTCTTCGCCGGGCGTCAGCGGCGCGTCGAGCGAGAGGTGGGTCTGCGAGATCGACATCGTCTTCGCGACCTCTTCCTCCGTGATGTCCATCCCCTCGGCGATCTCTTCGTGCGTCGGCTCGCGGCCCAGCTCCTGGAGCAGGCTGCTGGCGCGTTTGCCGATCCGGTGGAGCGTGCCGGCCCGATTGAGCGGCACCCGGACGATCCGCGACTGTTCGGCCAGCGCCTGGAGGATTGCCTGCCGGATCCACCACACGGCATACGAGATGAACTTGATGCCCTTCGTCTCGTCGAACTTGTGGGCGGCGCGGATCAGGCCGAGGTTGCCCTCGTTGATCAGATCAGACAGGGCGACACCCTGGTTCTGATATTTCTTGGCGACCGACACGACGAATCGGAGGTTCGACCGGACGAGCTTGTCCAGGGCTTCCTGATCGTTCACCCGGATCCGCTGCGCCAGCTCGATCTCATCCTCCCGCGTGATCAGCGGGTACGCGCTGATATCGCGGAGGTATTGGTCCAACGACCCTTCTTCGTACGCCGTCTTCCTGTGTTTCGCCGCCGCCATTCCGCCAACTGCTCCTTGGTGAGCGGGTTTCCGTACCGGGAGTCCCGTGCTCTCCACGTGCTACTCGACTCGTTCCCCGATCCGATGCCACCGCACCCGCGTCAACTGCGGCAACCGGCTCGCCGAGTCGGGGGCATAGCTGTAATACACGAAAATCGGCCGGCCTTCGATCGACGACGCCGGGACGAAGCCCCAATGCCGGCTGTCGAACGAGTTATCGCGGTTGTCGCCCAGCACGAAGTAGCTTCTCTCTGGGACGACCAGCGGTCCCCAGTTGTTACTTGTCGGATCATAGCTTCTTGCTGCTGCCGCGGCTGAGCGCACGAGGAACTGGCGCTGCCACCGGAATTTGACATCGACCTGATCGCTCGACGGGTGCAGGTGCACGACGTACGGCTCCGCCTGCGGCTCGCCATCCACCGACAGCACGCCGTCCTTCATGGCCACCGTATCACCGGGCAGGCCCACCACACGCTTGATATAGTACGTGCGGGGATCGGCCGGTGGGCGGAACAGGATGACGTCACGGCGTTGCGGATGCTCGAGTGCGGGCAAGCGGTGAGCCGTAAACGGCACCTCGGCGCCATAAGCGAGCTTATTGAGCAGCAGAAAATCCCCGACGAGCAGCGTCTGCTCCATGCTGCCCGACGCAATCCGGATCCCTTCGATGAAGAACGCGCGCAACACGAAGAACAGCGCGAGGGCGATCACGAACGATTGCGCCCAGTCCCGGAACATCCGCCACCGGAACCCGCGGCGGTTCGCGCGATGCAGCGCGACCTGCCTCCGCTCCTCGGAGAACGCCGCCTGGCCGGGTGTCGGAGTGACGCCCGCCAGCGCACCGTCGGTCACGGAGCCCTCATGGGCGCAATTAATCCGGGCTCCCAGACTCCCGCAAGGCGAGGATGCGCCTCATACGGCGCCGGCCAAATCGCCGTCAGCCGCCACGCCCGTGACCGCATCGGCCTCAGTCCGGCGTCCCGAGGTAGTTATCGATTTGCGCGCGCTGCAGCGTCCCGGAATAGTCGACGTAACCGACCTTCGTCTCGGTGTAGAAGTCGTATACCTCCCAGCCACCTTCGCGGTGACCGTTCCCCGTCTGCTTCACGCCGCCGAACGGCAGGTGCGCCTCGGCGCCGATCGTCGGGGCATTGATATACGTGATGCCATTGTCGAGTTCCGCCAGCGCCCGGAACGCCAGGGAGACGTCGCGGGTGTACACGGATGACGACAGGCCGTACCGCACGTCGTTGTTGACGGCGAACGCCTCGTCGGCTGTATCGACGCGAATCACCGACAGCACGGGTCCGAAGATCTCCTCCTGTTCCAGCCGGCTTCCCGCGGTCACGCCCTCGAATATCGTCGGCTGAAAGAACCATCCCTTGTCCAGCGCGGCGCCCGTGGCGCGTTTCCCGCCCGTGACGAGCCCCGCACCCTGCTTGCGCCCGATGGCGACGTACTCCTCGACCTTGTCGCGCGATGCCTCGTGGATCAATGGTCCGACATCGGTGGCGGGCTTCCGGCCATCGCCGAGCCGAAGGGCGTGGACCCGATCCGCGAGGCGCGCCAGCAGCGTGTCGTGAATGCCACGCTGGAGCACGAGACGCGACGTCGCGGTGCATCGCTGCCCCGTCGTGCCGAACGCGCCCCAGAGCACGCCTTCGAGCGCCAGATCGAGATCCGCGTCATCGAGGACGATCTGTGCGTTCTTGCCGCCCATCTCGAGGGACAGCCGCTTGTGCATCCGCCCGCACACCTCGCCGATCCGGCTGCCGGTGTCTGTCGAGCCGGTGAACGACACGAGGGGAATCCCCGGATGTGCCACGATCGCGGCTCCAGCCTCCCCGTCGCCGTGCACGAGCTGGATCACGTCGGGCGGCAGCCCCGCCTCGAGCAGAATCTCGACGAATACGGTCCCCGTATGCGGCACATCCTCGGCCGGCTTGAACACACACGCGTTGCCGCAGACGAGCGCCGGGAACATTTTCCACGTCGGTATCGCCAACGGGAAATTGAACGGTGTGATGATGCCGCAGACGCCAACGGGACGCCGGTAGCTCATCGCCCACTTGGCGCGCAGTTCACTCGGCACGGTCCGGCCGAACAACTGGCGGCCCATCGTCGCCGCGTAGAACGCCGTATCGATGCCTTCCTGCACATCGCCCCGCGTCTCGGCGAGGGGTTTCCCCATCTCGCGTGTCATCAGGTTCGCGATCTCTTCCTTGCGGGCGACGAGGATCTCGCCCACCCGGCGAAGCACATCACCACGGGCGGGGGCCGGTGTCCGGCTCCATCGCTCGAAGCCCCGCTGCGCGGACCGGACTGCGGCATCCACGTCGGCCGCACCAGACCGGGGGAACCGGCCGACGATGTCGGTCGTGTCCGCCGGATTCACATCATCGAACGTCGACCCGCCCGACGCGGAGCCCCAGCGGCCAGCGATGAAATTGTGAAAAACCGGCACGCTGCCAGGGACAGTCTTCCCCGCATCGCTCTTCGCCGCAGGCTTCTCATGAGGCCTTGCACCGTTCTTGGCAGGCCCCTTGGGCGCGCCCTTGGCAGCGCTCTTGGCAGCGCTCTTGGCGGGCGTCCGTATCTCGCTCTTCGCGCTGCGCGGACGGTCAACTTTCGCGGGTGAGCCCATAGCGTTCGATCTTCTTATAGAGGTTGGAGCGGGGCATGTCGAGCGCGCGCGCGGTTTCGGACACGTTCCAGTCGAACGCACGCAGCTTGCTGAGCAGAAAGGCGCGCTCCGCCTGCGCCTTGAACTCTTCAAATGTAGCGCACTCGGCGAGGGACCCGATCCCGGCACCGTCATCGGCGGGCCGGCGCCCGCCAGCCGTTCAACGTCCTGAACGGTGATCTTCGGCCCTGACGCCAGTATCAGCAGCCGTTCGATGGTATTCCGGAGTTCGCGCACGTTTCCGGGCCATTCCAGCGCCGTAAGTGCATCAACGGCCTCCGGCGCAATCCCCTTGGCTCCGACACCGTCGTGTTCCCCGATCGTTCCGATGAAGTACGCCACCAGCTGCGAGATATCCTCACGCCGTTCGCGGAGGGGCGGCACGGCGAGCGGCACCACGTTGAGCCGGTAGTACAGATCTTCGCGAAACCGGCCCGCGGCGATCTCGGCGTCCAGCGCCTTGTTGGTAGCCGCCAGCACCCGCACGTCCACCGAGACCGGTTTCATGCCACCGATCCGCGTCACGACGCCGTCCTGCAGCACGCGAAGCACCTTGGCCTGCGCCGCGGGGCTCATGTCGCCCACCTCGTCCAGAAAGAGCGTGCCGCCATTCGCCTGCTCGAATTTCCCGGCCCGGTCGCTCACCGCACCGGTGAACGAGCCACGCATGTGACCGAACAATTCGCTCTCGATCAACTCGCCCGGGATGGCGGCGCAGTTCACTTCCACGAACGGCCGGTCGCGGCGCGACGACTGCCGATGGATGGCGCGGGCGACCAGCTCTTTGCCGGTCCCGTTCTCACCGGTGATGAGCACGCGCGCGGGTGTGGCCGCGACTCGCTCGATCTTGTCGATCAACGCGCGGATCACGTAGGATTTGCCGACGATCTCGAAGCGCGACTCGATGGTCTCGCGCAGCCGGCTGTTCTCCTCGAACAGCTCGACGTGCTCCAGCGCGTTGCGGAGCGTGACCAGGATGCGGTCGGTGTCGAGCGGCTTCTCGAGGATGTCGTAGGCCCCGAGTTGCGTGGCTTCGACCGCCGTCTGAATCGTCGCGTGCCCGCTGATCATGACCACGGTGACCGACCGGTCGGACTCTTTGATGCGCTTGAGCGCCTCGAGTCCGTCCATTCCCGCCATTTTGACGTCGAGAAACACCAGGTGCGGGTGCCAGTTCCCGGCCTGTGCGATCCCGTCCGCCGCATTGGCGGCGGTCTTGACCTCGTAGCCTTCGTATTCGAGCAGTTGGCCGAGGGCCGCACGGATCCCCGGCTCATCATCGACCACCAGGACACGGCGGCTCATGGGCCCACCCGAACGACGCGGGCCCGCCCCGAAAAGTGAGGGGTCACGAGACCCGCGCCGCGAGCAGGCGACTACGCAGAATCGGAGTACCAGGGTGTGATCTCACGGTTCGCTCTTGTAGATGAGGATTTTGCCGCTTGTAGCCCGGATGTCGGCCACATAAGCCGGAACGTTCACCAACAGCGCGTTGGCGGCCATCCCGGTCGGAATGCGGCCCACTGTCCACTCTACGCAGCAACCGTGGAATCATTGGGCCTGGTACTGGTACCCCGTGAATCGATAGCTCCGACACGCGAAGCTCGGCTATGCCGGGTCGGACGACGTCAAACGTTCCCGCAAAGGCGAGCGGGGCCCGCGTACCGATGACGTCAAAGATGGGTTCCCATACGTGCTGGCCCCCCAGTGCACGGATATCGAGCGACGTCCGCACCCGGAGTTGGTTGGCGATGACGATCGCCGCGGTACTGTCACCGTCCGGCGGCAACCGGCCGGACAGATCCATCAATACATACCCCGCGAAGTCGGCCGGGCTCACCGTGGTGTACACCTTGGCCGACCGGTCACGCAGGGCCGTCAGCGCATGCTCGGCGCGGGTCGCTCCGGCGGACGTCACCGGAGTCCAGCCGGTATCGGCGGCGATCGCACGCGCATCCTCCGTCCCGGGCACCCACGCCGGAAGCAGCGGGCGCCAGCGGTCACTGGTGATCCACGCGACGCCGGCCGCCAAGACTACGAGGAGGACCAGGCAACCCAGACGACGCAGGCAGCCCATACCGCTATCCCCCAACCTCAGGCAGCGCGATCGCCACATGCGTGAACCCGCGCTGGCGCCCAAGCCCCACGACTTGGCGGCGGACGTCGTCGTCAGCCACCTCCATGTCGTGCTCTGGGTCGGGGTACACGACAGCCAGCCGCTCCCGCGCCTCGACACGGCAGGCCAGGCCGGCATCAGCGAGATCGGCGGCCAACAGCACCGCCATATCAGCCTGCATGCACGCCCGCCAGGATGTTGAGTGACCCGGACCGGAACCCCGCGAGGTCGAGCGCCACATGCGCGTAACCAGCCCCCCGGACCGCGGCTGCCAGTTGGGCGCGGCGATCCGCCGCCGACCAAAACCCGATCGCCTGCGGGCGGAGTTCAATGCGGGCAAGGTCTCCGTGGTCCCGAACCCGCAGGTCGCCGGTGATTCCCAGATCACGGAGCGCACGCTCGGCCGCTTCGATCCGCCGTAGCCGCTCGGCCGTGACCGGCGATCCATATGGAATACGGGACGACAGGCAGGGCGATGAAGGTTGCGCCCACGTCGGCAGGCCGAGGGCACGCGATCGCTCCCGAATGTCGGCTTTCGACATGGCGGCCAGCGCCAGTGGTGACTCCACCCCGTGCTCCCGCGCGGCGCGCGCACCGGGCCGATAGTCGCCGAGATCGTCAGCGTTCGTCCCGTCGATCACCGCGGCGAGACCGCGGGCGCGCGCGACCGGAACGAGCCGTTCCCAGAGTGTGCTCTTGCAGAAGTAGCACCGGTTCGACGGATTGGCGGCGTACTGGGGATCGTTCAGCTCGTCCGTGTCGATCTCGAGCAGCGGTAAGGACCACTGCGCCGCGACCGCCCGCGCCGTGGCCCACTGCTCCATCGGATAGGATGGGCTCCGTCCTATGACCGCGAGCACGCGGTCGGGGCCCAGGCTCCGAAGCGCAACCGCCGCCAGATACGCTGAATCCACTCCGCCGCTGTAGCCCACGAGGACGGACCCACGGCCGCGCAGCCACTGAACGAGTTGCGCTTCTCTCTCGAGCGAATCCGGTCGCGCCGGCAGGGAGACTTGCATGACAGTATCAGCCACAGACGTCTCGCAAGAATGAATGATCGCCGAGGGACATCATGTGGCGCCAGCCCCGTCCGTTCCTCGCCGGCCGGCGATCGTGACCGCACCACACTCAGCCGGACGATAGCGGAGCGCCTCCGCCACGGCCGGAACCCCTACCATGTCGTCGCCCTCCAGGTCCGCAATGGTGCGCGCGACTTTGAGTACACGATGAAACCCACGCGCGGACAGCGCGAGGCGCTCCGCGGCTGCGACCAGCAGGTCACGCGCACGCGGCGCGATTGGCGTCTCGGCCTGCAGCCACCGCCCCGGCGCGTGAGCGTTGCACGTGATGCCGTGCCCGCTCCGCAGTGCATCGTATCGGTGATGCTGGATCGCGCGCGCGGTGTCCACACGCCCCCGCATCGTCGCGGATGTGTCACCCGGCACGGCAGGGTCGAGAGCGCGAAGCGGCACGGCGCCGACCGCGACATGCACGTCGATGCGGTCAGCCAGAGGGCCCGATAGACGGGACTGATATCGCGCGACCACGGATGGAGAGCACCGGCAGGCACCACGGGGATCGCCCGCCTGGCCGCACGGGCACGGGTTCGTGGCCGCGATCAGTGTGAATCGCGCGGGGAAGGTCACTGACCGGCGCGCCCGTGCGATGACGACACGGCCGTCCTCGAGCGGTTGCCGGAGGGCGTCGAGCAAGGACCGTGGGAACTCCAGTAACTCGTCGAGAAACAGTACACCGTGATGCGCGAGACTCACTTCGCCCGGGCGCGGTGCGCCGCCCCCGCCGAGCAGGCCAGCGGCCGACACCGTGTGATGGGGCGCCCGGAACGGGCGAGGGGGCGGCAACGGGTCATCGCTCGCGAGCACACCGGCGACCGAGTGGACCGCGATCACATCCAGCGTTTCGGTCTCGCTCAGTACGGGAAGAATTGTTGGGAGACGTCGCGCGAGCATCGTCTTGCCCGCGCCGGGAGGCCCGACCAGCAGGACGTTGTGGCCACCCGCCGCCGCGACTTCGAGTGCGCGCTTGGCGGTCGCCTGCCCCGCCACGTCGGCGAAATCCACACTGTCGGCCACGCGGGCGCGCGCCGGGGGCCGGGGTGCCACCACCGCGGGCAGGAGTTGGTCGCGCAGCGCGCGCACCAGCGGTCCGAGCTCCGGCAGCGCGGCCAGCCGTACCGTCGTCACCAGCGAGGCCTCCGTGATGTTGGCTGGCGGCAGCACGAGTGTCTCTCCCGGCGTTCGCGCCGCATGACGCGCGAGAGGCAACGCCCCCCGGATCGGGCGGATCGATCCATCCAGCCCCAACTCGCCCACGACCGTCAGGCCATCGGTGGCGGAGCGCGCGAGCTGTCCGGTCGCCATGAGCAGCGCCAGGGCAATCGGCAGATCGAACGCCGAGCCGCTCTTGGGCGTGTCGGCCGGGGCGAGATTGACCGTGACCCGGCGCGGCGGCAGCGCGAAGCCCGCATTGACGATGGCCGAGTGCACGCGCTCGCGGCTTTCCTTCACCGCGCCTGCGGCGAGGCCGACGATGGTCCACTGCGGAAGTCCGAGGGCGGCATCCACTTCGACCGTGACGTCGTAGGCGTCGATCCCCAGGACCGCGGCCGACCGGACAGCAGCGAGCATGCGCCTGACGCTCGGGCGCCGCCGTCATCTGGCCGTCAGGGCGGATGGACGCGCTTCACCGCGTGGAGAGCCATGCAATACGCGGCGCCCACTGGTCCGCGCCGCGGCGCCAGGCGAACGTATACGCATGACACCTTGGGTCGGGCGGCTGGTCGCAGCCAACGTGCTCGTGTACGTCCTCCAGCGGACGATGCCGTGGATCACCCCGGCACTTCTCCTCTATCCCCCGCAGGTGCTCGAACGTCCGTGGATGCTGGTCACGTACATGTTCCTCCACGGTAGCCTCCTCCACATCGGCTTCAACATGTTTGCGTTGTGGATCTTTGGACCCCGCGTGGAGGCGCGGCTCGGCGGGCCAAACTTCATCGCGATGTATTTCGTGAGCGGCATCGGCGGCGCGCTGCTGTCCTTTGCCGTTCCGCAATCACAAACGGTCGGCGCGTCCGGCGCAATCATGGGTGTCATGCTGGCGTACGCAATGTACTGGCCGCACGAGCGCTTTTTTCTCTGGGGTGTCCTCCCGGTCCAGGTGTGGATCCTGGTGGCGATCTTTGTGGTCTTCGATGTATCCGGAGCAAGTGGCGTCGGCATGGCCGGGATCGCGCACTTCGCGCACCTTGGCGGATTCGTCGGTGGCTACGTCTACCTCAAGGTGATGGAGATCCGGTCACCCGCGAGGAGCTGGAAGAGGAAGATTGCGCCCCCTCGCCCTGCCGTGCTGCTGGGCGATGCCGACAACCTGCGCCGGTGGCGCGCGATCCGGACCGACGAGCTGCATTCGGTCAACCGCGACGAGATCGTCCGGCTGCTGGATAAGGCGCAGGCGCTCGGAACGAAAAGCCTCACCGAGGAAGAACGCGCGACGCTGGATCGCTTCGCCGCAATGTCGTAACCGGCGGCTGCGGGCCCGCGGGACGCCGCCAACGTCCCTGCTAGGTTCCGCGCGCGACAACCGGCGACGCGGGGCGGACACCCCCCGGGGTGGGTCCGCCGAATACCAGCCGGCGCCACCAGCCGGCACGCCGCTCGGCGCGCGACACGGTTTTCACCGTCGTCCGCCAGGCGCGCTGCATTGCGGCCGCGTCCGGGAACCGGCTCTCCGGCGTGATCGCCAGTCCGCGACGCAGCCACGCCGCGAGCGCTTCGTGGAACTCGTCGAGATCCAGGCCGCCAGCCAATTGCCGGGCCAGAATCGCTCTCGCATCCCCGTCGCCGAACGGCGGGCGCCCCGACAGCACGAACGCGACGATGGCCGCGATGGCGAAGCAATCCACGCTCGATCCCTGTTGCTCCCCCAGCAACTGCTCGGGGGCCGCGAATGCCGGCGTCCCGGTGGGGCCGCCGGGCGTCTCGCCCGGAATGTAGGCGATGCCGAAATCGCTCATGCGCCAGCGGCGATAGCGATCGATCAGGATGTTCTCCGGCTTGAGATCGCGGTGTACAATGCCACTCCCGTGCGCTGCACTCAGACCATCGAGGACGAGGTCCACCTGGGGTGCGACCTCGGCGATCGGCCGCGGCCCGCTGCGCGCGATCAGCTCGGCCACCGATCCGCCCTCGGCCAACTCCATCGTGTACCACGCGACATCGCCGCGCCGGTCCCAATCGTAGACCGGCACGATCGCGGGATGCGCGAGCTGCGCGGCGAGCTGCGCCTCGCGACGAAAACGGGACACCGCGGCATCATCTCGCGCGACGCGCGGATGCAGCATCTCTGAGCGCCACTTCCCTCTCGAGGGACAGGTCCCGGACGCGCCACACCGAACCGAACGTCCCGGTCCCGAGCGGGGACAGCACTTCGTAGTCATCCCCGAGAGCCCACCGGAGACGCTGCTCGCTTCCATCTGGCGCGTCGCTGCCATCCTCCACGTCGCCCAACGCCTGTCCCGACCGGGGCGGCGCGGAAACCCTCTCGAGCGTGCGGAGCAGCGCGCCAACGGATGCGAACCGCGAATCAGGCGCCGCCAGCAGCGCCCGGTCCAGCACTGTCGCCAATCCGTGCGGACACTCGGGGCGAACCCATCGCACGGGCGGCACGTCGTGGGCGGGCGGTAGTTCGCCCGTGAGCAGCATGAAGCACACGGCGGCGAGTTGCCATTGATCGCTGCGGACATCGGGTGTCCACCGGCCGTCGGTGCTCTCCGGGGGCGCGGGCGTCCAGCGGCGGTCCGGCGCGAGGCCGGCCGGGATGGCCTCGCGGGGGACTGCCCACTGCCAGCCGAGTAGCCACAACCGGCGCGTTGGCGTGACCCACACCGTCTGCGGGGAGAGTGCGCCGTGTACGCCCCCGCTGTCGTGGATGTATGCGAGGGCCGATCCCGCCGCCCGCAGCACCTGCACGACGTACGGCACTTCGTTCGGACCGAGGCGGGCGACTCGCGCGGCGATCGTCTCGCCTTCGATCCATCGGCGCAGATAGCCCGGTCCGCGGCGCGTTTCGCGAGCGACCGACCAATAGTGGTAGGTGGTCGGGACCGACGGATGGCTCCGGTGCGCGAGCTGCCGCGCCTCCGCAGCCAGCCACGGGTAGTGATCCGGATTGGGCGCGGTGACGAGCGCCAGCGACCGGCCCAGGGCGTCGACCACTTCCTGGGCGTGCCGGTATTCGCCGTTCACGCCCGTCGAACCCCAACTCCAGTCGTTCGGGAGCTGCCACCCGGCCAGATGCGCCGGTAGCTCGCGCGTCGTCACGTTGATGCCGTTCATGCGACATACAACGCTAATACAATCGTGACCCGAGTACCCGTCCCGGGGTCGCTCTGCACCGCGATCGTACCGCCCCAGCCGTCGACAATGCGCCGGCTGAGGGCCAGCCCCAATCCGCTGCCACTCGTCCGCGTGGAGAAATGCGGCTCGAAGATGCGGGGCAGGACCTCGGCGCCGATTCCCTCGCCGTCGTCGTCCACGGTGATGATCGCCCGCCCGGCGCTATCACGCCCGGCGCCATCGCGCCCGGCCGTCGCGTGCGGACGGTCAGGCGCGCCGCGCTCGACGGCGACGTGCACCGCCACGTGCCGTGCGCGCGCCAGGCGGGAATTCTCGAGCACGTTGAGCAGCACTTCACGCAGGTCGTCGCCGCGCGCCAGCGCCACGACGGCATCATCGGCGCCCGTAAGTCCCCAGGTCACACCGCCCCCTGCCCCGAGCCGTTCGAGTTCGACGACATCCTGCACCACGTGTACGATGTCGGTCGGCTCCGCCGGGGCGCGTTCGTCCGGCGCGGAGCCGTACCGGCTGAACGCCCGCGCGATCTGGTCGAGCCGGTCGATCTCGGAGAGGATGCGTCCGGCGTTCTGATCGAGGATGCGATCGAAGTCGGGCCGGCGCGCCGCCCGGGCCCGCTGGAGATGCTGGATGCCGAGGCGGATCGGGGTCAGCGGATTCTTGATTTCGTGCGCGACCTGGCGGGCCATCTCGCCCCATGCGAGCACGCGCTGGCTCTCTCCGAAGTCGGCGGCCATCCTCCTGAACGCGGCGAACACGGGCGCGAACTCCACCGGCGGATCCCCGGCGAGATCGGGTTCACGGTCACCGACCGCCATCGCGAGCGCCGCGAGGCGCAGGGCATCGATTGGGCGCGCGAAACGGCGCGCTGCCAGTCCGCTGAGCCCCAACGCGGCCGCCGCGCCGAGGACCGTCGTGAACAGCACGAGGATGCCGAGATCATCGCGCCGCGTATCGAGACCGGCTTCGTCGCCGCGGGCCGGGGCGGCGAGGACCACGCGATCACCACCGGCGGCGTCGACCGCGCGGTAGCCGATCAGGACGCGGCCGCCGCCGAGTTCCGCCGCGCGGCTGGCTCGTACCTCGTTGCCGAGATCGAGGCCGAGTTCGAGGTCCGGACGCAGGAACCGGCCGAGCGGCGCGAGCGCATCGTAGAGCGAGTCGCTGGTGGAGCGCAGCGCGCCGTCGTCGTAGAGCAGAATCGGCGTGCCGACGAGCGCGGCGTCGGTGGAGAGGTCGTCGAGTCCCCCGAGGCGACGCCGCGCAGCGTCTGCCACACGAGCAGCGCCCGCTCCTCCGCGTCGTCCGATCGCAACCGCCGGTAGGACCACGCGGCGAAGATCACCGCTGGCACGACGAAGAAGCCGAAGAGCACGATGGTGAGCTGCGTGCGGTAGCTCCGCGACCACCGCCGGGCGTGGCCCACCATCCAACGCGCCAGCACACCGTCACCGGCGACGCTGACCGCCCACAGCAGGCTGGCGGCGAGCAGATCCAGTACGACGAGCAGGACGGCGCGCTGCACGAGCGCATCGAACGGCCGCAGCTCGACCTCCACATGCGCACGCGCGGGCCCCGCGCTGGTCGGCACGAGCCAATCCCCGTGCAGCGCGCTCCCGGAACGCGTCCAGCGCACGGGCACGCCCGCGTACCGGGCCACCGGCCCCGCAAGACCGGAAACGCCTGCTTGAACCGCGATCGAATCGGCGCCGTGGATGGCCGCGCTGTCGACCCCCATCAGATCGCCTGGTGGCGCGCTGGCCGGTGTGCGCCGCTCGGGGACCACCTCGAGAAGCGAGATCGTGTACGGTGGCGACAGGCCGGGGTCGGGAGCGAGGCCAAGCAGCGGTGCAAAGGCGTTGGCCGCGATCAGCCGTGTCTGCGGCGCCACGACGACGGTCGTCACACTGCCGTTCGCCGGCACGGCGAGAACGAGTTGCACGCCCGGTGCAGCCGGCGGCTTCGGTCAGTACGATTGCACGCGTGGCGAGTGCTTCACTCGCGATCGCCGCCACCAATACGGTGTCAATGTCGAAGCGGGCCAGCTCCAGCGCGACGCCGGGCGCACCACTGCCCGAGCGGACCGCGAGGCGCACGGGATAGTCAGCAGCCGCGAGATCGGAACGCGCGTAACAATGCAGCAGGTCGGCGCGGCTCACGGGAGGCGGCGCCGCGGCGAGCTCGGTCCCGAAGCGATCGAGTAGCGCCACCGCATTGGGATCCGGCACCGCGAGTCCAGCGAGGTCGCGCTCGGCGAGCACGATGCGTTTCTGCGCCGTCGTTCCCCACACGACGACCGCGGACCCCAGCGCCGCCACGAGGGCGGAGAGGAACACTCTCCAGCGGGAGCCGCGCGCGAAGGCGGCCGCCGCGCCGGCCACACACCACGGCAGTGCGTACCACAGGGGCCATCCGGCCGGCGCCACCCACAGAATCGGCCCGAGGACCGCGGCGGCGGCCGCGGCGATGATGGGCGCGATCGGCGGGAGACCCTGACGCTCCGCGAGTGCGCTCCGGGCGGCGACCGACGCGCCAACGAGAAGGGCGGCCGCACCCAGTGCGAGCGCAATCTGCCAGCCGACCCACAGCGTGAGCGGCACCGCGGCGCCGGGGGGCGTGATGCCGCCCGCGACGTAGGCGACGGCGAAAGGCGCGCCGATGCTCGCCACGAGCGCGATGGCTGCCGCCAGCCATCGGGGGCGCAGCCGCGCCCGGGCCCGCGCCGCTGCGAACGCGGCCAACAGGGCGATCGCACTCGTCGCGCCCAGCGCGCCGACGCTCGCCGTATACGGGCCACCGACCGGCGAGAAGAAATACGTCGGGTCCACGAGGCGGCTGGTGTTGGAGAATGCATTGAGCGGCACGATCGCCAGCGCCGCGAGTGGGACCGCGAGCGCGACCAGGCGGCGCACCGGCGCGGACCGGCGCGGACGCCATTCCGCGATGAGGAACCCCACCAGCGCCACGGCGAACGCCAGCGCGCCATTGGCCTGCGCCCGTTCCGTCACACGCTCCGCGGCCTCCTCGAGCTGGGGCGGGATCGGCCGGACGGTCGCGAGCGGAACGCCCGCGGGTTCGAACGCGGCCGGCGCGTCGTCGCCGATCGGCGGCGCGCCAGCGGACGGCGGCATCAGGGCGAATCCATCCACACCGGTGCGCTCGGCAATCGTCTCGTCCAGCGGACGCGAGAGCCGGTCGGCGGGCGGCTCGGCATGCAGCAGGGCGACGGCGACCGCCCGCGCGGTGCCGCGACGCACGGTGGCCTGCAGCGCGACGTAGAACGGCGTGCGTACCACCGCGAATGGCGCGCCACTCGTGTCGGGCGCTGTCCGCAGAGTCCCGCTCCATGCCACGGGGTGCCCATCGCGCGACAGCACGACGCTCCTCTCGCCGTCGCCGCGCGCGAGCGGCGCCAACCACGCGAACGCACCGGCGGGGTTCGCCGGCGCGTCGAGCGCATTCGCCGCGTTGTTGCGCAGATCGGACGCGAGCGCCGTCAGCTCGTCGTGCATGACGGCGGCGCTATGCCGCGTGATCGCCGCGGCGGTGACATCCCATGAGCGGACGACGCGATCGAGGGCTACCTGTCCCACGGTCGCGAGGGCGCAAAACGCAACCAGCGCGAGCACGGCGACCACCGGCCCGAGCGCCCGTTGCCGACGCCCGATCCACACGGCCGCCACGGTAGCGGCCACACAGACGACCAGGTAAGGTACGGCGGGCGTCTGCAGCCATCCGGCAGCCGCCAGCAGTGCGCACGCGGCGCTGGCGGACCACCAGAGTGAACGCGGTGGTTGCGGCCGGCGTGGCCGGCGCACTGGCCCTAACAGCGGCGGCCGTCCTCGCAGCGATGCCTCGGCGCGGCGGGGCGCATCAGGCGGGCCTTCTACACGATCGGGAATGACGACTCCGCAGCGCCTAAAGGATCTCGCACCTGATCGCATCAAGGCGGCCATCGCCGCCGATCCGCGCCTCATCGTGCCGATCGGGACCTGCGATCCTCATGGGCCACATCTGCCGTCCGGCTGCGACACGCTGCTCGTCGACCGCCTGGCCGACGATCTGTCCGCCGAGTTCGGGATGCTCCGGGCACCGACGGTGGAGTACGGAGTCAGCGCCGATGCCGCGCGCGGCCATCCCCGTTCCGGGTCGGTGCGCAAGAAGACTCTTCACCTGTTGCTCAATGACCTGCTCGCCTCGTGGGAGCATGCGGGCATCCGGGAGTTCATCCTGATCACCGCCAACGGCGACGATGCGCACCGGGAAGCCCTCGCCACGGTGATGACGGCCGCGGCGCGGGTCCGGGTGGTCGATGCATGCGCGGCGAACGTGACGGGTCTCCTCGGCGGTGCCGACGGCTGGCTACGCGGGGGTGAAGCGGACACTTCGCTCATGTTGTACCTCGCTCCCCATCTCGTCGATATGCGTCTGGCCGAACAGTATACCCCGGACACCTCCAACCGGCGACCGGGCACCTGGGGATGGCCGCGCGCGAACCGCGATGCCCAGCGAAGCCCCGCTGCCGGCGGGGCAACAGCCGCCAGCGGCGCCGCGCTGTACGACCATATTCGCGCCCGGATCGCCCACCGCATCGTCGCCGCGTCCGGCACGAGCGACTGATGGCATCTCTCCAATGACTGGATCGTGCGAGACGCGCGGCGAGTGCCTGGCGTGATGGCCGCGCCCCCGGGCGTGATGGCGGGAGTGATCCGGCTTTTCGGACGCCTCGCGTTGCCCGGAATCGCGGCGATCGGTGGCGCTGCCATCCCGGCCCCGCTGCCCGGACAGGCGCCGGTTGTCGACGCCGGCAGTTTCACCGTCGTGCATGGCACCGCCAAGATCGGCCGTGAAGAGTTCACGATCCGGCGGGCGCCCGATCCGGACAACGGATTCATCCTGAGCGGCACCGCGGTGTATGCCGACCGGCGTCTCACGCCGACTCTGGCCACCGACTCCGCAGGCGCGCCGCTGCGCTATCAGGTCGAGGTGCGATCCGCCGAACGCCGCCAGGAGCTTCTCACCCTGCAGATCGTGCGAGGGCACGCGAGCCAGCGCACGCAGACTCCGCATGGCGAGTCCGCGACGGAATTTCGAGTCGGCGACGGCGCGAGGCTCCTCGACGATGATGTATACAATCAGTACTACCTGATCACGCGCGGCGTGATCAGCGGCCGCAGTCCCACGCCCGGATTGTCCGAGACGATCCGGACCGTGGTCCCCCACCGGTCGTCGGAGTCGGCCGAGCGGATCACGGTGGTGGGCGATGACTCGGTCATGGTGGGCGGGCATCTGCTGGATGCGACACGGCTGCGCCTGACGGCCCCATCGGTCGACCGGGAAATCTGGTGCGATGCGCTCGGACGGATCCTGAAAGTCACTATCCCCGCGCGTGATCTGGTTGCCACGCGCGACGACGCGCCGCAATAGCGCACGCGCCGCATCTGCCCGCAGGCGGCCCCAGCCTTCAGTTGGCCTCCTCTCGCCTGTGGTGAACGCGCCTTCCCGGCACCCGCCGGTTAGGGTTTGAAACCCATTCTCCAGTTGCTGCGTAGGGCGAGCAGACGCGACCGGCAACTCGGGACGTCTTCCCTTGGACCAAATCAGGATGCGATTTCGGACATTTCTCGAGGCAGCGAGCGTTTTCGGAGTGTGCGCCTTCGCCGCACCGCTCGCAGGACAAACCCCGGCCCCTGCCGTTCCAGGTCCCGTTCCTGCGAACCACCCAGTCGGCGCTGACTCCGCGGGTCCGATCCTGACGCTCGCCGAGGCCCAGGGCTTGGCGCAGCGCAACAACCCCAGCTTTCTGCAAACGATCGCCGCGCGCCGCAGCGCAGGCGCCGCGACACGGGCCGCGTGGGGCCAGCTCCTGCCGCAGGCGACGGCACAACTGAACGGCGGCTATCAGCAGGCCGGCCAGCAGTTCTTCAGCGGTAGCGCGCTCGGATCGGCATCGGATGCCATCCAGTCGCAGTGGTCCCTCGGGCTGACCTATCAAGTCAGCGCGGCGACTCTGCTGACCCCGTCGGTGGCCCGCGCCACGCAACGTGCCGCCGACGCCGATGTCACCGGCGCGTCGGCCACCCTGACGGGCAACGTCGCGATGCAGTATGTCCAGGTCCTCGAAGACCAGGCGCGGGCGAAGTTGCAGGACACGCTGGTGGTTGACGCGACCGCGCAAGCGAATCTCGCGCGGGCACGGGTGGCGGTGGGCAGCGCCACACCGCTCGACCAGCGCCGCGCCGAAGTCGCGCTGGGGCAGCAGCAGGTACAAGCGCTGCAGGCGCACAACCAGGTCGACATCGACAAGCTGCGTCTCTTTCAGCAGCTCGGCGTTCCACAGCCGCCCGGCGTCCGGTTCATCGACGCGTACGTGGTTGCAGCGCCAGGCTTCACGGTGGACAGCGTGATGTCGATCGCCCGCCGGGACAATCCCCAGGTCAACGCGCTCCGTGCGCGCGAGCATGCCGCGTCGGTCAGCGTACACCGGGCCGCCGGGCTCTACACGCCGACATTCCAGCTCAGCACGGGCATCGGCGGGTACACGTATCAGTACACGGACCAGAATTTCCTGGTCAATCAGGCACAGTTGGAACTGCAGGCCGAGAACGGGGGGTGCCTGTCGCTCGACTCACTTGCGCAGGCCGAACACCTGCCGCCCCGGACCTGCGGCCCAACGACGCTGACGCCCGCACAAGCCGCACAGTTGCGGTCCGGCAACCGGGCATTCCCGTTCAACTTCACGAATACGCCGCGCCAGATCACGGCGACGTTTTCGCTGCCCATCTTCGATGGATTCCAGCGTGAGCGGACGGTCGAGCAGGCAGAGGTGGATCACGATGATGCGCGCTACATCCAACGGGCCGGGGAGCTGCAGCTTACCGCCGATGTGACCAGCGCGTATTTCACGCTCACGACGTCCGTGCGCACGGTCCAGATCCAGGAGCAGAACTCCGCCGCCGCACGCGATGCGCTTTTTCTGGCGGAGGAGCGGTACAAAGTCGGCGCCGCCACCTTCGTCGATGTCACCGATGCCCGCGCCGCGTACGAGCGCGCGGAGAACGATCGCATCGGGGCCGTGTACGACTATCACAAGGCGTTCGCCGCGCTCGAGAACGCGGTGGGACGCCCCCTCCGCTGACCGGTGCCGGCGATGCGACCGGCCCCACCCTCCAGACCCGCCAGCATTCCATGCCTGATACAGGATCTTCTATGACTCGACGTGCCAAATGGTCCATTGCCGGGGGCATCACCCTCGTCGTCGTCATCGCGGGCGTCGTCATCGCGGCCACACGAGCCCCGAAGCGAAAGGAAGTCCGGATCGAGCCCGTCGCCCGCCGCGATCTCGTGGCGTCAGTCACCGCGAGTGGCCAGGTCGAGCCGCACACCAAGGTCGATATGAGCGCCGACATCTCCGGCCGCATCATCACGCTCGCCGTCAAAGAGGGACAGACGGTGACCAAGGGCCAGCTTCTGGTCCAGATCGACCCCGCGTCATACCAGGCGGCCGTCGAGCGATCGCAAGCGGCGCTGTCCGCCGCGAGGGCGCAGCTCCTGCAGGCCAAAGCCAACGCGGAGCAGGCCGACCGAACCTACCAGCGGTCGGCGCAGATGAAGAAGACGAATGCCGAACTCGTGTCCGATGAGCAGCTGGAGCAACTCCGCACGACGCTGGATGTCGACCGGGCGACGAGCGAGGCGGCGCAATACCAGGTCGAACAGGCGGCCGCGGCCCTCCGCGATGACGAGAGCAGCCTGAGTAAGACGACCATTCGGGCACCCATGAGCGGTAAGGTGACGCGGCTTGTCGTCGAGCAGGGCGAGACCGCCATCCAGGGAACGCTGAACAAGGATGCCGCGACACTCCTCACGATCAGTGACATGAGTGTCCTCGAAACGAAGGTCAAAGTGGACGAGACCGACGTCGCGCATATCCAGCTCGGCGATTCGGCGCTCGTGCAGTTCGACGCGTTCCCCGACACGACATTTCGCGGGCGCGTGACCAAGATCGCGAACAGCTCGATGAAGACGCCGGGCGTGGCCACGACCGCGACCTCCACCGACCAGGCCGTGGACTACGAGGTCACGATCCAGCTCCTCAATCCACCGCCCGACTCACGGCCGGATTTCTCGGCGACTGCGAAGGTCGTTACCGATACGCGGAGCCACGTCCTCACGATTCCCATCATCGCGCTGACCGTCCGCGAGAACGAGAAGCTGCCAAACGGCGATTCAGCGGTCACGCTCGGACGAGCCGCCCCGGTCAAGGAGGTCGGGAAGCGCGACGTCGAGGGCGTCTTCGTCGTGGGACCCAACGACCGGGTGACCTTCCGGCCGGTGAAGGTCGGCATTGCCGGCGACAAGTACTTCGAGGTCGTGAGCGGCCTCAAGGAGAACGAGCGGATCGTCGGCGGCACATATCAGGCCATTCGTGAGCTCAAGGACAGCACGCTCGTGCGGCAGGCCAAGCCCGACAGCACGACAGCCGGCCAAACCAAGTCGTGAGCCCGGACACGCTGGTGATGCCCGACACCGACACGCCGAGTCTCGGCACGACGGCCGAACGCCGCGCCGTCATCGCGCAGGCCGGGGCCGTCCCGTCGCGCGAGTGGGTGATCGTGACACGCGGCCTCACCCGTCTCTATGACATGGGCGGCGAAACGGTCCGCGCATTGCGCGGCGTCGATCTCGCGATCCGGCGAAACGAATACGTCGCGATCATGGGACCGTCGGGTTCGGGGAAATCCACGCTGATGAACCTGATCGGTTGCCTCGATACGCCGAGCGAGGGCGAGTACTGGCTGAACGGGAACCAGGTCTCGAAGATGTCGGACAACGAGCTGGCCCGGATCCGCAACCGCGAGATCGGATTCGTATTCCAGACATTCAACCTCCTGCCCCGGGCGACCGCGCTTCACAACGTCGAGCTTCCGCTCGTCTACGCCGGCGTCGGTTCGTCCGAGCGCCGTAAACGGGCGCGCGAGGCACTCGACCGCGTGCAACTCGGCGAGCGGATGCTTCACCGGCCCAACGAGCTGTCTGGCGGACAGCGCCAGCGCGTGGCCATCGCTCGCGCACTCGTCAACCAGCCGTCCATCCTGCTGGCTGATGAGCCGACGGGCAACCTCGACTCGGGTACATCCGAGGAGATCATGCGGGTCTTCGGCGAGCTCGCGGAACAGGGGCAGACCGTCATCATGGTCACCCACGAGCCGGACATCGCGGCTCACGCCCGGCGCGTGATCGTGCTGCGCGACGGTCTCGTCGCTAGCGACGACCGGTATGCGGAGGGCGATACGAGCCGCCGAGATGGCCGGGGCGATCGCTCGCCGGCAGCCGGATAGCCCGTGCCGATCCTCGAAGCGCTGCGGATGGCGCTCGACCAGATCCGTGTCCAGAAGCTGAAGAGTTTCTTCACGCTGCTTGGCGTGACGATCGGTGTGATGTTCCTGATTGCCGTCGTGTCCGTCGTCGAGGGCATGGGCAGCTACATGGAACACGACCTCGTGGGCAAGATCATGGCAATCCACACCGTCGAGCTCCGCACGCGGCCGAATTTCAATCTCGGCGACGTGGACGAAGCCATGATTGCGGACTGGCGGCGCCGCCCGCGGCTCACCGAGGAAGATCTGCACCCGGTCGTCGATGGCCTGCCGGCATCGACGCGATGGTACATGATGAGCGAAGATCAGATTGCGATCGAATCTCCCTTCGCCCGGCCGCGAAAGGTGCTCACCTACGCCGTTACCGGCGACTACTTCACGATCAAATCGCTCGGTGTCGTGAGCGGACGGGAGTTCACCAACCAGGAGCTGGAGTCCGGTTCGTTGGTGGTCGTCATCGGGCAGGACGTCAAGGATCACTTCTTCCCGACCGTCGATCCGGTCGGCCGCTCGATCCGGATGGCGGGCGTGCCGTACGAAGTGGTGGGGGTCGCGGAGAAGCAGGGCAGCACCCTGGGGCTCTCGCTCGACAAGTTCATCATCGCGCCGTACCGCGCCCCGGTGCACCGGCTTCTCAACCGCGATCGCGGGGTCATCGACGCGATCGTCATTCAGGCGCCCGACGATCGGATCCTGGCCGACGTCCAGGAGCAGGTACGCCAGATCATGCGTGTCCGGCATAAGCTGCACCCGAGCCAGCCAGACAACTTCTCCCTGAAGACTCCCGAGGCGGCGCTGGCGACGTGGCAGGCGATCCAGAAATATCTGGTCATTGCCGCGATCGTTTTGCCCGCCATTGGCCTGGTCGTCGGCGCGATCGTGATCATGAACATCATGCTGGTCGCGGTCGCCGAGCGCACTCGCGAGATCGGCATCCGGAAATCGCTGGGGGCGCGGCGCAGCGACATCCTCGCGCAATTTCTGATCGAGGCGGCCACGCTGAGTACGTTGGGTGCGGCGACCGGTGTCGGCCTCGGTATCATTCTCGCGCAGATCGTGACCAAGGTGACGCCGATGCCCGTCAGCGTCGCGGCGTGGTCGGTCTGGCTGTCCGTCGGCCTGGGGACGGTGATCGGCATCGTGTCCGGCGTGTATCCCGCGACACGCGCCGCGAGGCTCGACCCGATCGCGGCCCTCCGGCAGGAGTGATCGTGTCGGCCGCGGCACGGATCTCCGCTCTCTTCGAAGGCGTCGCCATCGCGATCGACGCGCTGCGCACCAACAAGGTGCGCGCGGCGCTCACCATTCTGGGCATCGCGGTCGGCGTCTTCGTTGTCGTGGCCATGGCGGCCGCCATTCATGGCATCAACGTCAGCGTCGCCAAGGACATCGAATCCGCGGGCGCCACGACGTTTTTCGTCGAGCGCTATCCGGTCGACTTCAATGCCTGCGACGGCACTGACGAGAGCTGCCCCTGGGTTCACAACCCGCCGATCCGGCTCGGCGAAGCCTCCGTCCTCGGGCGGCTGCCGTCGCTCGCGGGAGTGACGACGGAAATCGATTTTGCGGGGTCCTTCAAGTACGCGGACCGGACGCTGCCCGCCGCCCAGATTCAGGGCTTTTCGCCCGGATGGACGAACACCGACGGCGGGGACATCAATCCCGGCCGCTCCTTCACGATGCAGGAGAACGCGAGCGGCGCGCACGTCGTGCTGATCAACGACAAGATGGCCGAGCGGCTGTTTCCGTTCGGCGATCCGGTCGGGAAGAGCGTGCTGATCAACAACAGCCCCTATGAGATCATCGGTCTCTATCACTACCACCCGAGCTTCCTCTTTGGCGGCGAGCGCGCACTGGCCATCCTGCCGATCCAGACGCTCCTGCGCCATTTCACGGTGCGCGAGGGCGATACCCAACTGATCGTCAAGCCCCGGGAGGGCGTGGGCCGCGACCAGGCGATCGACGATGTCACCGCCACCCTTCGTGGCGCTCGAGGCCTCCGTCCGTCCAAGGACAGCAATTTTTTCATTCTGACTCAAGACAAATTATTTGAGGTGTACAACAAGATTTTCGGCGTGCTGTTCCTCGTGACCTTTGTGCTGTCGGCCGTCGGCCTCATGGTCGGTGGCGTGGGCGTCGTCGCGATCATGATGATCAGCGTCACGGAGCGGACGCGCGAGATTGGCGTGCGCAAGGCGTTGGGCGCAACGAAGTGGACGATCCTCTGGCAGTTTCTGGTCGAGTCGGTGACGCTGACCGGCATCGGCTCCGTAATCGGATTGCTCGTGGGCTGGGCGATCGCGATGATTGTTCGGGCCACGACGCCCGTGGCGGCGGCCGTCCCGCCCCTGGCCATCGTTGCGGCACTCGCAAGCAGCGTGATCACGGGCATCCTGTTCGGGATCTATCCGGCGTACCGCGCCGCGCGGCTCGATCCGGTGGCCGCGCTACGATACGAATAACGCCGCCGCCGGGCCGCGCCGGCGAGCGATCGTGAAGCGATCGTGAAGCGATCGTGAAGCGGCGAGACTGAGCGGGCGGGCCGGTTATCCGGCGCACGGAGTGGCGGCCGGGCATTGACGCCGATCGCGCCGCCTTGCATTTACCGCACATGGCGTACGTTCCCGTGGATGTCCTGGCCATCGCCGCGCACCGCGACGATGTGGAGCTCACCTGCGGCGGAGCCCTGCTCCGCGCAGTGCAATTCGGCCGGCGGACGGCCGTGCTGGATCTCACGGCCGGGGAGATGGGAACCCGGGGCAGTGCCGAGATCCGCGAAGCCGAAGCGGCTGCCGCGGCCGCCGTGATGGGACTCACCGCCCGCGAGAATCTCGGCCTGCCTGATGCCGGTATCACGAACACCCCCGAAACGCGGGCGCAGGTCGCCCGGGCCATCCGGCGCTTCACGCCGCGGGTGGTGATCGCGCCGGCCCTGCACGGCCGGCACCCCGATCATCGCGTGACGTCGGAACTCGTCCGCGATGCCTGCTTCGTTGCGGGTTTGGCGAAAGTGGCACCTGACGTGCCCCGCCATCGGCCGTTCAAGGTCATTTATTCCGTCTCATTCCGCGAAGACTGGGCAAAGCCGACGTTCGTGGTCGACATCAGCGACGTCTTCGACAAGAAGCTCGAGGCGGTGGCCTGCTACGGATCGCAATTCACGCACGCGACCCAGGCGGGAGAAGTGTATCCCAACGGTGACCCGCTACCGGATGTGGTGCGCCATCAGGCCGCGCACTACGGGTCGCTCATCCGGCGGCGCTACGGAGAGCCGTTCATCACCCAGGAAACGATGCGGGCCGATGACGTGGCCGCGCTCGACGTCTCGACGTACTGATCGCGACCGCGCCCGCCCGAGGGCGCTGCAACCAGCGCCCCGCCGGCCCGGCCGCCGGGCAGCGCATCGAGATCCCGTCCCTAGGGGCCCCTGTTGTTCGGTGGCTCCGGTGACCGCAAGGCGAGCAGGGCCGTCGCAGCCGCCCACACCGAAACGAACGCGACGCCAGCCAGCGCGGCCCGGCTGCCCGGGTCGACCGCCGTCACGCCGACGATACCGCACAGGCTCGACAACCATGCGAGCACGGCAATCCACACCGGCCGGCCTGGGTCCCGCCACTCGACCCAACCCAACGGCAGGCATCCGAGCACGACAAGTGCGTTGCCGAGTCTGGCAACCTCGAGCGCGGTGGTGTGGCGCAGCGCGAACGATGGAACGACGCTCGTGTCACCCGCCGCGAACCGGGCGGCGGTGGCGGTACCGGTGCCTGCCATGAACTCGACGTTCCACGCGTTGAACGCCAGGCCCACTGCCACGACAGTGAGCGCCAGCACCAGCAGCCCGGTCAGCCGGGACTGATCAATGTATAATCGAACCCAGATGCCGCCGATGACGAGTCCGGAACCTGCAATCATGAACGTGTGGATGGCACGCCAATACGGAGTGGCCGCCATGACGCCGAGCTGCGCCTCGGCATCGGCCGGGAGCATGGGGTGCGCGACGGCGCCGGCGCCGAGCATGATCGTGCCGGCGAGCAGGACCACAGCCATCGTGCGGATCAGCGCGCGGCTCGCGTGCATGCGCGACAAGATAGCGCAAACGGCTCGGGGCACGCGGACGCGGGCGTGACGCCAACTCGCAAGTCGACCCGGCGAAGTGTGAGCGCCGCGCGCGGCGACGCCGGCGCGTCGCGGCTGCCGCCGGTCGCAGGCGATGCGCCAGACAATCCCGCCGAGAGCAGCGATGTGTCAGCGTGGGCCTCGGCCACGGTGGTCGCCACCGGACGACACGTCCCGGCACTCAATGGGACGCGGGGGATCGCCATCATTCTCGTGATGGCGTTTCACCTGTGGCGCGCACCGCTCACGGCACTCGGCTGGTCGGGCGTCGACCTGTTTTTCGTCCTGTCGGGGTACCTGATCACCGGTATCCTGTGGGATTCACGCCTCGAGCCCGACCGCGCGCGATCGTTCTACATCCGGCGGGCGCTTCGCATTCTGCCGCTCTACTACGGAGTACTGGTCGCGGTGTTCATCCTGCGGCCGGCATTTGGATGGGCACACCGGCTCGATGATCTCGCGCTCGCCCACGAGCAGGTGTGGTACTGGACGTACCTGTGTGACTGGCGCATCGCACTGAATCATCCACCCGCATTCACGTTCCTGACGCATTTCTGGACGCTGTCGATCGAAGAACAGTTCTACCTGGTGTGGCCTCTCATCGTGTGGCGATGCTCGAGGCGCACATTACTTGCCATTGCGGGCACCGTCGCGGCCGGCGCACTGCTGCTCCGCATCGCCGTGGTGGTCGCGACGGCGACACCGGAAGCGGCATACGCGCTGTTCCCCTGTCGTCTCGACGCCCTCGCCGTCGGTGCCATCCTGTCCCTCGGCCTCCGCGGACCGGGTGGCGTGCCAGCCGTGAAGCGGTGGGTATTCCCCGCGGCGGTGTCCGGCGTGGTGGTGGTCTGCGCGCTCGCGGTGTTCCGGCCGTCCGTGCGATTCGTGGATCCCGGTATGATGACCATCGGGTATACCGCGCTCGACTGGATGTTCGCTGGGCTGGTCCTGACCGCGGCGACCACCCGGTCGCGGTTTCTTGAAGCGGCACCACTGCGCGCCGCGGGCCGATACAGCTACGGTCTCTATGTCTACCACCCGATCGTGATGTGGTGGATCGTGCGTCACGTGCCGATGCTCGAAGACTCGCAGTGGGGATCCGCGATCGGGGGCGCCGCCGGATCGGTCGTGCTCGCGTACGCCAGCTACCATCTCTACGAATCGCGATTCCTCGGGCTCAAGGACCGGATCGCCCCCCGGAACGGCGCCGCGCGTCTGTCGGTGGCGCGCGGCTGACTATCGGTACTTCAGGCCGGTGCCGGTGTTGAACACGACCACGCGCGTCGTCCGGCCGATCCAGCCGCGAGACGCGCAGCTCCTCGACGGCGGCCCACGCGGCGCCGCCCTCGGGGCAGACGTCGACGCCGCTCGCCGCCGCCAGCCACGGCGCCGCCGGCGCGATCGTCGCGTTCGGTCGACGGCGACGGCGGTGCCGTGCGTCTCGCGGATCGCGCGCAGGCAGAGAAAGCCGCCGATCGGCGACGGCACGCGCAGTCCGTACGCGCGCGTGGTTGCGGATTCGGCACACGGCTCCGTCTGTGTCGGCGCCGCCGACGAAGCGCGCGCACCACCGGCTGCGCAGCCCGCGGCCTGCACGCTGACACGAGGCGCGGGAGCGGTGCGCGCGCATCGGCCAGCCGAGCGCGCGCATCTCGCCGAACGCCTTCCACATGCCGACGAGGCCGGTGCCGCCGCCCGTCGGATAGACGATGACGTCGGGCATCTCGCCGTCGAGCTGCTCGTAGAGCTCGTAGGCCATCGTCTTCTTGCCCTCGACGCGGTACGGCTCCTTGAGCGTCGAGACGTCGAACGGCGTCCGCGGCGGCCCGTGCTCGCGCAGCCACTTGCCGGCGTCGGCGATCGTGCCGGGCACGAGCTGCGACCTCGGCGCCGTAGTGGCGGCACTCGTCGACGAACGCGCGCGGCGTGTCGTCGGGCATGGCGACGACGACGGGCAGCTTCGCCGCGGCGCCGTACGCGGCGAGCGCGCCGGCCGCGTTGCCCGCCGACGGCGCCATCAGCGCGCGCGCGCCGAGCGCGCGCGCCATCGACACGGCCACGGTCATGCCGCGCGCCTTGAACGAGCCGGTCGGATTTCGCGCTTCGTCCTTGATCCAGGTGCGCTCGTCGACGCGCGACGAGCGGCGTCAGCCCTCGCCGAGCGAGACCTCGCCGGCCGCGAGCGGCAGCACCTCGCGATAGCGCCACAGCGACGCGACGCGTGGCGGTAACCTGGAGAGCGGAAGATCACCTCTGTGGATTTCGTAGTCGACCCGCAGCGGGAGTCCGCAGACGCGGCAGACGTTCTGGACGACACGGTGGTCGTGCACCGTGCCACAGGAGAAACACGAGAGCCCGGTCAGGCGCGCGTTGAACGCCGGTGTTGGCTGGTTTGGCATGTGGCCCGCGAGTCTAGCTCGCCGCGGGGGCCGGGGCAACCGCCGCGCAACGGCGCTGGCGCCCGGTGGCGGCCCTCGCGCCTGACGCGAGTCACCCGGCCATCGCCGGGATATATTTCAGGCATGCCGTCCCCCGTCTACCTCGACCATGCGGCGACGACGCCGGTGCGTGCCGAGGTCGTGGCCGCCATGACCCCGTTCTTCGGCCCGCGCTTCGGCAACCCGTCGAGTGTGCACCGGTGGGGGCGCGAGGCGCGGGCATCGCTGGACGAAGCGCGGGAGCGTGTCGCTGCCTGTCTCGGCGCCCACACCGATGAGATCTGTTTCACGTCCTGTGGAACGGAAGGCGACAATTTCGCCATTCTCGGCGCCTGGAGAACGGCGCGCCAACAGGGCCGGCGCGCCGTCGTCACATCCGGCATCGAGCACAAGGCCATCCTCGGCGCCGTGCACCAGGCCGCGGCCGAAGGCGCGGAGGAGCGGTGGCTCTCTGTTGACGCAACCGGGACGGTGGACGCGGCTTCGTTCCGCGAGCTCGTACGCGACGACGTGGCGGTCTGCTCGGTGATGTGGGTCAACAACGAGATCGGCACGATTCAGGACATCCCGGCTCTGGCGAGCCAGGCCCGCGGGCACGGCGTGACGTTCCACACGGATGCCGTGCAGGCGTTCGGCAAGATCGCGATCGATGCGAGCCAGCAGCCGTTCGACCTGCTCACCGTATCGGGGCACAAGATCGGCGCACCCAAGGGCATCGGCGCGCTCTACATCCGGCGCGACACGCAGCTCGAACCGTTGCTGCACGGTGGCTCACAGGACGCCGGCCGGCGCCCGGGAACCGAAAACGTCGCGTTCGTCGTGGGTTTCGCGTGTGCGGCGGAACTGGCGGTTGCCGAGCGCGATAGCGAATGCGCACGGCTTCGCCGGCTGCGTGATGCGCTCGAGGCGGCGCTGGTGGCGCGGATTCCCGACGTCGTGGTCCACGGCCGCGGTGGGCAGCGCGCGCCGCACATCCTCAACGTGTCGGTGCCGGGCACGGACAGCGAGTCGATGCTCATGGCGCTCGATCTTGCCGGCGTCGCCGCGTCGTCCGGGTCTGCATGCCAGAGCGGAAGCGTGTCGCCATCGCATGTTCTGGCCGCGATCGGCGTCGCCCCCGATGTCGCGAACGCGGCAGTCCGCATGAGTCTCGGCGCCCTCACGACGGACGAGCACGTGGGACGCGTCGCCGAGCTCTTCCCCGCCCTGGCCGAGAAGGCGCGCCGGCTGACCGGATCGCGCGCGTGACTCGGCCGCGGGTCCTTGCGGCGATGTCGGGTGGTGTCGATTCGTCCGTCGCCGCCGCGGTGCTGGTCGAGCGGGGGTTCGACGTCATCGGTGTGACGATGAAGCTGTTCTGCCATGGAGACGAGGTTCCGGACCGGCCCTGCTGCTCCCTGGAGTCGATCAACGATGCCCGCCGCGTGTGCGAGCAGATCGGGATCCCGCACTACGTCCTGAACATGGAGCGAACATTCGGGCGCGATGTCGTGGACGACTTCGTGGCCGAGTACGCGCGGGGACGGACACCGATTCCATGCGTCCGGTGCAATACGTTCACGAAGTTCCGGGACCTCGTCGCCAAGGCGGACGCGCTCGACGCACCGTGGATCGCGACGGGCCACTACGCGCGTGCCGAAGGCGGCGTGATGCGGCGCGGACGGGACCCACACAAGGATCAGAGTTATTTCCTGTGGGGAATCGACCGCGCCGTCGTCGCGCGCCTCCTCCTGCCCGTCGGTGATCTCACCAAACCCGAGACGCGCGACCGGGCGCGCGCATTGGGTCTCGACGTGGTCGCCGGCAAGATCGAGAGCCAGGACATTTGCTTCGTCCCCGACGGCGATCACGCGGCCGTCGTATCACGCCGGCTCGGTGCCGGAGCGCCGGCGCTCACGCCGGGTCCGTTCGTGACGACCGGCGGCGACGTGGTGGGAGAGCACGGCGGATTCGTCCGCTACACCGTCGGCCAGCGGCGCGGATTGCCCGGCGGCTCGTCGCGGCCTCTCTACGTCCTGGCGATCCGTCCCGATGACCGCGCCGTCGTGATCGGTCCGCGCGAGGAGTTGTTCGGGTCATCGGTCGTGGCGCGTGAGGTGAACTGGCTCACCAGCGCCCCGCCGCGCGTGGGCACGCCCGTCGACGTGCAGGTCCGCCATCGTGCCGCGGCGGTCCCCGCGACCATTGTGCGGCTGGAAATGACCGGTGACGGCGATGGACGCGGCGGAGAGATCGAACTGTCGTTGGGGGCGCCGGTCGCTGCGATTGCACCCGGCCAGTCCGTGGTGTTCTACGCGCGCGATGAAGTCCTCGGAGGCGGCGTCATCGAGCGGCAGTAGTCAGTACTTCATTCCGCCCGCGTCGGCGAATTCCCGCATCATCTTCTCCTGCTCCTCGGTGAGCGCCGACGGCACGTTGATCGAGACGTCGACGATCATGTCGCCCCGGCGGCCCTCCTTCTCGATGCCCTGCCCCGGAACCCGGAAGCGTTTGCCGGACGCTGTGCCCGGCGGGATGCGGATCGCGACTTTCTTGCCGGCAATCGTTCGCACGCTGATCCGCGACCCGAGGGTCGCCTGCGCGATGTTGAGTGGCACGGTCGCCAGGACATCGAGTCCGTCGCGGCGGAAAAAACGGTCCGGCTGCACCTGGAAGTTGATCACGATGTCGCCGGCGGCGCCGCCGTCGGCGCCTTTCCCGCCCTGCCCACGGAGCCGCACCTTGCTACCGGTGTCCGCCCCGGCCGGCACCGTGATCAGCATCTTCTTGCGGCTCCGCACCTCACCCACGCCGTTGCACGTGGGGCATCGCTGTGACGGCACCCGCCCGCGGCCCAGGCAGACCGGACATGTACGCGTCACGGCGAATCCGCCCTGACCGAGCGACACGACGCCGCGCCCATTGCATTCCGGACACGTCTTGAACGTGGCGCCTGGCGCGCCGCCATTCCCGTGGCAGGTCGGACACTGCTCCGTCACCTCCAGCTCGATCGGCACCTTTCCGCCGAGAGCCGCCGTCCGGAACGGGACATCAAGCGTCGTCTCGACCGATTGCCCGCGTTCCGGACCCGCCGCGCGGCCGCCCGCCTGCGCGCCGTTTCCGAACATGGAGCTGAATAGATCGCCGAGACCTCCGAGTCCGCCGACATCGAAATCCTCGAACCGGAAATTGCCGCCGGGCTGGCCGCCGGGTCCCGGACCGAGCCGCCCGGCGGCCGGCGCGTCGCGCGTTCGCTGCACCGGGCCGCCCAGCGCCGAACGGTGAGCCGCCGCCGAATCCGCTGAAGGCCCCCAGCCGCCGCATCTCGTCGTACTGCTTTCGCTTGTCGGGGTCTCCCAGCACGGTATACGCTTCCGAGATTTCCTTGAAGCGCTCGGCGGCCTTGGGATCGCTCGCGTTCGCGTCCGGGTGATATCGCTTGGCCAGTTTGCGGTATTGCTTCTTGATCTCGTCTTGCGCGGCAGTAGCCGACACACCGAGGACCGCGTAGAAGTCCTTCGTCTGCGCCATGGTGAGAAATTAACGCGCGTGGTTCGCTAGTTGCGCGCGGTCACCCGTTCCACTGCTTGACGACGACGCGCGCAGGACGCAGGAGCTGTCCGGCGAACACGTAGCCGGGTTGATAGACTCTGGCGACGACGTGATCGTCCTCGGGACTCAGCGCGGGCTCGGTGGCGATCGCCTCGTGCAACGCAGGGTCGAACGCCTGATCGACCGGGTCGATCACTTCCAGCCCGGCCGCGGCCAATGCCTTCCGCAGTTTGCGTTCGACCAGCTCCGCGCCGTGCACGACGGTGGCGGCATCGACCGTCGCCGCATCGAGGTGCGCGAAGCGCGACAGGTCGTCGAGCGGATCGATCAAATGCTTCACCATCTCCGCCTGCCCGCGCGCGGCCGCTTCCTGGCGCTCACGCATTGTCCGCTTCCGGTAGTTGTCGTACTCCGCCGCGAGGCGCAGGTATTTGTCCCGCTGCTCCTCGAGTTCGGGCGACGCCTGGGAGCCCGGCGCGGCAGGTGCCGCCCCTGGCAAGCCCGGGACGTCGAGGGCAGACGGATCCGCAGCACCGGCCATTGCCCCGCGAGCATAGGCATCCTCGGTCCCCGCGGCACCCAGCGGCGGGCCCGCGTTCGTTGGCAGTGGTTCGGCTCTCTTGTCCGTGTGCTTGTCTCGGCGATGCATTGAGTATCCGGCTGGACGGGATGGCGGAAGCGAAATCTCGGTCCCCCGCTGGCGGGGTGCAACGGCCATGCCCCAGCGACCTGCCGCAACGGCAGTCGCGGGGTTGAAGCCGCCTATGCGGGGCTGGTGGACACTGCCTGCCGGACCATGTCCAGCCCGATCTGGGCGGCCCGCTGGCGGATCTCCACCCGGTCGCCGCTCAGCATGGCGCGACGCGTCTGCACAGCCACGGCGGACGCCTCGCCAGGGGCTGCCACGGCGATCCAGACAGTCCCGACCGGCTTCTCGGGCGTGCCCCCGCCGGGACCGGCGACGCCGGTCACACCGATACCCACATCGGCACCGATGCGAGTGCGTGCCCCGAGCGCCAGGGCGCGGGCGACCGGCTCACTGACCGCCCCTTCGGCCTGAATCTCCGCGCCGGGTACATCGAGCAGTGATTCCTTGACGCGATTGTCGTAGGCGATCACACCGCCGAGAAAGACATCGCTCGACCCCGGCACCGCGGTGAGACGCGCGCCGAGGACGCCGCCGGTGCAGCTCTCTCCCACGGCGATGGTCAGTCCAAGCTGGCGGCACGCCGCGAGGACCAGCGCTGCGAGATCATCCGACCCCTCACCATAGACGAAGCGACCGATGCGGGCGCGGAGTAGTGCCGCCGCATTGCCAAGCCGCGCATCGGCTTCCGCTGGCGGGAGACCTCGCGCGGTCAGACGAAGGTCGACACCGTCGGTTCCCGGCAGGTAGGCCAGCGGAAACCCGCCCGCACCATTGGCCAGATCTCCGAGTAGACCCGCGAGCGCCGATTCTCCGATCCCGACCGTTCGAAGCGTCCGCGACCGCACGACGACATCGGCTCCGGGCGTGCTGGCCGCGAGACGGGTGAGCCGCGGCATGACCTGATCCGCCAACATGCCGCGCATCTCGCGAGGCACACCAGGCAGCATGGCGACCCAGCGTCCCTCGTCGTCTTCGAGCCAGATCCCCGGGGCGCTGCCGTGCCGGTTCTCGAGGACGGCGGCCCCTTCGGGGATGAAGGCCTGCTGGCGATTCGCGGCAGGCATCTCGGCCCCACTGCGGACGCGCGGCCCACATTGCTTCGAGACCGGCGTAGATGGCCGGATCGAAGCGCATCGAGCGGCCGAACAACGCGGCGATCGCCGGCTTGGTCAGATCGTCGCTGGTGGGACCAAGGCCACCGGTCGTGATGACGGCGCCCGTGCGGTTGATGGCTTCGCCCACGGCGGCCGCGATGTCATCCGGCGCGATCGCCGACCGTCGTGCGCCGCGACGATCTCGACTCCGCACCGCACCGAGCTCCCGTGCCAGGTGGGCACGCATTGGTGTCGATCGTAAAACCGAGGAGGAGTTCATCCCCGATGGTGATCAGTTCGATGCGCAAACAGGCCGCCGTAGCGGAGCAGGTACTGGGCGAGTGAGTAGAGCGTGAGCGATACCGCACCGGCCATGGTCACGACGCCGACCGTGCCGATGAACTGCGCGCTGGGCCGCCAGACGGCGCGTCCGAGCCAGCCGTAGACCGTGGCGGCGCGCACGGCGGCGAACCAGAAGCAGCGCCGTACCGATCCAGACCCACTGAAACCCGGTCTTGAGCTTCGCCGATCCGATGGCGCCGATCACGACGCCGCGCCACGCCGCGGCTTGCCGGAAGACGCGTCATGAAGACTTCGCGCCCGAGGACGATGACCAGGATCCAGAGCGGGAGGCCGAACGTGCCCAGCGGCGTCACGAAGGGAGCGGGCTCGCGCCACGCCGCGGGCAGTACGGCGAATGCGGCCGATGCGGCGGCGCCGTCCGCGCCGGTCCCTTGCAGGATGTACATGGGGAGCAGCGTCGACACGAGCAGCACCTTGTCGGCCAACGGATCGAGCAGGCGGCCAAGGTTCGTGACGAGATTGCGGTCGCGGGCCAGCTTCCCGTCGACGTAGTCGGTCGCGGCGGCGACTGACGAACAGCGCAAACGCCCAGAAGACCGGAGCGGCCACGCCGGCGCCAGGGCGAGGAGCGCAATGCCCGGGGCGATTGCGATGCGCGCGATCGTAATGGAATTCGGCAGGTTCACTGCGCGCACCTCGCCATGCGCGAAATCTAGCGGAACGGAGAGCAGTTGCGTGGCCGGCGCCTCGTCTGGCGCGGTCCGCTCTACGCCAGCGACTTGAGCACCATCTTGCTCACGGCCTTGAGGGTGTCGAATACGCCATCGCCGGTGACGGCGACCGCCTCGAAGTACGGCGCCCGCTCGACCCACTCGCCGGTGGGAATCTGATCCACGAGGTTTTCGCCCGGGTGCGACGTATCGGGCATTACGCGTGAACGTGGCCGGGTCTTCGACTTCCCAGCCGGGGTTGAGCGACGTCTGCAGGTCGCCGACCGACGCCGCGTTCGGCAGATCGCGCTTGTTGTACTGGACGATGAACGGCATGTGACGCAGATCGTATCCGTACTCCGCCATGTTGTCGTACAGGTTCTGCATCGCTTCCTGATTCGCTTCCATCCGCTCCATCTGCGAATCGGCGACGAACACGATGCCGTCAACGCCCTTGAGGATCAGCTTGCGGCTGGCGTTGTAGTAGACCTGTCCGGGCACGGTGTAGAGGTGAAACCGCGTCTTGAACCCGCGGATCGTGCCCAGATCGACCGGCAGGAAGTCGAAGAACAGCGTGCGCTCCGTCTCCGTCGCCAGCGAGATCAGCTTGCCCGCGCGTGTCCGGCTGCACCTTGCCGTAGATGTGCTCGAGGTTGGTCGTCTTGCCGCCGAGCCCGGGGCCGTAATAGACGATCTTGCAGTTGATCTCGCGTGAGGCGTAGTTGATCATCGACACGACTGTGCCCTCCCCTTGCCCGGTCTACTGGAACAGTCGGTCGATCTCATCATCCGCGCCGGCCAAGCAGATTGGGCACAGCGGCCGCCCCGTTGGCGCTTCCGCGCGTGAACACCTGTGAAAGAGCTGTGTGAGGTCCTCGACGGCGAGTTTCATCTTGAGCCGGACGAGCCCGAGCGTCGTGCGGTTGTCGAAGAGCACGACGAGGATGACCCGGCGCGCCACGTCCGCCAGATACATCGACTCGCGTCTCACCCTGGTGGAACAGGGTGTTGAAGTCACGTCTCGCCGATCAGGCGCGCGAGTTGGTCGTTGGCACTGAAATCGGCGGCCGTCAGCGTCGCGAACGCGGTCGGATCGAATGTGGGCGGCTCGCCCACCGTCGTGACGAGTTGCCCGGTCCGGTCGACGAGAAGGGCGCAGCGCGCATTGCTCTCGTACAGGAAACGCTGCAGCGATTGGGTGATCGCGCCGTAGTCGTCTTCCGTGAAAGACCAGCTCGCTGCACTAACCGCCATGTGCCCTACCTAGTCGAGTGACGCCTCCACGTGCCGCAGCACCTGCTTGCCACGCCGTCGGAGGACGGATCGCGCTTCCCACCGGACGTAGTCGCGCAGGAGATCGCGCCGTCGTCGCTGACGGCTGGCCGCTCAGATAGCCCGAGCGCCGCCAGACGCCGCAGCGGATGGCGGCTGAACAGGTCGCGCCGGTGCCGATGTTGCTGCCGGCTCCAGACGACGACCCCGATCGCCACCCCGCCCAAGAACCCCAGCGCCATGAGCGCGTCCGGCGTCAATGGCGCCGATGCCGTCGCGGTGCCGTGGTCCGACGACCACCACCGCACTGCCGCCCACCTCGACCGGGTCATCGCATCTCCCGGCGAGCCGACAGTGCCTGCGCGATAGTGACGCCGTCCGCGTACTCAAGGTCACCGCCGACGGGTATGCCCCGCGCAATGCGCGAAACGGTCAGCGGGTAGCCCAGCGAGCTGCCGCTGCACATACGAGCGCGGTCGCCTCGCCTTCCAGGCTCGGGTTGGTCGCGAGAATGACTTCCCGGACCGTCCCCGCGGCAACCCGGGCCACGAGTTGCGACACGGTCAGGTCGTCGGGCCCGACGCCGTCGAGGGGCGATAGGCGCCCGCCCAACACGTGGTAGACGCCGCGGAACTCACCCGCCCGTTCGATGGCGCCGATGTCAGCCGCTTCTTCGACGGCGCAGATGAGGGCGGGCTCGCGGCGGCCGTCGCGGCAGATCGCGCACACGGGATCCTCGGTCAGGTTGTAGCACCGCTCGCAGGTCCGGACGCGATCGGACACCGTGACGAGCGCCGCGGCCAGCCGCCGTCTCTGTTCCGGCGGGCGCTTGAGGAGGTGGTAGGTCAGCCGAAGCGCGGTCTTGCGCCCGATGCCCGGCAGTTTGGCGAATTCCGCGGCCAGCTCGTCGATCGCGGACACGTCAGTGTCCCTCGCAACGGGTCATCGCGATAACGGCAAACGTGGCAGTGGAGCGACTCAGGTAGCGGCGGCAAGAACCGTCCGGCGGTCAGAACGGGAGCTTGAACGGCAGAGGAAGCCCGCCCGTCAGTTTCCCCATCTCCTCCTGGGCCAGCGCCGTCGCCTTCTTCTGCGCCTCGGCCACCGCGACCAGGATCAGATCCTCGAGCATCTCGACGTCGCTCGCCGACACGACGCTCGGATCGAGCTTCACACGCCGGACCTGCCCCTTGCCGTCCGCTTCGACCGTGACCATGCCGCCACCGGCGCTGCCGGTCACTGTCTGCTGCTGCAGTTGGTCCTGTATCTCCTGCAGGCGCCCCTGCATTTGCTGCGCCTGCTGCAGGATCTTCATGATGTCCGCCATGGCACGAAATCTAACGGCGCCGGCGACTCGTGGCGGATCGCGTCAGTCCAGCAACTCCAGGTCCAGCGCATCGATGGCCGCACCCAGCACGGGGTCGCGCCTGCGGAGCGACGCGACCTGGTCGGCCCGAACCGCCTCGGCCGTCAGCCGTTGGGCGGGCCCGCGCCCGAGCGCCGGTTCGGCACGTGCGGACACTCAAATGCGGACTACCGTCGGCGCAGACGTCCGGACCGGGCAGCAATGGTTCGCGCTGGCCCGCTTCGATGCGCGCTGCACAGGATCTCGTTGCGGCTCAGCGAGCGCACAGTGACCGACGCCGCCGTCCGTCCCACTTCGGGCACCGATTGCTCGAGCGCCGCCGCCAGCATCGACGACTGGCGGTTGCGGCGGACCGCGCGACGACGGCGGGCCAGCGCGCGACGAGACCCTCGGCATCAAGCTTGGCCACCGCCGCGGCGGCAGGTGACGCCGTCGCCGGTGCTTCGGTGCCGGGTGATGCCGCTGGCGGGCGTTCACCGGTGGACGTGCTGCCGGCGAACGCGCCGCCGAAGCCGCGGGTACAGCCGGGCTCACGGGCGGCTTGACGGCCACGGGCGTATCCGGACTCGAACGCGCCTCGCGCGCCTCGGCGGCACCGCGAGCCGCACCGGACGCGCCGCCTCGGGCGCCGTGGCGTCCGGGCTCCGCGACGATTCGCTGGTGATGGGGGGCGGGACGAGCGGCGGCGCGCCCGGCGGCTCCGCGGCACCGAAGGCACGCGCAATACATCTTCCAGCAACACCGTCCGATCGATCAGCGCACAGTGGACGAGCAACGGTCTCCAGCAGAGTCTGCTGCTGAGCACTTTTCCGGAATCGCGGTTCGAGCTCCGTGATCGCGGCCAGCATCCGGAACAGATCACCTGGCGACCAGGCGTCGCCTGTGCGACACGACGACCGCGCGTGATCGGTCAGACTCAGGTACGGCGGCGCCGACGGAGAATCAGGCCAGTTGCGACGCGGAGCAGGTCCGCGAAGCCCGCCGAGAAACGCCGAGAAGTCGACACCGGCGTCGGCCAGCCGCGCGACGGCCGGAAACACGTCGCGGCCCGACGATCGGCGACCAGCTCGATCATCGCCAGGCCGTCGTCCTCGGGCACGAGGCCCAGCGCGTCGCGCACGCGGTCGGCGGTCACCGTCGTCACGTCACCGAGGGCGAGCACCTGGTCGGTCAGAGCTGAGCGCATCGCGCATGGACGCCATCCGCCGCGCGCGCGATCATGGCCAGCGCGTCGTCGTCCGCCTGCACGCCTTCCTGCGCCAGCACCGTCGCGCAGCCGGTCGCGGATGTCCGACGGTCCGATGCGCTTCAGATCGAATCGCTGCAGTCGGCTGAGCACTGGAGCGGCGGCTTGCGCGATCTTCTGCGGCTCGGTCGTCGCGAAGACGAAGACGACGCGCGGCGGCGGCTCCTCGAGCATCTTGAGGAGCGCGTTCCAGGCCTCTCGCGTCAGCATGTGCGCCTCGTCCACGATGTAGACCTTGTAGCGATCGGCGCCGACGGCGCGTACATGGCACGTTCTCGCAGGTCGCGCGCATCGTCGACGCCACGGTTGGACGCGGCATCGATCTCGACCACGTCGAGACTCACCGAGCCGCTCCACACGCGGCGGCACGACGCACACTCGCCGCAGGGCTCGCCGTCCGTCCGCTCGGCGCGCCGCTCGCAGTTGAGCGCCATCGCCAGCACGCGCGCCAGGGTCGTCTTGCCCGTACCGCGCGGCCCGCAGAGGAGGTACCCGTGCGCCACGCGATCGTGCGCAATCGCGCCCTTGAGGGTGGTCGAGACGTGCGTCTGGACGGCAACATCGCGGCGAACGACTTGGGGCGGTACTTCCGAGCGAGGGCGAGCGGCATCTGAGCAGCTCGGCGAGCGGCGTCAGACAGTCGTCACGGCGTGAGCCGCGGGGGATGAAAAGCGCGGGCTTGTCGTCCCCGGAGCGTTCCGGCAACGCCTTCGGCCCGCGCGATACTCCAGGTCTGACGAAGCAACGAAAGACACCACATGCCGCTGCTACCTGCGGGGTCCTGACGGGATTAGTGGGCTGACGCCCTCCGGGACCTGGAGCATTAGCAAGTTACCGCCCCGTTCCCGCCGGTACAACCTCCGGGCTCGCAGCGGCACTGAAAGCATGCGGGTTGGTGTGGCGGCCAGCGCGGCGGCCTGGCGCTACGGCACGTGAAGCTGCTGCAGGCGCCGGACCCGGCGCAGCTCGTAGACCTGCCCGACCTCGCCGCCCAGCACGAAGACCAGCGCCGCGTAGTACATCCACACGATCACGATCGCGAAGGCCGCCAACGTCCCCGTGTAGAGCGACGCCGGATTGAAGTGCCGGATGTACGCCCGAAACGCCGCCTTGGCCAGCTCGAACAGCACCGCGGCCACTGCCGCTGACACGAGCGCCGTGGGCATCCGGATATGCCGGTTAGGGAGATATTTGTACAGCGCGAAAAACATCAGGCCGATCACGGTGAACGCGAGGACGCGGCCGGTCGTGTACGTGACCGTGCCCATGGTCTGCGACTGGACGCCCACCGCCGACAGCACTTCAGCCCCGCGCGTCGTCGCGATCGCCATGTACGCGCTGAGGGCGGTGTACGCCACCACGAGCAGCGTCGCCATGATCGTCACTCGCACGTCGAAGAGCTTGCCCTCCACGATGCCACGGTCGCGATCGATGTCGAACACGCTTGCCAGCACGCTGCGGAGCGAGCCAAACAATCGGGTGGAAAACCAGACGAACCCGATGGCGCCGTACAATCCGACTTTGCCGCGAGCGTGAATGATGTCGTTGAGCAGGCCGTCGATGAGTGCTCGCGCGGCCCCGGATTCCGACGGCAGGAGGCGCTCGACGAGGTCGGACACGTTGGCCAGTGAGGCGGCCGGCGACAGGTTAAGGAGATAACCCAGGCCACTGATCAGGAGCAGAAAAAACGGGACGGCCGCGAGCAGAATGTTGAACGCGATGCCGCTGGCCAGGAAGAAAATGTTGTCTTCGCCGCTGTTGTCCCAGACGCGCCGGACATAGTCGTGGAGCGCCGACTGGCGGCCCCACACCGCGGAGCGGACCGCCGGTATCAGCCTCCCACCCCCGTGCGCGCCGGTTGCGGGGCCATGGGCGCCGGTGCTTGCGTGGCCCGCGTCCGCCTCAGGCGGCACGGCCGACCGGTCAGGCTGAACGGCCGTGCCGGACGTCGCTACCCCTCGTGGGTGTCCGGCGCGCGTTCGGCAGTCCGCGGCCGCGACCGATGATCGGCCTTGGTGTCGGCCAGCCGTTCGCGCATCTCCGTTCGTGCATCGCGCGCGGCGGCGCGTCCAGCCGCGACCGCATCCGCGAGCTGCCGCGTCCTCACCGAGACGGCCGCGCGCGCCGACTCGATGCGGCGCTCGAGCTCCTCGCGCGCGTCCGCCAGGCCGCCCGACACACGCTCCTTGACCCCCTCGGCCGCGACCTGCGCGCGATCTCGCGCCGACTGCACGTGCTCGCGCAGCGCCTCGCGCGTCTCCGCACCCGACCGCGGCGCGAGCAGCAGCGCCAGCCCCGCACCGAGCGCCGCACCGAGCAGGAACGGTCCGAGATCGCTCGACCGCCCCTCGACTACGACGTACGGCTCGCCGTCATCCATCATGTTCCGACTCATAGCATTCCCCCCCGCGGCGCGCCAGCGCCGCTCTCCGCGATCCACCAGGCCGTCAGGCGGGCCCTCGTGCAGGCCTCATGCTGGTCTCGACGCCGCCGGCCGTCAGCGGGACCGCTTAGCGGTCAGTTTTTTCCCCGCTCCTTTCCCGTTCGCCGGCCGCGCGGCCTGGTCGGGCGCGACGGCCGAGGCAGCCACCGCGGCCGCCCGCCCGGCATCGGTCGCCCCGGTCCCGGACCCGGCATTCACGCCGGCACCGGTGTCATCCCGTAGCAGCGCGGCGACCTCGGAGCGCAACTCGGCGGCCGAGATCCCGAGCGTCGACGCGGCCCGCGCAATGTCCCCGCCGGTCGATGCGAGTGTCCGCAAGGCCAGCTCTCGCCGCACGGCGCTGAGCGACGTCCCGACGGACACACTGAGGGAGGATGGCGTATCGACGCTCGACGGCGCCCGCTGATGGCGCGGCATGATTTCCGCGCGCGTGATGACTGGCCCGGTCGCCAGTACGACCGCCCGCTCGACGGCGTTCTTGAGATCACGAACATTGCCCGGCCACGAGTAGGTCAGGATCCACTCCATCGCCGCATCGTCGAAGCCGGTGATCGGTTTGCGGTTCTCCTGGGCGAATCGCGCCAGAAACTCGTTGGCCAGCAGATGAATGTCGCCCGCGCGCTCCCGCAGGGGCGGCAGATACAACTCGACGACGGCCAACCGGTAGTAGAGATCGTCTCGCAGCTCTCCCTCGGTCAGCGCCAGTTGGAGATCGCGATTGGTCGCCGCGAGGACGCGGATGTCGACGGCGATCTCCTTCTTGCCGCCAAGGCGGCGGACCATCCGGGACTCGAGTGCGCGGAGCAGCTTGACCTGGATCTCGGGCGGCATCTCCGCGACTTCGTCGAGGAAGAGCGTCCCGCCGCTCGCCATCTCGAAGGCCCCCGGCTTCTCGTTCGTCGATCCGGTGAACGCGCCCTTCTCGTGTCCGAACAGCTCGTTCTCGAGGATTTCCTTGGGGAGGGCCGCGCAGTTCAGCGCGAAGAACGGCCCCTTGGCCCGGTCGCTCCGCGTGTGCAGCGCGCGCGCGACCAGCTCTTTGCCCGTTCCGGATTCGCCGAGAATGAGCACGCTCGCGGTGGAAGGCGCGACCGCGTCGATCACGCGGTACACCTCGCGCATCGCCTCGGACGACCCGGTGAGCTCCGCGTAGCGGGTCAGTCCCTCGAGGCGCGATGCCAACTCGCGGTTCCGCTCACGGACGGCGTACTTGTCGAGCGCCTTGGTTATCAGGGCCTTGAGACGGTCGAGCTTTTCGGCGTTGAGCGGCTTCTCAATGTAGTCGTACGCACCGCTCTGCATGGCAGCGACGGCCGACCCGACAGACGCCTGCCCGGTGATGATGATGCACTCCGTCGGGATCTCGCGCTGCTGCATCTCCTTGAGCAGCGCCAGGCCGTCGACCTTGGGCATCTTGAGATCCGCGAGCACGAGCCCGAATCGCTCGGCCGATAACCGCTCGATCGCCTGCTTGCCATCCGTCACGATCTCGACTTCGTACTCGAGGCCCGCGAGCACGGCGCTCAAGCCCGCCGCAATCGCGGGCTCGTCATCGGCAATCAGGATCCGCGGAAGCGACATGGGGGCGACAGGAGGCAAGTCATGAATGTAACGGGACTTCGCCGGGGTCGCTGCCACAGGCGTCCCCTTCACGAGGCCACCGCCGGCGCCCCCGGCGGAGCCCGTCGTGGTGCTGGTCGCGGTGCTGGTCGCGGTGCTGGTCGCGGTGCTGGTCGCACCCGCGGAGACGGAGGGATCGGGCGTGCCAGCGGCCAGCCACCGGCTCACGATACCCGCGAGCGCCTCGCCCTGGCGAACTGCGCCGGCGAGGAACTGGCTCGCCGCATCCGGAGTGTGCGCTTCGCGGGCGAGCACCGTCCGCAGGGCTTCGAGATTCAGCAGAATCCCGTTCAGCGCATTGCGCACATCGTGCGCGACCTCGTGGTCGGCGGCCGATCGCCCGCGGCCGCCGGCCCCGGCTCCCTCCAGCGGGGCCGTCTTCCCGGCCGGCTCGGACACGGTCAGTCACTGAGATCGGTATCGTCGGGCGCGGCATTAATGTCGATGGCGCCCGCCGTTCCCGGGGCCGGCCGGTGCATGGCTGGACTCAGCACGTGCTGCGCGACGATCGGGGCTGTGGCGCCGACCGCGAGCTGCTCGAACAGGAAACCGAACTTCGCGTCGTAGGCCGCCGCCAGCGTCGCTTTCGCGCTGGCCGGGAGATCCCACATCGCCCGCTTGAACGGGCCGAGCGCCTTCTTGCGGGTCTTGTAGATGAATTGCTCGTCGGTGTCGGTGGGCTTGCGCTCATCGATCGCGTGGACACGCAGCCACGCGTAGATCTCCTCGCGCAGCTCCGCCGGCAGATGATCGAACAGCATGTTCTGGAAATTCGTCGCGAGGTGAATCTCGGCCGTCTCGGTCCGCGGGAAATTGTGGAACGCCGCGTCGGGGAGCGTCGAGGCGCCGTGCTGCACGGCGCCCGCGAGACCGTATTCATCTCGCGCCACCCGCGAGAGTTTCTCGAGCGTGTGGCAGGTCGAGTTTGACGTCCGCGATCGAACCGTCAGGGAGCACGACGCCGCCGTGCGACGTCCCCGACTGGACACTGATCTTGGAAAGCCCGACCACTCCCGCGGGGCTGCGCGCGGCCAGTGACGCGTTGAGCCCGTCCATGTACGCCCGCAGCTCTTCCACCGTGCTGTTCTTCGTGCCCACCTCGCCGATCTCGCCACCGATCGAGATCGTGATCCCCTTCGGCTCGTGGGAGCGGACATAGGCGGCGATATCCGCTCCGGTCTCGTAGTTGAGCCGCTGCTGTTCGGCCAGCGTGTCGCGCTTGAGGTCCACGAGCGTCGAGGTATCGACGTCGATGTTGAAGAACCCGGCGGCCACCGCCTCGCGGACGAGATGCTTGACCGCAGTCGACTTCGGGCGCCGGGTCAGCCGCGTACTTCTTCGCGTTAACCTGGAAGTGATCGCCCTGAATGAAGACCGGCCCGCGGAAACCCTCACGCAGCGCGGCCGCCAGGATGACCGCCGTGTATTCGGCCGGACGCTGGTCCGTGTAGCCGATCTCGGACCGCGCGATTTCGCAGATGAACGCCCCGGCATCGAGCCGCTTCGCCGTCCGGAACATCGACCGCGCGGTGTCGTAGGCCATGCCGCGCACGTTGATCGCCGGAACCGTGAACCCGTGGACGAGCCCCTCCCCCGCGCCATGTAGAGCGAGTGGATGGACGAGGCGCGAACGCCGACGGCCTGGCCCACCTCCCAGATCAGCCAGCGCGCGGCCGCCTGCGTCGGGGCATCCCCAAACACGGCATCGCGCACCAGCCGGTCCATCCGCTCGGTCGCCAGTTCGGCCTCACGAACGACACGGACCTGGCCGTCGCCAACGACGACCGCGTCGTCGAATGGATGGGCGTATTGAGCCGCGAGAGTCGCCATGAGATGCCGTCGTGGGTGATCGGTGAGTGCGGCGCCACGCCGGAGCGGGGTCTCGCGACGCACGATTGATTGTTCGGAACGTATTGTATTACAACGACTTGTGGGTCCAGACCGCCGCGCGGCGGCTCCTTCCCGCCCGGCGTTCGAATCTACCCGCCGCTGGTCCGGCCGACCAGCGCCGAACCCGTTGCCCTCCTGAGCAAACTGCTTGCCGCATCGGGCTCGTGTCGCCCGGGGTTACCGGGGTCACCCGGCGTCGCCCGCCGTGGGTCAGTCGACCCGGACGGTCAGCCCATCGAATGCAGGCGAGATGCCGCGTGGCAGCTCGGCCTCCAGATCGGCGTGGTAGTTGTCATGGGTGAGGTGCGTGAGATATGTGCGCTCCGCACCCAGCATTTGTGCCGCCCGGATCGCCTCCTGCAGGCTCAGATGCGTCGGGTGTTCGGTGCGAAACAGCGCGTTGATCACGAGAACCTTGGCGCCGGACAATGCGGGCCGCGCCTCCTCCGGGATCTGCTTGGCATCGGTGACGTACGCCAGCGGTCCGATTCGGTACGCGAAGACCGTGACGTGCCCGTGTGGAAGCGCGACCGGCAGCACGGTGGCGTCACCGATCTGCACCGCCTCGCCGGCTGTCAGCACGATCGGGCGCCCCTCCGGTTTCGACGTGCCGGGCATCGGACGCATCGATTCATCGAACACGTATGGAAACTTGCGAGCCAGCCCCGCCAGCGTCGCCGCCGATCCGTACATTGGCAGCGGCCCATCGCGGCGGACCGACATCGCGCGAACGTCGTCGAGTCCGTGGGTGTGATCGGCGTGATCGTGCGTGAAGAGCACCGCATCGACGCGGTCGATGCCGTTCGCAATCAGTTGTACGCGTAGCTCGGGTGGCGTGTCGATCAGCAGCCGCGTCCCGTGATCCGTCTCCACGACGGCCCCCACCCGCGTGCGCTTGTCGCGCGGGTCGGGGGACCGGCACACCCGGCACTGGCATCCGATCTGGGGGACGCCAAAGCTGGTGCCGGTACCCAGGAACGTGAGTTTCAGATCTGCTCCACCTTGAGAAGATTGGTGCTGCCCGGCACATCGAAGGGCACGCCGGCCGTCACGAGCACGCGGTCGCCCGCCTGCGCGAGACCGTGCGACACGGCGGCCGCCCGGGCGAGCGGGATGACAGCCTCGTAGCTCGCGACGTGCTCGATCAGATGTGGGATGACGCCCCAGACCAGCGCAAGCTGGCGGTAGGTCCGCGGCTGATCGGTGAGCGCGAGGATGGGAACGCCCGGACGGTGGGACGCGATGATACGCGCCGTGAACCCGCTCTTGGTAATCACGATGACGAGCGGCGTCGCCAGCATGCGGGCCGCTGCGACTGTCGCCGCCGCGATCGCTTCTTCCGTCGCCAGCACCCGTCCGCGGTCAGCGCGCCGTGGCCGAAGTTCGTCCCGCGCCCCGGCACCCGGATGCGCCTCGATCTCCGTGATGATCCGGCGCATGGCGTCCACCGCCAGGCGCGGATAGGCGCCTGCCGCCGTCTCCGCGGACAGCATCACGGCGTCCGTACCGTCGAGAATCGCGTTGGCGACATCGCTGGCCTCGGCACGCGTGGGCCGCGGGTGATCGACCATGGACTCGAGCATCTGCGTCGCCGTGATGACAGGCCGTCCGAGCTGGTTGGCGAGCCGGATGATCCGCTTCTGCGCGATCGGCACTTCCTCGAAGGGCAGTTCGACGCCCAGGTCGCCGCGCGCGACCATGACACCATCGGATGCGCGCAGAATCTCCTCGATGTGCGTGAGCGCGGCGTCCTTCTCGATCTTGGCGATGATGAGCAGGTCGCGTGGCAGCCGAGTCCGGAGTTCCGCGAGGTCCGCCGCGCGCCGTACGAAGCTCAGGGCCAGGTAGTCCAGCTCATGTGTGATGGCGAAGGCGATGTCGGCCGCGTCCTTGTCCGTGATCGCCGGCGCGCTCACGCGAATGCCCGGGAGGTTGAGTCCCTTGTGACTCAGCAGCGGTCCCCCGTGTACCACCCGCGTCACCACGCGGGGTGGCGCGACCTCCAGCACCATCACCTCCAGCAGACCGTCGTTGATCAGAATCCGGTCGCCGGTGTGCACATCCGCCGCCAGCGCTTCGTAGGTGATCGGCACATCGCCCGGACCCGCCGATGCTTCGGGGACGAGCACCAGGTCCTGCCCGGTCGCCAGCGTGAGCGGCGCAGCCAACTCGCCGATCCGGATGCGAGGACCCTGCAGGTCACCCAGAATCGCGATCGGCCTGCCCCTCGCCGCCGCCGCTGAGCGCACGCGCCCGATGGTCGCCGCCTGCTCGGCGTGGGTACCATGGGAGAAGTTGATGCGGGCCACATCCATGCCCGCATCGACCAGGCCCGCGACGACGTCGTCCGTCGCGCTGGCAGGTCCCAGCGTGCACACGATCTTGGCGCGCGGCCGGACCGGGGCGCACGCTCCCCGGCCGGTGCCACGTCAGCCGCGGGCTCGCGGCGTCCACCGTTCGCTCGACCGGCTTACGCGAGTGCGTGCGCCTTGCGGTCGAGCCCAGCGAGCAGGGATTCGTACGACTTGCGAAAGCTCGCGATCCCATCGGCCAGCAGTTGCTCCGTGACCGAGGCCAGCGAGACGCCCGCCGCCGCGAGGTCGCGAAGGACGGCCTCCGCACCCGCGACATCGGCGTCCACGGTTCGTGCGACGATCCCGTGGTCCCGGAATGCTTCGATCGTCGCCGGTGGAAGCGTGTTGACGGTGTCCGGTCCGATCAGTTGCTCGACGTACATCACGTCGCGGTACGCCGGGTTCTTGGTACTCGTGCTCGCCCACAGCGGCCGCTGGACCCGCGCGCCGCGGCCGGCGAGAGCGGCCCATCGCGGCCCGGTGAACTGCTGCTGAAACAACCGGTACGCGAGTTTGGCGTTCGCGATCGCGGCCTTGCCCTTCAACGCGGCGAGACGCGCGCGGCGGCGTCGTCGCGCTGGGCCATGAGCGCGTCGAGACGCTTGTCGACTTCGGTATCGACGCGGCTCACGAAGAAGCTGGCGACCGAGGCCAGATGATCCACCGGCAGACCGGCACGGACGCGGTCCTCGAGACCCGCGAGAAACGCCTCGATGACGCGGGCGTGGGCCTCGACCGCGAAGAGCAGCGTGATGTTCACGTTGATGCCGGCGGCCGATCGAGCTCGCGCACGGCACGAGCGCCCTCGACGGTGCCCGGCACCTTGATCATCACGTTCGGCCGGTCAACCGTCGCCCAGAGGCGGCGAGCCTCTTCGACCGTGTGCGCCGCGTCGCCAGCGACACCCGGCGACACTTCGATGGAGACGAAGCCGTCCGCACCCCGCGTGGCGTCGTAGACGGACCGGAAGGCGTCGCACGCCGCGCGCACATCGTCGGTCTCCACCAGCTCGAAGAGCGACTGGGTGTGATGCCCGGCTCGGCCCCCGCGACCGCCAACTGCGCATCGTATGCGGTTCCCTCGGCGAGCGCTTTCTCGAAGATCGTGGGATTGGACGTCATCCCCGTGAGCGCGTCATCCCGGATCCGGCGCGCGAGATCCCCGTTGAGGAGGATCGTGCGATCGATGAAGTCGAGCCAGAGAGACTGGCCGCTGTCGTGAAGCTGGACGAGCCGTGAGGACGCCGAGGGATTGGGCATACCGGAAAATTACACCCGCTGCGCCGGTGCCGGTACGGCGCGCAGGGGCAGGACACGCGCCGAGACTCTCAATCCGTGCGGGCCCGTCACGAATTGAATGCGCTTTCGATACACTGCGCGAATTCCGTCACTATCGTCGCGCGCTGGCCAGCCTCGAGCGTGGGATCCGCCACCCAGCCGGCGACACGCTCTTCCAGCGCGGCAGCCAGCTCGCTGACGGCGGCGTAGCCATAGCTCCCCGCCGTCCCATGGACGCGATGCAGCTCGCGGCGAAGTTCGTCGAGCACGGCGTCATCGGCGGGTGCGCCCGCGAGCCGCACGGCAATCCCGCGGAATCCCTCCACGATCTGGCTGGCGGATGCCCGGTAGCGTTCGCGCAGCAGCCACAGCTTCTCGTTGCCCGCAAACGACATCATCGCCTCGTGCGCTGAGGCAGGACGGGCGCCGCCATGCACGCCATTGGCGCCACCGGCGGGCGCGGAAAAACCGGGAGAGGCGTCTGCCCGGTTGCCAGCCACGCCCGGGTTCGTCGTGTTTTGGCCGGCGTCCGGGTCGCGAGAGCCCCGGCCATCACCCTGTCCAAACGTGCCATGCGGCTGCTTTGCGCCGACGATGAGCCAGATATCCGGGCCATTCTGCGACTGGCTCTCAGTCTCGACCCGGACATGGAGGTCGAAATCGTGGACTCGGGCCACGAGGCCATCGCCCGGGCCGCGGGCGGCGCCTTCGACGCGATCCTGCTCGACGGGATGATGCCGGGCCTCGATGGATACGAGACCTGCCGCATCCTGAAGGCGGATCCCGCGACCTCCCACGTGCCCGTACTCTTTCTCACGGCGAAAACCCAGCGCGACGAAGCGCGCCGGGCGCTGAGCGTCGGCGCGGTCGCCTGTCTCACCAAGCCGTTCGATCCGATGACCATCGGCCAGGAACTTCGCGCCGCCCTGCTGGCGGCGCGCCCCGGCTGAGCATTCACGGGTGCTGGGGTGCGGCCCCCGGATCCACTCGGCGCATCGCCCGGCCCCGGGCCTCGGCCAGCACGCGCGCGATTCCGCGGTAGAACGCGGCGTCGTCGGCCTTGCCCTCGCCATCGAGCGCCATCGCCGCCCGCTCGAGGGCGTAGAGGATGTTGCCGAGGTAGCGCTCGGACACTTCGCCGACGGATTCGCCGTCCATATGCCGGTCGCGAGGAGAGGGGCCAGGCGCGACGCCCGTGTCTACGGACGTCCCGCCGCCGGGGGGTTGGCACCGCCGCCGAACGCCGGGTTTTCCGCCGTGGGCGCGTCGAGCCGGGGATCCTCGGTCGACAGCACCTGCACGACGACGGCCGTGATGTTGTCCAGACCGCCCCGCCCGTTCGCTTCGTTGATCAGCGAGTCGACCAGGCGGCCCGGGGAGGCGCGGGACGACAGCACCTGCTGGAGGCGGGCGTCGTCGAGCATGCCGGTCAACCCATCGCTCGCCACGAGGAAGATGTCGTTGGCCTGCACGTCGCCCGAATAGGTGTCGGCCTCGACCTCGCGGCTGGCCCCGACGCATCGCGTAATGACGTTGCTATAGGGATGATACCGCGCCTGTTCAGGCGTGAGGTATCCTGCATCGACCTGCTCCTGCACGTACGAATGATCCTTCGTCAGTTGCGTCAGGACGCCATTGCGGACCCGGTAGATGCGCGAGTCGCCGATCTGGCCGATCAGGTAGCGCCCGCCGCTCAGCATCAGGACTGATGCCGTCGTGCCCATGCCCTGCTTATCCACTTCGGCGAGCGTGCGCTCGAAGATCGCCCGGTTGGCGTCACGCAGCGCGCGTTTGAGCGCATCCTCGCCCTCGGTGCTCGCGATGTTGTGTACAGGCGCGAGATCCCGGGTGACGATCGCGACCGCCATCTCGCTGGCGATCTCGCCCGCCGCGTGGCCTCCCATCCCGTCCGCCACCATGAAAACGCCACGATACGGAGTGGCGTCGGCGAACAGGCTGTCCTCGTTACCGGAGCGGACCATACCGACATCGCTCCGAGATGCGTACGTCAGATGCACTAGCGACCCTGGAGGAGATAAACGACGGCTGCGGCCGCAATGACAATGGCGAGTACCAGCCAAAGCCATCGCGAGCTCCCGCGAGTCACGGGGGCGGCCGTGCGGGACAGCCGGAACGGCGGATCCGTGCGGGCTTCACCGGCACCGCCGCCGGCGCTGGCCTGCGCCGGCACGCGCGGGTCATCCGCCGGGTGAATCCCGGCGAACTCTCGCGTCGCGCCACGCGGCTGTGTGGGGGCTTCGGACGGAGTCACGGCGAAGGTGAGCTTGACCCCGCCGAGACGCAGATCCGCCATGTTGTCCAACCGCTCCTCCGCGTCGATGCGCTTTCCGCCAACGTACGTGCCGTTGGTCGAGCGCAAATCCGTGACGTACCACACCCCGTCCCGCCGCTGCAGTTTGGCATGCGAATCGGAAACGCTCTCCTCGGCAACGACGATGTCGTTGTGCTCCCCGCGTCCAAGATGCGCGAGAACCGTCGTCACGGCATAGCGCTGGCCCCTGAGGAGGCCCCCGCCGATGACTTCGAGCGTGGCGATCGGCGGCCGAGACGGGGAGGATGCCGCGAGGTTGAGGCGAGGGGCCGGGATCGGGGGTTGGAGCGCCACTTCCGCATCGGGCGCCTCGGCGGCGACAGCGGCAACCTCCGCCGATGGCGGCTCCACGGCAGGCTGCCCGCCATCCGGTACGTTGGCCGCCGCCGGGCCCGGCGGCGTACCGGGCGGCGTGCCCAACGAGACCGCGGGTGCTGGTGCAGCGGCGGCCGCACCCGCGGCAGCGGGAGTTGCCACGACGGCCGGGGCGGCACTCCGTGACGCCGGCACTGCGGCCACGCGGGCGGCCACCACGTCGGCAATCGCCGGCGCTGCGACATCGGCGTAGAAGCGAAACTCGTCCGGTCCGATGCGCAACACGTCGCCGCGTCCCAGAATCTGCATACCCTCGACGCGGTCGCCGTTCACGAACAGGCCGTTCGTGCTCGTGTCGGTCACCACGTATCCGGTGTCGCCGGCGACGATCTCGGCGTGCCGGCGGGAGACATCGGATGACGGGATCACCACGTCGCACCCAGCATCCCGCCCGAAGACGAGACCTGCCGTGGGGACCATGTACTCGCGCCCGTCAACCAGGGAAATCACGCGGCCGCCCGTGGCGGCCGTCGCCCGGGCGGCCGGGGGTCCGCGGAGCCGGTCGAAGTCGGGGATGTTGATGCTCGGGATGAACTGCGTGCTCCCCCCCCGCTTGTCGTCGCCGAAATACAGCTCCGCCCCACTGATCTCGATCTTGTCCCCGTGAATGAGCGGCGTGGGCTCCGCACCGAGGAGCACGCCGTTGACCCGCACGATTGCATCAGGAGCCGGCTCGCCGGATGGCCACATGGGTACCGCGTCCGACCTCGGCGATGGCCAGCACCGACGGATTCGCTGAATTGAGCGGTCCAGGCAGGCGGAAATCCACCTCAGGTCCGGCACCAATGCGTGTCTCGCCGACTCTGAGTTGCACCTGTTTGTCGTTGAGCTGGAGATACGGCATGACGCCAGGTCGAGGAAAGCGGCAAAGGTACGGACGCCCACTGGGGCTGGCAAGGAACCGGCGCCCCGAATGCGCGCGCGAGCCGCACGTTACACTACTGCCGGCGCCTCGCCGACCTGCAGCCGGTAGAGACGCTCGTATAGACCGCCACGCACCAGCAGGTCGCGATGCGTGCCGCGTTCGCGGATCTCGCCGTGCTGCATGACGAGAATCTCGTCGGCATCGAGGATCGTGGTCAGCCGATGCGCGATCGCGATCGTGGTGCGTCCCCGCATGAGCTCCGCGAGCGCCGCCTGGATTTCCGCTTCGATCTCGCTGTCCACCGCGCTCGTCGCTTCGTCGAGGATCAGCAAGGCCGGATCGGCCGCGATCGCCCGGGCGAACGACAGCAACTGGCGCTCCCCGACACTGATCGACGCGCCCCGCTCCCCGAGCTGGTAGTGGTAGCCGTTTGGAAGCCGCCGGATGATGCGGGCGGCTCCCACGCGTTCGGCGGCGCGCTCCACCTGCGCATCCGTGAGCGGGCTGGAAAGCCGGATGTTGGTGGCGACATCGCCCGCGAACAGGAAGATGTCCTGCTGGACGTAGCCGATCTTCGCGCGCAACACGCTCACCGGTATCTGCCGGATGTCCACGCCGTCCAGCGTGATCCGGCCCCGTTGCGGGTCGTAGAAGCGCATGAGTAGGCTCACCACGGTCGTTTTCCCGGCACCCGTGTGGCCGACGATCGCCACGGTCTCGCCCGGAACGGCGCGGAAGCTCACACCTTTGAGCACCCATTCCGGCTCGCTGGCCGGCGACGCCGTCCCGGCCATGTGCGCGAGGTCGTAGGCGAACCACACATCCTCGAATGCGATCGTCACGCCGGCCGCGTTCGACGCCGGCGGTGCGCTGGCAGCGGGCAGGGCGCTGGGCGCCGTGGCGGGTCCCGCCGTGGCGGGTCCGGCGGCCTGCGCAAGCGCCGCGCGCCCTCGGGCCGGGAGCGGCAGCGGATCGGCGGCCGCGCCGGCTCGTCGAGCAATTTGAAGATCCGCTCCGAAGATGCCATCGCCTGCTGCAGCGTGTTGTACTTGTCCGAGAGGTCCTGCAGCGGCTGGAAGAACCGCCGGACCAGTTGGAAGAACGCGGCCACCACACCGATCTTGAGCGTCGTCGCGTGCACCCGCCCGACGGCCCCGACGATGAGGCTCGCCATCGCCACCGACGTCAGGATCTCGATCGCCGGGAAGTAGAGCGCGTACACGGTAATCGACCGCAGATGCGCGTCGAGGTGCGCGCGGTTGTATCCGTCGAACCGGACGGCCTCGCTGTGCTCGCGTCCGAAGAGCTGGACGATACGCATGCCGGTGAGGCGTTCCTGCAGGAACGCGTTGATCCGGGCGAGCCGGATGCGGATGTCCCGGTACGCCTGGCGGACTTTGAGGCGGAAAACGTGCGACGTCAGGTACACGAAGGGAATCACGCCGAACGACGCCACCGCGAGGCGCCAGTCGACGACGAGCATCAGCACCGCGATCGCGACGAGGGTGAACAGGTCTCCGAGCCCCGACACGACGCCGGCCGTGAACAGTTCGTTGAGGGCCTCGATGTCGGCCGTCACGCGAGTGACGAGCCGTCCCACCGGGTTCCGGTCGAAAAACGCGATCGGCAGCCGCTCGAGATGCGCGAACATCTGGAGCCTCAGATCACGCATCACCCGTTGGCCGAGCAGGCTCGTAAGGATCGTCTCGCCATAGGCGCAGGCGAACTGGACGATGAGTGTGAGGACGAACAGCAGGACGGCGCTTCGGATGAGCCCCGTGTCGTGGTAGGGCACGGCGACGTCGATCACGCGCTCCGTGAGGAGCGGACCGACGAGCTGCAGCGCGCCTTCCGCGAAGAGGCACCCGATCGCTCCCGCGACGAGCGGCCAGTACGGACGCACATACGTCGCGAGCCGCCGAACGAGCCGGCCATCGTACGCCTTGCCGAGTGCGTCTTCGTCGTGAATACCGCCGTCGCGTGCTGGATCCGCCATGTTCGGCGAAGGCTAACCCGCCGCGCGCCGGAGGGTCAATCGCGCGGGCGCACGCTCCTGCGTACGCTCCTGCGTACGCTCCTGCGTACGCTCGCGGCGCCGTCAGTCAGGCCGAATGGCCCTCGGGGGATTCAGGATCAGCCGGGGGGCTGCCCAGATCAATGCGATAATAGCCTTCGACGGCCCAGCGTACGAGGCGGTCCGTCACGATCGACCGCCACCAGTCGCTCACCCCCGTGAGTGAGCTGTCATTCGCGAGTCGCTTGACGACGATGAGCACCCGCTCCGGCGGGACGCCGTTGGCATGGAGATCGGCCGCGAAATGCGACACGGCTTCGCGGAGCTCCCGGCTCTCGTAGTTCCGCGTCGTGGCAGCGGCGGCGAGCGCGGCCCGGATGCCATTGGGGGTTGCCGGGGTCACGTATATCGGAGGCCGATGCCCGCAGCACTGAATGCCGCGGCTGCTGAGCCCGCTCGCGACACAGGCCGGCGACGCCCCCGGCTCCAGCAGCCGGGACGGCAGGAATGAGGGTGTGGGACTTGCTCAGTTGTCATCCTTTATGTGCTCGATCGGGCAGCGGCCGACATAATCGCCGGGACCATGCGGTCGCCGCCCGTGATCCTACACTGGGTCAGTCATGAGCCCGATCTCCTCCCTTGGCGCTGACCACTCGCACGTGCACTGGCGCTACCGAGCCGTAAACGGCGAGGGCGATGTCCTGCTTGACCTCGAGATCGAGGCCAATACCGAGAGCCAAGCGCTCTTCGCCGGCATCGTGCAATACGCAACGCGAGTGGCAGCCGGCACCACCCCCCCCACGTTCGCACGTGATTGGGTGATCGCCCGCCAGTCGCAGTCCTGGCGGTCGGACGCTTAAACGCGCGTCCGCGCCTTTTTCGCAGTACTTCACGTTTCACGCCACGCCGGTCTACCCGGTGCGCACCTCAGACGATATCACGCCATATCGCTCAGGCGATATCGCTCAGGCGATATCGACGGTTTGCATCATCCCGTGCGTGAAATGAGGCTTGCCATCCTTGGCGTCCGGGAGAAAGCAGATCAGCAGGTATTTCCCCGGTACGAGATTGATGGAGACATAGACCGGGATTCCTGCCGTGGAGGGCGACGCGCCGCCTACCACATGGCCAGGCGGCGGACCCTGCATCTTCTGCATCCACCCGAACACGTCTTTCGCCGTCTTCCCCGCATCGAGGCGGATGAGCACGAGCTCGTGCGGCTGGCCCGGCGCAGTCTCGACCTTGATGGTGTGCTGGCCGGCCGTCAGTGGCCGCGACAGCGCGATACTGTAGTTGGACAGCGATACGACGAGATCAGACGCCGGCGCCGGTAAGCTGGCCGTCGTCACCGGCGTGACCGTGAGCGGGCGGAACATGCCTTTGGAGAAGTGCGGAACGTTGTTCGGCACGTCGATGAAGCAGAGCATCACGTAGTTGCCCGGAACCAGATCGACCGTCGCCGTCGATTCGCCCTTCGGCTCGGCGGCGTTTGGTCCGCCTGAGACAACGGCCCAGCCAGGCAGCGGGCCCGGTTTCTTCGTCGCGGCCTGAAGGTCCGCGGCCGTCTTGGCGCTGTCGAGACGGATGAGAACGAGGTGGTGCAGTCCGGGACCGTCATTCACCAAATGAAAGGTCGTCATACCGGCTTCGATCTGGTCGGGCGCGTCATACGCGAAGTCGCGGGCGTGCACGGTCACGATCACCGGCGCGGCCGGCGCCGCCGCCGCTCCGGCGGGCGCTGCCGCGACTGCGGCGGAGTCGCCACCGCTCGCTGTGTCGTGCTTCGGTTGGCACCCTCCCAGCACACACATCAGTACCGCGACGACTGCAACTCGGGTGAATCCCGGCATTGTTTCTCCCTCGATCAGTTAGGAAGCGCGCGCCAGAGCGGCGCGGCGGTCATAGGGCGACATATGGCCCCAAATGTCCCGGCCTGTCAACGCATCGCGCACCCGCAATCGGGACGCACGCACCGGCGGATCGCGCGCTGGGCCCTTGGTTCCGTCGCGCGACGGCACGACGCTGCAGCACGCTGCCAGGTCGCTATCGATCGCCACGCGGGCGGTGCATTCAGGCGACTCGGGTTGACCGGGGTATCCCGGTGGACCATCCTCTCCGGCCATGATGCTACAACAGTACGGTCATTCGCTCCGTGCGCCTTTGTGGCTGCACTGGGTCCTGCTCGGCCTCGTGGCGGGCGCGCTCGCCAAGTATCTCATGCCGGGTCGCGACCCATCCGGATGCATCGTCACGATTCTGCTGGGAATCGTGGGCGCGTTCATCGGGGGACTCATCGGCACGGCGGTAGGCTGGGGCTCGGTAACGGCCGCCAGCTTCGAGCCGCGGTCGCTCGCGCTGGCGACGCTGGGCGCGATCGTCATCCTGCTGGCCGGCAGGCTGCTTCGGCGACTGTAGGAGAGCCCATTGGCGACGCGTAGTTCCCTGCCCGCCTCGCACGGTCGGCTTTTGTTCGGGGCGGCGTTACCTTTGAGACGTGAAAGACCGCCTCATCATCCGCGGCGCGCGGCAACACAATCTCCGGAACATTCGATCTCGAGATTCCGCGCCGGATGTTTACGGTCATCACCGGGCCCTCTGGCTCCGGAAAGTCGTCGCTGGCCTTCGACACGATCTACGCCGAGGGGCAGCGCCGGTACGTGGAGTCGCTGTCGGCGTACGCACGGCAGTTTCTCGAGCGCGTCGAGAAGCCGGACGTGGACAGCATCGATGGCCTGTCGCCCGCCGTCGCCATCGAGCAGAAAAACCCGACCAAGACCTCGCGGTCCACTGTCGGCACGGCCACCGAGATCTACGACTATCTCCGCCTCCTGTGGGCCCGTGTCGGACACACGATGTGTCCAGTCTGCGGGCGCGAGATGCGCCCCGACACGGTCCAGTCGGTCACCGATACGGTGCTCGGGCTCCCCAGCGGCACGCGGTTCGCCGTCGCGTTTCCGCTCCACGTGTCCTCGGAGGTCACGCACGACGTCGCGGTGGACAACCTGCAGGCGCAAGGCTTCGTGCGGGTGAACGCCGGCGGCGTCACCTATCAACTCGGCGAGTTGGCCGCGGCGGGTATCGACCTCGCCGATGCACCCGGCGCCCTCGTGGTGATCGACCGCCTGGTCGCGGGCCCCGAGGTCGCCGGCCGCCTGACCGATGCGGTTGCCACGGCGTTTCGTGAGGGAGACCGCGACTGCGTGATCCTGCTCAGCGAGCCGATGCGCGCCCCTGGCGGTGCTGCGGATGACCCGCCGGTCACGCGTCTCCGGTTTACGGAGCGTTTTGAATGTCCCTACGATGGAACCGTCGCGCCGGCGCCGAGCCCGCAGCTGTTCTCGTTCAACAACCCGCGCGGCGCGTGTCCCATCTGCAACGGATTTGGGGCGGTCCTCGAATACACCGAGGAGATGATCGTTCCGTATCCGGACCGATCGTTGAAGGATGGCGCGATCGACCCCTGGACCAAGCCGCGCTACGACAAGCAGCGGAGGACTCTGGCCGACTTCGCGCGCCGCGAAGGGATCCCGGCCGACGCGCCGTGGGAATCACTCACGGCGGCGCAGCGTGACCGGCTCTTCAACGCGACGACCACTGCCAGGAACGGTGCGTACACCGGCATTCTCCCGTTTCTGAAGCGCCTCGAGGCCAAGCGCTACAAGCAGTACATCCGGGTATTCCTGCGGCAATACCAGTCAGCGCAGACATGCCCCGCGTGCCATGGCGCGAAGCTGCGCCCCGAAGCGCTGCAGGTCCGGGTCGCGGGACGCACAATTGCAGAGGTCTCGGATCTGCCGGCGGAACGGCTGCTCACGTGGCTCGATACGCTCACGCTGTCGCCGTTCGAACGGCAGGTCGCCGAGCACGTGGTCGGGGAGGCGCGTGGGCGCGTCCGGTTCATGTGCGACGTGGGACTGACCTACCTCTCTCTCAACCGCGGCGCCCGCACGTTGTCCGGCGGCGAAGCCCAGCGCATTACGCTCGCGAACTCCCTCGGCTCGCGCCTCGTCGACACGCTCTACGTGCTCGACGAGCCGTCGATCGGACTCCACGCGCGCGACATGGACCGGCTGCTGCGATTGCTCATTCGGCTGCGCGACGCCGGCAACACGGTGCTGGTGGTGGAGCACGATCCCGAAGCGATCCGGCGCGCGGACTACATGGTCGAGCTCGGACCAGGCAGCGGCACGAACGGTGGCATGGTCGTTTTCGCGGGACCAGTCTCCCGGGCCGCCGAAAGCCCGCTGACCGGGCAGTATCTGACCGGTGCGCGGCGGATCGAGCTGCCAGCCGAACGGCGCCGCGCGGGGCCGCGGTGGCTGACACTCACCGGGGCGCGGGAGCACAATCTGCGCGATGTCGACATCCGGATTCCGATCGGCGCGTTCACCGCCGTCACCGGGGTGTCGGGCTCCGGGAAGAGCACGCTCGTGCACGATGTGCTGTACCACGCTCTCGAAACGCGGCTCCGGGGCGAGCACACGGCCAAACGGCACCTCGGCGAACGGGTCGGCGGATATGAGAAACTGACGGGTGTCGAGGCGATCGACGATGTCGTACTGATCGATCAGGCGCCGATCGGCCGCTCCCCGCGCTCGAATCCCGTGACGTACATCAAGGCCTTCGACGAAATCCGGCGGATCTTCGCGGCCACACCACTGGCCCGCGAGCGAAAATATTCGAGCGGCTCATTCAGCTTCAACGTCCCCGGTGGACGATGCGAAGCGTGCGAAGGCGCCGGGTACCTCGAAGTCGAGATGGTCTTCATGGCCGACGTCTTCGTGCCGTGCGAGATCTGCGGCGGCACGCGATACAAGCCGGAGGTGCTCGAGGTCACGGTCCATGGGAAGAACATCGCCCAGATCCTCGAGCTGACGGTGGACCAGGCGGTGCGGTATTTCCCCGCGGAGGAGCGGCTCGCGGCATCCCTCTGGCAGTTGCAGCGGGTTGGCCTGGGCTATCTCCGCCTCGGGCAGCCCGCCACGACCCTCTCCGGCGGCGAGGCGCAGCGCATCAAGATCGCGCGCGAGCTGGCCCTGTCCGGACGCGCCGCCGGCAAGAAGCTCTACGTGATGGATGAACCGACCACCGGCTTGCACCTCGATGACATCCGGAAGTTGGCCGAAGTGTTCGACCGGCTCCTGGAGCAAGGGCACACGCTTCTCGTGATCGAACACAATCTCGACGTGATCAAGCTCGCCGACTGGGTGATCGACCTTGGCCCCGAGGCCGGCGACGAGGGCGGACGGGTCGTCGCGATGGGACGCCCCGAGGAAATCGCGGAGATCGAGGCCTCCCACACCGGGCGCTGGTTGCGCACCGTTCTGCGGAGCGCTCCACCAGCGGCCGCGGCGCGGCCATCGGGCGGCGCCTCTGGGCCGGGCCGTCGTGCGGTGAGCGCATTCGCGGCCTCCGGTCGCGGCGGACGGAGTGCCCGCGGCTAGTGCCCCAGTGCCTGCGGCGCGTGCCCACGACGCGTGCCCAGACGCGTGCGCGCTGCCAGTGACAGCCACTTGCTTGACCCGTCTACCTGCCGATCCTAACTTTGTTGATTCTTCCCGAGTAGCTCAGTTGGTAGAGCAGGCGGCTGTTAACCGCCGGGTCGGGGGTTCGAGTCCCTCCTCGGGAGCTGGCGCCTCGTGACAATTGGTGGTCATTCTCTTTCCGCGCTCCCCGCGCCGGCCTGAATCGTTGCTGCACGTCCGACCATGCGGTCTGGTACGCCTCCCGTGACCCGACGGCAGAAGGGCGCTGGCTCGAATACCAGAAATACCCCGCGGGTCGGCGTGGTCATGGGGAGCCAGAGCGACTACCAGTGCCTCAGCGGCACGTGCGAGTTGCTCCGCGAGTTTGGCGTGCCGTTCGAGACGCGTGTCGTCTCCGCCCACCGCACACCGGATTGGCTGTTCGAGTATGCGGAAGCCGCGGCCGGCCGCGGACTCCAGGTCCTCATCGCGGGCGCGGGCGGGGCGGCCCACCTGCCGGGCATGCTGGCGGCCAAGACGTTGCTGCCCGTTCTCGGCGTCCCGGTTCCGGCCACGTCGCTCAACGGTCTCGACTCGTTGCTGTCGATCGTGCAAATGCCGAAAGGCGTGCCGGTCGGAACGCTGGCGATCGGCGCGCCGGGCGCCGCGAACGCCGCGATTCTCGCGGCCGAGATTCTGGCGTTGCACGATCCATCATTGGGCGAGCGGCTCCGTGTATGGCGCGCTGGCCGGCGTGATGAGGTGCTCGCGCAAACTCTGCCGCCGCCCAGCAGGAAGTGATGTTGCGACACATGGCGGCGCGCACTGGCCGGATGCGCGCGTGAGCCAGACATCGATCCTCCCCGGGGCTACGATCGGCTTCCTCGGCGGCGGCCAACTCGGCCGGATGACCGCACTCGCCGCACGCGACATGGGCTATGGCGTGCGCGTGCTCGATCCCGAGGCCAACTGCCCGGCCTGCCCTCTCGCGACGGAGACCATCGTCGCCGGATGGGACGACGCCGACGCCGCCGCGCGGCTCGCGCGCGCCAGCGATGTCGTGACGATCGAGATCGAGCGTGTCGGTATCGACTGCCTCGAGGCCGCGGCGCGTCATGCGCCGACGCGTCCGGGTGCCGCGACACTCGCCATTGTGCAGCACCGCGCGCGGCAGAAAGAGTGGCTCGTCGCACAGGGATTTCCGGTCGGCGACTACCGGACCGCTGTGTCAGCCGCCGAATGTGAAGCGGCGGTCGTCGCGTGGGGTCCGTGCTACATCAAGGCCTCGACCGGCGGCTACGATGGGCGCGGGCAGGTTCGCGTGTCGCAGCCGGGCCAAGGCGAAGCGGCATGGCACGCGCTGCGCGCGACCCGCTGCGTCGTCGAGCGCGCCCTCGATCTCGAGGCGGAAATCTCGGTGATGGTCGCGCGCCGGCCAGGCGGCGATCAGGCGGTGTTCCCGGTGGCGTTGAACCATCACGAGGCCGGCCAGCTCGCCTGGTCCGTCATTCCGGCCCCGATCGATACCGCAATCGCGGCGCGTGCCACCGAGATCGGTGTGGCCATTGCCGGCGCGCTCGGCGTCGTCGGGCTGCTCGCCATCGAGATGTTTGTGCTGCGTAACGGGGGGCTGCTCGTCAACGAGCTCGCGCCCCGGCCGCACAACAGCTTCCACCATACGATGGAAGGGTGCGCCACCAGCCAGTTCGAGCAGCTCGTGCGCGCCATCTGCAACCTGCCGCTGGGCGATACCCGCATCGTGCGGCCTGCCGCGATCGCGAATGTGCTGGGCGATGCGTGGACCGCCGGGCGGCCGCCCGACTTCGCCGCTGCGCTCGCCGTCCCAGGGACGCGAATTCACCTGTACGGAAAGCACGATCCGCGACCCGCGCGGAAGATGGGCCACGTCGCGGCCGTTGCCGACACGGCGGAACACGCGCGCACCGCGGTGCTCGAAGCGGCGCGCCGGCTCGAGGCGCCGGGTAGCAGCGCCCGCCGGATCGCACGCGGTCCGGCCGGGAATCAGCCTGCGGCCGCCTGCGGCAGCGCGCCGAACCGCCGGTCGCGGCGCCGGTACTCAGCCACGGCCCGCCCGAGGTCCGCGGCCTCGAAATCCGGCCACATGCGCGGCGTGAAATAGAGTTCGGCGTACGCGCTCTCCCAGAGCAGGAAATCGCTGAGCCGCTGCTCACCGCCCGTGCGGACCAGGAGATCGACATCGGGAGCGAGCGGCGACGCATCGACCGCGGCGAGAAGCGCGGCAAACTCTTCGCGTGTCGGCGGGTGAGGCTGCGACCAGCATGCGGCCGCGCGGACCATCGAATCACGCGCCGAATAGTCGACGGCCACCCGCAACCAGAGTCGCTGGCCGGATGCGGTCGTCTCCTCGGCCGACTCGATGGCGCGCACCAGTGGATTGGGCAGCCGGTCGCGGCGCCCGACGATCGACAACCGGACGTCGTTCCGCACGCACCGGTCGACTTCGGTCGCCAGGCTCCGGCGCAGCAGCGTCATGAGGGCCGCGACTTCCGATCGCGGGCGATTCCAGTTGTCGGCCGAGAACGCGTACACGGTCAGCGTGGTGATGCCGTGGAGGGGTGCCGCTTCGGCGATGCGACGCAAGGTCGTGACGCCCGCCGCGTGTCCCATCGCCCGTGGACGCCCGCGTGCTGCGGCCCACCGGCCGTTGCCATCCATGATGATGGCGACATGCAGACCGGTGCCCTGTGAAGGAGAAGGCGAAGTACTTTGTAGCATGAAGTTTTCCCGAAAAAAAAAGGAGCCGCGCCCTATCGCTCTCGCGTCACTTGAATGAGTGCTTCCATGTGGTCGAGGTAACGCTCGAGGGCCCGCCGGCCAGCCGCCGTCAGCCGGTACTCGGTCCGCGGAACCCGTCCCGCAAAGCTCTTGGCACAGGCGATATACCCCGCCTCCTCCAGTTTGCGCGCGTGGACACTGAGGTTGCCGTCCGTGGCGTGCATGAGCTGCTTCAGCTCGTTGAAGCTGAGCGTGTTGTTGACCGCCAGCGCACTGACGATGCCCAGCCTGAGCCGTTCATGGATGAGCCGGTCGAGCGCCGCGGACACCCCGGCCGCCCGGCCCCCCGTCCGCCGAACCGGCCGGTCCTCCTCTCCCCCGCGTCCGCGTTCCTTCGGAACCGCCGAAGCTTTAGCCACCGTACCTCCGCGCGATTGCCGCACCGAATACAAGATGGAAGCCACCGAATCCCGCCGCCAACTCCCGTCCTCCCCACGCGCCTGGACCAAGCACCGCGACGGCGCCGAGGGCCATGAAGCAGAGGCCCATCACCGGGACGATCGGCACCGAATACGTGCCGCCGCAGACGACCGCCGTGCCGTACAGAAGCAGCCACATTCCCGGCAGAAGAACGTCGAGCCCCGCACGAAACAGCGCGACCGTCAGCAGCGCGCCGACGAGCATGGGTGGTGAGAATCCCAGCAGCAGCTTGCGCCCGGGTCCGGACAGGAGCGGCGTGCCCGTGGCTCTCGCCTTTCGCACGATCGCCCACAGCGACACGGCCGCGCTGAGGCCGGCCGCCGTGAGCCACGTCGCGAGCCACACCTCGCGCGCCGGCTGCCGCGCCGCGACCCAGGCAGCGATCGTCGCGAGCACGCCCATCACCATCATGCCCAGCCCCGAAATCGCCGTGAACGCACCGGCGCGTTCCATCGTCTCGCGGATGAACTGCAGGTTGTCCCGCGCCCGATCGTGGAGCGCGGGTGGCTCGCCATCCGACGTACGCGGTGATGCGCCGGGGAACGTCACGGAGATGAATCTAGCGTCCGGGCGAGCGGCCGCGGCTCGTCGTCGCCGCCTCGCTGCGGCTCCTCGCTGCGGCCCCTCACGATCTGGTTCATCCGAACCCATATTTCGTCGTGCCGGCAGGTGAACGGGTACCTCTGATCGGTCACGCGGCGCTGCGCACGCGGTTGGCGGCGGCCGCGGGCCGCGGCTCCCTCCCCGCGAGTCTGCTCTTCCACGGGCCGCGCGGCATCGGGAAGCAGCGCCTCGCGCTCTGGCTGGCCCAGACGCTCCTCTGCACCAACCCGGCGATCCGGGATGACACGGGCGAGCTCGCGGCCTGCGGCATATGTATGTCCTGCCGCTACGCCGCCGAGCTGGCCCACCCGGATCTGCGGTGGGTATTTCCACGACCGCGGGCGAAGGATCCCGACATCGGCGCGGCCGAGGTGGCCCGCGAGTATGCGGACGCCATCGCGGAGCGGGTGCGAAACGGCCTGCTGTACGGACCCGCCGACGGCATTGAGGCCATCTATATATCGACCATCCGCGCGCTCGCACACGACGCCGCGCTCACGCCCGCGGTCAGTCCCCGCAAGGTGCTGGTGATTGGCGATGCGGAGCGGATGGTGGCGCAGGAGGGCGCCGACGCGGCCTCCAATGCGTTGCTCAAATTGCTCGAGGAGCCGCCCGCGGACACGACGATCATTCTGACGTCGAGCGAACCGGGGGCGTTGCTCCCTACGGTGCGATCACGCGTCGCCGCCATTCGCGTCTCGCCACTGGAAGCGGCAGATGTCGCCGCCTGGCTTCGCCACCCGCAGGTGCGGGCAACCCTCGACGCGGCGGGGCCCGCCGCGAGCGACGCGGACCGGATACGGCGCGCGCGGGGCGCGCCGGGTAGGCTGCTGGGCGACACGGCGGCCGCCGCGACCGATCGGGCCGGTGCGCTCATCGACGCGGCGCAATCGGCTCGCGCATCGGCGCGGTACCGGCTCGCCCTCCAGCAAGGTTCGGCCGGTGCGCGCGGCGCGTTCTCCGATGTGCTCGATGCCCTGACCGAGCAGATGACGGCGCGGGCGCGGACCGCCGTGGAGCAGATGGATGACCGGGGAGCGCAGGCCGCATGCGCGGCGGTCGCGGCCCTGGCTGAGGCCCAGTCGCGCGCCGATGGCAACGTCAACCCGCAACTCGTCGCCGCAGGTCTGCTGCGGACACTGACGTATGCCGGCTCCACGCCGCGGATGAGCGGGACCCCACGGCCGGGTGGGCGCCCTGCCCCAAAAAAGGCTTCCACCGGACCGGCCCGCGGCCTGTCCCATGTGGGCCCGGGGGGAGCGGCACAGATGGTGGACGTGAGCGGCAAAGACGACACCGAGCGTCTCGCCCGCGCGACAGGTGTCATCCGCATGGACCCGGCGACGCTCCGCGCGGTGGTCGAAAACGGTGTCAAAAAAGGTGACGTCATTGCGGTCGCCCGCGTGGCAGGCATCTTGGCAGGAAAGCGCACGGCGGACCTCATCCCGCTGTGCCACCCGGTGGCACTGACGGACCTGCAAGTGACTGTGGTACCGGACTCTACAATTCCGGGGCTTCGTGCCGAGGCGGTCGCCCGGACTGTCGGAAAGACAGGAGTCGAAATGGAGGCTTTGACCGCCGTGGCAGTGACGCTTATCACCGTTTACGACATGGCCAAGGCACTAGATAAGGGCATGGTCATTTCGGACATTTGCCTCGAGGAGAAGCGGGGCGGCCGGAGCGGTCATTGGGTTCGGAAATGAGGGGGTCAACCATGGCACGGCGGTTGCCTTTCTTACCCGCAACACCGAATCCGACGGTCCGTGGGCACCACCCGGGCGAGGGTAGCCCGTCTGACGCTACGAACCTTTCAGCGGGAACGAGGGACCATCATATGTTGCACAGCGCGTACGAACGACGTGGGCAGCACGACCGTCACCGCGCCCGCGTGAGGCATATGGCAGCAGCCGTCGGTGTGGCCGCGATCGTGGCGGTCCTCCTGGCGGCTCGCAACACGCCGGAGGCGCTGGCCGCCGGCCACGCCATGTCGGATGCCTCGTCCGGAACGCTGTTCGGCTTCGGATCCCAGCATCTCAAGGACGAATTGGACGCGACGAAAGGCCAGCTCGATCTCGCGAACGCGCAGCTCGAGCGGCTCAACGCCGTCGTTCATTATTCCAGCCAGTACCACATTGGCGCCGATCTTTCGGCGTCGGTCTACGACATCGCGATCGCCGAAGGCATCGAGCCGGAGCTCGGATTCCGGCTGGTCAAGGCCGAGAGCGATTTCAACGAACACGCGACCAGCTCCGCTGGCGCGCTCGGCCTCACGCAGATGATGCCGGCTGACGGCGCAGTTCTTCGTGCCCGGCATCAGTCACGATGGTCTGTACCAGCGCGAGACCAATCTCCGGGTCGGGTTCCGCTATCTCCGCACGCTCGTGCGCGAGAATCACGGCGACCTCAATCTCGCGCTGCTCGTGTACAACCGCGGCGAAGGTGCGGTCGACATGTCGGTCGCCCAGGGCCGCGACCCCTCGAACGGCTATGAGCGGGAAGTCACGAAGGGCTACAAGGGATCGGGCGTGATCAACTAGGCAGCACACGTCGCACACACGCTTCGAGGGGCCGGCTTCGACAGAAGCCGGCCCCTCGTCTCATCTCGCCGAGTATCCCGCAGGTCGCGCGGCGGAGATCTCGCCCGCGAGTTCCGTTCGTGTCACCCGCCGCTCTGGTCCTTGTGCACCGCTTTGTGCTTGTGCACGGGCATTGCGGAGCCGGACACGACGAGCGCCTGCCCCGGGAGAATGATGCTCTTGCGGAGCCCGTTCAGGCGCATGAGCGTGGCGACGGTCGTGTGATAGTGCAGCGCGATGCGGCCGAGCGATTCGCCACTCTTCACGATGTGAATGCCGCGCCCGCCCCCATATCGTTCGATCGCCGGATCCGGGACGTCGAGGGCCGCCGACGTGACCGCGGCCGACGGGACAAGCACCACGTCACCCGCCGGCAGCCGGCCACTCTTGAGGGGATGGATGCCCGGATTGTACCACTTGAGGTGTCGCACACTCACGCCTGAGCGCTCGGCGATCGTGCCGAAGCCGTCGCCCTTGCGGGTGGTGACGCGTGTGAACGCGGTGCGATCCCGTTCGGACAGTGCCGCGAAGTTGCTGTCGAAAGCCGCGGCGCCTCCGACCGGAACGCGTACGGTGAAAGAGTCCTTGGGCGGCGTCACGCCGCGCAGAATGAACGGGTTAAGATCGGCGATGGCGGCGAGCGGTGCATCGGATGCCTTCGCGACCGCAGCCAGCGGCGTCGCCGGACCCACGCGCACCGTGTCGTACGCGTACGTCTCCATCGGCTCGATGTGCAGGCCGTAGCGGGCGGGTTCCTTCGCGACGAGCGCCGCGGCAATCAGCTGCGGCACGTAGTCTTTGGTTTCGCCCCGCAGGTACTTCTTGTCGGCGAGCGCGAAGAAGAGATCATCGCCCGTCGTCCCCTCGAAGTCGCCGGCGAAGCGCGCCAGGCCACGCGAGATCCGCCCAGGACCGCCGTCGTACGCGGCCGCGGCGAGGTAGATCGACCCGAACTGATCTTTCAGATATCGCAGAAACCGGATCGCCGCATCCGTCGAACGAACCGGATCGCGCCGCTCGTCGACCCACCAGTCGACGCGAAGTCCGGCGCCTCGCGCGGTCGACGTCATCAGTTGCCACATGCCCACGGCCGCCGCCGAGGAGTACGCATTGGGCGAATAGCCGCTCTCGATGATCGGCAGATACGCCATGTCTTCAGGCAACCCCGCCTGCCGCAGCTTACCCCGGATCAGCGGCTCATAGCGTGTGCCGCGCTGGACCCATTGCGTGAAGATGTCGCGTGCGCCGCCGCTGAAGAGCGAGACGAAGTGCGACACCCGCGTCTGCGTCGCATACGACCGCACGTCGATGTCCCAGGTTGGACCCGCAGCGGAATCCGCCGGTGCCGCGGTACTGTCGCCCGGCGCGCCCCCGGCCTGCGCCCCGACGGAATCGCCGAACACTCGCAGGGCCTGTTGGGTCACTTCCGAATGGGTCACGGTCGTGTCGGGCGCACTGGGCGCGGCGGCGGCCGTATCGGGAGCGGCCGCTGCCGCCATGGCGGTGGGAGCCGGCGCCGGCTTCACCGCGGCGGATGGCGGTGCATGGTGATGACACGCGGATACCAGCATCGCGCCGCACAAGATCAGCAGCCGCGCCAAGGTGCCGCGATCGCGGAATCGGATGCGCGCGCCTCGCGCGCTGTCATGCCAGGTCTTACGCACAGCGGCGCATCGTGCGTCGCGATCCATTCGCCGGGGTACCCCGCATGATGTCGGGTGGATCCTCACGACCGCCCATCGCCCGGCAGAATCACCGTGTGGCGATGAAGTTGCCCAGAAGGCGGTTCGTCGCGTTCAATACGGAGATGACCGCAGCCCGTACCGGATCGCGCTCGGCAAGATAGCTCCCCAGGAGGCGCTGCGGGCCCTCACCCTTTCGCAGGCCCAGGGCCACGATCACGATGTTCGCATCGAACGCGCGCAGAGCTTTGACCCCCGCGAGCTCGAATTCGATTGCACCGCCGGAAAAACTTTCGAGGGCGCGCAAGGCGGCCTCGGCGGCGATGCGCAGGTCACCCATGGGACTCGACTGGCCGCTGGCCTTGCCGACGACGGTGACGCCGTCGAGCCATTCCAGCTCTACCTCGGCGGTGCACAACCCGGAGGGTGTGCGCACGAAGCGGAAATTGGTAAACCGCAGCCGTTCCCGTTTGAGCTGCAACGGCGAAAAAGCCGATGACGCAAGAGGATCGTTGGGTGACGGCGTGACGGAGGCCATGAGCTTCAATGCGAGTGGTGCTCTACCGAGATGCCAGTCGGGGGTGATCGGGGGGTACGGTGCAACACGACCGACCCGCTGCCAACGCAACGCTGCCAGATGCGCCCAAAGCGTGTCTGGACCGGCAATTCCGCGTCGGCGACCCCGGTAGCGGCCCCCAGGCAGCCATGAGCCAGACGCCCGCGAAACCGTGAGGAGACCCGCGCGACCCCCCGTTCGGGGCCGCTAACGCTCAGACCAGGCTCAGGATCACGATGTCAGTGGCGATCGCGATCACCTGGCCGGCGAGCACATCGCCCGGGTAGTGCACACCGAGCCGGACGCGCGAGAACCCGACGGCCGCGGCCACGAGCACCAATGGCAATGCATAGGCGGGATAGGCCGCCGCGTACACCACCGCGATCGCCATTGCGGAGGTGGCGTGGCCCGAGGGGAACGAGAACTCATCCGGCACCGCCACGAGCGATGCGGTGCGATCCGCCGGCCGCGCGCGCAGCACGTTGCGCTTGAGGAGCTGCACGATGGCGTGCGAGATCGCGATGCACATCACCGCGTGCAGCGCCACCGTTCGCAACTGGCCGCCCGCGAATAGCGGCACGCCCGCCAGGACGGCAACGCACCGGAGCCCGCCGAGATGGGTGCATGCGACCCAGATACGGCGAACGCCGGCCGGCCGCTCGATGGTCCAGCGGGCATACAGCGCACGGTCGTGAGCGTCCAGGCGCTCGAGGATCGACGTCCCCATGCGCTTATGGATACCCGCCAGCAGACACGATGGGGCAGCGGCCGGGCAACGATTCTGTAACCGCGCCCCGGACCAGCTTGCGGACGCGCCGGGGGCTTCCCCGCGGGCCCTCTGGGCTAGGCCGCCACGACCACGCGGGGCTCGTCGGACGCGAACGCATCGGTGAGAACGCGTCCCTCATACGACGGCGGACATGTGACACCGAGTGCCCAGAGCACAGTCGGCGGCACGTCGAGCAGACTCACTGGGCCCTCGAGCGCACTGCTTTCCACACCTGCCCCGGCGAGGATGATCGGAATCGTCTGGTCTGTGGGATGGACGCTGTCGTGATCGTTGGCGACGGCTCCACCGCCACCGTGGTCAGCGAGCGCGATGATGAGGGTGTTGTCGTCGCCGGTGCGCGACAGGATGCCGAGCAGGTCTCCGAGGGCCTGATCCATCGCGCGCGCACCCGCCTCGTATGGCCGCGACATCCATCCGTGGTCGTGCCCGGCGCGATCGGCGTCCGGCCAGTGCAGGACGATCAGGCCCCGCTCCTGCTGCACGAGCGTGGGCCTGGCACTCGCAACGATCGCGCGCGCGCTGTCACCCGCACAGACGGCTCGCCCAAGGCCGACACGCCGGGCGATCTGTCGCGCCAAGCCGGCGTACAGTGGGGGCAGCGACCCGATGAACGCCGACGATGGCAGTCCTGCTGCGGTGAGAACACGCGGAAGGGGGTCGACGGGGCCCCGGCGACGCGGCACGTGAAACCGGTCGCTGACGACGCCGTGCCGTGCGGGCGCAAGCCCGGTGAAGAGCGATGCCATGGCGGCGGCCGTGACGCTTGGCGTGACGGTCCGCGCATTGAAAGTTGTCGCGCCGCGCGCGGCGAGCTCCGCGACGTGATCCAGCCGGAACGCGTCCACGGCATCGGGACGCAGGCCATCGAGCACCACCAGCACGACGCGGTCGATCGCGGCCGATCCATTCATGGCGACTCCGGGGTGATGGGCGGGCATTGTCGCGTCGCGCTACACGACACCGTGGTGCCCGTGAAGCCGTCGCGTGCACACACACAATAGACGAGACCAACGCCACGGCGAGCACGCCGTTGTGTGACGCCCAGGTAACGCTTGCCGCACGGTTCGGCGACGGCCGCAACCGCACCCCTCCCCCGGATCCTCAATGCCGCCCGCGGCTACCGGTTCGCGGCTATGACTTCCACTGCTCGGGCGAGAACTGGATCGCGACCCTCCTTCAGGTCCGCAATGGTTGGCCGCACAAGAATGTCCGGGGCGACACCGATGCCTTCGAACTGAGATCGGTCCGTGAAGTACACCTCAGTCGTAGCAATGCTCACGATCATGCCGCCGAAGACGGAGTGCACCGTCTGCGAGAATGTGCCTGCCGTCGTGTCGCCGACCAGTGTCGCCCGCGGATGTCCCTTGAACGGCATGACGAAGTCTTCGCAGGAGGACGTACACTCTCCGTCCATGAGGATCACGACCCGCCCTGTGTAGAACGCGCTGTCGGGTGCTGCCTGGAATCGCTGTATCGGCGGGGCCCGCTCATATGACAACTCGGATTGCTCGGCTCCGTCGGCTTCCAGTCGCCCGATCCTGGCCGGTGTGCGCTCTCGCCATCGGGCTCGCGTTGTTCCGAGGAGCGCGGCCTGCACTTCACTTGTCGGGCCAGCCATGCCGCCAAGGTTGCCTCGCACGTCGATGATCAATGCAGCCGCATGGCGGAACTGATTCACCTGGTCACGGGCCCACACTCCCACGCTGGCGTCACCGAACGACGGTAGACGGATATAGCGCACCTGATCCTTGACTATCCAGCGGCTCTCAACTTGCGCCACTGGCTCCGTGAGACGCTGGCTCCGGTCAACGCCGACATCCCGGCCGTCTGACAGGTGCAGCGTAAATCGCTGAGGGAACAGATACGGCGCCTGAAAGAGCCCGTCACGCGTTTCTCGCTCGTTCGAACCAGAAATGAACGGCCGATGCGTCTCGTAAAACGCGTCCATGGTGCGGCCGTCAATCGTCTGGATGACGTCTCCCGCCTGCAGGCCGCGGATACCGCTGCGTGAGACAACCCACTGCTGACCGATGACCCGCGCGGTAAAGCCGAGCGGGGCGCCGTATTCACGCTCGAGCCACGCGTCATCAAACCACGTGTGACCGCTGCGCAGCCGGCCGATCAGGGCCAACGTGGCGAGGTCAAAGTCGTATCGCCGGTCTGTCGCGATCGCTTGGACGAGATATTGGTGGAACACGTCGTCAAGCTTCACCTCCGGGATGCGATCCCATAGTCCAAAGTCCGTGTGGACGGTGGCGTAGATGTGGGCCGCCGCGAGCATCCGCTCGATCAAGGGGAATCGTGGCCGAGTCGCGACCTGGCGCCTGAGCTCGTGCGCTAAGCGCCATGGCCAACAGGCCCATTGCCGCGCGGATGGTGGCGTTCACGAGCGTTTCCCGGCGAGAGGTGGTGTGACACGTGAATGGATCGGGCCAACATATCCGCCGCGAAATGGCGCGGCTACCAAAAACGTGTCCTTGACTTGCCGCCAGCCGCGCTCCCCCGCGGCGTGTGCGCTCAGTCGCGTGGCCGAAGCGGGAAGCGCGGTCCGCCGTTGGCCGGCTGCGCCGAAGCGAGATGCGCTCGGACACTCGGGTGCGAGGGCGCCACGCCAAAGGCCCTTTGAAACGCGGCCGTGAAATGGCTGTGCGACGAGAAGCCCAGCGCCAATCCCAGCCGGCCGATGTCCGTCTCTCCCATGGCCAACCGCTCGATCGCCGCGCGAAGCCGCAGGTTGAGGACGTGTTGCCAGACACTGATCCCCGCGACACGGCGAAAGACGCGACTCAGATACCACGGGGAGAGATGGACTTCGCTTGCGAGGTCGCGAAGGCTCAATTCTTCGGTGAACCGAAATGCCAGCATCTGCGAAATGGTTTCGACCGCGTCACGGCCGTTCGGAGTAACAATGTCCCGGTCTGGCGTCGCAGCGCCCGAATCCAGCACGACGGGACGCACAATCTCGAGCGCGAGACCGTGGATCGCTAACAAAGGGGCGTTTTGCCGCACGGCACGCACCAGACGCATATGTGCGAACGCGACCGATGGAGCGAGAAGGATGCTGTCGCACATCACGGTGGGGGTCTCGAGAGATCCCAGCCGGCCATCCCCCATCAACTCCCCAAGCAGGGAGTCCGAGACATGCAAGTACGTACCACGCTGTGGCAGCCCGATTGCATTCGCCGTTCGAAATGGTACGCCCGCACTCGTCCGAACTACGTGAGCGGCATCGAGCACCACCTTCTGCCGGCCGAAACGCCGGATGTGTCCCCCCACACGACCGAGGAGGATCTCGTGGCGTGTCAGTACCTCTTCGGGCCCGAGTGGTTCGGTCGCTCCCGGACACCACCACTCTCCCACCTGGATGTCTCGATCAGCGAACCACGTTCGAACTGGCATCGACAGGGTCACCGCGATCGGCCACGCCCTGATTGTCAGAGGGGGGGGCCGGTTCAGGCCGGTAAGGATTGGATTGACCACTCCTTAGGTGCATCGATCACACCCACGGTTGCCGGAACGCACCGGAACACACCCACGGTTGCCGGAGCGAGGCCCGCACGACGGGTCCAGATCACGCGTCGCACCCGCCCTGGCGAGCCCGCCGCTGTGTGACGCCCAGGTAACGCTTGCCGCACGGTTCGGCGACGACGGCTGGGCCGGTTGCCGGCCCGTGCACATTTCGGGACGACGCGATGCGCATCCTGTTCTGCTCGGACACGTACCCGCCGCAGGTCAACGGCGTCTCCGTCGTCACTGCCATCTCCGTGGCGGGTTTGCAGCATCGCGGGTGGGAATGCGCAGTGGTCGCACCGCGCTATCCCGCCGGTTCCGCGAGCGTGTTCACGGAAGCCCGAACCGGCGGCGAGTCCGTGCTGGAATGTGTGCCCAGCGTGGCCATGCCCCGCTATCCTGACATCAGGCTCGCCGCGCCGTCCTACGCGCCGATCGCGCGGCTCGTGCGCCGCTTCCAGCCGCATCTGGTCCACAGCGAGACGGAATTCATGCTGGGCCGGCTCGGCCAGATCGCGGGCCGCCGCGCCGGACTGCCGCTCGTGTCATCGTACCACACGGATTTCGCACGGTACGCGGCCGCGTACGGCATCCCGTGGATGCGCGGCCCCATCACGCGCTACATCGCGCGATTCCACCGGCGCAGCCGGCGCACGTACACGCCTTCGCATCCGGCGCGCGAGGACCTGCTCCGCTATGGCGCCGGTGACGTCGAAGTCTGGGGGCGGGGTGTCGATATCGTGGCCTATCATCCGACCCATCGCAGCGGCGCCTGGCGCGAGCGCCTCGGCCTCGGCGACCGCTTCACGTTCGTGTACGTTGGGCGCCTCGCCGCTGAGAAGCGGGTCGAGCACATCATCCGCGCCTATGCGATCGCACAGAGTGGGTTTCCACGAGATTCGACCCGGCTCGTGATCGCCGGCGCGGGACCCCAGGAACCGGCGCTGCGCGCGGCCGCTCCGCCGGGGACCGTCTTCCTGGGGTACCTCGATCGCCGGACCGAGTTACCCATGCTGTATGCCAGCAGCGATGCGTTCGTGTTCGCGTCATTGACCGAGACGCTCGGTCTCGTGGTGCTGGAAGCCATGGCGAGCGGGTTGCCCGTCATCGCGGTCCCGGCCGGTGGAGTCGCCGACCATCTGCACCATGGCGTCAATGGGCTCGCCGTGCCCGCGACCAATGTCCAGGCGATGGCGGCAGCCATGGTGACGATGACCAGCAACCGCGCCCAGACGTGCCGCCTCGCCGCCGGCGCGCGCGCGACCGCGGAATCACTCAGCTGGGAGCGCGAGCTCGACCGCCTCGATGTGAGTTATCGCGAGGTCGTCGCCGCGGCCTCATAGCCAGGTTACCACCAGGGCGATCGCGGCGGCGCTCATCAGGAGCGCGGCCAGCCCCCCGAACAGATTGAGCACCCAGCCGTTTCGATGCTTGCCCATGACCGCGGTGTTGTTGCAGACGAGGATGACGATCAGGATGAGCGGCGGCGCGAGCAAGCCGTTGATCACCGCGGACCAGAACAGCATCCGGATCGGGTTGAGGTGCGCGAAATCGAGCAGCGTCCCGAGCACCGTGGCGATCCCGATCAGCGCATAGAAATGCGGCGCCGCCCGCACGTGCAGATCCATCCCGCGGGCCCACCCGCGCGCCTCGGCCACGGCATACGCCGCGGACCCGGCCAGCACCGGCACGCCCAGCATACCGGTGCCCACGATACCCGCGGCAAACAGCACGGATGACAGCGGGCCGGAGATCGGCCGCAGCGCCTCCGCGGCTTGCTGCGCGGTCTGGACGTCGGTCAGCCCGGCGCGATGCAGCGTGGCGCCCGCGGTCAGAATGATGAAATACATGATGCCGTTCGACAGCGTCATGCCTGCGATCACGTCCAGTCGCACGCCACGAAGCTCGCGGGCCACGTTGCGCCGCGGCCGGTCACCCATCTGCGCCGTGAGATGCTCGTCTTCCTCGGCGTTCTGCGCGGCCTGCCAGAAGAACAGGTAGGGAGAGATCGTCGTACCCAGCAGCGCCACGATGGTCAGCAGGGCCCCTTTCTCCGTCAGCGAATCCGGCACCAGTGTGCCGCGGATGACGTCAGCCAGATGCGGGTGTGCCAGGAATGCCGCGACGACGTACGCGAACAGTGACCACGTCAGCCACTTGAGCAGGCGTGTCATCACGGCGTACGACGCAAAGATGAGCAAGGCCAGAACCAGGACGGCGAAGACCGGCACGAAGATCTGCGAGGGGACGCCCGTCAGCAGTGAGGCCGCCGCCCCCATGCCGCCCAGGTCGGCGGCGATGTTCACGGTATTGGCGACCAGGAGCAGCCCGCAGGCGAACCAGAGTACGCGGGCCGAATAGTGCTCCCGAAGGACGCACGCGAGCCCTTGGCGCGCCACGGTCCCGATGCGGGCGCACATCAGTTGTACGGCGATCATGAGCGGCCACGTGACGAGGGCGGTCCACAGCAGGCCGTACCCGTAGGCCGCGCCGGCCTGCGAATAGGTGGAGATCCCGGACGGGTCGTCGTCCGCCGCCCCCGTGATCAACCCCGGGCCGAACGTCTGTCCAATGCGCCGCAGTCTGCCGGCGAACGATCGCGGGTGGTGTGAGCGCCCGTGCGCCGCGCCGGACGCGTCAGGGCGGGCCGCCTGGCGTCTAGTCGCCGGCGGGTCTCGGTCGTCTGGTGGCGCGTCGCGTAGCTCGGTCACGTGCCGGAGAATCGCCCCTCCGCGCGGCCCGCGCCAGCATCCCGGCCAGTACTACGACGTGACGCTGCTCCGGCCTGCCGCGGTGATGGAAGTCGTACCGCTCTCCGGCCCAGTAGCAGAACCGGGGCCACCGGGTGCGGCGGGCACCGAAAGCACGGTTCTGTCGTCGCCGTGCTGCACGCGTCCCCCGAGTGCCGCGATGAGACGATCGGCCAGCGCGATATCGGTCATGCGGCCGGGGCCCGCGCCGTGGCTGACGACGAGATGGACCATCGCCGCCGCCGCCGGCCCGAGGCCCCACCCTTCGCGACCGAGGCGGCGCGATCCGAGGGCCCGCTCTCACCGGCGGTGATTCGCACGGCGCCGCCGGCTGGTGTACGGCGCAGGGCATCCGCGACCAGGAGCGACAGGGCCTGCCCGAGCCGCGCCCGGTCACCGCTCACAGCGGGTAGCCAGGGGGACAGGTCCGCACTCACCGCCACCGACCCCCGCGCTCCCTCCGCCGACAGCCCGGGGAGCAGCGCCGCGACAAGGTCGGTGAGCCGCACACGCTCCGCGCGCATGCGCAGTGTGCCCCGGTCGATGTCCGCGACCTGCCGCAGCCGCTCCAGCGACGCCTGCGCGTCATCGGCGGCGGTGCGTGCGGCAGCCAGCATCTCTTCCTGGTTGTCGTTGAGATCTCCGAACCGGTTCTCGAGCAGAATGTGCAGCGGCATCCGGATCTCATCGAGCTGGCGGGCGGCCGCCATCGCCGCGTCCGAGACGAGCGTCCCGTATTCCTGGACCGACGCGTCCGCACGCTGCTGCGCGCCGGCCTGCGCCGCCTCCGCACCGGCGACGGCCCGCCGGAGGCTGTCGACTTCCTGCTCGATCGCATCCAGCTCGTCGTCGCGCGTTCCGGGGCCGGGCGCCGCCATCCGGGATACCCGCGTCGCCACATACCGCGTGTTGCGCCATGCCACGATGAGCGAGCCCACCAATGCGATCACGCCGACGATCACGAGCACGTGCGGCGCCTCGCGGTCGTACTGGCCCCAGTAGGCCAGCCCCGCCACGGCGAACACGCCGACGATCGCCGGCACGACCGCGAGATAGAGCCGCTGGCTCACCGTCATGGCGACTCCGGCTTGGCGCGGCTCATCTCCGCGCGGGTGGGCAGACCCACGACCAGGACGTCGAGCCCTTCACTGTTGTGGGTGAGCCGCTCGACGACCGACCCGTAGCGCCACCGGTGCCAGCGGGAGCGCCGGCTCTGCCCGGCGATCAGCAGCGTCACCCCGCGCGCCTGGGCGAAGCGCCGCAGCTCGGCGGCAATGTCGGTACCGACCAGCTTGACCACCTCCGCGCCCATCGCCTGGGCAAGCTGGATGTTGTCGACCAGCTTCCGCTGGACGGTCGAGTCAATGCGTTCGGCACTCTCCTCCGGCGTCTGGACGTATACGCAATACCAGTCCGAGTTGAGACGGCCCGCGATGCGGCTCGCCTTCCGCAGCAGGATGGCGGTGTACGGGGGATTGCTCGCGAGCGCGACGGCGATCCGATCGACGGTCTTGGGAGCCACGACGGGGCCAGCGTCGCGGCGCACGATCTCTTCGCGAGTCCGGTCCACCGAGCTCGCCACCTCACGCAGCGCGAGCTCACGCAGTGTGGTGAGATTCTCCTCGGTGAAGAAATTCGCCAGCGCGGCCTGCACTTTCTCCGGCCGGTAGATCTTCCCCTCCGCGAGGCGCTGCCGCAGGTCTTCCGCGGAGATGTCGATGTTCACGACTTGATCGGCGATGGCCAGCACCCAGTCCGGCACGGTTTCGCGCACCGTGATGCCGAGCGTGGTCGCGACGACGTCGTTCAGCGATTCGAGGTGCTGCACGTTGACGGCGGAGATGACGTTGATGCCGTCGTCGAGGAGCTGCATCACGTCCTCCCACCGCTTCCGGTGCGAGACGCCCGGGACGTTGGTGTGCGCGAGCTCGTCGACGACGGCGACCTCGGGGCGACGCGCGATGACCGCGTCGACGTCCATTTCCTCGAGCGAGACGCCGCGATACTCGATGCGCCGCCGCGGCACGACCTCCAGATCGCCGATCTGTGCCTCGGTCTCCGCCCGCCCGTGCGACTCGACGAATCCGACGACGACGTCGACGCCGCGGCGCCGGAGATCGTGGGCCTCGGTCAGCATCCGGTACGTCTTCCCCACCCCGGCGAACGATCCGATGTACAGCTTGAGCTTCCCCCGTTCGCGCGGGGTGAGGACCTCGAGGAAACTCGCGGGGCTCGTCACATCTTGACCATCATCGCAAAGTTGAGACGCGTCTCCGTCTTGCGCAGATCGGGGTTCCAATTGGGAACCACCGACCCGGCCGCGCCCGTGTTGCCGCCCGGCGGCGTGACGCCGCCAGGCCCGACGAAATACGGCACATTCGCCTCGCGGTGGTTGAACTCAGCACGGAACGTCATGAACGTCATTCGGCATGTAGTCGAACGTGATCGACGTGTCCCACGCCTTGAAACTGGTGCCCGGATTCTTGGTGAAGTAGGGCGTTCCGGACGTGGCTGTGGCGCCGTTGATCGGCGGCAGCAGGACGAGATAGCGGCCCGGATTGTTCATCGCGCCGCCGCCGAGCGTCAGGCCGAAGATGATCCTTGCGAAACCACATGCGGTCGTAGACCATGAAGCCGAGAAAATATTGCGCCGGCCGCGTCGGTATCCCCGTGGCGCAGTGGACGCCGCCGCCCGTCTCGCACCCGACATCGAGCGTGACCGAGAACGCGGCCTTGTCCAGGAAGGCCGCGGGACGATCGAAGATACTTGACCTGGACGCTGTTGTCGGTGTGGATCGCGCGCGAGTCCGGCGTGTCCAGCGAGTCGTGACCGTAGTAGTCGTTCGTGATCAATTCGAGCGACTCCGTTCGGCCGCCAGCGTATCTGCCGTACCCACGCCAGGCGCGTCATTGAACATGCCGTACGATTGCCAGCCGTTGATCAGCCAGGGCTCGATCTTGAGCTTGTCGCTGGGAAAGATCTGGATCCGGATGCCGTTGAAGAACCACGGCGTGTTGGACGAGACGTACGACGGCTGATACGCCCAGTTGTCGAAGTTGTAGTAGCTGAACAGGCCGATGTACGACATGAAGATGCCGGCGTCGAGGTTGATGCCGTTCCAGACATTCCAGTGGTAGCCGCCGTACGCCTCGGACAGATAGCGATAGGCGTCGGCGAGCTCCCATTGGCCGCGACCGGGGCTCGCATCGTTGCGCGGCGTCATCGTCGAGTACATGCCGAACTGCGTCATGAGCCGGCCGCGCACGTTGCCGTAGTGGAAGTCGCCGCCGATGCCGAGCTGCTGGACCTGGACTTCGCTCGTGCGGCCGCTCTCGGCGGCGCCCACGAGCGTGTGGTCTTTCGGATGGTTGAAGTCGCCGATGTAGCTGATGTCGGCGCGGAACTCGCCCGTGAAGTACTTCGTGTCCGAGCAGCGAGTCGTTCTGCGCGGCTGTTGCCGTTGAGCCAGGTGAAATCGGCGAACGCGAACGGCTCCGGCTTCGGCGCCTTGTGTCGCGGCTGGGCCGCCGACGCCGTCGTGTCGCCAGGGTGGGCCGCCGAAGAGTCAGCGCCGCTTTGCGCGCCAAGCTGGACGCAGCCAGACACAACGCGAGCACGGTACCGCCGATACGACACATGCTATACATACACGATCTCCAGGAGTGAGCGGGGTCGTTCATACGCCGTGGCCAATGCCGTGGCGACACGCGGTAGCCACACGCCGGGCGGCGCGCGGCCGGCGACGGTTAGTGAGTGCGGCTGTGCGGCCGGAACGGGGTACGCCGAGTCGAGCGCGAGGTTGAGCAGCAGCACGTTGACGCGCGGCTCGCCGAAGAAGCCGAACTGCCGGCCTTCGACGTGCGCGTCGACGAGCGCGCGCACGCGCGCCGGCGTCGGCGCCGCGCGCGCGCGCGACGCGCGCGACCTGCAGCTGCGCGTTCGCCGGCGAGATGTGCGGATCGAGCCCCGACGCCGACGACGTCACCATGTCCGACGGGATCTGCCCTTGCACCGCGCCGTCGTTCGCGACCACGCTGTCGACCGCCTGCGCGATCAGCGTGTCGGCGAGCTTGCGTCCGTCGGGCCCTTGTTCGTGCCCGACGACGCGGTGGCATCGTAGCCGTTGCCCGCCGCCGACGGACGCGGATGGAAGTACTCCGGCTGCGTGAACGGCTGGCCGATCAGCGCGCTGCCGACGACCGTGCCGTTCACCGTCGACGAGCGAGCCGTTCGCCTGTCGCGGAAAGAGCACCTGCGCGAGCACCGGTGACGACGCCGGGATAGATGAGCCCGTGATGACGCAGAGCACGAGCGTCATGACGATCGCGGGCCGGAGCTGTTTGCGAATCATGGATGATGCCGTCAGACGAGGTGCGCGAGCGACGAGCAGCACGTCGATCAGCTTGATGCCGACGAACGGCACGACCAGCCCGCCGACGCCGTAGATCGAGGAGATTGCGGCGCAGGATCACCGCCGCCGGCGCGGGCCGATACCGCACGCCGCGCAGCGCGAGCGGGATGAGCGCGATGATGATCAGCGCGTTGAAGATCACGCTCGCCAGGATCGCCGACTGCGGCGAGTGCAGCCGCATGATGTTGAGCGCCTGGAGCGCCGGGATACGTCGCGACGAACATCGCCGGGATGATCGCGAAGTACTTCGCGACGTCGTTGGCGATCGAGAACGTCGTCAGCGAGCCGCGCGTCATGAGCAGTTGCTTCCCGATCTCGACGATCTCGATGAGCTTCGTCGGATTGGAGTCGAGGTCGATCATGTTGCCGGCTTCCTTCGCCGCCTGCGTGCCGGTGTTCATCGCGACGCCGACGTCGGCCTGCGCGAGCGCCGGCGCGTCGTTCGTGCCGTCGCCGGTCATCGCGACGAGCCTGCCGCCCGCCTGCTCGCGCTTGATCAGCGCCATCTTGTCTTCCGGCTTCGCCTCGGCCAGGAAGTCGTCGACGCCCGCCTCCTGCGCGATCGCCGCCGCGGTGAGCGGGTTGTCGCCGGTGATCATCACCGTGCGAATGCCCATCGCGCGCAGGCGGTCGAAGCGCTCGCGCATGCCGCCCTTCACGACGTCCTTGAGGTAGATCGACGCCGAGCACGCGCGCGCTGCGCCGTCCGTCGCGCTCGGCGACGACGAGCGGCGTGCCGCCCTCGCGCGCGATGCGCTGCGACGGTCGTCGTCGAGATCCGCCGGCATCGTGCCGCCGCTGCTCGCGCACCCAGCGCGCGACCGCGTCGCCGGCGCCCTTGCGCACCTGGTAGCCGCCGGCGTTCACGCCGCTCATCCGCGTCGTCGCGGTGAACGGAACGAACTCCATCGTCGCGATGCCCGTGCGGCTGCGTCGCGCGCCCGACCGTCGCGCGCCGCGCGAGGCCGAACTTCGTCCTTCGCGAGCACGACGATGCTGCGCCCCTCCGGCGTCTCGTCGGGCAGCGACGCGAGCTGCGCGCGATCGGCGAGCTGCTCGACCGTCGACGCCGGCCACCGGGATGAACTCCGACCGCCTGCCGATTGCCGAGCGTGATCGTGCCGGTCTTGTCGAGCAGCAGCGTGTTGACGTCGCCCGCCGCCTCGACCGCGCGGCCGCTCATCGCGATCACGTTCTGCTGAATCATCCGGTCCATGCCCGCGATGCCGATCGCCGAGAGCAGGCCGCCGATCGTCGTCGGGATGAGACAGACGAGCAGCGCGATCAGGACCGGGATCGTCGACCGGCCGCACCGCTGTAGATGGCGAACGGCTGCAGCGTCACGACGGCGAACAGGAAGATGATCGTCAGCCCGGACAGCAGAATCGTGAGCGCGATCTCGTTCGGCGTCTTCTGCCGCGACGCGCCCTCGACGAGCGCGATCATGCGATCGAGGAACGTCTCGCCCGGATTCGCCGTGATGCGGATGACGAGATAGTCGGAGAGCACCTCTCGTGCCGCCGGTGACCGCCGAGCGATCGCCGCCGGACTCGCGGATGACCGGCGCGGACTCGCCGGTGATCGCCGACTCGTCGACCGACGCGACGCCTTCGACGACCTCGCCGTCGCCCGGGATGACGTCGCCCGGCATGCAGAGCACGAGATCGCCGCGGCGCAGCGCTCGGCGCGGCACGGCCTCGAACGCGAGCGGTCGACGTGCCGTCGCCCGGCGCGCGAGCGCGCTTCGCCGTGCGTCTGCGTGCGCGACTTCGCGCAGCGTGTCCGCCTGCGCCTTGCCGCGCCCCTCGGCCATCGCCTCGGCGAAGTTCGCGAAGAGGACGGTGAACCAGAGCCAGAGCGCGATCTGGAGCGTGAAGCCGACGTCGCCGCGGCCGCTGGCCGACATCGCGCACGAGCACGAGCGTGGTGAGCACGCTGCCGACGAGCACGACGAACATGACCGGGTTCCGCACCATGTGGCGCGGCGTCGAGCTTGACGAACGCGTCGCGCGATCGCCCGGCGCACGATCGGCGGGTCGAACAGCGGACGTTTCGTGCGATGGCCATGCTAGAAGAGCCTCCCGGCGCTCCATCGAGCAGGTGCTCGACGATCGGACCGAGCGCGAGCGCCGGGAAGAAGGTGAGCGCGCCGACGATCAGGATCACGCCGACGAGCAGGACGACGAACAGCGGCGCCGTGACCGGGAACGTTCCCGCCGATCTCGGGCGCGATCTTCTTCTCCGCGAGGAATCCGGCGAGCGCGAGCATCGGGACCATCATCGCGAACCGGCCGATGAGCGTGTTCGACGCCGAGCATCGTGTTGTAGTAGTAGGTCGAGCCCGTGAGGCCGGCGAAGGCGCTGCCGTTGTTCGCCGCCGTCGAGCGTGAAGGCGTAGAGGATCTCGGAGAAGCCGTGCGGGCCCGGCGTTGTTCAGCCCCTTCAGACCCGGCGGGCGAGCACGCGACGACACGGCCGTGAATCGTGAGGATCGCCGCCGGCGAAGACGAGCACGTAGAGCATCGCCATCTGGACCTCGCGCGCTCTGGATCTTCTTGCCGAGGTATTCCGGCGTGCGCCCGACCATGAGCCCGGCGATGAAGACGGTGAGCACGACCATCACGAGCATGCCGTACAGGCCGGCGCCGACGCCGCCGAAGACCACCTCGCCGAGCTGGATGTTGACGAGCGGCACGAGCCCGCCGAGCGGCGTGAACGAGTCGTGCATCGCGTTCACCGCGCCGCACGACGCGTCGGTCGTGACCGTCGCGTAGAGCGCGGAGTTCGCGATGCCGAAGCGAACCTCCTTCCCTTCCATGTTGCCGCCCGGATTCGTCGCGCGTCGCCGCGACGTCGACGCCGCGCGCCGCATGGATCGGATTGCCGCGCGCCTCGGCCCAGTACGCCGTGGTGACGCCGCCGAAGAAGAGCACGAACATCGCGGCCCAGACCGCCCAGCCGTGGCGCTGCGTTGCTTCACCATCCGGCCGAACATGTACGGCCAGCGCCGGACGGGATCACGAAGATCGCGAACATCTGACCAGGAAGTTCGTCCACGGCGTCGGATTCTCGAACGGATGCGCCGCGTTGGCGTTGAAGAAGCCGCCGCCGTTCGTGCCGAGCTGCTTGATCGCCTCCTGGCTCGCGACGGGACCCATCGCGAGCGTCTGCTTCGCGCCCTCGAGCGTCGTGACGTCGAGGTACGGCTGGAAGTTCTGGATCACGCCCTGCTGCACGAACAGGAGCGCGAGCACGAGCGACAGCGGGCAGCAGCACGTAGAGCGTGCCGCGCACGAGATCGACCCAGAAGTTGCCGAGCCGCCCGGCCGACCGGCGCGCGATGCCGCGCACGAGCGCGACGGCGACCGCCATGCCGACCGCCGCCGAGACGAAGTTGTGAAACGCGAGCTGCGTCATCTGCGAGAAGTACGACATCGTCGACTCGCCCGCTGTACGACTGCCAGTTCGTGTTCGTCGTGAACGACGCCGCCGTCTCGAACGCCTGCCGGTCCGGCGACGGCGGCGAGGTGCTGCGGGTTGAGCGGCAGCACGTGCTGCAGCCGCAGCACGACGTAGGTGAGCAGCATGCGACGCGACGCTGAACAGCAGCATCGCCGCGGCGTAGCGCGTCCAGTGCTGATCTTCGCCGGCATCGACGCCGCAGACCGATAGATCAGCCGCTCGACGGGCGCGAGCCAGCGCCACGAGCCGTCGTACACGCGCACGAGGTAGAGGCCGAGCGGCTTCGTCGACGCGCGAGCAGGACCACGGAGAAGAAGAGGATCTGCAGCCAGCCGTTCGCGGTCACGTCAGAACTTCTCCGGGCGCAGCAGCGTGTAGACGAGATAGATGAGCATGGCCACCGACGCCGCGCCGGCGATCAGGGTATCGGCGTTCATGGTTGGTCCTTGTCCTGCAGCGCCGGATCACGACCCAGGCTCTCGAGGCCGCGCACGAAGGCCAGCATGAGCGCGAAGAACGCGATCGTGACGGCGATGTAGATGACGTCGAGCACCAGCCTCTCCTCCACCGAATGCCATGGGACGTCCGCCGGCGCACACTGCGCGTCAGGAACGTTCAGTGCATGGAGGCTAGGGACCGGCCCATAAAGACCGCATGAAAGGGTGGCCCGATCGTCGTGAATTTTTCGTAAAGACCGGCGCCAACCTCTCCGGGCGCGCTCAGATCACCCCTCTGGGCCGGATCCGAACCCCGAGGCCAGCTCGGTCAGCCGCCCGTCGCGAGACTCGACAGGTCGAGGGCGGGCACCCGAAGGGTGAAGACGCTTCCCCCGCCGTGACGAGGCTCGTAGGTCACCGAACCGCCCTGGGCCACGGCAAGGCTTCGCGCGATCGACAATCCCAGTCCGGCACCACCGGTGTCGGGCGGCGAGTCCGCGGGTCGGTAGAACGGCTGGAAGATCCGGTCTCTCTCCGCCGGGGGAACGCCGCGCCCGCGATCCGCTACCGCGAACGCCACCCACTGCCCATCACGGCGCACCCCCAGATCGATCGGGCTGGAAAGGGGTGAGAACTTGTGCGCGTTCTCGAGGAGATTGACCAGCACACGGAGGGTGTCCGAGAAGTCGAACCGGCCCACGATCGGTACGTCCCCGTCGGTGCTCACCGTCACGATCACATCGCGGCCCGCCGTGCGGCCGCTGACACGCTGCAGCGCGGCGCCGACCAGATCTTCCGCTTCGTTCGCCGCCGGCTCGCGCCGGTGCTCGCCGGCCTGGATGCGAGACAAATCGAGCAGGTTCTCGACCAGCCGATTCAGGCGATCTGCTTCCTCCTCGATGGTCGCCGCCCGTTCGTCGCCGGACTGCGCGATCGCGTTGGCGAGTGCCTTGATCGTGGTGAGCGGCGTGCGGAGGTCGTGAGACACCGAGGCGAGAACCGCATCCTTGAGCTGGTCGGCCTGTCGCAGCGCCTCGGCGTGCTCGGCATCGCGAACGAGGCGCACACGCTCGACGCCCAGCGCCGCGTAGTAGGAGAGCGCACGGAGGACGCGCCGCTGTGACGCCCGGAGATCGAGTCCGTCGTCTGCCCCGATCGCCAGCACACCGACGATCCGGTCCCGCACCTGAAGCGGCAGAAACATCACGCGCAACGTCTCGGGCAGCGCCCGGTGCCCGCCGGGCGGTGTGAGACTCGCTCCTGGATCACCATGGAACCCGCGGACGGATGATGCGACGCGCGACGTACCATCCATCAGCACGCTGGCCTCGGTGCCATGCTCGGCGACCCAGTTGACGAGCTGCCCCTCGGCCACGACTTCCGGACCATCGAGCGGTCCCTCAGCCGACCGCGCCGCGAGAACGATCCGGCTGGTGCCCTGCTCCCGCATGTACACATCGCACCAGTCCACACCAACCGTCCCGCGAATCACCGACGCGACCGCCAGCAACGCCTCCTCTGCCCGGCCGGCATTGAGCGTCTCCGCGCCGAGCACCGCGAGCCGGTCGATTTCGGCGGTGCGGGCGCGCGCGGCGTCGGCTTCCGCGCGCGCGCGGTAGAGCAGTTGTGCCGCGACGGCGCTCGTCGCGAAGAACACGATCAGCACGAGCCAGTTCAGCGGATTCGTGATGACCAGGGTCCCGTACGGCGGCAGAAAGAACCAGTCGAAGAACACGAACGCCGCCGTCGCGAGTGCGAGACCCAGCGCGCGGCCCACGTGCGCACTCGCGCCGAGGATGACCAGCAGGAAGAGCAGCGCGACGTGGGCCTCGTTGAGTCGCGCCCGCACGGCCAGCATCGCCAGCGTGACACCAATGAGCACCAGTGTCCAGCCGATGACCGGTCCAAGCCCGGCCGGCTTGGGTATCGGTGGCTCGAATGCGTTCACGGTGGTGCCCCGGCCCAGCACCGGTGGCCTGGGCACGCGACGCGTCTGGCGACCGCCCGATGCCGGCATCCCGAACAGGGCGAGGCCGCTAGGGACGGGGCGTCCGCACGAAACGATACCCCACGCCCGGTTCGGTCACGATCAATCGCGGACGAACGGGGTCGCGCTCCAGCTTCTGGCGGAGGTTGCGGACGTATACACGCAAGTACTGCTGCGCGTCGCCCGATCCATTGCCCCAGACGGCCCGAAAAAGCTGTGCATGCGTCATCGTCCGGCCTTCGTTCGCCGCGAGCGCCCGCAGGAGATCCCATTCGGTGCGCGTCGAATGCACATCCGCGTCCGCTTTCGTCACCGCGGGCACTGAAAAGTCAATGAGTACGTCGTCCGCCGTGATCGCACCGCCGGCCTCCGTGCCCACCATCATGCCGGAAGCCCGGCGCAGGTGGGCGCGGACCCGCGCCCGCAGCTCATCGGAGCTGAACGGCTTCGTGACGTAGTCATCGGCGCCGGCATCGAACAGCGCGATCTTCTCGGCTTCCCCGTGGCGCGCCGTCAGAACAATGATCGGTGCGCGAGACCGCTCACGGAGCGCCCGGCAGATCGCCTGTCCATCAGCGTCGGGCAACCCGAGATCCAGAATGATCAGGTCGGGCCGCTCCGCCGAGGCCAATGCCACGCCCCCGGCCCCCGTCCCGGCCTCGAGGAGCACGGTGGCTTCCCCCTCCAGCGCGGTACGCACCACGCGCCGGATCTGGGGCTCGTCGTCGATGATCAGAACGGTCGACGGACGAGGCGGCGCAGTAGGCGGAGCAACCGCCCCTGGGACGTCGCGGACCATGCGCCAAAATACAGCATGCGGCCAGCCGGCAACACGACCGGGGGAGGCGGTGGCCGTTCGGGCGGCCGCCCCCTCCCGGCCGGCTGCTAGTGCATCGCGTCCGGTGCGAGTGCGCCCGGCGTCAGTACGCGTCGCGTCAGTGCGACTTACGGCTTTGAGGGCGGAGGCGGTGCCTGCTTGGTCGTATCGGCAGGCGCCGGCGCTACGTTGGTCGCGTCCAACACGTCGTAGAATGACAGAATGTTGGCCTGGACGTTCCAGAGAACCGTGCCCATCTCCGGGCCGTTGAACGTGAACTGTTGCGACCGGAGCGGATACGGCTGCAGTTGCGCGACGCCGAGCAGGCGATACTGCTGTCCGAAGCTCGCGGGGGTGAACTTGAACGTCTTGTCCTTTCCGCCCGGAACGGTTCCCAGCGCCTGCCGGATTCCGCTCTGATCGATATAGATCATGAGCTCCGTTGGAACGGTCAGATTGTTGTCGATTTCGATCGCGACCGGGTGGACGTCCTGATCCGAGCCCGGGTGCTTCCCGCCCGAGGCACAAGCGGCCACGAACATGCAGGCGCTCGCCACCAGCGCACTCGTCTTGGTCAAACGAACGGCCCGGGAAGCCCAGGGAGAAAAGGCATCGAGCCACAATTCAGCAGTCATTGTAGACTCCGGCTAGAGAACGGCTACAGAAGGGCGCGCGGGCCGGGCATCGAACAAAGCTCATCTAATAAGGTGTCGACTCAGCAACGACCGCGCCACTTCGGGCCAGCGCGCCCGCCAGTGGCTATACTTTCGGGCGCGTATGGCTCAGCCCATTATCCCGGTCCGGACGGCGGACGGCCGCGTCGCGCCAGTCCCTCCCCGCACGACGTCCCGTTGGGTCGATGTCGCGATATTCGCGATTCTCGGCGGGTTCACATACGGACTCATGCGGACGGCGACCCGATGGTCCGCCCCGCTGGATTCGGGTACGCGGATCGACCTCGGCAAGATCCACCTGCCGCTCTATGCCGCGTATTCGACGCTCCGCATGTCGCTCGCGTACGTGATCTCACTGGTCTTCAGCCTCGCGTACGCGAAGATCGCCGTCGCCAGCCGATCGGCCGAGCGGGTGATGATCCCGCTGCTCGACATCCTGCAGAGCATCCCGATCCTGTCGTTCATGCCCGGCGTGGTGCTCGGACTGGCCGCGCTCTTCCCGGGCCGCACGGTCGGACTCGAGCTGGCAGCCATCCTGCTCATTTTCACGAGCCAGGCGTGGAACATGGCGTTCAGCTTCCATCAGTCGCTGCTGACGATCCCGCGGGAGCTGGGCGAGGCGTCCACCGTCTACCGACTCAGCCCGTGGCGCCGGTTCACCCGCCTGGAGCTGCCGTTCGGCGCGATCTCGCTCATTGCCAACAGCATGATGAGCTGGGCCGGCGGCTGGTTCGTGCTCACGGCCTCCGAGCAATTCCCGCTCAAGAATCTTCGCCTCCCCGGCCTCGGGTCGTACCTGCAGGCGGCAGCCGACGCCGGAGATCTCTCCGCCACGCTCTTCGGCCTCGCCACATTGATCGGCGTCATCGTCCTGCTCGACCAGTTCTTCTGGCGCCCGCTGGTCGTCTGGTCGGATCGGTTCAAGTTCGAGCAGTCCGGAGCGGCCGACGCGCCGACCTCGCGGGTGATGGAGCTGCTCCAGGGATCGGCGCTCATCGAGTGGATGAGTCTCCACGTCTGGCGGCCGGTCTGGCTCTGGCTGGATCGCACGTTCGGGCACGCAGCCGCCACGACGCGGCGATTCACGCTGCCTGCCACGTACCGGCGCGGGGGCCGCACGGCCGCCCGATGGGGTTTGATCGGCGTGTGTGTCGCCCTCGTCCTCTGGGGCGTTGCGGCGACGATTCAGGAACTCGCCGGACTGCCGGGAGTGGAATGGGCGCACGTGTGGCTCAGCGCCGCGGCCACCCTCACACGGACCGTGATCGCCCTCGCCATCGCCGCGGCGTGGACGATTCCCGTCGGTGTCGCCATCGGTTTCAACCCCAAGTGGTCGTATCGTGCGCAGCCGCTCGTGCAGGTGGCCGCATCCGTCCCGGCGAACACCGTTTTCCCGATCCTGTTCGTCGTGCTGCTGTCCATCCCCGGTGGCCTCAACATCGCGTCGGTTGTGCTGATGCTCCTCGGCACGCAATGGTACGTGCTGTTCAATGTGATCGCGGGCGCGATGTCGATTCCGTCCGACCTCCGCGAAGCCGCGGTCGTCTACCAGGTCACCGGATGGCGCCGGTGGCGAACACTGATTCTGCCTGCGATTTTCCCGTACCTGGTGACCGGCATGATCACGGCCACGGGCGGGGCGTGGAATGCGAGCATCGTGTCCGAGTACGTCAGCTACAAGGGGCACAAGGTCATGACACTCGGACTCGGCGCGCTGATCGCCGACTCGGCCGACCGGGCGGATTTCCCGCTGCTGCTGGCCGGTACGCTGGTGATGGCCGCGATCGTGATCACGGGCAACCGCCTGGTCTGGCGCCGCCTGTATACTTTAGCTGAAGCGCGCTTCCGGCTGGACTGAGCCATGCGCTTCGGCCTCGTTCCCTGCCCATTCGTGGAGATGTGATCCGTGGCCACCATCACGGCCCTTCCCGCGCCTTCCCACGCCGGCGAGGTTCTGCTCGCCGCCGAAGACGTGAAGAAGTACTACGGCGACGACCGCTCGCCGGTACTCGAGATGGTCACCGTCGAGCTCCGCGACGGCGAGTTCGTCGCGCTGCTCGGCCCCTCGGGATCCGGCAAATCGACACTGTTGCGCATTCTGGCCGGCCTCATGCCGCCGTCGGAGGGCCGCGTGCTGGTGCACGGCGAGCCGCTGGACGGGCCGAACGCCCAGGTCGCGATCGTGTTCCAGAGTTTTGCGCTGTTTCCGTGGCTGACGGTCCTGGACAACGTCGAATTGGGACTGCTCGCCACGGATCTTTCGCCAGCGGAGCGCCGCGCACGGGCTGAGCAGGCGATCGACATGATTGGGCTAGCAGGCTATGAGGAAGCCTTCCCGAAGGAGCTGTCGGGCGGGATGAAGCAGCGCGTGGGTTTTGCGCGGGCGCTGGTGGTGCACCCCGAAATCCTGTTCATGGACGAGCCTTTCTCCGCGCTCGATGTCCTCACCGGTGAGAATCTCCGCCAGGAACTGCTGGATCTGTGGGCGGAGCACTCAATTCCGACGCGCGCCGTGCTGATCGTCACACACAACATCGAGGAGGCAGTCGCCCTGGCCGACCGGATCCTCGTGTTCGGAGCGAATCCCGGGCACATCCGGGTGGAGTTGAAAGGCCTTCCGCAGGCCGATCGACGGGCGAAGAACAGCGCGCATGCGCAACTCGTCGAAACGATCTATCAGATCATGACGAACCCCGAGCTCGACGCCGCGGAGCTCGTGCAACAACGGTCGATGACCGCGCGCGGAGCCGAACCGAAGACAGGCGGGTCGCGCGCCCGGCGGTACCAGACGCTGCCGGATGTCAGCATCGACGATCTGACCGGTTTCGTGCAGTATCTCGCCACGGTCGGCGGCCGTGGCAACGTGCATGAGCTGTCCCGCGACCTCCAGATGCGCGCCGACGATCTCATGGCGCTTGTCGAGGCGACCGACCTGCTGGGCCTCGTGGATCTCCAGAACCGGCACGTGCTGCTGACACCGGTCGGCCAGCGGTTCGCGGATGCCGATCTCGACGCGGAGAAGGCACTGTTCCGGCAGATTGCGCTCGAGCAGATCTCGTTGCTCCGCTACATCGTGCGCGAGCTCGAAACGAGTCCGACGCATACGCTGGAGGCCGACCGGGTACTCGATGACCTCGAGCACTCGTTCAGCAGTGAGGAAGCCCGCCGCCAGTTCGAAACCGTGATCGACTGGGGCCGGTATGCCGAGCTTCTCTCCTATGACGACAGCTCGGGTGAGCTGCGCCTGGACGAGGAGCACCGGGTGCCGGAGTTGCCGACCTAGGAGATCCGGGAAGTGAGCGGCGCCACGGTCACGCTCACCGCGGCAACAGATAGATCGTGGTGAACACGAACAGCCACACGACGTCCACGAAGTGCCAGTAGAGACCGGCGTTCGTCACCGCGAGGTGGCGTTCAGCGGTGAAGGTGCCACGCCACGCCCAGATCTGCACGGCGAGGTTGAAGAGCAGCCCGACGATGACGTGGGCGCCGTGGAACCCGGTGATCGTAAAGAAGAGCGACCCGAAGACGTCCGACTGCGCGGTGAATGTCTGGTGGCTCCATTCGATCCCCTGCACGATCGCGAACACGACGCCGAGCGCAAAGGCAAGGAACAGCCCGCTGCGGAGTTGCGCCTGGCTTCCCTTGCGTATGCCGCGCTCGCCCCAGATGTAGGCGATGCTGCTGACGATCAGAATGACGGTGTTGGGCAGCGCGAGCGTGAGGCTCATCGGGCCGTGTGGAGGCCACGGGCCGCGTTGCTGTGCCCCGAGCCACACGAAACTGAAAAGCAGATACACGAAGAGGCAGGCCTCGGTGGCGATCGTCCAGACCATCGCCCACCACCCCACCGTATGGCGCGCCTTCGCGGTCACGCCCATGCGTGCCGGCATCGCGATTGCGGTCACGCTGCCCCCACCGTGACCGGATCGGACCGTTCCGCGGCTGGCCCTGTTCCGCCGCGCGGCCACAGCCACGCGGCGATCGGAGATGAGGACACCGGCCACACCCGCCGCGACGAGCCCCATGACGCCGAACAACAGGCCATAGCAGGCGACCGCGATCGCGATCGCGAGCACCAGCGGCCATGGCGAATCCTGCGGCATCGACTGAGGCACGGGCTGCGCCGCATCGATCGCCGACGTGGTCATCGTCTGGCGGCCTTGATCCAGCACCGGGCCGCTGAACACCATGCTGCGGTCCGCCACGGGCCACGGCGGCTCCCCGATCACGCGACTTTCCCAGAGCGGATCCCGGCTTCGGACGGTGGGGATGACGGCGAAGTTGTACGGCGGAGGCGGCGACGGCACCGACCATTCGAGCGTGGCCGCGTCCCACGGATTCGGCCCGGCGAGTGCTCCCCATCGCATGCTCATCGCGAAATTGATGAGGAACAGCAACAGCCCCACCGCGAAGATCCCGGCCCCGATCGAGGTGATCAGGTTCGGCGCCTCCAGCCCTGTTCCGGCGGGATACGTATACACCCGGCGCGCCATGCCGAGGATGCCGGCGATGTGCATCGGGAAGAACGCGATGTTCATCCCGATGAACATCGTCCAGAAGTTCCAGCGCCCGAGCCGCTCGCCGAGCATCCGGCCGGTGATCTTGGGCAGCCAGAAGTACAGTGCGGCCATCACCGCGAACACGTTGATGCCGATCAGGACATAGTGGATGTGGGCCACGATGAAATAGCTGTCGGACACCTGCCAGTCATACGGCACGGCGGCGGTCACGACGCCGGAGACGCCTCCGATCACGAACAGCACGATGAATCCCAACGCGAACAACATCGGTGTCTTGAACACCGGCCGCCCCGTCCACACGGTCGCGATCCAGGCAGCGACGGCGATGGCGCTCGGAATCGCGATCGCGAAGCTGAATCCGCTGAAGACGCTCATGGCCGGCATGGACATCCCGGTGGCGAACATGTGATGGACCCAGACGGCGAAACCGATGATCCCTGTGGCGACGGTGGCCCCGGCAACGTACAGGTAGCCGACGAGCGGCCTCCGCGAGAACACGGGGATGATGTCCGAGATCATGCCCATGGCCGGCAACACGACGACGTACACCCACGGGTGCCCGAACATCCAGAAGAGATGTTGCCAGAGAATGGCGCTGCCGCCCTGATCAGACGCGAAGAAGTGCATCCCGAACCGCCGCTCGAGATACAGAAACGTGCAGGCGACGGTGAGCGCTGGCAGCGCGAAGATGATCGAAAACGACGCGGTCATGGTGCCGAACATGAAAACCGGCAGGCGGCTCAGAGACAGCCCTGGGCACCGCATGTTGATGATCGTGCCGATGAAGTTCACCGCGCCGACGGTCGTCGAGATGCCGAGGAAGATCAGGCCGAGGGCGTAGAAGTCCATGTTCAGGCCCGCGTCATACAGGCCGAGCGAGTATGGCGCGTACGCGAACCACCCGTCGTTGGGCGACTGCCCGAGAAACGGGCTGGTATAGAGGAAGATCCCCGACAGCAGGAACGTCCAGTAGCTCAGCGCATTGACCCGCGGGTACGCCATGTCGCGCGCGCCAATCAACAGCGGCCACATGTAATTGCTGAATCCCGACAGGATCGGCGACGCGTACCAGAACATCATCGTCAGGCCATGCATCGAGAACAACTGGTTGTAGACCTCCGGCGTAATCAGGTGTTGCGACGGGCGGGTGAGCTGCGCCCGCATCAGGCCGGCCTCGGCGCCTCCGATCAGCAGGAACACGAACGCCGTGACGATGTACCGCTTGCCGATGGTCTTGTGGTCCACCGTGGCCAGCTCGCCATAGAGACCTGCCGGCGTCTCCCAGATGCGCCTCAGTCTCTCGGTCGGAGCATTCGATACCGCTACGGTAGCCGCCACGACGGGTCTCCTGGTCTGCCTGGTGGGGGTACGAACGCCCTGCGCCTACCGCAATGACTCGAGGTACGTGACGAGCGCCTGCAGCTCCGTTGGCTGCAGGGTCATTCGCGGCATATCCACGCCCGGCTTGATTCCTTGCGCATCCTGAATCCACGCCGTGAGGTTCTCGGACGTATTCGGGATCGCGCCCGCACCCAGGGTCCGGCGCGAGGCGAGATGGGTCAGGTCGGGCCCCATCGCGGCGTTCGCACCGGTGCCGCGAATGGCATGACAGTACGCGCATCCACGACCGAGGAAGACGCGCTCCCCCAGCGATCGCGTGGAGTCTGCCGGAGCCGAAGCCGGCGCGCGCTGCCCGGCCAGCCACTGCTCATACGCGGCAGGCGGTTCGGCGACCACCGTGATGCGCATGTGCGCGTGCTGTGTCCCGCAGTACTGGCTGCACGGACCCGAGAAGACGCCGGGAACCCGGGCCTCGAGCCAGATCGAGTTCTGCCGGCCGGGAATCAACTGGATCTTTCCCGCCAGCTCCGGAACCCACAGCGTGTGAATGACATCGGCCGTCTGGACATCGAAGTGCACCGGCTCGCCGACCGGCAAGTGGATTTCGTTGGCCGCCGTGAAGGTGTGAGACGGATCCGCGTCATGGTACGCGATTTCCCACCACCACTGGTGGCCGGTCACGGTCACGTCGGCGGCGAACGGCCGGCCGGGGGACGCCACTGCGCCGAGCGTTCGCAGGGTCAGCACGAACGCGACGATCAGAATGATCGCGGGGAGTACCACGCCAAAGACGAGGATCGACCGCCGATCGGTCGCGGGCCGTGACGGCTCAATGCCCGCTTCGACGCCGTGCGCCGGCCGCCGGCGGAAGCTGGCGGCCAGCACCAATGCGATGATGATTACGACCACGGCGCTGGCCACGACCAGCACGAAATCGCCGAGGGCCGTCTCTTCCGCGCCGGTCACCCCGGCATGCGCCAGCGTCGACGTCGCGCCGGCGCAACCGGCCAGCAGCGCGAGGGATCCCGCGGCGGCGCACAACGCGGCAGTGCGCAACGCGGCAGTGCGCAATGCGGCGATGCGCAATGCGGCGGTGCCCGCCAGGCGCGAACGCCGCGTGCCATCGTCACCCATCGCTGGGCAGCAGCGGCGGATGGTCCTGCGGGGGCGGCGCGTCAGGCTCGTGGGCCGTACTGAGCGTGCGGATGTAGGTAACCAGTTTCCAGATCTGGTCGGCTGACAGCTTGTTGCCCCACGTCGGCATGCCGTTCGGCCGCCCTTCGAAGATCGACCCGTACACCTGCACATCACTACTGCCGTAACTCCACAGCTCGTCGCGGAGACTCGGTCCCATGCCGCCCCCCGCTCTGCCGCCATGGCATCCCGAGCAATTGTAGGACACGAAGAGCTGGCGTCCCTCGGCCGCCGCGGCGGCATTCCCGGCATACGGATTGTGCAGATCGCCCAGCAGCACCGAGGGGTGGATTCCCGGATCGACGCCCCCTGTGCCGGACATTGCAGCCATGCCGGTCCGCGTCGAATCGGCCGGTCCGCGCTCGGCAGCCCTCAGTTGCTCCTGTCCTTCCGGGCGGCAGCCTGCCGCCGCATACAGCGTGATCGCACAGGCCGCAACGAGCGGCGCCGCGGGTATCCGGTGACCGGCGCGCCCGCGCGCCCGGGCACCCGGAGCATCGAGCCTCGCGAACCGTCCTAGGCGCATCGCCGCTCCTCTTTGATCGAGATGCACGAGAGACTCACGGCAAGAGGGGCCGCGGATCGGTGCGATCCCGGTGGTACGGGCGCCGGGGGTGCTCCTTCCATCGGCACTCCATATTCGCGCAGAATCCGGTCGATCTCGGCATGACGGCGCACGAGCACACCCGAGAGCTCGTCGGCCAGCACGCGATCGCCGCGCCGCACTCCGATCGCGATGTCGTAGCTGAACGGGATGCCGTGGCCGGCAGTCGGCGTCGCGACCGGAGTAATGGCCAACGGGACCGCCGACTGCTTGGCGTAATATCCGGCCAGCGGACCCCAGGCGATCGCGACGTCCACATCACCCTTTGCCACAGCCGCGATCAGCGCCGACGGCGGGCTGGGCTTCGCGTAGTTGCCGTAGATGCTGTAGCCCACGACGTTGTGCACGATGCCGCGGCTGGCGAGCGCGACGCCCGGCGGCAGGCTGTTGTAATCCGCACCGATGACATGGAGCCCGACGCGCAGCGTCCGCAGCCGCGGATCATCGAACGATGAAATGCCGAGGTGGCGGTCGCGCCGCGTGACGAACACGTAGGTCGAGCGGTAGTACGCCGGCGTGGTGAGCACGTTGTCCGCGCCGGCTGCGATACCCACGATGACATCGCACTGATGGGCGCCGAGTGTCGTCCGCACGAATCCACGCCGTTGGGCCCACCAGGTATACACCGGCGTGGCTCCCATATCTCGGGCCAGCACCGATGCGATGCGATTCTCGAAGCCGTCCTGCGCCCGATCGGAGAACGGCATGTTGTTCGGATCGGCGCACACCCGAAGCGCGTGGGCAGGCGGTTCGGTCCCGGGTCCGGCCCGCGGGGCAGCCGCGAGCGCGGTCGCCATCAGAAGGCTCCCGCTCAGCAGGGCCGCGCCGAGCGTCGCGCCCGCCACAACTCGCACCCTGGGCCGCGCCGGTACCCTGCTCATAGCGCGAACACGTAGACCGTGCCACCCGGCGCGGTGTACTGCGGCAGGTCCGGCATCGCACCGGTCGCGCCCAGCGCCGCGGTGGGATCGTTCGCCGACAGCCCGAGCGCGATGGCGCCCGCCCACCCGCCGATCCCCGAATACACGGCGACGTACTGCTTGCCGTCAGGTCCCATGAACGTCATGGGATTGCCGACGATCCCGGATCCGGTCTTGAATTTCCACAACACGGCCCCGGTGTGCGCGTTCACGGCACGGAGCCACCCATCCATTGTGCCGTAGAACACGAGGTCACTGCCAGTCACCACCGGCCCGCTCCATACCGGGAACCGCTCCGGAACGCCCCATACTTTCTTGCCCGTGGCCGGATTCCATGCAATGAACTCGCCGCGCTGGTTCCATCCTTTCGGGCCGGCGTACATGCGAACGTCGGCGCCCAGGTAGGGCGTGCCGGCAATGTAGCTCGCCTTCAACCCTGCGTAGTCCATACACAAGTTCGTCGTCGGCGTGTAGAACAATCCCGTGCGCGGGGAATATGCGGCCGGCTGCTGGTCGCGGGCTCCGGTCGACGACGGACAGATGTCCTTGGTGTTGACGCCCTGGTGAGTCGCTTTGGCGGCCACGCGGTCCGGCAAGCCACTCTTGAGATTCACGCTCGTCGCCCAGTTCACGTCCTGATACGGCTGTGCGACGAGCACCTCACCGGTCGCCCGATCCAGCGTGTACGCGAAGCCGTTGCGATCGAAGTGCACGACCACCTTGCGCGGCGTCCCGTCGATGGTGATGTCCACGGGGATGGATTCGTTCACGCCATCGTAGTCCCACGCATCGTGGGGCGTCGTCTGGTACGCCCAGCGGGCGTTTCCCGTCGCCGGATCGCGCGCGAACGTCGTTGCGGCCCACAGATTGTCGCCGGGCCGCATGTCCGGGTTCCACACACCGGGATTCGCGGATCCGTAGTAGATCTCGTTCAGTTCGGGATCGTACGTGACCCAGCCCCACACGGTGCCGCCGCCCAGCTTCCATTGATCCGCGGGCCACGTCGACACTCCGAGATTCGTCGCCCTTGTATTGCGGGTAGAACGGCTTGAACTCGGGGCCGATCTTGACCGCCGAATCCGGTCCGGTGTTGTAGGCTCGCCAGAGCACTTTGCCGGTCGCGAGGTCCAGACCCGCGATCCATCCGTGCACGCCGAGCTCAGCCCCGCTGTTCCCGACCAGGACGATGTTGCCGACGATGAGCGGCGCCATCGTCATCGTGGAGCCTTCCTCGATCGAATCGAGCTGGGTATCCCATACGACCTTGCCGGTCGTCGCGTCGAGCGCGACGGTGTGATTGTCCAGGCGATTGAACACCACCTTGCCGCTCCCGAACGAGGCGCCGCGGTTGACGACATCACAGCACGCTTCGCCCTGCGAGGCCGGTGCCGTCGGCGGACGGTAGACCCATTTTGCGGGTCCGCCCTGGTGCGTCAGATCGAGCGCGAACACCGTGTTGGGGTACGGCGAGACGACATACATCGTGTTGTCGACGACGAGTGGCTGCCCTTCGAATCCTCTGGCGAAGCCGGTCGAAAAAGTCCACGCGACTTTCAGGTTTTTGACGTTCTCGGGCGTGATCTGCGTCAGCGGGCTGTAACGGGTACCTTGCGCATCGCGGCCGGGCAGCGGCCACTGGCCATCCGGTGGCTCACCGGGGGGCAGGCTGCCAGCGGCCGTGGATGGCGGGGCTTCACCGGTGGCGGCGCTGACCGTCGTCGCCCGCGGGCCGCCGCATGCAGCAGCCCCGGCCGCCAGTACGAGCGCCACCGCCAACGGCCCGGCGACGCGTCCGGGGCGGCGGGCCGTTCTATTGGTATCAATTGATTTGTGATCCATGGGTTGCGGCACCGGTGCCGCGGTCCGGGAAGCCGCCACACGAGAAGTGCCGCACCGCGGCCCGTTCCCGCCATCCATCTCGAGCCCCATGTCCTGTGACGCCAGCACGTCGCCGGACTCCGTTGATGGTCACCCGTCCCGATGCCGCTGCCTGATCGCTCGCGCGGACGGACCCGGTCAGCGGATGCCTCAATGCATATGCCGTTCCCATTTTTCACGACGCCCGCCCCGCGGATCCGGACGCGGTTCGCACGAGGCACGGACGAGGGCACGGACGAGGGCACGGACGAGGGCACGGACGAGGACACGGACGAGGACACGGACGAGCGCACGGACGAGGCGCACGGACGAGCGCACGGACGGCGGCGTTTTCCGGGCTCGCGGCGAAGCCGCGCGGCCTGCGTCGTGTGGCCTAGCATCGTGTGGACGCAGGGCGTAACCTTCGCGCGGCCATTTGTCTGATCATGCTTCGAGAGGATGGTGATGGCGCACGCGCAACTTCCGGTTTTCGAGCGGCCGCACGGTCTCACGATGCGGCGGGACGCATGGTGGGTGCAGCCCGTCGTCGTCGGGATCGTGCTGCTGTCCTTCGTGGTCTACGCCACGTGGTCCGCGTTTCAGAACAGCCACTACCGCTACGGCCCCTATCTCTCCCCGTTCTACTCACCGGAGATATTCGGCGACTCGGGCCGCGCGCTGCTCGGGCCCAAGCCCGGTTGGTGGCCCGGATGGCTGCCGTTCTCGCCGGCACTTCTGATTCTGCCGTTTCCAGGACTGTTTCGCGTGACGTGCTACTACTATCGGGGCGCCTATTACAAGGCCCTGTGGGCCGACCCGCCATCGTGCACGGTGCGTGAGCCCCGCCATTCCTATCTCGGCGAGCAGTCGTTCCCGCTCATTCTCCAGAACGTCCACCGCTACTTCCTCTACATCGCCCTGATCTTCCTGATCATTCTCGGCCACGATGTGTGGGATGCGTTGTGGTTCACCGATCCGGCGAGCGGCGTCACGCGATTCGGTGTCGGCGTCGGCACCCTCGTGCTCGCGCTCAATGTCGTGCTGCTCTCGTGCTATACCTTTGGATGCCACTCGCTGCGCCACATCGCCGGCGGATACCTCGACCGGCTCGCCAACCGGCCCGTACGCCGACAGGCCTACGCGTGTGTGAGCTGCTTCAACCGGTGGCACATGCGCTGGGCATGGATGAGTTTGTTCGGCGTCGCGTTCGCCGACATCTACGTTCGCCTGTGCTCGATGGGCATCTGGCACGACTGGCGGCTTCTCTGAGGATTTCTACACTCCGTGGCTGATTTCGAGACTGTCCACGCACGACGTTCTCGTCGTGGGTGCCGGAGGCGCGGGCCTCCGAGCCGCGATCGCGGCCGACCGCCGGCGGCGTGTCCGTCGGCCTCGTGTGCAAGTCGCTCCTCGGCAAGGCCCACACGGTCATGGCCGAGGGTGGCGTCGCGGCGCGCCATGGGCAACGTCGATGACCGCGACAACTGGAAGGTCCACTTCGCCGACACGATGCGCGGCGGCCAGTACATCAACAACTGGCGCATGGCGGAGCTCCACGCCAAGGAAGCGCCGGCCCGGGTGCGCGAGCTCGAGGCATGGGGCGCGTTGTTCGACCGGACGCCGGACGGCCGCATCCTCCAACGCAACTTCGGCGGACACCGGTATCCGCGGCTCGCCCACGTCGGCGACCGCACCGGGCTGGAAATGATCCGCACGCTCCAGGATCACGGCATTCATCAGGGCATCGACGTTCATATGGAATGGACGGTGCTCACGCTGCTCAAGGACGGCGACCGCGTCGACCGGTGCGCTGGCCTACGATCGCGAGCGCGGCCGGTTCCGCCTGTTCGCCGCGAGGCGCCGTCGTGCTCGCGACCGGCGGTATCGGCCGCGCGTTCCGCATCACGAGCAATAGCTGGGAGTACACGGGCGACGGCCAGTCACTGGCCTACCAGGCCGGCGCCGCACTGCAGGACATGGAGTTCGTGCAGTTCCACCCGACCGGCATGGTGTGGCCGCCGAGCGTGCGCGGCATTCTCGTGACCGAAGGTGTGCGCGGCGAGGGCGGCATCCTGCGCCAACCGTGAGGGACGCCGCTTCATGTTCGACGACATCCCCGAGAACTACCGCGCGCAGACTGCCGCGGATGCCGACGAAGGCTGGCGCTACACGCAAGGCGACAAGAACGCCACGCCGGCCGCCCGAGCTGCTCACGCGCGACCACGTGGCCCGGTGCATCACGCGCGAGGTCCGCGAGGGACGCGGCAGCCCGCACGGCGGCGTCTATCTCGACATCGCATGGATCAAGGAGCGGCTCCCGAATGCGGCGGAGCACATCAAGAAGAAACTGCCGAGCATGTACCACCAGTTCAAACAACTCGCCGACATCGACATCACGACGGAACCGATGGAAGTCGGGCCGACGACGCACTACATCATGGGCGGCATCCGCGTGGATGGCGACACCCAGATGTCCACGGTGCCGGGGCTCTTCGCGGCCGGCGAATGTGCCGCGGGCCTGCACGGCGCCAATCGGCTCGGCGGCAATTCGTTGTCGGATCTGCTGGTGTTCGGCAAACGCGCCGGCGAACATACGCCGCGCAGTTCGCGCAGGCGACATGCGGCAGTCACGCCGGATCAGGGGCAGGCCAACGCGGCCGCGCAGCAGGCGCTCGAGCCCTTCGACCGCACGAGCGGTGAAGGTCCGTACCAGATCCAGCAGGCGCTGCAGGACACGATGCAGGAGCTGGTCGGGCATCGTCCGGCGCGAGGAGGAAATGGCCGCAGGCGTCTGGATCAGATCTCCGCACTGTCGGCGCGTGCCGCCCAGGTCGCCGTCGCGGGCAATCGCGAGTACAATCCGGGATGGCACACCGCCCTGGACCTCGGCAACCTCCTGACCGTGGCCGAAGCGATCACACGCTCGGCGATCGAACGGCGGGAAAGTCGCGGCGGTCATTTCCGCGACGACTTCCCCGACAAGGACCCCGGCTCCGCGACGTTCAACATCATGATGCGGCAAAGGACCGGACGGCCGGATGGCCTTGAGCCGCGAGCCGATCCGCGCCGATGCCGGATGCCCTCAAACAAGTGATCGCCGAGGGGGATGACGCCCGTGCGTCTGACTCGCCTGCCCCGGGCCCCACTCCCGACGACCCAGCACGGATCCGTGACGACGTGACGACACCTGCGATTGGAACCTCATCGGGCGGCACGCCCCGCGCCGCCAGCACGCAGGCTGCGCCAGTGGAATCCGGACAGCGGCTCGGCGACGTTCCGGGTGTGGCGCGGCGACGCGGCCGGTGGCGCGTTCCGCGACTACACGACGGAGACGGCCGCCGGGCATGGTCGTGCTCGACGCGATCCATCAGATTCAGGCGGATCAGGCGAACGATCTCGCGGTTCGATGGAATTGCAAGGCCGGGAAATGCGGGTCGTGCTCGGCCGAGATCAACGGCAAGCCGCGGCTGATGTGCATGACGCGGTTGAGCGATCTCCCGCTCGACAAGCCGGTGACCGTCGAGCCAATGCACACCTTCCCGCCGGTCAAGGATCTCGTCACCGACGTGTCGTGGAACTACCGCGTCAAGCAGAAGATCACGCAGTTCACGCCCCGGCCGCCGGATGCGCCCGGACGGCACCTGGCGCATGCAGCAGAGCGGACGTCGATCGCGTGCAGGAGTTCCGGAAGTGCATCGAGTGCTTTCTCTGCCAGGACGTCTGCCACGTGCTTCGTGAGCACGACGAAGGAAGAGGAATTCATCGGTCCGCGGTTTTTCGTCTACACTGCGGCACTCGAGATGCATCCGCTCGACGTCGCGGATCGGATCCCCGAGCTCAAGCGCGATCACGGCATCGGATTCTGCAACATCACGAAGTGCTGCACCACGTCTGCCCGGAGGGCATCACGATCACCGACAACGCGATCATCCCGCTCAAGGAACGCGTGGTGGACGAGTTCTACGACCCGCTCGGCAAACTGGTGAAGCTCTTTTCGCGGGCGCATCGCGGATAGCGCGCAGGAGGTCCCGGATGCATTCTCTCAAGCCGATCACCCGCGCCGGCATGCCGGCGGCACTGCTCAAAGGCGGAGCGCTACCGGCTGCTCAACGACTCGTCGGCCGCCGAGAGCATCTGCCTCGACGTGCTGGACGTCGGATCCGGACAATCAGCAGGCGCTCGTGATGCTGGTGCTGTCGATCACCGACCAGATGCGCGATGGACTCGTGGAGAGCGTGACGCGCTCCCGCGAGGTGCTGCCGCGGCTCAAGGATGAGTACAAGCGGCACTACTACGCCGGCATCATCTGCGAGCGGCGCGCCAAGGCGCAGTTGCGACGCGGCGGCCCGCGCGCGCACGAGGTCGCGGCCCAGTGGCTCGACGAGGCCATGCGCCACTACGAGAGCGCCGAGGCGATGCGTCCCGCGGGCAATGATGAGGCGATCCTGCGCTGGAACACCTGCGCCCGTCTGTTGAACCAGGGGGAGCATCTCCACCCGGCGGCCGACGAGCCGTACGAGCCGAGCCTCGAGTAGGCCGGCGGCGATGGCAGGCGGCGATGGCGGCGATGGCCGGCGGCGATGGCAGGCGGCGATGGCCGCCGGCCTACTTCAATCGTGGCGCCGTCGTCCGTGGGGCCGGGACGCAATCCGGCCACTTCGATGGGACGCGACGGAAGAAAGCCGGAGTGCCGGGCGCCGGGGGCGGCGCGGCCGCGGCTTTCGCTGCTTCGGCCGCCAGGTCGATCCGCTCGCGCGTGATCAACGATCGGATCTTCGGACGCGAGGTACGCGAGCATCGCCGTCAGCGTCGCGTTCGACTTGAGATCGTCGAACACGATCTTGTCGTAGGTGTCGCGGTTCGTGTGCCAGGTGTAGTTGCCGTAGTCCCAGGGCAGCGCGCCGAGGCCGAACGCCGGCGCGCCGTGAGCACGCGAACGAGAAGTCGTCGCTGCCGCCGCCCGCCGGGCAGGCCGGCGCCGGCGAACGTGATCTGGTTCCGCAATTCGTAGCGGCATCTTGTCCAGCCACTGCTGCGATGTGTTGCGCCGCGTTGGGCAGCCCGGCGCCACTCAGGCGCACGATGCGGCCGGTGCCGTTGTCCTGATTGAACAGCGCCTGCAGCCCCTTCACGACTCTCGGGGTGGTCCTCGGTGAACGCCTTCGAGCCGACCTCGCCCTCCTCCTCGCCGCTCCAGTGGCCGACGAGGATCGTGCGCTTCGGATGCGGGTACACGCTTTGAGGATCCGCATCGCCTCGAGCATCGTGATCGTCCCGGTGCCGTTGTCGGTCGCGCCCGACGAGCCGTCCCACGAATCGAAGTGCGCCGAGAGCATCACGTACTCGTTCGGCTTCTCGGCGCCCTTGATCGTCGCGACCGTGTTGAACACCGGCTGCTCGCCGAGCAGCTCGGCGTCGAGGTTGAGGCGCAGCATCGGGTGCTGGTTGTTCTCGGTGAGACGGTACACGAGGCCGTAGTCTTCGCAGCTCAGCGCGATCGTCGGCGCCTTCGTGTTGTAGGTCTCGAAGATCTCGATCGTGCCCCAGCCCGTCCTTCGGACGCGACGTGATGATCGCCGGCGACGCCGGCCTTCTCGAGGCGCAGGCCCAGCTCGCCGCCGCCGAGCGCGAGGCTGTAGCCCGTGCCGCGCACGTTGCGGCCGCCCCACTCGCGCTGGACGCCGAGCGCGCGATGCTGTCCATCCGCGTCGCTCGACTCCGGCGTCGCGTTCTGCGTCCCAATCCTCGGATGGGCCGGCAGGTCGGCATCGGCGCCGAGACGAGCACGAGCTTGCCCTTGGCGCTGGGCAGCCACTTCACGAACTCGGTGCTGTCGGCGAACCGCGGCAGAATGATCGTCGGCGCGATCAGATCGCGCTTCCCGGTGCCCGGGCTGTAGCCGACCATCGTCCCTTCGAGCGACCGCACGCGCGGGCGCAACGAGATCGATGTGCGAGTACCCGCGACGCCACCCGCGCCAGGTGCCGTACTGCTCGTTGCGCGCGTCGATGCCCCACGACTCGTAGGTCTTCACGAGCCAGTCGTTCCCGCGCTTCGTGATCGGGCGATCCCGTCAGGCGCGGACCGATCGAGTCGAAGAGCAGCTGACGACAGGTGCTCGTCTGCGAGCTGTCCATGCCGAGCGCCCAGATGCGCTTGATGATCGGATCGTCGGTCGGAAAGGTCTGCGCCACGGCGGGCGCACTGGCAGCCGCCGCCAGCCCGGCGATGGCGAGTCCCACGACGAGCCGGCGGGCGGATGGACGCGAACGAGGCACGGTGCCATCAATGACTCCCGGTTGCGAACGACGAAATTCCTGACGACGTGCCGCGCGTGCGGTGATCGGCCGCCGTGTGCCGCCGGCCGGACCCGCCAGCGCTAGAGGCGAGCGGCGATGGGTACGGCCGCCTGTGCCATGCGACGCGCGTGTTCCTCGTCGATACCCAGGTTGTCGGCCAGCAAGGCCGGCGGAACGTTGTGCATCCAGGCGGTCAGCCCGACCTCCTGATAGACGCCGCTGTTGAAACCGGCGATGATCTGGCACTCGTCGCTGCCGACATTCTCGATGTGGTGCCCATAGCCGCGCGGGATATAGGTCGCGTCGCCAGCGCTGACCTCCTCGGTGCGCGCCCGCCCGCTCGATCCGAACACGGTGAGCCGGGCGTGACCCGCGACGTAGTACTGCCATTCATCGGCATTCGGGTGCCAGTGCATCGTACGCAGCCCCCCGGGCGCGATCGTGAGATAGGCGCCCGTCATTCCGGCGGAGATGGGGAATTCGACGGACGATACGATTCGGATGGTCCCGCCGGGTGATTCGCGCGGGGCCTGCGCCAGGAGCCGGAACTTGTGGGTCTGCGGCGCATCATGCGCCGCCCCGTCCGGGCGGGCTGTCGCGTCCAGAGCCGGGACCTTGCCGGGCCCGATGTACAGTTCGCCTTTGGGAAGCTTGGCGAACGTCGCTTCGGGCAGCCCGAAGTTCTGCGCCAGCACGTGCGGCGGCGTCAGCGACGTCCAGTCCGTGACGCTGAACGTTCCATACTCGGAGAAGTGGCCATTGTCGAAAATGAGAACAAAGTGGCACTCGCCCGGCCCGAGCCCCTGAATCGAGTGCGCGAACCCGCGTGGGAAATACCACACGTCGCCAGGGCCGAAGTCGTTGACTTCGCTGCGGCCCTCGGGGTCGAATGTGGTCGTCTGGCACCGCCCGGTCAGCACGAACGCCCATTCCGCCGCCAACGCGTGCCAGTGCAACTCGCGGATCGCACCAGGTTGAAGGCGCATCGAGACGCCGGCGAGGCCTTCCGCGACGGGCATTTGCTTGACCGTGGATTCCTTGGCGGTTCCCGCCGCATACACGCGCCCGGCCTGCGCTTCCATCGCGTACCGGAATGACGGAAGCGGCTCGGGCGCACCCACGCCCAGCGCAGCCGGCTGCGTGTGATCGCGTCGCAGCGTCTCTCCGGCGATCGGCCGCGGCAGGAATGCGCCGAGCGCAGCGGCCCCGCCGAGGGTGGCAAAATCACGTCGCGAGAGTGGCACGGGCGATGCGAGGTTCGGTTCTTGGCCGCCCGGGGCCGGGGCGCTACCGGGGGCGCCGGTGTTGGAGTTGGGGGACCCGGATGGCTGGCGGTCAGACATTGTCGTCCTCAGGAAGCGCTGCGATGTGACATTGCCCGGCCTCGTCTGGCGGGGCGCATCGGCTACCGGAGGTGAACGCTACGACATGGCACACATTCCCGGTAGTTGATACCCGGGCGCCGCACTGCTACGCGAGCGAGCCCGCCGGCCGCCTCGCCCCAAATTGCCGCAGCGTACGGTAGTGCGACGCGATCGCCGCGCGGAGCGTGGGATACGCGTTGTACGGCAGGCCATACTTCGCGGCGACTTCTTCGACGATGCTGCTGATGGCCGGGTAGTGGACGCTGCAGACCCGCGGGAAGAGATGGTGCTCGACCTGAAAGTTGAGTCCCCCGACGTACCACGACAGGAGGCGATTCGTCGGACCGAAATTCGCCGTGGTCTGCATCTCGTGCAACCACCACTCCTGCGCGATGAGCCCTTCGACGTCCGGCGCCGGGTAGTCGGTGGACTCGACGACATGCGCCAGTTGGAACACGATGCCGAGGATCGCCCCGGCCGTGAAATGCATCACGAAAAACCCGATCAGCACCTGCCACCACGGGATCTGCAGCACGAGCAACGGGATCACGAGCGCGTATCCATAGTAACCGACCTTCGTGCCGACGAGCAGGCCGACCTGCATCCGGTCGTGCCGCTTGTCGCGATACGGTCCCAGCTCCGCCTTCAGCAACTGCTGGAAGTCCTTGACGAATACCCAGAACAGCGTCGTGAAGCCGTACAGGACAAAGGCGTAGAGATGCTGGAAGCGGTGGAACCAGAGTCGCTCGCAGTTCGGCGACAGCCGCAGGAGCGGCGACACGGCGAGATCTTCGTCGACGCCTTCGATGTTCGTGTACGTGTGGTGCACGATGTTGTGCGTGATCTTCCACATGTAGCTGCTCGCTCCGAGGACGTCGAGCGACATCCCCAGCAGGGCGTTGACCCGCGGGTTCGCCGAATACGCACCGTGCAGCGCATCGTGCGCGATGCCGAATCCGATGCCGGCCATCCCTACGCCCATCGCGAAGGCCAGCAGCAGCATCTCCCAGCGCGAGAAGTGATTGGTGAGGATGAGGCCGTAGGGGACGAACGTGATCGCGAGCAGCATCACGGTCTTGACGACCATGCCGGCATTGGCCTTGGAGGACAGCTCGCGCGTCTCGAAGTATTTCGCGACCCGCGCCTTCATCTCATGCATCGCATGATCGGGCGTGGCCCGCGCGAATTTCACGTTCCCGCGCGGCGCACTGCCTCGCCCGGCCGGACACTCCGGAACGGCCAATGCTGGGATCGCCACCGCGTTCGATCGTGACTCCATGGGTTCGCTCATCCTGTTCGGGTGTTCGCCGTGCTCTGGGGCGGCCAAGCCCCGCGGGGTGCCAGTGTTGGCGACGGCCCCGCGCCGGCGATCCACAGTCCTGACCCGGTTACAAGACGATACGCCGCGCCCAGCGCGACGGATCGCCCCCGTAACGGCAAGCGAGCCGCGGGTGGATCTAATACCCCTGCATGTTTGGAACGCTTCCGTACAGAAAGCTGGGGAAATAGTACGGTTGGGCCGTCCGCTCCCGCAAGAACGGAATCGTGGGACTCGTGCTAGGCCCCCCTCAGGGGACTCAAAGAAGGAATGCGAGACTCGCCAGGCCGATGGCCACGAGATCCTCGACCACCGCGGCCCGAAGTGCCCCATACCGGTCGATGGCCCACATCCGCGCCCGATACCCCGCGAAGCTGCCGGCCGCAGCCGCACAGGCGCCGACGATCGCGCCCACGATTCGCGTCGTCTCCGGCTCGCCCCCAGCCAACCAGCCGGCGAACGCACCGCTCGCGATCCGTCCGATCAGCGGGCCCGGCTTGGTTCGCGCCGGTGTCGCCGGCAGGAGATCGATCACCCATTCACAAACCGCAAGCACGCTCACGACGAGGCCCGCGACCATCTGATGCCGCGCGAGCAGGATCGTGGCGGCTGGAGTCATCGTGCGTAGCCCGGCGGATAGTCCGAGGCCCGCAGCCACCAGGAAAGCCAGGATCACGACGATCGCCGGGCCGCCTGTGATTTCACGGTCGGCGACTTCGCCGTTTGCGATTTCGTCGTTTTCGACTTCGCCGTTTGCGACTTCACCATGGCGCGGAGGTCGTTGCCCCGTCTCATGGCCGCCGCCCAGAGTGTGCGCCGCGCGGCCAACTCCGCGGGTGCCGTCTCGATTGTGAACGCGGCCGGTGACAGCCCGTCCATCACCTCCTCCCATCGCAACGGCATCGAGACTTGCGCGAGTGGGTGCGCACGCGCGGCGAAGACTCCCGCCACCGTCTTCCCCCGAATGTTCTGGAGATAGTCCACGTACACCTGGCGTGCCCCCCGCTCGCGAACGCCCCGCGTGACGGTGGCGCCAGCGGGATGCCGGTCCGCCACCGTCGTCGCCACGACCTGCGCGGCCAGCCGCGCCGCATCCTCGCTCGTCCCCGGTACCAGCGGTAGCACGATATGGATGCCGGTCATCCCCAATGTCTTCGCGATCCCGCGCAGACCGAGGTCATCGAGCGCCTCCTTGACCCAGAGCGCCACTTCAATGACGCGGGCAAAGGACGCCGTCTTCCCCGGGTCCAGATCGACAATCGAATAATCGGGCGTCGCGACGTAGCCGACGCGCGAATGCCACGGGTCGATCGAAATCGCGCCGAGCTGGATCGCATAGAGAACCGTGGCCAGGTCGCCTCCGATGAGATGACGGATGACGTTGCCGCCCGCCTCGACATCCGCTGTGCGGACGCCATGGGGCACGTGGTCGGGCGCCCGATGCTGGTAGAAGCTCTGTCCGGTGATGCCGTTGGGAAACCGGCGCAGCACGAGCGGATGATCGGCGATGGCGGGCAGCAGCCCCGGCGCCATCCGCACGTAATACCTCATCAGATCGCCCTTCGTGTACGCGCGCGCGCTGCGGGTCTTCGGAAAGAACACCTTGTCGAGGTGCGAGACGGCCAGAGTCGTCCCCTCTTCCATCTCGAGATGGCCCGCGCCCCCGGACTCGCGCTCGATCGTGTCGAGCTGTTCGATCAGCGCCTCTCCCCCGGGATCGCTACTGCGACCGCTACTGCGACCGCTACTGCGACCGCTACTGCGACCGCTACTGCGACCGCTACTGCGACCGCTACTGCGCGCGCCACCGGGTGCGCGCGCGGCCGCTTCGCGTTTCCAGTCCGCGCAACCGGCGCATCGGTGCCGTCCTTCTGCAGGCTCTCCGCTTCGCGGTGCACGGCTACCGGCGGTTTGTCATCACGCAGTCCAAGATATACCGGATGCCGGAGCTTGCCATCGGTGGTCCACTCGGTGAAACGCACCTGCGCGACGAGGACGGGCTTCACCCAGTGCGCCGGTTCGGGCGTGCGCGGCACGGGGCCATCGAACGGCGACCGCGGCGCCACGAGCGGACGCAGCTTGGCGGAGACGCGCCGCAATGCATCCTGCGTGAACCCGCCGCCGCAGAGGCCCGCGTACACCAGCCGGCGTCCGCGATAGTGTCCCAGGAGTAGCGCACCCAGGTATTCGCGCGACCGGCGCGGCTCCGTATATCCGCCGATCACGAACTCCTGGGAGTGCTCCAGCTTGAGCTTCCGCCAGGACCGTGACCGGTGGCCGGACTCGTACAGGCTGCTCGCCTCTTTGGCAATTACCCCCTCCCACCCGTGCGCGCGGGCGCGCTCGAGCAGCCGGGCCCCGTCGGCCACCGTCGCGACGCGCTGGAGATGCACGCTCCGAAATCCCGTCCGGCGCCAGAGTCGCCCGAGCGCGTCGTGCCTCGCGCGCCACGGCGTCCGCAAGAGCACCTCCTTCCCCGCCACGAGCAGGTCGAACACCATCAGGGTGACACCCGTCCCGGCGGCCGCGCGCCGGGCACTCACGATCGGGGCAGCAGCCGTCCCCGCCGCGACCCGCGCGGTGCGCCGCATTTCGCGTTGCGTCTCGCGTTGCGTGTCCCGTTGCATTTCGGTGATCGCCTTGCCCCGTTGCTGCAGATCCGAGAAGCGGCCGATCCCGTCCGCCGTGCGGGCAACCAGTTCTCCGTCGAGCACGAGCGCATCGAGGCGCGCCCGCCTCGCCAGCGTACGCACCGCCTCGGCCACCTCAGGAAATCCACCCGTTCTGTCGATGGCGTTTCGCGAGAGAAGCCGGACGTCTCCGTCTTTCACCACGGCCAGGATGCGAATGCCGTCGTACTTGGGTTCGAACACCCACCCGTCGCCGCGCGGCATCTCGCTCGCCACGGTGGCGAGCATCGGATGGATCTCCGGCAGGCGAGCAAACCCGCTACGTCCCGCCGCAGCCCGCCGAATCGTCGTCGCCACGGGAAGCTAGGCCGAGCGGCGTGCCGCCGGCTTTCGGGGTGATCGCTTCGTCCTGGCAGGCGCTTTGCCGGCAGGCGCTTTGCCGGCAGGCGCTTTGCCGGCGGGCGCTTTGCTCGCCCCCGATTTCGGCTGGTGCGCGAGACTTTCCTTCAACCGGCTCATGAGGTCGAGCACCTTTGGCTCGGCGGGCTCCGCGTCACGCACCGCCGTGATCTTCTTCCCTTTGAGCTTCGCCTGTATCATCGACGTCAGGTGGCGATAATGATCGTCCGTGTATTTCTCCGGCTTCCACTCCGCGGCCAGCGATTCAATGAGCTGGCGCGCCATCCGCATCTCTTGCGGTGTGACCTTCGCGCGTTGGGCCTTGGGAAAGTCGATTTCGGACACGTCCACGAGCTCGTGGGCGAACCGCATCATCTCCAGCATCAACGCGTCACCCATCGGCTTGATCCCCGCCAGGTGCTCCTTCTGTCGAAGCGTAAACTTCGCGATCCCGACGAGTCCGGACTCGCGAATCGCGTCACGTAGTAGGGCGTAGGCCTTCTCGCCATTCCGGTCGGGACGGAAATAGTACGGGGTGTCGAAGTAGCGCGGGTCGATGCTCGCTTCCTTGACGAAGTCGAGGATATCGATCGTCTTCGAGGCTTCCGGCGCCGCGGCCTTGAGCTCCGCAGCCGTCAGGACGACAAACTTGTTCTTCGCGTACTCGTAGCCCTTGACGATGTCGCTCCAGGGGACGACCGCATCGTCGGCGCTGGACACGCGTTCATAGCGGATCGGGGCCAGGTCTTTCTTGCGCAACTGGCGGAAGTGCACGGCACCCTTGCCGGTGTGCACCGCGGGAAAGAGTTGGACCGGAATATTGACGAGCCCAAACGGAGATGGATCCCTTCCAAAGCGCAGCCATGACGTACCTCGGTGCGGAATGTCGCGAGAAAGCGCTACGGGATCGCGGTGAGCATCGACGGCTCCACTGGTGCTCCTTGCACGCAACGCACGATCCGTTCCGGTGGTGGTAGTCCGGGCGAATGGCCCGTCACGCGCCGCCGGCACCAGGGGAGCGAACGGCCACGATCGGCAGATCGTGCTGGACCGCCCAGACCTCCCAGTGGTCCATGGTGTTGCCGAGGAAGTGCGATTCGAGCGCATCGCGGTCCAGTTGCGGGTCGCCGCTTGGCGAATCGGATGGGGCCGGATTGCCCGCGAGCCCCGCCGCCCGTCGCATCGCGGACCAGCTGTTCGCTTCGAGCGCGGCGACGGCCATCCACCCATCGCGAGCGCGATACAGCCCGTAGCCCGCCAGGCCGCCGCCAAAGAGTGATCCCGGCGTCGTAACACCGCGACGCACGGGCTCATTGAACTGCGCCGCCACGGAGGCCAGCGAGACTTCAGCGTACCCCGCGTCCCCCCCTCGCTCCCGCGCCATCAGCAGCGCGAGACCCGCACTCACCGATCGTTCCGCGCCGGCAAAGTCCGCGAGCAGGACGACCGGCATTTGCGGGGGTGCCACGAGTCCCGCTGACGCCTGATAGGTCAGATCATGCCCTGGCCGGTTGGCATCGGGAGACGCGGACCCCACGATCGCGACGTAGCACAGCCGCGGGAATCGCTTGTGCACGGCCGCCCAGCCGAGTCCGAGCCGTTCGAGCGACGACGGTCTGGACGACGTCAGCAGCAGGTCGGCTTCATTCAGGAATTCCTCGAACGCGGCAGGCTCTTCGTATTCTTGAGATCGAGCCGCACGACGCGTTGCCCCTCGGCCAGGGCCTCGTACCACGACGGATGGTAGACCGCGAACGGATCGCCATCGGGCGGCTCGATTTTCACGACGGTCGCACCGAAGGCCATGAGTTGCCGGACCGCCAATGGTCCGGGAAGGTGCGCGGCCAGTGACACCACGCGAAAACCATCGAGCGCGCGTCCAGAGCTTCCGATCGGCATGCGACTGATGAATCCGTTGGGGGAGTTGGCGGAATGGAGCGGCGGCGATCACCACCGCTGGCGCGACCATATTATACGCTCTTGCTACTGATCACCGAATGACATCCGCGGCCGACACGGTGCGAGACGAGTGGCTGTGGGGATGGGACCCGGCACCCGGCATCGTCTCGGTCTACGCCACCCAGGACGGGAGGGCGTCGGTCTGGCGCCGCCTCGCCGAGCCGGACGCGCTGGTGCGCGAGGAGGAACGGTTCCGGCCCTGGCTCCTCCTCGCGCATCTCCGCGATCTCGCCCTCCTCGGCGCACGGCTTGCCCCCGACGACGAGCGTCGTCCGCGCCATGATCCGATGGTTCGGCACCGCGAGTTGTCGGGGCCCGGCGCGCTGCGGTATCTCGTGAGCGCTCGCGATGGCCGCAGGCTCGTGGCCGCGCTCCTGGATGGCGCATCGCGGCGGCTGCAGGCACCACTTCGCCATCTCAGTGAGTTGCAACGGCTCGAACCCGGCACCGTGCTCGCACTGCCGCCTGAGGAGCAATACCTCGTCACCACCGGCCGCACCTACTTTCAGGATCTGGCGTTCGATCGGGTGCATCGCCTCCAGTTCGATCTGGAGACGACGGGACTCGACGCCCGGCGCGACCGGATCTTCATGGTTTCGATCCGCTATCACTCGGGCGCGACCGAAGTGCTCGAGGTCACGGGATGATGGCGATGCTGGCGAAGCGGATCTCATCCGCACGCTGGTCGCGCGTGTCCGCGATGCGGATCCTGATGTGATCGAGAACCACAACCTGCACGGCTTCGACCTGCCGTTCCTCGACCGGCGCGCCCGCATCCTTGGCGTTCCCGTCTCGCTCGGCCGCGCGGGGGGCCCGGGTCTGCGGGTGCGCGCGGCCCGCCATGGCGTGTCCGAGAGCGATCTGCCGGACCGGGGCGATCGGGGATCGCGGCAACGGCGCGTCCGCTTCGTCGCGCCGGGCCGCGAGTTGATCGACACGCTCGACGCCGTTCGCCGCTACGACTTCTCGACCCGCGAGCTGCCTGGGCATGGCCTCAAGGCGGTCGCCAAACACTTCGGGATCGCGCGCACGGGACGTGTCTACATCCCGGGCAGCGAGATCTACACCACGTATCGCGCCGACCCCGATCGCGTTCGCCGGTACGCCACCGACGACGTGGAGGAAGTCGCTGCCCTGTCCCGCATGCTCGGCGGCGCGGCGTACGCGCTGGCGCGCATGGTGCCGCGACGGTACGAGCGGCTCGCCGATGCGGGCCCCGCGACCGGCGTCATCGATCCGCTGCTCGTGCGCGCCTATCTGCGGGCCGGCGCAGCGCTTCCCGCCCACGAACAGGGCGACGGCACCCCGCACAGCGGAGCGGCGCTGCACCTGTTCGCATCCGGCGTCGCGCACCGGGTGGTCAAGGCCGACGTCGCGAGTCTCTACCCGTCGCTGATGCGTGCCTACCGCATCGGGCCGTCGCGGGACCGGCTGGGCGCCCTGCTCGCGCTCGTGGACCGCCTCGTCGAGCGCCGCCTGCTGGCCAAGGCCAACGCCCGCGCCGCCATGCCCGGGTCGGCGGAGCGGCACACGGACGAGGCGACGTCGGCCGCGCTCAAGATCGTCGTGAACTCCGCGTACGGGTACATGGCCGCGGGCGGCCTCACCCGGTTCGCGGACGTCCACGCCGCCAACGAGGTGACACGCCGCGGCCGCGAGGTGCTCGCTCTCATGTGCCGCGAGCTCGCCGCACGCGGCGTCACGCTGCATCGAGGCGGACACCGACGGTGTCTACTTCGCGGTGCCGGAGAATTGGACGGAAGCGGACGAGCGGCGCGTCGTCGCGGAGGTTGCCACACTGCTCCCGCCTCTGGTACAGCTCGAGTTCGAGGGACGCTACGCGGCGATGCTCTCACACGAGCCGAAGAACTACGCCCTCCTCGGCCACGATGGCACTCTGCTCCTCCGCGGCGTCGCCTTCCGGTCGAGTCGTGCGGAGCCGTTCGGCGAGGCGTTTCTCCGGCGTGCCATCCGTCGCGCGTTGCTCGGCGACATCGCCGGCGTTCGCGAGGTCTACCTCGCGACGATCGATGCGTTGCGGCATCGGACGCTGGCGACGCACGATGTGTCGTCGCTGGTGCGCCTCACCAAGTCGCCGGACGCCTACCGGACGGCCCGGACCACCCGGCGCGAGCTGCCGTATGAGGCACTGCTCGCGGCGGGCCGCCAGCAGTGGGAGTCTGGCGACCGGATCCGCGTCTACCGGAAACGGAATGGCGAGGCGGGGCTGGTAAGCGGCATCGTCGCGCCAGGCGACGACATGGGCGCGGCGGCCGATCCGCGTGATTACGACGCCGAGTTCTACGTGAGACTCCTGCGCACCACCTTCGCCGAGCGGCTTGCCCGTGCGTTCAGCCCAGAGGATTTTGCCACACTGTTCGCGGACGCCGACCAATACCCGCTGTTCGCCCACCCGCTGGACTCGATCTCCACGGTGTTGACACCCACCGGAGCATCGCTCACAAACTGGGACGACTCGCTGGACCCCTCGCAGCGCGGCTGACAACGCGTCTCCGCGAGGCGCCCGCCGCGCTGGCGACGGATACGTGCACTCTCTAGCTTCGCCTGAATGGCATCGATCCTCGAGAATGACGTGGCGGCGCCAATGCAACCAGCGGGTGGCATGACGAGCGCTCCGCCACGCGGCGCCGCCCCGGATTACGCCGGCGCGCGCGCGCGGCTGGCGCGCATCCCGTCCATCGCACTGCTGGATGGCCCGACGCCCGTGCAGGAGATGCCCAGGCTGCGGGCCGCGCTCGGCGGCGGACCCCGGCTCATCGTCAAACGGGACGACGCAATCCCGTTCGGCTTCGGGGGCAACAAGGTCCGCAAGCTCGAACTCGCGGGGGCCGCCGCGGTGGCGGCAGGTGCCACCACGCTCGTCACGGTCGGCGGGATCCAGTCGAATCACGCGCGCGCCACCGCCGCCACGGCCGTACGGCTTGGGCTCCGCTGTCTCATCATCGCCAACGGCCAGCGCCCCGATAAACTCACCGGCAACGCACTCCTCAACGACCTGCTCGGCGCCGACATCGAGTACATCGCGTCGCGCGACGAACGTGAGCCCGCGATGCGAGCCGCGCTGGACCGCTTGCGGCACGATGGACGCAAGCCGTTCGAGGTGCCCCTCGGGACATCGACCCCGCTCGGTGCGCTTGGGTTTGCGAGAGGCGTCGGCGAGCTCGTGGCGCAGAATATGGTGCCGGATGTGATCGTTCATGCCTCATCCTCCGGCGGGACGCAGGCGGGAATTGTGGCGGGGTGTACCCTCTACGGACTTTCGACCCGCGTCATCGGGGTGAGCGCGGACGACCCGGCCGTGTCGATCCAGTCGAAGATCCGGACGATCGTCGCTGGTGCCGGCGCCCTCCTTGAGCTGGATGGCGAGGCGTTCGCGGATGCACGGCCGATCGTGGTGGACGATGGGTTCATCGGCGACGGATACGGCATGGCCAGTCCGGAGTCCATCGAGGCGCAGCGCCTTGTCGCGCGCACGGAGGCCCTGTTCGTCGATCATGCCTACACGGCCAAGGCCCTCGCCGCGGTGATCGCCGGCGTGCGCGCCGGGCGGTTCCAGGACACGGAGACCGTACTGTTCTGGCACACGGGCGGCCAGGCCGGCCTGCTCGCCTGACGGTCATGCCTCGGGCGAAAGGAGTCTCGCTGCCGCGCCGTCTGACTTTGCCGGGCGCGCTCGCGGTCGTGGTCGGGTCGATGATCGGGTCGGGTATCTTCCGCTCGCCCGCCGCCATCGCGAGCCGGGTGCCGACCCCGGGCGCGCTCATGGGCGTCTGGGTGGCTGGCGGGCTGCTCGCTCTCTGCGGCGCACTCACGCTGGCAGAGATCACGACGGCGCTGCCGCGAACCGGCGGCATCTACGTGATCGTTCGCGAAGGGTGGGGCCGGCTGCCCGCCTTTCTTTTCGGGTGGGCCGAAGTGGTCATCATTCGCGCGGCGGCGCTGGGGGCGGTGGCGACGACATTCGCCGAATACACGCTCCGCACACTCGGCTACGACCCGCGTATCGCCCCCTACGACACGGTCGTGCATCGAGTCGCGGCCGTCGCCATCGTCGTGCTGGCCGCCGTCAACATCGCCGGTGTCCGATCGAGTGCCCTGCTGCTGGAAGTGGCGACGGTGGTGAAGGCCGGCGCGCTGCTGCTGATCGCGCTGGGTGCTGTCTGGCTCGCGCCCGCACTGGTGCACACGGCGGCCACCCCGGCGGTGATGCCGCCGATCAGCCCGAGTGCGGTGGGACTGGCTCTCGTCGCCGTGCTCTGGGCGTACGACGGATGGGCGGACCTCAGCTTCGTGGCCGGCGAGGTCGTCGCGCCCGACCGCACGCTGCCGCGCGCCCTGATCGGCGGCACGCTCGCGGTCCTCGTCATCTACTGTGCCGCCAACCTCGCCTATCTCGCCGTGCTGCCGATCAGCCAGATCTCGGCATCCCGACTGGTCGCGGCGGATGTCGCCGACCGGCTGGTCGGCCACTGGGGTGTGGTGGTCGTCGGTGTCGCGGTCGTCATCGCCACGGTCAGCACCCTCAATGGATCGCTCCTCACGTGTCCGCGCATCTTCTTCGCGATGGCGGACGACGGACTGCTCTTCCGTCCGGTGGCCGCCGTGCACCCCCGCTATCAGACCCCATATGTAGCGATCGCGCTCGCGGCACTCCTCGGCATCGCTTTCGTACTGGCGCGCACGTTCGAGCAATTGGCGGACACGTTCATCCTGGCGATCGTGCCATTCTACGCCCTCGCGGTCGCCGCCGTGTTTCCGCTGCGCCGCCGGTCCGGATATCGGCCGTCGTTCCGGCTGCCGGGCTATCCGGTCGTGCCGGCACTCTTCGTTCTGACATCGGCGGGCGTGCTAGGCAGCGCGATCGTTGACCCCGCGAGCCGCTGGCCGACGCTTGCCGTCATCGGTGTCATCCTAGCGGGCATCCCCGTGTTCTACTATGTGCGTCACAGAGGCGGGCCGGACACCAGTGCGGCGATCGTAACGGAGGCGCCGGATTGACCATCGGGCGCGCCTGGCGATCCGCCAGCGTGTTGTGCCTCGCGGCCACCGGACACGGTGCCGGGAGTCCGCCACTGGCCGGAACGTGCTCCAACAGCGTCAACTACTGCGCGGAGTTGATACCGACACCCGCCTATCCCCGCGCGAGGGCGGTGATGGAACTCATGCCGGTGCCATCACCATTCGATGTCGCCGTCACGCGAGACGGGAGTGCCCGGTACCGGATCGTCATCTCGATCGCCGGCATGCCGCGTCAGGTGGCACATGACAATGCTGCGCCCCCGGTGTACGTCGCGTGGATGACGACGATGGATCTGGACAGCGTCGTCAAGCTCGGTCCGGTCATGGGCGGACGGACCGTGCTGGGCGAGACGACAAGGGATCAATTCCGGATACTGATCAGTGCCGAGCGGTCGGCGGCGTCACGGACGCGAACGGGGCCGCTGGTGTTCCGTGGCACGTCGCCTGGCAGCCGTCTCCTCGCGCATCGCGACGCCATATCGCCGTTTCTCGCGGCCACGATGATGGCACCAATGCCGGCGATGGGCATGCCAGGCATGACAGCCGGCCCCGCGAGCAGCATGGTGCCGGACATGGCTCCATTTCTGCCGGCCGTTTCGGGCGCCATGAGCCTCCAGCCATCGCGGCCGCGCGAGATCGTGCACCTCCGTTCCGGTGACACACTCTCGCTCACCGCGATGCGCGTTCGCCGCACCGTCGCGGGCCGGACATTTACGGCGTACGCGTACAACGGCCAGATACCGGGGCCGCTGATCGACGTGGCTCAGGGCACGCAAGTCGTCGTGCAGTTTCACAACGCGACGGATCTAGCGTCAGCGGTCCACTGGCATGGAATCCGCCTGGACAGCGCGTCCGACGGCGCCGTCGGGATCTCGCAGGACGCGGTCGCACCCGGCGGGGCGTTCACGTACCGTGTGCGATTCCCCGACGCTGGGCTTTTCTGGTATCACTCGCACGAGCGTGAAGACATCCAGCAGCCGCTCGGCCTCTACGGCAACATCATCGTGCGGCCCAGGGCTTCACCGCCACTGCGGGTGAACGCCGAGCGGATCCTGGCGGTGGGCGACATGCTGCTTGCCGACAGTGCGCCGGTCCCGTTCGGGGCGACCGGGCCCACGCACGTGCTGATGGGGCGGTTCGGTAACATCATGCTGGCCAACGGTGAGGCCGGGTATCGAGACACGGTGCGCCGTGGCGCCGTCGTCCGCTACTATCTCACGAACGTCTCGAACGCGCGCGTGCTGAACCTCGCCTTCGGCAACGGCCGGGTGAAAGTCGTGTCAGCGGGAGCGGGGCCGTTCGTGCGAGAGGTCTGGGCCACCAGCGTCGTGATTGCGCCGGCCGAACGATACGTCGTGGATGTGCGTTTTTCTGATACCGGCGTCGTCGCGGTGACGAACCGCGTGCAGGCACTCGACCATCTGACAGGCGCGATCCACCCGGAGACCGACACCGTCGCACTGGTGCGAGTCGACCCAGCCGCCGCCTCGCCTGATAACGCCGCCGATTTTGCGGTAGTCCGGCTGAACGACGCCATGAGGGCCGAGATGGCATCGTACCGGCGTCAGTTCGCGAGGCCGGCGGACAAGATCCTGAGGCTCGAGATGCGTGTCGTTCACTTGCCGCCGAGCATGAGCGCGATGCTGGGCGGGGCTTCGGTGCCCGTCGAGTGGAACGATGGGATGGGAGCGATGAACGCGATGGCGACGTCGAATGACGTCACGTGGGTGCTCCGCGACTCGGCGACCGGCAAGGAGAACATGGACATCGCGTGGCGCTTTCAGCAGGGCGATGTCGTTAAAGTTCGGATCTACAACGATCCCGTCGGCCCCCATGCGATGGATCATCCAATCCACCTGCACGGGCAACGGATGCTCGTGCTCTCGCGCAATGGGGTGCCGAATCCGTATCTCGCGTGGAAAGACACGGCGCTCATTCCCGCGGGACAGGTCACGGACCTGTTGTTCGACTTGTCCAACCCCGGGCGGTGGATGCTGCACTGTCACATTGCCGAACACCGGGGCGCTCAGATGATGATGGTGCTCTCGGTCAAACCCAGGAGGAGGTCGCGTGCGATACGTGCTGCGTCGTAGCCATGCCGTAGTGGTGGCATTCGTTCTGGCGGGACTCCCGTGGGGGATGACGGGCGCTCGGGCGCAGCCCCCCACGGCCGTCCCGCACGCGCGCTCGCCCTTCGTGTCGATCGACACGGCAGTCGTGGCTCTGCAGCACGTGACCGTCATCGACGGTACCGGAGCGGCCGCGCGCGCCGATCAGACCGTGATCATCGAGCAAGGGAAGATTCAGTCCGTCGGGCCCAGCGGAACGGCCACGGTCCCGGCCGGCGCGCGGGTGATGGATCTCCCCGGGCACACGGTGATCCCCGGTATCATCGGCCTCCACGACCATATGTACTACGGGTCGTCGGTGGCTGGAACGCGATCCATGCTCACCAGTTATCCGCGCCTGTTTCTGGCGGCTGGGGTGACCACGATCCGCACGACGGGGAGTCTCGATCCGTATCAGGAGATGAACGTGCGCGCCGCGATCGAGCGGGGCACGGCCGTGGGACCCGACATCGTCGTGTCCGGTCCGTACGTGCAGGGCCGGAACAGCAGCGTGAGCTGGATGCACGAACTGGGCAGCCCGGACGATGCGAGGCGTCTGGTGCGCTACTGGTCCGAGGAGGGTGTGCCCTGGTTCAAGGCGTACACGCAGATCACGCGGGACGAGCTCCGCGCGGCGATCGACGAGGCGCACCGGCATGGGATGAAAGTGACGGCGCATCTGTGCTCGGTCGGGTTCAGAGAGGCCGTCGACATGGGGATCGACAATCTCGAGCACGGGTTGTTGACGGACACCGAATTCTGGCCAGGCAAGCAGCCCGACGTCTGCCCGGTCGCGAGCGATTCGGCGCAGTACGACAACCTCGACATCGATGGCCCTGATGTGAAGCGCACGATCGCCGACATGGTATCGCACCACGTGGCGATGACGTCGACACTGGCGGTGTTCGAGCTGGGTTCGCCGAGCCGGATCCCGCTGGACCCGCGGCTGTACGAGGCACTGGCGCCGGCGGCCGCGACGGCCGTCCGGGCGTGGTACGATACGGCGCAGCACAAGAACGATCAGGCGGAGCGCATCGCGTTCGGCAAGGCGATGGCGTTCGAGCGGGCGTTCGTGAAGGCGGGTGGCCTGCTTGGTGCCGGCTCCGATCCCTGCTGCCTGACGGAGATCGCGGGCTACGGCGACCAGCGTAACTTCGAGCTCCTCACCGAAGCGGGATTCACGCCCGAGCAGGCGGTGCAGATCATGACCTCGAACGGGGCCAAGGTGCTGGGGATCAGCGACCGGGTGGGCACGATCGCGCCGGGCAAACAGGCGGATCTCGTGGTCGTGGATGGTGATGTCGTTGGCCATCCTTCGATTCGCAATGTGACGATCGTGTTTCGCCGCGGCGTCGGCTATGACGTGGCCGCGCTGACGGCATCCATCCGCGGGTTGGTCGGACTCAAGTAGGCGGCGCCACTATCGCGTTTACGTTTGCGACAGCGCGGCATAGCCGAGTTCTCCGGCCACGAGGTCGATGGTGGCATGCAGCACGATCGCCGGCCACAGTGATCCTCCGGCAATGACGATGCCGGCCAGCGCCAGTCCGACGAGCCCTGACCGGAGGATGTGGGTAGGGCCGAGATAGAGGTGGCCGAACCCGAACAGCAGGGAGCTGAGAGCGACGGCAACGACGGGACCGGTGAACGCGGCGCAATACCACATCACGAACCCGCGAAAGAGTACTTCCTCGCAGATACCGGCGGTGAGCGACACGAGGACGAAGCCCCGCCGCTCTGCCGCCGTGTGGGGGAGCAATGCGCCGGCGCTGGCCAGCTTGCGCGCCAGGCGCGCGCGGCCGTCCGGTTTGGCGAGCACCGCCCGGACTTGCCGCCACACCGCAGCGGCGTACAGGACGGCGAGACCGGTGCCGAGCCACACTCCGAGCGGCCTTGATGGCCGGAATGTAGAGCGCCGCCCAGGGGCGCCGGTACGCCACCCACATCACGATCACGGCGCCAGTGAACGCCCACGACGTCAGGCTCACGAATGGGAGATACCATCTCGGGCGTGCACCCGGCGGACTAGCGGCGACGGCACGGAGGAACCGCGGATAGATCCACCGCGCGTCGGCGACCGGGCTGACGCCGCAGAGCGCAATCATGATGGCGAGATCGACGATGCCAGGAGAATGATCCATGCCTCCAATCCTATCACCGCACCACGCCATTAGTCAATATTTCCTGAATAATCGTCCTGCGCCGACTATTCGCCGATTCGTTATCTTTCCGTCATGGCGCCGGTACCCCGTTCGCAACACACCCTGGTCGATTTGGCGCAAATCCGCGCCCTCGCCAACCCCCTTCGCCTCCGGATCCTCGGCGCTCTGGTCGGCGAGCCTCGCACGACCAAGCAGGTTGCCGAACTGGTGGGCGAAAAGCCGACCAAGCTGTATCACCACGTCCAGGCGATGGAGCGCGCGCAACTCGTGCGCCTGGTCAGCACGCGTCCGAAACGCGGGACGGTGGAGAAGTACTACCAGGCCACCGCCACCCTGTTTCAGGCTGGTAAGACCGCCTTCTCGGTCGGCGCACGCCCGCGCCGGGGAGGTCCGGACGGCGACTCGATTCTGGTGGCTCTGCTGGATACCGCCCGCGAGGACCTGACCGCCTACTTTGCCTCGTCTGGTGCGGATCCCAAGCGCGCCGCCGGAGGCCGTTTGCTCGTCGGCGGGCGGTCCTCGAGGAGCCGCGCGGCCGTGATGCGCCAGATTGGACGCGTCGTCGGCACGGCGGCCGCCGGTCCGCGGGGGGTCACCTACGGGGTCACCATCGTCCTCTGTCCTGTCATCACGAGAAAATCGGCGGGTGACCGGGACAGGCCGGCACGCTGAAGACGCCGCGCCTCACCGGAGCGGGACGTCCGGCCACGGTGTCGTGCCAGATACGGGCGAGGTTCGTGGCACACTCAGAGGCGGTTCGCGATGTCCTTTTTCAGCGCCTGAATACGGCGTTCGTCGCGTTTGTAAAATGTCCACTGCTTGATCCGCGTGGGGCGGACGACGCCGCACTGGACGAGCACCCGCATATGTTCGCTGGCCGTCGGCTGGCTCACCTTCAGCTTTCGGGCAATGAGCAGCCCGCACACGCCGTCGCGAACAAGGTCGCCATCCACCTGCGGCGGGAAATGCGCGCGCGGATTCTTCAGCCACTCCAGTACCTGTAGGCGCTTGGCATTGGCGAGCGCTCGCATGGCGTTGCCGATCGTCATGTTTGTACCGCCGGCGTCTGGCGGGCGTTCAAACGGCCCCGTCGTCGCGCGGACTGCCAGCCGCCTCGCGGTCCCGCACCGAACCATAGACGGTCTCCGGTTTCCTCATCCCGGCGTGCGCTGCGCAATGCGCTCGAAGCGCGGGTTGGCTAGCCGGATGTAGTCCTCGGTGGCGAGCGCGATCGACCGATCGAGCCGGGCGGCATTGAAATACAGGACGTCGTGGTTTTTGATCGCCGGATCGGCAATGAGCTCGAGACGCGGATCGAACGAAAACGGCAGCACGGTACCGACGACCGACGCCGCCAGCTCTTCGGCGCGCTCCGGCGGAGCAATGCCCGCGTACGTGCCGTGTTTGAGCGCCTTGAGCGCTCCGAGATCGACCCGGGCGTCCCCCGGAACGACCGAGAGAACGAACTCCGACGTCTTCTTGCCGATCTTCACCATCACGATCATGCATTTCGCCGCCTGCACCACCGGATGGCCGCGGAGCGGACTGACGACGTCCGTTCGCCCCTCCGGCGGATGGTCGATCAGCCGATACTGCGCGCCGCCGCCGTCGAGCAGGCCAATGAGATGCTCGTACAGGTTGCCGTGTGTCATGCCGTCCGTCTGTCGGAGGGGCGGTTCGGGGCGACGCCGCTGGCCGGCGCCCGCCTCAGTCGGGCCAATGCGCATTTTGCGATCCGGCCGGCGGTTCTCCGCCGGTCGGAGATAATATAGGTTTATGGCTAATTAGCAATGTCCCTAAGCACCTTTGAGACAAAACCGCCGGGAGGGGCGGGCGAGGCGCCCGCGCGGCCGCATCCGCTGGCAGCTTCTTGCCACTGCTTTGCGTCTAATGACAGAACCTGAACACGTCCCATGGTGCCGTTCGAGATATTCCACTGGTCCAGTTAGAAGCGCGGCGCTCAGCAACTCGTACCCAAGGCGCAGCTCCGCACCTGGCGGTCGCTCAGTCGTCACATTCTGTTGCCTTGGGCGCGGGAGACTGCGATGGAGCCCAGCCATACGGACGCCGATCAAACAAGCCTCGCGCCGTTCGCATGACTGGGCCCGAGTTGCCTGGTCCGAAATGGGATGTCCGCACTGCGCCGGACGGTGTGTGTGAACTTCGCGTATCGCAAGCCAACCGAGGATGCCTCGTGCTTGGCTCGGGTCTGGTGGCGACCGGCTGGGCCGGCCTCATCGGCTATGCGATACTTACCCGCCACACGCCGCCGCTCGGCCTGCATCCGGCGGTCGCCGTTGTGATTGGGATTGCGACCATCGCATTTGCCATCTGGTGCGCCCGCGCGGACGACGTTTGGCGCCTCGCACCAAACTCCCTCGAGCATCGCGTGGGCATCGGCCAGCTGGCCACCGTCCGGCTGTATCGCGACGCGGAGATCGCGGTGCTCACGTACTGGAACAGATGGCAAAAACCATTCGGCCGAGTGTACATCGTCGACTCGAGTGGCCGACATTTCCTATTCGAACGCAATCCCGACGAGGCATCCGCCGTCGCGGACTTTCTGTGCGCCAAGGCTGGATGGCCGAGGCACGATTTTCCACCCGGGTCGGGGTTCTAGCTCCTCCAGGCCTTGATTTGGCGCCGGTACGCGACGCCACGCGGGCCCGTGAGGTCGTGCGTCGCCAGCGGCGCCTTTGATCTGCCCACCGCGTGGGCCTCAATACGCCTGCAACAACCCTATGGCGTCAGATGCACAAGAGCCTGGCCATGCGCGAGGTCGGCGGGGACCGACGCGTGATCGTGCACAACCAGCCAGACATTATCGATCCGCCGGAAGCACGCGGTCCAGCGCAACCACATGTCGGCGACGTGACCGCCGGCCAGCGTGCCACTCACGTGGTTGAGGCTGTGAACGAAAGCCAGCTCGCCATCCATCGTGACGGTCAGGTCCCGCATCTCGTAGCCCATCGGGCCTTTGTAGGTGGCGAATGCTTCTTGCCAGGCTCGGCGCTTGTTCTCGGTTCCAGCATATCGCAGCGGCGGAACGATATCGAACGACGTCACGGTGGGTGCATAGAGCGACATGACACGTTCGATATCCTTTGCACGAATCCCATTCACACAGTCCTCTATGCGTTGCCGAATGACGGCTTCAGCCATGCCTCCCTCCTTCGTGGATTGGGCGTCCAGCGCGCTATGATCAAGCTGCAAGGCGTCTACGCTGGCGTTCGGCGAATTCGTAGGACGATGCGCCCAATCACATGCTCGTGCTGGCGTCGATGCGCGTCGGCCGCGCGCGCGAGCGGAAAGATCGCCGCGACCGGCACTCGCAGGCGCGCTGCATCCGCCGTGCGCGCGAGGCGCGTGAGATCCCGCGCACTACTGCCGGCATCGTAGCTCCGGAAGCGAATCCCGCGCCTCCGGTGCGGCTCCGGCTCGATGCCATTGGGATACGCCACCCGTCCGCCCCGTGATACGAACGCGAGGCATCGCTCCAGCTCGTCGCCGCCGGCAAGTGCGAGCACCGCATCGATTCCGTCTGGGGCGAGCTTCAGCAGCTTGCCGGCCACTTTTGGGTCCCGCGCATCGACCACTGCCGCGGCGCCGAGCCGGCGGAGGATCGAGTGCGCCGATTGTCCCGACGCAGTCGCGATCACGCGCGCACCACGATGCTTGGCGAATTGGACGGCAAGCGTGCCAACCGCGCCGGACGCGCCGAAGATCAGGACCGTCTCGCCGCGCCGGACGCCGAGGACGTCGTGCACTCCCTGTAATGCGGTCAGTCCCGTAAACGCGGCAGCCGCCGCGTGAACGACGTCGAGCCGCCGCGGCGCGCGCGCCACGTGTGCTTCGCTCACGGCGACGTATTGCGCGTAATACCCGCCTTTGGTATTCCCGATCGATGCGGCGTAGACGTGGTCACCAGGCCGGAAGCGCTTGACGCGCGACCCTTTCGCCGCGACTACGCCGGCCCCGTCGGTCCCGATCACGAGCGGGAAACGAGTCCGGCCTTCTTTCCACGAGCCGTCCCGCATGGACTCGTCCCAACTGCCGACCCCGGCAGCGTAGAGTGCGATCAGAACTTCATTCGGACCAGGCTCCGGCACGGGAACACGGCCCGCGTGCAGAACCGACGGCGGGCCGAATCGATCGATCACGGCGGCCGTCATTTGTGCGCTTTTGGTTTGCTGCTTCCACGAGGGGTTCACGATGTCGCCTACGACCGTCAAGTTTGACGCCACGACCGCTGAAAGACGACGAATCGGCTGACGGGCCCGCCAGCCGATTTGCGCAAATCCTGGTTCCACAATGACTCGTTGGGCGGCGGCCCATGACCCGCCTAGCTCGTCCACTGCACCGGGGCCCGGCCGAAGCGACCCTCGGCGCCGACGTCACTTTCGCGGCAAGACCACGTCAGTCTGGAATTGTCCGCCGTGATCATTGCTCACGAGGAATCGGATCAGCGGGAGAAGCAACATATCGATGCCAGATGCGTCTAGCGTTCTCGAGCAGGAATCACAGGCGCGACATCCGTCCCTCGTGCCGATGGCCAACATTGGCGTGCTGCTCACCGGCGCTCTGTTGCTCACCGGCGCCATGTTCAGCTTCGTCGTGTTCATGAGCGCCAGGGAGCGCGCGGCGCGCGAGTCCGTCGGCAGGTATCGCGAGACCATGTTTTGCGTCGGTCGAGCCTATTGGCGCCGCGAGCGACCTGGCTATGGCGGGTTGCGGGGATCCGGCAGCGAGATTATCCGGGCCCAGGGCACTGTCGAGGGCAGGCGCGAGTTCATCGATCTCATGCCTTTGTTTACCAGGGGCGGCCAAAGCCAGGCCGCGATCGACCGCCTCTTCCCGCCCGGCGCCAGCATTCACGTGTACTACAACCCGCAAGCGACCGGTGACGACCGAGTGCGATTCTGGAGCTGGACGCCGCCGTCGGCGTCCGCCGCTCGTGAGGCGCGGTCGAGCGCGACGTTCGGAGCCGCCTGGACCCTCATCTGCGCGGCAAGCCTGCTCCTGTCGATTCGGTTCCGCCGCTGGTGTCTCGGTTCAAACCCGCTAACCGCCGCGGCGCCGGGCCGCCGCGATCCCGATGGTGGCTCTCGACGATGGCGTCAATAATCTCCCGGTGCTCGGCCACCGACGCGTAGTATTTCGCACGGTTCGTCGTCCCATATTCCCAGTCGTATCGCTGGACATGCGGCCGGGCCGCCTTGTACGCCGCCAGCAGATACGGACCTGCGTCATGCACGATGGCACCAGCGGGCAGTTGCACTGTGGCCGATGGTCCGACGGAGACGATGTGATTGCCGCCGATGACAATCGTCATGTCGTGCTGTTCGATGCCTCCCCGGGCCCGGGACCGTTGCTGGGGACCGTTGAGATACGCAAAATGGCCCGCCGAGACGGGCAGGCCATGCACTGAAGCGTTCATTTTCAGAGTAAAGAGCGGGCGACCGGACTCGAACCGGCGACGTCCAGCTTGGGAAGCTGGCATTCTACCAACTGAATTACGCCCGCGTACGGTCGTAACTTATCACCCACCCAATACCCGACAAGCCCGCGACGCGCTGCGTTCGAAGGCGGAGCGCGTCGCCTGGCACTCAATCTGGCTTGCCGCGGAACGCGCCGCATGGGCGGCGCGAGTCACCCCGCCGGCTGGAATGGCGGCTGCTGCACCGGTGAGACGATGCCAAAGGGCGCCGGCGTCGCATAGCCGGCGAGGCCCGCGGCCCCATTGGGCTGAACGCCCTGCACCGGCGCGGCCCCGAACGGCACGGCTCCCAACACTCGCCAATTCGCCGGACGCGGCGGCGCATCAGGGCCGGCGCCATGATAGCGCGCGCGGATGACCGGCGCCGGTGAGTTGTCGCTCGTGAGATCCGCCGGTGCGCCGGGCGCGACATCACCACCGGATACGTTCTCGACCACGGTGGCACTGGCAGTTGCGTTTGTCGCCGGATTGGATGACGCCGATGCGATGGCCTCCTGGGCGAGGCTGATCGAATGGCGCGAACCGCTCGCCACTTTCTGGTAGGCGCCCCTCGCGAACTCCGCCGACGCGGACCGATACGCCGTGGCCGACTCGTGCGCCAAGACCGACGCCCGGTGTGCGCTGGCCGGGTCCGTCGCTGCGGCCGGTGCCTCGCGCGCCATCGCCACGAAGGCAGCCGCGCGGTCGAGGCTCGCGCGCGCGCGAGTTCGCAGCACGTTCTGCGGGATGCTGACCGATGGAGTGGCCGCCTGCGACGCCGGCCGCTCAACCTGCGCCTGCGCGAGAACCGGGAGCACCGTTGCCACGAGCACCGCAGCCGCTGAACGCAGTCGCACAGGACCTCCCGCCAAGAGGATTGCCAACCGTGCCCCACGAGATTCGTGCAGGAAGTTGGCCATGGTGCACCAAATCGCCGCCGAAAAACTCTCCGGTGACGGGTGCGACTCCGCCTCTCGAAATACTATGGCTGAGTTTGTCCTAGAGCCAGAATGTGCAAGCGTGCGCCAGGAACGTCGCGACGACGCCACAGCAGGACGCCGCCTCTGCTGCGGCCACCCGAGTCCCTCGGCCGCCAACCCGAGGATGCACTCGTGAATCGTGTCCACGTCCGTGGCACTGCTCGTGGATCCGGGCAACAGGCTCGTGACCACGGACGGGCGGCCGTCCCAGGCCATTCGGATGAGACCCGGATCCACGAACCCTGCCGCGGACCGCAAGCCGACAACGGCCGCCAGCGCCACCAGATCGCCGACCGGAATCATGGACGAGTCCGGAGACCACGGGAGCAGCAGCGTCGCGGCCAGGGGCAGCCCATCGGCCTGCCGACGTGATCACGATGAGCCGGCTTGGTGGGGAGAGCCGTGCGCTTGCTTGCGCAAGTACGCGCGCGGCGGGTCCGGCGCCGAATGGCACGCCTCCTGAGTGCAATGCCACTGCCCCCCCACCGGAAGCCACGAACGCGACCGGCGGATCCATCTGCGCGTCGACTTGCCGTTCGAGTTGCTCGTCGAGCGCCGCCAGCGCACTCCGCGCCGGATGGGCCATCGAATCCGGCACCGCGTGGTAATGGTGCGTGATCCGCCACACGATGCTCGTCCCGTCGAACGCGAGATCGGTGAACGTCACCACACCCCCGGCAAAATCACCTTCAGACGACCGCTCTCACGTGCCATTACTGTCACGACCCGCAGCGTCACCCACAGGCTCCACGCACCGTACGAAAACGCGTCACCAGCACCCGCGTCTATCATAGATGCGTGGCTGCCGAGCAGCGAGAGCACCCACCCCGTGGAAGTGGCTGTTCATCTCGCCAATCGGCGAGCCGATACCGCGTTTCGCCGCGTCCAGAACGTTTGGTCGTGACAGCGCACGATCCGACGCCTCATATTGCATGGGCGGTTGCGGTCGTGTGCAACGCGGTTTTCATGGCGGTGTGCAATGCGAGAATGCAATGCAGTTGTGGCACAGCGTCGTGCGACGCACCCGCTGCCGGTGATCGTGACCGGTGCACTGCCTGCGGTAACACGCAGGTTCCGTCACGTGGTGCTCACATCTCCCCTCTGAGTGTAGTGTCAGGTATCCGTCTGTTCGAGCCGCCAGGGACCCCAACCGTCCGCCCCGTGCTCCCCGATATGACCCGAGGAGAATGGGGAATGGTCGCTGGACTGCAGCTCGTCTATGAGCTGGCGTCGTTGCGCCCGATCATCACCTCGAATCGCGCGGCCGGTGTCCCGCTCGGGGGCTCGCACGCGATCGTGCTGGGCACGCTCGACGGCGGCCTCTGGCTGCTGCTGGTGCCGATCATCTTCGCGGCGTTCGACCGGACGCCGCTCCGGCGAGGAAGTATCGGCCGGAATCTGGTGGCTCGCACGGCTGTCGCCGCCGCGGCAATGGCCGTGCAGGCCGCCGCCCTGTGCGGCATTCTCATCGCCGTCGGCCGATTCAGCGACCTTGGCGTCTTTGCCCGCACGTCGCCGCTGCTCAACTTCGGCTACGAGTTCGAGACCAACGTCACGACGATGCTGCTGGTGGCGCTCGCCTACGCGGTGCTGCTCCGGGTGCACGCCGTGCGCCACGAACATCGCGTGGCCTCCGCGTTGCAACTGTCGCTGGCGGAAGCGCGATTGCACGCACTCACCGTGGAGTTGCAGCCGCACTTCCTGTTCAACACGCTGAACGGCATCGCGGCGCTCGTCCGGGATGAGCCCGAGACCGCTGAAGCCATGCTGATCCGGCTCAGCGATCTGCTCCGGCTCACACTCGGTGTCGGCCATCCGGCCGAGATCTCGCTCGCGGACGAGTTGGAGCGCATGGCCATGTATCTCGACATCCAGCAGATGCGGTTCGGTCCGCGCCTCACGATTCACGTCGACGTGGATCCCGACGTGGTTTCCGCGGCCGTTCCGCCGCTGGTCCTGCAGCCACTGGTCGAGAACGCGCTCACGCACGGCCTCGCGCCGCGGCGCGGGCCCGGCCGTCTCGAGATCACGTGCCAGCGTCGCGCGGACTGGCTGGTGTTGTCGGTGCAGGACGACGGCGCCGGCCTGCCGCCGCCGGGCGAGATGCGGGAAGGCACCGGGATCGGCAACACCCGCGCGCGCCTCGCCGCGATGTTCGGGGACTACTACCGCCTCGAGTTGAGCCCGCAGCCGACTGGCGGCACGTTGGTGAGAGCGACCGTGCCATATCGCCACGTCGCCGGCGATGCCCGTCCGGCGCTCATCCGGCACTCGCCGAGCCCGGGGATCCGCGCCGCGGTGGACGCCGCGGAGCCGGCAGCATAGTGTGGAGCATGACGCGGACGGTACTCAGAGCGCCTCAGCACCGGTCCGGGCGGCGGAGTTGACCGCCATGCGTGTCGTGCTGGTCGACGACGAGCCCCTGGCATTGCGCCGCCTGCGCGCGATGCTGGCGAAACACGAGGACGTGGAAGTCCTCGCCGAGTGCGAGGACGCAGCCGTCGCCATCGAAGCGATGCGGACGACCAAGCCCGATGTGGTCTTTCTCGACATCCAGATGCCCGAGGTCGACGGCTTCCAGCTCCTGGAGGCGCTCAGCGTCACGCCGGCGCCGGTCCTGATCTTCGTCACCGCGCACGCGGAGCATGCCGTGCGCGCCTTCGACGCGGACGCGGCAGACTACCTGCTCAAGCCGTTCGACCAGACGCGGTTGTCGCGGGCGCTCGACCGCGCGCGGACCGCCCTCACCGTGGATCGTGGCGCGTCGATCGGCAACGATCTCCGGGAAGTGCTCGCGTCGCTGCGCGGGCGCTCGAAATACCTCGAGCGGGTGGCCGTGCAGATCGGCCGGCGCACGATCTTCGTGAAATCGGAGAGCATCGACTGGATCGAAGCCGACGGGAATTATCTGCACCTGCACGTCGGCCGCCAGCAGTACGTGATCCGCTCGGGGCTCGGCATTCTGGAATCGCAACTGGACCCTGCGCAGTTCGCGCGCGTCCACCGCTCGGCGATCGTCAACCTGGACCGGGTGCAGGAACTCCGGACCGTCGCGCCGGGGGAGTACCGGGTCGTCCTGACCGACGGGACCGACCTGTCGGTGAGCCGCGGATATCGCGACCGGTTGCCGCGCTAGGAACCTCGCGGAGGTCTCGCCGGCGCCCGGTCGCGCGTACTGGGCGCGCCGCAGTTGATCTGGCAACCGACCCACCAACAGAGCCACAGAAGGGACTTGAACCCTTGACCGCCCGATTACGAATCGGGTGCTCTACCACTGAGCTACTGTGGCGGGCAAATCATCGCGCCGCTTCCCGGCGCCCGCCTGCACTCGCTTCCGGACTCCTACGATCGCCGGCCGCAACTACCCGCCGCGATCACCAGCGCGATCGGCGGCCCATCCCATATGCCCTGGCGCGGACTCGAACCGCGACGCCTTGCGGCACCACCCCCTCAAGATGGCGTGTCTACCAATTTCACCACCAGGGCGCTGACTTCGGTCTACGACTCACGGTCTACGACTCACGGTCTACGACTCACGGTCTACGACTCACGGTCTACGACTCACGGTCTACGACTCACGGTCTACGACTCACGGTCTACGACTCACTGCCGATCGGTTTCCTGCGCCTCTCGGCGTCTGCCTCGTTGCTCCTACGGGACTGACGGGGTTCGAACCCGCGACCTCCGGTGTGACAGACCGGCACTCTAACCAGCTGAGCTACAGTCCCCTTTTTTTCGCCAGCTTCCGGCTACCCGGCTCGAACTCCAAATACGAACGACACGAACGCGCGCTGGCTCTCCTGCAATAGCCCCAACGGGAATCGAACCCGTCTCTCCACCTTGAAAGGGTGACGTCCTGACCGATAGACGATGGGGCCGTACACCCCAGGCGCTCGTTCCCGACTCCCAACATAGCGGTAACGGGATTCGAACCCGTGTTTGAGCCTTGAGAGGGCTCCGTCCTAGTCCCCTAGACGATACCGCCCGCGGTTCCCCCACGACGACTGTCAGTACCAACGCCTGTACCAACCCCACTTCCGGCTACCTGTCCCGCCCTCCAGCCGGACGCACATAGCCAGATCGACTCAGCCAGACGCACTTAGCCAGACGCACCAGCCCATCCGATCGAGCTCCACACAGGCCCGGAGGGACTTGAACCCCCAACCGCCGGTTTTGGAGACCGGTGCTCTACCAATTGAGCTACGGACCTACTTCAGCGATCAGGGTGACTGATGGGAATTGAACCCACAACCCCCGGAGCCACAGTCCGGTGCTCTAACCAATTGAGCTACAGTCACCAGGGAAAGCCGGGACGTGCGAGTCCACGCCGGAGCCCACCCATCATAATTCCGCCCCACGCTCGAATCAATCACGCCGCACGCACACGGTTCCCGACAGACTCATCGCTGTCCGCCCGCGTGCCCACGACGGATTCGCGCGAGGTGGGCAGTGCCAGCATGCGTCTCCACCAGCACGTCACCAGCACGCCACTCGCACCGATCACTTCGCGCGGTCGACGTACTCCCCGGTCGCTGGATTGACGCGGACTTTCTCCCCGGTGCTGATGAACTCCGGCACGTTGACGCTCACGCCGTTCTCCAGCTTCGCCGGCTTTGTCGACGCCGTCTTGGTCGCGCTCCGCATTACCGGCGCCGTGTCCGTCACTTCCAGCGTGAGGGAGTTCGGAAGCTGGATGCCGATCGGCCGGCCGTTGTAGTACTCGGCCTGGATCCGCATGCCCGGCTGCATCCACTGCGCGCTGTCACCCAGCGCCTCGTCGTCCATCTCGATCTGGTCGTAGTTGTCGGTATTCATGAAGTGGTACGTGCCACCGCCCGAATACAGAAACTCGAGATCCTGCGTCTCCATCGACGCACGCTCGACCGAATCGGCGGCGCGGAACCGGTGCTCGAAGTTCGACCCGCTGCGCAAGTTTTTCAGTTTCGCCTGCACCATCGCCCGCAGATTGCCGGGCGTGTGGTGCCGGAACTCGATCACGCGACAGGGATCGCCCTCGAACACCAACACCATCCCGCGCCGGATTTGCGTCGCCGGCATGGCCATAGTCGGAACCTTGTTTGCAGGGGATTGAAACGGCTAAACGGATACAGCCTCGTATTTTACCCCATCATTCGGGGATGGTCAACCTGCCCGCGCCAACGCTACGAAGTCGCGTGCCCCGCGGCCACCGCCCGCAGCACCGGCTCGAGCCCCCGCCACACGGTGCCGGCCACGATCCGCTCCCCCCGCACGTTCGGATGCATGCCGTCGGCCTGGTTCAACCCTGGCTGGCCCGCCACCCCGTCGAGCAGAAACGGCAGCAGCGTCACCCCCTCGGATCGCGCCACCTCCGGATACAACTCGTGGAATGACCGCGCGTACGACGGACCCATGTTGGGAGGCGCCTCCATCTGCACGAGACAGATCCGGGCCGCGGGCCGCGCCTGCTTCACACCCCGGACGGTCGCCACGATGTTGGCCCGCAGCGAATCCACGTCCAGCCCGCGCAGCCCATCATTGGCCCCGGTCTCCAGCACGTACACGTCCACCGGCCCGCGAAGCAGCCAGTCCAGCCGGCGAAGCGCGCCAGCCGATGTCTCGCCGCTCAGCCCCGCGTTCTTCACCGTGAACGGCAATCCGGCCGAATCGATCTTCTGCTGTAGCAGCGCCGGATAGGACTCATCGGGGTCGAGGCCCAGACCAGCCGTCAGACTCGTGCCCTCGATCAGCACGATCCGCGTAGCCGCCGCACCGGCCAGCCGGCGGCACCGTCCCCTCACCCGCGGTACTTTGGGTGTCGTGCGCGCGAGCCGGTGTGCCGCCGCCGCAGGCGCTCGCGCCCGCGACGATCACCGCCGCAGCCCATGCGCGCCCGATCGCCCCGCTCCGCCTGCCGCCCCAACGATGTCCTCGCCCGGTATCTCATCCGCAACCCGCCCCCCGGCCCCGCCGTGTCACCGTCACCCGATACTCGGTAACGAATGCTCGCCGCCCGCAGCCTGACCAAGCAATACCATAGTGGTGAGACCGTGCTCTCGGCACTCGATGCGGTCTCCTTCGACATCGCGGACGGCGCCTACGTCGCGGTCGTCGGACCGTCCGGCAGCGGCAAGACCACGCTGCTCGGCCTCCTGGCGGGTCTCGACACGCCCACCAGCGGCACCACGATCCTCGACGGGACCGATCTCTCGGCCCTCGACCGAAGACGCGCGCGCACGACTCCGAGCGGAAAAGGTGGGGTTCGTGTTTCAGAGTTTTCAGCTCCTGCCGACACTCACGGCGCTGGAAAACGTCGCGGTCCCTCTCGAACTCCGCGGCGACCCGCGCGCGGAATCCGCCGCACGCGATGCGCTCGCCCGCGTCGGACTCACCGCCCGCGCGAGCCACTTCCCCGCCCAACTCTCCGGCGGCGAACAGCAGCGCGTGGCCATCGCTCGCGCGTTCGCGAATCACCCCCGCGTGCTCTTCGCCGACGAGCCCACCGGCAATCTCGACGCGGCGAGCGGCGCCCTCGTGATCGGCCTCCTCGAATCCCTGAATCGCGAATCCGGATCCACGGTCGTGCTGGTCACGCACGACCTGTCCCTCGCCGCTCGAGCCAGCCGCATCATCCGCCTGGGCGACGGCCGCCTGGTATCCGACTCGGCACCGAACGGCCTCGCTGCGCCGCCCCAGTCTGTTCCGCCGACGACCGCATGACCGCGACTCACCCGTGGCGATCTCTCGCCCGGCTCAGCCTGGCGAGAGAGCCGGACGATGCGCAGCCGGCTGCTCCTCTACATGTCGTCGGTATCGCTCGGCATCGGCGCGCTCGTCGCGATCGATTCGTTCTCCGCCAACGTCCTCGCGTCGGTCGCCGACAGCTCGCGCGCCCTTCTCGGCGGTGACCTCGCCCTGCTCTGCCCGGCAGCCCCTCGCGGGGTCCGCCGCGCAACTGGCCGACTCGCTCGCACACACGGGAGCGCGCGAGGCGCGCGTCACGACGTTCCCGTCGATGGCCGCCGTGCACCGCTCCGGCCGGACCCGGCTCGCGCAGATACGGGCGGTGAGTGACGCCTATCCGCTGGTCGCGCAGGTCGAGACGGATCCCGCCAGCGCGTGGACCGCGCTTCGCGCCGGCGACCGGGCCGTCGTGGACCCGTCTCTCATGGCCACGCTCGATGCGCGGATCGGCGACTCGCTGACACTCGGCTACACCCGATTCGAGATCGTGGGGACGATCCGTGCGGTCCCCGGCGACGCCGGGATCGCCGCCGCGATCGGCCCCCGAGTCTTCATCCCCGACCGGGACCTCGCGGCAACCCGGCTACTCGTCGCCGGCGGACGCGCCGACTACAAGACACTGATCGCTCTCCAGTCCCGCACGGGACCGGTCTCCGCTCGCTGGCTGCGCACGCGAGCGGCGCGGATTGGCGCCGCAGCGGGTGCGCATCCAGACGGTCGCGGACGCCGAGGCCAATCTCACCAATGGCATCAAACGGCTGACCGACTTTCTCGGCGTCCTTGGCGTGGTGGCACTATTGCTGGGCGGGATCGGCGTCGCCAGCGGAATCACGGCGTTCGTCGCACGCAAGATCGAGGCGGCCGCGATTCTCCGGTGCCTCGGCGCCACTGGACCGCAGGTGCTCACCATCTGATCCGACACAGGCTGCCGCGATGGGCCTGGCGGGCGCCGCGATCGGCGTGCTGCTGGGCGCCGGGATCCAGCTCGCGCTGCCCACCGCGGTCCGCGACTTCCTCCCCATCGGCGTGTCCATCGAGATCGTTCCGCGCGCGATGGTCATCGGGCTCGTGACCGGCCTGTGGATCGCCCTCCTGTTCGCACTGCGGCCGCTGCTCGCCCTGCGTCGCGTGTCGCCGCTCCAGGCGCTCCGCCGGACGTCGAGACCGACGACGCGACCGGCGCGGCGCGCCGCCGCCCCGATCCCGCCGTGTGGATGGCCGGCGTCGCGATTGCGGCGACGGTTCTCGCGATCGCCGTGGCGCGGGCTCCGGCGCCGCGGGTGGGTTTCGCCACCGCTGGCGGCATCGCCGTCGTGCTCGGGATCCTGTGGCTGGCGGCGGGCGCGCTGGCAGCGCTCGCCCGGCGACTGCCGCGAGCTCGGTGGCCCTACGTGGTCCGCCAGGGAATCGCCAATCTGCATCGGCCCGCGAACCAGACCCGGTCGGTCGTGCTGGCGCTGGGTTTCGGTGTGTTCCTCATCTCGGCGCTCGCGCTGGTGCAGTCGGCGCTTCTGCACGAGTTCGCGGCGACGACCGCGTCGTCCCGCGCGAATCTGCTGTTCTTCGACATCCAGGATGACCAGCTGCGGGCCACCGACTCGATCATTCGCGCGGGCGGGTACCAGATCGTCGAGCAGACGCCGATCGTGACGATGCGCATCGCGTCGATCAACGGAACGCCCGTGTCGCTCGCCAGTCCGGAGCCGGCAGATACCGATACGGCTGACAGCGGATCGGCCGGCCCCACCCCGCGCCGCGAGAGCCGCCGCTCGGGCGCGCCACGGCGCGCCGGATGGGCACTACGCCGCGAATACCGGTCGACGTATCGCGACACGCTGGTATCGTCGGAGCGTGTCGTGGCTGGCCGTTGGAATGGCCATCGCGACAGCTCCTCCATCGCACCGGTGTCATTCGAGGCCGAAGTCGCGAAGGAACTCGGCGTCACGATTGGCGATCGCATCACGTGGGACGTCCAGGGTGTCCCGGTCGAGAGCCGGATCACCAGCCTCCGCGAGGTAGACTGGGCACGCTTCGAGCCCAATTTCTTCGCCGTGTTTCCCGCCGGTGTGCTCGAGCACGCGCCGAAACAATATGTCTTTCTGGCCGACGTCCCCGGCGCCGCGGCGACCGCGAGTCTTCAGCGCTCGATCGGAGAGCGCTACCCCAACATCTCGAGCGTCGATCTCTCGCTCATTCGCGACACGGTCAACGGGATTCTGCGGAAGATCACGCTCGCGATCCGCTTCCTGACGGTTTTCTGCCTGCTGATGGGCATTCCGGTGTTGTTCAGCGCCGTGGCCGCCACGCGCCGCGAGCGCATCCGGGAGAGCGTACTGCTCAAGACCCTGGGCGCGTCACGCAAGCAGGTCACGCGTATCATGGTGGCCGAGTATGCGATGCTGGGACTTCTGGCCAGCGTCGCCGGGACGATTCTGTCGGTGGGCGGGGCGTGGCTTCTCGTGCACTTTCTCTTCGAGACCCCGTTCGTGCCCGACGTCGCCCCGCCGCTCCTGATTGCGCTGGCCAGTGCGGTGCTCACGATCGTCATCGGAGTGGCGGGCAGCCGGTCGGCGTTCGCGTCTACGCCGCTCGAGATGTTGCGCGCGGAGTAGGGGCCCAGGCGCGCCAGGACTGGCGCGCAGACGCTTCGCCGGGGCGATTGCGCGCCACGCAAGCACCATCTGCGTTCCGCCGGCGGGTCGCGACGATCCATACCCGCTCGAGTGCTGACCCGCCGCCTGACGCGGGCCAGAAACCTCCGGTTCCCCTCCCCCGGTGGCGTTACACCCCTTGGTCCCGGGCGTCCTCCCCGATAAGGAGGCATGGAATGACCGCGACGACGGTTCCCGAAATCGAAGCCCGGCCAATGACGTGGGAGCAATACCACGAGGCGGGTCGTCGCCGTTTTGCTGAGGGAGACGCGGCCGGCGCTGAGCAGGCATTCCGGGGAGCTATCGCGGAAGCGGAGCAGCCGGGTGGCGATCCCCTCCAGATGGCGTCGAGCCTGAGCAGCCTGGGCCAACTCAAGTATCAGCAGAAGGACTACGCCCAGGCGGAGGACTGCTTCCGGCGCGCGCTGGAGCTGAGAGAGCAGGCACTCGGCGGGGATCACCCGACCGTGATCAGCAGCATCAACAACCTCGCCGCGCTGTACGTCGCGCGCGGGGCGCTCGATGATGCGGAGCCGTTGCTGCAGCGGGCGATGGCGGTCACGATCAAGCGGGTCGAGGCCAGCCAGGCCGATCTCGCGGTCAATCTCAACAACCTCGTGCGCCTGTACGTCAAGCGCGGCGACTATTCGCGCGCCGAGCCGATGTTGACGCAGTTGCTCGCGATGAAGCGGCCACTCGGCCCCGAACATCCGGAAGTCGCCGCCGTGCTAGTCACGCTGGCGAAACTGCGCCAATCGATGTCGCAGCCCGACGCCGCCGAGCGAATCTGGCGTCGCGTGCTCGCCGTTCGCGAGCGCACACTGCCGCCCAACGACACCACGATCGCCGCAACCCTCGATGGCCTCGCCGACGCATGTGCCGCGCAGGGTCGTCTCGCCGACGAACTGGAGATGCGCGAGCGGTCGTTGGCCATTCGCGAAGTGGCACAGGGTCCGGACCACCCGGCGCTGCCGGCCATGCGGACCCGCGTGCAGGAGCTTCGGCAGCTTGCGCCGCCCAAGGTGGCCGAGTCCGCCGGTACTCCGCCCGCGCGCGTGTCATTGCCGGTGAACAACCCACAACGGCGGTCGAGTGGCGCCACGGTGAGCGTGATCCAGGGTCCGCTCGCGCCGACGGTGGTCACGACCCCCGAGCGGGCGCGCCTGTCGAATCCCGGAACGACCATGCTGCCGCCGTCGTTGCCGGTGGCGCGCGTCTCGGCGCCCACCGCGCGCATTTCGGCGCCAGTGAGCCGTTCATCCGCGGCGGTGAACCGCGTATCTGCGCCCGTGAGCCGCGTGTCGGCACCCGAGAATCGCGTGTCGTCGCCAGAGATCCACGTCTCGGCGCCCGAGAACCGCGTGTCGTCGCCAGAGATCCGCGTGCCGGCATCCGAGAACCGTGCGTCGGCGCCGGTAAACCGTGCATCGGGTGAGATGCCGGTGCCGGAGTCGCCGGTCGCTGCAGTTCCGTCCGACGTTTCCAGGGTGTCCGGGTCGTCGGCGTCACGGACCCAGGACATTGAGTTGAGCGTCTCGCCTACCCCGCCTGCGTCCGCGTCGCCCCCATCGGGGCAGCGGCGTCACCCGGAGATCAGCGAGATGGCAACGCGCAGGCGGGGGTTTCATCTGTCGGCGGATCGCGCCGCAGAGGATCTGGCCCAGCCGGTCAAGATCGTCAACCCCGGGCGCGGTAAGAAGATAGCAATCGCGGTCGCCGCGGTGATCGCGATCGCCGCCGTCGTGCTGCTGGCCTTCGGCCGCGATATGCTGGGCGGGGTGTCAGGGGAGCCGCCGGCCGCCTCGCCGGCCGTGGCGTCCTCGCCGGCTCCTGCCCCGCACACGCCGGCCGCATCCGCTCCCGGCGCGACCGTCCAGGGTCCGAGCGCTGCCAGCCCGCGACCATCGGCGACGAATGTGGCCAATCCATCGGCGGCGGCTCCGCACGCGACCTTCCAGACATCCGTGACACCGGCGAAGCCCGAGCATCAGAAGGCAGCGTCCGAGGCGCCAGCAGCTTCGGGTGCGGCCGACGCGGGTGTGACCGCATTGCCGGTGCCGACGGTCAATGTGGACGCTGCGACGCGCTCGATCGATGAGGCGACGAAGAGCACACCGCAAAAGCCGAAGGTCAAGATTCCGTTTTGACCTCGCGCCGGCTCGAGAGACGCGACGTTACCGGTGGGCCAGGGTGTGGGCACCGGTCTCGCGCCATGAGCCAGCCGAGCGCGAACGGCTGTAACGCCATATGTTTACCCGCGTCCGTGTGGCGATCCCCAGTACGTGGATTGCTCCGCGGAGGCCGCAGCGTTTCTTTCTACCAAAAGGATCTTCATATCGATAGGCGCGGTCTAATGCCCTATCACGGGCCCTGACCGCACCTTCCGCGATCCGTATGTCGTCCCTTCAGTTTGCGCCGGTCCTAGCGAACCCCGTCGTGTCCGCCGGCGCCGCCATTTTTGTTCTGGCGGCGGTGGTGTACGCCGTAGTGCGACTCATGCTCAGGTGGCGCGCTGCCCGCGACCTCGAGCCCAATGAGCCGCCACCGCTGCTGATTCCGGTGCAGCGCCGCGGGAGCGAAGCGCCGCGCATGCCGCTTCGCAGTGTGCTCGAGGGCCCGACCGCGCCCGCCGGATTGGCCAGTGCGCCCAACGGCGCCAACCTCTCGCTCGGCTACTCGTCGGGTGGCGCACCCCGGTACACGCCGGCAGGCGGCAACGGAACGGCCGCCGCCCTCGCGAACAGCGCGCCGCCCTCGGCCAGTTCGCCAGCGCGGGCTAACGGCGCTGCAGCGACGAGCAAAGTCGTCCACGAGATCCCGCCAATGGACGGCACGCTCCAGTTTCTTCCAGGCCGCCTCGAAGTGGTGGACGGCGAATCGCCGGGCCGCGACATCCGGTTCGTGCGGACGTGGGGCGAAGTGCCGGAGATCACATTCGGGCGCGTCACTGGACCGCCGTACCGGCACGTGCAACTGCGTTCGCAGACCGTCAGCCGCCAACACGCGCGCATGCAGTACGTCGACGGCCGGTGGAAGCTCACGAACCTGTCGCAGACCAACCCAGTCCTCATCAACGGTCAAGCGCTCGACTCCGCGCACGGGCACCGCGTGCTCCGTGACGGGGACCAGATCGAGATGGGGGAGGTAGTCTTCCGCTACCGGGAGCGGTAGGCCGTGTCGCAGGACGCCGCGCTCGTCGAAATCCGCGAGCTCGAATCAGACTACGAAATACTCGGCGAACTGGGACGCGGCGGGATGGCTGTCGTCTACCTCGCGCGCGACCGGCAGTTGGGGCGGCAAGTCGCGATCAAGGTGATTCACGCGGCCGCGGGCGCCGACGAGCAGATGGTCGCGCGCCAGCTCGCCGAAGCGCGCACCGTGGCGCAGTTGCAGCACCCGAACGTCGTCGCGATGTACGCGGTGCGGCGACTGTCGACACTCGGACTCGCGCTCGTGATGCAATACGTGCCGGGCCGGACGCTCGAGCGGGCGCTCCGTGAAGACGGACCCTTCGCGCCCGAACGCGCCGAGGCGGTGCTGAGCGACATCGCGGCCGCCCTCGCGTACGCGCACGCGCGCGGTGTCATTCACCGCGACATCAAGCCGGACAACGTATTCCTGAACGACGATACGGGACGCGCACTGCTGTCGGATTTCGGCATCGCGCTGTCGCCCGAAGAGGGCCGCCAGCAGGTGACCACCGACATGATCGTCGGCACACCTGCATACATGTCACCCGAGCAGATCGACGGCGGCCGAGCTCGACGGGCGCAGCGATGTATTCGGGCTCGGCTCTGATCGGGTACGAGATGCTGGCCGGTCCTCGCGCGTGGCTCGACGAGGGCATTTCCGACGTCATGTACCGGCAGAAGTTCGAGCAGCTCCCGCCGCTCGCCGAAGTCCGGCCGGACACGCCAATCCGGCTCCGCGTGGCAATCGAGCGTGCGTTGGTGAAGGAGCGCGACCAGCGGTGGCCGACCGCGGCGACCTTTCTCGACGCGCTGACCGACGACGAGTGGGTGCCGGACGCTCCGGCCCCTGGCACGCCGTTGGGAACGGCGACGCCGGGCCCGCAGCGCGTGGTGACGCCCACGCCCGTGCGGAGCCTGACCCCGGCCGCCGCCACGACGCCGCTCAACACCATGCAGTACCGGCGCGAACCCGACAGCACGCCGCGCCGCTCGATCCCGTCCTTTCAGCCGCCACGGCCTCGCGGGCGGCGTCTCGCGGCGCTGATCATCCCGGCGGTGCTCATCGCCGCGGCGGCCGCCGCCATGGTGACGCATCCCGAGTTCATTGCCCGGGCCACGGGCCTTGGGCACCGGGAGGCGGACGACAGCCTGCGCCGCGCGCAGGAGATGGCGTACCAGAGCATGCGCGATTCCGAGAGCCGCATGAGTGCCGCGGCGGCTCGCGAGGCCGCCGACAGTGCCGCGGCGGCCGCCACGTCGAGCGCGGATTCGTCCGCGGCGCTCCGCGTCGCCATGGCCCGGGACTCGCTGTTCGCGATGCGGGATTCGCTGGCCAAGGCTGCGGCCCGCAAGCCGCCGGTCGTGGCTTCGGGGTCGCTGTCGCGGACTCCGCCGCCGCCCCAGCGCGATAGTGCGGTCGGGCCGCCGCCGCCGCCGGAGCCGATCCATGCGCCCGCACCGCCGGCCGTCGTGGCCGGCGGGACTCATACGTGCGCCCTGGGCGCCGAGGGCGTGCTCTCGTGCTGGGGGGGCGACGATCGGGGGCAACTGGGCATCGGGACCACGGCGCGCGAGCCGTCCCCGACGCGCGTCGGCGGCGACGTGGCCTACACCCAGGTGGCGGCCGGCATCGCGCACACCTGCGCCGTCGGGAAGAATGGCGCCGCCTATTGCTGGGGCGACAACACCTACGGACAGCTTGGAAATGGCCAGGCCGGGGATTCGAGCGGCGGCGGGCATCTCCTGCCGGCGCGGGTCGCCGGGGCCCACACCTTCCGGGCCGTGGCGGTCGGGACGACCCATTCCTGCGGGCTCACCACCACCGGGGAGATCTGGTGCTGGGGGCGGAATCTGTACGGCCAGGTCGGTGACGGGAGCACGCAGGACCGGGCCACCCCCGTGCGGGTAGAGAATACGGCACGATTTGTCGCCCTGGCCGTGGGATGGAATCATTCGTGCGCACTGGATACGGTGGGCCAGGCATTTTGCTGGGGACAGAACGCCTCAGGGCAGCTCGGTGACGGAACGACGATCGTCCGGGCCGTCCCGACCCCCGTCAGTGGCAGTGGTCTGTTTCGTGCCATCGCTGCCGGCGGTTCGCACACCTGCGCACTTTCGACAGTCGGGCAGGCCTACTGCTGGGGGCGGAACATGGCGGGTCAACTTGGCACGGACGACGGACGCGATCACTCGGTGCCCACCAAAATCTCGAGCGCGGTCGTGTTCACCGACATCACGGCGGGCGGCGTGCACAGTTGTGCGCTGACCGCGGCGGGCGAAGCTGACTGCTGGGGACGCAACAGCTACGGCCAACTGGGCAATGGGAGCACCACCGATCGCCCGATGCCAGTCAAAGTGCGGGGCGGACAGGCGTTCGTCGCGATCCACGCCAGCGGCGCCCATACCTGCGCCACGTCGACGAGCGGCACGGCGTACTGCTGGGGCAACAACAGCGACGGCCAGCTCGGCGACGGGACGACCGGCGACCGGTCGGAACCCGCACCGGTCATCGGAGCCCGATGATGTCCACACGCGGAATGATGGCGGGCGCGGTGCTGGTGGCCGCCGGCCTCGTGATCGGCTGCCACAGCAGCGACAAGACCACCGGCCCCGGAGGCACGGGGCCGCTCAGCAAGATCGTCGTCTCACCGGACAGTGCGTCGGTGGCGATCGGCGCGACGCAGACGTTGACGGCCACCGGGCAGGATGCGCAGGGTCACACCATATCGGGGCTGACGTTCTTCTGGTCGAGCAACGTCGATACGCTGGCGACCGTGAGCCAGGGCGGTGTAGTGACCGGCGTCGCCGTCGGGAAACTGCAGGTCGCGGCGAGTGCCCAGGGCCACTCGGGATTCGCGACCGTGACCGTCACGCCCAAACCGGTCGGATCGATCATTGTCACGCCGTCGCACGCCACGATTCGCGTCGCCACGACGCTGCAGCTCTCCGACACCGTCAAGGACCAGTCGGGCAACGTCCTGACCGGACAGACGGTCACGTGGAGCAGCGACAGCGCCAGCACCGTTTCGGTGGACGGCAACGGTCTCGTGACCGGCCGCCGCGTCGGCACGGCGACCATCACGGCGACCGTGGGCGGGAAGAGCGCGAGCGCCGCGATTCTCGTCTCCCTGATCCCGGTCCGTTCCATCACGATCGCGCCGGCGAGCCCCGCGCTTGTCGTCAGCCAGACCACGCAGCTCACCGCCACGACGTTCGACTCGGCAGGCAATGTCCTCCCAGGCCGCGTGGTGCGGTGGAAGTCCCGCACGCCCGCCGTGGCGACCGTGGACTCGATCGCGGGACTCGTGACGGGTGTGAGCCCGGGCACCTCCGAGATCGTGGCGAGCAGCGAAGGGATCACGGACAGCGTCGTCGCGACCGTGAGCGCGGCGCCGGTCAATTCGGTCGTGCTCTCGCCGAACGTGGCGCAACTCCATGTGGGACAGACGCAGCAGATCACCGCCACGGTGACCGATGTGAACGGCAACCCGGTCAGCGGCGCGACGGTCACGTTCGGGTCGAGCAATACGGGCATCGCGAGCATCTCCAGCAGCACGACGACGACCGCGCAGATTCTGGCTGGACCGGGAACAGGCACCGCGACGATCACCGGGAACGAACGGAGCCAAGAACGGGACCGCGACGATCATCGTGTCGGCGGTGGCGGTCGATTCCGTCCACGTCGCGGTGCCCCAGGACACGATCACGGTCGGCCATCAGGAGACCCTGACGGCCACCGCGTTCGACTCGTCGGGCAATGTGCTGACCGGACGCACGGTGACATGGAGTTCGAGCAACACGGCGATCGCGACGGTCAGCGCCGGCCGGGCGTCGTCAACGCACGGCAACGCCGGCGGCGTCGTCATCTTCGCGACCGTCAGCGGGGTGGCCGGCAGCGCCAACCTGCAGATCAACCCGGTGCCGATCGGCGTCAGTGACCATCGCGCCACTCGTCGACACCGTGGCGCAGACCGGCCAGATCCAACTCGTCGCCACTGTGCGTGACAGCCTCGGCAACGTCGTCACGAATCCCCAGGTGACTTGGTAGTCCGAGCCAACAACACGATCGCGACCGTCACCTCGAGCGGCCTCGTGACCGGAGTGAACGCCGGGAACGGCGACGATCACAGCACTCGAGCGGTGGCAAGAGCGGCACCAACACCACTGTCGTGACGGCATCGGTGACGGCGGTGCACGTCGCACCGGCTCTCGACACGATCTTCGCGTCTGCGCCGGGCAACACGGTGCAACTCATCGACTCGGCGTTCGGGTCGAGTCGTTATCTGCCAGGTGCGGCGGTCACGTGGTCGCCCACGAGCGGTGGCGTTGCCACGGTAAATGCCAGCGGCCTGGTCACCGCCACGAACTCTGCGGACGGCTCTGCGACGATCACCGCGACGAGCGGCAGCCAATCCGGCACGAGCACCGTGGTCGTGTTCGGGCACTCGAACGTCGTCACGGCTGGCACTCCCGGATTGTCGATCCTGTCCGTTGGTGGTACGAACTCGACGACCGACAACGCAACGGTCACGGATACGTTCGGTACGAATGTGAGCGCGTTCGCGGATGGTCACGTGGACGTCGCGAGATTCGAGCACCGTCAAAGTCAACAATGGCCTGTCGGCAACCGTCACGGCTGGTACCGCGGTCACGTTCACGGCGGTCGGCACGAACTCGAGTCCCGTCACGATCGCGGTCACGGCCCTTGATAACGCCAGCGCGGCCGACAGCATTTCCCTCACCGTGAATCCATGAACTTCCTCGCTCGCAATGGCCGATTGGCGCCACGCATCGGTCTGGCCGTGCTGGTGGCAGCTCTCTCGCCGTCGCACCTCAGCGGTCAGGAGTTGCCGCTCAAGCGTCCCAAGCTGACGCCCATCACCATTGCGTGCCCGGCGATCCCGGTTCCTCCACCGACCGCGCAGCAAGTGGTCGAAGAGGCGAACCGACTCGCCACCCTCGGCCAGGAATCATCGATCGAGGGCGATCACCGCGCGGCGCGGGACCAGTTCAAGCAGGCGGCGACACTCGATCCGCGTGACGCCAGTCTCGCGTACCGGCTGGGCCGCGAGTACGAGGACCTGCAGCAGCGTGATCTCGCGGTGCACGAGTACTGCCGCTACCTGTCACTCGTCCCCACCGCGACCGACGCTGGCCAGATCAGCGACCGCATCGCGAAGCTGCTGCCGCCTGGAACGCTCGCGCACGGGAACGCGGTGGTGACCCAGTTCAAGCTGGCGGTGGCCACCTACAATGCGCGGAACTTTGGCATCGCGGCGGAGCAATTCGACAGCGTGAGCGCCGCGGCTCCCTCGCTGTCGGCCGCGGCGTACGATGGAGGGCTCGCCCACGACCAGGATGGCAACGCGAGCGCCGCGATTCACGATTATTCCCACTATCTGCAACTCGAGCCGAACGCGTCCGACGTCCCGGCGGTCCGCGCGAGGATGCAGCGAATGCGGCACGGAGTCCCCAGTGCGACCACCGCGTTCTTCCTCGGGCTCGTGCCGGGCGGCGGCCAGTTCTATACCAAACAGCCCGTGCTCGGCGTGGTCGTCCTCGCGGGCGCCGCAGGGGGGGTCTTCCTCGCGGTCCAATCAAAAACGGTTACGCGCGACACGACGTTCCAGGGTCCGTTCGGCGGGACCTACCCGGGCACGTACACGCAGACGCAGCACCCCAACCTCGCCCTCGGCATTGGCGTGGCCGCCGGGGTGACCCTGCTCGGCGCGATCGAAGCCGCGGTGGTCGCGCACGGGCGTGGCGCCGGGATGGACGACGCGGGCGATGCGCGGCCGCGGAGGTACCCGTACCGCACTGCTCCCCCACGTGGGTCCGGTGACGCTGGAACTGCCGACGGTCATGGCCGCATCGGACGGCCTCCGTCTGGCGCTGCCACTGCATGTGACGTTCTAGCTCGCGGGCCTCGAGCACCCGCGGCGCGAGCATCACCCCGCGTCGCGGAGCTGTTCGCGCGCCGACGGATGCACCAGCGCGAGTTGCGGGGGCGCTGGCAGGCCGAGCCGGATGCGTACCCGAGCCACGAATCGGTCGAGGCCCTGCCGCCGCCACTCGGACAGCGGGGCGCCGGTGATCGCGCGCACGTTGTTCGTGAAAACCTCAGGATCGGGATAACGCAGACGCGCCGCGACATCGGCCACCGTCAGGCCGCCCATGCGCGCGTACTGGAAGCCGCGCAGCACCCGCACGGCGGTGACGATCGTGCAACAGGGCGCGAGGCCCGCGCGGTGCAACCACACATTCGTGTGCTGGCGCGACAGGCCCGCGGCCGCCGCGAGATCCTGTGCGGTGCGGAAACGCCATGTGGCCCGAAACAGTTCGCGTACGGATTCACCGACTCCGGGCGGCGCGCTCACCTGCGCCACCGCGTCCAGGATCTGGGCCAGCACCGGTTCGTCCGCCCCACGCGCCGCGATGTCCTCCACGCGGAGCCGCATTCTCTCCGGCGCGTCGTCGAATCCGGCGAATACGAAGTCGTGGACGCCCGAATCGCCGAGCGCGAGAATGGCGCGGCTCGTCTCGGACGAAACGGTCGTATACACGAGCACTGAGGCGAAATCGCGGATGGTCTGCAGTGCGGCCAGGCCATCGCCGGCATCGGCGCAGCGCGCCGCAGGATCCGCGATCACGACATCGATCGGCCGGCGCCGGACCTCGCCGCGCAAGACGCGCCATGTCGGGATGTCGAGTACCGCATGACATCCCGCGGTGGCTGCGTTCAGGCGCGCCAGCATGGTGCGCTCCAGACGAGCTGCGATCAACATTTATCGCCCAGGACCCGCCATGAGCCACCCTCCCGCGTCCCCGCGCCGCGCGTCACGCGTCACCCCCGCTCCAGGCTGTGCTCCAGAGACCGCCTTCCGTTTCGCCACCTCGGGCTTCCGTTCCACCCAAGGCGCCTCATTTGGCGAGGGCGATCATTCGACCGTTGGCGAACATGTTGTGCCATTTCCAATTCCGAGGTGTGTTATGACCCCGACTTCCCGCCGCTCGCTCCTGCTGATCGCAACGCTGCTCGGCGCTCTCGCCGCGTGCAGCTCCCCCACGGCGCCGCCAACGGCCGGCGCAGTTCATAACGCAAGCATCAGCGCACCGGCCACGGGCGCTCGGTGTGGCGTTACCGGGGGCTCGGACACACACTGCTGACGCGGTAAGCTTGCAGTAAAGCTGCGGGCGCCAATCGCGAACTGCGGATAGGGGCCCGCTGGGTTATCGTCCGATCAGTCCGCGATCGTCGCCAGTGTCCGTGCGTTCGACAGCGCTGCACTGACGTGCGCCAGGCGCTCGGGCGTGGCGACGGACGGTTCCGGTCGCGGATCGTATGTATCGTCGCACGCTCGCCTGAGCGCGGCCTCCGCGCGGAAGAGCACCTCACCGAGCTGGCAGTCGCTCGGCGATCTCGACTACGCGCCGTAATGCCTCGATTGCCTGAGGACGGCGCCGAAATGCGAGGTCGCCGAGGGCGCCGTAATACAGATATTCTGCCTGGATGGCCGGCCCCAGCGCAACTCCAGCGAGGCTTCGGCGCAACCGCGTGAAGTCGACCTCGCGACGATCCAGCGTGGCGATCTCCATCAAGTTGATGGTCGCGATCCACCGCACCCAAGGGCTCACGCGCCGTCGCCAGCAGCACCATGTTCGCGTCGCGGGCCGTTTCTCGATAACCCGCCGCCAGCGCGATGGCCGCCAGGTCGCCAAGCACTCGCTCGCGCGCCACCGGATCGTCGATTGCCGACCAGGCTTCGTAGGCGTAGTCGATGGCCTCGGTGACCCTGCCACGGCGGTGCGCGATGTGCGCGCGGTCGTGCCACGCCAGTCCACGCACATCGCGGGTGCGTTCTGACACCGCATCGGCGATCACTTGGAGAGTTGTAGGTCCGCGACGGGCAAATTGCCCCGGTCCGCGTCGAGGTCGGCGAGACCCGTCCTGGCCCGCAGTTCGAGGTGCTCATCGTCCCATTTGCGCGCCATCGATAGAGCGGAGCGATATTCGGCTTCGGCGGCTTTCGCGTCCCCCAGTTTCCGGTGACACGCGCCGCTACGTAGGGCCGCGGCACCACCGAGCAGTGCGTCATGGCGAGTGGCAGTACCCGGTACCACGGCGGCCCGTACCCGTGAGTACACCGCGATTGCCAACGCCCATGTGGACCGTTGGTGCAACGACCGGCCGTAGGCCATGAGCAGCGGCGCCATGCTGGTAAGATTGGTCTTCGGGCTCGCGGACAGGACGCCTCGACCAATTGATGCAGCAACTGACGCTCCGGCATGTCCTCAGGCACGGCGCGGATCGCCGACTCGACAGCGTTCCTCTCGGCGTCCAGTCCTGGGCCCGAGAATCCGGACTCGGCCCAGGCGTCGATGTAGCGAAGCGTGACGAGCCCGGCAAAGGCCGCGCGCCATTCGGTAGCCCCTTCGGGTACCGAGCCGAGCGTCACGAAGAACGCCCGATATCTCGCGACTTCGCCGTAGGCGGAGCCGACACGGGCGACAGAGGTGGCGGCGATCGTATCTTGTTTCACGCTAACCCAATATGGGCAACCGCCGCGGCCCAGTCACTACCCTGTTCGGCCACTCTGCCATGGACCAGGGCCGCTCGCCTGTCCGTTGGGGCCATTGGCGATTTAGCCTAACCTAATTATGATTTGCGTGTGGAGCCGGTCACGAGTAAAGCCAAGCTAATCATTGATCCCGGGGCCGACTCAGCCCCGGTGGGCTCACGGGGCTGGAATCGCGCCCGCCTCACCCCGACGCTCGTCGAGTCGTACCGCACGGTCGTCGTCGAAGGCTCATGGTGGCGGAAGGCGCTGGCGTTCGCGGGTCCCGGGTATCTCGTCGCCGTCGGCTACATGGACCCGGGGAACTGGGCCACGGATCTCGCCGGTGGCGCACGGTTCGGATATTCGCTGCTCAGCGTCATCCTCGTCTCGAACCTCCTGGCGGTGCTGCTGCAGGCCCTCGCGGCCAAGCTCGGCATCGCGACCGGCCGGGACCTCGCGCAGGCCTGCCGCGACCACTACTCGCGCCGTATCGGGATCGCCCTCTGGCTGCTCGCCGAAGTCGCCATCACGGCCTGCGATCTCGCCGAGGTGATCGGGTCGGCCATTGCGCTCAACCTCCTCTTCCACATTCCGATCCCGATCGGCGTGGGCATCACCGCCTTCGACGTGCTCATCGTGCTGCTCCTGCAGCAGCGGGGCTACCGGCGGCTCGAGATCGTCGTGATCACGCTAATTGCGACCATCGCGCTCGCGTTCGTGTTCGAGCTGGCGCTGGCCCACCCCGACACCGGCGCGGTGCTGCGCGGGTTCGCCCCCACGCCGTCGATCCTCACGGATTCCGCGATGCTCTACATCGCGATCTCGATCCTCGGCGCCACCGTGATGCCCCACAACCTTTACCTGCACTCGTCCATCGTGCAGACGCGCCGCTACGAGGAGACCCCGTCCGGCAAGCAGGAGGCGGTTCGCTATGCGATCCTCGATTCGACGGTCGCGCTCACGCTCGCGTTCTTCGTCAATGCCGCGATTCTCGTCGTCGCCGGTGCGACGTTCCATTCGTCCGGCCACTCGGACGTCGCCGAGATCCAGGACGCCTATAAGCTGCTCACGCCGTTGATGGGTGTCGGCGGCGCCAGTGTGGTATTCGCGCTCGCGCTGCTCGCCTCGGGGCAGAACTCGACGCTCACCGGCACGCTGGCCGGCCAGATCGTCATGGAAGGATTTCTCAGTATCCGTCTCCGGCCATGGATCCGCCGGCTCATCACCCGCGGCATCGCGATCATTCCCGCCGGGGTGGTCGCAGTGCTCTACGGGGAGTCTGGAACCGCGAAGCTGCTGATCCTGAGCCAGGTGATCCTGAGTCTCCAACTCTCATTCGCCGTCGTGCCGCTCGTGCAGTTCACGTCGGACCGGGCGAAGATGGGAGAGTTCGCCAACGGACGCTGGCTCACGGGACTGAGCTGGGCGGCGGCCGGACTCATCATCGCACTCAATGCGTGGCTGCTCGTGCTGCTGGCCCGTCCGGGCGCGTGAGCCCGCCGATTTCTTTCGACAGGGAGTGATCCGATGACGCCGACGCACCCTGTGGTTCGGCCGGATGACACGCCGGAACCGACGTACACCGGTCCGGTCGAGGACTACCTCAAGACGATCTACGAGCTCGAGCGAGCCACGGGGACCGCGACCACCACGGATATCGCGCACCGGCTGGCGATCGCGCCGGCATCAGTCACGGGGATGGTGCGGCGCCTCGCGGATCAGCGATTGCTCAAGCACGAGCCCTATCGGGGCGTCCGCCTGACGCAGGCCGGGCAGCGTGTCGCGCTCCGCACACTGCGCCGGCATCGGGTGATCGAGACGTTTCTCGCCCGCGTGCTGGGATATCCATGGGACGCCGTGCACGACGAGGCCGAACGCCTCGAGCACGCAGCCAGCGATGAGCTCGTGGACAGGATGGCCGCCGCGCTCGACGAGCCGACGGTGGACCCGCACGGCGCTCCGATCCCGAGCCGCGACGGGACCGTCAACGACCAACGGTACGCATTGATCGCCGATCTGGCCGTCGGCCAGCGCGCGCGCCTGGTCTGTGTGAGCGACGACGACCCTGCGCGGCTCCGCTATCTCGCGGAGCTGGGGCTCACACCGGGCGCCCTGGTGGTCGTACTGGCGCGCGCGCCTTTCGAGGGACCGCTGTCTATCCGTGTCGGCGATCGCGGCCAGGCGGCCGATCATGCGATCGGTCCCGCCCTCGCGCGCGCCGTGCTGGTCGAACCCTCGTGACGCCGAGGCTCATGACGCCAGGGCTTTGACGCTGGAGGCTATGACGCCGGAGGCGCCGACCACGCGTTGTTCGAGCGATCGATATCGATGAGCCGGTGGTCGGGATCGAGCTCGATCCGCGTGACGTGCTTCCCGACGAACGTGTACCGCCGCAGATACCGCGTCGTGTTGGTGCTCCACACTTCGGCCGGATAGTGGAAATCCTCGGTGGTGCCGTCACCGAACGTGAACCGCGCGCGGATGGGGAGCACGCCGCGAGCCCGGTTCGCGTAGCGAACGACCACGTTGTCGGTGTCGCCGTGATGCTGGATCACGACGGTGTCGATCGCCTGGTCGAAATGGTAGTTGTTCAGCCAGAACTCGCGCCAGAACCAGTCGAGACGGTGCCCGCTGACATCCTCCATCGTGCGGAAGAAATCAGCTGGCGCGGGGTGCTTGTACGCCCATCGCCGGATGTAGCTCTTGAACGCATCGTCGAACGCATCGTGGCCCAGAATCTCCTCGCGGAGGAGCTGCAGGCCAACTGACGGCTTGTCGTACGAGTTGAGCCCGAGAAGCTGCGGTGGCACACGGTCGGCCTGCATCTCGATGGGGATGTCCACACCGATCGATTCCGCCTTCTCCTCCAGGCCACGCTCATCAGCCGCTCGTGCCATTAGGTCGCCGCGCGCGGGAAAGCGGCGAGCCTCCGAGAACAGATTGATGAACGTGTTGAGCCCTTCGTCCTGCCAGAAGTGGACGCGCTCGTTCGAGCCGACGATCATCGGGAACCAGTTGTGTCCGATCTCGTGGGTGACGACCGAATACAACTGGTACTCGTCGTCGTTGCGATCCTCCATCGCGAGCATCGGATACTCCATGCCGCTGATGGGTCCCTCGACCGCCGTGATCTGCGGGTACGGATAGGGAAACCAGCGCGTCGAATATTCTTCGATCGACATGCGGGACATGTCCGCCGCATCCTTCCACACCGGCGCCGCGCTCGGACGATAGTATGCCTGCGCCAGGATCCCGTGCCACGAGCTCGCGTCCCACTGGTAGTTGGGCGCCGCCGCCCATGCGACGTCGCGAACGTTGTGCGCGTGGAACCGCCACGTAAATGTCCCCGTGGTCCGCGGACGGGCGGCACCGCTGGACAACTCGTCGGGCGTCGTGATCGCGACCGGTGTCGCCGATGTTGCCGCTTTGGCGAGCCGCGCCCGCTCCGCCACCGTGAGCACCTCGGCGCCATTGTCCAGCGAGCCGGTGCCAGCGACGATGTAGCCGGCGGGCACGGTCACCGCATAGCTGAAGTCGCCGTATTCCAGGTAGAACTCGCCCTGGCCAAGATAGGGCTCGGTGTTCCAGCCGCGGAGATCATCGTACACCGCGATCCGCGGATACCACTGCGCGAGTTCGTACAGCGCGCCATCCCGCCCCATGCGGTCCGCACCGTGTTCCGGCACCTTGAAGTGCCACGCGATGTCGAATGTCGCGGACGCGCCCGGCGCGAGCCCCTGCGGAAGATCGGCCTTGAGCTCCGTGCCTTCGACGCGCGTCGCCAGGGCGACGTGGCTCGCTGTCCCGCGCACGAGGTCGAAATGGTCGATCACATCACCGCCTTCGAATCCGCGCCCGCCGAACCGCGACTGCTGGGGAAAAACGTACGCGTTGAGCGAGCTGTCCTCGAATGCGTTCTGTTCGACCTGGAACCAGACGAAATGCAACGTGTCCGGTGAATGATTGGTGTACCGCAGGCGCAACTGGCCGGTCAGCGTCCTGGCCGTCGTGTCGAGCGTCGCCTTGATGTCGTAATCGGCCCGGTTCTGCCAGTAGCGCGGCCCCGGCTCCCCCGAAGCGGAACGGAGATCGGTGCCCTGTGGCATTGGGAGCGGCGCGAACACCGACGTGTCGCTGACCCCCGTGGCGTCGAACTCACCGGCTCGCGGTGCGCCGGGCTCCGCCATCTTCTGATCCTGGGCGCGGGCAGCGGAGGGCAGCGCCACCCAGAGCAGGGCGGCAAAGAATGGCCGATACGCGAAAGCGCGGTATGCGAGAATGCGATGCGTGAGTATCATGAACGCGACGGAGGAAGAGAGCCGGGACCGGTCCGAAAAGGGAGCAAAACGCGCCTAATAGTACACCGGATAGTGGACCACCGATCGAGCAGGGCCGGCGCCGAGTTTGCGGCTCAACCGCACACCCGCACGCCTCAACTCGGACACGGTTGGCGCGCCCGCCGTTGCCGGCGGGGTAACGACCAATGCGTCGCCGTATAATTTTCCGGGGCCGAGCGTCGATAGCTAAGCGATTGCTGAGACGACGGGTTACACACCCGAGCCGAGTTCAACCCAGCGAGCACCGCGTGATCCAGTACCGGCGTTGCACATCCGATGCCCGCAGTGTGGCTACCCACCGTGTAGCTACCCGCAGTCTGGCGGGCCGCAGGCTGCCGCGCCGCGCCACGCATCTCGTCGTCGCGATCGCGAGCGGTCTCATAGTGGCCGCGGGTAGCGCCGCGGCGCAGAGTGACACGACGCCTGCCCTCGGACCGGTCGTCGTCGGAACACGGGTCCGCGTCTGGGAACGCGTCGCGAGCGACGTTTCGGTGCCCGTGATAGGCCGAGTTGAACGGATCGCACGCGACAGCATCACACTTGCTCCAGCAGCGGTCGCCACGCCAGTCGGGTTGGCATGGCCGTCCGTGTCGCGAATCGAGGTCAGCGTGGGCCCTCAGACCGGATCGCGCTCGGCCGGCGCGCTCAAGGGCGGGATTATCGGCGCCCTTGGCGGTGCGGTCGCGGGCGCAATTCTCGGCAACATGGCAAATCGGAACGCCCCGAAGTTCGCTATCGCCGGACTCCTGCTCGGAGGCGGCGCGGGTGCCGGCATCGGCGCCTACATGCCCGGCGAGCGATGGCAGGCAGTCACGACGGCCGCCGCCTCGGGACGTTGATCCACCACCCGGGACAGCCCGCCAAGCACGACCGGCTCGTCCGCTAGCGCCGCACTCCGATCCCGCCTCTAGCGCTCGTCTATGGACCCGGCGGGACCCTGGCGTGCCACCACAGGATCAGCCAGACGATGCACCCGGCGGTAATCGCGGAAGAGACCGAGGCAATGAATCCTCGATAGCCGAGCGGGGGACGTGTCAACGCGGCGGCAAGCAGGGAGAAGGCGAGACCGAGACACGCCAAGCCCTCACTGACGCGTAGAAGGGTCCAGGCGGTCGCCGTCGTCCACACGTCGTGCTGGGCGCCGAACAGGGCCACGATTCCGACAAGGCCACTGACCACGACGATGAGGGTCGCCAGTGCGACCACGACGGGGAGTCCTCGGCGGTCTGGCACCTGCGTGCCGCGCGGGGTCGCTGGTTGAGCCATGCGAGGCAAGTATATCGCAGATCCAGCCCCGCGGCGATCCCGCCCGCCCGCGATGCTTGCAGGGCTGGAGCCGGGGTGAGGGACGCCGGTGCCGCGGCGCCATCCCACAACTACCACGATCTGACATGCGTTGACATGCTTCCGAAGACGGGTTGCCGCCACAGCTCCCGCGTCTCCTGCCCCGGCACCGGCAGGACGACCCTTTGCGAATGTCGGGCCGCCTGCAGATTTCGCCGCTCGAGCCGTGGCGCCTGACTAAATCTTTGGGGCACAACGATTTCCGTTTGCCAGACTCAGCGGGCGTATGAACGCGGTGTCCACTCCGGCGGTCAGCGCCTGAAGCCAACCAGAGACGGTTGCTAGCCCGCCACCTGATTTGCCGGATGTGCCGCCAGGATCTCCTGGCACTTGGCGATTGCGGTGCGCAGTTCCGCGCGGCTCACCGCAAACGCGAACCAATGTCCCTGCCCCGCGCTGTCCGCCGTCAACTCGGCGCGGACGGTGATCGGGGCATCCGGGACCTGCGACTCGACGCGCATCGTCAGGTTGGGCGACTCAGCGGTGAGGTACGCGGACCCCACCCCGGTACGGACCAGGCCATCGAGTCCACTGCAGAACCGCTCGACACTCCAACTGGTCACGACAGCGGCCGGGACGACCACCTCCGCACCCGCCGCGGCGCACGTGGCGGTCACCGACAGCCAGTTCGCGTCCCAGGTGTCGTCGCAATCGTTCGCGGTACGTCCGTCGACGTCGAGTCTGACCCCGCCGAGCTGGAAGCCCAGCGATGCACCGGGCCGAGCGCCACTCTGGGCTCCGCTGTCGGAGTCGGGACTCTTGCCGCGCTGAGCGCCCTCTGCTCCGGCCATGGCTTCAACTTATCCGAGCCAGCCGGCGGGACCAGTCCATCTCATGGCGAACTCGTCCATATACCGCTCGTTAGGGCATGCCCGGCCGTTGCCGCGCAGCGCAGTCGTTCGTCACCGGGATGCACCGTCCCCCCGGCCCGCACCGGTTGTCCACCTCAGTCCCGGACACCCTGCGATCCCGGTTCGCCGCCGTATCGCTCGCACGCGGTTCTCAGCATCGTACCGACTCACGCTTCGGGCTCGCCATGTCGCCGACTCTCGACGTCTCCTGCACCCACGAACGCCGGCCCGGCACTGCGGCGTGCCTTTATTGCCGGCGCGAAGCGAGGCTCGCAACCCGGGCACGCCACAATCGCTTCTTCGCCCGGACCGGCACCATTGGGCTCGGCCTCGTCGTGATTGCGATGGCCAGTGTGTCGGGGATGAAAGCATTCACGGGATGGCGCCCGCCAGCCTGGGTTCGCAATACGGCATCAGCCGTGATGATCGTGCAGTCGAGAAATCCCGGGACACCGCATCTGATGCTAGTATCGTCGGATGGACGCACGCCGGCGACGCACCCGCCTGTTGTCGCGTCGGTCTCGCCGTCGATCCTGGCCCCCGCCACCCGCGCCGTCGTACCCCCACTGCAGCCGATCGTGAGCCAGGGCACGACAATGTTGCCGGACAGCCTCGTCGCGGTGCGAAGCGGCGACAGCGTGACGCTGCACTTCGATACGCCGGGGACGCGCACGCGGCGCCCCGAGAAGTTCGAGCAGATCGTCCGCTCGACACTCCCCGCGATCTACGGTCCGTCCGTCGGCTCGCTGCTGGCCAGAATTCCGATTGGCCGGCTGGCGCAGGCCGGCGACCTGCTGACCGAGTTGCCGACCCGCGGCGTCCGACTTTCCCTCGGCGCCGGCTGGATCCTCGGCGTGTGGCCCGAGACACGCACCGGCCATGACGGCCCGCTCGTCGTCACCTATCGCACGCTGGTGATGCGGTAACGACCTCCGTGACGGCCGGCGCGCTCCCTATCGGGGAACCGCGGGGCCCGTTACGACGTCCGGCATGACGTGCTGGACCTGCGGCAGCGCCGCGAGCGTCCGGATCACCGCCGCGAGTGGTCCTCCCCCGCTGTCGGGATTCGCCGGAATGCGAAGGTAGTAATACGGACTCGGCCCGATTCGCCGCCCCCCGACCACGACGCCCTGCACCAGATCAACGGCCGCCTGGCGCTGCTCAGCCGACGCACCGTCGCGAAACAGAAGCCAGAGTTTGTTTCGGACGAGCCGGCCCGGTATCCGGGGATCGTTCGTCACGATGTTGTCCGGCGCCCGAGAGTCTTCCAGTTCTTCGAGCGGAACCTGGTCGGGCGCCGCAACCGGAACGGTGAAGACGTTGGTGCCCGAGCCGTAGAACGTGACCCGGAACGCCGTCACCGCGCGCGGAACCGCCACGCCGACTATTCGTGCACCCGACATGCCTCCAGGGGCAACGACAGTCGCACCATCCGAAGCCACGACCGGCGGTGCGGGTGGCGCGCCGAGCGACTGGTCGAACACCCAGCGGGCATTGGCGCGTCCCACCCGCAGCGAATCGCCCGCGATGCTGTCGACGGCGGCGTACCGCAAGGCGCCGCCCGACGGAGTACCAGCGGTGATCGCGAGACTGCCTGGACGCGCCAGCACCGCGGCTGGCGGATGCAACTGCAGGATCTCGGTATTGTGCAACGCCACCGGCAATTCCACGATCCGCCGCGCCGTATCGAACGCGGGCGTGCCCACGATCGCGAGCTGAACGGCCCCGCACGCACCCGCGACCGGTGCGACCGTAACGCCCTGCGCGCCGAGGCGCACGTCGAACTCCGCGCAACCGGTCTTGGTCGCGGACGGAGGAACCCCAACCGAATCGTGCGCAGCCGCCGCGCGATGCGATCGTCCTCTGTCCGCCTCGGGCGGGGGGACTGGTCCCGCGCACAGGCAGGCCAGCGCAGTTGTCAGGACGAGCACGCGGGTTTCCCCAGGCTGCATGAGATGGCACGCCGCCTCGTGCGGCGCGCGACAGGAAAATTAGCGGCGGGAATCTACGCCGGCCTCATCATCCCGCAGTGTACGCTGGCGCCCGGACCGGTGCGCGCCCGCCGCGAGTCCGTCTATGTTTACCGGCAGGCCCATCGAATTCGCTAGGGCGATGGCACCGGCCGGCGCGATCGCAATGTCGTGCCGCTCTTCCTCCACGGCCAGGATCGCATGTCTGTCAAACGTGTCGATGACGTGACCGCCGAACCCGTTTCGGTCGGCACGGGCACCACCCGGCAAGTCCTGATCGGCCCTGACGAAGGTCCTCACTTCGCGATGCGGCGCTTCGTCATAGCGCCCGGCGGCGGGATGCCGGCCCACACCAACACCGTCGAGCACGAACAGTACGTTCTGGCCGGACGCGCGACGATCGGGATCGGCGCCGAGACTCGCGAGGTCGGACGTGGCGACATTGTGTACATCGCGGCGGGCACACCGCACTGGTATCAGGCGCACCCAGGTGAGGCCTTCGAGTTTCTCTGCGTGGTCCCGAACCTCCCCGACACGATCGCGCTCGTCGGCTGCTGACCGGCTGGCTGACGGAAGGGTCGGCCGTTAGACGCGATTTGCCGCGGCGGCTGAACCGGTCGCGCCCCCGGCGCCTCCGGCGCCGGGCGGCGACCGCCGCCGCCACATGTAGAACGCCGGAGCGCCGAGCAGTACGATCCCGAGTCCGATGGCCGCCCTGAGGGGTTGCCCGAACATTGTGTTGATGACCAGCGCGAACGCCGACACGACGAACAGCGCGGGTGTGACCGGATAGCCCGGCACGCGGAACGGGCGCGCCACGCCGGGCCGATGCCGCCGGTACCAGAAGACACCGAGGGCGCCAAGGCCGTAGAAGATCCAGCCGCTGAAGATGACGTAGGTCAGCAGTTGCTCATAGGTGCCGGTCGCCGCCAGCAGCATCGCCCACGCCGCACTGGTGAGGATCGCGAACGCGGGCGTCCCGAACCGTGGATGGACTTCGGCGAGGCGCCGGAAGAAGACTCCATCGCGCGCCATGGCGTAGAACACACGTGGCGCGGTGAGTATCACGCTGTTCAACGCGCTGAGCACGGCGATTTCCGCCACGATCGCGATCGCCCGGCCGGCGGTCTCGCCAAATGCCGCGCCGACGGCGTCCGCGGCGACGCGATCGGAATGCGCGACACCGGTTCCGCCCAGCACCCGGATGTAGGCGATGTTGGCGAGCAGATACAGCACCACGACGCCGGCGGTGCCGATGACGATCCCGCGCGGAAATGTGCGTTGCGGATCTTTGGCTTCACCGGCCGAGAAGGTCACGTACTGCCAGCCCTCGTACGCCCAGAGCGTCGCAATCATCGCCAGCCCCGCCGCGGAAAACATTGCGAGCCCGGTCATGGACGGCGGCGCAGCCGGCACGACGGCGCTGGGCGCGCGGCCGACGACGAGCAGCCCGACCGTCATGCCGGCGATCGCCACGATCTTGGTCACGGTCATCCACGTCGTCACGGTGGCGCTCAGCCGGGTGCCGCGGACGTTGAGGAGGGCGCAGACCGCGATCACCACGAGCGGAACGACGTGGGTCGCCAGTCCGTTGAGCGGGACCAGCTTGCCAAGGTAGAGCGTGGAAGCGACCGCTAGTGTCGCGGCCGATCCGCTCCCGATCACGAAGAACAGCGACCACCCGTACAGAAACGCGGGCAGCGGCCCGAATGCGTCGCGGATGTAGACGTACAGCCCGCCAGCTTCCGGCTGCATCGCGCCCAGCTCCCCGTACGTGAGCGCGCCCAGCAGCGACAGGACGCCTCCGATGACCCATACGGTGAGCGCGACACTGACACTCGCTCCGACCTCACGCAGTACGGTCCCCGGGATGATGAAAACCCCCGAGCCGATGACCGTCCCCAGAACGATCGCGATCAGGTCCCGCAAACTGAGAACGCGCGCCAGCGACGATGGGCGGTCGTTCATTGCTCGGCCCTGCGGGCAGCGAGCTGCATGGGACTCCATATTTGGGTTTGGCTTCAACCACGGGAGACACGACGATAATGCGTCAGGCCATCATGGTGGAAGGTGCCGCTCGTCCGGGCGGCTGTTATTCGCACGCGGTCGTCGCCAATGGATTCATTGATGTGGCCGGCCAGGGACCCGCGCACCCGAAGACGGGGGCCGTTCCCGATGCGTTCGGCGCACAAGTCCGCCAGACGCTTGAGAATCTGCAGACCGTCCTGCGTGGCACGGGTGCCAGTCTCGCCGACGTCGTGAAGGTGAACACCTACCTGAGCGACGTGACGCGCTTCGGCGAGTACGACGCGATCTACCGTGAGTTCTTTCCAAAGGAACCGCCGGCGCGCACGACGATTGGTTGCCAGTTGAAGAGCATTCAGGTCGAGATCGACTGCGTCGCGGTGGCACCGGGCGGTCCGGCCCGGTAGACGGCCCGCATGATCGGTGTGGATTGGGGCATCAGCAGCATGCGGGCCTACCGCCTTCGCGACGGGCGCGTGTCCGAGCGCCGCGAGCAGGCGGCCGGCATCCTCACGGTATCAGACGGCCACTTCGCGGAAATGCTGCGCGAATGTGTCGGCCAGTGGCTGTCGGACGGTGAGGACCGCGTACTCCTCTCGGGCATGATCGGCAGCCGGCAGGGATGGAGGGAATCCAGGACGGTCGCCTGTCCCGCCGGGATCGCCGATCTCGCAGGCGCTCTCACTCCCGTGCCCTTCGACGGCGCGGCCGTGCGGATCGTACCCGGCGTCGCGACCGCCGATGCCGACGGCATCCCCGAGTTCATGCGAGGCGAGGAGACACAGATCATCGGGACAGAGATCGGCACCGGTGTCGCGTGCCTCCCGGGCAGTCACAGCAAGTGGGCCACGATGGTGGACGGACGGATCGTCGCTTTCACGACCTACATGACCGGCGAAACGTTCGCCGCGGTCCGCGACCACACGATCCTGTCGCGCCAGACTCGCGACCGCGACGTCCGCCCGTGTGACGATGTGTTCGACGCCGGCGTGGCGCGGTCCGCCGAGCCGGGAGGGTTGCTGCACCATTCTGTTCGGCGTGCGATCTCTCGGGCTCGCGGACCTGATGGCGGACGCCGAGGCCGGATTGTACCTCTCGGGTCTCATGATCGGACACGAGGTGCGTGCGGCGCTGCGGCCCGGCAGCACGGTATCGGTGATCGGCGCCCCCGCTCTGTCGGCACTCTATGCTCGCGCGATCGTCGCGTGCGGCGGCGCCGCGCGGCTCGCGGATCCGGACGCCGCGGCGCTCGGACTCGGCATGATCGGTGAGCGGGCCGTATGGAACTGACGTCGTGGTTCGGGCGGTGTCCGGTCGTGGCCATCCTCCGCGGTGTGCGGCCCGATGAGTCGGAGGCGATCGTCGGGGCACTCGAGGCATTAGGCATCGTGGTCGCGGAGGTCCCGATGAACTCGCCAGACCCTCTCGGCAGCATCCGCCGTCTCCACGCGCGCTACGGCGAACGCATGCTGATCGGCGCCGGCACGGTGATGCGCCCGGCGCAGGTCGATGAGATCGCGCGGGCCGGCGGCAGGCTGATCGTCACACCGCACGCCGATCCCACGATCGTGCGGGCCGCGCGGGAGGCGGGCCTGTTTACGATTCCCGGCTTCTTCACGCCCGCCGAAGCGTTTGCGATGCTGGACGCGGGTGCGCACGCGCTCAAGATGTTTCCCGCCGAGGCGGCCAGCCCGCGAGTGCTCAAGGCCCTGCGTGCGGTGTTGCCCGCGACCGCGCACGTCGTGCCCGTGGGCGGCATCGATGCACTCAATCTCGGCCCCTGGTTGGCCGCCGGAGCGAGCGCGGTCGGCATCGGCTCATCGCTGTACCGCCCCGGCGATGACGCGGCAACGGTCGGCGGCCGCGCCGGAACCCTGGTCGCAGCGGTCGCCGCCGCCCGCGCGGCGGTGCAGTGCTGATGCGGCGCGCCGCCGCCGTTTCGCCCGTGCGCTTGCGACACCGGCTGGCGCGCGCGATGATGAACAGCCGGGCGCTGGGTCGTTCGCCCACCACCGATGCACGAGGAGTTCGCATGGTTCGACCGCTTGCCTTGCTCATTGCGATCGCGGCCGTCGCGACGCCGGCGCTTCGGGCGCAGTCGCCCGTGGATTCCGGCCTCATGTCCTATATCACCGCGATCAAGGCGATCGACAACCACGCGCACCCGCTCTTGCCGGCGGTACCGGGCGGCGCGCCCGACACCGACTACGATGCACTGCCGCTGGGCGCCATTCCGGCCTTTCCCCTTCCCGCCGGCCTGCGCGGCGACAACCCGGCCAACATCGCAGCGTGGCGAGCACTCTACGGCTACCAGTACGACGACACGAGCGCCGCGCACATCAAGGCGCTCCTGGAGCTCAAGGCGGGTGTCGCGCGCGATCGCGGCGACCATGCCGCCGAGTGGGCGCTCGACCAGATGGGGACCGATGTCATGCTCGCCAACCGGGTCGCGATGGGCCGCGGGCTCGGGCCACCGCGATTCCGCTGGGTCGCATTCGTGGACGCGCTGCTCTTGCCGCTCAACACCGCGCGCGAGGCCGCCGCGACCCCGGACACGCGGCCGCTCTATCCGCGTGAAGAACGGCTGCTGCGGCGCTATCTCACCGCGATATCGCAATCATCCCTGCCGCCCACACTGGACGGCTATGTCTCCTCCGTCGTGACCCCGACCCTCGAGCGGATGAAACGGGACGGAGCGGTCGCGGTGAAATTCGAAGCCGCGTATCTCCGGTCGCTGGACTTCGGCAATCCGCCCGCGGCGTCCGCAGCCGCGATCTATGCGCGCTACGTGCACGGCGGATTGCCGGCGCACGCCGAATACCGCCTGCTGCAGGACTATCTGTTCCGCACGATCGCGCGTGAGGCCGGCCGCCTCGGGCTGGCCGTGCACATCCACTGCATGTACCTGGCGGGCGGATTTTACCGCGTGAGCGGAAGCCACCCGATGCAGCTCGAAGATGTCTTCAACGATCCGTCTCTACGGCACACGACGTTCGTACTGCTCCACGGCGGCTGGCCGTTCGTGGGTGAGACGCTCGCCATGATCGGCAAACCGAACGTCTATGCCGATTTCTCGCTCATGACCGGGGTCCTGTCGCCGCATACGTTGTCGGGTGTGCTGCGCGAGTGGCTCGAGGAGTATCCCGAGAAGGTGCTCTATGGAAGCGATGCGTTCGCCGATCACAACGATGATCCGGTCGGCTGGGCGGACGAGGGCTGGGTGTCCGCGCACACGGGTCGCCGCGCGCTGGCGATCGCTCTCACGGCGATGATGCGCGACGGGGACATCACCCGTGAACGAGCGGAAGAGATCGCGCGGATGGTCCTCCGGACCAACGCCGGCTCCCTGTACGGAATCGGCACGTCGTGACACCGGAGCCGTCCGTGACGAACGTGAGCCTGTCGGTCATCGACTCGCACACCGAAGGCGAACCGACCCGCGTGATCCTGGACGGGTGGCCGGCGCTCGAAGGACGGACGATGGCTGAGCGGCACCGTGACGTCAGCCAGCGCTTCGATCACCTCCGGCGCGCGGTCGTCGGCGAGCCGCGGGGGAGCGGCATCGCCGTCGGGGCGATCGTCACGCCTCCCGTGGAGCGCGGATCGGCTTGTGGGGTCGTCTTCTTCAACGACGCTGGCCTCCTGGGGATGTGCGGACACGGAACCATCGGATTGGTCCATACCCTCGCGCACCTGGGGCGGGTACACGACCGCCGCGTGCGCATCGATACGCCCGTGGGCACGGTCGAGGCAACGCTGGAGAACGACGGATCGGTCGCCATCGAGAACGTGCCGGCACGCGTGCACGCTCTGGATGTGAGGGTCCGCGTCCCTGGCGCGGGATGGGTGGCCGGTGACGTGGCCTGGGGGGGGAACTGGTTTTTCCTGACGCATGGCACGGACGCGCACGCCGGATCCGACCCATCGCTTCCAGTCGATGCGGCGGCCATCCCGCTCGAGTTGTCGCACGCCGGCCGGTTGACCCGGAGAGCCACCGCGATTCGCGACGCCCTCAGTGGCGCGGGCATCCGCGGGACGGACGGCGCGATCATCGATCATGTCGAATTCACCGGGCCAGCCGTACGAGCTGATGCGGATGCGCGGAACTTCGTCCTGTGCCCGGGCAGCGCCTATGACCGATCACCCTGCGGCACCGGGACGTCGGCCACGATGGCGGCGCGGCATGCCCGGGGGCAGCTCGCGATTGGCGCGCGTTGGCGCCAGGAGAGTATCACGGGGACGGTGTTCACCGGCTGGCTGGCCCAGCGCGGCAATGACATCGTCCCTTTCATTCAGGGACACGCCTGGATCACTGGAGAGACTGTGCTGCGATTCGCACCCGACGATCCGTTCCGATGGGGCATCCCGGAGGCCGCCGCCTGATGCGGGCCGACGACTGGCGGGGCGTCATGCCGGCGATCACGACGCCCTTCGATGAAACATTCGCGGTGGACCACGCAGCGCTTGGCCAGCACGTCGAGTGGCTCATCGGCGCTGGCTGCACCGGTATCATCACGCTCGGGTCCCTCGGCGAAGCGCCCGCACTGACCACGCTGGAAAGGGTGGACATCGTCCGCACCTGCGTTCGCGCCGCACATGGCCGGGTACCCGTCGTCGCCGGAGTCTCCACCTACACGACTCCGGACGCGGTGGCGCTGGCGCGCGATCTCGCGGGCGCGGGCGCCGGTGGTCTCATGGTGTTGCCGCCGTATGTCTACCGCGGCGACCGGCGGGAGACCCGTGCGCATCTGAGCGCCGTGCTGGAAGCGACCCCTCTGTCCTGCATGCTCTACAACAATCCGATCGCCTACGGGACCGATATCACGCCGGACGAGATCGGGGAGCTCGCGGCGAGCCACGCCAACCTACACGCGGTCAAGGAATCGAGTGGCGATGTCCGCCGCGTGTCGGGGATCCAGGCGCTGGTCGGTGACCGCTTGCGGATCCTGGCCGGCATGGATGACGCGATCGTCGAGAGCGCCGGCGTGGGCGCGGTTGGATGGATCGCGGGATTGGTGAACGCCTTCCCCGCGGAATCCGTTCGCCTGCTCGAGCTGTCACAGTCGGGACGCCGCGCGGAGGCGGCAGCGCTCTATGCGTGGTTCCTGCCCCTGCTCCGCCTCGACACGGTCCCCAAGTTCGTGCAGCACATCAAGCTCGTGCAGCAGGAAGTCGGACGCGGGCACGAGCGTGTGCGGCCGCCTCGGCTCGTACTCCACGGCGCCGAGCGTGACGAAACCCTGCGGCTCATCCGGCACGCGGTGGCGACCCGGCCGGCCTGACGGGCGACGCGCCGGGGACAGACTCCGGCCGGTCTGGCTACGAGGCGTCGCCCGCGGCGGCCAACGCCGCCCGCGCGGCATGATAGCCGCACATGCCATGCACTGCGCCACCCGGCGGCGTGGACGCCGAGCAGATGAACAGGCCCGGGACGCCGGTCGCGTAGGGGACGCGGCGCGGGACGGGGCGAAAGATGATCTGGCCAAGTGTATTCGCGCCGCCACCGAGGTCGCCGCCCACGAGATTGGCGTCGTAGGATTCGAGGCCGGCTGGGGACATCACCGAGCGGGCGGCAATCACGTCGCGGAATCCGGGCGCGAAGCGCTCGATCTGCGCTTCGATGCGGGCCAGCATGTCGGCATCCGAGCCGTTGGGGACATGACAGTACGCCCATGCCGTATGGCACCCGGCCGGCGCCCGCGCCGGATCGAACAGTGACGGCTGCACGACCAGCACGAACGGGCGGTCGCTGACCGTCCCGTGCCACGCGGCGGCTTCCGACGCGACCATTTCGTCGAGCGAGCCGCTCACGTGCACCGTGGCCGCCTGCGCGACCATGGGATCGCGCCACGGGATCGGCGCCGAAAGGGCCCAATCCACCTTGAACGCGCCGGGTCCGTAGCGGAATCGCGAGAGGGCACCACGTTCGCGTGCGGCCAGACGGTCGCCCGCGACCGCGACGACCTGGCGTGGCGTCAGATCGAGCATCAGAGCGTCGGTCGGCGGCAGCTCCGTCAGGGACCGTACGCGCGCACTGGTCACGACCGTCCCGCCGATCGATTCGAGATACGAGACGAGCGCGCGCGAGACGGTCCCGGCTCCGCCGCGCGGGATCGGCCAACCGACGGCGTGCGCGGCCGCACCGAGCACCAGACCGAATGCCGCCGACCCGGCCCACGTCAGCGGCAGGATGCTGTGCGCCGCGAGTCCCCCAAACAGCGCGCGGGCGCGGGCGCCGGTGAAGGATGTGCGGGCGATCGTGGCCGCGGGCGGGAGTCCGTAGCGCGCGAAGCGCGCCATCAACAGGGGGTGGCGCGGCAGCCGCACGGGCGCGGTCGGCGCCAGCAGATCGTCGCAGAACGGCACCCAGCGCTCCGCGAACGGTTCCATCATCGCGCGGTATCGCCGGCCGTCCCGGCCATCGAGTCCGTCGGCGGTCTGCTGGAGATCGCGGTACAGGAGCACCGTCGGGCCGTCATCCATGACCTGGGCCATCGCCACCGGCGGGTGGATCCATTCCACGCCGTGGGCCGCCAGGGGGACGCTCCGAAAGAACGGCGAGGACACCGCGAACGGGTGCACCGCCGATCCCAGGTCGTGCAGATAGCCCGGCAGCGTCAACGCCGCCGATCGGACGCCGCCCCCGGGCACATCGGCCGCTTCCCGCACGACGACCGACCATCCGGCGCGCGCCAGCTCGATGGCAGCCGACAATCCGTTCGGACCTGAGCCGACTACGATCGCGTGGCGCGCGCGGCGCGCGCGCCGGCACGAGATCCGCCCCCGCGACCATCCGATCCCGCACTGGGCATGGTGTGGCCCTACTGGCTGGCACGAAACCGCAATGACGCATACCGGCGCGGCGCCCCGCCCCGGTATGCGTCGACTTCACTGGCCCTGATGATGGCGACTCGCGTCGCCCCCGCACAGGGCCCTTGATCGCGCCCGGCTGGCGCTACGCGTTCCTACGCGTTCGCCAGTGCCTTGACCGTCGCCGCAATCGCGCGAACCCGGACCGGGTCCGCCGAACCCGCCGCATCGTGGTCCAGCCGCGATGCCAGTTTCGCGAGTGCCGCCTTCTGCGGCTTCCCGCTCAGTTGCTCCGCCGCGTCGAGATCGTGCGCGATGGAGGCGGACTGCGTGGCGTCCACACCGTGCATGCGCACGAGCTGGTCGAGATACGCCCGAGCGACGACGAACGCCGGCGGCCATACCAGTTTCGGCTGGTCCGACGGATTGGACACATCGAAGTGCACGAGTTTCGCCGCATCGATCTCGTTCTGCGACAGGTTGTCGCTCGGCTTCAGATCGAAGATGTCCAGGCCGCGGCCGATCTCGGACCCGTAGACGTGTCCGTTGAACCAGTACGCGTTCCAGAAACCCGAGATCAGGAGCTTCGTCGAGTCCATGGGGCCGCGATCGAAGAACGCAATCTCCTTCGGGTGCGCCGCATCGGTGAAGTCGAACACCGACACACCGCCCTGGTACCAGCCCTGGGCCATGACGTCGCGTCCCGGAATCGGAATCAGCGACCCGTTGTGGGCGACGCAGTTCTCCATGTCGGTCTGGGGCGCCGGCAGCTTGTAGAAGCCGCCCATCTGCATCTTGTTGTCCGCACCGATCGTGAAGATCGCGTCCGCGCCCCACTTGACGGGGTCCGTCGCGCGGCAGCGCGGCGAGACGCCACCGCCCCACTCGTCCGTGAAGAGCACCTTCTTGCCGTCGTTGCTGAAGGTCGCGGAGTGCCAGTAGGCGAAGTTCGGATCGCTCACTTCCCCGATCCGCTTCGGCTGGGAGGGATTGCGGATGTCGAGCAGAATCCCGTTCCCGGAGCAGGCACCGGCGGCGAGTCCGATCGCCGGGTACGCGGTGATGTCGTGGCACTGGTCGGTGCGGGCCGTGCTGTGGAGCGTGTCCTTCGCGTTGATCTCCTTGGCGAGTCCGTCGACCGCGCCGGTCTTCGCGTCGGCGAAAATGCGCGGCGAGCTGATCACCTTGGCATCCTGCGGCGAGGCCAGCGGCACGCGGATGACCTCGATGCGGAACAGCGATGTATTCGGGTCCTTCTCCGGCTCGGCGCCGGAGCATCCCGCCAGCTCCGCCCCCGGCCGTACGGTGCTCGTCCCCGACACATAGACCCAGAGGATGCCAGCGTCTTTGGGATCGGGGATCAGCGTGTGCGTGTGCGATCCGCGGCACGTCTGCACGTCCACGATCTTCTTGGGATGATCGAGATCGGAAATGTCGAAGATGCGAACGCCGCGGAACCGCTCGGCGCTGACGGTGTCCTTGACACCCTGCGTTCCACAGTCGACGCGGCCGCGGGTCTCCTCCACCGACATGAACATCAGGTTGCCGTAGATCGACGGGTCGCCCTGGCCGCCGGGGCACACCATCGTGGTGCGGAGCACGGGATGCGTGGGATCGGACACGTCCCAGATCTGCAAGCCGTGGAAGTTGCCCTGGAAGACAAGGTGCCCGCTGAATGAGAGATCGGAATCCAGATAGGCGAAGTCACCCAGATTGTCCGGGTTGTAAAAACCCTCCGGCTTCTGGCCGTGCCCGATCAGCACCATCCCGCGTGCCGCCTCGCCGGCGTCCTTCCACCCGGCTTTCAGTCCGACACGCGGGTCGGTCTTGGCATCTGTCTGGGCACCGGCGGCCACGGCGGCAGCCGCGGTGGCCATCAGTCCCGCGGCGAACGACAGCGACCACGTGCGCGCCATCGCCGAGCGTCTGGTTGCATGTGTAGACGAGCGTCCAATCATCGATTCAGATCTCCCGTTGCGTTTCATGTAGGTGGTGGAGCTGGCAAATGCTGGAGCGGTGTTCGAGTGCTGCAGCCCGCCGGTTACGACTTGCCCCCGGCAGCGGGCAGCGCATCCAGCAGGGCCCGCATTCGGTTGATCTCAGCGCGCTGATCCGCATCGACATCCGATGCGAACCGGAAAATCTCCGACGTTTGTGCCGCGCCGTTCGTGCCGAACAGGTGCTTGACCATCGTGAGCGCGCCCTCGTGGTGCTGGATCATGCCTTGGAGGAACAGGCGGTCGAACGCCGGCCCCTTGGCGGCGCCCAGCGCGGTCATCTGCGCGGGCGTCAGCATACCGGGCATGAGCATGTCGCCCATCGCCATTCCAGGCATCGCCATGTGTCCCGCCGAATCCGGCGCCATCTCATGATGGTCTTGCAGCCAGGTGCGCATCATCCGGATCTCGTCCCGCTGGGAGATGGCGATCCGCTGTCCCAGCAGCGGCATCTCCGGGCGGGTCGTGTGGTCCGCGATCAGACCCACCATCTGCAGCGCCTGGGCGTGGTGCATGATCATGCCCTGCATGAAGTGGACGTCCGTCGTGTCATTGGCGGCGCCTGCCGCGGCCGCCTGCGCGGACGCGGTGGAGCCAGCGATCGCGAGCCCCGCCGCGACCAGACCAGCCACCAGCGCCGTGATCGACGCCTGCTTGCGCACGGCGCTACTTCCCCGCGCCCGACATGGCGACCTGGCCGGGTTTGTGCTTGACGACCGTGATCGTCACGCCCGAGGGATACTGCTTCGAGTGGTGCACCTCGTTGTGCGCGATGAGCGTCTGGGTCTCGTCGTAGTTGTGGCCGCCGGTGTTCAGGTTCCGGTCGAACCGGGGGAAGTTGCTGCTCGACACTTCCAGCCGGATGCGGTGGCCGGGCGCGAAGTAGTTGCTCGTGTTCATCGGGCTGAGCACCACCTTGTACACCTTTCCGGGCTCCATCCACACCTGCTTGTTGTATCCATCGCGATAGCGCACCCGCTGGATCGTCTCATCGAGATTGTATGCCGCGCCGTCGGGACCGACGTCGATCACCTTGACGGTGAAGTCCGTATCCTTTCGGTCGGACGACACATAGAGGGTGACCGTGATCGGCCCGCTGACCTCCATGCCCTGCTTGAGCGGGGGCGTGGTGTAAACGAGGATGTCCGGCCGCACTTCCATCTTGCGCTGGTCCATCGCGCCGCCCACGAGTCCGGGCTGGCAGCAGACGTTGCCGCCGTACGACGGCACGGGATTGAGCGGATCGTAGGTGAAGCCGTCCGGCTTGTCCGAGCCCGGAGCCTTCGGCGTCAGCGCGCCGTCACCGGTCATGGTGTTCGCTTTGCCGTCGCTGGTCAGGTAAAACGCGAGGGGCTCCGCGCCGCGGGGCGGCCAGGTGTCCGAGGACTGCCAGGTGTTGGAGCCCATCGTGAAGTAGCGAACGTGCGGCAGCGTATCGAGCAGCCCGTTCTTGTCGCCCTTCAGGAAGTAGTCGAACCACCCGTACGTGAGCGCGTCGTAGTCATAGCGCGCGTCGCCCATGCTCCGCTCGCCGACGACGGTGTTCTCGGTCGCACGCTTGTACTGGCAGTGGAGCGTCGGTGCGATGATGGCGTATTGGTCCTTCGACGAGGACGTCTGGCGTACGTGGTTGAACAGGGCGAGGTTCGGGCCGACCGACACATCGTACCAGGTCATGAAGTACAGGCCGGGCATGTTGATGGTCTTGTCGTCGTGGTACAACCCCCCGCGGTACCACGCGGAGTCGTCCGGCGTCCGCTGAATCATGCGACCGCCCGTCGGCACCGGCATCGAATCGGCGAAGATGCCTTTCGGTGCGTCCACGGCCTTCATGATGTCCTGTTCGGGCAGATGCTTGAACGCCTCCAGCCAGTCGACGTGCGGCATCTGTGCGGCCAGGTCGAACATCCGGGACTCGCGGATCAGGTCGTCCTGCGAGATGTTCGCGGCGAACTGCGGACGGACCTGATTCTGCTCGCCGTAGAGCCAGTCGATGAACAGCATCTGCACCGCACCGCCGCGGTACCAGTTGCCCTGCTCGTAATATGGTTTGACCCGGCCCACACCCGCGCCGAAGCTCTCGGGAATGATCGTCGCCAGCCCGGGCGGCGAGAGAGCGGCGACCGCCATCTGCCATTCTGCGGTCGATGAGCATCCGATGAGCCCAACTTTCCCGTTCGCCCACGACTGGCTGCTCACCCACTTGATCATGTCGTAGCCGTCGGTGGTCGGCGGTCCCAGGATGTCGTAGTTGCCTTCAGAGAAGAAGTGCCCGCGCTCGTTCTGGCCGACGTACGCATACCCGCGCTTGACCGCATCGAGAATCGCGGTCATCTCAGCGCCGGGGGCGTTATTGCGGACATCCCAGAAATTGAAGTTGTACGGGGTCCGGACGAAAATGATCGGCACCGGTCCCGACGCGTTCTTCGGACGGTAGATGTCCGTGGCCAGGCGCACGCCATCGCGCATCGGCACCATCACCTTCCGGTCGATCACCGCGACGGATTCGAGTTCCTTCTCGACGGCGAACCGCTGAGCGATGCCCGCGGAGTCGAGCAAGGCGCGCTGCTGCGCGGCCGCGGGCTGAACAGCGGCCACGACCCCCGCCGCGGCAACGGCCAAGCGGCGGACTAGGCGATACATATGTCTCTCTCCCATACTGAAGCAACGGATACGAGCGCCCGCCGGCGGCCCCGGCGTGCGGCGCCATTATGGCACCTGAACCTACGCTGCGCTAGCGTCCCGCGCGCGGGTCGGCAGCGCCGCCAGATGCGGCTGCCGCTCAGGAGTGGGAGAGAGTCCCGAATCCCGGGACGCCTACTCCACCCCGCCTCGCCGCTTCCGCGCGTGCTCGGCGGCATGCCGCGCCCGCCCCGCCGCCGATGGGCCATCGCCCGCCGCCTCCGCGCGGTGCAGCCGCCGCCGGACCACGATGTACCCCACGACGACGCACACGGCGATCCCCGCCCACACGAACCAGAGCCAGTTCCCGCGAACCGCGTCCGTCCACAGATCGATCACCGAGATATTCATTGCTGGCGCTCCCCGGCCAATTGTTCGATGTCCGCCGACTCGATGATCGGCCGCTCGTAGCCGTACTGTACCGCCGCGATCATGGCCCGGCCGACGTTCACGGTGGTCGTCACGAATCCCGGCGTGATGCGGCGCAACACCGGATAGAGCGGCGCCATCACGTCGTACACGGCCTGGTAGATCCGCGTCTTGGACCGGGCGCCCTTGAGCGGCATGATGAATCCGGGCCGGAACATGTAGGCCGCCTTGAACGGCAAGCCGAGGAGCGCGTTCTCGGTCTGCCCCTTCACCCGAGCCCACATCCGGCGGCCCTGTCCCGTGCTGTCGGTTCCCGCGCCCGAGACGTAGCAGAAGGTCATGGCCGGATTCGCCGCCACCATCGCGCCGGCCGCCGCAAGCGTGAGGTCATACGTCAGGTGCCGGTACCGCTCCTCGCTCATGCCCACCGACGAAACCCCGAGACAGAACAAACAGGCATCGCACGCCGCGAGGTCGGACTGGATCGGACGAAAGTCGAGAAAATCCTCGTGCAGGATCTCGCGCAGTTTCGGCGCCGTCATGCCAACGGGATGCCGGCCCACCACCAGCACGGCGCGGACGCGCACATCCTCCAGGCATTCCAGCAGCACGCCAGACCCGACCATCCCGGTCGCGCCGAAGATGACGACGTTCATGCGGGGAGCAACGCCTCGATGCGGATGGGAAACTCGCGGATGCGCCGCCCGGTCGCATGGAAAACCGCGTTGGCGATGGCGGGCGCCATCCCGACGATAGCGATCTCACCCAACCCCTTCACGCCGAGCGGATTCACGTGCGTGTCCGTCTCCTCCACGAACACAACGTCGAGCGAGCCGGCGTCGAGGTTGACCGGCACGAGGTAGTCGGCGAGCGAGGCATTGACCGGCCGGCCGTCGCGCGGGTCGACGACGGTCTGCTCCATGAGCGCCATGCCGATGCCGCCAACCATCCCGCCCGTACACTGGCTGCGAGCGAGCTTGGGGTTGACGATCCGGCCAGCGGCATACGCGCCAAGCGCGCGGCGCACGCGAACTATGCACAGGTCGGGATCGACCGCCACTTCGACGAACACGGCGCCAAAGGCGTGCATGGAGTACTGGCGCTGCTCGTCGCCGCGCGCACTCGACGCGTCCGCGACGATCGGAGCGCCCCCGCGGCGGGCGATGATCTGCCGATAGTCCGTCCCGCCCGCTTGCTCGCGAGCGGCGAGACACGCGGCCTGCACGGCCGACCCCACCGACGCCATTGTCATCGAGCCCCCGTGCGGAGGTGTCGGCGGAAAATCGGAGCGGCCGAGGGCGAAACGCACGTCCGACGGCGGCAGGCCGAGCGCGTCGGCAGCCACCTGCGTCATGGATGTGTACGTACCCGGGCCCATGTCGCTCGCCGCGGTCTCCACTTCGGCCGTCCCGTCGGCCAGGATCCGCGCCCGCGCGTGCGCCAGTCCCCGAGATGCGGGATAGGTGGCCGCAGACATTCCCCAGCCGAGGAGCATGCGGCCGTCACGCATCGAGCAGGGGCGCGGATCGCGCCGCGCCCACCCGAACCGTTCCGCACCGAGTGCGTAGCACTGGCGCATCGAGCGCGTGGAGAACGGGAGGCCCGTCTGCTCATTCACCGCCGGCTCGTTGCGCAGCCGCAGCTCGACGGGATCGAGGCGCAACGCGACGGCCAGCTCGTCCATCGCGCACTCGAGGGCGAGGACGCCACTGGCCTCCCCCGGCCCGCGCATGAAGGTGGGCGTGCTTCCATCCAGCGGCACCAGCCGGTAGCTGGTTCGGACGTTCGGACAAGCGTAGAGGTACGTCGAAGCCGTGGTCACTGCCTCGATGTGCTGCTCGTAGCGCGACGTCTCGGCCGTCGCCTCGTGGAGGAGTGTCGCGAGCCGGCCGTCCTGCGCAGCCGCGAGCGCGACACGCTGCACGGTCCGCGGGCGATACCCGGTCGTGTAGAACATTTGGCGGCGCGAGAGGACGAGTTTCACCGGCCGGCCCACATGGCGTGCGGCCAGCGCCGCCGCCGTCACGTGCGGCCAGGTGCGGAGCGAGGTACCGAACGCGCCGCCGATGAATGGGCAGATGACGAGCACGTTGCTCACTGGCAAACCAAATACCGCGGCGATCTCGGCGGCTTCGTTCACGACGAACTGGCTCTTGCTCCAGAGCGTCAGATGATCGCCGTCCCATGACGCCACCGCCGCGTGGGGCTCCATGGGATTGTGATGCTCTCGCGCGATGACGTAGGTCGCATCGATCCGGATCGCGCCGGCCCCGGGTGCTGCGCCGGGATCGCCGCGGACGCTGTCGGCGAGAATCCGCCCGCTCCCTTTCCGCGCCGCCTCGGGTACGATGGACGAAACGCCGCGCGCGTCCATCCGCGTCGCCGGCGGCTCGGCCGCATAGCTGATCCGGACGGCAGCCGCGGCGTGTTCCGCGGCATCCAGTGTCGCCGCGATCGCTATGGCGACGGGCTGGCCGAAAAATCTGATCTGATCGTCCTGGAGCACGTGCAGGCGCTCGCCCACGGCCGGATCAACGAACCCGCGGTGCGCCCCATAGGGGAGCCGCGGGGCGTTGTGGTGCGTGAGGATCGCGATCACACCGGGAAGCCGCATCGCGGTGCTCGCATCGACCGCCACGATCCGGCCCAATCCAACCGAGCTGGAAACGATCACGGCGTGCGCCTGGCCGGGCTGGTTGAACTCGGCGGCGTACCGGGCCGCACCGGTCACCTTGCTCCGGCCGTCGACGCGCGACAGTGGGGTACCGATCGAAGGCGCCGTCACCGGCCTGCCTCCGGGCCGCCAGCCGCCATCGCCAGCGCGCGTGTGATGGTACGCCGCAACAGATCGACTTTGAAATGATTGCCTGGCAGCGGACGCGCACCGATGATCGCGAGGCGGGCGGCTGTGTCCCACGCCATCTCGCCAGGCGATTGTCCCGCCAGCGCCTCCTCGGCGGCGCGGAACCGCCACGGCCGGGCGCCCACGCCACCCGCGGCCAGTCGCGCCGCGCGGATGATGCCGCCACTCACGTCCAGCGCGGCCGCCACGGACACGACGGCGAACTCGTACGATGCGCGATCACGGACTTTGAGGTATCGCGCGCGCTGGGCGTACCGGGCATGCGGCACCTGGACTTCCACGATCAACTCGCCACGCTCCAGGGTATGCTCCAGGTGCGGGGTGTCACCCGGAACGCGGTAAAGATCCTCGACACGAACCCGCCGCTCTCCGGCCGGTCCACGCAACGTGACGGTCGCATCGAGCGCGACCAAGGCGACGGCCAGGTCCGACGGATGCGTGGCGACGCAGTGTGCACTCGTGCCGAAGAGCGCGTGACCGCTGTTGATGCCGTCGATCGCCGAGCATCCGGAACCCGGCGTTCGCTTGTTGCACGGAGCATCCAGCGTCCGGAAGTACGGGCACCGCACGCGCTGCAGAAGGTTGCCGCCGATCGACGCCATGTTGCGGATCTGTGGCGACGCGCCCTCGACCAGCGCTTCGGCGACTAGTGGTTGCGATCGGCGGACCGCCGGATGCGCCGCGACGTCGGACATCCGGGCCAGCGCACCGACGACGAGTGCGTCGTCCTCCAGCCGAATGGTACGAAGCGGCAGAGGATTGATGTCGATCAGCCGCTGCGGCTGCTCCACTTCTTCCCGCATGAGATCGATCAGCGTCGTTCCGCCCGCGATGTACCGGCCGCCCGCCGCAGCGCTGGCGATCGCCGCCTGTTCGTTGTCCACCGCGACGTAGGAAAACGGGTGCATCGTCAGCCCGCGCGCGCCGCTTGTTCGACGGCGGCCACGATGCCGGGGTACGCCCCGCACCGGCAGATATTACCGCTCATCCACGCGCGGATCTCATCCCGCGACCCGCCGTGCCCCTCGGCGATGCACGCGACGCCGGAGACGATCTGCCCCGGCGTGCAGTACCCGCACTGGAACGCATCGTGCTCGATGAATGCGGCTTGCAGCGGGTGCAGCGTGTCACCGTCCGCGAGCCCTTCGATTGTCGTGACCCGAGTGCCCTGCTGCATCACCGCGAGCGTGAGACACGAGTTGATGCGGCGGCCGTCCACGAGCACGGTACACGCACCGCAGGCGCCCTGGTTGCACCCCTTCTTGGTCCCCGTCAATTGCAGATGCTCACGCAAGGCGTCGAGCAGCGATGTGCGGGGGTCGAGGTGGACCCGGCGCAGCAGTCCGTTGACCGTCAGCGCGACCGGGACCAGCGGCGGCGGGGCCGCATCCGCCACCCCATCGGCCGCCGAGGAACCGGCCGTCGCGGTCTCCGTTGGACGCATTGAGGAATCGTAATCGCGTTTCCGGCGATCGGGGCATGGGCGAGGCTGTCGCGAACCCCTGCGCGCATCACATTGTTCCAGCGCGGACGCGCGCGACCGGCCCGCGCCGGCATGCCCGCGCCTGGGCATGCCCCGCACGATGGGACCGATCGCCACGAGGACTCGAGCCATTTCGAGCGCTGACGGATTGCAGGAGCGTGATTCACCCTGGCGCCTGACGGTTCCGGCCTCAGGGATGCTCTGGCCACGGTGGCTCTTTCTCCGCGCGCTCGGCGTGATCTTCGGATCGGCGTTCTACTCCCTGCTGTTCCAGATTCGCGGACTGATCGGCCCGGCGGGCATCGAACCGGCGGATGCCTATCTGGCCGCGCTCGCCGCGGCGATTTCTCGGACCACCCGCATCTGGACCGCGCCGACGCTTTTCTGGTGGTCGGCGACTGACGGGGCGCTCATGGTCGTCGTGGGCGCCGGGATGGTGGCGGCGGCACTGCTGACGATCAACGTGTGGCCGCGCATGATGGCGGCGGTGTGCACGGTTCTCTTCCTGTCCTGTGTCGTGGCGCTCCAGTCATTCTCGTCCTATCAGTCTGACGGGATGCTGCTTCAGGCAGGGGTCGCGGCCGTGCTGCTTGCGCCGCGCGGCGTGCGGCCGGGATTGGGTGCGTGGACGCCACCGCCGTGGGCCAGCGTGTGGTTGCTGCGATGGGAGTGGTTCTCGATCTACTTCGGGTCCGGGGTGGTCAAGCTCTGGAGCGGCGATCCTCAATGGCGCGCGCTCACAGCGATGGACCACTATTACGAGAACAGCCCGCTGCCATCCTGGGTCGGGTGGTACGCTCAACAACTCCCGCATCCGGTTCACGCGGCCGCCGCGCTCCTTACACTGGTGACGGAATTGGCGCTGCCGTGGGTCCTGCTGTTGCCCCGGCGGCCGCGCATCGGAGTCGCCGTTGCGCTGACCGCGTTCCAAGCCATGATCATCGCCACGGCGAACTACGCGTTTCTCAACTATCTCGTCCTCGCGCTCGGCGTGTTCCTCGTTGATGACCGGGCGCTCACTGGGCTGGCCGGGCGCGTGTGGCGCCCGCATCGCGGCGGCGCGGTAGCCCCGATGCAGGCGTCAGCCGCCGAGCAGCCGCCTCGGCCCGGCTGGTATGGGGGTTGGATCGGCTCCATCAGCACCGTCGTGCTCCTCGCGACCGTCTTTCTCTCGGCTTCATCCTTCCTCGGCGGCAAGCTACCCGAGGCGATGACCGCGCCGGCGCGGTATGCCGAGGCATTTCGTTTCGCCAACTCGTACGGACTGTTCGCGGTGATGACGACGGCCGAATACGAGATCGAGTTCCAGGGGACGCGCGACGACAGTACGTGGATCGCCTATCCGTTTCGCTACAAGCCACAGGATCCATCCGTTGCGCCAGGGCTCTACGCGCCCTATCAGCCGCGGTTCGAATGGAATCTCTGGTTCGCGTCACTCGGTCCATGGTCGGACAACCCGTGGGTGGTCGCGACGGAGGCACGCCTCCTGCGAAATGACACACAAGTGCTGGCGCTCTTCGCAGACAATCCATTTGCGGCATCGCCCCCCCATGCCGTCCGCACCGTCCTCTGGCGGTACTGGTTCACCGACCTCAAAACGCGGCGGCGGACCGGCCAATGGTGGGATCGCGAGCTCCTGGGCGCGTACGCGGGGACGGTGACTCGGGCCACCGATGGGTCTGTGCAATTCGCGCCGGCATCCGGCCCGCCGGAATCCGGTCGATAGTCAGCCGCCCGCGGAACACCATCGTGGCCCGCCCGGTCAGCGGCATGACCGGTGTGCGTGGCGCTGACGGCGTGATGGCACGCCCGAAAAAACGAGTCGGACCAACCGTCCGGCACCGTACTGCGTTCAGGAGGCGAGTGGCTCTGGACAATGGCCGCACCGGCCCGCAAGCTCGTGCCAGGTAATGCGCCACCTAGCCGCCTACCATAGAGTGTCTTGTCGGAGTGTCTCGTATCCCGTGCCCTGCGGCATGCCGTGTCAGACTGTCTCATCGGGCACGTGCGCCGGGGAACGGCGTTTGCGACGATAACACCGCACCTTCAGGCGCGGCGCCGGCCACCCTCCGTTCGTGACTGCCAGTAGTGCAGTACCAGCGGTAGCGCACGTCGTCCCATTCGCCGGTACCGCGCCGTATCTGATTCCACCGTTTCTCGCCTGAGGCCGACATGCCCACGCCCCACCTGAACGGCAAGCACGAGACGACCCTCCGCACGATCTTCCAGCATCCCGTTTCGCACAACCTTGATTGGCGTCACCTCGTCCGGCTGCTGTCGGCACTCGGTACTGTCGAGGAGCGCCCCAATGGCAGGCTGACCGCACGAATAAACGACCAGGAGGCGGTGCTCCACCGCCCGCGGCATAAGGATCTGAACAGCGTCGAGGAAGTCATGCAGGTCCGGCACTTTCTCGAGCGCGCCGGTGTGGCTCCGCCGCCGTCGTAGCGACGGTCGGGCTCACCCTGGCCCCCGCCGGCGATAGCCGGTCACGACATAGTGCGGCGCGCGGTGTGTCTGACCGCGCGCCGCTGCGCGGGATCCTCGAATAGCATCGCGCTGGCCTGATCCGGGAGCCGCATCGATCGGCTGAGCCCGGCCAATCCGCGCACGAGCGCGCGGAGTTCCCGGGCGTCGAGGTCGGCGATCGCGCGCAGCAGGCGGGTTGTCGGCGGCTCGGGCGCCCGGCGCACCAGCGCCCGGCCCGATTCGGTCAGCGTCAGCACCACGCTGCGCCGATCCACCGGCGAGCGCGCCCGCCGCACCAGGCGGCGCGTCACGAGCCGGCCGACGATTGCTGAGACGGCACTTTGGCCGGTGTGGGCGCGCGCGGCGAGGTCGCGGACCGACGACCCGTCACCCGCCGCCAGTTGCTGCAGGAGGAAGAGTTGGGCGTTGGTAACGCCGGTGCGCTCCTCAATGGCCCGCGCGGACTGGCCCAGACCTCCGACGAGAGCGCGCAAGCGCTGCAGCACGGCGGCTTCAATGGTCTCGCGGGACCCGTCGCTGTGGAGTCGCGGCATGGCCACGGACACTCGGCGCGTATCCTGGCGGCGGACGCGGCCCATCCCGGCCACGCCCGCCCCCAAAAACAGCCGGTGGTTACGCGGGCTTGATGTTGTCGGCGCCCGCCGTGATCTCGAACTCGTCGCGACGGTTCTTCGCGTACGCGTCTTCGCTGTCCCCTTCGACGGCAGGGCGCTCCCGTCCATAGCTAATGATGTCGATCCGGCTGGCATCGACGCCGTGGTCGGACAAATACCGTTTCGCCGCCGCGGCGCGGCGCTGGCCGAGCGCGAGATTGTACTCGTCCGATCCGCGAGCGTCACAGTTGCCCGCAATGCGGATGCGCACTCCCGTATTGGCGTTCAGGACCGGAATCTTCGCGTCGAGCGCAGCCGTCGCCTGCGCGGTCAGCTCCGCTTTCTCGTAGTCGAAGTACACCGGTGCCGTGAGCGCCGCCCGGGCCGCGGCCAGAGCGTTCGCGCGCGCGAGATCCGCGGCCCGGCGCTGCGCCGCCGCCAAAGAGTCCTGATTCGGACCGGGGGCCTGGGCGGGTGCCGGCGCGGCCTGCGGCGCCGGGGCGGGCGCCGGCGGTTGTTTGTGGGAGCACCCAGCGGCGACGAGTGCGGCGACACCCACTACGGAAGCAGAAGCCAACGACCAGACGGGATTCCGGCGGCTCATATCACGATCTCCAGGTGCATCGGGTGTGGGGCAACGCTGATTGCCTGCGAGGGGATACAACGACGTCACTACAAATACATCGACGTCGTAGCATGGGCAATGGTCACGGGACGCCCGCCGCCCCCCAACTCGCCGTTCCCGTCGCCTTCCGGTCGCGATTCGGCCGGCGAAAATGCCCCTGCTCGACGGGAGTATCGGGGGCGATTCGGGCCAGGCTCTGGACGTGCGCATGCCCTGCTCGGCTAGCCCGGGACGGGATAGTATTCGCTGATGACACCGCAGGGGCGCCGGAAGAATCGCGGGGCGGCGGGCGGGCAGGTGCGCGGGCTGCACTCCTCCCGTGGCCGGTGGATCGTCGCCGCATCGATCGCCGCCTCGGGGGCGGTGTTTCTCGAAGGCACGACGGTCAACGTCGCACTGCCCGCGATCGCGCGAGACTTCGGCCTCGGCGTCGAGGGACTCCAGTGGGTGCTCAACGGCTACCTGTTGACGCTCACGGCGCTCATGCTCCTGGGGGGCGCGCTCGGAGACCGCTTTCGGCGCCCCAGAGTGTTTGCGGGCGGGTGCGTGGCGTTCGCTGTGACGTCGGCCGGCTGTGCCGTCGCGCCGGGCATCATCTCCCTCGTCCTGCTCCGCGTCGTCCAGGGCGCCGCGGGCGCGCTGGTCGTGCCGAACAGCCTCGCGATGCTCGAATCCGCCTTTCAGGGCGATGAGCGCGGTGAAGCCATTGGCCAGTGGTCCGCGTGGTCGGCCGTGTCCACGGCGGCGGGCCCCTTGCTCGGCGGATGGATCGTGGATGTGGCATCCTGGCGCTGGGTGTTCGCGGGTGTCGTCCTTCTCGCGCTGGCAGCCGCTGGGATCATCGCACGGCACGAGACGGGACCGAATGAGGCGCCCGCAGGAAAGGATCGCGCCGCCAGGGCGGCGGGTCATGTGGATTACGCGGGCGCGATCCTCGTCACGCTCGGCCTCGGTGGAACCATCGGGGCGCTCATCGACGGGCCGCATCGCGGGTTCGGGAGCCCGGGCGTGCTGGCCGCGGGGATCGGGGGCGCGATCCTGCTCGGTGCGTTTGTGGTCATCGAGGACCGCGTCGCCCGCCGCGGAGCGCAACCACTGCTGCCACTCGCGGTGTTCCGGTCCCGCCAGTTCACCGGCGCGAACGTCATCACGGTGCTGGTCTACGCGGCTCTCAACGCCCTGCTGTTTCTGCTCATGCCGCAGCTTCAGTCCAACCTCGGGTACAGCGCACTCGCTGCGGGCGCCGCGTTGCTGCCAGCGAACATTTGCATGCTGGCGCTGTCGCCGGCGGCCGGCCGCTTGAGCGCCCGCATCGGCCCGCGACTGCCGATGGCGGCCGGCGCCCTCGTGACCGCCGCCGGGATGGTCCTCTTCACCCGGGTCGTGCCGGGAGCGTCATACCTGGCGACCGTTTTCCCCGCGGCAACCGTCTTCGGGCTTGGCCTGGCAGCATTCGTGGCGCCGCTTACCACGGCCGTCCTGGGCGCGCTCGACCAGCGGGACGCCGGCATTGCGTCGGGCGTCAACAACGCCGTTGCCCGTCTCGCGGGACTCATTGCCACGGCGGCATTGCCGCTCGCCGCGGGGCTCGGCGGCCTCGAGAAACTCACTGGACCCGCGTTCACCGCCGGATTCGAACGGGCGGCGTGGATCAGCGCCGGCCTCTGCGCAGCCGCCGCGGCCATCACGGTCGTCACGATCTCCGGCGGCCGGCAGCGATGATGCCCGCGGCCGGCAATGCCGGGCCGAGTGCTACTGCCCGAACAGCGACAGTGGCAGATACGCCGAGACGCCCCAGTTGGGCTGGTCCACGATCTGCGAGATCTTGAGATCGGCCGCCAGGCTACAGAGGACATAGGCGTCGGCCGGAGCGAGCCGGTGTTCGGTGCCGAGCCACGTGACCAGCTCGCGAACCGCATTCTTCGCGTTGGTCATGAGATCGGGACCCAGCGCGCTCGCGGCGTAGTAGCCCAGGCGGTCCGACCGCGGCTGCAGTGAGCCGGGTGCGGTACGGAAGTGATACCGCCACGGGCGCATGCCGCCGCGCTTGATCACCGTGAAGCGCAAACTGAAACGCATCGGCGATTCGATCCCGGTCACGCAGACTTCGCCGTCGCCCTGCGCGGCGTGGCAGTCGCCGGCCGAGAACAGCGCGCCCCGCACGAACACCGGCAGGTAGAGCGTCGATCCCGCGACGAGATGCCGCGTATCAATGTTACCGCCGCCCTTCGTGGGCGGGAGCACATCGTGCTGGCCGGGTTCGTCCGTCGCCACGCCCATCGTTCCGCAGAACGGCGCGATCGGGATCCGGATGTCCTCACGCATCGCGGTATCCCGGCCGTTCGACAGGTCGAAGTGGCGGAGATACGGGTCGGGGAAGTCCTCGGCGAGCAGGCCGAGACCGGGAATCAGCCCGGCCCATCCCCAGTCCAGCGTCTCGAGACTCAGGATGTCGATCTGCAGGGTATCGCCCGGTTCCGCACCGCGGACAAAGATCGGGCCGGCGAGAGGATAGAGTCGCGAGAAATCGATGGCGCCGAGTGCCGACGCGGGCGCACCGGGGCGCACCTGTCCGTCAGTGACCTCGTCGGTCTCGCAGTGCACGACGTCGCCCGACGCGATCTCAACCACTGGCCGCTGCGCGTTGTCCCACTTGTAGTGGACCTGTCCCCGTTCGATCCGATGCTCGGCCACGTCGCCCTCGGGTTGAGGTGAATCCGGTGACGGAGGACGTAAACCGGCCCAGGCTCCACGAGCAAGGGACCGAGTCCCGGAAATTGGGATGGGTCCCATCGCTGAGAGCAAACTGCGCGTTCACCTGCTGTGACTTACGTGCGCCACGAGCCTTCGCCAGCACTGGGTCGCAGGTGCAGGCGATTCAATCTTAATCTTTTCTTTATTTCTGTTTTTTCCCGGGCTGTGTAGGTTCAGCCTGTCGCAATCGCAGCGTTACGCCGGCCAGCGAACACCGCAGGGTATGCCGCAGCAGGTGATCGGTCGGGAAGCTCTGGATTTGCCTGGAGAACGATGACCGAGCACTCGGGAGATGGCGAGTTCCACGGCCGGGCCGAAATCGTGCGGCAGACGCACGACCTCCAGTTCGTCGAGGCCCAGTATGCGCCGCGCGCACGGTTGGCGCGGCATACGCACGAACTCCCGTACTTCTTCTTTGTCCTGAGCGGGTCGCTCACCGAGTACTCACAGGGACGGGCGCGTCCCTGTGCGCCCGGGACGGTCATCTTCAACCCGCCCGGCATCAATCACCGGGACGAGATCGGCGGGCGTGGTGCGCGCTGCTTCATCGTCCAACTCGGGCCGCGACTGGTCGGAGGGGCGGCTCGGCGGCGCCCGCGATCCCGAGTGGGTGACGTTGAGCGGCGAACTGGTCTCGGGGCTGGCGCTGCAGTTGCGGCGGGAAGCGCAGTCCTGGGATGTGACGTCGGCGCTCGTCGTCGAGGGCATCCTCCTCATGCTGACGGCCGAGGCGTTGCGGGCGGATCGCGGGCGAGGCGTGCGGATGCCACCGCCGTGGGTGGCGCGTGCCGCCGAGCAGCTCGACGCCAACTTCACGTCGCCGCCGACGATTCGGGAGCTCGCGGTCGGCGCGGGAGTGCATCCCGCCTACTTCGCCCGCAGCTTCCGGTCCGCGTTCGGATGCACCCCGGGGGCCTACGCCCGGCTCCGGCGGCTCAACTGGGCGCGGCAACAGGTGCGGGGCAGCCGTGCGCTGGTGGACGTGGCCTTGTCCGCGGGCTTCGCGGATCAGGCGCACTTCTCTCGCGAGTTCAAGCGAGGATTCGGCATCACGCCGTCCGAATACCGGCGGTCGCAGATCCGCTGAGCGCCGGCGATCGCCCGACAGTTGCCGCGACACGGTCGCCGCGACCCGGCCGCTGCGACACTGTCCGAGATCGGACAGGTCAGTCCGATTCAACAGAGCGCGCGCTGATGCAAGCGCCAGCGCCAACGTATCTCTACTGTAACGCCCGCGATACCGGCGCGTGCGCGTGAGCGCAGCGCCGCTGTTCGCAGTTGGCCGATCGGCGGCACCGGGGCGTCATGCCATTACCGGTGCCGCCGCATGTCGCCCACCGACGCAGCCCCTGCGTCCATGGTCCCAATGGAGGAGAGGAGTGAGAGCTCGCTGGCTCATTGGCGCCGCCGTGTCGCTGCTGACGCTCGTCGTCGCAGTGCAGGCGTCAGCCCAAAACACGACCCGACGGATCACGGGCCGAATCGTCGATTCGGCTGACCACCAGCCGCTGGCCGCGGCGCAGGTGATCCTGACCGGCACGACGATCGGCACCATCACGTCCGACAGCGGCACGTTCACCCTTCGCGTGCCGTCCGGCGCGAGCCTGTCGGTGCGGCGCATCGGATACCGGTCGTCCATCGTCAAGGTGGCCGACGCCAACAATGACGTGACCGTGGAGCTGCTGCGCGACGTGCTGCACCTCGACCAGCAGGTGATCACGGGCGTGGGCACGCAGATCTCGTCCAAGAACGCGGCGACGCAGGACCCGGTGATCATGGCCGGGTCGATCACGTCGGTACCGGCGCCAACGATCGAGAACGCGCTCGAAGGCAAGGTGCCGGGCGCGTTGATCAGTGACAACTCGGGTGCGCCGGGCGGCGGACTGCAGGTGCAGGTCCGCGGCACGACGTCGATCTATGCGACGGCGGCCGGCCAGCCGCTGTACGTGATCGACGGGGTCATCATGAGCAACGCGTCGATCCCGTCGGGACTGAACTCGGTCTCGGGCGCGGCCGGCAACACCTCGGGCAACGGTCCCTCGCCGCAGGACCAGGAGACGAATCGTATCGCCGACATCAATCCGGCGGATATCGAATCGATGCAGTTCCTCGAAGGGTCCGCCGCGTCCGCGATCTACGGCAGCAAAGGGGCAGCCGGCGTGATTCTCATTACGACCAAGCACGGGGCGTCCGGCAAGCCGGTGTACAGCTTCACCCAGCGCGTCGGCACGTACGATCTCAGCAACACGTTGCCCGTGCGGCAGTTTCAGCCTCGCGCAGGCTCAGGCCGACAACATCAGCCGTGGCAACCAGCTCACGGCGGCCGAGGTGACGCAGAACTACAATGAGTGCGGCGGTTTCTGCGACTTCCAGCACCAACTCTACGGCCAGCAGGGACCATCGTACGAGACGGATCTCAGCGTCAGCGGTGCTCTGCCCTCGACCGAGTACTTCGTGTCCGGGCTGACCAAGTACGACAACGGCGCGGAGGTCAACACCGGCTACCAGAAGCAGTCGATCCGCACCAACATCGTCCAGCACATTGCGTCGACGCTCACCGCTTCGGCCAACGTCGCGTACGCCGCGTCGCTCGCCCGGCGAGGCGTCAACGGCAACGACAATCTGGGTATCGCCGGGATGGACAACATCTCGTATACCCCGTCGTACTTCGACATGAACAAGCAGAACGCGGATGGGTCCTTCGTCCGCAATCCGTACGGTGTCGCGAACGCATTCGATGACGCGCGCCGGATTCTGACGCCGGAGAACGTGAACCGCATCACCGCCGGCGGCAACGTCGACTTCAAGCCGGTCACGACCCGGTCGCAGAGCCTCGAGTTCATTTTCCAGGCCGGTGCGGACTACGCCATTCAGAAAGACCAGTTCTACGCACCGCCCGACCTGCAGGTCGAGACGTCGCCGCTGAGCGCGTTCCCGGGCACGTCCACCTATCAGTCGGCGACGAACCAGTTGGCGAACTACTCGTTCAGCGTCGTCCACGTCTTCACCGGCATCCGCGGCGTGTCGGCCACGTCGTCCGTCGGCCTGACGCACGATCAGAACGCGCTCTATCTGCCGGACATCGTTTCGCAGAACCTCGTGAGCGGGCTCGCCAACCAGCAGTACGGCGTCGTGCAAACGAGCTTTTACTCACAGCAGAACACGATCAACCAGGGCTTCTACGGCCAGGAACAGTTGCTCCTGTTCAACGAGCGGTTGGCGGTGACGGGCGGAATCAACGCCGAGGCGAGCACCAATGACGGTGGCGTGAATCGCTACTATCCGTATCCGAAGGCCTCGGTCTCGTACCGCTTCACGAACCCGTTCAAGGCCGTGGACGAGATCAAGCTGCGCGGTGCGTACGGCGTGTCCGGCACCGTGCCGAACTACGGCGTCAAGTTCAACGCCGACTCCCTGCGCGGGTACTCCGGTTCGCTCGGCATCAAGCCCGGGCTCGTAGCCGGTGCCCCGGGCATCACGCCGGAAACGAACACCGATTTCGAAGGTGGCGTGGATATCACGCTGTTCAAGGGCAAGCTGACGTTCAACGCGACGGGATACCAGAAACGCATCACCGACCTGCTGCTGCAGTCCCAGGCGCTCCCGTCGCGGGGCTACGACCAGCAGTGGATCAACGGCGGCGAGATCACCAACCAGGGTATCGAGCTGCAGCTGGCGGCGACGCCGATCACGATCGGGAAGTTCACCTGGGTCACAGGCGAGAACTTCGCCCGCAATCAGGCGGTCGTGAACAGCATCCCGGTGCCCGCGTTCACGCCCGGCTTCACCGCCTTCGGCTTCAGCCCCTTCGGCGGCTACCGCATTCAGGCCGGCGCATCACCGTCCGCGTTCTGGGGCCAGACACTGGTCAACGGCGTGCCGACGCTCACCGCGCTGGGTGATGCGAACCCCGCGTTCACGATGGGGTTCAGCAACGACTTCAACTACGGCCGGTTCCACCTGCACAGCTTCTTCGACATGCGCCGCGGGTTCAAGGTCTCGGACCTGACGGAGCAGTACTTCGACGGTGGGCACAACCTGCAGGACACGGCGGGCACCAATGCACGGACCGCGGCCGAGTCGCAGGGTCTCACGCCGTACCTCTACAATGGGGACTATCTGAAGCTCCGCGAGCTCACACTCCGGTATGACCTGCCGGGGAGCCTGCTCGACCACGTGGCCCGTGGCCTGGTGCGCACGGCGAGCCTGAGTGCGTCGGGCCGCAATCTCGTGACCTGGACCAAGTATCCGGGACTGGATCCCAATGTCAGCAACTTCAGCAACCAGCTCGTCGGCCGCGGGCAGGACGTCACACCGTATCCGCCGACTCGCAGCTTCTTCTTCTCCATCGATCTGGGCCTCTGACATGACCACATATCGCGATATCACGGGCCCGCACGCCGCGTCGCACGCGCAATTGCAATCGCGTATGCGCTCGCGGCTCGGCCGGCGCCACGGCGCGCTGGCGCTCGGGGTGACTATGGCCGCGCTGGTCGCGGCCTGCAGCAACCCCACCGTTCCGAACTTCAATGCGCTGAACGGATTTCCGCACACGGCCGCCGCGCTCCAGAGCGAGGTGACCGGCGCGTTCGACGGTGTCCGCACGGACATCGGCAACTACAACCTGTTCATGGAAGGGATGGCGCGGAATAGCGCGTACTTCACCGCGTCGGAACAGCGATTCGTGTCGGTCACGACCGGCGAATCGTTCGCGGGCCCCGGCGATGTGTTTATGGGCCCTGGCGTGTGGGACTTCTACTTCAATGCCATCGAAGGCATCGACACGATCATCGGCAACGTTGGCGCGATCACCGTGACGACGCCGTCGGGTTCCGGCCCCATGCCCGCCGCCCAACGGGAAGCGTTGTTCGGCGCGATGGAGACGCTCAAGGCGATGTATTACATGTACATCGCCCAGACGCGGGACACGCTTGGCGTGCCGATCAATGAGGTGGGACGGCCCGCCAGCCAGCCGGTGGCGCCGATCCTGTGCAACAAGGACGTGTGGTCACAGATCGTGGCCATGCTCGACTCCGCGAGCGACAGCCTGACCGTCGCTGGCGCGTCCGCGACGTTCCCGTTCACCATGCCGCCAGGATTTGCCCTGGTGAGCGCCAACGCCGGATCGTTCCTGGGGCTGACCCGGGCGCTTCGGGGCAAGGCGCGCATCGAGTTCGCGTATTCCACCGGGCGGCCGACCGACACATTGACGGTGGGAACGCCGAATCTCTCCCAGATCGACTCGGCCGTCACCGACATCACGGGCGCGGCACCGATCTTCAGTAGCGCCCTGAGCTCGTCGGAAGCGGTGGCGGCCAACGATCTGGGTGTCTTCCACGTGTTCAGCACCACGTCGAACGACGTTCAGAACCCGATCAACACCAACGCGGCGGCGATGTGGGTCCTGTTCGACGCCCTCAACGATATCGACACGACCGACTTGCGGTTCACGGCGAAGTTCGGGGAGGGCGCCGGACCGACGTCGGTCGGCGCGGACATCGGGTCGACGTGGCACTACGTCAACAACATCAGTGGCAGCGAGCCGATCCCGTTGGTCCGCAACGTCGAGCTGCAGTTGCTGCTCGCCCGCGCGCACCTCGCGCTCGGAGATTTCGCGACGGCGATCGCACTGGCCAACGCGGTGCGCACCAATGTCGGCGGCCTGCCCGCCGCCACGGTGTCGGCGGATTACGTGCACGCGCGCAATTTCATTCTGGCCGAGCAGCGGGTCTCGACGATGAGCGAGGCCCTCGGCGACCGGCTGGACGCGCTTCGCGATCTGAACCTGGTCAAGGCCCGCGACACGACGTGGTCCGCCACCGGCGGCCCTGACGGAAACGCGGCACACCTGGCGGGTGTCAACAAGGACTTCCAGACGTCCGTGGTCGCGATCCCGCAGGGCGAGAGCGACGCCCGGAACGGCAGCATCGCTCCGCAGTGCCAGTAGTCACTGGCGGGAAATAACGGAACGAGATCGGGCCGGAAGCCGAAGCAGGGCTGTAAGCGAGAGAGGGGAGAGAAGGCGATCCTGCCATTCTCTCTCCTCTCTCTCGTTGCGGCTAGCCGTCGGGTGCGATTCCAACCTATCGCCGCGGGAGCGCCACTCACTCGCACCCCCAACGAAAAGGTGCCGATCATGCGGTCCTGGCTCTCCCTGGCCATCCTCATCCCCGTTTGCGCCGCCGCCCAGACGCCGTCCACGTTGTCGCGTACAGACGAGATTCGCCTCGCGCGGAGTGCCGCTCCTCCGGAAATCACCAAGGATGCCCGGATCTATGTCCTCGATCACGACCACTTTGTCGTGGCTGACCCAGGGCACTCTGTCATGTCCTGCATGGTGACCCGGACTGGCCCGGCGTCGATCGAGCCCCAGTGCGGCGACGCCGAGGCCGATGCGACGGTGCTGGCCGTTGATCGCTTCCGCACCGAACAACGTCTCGCCGGCCGGTCAGGACCCGAGATCGAAAAGGCGATCTCGGACGGGTTGGCGACGGGCAAGTTTCATGGGCCCAAGCGGCCAGCCCTGGTGTACATGATGTCCTCCATGCAAGCATTGACCGATCCCAGCGGCAAAGCCATTGGCAAATGGATGCCGCACGTGATGGTCTTCTATCCCTTCATGCGCGATGAGGATTTGGGACTGGTGAACACTCCTGACCCGCACGTCCCGGGCACCGTCAACGCCGGTACGGCGCTCTCGGCGCTCGTCGTGGTCACGCCGGGCTTCGTGGATCCCGTGACGACGCAGTAGCCGGCGGCGGATCTCTGAAGACCGACCTCGCTCTCGTTCGGAGCTTTCTCCGCTCGCGCGGGGAGGATGCGTTTCGCGCACTGTACAAGGCGCACACCCCTGCCCTTTACGCCATGGCGATGCGCTTGGCTGGTGGCGATCAAGCCGAGGCGGAAGATCTGGTGCAGGAGTGTTGGGTGCGCGCCGTGCGGGTGCTGTCGTCGTTCCGCGCCGAGTCGGCGCTTCGCACCTGGCTCTGTGGGCTGCTCGTGAATGTGCGGCGCGAACGGGTTCGCAGCAGTTGGCGCATGGTGGATCTGGTGGACGGTGAGACTCCGGCGGCCGCCGCCGGTGATGGCCCCCCGGTGGACATCGAACGGGCGATCGCCGGGCTGCCTGCCGGGGCGCGTGATGTGTTTGTGCTACACGACGTGTACGGCTACAAGCACCGCGAGATCGCCCAGATGCTCGAGATCGCAACGGGCACGTCGAAGAGCCAGCTCACCCGGGCGCGGGCGCTGCTCCGCACGTCACTGTTCGCGGAAGGCCGGCCATGACGGATCGAGACGAATTCGTGCCGCCGGACCTCCGCGCCGGCCTCGCCGCGCTGCCACGTGAGCGTGATCCCGGTGCGGCGCTCGAGGAGCGCGTGGTGCGGTCGCTCGTCGCCTCGGGCGATATCGGACCCGTCGCGAGGGCTCGTGAGGCGAGGGGCCGCTCGTGGGGACGCACCTGGATCGTCTCGGCCGCGGCCATCGTCGTGTTCGCGACGATACTGTCCTGGTGGGTCGTGCGACGGCCCACGCCGCACGGTGATCCGTACGTGATGCTGCTATACCAGGACTCCACGTATCGCGGGCCACCACCCGGGCACGAGATGGAGCGCGTGGCCGAGTATGCCAGGTGGGCCGACAGCATCGAGGCGGCGGGACACACTATGGAGCGTGAGGCCCGTCTCGGCGGGCCGGGGCCGATCACCGGAATGTTCATCTTCCGTGCGGCGAACGACTCGGAAGCCAGACGTATCGCCGAAAGCTCCCCGCACCTGCGATACGGCGGCCATATCGAAACGCGCCGGATGATCGAGTGAGGCCGTTGTAGGCATTGGGAGAGTGCCCGGTGGGCTTCTCCTCATCACTCCGGCACTGGAGCGCGTTGCGCGTTGGCGATCGGTGTTGAGAGGGTAGAGCTGAAATTGCGCCGGGCCCCCCCGCTCCATTACGTTGCCACCTCTATGCAGCTCGGCGGGGCCTGTAGCTCAGGTGGTTAGAGCGCACGCCTGATAAGCGTGAGGTCGGACGTTCAACTCGTCCCAGGCCCATGATAGCAACGCACGACGACTTTAAGCGGTTGTACGATGCGGCGCATCCACGCGGTGCGCCGCTTGGTTTTGAGACCACTTCACTCGGCCATCAAAATTGCGCACGCGAGATCGAGGGCAGCAGCCAGGGACTTAGATGTCCCGGCCTTCCGCGCGCAGGACCGCCGTGACGAACGACCACATCGCTTCGATGTCGGCGAGCACGACATCCAGCGCCCGCGTCCTGGGATCGCCCGGCCTCAGGCGGTGGCAGGCACTGTGTACCAGCAATCGGCCAGCCTCCGCGGCTTCGTCCGGCGCCAGGCCCGCCTGCTCCAGGCGCGCCACGTAGTCGTGGATGACGGCGTACGCCATCGGTGAGATGCGCTGGCCGAGGGCGTCGGGTCCCGCGTAGGGGGCCGCATACGCTGCCGCGTAGCCCGCGGTGTACTGCTGCCGCGGTGCCATCCCTTCCCTGACCGCCGCCGCCCCGCGAACCTCGCGCTCGACGCCGGGCCAGGACTCCGGGACATCCGCCGCATCGTCTTCGAACAGCCACTCCATCGGCACGCGGAGCGCCGCGGCCAGCCGGCGCACGACGTGCGGATCCTTCGGCCGCACCCCGCTGTTTTCCCAGCGGCTCACGGTGTTCCGCTCGACACCCACGGCGATCGCGAGGTCGCCCTGCGTGAGGCGCGCGCCTCCAGGGGTCCGTACCCGTTGCCGGGCCTCTCGTACCCGGTCGCCAAACATCGTCACGCCCGGGCCGCCCCCGGTCTATGCCTATTCACTCTCGTAATCCGGCCGTCCGGGCGCCCGGTCGTCGTCATCATCGTTGTCGTACTCGTCATCGAGGTCCACGAGATCATCGTCGAGGTCGTCGTCGAGATCGTCATCGTCATCATCGAAGTCGTCGTCCTCATCGTCGTCGTCATCGTCGTCCAGATCATCCAGATCATCGTCCTCGTCGTCATCATCATCGAGGTCGTCATCCAGATCCTCGGCGTCCTCGTCTTCGGGGTCCGCATCGGCGGGACGCTGCGGGGCGAGCCCCCAACCAAGACCGCCGGCAGCCAGAATGAGCGGCCGGGACCGCAGCCAGCCCGCTGAATCCAGTCCCCCCGTCATCTGATATCCCCGTCATGACCCCTGCACCTGATAGTGCACCCAGTCCTGCGTCCCGCACTGCATCTCGCGATGCCGCACCCGCGACACTCACGCCACCCGCCCGTGGCGCGCCCGTCGCTGGCGCGTCGAACAGGTCCGACATAGCAGAGCTCTCCGTTACAGAAAATGAAAGGTGAGAAAACCAAGAAACATCGAAGACCGTACTGAAGCCGTCACGCACTGGCGGTGATCGCAAGACGGGCGCCGTACGCCGGGACCGGTCCAGCGGAGCGCGGTGAGATCACCTCAACCTGGTGCGTACCACCGGACGTCCGCAAAGATCCGGCCGTGATCAGGGACGTGAATGAGGGATGAGTTGGCGTGGAGGGGGATGTGAACTCAACGCGTCAGAGCGACGCTCGTTCTCGCTTGGCTTCCCGCGACAGTTTCTTGCGATCGTTCACGCTCAGGATACCGCTTCCGCAGCCGGATCGACCGCGGCGTGACTTCGATCAACTCATCGTCTTCGATATACTCTAGGGCGCCCTCCAACGTCAACTCCCGCGGCGGCTCCAGCTGGATGTTATCGTCGGTGGCCTTGGAGCGCATGTTCGTGAGCTTCTTTTCCTTGGTCGGGATTGACGTCCATGTCCCCGGGCCGGGCGCTCTCCCCGACGATCATTCCCTCATACACCAGCGTCCCCGGCGCCACGAACAGCGTGCCGCGCTCCGGACAGATTGGCCAATGCGAATGCGACGACCGTGCCACCCTCCATGGAGACCAGGGTCCCCCGTGACCGCCCCGCCAGCGGCCCCGCCCAGGGCCCGTATTCGAGGAATCGGTGGTGCATGATCCCGGTGCCCCGCGTGTCGGTCAGGAACTCCGACCGGTACCCGAACAGCCCGCGGGCCGGGATCCGGTACAGCAGCCGCACCAGTCCCTGGCCGGGGTTCTTCATCTCCAGCATCTCCGCCCGGCGCGGCCCCAGCTTCTCGATGACCACGCCCAGGTACTCCTCGGGCACGTCGATCGACAACTCCTCGTACGGCTCCAGCCGCTCCCCGCTCGGCACCTCGCTTGGTGATGACCCGGGGACGGGAGACCTGGAACTCGTACCCCTCGCGGCGCATGGTCTCCATCAGGATCGAGAGATGCAGCTCGCCGCGGCCCGAGACGGTCCACGTGTCCGTGGAGTCGGTGTCGGCCACCCGGAGCGCCACGTTTCGCTCCAGCTCCGCGATAGAGCCGCTCGCGCACCTGGCGTGACGTCACGAACTTCCCATCTCGCCCGGCAAATGGGGAGTTGTTCACGAGGAAGTCCACCGAGATCGTCGGCTCCTCCACGGCGATCCCCTCCAGCCGCTCCGCGTGCTCCAGATCCGTCAGTGTGAGGCCGATCTCCACCCCCTCCAGCCCGGCGAGCGCCACGATCTCACCCGCCTCGGCCGACGGCACCTCGACACGCTCGAGCCCTTCGAACGTGTAGAGCTTCGTGACCCGGGAGCGTTCCGATGGCTGCGTCGGATCCAGCGGGAGCAGCGCCACCTGGTCGCCCACGTGCACCGTGCCCCGCTCGATCCGCCCGATCGCGAGGCGCCCGAGATACGGCGAGTGGTCGATCGTCGACACGAGCATCTGGAACGGTTCCGCCTCGTTGCCGGTCGGCGGCGGGACGTGCTCGATGATCGCGTCGAACAGCGGCGTGAGATCCACGGCGGGCACGTCGAGATCCATCGTCGCCACTCCCTCGCGCGCCGACGCATACACGACCGGCGCATCGAGCTGCGCCTCGTCCGCCTCCAGCTCGATGAACAGGTCGAGCACCTCGTCGTGGACCCGCATCGGATCCGCGCCCGGACGGTCGATCTTGTTGATCACGACGATCGGCGTGCGGCCCAGCGCGAGCGCCTTGCGCAACACGAATCGCGTCTGCGGCATCGGCCCATCGAATGCATCGACGACCAGCAGCACGCCGTCGCACCATCCGCAGGATGCGCTCGACTTCGCCGCCGAAATCCGCGTGGCCCGGGGTGTCCACGATGTTGATCTTCGTGCCGTGCCAGCGCACCGACGTATTCTTGGCCAGAATCGTGATGCCCCGCTCCCGCTCGAGCGGGTTGGAATCCATGACACGCTCCTCCACCACCTGGTTCTCGCGGAATGCGCCGGCCTGACGCAACATCTTGTCGACGAGCGTCGTTTTCCCGTGGTCGACGTGCGCAATGATCGCGACATTCCGAATTTGCATAGGCGCGAAATATAGCCGACCCCAGTGACGTCGACGCCAATCGTGCGTTATTCGTGACCATGCCTTCGCACTCGTCCGGCGCGAGTAGCGCCGAGCCATCCGGCACCTGGTGGACCTGGTGCGTGCCCGCGCTGGTCGCTATCGCAGTCTACCTGCCGTCACTGCGGAACCAGTTCGCGTACGACGATGACGTGATCGTCGTCACCAACATCCGCATTCATCACTGGGCAACCCTCGCGTCCGCGTTACGGATCCCCTACTGGTATAGCAGCGGACACCTGTACCGGCCGCTGACGACGCTCTCGCTGGCCGTCGACTGGATCCTGGGCGGCGGCTCACCGGTGCCCTTCCACGCCGCCAACATCCTGTGGAACGCGCTCGTCGTCGCGCTGGTCGCGCGGCTGGCGCTGCAGTGGTGGACGCCCGCCGCCGCGTTCGCGGCCGGCTTGTGGTTTGCGATCCATCCCGTGCACGTCGAAGCGGTCGCCAACGTGGTCGGACGCTCGGAGCTGATATGCGCCGCCGCGTTGCTGGCGGTGGCGATCGTCGCGCTCGGGGGCGCCACGGTCCTGGAGACCGCACCGGCGCGGGACGCTGAGACCCCAGGGCACCCGCAGGCGCACACAGGACGCCTCGTCGTGATCGGTGTCCTGTCCGCCGCAGCCATGGCCTCGAAGGAAATCGGCGTCGCCGCGCCTGTCATTGTATGGGCGGCGAGCTGGTTCGGGTGCGATCCCGGCCGCACCGACGGCGAGCACCGCATGGCGCGCCGCGCCGCATGGCGTGCCGCTACGGCCGCACTGCTCGGTGTGGTGCTGATCCTCGCGGTCCGCATCTCGATACTGGGAGGGCTCGCCGGCGACGACCCGCATCCGGCGTTCGGCGCACTGTCGGCAGGCCGCGGCGTCCTGCTCGCTCTCGCGTCACTACCGCGCGCCGCCGGCCTCGTCCTCGCACCGCAGCTCCCGCGCAACGACTACTCGCCAAGTGACATGGCGCTCGCCCATCTCGACGCCGGACTCATTCTCTGTGGCGTCGCACTCGTCGCCGGGGCGATCGCCGCCGTCATGCTGCACGCCCGCAAGCCCAGTCCCTGGACGTTCGTCATCATCTTCGCGGCCGCCACGGTGGCACCCGTGTCGAACCTGGTGATCCACACCGGTGTCGTGATCGCGGAGCGGACAATGTATTCACCGAGTGTGGCCTACGCGCTCGCGATGGGCGCGGCCACCGCCGCCCTCTGGCAGCACCGGGCGAAGCTCCCGCTCGCGCTGGCGGGGGCCGTGGCCGCCGTGGCGGTGTTCTTCACCGAGACCAGCATCCCGGCGTGGCACGACACGCACGCAGCCGTCGCCGCCATGCGTGCTCGCGCGCCGGACAGCTATCGCGGCGCCTACCTGTTGGCTGGCCAGGAGGCCGAGTCCGGACGCACGGCGGCGGCACACAATGATTACCGCGCCGCGATCGGCCAGTTCTCCCACGACCCGATGCTGCTGTACCACGGCGGGATCAACGCCCTCCGCTCAGGCGACACGACGACCGCGGCGCGATGGCTGGCCGGCTCCGTGGGCGCGGATTCCAATTTCGTCCGCGCGCGGACCGCCCTCATCATGCTCGATCTGCACCACGGCGACACCGCCATGGCTCATGCACTGCTCGTGGAGGGCCTCCGGCTCGATCCCGGCGAGCGAATGTGGCGCACGATGCTCGGCAAATTTGCCCCCGCAAGCACCCGCGCACCCGCGGCCGGCCCTCAATGACCCGCCTGCAATGACCGGCCCGCAATGACCACGACGGGCGCGGACCGAGATCCGGGTTGGCGCTCCAGCATGGTCGGCTGGGTCCCGGCCGTCGTCGCCGTTCTGTGTTATCTCCCGGCGCTCCGAGAATGGTTTTGCGCTCGACGACGTGGTCATCATCGCAAACAATGCCGCGATCCACCACCTGTCCACGCTCGTCGCCGCCCTGGGACGCCCCTATTGGTACGACGTGGGGCACCTGTACCGGCCCCTCACGACCCTATCGTTCGGTCTCGAGTGGACCGCCGGTCATGGCACACCGTTGCTGTTCCACGCCGTCAACATCGCGTGGCACGCCGGGATCTCGGCACTCGTCGCCAAGCTGGCACTCCAATGGTGGCCCGCGCAGGCCGCACTCGCCGCCGGTCTGTGGTACGCGATCCACCCGGTGCACGCCGAGGCGGTCGCCAACATCGTCGGCCGGTCGGAGCTCGTGTGCGGTGGGGCCCTCCTGGGGCTCGCGCTCCTCGCCACTACCGCGCCACCGGCCATCGGGCCAGCCGGGACAGTCCGGACCGGCCGGGAACGTCTTACCCTGTGGCTTGCGTTCGGCTTGGCCGCGTGCGCCATGGCCAGCAAGGAGACCGGGGTAGTCGCACCCGCCGTCGTCTGGGCGGCGGCAATCACACCCCTGGCGAATGACGGCCGCACCGCTGCGGCCCGGCGGGTTCTGGCCCTCCGGCTCGCGAGCGCTGGCGCGGCGGGCGTGGGATGCCTCCTGGCCGCCCGCTGGCTGATCCTGGGCACGCTTGCCGGGGACGCTCCCCACTACGCCTTCGAGCTCGCCCGAGGCTGGCACGGGCGGCTGCTGGCGCTGGCAACGGTCCCACACGGGCTGTCGCTCATGCTCGTCCCTCAGCCCCCGCGTCTGGATTACTCTCCGCCCGAATGCGCTGATCCTTCACCCGGATCCCGCACTCGTGGCGCTGGGCGCTGCCATCGTGGTGGCGGCGATCGCCGTCCTCTGGCGCCACGCGCGGAAGCCGGCCCCGTGGAGCTTCGTCGCCGCCTATGGCGCGTTGACGTACGCTCCGGTCTCCAACCTCCTGGTCCGCAGTGGCGTCGTGCTCGCCGACCGCACGCTGTATTCGCCGAGCGTGGCGATCGCGATCGCCGCTGGCGCGGGGATCCTGGCGGCGTGGACCGCCCGAAAATGGGTCGCCGTGGGTGCGGCGGGCGCGATCGCTGCCGTTGGTCTCTGGTTTACCGTCGGCTCCCTTGGCGCCTGGAAGGACTCCCCAGCCGCCTTCGCGGCGATTCGCGACCGCTCACCGTCCAGCTATCTGGGACACTTCACGATCGCGGAACTTCGGGACCGCGCCGGCGACCCGCTCGGTGCGGAGCGGGAGTACGCGATCGCCGTAGATCTGGTGCCGCACAATGCCGCGGTTCTCTACCTGGCCGCCGCCGACGCCGTTCGCCTCCGCGATACGACCCTGGCGCTCGGACTCCTCACCCGCGCGATGGCGCTCCGGCCGGATGGCGCCCGGACGCGGACTGCCCTCGTCGAGCTGGAATTGCGGCGCGGCGACACGACGTCCGCCAGATCCCACCTGCGCGACGGACTGGCCCTCGACTCCACGCAGCGAGCCTGGCGCGAGGCGCTGAAGAGGATCGGAGGCTAGCGAACGGCAGGGGCCCGGCCGGCGACACACCGGCGCCAGGGCCGCACACCCAGTCTATTTGCGCGCCGCGGGCCGCTGAGGCGCGGCGGGCCGTGCCGCCGGAGCGCCGGGCGCCGCTTTGGCGGGTGCAGCGGCGTTCCCATCGGGAGCTTCGACGAAGCTGACGTCGTGCCCGTGGTTCTTGAGCTGCATCACGATCGCCGTTTTGTCGAGCGCTTTGGCATACGCTTCGCGCGGCTCGACGGTGTTCGAGTTCACCAACTCGATCAGCGCATCCGTCAGCGTGATCATCCCGAGGCGGCGCGAGGTCTGGATCACGGATGGGATCTGGAATGTCTTCCCTTCGCGGATCAGGTTCGAGATCGCCGGCACCGAGAGCAGGACTTCGCGCGCCGCGACGCGGCCGCCGCCGATCTTGGCGCACAGTGTCTGCGCGATGACGCCCTTGAGCGACTCCGACAGCATCACCCGGATCTGCTCCTGCCGGTCCGCCGCGAACTGATCGATGACGCGGTCCACCGTGCTCGCGGCCGTCGATGTGTGCAGTGTTCCGAACACGAGGTGCCCGGTCTCGGCGGTCTCGATGGCGATCGACACGGTTTCGAGATCGCGCAGCTCACCGACGAGGATGATGTCCGGATCCTCTCGCAGGGCTGCCCGAAGCGCGCTCTTGAACGACGTCGTGTGTTGCCCCACCTGGCGCTGCGTGATCATGCACTGCTTGTTGCGGTGCACGAACTCGATCGGATCTTCGATCGTGATCACGTGATCCTTGCGGACCCGGTTCACGAGGTCGATCAGCGCGCACAGTGTCGTCGACTTGCCGGAACCGGTCGGTCCGGTGACCAGCACCAGACCCTTGTTCAGGTGACACAGTTGCTGCAGTTCCGCCGGGATCCCGAGCTGCTCGACGGTGACGACTTCGGTGGGGATGACCCGGAAGACGCCCGCGGCGCCGCGGCGCTCCCGCAAAGCATTGCACCGGAACCGCGCGAGGCCTTCGAGCTCGTACGCGAAGTCGGTGTCGTTCGTGTCCGCGTACTCCTGGCGGCTGCGTCCCGGCATGATCGCGCGGAGCATCGCCTCCATGAGTTCGTTCTCAATGGCGTCGTAACCCTCCAGCCGCACGATCTCGCCGTCGATGCGCATGAGGGGCGATTCGCCGCAACGGAGATGCAGGTCCGACGCTTTCTTCTCGACCAGCACCTTCAGAAGGCCATCCATCATGGCCAGCGCGTTGGCGGCACGCTCCTCGGCCGTGTGGGCCACCACGGGACGGCTCTCGCGTCGCGGAGGAGCCGCGGGGGCGAGGGGAGCCGCCGGCGCCGCCTCATCGATTCGCACCCCACGCCCGCTGTGCCGCGCACCATTGGGAGACCCGCCGTTCGCCGGCGGGACGGCCGGCGCCGCATGGCCCATCGCTCCATTCTGGGCCGGCGCAACCGTCAGACCTTCAGTCTCGACCGCTTCGCTCGGCGCCGCCTCCACCGCCGGGGCGGATTCGCTGCTCGCGTCGCCCAGCCCGATCGATGCGTGCCACCGGCCGTCGGCGTGCGATGCGGCTACCGCGAACCGGCCCTCGGCGTTCGCGTAGCGAGAACGTCGTCGCCGATCCAGCCGCCAATTGCTGGGCCGCGTCCGGCGGCGCGATCTCCCGCAGCAGAAGCAGCAGTTGCTGGGCCGTGAGTGGCTGCTTGGTAATGGGCCGGGGGGCGCCGTCCTTTTGCAGGGTGGCGACTTCGCGCTCCGTGAGCTGTATGGAGTCGGCTCCGTTGGCAACCATCACGGAGAGAAAGCGGTCGAGCTGGGCCACGACGTCGGACCTCAGTCCATGGGACGGACGCGCTCGATCAACTCGCGGTTGATCAGGCGAATCCCGCCAGCGCTGTACAGCGTCACGAAACGCTGCGCGTAGCGGTTGAGATAGTCGAGCAGACGAGGCCGGTCAGTTGGCATCTCGAGATAGAGTCGTCCGGACCGCACCGTGCCGTCGCGCAAGGTCACTTCAACGGCCTCCGCCCTCGCCCCGGGCGCGACCGCCGCCTCGAGCCCGCTATCGTCCACCAACTCGATCTCGCGGACCTGGTGCTTGGCCACCATGAGCGTGTCGCCGGCCCGGACGAGCGGAAAGAACGGTTCCGGGGAGTTGAGCACGTCCGGCACTTCCTCGCTGCCCACGTGATAGCGGGAATAGCGCTGCACGAACATCTCCCCGCTGAGCTGCTCGCCGCCGAGCATCAGTAGGGAGACGATTCGTTTGTCTTTCTCGATCCGGAAGTCCGTGTTCATGGCACGGGAGCGATGAGCAATCGGGCGGTTGATCACCATGAGGACGCATGGCGCCGGAGGCGCGCAACGGCCGCTCCGGACAGCGGCCGCGGGAGACCGTTCGCCCCGTTATCGGCCTATGAGTCCTTTCGCCGCGGCCCCGCCGCTGGCATACCGGCGCCACGCCACACGGGATGCCCGTGGGCGCGCCGGTCGACGTGTCAGGGATGCAGGTTCGCTTCGCGGTCCGGCATCGCACGGCGCTCGAGCTGGATCGTGACGTGATCGATCCCGAAGAGCCGCATCGCGTCGTGGATGTGCTCGAGCACGTGCTGGTGCCGCTCCGGCTCCCGCACGATCGCGTGGGCGCTCATGGCGATCACGCCCGACGTCACGGTCCACACGTGCAGATCGTGCACGGATTCAATGCCCGGGATCGCCGTCAGTTGTGAACGGATCGCCCCCGTGGACAGATGCGCGGGCGTGGACTCGAGCAGGATGTCCACCGACTCGCGGACGAGCCGCCACGACCCGCGGACGATGAGGACCGTCATGACGATCGACGCGATCGGATCGGCAGGCAGCCACCCGGTAAACCGTACCAGCAGCGCAGCGACCACCGTGCCAACCGATCCGAGCAGGTCCCCCAGCACGTGGATGTAGGCGCCTCGCAGATTGAGGCTGCCCCGCGACCCGCCGTGGAGCACCCACGCCGAGGTGAGGTTGGTGGCGACGCTCGCCGCGGCAACGCCCAGCATCAGACCACTCGCGACCGGTTCGGGATGGCGGAGCCGAAGCACCGCCTCCGAGATGATCCAGGCCGAGATCAGGAGCAGTGTGGTTCCATTGAGGAACGCCGCCAGTATCTCCCAGCGGAGATAGCCGTAGGTCTTGCTCGGTGTCTCCGGCTGCCGGCTGAACCAGGCCACGAACAGGGAGAGCCCGAGCGCCGCGACGTCGGTCAGCATGTGCCCGGCGTCTGCCAGGAGCGCCAGCGAGTTGGCGAGGAGCCCGCCGGCGACTTCGACGACGAAGAACAGCGCGGTCAGCGCGAGGGCGATCCGGAGCCCCCTGGCATGTACCTCACCTGAGCTATGGATGTGCCCCGGACCGCCCGGATGGCCGTGGCTGTGGCCGACACCCATCAGGTGATCGTGTGACGCGTCGTGGCTATGGCCGTGGTGGGAGGCGGCCATGCCTAGTAGCTTGTCGTGGTGCTCGTCCGTTTGCTCGCCATCGTCGCGCTCGTGCTGTTCAACGGGTTCTTCGTGGCTGCCGAGTTTGCATTAGTCCGATCGCGGCGCACTCGGCTGGAAGCGCGGGCCGCCGAAGGCGATCGATTGGCCGGGCTTGCCCTCCGCGGTACAACTAACATTCTCGTCACTGCTGTCGGCCAGCCAGCTTGGGGTCACGCTGGCGAGCCTCGGACTCGGCTGGGTCGCCGAGGCGGCGTTTTCCGGCATCATCGGCGACGCACTGGGCGCCCTGCCGTTCGCGATCCAGCTCTCGCTCCGCATTACGATCGCGGCGGCCGTCGCGCTGGCCGCCGTCACCTACCTCCACGTGGTGTTCGGCGAGCTGGCGCCCAAGGGCGCCGCCCTCGTGCACCCGGAGGCGCTGGCGCGATGGTTCGTGCCGCCGCTCATGGTGCTGGGCCTGGCTGATCACCCCGTTCACCGCCCTCCTCAATCGCTCGGCGCAGGCGGTGCTCCGCCTGACCGGACGTGACAGCGCCGCAATCGGCCGAGGACAGCGTCCACTCCGCCGGAGGAGCTGCGATTGCTGGTCGAGCAGGCGCAGGAAGGCGGCGCGCTCGAGCAGCACGACGCGGCCATGCTCGACGCCGTGTTCGAGTTCTCGGAGAAGAATGCGCGCGAGGTCATGACGCCGCGGACCGAGATCGTCGCGCTTCCCAGCGATGCGACGCTCGATCGAGACGCTCGCGATCGTCGACGGACGGCGGGTTTTCGCGCTACCCGGTGTACACGGAAACGATCGACAACATCATCGGAATCCTGCTGGCGAAGGACCTGCTGCCGGTCGCCCGCGACCGCGCCGGCGGCGTTCACGCCGGCGTCGATCATGCGCCCCGCTGCATGTCATCCCCGGTTCACGCGAGGTCGAAGCGGTGCTCGGCGATTTCAAGCGCCTCAAGGAGCACATGGCGATCGTGCTCGACGAGTACGGCGGTACGGCCGGCATCGTCACGATGGAGGACCTGCTCGAGGAGATCGTCGGCGAGATCCTCGACGAGTACGACGAGGCCGACGCACCGCAGCCCCTGACGACGCGCGAGGGCGAGTTGGTCGTCGACGGGCAGCACGAACATCGGCGAGCTCAACGAGCCGCTACGAGCTCGACGGTCCCGGACGAGGACTACACGACGATCGGCGGCTACATCTTCGGCGCGCTCGGCCGTCTGCCGGTGATCGGCGACCGCGTGACGGCCGGCGGCGCGGCGTTCACCGTCCGGGAGATGGACGGACGGCGCGTCGAGATCGCTGGCGGATGGAGCTTCCGCGACACCGAACGTCACCGCGGACAGCGAAGCGGCCGAACGATGCGTAGACGCGACGGATCGGTCTGATCCGGCGCCCGTAGCTGACCGCGGGTCGTCGCGGCGAGCAGCCGGAGGCCTGTCAGCACCGACGACGATGCGTCGGCCTTGCCGCGGTTCAGGAACTCCGGGATCATCGCCAACTCGTACGCATTGACCGCCATGACCGTCGCCGCCTGCGCGAGATCGCCCGGTCACCGCGTGAGTCGTAGGTGTCGACCTGCGAGTGATGCGTGTGGTTGTAGCCCCGCGACTCCTGATCGTAGTTGAACGCCGGGACGCCATATGGAACGAACGACGAGGTGATCGGTCCCGCTCTTGTCGCGCGAGCGAATCGCGAACGGGCCGAGGCTCGTCGCAGCGGCGCGAGCATCGCGCGCCAGCCGTCGCGCAGCTCATCGTGCCCCTGCAGCGACATGCCGCGTGATGCGGCCGGTCCCGTTGTCGAGCACGAGCACGGCCTGGAACTTGTCGAGCTCGGTGCTCGTGCTGCTCGGCGTACGCCTGCGATCCGAAGAGACCCTCCTCCTCGCCGGTGAACAGGACGAAGCGGATCGTGCGCAGCGGATGGACGCCCGACGCTTTGAGAATGCGCGCCGCTTCGAGCACGGCGATCGCGCCCGTGCCGTTGTCGGTCGTCGCCGGTCGCCAGATCCCACGAGTCGAGGTGCGCGCCAACCAGCACGACTTCGTCCGGGTTGGTCGGTCCCGCGCAGCTCGGCCACCGTGTTGTGCGCGTCGACGGTATCGGCGCTCAGGCTGTTGGCGACGTCGGCGCGCAACGTGACGTGCTGCGCCGGCGGCCAGCAGGCGGTGGAACATGGTGTAGGTCTCGTGGCGCGATGACGATCATGGGCAACGGAAAGAGCGACGATCGGCGAGCCGCTCATCGTCAGCAGCCCGAACTCCTTCGCGCCGTCGCGATGCAGACCGAGAGCACCATCGTTCGCCAGCAGCAACGGCAGTGCTCGCCGGAACTCGACGAGGTCGTGCGTCGACGTTCGTCCTGCGCAGACGCCCGGCGGCCGAGTCGGCGCTGCGCGGAGTCGGCGGCGGTCATCGCTGGTCCGTCGGGATTCCACACGAAGGCAGGCGGCCGCGTCATGACCCACTTCCCGCGGACCGACGACCGCGAACCGCGCCTCGTACTCGGCAGGCGTGAGCGCGTCCACGTAGACCACGTCGCCGGTCTCCGGTCCGTCGGTGCCCGGCGCCCAGGCCCACGACGCGCCCGATCAGCTGGCGGGCATGCGGCGCGACCATGCGCCAGCGTCAGTCGGGCCCGCGCTCCCACGATCGCCCGAATCGCCACGACTCGGTCCAGACGCTGTCCATTCCGTATTCGCGAAACTTCTGCGCGCGTCCAGTGTTCGCTCGTCGCACTCCGGCCGAACCGGTGAGTCGCGGCCCGATCACGTCCGACAGATACTCTAGGTCCGCGTCGACGTGCGACCGCTGCATTCCCTCGGCGACCATCGCGCGCAGGATGCGACGAGTCGGCAGGCAGCGTGATGCGTTCCTGTGCGACGCGAGCAGCGGTGTCGGCCGTCGCGGACGTCGCGGGCGGAGCCGCCTGCGCGCGCGCACCGCTGGGAGCCGAGACGGGCACCGGTGCCGATACCTCGCCCGGATGACGGATGGAGCAGGCGACCACGCCCAATATGACCACGGCGGCGAGACCGCCGCGCGCTCGGTGAACACCCGGCATCGGGCCTGTCAGTGGCTGTGGACGATGGCGCCAGTGCGCTCCGCGATGCGCGCGCACATGAGGGTCGCCGTGACAAAACTGCCGGGATCGGCCAGACCACTGCCCGGCGATGTCGAGCGCGGTCCCGTGATCCGGTGACGTGCGCGGAAACGGAAGGCCGAGCGTGACGTTCACGGCCTGACCGAACGACGCGACTTTGATCGCCGTCATCCCGACGTCGTGATACGGCGCGATCACGGCATCGAACTCGCCGCGCATGCGCGCGGACGAACACCGTGTCGGCCGGGAACGGTCCGGCAATCCCCGCCGCACGCGCGGCGGGCGCCAGCATCTCGTCGTCTTCGTCGCCGAACCGCCCGCCGTCGCCGGCGTGCGGATTGAGCGCGCACAGCGCGATCCGCGGCTCCGCGATCCCGAACCAGTCGCGCAAGGTCCGGCGCGCGTGACCGCCGCGGCCTCCACGATCGTCGCCTGCGGTCACCGCGACGCGGGACGTCGCGCAGCGCGAGGTGCGTGGTCGCCAGCACGACGCGCAGCGGTGTCGGAGGCCAGCATCATCGACACTCGACTGTCCGTGAGTGACGCCAGCATCTCCGTGTGGCCCGGGAAATCGTAGCCGCCCGCGTAGCAAGGCGGCCTTGTCGATCGGCGCCGTCACGATGCCCTGCACGGCGCCACTCATCGCCAGCTGCCACCGCGCGCTCGATGGCGCGCCCGCTCGCGCGCCGGCGGCGGCGGCGCTGTCGCTCGCGGAGCCATGCGCCGGTGCGCTCGTCGACTGCGACACCGGCACCCGACGGTCCGACGACCACGAGTTCGCACGCCACGCGAACGGCCGGATCGGCCAGTGCCGCCAACACGAGTTCCGGACCGATCCCGCGAGGATCGCCGAGGGTGACCGCGAGCCGGGGGCGCGCCACACCCGGGCTGCGGGTCGCCGACTCAGAGTCGGACCGCGACGTAGGTCTCTTTTCGCAAGCCGTCGAGCAGCCGCGCGATCGCGCGCTCGTCGGCCAGTTGCGCGCGAATCCGATCGCGGAGATCGCTCTGCGTGTAGTCGCCGCCATTGGTCGAGTTGATGACCTGCGCGACCACGTACTTCGCCTTGCCCGTCCCCCGGTCCACGATCGGGAAGGGGCCGGCGAAGTCTCCGGACTGCTTGCCCTTGAAGGCCTGGGCGTACGACGGCGGCAGCGAGTCCCGCGGGAACGGCTGCAGGCTTCCCTTCTCCTCGTTCGGATCGTGGTGATGCGTCACGAGGGAGTCGAAGTTCGCGCCCGCCTTCCAGGCCACCAGAACGCTGTCGGCCTCCATGCGCGCGGCGTCGACCTGCGCGGAATCGAGCTTCCAGCGAATCAGAATATGACTCGCCTTCACCTCGGCCGGCTTGACCCGGTCCACCCGGATGATGTGGTAGCCGAACACCGTCTCGATGACGGGGCTCAACTGCCCCGGCGGCAGCGCGAACATCCATCGGTCGAACTCGAGCACCATCGTGCCGCGGCGATTCCATCCGAGGTCGCCGCCCTGTTCGCGTGTTCCCTGGTCCATCGACTCGCGCTTCGCGACTTCGGCGAACTCCTCGGCGCTCGAGCCGTGCTCCTTCAACTCCGCGAGGACGGAATCCGCTTTGGCCTTGGCGGCCGCCTTGGCGGCCGCGCTCGGACGCGGTGCGACGACGATCTGGCGGAATGTCACGGTCGCCGGCCGGCGAGGAAGCGATGCCTTGTTCGTGTTGAAGGCGTTGGTGATGTCCGCCTCGCTCACGCCGACCGGGATCAGCTTGCCGTCCTCCTTGAGTTTTTCGATCACCTTGCGCTGCATCTCGGCACGTTTGGCGGTCTCGAGGAGAGTTTTCCGGTATTCCTCCGGCGTCCCGAACCCGGCTCGCTTGAGTTCCGTCCGGTAGTCGGCCTCGGTGGGGAACCCGGCCCGGACCTGCTTCATCCGCTGGTCCGCCCCTGGCGCGACATCCTCGTCGGTGACTTCGACCTTGAGCTCTTTGGCCTTCTGGACGAGCAGTTCTTCATTGATGAGGTCGTTCGCCACGTTCCGGGCGAGCTGCTCTTGCCCCACTGAATCTTGCGGGATCTGCAGGGTCCCCTGCGCGCGGCCGACGTTGATGCGCTCCAGGACCGTGCTCCAGAGAACCGGCTCGGTGCCGACGACCGCCACGACGCGATCGAGGGGCAGCGTCCCCCCGTTCGGCAGCGGCGATGCCACCGGCGGTGCCGCGGTCGGAGCTGCGGCGGTGGTGCCCGTACCCGGGGCGGCCGCCACCGGCGCCCGCATGGACGGAACGCTATCCGCGCTGATGGTTTCCCGGACGCCCGCGGTGACTGGCACCGCGATGGTCGCGGCGGGGCGTGGTGTTCCCGGGGCCGAACTGTCGGCCGGTGGCTTCGCCGGCGGCGGTTGAGTCTCCTGCGCCACGGCCATCCGCGCCGGGACCATACTGACGGTCACGAGCGCCACCACACAGAACACCCGTCTGACCCATCCGGCGGATGGGTCCCCGCGACCGCCTCGGCCCCACTGCAGCATGCTACGCCATACCCCGGGACACGACTACGGTTTCGTGCCGGGTGGCGGGCCTGACGGAGGCGCCGTGGGACCCGCGGGCTTGGCGCCGGCCGACGGCGGTTCACCCGGGAGGGGCACCGCGGACGGCGGCCTGCTCGCGGCCGCCGAGGAGTCGGACGACTTGCGAAGCTTGCTGGCCAGCGCGAAGGCGCGGTCGACCCCGGCGTCGTTGATCTTCCCTTGGTATTTCGTCCGCAGCGCCGCGTCGACGGGCGCCGGGATATTCACGTACCGGACGGACATCTTCATGAGCTTGTCCAGGTACGACTCGATGTGCGCGGCCGCAATCGCTTCACGCTGTGCGGGCGTCTTGGCACTATCGGCCAGGGCTCGCGGATCGATCCCGAGCTGGGTCCACGCGTTGGTGATCACCGTCTCGTAGCCGTGCCGGAGCGTGTTGGTCTCGGCGGTATCCAGCGTCACTTTGGCGCTGTCCGCCTGGCGGATGATGACCTCGTTCCGCACAATGCCGCGCACCATGAGCGGGATCTGGCTGTCGGGCGCCGCGAGGAGCTGCGCGCCCGCGCCGGGCGGGAACATTGTGAGCCACTTCGCGAGACGCGACGCGGTGAATACCCCGCCGCCGCTGTAGGTCGCGATCGGCGACCGGTCGTTCACGTGCACCTCGCGATCCTTGCCGACGGCGCGGACGAGCGGCGTGCCGCCCGGCGCCATCTTGAACTGGATCGATGAATCGAGCTTCGCGATGTAGAGGCTTTCCGCTTTCTGCGTGACCTGCGCGCCGGCCGCGCGGCTGATCTCGGATTTCACTTCGTCGTACGTCGGCCGGTAAATGATGTGCCAGCCGAACTGCGTGCGCACCGGCTGCGAGATCTGGCCCGGCTTGAGCGCGACCAGCGCCTGCTCGAACGCCGGCACCATCTGCCCCTTCTGGAACACGCCGAGGTCGCCGCCGCGGCGCGCGGAGCCAGGGTCCTGGCTGTTCTTCTGCGCGAGGTCCGCGAAGTTCGCCGGCGTGGCCTGCGCCCGCAGCCCCGCGGCCTTCCGGCGGACGGAATCGACTTTCGCCGGGGTCGTGTCGCCGCGCGGCGGGGACAGCAGGATGTGGCGCGCTGCCAGATACTCGCCATTCGCGTACGCGGTGGGATACTTGAGCGAATCGGCCCCGACCCATGTCTTCGCGAGCTCGTCGAACCACTTCTTCGCCCGCATGTTGTTCATCATGGCCCAGAGCGCCGAATCGACCGTCGCCGGCTGGTTGAGCGAATCGTCCGCGACCGCCGCCATGGCAAGGAGCTGATAGTCGACCCACACCGTGGCGACCTGCCGGACGACATCGTGGTCCACCGGAAGCCGGGAATCGCCGAGCAGGGTGCCGAGGCGCTTCGCCGACAGCTCCTGGGAGCCGGCCGTCGCGACGACATCCACGTGGGAGGTCATGGCGTCCGAAAAGGCGCGGCACGAGCTGAGGGCAGCCACTGACATGACGGCAGCAGCAGTTACGCGGGCGTAGGCAGCGACAGAACGTGGCATCGATCAGAGGATGAGGGAACGGCGGAGCGATTCGCCCCGCACGACTGGCTCAGACCGCAGCGACACTGCGGAGCGCGCGGACGAGCCCACCGGGCAATTCCGCCCCGCCCAGGCGCGTGAGCTTGAGAGCGAGCGGATGAGAGCGGCGCACTTCGATTTGGAACTGCACGTCGTGAAAAGCGGCCGACAGGGGCTTCATCCGCGGCACGGCATCGGCGCGAAAGCTAACACGCGCCTCCCCACCGCGCACCAGGATGCCCTCAACCCGGAGCGCGGCGCCAATCAACCGCAGCAACGCCTGCGCAAAGAACGCCTCAGCCGCTGGCGGCAGCACACCGAAACGGTCGCGAACTTCGGCGCTCAGCGCGTCGATCTCGGCGGCCTCCGTTACTCGCGTGAGCCGCCGGTAGATGTCGAGCTTCGCTTCCTGGGATGGGACGAAGTCATCCGGGAGATAGGCGGGCACGTCGAACGACACATCCGCCGGAACGGGCTTGGCGCCGCCGGCCACGTTCTGCAGGTGGCGCACCTGCTCATCGAGCATCCGCAGATACAGGTCGAAGCCGACCGCCTGTACGTAGCCCGACTGCTCCGGCCCGAGGATATTGCCGGCGCCGCGCAGCTCCATGTCCCGGAGCGCTACACGGTATCCGCTCCCGAGCTCCGTGTGGTGCTCGAGCACCTGCAGCCGGCGTTCGGCTTCCTCGTCCACACTGTCCGGCACCATGAGGTAGCAGTACGCCCGCCGGTGCGACCGCCCCACGCGCCCGCGCAACTGATACAACTGCGCCAGTCCGAGCGTGTCGGCGCGGTTTACGAACATCGTGTTGGCGTTGGGCACATCCAGGCCGGATTCGACGATCATCGTCGAGACGAGCACGTCGACTTCGCCGTTGACGAACCGCCGCATGACGTCCTCGAGGTCCCGTTCGCGCATCTGCCCGTGCCCGATCGCGATCCGTGCACGCGGCACGAGCCCGTGGACGTGGTCCGCGATCGCCTGGATCGTCGCGATACGATTGTGCACGAAGAACACCTGGCCGCCGCGGTCCAGCTCGCGCCCCACACCCTCCTCGATCAGTGCATCGTCCCAGGGCTCGACGAAGGTGAGCACGGGCGAGCGGTCGCGCGGCGGCGTCTGCATCAGCGTCATGTCACGGAGGCCGGCCAGCGACAGATGCAACGTGCGCGGTATCGGAGTGGCGGTCAGCGTCAGCACGTCGATCTCGAGGCGGAGCTGCTTGAGACGCTCCTTGTGCCGCACGCCGAACCGGTGCTCCTCATCGATCACGATCAGCCCGAGATCGCCGAACTGCACGTCCTTGCTCAGCAACCGGTGGGTGCCGATGATCACATCGATCTTCTTGGCCGCGAGATCGGCGAGAATGGCCTGCTGCTCCTTGGGCGTCTGAAACCGGCTGAGGACTTCGACACGGATCGGAAAATCCGCCACACGCTCGCCGAATACCCGGACGTGCTGGTCGGCGAGAATCGTCGTCGGCACGAGGACGGCGACCTGGCGCCCCGACTGTACCGCCTTGAACGCGGCGCGCACGGCGATCTCCGTTTTGCCATAGCCGACGTCGCCGACGAGCAGCCGGTCCATTGGGCGTACCCGTTCCATGTCCGCCTTGACGTCGGTCGTAGCCTTGCGCTGGTCCGGTGTATCCTCGAACAGGAACGAGGATTCGAGCTGCCGTTGCCACGCCGCATCACTTGCGTGCGGCGGCCGGCTCGCCACCTGCCGCCGCGCGTAGAGATCGAGCAGCTCGGCGGTCATCTCCTGGATCGCGGCCCGCGTGCGATCGCGCTGCTGGGCCCACCGCTTGCCGCCGAGCCGGTGCAGTCGCGGCGGCGGCGCGTCCGCGGAGACGTCGCCCGCGGCCCGATACCGTTCGAGCTGGTCGATGCGGTATAGCGGCACGTTGAGTCGGTCGCCACCCTCGTACTCGACCACCGCCACTTCGACCGTGCTCTCCTTGACGAAAATGGTCTCGATCCCACGGTAGATCCCGATCCCGTGCTCGAGATGCACGACGTAGTCACCACTCCGCAGCGCCGTGATCGACTCGAGCGATACGCCGCCGCCGTAGCGGCGCGCCCGCCGAATGCGGCGCTCGCGGCGGAAGATCTCATGGTCGGTGAGGACGCGGATGCCACCCTCGGTGCCGGTCGGCGGCACGACGAATCCGCCGTCCAGCACACCGACGGCGAGTGTCGCGGGCGACGCATTGCCCGGCCCGCCGTCCCGTCCCCGGCCGGCCAGCAGCTCATCGAGACGCTCGCATTGGCCCGCGTTGTCACACAGGATGAGCGTCGGAATTCCGTCCCGCACGATGCGTCCCAGCCGCGCGATGTCGCGATCCACCGGTTCCGGCGGACGGAGCGGGAATGGCACATCCGCGGCCGCCTGCGCGCCTTCGTCCTCGGCCAGCGTGGCGAGGGCCGCCAGCGCCGCCAGCGTCCGGTCGGGCGATTGATACAGATCTTCGCGCGGCGGGGTGTCTTCGCCCCGCCGGCGGGCCAGCTCGCCATGGTGCTGAGCCTCATCCCACGTCCGCCGCAGTTCCGGCTCGAGGTGCGCGCCGGCCGGCGTGAAGACGATGGCATCCGGCGGCCAGAGATCGATGACCGACACGCGGTCGGCCAGCGCACTGGGCGTCGCCTCGGTGACCGGCCCATCGACCGGCAACACCACCGCCACCGATCCCGCCCGTGTGGATCGCTGGGTCACGAGGTCGAAGTGCCGCAACTCCGAGATTTCGTCGCCCCAGAACTCCAGGCGAACGGGATCCGCCATGCCGAATCCATAGATGTCGAAGATCCCGCCCCGGACACTGAACTGCGCGACCTCTTCGACCATCGGGACGCGCTCGAACCCCACCGACTCGAGATGCCGCGCCAGATCCTCGAGACGCCAGGAATCGCCGGCCCGAAGCTCCAGCCTCGCGCGCTGGACGGCGCCAGGCAGCCGCGTGCGCTCCAGAACCGCGCGGGCCGTCGTCAGCAGGATGTGCACGCCGCCGCGCGCGACACGCTCGAGTGTCTCGACCCGCTCCCCAGCCACTTCCGCGTGCGGTTCGGCCTCCCCGAATCCTTCGCGCGGCGGGTACAGGGCGACAGTCGCGTCAGCGGCCAGTGACTGCAGGTCGGCGAGCCACCGCTCTGCCTCAGGCACTCCCTGCGCCACGACGACCAGAAAACGGCCGGGCAAGCGCCGCGCGAGTGCCGCCACCAGCACCGCGGCCGACGATCCCGGCAGCCCGCTGACAGTGCGCCGCTCCCCCGCGCCAGGAAGCGTGCGGAGGACTTGCTCGAACGCCGGAAGGCGCTCGATGGCATCAAGCAGGAGGGGGAGTGACACGGCGGCGGGCTAACGGATGTTCGAGCGAGAATCCCAACACGCACCCCACCACGCATCCCACCACGCATCCCGGCACGCGCCGGACCGGGCGCCTGGCGCTGTCCCGATCATGCCGCGCGCCGTGTTGCGGCGATCCCGCCGCTCGCCCGCACGACTGCGCGGCGCGTGAGGAGGCTCTCCGCGAGCAGCGCCACCAGCGCGGCCACGAGGAAAATCCGCGCCAACGGACGCGCGGCGTGCGCGTCGAACACGGCGCGCGCCCATTCCTCGCCGTCCGTCGCGGCCAGCACGGACCGGCCCCGGAAGCGCGTGGCGAGCGTGGGCGCGGCGAGCCGCGTCAGATCCGACTCGCGAGGCGGCGGGTTGATGACGAGGGCGCCGGCTCGTCCGCCCGCACGCCGGAGGAAATAGACACCCGGGCGGACCGGGGCATCGATCGTCGCGCCGGAGAGCACACGGACCGTACCGTCGGGCGCCTCCAGCTCCTCCGCGCCGGCCGGCCGATGCAGCGTCTCGCCCGGCGCAGCCTCCATCACGCCATTCCCTGCACCCCCCAATCCCGCGCCCGTGCCAACCAGCCGCTGGCCAATGAGGTCACCGATCCATGGCACGAACACCGCGCGCAACGGCAGCGAGGTCGATGCCGGGTCGACGGGCGAAGCGAACAGCACATAGCCCGGGCCCGCTACCGCCCAGGGCGCGCTCGCTGCGCGCGCCAGGGTGTCGGCAGGGGCACTGCCCTGCGCAACCATCTGGTATTCCAGCGATGCGGTGACCGGCGCCGCGCGCGCACCGGTGTCGGCGGCTGCTTCGGCCGAAGGCGCCGGCTCGATGCCGTCGATCGTCACCGCGCCGCGTTGCGCGGCGCCGAATCGCCACGGCACGCCCGCTCGCTCGAGCGCGCGGTTGGCGGCGCCGATCCGGACCGGATCGGAGGGGGGCACGATGAGCGCGGGCAGCGAGGTGAGACGATCCGCGGCCACGATGGCGATGGCGCGCGATCCCGCGCGTGCCGCGTCCGTGGTCGCCCGATTGCTCGCCACCAGCGCGTCCACTGCACTCCGGATGAACGGGCCGGCAGATGAATCGGCGGCGACCGCCGGCGGCTCGCCGATCCACATGGCGAAATACCGCGCGTCGTCGCCGCGCAGCTCGTCGGCTTCGATCTCGACGCTGCCCGCCACCCATCCGCGTTCAGGGGGCGCCGCATGGACCGAGATCGCGCCGACGCCTCCCGCCGAACGATCGCGCGCGCTGCGGTCGTCACCGATCGGTGTCACGGCCACCGTGCCGCGAGCCAGCGTCCGCGCGCCCAGGCCAATGCGATAGGTGGTCGAGTCGCTTCCGCCGGGTGTCACGGTACCCTGCACCGTCGCGGTCACCTCGCCTCGCGGCGTCCAGCGCGCCGGACGGGCGGCAGCCGCCACGACCGCTCGGTTGGCGGGACCCGGCGCTGCGGGCGCGTAGACGACGACACGAACGCCTCCGAGGTCGGTCGTTCCGCTCCACGCGGTCGCTTGTCCGTCAGTGACGATCGCGACGACCGGGTCGGCGACGGCGGCCGACCGCACCAGACCGGCGGCTGCCGCGGCTGCACGTGGCAGGTCACCAGCGCCGCTCAGTGGCTCGGTGCGAGCGATGGCCGACGCCACGGCAGTCGCGGTGCCACCCTGGGTGCGGCCGTCTGCCGTCACGAGCCAGACCCGGTCTCCCACGGTCGCGCCTCGCGCGGCCCGCGCCGCGATCGCCTTGAGCCCGTCCAGGACGGGGCGCCCATTGGCGATCACCGAGGTGCTGAGCGAGTTGTCGAGCACGATCCCGATGGCGGCGGGCGCGTGTGCCGCGCCCACGAGCCGGCCCAGCGTGCGGCTCACCGGCTGCGCAGCCGCGAGCGCAATGCACGCGACAGCCACGACGCGCAGCATCATCAACAGCAGGTTTCGCAGCTTGAGGCGCCGGCTGTGCTCCTGCTCCGCGCGCGCGAGGTAGCGGGCCGCCGGAAAATCGATGCGGACTCCCGTGCGCCGGCGCAGCAGGTGGATGAGGAGCGGAACGGCCGCTCCGAGGCCGAGCGCAAGGAACAGCGGTGCGAGGAATCCCATTGCTCGCGCGCCCTAGCGGCCGGTGTCCTGTCGCGCCGCGAACGCCCGGCGGAGCGGGGCGCCGAATGGCGCATCCGTCATCACCGTCTCGTACCGGCCTCCGCCCCGCGCAAACGTCGCCCGCCACTCGTCGAGGGCCGCGGCGACGGTCGCGCGGTACGCATCGCGCACTTCCGCGACCGCGGCCGGCACCGCGAGTCCGCTCTCCGGATCGACGAACAGCGCGTCGCCGGATGCCGTCAGCTCACGCTCGGCCGGATCCAGAATGTGCAGTGCCGCGACGTCGTGTCCGGCCGCCCGGAGCGCGCGCACCGCCCGATCCACGGGTGCCACGTCGGTCAGCAGGTCGGAAATGAGTACGATCAGCCCGGGACGCCGGACCACGCGAGCCGCCTGCAGGAGCGCATCGGCGGCGTCGGAGCGCCGGGCACCCGTGCCGTCTCGCACGCGATCGAGCGCGCCCACGAGCCGCCGCCACTGTGTCATTCGCGCCCGCGGCGGGAGCACGCTGCGTACGCGTTCGTCGAAGCACACGAGACCCACCGCGTCACGCTGGCGGAGCAGGAGCAGGGCGAGCGCCGCGGTCAATCGCTCCGCGTACGCGAGCTTCGTGAGGCGGCCCGGCGCTCCTCGCCACACCATCGAGGGGCTGACATCGAGCACCAGCGCGGCCCGCAGATTCGTCTCTTCCTCGAACTGCTTGACCACCCAGCGGTCGGCGCGCGCGGCGATCTTCCAGTCCAGGTAGCGAAGATCGTCGCCAGGCTGGTAAGGACGGTGCTCGGCGAACTCCACCGAAAACCCCTTGCGCGGCGACCGATGGAGCCCGGTGAGGAAGCCGTCCACCACCCATCGCGCGACGATCTCGATGCGTCCCATCGAGGCGAGCGACGCGGGGTCGAATAGATCCGCACGAGTGGTCCCTTCCATGCCAGTCCGGAAACGTAGGCGACCGTCGTGCCCAGACGCCACCCCGTATATTTGGCCGATCGTGACTCGCCTGGCCCACATCCGCAACTTCTGCATCGTCGCACACATCGACCACGGCAAGTCGACGCTCGCCGACCGCCTGATCGAAGCGACGGGCACCATCGAGAAGCGGGAGATGAAGGACCAGGTATTGGACACGCTCGACCTGGAGAGGGAGCGCGGCATCACGATCAAGCTCAACGCCGTGCGCATGAGTTATGTGGCGCCCGGCGGCCAGAAGTACGAGCTCAATCTGATCGACACGCCCGGCCACGTGGACTTCACCTACGAGGTCTCGCGCTCGCTCGCCGCCTGCGAGGGCGCCATCCTCGTCGTGGACGCCTCTCAGGGCGTCCAGGCGCAGACGTTGTCGAATCTCTTCCTCGCGCTCGACGCCGGACTCACGATCATTCCGATCCTCAACAAGATCGATCTGCCCGGCGCCGAGCCCGACCGGCGGCGGAAGGAGCTGACGGACCTCCTCGGCGTCCCGCCCGAGGACATCCTCGCGGTCAGCGCCAAAGAGGGCATCGGGATCACGGAGCTCCTCGAACGGATCGTCACGCGCGTGCCGCCACCCTCGGGCGATCCCGACGGGCCCCTGCGGGCGCTCATCTTCGACTCCTATTACGACCGGTATCGCGGAGCCATCCCCTCGGTGCGGGTCGTCGATGGCGTCCTGCGCCCCGGCATGCAGATCACCTTCGGCGCCGGCGGCGACCGGTACGAAGTCACCGAAGTCGGCTGCAACCGCCTGCGGCAGGTGCCGACCGAGGCACTCGAGACCGGCGAGGTCGGCTACGTCGTCGCCAACGTCCGCCGCGTGCAGGAGACGCGGGTGGGCGACACGATCTTCGACGCGACCCGCCGCGCCACACAGGCGTTGCCCGGCTATCGCGAGGTGCGGTCGATGGTCTTCGCGGGACTCTATCCGACCGACACCAACCAGTACGAGAACCTGCGGGACGCGCTGGAGAAGCTGCAGCTCAACGATGCCTCACTGCAGTACGAGCCCGAGACCTCCACCGCGCTCGGTTTCGGGTTCCGCGCCGGCTTTCTCGGACTCCTGCACATGGAGATCGTCCAGGAGCGCTTGCAGCGGGAGTTCGACCTCGACCTGGTGACGACGGTGCCGAGCGTCGAATACCAGGTCTACAAGGCGGACAACGTCATGGTGCTCCTCGAAAACCCGTCGAGGATGCCGCCGGCATCGGAGGTCGGGCGCGTCGAGGAGCCCTTCGTCAAGGCGCGCATCGTCGCCCCGGCCGAGTACATCGGACCGATCATGACGCTCGCCACGGAGCGGCGCGCCATCTACAAGAACATGGGTTACGTCGACACCCAGCGCGTCGAGTTCGACTTCGAGTTCCCGCTGGCCGAAATCATCCTCGACTTCTACGACCGCCTGAAGACGATCAGCCGAGGCTACGCGAGCCTCGACTACGAGATGCTCGACTATCGCGCGAGTGATCTCGTGAAGCTCGACATGCTGATCAACGGCGATCCGGTCGACGCCTTTTCGGTCATCATTCACCGCGACAAATCGTACGAGTGGGGACGCAAGGTCGCGGACAAGCTCAAGGAGCTGATCCCGCGCCAGCTCTTCGAGGTCATTATCCAGGCGGCGATCGGCACGAAGGTCATCGCGCGCACCACCGTGAAACCGCTGCGCAAGAACGTGCTGGCGAAATGCTACGGCGGCGACATCACCCGCAAGCGCAAGCTCCTCGAGAAGCAGAAGGAGGGGAAAAAGCGCATGAAGCAGGTCGGAACGGTCGAGATTCCCCAGGAAGCGTTCCTCGCTGTGCTGCAGGTGGACTGACCGCGGCCGCCGTGGGCTCGGTGCCTATGATGCCGCGGCATCCAGCGCCCCTCACCGCAGCCGCGGCCGATCCCGCTGCGGGCGGGACCGCGCTGCGCTCGCCGCCGGCTCCCGCCACAGAGCCGCGGCCCTCGCCACCCCGGACCGTGGCGCCGCGCCGCCCCGCCGTGGTGATCCAGACGAGCTTCCTCGGCGACGTCATTCTCACGACGCCGCTTCTCGCGGCCCTCGCCGAGGATGGTCCGGTCGACGTCGTCACGACGCCGGCCGCTGCACCGATCCTCGCTCGCGACCCGTCGGTTCGCGCAATCATCATCTATGACAAGCGGGGCGCGGCCCGCGGGGTCGCCGGCCTCTGGCAAACCGCACAGACGCTCAAATCCCGCTTCGGGCTGGGCAGCGCGTCATCCTCGTTTCGGGCGGCCCGTTCATCCGGCGGCAACGGCGGCCCTGCACCGGAATCAGATGCGCCGACTGCTTACATGGCGCAAAGCTCCGTCCGCAGCGGGATGCTGGCACTCCTCGCCGGATTTCCGGAGCGTGTGGGATTCGCGACGTCACCCGCCCGGGCGCTGTACAGCCGCACGATTCCCTACCGCGCGGACCGGCATCACGCCGAGCGGCTCTGGCGGCTCGCCGCGCCGGGCCCGGATGCCGAGCCCCTTCCCGCCGCCATTCGGCCCCGCCTCTACCCCAGCGAGTCCGACGTGGCTGCCGCTGAGGAGCTACTCGCGCGTGCGGGGTATCGCGGCGAGCCGCTCATTGCCCTGGCGCCCGGGAGCGCGTGGGGCGCGAAGCGCTGGCCGGGGTATCCCGCGCTGGCGGCCGCGCTCGCGCGGTCCGCGCGGATCGTCGTCGTCGGTGGCGCGGACGACCGCCAGCTCGCGGTGCAGATTCGCGAGGCGGTGGCCGGCCCCGCTGGCCCGGTCATCGATGCGACCGGGGAGCTGAGCGTCCTCGCCGCCGCCGAGATCATCCGGCGATGCGCCGTCATCGTCACCAACGACTCGGCGCCGCAACATCTGGCGTCGGCGATGGGGACGCCGACGGTCACGATCTTCGGACCGACCGTTCCCGCATTCGGATTCGGTCCCCTCGCTCCCCGGCACGCGACCGCCGGCGTGGAGGGACTCGACTGTCGCCCGTGCGACAAACATGGTCCGCAACAGTGCCCCCTCGGCCACTGGCGCTGCATGCGGGACCTCACCGTCACCGAGGTCGAGCAGATTGTCAGGCAGGTCAGCACAGCGAGCAGCCCGTGACCACCGTATATCGCCGGCGCCCTGTGATCTTGTATCCTCAGGCGTCCGAGTCTACTCGTTCCTGATCCGGATCGCGTCGTTTTCCTTCCTCGTATTCAGCCATGCCTTCGAAGAAGCCTGCGTCATCGCGCCACGCCCACCGTCCGGCGAAACGGGCCGCCCACAGCCCGGCCAAGGCCTCCGTCACCGCGAAGAGCGCAGGGCAACGGACCGCCACTGGCCGCACGGTGCAAACGAAGCCCGGCGCCGGAGGGCAGCGCTACGTCATCGGAGTCGACCTCGGCGGAACGAACATTGTCGTAGGCGCCATGCCTCTGGACGGGACCCGCGAGTACGGCGTGCGATCGGAGCCGACGCATTCCGAGTTGGGCGCCGATAGCGTCGTCGAGCGCATCGGACGGATGATCGACGACGTCATTGCCACGACCGGAACCGAGACGGGGGCCGCGCGCCGCGACTTCATCGGCGTCGGCATTGGAGCGCCCGGACCGCTCGACCGCGAGCACGGCATCGTCATCGTCACACCCAATCTCGGATGGCGCGACTTCCCGCTGCGCGACCGCGTCTCGGCGCGGGTGAAGCTGCCCGCGACCCTCGACAACGACGCCAACTGTGCGACCGTCGGCGAATGGTGGCGCGGGGCCGCCGCCGGGGGCCGTAATGTCGTCGGGATGACGATCGGTACCGGTATTGGCGGCGGATTGATCCTCGAAGGCCAACTGTATCACGGCTCGTCCGACGTCGCCGGAGAGGTGGGACACACGACCATCGACCCCACAGGCCGCCGCTGCAAGTGCGGCAACTACGGCTGTCTCGAGGCGTACGCGTCCGGACCGGCGATCGCGCAGCGCGCCACCGAAGCGCTCGCGGGCGGGGAGGCGTCGCTCCTTCGTGAGCTGATCCAGGATGACATGTCGCGCATGACGGCCCGGATCGTCTACGACGCCGCAACGCTCGGTGATCCGCTGGCAGTGGAAGTTGTGCGGGAGACCGCGCGCTTCCTCGGCACGGGCGTCGCCAACCTGCTCAATATCTTCAATCCGGACGTGGTCGTCCTCGCGGGCGGCGTGGCGGCGGCGGGCGACGCGCTCTTCGAGCCGCTGCGCGCGGAAGTGCGGCGGCGCGCATTCCGTCCCGCTGTCGAAGCATGCCGGATCGTTGGAGGGACCCTCGCTGGCACGGCCGGCGTCGTCGGCGCCGTCGCTACCTTCATGATGCAGACATTGGGCGGGATCGGACCCCACGAACACCCGCGCCACCACGAGTGAGCGGCGGGCGGAGCGTCAGGTGACTAGCGGAATGCCGTTCGGAGCACCTGACGCCGCGGGACGCCGGCTACGGCTCGGCGTCCTCGGGACGTTCGTGTGGGACATCATATATGGACGGGACCCGCGCGATGGGCCGGTCGAGGAATGGGGCGGGATCACCTACGCGCTCGGCGCGCTCGATGCGGCCCTGCCGCCCGAGTGGGAGATCGTCCCCGTCATGAAGGTCGGCGCTGACCTCGCGTCGCGGGCCCGCGAATATCTCCGCACCCTGCGCCGGATCGCGCCGGATGCCGCGCTGGTCGAGGTCCCGCAGCCGAATAACCGCGTCGAGCTCAGATATGTGAGCGCCGAGCGGCGGAGCGAGGTGCTCACGGGTGGCCTCCCTCCCTGGACGTGGATCGGGCTGACGCCGCTCCTCCACAATCTGGACGCGCTCTACGTCAACTTCATCAGCGGCATGGAGATGGACCTGCCAACGATGCAGTTGCTACGCCAGCACTATCGCGGCCCCATCTATTGTGATCTGCATTCGCTGCTTCTGGCGGTCGAGCCGAGCGGCCTGCGGACGCCGCGGCCGCTCGGGGCGGTCGTCGAGTGGTGCCGCTGCGCCGACTTGATTCAGGTCAATGAGGATGAGATGAACCTCATGGCGCCCGATCCGGTCGCCCTGGCCGCGACCGCGCTGGCCGCCGGCGTGCGATGTTTGAGCGTGACGCTCGGGAGTCGCGGCGTCGTGTACTTCGCGCCGGCGGATTTCGATGCGCTGGCGGATTTATCCACACGCGGTCGCGGCGATACGATCGGCGCCCTGCCGGGACCGGTCCGTACCTCGCTCATCCCAGCGGTTCCCGCCTCCGTCGGTCCCGATCGGAGCGGTGATCCGACCGGATGTGGCGACGTGTGGGGGGCGACCTATTTCTCCCGGCTGCTCGCCGGTGATAAGTTAGCCGACGCGATGCGCGTTGCGGTAATTGCCGCCGCGCGAAACGTAGGGCACCGGGGCGCGACCGGTCTCGCCCACCACCTGCGCGGAGAATTGAGCCCTCGGTGACGACCGTCATCCCCGTTCCACAGTCGCTTGACGACGTCACGTTCGAGCAATTGCTCGAGCGGCTCGCGCCACTCCCCGCCGACGAGAAGATCCTCATCGATGCCCGGCACGCCCGGTGGGCATCGCCCTACGGACTGGTCGGCTTGCTGACGATCGCGCAGACCCGCGAGGTCCGTCCGACCCTGACGCCCCCCGAATCCGACGAGACGCTCTCGTACTGGTCCCGCACCGGCTTCTTCCGCCACGCTGAGGAGCTGTTCGAGTTGCACGGCACGGTCCCACGGGCCCGGCCGACAGCCGAGTCGAGCGTGCTCCTCGAGATCACCTCCGTCTCCAAGAGCGCGGACGTCCATGATGTCGTGGACCGGATTCAGCAACGCGCCCAGAACATCCTGGAGCGGGAGCTGAGTATCGACGCGCAGGCCAGTGTGCGGTTCGTCATGACACTGTCCGAGGTCTGCCAGAACGTCGTCGAGCACGCCGGACGTGGCGGATGGGTGGCGGTGCAGACGTATCGGTGGCAGAAGCGGCTGGGCGGACGCCGGGTCGTGCAGATCGCGGTGTCGGACGCGGGCATCGGGTTCCGCCGCTCACTCGAAAGCACACCGGGCCGCGCGCTGACCGACCGGTGGGACAATGGCATGGCCCTCGAGGAAGCGGTCATCCGCGGCGTGAGCCGCTTCCGCGACCGGGGACGCGGCCAGGGACTGGCGGGTGCACGCAATTTTCTGGGAAAATGGGCCGGCAAGCTGTCCGTGCGAAGCGGAACGGCCCGGATCGCGATCGTGCCGCCGTGGGACGACGACGCGCCGCTGCTCGAAGGGCTTTCGCCGTTCCCCGGCGCTCAGGTGCAAATCACGATTCCGGAGCGCGTTCCGGAGCGAGATGACCAGCGCACGAGTGAACGCGCCACCGATCGCGGCCGCGCCGCCACCGGCAGCCGCCGGGGCGTCGCATGATCCGCCACATCGATCTGAGCTCGGTCCTGCGGCGGTCGGTCTGCGACCTCTACTCCAATCTCGTCACCCGCCCGACTGGCGCCGCGGTGCGGACGGAGATCGAGCATCTCGCTCGCCGACACACCGGGCCGCACGCTGACCGTGATTGATTTCTCGCACGTCGGTCTTCTGGACTACTCGTGCGCCGATGAAGTCGTCGCGAAACTGCTCTTGCGGTTCGCGAGCGAAGCACCGCCGTCGGATGCGTATTTCGTTTTTCGCGGCATGCAGGAGTGGCATCTCGATGCGATCGAGGCCGCGCTGGTCCGCTACGGGCTCGCGTTGGTGTCGGAGCGGAATGATGGGCTCGCGCAGATCGTCGGCAACGTCGATGATGACGAGCAGCGCGCGTGGGACACCGTATACCGGCTCGGCGCCGCGGACGTGGCGACGGTCGCCGCGTCACTCGGGGCCGACGCACCGGCGGCTGAGCGCCTGCTGAACGGGCTGTCCGACCGCCGGCTTCTGATGCGGCTCGACGCGCAGTATCTCGCGCTCGGCCACGCCGGATAATGCAGGGCGGCCGGGATGGGGGGCCCGCGGCGGAGCTGCGGCGTCATGGCTGAGACGTACAGCCCGCCCCTCAAGGTGTTAGGGTTCCTGGCAACGCGGCGCGGCGATCCGGACCGGGGTCCGGAGGTGCGGCTGTGCGCGCAGGACGCCGCGATCCGCGTGATGCTCGATGGTGAGCTCGTCCGGATCGAGGGTCCGCGGCGGCAGGAGACCGCCGTGCTGCGGGTTGATGACACGGTGCCGCCCGGCGCCGTCGTGGTCCGTGACGTCGCGGGCGTGGCACCGTCGGAGATAGTGCGGGTCCGCAAGATCGACACGGACCAGCCGCGCCGTTTTTTCGCCTGACCGCTGCCATCCCGAGCTCATCGCTCCCTCGCCATGCCTCGAACGAGCCGGCCCGCTGGTCTTTCGACACTCGCCCTCCACGGAGGCGCTGAGCAGCTCGCATCCACGAAGGGCGGCGACATCCCGATCGTCACGCCGATCTATCAGTCGGTCAATTTCGTTCAGGAGTTCGGTACCGCGGAGGGACTGCGATACCCGCGGTACGGAACGGGGATCAACGCCGAGGTGGTGCAGCGGCGCCTGGCACTGCTCGAGGGCGCGGAAGCAGGCCTCGTGCTGGGAAGCGGAATGGGCGCGACGGCCTGCGCGCTCCTCGCGTTGCTCCGGCCGGGCGATCACCTGCTGGCAAGCGCGTGGATATACGGCGGCACCCACCAACTGCTGACGCAGGAGTTCGGCGCCGTCGGCATCGATGTGACGATGGTGGATCCCACCGAGACCCGTGGATGGCGCAAGCGGCTGCGGCGCGAGACCCGCGCGATCTTTCTCGAGTCGCCGGTCAATCCGACATGCCGGGTCATCGACTTGCGCCCCGTCAGCCTGCTGACGCAGGAATCCGGGTTGGCGCTGGTCGTCGATTCCACGTTTGCGAGTCCCGTCAATTTCCGGCCCCTCGAACACGGGGCGGACGTCGTGATCCATTCCACGACCAAATTCCTCAACGGACATCACGACGCACTCGGCGGCGCGGTGCTCGGCACTGCCTCGTACATCGAAGAAGTCCGGCAGAAGATGATGACCTGGGGGCAGGCGCCGGACCCCTTCGCCTGTTGGCTGCTGGAGCGGGGGCTCAAGACGATCGACGTCCGCGTTCGCCGGCACAACGAGAACGCGATGCGCATCGCCACGTGGGCCGAGGGACGGAAGGAGATCCGCCGGGTGCACTATCCCGGGCTCGAGTCGCACCCCGACTACAAAGTTGCGGAAGCGCAGCTCGAGGGATTCGGCGGGATGCTCGCGATCGAGCTCGCCGGCGGCGGCAAAGCGGCCGATCGGATGCTCCGGCGCCTCAAGGTGTGGCAGCACGCCCCGAGCCTTGGCGGCGTGGACTCGTTGGTCAGCGAACCCCGGTATACGTCGCATAGCCATTCTCTCTTCCGACGAGCGGTCCCGCATCGGCATCCCTGACGGATTTCTGCGCCTCAGCGTAGGCATCGAGGACGTAGAGGATCTCGTCGCCGACCTCGAACAGGCCGTGCGATGATCCGGCTGACTCACGTCACGAAGGAATACCCTCGGACTGGGCGCGCCCTCGACGACGTGACGCTGCATGTCGCCAAGGGGGAGTTCGTCTTTCTGACCGGGCCGAGCGGATCGGGCAAGAGCACGATGCTCAAGCTGATCTTCATGGAGGAGCGGCCGACCCTGGGCGAAGTACGGGTCAGCGGCGTCAATTCCGCGACGCTGCATCGCGGCGACGTCGCGCAGCTACGCCGCAAGCTCGGGGTCGTCTTCCAGGATTTCCGGCTGCTCGACGATCGGACCGCCCACGCCAACGTGGCGTTCGCGCTCGAGGTGACCGGGGCGGCGGAGCCGTCCGTACCTGCCAAAGTCAGCCGCCTGCTCACGCAGGTCGGCCTCGCGTCCAAGGGCCTGGCGTACCCCAAGGAGTTGTCCGGGGGAGAGCAGCAACGGGTCGCGATCGCGCGCGCGCTCGTCAATGATCCATTCGTGCTGATCGCGGACGAGCCGACCGGCAACCTCGACGACCGGGCCACGCGCGGCATCTTCCAGTTGCTGCGCGAGATCAACGGCGCGGGCACCGCCGTGGTGATGGCCACCCACAACCTCGAGTTGCTGCGCCGATCCGAGTACCGGACCATCGAGATGCTCCACGGACGCGTCGTTTCCGATACGGCTGATCCGACCGCCGCCGAGCGCGCCGCGGCGCGGGCGGCGGAAGACCGCGATGCCGTACGCGGCACGGGAACGCTCGTGCCCGGCGACACGGCGGCCAGCGCCGGCCGCTCTGTAATGAAGGGCTAGCCCGGCGGTGAAGCTCGCGCTCCGCGAAGTCCTCCTGGCCCTGCGCCGCGCGCCGCTCCTCAGCGCGCTCGGCGTCATCACGATCGCCTTCTCGCTGTTCGCCTTCGGCCTGTTCGGACTGGTCGCGGTCAACATCCGGGATGCCCTTCGCCAGGTCGAATCCAGAGTCGAGATCCGCGCGTTCATCGCCGATGCGACGCCGATCGAAGCCATCGTCACGGCGGTGGGCGACATTGAGGAGTTTCCCGAGGTTGCCCAGGCCGGATACGTGTCGCCCGACTCCGCGCTGGCTACCGCACGGCGGGAGCTCGGCGAGTTCGCCGATGTCTTCGAGGCTGGCGTCCTCCCTGGATCGATCGAGATCCGCCTCAAGCCGGACTACCGCGATCCACGGTCGGTGAAGGCCGTCGCCGCGCGGGCCGGCGCGTACTCCTTCGTCGACGATGTGCGCTACGGCGAGGACTGGGTCGCGAAGCTGTATCAGATCCGCACGATCGCCACGATCGTCGGCGTCGTCCTGGGCCTCGCGTTCGCGGTAGTCGCGGTCATCATCATCGGGACGACGATCCGGATGTCCGTGCTCGCGCGCGAGCGCGAGATCGGCATCATGCGTCTCGTCGGCGCGACGGATATGTTCGTGCGGCTACCGTTCCTGATCGATGGATTCGTCAAGGGTGTACTCGGCGGTTTCCTCGCCCTCGCACTCACGGGCGTGGCCAGCGCGCTGATCGATCGCGCCCTCGGCTTCCAGACCGTCTTCTTCAGTCCAGGCATCGCCGCGCTCGGCGTGCTGGGGGGCGCTCTCATCGGACTCGCGGGCAGCGCCGTCTCGGTCGGCCGCCAACTCCGGCGCGTATGATCGCGCGGGTCCGCCGCCCAGTCCCGTGCGGCGGGATGGCGCTGGTGATCGCCGCGGCGCTCGCGTCATCCCCGATCGGGCTCCGTGCGCAACAGCCGGCCACTCCGCCGCCCGCCGCGGCGCCCTCGCCGGAAGCGAGACTCCGCGCCGATCGCGACGCACTCGAGCAGATCCGCGCGGAGCGCGCCGCGCTGGAACAACGCATGGCGGAGCTGCGCGGTACCGTCCACGATCTCGCTGACGAAGTGGCGAATCTCGACCGGCAAGTCGACGTCACCGCGCGGGCGCTCAAGACGCTTGACGGCCAGTTGGTGGCCATCGGCACCGAGGTCGATTCCGCCACGGCAGGACTGGTCCGGGCGCAGGATGAACTGGCCATCAAGCGGGCGATGCTGCGCCACCGGCTGGTGGACATCTACAAGCGCGGCCCACTGTACTCCACACAGGCGCTACTCACCGCCGATTCCTTCGGCGCGCTGATCGCCCGGTACAAGTACCTCCACCTGCTCGCGCTCCGTGACCGGGCGCTCGTCGCCCGGGTGGATCAGTTGCAGAACCAGATCGGCCGCCAGCGCATGGTCCTCGTGTCGCTCGAGCAGGCGGTGTCATTCAACCGCCAGGAGAAGGCGAACGAACAGAAACGGCTGCAGTCACTGTCCGACGAGCGCTCGCACAGCCTCGTCCAGGCCCGGCGGACGCAGGCAAGCACACAGGTGCGGCTCAAGCAGATCGCATCCGCCGAGTCCCACCTCGAATCCGTCATCAACTCGCTCGAAGAGGCGCGGCGCCGGGCGGAATCACGCGCCAACGCCCCCGCGCCCTCAGCCAGCACGCTGACCACGCGCGACCTGGGACAGCTCGACTGGCCGGTTGACGGCACGATCCTCTACCGGTTCGGCCGGGTGATCAATCCCAACAACACCACGACCCGCTGGAACGGCATCGGGATCGGCGCGCCGATGGGCACCGGCGTGCGCGCCGTGGCCAGCGGGGTGGTCGTCGTCGCACGCGCGATCGGGACATATGGACAAACGGTGATCATCCAGCACGGCGGTGGCGACTATTCGGTCTACGGATCGCTGAGCCGGATGGAGGTGAAGGAAGGCGCGCATGTCGAGCGGGGCCAGGAGATCGGCTCGGTCGGCCGGACCGATCCCGATCTGCCGGCGCATCTCCATTTCGAGATCCGGCGCGATCAGGGCCACGCGGTCGATCCGCTCGACTGGCTGCGTGGAGGGACAGCCCGGTGACCGGAGTGGCTCCGCTTCCCGCGCCCGATTCGGCGGCGGACCACCCAGCGGCGGCGACCGGCCTGGGTCCCCTCGGCGCCCACGTATCGGCCGCCGGCGGCGTGCCCGAGGCCGCGGCGCGAGCGAAAGCCATCGGTGCGACGGCTATGCAGTTCTTCACCAAGCAGGCGAGCCGCTGGGCCGAGCGAGTGTGCACCGATGATGAATGCCGCGCGTTCCGCGCCGGCATCGCCACGACCGAGGTGCGGCGGATCGCCGCTCACGACAGTTACCTGATCAATCTCGCCTCGCCCGATCCGGTCCTGCACGCGCGGTCATTGGCCTCCTTCATCGCGGAGCTCCGCCGAAGCGAGGCGCTGGGCATCGACTACATCGTTTCACACCCCGGCAACTACATGGATGACCGCGCGAGTGGTCTCGCCCGAAACATCGACGCGATCTCGGCGGCGCTCGAACGCGTCCCGGGTCGCGTGATGGTGCTCATGGAGACGACCGCGGGCGCCGGCACTGGTCTCGGCGCGACATTCGAAGAGATTGCGGCCCTCGTCGAGGGCGTGCCACGGTCGCTCCGCGATCGCATGGGCGTCTGCGCCGATACCTGCCATGTCTTCGCGGCGGGCTACGACCTGGTGGGCGACTACGACGGCGTGTGGGCACGCTTCGGTGACGTCGTTGGGTTGGGCCGCCTCCATATGATGCATCTCAACGACTCGAAGTTCGGCGTCGGCACCCATCGCGACCGCCACGAACTGATCGGCGAGGGGCACCTTGGAGAAGGGGTGTTTCGGCGGCTGATGACCGACCCCGGGCTGGCGGCCATTGCCAAAGTCATCGAAACCCCCAAAGGGGACGACGCCACGGCGACCGACGGGCGGATGCTCGAGCGGCTCCGGTCATATGCCTCCGGCGGATGAGGCCGGCAACCCCCTTCGGGGACGAATCGCCTGGCAGGCCCATGGATAGTGGCGTTGCAGGCGGAACCGGTGTAGCGTCCACCGGGTAATGAGCCCCGTGCTACCCCCCGGAACCGGCCGCCCCGCGACCTCGAAGTCGCCAGGCGCGCCGCGAACGTCACTCGCGCGTCTGCGCCGGTGGCCGTGGCGGGGAGCGCGCGGGCCGATTCTGCGGCGCGTGTGTGGCGTGGTCGCGGCCGTGGCCCAACTGACGCTGATCCTGGCGACGGGCGCCGACTCGTGGCACGGACGCGATGCGTCTGCCCACGTCGAGCGGACCGGGACCCAACTGCACCACGCGCACAACGAGGCCACGTGCATCGCCTGCACCGCGCAGACGATGCACGCGCAAGCGGCGCCCCGCGCGGTCGCATGGCCCGACGCCAACGCCCCTCACTGTGCGGCTGCGAGCCTCGCGGCCAACCCGCCCCGGTCACGGGACTGCCCCTCTAACGGATCCCGAGCGCCGCCCCTGGTGAGCTGAGCCCGCGAGAGCGGGCCGTTCGGCTCCATCCATTCCAGGGGGATCATGCGCTCCATCCTCGCGGCCTTTGCGCTGGCGATCGTCGCCGGCGTTCTGCCCGCACAGCAACCCACACCGCCCGCGGGCCGGCCCGATAGCGCCGGACCTCGCGATACCATGGCCGCATCGCCGATGGGCATCCGGGCGACGCTCGGGCGTGCAGCCGGCCCAACGCTCGCGGACACGTCGCCGCTCGGCCTTCAGCTCAGTGGCCGCCGCGCCGCGCCGGGGGCATTTGCCGGCGGGGTGCGCGGGGACACGGCGCTTGCCGACACGCTCCGGCTGACCCGCGACCAGGCCGTTGCCATGGCACTGGCTCACAACCCGCAGCTCACGGTGGCGCGGGAGCAGACATCCGAGGCCCGCGCGCAGCGGGTGCAGAATATTTCCATCCCCGATCCCTCAGGTACCGCGTCATACACGACGCAGGCCGGCGAACCCATCGCGAAGCCAGTCGGCGCGTCCCTCAATATTCCGTTTCCGGACAAGTTCCGGCTCCAGTACAACATCGGTACGGCCGGCGTGCGGGTCGCGGAGTACAACCTCACGGCGGTTCGCCAGCAGATCACGTCGCAGACGGCGCAGACCTACGACACGCTTCGCGTCGCCCTTCGCCACCACGCCGACCTGACCGAGAGCCGCGCGCTCGCCGCCGACTTCCTGCACAAAACGGAAGCCCGGTACGCGGCCGGCACGGCGGCCAAGCTCGACGTCGTTCGCGCACAGGTCGATCTGGGCCAGGCCGACAATGGCCTCCTTGGCAACATCCGCGACATCGCCAACGCTCGCGCCTCGCTCAACCGGCTCCTCGGCCGGCCGCTTCCCGCCCCCGTCGCACCCGCGGACACGCTCGCGGTCCCGCCTCCGCTCCCTGACCTCACCGCCATCGAACAGCACGCGCTCGACGACCGGCCGGAGCTGAGCGGGATGCGCGCCCAGCAGTCGGGCGCCCGCGCGACGACATCGCTGGCACGGGAGTACTGGATCCCGGATCTCTTCTTCGGTGCGTCCGCCGACTTCGGCGCGCCCGACGAATATCTGGCCAATCGCAATCTCGTCTGGCAGTACGGCGTCACCTTCCCGCTCCCGGTCTTCTTCTGGCAGCACGCCGCCGGCGAGATCGCGCAGGACCGGCATCATGAGCGCGAGCTGGAAGCGTCATACCGGGATCTGCGAGCGGGCGTCGACCAGGATGTCCGCGCGGCCTACGCGACGGCGACCACGGCGCTGCAGCAACTCATCTACCTGCGCGATCAGGTCCTCCCCGCCGCACGCGAGGCATTCCGGATCGCATCCGTCAGTTACGGGCTCGGCGGCTCGTCCGCGCTCGATGTGCTCGATGCCCGCCGCACGCTCGTGGCCGCCGAAAGCCAGTACACCGATGCCCTGTCTGCGGCCGACGCGGCGCAGGCCGATCTCGAGCGTGCCGCCGCGGCCCCGCTCTCCCAGTTCCCGACCGGAGTTCCGAATGCTCGCTGAACCCGTGCCGCCCACACTCGGTCCGCTGTCCGCACGCACCGTGATGCGTCGTGCGATGGCGGGCGCGCTCCTCGTGGGAATCCTGGCGGCCTGCTCGTCCGGCAAGCCCGCACCGCAGACAGCCACCAGCGCGGCGGGCGACGCACCCGCCACGAGCTCCCATGCATCGGCGTTCATGCTGACGGAGGATCAACGCACCCGGATCCACACGGAGGTCGTCGCGCCCTCCGCGTTTCAGCCAGCGATCGTCACGACGGGGACTGTCGCGTTCAACGGTGACCGGTCCACGCCGGTGCTCTCGCAGATCTCCGGACCCGTGGCACGTATCCTCGTCAATACGGGCACGCACGTCGAACCCGGGACGCCGCTCGCGCTCGTCTCTTCGCCGGATTTTGCGCAGGCCATCGCGGCGTATCAGAAGGCGCAGACCGCGTTGCAGAACGCGGCCCGTATCGCCACGCTCGACGAGCAGCTCTTCAAGAATGATGCGATCGCGCGGACGGATCTCGATCAGGCGCGGTCGGATTCGACCTCCGCCGCCGCCGATCGCGAGGCCGCCATCCAGCAGATGGTGGCGCTCGGCGTCGACTCCACGACGGTCGACGCGATCCGCCAGGGACACCCCGTGCCGAGCGTGCCCGGGTGTGATTCGCTCACCCATCGAAGGCGTCGTCGTCGAGAAGCTCATCAATCCGGGCCAGGTGATTCAGGGAGGAACGACGCAATGCTTCACCATCGCCGATCTCTCGACGGTGTGGGTGATGGCCAACGTCTTCGAGTCTGATATTGCGGCGGTGACCAGAGGCGAAGCCGTGCGGATCACGACGGACGCGTCGCCCGATACGCTTGCGGGACACGTGGACTATGTCGCGGCGCTCGTCGACACCGCGACGCGCGCTACCGGCGTCCGCGTCCTCGTGGAGAACCGTCACCAGATCCTCAAGCGCGACATGTATGTGCGAGTCGCCATTCAAGCGAGCAAGGCACGCACCGGGATCCTGGTGCCGGTGGCATCCGTGCTGCGAGATGACCAGAACCTGCCGTTCGTGTTCATCGCCGAATCCGACGGAGGATACGACCGGCGCTCGATCACCATTGGGCAGCGGGTCGGCAATCAATACGAGGTGACCGGCGGGCTGAAAGGCGGCGAACGCATTGTCTCCGAAGGGAGCCTGTTCCTGCAGTTCGCGGAGAGCCAATGACGATGCCGCCCGAGCCGGCGGCCGGGCCCGGACCGGCAGCGGCCCCGGCACCGGCCGATGGCGTGGGTCACACGCACGACGCGGGGTCCGTCTCGGTGATCAACAAGCTGGTGCGCGCCGCGCTCGCCGAGCCGCTCCTCGTGGGACTGGGCATCGTCGCGTTGACCGGCGTGGGTGTCTGGTCGTTCACGCGGCTCCCGGTGGACGCGTATCCGGATCTCTCTCCGCCGATGGTCGAGGTCATCACGCAGTGGCCCGGGCGCGCCTCGGAAGAGGTCGAGCGGCTGATCACGGTGCCCGTCGAAGTCGCGATGAACGGCATCCCGAATCTCCGAGTTGTCCGGTCGATCTCGCTCTACGGTCTGTCGGACGTGATCATGACGTTCGAGGACGGGATCGACCCGTACTTCGCACGCTCGCAGGCGTTCGAGCGGTTTGCCGATGTGACGCTGCCCACCGGCGTGTCGCCATCGATGGCCCCGCTCTCCTCGCCATCCGGTCTCGTATACCGGTATGTGCTGCAGAGCGCCGATCGCAGCCCGATGGATCTCAAGACGATCGATGACTGGGATGTCGCCAAGGTTTTCCGCGCCGTACCCGGCGTGGCCGACCTGTCGGCGCTCGGTGGCCCCACGATGCAGTACCAGGTTCTCATCGATCCCACGAAGCTGGCAGGCGCCGGCCTCACGGTGAGCGGTGTCTCGGCATCGCTCGCCGCCAACAATGACAACGCGGGTGGCGGATTCTATTCCGAGGGCGGACAGTTCTACTACGTCCGCGGGTTGGGCCGGATTGTCACGCCCCAGGACATCGGCAACATCGTGCTGGCCGTGAAGGACGGCACGCCGGTCCTGATCAAGGACGTCGCCCAGGTCGTCATCGGGTACGCGCCCAGGCTCGGCCAGTTCGGATACGACAGCGCGGATGATGCCGTCGAAGGGGTCATCCGGATGCGCACCGGCGAGCAGGCCCAGACGGTGCTCAAGCGGGTCGAGGCCGCGACGGCGGAGTTGAACACGCGCATCCTGCCCAAGGATGTGCACATCGAGCCGTTCTACGACCGGAGTGACCTGATCCATCTGACCACACGCACGGTCGAGGACAATCTGCTGCGCGGGATCGTGCTGGTGGTCGTGGTGCTCGTGTTTTTCCTGTACGACCTGCGGTCGGGCCTCATCGTCGCGACGGCCATTCCGCTGTCGCTGCTATTCGCCTTCATCTGCCTCGACCTTCGGCACATCCCGGCGAACCTGCTGTCCATTGGGGCGATTGACTTCGGCATTCTCGTCGATGCGGCCGTCGTCATGGTGGAGAACATTCACCGCCAGCTCGCGCTGCGGCATGGGACGACGTACTCCGTCCGAGAGGTCGTGGCGACGGCCGCCGCCGAGGTGGACCGGCCCATCGTGTATGCGGTGGCGGTGATCGTCACGGGCTTTCTCCCGATCTACGTCCTGTCCGGGCCGTCCGGCCGGCTGTTCAAGCCGATGGCCGACACGACGATCTACGCACTGATCGGTGGTCTCGTGATCACGCTGACGCTCATCCCGCTGCTGTGCGCGATCGTGTTGCGCCGCGGTGTGCGCGAGCGGCGCAACCCCGTGTTCGAATGGATCCGGAAATACTATGAGCGCGCGCTCTTGTGGTGTGTCGAGCGTCCCTGGCTGACGGTCGCCGCGTCGGTCGCGATCCTCGCTTTGACGATCCCGATGTGGATCAACCTCGGCGCCGAGTTCATGCCCAAGCTGGATGAGGGCGCACTGTGGGTGCGGGCGACAATGCCCTACACGATCTCGTTCGACGAGTCCGCTCGCATCGTGCCCCAGATCCGGACCATTCTGCACTCGTTCCCCGAGGTCACCATTGTCGCGGATGAACACGGGCGTCCGGACGACGGCACCGACCCCACGGGCTTCTTCAACGCCGAGTTTTACGTCGGCCTGAAACCATACGGCGAGTGGCGGGGGGCGTACCACACGAAACCGGAGCTGATCGCCGCGATCGACAAGAAGCTCGAGGCATTTCCGGGGATCACGTTCAACTACACGCAGCCGGCGGAGGATGCCGTCGACGAGGCCGAGACGGGGCTCAAGAGCTCACTCGACGTCAAAGTGTTTGGCGGGGATCTCGCCGTCCTGCAGCAGCAGGGTAAAGCCATCCGTCATGTCATGGAATCGGTGCCGGGCATCACGCAGCTCACCCTCGTCCAGGAGTTGGGCCAGCCGGCACTCACCGTCGCGGTCGACCGGCAGAAGATCGCGCGATACGGCATCAACGTCGCGGACGTGAACGCCCTCATTGAGGCCGCCGTGGGCGGCGCCGCCGCCACGCAAGTCGTGCAGGGCGAGAAACTGTTCGACCTGATCGTCCGCCTGCAACCGCAGTACCGCGAGACGCCGGAAGCCATCGGCAACATTCTCGTGGCCACCCCGGACGGCCAGCAGATACCGCTCCGCGAGCTGGCGACGATCGCCGTCTCGAACGGTGCCGCGTTCATTTACCGGCAGGACAACGCGCGGTACATCGGGATCCAGTACTCGGTGCAGGGCCGTGATCTCGCGAGCGCCGTGCAGGAGGCCCAGCGGCAGGTCGCCGGCAAGGTCCATCTGCCGGCCGGTTACCGCGTCGTCTGGGGCGGCGAATACCAGGAATACACCGCATCGCGCACGCAATTGCAGATCGTGCTGCCGATCACCTTGCTTCTGATGGTGGCCGTGCTCTTCGCCCTCTATCACAACTTCAAGTTCCCGCTCATCACGCTGGCCGGCGTGATCCTGTCGGGTCCGATCGGCGGCATCGTCGCGCTCGCGATCACACACACGCCCGTTTCGGTGTCATCGGGCATCGGCTTCCTTGCGCTGTTCGGCGTGTCGGTGCAAACCGCCGTGGTCTACATCTCGTACGCGAACGAGCTCCGCCTGACGGGGCTCCCGATCACGCAGGCCGCGCGCGAAGCGGCACTGCTCCGGCTCCGGCCGATCATGATGACGGCGCTGGTCGCCGCACTGGGTCTGCTGCCGGCCGCACTCGCCACCGGCGTCGGGACCGACTCCCAGCGCCCCTTCGCCCTCGTGATCGTGGGTGGGCTTTTCTCCCGGCTGCTGATCAGCATTTTCCTGATGCCCGTCCTCTATGAATTGGTCGCACGCGATGGCGACCATCTTGCGGTATGACCGTAACTTGGCCCCCGCGGCGCGCGTCCGTCGCGTAGCCGGAATCGGTGGCTCCCCGCTGGTGTCACGCCCCCGCAATCGCTAGCCTTAGGAGATGGCGACAGACATGCATGTGACGAATGCACCGCAGCGCGACCGCGCTGAGCACGGATCGATACAAGGATTGCAGCGGCAGGGCATCGAGCCTCGGGGCACGATCCACTGGAACCTGTTGGCCCCGAGCCTGGTCGAGGCGGCGATCCGCCACGGCGAAGGACATCTGGCGAGCGGCGGCCCCTTCGCCGCGATCACGTCCCCGCACACCGGACGATCCCCCAAGGACAAATTCCTCGTACGCGCGGGCGCGTCGGCCGCCGACGTCGAGTGGGGTTCGGTGAACCAACCGCTCGACCCGGCCCATTTCGATGTGCTGCTCCGTGACGTGCAGACCTATCTGGGCGCGGCGCCCGATCTCTTCATTCAGGATCTCTACACCGGTGCCGATCCCGCGCACCGGCTCCGCGTCCGCTACGTCACGCCCAACGCGTGGCACGCGCTGTTTGTCCGGAACATGTTCATCCGCCCGCCCGCCAGCGACCTGCCGGGGTTCGAGGAGAACTTCACCGTACTGCACGCGCCGGAGTTTCAGGCGGAGCCGGCGCGTCACGGCACACGCTCCACGACGTTCATCGTCGTGCACCTCGAGCGCCGCATGATCCTCATCGGCGGCACACGCTACGCGGGTGAGCTCAAGAAGTCGATGTTCTCGGTCATGAACTACCTGATGCCCAAGACCGGCGTGCTCTCGATGCACTGCTCGGCGAATGTCGGCCCGTCGGGCGACACCGCGCTCTTCTTCGGACTCTCCGGCACCGGCAAGACCACGCTGTCCGCTGATCCGCACCGGGCGCTGGTCGGCGATGACGAGCACGGATGGTCGGACGAGGGCGTCTTCAATTTCGAGGGCGGCTGCTACGCCAAGGTCATCAACCTGTCGGCCGAGGGCGAGCCCGACATCTATCGCACCACGCAAATGTTTGGCACCGTGCTGGAAAACGTCGTCCTCGATCCCACGACCCACGCCGTCGACTTCGGCAACCAGTCGATCACGGAGAATACGCGCGCATCGTACCCGCTCGAGTACATCGAGAATCACGTCGCGAGCGGACGCGCCGGTCATCCGCGGAACGTCGTCCTGCTGACCGCCGATGCGTTCGGGGTGCTGCCACCGATCGCCCGGCTCACACCCGACCAGGCGATGTACTACTTCCTGTCCGGGTACACCGCCAAGGTGGCGGGCACGGAGCGCGGCGTCACCGAGCCGCAGGCCACGTTCAGCGCCTGCTTCGGCGCGGTGTTCCTGATCTGGCCGGCGGCGAAGTACGCGACGATGCTGGGCGAGCGGCTGGCCAAGCACGGGGCACGCGTCTGGCTGATCAACACCGGGTGGACCGGCGGCCCCTACGGCGTCGGCAAGCGCATGTCGCTCGCGCACACGCGCTCGATCGTCCGCGCCGCACTCGCCGGCGAGCTCGATCAGGTACCGGTTTCGGCCGACCCGATCTTCGGTCTTTCCGTGCCGGCATCGGTGCCGGGCGTGCCCGGCGACTGTCCTGCGCCCACGCGAGTCGTGGAGCGAACCCGCCGCGTACGATGCGCAGGCGCGCAAACTCGCCGGCATGTTCCGGTCGAACTTCGAGAAGTTCGCCGGATCAGTCGATCCGCGACTCAAAGACGTCGGCCCCAAGGGCTGACGGGCAACCCGGTGATGCACCGCCTGATCGCCGGAGTGGCGCTCACCGCCGTCATGGGGACGTTCGTCGCCGCGTCAGGCCATGCGAGAGCGCGGGGAGCGGCACATCAGGTAGCGACGGTGGCCCAGGCCGCCTCGGACGGCCCAAGCGACACGAAGCTCAATCAGTTCGTGTCCTACAACGCCGCCGCCAAGACCGTCACCATCGCGCTGTTCGCGGCGATCAACAGCGCGCAGGGCGGCTTCAACTTCAACGGCGGCTCCGGCGGCAATCAGACGATCACGGTTCCGGTGGGATGGAAGGTGCACTTCAATGTGCACAACGACGACGCCATCCCGCACTCGGCCGTCATCATCGCGGACCAGACACCCATTCCGAACGGTCCCACCACCGCCGCGATTCCCCGCGCCTACACCGATCACCTGTCCGACGGCCTCGCCCCGCAGACGGGCAACGACACGATGGACTTCACCGCCGCGCCGGCCGGGAACTACCTGATCGCGTGCGGCGTGCCGGGCCATGCACCGAGCGGCATGTACATCAAGTTCGTCGTGTCGGCCACGGCGCAGATTCCGGCCAACACCGGCACGATCGCGACCGGCACGTAGCGGCCAACCAGCGGTGAAGTAGCGGTGAAGTAGTGGCGGCCGGCACCTCCGCCCGCCTGCAGGACCCGGCCGGCGCATGGCCGGTACCGCCGACCGAGTACCACGCAATGCATTTCGAGATCATCCGCGACCCGCTCTGGAACAACATCCGGGTCGACGACTCTGCGATGCGGCTCGTCGACACCGGCGTGGTGCAACGGCTACGTTATGTTCGCCAGCTCGGTCTCGCGTATCTGGTCTATCCCGGCGCCACGCACTCCCGCTTCGAACACGCGCTCGGGACGTACCATCTGGCGCGACGGACCCTCGCCCTCCTGGAGGAGCGGGAAGACACGCCGTTCGACGGGCGGTCGTGCGCCATCCTGCGCGCCGCGGCCCTGCTCCACGATGTCGGCCACTACCCCTTCTCGCACGCGCTCGAGGAGATCGGCGTCACCCACCACGAGGACCTGGCCCGTCCGCTGGTCACTGAAGGTGAGGTCGGAGCCCTGCTCTCGCGCGAGCTTGGTGCGGACGCCCCGGTGCAGGTCTTCGAGCTGATTCGTGGCCGGAGCACGAGCCCGCTACAGGGACTGATCTCCGGATCGCTCGACCTGGACAAGATCGAGTATCTCAAGCGAGATGCCCACATGTGCGGGGTACCCTACGGGGAGATCGACGTGGACCGCCTGACGCACTCGCTCTTGCTGATGCCGGACCCCGATACCGGCGTGCGCACGCTGGGCATCGTCGAGAAGGGAATGGCGGCGCTCGAATCGCTCCTCTTCGCGAAGTACCAGAATGTACCGCAATGTGTACTGGCACCACGCCGTGCGGAGTGCGACCGCGATGTACAAACGGCTGGTCAGTGACGCGCTCCGGGCCGGCGCCGTGCGCGCCGATGCGATCGTCGGATTCACGGATGAAGGGCTGCTGGCACACCTGGGCCGCACGGCCCCGGCGCCGCTCCTCGGCGCGCTGCTTGGACGCCGCCTCTTCAAGCGCGCGCTCGAATGTCCCGCGGCGGAGTTGGCGGGCGGTGCTGCCGAGTGGATCGCCACCGACCCGGCACTGGTGGTGGCCGTGGAGGACTTTCTCGCCGAACGGGCCGGACTCGCGCGCGGCGAACTGCTGCTCGACTATCCCACCAAGACCCAGATGCTCGGGCTGGACATCCCCGTGCTGCGCCGGTCGGGCGCGGTCGAACGCCTCACGCCCGAGAACCTGATCGGGTCGATCAACCTGCCCTCACTCTCCGACGAGTTGTATCAGTCGGCCCGATGGCTGCGTGTGTTCGTCGCGCGCCGCACGACGTTGCCGGCAGCGGACGTGCTCGCGCTGCTGTCGCGACCGGCGAGCGACGTGCGGTCTGCCATCTCGCGCTGATGCATCGAGCGGGCTGCCCCGCTCTGCCGCGATTCAGGTGCTGAGCGACGGTTCGGCTGGACGGCGGGCATCCAGGTACGCCGCATATGCGTCCGGCGTGTCGATGTCGACCGCGCCCAGCGGAAACGGGACCGCCGACGTCCGCGACGGGTCGCGGTTGATGATCCGCCTCGCGCTGTCGCGGTCGCCCAGTGCGCGCAACTCCGCGTCGAGCGACCGGTCGATGATCGCCGGCACGCCGATCGTCCCGGCGTAGGCGGACGCCACGATGCTGGCGGCCGACCCGCGATAAGTCCGAAGAAGCCGGCGGAGCACGCCCGCTGAGAGGTGGGGCTGATCGCACACGACAATCATTATCGCGTCGAGCGCCGGCGCCAGCGCCGTGACGCATTCCACACCGGCCTTGATCAATGAGCCGATACCGCGCTGCCACCCCGAGTGCGCCAGGATGTGCACGGGGAGATCGGCAATGTGCGGCACGAGCGCGTCCGAGTGCGCACCCAGGACCACGACCGCTGGGCGGAGTGCGGCCTCGACCGCCACGCGGGTCGCGTGGCGCAGCAGCGATTCAGCCGGAGCCGCACCGGCCTCGCCACTTTCCGGCGTACTGACCGGCAGCAACTGCTTTGGCCGCCCCATGCGTACCGATCCGCCCGCGGCGAGCAGTATCAGGCCGACGGCCGAGCGGCGCCCTATGCGCTCGTTGGGGCCGCTGATGCGGGCGTTGGGACCGGATCGCGGCCGGCCGGAAGGCACGGCTAGTGCCAGCCTTCGCGCGCACGCAGCGCGGTGATGTGCGCTACGTGGTGCCGGCCGTGCCACGCGTAGAGTGCGAGAGCCTGGTCGAGCGTGAACCGGCGCTTGTACTCGGGGTGCACGTAGCCACGCGCGAAATCGTCCGGCCCCATCGAGCGCAGGATCGACAGCCAGCGGGCGTGGGTGTTGTCCAGCAGGTCGAGCGAGACGTCAATGGGCACCGCTGCGACGTCGGGCAGCTTCGCCCATTTGGCTTCATCGTACGCCATGATCATCGGAAAGTCCTCCGTCAGCGCCTGCTTGAATCGGAGATAGGCGTTGAGGTGGCTGTCGGGCACGTAATGCACGACCTGGCGCACGGTCCATCCCCCTGGGCGATACGGCGTTTCCATTTGGGCGGCGGACAGGCCGCGGATCGCATTGCGAAGCGCCGCCGGAGCGGCTTCGACTTCAGCGATCGCCTGCCGCCGCCGCTCGGGGGTCATCGGCGTGTCGGTGTCTGCCTTTCCGACAGGGTAGCGAAGGTCATCCATGGGATGGTCTGGGAATGTGGCGAGACAGATTGAGACCCAATGAAAGAAATAAATGCCGTGGCCCCGGAACGCGCGACTGTCTCCGGGCGAGACGCGCCGGGATCATCCCGATTCCGCCAGACGGCGCATCGTCGCGTCGTCGAGCCGGTGTCCGCCGTCGAAGGAGAGCCGCGTGAAGGGGACACGGGCCGCCTGCAGCACTGATTCCTGATGGGCGACCCGCTCCGCCGTGGCGTACATGTCGCGCGAGCCGGCCACGAGCCAGAGCGCCGGATGCCGGATCGGTGAGTCCTCTCCCAGGCGGACATCGTCCGGGATCGCACCGCCCCAGCAGATGAGGCGATCCGCCCGGGGCCGTCCGCGATCGAGCCACCGGCAGGCCGTCGCGACTCCCTGCGAGAACCCGAGGACGGTGAGAGATGCACCCGGGGCGGCCTGCGCGGCCACCGCATCGTGGAGCGAGTCGAGATACGCGATCTGGTCGGCGATCTCACTGTCGCGGTCCTCGCGCGTCATCCAGGTCGCGCCGACTGCGCTGTCAGCGTGCGACCCGCCCCGGGTGTTGTCGAGGTAGTAGCGCGAGAGCGCTTCGGGGGCCACGATCGCCCGCGCCGGGCCGCGCACGGGCCCAAAGATCGCGACGAAATCGCGCGCCAACTGGCCATAGCCGTGGCAAACGATCCAGATCTCGCGTGTCGCTGGGCCTGGCTCGCCCAGCGTGTAGTACCGCGCCGTGCGCGGTACAGTGAGATGGTGCTCGTGCAGCGGGAGCTCGCCGAGCGGGAGCTGGTGCGTCAGAACTCTCGCTTCTTCATCTCGTTGTGGAACTTCTTGAGCTGCTCGACATCTTCGGGGTCTGGCGCCAGAGTGCTGTCGTACTTCGGAGTCACCTTTGGCTTCTTGAGAGACGCGGCGGCGTTCTTCTTGGCCAGTGCCATCAGCTTCTTGTCGTCCATGCCTTCGTCCTCGCGCGGTGGAAAGTCGTCGGGCGTGCGCTGCCGAAATATATGGGCGGCCCGCCACGTGCGGCCGCCCATGTTCGCCCAATGTTTGCCCATGTTACTGACTCGCCAGAGCCCGGCTGAGTCATGGGCTACCGGGCCAGGGATACGGCCCCCGGGGGCATTCCGGTGAGACCGTCCGCCCGGCGTTCGGCAGGTGTTCAGACAGGGCGGGTGCTCACCCAGGGATCCGGACCCGCCGCCGTCCGGATGGGCGAGGGTGCACGGCCCGCCCGCTAGCGGCTCGGCGGCCCCGACATACTGTTCCCGGGGTATCAGCAGCCGCTGACACCCGTTCCGCGGAACGGGGCGGGTTCACACCACCGGAGAACGTGTTTCGTGCGCCGACTCGTCGCGATCGTAGCTGCCTGCTCGCTCATGGCTCTGGCCTGCCGCAAGACCACCGAGCCGACCATCAGTAAGTACGAGGGCATCTGGGCGGAGCTGTCGTTCTCGTCCGAGGCCGGGTGCGGCGGGTTCTGCGCGGGCTTCAATCGCATCGCCGTGCTCAATGACGGGAGCTTCCAGCCCGGAGGCAGCGACTCGCTGTACAAGGTGGTGGCTGTGATCGACAGCACGGGCCACATCAGGGGCACCGTGGTGTGGGACAACGTTCCGGTTTACACGACGGACAGCCTGGTGGGCATCTGCCCGAGCACGGACAGTTGCTCGGGATCGGTGATCGGCGGATTCCCGGTGAGCGGGGCGTCCGTCACGTTCTCGATGATCCGCACCGAGCCCTGAACGGCGGGCGGATGCCGCCCGGCGCGTGAGACAACGCCGCGAGTGTCGTTCGGCACATCGCGAGGCGCGTCATGAGGCACATCGTGAGGCACATCGTGAGGCACCTCGTGAGGCAGCCTTCCGGCACGTCTTCGCCGCGCCTCTTCCGTGCCAACGGCCGCCCGGCACGGATAGTGCTTTATGGGTGGACGAGCGCGGGCCCAGCCTGACCCGTGTTGGCGACGACCCCAGGTCTGCGCCTGCGTGTCAATGCCCGCACTCTCGATCACACGAACATCGGAGACAGACATATGCGATCCGGATATCGCCTATTCAATGCTGTGATGATTGCCGGCGCTTTTGCGTCGCCAGTCATCGTGGGCGGCTGCTATCACCATCACGACTACGATCACGATCGCGGCTACTCCGTCACCGCTACGTGGTCGGACAACGAGAGCCCGTACTACTCGCGCTGGGAGTCCGAGACGCATCGCGAGCACAGGGAGTGGGCGCAGCGCAATGCCGACGAGCAGCGCGAGTACTGGGCATGGCGCCACGAGCACCCGTAGCACGTGCGGCACCATGTGCCCTGCATGTTGCCGTACAGGCGTGGCGATGCCTGAATGCGAAAAACCCCGCGACTCTCGCGGGGTTTTTTGTTGATGGAGTCCCGGGGGCGCGCCGAGACTATCCGCACTCGGAGAAGCCGCACACGTGGCACTTGGCGCAGCCTTCGGCGAACTCCAGTTGCGAGCCGCAGTCCGGGCACGTACCAATGAACGACTCCGCGGACGGCGCGTAGCTTTCGTGCGCCGGCTGCGTGCCACCCGCGCTCCGGGCCACTGGTGCGACGACTGGCACGACGGACGCGGCCTCACGCGAGACCGGCGCGGCCGGCCCGCTGTCGGAGAGGAGATCCTGCTGTACGCCCTGCGTATGGTCGCGCCACCAGTCCTCGAGCGCCATGCCGATCGCATCGGGCACGGATAGGATCTTCTTCGGACCCAGGCCCACGACGCGGTCGGACGCGATCCCGCGCAACTGGCGATGGATCTCCATCATCGGGATGCCCGACCGGAGCGCGAGCGAGATGAGGCGGCCCATGGCTTCGGCATCCGCCATCGCCGATCCGCCCGCCTTGCCCAGGTTGATGAACACCTCGAATGGCTGCCCGCGATCATCCTCGGTGATGTTCGCGAACATCGTCCCGAGCGGCGTCTCGTAGCGTGCCGTCGTCCCGCGCAGCTTGTCCGGGCGCGACCGCTTGGCGCGGCGCTGCGTGTTCTCGGCCTCGACCTCGAACACCACTTTGCGTAGCCGCTCGATCTCCGCATCCCGTTCCGCGAGTGTACCCAGCAACTCGCCGATCTCGCGCTTGTCGGATGCTCCCGGCGCCGCCGGCGCCGTCCCGCCCTTCTCGCGCTCCGTCTTGGCCTTGTCGGTGGCTCCGGTCGACAACACCTGATTGTCGCGCGATCCATCCCGGTACACCGTCACGCCCTTGCACTGGAGCTGCGTACGCCAGCTCGTAGATCGCGCGCACATCCGCGACGGTCGCCGTGTGCGGCGAAGTTCGTCGTCTTGGATATGCCGCTAGTCGCAGTGCTCCTGAAACGCGGCCTGCATCCGCATGTGCCATTCCGGCTTGATCGCGTTCGCGGTGACGAACACGCGCTGCCACTTGGCCGGCACGTCCGGCAAGTCGATCCGCCCCTCGGTCGCGATCCGCTCCATCAGCGCGTCGGAATACCAGCCCTCGCGCTTGGCGATCTCGACGAAATCCTCGTTGACATCGGGCATCAGGACGCCGGCCTGATTGCGCATGAACGCGACCGCGAACAACGGCTCGAGTCCCGACGAGCACCCGGCGATGATCGAGATCGTCCCGGTCGGCGCGACCGTCGTGATGTTGCAGTTGCGGAGGAGCTGCATCGGCCGGATCCGCTTGCCGGACGCGTCGCGCGCGCAGGTCTCGTCCGGTCCCCAGATCGAACGCGCCCACTCCGGGAACGCGCCGCGCTCGTGGGCCAGACGCTCGCTCTCGCGTCTTCCCCTCCGACGTCCACGAACGCCATCACCTTGCGCCCGAACTCGACGCCCTCGGGCGAGTCGTACGCGATACCAAGCCGCACGAGCGCGTCCGCGAAGCCCATGACGCCCAGGCCAATGCGGCGAATGCGCTTGGAGAGCGCGTCGATCTCGACGAGCGGATACTGGTTGACGTCGATGATGTTGTCGAGGAAGTGCGTCGAGAGATGGATGTCGCGCCGGAACGCGTCCCAGTCCATCTGCGCCGTCCTTGACGTAGTAGCCCGACGTTGATGCTGCCGAGGTTGCAGACGTCGTACGGGGAGCAACGGCTGCTCGCCGCAGGGATTCGTGGCTTCGTACGCTGCCGACGATGCGGCACCGGGTTGTAGCGATTGGCCTCGTCGATGAAGAAGCACGCCCGGCTCGCCAGTCCGCCACGCGCCCTGGATCATTTTGTCCCACACCATGCTCGCGTCGAGCTGACCGACGACCTTGCCGGTGCCGCGGATCCTTGAGGTCGTACGTCGTGCCGGCCTGGACGGCCGCCATGAACGCGTCGGTGACGGCGACCGAGATGTTGAAGTTCGTGATCTGCGTGATGTCTTCCTTGCAGGTGATGAACTCCAGGATGTCGGGATGATCGACGCGCAGGATCCCCATGTTGGCGCCGCGGCGCGTGCCGCCCTGCTTGACCGCGTCGGTGGACGCGTCGTAGAGCTTCATGAACGACACGGGACCGGACGCGACGCCCGTGGTCGACCGCACCATCGACCCCTTGGGCCGCAGGCGCGAGAAGCCGAAGCCGGTGCCGCCGCCGCTCTGATGGATGATCGCCATCGCCTTGAGCGTGTCGTAGATCCCGTCCTTGCCGTTCGCGAGCGCATCGGCGACCGGCAGCACGAAACAGGCGCTCAGTTGCCCCAGCGGCCGGCCCGCGTTCATGAGCGTCGGCGAGTTGGGCTCGAACCGGCGCTCGGTCATGAGATGGTAGAAATCCTCACTGACCGTCTGCACCGCCCCGTCGCTCGCACCATATCGCCGGTCTGCGTCGGCTACGGTCGTCGCCACCCTCCAGAACATCTCCTCCGGCTGCTCCGTCGGCGCCCCTGTCTGGTCCTTGACCAGATATCGCTTCTCGAGCACGGTGCGAGCGTTCGGCGACAACGACGCGGGTCCAGCAGGCGGGTTGGTGGGCAACGGCATGATGACGCTCCAACGAGAAATGGTACGGGCCCTACGGGGAACCTAGCCGAGCCCGCACTGAAGACGCCCAGGACGCGCACTGGCTTCGCGCGCTGCTCCACGCGAGTGACGACCGGCTCCGCAATGCGGACGGAGATACTAGCCGCCATCGTGTATCCGCGCCAGTGGTTCGATAAGCCCTTACAGGACAACGTGTTGTGTTTTGAACATCACAACCGCAGTACCGTTGGCGTCTTATCCACGTTACCGGATCGTCTTCGCCCCGTTACGAGCCGCACGCCCCAATCCGGAGCCCCGGCAGCCGCCAAATGTGGAGAGTGCACGCTTGTTAACAACATATCCACATGGGCGTTAGTGGGTTCCCCAGCCCCCCAGCGCCCGGAGACTCGATCGGCATGCGCCGAGGCCGCCACGATCCCCACGTCAATCCGCCTGCCGGGTGCGCTTGCCTGGTATCACGAGGGGGCCCGTCCGCGTGAGCCCAGTGCGGCCCCAGTTAGAACGGGAGTCCGAACGTCACGTAGAAATCGACCGGCGACGCGCCATACGCCGCCCCGTTCGACGCCGGCACCGCCATCCCCAGACGGACCCGGTACGATGCGTCGTATTGAAATGCCGTGTCGAAGTTGAGTTCCGCGCCGGCGGAGCTCAGCAGCCGGCGCTGCGCGTCCTGCGCATCACACACTCCCGGCAAGACACCCTGATGCGCCGGACACCACGCCTCGGCCGCATCGCCGAAGACCGTCAGCGAGGTCTTGCCAAGGAAGAACGGCAGCAGATGCAACCCGCGCCCGGGCGCGAACAACGGGATCCGGTATTCGAGCGACCCCGCCATCGCTCGCGTGCCGTTCGCCGCGCCCGGCGGAAAGCCGCGCACACTGAACACGCGAGGCTCATCGCCGACGGTGACGCCGGGCACCACCTGCACCGCCTGCCCGCTCCGGCCACCCGCCGTGAATGTCGAGATCGCACCGTCGTTCTCGAGCCCCACCGCGACTTGCGCCGCCAGCACGTCGTGCGCGAATGCCGGAAAGAGACTCAGCGCGCGATAGAGATCGGCTACCGCCACCACACTCCGCTCCGTGGTCGCCGACGCCGCCTGCTGCCACCGCTGGCGCAATGTCGCGGACAACGTCACGCCGTCCTCCGGCGAGATCGCCAGGTCGGGACTCGCCGCGTCCGACCAGCCGATGGTCGTGAACACCGATGGGAAATAGGGATGCGACGAGAAGAATGGATCGATGGCCGTGATGAGCGGGCCCGGGTCGGTGCTGTAGGTCCTCGCCTCGATGTCGGCACCGACCGACCAGCTCGTGCTCGTGCGAGCCCGCGGCCACAACAACGTCTCCTCGGCTGAGGCGGTCACCGTGCGGTGCACCAGTTCCCCCACCGTCTGCCCTGCCGCGTTCGCGAGCGGCTGATGCGTCCAGTACTCCTGGCCCACGGCGTCCAGCACCGGGTAACCGAGCCCGCGATATTCGTAGGTCGCGTTCAGCTCGATCTGCGATGGCGAGTGGAAATCGTACAGTGCCTGCAACGAGTAGTTGTGGCGCTGCAGCACGTCGTAGGCGGACGTGTACGCACCGATCTGGATGTATCCCTGGTCGGAGGTGTTCGCGACCGGCATCCAGTACCGTGGGATGAGTCCGGCCCACGGCGAATACCGCGTGATCCGTCCGGAGTCGCGCGTCACCGGCGGCACGACGGGGGTCGGCATTTCGGACGCGGCGCTGTCGAGCGGATAGCCGCTCGCCGAATCGAACGGCGCGACGCCGATATGGTACCCGTCGCCGCGCAGCTCGGTCACCGCCAGCCGCGCCCCGTCAGGTGAGATGGCAGGGTAGGACACGCCAGCCCCTCCGCTGCCGACGAGCACGACGGGGGATCCGGACCGCGTCGCGGAGTCGCTCGCCACCGGGCGCGTCGTGTCCACGCGCGTCCGGTACACTTCGGCTCTCCCGGACCGGTCGGAGGTAAACACCACACTCTGGCCGTCGGGTGTCCAGCTCGGGCTCGCGATCACCGCACGCTCGCGGAGGATGGTTTGGAGCGGTCGTCCCGCGGTGTCCATCACGACGACCGACATGTACCCGCCGCGCTCCCAGCGCACCGTCGCGATCTCGCGTCCATCCGGCGACCACCGTGGCTCCGACCACTCGGTGTCGGCGGCATACGGGGTGATCGTCTCCGCCTGCCGGCCATCCGCGGCAGCACGACCAGTTGTGTCGATGCCTGATGTCCCCACACCGCAACGATGCGGCCGTCGGGACGCGCATCCGGATCGGAGTACCGCTTCCCATGCGTCAACCGTGTGTCGTGTCCCGGCATCGCTCCGGTACAGATCGGACCGGATGGTGTACGGTGATGTGTAGTCGAGCTGCGAGTACACGAACCCGGTCGGGATCGGCGCGTTGGGGTCCGTGCCGTTACGTCGCTCCAGGCGGCGCTGCCGCCCAGCGAGCGTCACCGAATACAGCCCCGGGAGATCACGCTCGTTGTCCGCCGCGTAAATCAGGGTCGTGCTGTCGGTCCAGCGCGGGAAGTACGCGTTGTATCCCTCGCGCGTGATGCTGCGGATCGCCAGCGGGTGCAGGTCCGGGACGGCCGCCGCCCGCAGCGCGGAGTCGCGCCATGCGCGCCACGCATCCTCGAAGGAGATGCCGAACGCGGCCCGCGAGGTCCGGTCCAGCAGGTACGGAATGGTCGCACCGCTCGAGTACTCGATGAAGGCGGGCACCGTCCCCGGTCCCCGGGTCGCTGAGAGATAGGAGAAGAGCAGCGATCCGTAGACGTAGGGACCTTCGCCATTCGGCCACTCCGGCGCCGCGAGACTCAACTGGTCGAGGCGCGGCAGCGCCGTGTCGCGCGCCGCCGCTTCCGCCAGCGTCCGGTGCGAGGTCCCCGCGAGCCGCCCGAAGCCGGTGAGCCGCGACTCGTAGTACACGGCCAGCCCCTCCGTCAGCCACGCAGGCGAGTACAAGTTCGGCATGAACACCGGATTGCGGCCAAACACGCGCTGCGCGATGCGCCACCAGCCGCGCGCCCGGTCGAGATGGAAGATGTGCGTGAGTTCGTGCTGGATGATCAGCGCGTTCCAGTCGCCGTAGTACCGGAGGGTGGGCGCATTGACCGGCGGATAGGCGTAGACGATGATGCGATTCGTCGGGAATGGTGTCGCCTGCCCATTCGTGAGATCGACGTTGTCGGCGAGCACGATGTCGATCGTCCCGCGTGGCGGTACGAGTTCGCGCGCCAATGCCGCGTACGCCCGCTCCGCGTTCCTGGCCGCGCGGCGCGCCTGATCTTCGAGTTGGGGATTGAAATGGATGCGGAAGTGCGCGGTGTGCAGCGTCTCCCAGCGCACGCTGGGATCCACCTGCGCGGCGAGCCGGGGAGCGGCGGCGACGCCGCATGCCGAGAGCACCCACAGTGCCACCGCGGCCGCGGTCGCGGATGGGCGCCGGTTCACGCTGGTCCGCGCCGCGGGCTCCACGTCCTCAGTGGCCTACGGTCCGGCGGCCGGAGGCGTCGTCGTCGCCGACGGTGTCGTACCTGGTGTCGTAGCCGGAGCCGTGTCGTAGCCGGTGTCGTCGTGCCGGGTGCGCCCGGCGCCGCCAGCGTCCGGAAGTACGACTCGAGTCCCTCGACGACGCCTCGTGCATACGCCGCCTGGAACTCCGTGGTGCGCAGCGCCGCCTCCTGCTCCGGGATGATGATGAACGCGCCCTCGCACAGGACGGACGGCATCCAGGTCGGACGCACCAGGGCGAGGTTGTCGTAGTGGATGCCGAGGTCGCGCAGGCCCATCTCGTGGACCATCCCGGCCTGCACCGCCCGCGCGAGCGCGACCGAGTGCGGCTGGAAGAAGTAGCTCCCGGTGCCGTGCGAGACGTACGGGTTCATGCCGTCCGGCAGGGCGTTGAGATGGATCGAGACCAGCGCGTTGACGTTGAACCGGCGGGCCATGACCGGCCGTGCGTTCAGGTTCACGGGGTCCGGCGTCGTCCGGGTCATGACGACGGCGGCCCCGTGCGCGATCAGCATCGCTTCGACTTGCTGCGCGATGGCCAGCGTCGGGACGGGCTCGTAGAGTCCGGTCGGCCCCGTGGATCCGGCTGGCGGATGGCCGGCATCGACTGCGATCGTCAGACCCGTGAGCGGGGCGTGCACATCCACGACCGGAGGCCGGCGCACCCGCAGCACGAACCCGCCACCGGTCCACATCGCGAGATAGCCATACGGTGGCCGCGACAAATGGATCGTGTACCGGGCGCGGTCGCGGGTCTCCTGTGACCACGTCACGGACTCCACGAGGGTATCGGGGGGACCCGGGGGCCCGGCCAGACGGCCAACATAATGAATCAGACTGGTCGAGGCCTGCGTACTGTACAAAGTGAGCACGAGATCATTGCCGTTTTCCTCGATCTGGTATGGCGGCCGGTCGCCGACCGCCAGCACGACGTCGTCCCACCCGGCCGCCGGCACCACACGCACCGCGCCCACGATCCGTTGCGGCAGCCGGGCCGCGGGCAGGAGCGGGACGGTTCGCACGTCCGCCAGCGAAATCCACGCGTCGAGCGCCTCGTCCAGCCGGACTCGCTCATACCCCGGACTCCGGCCGGTGACCTGCAGCACGGTGCCGGGAAAGAGGAACCACTTGTACGTCCCGCCGGCCACCGGCCGCGCGATGACGGCCCTGTCGGTGTCGGGCAGCGACGTATCGGCGGACATGACGGCGACGTACCGGTTGCTGTCGGGGAACGGCCGCGGCAAGGCCGCGACGGTATCGCCCAGCGTATCCAGCAGCGACACCGGCGGCAGCACCCGCACCGGATGGACGGCCCGCACGGTGTCGGCCCCCTGGACCGCGACGAGGTCGTATCGCGAGGTCGCGCTGTCGGGCACCGGGAGCCACGCGAGGAACGCCCCGTTGGCGCGAACCGGCACGGGGGTGCCATTGATGGTCAGGGTCGCGTCCCCGGTCCCCACGGAGCCGAGGATGAAATTGGAGTCGCGGGAGGTGATCAGCGCCCCTGGCCGCGGATACACGACCGAGATCGCGATGGGGCCCGTCACGTGCGGTATCGGCGGCAGTACCGGGCTCGCACCGGCGGGACCCGGCGCGGCAGCAGCGGCTGCGGGGACCGGGGCGGTCGCTGGCCGGGGTGTACCGCAGGCCGCGAACAGCACCGAGAATCCCGCGGCTGCGAGCGCGCCGGCAAACGGACGTCGCATCGCGCACAAACTAACGAGCGGGCTGGCTGGAGGTTAGGGACGTCGCGGCCGGATCGCGCCGTCCGGTGCGCCACCGGCCGTTCCACCCTCCAGCCCCCACGCTGGCCCATCTGCTGCAAGGTCCCAACTGGCGCAATGCTGGGTTAGTTTCTCACTCCCGTCCTGTCGTGTCCCCCGTCGTCATTGCCCAGCCGCCGCCCTGCCACGCCGACCCCGACCCCGACTCCGCACCCTCCGCCTCGTGACCCGGTAGTGAGCGATCAGCCGCCTGTCGTCATCCACGTCTTCGGCAGCACCGATGTGGGCCGCACACGCGACCACAACGAGGACGCGTTTGTGGTGGCCGAGCTTCCGAGCGCGACGCCGCTCACGTTTTCCAAGGAGCGGGCTTACGCTCCCGGAGACCATGGCGCGCTGTTGATGGTCGCCGACGGCATGGGCGGGGCAGCGGCCGGCGAGATCGCAAGCTCGATGGCGGTCGATATCGTCCTCAAGGAGTTGCGCGCGCGCGAAATCGCCGGACCTCCGCCTCAACCCGCGGCCTTCGCCCAGGCGCTCGTCGCCGCGACGACCGTCGCCAACGAACGCATCCACCGCTACGCACTCGATCACCTCGAATACCGCGGGATGGGGACGACCGCGACCGTCGCCGGCGTGCTCGGCGACACGCTCTACATCGCGCAGGTCGGGGACAGCCGGGCCTACCTTATCCGCGACGGCAAGGCCAACCAGATCACCAAGGACCAGTCGCTGATGCAACGCCTCATCGAGGCCGGCGAGATCACGGCCGAAGAGGCCGAGGTGAGCGAGCGCCGTAATATCATCCTGCAGGCACTGGGGCCCGAAGCGGCCATCAAGGTCGACATCACACGGCAGCAGATCCGGAAGGGCGACACGCTGGTGCTGTGCAGCGACGGCCTGTCGGGTCTCGTGCGTGACTTCGAGATCGCTGAGGCGGTCGCGGAGGAGCCGGACCTGCGCGCGCTCTGCGCCCGGCTGATCACGACCGCGAATTCCAAGGGCGGCCCGGACAACATCACGGTAGTCGCCGCCCGCTTCGATGGCGCCGCGCTCACCGCCGCCGGACACGACGATGAGGTCGGGCACCAGGCGTTCCCCGTCGGTGACGACACCCCCCCGGACGGGGTACCGGGTACGCCGCCGCAGCCGGAGCGGATCGTCGAGATCGCCGGCGAACCCCGCGCCGGGTCCGCGGAATCCGAGCCGTCGCTCGCGGTGACGACGCTCGAGATCCCGGTGCGGCGGGCCGGCCGGTGGCGGACGGTCGCCCCCTATCTCGTTGTCGTCTGCGCCGCCGCGGTGACGTTCGTCATCGTGATGTTCGTGCTGTCACGCCGGCCCAGGTAGTCTCCCGCCACCCACGCCCCCGGCGGGCGTGAGCTTGCCGAGGATTCGTGGACCGCTCGCTCCGGTCGCGCCCGGGACGTTGCCAGCGCGGCCTTCGAGGTGCAGCGCGGCCAGCAACGCAAACGCGACGGCTTCTTTCGCCTCGCCATCGAAATACACGTCGGCGAATGGACGCACGACCCGCGGAGCCAACGCCTCCGCGATCGCCCCCGCGAGCGCGGGATTGCGCGCCCCGCCGCCCGACAGCAGGACCTCTCCAACCGGCTCGGGGATGAACCGCGCGTATGCGTCCCCGATGCTGCGCGCGGTCAGCGACACGGCCGTCGCGACGATGTCCTCCGTCGTCGCACGGAATGACGCGGACCGGCATCGCTCGATGAAGCCGGCAATGTACCGGGCGTCGAACAACTCGCGGCCAGTGGACTTCGGAGGCGGAGCGGCGAAGTAGGGATCGGCGAGCAGAGCGTCCACCACGCCGGCGATCGCCTGTCCCCGCCGCGCGAGCTGCCCATCCACGTCGAACGGCAGCGCTGGATGCAGGGCGCGGACGACGCCATCGATGACGACGACGCCTGGGCCCGTGTCGAACGCCCGCACGCCCGTGAGGTCCCGCCCCGAGGCGACGATGGTGACGTTGCCGATGCCGCCGACGTTCTGCAGTGCCCGCCACCCGGCCGGCGGAGCGAACAACAGCACGTCGGCGATCGAGACCAGTGGCGCCCCCTGCCCGCCCGCCGCGATATCCCGCACGCGGAAATCGCTGACCACGTCCAGGCCCGTGCGCTCGGCGATCACCGCTGATTCGCCGATCTGCCACGTCGATCGCCCGGGCTCGTGCCACACGGTCTGGCCGTGCGAACCGATCGCACGCACGGTGCTGCGCGCCACGCCGCTCTCGGCCAGCACCGCCACCGCGGCCCCCGCCAGCCACGTTCCCATGTCGAAGCCGAGCTGGCACCATTCGGCCGTCGTCGCTCCCTCGTGGATCGCGCGCTCGAGCCGCTGGCGGTCGCGCTGCGCGTAGGGATGCGTGGAGAATCCGAGCAGCTCGGGCTCGCCCGGACCCGAGCCGGGCGCCGCGCCGCCAGCGGCGAACCGCACTGCCGCCGCCGAGACGCCGTCGAGCGAGGTACCGGACATGAGACCGATGTAGACGTCGGCAGGCGCCCCGGACGCGCGGGACGTCATGCGCGGGCGGCCGGGTGACGCCGATCGGACATCGTCCGTGCGACCGCGAGCGTGCGGATCACCCGGCGGACGGCGGCGGGCCGGGGACCACGCGGCGCACGCTGCCGCCCGCTGCCGCCAGCCGCTGGAGCGCCTCGTCCCGGCTGACGCCGAGCGCGTGCATCACGATCGCCACTTTGACCGCGCCGCCCGCGGCATCGAGCAGCCCGCGCGCGTCATCTCGGCTCACGTTACAGACGCCCGCCACCATGCGTTCGCTCCGCGCGCGCAGCTTCGCGTTGGTCGCTTGCAGGTCGACCATGAGGTTGCCATAGGTCTTGCCCAGCCGAATCATGGCTCCGGTCGTGATCATGTTGAGCACGAGCTTCGTGGCGGTCCCCGACTTGAGGCGCGTCGAACCGGTGACGACCTCCGGGCCCACGACCGGTACGATCGCCACGTCGATGTCGCGTCCGAGTTCCTCGGATGGCGGCGAGTTGGCGACCAGCGCGGTGCGTGCGCCGGCCGCGCGCGCACGGGCCAGCGCGCCACGGACGTAGGGCGTGGCCGCCGATGCCGCGATGCCGACGACGAAGTCGCGCGCCGAGAGCCCGCGGGCATCCAGATCGCGCGCCCCATCCTCGGGCCGGTCCTCGGCGCCTTCCTGCGCACGAGTGAGCGCCGCCGGCCCGCCTGCGATGAGACCCTGCACCATCTCGGGATCGGTGCCGAACGTCGGCGGGCATTCGCTGGCATCGAGCACCCCGAGCCGCCCCGAGGTTCCCGCACCGGCATAGAACAGGCGGCCGCCCTCGCGAAACGTCGTCACCGCGATGTCGATGGCACGCGCGATCGCGTCACGCTGTGTCGCCACCGCGGCCGGAACCAGCGCATCTTCGGCCGCCATCAGATCGACGATCTCGGCGGCACTCGCCAGATCGATGTCCGCCGTGCGCGGATTGCGGCGCTCCGTGAGACTCAGATCGGCGGCGTCCGCCGCGCGGCTTGTCTGTCGCGACATCGGCGTGTGGGCTAACTTACCGGACGATGAATGCACACCGCAAGGAAAGCGCACGCTCGCCGGGCGCGGCCATGCGGGTGGTGTGCGTCGCGGCGGGACTCGCCATCGTGCTGGTGGCGCCGGGATGCCACTCCGGAACGACCCACGGAGCGCCCGCACCCGCGTCCGAGCAGACCGTGGCCGGGGGAACCGCCAGCGCCGTCCCCGCCCGCGCAGCCGCCGCATTTCCCGCGGACTGGCGCTTCGCTGCCGGCAAGCCCGCGATGGTTGCCCCCCACGCAATGATCGCGAGCAACAGCGAGCTCGCCAGTGAAGCGGGCGTCGAGGTGCTGCGCAAAGGCGGGAACGCGGTGGACGCAGCCGTCGCGGTGGGATTCGCGCTCGCCGTCACACTTCCCGAAGCCGGCAACATCGGCGGTGGCGGCTTCATGGTCATCCGCATGGCCGACGGACGGAGTGCGGCGTTCGACTATCGCGAGGTCGCGCCGCTCGCCGCGACCGCGACCATGTACGCGCATTCCGATGGCACCTCCGGCCCGGAAAGCGTCGTGGGTCCCCTGGCGGTCGGCGTGCCCGGCGCCGTCGCCGGACTCGCCGCGGCCTCGAAGGCATTCGGCCGGCTCTCGCTCCGCGATGTGATGGCGCCCGCGATCCGGCTCGCGCGCGATGGTTTCGTGGTGGATTCGGCGTTCTTCCTGTCCGTCTCGCACGCGCACGAGCGCATCGGCCCGTACGCGGGCGCGACGGTGTTTCTGCCGCATGGCGAAGCGCCCGCGCCCGGCACGCGGTTCACCCAGCCGGCTCTCGCGCGCACACTCGCGCTGATTGCCAGCGACGGGCCGGATGCGTTTTACCACGGGCCGGTCGCCGATGCGATCGCGGAAGAGATGCGCAATGATGGCGGGATCATCACGCGCGAGGATCTTGCCCGCTACACCACCGTCCGGCGCGCGCCGCTGGCGTCGACGTATCGCGGCTACACGCTGTATACGATGCCACCGCCGTCATCGGGCGGCGTGACGATCATCGAGGCCCTCAACATCCTCGAGACATATCAGTCGCTGCCGCCGTTCGGCACCGCGGCGTACGCGCACGAGCTGACCGACGCTTTCCAGCGCGCGTTCGTCGACCGCAATGGCCAGCTGGGTGACCCGGCCTTCGTGGACGTGCCGGTCGCGCGGCTCACCGGGAAGCAGTACGCGCATGAGGTCCGGAGCACCATGGCGGACCACGCCCAACCCACCAGCCACCTGGCCACCACGGTGCCCGAGGGGTCGCAGACGACGCACTACTCGGTCGTCGATGCCGATGGCGACGCGGTCGCGACCACGACGACGCTCAACGACCTCTATGGATCCGGCGTGTTCGTCCGCGGCGCCGGCTTCTTTCTCAACGACGAGATGGACGATTTCGCGGCGCACCCCGGATCGCCGAATCAGTTCGGGCTCGTCGAGGGGCCGCAGAACGCCATTGCGCCGGGCAAACGCATGCTGAGCTCCATGGCCCCCACGATCGTGCTCGACCCCGGCGGGCAGCTGTTCCTCGTCACCGGCGGCCGCGGCGGCCCGCGAATCATTACGAGCACGGCCGAAGTGATTCTGAATACGATCGACTATCATATGGACCTCGCGGACGCCCTCGCGGCCCCGCGGATTCATCACCAGGCGATTCCAGACCAGTTGCGCTTCGAGCGCAACGGCCTCACGCCGGCGGTGCGGGACAGCCTCGCGGCGATGGGCTACACATTGGCAGAAGGTCAGGCGACCGGTACCTGTGCGGCCGTGATGCGCGTGCCCGGCGGTTACGCGGGCGCGGTCGACCCGCGGGCAACTGGCGGAGCGGCAGGATACTAGCCGCGCCCGATAGCCATCGGCGAACCCGCGAGCAGCCATGACCGGAATGCGATCCCTGCTCTCACTCTGGCCGTATCTCCGCCCTCACCGGCGTCGTATCGTGCTGGGCCTGTGTTACGTCCTGGCGACGTCGGTGGCGCCATCCATCGTCATCTGGTTCCTCGCGAAGGCCGTCGATGCGATGAAGCCGGCGCTCGGTATCGGGTTCCTCTATCATTCCGCCGCCGTCGTCATCCCGGCGGCACCCATCGGATGGGTGTACCTGCTGGTCGAATTCATGATCGCGACGGCGATCCTGGGCGGCATCCACCAGTACGCCATGCGCGAGTTCCTCAACGGCGCGAGCCGGTATGTGGAATACGACGTACGCAATGCGCTGTTCACGCACCTCGAGGGCCTGGACGCCGAGTACTACAGCCGCACCCGGACGGGCGACATCATGGCCCGTCTCACCAACGATCTCAGCGCCGTGCGGATGGCCGCCGGGCCGGCGATCATGTATCTCGTGGGCACGATCGCGCGCGGCCTCATCGCGATCGTGTTCATGCTGTGGATCAGCGTCTCGCTGACCGCCCTCGCGCTCCTGCCGATGCTCCTGGTGCCGGCCATCATGGTGCGTCTCGGCCGCGCGATCCACGACCGCTTCGAGGCCGTGCAATCGCACTTCTCGACGATCACCTCGTTCGCGCAGGAGAATCTGTCGGGCACCCGTATCGTGCGCGCCTACCGCCAGGAACCCGCCGAGCTCGAACGCTTCGGGAACCTCAACGACGAATACCTCCGTCGCAACATGCGGCTCGCATACCTGTACGGCGGGATGAATCCGGGTTTCCAGCTCCTCGCGGGGCTCGGCGCGCTCACGGTGCTCGGCCTGGGTGGCGTGCTCACGTTGCGCGGCACGATCACGCTCGGTGAGTTCGTGGGTTTCGGTCTGTACCTCGGCGTCCTGACCTGGCCGCTGATCGCGCTCGGGTGGGTCATCAATCTGTTCGAGCGCGGCGCCGCGTCGATGAGCCGCCTCAACGACATCTTCGATGCGCTCCCGGCACTGAAGGATCCGGCCCAGCCTCGAGCGCTGCCTCCGCTCGCCCCAGGCGTCGGGGGCCGGTCGATCGAGTTCCGCGGTGTCGGATTCCACTATCCGGCGGCCGAGGGAGACCCGATTCGCTGGGTGCTGCGCGATGTCTCGTTCACGCTCCCCGCGGGCGCCACGCTCGGCGTCGTCGGCGCGACCGGGAGCGGCAAGACCGCGCTCGTCGATCTCATCCCGCGGATCTTCGACCCGCAGGAAGGACAGGTCCTGATCGACGGGGTTCCGATCCGGGAGCTGCCGATCGCCGTGCTCCGGCACGAGATCGGGGCGGTGCCCCAGGAAAGTCTCCTCTTCAGCGACACCATCGCGGCCAATCTCGAATACGGGCGGCTCGACGGCAGGCGCGGCGAGCTCCCTGCGCCGGTGCCGCCATCCCATGATGGCGACGGCACGGCGGAGATCGCGCTGGGACCGACGACCGGCAATGAGCCGGATGACCCGCGCTGGGCCGCCCGCATCGCGCAGCTCGACGAGACCGTCGCCGAGTTCCCCGGCGGGTACGACACCATGCTCGGCGAGCGGGGCATCAATCTGTCCGGCGGGCAGAAACAGCGCGCCGCTCTCGCCCGGGCGCTGGCCCGCCGTCCGGCAATAGTCCTGCTCGACGATTCGCTCTCGGCCGTCGACACCCACACCGAAGCCGAGATCCTGCAGGGATTGCGGTCCGCCTTGTCGGGACGCACGGCCATCATCGCGTCACACCGCATCAGCGCGATTCGCGATGCGACGTGGATCATCGTGCTCGACGACGGGCGCATAGCCGAGCAGGGGCGCCATGAGGAACTGCTCGCGAGGGGCGGGCGGTACTGGGCCCTGCTCCGCCGGCAGCAGCTCGTGGATGCCATCGAACGTGACGCCGCATGAGCGCGCCGCTGAGCACTCCGCTCCCGCGCGCCGAGATCCCCGTTGATGTCCTCATCGTCGAGGATCATCCCCTCGCGGCCGACGCACTCCGGCTGATTTTCGAGGCCGCCGGCCACCATCCGCGGCTGGCCGCGTCGGTGGCGGCCGCCGTGCGCGAATGCGCCGGCAAACCGCCGCAACTGATGCTGCTCGACCTCACGCTGCCCGACGGCGACGGGTTCGACGTCCTGGCGCAGACGGCGGCCGCCGGCACGTCGCCGGGCGCCACCGTCGCGCTCACCGGACATGACGACAGCGCGTTGGTGGCGAGGTGCCGCAGCGCGGGATGCGTGGACGTGGTGCTCAAGCCGGTCATGCCACGAGAGCTGCTCGCCCGGGTCGCTGCGTGGGTGTAGCCCCGGACGCCGGCTTCGTGGAGCGGCGGAAAATGCCGCGGGCCGGACCATTCCTGCGTTCCTATTACCGGCTCAAGTTCGGCCTTTTCGCTCGCGAGAAACGCCCGCACGACGGCCGGCGGGGACTGCTGGCGCTGCAAATCGACGCGCTCGGGTATGGAGATCTCCGGCGGGCGATACGATTGGGCTACTGCCCCACGATCGCGCGCCTCCTTCGTGAGACAGACACGGATCTGCGTCGCTGGTTCTGCGGGCTCCCGTCGGCGACCCCGTATTGCCAGGCCGGGATTCTGTATGGCGAGAACGCGGGCATCCCCGCGTTCCGGTTCTACGACAAGGCGCTCCGCCAGGTCGTGACGTGCAACGCGCCGGAAGGGGTGCAGTACATCCGCGACCGGATCGATGCGCCAGGCGTGCTCGCCGGCGGGTCGAGCTATGTGAATCTCCTCGACGGCGACGCGCAGACGGTCGCGTTCACGGTCGCGACACGGCAGCGGATGTCGGTCTACCGCCGCCTGGGCGGCACGCGGATGGCGCTGCTCATCGCGCTGCATCCGGTCCGGATGATCCGCATGGTGGTCCAGTCAGCCGTCGAGTGGCTGCGCGAGGAGTGGGAGCGGCTCTGGGGAGAGCTCACCGGGTCGGTCACGCATGCCGAGGGGATCTTCCCGTATCTCCGCATCCTCAGCAACGTCGTCATGCGCGAGCTCCAGACCATGGCGATCATGCTCGACCTCTACCTCGGCGTCCCGATCATCTACAGCACCTTCATGCAGTACGATGAGCTGGGACATCACTTCGGGCCGCGCAGCGCTCAGGCGCTGGGGGATCTCAAGCGCACCGACGCGCGCATCGCGGAACTCCTGCGCATGACGCGATCGGCCGCGGGCCGGGGCTACGATGTGGTGATCCTGTCGGACCACGGCATGACGCCGGCGATCAGCTACCGCGTCGCGTACGATGAATCGCTCGGCGCCACCGTCGAGCGGATTCTGAGCGGCGAGCCCGTAACGGGCGCCGGCGAACCCCTCCGGGCGATGGCCAGCTTCGCCGAAGACAGCGAGTACGCGGACGCGGGGCCACAGATCCTCGACGCCGCCGCGCTCGTGGCGCCACCGTCCTATGGTCATGTGCGCCGGACGATCGGCCGCGTCCGGGACTGGCTGCGCCGCCATTACGGACTCCGCGAGATCATCGTGCCGGAGAAATACCGGGTCGATGCCCGCCACAACGTGGTGGTGACCTACAGCTCCTGCCTCGCGGAGTTGTACTTCGCCGACGACCCGCGGCCACTCCACCGCGCCGACCTGGCGCGCGATCCGCGACGCGTCACGCTCTACACCGCGCTGCTCGCGCATCCCGGGATCGGCCTCATCGCGACGCGCGCAGGCGAGTCCGTCCACGTCGAGAGCCGTCTGGGACGCGCACGCATCCGGAACGGACAGGCCGACGTCACGGCGGGTGTCAATCCACTGGCGATCTACCGCACCGATGATCGAACCATCCGCGCCATCGAATCGCTCGTCCGCCAGCCGAATGGCGGAGACCTCGTGCTCATCGGCGCGTTCGATGGGCATCGAGATCGTCTCGTTCGACGACCAGGTGGGCGCGCACGGCAGCTTCGGCGGCGACCAGACCCTGCCCTTCCTGATCGCGCCCCGCTCGCTCGGCGTGCATGATGCCGTGCTCGATGACGCCCGCGACATTCACCGGGTGATCATGTCGCCCTATCGGGTGCCGTCTCCGCCGCCACTCGAGGAGATGGACGAGCCGGTGCCCAGCCCCCCGCCACGCCCGAGCGAGACGGCGTCGGCGGCCTAGCTCGTGAAGGCCTACCCGGCGTCGTCGGCCGGCGGCGGCGCGTCCGCGATCAGGGCGCGAAACTGTGATCCGCTCATCCGGTCTGCTTCCGCGCCGTCGCCATCACCCGTGCGCCGGTGCACGCCGCGTATCGCCGCCGCCACCGCATCGAGCGGCGCATCGGCCTGCGCGACGACATCGACCGACCAGGTCCCGCGCTCCGGACCCTTGCGGGTGTGCCGGTAAGTGGCCGTGTATACCACATGCCGGGCGTCGCCCGCCTCCGCCGCCGGTCTCCGCGTCCGTCACCGGATCGGTGACCGCGAGAACGGCCACGCCGCTCTCGATCGGGCCCTGGCGGAGCGGCGGGAAGAGATAGACCTCGGCCACCCGTTCCATTGGCACGTGCTCCGCGATCGCGCGCACGAAACGCTCTTCCGTGTCCTGCGTATCGTCACCCGGACGCATCCCCCCGCCCGTCATCGCACCACCGCGACGACCGGCGTGGCGCCGGCGCCGGAACCCGCGGGAATCCCGCGCGCGTCGAGCTCGCGTTCCACGTAGAGCCGGAGGATGTGCATGAAGTCCTGTGCATTGGTGACCACACCGAATGCCTGGTGCGTGCCACGATCCTTGAGTTTGCTCACCACGAACTCCGACGAATCCACACAGATCGTGCTCAACTCGCGGAGCGAGCCGTCCGCCTCCGTCACGAACGCCGGCAGCATGTTGCCCGTGGCGATCGCGTGCAGCGCGGTCGCGATCAGGATCGCCATCGTCGCACGCGTCGTGTGGCACTTCATCGCATCCTGAGCGGCCAGGGAGTCGGTGATGACATCGGGGAGCGGTCCATCATCGCGGATCGAGCCCGTGAGCACGAAGGGCACATTCTGCTCGACGCACGCGTGCATGATGCCGTCGGTGATGATCCCCTGGCGGACTGCCGCGGCGATCGATCCCGCGCCACGCACCTTGTTGATGGCGCGCATATGCAGCCCGTGGCCGCCCGACGTCGCTTCACCGCTGCCGCTCATGCCGAGCGTCGTGCCGAAGATCGACGCCTCGATGTCGTGGACGGCGACGGCGTTGCCGGCCAGCAGCGCCCCCACGAATCCATGCCGGACGAACCACACCATGTCGGTTCTGGCCCGCGAGTGCACGAGCGCCGGACCCGTCACCCAGACGGGATACCCGCCCCGCGCCCGCTCGTCGATCAGCAGCCGCGCCATTTGCGCGTAGTCGATCGGTTTCTCGCGCGAGACTTCGCTGGTCATGAACTTGAACTCGCCCGCCGGCTCGTCGCCGGCGAACGCGTGCAGGTAGACGAAGATCCCCGTAGCTCCCGTCTTCCGCCGCGCCGACGGCGACCCGGTCGCCGGCACGGACACGCCGGCCTTCGCGGACCCACAGCTCGCCCGCCGTGTCGAGCACGAGGGCGCCATCCATCCGCGGCTCGCGCGGCAGCCGCCACGTCTCCCCGATGCGGACGTAGGTGGGCATGTTGGTCGTGGAGAAGAAGCCTTCGGGAAGGACGCCGTCCGCCGGAGCGGGGACGAATGTGGCGTCGGGGGCGCCGGCGAACCGCGGGGCCGAGAAGTCAGGATGGCTGAAGGTCGTCACCCCGTGAAAAATGGCCGGGCCCTCAGAGGAGCGCCACAGGATCACGGTCGAATGCCACACGGAGCCCGTCGTGGGCGGGTACGGCGAAGCGGCGGACGAAGTATTGCCCGACCCGCGTGAGCGCGCCCGCGTTCCGGCTCTTGAGGAGGACGTGCCACCGCCAGCGGTTCTTGATCCGTTCCACCGGACAGGGCGCCGGCCCGATGACCTGAATGCCCGGAATCTCGCGCGCGTCCATGAGCCGCCGCACCCACGCTGACCCCTCCTCCGCGAGCGCCGCCGTCGCCGATTCGCTCGTGCCGCTGAAGATGATGTTGGCCAGCCGGGCGACAGGCGGATACGGCGGTGTGGACCGGCCCGCAAGCTCTGTCGCCACGAATCGGCCGAAGTCGTGGGCGACCGCGCACTGCACGGCATGATGGCCGGGAAGCCGGGTCTGGATGAACACCCGCCCGCCCTTGGGACCGCGGCCGGCTCGTCCCGCGACCTGGCTCAGGAGCTGGAAGCAGCGCTCCGACGCACGGAAGTCCGGGAGGTTGATGCCGACATCCGCATCGATCACGCCGACCAGCGTGACGTTCGCGAAATCGAGGCCCTTGGCGATCATCTGGGTGCCGAGCAGGATGTCCACCTCGCCGCGCCCGACGCGGTCGAGAATCTCGGCGTGCGCCCACTTCCCGCTCGTGGTATCGACGTCCATGCGCGCCAGCCGGGCAGCCGGGAATCGCTCGGCCAGCAACCGCTCGACCTGTTGCGTGCCCATCCCGCGGCGGCGCAGTGTGGACCCGTGACACCGGCGGCAGGTCGCGTGCGGCGCTTCGTGATGCTGGCAGTAGTGGCACACCAGCCGTTCGGGCGTGCGGTGGTAGGTGAGCGTGATGGAGCAGTGCGGGCAGGTGGCGACATCACCACAGGCCTCGCACTGCACGAACGACGCGTATCCGCGCCGGTTGAGCAGCACGATACTCTGCTCGCCCCGCGCGAGTGTCTCGCGGAGCGCCGATTCGAGTGGCGCGCTGATCACCGAGGCGAATTGATCCGCGGGCACGGGCGCCGCGAGCACCGGCGAGGGCGGCCCGCCACGCCGTCGCAAATCGACCACCTCCACCGAGGGGAGGCGGCCGCCCGCGACCCGATCGGGCAGCGCCAGCAGACGGTACTTGCCGGACGTCGCATTGCTCCACGACTCCAGACTCGGCGTCGCGCTCCCGAGGACGGTGAGCGCGCCGGCGTGACGCGCCCGCACGATCGCGACCTCGCGCGCATGATATCGCGGTGACTCGCCCTGCTTGTAGCTCGCCTCGTGTTCCTCATCCACGATGATCGCGCCCAGGTTCCGGAGCGGCGCGAAGATCGCCGACCGTGCGCCGACCGCGATCCGTTTGGCGCCTGACCGGAGTGCAAGCCACGCGTCATACCGCTCCCCGTCGCTGAGCGCGCTGTGCAGCACGGCGACCCGGTCGCCGAACACGGCGCGAAACCGGTCAACCGTCTGCGGCGTAAGCGCAATTTCAGGAACGAGGACGATGGCCGATTGCCCGCGGCGGTCTACGATCTCGCGAAGCAGCTCGATGTACACGAGGGTCTTGCCGCTGCCGGTGACGCCGTGCAGCAGACACACGTCGCCGGGCGCCCCCGCGGTGAGTGCCTCGATCGCGGCGCGCTGAGCGGGCGACGGTGCGTGGTCCGCGGCCGGTGGCCGGGGCCGGCTCGAGAAGGGATCGCGCTCGATCACCTCGTCCACGATGCGCACGAGCCCGCGGTCCGCGAGTGCGCGCACCACCGACGACGAGCAACCGAGATGGGTGGTGAGGTGGTCGACGGGGCTACGCCCTCCGACGGAGGCGAGATAGTCGACGACTTCCCGCTGGCGCGGCGCACGGGCGAAGAGCTGGTCGCGCCGGAGGAGCGACGGCTCATCCTCGGCGAGCAGCGCGATCCGATGCGTTTTGCGCGCGGGGATGGGTGCCGCGGCACCCGTCAACAGGGCCGGGAGCGCGGTGCGGAGCGCAACACCGAGCGGCACCGCGTAGTAGTCCGCGATCCAGCGGCACAGCGCGAGCATCGGACCGTCGAGCGCAGGCTCGGCGTCGGGCACATCGAGGACGGCCTTGGCGACGCCGCGCGCGGGAGGCGGCGAACCGGTCGCCACGCAGATTCCGATCGCCTTCGTGTTCCGGAACGGGACGACGACCCGCGTGCCCGGGACGAGCGGGTGCCTGGGCGCCGCGTCCACCACATAGGTGAATGACTGGAAGAGCGGTAGCGCAAGCGCGACTTCGACGTACTGTCCTTCCGTCGCGGCGATGGCGGCGGCAGCCCCGGTACCGGACGCGCCCTGCTGGTCCCGGGCGACAGCGGATGCCGGGTCGGCGTTGGGGACGCTGGCTACGGGGACCATACCGAAATATGGCGCCCCCGGAAGGATCAGCCCCGCTCCAGGCAGCCCCGCGTCAGGGCGCCGGCGGTGGCGCAGAACGCTCTGATGACCATTCGCCGGCTTCCGTGCGATGCCAGTCGAGCTCCGCGGGCGTGACCGGCCGGAGCATCAGGTCGAACGCGAGCCAGATGAGTTTCGAGAACGGAAAGAGCCCGACGACGGCGACCACGATCGCAACCGGCCCGCCGTACTGCAGGATGTTCCATGGCACGTTGGGCCAGGTCACGATCAGCGTCACGGCGAGCGCCACCAGCAGCAGCAGTCCAGCGACGATGTAGTTGAAGAGCATCGACCCGGTGAAGTAGTCGTGCTCGCCGCGTTCGAGCCGGATGCCGCATTTCCCGCATCGGACCCGCATCGCAAACCAGTTCTTCAGGACGGGGCCACCGCCGCAGTTCGGACAGCGCAGCAAGAGCGCGCGGCCAAAGAGGCGGGCGGTCCGGACGAGCCCTGGAAACTCGAGTCCAGTCTCCGAATCCATCTCCGGATGTGGCATGGATGAAGTATACCGGGCACCGGCCGAGCTGCGCCGCCGCTGCGGCGGGATCTGCCGCGCGTTGAACAGGGGCCACCCGACCCACGGCACCAGATCGGCATCCCAGTAGGCGGTGCGGCCGGCTCCCGGAAGGAGCACCGATAGGGCAATTGCGGATACCGAGAGTTCGCGCGTCGTCATCTGACGTCAGGTGCCGTCATCTGACGGCATCCGGCGCGTAGCGGGGTGCGATCGCGAGAAAATTACGGATCACGACGAAAAACCCGTGAAGCGGTGACCTCGTGCGCATGACGAAAACGTCACGCGCGCGATCGCAATTTCCAATGCCGCAGCGTGCAGATGCGTATTAGCTTCTACGCCGCCTGAAACGTTTGCCGGCGAATCGCAGCACGCATCACGCGATGCGCGCCGGCCTGTGTGCCGACCGGTGTGCCGGCGTATGCCCGGCGAATGCCCGGCGAATGCCGGCGACAGGCATCCCACTCTCTATCGAGTTGAGGAAACTGCTGTGATGTTGACAAAGGCCGCACTGACCGCGACCGCTCTCGGTCTCGGATTCATGGTTGCTGCCGGCGCGGCCGGCACGACGGAGTCCGCCGCCCAGGCCGGAATGCAGAAAGGGGTCATTCACGACCCCACGCTCAATCTCGACGCGTTCTATGTGTACTACCCGGCCAAATGGCACTTCCAGGGCACCCTGCTGGCCGGCTCGGCCTGCTCCGCGGTCCCGGTCGAGGTGTTCCGGACGTTCAGCCCCGACGGCCTGACAGAAATCGAGCAGTTGCCGACGTTCAACTGGGTGTGGAGCAATTCGCCATACGCCCCCAGGACGCCCGACGGGTGCCTGCCGCTCAGCAAGGCGCTCAGCGCGCAGGATTTCCTCAAGTACCTCTCGGCGATTCTCAAAGTCGAGTACGTGAGTGACCAGCCGTGGCCCGCCGAGAAGCTCGCGAAGCTCAGGCAGAACTACGACAACCAGAACGCCATGTGGGCCGCGAAATATCGGGCGGCGGGCTTGACGCCGCCGACCAACAGCGGCGACTGGGCATCGGCCATCGTCCGGTATCGCAACGGAAGTTTTGCGATGTCGGGGCGCCTCGATGCGACAGTGCAGTGTCTGAACTCGGTCGTGCCCGGCATCGGCCGTACGTATGAGAGTCACGGCTGCTTCGCCACCGTCCGCTACGTCCACGCACCGGACGCCCAGTTCAAGGCTGTCGAGGCCGCGACCGACAACACGGTGAAAGACACCGTCAACGGGCAATGGTTGACGACGTACATGGCCCAGCAGGACCAGCAGTCGCAGCAACGGCTCTCGGCGCTGCGCCAGCAGACCGCGCAGCAGATGGCCGCCCGGCAGCAGAGCTACGAGCAAGGCCAGGCGATGCGCCAGCGGCAGCACGAGGAGTTCCTGTCCACGATGCAGCGTGGCACCGACATGTCGATGCAACAGGCCGCGCGGGTCGCGAACACCAATCACACGATGGCATCCGACTGGACCGACTACGCCCTCGACCAGCAGACCGTGCGGGACCCGGGCACCGGGCAGGTATCCAAAGTGTCGAGCGCCAGCAGCTACACCTGGCTCGACGCCAGCGGAAAGACCGCCTACCAGACAAACGATGCCAACGCCAATCCAAACGGAACGCTGCAGGGAACCTGGACGCGCCAGCAGCAAGTGCACGGCGACGGCACGCCGTAGTCGCGACACGCTCCCGGCGAATTCACGAGTCGTTCATTACTGGAGAGGATGATGATGCCGATCATGAAGACCGCTCTCGCCGGAACCGCGATCGCGCTATCGAGTCTGGGCAGCCCGCGTATCGCGGGCCCCGGCTCGCCTGCGTGGTTGCCTCCTGCAGCACCCCTGACCGTCGCGACGCCGGGAGGAATGCAGACCGCGACCATCCACGACCCCGGCATGGATATGGATGCGTTCACGGTACCCTACCCCGCCAAGTGGCATTTCCAGGGTACCGTCCTTCAAGGCACGGCGTGCACCAACATCCCGCTGCCCGTCTATCGGGTGTTCAGCCCCGATGGGCTGTCGGAGATCGAGCGCATGCCGCGCGTGGACTGGCGCTGGAGCGCCGGAGGGCCGCCAGGCGGCGCGCCTGCCACGGGATGCGCGCCGTTCAAGCAGGTGATGACCGCCAAGGAGATCCTCCAATACGCATCCGCGATCCTCAAGGTCGAGTACGTTCGGGACTTGCCGGTCGCCGCGGAGAAGGCGGAGACCTATCGGCAGGGACTGGCGGCCACCGCCAACGCCCCGGCCGGCAACGGCATGAAGCGGTTCCCCGACGAAGGTGACCTGGCGTCAGCCCTCGTCCGCTACAAGAACGGCTCGTTCACGATGGAGGGACGGCTCGAGGGACAGGTGCGCTGCCAGCACACGCAGATGGGTCCCCCGACCCGCATCTGGGACATCCACGTCTGTTGGGCCAATCTGAAATACGCGCACGCGCCTGAGGCACAGTTCAGCGCCGTGAGCGCGATCTCCGACGACGTCCACGAGGCGATCGTCCAGCAGTGGCTGAGCGCCTACCTGACGGAGCAGGCCCGCCGGGGGCAGGCCTTGCTCAAGAACCAGAATGGACCGGAACAACGCGCAGATGGCCGCTCAGCAGGAGCAGTTCGAACGGGGTCAGGCCATGCGCCAGCGGCAGAGCAATGACTTCAACGCCACGCTCGCCCGCGGCACCCGAATGTCGATGAATCAGGCCACGCAGATCGCCAACTCCAACCACACGATCACGTCCGACTGGACCGACTACTCGCTCGACCGGCAGACGGTTCGCGACCCGAACACCGGCCAGATCTCCAAGGTGTCGAGCACGTACGACTACACGTGGCTCGACGAGAGCGGCAAAGTCGCGTTCCAGACGACCGACGCGAACGCCGACCCGAACGGATCACTCAAGGGCAGCTGGACCCGCCAGCAGGTCGTTCACGGCGACGGGTCGAACTGACGGGAGCTCTCGCGGCATCCACGGCGCCGCTCCCCGCTATTCGAGCGCCTGGATCTGCGTGAGATGGTTCAGGTCGTGACCGGCCATCGTCTCGATGATCGTCCCGAACGTCATCGGACCGCGTTCGGGATGCGTCACACTCTTGGACAACGCCCCGGGCAGCACGGCGTCGATGAAGAGCAGATTCCATCGCCGCCCCGCCGAAAACGCCGCCAGCGCGTCGTTCGCTGAGAGCGACCGGTACGGTGCCTGCCACGCCTCCTGGTCGAATGGCTGGATGACGTGCGACGCCTCGGCGACGGTCTGTCGCAACCGGAACCCGAACACGAGCTCGCAGTCCGCGAGGTGACAGAGGATCTCGCGGATGCTCCACTTGCCGGGCGCCGGCGAGCGATCGAGACGCTCCGCACCCGTCCGGCCGACGATCGTGGCCAGCGTGTGCGGTGTCGTCGCGATCACGCGGAACGGATCCTTCTCGCCGAGGAAGGATGCGTAGGGATTGAGCTCCGGCTTGGGCTCGTGTTGGCTGCCGTCCATACGACCGCTCCGGTTCGTCTGCGAAAAACCCGCTAGTAGTGCCCTGCTAATAGTTCCAGGCCGCGACCGCCTCGCCTGCGGGCGCATTGTTCTTGATGGTCGTCGCCATCTCACGGATCAGGTTTGCGTCGGACATCGGCTGCCACCCGTGCCCCTTGAGCGGCCGCCCGTACTGGAACGTCCCGCCGTAGGCGGGATCCTTCGTCCCTTCCAGGAAGTCCTGCAGGAGATAGACCGCGAGGTTGAGATAATAGTTGTCCATGTCGCCGCAGTAGACGTGGATCTTGCCCTTGAGATCCGGCCCGACCTTTGTCCAGTTGGTCTCCAGGTAGTCCCGGATGTCGAACTGGCGCCACGCCTTCGCGACATCGGCGTTGATCGCGCCCGTGTGATCGTTCCAGATCGGTGCGGGATACCCGTCCTTGTCCACGGGTCCGAACACGGCCTCCCAGATGGCGAAATTCTCCCCGCCGCGGCGATGGCTGCCGCGCGCGTTGTTGAGCTGGTTCTCCTGGCGCAGCAGCACCACCGGCTGGCCATTCGACCGCCGCTCGGATGGCCGGTCCTGGGTGATCCACGGATTCCGCTGGATGATGAACGCGTTGGTGTCCTTGTAGACGTTCACCTGCTCGTACTGGCGGAAATCGACCGGATCCGGATAGAAGGTCCACGTCCCGCCGAAGAAATCCGGATGCCACACCTGGAGGGCGAGCGACTCCCAGCCGCCCGTCGACCCCCCCGTCAGCACCCGGGCGTACGGCTTCCGGATCACGCGGTAGTGCTCTTCGAGGTACGGGATCAGCTCCTGCATGATCGCATCGCCGTACGGGCCGTTGTTGGCGGAGTTCACCGCATACGAGTCGTCGTAGTACGGCGACGGATGCAGGATCCGGATGGCGATCATCCGCGGAAACGATTCGCTCAGCCAGCTCTGCCGGAACTCGTTGCGCGATTCCCGTCCGGTCGTGCGCTCGATCCGCTCCTGGCGCTCCTCCGGTGACTCACTCGCGGAGTCGAGCGTGAACCCGAACGGCGCGCTCAGCGAGAAATGTCCCTGCTCCCAGACCACGGGGTAGTGGACATCGGGGTGCTCGTCGTACCCCTTGGGCAGCAGCACCGTGGCGCCCAGATACATCGGGTGCCCCCACCACTGCGTCAGGATCTTGCTCTGGATGCGGATGCGCTTGACGTACTGGTTGTCGGGGGGCACCTGCCCTTGGGGCAGCACTCGCGCGATCGTGAAGCGCAGCGTGCTCTCCCGCCGCGGGTCGACGTGCATGCGGCGCACGTCGCTCACCAGCGTGCCCGGGGCCATGTTGAACCGCTGGCCCTCCCACTCGTCCATGTGCGCCCAGACGGTGTGGCCGTCGGCGCGGGCGAACTTGGTGTACGGGCTGATCATCGCCTGCACGTAGTAGTCGCCGGCCGGGAGCTGCTGCAGCGCCTCGTACGGATACCCATATGCTCGGCCGTCCACGACGCCCGGTGTCCCCGCGGCGAGGGCGGAGACATCTTCACCGAAGAACGGGACGCTCACCATGCCGCCCGCCTGGAGACGCGGCTCGGGCGTTCCCTCGCGCGCCAGGAATATGAACAGGCGCCCCGTCACCGGCTCGGCGCGAATCGCGCGCGGCACCACGATCTCGAATCGGGTAGTCGGATGCGCCGTATCGGCGGCCGCCTTGCCGGCTGCCGGTGGATGCACCACCGGACGCGATGCCGGCAGAGATGCCGGCAGCGATGCGACGGGCAGTACGGCGGCGATGGCAAGGACGACGGATAGCATGCAATCCTCTGAGATGGGGACCCGGGCAATCGACGGGTGAATCTAGGACCTGCAGCCGTCCGCGTGAACAGGACACGAACCGGACACGACCCCGATGCCGGCCGCCGCCTGCACGACTGGACACGGTGCGCGCGGGCGCGTCAATTCTGGAGATTGGGGGATTACCGAGCCAGCAGGGTTGCCATGGAGGCCGGATGACACCAACGAATATCCTGACGCTGGTCGTCGTGGCGGCTGGGCTGGCCGCGGTGGTGCGGAACTTCTGGCCCCCAGGCCCGCTCCCGCTCTACCAGGCACTGAGCCTCGGGGTCATGGTGGCGGCCTATTGCCTGTTCGCGGCCGCCCGGATCCAGCTCGGCACCTCGTTCAGCGTGGCGGCGAAGGCGCAGCACCTGGTCACCGGCGGCGTGTACTCGAAGATCCGGAACCCGATCTACGTCTTCGGCGCGCTGCTCCTCGCGGCGTTCGTCGTATACATCGGCCGGCCGATTCTGCTCCTCGCCTTCGTGGTCCTGATCCCCATGCAGATCGTCCGGGCCCGCAAGGAATCGAAGGTGCTCGAGGAGGCGTTCGGCGACGAATACCGGGCGTACAAGGCGCGCACCTGGTTCTGATTCCGGCCTCCCCCCCCAATCCGGGGTGATTTTCCGGGTGCCGTGGGCCAGACGGCACCGCGGTCCAGGTCAGAAGCTGCTCATGTGCACCGCATGTGCGCATTCACTGCCAGGCTCGTGATGTACCGCACAACGCGGATTCCCCGGTGTGCGCATCATACAGCCGCGATCGGCGCCCATCGCCGATTTCCCCTCTGAGAAACCGTCGCACCCCCGTGATTTTGTCTTGCGATGCCTGCCTGCCGGCGACAAATTGCGCCGCCCCGCTGCTGTACAGGAACGTGTCGCCGGCAGCACGCAGGGCAATTTGACTTAGAATTTGCTAATATCGCTATGCGGAACATACGTTTGCGACTTGCAAACTCGTGACAGGAGCGCATCCTGGATCGTGTGGCATCGTACGGACGCACCATTTACACATTGATACACCTCGATTGCAGATCGTATGCAACGCCGTGATCCGCGGGACGGCACACTCGAGTTTCTTCAGTCACCGCAATGAGATGCCGCTCGAGCGGCCTGCACCTTGAGACGCACCCCGAACGCACCACGATCGCGTGACCACCGCGTGACTACCAGGATGCCGCACCGGCACCGACACCACACACACCACTAACAGAGACCGACAATCGAATTTGACCCCCTTCTCTCGGGCGGAGCACCAAGAACTACCGAGTCGAGCGAAGGAGCAGGAGAGCATGTAGCAGAGCCGAGCGAAGCCGACCCTGAATTTCGCGACGAGACGCAGCGAACGTCCGTCGACTCAGTACAAGGGGAGGTGACGCATTGAGATGTCGAAAGTACTGCACACGCTTCAGCGGTCACTGTCAGGCTGGATAATCTGGACCTGACCTAGGTGAAGGGGGTCATTCTCTACCATATGCGAGCTCTCGTGCCACATCACCGCCGTACCGCTGTCTTCGTCTCGACCGTCTGCGCCATTGCTGGCGTGAGCGTCGCCGCGCTGTATCGCGCCGACCCGATCGTGACGTGGCAGCAGGCGGGCACGATCGCCATCCTGACGCTGGTCGCGCTGACGGCTGATGGGCTCACGTACGAGCTCGCGGACTACGCTTCCGGAACCATTGCCTCGATGCCGTATCTGGCGGCGGTGCTTCTCGTTCCGCAGTGGCTGACGGTGGTCGCGGTCGCGGCGACCAGCGTGCTGACGATCCACCGCGTGAAGTCCGACCGGCTGATGAAGGGCGCGTTCAACATTGCGCAGGCGACGATCGGCGTGTCGCTGGCCGTGGCGGCGTATCGCGCGCTCGGGGGCCAGGCGTTCAGCGACATCCCATCACCCACGTTCGTGCATCTGACCCACGCCGCGACGATCCCGGTGCTGGGTGCGGCGCTGGCGCTCCTCCTCTCGAACAGCATCCTGCTCGGCATCGCGATCTCGCTGCACCAGGGCAAGCCGCTCCGGCACGTGTGGTTCAAGGAGCTGCCGCGGATCGGTCTCGGAACCGTCGTCCAGGCGCCGCTCGTATTCCTGTTCGCGTGGCTGTACGTGGCGCAGGGTCCGATGGCGGCGGCGATCCTGCTCGCGACGATGCTGCTCGTGCGCTGGGGCCAGATGAAGAACGCGCAGCTCGAACGGGTGAACCGGCAGCTCCTCGAGCTGATCGTGCGGTCCATGGAAGCGCAGAGCCGGTACACGTCGGGTCACTCGCAGCGCGTACAGCGGAACTGCGTGTTCATCGCGCGCGAGATGCTCAAGCTCTCGGACCGTGAGGTCGACCAGATCAGCGTCGCGGCGCTGCTCCACGACATTGGCAAGATCGGCGAGAAGTACTCGGTGATTCTCAACAAGGAAGGCAAGCTCACGCCCGAGGAGCGGCTCGTCATGCAGGAGCACGCCCCGGATGGTGCCAACCTGATCTCGACGATGGCGACGTTCCGGGAGATCGTGCCGATGGTCCGCCACCACCACGAGCACTGGGATGGCAGCGGCTACCCCGACGGGCTCGCGGGCGACCGGATCCCGCTGACCTCGCGGATCATCATGTTCGCGGACACGATCGACGCGATGACCTCGACGCGCCCCTACCGCCGCGCGCTGACTCCGGCGGACGTGCGGTCGGAGATCTTCAAGTTCCGCGGGCGCCAGTTCGACCCCAAGATCGCGGACCTCCTGCTCTCGAGCCCCCGGTGGGACGAGCTATTCCTGGACGCGCCGTTCCGGGTGATTCGCGGCTCGCTGGCCGCGCACAGCGCCTCCCTGGGCACCGCTCCGCAGGACCAGATAGCAGCCAAAGGGAACGTAGCGCTCGGGAAGTAGTCGCCGCGGACCAGCCCGGACATAGCCGAACGCCCGATCTGCAGCGAACAGATCGGGCGTTCGTGTCTTCTTCGCTGGGTCCCGCTCTCGCGGGGGTGTCTGGCTCCGCCCGGCTCGCCGTCCGCCGACCCTGGTGGATTTAGAGGCGAGGAATGGGCTCGCCGTGAATCTGTAGCTCGTGAACCCGCCAGACAATGGGTCTTCCGCCCATTGGCGCCACGGCGCCCATATTACCGGCAGTAGGCCCGGGAGTGCGGTTGCGGTCGCGCGCTGACGTCCTGATGACGCCAGAATCCCACGATCACTGGCGAGCCGCACGGCAAGTCCGCACTCAACACACGGCGGTGCCATGGCCTCGCTCGTCCGCCTCCGATCGCTGGGCCAATGCGCAGTGGACGTCGGGTCCGTGCGCATCGAGCATGACGCGAAGATGCGCTTCGCGCTGCTCCTGTTTCTCGCGATCGAGCGCGGCAAGCCGATCGCTCGGAGTGCGCTCGCCGAAATGCTGTGGCCGGATGTGGCCACGCACCGCGCGCGGCATTCGCTGCGTCACCTGACGTACGTCCTCCGCTCCATGGGAGTGCCGGTCGGGGACAGCGCTCATGCCATTGAACTACCCGCTGATTCGGTCGAGTTGGACTACGAGTCCGCAATGACCGAGGCCGTGCCGTCTGAGGGGTATCCCGAGTTCCTGCCAGGATACGCGCCTGCATTTTCGAGCGCATTCTCCGAGTGGATTGACGAACAGCGAAGCCACGTCCACGGCCGGTTTCGCGTGCGTCTCCTCGAGAACCTGGCCGCTCGCCGGCTCATGGGCCGATGGAGCGAGGTCGAGCAGGCCGCACGGAATTGCCTCAGGTTCGATCCGCTCAACGAAGAGGCAACGCTCGCACTTGCCGAGGCGACGGCCCTCAACGGGAGCAAGGCATTGGCGGTGGCCATCCTGGATCATTTCATCGCCGAGCTGAATGCTGGGCCTCGTGACATTCCGGATCCCCGCGAGTGTGCTCCGCCGCCGGATCGCGGAGCGACTGGCTTCGCCGTACTCCGCTTCGGCCGAAGCGTGCTTCGTCGGCCGCGACGACATCATCGCGCTGCTGACGACGCAGGTGCGCGGCCTGCGGCATGCCCGGGGATCGAGCTGCCTGCTGTGGGGTGCCGCCGGCATTGGCAAGAGCCGTGTGGCCCTGGAAGCCACCCGCGTCGCGACGCTCGAGGGTGTCCGCGTCAGCCGCACCGCCTGCCAGCCGAGCGATTCGTCGCGGCCTCTCTCCGTCTTCGCGGATCTCGTCCCGTCTTTGCTGGATCTGCCGGGCAGCCTCGGCTGCTCTCCGGTGTCGCGCGAATACCTCACTCGGTTGACGCAATTCGACCGAGCGATTCCCGCACACGCTGATACAGTCGCCAGCAGCCAGACCGAGGCGGCTTTCGCCAATGCGCGGGTCGGCCACGCGATTCTCGATCTCATCGACTCGGTCTGCGACGAAGCGCCGCTGCTCATCGTGATCGAAAACGTGGATCGGGCGGATACCATATCCGCCGAATTGCTGCGCGAGCTCGTCGATCGTAGTGAGCGCCGTGCCTTGCAGGTGATTCTCACCGCGAGACAGCGGCCGCCGGCTGGCTCGCCATTGCACGGTTGCGCACATGGCCTGGCTGTCTGCCAGCTCCGGCCACTCACGGACGACGAAGCGCGGCACCTCTTCCTCAGCGTCGCGACGGACGCTGACCGGGCCCCGGATGAATCGTGCCTCCGCCGGAATGTGGCGCTCGGTGAAGGAAACCCGTTCTTCATCCGCGAGTTGGCCGCACACTGGGCCGCGACTCACGACGATGGCCCGCTCCCCTCGTCTCTGACCGCGGCGATCCAGGACCGGTTGGGAGGGCTCGGGCCACCCGCCATGCGCGTGCTGCAAGTGTGCGCTCTGCTCGGGAAGAACTCGACGTTCGCCCGCGTGGACCAGATCCTCGCCTATCCGCAGTTCGAAATCATCGACTGCCTGCAGGCGCTGGATGAGCAGGGACTGTTGCTGGTCTCCGGCAATCAGCTCCACGTGAAACATGAGTTGCTCGCCGATACAGCGGTCGCGCGGCTCGCTCCGGCCGCGAAGCGGTTCCTCCACCGCCGCATTGCGATCATTCTCGAGCAGGATATCGAGCAGGATGTCGCGCTCGATCAGTCCGCCGTCCTATGGGAGTGTGCACGGCATCTCCAGGAGGCCGGCGAGCGAGCGAAGGCTTTCCATGTTCTGCGACGCTGCGCCCGCCTGTCCCTCGACGTCGGGTCACCCCGGCATGCCGTCGAGATTCTGGACCACGCTCAGGCTTTCTGCGATTCCGACGCCGATCGTTCGCAGTTGCACGCGGAATTGATTCTCGCGCTTCGCGCGGCCGGCCTGTGGACGCGCATCGTGGATCTGAATCGGGAGCGTTCGCTGCTCCCGGTCGCGGGTCGAGTCACCGCCGCGCACGACGACGTCGAGCTGGCCAGCCTCGAAGCCCAGTGGGAAGTCGACAGGACAATCCCCGCCATCCTCGATCGCGCGCTCGAATGTCTCCACGCCGAGGGTGCACTGCCGGGTCATCGAGTGCGGGCCGGCATCTGGGCGCTCATTCTCGCACACAACGTTCCGGACGCCGGCCTGGCCCAGGAGGTCTACCGGACACTCGGGAGACTCACGCCGGGCACCCAAATTCCGGAGACCGACCGGGTCACCGCGGATTTGATCTTCCAGACTGGCTTTGGCGACCTGTCGGAGGGCGCGGAGGCAGGTGCGCGCCTCGTCTCGGCGACACGGGCATCGGGCGACGTCGCCTCGCTGAGCCGGGTACTGCGCCTCGCGTCCGTGCCCCTGCTCTACCTGGGCCGGTTCGCGGAGGTCCGAGCGCTGTTGTGCGAAGGACTGGATCTGCTGGAGCGCGGACGACTTCGGTGGGGGACGTTCATTACCACCGCCGGTTTTGTCCGGAGCTATTTCGAAGAGGGCGATCTCTCGTCAGCGAAACACTGGTACCAACGGCTGCGCCAGTGTTTCGATCCGTCCGACGATCTCGCCCACAGTTGCCCGGCACACATTCTGGGTGCCAAGATCGCGCTAGTCGAGCAGCGCTACGACGCTCCGGAACTACTCGAGTTTCCCCCGGCTAGCCAGTGGGAGACGATCGCGTCGGCCCGCACCCAAAGCCTGGCGATGGCGGTATGGGCGCTGAGCACGTTGCGGAGGGGACTTGTCGCAGAACACGAACGCGTGGCCGGCCCGTTCACCCGGCTGTTCGACCGCGCAAAATCGTCCGGCAATCAGGATTTTCCGGCGTTCGCCTTGTTCGAATCGCTTCGGGCCCGAGGCGAGGTCTCTGACGCCGCGGCGATGCTCACGCGCTATGTCGATGGCGAACGACGGGAGCAATCACCGCTGCCTCCGTTTCTGGCGCTCGCTGTGTCGTCACTGCCGGCGAGGTAGTCGCTCGCCGATCCAGAGGGGCTGACGCCCGGTTACCGGCCGTGCGCGATCCAGCGATTCGTGGCGTCCAGCGCAGCGAGCACCGCAGCGGTCTCGGCACTCTCCCGCACCTCGCAGCTCCCCGTCAGGAGCGCGCGCTCGCGCCCGAACTGCGCGGCGACGCCGATGAACACGAACTCGCGATCGAACGCCTCGATCAGCTTCACGCCGTCGAGCGCGAGCGTCCGCTCGCCGTTCTCAGCCTGCTGAATCGCCTTGAGCGCCGCACGCGCCGCGAGATCGACACGCGAGCGCTGGCCCTCGACACCTTCGGCCTCACCCGTGAACGTCGAATCGCCCCGGCGGAGCGTCACGCGGCACAACACGCCGCGCGCCCGCGACCGGCGCACTTCGACATCCTCGAAATACACGCGGCGGCGGCTCAGCTCCTCGGGCACCACGCCCGCGAGCGTCGAGTCCACCTCGCGCACCAGCTCGCGGAACTCGTCCTCGCTCGCCGCCACGTGAGCCGCGTGCTCCGCCGTGTACTGCGGAGCCGGCGCTGAGTGCCGCGGCGCCGCCTCGGCGAACGCCGCATGCGCGCCCGACCCGCGGCCAGGCTCCGACGAGGACGCCACCGAGATCTTCCGGTGATCCACGCGCATCCCGAGGTGCGCGATGAGCGCGCTCTCGATGTTCCGGACGGTCTGCTTCGGTGTATATTCGGCCGTCGTCAGGACGTGGATCTCGTCCACCTCGCCATTCGGAGAGGCCACGATCTTGGCCGACATCACCCCCGGCAAGGTCGTGAGCAGCTCTTCCGCGCGGCGGATCGGCAGTACACTCCCGGCGATCGGAGTGCCGCCCGACAGCGATGAATAATTGACTGCAGCGGGCAGAGGATTACCGCCGATGAGGTTGGAAACTCGGGGCGAATATGTGGCAAAACACCGTTCGTATCAAGACTTGCAGACTCAGCCAAAAGTATCTGTGGGAACGTTTGTCGCTGCCCCCGTCCCGGCGGCCTCAACGACCTCAGGCGTATCGAAAATGTGATACTCCTGCAGCTTCCGGTAGAGCGTCCGCTCCCCGATCCCCAGCATCTCCGCCGCTTTCCTCCGGTTCCCCCGCAGCTCCCGCAACGCCGCCTCGATCGCCGCCCGCTCGATCTCAGCCATGGTCATCCCGGGCCTGACCAGCACCACGTTGGGGGGCGGCGGTGCCCCCGGAGCCTCGATACCCCCGACCGGCCGGGGCAACCCCTCCTGGCCCCCGCCAGACCCGTCCGGGCGCCTTCCAGCAGCCTCTACAGCCGCGTAGCTGGGCCCTCCGGCAAGCCCGCCCAGGAGCGCCGGGTAGGACCCACTCCCCACAGATGACGCCGGCCCCCCCGCGAGAGGCTCCGTCCGGCGCCTGAGCTCCTCGACCTGCAGCTTGAGCTCGACCAGGCTCCGCACGATGAACTCGATCTCACGGCCCTCGACGCCATCCCGCCCGCGCACCAGCGGGCCGACATGCACGGGCAGGAATCGCGAGCCCGCATCACGCAGCTCTCGCGGGATGTCCGCCGGCCCGATCTTCGTGCCCGGGCGCCAGCACCACCATGCTCTCCACGAGATTGCGCAGCTCGCGCACGTTGCCGGGCCACGGATACTCGACGAGGATCTGCAGCGCCTCCGCGGAAATCCCGTGGAACGGCCGGTCGTGCTGCGCCGAGAACTCCTGGATGAACCGGCGGACGAGGATCGGGATGTCGGCGCGCCGCTCGCGCAGCGGCGGCAGATAGATGCTGAGCACGTTCAGCCGGTAGTAGAGATCCGGCCGGAACGTCCCCGCTTCCACCTGCCCGCGCAGCGGACGGTTCGTCGCGGTGATCACCCGCACGTCGACGGGGATCGCCTGCGTCCCGCCCACGCGCGTCACCTCTCGCTCTTCCAGCACCCGCAGCAGCTTCACCTGCGTCGCGGGCGGGATGTCGCCGATCTCGTCGAGAAAGAGCGTCCCGGTGTCCGCCAGCTCGAACCGGCCGATGCGCCGCTCCGCCGCTCCCGTGAACGCGCCCTTCTCGTGTCCGAACAACTCGCTTTCGAGCAGCGTCTCCGGCAGCGCGCCGACGTTGACGGCGATGAACGGCCGGCCGCGACGCGGGCCGAGGCGATGCATCGCTCGCGCGACAAGCTCCTTCCCCGTCCCGCTCTCCCCCTCGATCAGCACCGTGCTCGACACCGGCGCCATCTGCTCGACTTTGACGAGCACTTCGCGGATCGCCTCGGACTCGCCGTACAATCCGGTCTCGCGCGCCAGGGCCTGCCGGTCCGCGAGGCGCCGCACGCCGGCCGCCACTTCCTCCGGCACGATCGGCTTGATGTACACCTCGCTGTAGCCCAACCCGCGGAGTCGCTCGACCATGCCCTCCTCGCCGACGTCGGAAAGACCGACGATCGCCGCACCGGTCCAGAGCTGCTCCCTCACGAGCGCCAGGTTCTGCGGATCGAGCAGCGCACCGGTCATCACCAGGACGTCCGGACGCACCCGCGTGAGTGTCCCGCGCACGTCATCGAGCGGCGACACCACTTCGGTCGAGACGCCGGAGCGCTCGAGCAACGCATTCACGCGCACCGCGGGCTCGACGTCGGTCAGCATGACGACGACTTTCATCGGCGGCCCTTGGCTGATGCCTTCTGCGACTTTGGCCGCGCCGCGGGATCGGTCACTGTCTTCGCCAATGCCTTCGGCATGGTTTTCCTGGCGGACGCTGTCCCGGCTCCCGTGTGGTCCGTCGGCACGCCGCGCAGGATGTCCACGCCATGTGCGACGATCGGATCGATCGCCGCCAACCCGTCCCGCACCCCACTCGGCGACCCCGGCAGATTGATCACGAGCGTCCGGTGGCGGACGCCGGCGACGCCTCTCGCGAGCGCGGCGCGCGGAAACGATTCGAGGGAGAGCGCCCGGATGCGCTCCGCAATGCCAGGCGCTTCCCGGTCCAGGATCGCGCGCGTCGCCTCCGGCGTCACGTCCCGCGGCGCCAGCCCCGTGCCGCCGGTCGTGATCACGAGGTCCGCGATGTCACCGTCGCACCACGCCAGCAGCCGGGCCGCAATCGCCGCCGATTCGTCGCCGACGAGGGCCCGCTCCGCCACGATGTCCCCTCGGGCCTTCGCCCATGCCGCGACCGCGTGCCCTGACGCGTCCGCCCGCTCTCCTCGCACCCCAGCATCCGATACCGTCAGCACCGCGATCCGCATAGTGACCGCAATATGGCGGACCGACCGCCGAATTGGCAGATAAAGAGTGTCGCGGCGACGTCAATCGAACTGACGGTTGTTCCTTTGCGCTGAGGCGGGCTCAAGCGTGCCATCAGTCCCATCTTTTGGCAAGTCGGGCCAGCGGCTACGACGGGCCCTCATCTGACACGGACGCCGAGTACCGACAGCGCCCGGACGACCGCCGGGTCGTCTCGCGTCAACGGGCGCGGGAAGCCCCACCGGAGGTCACCCGGCGACTCGCGATCGGTGAACACCAGGGTGGTATGCCACGCACCGGTCAGCGCCGACCACCAATGCAGTCCGGTGTAAGGGGGCGCCTGCACGATCATGTCGTGCAGCTTGCGGGCAATGCCTTGGGTGACGGTCCGGTCGTGATGCGCCAATTCATCCGGCCGGAGACCAAGGGCCGACAACACGGTGGGATCCGTGCAATCGGCAATGTGATCCGTCAGTCGCTGGCTGAGATCAACATCCACCAAAGCGAGAGGGCGGCCTTGCTGCCGCAGGTAGGAAGGGTGAAACGTCGTTCCCCGGAACGGACCCAGGATCTCGCCAACCGCGTGCTCGGGCAGTTCCGATAGGTACCGGACCGGCGGGCGATCACCAAGGTCGAACCGTCCGACCGTTTGCCCTGGGACCACGTAGGCCGGTGAAAACGCCGCGCCGGCGGGCGCACCCGGGTCCCACGGGAAGCAGCGCCACCCTCGGGCACTCACGACGCTCTCCGACTCGGTCGACGCGCCGCGACGCTATGCGAACGCGCCCGTTCGCGCCGCCTGCACGGCGGACATCACCGAAGCGATGTCGCCGGCAGCTAGGACATCAAGCGGCCGCCGGTCGTTCAGGTGAGGATTGTTGCCCTCGAGCCATCCTGGGATCGCCTCGCGGTCATAGACGGCCAGGAGTGCAGTCACCACCGACGCCAGCGCGGCGAGCCGCCACCCTCCCTCCCCGCCCACCTCTTGTCCGTTGGCGAGGCGCGTGATCTGGCTCCGATGCGTGCCCGCCCACTGAGCGAGGGCGGCCCGATTGCCGAATGCTACTTCGCCGGCGCCAACCGCAGCCTGTCCGAGGTTGACTCCGCGCCTTCTGGATCCTGCACGACTCGCCATCCGCCCTCCGCATGTATTGCAACAAATATGTTGCATTAATAAACCCCTGTCAAGGAACAATGTCCAGTTCGCGAATGAACTCGTCCCTGGGAGGGGCCAGTCATGACCGGCCCGGTAGGACCGTTGTCGCCGTTCCACCACAGCCCGTCGTCGAGGGCTGTGGGGGCCGTTCGAGACCCGTAGGGCGGCCTGTTGGCCAACGGCCCCCGCCGGATGCAGTGGCCACGGTCAGCCTGCGGCCCACCAGATGCCAGCGGATAAGGCAGTGGCGGGCGCCACCGTCAGGTCCCGCTACTCGCCGCCTGGCGCCCGTGGCCCGGTAGCCGCCGCCCCGCCTACCACCCACGCCACCGACCGCTCGACCATCTCCGGCCGGATCTCATGATCGCCGTCGAACTCCGCGAACTGGACCGAGTACCCACGCTTGGTGAGGTCCGACGCGATCCGCCGGCCGCACTGATCGATCGGCAGGATGTGGTCGTGCGTCCCGTGCGCGATGAACACCCGCGGGTGCCCGTGCCACACACCGGGAATGATGAAGCCGGGCGAATAACCGATGATGTGGGAACACAGATCGCCGTTGATGAGACCGAGCGAGATCGCGTACGACGCGCCATCGGAGAATCCCGCGAACGCGATCCGCCCTGGATCGACGACACAGTGCGCGAAGACACGCGCGAGCTGCTTGTCGATGTCATCCAGATCGTCCCCGAACACTCCGCGAATCGCGTCCCACGTCCGTCCCGCCGAGCTGGGAGCCAGCAGAATTGCGCCCGAGCGCTCGGCGATCTGCTGCATCGCATCCAGCGACTCGGTGTTGCTCTCGGTCGCACCATGGAACATGAGGATCAGTGGCGCGGGCCGCTCCGGCACCAGCCCCGGTGGAACCACTACCACCGTCGTCCGCGATTCGAGGGCCGACAGTGTGTGAACACCGGCGGGAAGCGGGTCGCGCACCGTCGCCGCCGGCCGGGCCGTCAGTCGCCCCCACGGCTGCGGATCCCACCGCATCCGCCGCCAGACCGGCTTCAAGGCGATGACCGCCAGCGCCGCGTCGCCCACGAATTGACGCCGGGTTATTGCCATGACGAGAGAGAAGCGAGAGAGAAGCGAGAGGAGAGACAGGAATCGCTGTAGCTGCCTGGAGTGACTCATCCCGTTGAAGCGGAGGCGCCACGTTTCCGCCCGATGGTCTATGTCAGCGCTGTGCAGGACATGGTTTCCTCGGAGTCTCACACACCGGCGGTCGGAGAAAGCGCTCTATGTCCTCGCGGTCAATGCTGCGTAGTTGCCACCACGTCGCCGCGATCGGCGTCGCGCTCCTCCTCGCCTCCGCACCCCGGGCTGGCGCCCAGGTACCCGATAGCACGACCCCCCCGCATTTCGAGTTCGTCCAGGTCGTGCCGGACGTGTACGTGGCGTACCAGCCGTCGATCGATGGCCTGCTCCACGGCAACCAGACGTTCGTGGTCAACGATAGCGACGTCTTCGTCTTCGACGCGAACTTCACGCCGGCCGCGTCGCGCGCGACGATCGCGATGCTCAAGACGGTCACGGCCAAACCCGTCCGGACGCTCGCCTACTCCCACTGGCACAACGACCACGTGTGGGGCACCCAGGCGCTGCTCGAAGCATATCCGGGTCCCATGAACCTGATCGCCACGGACAGCACGCGCGACGACATCCTGCACAAGGACCAGGAGCAGCACAAGAAGGTCGTCGGCTTCTTCACCGGCCTCCTCGCCCAGAACGACAGCGGCCTCGCATCCAACATCAATCCGGATACGCAGCACCCATTCACGCCAGCCGACCGCGCGATCGCCGTCGCGCTGTCGGCGTCCCTTCGGCGGTACATGCTCCCGCAGTCGGACTCTATCACGTATCACCTGCCGACGATCACGTTCGCGCGCCGCATGACGCTCTACGACGGCTCGCGGGAGATCGGCCTCTACTGCTTCGGCCGTGGCAACACCCGCGGCGACGGTGTCGTCTTCCTGCCGAAAGAGCGCGTGGTCATGACCGGCGACCTCCTGGTCTATCCGGTGCCGTTCGCCTTCAACGTCCACCTCACGGACTGGATCGCCTCACTGCACGCCGTCCGTGCCCTCGGCGCCACCCACATCATTCCCGGACACGGCGCGCCGGAGACTGACTACGCGTACCTCGACCTGGTGACGCGATTCCTGACCGCGATGCGCAACGAGACACGCCAGGCCGTCCGGGATGGACTGACGCTCCACGCTACGTTGAAACGGATCGATCTCACGCCTTGGCATCGGCAGTTCGCGCACGGCGACCAGCCGACCGGCGACATGTTCGACTCATACGCGCCAGCGGTCATCGCGTCGGGATTCAACGAGGCCAAGGGCGGCGCGAAGCCGGACGCCGCCAAGGCCGAGGGATAGAACCCGGCTGCCGCCCCCGGTCAGGGCGCGATCCACACCTCGATCAGGTTCGGCGGGTTCTGCGGATCCTTCGGCAGGATCGTGGATCCCGGCGGCAGTTTGGCGTGGGCGTCCTCCACGGTGTTGGCGTACATCGCGGCCGGCGAGATCACGAGCCGGGTGCCGCCGGCGACGGTCTCGCGAATGACGAAGCTCTGCGGGTGATCGCGAGGATGATCGTAGATCGACCACACGCTCGACTCATGTTCATGGTCGCGCGGGATGATCTTGACCGCCTGCTGCCAGCTCGAGACTTCGATGGAGCGGTCAGGGGTGTAGTTCCGGACGCTGCCGTCGACGCTCACGCTCCAATGGACGCCGTTCGGCGCGACCGAATCGCCTGGGGTATCGGCCAGCAGCACCGTCACTGTGATCGGCGCCGGGCTGCCCGCGGATGGCCGTACGATCTGCAGCACCACGCGGTGCAGTCCGTGGAGACCCATGAGATAGGTCGCGAGGACCGCACCGTTGTCGAGCGGATGTCCGTCAACGGCCGTGACGACGTCATTGGGCCGGACACCGGCCGCCGCCGCGGCGGTCCCGGGGTAGACCTCGGTGACCAGCGCGCCCTTCGCTGGCGCATCCTCGGCCGTCGTCCCGAACGCGAACCCCAGTCCCCCGCGCGGCGGCGCCGCTTGCGCGCCCGCACCTGCCGCCACGAGACACAACGCACTCACGACCGCCATCCGCATCACGATTCACCCCCGCTACGGCGTCGTCGTCGGTGCGTCGATCGCGACTTTCCAGTTTCCGTCGGCCTGGCGGGCCCACACGACCACGTATTTGCCGGTCAATGTCTGCGCCTTTCCGGCCTTGTCGTTCATTGTGATCTTGTAGCTCCCGATCTCGTACGCCAGATCGCCCTTCGGCGTCACCTGGTCCGGCGCGAACGTGAGCGCGAAGCCGGGCGACCCGAACATCCCCGCCACCGCGGCCTTGATCGCATCGCGGCCTTTCACCATCGGCTCGCCAGGCGCCATCAACACACCATTGGTCGCATAGTACGACGACATTCTGATCGGCGTTCTTGTCGACCGCCGACTTGTTCCATGCCGAATCCAGCGTACGGATGGCCGCCTCATCGGCGGCGGCGTTGCCGGCCGGCGCCGCGGCTGACGTGCCTGCCGATCCCGCCGACGCACCGCCAGGAGCCGCGTTGCTGCACGCAATACCGAGTGCGAGAACACAGCCAAGGGTCAGGACAGATAACGGAAACGACGCCGCGGTATTCAGGCGATGAGACATACTCGAATGCTCCAGTACAGGTGACGGCCGGGGACAGCCCCCCCAACGCGACGGATATAGTACGGCTGCAGGGAGTGGAGCGACAGATCGGGCGTCTCACCGCGCACGACGTGCATCCCGTCATTGCGTCGTCTGGAACGCCTCCTAGAGCACCTTCCGGAAGAGAACCAGCCGTTCGGTTTCCTCGAATCCGAGACGCGCATGCGCACGCTGCGATCCCACATTCTCGATGTGCGTGTCGGATGCCAACTCCCGATACCCACGGGACCGCGCCCACTCTTCCACCGCGCGAACGAGCCGCCGCCCCACCGACTGGCCCCGCACATTGGCGTCCACGTACCAGCCCTCGAGATAGGCGACCGGACTGGTGTCGCAGCAATCCGCGTACGCCCGCTCGCCAGCCTGCGCGAATCCGCACAGCCGGCCCGGCCCCGCCTCGGCCACGAACACCGCCGCATCGCCGCGAGCCATCCACGCCGCCAGGTCACCGTCAGTATGGCCGGGCCAGAGCGCGGCACACATCCGCGCCAACTCCGCACGGTCCTGCGGCGTGTACAGCCGTACGACGGGTTCACCGCCGCCACTCTCGCTGCGCGCTGGCATTCCGGGATAGGATGCCATGGGGACCGGGCCAATGCGACGCCTTGGATGCCACCGGGAACTCGCCGCGGGTTCGCGGCCTTCTCAGGTGGCACGTCACGAAGCCGGCACACCCCGCTGGGCAATCCGATACGTCATCGTATTGCGTACTCGTGACTTGGGAGCGGCGGACCCGTCAGGATAGAGAATGCGCCGGACCGCTTCACTCTCGACTGCACGACCCAAAGCACGGCTCAAGATGACAGAGTGTTGGCCCGCTATGCCCGCCGATAACAGCGAACTGCAGGACCGACCCGCGAGCGACCGTCGCCCGCGGGGTCATCTGATCGCTACGGTCATCGTCATGGCGGCGGTCACGCTCGCGGCCCCGGCCGCCCGCGCAAACGCGCAGCAGCTCGTGGGCGTGCGGATCGAGGAGGACAACGCCCAGCTCGCGTACTGGATGCCCCTCGCCGGCGCCCCGACGACGAGTTCGCGAACGGCACCCGCCTCTCCCTGTCCTTCGCCGGATCGCGCCTGTGGTCGCTCCTTCTCGGCTCCCGCGCACCACGCTGCACGTCCGCCAGCCGCGGCGAGTCATCGGCTGGCGTGTCCGGCCCGTGCCTCTCGACGGACGTGACGCTCGCGCAGGAGAATGTACACGCCGGCCGACTGGCACCGGGATGCCAATCCGGAACCGGGCCAGCGTCCGTACGCGGGCCAGCTCCTCCTGACCGGCATCTCCAACGCCTCGACTCCGCGCGCCAACACCGCCCTCTCGCTGCAACTGGGCGTCGCCGGGCCGCCGTCGCTCGCGGGCGACGTGCAGGAGACCTGGCACCGCATCATCGGCTACTACCCGCCGCTCGGCTGGAATCACCAGATCGCCACCGCCCCGGAGTTCGATATCGGCGCCGCGCAGTCACGCGTCGTCGCGGGCGCGTCGATCGGCGGGGTGCCGGTGCTCTCGGTGATTCCCCGGGTCTCGGTGTTCGGCAGGCAATGTCCTGACCGGCGCGACTGCCGGCCTCGAGACGCGCATCGGATACGGCGCGGGCGCGCCGTGGGGCGATGGCGCCGGCACCCGCGTGCCGAGGTTCGAGATCTATGCACTCGCGGCCGCGCGACTGGACTACGTGTGGACGGAGCTCGTCCTCGACCGCGCGTCCACCGACCCGGCGTTCAGCGTCAGCAAACTTCCGTGGGTCGGGCAATACGAGTTCGGCGGCGGCGTGCGCCTGTTCTTCCTGGAAGCCGAATATCGCGGCGTCACGCGGACGCGCGAATATCAGACCGGTCCGCCGATCGAGCCCTACGCCGTCGTCACCCTCGGCGTGCGCCGGGGGTGGTGACTCACCAACTGCTCATTACGGCGCCAGCGCGGTGTAGAGCGAGGCGACGTTGAAGTGCGCGGGGTCGCTCTCGAAATAGTTGTTGATCGTGAACTGCCCCGTGGTCGGGAAGTCCGGCAACGGGTTCACGATCGCGCAGTTGTCGTAGTTGTACTGCTTCTGGTAGCCGTACCCGGTGGTGGTACCGTTACCGCCGTTGATGCCCTGGCGCTTGTTCTGGAGAATGCTCCCCTGCACGTGGATGCAGCCGCGCGCGTAGTTCTGCGCGTTGCAGGGCTGCGCGAGCGGCACGAACAGACTGCCGGCATCGGCAACCAGTCCTTCCGCGCCCCACGAGCTGAGCGCCATCACCGTCGACTCCACCCACAGGTCGCTCGAGCCGTTGCGCATCTGGATGCGCGCCAGGTTGTCCCCGGCCGGCGAGTTGACGCCGTTGTCCATCGCCAGGATGTTGCTCGCCCGCGATGATCCCCATCAGATGCCGGCACGTCGTGTCCGCATCGTTGGTGAGGCGGAGGTTATCGACGATGCCGATGCTGCCGTCGGAATAGACCGTGATGTGCCCGTTCACCGTGCCGCTCACGCCGACGCTGCCGTGCACGGCGATCACGCCGCTGAACGCCGGGTTGTAGACCGTGTCGATCGGGAAGAGGTACTGCCAGTCGGGGTGCGCCGCCTTGAACGCGGCGGTGAACGTCGCCGGCGTGGTCCCGGGCCACGGCAGCCAGTGCCCCATGCGGGTCGGGTGCGTCGGGTCGCTCGCATCGCCGCCCGTGAACGTCGTGTCGGTACCACCGCGGCGGCCATACGTCCAGCTCTGCGCGCCCCACTGCGAACCGGTGCGCAACGGTGCGGCAGCGGTCGTGTCGCGCTCGGTGGCGACGAGGTGCGGATCTCCGCCCGCGTAGCACCGCGGCGGATTCGCCGGCGCTGCCGTTGCGGGCCGGAGTTTGGCCCCAAGCCCGCATGGTGACGGTGTCCGCCGGGTAGACGCCCGCCCACTGGTGGTTTCAATCGCGTTGGCGGTACGACATCGCCAGAGGGACCGTCACGTCGATTGCATTGCCGACGATCGTCTTGTACCACGCGCTCCGGTGTACCGCGATCGGGAAGAACTCCCACTCGAGGTTGCCGTTGTCGTCGCGCACGTAGCGCCACTCGCCGCAGTTGTTGTCGTCGTGCTGGCGCGTGATGCCGGATCGGAGATACCCGACGCCGACGGAGTCACGCTGCGCCGCGGTCCACGGACCGACCGGCGGCGGCATGAATGTCTTGGCCGAGATCCACCTGGTAGAACTTCACGAACCCGGAGCCCGGATACGTGCTGTCGGGGTCCCCGTTGACGGTGTACGCATCGAACTCGACACGGGACAGAACCTTGGCCGTCGAATCCGTCGCGACATTGGGCGTCGTGAAGGCGGTATTCGACGCGCCGGCGATCGCATAGAGCGTCGCCGAGTTTCGCGGTGCTGGGCAGCGTCAACGGCTTCGCGACCTTGGTCCACCCGTCGTAAAGCGTGTCCAGCGCCGGATTCCCGTTGTTGAACGTCTGCGGGGTCCACACGGAATCCATGAAGTCGGCTTTCTGGGGCGAGCCACACGTCGTGATCACGTCATCCGAAAAGACGGGGCCATTGAGCCGGTCGCCCGAACCGAAGCAGATGCCGTTCTCGTTCTGCGAGAAATACGCGAAGCGCGAGAAGGTCACCTGATTGAGCTGCACCCACCGCACGAACTGCCGCTGGCGCGCCGTGTCCTTGGCCATCGCGACGACCGTCACGAAGCGTCCCTGCTGCTGCGTCGGCGAGCCCGTCGGTCCGGCATACAGGTCGTAAACCATGTGCGGGACGGGCGTGCCATCCGCCGCCAACAATCTGGCGTTGCTCGCGATCTGGATATAGCCGGTGTCCGGGAGCGCGAAGGGGTTTGCGTTCAGGTCGCTGATACCGGCCTGCAGCGCCGCCTGGGCGCCGTACAGCATGTCGCGCTCCTGGTCGTGATACCCGGCGACCAGCGAGCCGCCGGACGCCAGCAGCACGGCCGATCCCGCGAGCGCCGCGAGCGCCACCGTGATGATGAGCACCAGGAACACCGCCGATCCGCGGCGGGCACCGGCCACAGCCGGCCACCGTGTCTCCGACATGGTACGCTCCAGGAATGGACGAACAATGACTCGCTGGCCGAGCCCGCGATCTGGTCTCCGCACGGGGGTACGCGTTGCTGCGCACCTGATCGCTGTGCGCATGATCATGGAAGCGGCGTGACGCTGCCGCCGCCCTGGGTCAGCCCCGAGAGCGATGGCGTACAGTCGCGCGCGACGACGGCGTAGGTATAGGACGGGCCGAGCGGGACGGCTTTGTCCTGGAATGCGTAGGTGGCCGTGCCGGCCGCCGGCGATCGTGTAGATCGGTGTGTTCCAAACGCCCGATCCGTTGACCTGGCGGAACACGGAATAGCTCTTCACATCGTGCTTGCCGCCGGTCTCATCGCCCGACGCCGGCCAGGAAATGCCGACACTGTCGCCCGACGGCGCCGCGGTCTGCGTCAACGTTGCGGGCGCGAGCGGCGGGCTCAGACACCCCTGCGTGTGCGCGAGTCCGGCATTGAGGAGCGCGACGTTCTCGTTGGCACTGCGATAGACGTTGCCCTGAACCGGGTCTACGTACATCGCCTGGAGCTGGACCCGAATCTCGCTGATCTGGGCGAGGATGCTGTCCGGAGTCACGCTCCCGATCTGGTAGTAGAGTGGCAGTGTCGGTGACGTCAGCTCGACGCGTGAGTTGACGGCCGCGCCCGGGATGAAGTAGCGGAAGCCCGGGGCACCGCCCGGGAAGACGATGCCGCGCGCCAGCAGCGTCGGCGCCGCGTTGTTGATGCGCTTGAGCAGCAGGTACTCGCCGGGGACCGCCGTCGTCGAGTCAGGCGTGAAGTAGTACGACACCGTCTCGGCGTTGCTCAGCAATCCGGTCGACTGGTAGTACGTGCTGTCCGGATAGGTGATCGCACCCAGCGGGTACGTGATCTTGTTGGCGGGCGTCAGCGCGACCGTTAACGACTCCGGAACACTCGGGTCGAAGTAGGTTCCGGTCGTGACTTTGGACGTGTCGGTGGTGACGAGGTCGGCGTTGAACGTCACCGCATAGGGCGTCGCCTCGAGCATCATCGGCTGGCGGTTCCCCAGCCCCACCCCGGCAACCCGCAGGTCGTGCGACAGCGCGTCGATCGCGAAGCTCACGTTCTGCTGCGCATCGAGGCGTCCCGGCGATGACCATCACGGCACGGGTCTGCTTGACGAGGAACGTCACCGCCGCGGCGCCCAGGATCGACAGAAGCGTCAGCGCAATGATGATCTCGACGAGCGTGAAAGCGGCCCGGGCGGGCGCCAACCGGCGCCCGGAGCGGCGAAGGGATCGTGAAGGTGCGCGCATGTGCGGGCCGGGTTGCCTAAAACGCCGCGATGATCGTGGTCTTGCGAACCGGTGCCGTCACAGTCGGCAATGCCACCGAGACCGTCACCGTGCGATAGTCCATCGTGTCGGTCGCACCGCCGCCAATGTGCTGCACGAGGGTCGTCCGCGTATACACGGTCGAATCCAGGGAGATGTTCTCGACGGCCGCCATCGAATCGATCGAGGCATACGTCTGCGAGTGCTGCACGGAGTCGATCCGGTCGGTCGCGAGATCGAGGCCGCGCTGCTGCAGCGCCGACACCTTGGTGGTGTGGGCGAACCGCGCCATGAACTCGCCAAGGCCGATGAGAACGCTCGCGAGGATGACGATCGCGATGAGCGTCTCCATCAGCGTCATCCCACGGCGGCCCGCGCTGCGGGCTCCACGGCGCGCCGTGGTCACAGTCCGGCGAGCACCCATATCCCCGCCTGGTCCTTGTACCAGTCCGCCCGCCCCGTCGCCTGCGTCACGTTGACGCCGCGCCAGTCATTGACCTGCCGGCGCATCGACGTCACATAGAGCTGCAGGGTGGTGCTCGCGGCACCGTCGCTCCGGAACACGAACGCGGGAAGCGAGTTCCCGTTGATGGTGACGTTGATCAGCGAGGCGGCGTTGAGCGGGCTCGTAGCCAGCGCGGCGCCGGTCCACGTCGTGGTCGTCGGGGGCGTGGCGAAAATGACGCCGTCCTGCAACGGAACACCCAGCACGTGCTCGCCGGGATCAGTCGCCAGGTTGTTGTTGACGTCATCGACGACGTAGAGCTCGCCGTGCGGGACGTCGATCGCCACCAACTGGTTGTGCTGTGAGCTGACGGCGTAGTTCTCGGCCCGCTGAAATGCCGCGCGCACTGCCCGGGCCCCGGAATCCACCCGGTACGCCGTGTAGTTCACCTGCGGCAACGCCATCGCCGTGATCACGGCGATAAGGGCGATGACGATCACCATCTCGATCAACGTGAAGGCGCGATAGTTCCGCATGGAGCCTTGCCGATGCTCATGGGCTGCGCCCCCCGCGGCGGATGCCGCGCTGCCGCAGTCCCCTGGATTGCTACGGGAACCAACCTAGGACGAAGCGGACTCGGCCACTGTCACGTGCCCGGACCCACCCATCACACCCTCTCATGTGAGGGGGCTAATGTGACGCGCCACTCCCCTCGGCGCGCTTATGGGGAGGACGATCCTAACTAGCTGGGGTAACGAGAGTTACAAGGCGCAAAAACACGCGGCGAATCACCAGCCAGGCGTGATGCGCGTCACCCGCTGGGGCTAGACCCCGAGTTTCTTGAGCTCCGCCTCGACCTCCGCAGCGTGGCCCTCTGGCTTCACCTTCGGAAACACCTTGGCCACCGATCCCTTCTTGTCGATCACGAAGGTCGCCCGCTGAATCCCCATGTACTTCTTCCCGTACATTGACTTCTCCACCCACACCCCATACGCCTCGGCGATCGCATGATCCGTGTCCGCCAGAAGCGTGAATGGCAACTCGAACTTCTTCTTGAACTTCTGATGCGATGCCGCGTTGTCCGGACTCACACCCAGGATCACCGCGTTGGTCTTCGAGAACCGCGGAAAAGCGTCCCGCAACTCACACGCCTCCACCGTACACCCGGGAGTGTCGTCCTTGGGATAGAAGTACAACACCACGTTGCGCCCACGAAGCGATGACAGCCGGAGCTGCTTGCCATCGTCGGTCGCCACGGTGAAGTCAGGCGCGGCTGTGTGTTCGGAGATCACGGTCGTTTGGCGGTTGGGAAGGTTATGAAGACGGATGTAACCAGCACATCGGCGTAGACGAACGAGTTTTCACCTACTCGCCACCCATCAGGATGGCCATCAGCGCCTTCTGCACATGCAAGCGATTTTCGGCCTCGTCCCACACCCGGCTCTGAGGGCCGTCGATCACCGACGCAGCGACCTCTTCTCCCCGGTGGGCCGGAAGGCAGTGCAGGAAGATGGCGTCGCGAGCGGCGCGGGACATGAGCGAAGCACCGACGGAGTACCCGGCGAATGCACGCGCCCTCACCTGCTGCTCCTCCTCCTGGCCCATCGATGCCCACACATTGGTGGTCACGACGTGGGCGTCCACCACCGCCTCCATCGGGTCGCGCACCACACGCACCGGCGACGACCCCTCACGCTGCGCTCGCTGCAGCACCGCCGGATCAGGGTCGTATCCCTCCGGACAGGCGAGCGCCAGTTCGAACCCGAGCCGGTACGCCGCGTTGATCCACGAGTTCGCCATGTTGTTGCCATCGCCGATCCATGCGACCTTCTTCCCCTCCCACGTGCCGAACTGCTGCACCATCGTGAGCACGTCGGCCATGACCTGGCAGGGATGGAGCAAGTCGGTGAGCCCGTTGATCACGGGCACCGATGCGTGGCGGGCCAGCTCGTCCACGTCGGACTGTGCGAACGTGCGGATCATGATCCCGTCCACGTAGCGGGAGAGCACACGCGCCGTGTCGGCGATCGGCTCCCCGCGCCCGAGCTGGATGTCGCGTGGCGACAGGAAGAGCGCGTGGCCGCCGAGTTGCCACGCTCCCACCTCGAACGAGACCCGCGTCCGGGTGGACGCCTTCATGAAGATCATCGCGAGTGACTTGCCGGCCAGCGGCTTGGCGGTGTAGTCCTTCCGTCGCATCCGCTCCGCCAGGTCGAACACCGCGCCCAGTTCTGCGCGGGTGAAGTCCGGTATCGAGAGAAAATGACGGGGCGTGCTCAGAGGATGTACCTCCGCAGATCCTCGTCCTCCACGACAGACCGAAGCCGCTCGGTCACGAGTGCCGCGTTGACGACGATGGGGGCGGTCCCTCGGTCCGGCAGCTCGTAGAGGACGTCTTCCAGAAGCGTCGTCATCACCGTGTGCAGGCGCCGGGCGCCGATGTTCTCCATCCGCTGGTTGACCTGCGCCGCGGTGCGCGCCACTTCGGCGATTCCGTCCGCCGTGAACGTCAGCGTCGCGCCCTCCGCCTCCACCAGCGCCGCGTACTGCTTGGTGAGTGCGTTCTCCGGCTCCGTCATGATCCGGACGAAATCTTCTTCCGTCAGCGGCTTCAGCTCGACGCGTATCGGAAAGCGCCCTTGCAGTTCCGGGATCAGATCGCTGGGCTTCGACACGTGGAACGCGCCGGCCGCGATGAACAGCACGTGGTCCGTCTTGACCATGCCGTACTTGGTCTGGACGTTCGAGCCCTCGACGATCGGCAGGAGATCGCGCTGCACGCCCTCACGTGAGACGTCCGGCCCGCCCCCACCCGTGGGCCCGCGCTCGCCCGCGATCTTGTCGATCTCGTCGAGGAAGATGATCCCCAGTTTCTCGACGCGCTCCAGCGCGTCGCCGGTCACATCCTCGTGATCGATCAGCTTGTCGAGCTCCTGCTCCATGAGGATGCGGCGCGCCTCGGAGATCTTGACCGAGCGCTTTTTCTTGCGCTTGGGGCTCATCTCCTGAAGCATCTCCATGAAGTTCTCCATGCCCTCCGGCGCGCCCTGCGGCAACATCACGTCCCACATCTGCGGCCCCGAGTGCGTGACTTCGACTTCCACGTCGCGCCCCTCGAGCTGGCCATCGAGCAGCAGTTGCTTGAGCTTGGCCCGGGTGCGCTGATACCGAGCGGCATCCGCGGTCGCACTGTCGCCGCTGGTCGCCCCCGCAGCGGTGCCCTCACCACGGTCGCCGGCGCCCGCGGCGCCCACCGAGACGTCACCGCGCGGCGACACGACGAACACCGTGTCGCGGTCGCCGGCCGATGGCGAAGCGCCCGCTGATGCCGTCGCGTGCGGAGCGGGCGAGGCGGCGGCTCCCGCGGACACGGGTCTCGAGGCCGCGCTCGCCGGGGTGCTGGTCCCGCCCACACCATTCGGCCCGGCGTTCGGCCCGGCCGTTGGCCCAGTCGTGGCGGGCGGTGGCAGCAGCAGATCCAGCAGGCGCTCATCGACGCGCTCGTTCGCCAGATCCTCGACTTCGGACTCGCGCTCGGTCCGCACCATGTCGATCGCACTTTCCACGAGGTCGCGGACCATCCCTTCGACATCCCGGCCAACGTACCCGACTTCCGTGAACTTCGACGCTTCGACTTTGATGAACGGCGCGCCCGACAGCTTCGCGAGGCGGCGGGCGATCTCGGTTTTCCCGACGCCCGTCGGCCCGATCAGGATGATGTTGTTCGGGGAAATCTCCTCACGGATCGCATCGGGCGCGCGCTGGCGCCGCCACCGGTTGCGAAGCGCGATGGCCACCGACTTCTTCGCCTCGCTCTGCCCGACGATGTACCGGTTCAGCTCCGCCACGATTTGACGCGGCGTGAGATCGGCGAGCTTCTGCAGGGCCTGCTGGGTGTGCTTCGAGGACATGATCCTTACGCGGTCGGCTCCAGGACCGTGATGTTGTCATTGGTATAGATGCAAATCTCGCCGGCGATCGAGAGTCCCTTCCGGACGATCTCCACGGGGCTGAGGGCGGTGTTGGCCTTCAGTGCACGAGCCGCCGCCAGCGCGTAGGCGCCGCCTGAACCAATCGCCAGGATCCCGTCGTCGGGCTCGATGATATCGCCCGTCCCGGAGATCACGAAGCCGTGCGTCCGATCCACCACGGCGAGGAGCGCTTCCAGCCGCCGCAGGACACGATCGCTTCGCCAGTCCTTGGCCAGCTCGACCGCCGCCTTGGGCATGTTGCCGGGGAATCGCTCGAGTTTCTCTTCGAACTTCTCGAACAGCGTGAAGGCGTCCGCCGCGGCGCCGGCAAAGCCGGCCAGCAGCTTGCCGCCGCGCAGGAGGCGGACTTTCTGCGCGTTTGACTTCATGACCGTGTCGCCGACGGTGACCTGCCCGTCGCCCCCGAGCGCGACCTGGCCGTCCCGCCGCACGGCGAGGATTGTCGTCGCGTAAAAGACGGGTACGCCACGATGGGGAGTCATACGGGGAAAGCTAATCACTGGCCGGGCCTCGCCCTTCTATCCCGTCGCCTGCCGGGATCGCGGCCATTCTACGCCCGGCGTTCTGTCGTTCGACTTCCCGGTCGTTATTGGCGTTCCGGTCGGTATTGGCGCGTCGCCGTGGTGATGACGTCGTCGAGTACCGCCAGCACCGGCGGCGCCGCGAGCGACTGCAGTGTGGGTGCCGGTGTCGAGACCACCCGCCCTGCCGTGCCATACGGCCCGTAGAGGGCGCCTCGCCCGCGGGGAAACATGACCACCGCCGGCTTGTCGTAGGCCGAGGCGACGTGGGTGACGGATGTGTCGGCGGTGAAGACGATGTCGGATCGTGCCACCACCGCCATCATGTCGCGCATGCCCGGCGTGGCGGCGAGCGGGACCCCGCCGCCTTGACCGATCTGCTCCATTCTCGCCCGGTCGTGCGGCGATCCGATGATGAGGAGCGACAGGTTCGGGAACCGCTGGCGGATCCAGGTGATGGCCGACACGAACCGGTCTTCGGGCCAATAGCGCGTCTGGTCGCCAGCCGAGACGTTCACGGCAAGGCGGCGAGGCGGCTGCGCCCGGCCTGGAACCTGTGCCGGCTCCTCGCCGCCGGCCGCGGTCCACTGTGCCTCGCCGCCGGCCAGCTCCTCGTCGGTCAGATAGAGCCGCGGGCGCCAGACGCCCCATCCGCCTTCCGGCGCGTCGAGGTTCGCCGTTGGCACTGCACCACTTGCCCGCGGTCCGCCGGCGCCGGAGTCCACGGGCCACATCGCGGAGGCCGGGGCGGAGGCGTGCGAGTCGCGCGTCACGGTCGGCGTCCGGAAGTGCGGATCGATGCCGAATGCCGAGAGGAGGGCGGCCGAGTGATCGACGTAGTGGACGGCGTGGCGGGCGCGGGGGACGGGAAGAGTCAGTGCGAACTCGCTGCCGCGGCCCGCGACGCCGACTCGATGGCTCGCGCGGCTCAGCAGCATGAGGATCGACGTGGTCAGGGACGGCGAGAGCACCATCGCGTCGAGCACCGCGTCGTAGCGCGTGCGGCGGATCTTCCGCAACGTGCGCAGGTAAGTCCACGGGCGCTGCTTCTCGAACAGTACGACCTGCCCGACGTGCGGATTGCCCTCGAGCACCGCGGCGTTGGCGGGCGACGCCAGCACGTCCACCGTGACGGACGGATGCGCCCGCACGATCGCTTCGATGATGCCGGTGGCGAGGATCATGTCGCCGATGCGGTCGTACCGGAGATACAGCACCCGGTGCGGGCGCGTGTTCCATTCCGGCGGGGTACGCGGCGCCGGCGCGGGCAGCACCGTCGCCAGCACGCGGATCACCGCGTTCTTGAACCCCCGCTCCATCCCTTTGAAGCGCTGCAGCCGCCGTCCGAGTTGGCCCGGGGCCGCCATCACATCGCCCGCGGATGCGCTTTGCGGTACACCTGCTTGAGGCGTTCGACGCTCGTGTGCGTGTAGATCTGCGTGGTGCCGACCGACGCGTGCCCCAGCAGCTCCTGGACCGCGCGCAAGTCGGCACCGGCATCCAGCAGGTGCGTCGCGAAGGTGTGGCGCAGCGAATGGACGCTGAGTCCGGCGTCCTCACTGACCCCCGCCAGTAGACGCGTGATGACGGTCTGAACGCCGCGTACGCTCAACCGTTGTCCACGGGCGTTGAGAAAGACGGCGAGCCGGTCAGGTGCGGATGCGGCGGCGCGGATGACAGCGTCCCGGGCCCCCTCGTACGCACGCAGCGCCCGGACGGCGTGATCGCCGACCGGAACGATCCGCTCTTTGCGTCCCTTGCCGCGCACCTTGACCATCTGGCTCAGCAGATCGAGGTCGGCGCGATTGAGTCCGCGCAGCTCGGACAGCCGGATCCCCGTCGAGTAGAACAATTCGAGCATGGCCAGGTTGCGGACCGCCGCGAAGCGGCCGCTGGCCGCCGCCGATTCGGCCGCCGTGAACAGGGCGTCCGCCTGTGCACGGTCGAGATACTTGGGGAGGTATCGCTCACGCCGGGGTGTCCCGACGGCGCGCGCGGGATTGGCATCCACGATCTCGGTGAGATGCAGGAACCGGTAGAGACTGCGCACGGCGGAGAGGGCGCGCGCGATCGAGCGCTTTCCGATCCCGCGCCGCGTGAGGTGCGCGAGGAATCCGCGCACGGCAAGCCGGTCCACGCCCTGCCAGCTCCAGCCGCCGGTGCCGTAGTAACTCGCCAGATAGCGCGTGAACTCCTCGAGATCGCGCCCGTAGGCGCGGACGGTGTGGGGCGAGACATCGCGCTCTTTTTGCAGATGCGTGAGAAAGCCGCCGACGGCATCGGTCTCGCCACCAGGGTGGCTCGCGACACGCTCGCGGCCGGCCACGTCGTCCGCTTCGCTCCTGGCCGCATTGACTGCCGGCTGGCGCGCGCGCGTCATCGGGCGCTCGCCGTCTCGCTCGCGATGGAGCGGCCGCCCTCAGCGATGGCAAGGCCGCCCTCATCGCGCCAGGTGGCGATGCCGCTCATCGCGCGCGCCGCGAATGCCTCGCGCTTCCGCCGCTTGTCGCGAATCGGAACCGCCAGCTCGTCGAGCAATCCGAAGTTGGCGTTCATCGGCTGGAAGTGCTTCGGATCGGCCTCGCGGAGGTAGCGGTACAGCGCGCCCATCATCGTCGTCGGCGGCGGGATGACCGGCGGCGCGCCGTCCAGCATGCGTGCGAGGTTGATCCCCGCCAACAGTCCAGTCGCCGCGCTCTCGGTGTACCCCTCGACTCCGGTCATCTGCCCAGCCAGCAGCACCATTGGGTCGTCCCGGAGCGACAGGTGCGCGGAGAGAACGGCCGGCGCGTTCACGTAGGCGTTCCGGTGGATCGACCCGTAGCGGAGAAACTCCGCTTGCGCGAGGCCGGGAATCATCCGGAAGACTCGTTGCTGCTCCGGGATGCGCAGCCGGGTCTGAAACCCGACGAGATTCCACATGCGCCCCGCGCGGTCTTCGCGCCGGAGCTGCGCCACCGCGTACGGACGGCGTCCGGTCTTCGGGTCGGTGAGTCCGACCGGCTTGAGCGGCCCGAACCGCAGCACATTGTCGCCACGCGCCGCCATCACTTCGGCCGGCAGACACCCTTCGAAGTACGGCGCCTCGTCGAACTCGTGGCCGTGATGCAGGTCCGCCGTCCTGAGCGCGTCGAGGAATGCATGGTACTCCTCGCGTGTAAATGGGCAGTTGATGTACGCGCCCTCGGCGTTCGCGCCCCCGGCGTTCGCGCCATCGGCCTCTGTGTTCTCCTCTCCCTGTTCTCCGTTCGCCGTGCCCTCCGCCGCCGTTCCCTGCTCCACTCTTTGGTCCGGGGGGAACGTCTCCTTGTCATACCGGGAAGCCCGGAAGACGATCGCGGAGTCGATGGTATCGGCATCCACGACCGGCGCGATTGCGTCGTAGAATGCCAGCGCCTCCGCGCCCAGCCGCTCGCGAAGCGCGTCCGCGAGGGCGTCGGATGTGAGCGGACCCGTCGCGATGATCCCCGGGCTCGGGATCGCCCGCACTTCGTCGCGCGCCACGGTGATGAGCGGGTGGCCTTCGATGCGGCCCGTCACGGCCGCCGCGAACTGATCGCGGTCAACCGCCAGGGCGGTCCCAGCCGGGACGCGCGCGCCGTCTGCTGCGGCCAGCACCATGCACGAGAGCGACCGCATCTCCTCCTTGAGGAGACCGTGGGCGTTGGTGATCTCGGTGCTCTTGAAGGTGTTGGAGCAGACGAGCTCCGCCAGTTGCCCGGTCCGGTGCGCTGGGGTCTGCCGCAGCGGGCGCATTTCATGGAGCACGACCCGCACTCCGCGCTCCGCGAGCTGCCACGCCGCCTCGCTTCCGGCGAGGCCTCCGCCGGCGATGTGGACGGACATGCAGGGAAGATACTACCGAGGGGATGTCCTGACCCGGCGGCGGCGGTCTTCTAACCGGATTCCCATTTCGGCTATCTTTTCGTCCTCATGGCGGTCACACAGGAACCCAAAGACCTTGGTTTCGGGTCGGTCGTCTCGTCCCAAAGCCGCGTCCGGCTCATGAACCGCGACGGGTCGTTCAACGTCCAGCGCGGTGGCCGCCTGGCCGCGATCATCGGCAACCCGTACCACTCGCTGCTCACCGTGGGGTGGCCGGAGTTCCTCGGCGTCCTCGCCGTCGTGTACCTCCTCGCCAATCTCGCGTTCGCGCTCCTGTTCCTGGCCTGCGGACCCGGGGCCCTGGGTGAGACCGACACCGCGTTCGCGTCGGGGAGCTTCCTGCAGGCGTTCTTCTTCAGCGTGGAGACGTTCGCCACGATCGGATACGGGGCGATCGTGCCCGAGACCGTGCGGGCGAACTTCCTGGTCCTGTTCGAGTCGTTCGTGAGTCTCATCAGTATCGCGCTTGCGACGGGTCTCATCTTCGCCCGCTTCTCGCGCCCGATCCCGCGGATTCGCTTCAGCTCACGTGCCCTGATCGCGCCCTACATGGGGCGCACCGGATTCATGTTCCGGATCGCCAACGCCCGCCGGAACGAGATCGTCGGCATCGAGGCGACCGTGATCCTCGCGCGCTTCGTGACGAACAACGGCGTGCGCTCGCGCACTTTCACGGATCTGGCGCTCGAGCGGAAGCGCGTGATCTTCTTCTCACTCTCGTGGACCGTCGTGCATCCGATCGATGAGTCGAGTCCCATGTGGGGACTCACCGCGGAGGAGTTGGTGGACTCCGAGGCTGAGTTCCTCATCCTGCTCTCGGGGACGGACGAGACGTTCTTCCAGACGGTGTCCGCGCGCGGATCCTACACGGCGGGCGAGCTGCTGTGGGGGCACAAGTTCAGCAACATATTCCTGCCTCCCGCGTCCGACGGCGTCGTGCGCATTGACCTCGCTCTCCTGGACGGCACCGAATCGGCCTCGCTGCCGGAGGTCGTGGCAGGGCGGTAGCACTGGCCCGGACGACACTGGCCGGTGCTGGCACCGGGCCCCCCCCGCCGCACCAACGTGTGTCGTCTGCTGGGCGGCCGGCGTGCGGCGGCGTGCGCGGGCCGGCCGCCGTTAGCCGCGGCGGTCGATCTGCTCCTGGACGTTCTTGCGGAACTCCTGCGGGTTCGCGATCAACTGGATCGGTTCGGGCGTCCCGCCGGTGCCGCGCACCACGATACTGCCGAACCCCAGGATCCGCCCCATGATCGTCTGGTCCACTTCGATGCTCTCGACCTTGCCGATCAGGATCTCCATGGTGTGACGGAGGACGATGCCCGTCTTGACCGTCACCCGGCGGATTGGTCACGCTGAGCTCCGTCGACTGCCGGTGCAGGATTCCGCCCAGGGCAATTGCGCCGCCGATCACGATCAGCACGACCGCCGGCCCCGCAGAAATGTCCCGGCGGGCCGCCGAACAGCGATTGGCGCAGGTCCGCGAGATCGCCGAAGGGGTCGGTCAGGAACTTCGGCCGGGCCAGGAGCAGGAAGCCCGCGGCGAGCAGGATCGTCGCGAGCGCGAACGGGCCCACGAGGACGATCCAGTGAAGGTTGGTCTGTACACGAGCGTTTCGTCCGGAATCAGATCTCGATCGACGTTCGGCATCAGGTAACGCCTCGCAGAAGAGTGGACGGGCGCCGGTCGCGCGTAGTGTCAGCCATCACGACGAACGCGGCGGGTCAGCCCGGCTCGCTGGAACACCGGCCGGAGGCCGGAGGCAATGCGTGCGTCAGGCGTTCGGCCCATGGGGGCAGGGGTCCTTCATTCGGCCGCCGCAATACGAGGACAAGCGCAGGAAGATACAGGAACGGCAGGATCAGCGGCTCGGCGAATTCGACGCACGCCGGCTTGTGGGTGCAGGTACTCCAGGTGATCGCCCACGCCACCCAGGTCAGTGACACCAGGAGCAGCAGTTGGCGGCCGGTGCGCGCGGTCAGCGCCAGCGGGCAGCTGATCGTAGAAGAAGAGAGCCTGGGGTACGCAGGCCAGCACCGCGACCAGGCGTCCTTCGGGCGTCCGCCACCGGATCAGCGCCAGCAGCGCCAGGAATCCGAACGGCCGCATGACGGCCGCCCGATGATGGGGCGTGTGCGTGAGCGCCTGCAGCCAATCGGCCGGCCAATGCGGATACAGGACCAGGGTCACGATCAGAAGGATGACCGATAGCGCGGCGCCCCAGAGCGACGGGCGAGCCGCGAATACGGCGGCGGCGATCGTGGGTTTGGCGGCATAGACCCACTGCAGCGCGGGCAGAAACACCGCGGCCACGATGATCGGCGTGAGCCTGCCCGAGCACGGCCGCCGTGAGGTACGGGACGCTCGCGAATACGAGCAGGCCACGAAAGCCGAATCCGTCGCGCGTGACCGCGAATGCCAGGGCGGTCGAGCTCAGGCCGACGAAGACCGCCGCGCTCGGGACCGCCGGGAGCCACACCAGCGGCAGCGTGACGAACGCCGCGGGCAGCGGATAGTAGTAGTAGTTCTCGTAGGGATACGACCCGACGGGCCGGATCACGAGGTACGGGTTCTGCCCGTGCAGCAGCGCTTGCGCGGCCCGCCACGAATAGGTGTAGTCGCGCGCGACGAACTCGGGATACATCCGCAATGTGACGTACGACAGCGCCGCGGCCCCGATCCCGATCATGATCGCAATGCCGATGCGCTCACCGCGTGAAAGCGATGTCTGCGCGAACATGTCCCTCCATTCCGGCCGGGTTGCACCGCCTCGTGCCGTCCTCGGGGCAGACCACCCCGGACCTGGGCGCTATATTAGGCCCGCACGGCACGCGACGGAAGACGCACGAGCAGCACTCCGCGTCGCGCCGCGGCCCGGTGCACCCTTCCCCGACATCGACCGCGTGATGCCCCTCGCGCCACCCGAACGCACCACGCCCGCGACGATCGCCGGCGGCCCGGCGCCCGGGTGGAGGGCGCGGCTGCAATCGCCAGCCGCCGCCCGGCTCCTCCTCTGGTACGTCCTGCTGCTCGCCCCGACGCTGTTCTTCAAGTACAGCTATCTGCGATCCGTCGCGACCGACGGCCTCGCCGCGACGCTGGCGTCCGGCCCCTTCGGCCACCTCCCGGGCGTGGTGCAGTATCTCCTGCTGTTCAAGGGCGATCTGGCGGAGGTGCTGGTCATCGTGCTCATCGCGGCGATCGCGGGCCGGCTGCTGCGGCTCGATCTCGCCTGGCTCGTCGCACTCAGCTCGTTCATCGCGATCATGGTCAGCGCCGCCAACTGGCTGTCCTTCCAGACGGCAGGCGCATTGATCGCGCGCGACAACCTGACCCTTGCCGTCGCGTGGATCCGGCAGAATCCGCTCGTGCTGCTCGCCCAGCCGAGCGACCGGCTGCTCGTCATGGCCGGCGTTCTCATGCTCTTTCTGGCGGCCTTCTGGTCCTTGTCCGCTTTTCTGCTCGCCCGCTACGCCGTCGCCGGTGGTCGTGGACGGATTGTCCTGCGAACGCTCGGACCCGTGATCGGCGCGGTGTGGATCGCGGGGCTGGTCGCCGCCGTCGCCTACCGCACGCACGGCGCCCCGGTGCCGGAGAGCTTTCGCGGCTACTGGTCCGAGACCGCGGGGTCGCTCGCCGGATTCGAATCGTGGCATCCGGACGCCCTGCACCTCCCGTCGGTGGCCCGCATCGATTCGGAGTACGACCGTCTCGTCTATCCCGCCCCGCGGGACGCGCGCTCGGTTGCCCCCGTAGCCGCGCCGCTCATCCATCCGCGGCCCGCGCACATCGTCGTCATCAGCCTGGAGACGGCTCCGCACCGGTACTACCCGATCACGGATAACTCCGCGTATCCCGCGTTCTTCGCGATGGAGAAGCAGGGCATCGTCACTGATCATCACTTCACCACTATGCCGGCCACGATGTGGGCGATCTACAGCATGGTCTCGGGGACGTACCCGCGGCTCGGGCGCTCGCTGGTGGACTACGGGGATTTCCACGCGGGTGGTCTCGCCGCGGTGCTCGGGAGCCACGGATATGAGACGACGTTCATCGACTCGTACCGCGTCGACTGGAATCCATCCAACGGCGGCCGCCACAACAGCCGGCTCCTCCGCGGCCTCGGATTCTCCACGCTCCTCGAGGCCGCGCCTGACGCCGGGGCTGCGGAGACGGCGGGTTCGGCCGATCAGGGATACGCCGCCGCGGTCGCGCAGGAGCGGCGATCGCTCTCCAGCGCCGCGGACCGCATCGGCGCGGCGAGCGCGCACGGCGCCAAGGCATTCGTCTTCGTCGCCACCATCCTGGGCCACTACCCGTGGCGCACGCCACCCGGCGCCGAAGGGCTCGGCAACGACCAGAAGATTCCGCTGATCGCCCGCGATCTCGACCGGTGCGTCGGCGAGTTCCTCCAGTCGCTGCGCGATCGCGGTCTCGCGGACAGTGTCATCGTCGTCGTCACGGGCGATCACGGTCTTCGGACGATGGCGGAGTTCAGGTCGGTCGGGCAACCCATGGAGTTGGGGCCGATCTCATTCGATGTGCCGCTCCTGATCTACGCGCCCGGCATCATCACCTCGGCCATCCATATCCCCTTCGTCACGTCGCACGTGGATCTCGCGCCGACGCTGCTGGCGCTCGCGGGGATCCACGATGCGCCGCTGTTGCTCGAGGGCGGCAACATGCTCGATGGCACACCATGCGGCCGGCACGACCTTCCTGCTGAACGGATCGCTCCGCCCCGTCGAATGGCTACTATCGCGCCGGACGGTTCTACGCGCTCAACCGGTTCACCGGCGACGTGCGGATGACACCGGGCCCACCCGACCCTTGCGCGAGTGACGCGGCGCCGGGTGCCACGCCCGGAACCGGCTGGAGCACCGCCAGCGATGCCGCGACCGCGGCGGCGACATCACGTACTCTCGATCAGGCGAGCCAGCTATTCGACACGACCGCCGCGATCTTCCTCAGGCAGTCAGGGCCCGGCCGCGACGGGATGGGAGTCCTGGACCAGAGTCGCGTAGCGCACTAGCCCGTGCAGGCGGTCGAACGACGGGTCCTGGAGGCCGAGCCACAGGCTCGCTCCCCGCGGTGTCGCGTGCGTCAGGAGTTCCAGCGCGCGGTCGTCCTTTCCCAGCGCGACGTATCCTTCGGCCAGATAACGCCCCACCCATACGGACGGGTGAGCCAGGCCCCTCGGCCAGTTTCCACTGAGGTCGGCGATCCGCTGCCGGCCCGACGCCGTATCCCGGGCGTCGGCGTCGGCGATGATCTGCGCCACCGAACCGGTCAGCCACGCCCCCAGGCGCACGCCCGTCTCGGCGTCGCCGTAGGCACTCCGGAGATCCTTGAGGTGCAGCCGGACGAGCGCGCGCTGGGCATATGCCTCGCTGTAGCGCGGCTCGTTCGCCACCGCGGCGTTGAGCGCCCGGCACGCGTCGTGATATCGTCGCGCGTGGAGATGCATCATGCCGATGGCGGTCAGCGTGGCGGGATCACCACGATCCTCCGCCAGCGCGAGACGATAGTGTTCGTACGCGGCGCCCGACTCCCCCAGCTCGGCCATCGCCTGCCCGAGCCGCCGGTGGGCATCCGGATTCCATGCCGCCACGTCGATCGCCTTCCGGTATGCAGCCAGTGCGCGGGTGAACTCCCGGGGTTCGATCAGTTCGTACACCGCGCCGCGCGCGACCCAGACGGCACCCGACTGAGGCGCGAGACGGACGGCCCGCCGGATCGCACTGACCGCGACATCGGTCGCTGCGCCGACGGCGTTCTGCGACGACACGCCTTCACGCTCAATCTGGACGACGGTGCTGAGCGCGATGCCGGCCCATGCCGCACCGTATGCGGAATCGAGCCGCACCGCGCCCTGGAACTCCTCGTTGGCCTCCGCGGCGGATCCTCGCGCGCCGCTCGCCAGCTCGGCTACGCCACGCAGATAGTGCAGATACGCGAGGCTGCTGATGGTGCTGCTCACGCGCGCCGCACCGCGAGTCGCGGCCGCGGGAGGAGCGCCGGTATGATCCGAGATGCCGCGGACCAGCACCTCCTCGAACCCCAGGAGGTCCGACAGCGCGCCGGTGAGCACGGGATTCCACACGAGCTGGCCATGCACCGTCTCGAACATCCGGACGGTGAGGGTGATCCCGTGGGGCGCCGCGTCGAGCCGTCCAAACACAATGAACGGGACGTGATTCGCCTTGCCCAGGGCGATGATGCCGTTCGTCTCGGGGGCGTCGAGCTCGGGGCTGGGGCGCCACAGCATGATCGGGTGAAGCGGCGATAGGCGCTCGACGACCTGGCTCGCGTAGGCCATCACGAGCGACGTGCCGGCGCTGTCGGATTCACTGAGACTGCTGCGGAACGGGACGATCGCGACGCGCGGGGGATGCTCCGGCGGCAATGGTTCGAGCAGCAATGCATCCCATTCCGCGCCGCGCTCGACGCAGGGGACGGGCGGCGGCACGTTGGGATATTGCGCGGACGCCCGGACGGCACCGGTCGCGACGCCGGCAGCCACGAGAGCCGCGGGGCCGATGGTGCGGAGCAGGCGGCGCGTCACGAACGGCGAGACCGCCATGACCCGCGGCCGCGGTCCTCGCGCGTGCGCGATCTGGCCGGCATCGCAGAGCTGCTGGGGCGCCGCCGGTAACCGGGCGGCGCCACGCGAGATCGGATCAGCGGGCATCAGTGGACGAGAACGATTCGCGAGATCGGACCTGGAGTGCCCGGCGGCGGCGATCGCGGATTCATCCACGCCGAGCGTGGGATACCCCTGCACCGCCGCGTTCAGGTTGCCGGCCACACCACTCTCGGTGATGTTGGTGATGATGAACGGCACGATGGCGCGGATCGACTTGCACGTACCGACGGCGCAGGCATTGCCATCCGTGGCAGTGGTCCCCGCCGTCACGGTCACGGTGTCCCACAGCGCGAGTTTCATCAGGCACGGGAATCCGTTGTACAACGAACACCAGCTGTCGGTGCCGGTCTGTGTGTCGCCGGTGTTGACCGTCGGATTGATCTCGATCGCATCCGTGGGCGCCAGCGCCTCGGTGGCCGCGCAGGGCTCCTGGAGCTCCGTGAGATACGGATCCGGGCCCTCGGGTGGCCGGCGGGTAGAGCTGCACCGGCTTGTAGCTCCCCGGAAACGTCGTCGCGGGCGGCGTCGTGGGGATGCACTGGTCGGTGGCGTTGGTGATGAGGCACATGGCGAGCGTCGGCCCGTTGGACCGCATGGTCGCGAGATCGGTCGCGTCCAGCACGCGCTCGGAATCCAGCCCCGCTCGTCCCTCGACTGTCGCGAGCATGTTGGTGAGCGCCATGTATTTCGCCGCGAGCGGCTTCGAGCAGTCGTGCTGGGCGATGGTCGGCGCGACCCATGCGATCGCGGAGACTTTGATACCGGTGGGCGAGGGCGTCGAGCCGACGAACTGCCCGAGTATCGGAGAGCTGGGGCCGCCGCTCAGGCTCACCCGGAGCGCGGTCGCTCCCGCGGCGGTCGCGGCGCCGCAGGGCGCCTTGCACAGCGGTGTGAAGGTTGTGTCGGTCGGGTTCCACACGCCGAACTCGATCGAGTCCACGGTAGGATTTCCCCCTTCGACGGCATTCGCATTGGCGTATGCCGCCGCGACCGCGTCGGCGTTGGTGAACCCGGCCTTGAGCAGCTCGACGGCGCCTGCGTGCGCGGCCGCGTCGGCCGAGCGCTGCAGCTCGCTCTGGTACGCGTACATCCGGCTGATGTCGATCGCGAACGCCGCGAACCCCATCAGCACGGTCGTGATGAGCACGACCAGGATGACGGTCATTCCCTTCCGATTTCGACGCCCGCGCATGTGCCCTCCGGGCCAACCGTTAAGGGAGAAGAGCGCCACCGATTGTGCCGGCGCCGATCGTCCGGCCGCCGAACAGCTTGATGATCTGCAGAACCGCCGGTCCGAGAATCACGATGAACAGCGCCGGCAGAATGAGGAACGCCATCGGAATGGTCATCTTGAGCGGCGCGGTCGCGGCTTTGCGTTCCGCGTTCTGCTTGCGTTTGACGCGGAGTGTCTGGCCGTACACGCGGAGGACCTTGCCGACGCTCGTCCCGAGGCGCTCGCTCTGAATCATGTGCTGCACGAGGATCCGGAGCTCCTCGACTCCCGTGCGGGCGTACGAGCCGCGGAGCGCTTCCTCTCGCGTGACGCCCGCGTTGACCTTGCGGTTGATCAGCAGAAGCTCGCTGGCAATGTCGGGGTGCGCGTTCTGCATCTCTCTCGCCACGCGGAGCACCGCGGCATCGAACCCCAGACCGGCTTCCACGCAGAGCACCAGCAGATCCATCACATCCGGCAACGACCGCACGATGCGCTCCTGCCGGAGCCGGAGGGTGCGCGCGAGGTAGAAGGACGGGAGGACGTAGCCGGTGACGCCGGCCGCTATGACCAGCAGCATGGTCTCGTTGAGGGTCTTCGTCGGGACGAAGAAGGCCAGCAGCGGCACCACGACGACGGTCGCGACCCGGACCGCGCCCCACGTCACGGCTGCCGTCGATCCATCGAAGCCTGCCCGCACGAGATTCGACTCGGTCTTCGAGTCGGGCTTCCACCAGTTGCCCATCGTCGTGATGAGCCGTTCGATCGGCGAGTCGGTCAGGCCTCGCCGGGCATCGATCAGGACGCTCCGGAACGTCTCGTCGAATGTCCCGGCCTGGCCCGCGGCCCGCCGCAGGGCATCGCGCCGCCTGATGTCCACGAGCAAGGCGACGACGGCCGCCGCCATCCCGCCCACCGCGACGAGAATGAGGATGATCAGGGAAAGGGTCATCGGCGATTCCGGCTAGAAGTCCACTCGCGCGATCTTCATCATCACCATATAGCCGATGACGCATCCGGTCGCCGCGCCCGTCAGCATCAGGTGGCCGATCGACGTCTGGGTGAGCGTCTTCATGAAGTCGGGCGCGATCCACGACAAGCCGAAGAACACGAGGACGGGCAGCAGGGCGAGCAGGCGGCCCGACCATTTCGCTTCCGCCGTCAGCGTCTCCAACTGGCCGCGGATCGTGAGACGCTCCCGCATGACGTCGGCCGTGTTGGTGAGCACCTCACCCAGGTTGCCGCCTGTCTTCCGCTGAATCAGGAGCGCGGTCACGAACATCTTGATCTCGACGCTGCCGATCCGGTCCTGCATGCCGAGCAGCGCGGTCGACGGGTCGATGCCGAGCCGCTGTTCCTCATAGATCCGGGCGAACTCGGGACCGAGCGGGGGCGACAGCTCCTGTCCGAGGAAATTGGTGGCGACGTGAAACGAGTACCCGGTCTTGAGCGCGCTCACCAGCATGTCGATCGCGCCCGGAAGCTGATTGTCGAACTTCGAGATCTGCCGCTGCTGCATCCAGTGCAGCCAGCCCCGCGAGATGACGACGCCAAGCACCCCGCCACCGATCGTGCCGAGGATGCCGAGGAAGCTCCCGGCCAGTGCGCCTACCCCGGCGCACACGGCGATCACGAGAAGAAAGGCGCCCGGGGTCATCGTCAACCCGGCCTGGCGCAGACTCGACGCGAGCTTCGGCGTGATGTCCTGTCCCGCGAGGATCTTGTTGAGCACCGGGAGCGCGCTCAACGGCTCTTCCTCTCGCACCAGCACGGCTTGCGACGGCCCGCCGGTGGTCGGCGACAGCCGCGACCGCGCCGCCTCCTGCATGGCCAGCCGGCGCCGCATGATGAACCGGTGCCCGCCGATGACGAGCGCGAAGACCGCGAAGAAGACCAGGGCCAGAAATCCGAGGCTGATCAGCACGGGAAGCATCTTACCAGCTCCCCGCCGGACCGAAGATGTCGGACGGAAGGGCGGCGCCCGCCGTCGCCAGCCGCTCGAGGAACTTGGGCCGGATGCCGGTGGATTCGAACTGTCCGAGGACCTGTCCTTCCGGCGAGATGCCGCGGCGGTGGAATCGGTAGATCTCCTGGGTCGTGATGACGTCGCCTTCCATGCCGGTCACCTCGACCACGCTCGTGACGCGCCGGCTGCCGTCGCTGAGACGGGCGACCTGCACCACGAGGTCCAGTGCCGACGAGATCTGCTCGCGCATCGCGCGGTTGGGCAGGTTCGCGTTGGCCATGAGGATCATCGTCTCCAAGCGCGACAACGCATCACGCGGTGTGTTGGCGTGGATCGTGGTCAGCGAGCCTTCGTGACCGGTGTTCATGGCCTGCAGCATGTCGAGCGCTTCGCCCGACCGGACTTCACCGATGATGATGCGGTCCGGCCGCATACGGAGTGCGTTCTTCACCAGGTCGCGGGCCACCACCTCGCCTCGCCCTTCGGCGTTGGGCGGCCGGGTCTCCAGGCGCACGACGTGCTCCTGCTGCAGCTGCAGTTCCGCCGCGTCCTCGATCGTGATGACACGCTCGTATTCCGGGATGAAGGAGCTGAGCGCGTTCATGAATGTCGTCTTGCCCGCGCCCGTACCGCCGGAGATCAGGATGTTGAGCCGCGCCTTGACGCACGACTCGAAGATCTGGAGCATCTCGCTTGGTCAGCGTTCCGTTCTCGACGAGCTGCCCGGTCGCGAGGTCGGTCGAGAACCGGCGGATCGAGAGAATCGGCCCGTCGAGCGCGAGCGGCGGAATGATCGCGTTGACACGGGACCCGTCGGGCAGACGGGCGTCCACCATCGGCGAGGCTTCGTCCACACGCCGGCCGACGCGGCTGACGATGCGGTCGATGACGGCCAGCAGGTGGGCATCGTTGCGGAACGACGCGGCTACGCGCGTCAGCTTGCCCTTGCGCTCGACGTAGATGTCGCGGGCGCCGTTGACCAGGATGTCGCTGATCGTCCGGTCGCGGAACAGCGGTTCGATCGGTCCGAGTCCCGTGACTTCGTAGATGACCTGCTCGACGATCTCGTCGCGCTCTCGCTGGCTGAGCGGGGTCGCTTCCTCGCGGAGGAACTCGAGGACCGCTTGCCGGATCTGCGACGTCAGCTCGGATTCGCTCTTGATGCGCTCCAGCGCGTCGAGGTCGAGCCGGCTGATGAGCCGGCGATGCAGATCGACTTTGAGCTGGTCGAGCGGGCTGAGCGCCGCCTCGTCACCGCGCTTGACGGAATACATCGACGGCGCGGCGTCCAATGCGGGAGCCGCGGGTGACCCGCCCCGCCCAGGCGGGCGGGCGCCGTTCGCCTTGTTGTCGGCAGGGGTGGGTTCGGCCGGAACGGGGGGCTTTCGCCCGGTGAGTCGGTCACTGAGCGTCATGATGAACTCCTCTTGCGGGTCCGACTGAACCAGTTCGCGATTGCCGTTCGGCCAGATGAGCGTTTGCCGTTGCGCGTGGACGCCAGGCGGCCACCGCCGAGCTTCTCGGCCAATTGGCGATAGCTGACGGCGAGCTTCGACCCGGCGTCGTGTCGCGCGATGGGCACGCCCTTGGTGAGCGCGGATGATGCAGTTTTGTAGTCGTTCGGGAACTTCCAGAATATCTCGCGCTTGAGCGCTTCCTGTGCGTCGATCGCCGAGAGGACTTCGCCTCCGGATTGATAACGGTTGACCACGACGCTGAGCTTGTCCTCGTCGAAGCCGAGCCGCCGCCCCACGAGGAGCGTGCGCTGCGTGCTGCGAAGGGCCGCGACCGAGAGATCGGTGAGCACCAGGATCCGGTCAGCCGCCTCGAGCGCCGCGACCGTGCCCTCGCCCAGATGATGCTCGCAGTCGAGCACCGAGAAGGAGAAGTCCTGCTTCATCTGGTCGACGATCGCCGTCGTGGATGGGCCGTCGAGCACCCCGTTCAGCTCCGCCGCATCGGTTCCGGGGAGCGCCCACAGTCCCTCGCCGCTCTCCGTCAGTGTCGACCGAAGCAGATCCGAATCGATCCGGTCGAGCTTGTGCAGCAGGTCGCTCCGGTCGTAGGCCGGCGTGAGATTGAGGTGCACGCGCACGTCGCCGCTGCCCGCCACGAGATCCGCGACGGCCACGCCGTCTTCCGGCTTCCCGTTCGAGAGCGCGTGCGCGAGGTTCACCGCCACGGTCGTGACACCGACACCGCCCTTGCCGCTGTAGACGGCGATCACGATGCCCCCGCCCGTATCCGCCTGGCCGCGCACGACGGCTCGCTGCACGACGGCCGTGAACTCGTCGGCCTTGAGAGGCAGGAGCTGAAACTCCTGGATCCCCGACCGCATGGCGCGCAGGATCAATTCGGGATCGGACTGCGGAGCCGTGCCGACGGCGAACGTCAACGACGCGCGTCGCAGGGTCCGCTCGAGCGACGCCAGTTGGGACGCCTGCATCGCCGCGAGCGGGACGATCAGCAGATCGATGTGCTCACGCTGGACGTGAACGAGCGCCTCTTCGACCGTCGGCACATTGATCAGGCCGGCGAATTCGAAGCGCTGCAGCACCTCGGCCGCAGTGGTGTCGGACCCCGCGGCCCCACTGACGATGATGGCTCGACGGGCCATGGCCGGGGGTCCCTTAGTTAGCGATCGTGGATCAACGTGGCGGCGGCGTGCCAGGCGGACGCGTCCCCGCCGGCGGCACCAGATTCTTCTGAATCGCCTCGCGCGCCGGCAACGTCGTGTCAGGCCGGAGTCGCAATATGTCCTGCGGACGCGGCGAGAGCGGGTCGATCACGATCGGTGTCACGACGACCAACAGTTCGGTCTGGTTGTGCTGCCACTGCGTGCTGGAGAACAGCTCGCCGATGATCGGGATGTTCATGAACAGCGGGATGCCGGTCTTGCTCTTCGACCAGGTGTCGTCGAACATCCCGGACAGGATGAGGCTCTCGCCGCGCCGGACGTCCACGGTACTCTCGACCCGGCGGGTGCTGATTGCCGGAATCTTGAAGCCCGACAGCGTGATCGCGTTCGTATAGTCGAGGCTGGAAACTTCGGGCGTGAGCTTGAGCTGAATCAGCGTGTCGCTCAGGATCTCCGCGACAAACTTCAGCTTGATCCCGTATTCCTTGTACTGAATCGTGACCGGCGCGGCCGACCCCGTGGCCGCGGTACCGCCGCTCTGCACCACGGGCACCGGGATCTCGCCACCCGCGAGAAAGTTGGCCTCTTCCTTGTTGCCGGCCATGACGCTCGGCTCGGCGAGCGTGCGCGACTTCCCTCGCTGCTCCTGGGCCTGCAGGAGGCCGAGCAGCTTCTGCGTGTCGAAATTAGTCAGCACGGAGATGAACTCGCCGGCTGGAATCGCGATGGCTCCCGCGCCCGCCCCGCTCGAGAAGTTGTTCGTCCCGACGAGGTTGTTCGCGTCCTGGTACTGCGCCGAGGTCTGGAGCGTCGTCAACAGATTGCGATCGACCTCGGCGAACTTGATCGCGACAACGATCTGCTTGTGCTCGGAGGCCGACTTGACCACGAGGCGGTAGTGCTTGCGAGCGCCTCCCTCCTCCCAGATGATCGCGTCGGTTTCCCCGGGCGCGCGGGCGTTGATCACCATCTCGACGGTGCTGATGACGATCACGTCGGCGACATCCGGATTGGCGACCGAGACCTTCGTAATGGGCGCAGCAAGGCTGAGCGGCACGGACCGGCCGACGGCAATGTCGATCGGTACCACGACGTCTTCCTGTGCCTGTGCGCGCGCAGTCGTGACTGACGAGAACACAAGGGCTACGCCAACCAGTCCGCCGCGGATCCATCGCGGAGCAAGCATCGGCCTCACGCGTTGACTCCGCGCTGAAGTGAGTGTCGCACGAGATTCAGGTCCCACGGCACTTGGCATCATTGCGAAGCCGAGTCCGCAGCTGCCGAATCACGCTCGAAGTGCTGCTGCGACACCTTCCCCGCGCGGAACACCTGCACGGTGACCGAGTCGGGAGATCTGGGCTTGGGCTTGGCCACCACGACCGGTGCGGGCGTGGGCGGCGGCGGCGCCGGTTTGGCGGCGACGACGTGGTGCCGGACCGGCGCGGGCGGATCCTGTTCCGGAGGGGCCACGACCGGCGCGGACCGCAGTTGCGAGAGGACATCACTCGACGTCGCGCCCCGGGTCTTGATGCTGTCCGGATCGCCGTAGCCACGCAGTACGAGCTGAATCGCGCCCGTACCGACCGCGATCGCCAGCCGCTCGGCTTCCTCCGGCGTGACCTCGAGGGTCGCGCTCGCCGCACGAATCGGCTTGCCGTTCTCGTCGCGGTAGACCTGGGTGCCGACCGACAGCACCCGCATGTTCTCCATGAACAGCTTGGCCACGCGCTTGCCCTGCTGCGAGCCCGAGCCCTCGTCGCGCATGCTGACCATGATGTCCACGCGGCTGTTGGGCTGAATCAGCCCGGCCATGCCCGCGACGTCGTCGATCCGGATCGCCATGGCGCGCTTGCCCGGGGTGATCTTGACCTCGATGCCGGCGCCGGTGCCGACTGGCGCCAGGCGCCCGGGCACGATGGGTTCGCCGGTGAAACACCGAGACGCGGGTCACTCGCCCGACCAGCGAATCGCCGGACGCGAACGCACCGGCCGGCACGGATGCTGCCGGCGCAGACCGCTGTCTCGAGGTCACGGCGTTCGAGTTGCTGGCCCTCGGGGATGTCCCGGTTGGCGACGACCACTTGGGCCATCGCGACGTGGTTGCCTTCGCGGATCGCCCGCAGGGCGCGGAATACGCCCGCCGTTGCGGCCAGGGCGATGACCACCGCGATCAGGAAAACGAATGTGTAGCGCTTTTCGGCCATACTAAGCCCTCTCCACGGGGCGGCAGTCAACGGCTCCGCCGGTCGATAGTACGCACGCCGGACCCGGTTGCGCGCGTCCACGCGCCCGCAGTCTTGACGAGCGAATCTCGGCGACGCTACGCGGGTCCGCCGGCTGGCGGCCGCTGTGGACTAGGCAGATCACGCGCTCTCCTTAGGGGGCGGTAGTGGCTTCCCAACGGAACACAGCCGTCCTGGTGATCGTCGGGGCCCACAGGAGGGGCGTCAGCGCCTGGAAGATGTAGCTCGCCGACACAGTGACCTGGGTGCCGTCCCACGACACGTGCACACTGTCCGGTACGAGGGGACCGCCCAGGGGGGTAAAGTCCGTGACGACGATCTGCTGGATCGCCGCCGCGGTCGTCCCGGTATCCGGCCTGCTGGCGGTCACGGCCGCCGCCCGGGCCCCCTCACGTACCGCCGACGTCAGCGAGTCGATCGCCTGAAACGCCCGGCTGATATCGACAATGCCCCAGATGATGATGAGCAGGAACGGGAGGATCAGGGCGAATTCCACCATCGCCCCTCCATTGGTCTTCATGAACGCGCGGCGCATGTGGGCTCCCCGCATTAGAAGAGGAGATGGGGGTAGCAGGCCGCGACCCCGGCCCCCACCGCAAGCGCCACAGTATATGGCAAGGCGCGCGCAGTGGACAGATTGTCCAGTGGCTGAATAAGCGACCTCGGGTGTACACCGGCCGCCCATACCGTCAGGGCCGATCCCCGGAGGCCCCGATACCACAACATCCATATGAGGGCGAGCACCCCGCCGGCGAACGCGGCGAAGATCGCCCCCTCGAATGCACCCCGCATCCCAAGCCAGGCGCCTGCGGCCGCAAACATCTTCACGTCGCCAGCTCCCAGGAGCTTGAAGAGCCACGACGGCAGCCAGATGAGGAGTCCGACCATGAGACCGCCGAGACTGGCGATCAGGCCGGTCGTGATGCGCGGCGCCGTCGCCACGGTCACGATGATCCCGGACAGCGCGAGCACGCGACACCAGCCAGTTCGGGATCCGCCGCGTTCGGATATCGAACGCACAGGCCACGGCCAGGAGGCCAAAGAAGACCACCCCACCAACCAGCTGCCAGGACGCCAGATGCGCGGCCGCCGGCATTTGGCCCACGGTCATGCTCGATCACCCCGGCGCCCGGCACGACCCGGCGTCGGGCCGGGCGTCAGTGGCGTGTCGCTCTCGGATATGGACAAAGCGGCGGGCAAATTGTCCGCCGCCATCAGAAATCGCATCGACATTGAGAAGCCTCCGGCTCACCACACTGATCTTCCAGTGAAGTGACTATTTACTCGACAACAGGTTTCTAACCCGCAGTACAACCCCTACACAACCACCTCGTCTACAACGACGGCGCTCTGCACCCACTGCGCTACCGGCCGCCCCCGCAGCCCACTACGTAGCCGCGGGGTGGTCTCTAGAAGCCGCAGATCAGGAATCCGCAGATGAAGCCGTCGTTGATGAAGCCGTTGTTGTTGTTGTTGTTGTTGTTGTTGTTGCCGTTGTTGCCGTTGTTGTTGCCGTTGTTGTTGCCGTTATTGTTGCCGTTATTGTTGCCGTTATTGTTGCCGTTATTGGTGCCGTTATTGGTGCCGTTGTGGTGCCGTTCGTGGTACCGGTCGTCGTACCGGTGGTCGTACCACCGCTGGTGGTCCCGCATGCGGCTCGGCTTGTTCACACAGTTCGACGCCTTGCCGAACGTGCCGGAAATGACTTCGCCCAGCGTGATTGCGCCGATGGCGACTACCATGGCGACGAGGATCGACAGCAGCGCGTATTCGACCATCGTGACACCTTCGTCGCGGCGCCGAAACGCGCGCATGAGGGCCTTCACCCGCCTCATCATGTCCATAGCTCCTGGAGATCGATGGTACAGTTCATCCGAGTGTAGCGGAAAATCCGAGGGCCTTCTATTCACTGCGTCCTGCTCACTGCGTCCTGCTCAATGTGTCGTGCGATACTCACTACGTCGTGCGATCCGGTACGGTGCTCTCCAACGTGGTGCTTGCGAGCGTCGTGCTTCCAGCGCATCGCGCGTTGCCCGTGGCACCCGGTTTCCGGATGCCACGGGCGCGCGATGTTCTTCCCCGATTACGCCGGGGAGCAGTTCGCCGTGCTCGGCGTGTTGACGCAGGTCGAGACCTTGTTGAACTGGTTCGAGATCGCCTGGCCGAGCGTGATCGCCGCGATCGCGACGACCATCGCGATCAAGACCGCCAACAGGGCGTACTCGATCATCGTGGCGCCATCTTCGTCACGGATGAACGAATTGGCGAGGGCTTTGATCCGCTGCATGTTGAAAGACTCCTGACGAGAGGGTGGATCCATCGGTGAAAACATTGCGCGGCACAACCGTCCGGCGTGTGGGTGACGCTCCGACAAGAATAGGGCGGCCGACGTGACGGGCCAGTGAATATTGCATGACATTTTCGTCATTCGGCCGAGGGACGTTTTGGACTCTCCGCCGCCCCCGCGGATGGCGTTCCGGGTGATGCGCCCGGCGGCGCTTCTGGCACTGGGGCGGATGCCTGTGAGCTCCCCGCCTCCAGGAGCTGCGCGATCGCGCTGAGCAGGTCCTCCTCGTCCACGATCGGCTTGACCACATAGCCGTCGAAGCCTTCCGCCAGCAGCCGCTCCCGCACACCACGCATCGCGTGCGCCGTCAACGCGATAGCGGGGATGCGCGAAACCCTGGGATCCGTGCGAAGGCGCCGCAGCACCTCGGTCCCATCCATTTCGGGAAGCGAGATATCCAGGAGGACGAGGTCCGGCGGATCGCTGCGAATCCCATCCAGCGCCGCGCGTCCTGTCGCGTATTCAGTCAGTTCGTACCGGTCTTCCATGATCGCACGGAGCAGCAGCCGGTTATCCCGGTTGTCCTCGACGATGGCGATCCGCTTCATGCGCGGGCGTCATTCGGACTCTCCCGCCGGGCCGCGCATGGATCCGTTTGCGGAGCCGTTTTCCGGGACGCTCGCAGTGCCTCCCGCAACGTCTTCGGCCGGGGCGTCGCCGCCCGCGGCGATCGGCGTGAGATAACGGGCCGCCTCGGCGAACGCCGAATCCCACCGGTCGAGCAGGGCGAATACGGCAGCCCCATCGTCGCCAGCCGCCAGGGTCTCGATGCGCTCTGAGAGGGACTTGAGCTCGATCGCGCCCAGCGCACCCGCCGTCGACTTGAGTGAATGCGCGGCCCGGCGCGTCGCATTGAGGTTGCGAGCGGCCACGCCCGCACGCCCGTCACGCAGGCGCAGCGGCGCATCCTCGAGAAATATCTTCACGATCTCGCGCACAAGCGCCGGGCCGCCCTGCCGTCTGAGCCGGTCGAGCGCGCGGTCATCGATACACGCTGGCTGGCCCATTCAGGTCCTCGCCTCACATGCTGCGGTTCGTCGTTCACGTGCGGTATTTCGTGCAAGATTCGGCTATCGGCCGGGTGTCAAGAAAATTGACGGCGCGGATTGCCGAGTCCGCTCTCGGTCACTGTGGCACGCACCATACCGGCGGGCACGGCCAGTTGCAACGGCCTCCGGCGACCGGCCTGCGGGAGTGTTCAGGGCGCCGTAGCGAGCCCGCTACAGATCGTTGCGCGCGCTCACACCTGCTCCGCCGGGCGCGCGCCGCCCGCCGCCGTTGGCACCGTCACCGTCAGCCGGACGTTATACGACAACCGTGCCGGGCGACCCTCGCCGGCTCGTGACAATGGGCGCGTCGTCCGAGGCGACCAATGGCGCACCCGACACGGCTGGCCGCAAATCGAGTGTGAATGTCGAACCCTGGCCCACCATGCTCGTCACCGACAGGCGATAGCCCATGAGCCGGCTGAATGACAGCGCAATCGAGAGTCCGAGTCCCGTCCCGCCGTACCGCCGCGCATCGCCGCTATCCACCTGCTCGAACGCGTCGAAGATCGCGACCTGGCGATCCTCCGGAATCCCGATGCCGGTGTCCGCTACCTCGATCCGGAGCGCCTCGTTCTGCACGGCGTCCACGACGACGCGGACGGTCACGCTGCCCAACTCGGTGAACTTGACGGCGTTTCCGATCAGGTTGATGAGCACCTGTTTGAGCTTGCGCGCATCGGTCACGAGCGGCGCAAGCTCGGGCGGCAGCTCCGTCCGCAGTGCGATGTCCTTCCCCACGAGACGCCCTTCCAGTTGGGCGACGGTCTCGGCGATCAACTCGTCCAGCAGCACGACACCGAGTTCCAGCCGCTCTTTCCCCGCCTCGATCTTCGACAGATCGAGGAGGTCATCGATCAGGCTGAGAAGATGGGTGCCGTTCGCCCGAATGCGCTCCAGGTAGGCGACTTCCTGCGTGACGAGGCGCGGCCTGGCGCGACGGAGCAGCACATTCGAGAAACCGATCACGGAGTTGAGCGGCGTCCGAAGCTCGTGACTCATGCGCGTGAGGAATTCGCTCTTGGCCTGTGACATTCGCTCGGCGGCATCCCTGGCTTCAATCGCTTTGCGCTCGGCGTCCCGCCGGCGCGCGATCTCACGCTCGGTGTTTTGCACCGCGATGCCCGCGATCGCGAACGCCAGCACGAACGCCATGCCCGTGAGCATCACCGTCCGCCCGACCGCCGCGCCGGCTTCCGCGCGCTTCATCGCCTGCGCCGCGCTCTCCGACGAGTCGATCGCCACCACCGCGGCGCCGATCGCGAGGAATTGCCGGTCGTGATCCACCGAGTCGCTGCGCGCCTTGGCCTCCTCCACCCGGCCGCCTTCCCGCAGCGCGACGGTTTCGCGCATCGCGGCGAAGGCGGCGGCCAGGAGCGGGTTCAGCGCAGTCACGCGATCCTCCCGCGCGGGCTCGTCTGCTGACATGACCGCGATGTCGCGCATCTGATCGTGGACGCGGATCTGCGCCTCCTGGAACGTCGCCAGCGATGCGGCGTCGCCGGCCCTCGTGTATTCCCGTTCCGCCCCTTGTGCCTCTTTCAGCGAGACGAATGCCCCGTCCACCGAGGCGAGGAGCTGGTTCTTGCGAGTGACCCACTCGAGTCCGGCCACGAGCTGCGTGATGTTCCGGTACCACAGCACCTCGACGCCCGCAAACAGCACGATCGCGCCGGCGATCCCGATCACGACCTGGCGGCGGAGCGGCGGCCGGCCCAAGACGTTCGGAAGCCGCATGCGCATGGCCTGTCAGTCGGTCGGGACGTCGCCCGCCTGCAGGCGGTACCCAATGCCTCGGACGGTCGCCACGCCCACCTTCGCGTGGCTCCGGCGCAGTTTCGTGCGGAGGCGCGCCATGTGGACGTCCACCACGTTCGATCCGGGATCGAAATGCAGGTCCCAGACTTTCTCCAGCAGCGTCGTCCGCGTCACGATCTGATCGGCGTGCAGCAGCAGGTGCTCGAGAAGGCTGAACTCCTTGGGCGTCAGATCGAGCGTCTGTCCATTGGCCCGCGCCTCGTGCACGATCCGGTCGACGACCAGGTCGCAGAAGCTGAGGGTTTCCGTCCGCTTGGATCCGCCCCGGCGAACCAGCGCCCGCACCCGGGCCTTGAGGACCTCCATGTCGAACGGCTTGGTCAGATAGTCGTCGGCCCCCGCGTCGAGGCCGCGGATGATGTCGTCGCGCGACGTGTTGCCGGTCAGCATGAGGATCGGTGTGGCCCGCCCCTCGTTCCGCAGCTCGCGGGCAATCTGCAGCCCGGTCACGTCCGGGAGCGCGACGTCCAGCACGATCCCGTCGTAACTGTTGACGTGCGCGAGCATCCGGGCCTCGCTGCCCGTGGGCGCAACGTCCACCGCGTACCCCTCTTCCTTCAACCCTCGCTGAACCAGGGTCGCAAAGAGGCGGTCGTCATCCACGACGAGGAGCTTCATGCAACCCCGGTCTCAGGCCGCGGGGCTATGTGGCAAGTGGGCATTTGGCCGAAAGTTAGTGCAAAAGGGCGCCGAAACGCCCCCCGCACCATCCCGGGTGCTAGCTGAGCGGCGTGCCCACGATGACGGGCACTCCGCTGGTCGCTGCCTGAAGCGAGTTGCCCAGCGCGCCGAAGATATTGGACCCCCAGCAAGCAGCCGTACCGTTCGTCACGATCGCACACGCGTGGCGAGCGCCCGCGGTCACGTGGCTGAATGTCAGCGCCGTCACGACCGCCGATGGCGAGGTAAATGTCCCGCCCAGGATGGACGCCCCGGCTCCGATCTGACCGTCCGAGTTCGAGCCCCAGCAGTACACCGTCGTGCCGCTCACGCCGCACGTAAACCCGTCCCCCGCCGCCAGCTCGGTGAACGTGTGGCTGCCGGCCACGGCGACCGGCGCGGGCTGCACGCCGCCCGAGCTCCCGTTCCCCACCTGACCGGCGCTGTTGTCGCCCCAGCAGAAGGCCGCGCCAGCCGTGGTCAATCCGCAGGTGTGTGTCGCCCCAGCGGCCAGAGAAGCGAACACCTGGCCGCCCGCCACGGTGACAGGCGTGCTGTGACCACCGGGGACGCCTATGCCGAGCTGCCCGAAGCTGTTGTCCCCCCAGCAATACGCCGCACCCCCGGCCTTGAGCGCGCAAGTGTGCCCCGCCCCCGCCGTGACCGACTTGAACGCCATCACGACGCCGGCGCTGTCCGCGGGAATGGGCGTCGTGCTGCTGACGATCCCGGTGTCACCGAGCTGTCCGAACTGGTCGTTACCCCAGCAGAACACCCGCGACCCGCTCGCGACACCGCAGACATGCTGAGCCCCCGCGGCAATCCCGCTGAAGAGCAGGGCCCCCGACACTTTCGTTGGACTCGTCGCACCACCGCCCGCGACCCCGACGCCCAGTTCCCCGGCCGAGTTGTCCCCCCAGCAATACGCCACGCTGGCGCTCAGCCCGCACGCGACCGCGCCGCCCGTGCTGATGACGCTGAAGCGCACGCCGCCCGACATCGCGATGGGAGATGTCGCGCACGGGATGGCGGAGGAGCTGGCGCTGTCGAAGCAGGTGGTGGCCGTGGAAGCGGCGAGCTGCCCGAGGGCGTCCTGGCCCCAGCAAAACCCGCGGCCCAATGTGATCACCATGCAGGCGTAGTCGCTGCCCGCCGAGAGCAGTAGGACCGCCGGCGTCAATACCGTCAGGTGCGACGACGCCTTGAGTCCCCCTGCCGCGATGGTGATCGTGGAGGCGCCCGCACCAACCGCCGAGATGAGTCCCGACGTGTCGACCTTCGCGACCGCCGTGTCGGAGGATTTGTACGACACGGTGATGCCGGTGACCGCCCCGCCCGAGGAGTTGGTCGCCGCAAAGACGATCTGGGCCTTGTCCCCCACGAGGAGCGTGTCGAACGCCGGGGACAGTGTCAACGTCGCGAGTTTCGCGCTGCCGGAGCACGTCGATCCGAGCCCGCAAGGAGCCGTCGGTCCCGTGCCGTTTTCCTTACAGCCCGCCACGAGCATGACGGAGCCGATAAGGCACAAACTCGCGCGTCGAAACGCCACACATCCTCCGTTGAGCGAAGCCGCCATGGCCGGCCCGTCCCCTGGCCAGCACGATCCGGTGTGCCACCAGCAATACCGCGCACGATGCCGGAGGCACCGCCGCGCGTAACGCTAGTGGGGGCTCGCCAGTCTACCGCCACACACATGACGACTCAATGAACTCCACATTACAGCCCCGTCATGTGGGTGCGCCATTGCGGGGGCGTTTGGGACGTCTTAGTTAAGGGAGCATGATGGGGGAGACCAGGTTGCGCGCGTCCTCGGGACTCCGGACCACGCGGGTGCGCTGATGGCGGTACCGAATCTGGTCCCCGCGACAGGGACGCCCGAGGCACGGGTACCCCCCCCAGACACCGCCGGTGAAGTGGCCTCGGGAATAGCATCGGGGCCAATGGCCGCAGGCCGGGTGATCATTCCTCCGTCCCGCGGCGTACGTCTCGCGGCCGCCCTGATACTCGGCCTCATCGTCGCGGGCTATGTCTTTGCGCGGGAACACGTCTACCCCCAGTGGGGAGCCGACGCCGTCCAATCATGGGCTGGCTCCTGGGTGCTCCGGCGTGGTGAAAATCCCTACACCGCGATCGGGCCGAACGGCACGTTCATGCACTGGCCCTGGCCTCTGTTCTATCCGCTCCCGGCGCTGATCCTGACGCTGCCGTTCACGCTTGTGTCGCTGGTCGTCTTCCGCCCGCTGTTCCTCGGTCTGTCGAGTGCGTGGCTCGCGTACGTCGTGTCACGCCGGGACCTCTGGCGCCTCGCCGTCCTCGCGAGTGCCGCATTCCTCGGCGCGATCGCGGCCGGTGCATGGGAGCCGTTGCTCGTAGCCGCGGCCCTCACGCCGGGCGCATGTTTCACCTACCTCGCCAAGCCCAACGTCGGCTTCGTGCTCGCCAGCGGCCTGCCACGCCGCCGCGCGACGTATGTCGGCATCGCACTGACCCTGCTCCTCTTCGCCGCCAGTCTCGTGGTCCGGCCGGACTGGATTCCGCAGTGGCGCGAGGCGCTGCGACGCCGGCACCCACCTCGCGGGCCCCATCACACGCCCCGGCGGCTTCATCGTGCTCGCCGCCCTCGCCAAGTGGCGCCGCGCCGACGCGCGGCTGCTCGTGCTCATGGCCAGCGTGCCGCAGTCGATGATCCTGCAGGCTGCCCTTCCGCTCTTTCTCATCACGCGAAGCCGGGCCGAGACGATCCTGCTCGCTTTGCTCTCGTTCATCCCGTACGCGGTGCAGTTGCACTACGCCGCGCTCAACACGCTGTTCCCGGAGCTGACCGCCCACACCGGCACGGCGATGATCCCGTGCCTGTACCTGCCGTGCCTGATCATGGTGCTCCGGCGGCCCAACCAGTGGACATCGATCGACAATGTCTAATACGCCGTCTCCGACGCCGTCTGAAATGCCGCCCGAGACGCAGGCGCCGAAGCGTCCGCCAGCCTTCACCCCTCGGCACGCGATCGTCAACGGCTTCATCGCGTTCAATCTGCTCGCTATTCTGTGCACGGCGGTGCCGCCGATCTCCCGGCTCCAAACCAACATCAAGATCGTCGTCGAGCCGTACCTGATCCTGATGGGTCTCCACCAGGTATGGGCCATGTTCTCCCCCGATCCCGCCGACGTACATGAATCATCTCGAGGCCGAGGTGACCTACGCCGACGGGAAGACCACGACTTGGAAGTTTCCGATCCCGTCCGACTACGGCTATTACCGGGCGTATTTCATGGAACGGTACCGCAAGTGGGGCAACGACTACGTCCGGCAGGATAGTTACTCGGCGCTGTGGCCCGACGCCTGCCGCTTCGTCGCGCGCGCCAATGACACACGTGGCGTGCCGCCCGACACAGTCCGGCTGATCCGCCGGTGGGCGGCAATCCCGCCGCTCGATTCGGCGGTCCCCGCTACTCCGGCGAAGTGGGAGCGGTATCCATTCTACACCTGCGTGATCAAGGCGGCCGACCTCAAATGACCGTCGCCGGTCTCGTACGCAGGTGGAATTCCTTCTTCTTCGACGCGGCCTCGCCCCTGCCGGTTGCGCTGTACCGGATCTTCTACGGGATCCTGCACATCCTGAATCTCTGGCTGATGAGCCCGGACTGGCTCGCGTACTACGGGCCGCACGCTATTGTGGGCCAGGCAAACGGCGTTGGACATGGATCCCGGCGCCCACTTCAGTCTGTTGACTCACATTCCGGATTCGTCACTGCTGGTCAACGTGTTTTTCTGGGTGATGATCGCTCTCGCCGTGCTGGTGACGATCGGGTTCATGACGCGGCTGTCCACGATCGCGCTCTATCTCTGCTTCATGTCGCTGCAGATGCGAAATATCTACATCCTGAACGGCGGCGACAATTTGCTGCGCGTCTGCGGCTTCTTCCTCATGTTCGCGCCTGCCGGCGCGGCGCTGTCCGTCGACCGGCTGCTGCGGATCTGGCGCGGCAAGGAGGGGATAGCCGTCCCGGAATCCAGCCCCTGGGCGCAGCGGATGATGCAGATCGAGGCGTCGATCGTGTATTTCACCACGGCCTGGTGGAAGACGCTCGGCGTGACGTGGATGAAGGGCACGGCCGTCTACTACTCGCTCCATTTGCGAGAGATTGCGCGCTTCCCGATACCGGGAATGCACAGCCCGTTCCTGATGCGGCTCGCCGCGTGGGGCACGCTGGTGGTCGAGTTCTCGGCGGGCATACTCGTATGGTTCCGCGACCTTCGGTACTTCGTGCTGCTGGCCGTCATCGGACTGCACCTGGGCATCGAGTACACGATGACCCTGCCGCTGTTCGAGTGGATCACGATCGCGACGCTGATCACGTTCGTCGATCCGGCCGATCTCTCGCGCGTATGGGCGTGGATCCGCCAGCGTGTTGGCCCGCGGATAGGCGCGGTCCGCATCGTCGTGTACGATCCCGCGCTGGCGATGTCCGTCCGGGCCGCCAATGTCCTGCGCGTGATCGACATCTTCGGCCGGTTGCAGGTGGTGGAGATCGCGGCACCTGACACACTCGCGCTGCTGCCGGTGCCGCCGCCTGCGCTCTCCGCCGAGCATCCGGTCATGGTCCTCACCACGGCAGGTCCGCGCGTCGGCTTCGCGCTCCTGGCCACGCTCGCGCCAGTGATTCCGCTCCTGTGGCCCCTCGCCCCGCTGGCTCTGGCGTCTCATCCCACCCCTCGCGTGTCCGGTGCCGCCTCCGCCGTCCGATAACCGGCGATGACGAACCGGAGATGACGGCACCGCACAGTCCGGACAGCGGTCCCGCGCCATCGGCGGCCGCGACATCGGCGCCCCGCGTCGCACCGCCATCTGGAAGCGGCGACCCGCGAACGCCACGGCGTTTCGCCCCCTCCGGGTCCGAATGGTTCGCCATGCTGCTCATCGTCGCGCTGCCCCTCGGCTTCGGCCGCAAATGGCTCTCGATGGACGGCGATCCCGGCAGGCATATCCGCGTCGGCGAGACGATTCTCCGATCCGGGCTGTTCTACCGGGACCCGTTCTCCTTCACCAAAGCCGGTGCGCCATTCATCCCGTATGAATGGTTGAGTGAGGTGCTCACCGCAGCGAGCGTCCGGATCGCGGCGTTGCCGGGATTGCTCGTGCTCACCGGCATCGTCCTCGCTCTCGCCTACGCCGTCGTCCTGCGAACGCTCTGGCGGCGGGGAGTGTCTCCGATCGTCGCGGTGCCGGCGTTGCTGCTCGCACTCGCGATGGGTGTGCTGCACTGGCTCGCCCGCCCGCACGTCTTCACGATGCTGGGCGCCGCGCTGTTGATGGTGCTGGCCGATCGCGCCGCCGGCGGTCCGCGCACGACCTCACGACGGGACATTTGGTGGGCCGCGTGGCCTGCCCTCCCGCTGTTCGCCTGCTGGGCAAACCTCCACGGCGGATTCCTTTACGGACTCTTCGTCCTGGCCGCGATCGTCGTTGGCGACCGGCTCGAGATGCTCAGTGCGTCGGGCGCCGGCGTGGCGGCGTGGCGCGCCACGCTCGTGCGGCACGCGGCTCTCCTCGGTGCCGCGGTCTGCGGCACGCTGCTCACGCCTAGCGGCCCGCGACTCTATCTCCACACCCTCCGCTATCTCGGCGATACCTACCTGGTGAACGGCACTCAGGAGTACATGTCTCCGGATTTCCACGTGGCCCGCTTCAGCCTCATCGCGATCGTGGTCACGACCGCCGCGCTCGCGGTGCTGCCACGCCGCGCATCGTTCCCGGTCATCATGCTCGTCGCGATGAATCTCGCGTTCTCGCTGATGTCCGCCCGCAACCTGCCGCTGTTCGGCATCGTCGTGGTGCCGCTCGTGGCGCCCGAGATCGAACGCGCGCTGGCGGTGTGGGCGCCTGGCCACACCCCTGGTACGGGACGCGCCGGGCGGGATCCCGGCCGCCTGGCACCCGGATGGCCGATCCTGGCGGCGATCGCGATGTTCGTCCTCGCGCGCGCCACCAGCGCCACCGTCCAGCCGCCGGAGCGGTTCGCCGCCCGGTCGGACCTCTTTCCGACGACGTTCAATCCGGACGTCTTCCCCGTGCGTGCCGTCTCCGCCGCCCGGGCGGCCCGCGTGAGCGGCCGGATGTTCGAGGAGTTCACGTGGGGCGGATATGTCCTCTACGCGTGGCCGGAGCAACCCGTCTTCATCGACGGCCAGACGGACTTCTATGGCGACGCGATCACACGGGACTACGCGACGATCGGCGCCGTCGATCCGGGATGGCGCCAGGAGCTCGAGAAATGGCGCGTCGATCTCGCACTCCTCGCGACGGTCTCGCCGCTCTCCGATGCGCTCGCTCACGAAGGCGGCTGGCGTCCGATCTATTGCGACTCCACGGCAACGCTGTTCCAGCGGGATGCCGGACACCCGCCGGCTCTGGGCCCATCGCTGGCGGTATCCGCATCGTGCGCGTCGCTCGGCATCCCCCCGCGCACCGTCGCTGGAGCAACCGCCGGAACCGGCTAGCCGGCACGGACCCGGCGCGCTACCGGATGCTCATCGAATCACGGCGCCATCGCACGACAAAGGCCCCGACGGCCGCTGAATCGGGATATCGCACCCGAAGAACGGAGTTCAAGGCGGGCGTCACACGAGGCGAGAACTCCGGCGTCGTATTGATCGCCACCGCCGCCACATCGTGCGACTCCAATGCACGCTCGATCCGTTCGTCACGACCGGCCGTGTCATCGAAGAAGTCCCACAGCGTCCGCGTCGGATTCCGTCGCTGGGCGAGGAAATAAATCTCGGGACAATCAGGCGCGGCGTAGATATAACTGCCTGCCGGACTATGCGCCGTGAGCAACGCGACGAGCCGGCCGTAGCTCTCGGCGTCGCCCCTCTTCACCGTCAGCCCCGTCCGCGGAATGCCCAGCGGGACGCTCGGCCACTGGTCACGCGGTAATACGGTGCCCTGCCACAGCGCGATGTGGTTGGGGTTGACCGCTACGATTCCGAACACCACGAAGAATGCGGCGACGACGACTGTGCGGACGCCGGGTCCCGATGGCCGCGTGGTCACAATACCGAGGAGCGCCAGAATCGCGATCGGCGCGAAGTAGAGGAAATATCCCCAGCTCGCGGCAGGCACCAGGACGAGACTGCACATGGCCGTCATGCAGACCAGCAGCCAGACCTGCGTACGCCGAACCGCGGCCTGCGGGTCAGGTGCGGGGCGCCATCTCCACGCGAGCACACAGCCAGCGAGCACGGTGCACGGCACGATGTAGCAGATCGTGAGCCAGACGACGGCGTATGCGACGCCGCCCTGTGCCGCGGCGACCAGCACGAGGCCGAGGAATACGGCGACGCAGGCGCCGACGACGCGCGCTGGTAGCTCCGCCAGGCGGGCGCTCGTCTGCGGTGGGAGGAGGACGAGCAGCCACGGAAGCGCCAAGCCGAATGTCCCGAGCGACGCCGGTGGCACGACGGCGAACCCGTATCGCCGAGTTGGCGCGATGAACACCCCATACACGAGCGCCCACAGGGAGCCGGATCGCACGTATGGGATGACGAAAAGCGCGATGGGTACGGCGACGCCGGCGGCAAAAGGCGCCACGACCCTCATCAGTCGCCGTACGCGCCCCCACAAGGAGCCCGACCGCGGATCCCGGTATTCGAGTCCCGCGAGCGCACCGGCCGCCAGCGCGCCCGGCAGCACAAAGTGCAGGAACCGCGATTCGCGCGGGATGGCGCGCACGATGTCCGCCAGCGCGGCCGCCAGCAGAACCGCGGCCGCGGCCAGCACGATCGCGTACCCACTCCGGCGCGCTCCCGGCGGCGCGGGGCCGGACTGCTCGCGTTCGTCGAAAACGAAGTACAGCAGGGCGCCCGCGATGTAGAACAGCCCGATGATCTTGATCACCACCGACAGGCCGCCCGCGACACCGGCCGCGACGAGCCAGCCACGACGCCGCGTCTCGGTGAATCGCATGAGCGCCGCGATGCCGAAGGTCGCGAGGAAGAGATTGTACCAGGACGGCATGGCCGACGGATTGCTGGGCAGCGTCCATATGATGCTGAGGAGCGTGGCCAGTGCGGCACCCAGCGGGTTCGCGAATCGCCTCGCGATGTAGTAGACCACCGGAATCCAGAGGAGGAACACCGCGAAGAGCACGACCCGGAGCGACGTCAGGTTGGTGCCGAGCACCTGAAACGCGACGGCATCGAGCCGGGCGAGGCCGCCGGTGTAGACGTCGTCGAAGTCACGATGCGGAAGCTCGCCGTAGAGCACTCGCTCGGCCGATTGTCCGAGTGTCCCCTCGTCCACCGGAACCCATCCGGTGTCGAGCCGCGCGCCGACGTAGAGCGCGCCGGCAACCCACACGGCGACGAGTGGGAGCCACCGCATGATCCGCCAGCGAGACCCGGCGGCGATGGTCGCGGATGCGTCCGCAGCCGCCCCGGTCACGGGGCCGGCGCCCACCGCACGACGAAATTGTCTACGACGGTGGAATCCGGATACCGCGCGCGCAGCGCGGCGGCGAGCTCGTCATCGATCGGCCGGGAGAAGAGCGGGAGCGTGTTGATCGCCACCGCGGTGACGTGTCGCTCGTCGAGTGACCGGATGACCCGTGCATCGTGGCCGCCCGCCTCCTCCAGAAAATCGAAGAGCGTGCCGGTCGGGTTTCGCCGTTGCGCCAGAAAGTAGACCTCGGGGCAGTCCGGCGCCGCGTAGATATAGGAGCCCGGCTTGCTGTGCGCGCCCATCAGGGCGACGATCTGTTCGTATCGCGTGGCGAACGCTGGTCTCGACACGAGACCGGTGCGCGCGATCCGCAACGGAACCGTCGGCCAGGTGTCGGCCGTCCGATACCCGCCATCCCAGACGCTGACGTGGCCAGGCGCGACAGCCGTGAAGCCGAACAAGAGGAAGAATCCGGCGGCGATCGCGGGCCGCAGCCCCAGACTCGCACCCTGGTCGCCCGATACGGCAATCACCGCGAGAGCGGCGAGAACCGCGATTGGCGCGAAAAAGAAAATGTAGAGCGGTGCGGCGTAGGGCACCTGCACCAGACTGCACAGGGCCGCGACGCACAGCAGCAGCCAGAGCTGCGACCGCCGCACGTCCTCCTCGGCACTCACCGGCCGCCGCGCCAGAAGCACTACGCATCCGGCGGCCACGACACACGGGACGGCGTAGCAGACCACGAGCCAGATGGCGACGTAGACACGCCCGCCGTGAATCGCGAGAATGGCCACGCCGGTGAGCAGGATGGCGTATACGGCTGCGATCGCCCGCGAGGACCAGTCACGGGTGCCCGTCGCAGTCTTGTCGGGCATCAACACGAGCAGCCAGGCGATTGCGGCGGGCAGGGTGTGCAGCGGCGCCGGCGCGAGTGTGGCGAACTGCAGGCGCTTGGCCGGCTGGACCAACACTCCACTCACGAGTTGCCCGACCGATCCGCTCATGATGTACGGCACCAGGAAGATCAGGACGGGCAGCGCGACCCCCACGGCAAACGGTACGGCGATGGCCGCCAGGCGGCGTAAGCGCACCGTCACCGGATCGCCCCCCGGGAAACGCCATTCGGTCACACAGAGGCTCAGCGCGAGCAACGCGCCGGGGAGCGTGAACTGCACCTCCTTCGATGCGCCGGGCACCACGTGCACGAGCGACGCCAGGGCCAGCACGAACACGACGGCTCCGCTCGCGACGAGGAGCGCGTACCCCCGGCGCGGTGTTCCGCTGGCCGGTGGCGGTTGCGAGACAGCTTGCTGGTGCTCGAGGAACACGAGGAACAGGAACGCTGCGCCGACGTAGTAGACGCCGACGATCTTGATCGTGATGGAGAGACCGCCGGCGATGCCCGCGGCGACGAGCCACCGCCATCGGCGCATCTCGGTGTAGCGCATGAGCGCCGCCGCCCCGAAAATCGCGAAGAACAGGTTGTACCAGGATGGCATCGCCGCGGGATAGGTCGGGATGCTCCACACAACGCAGAGAAGGGTGACGACTGCGGCGGCCACCGGCTTGGCAAGCCGGGATGCGATATAGTAGACCGTCGGAACCCAGAGCAGAAACACCGCGAACATCGCCAGCCGCAGATACGACAGCTGCGTTCCCATGACCTTGAACACGACGGCGTCGAATGTCGCCAGACCGCCGGTGTAGACATTGTCGAAATCGCGATGCGGCAGTTCGCCCCGCATCACGCGCTCCGCGGCGTGGCCGAGGGCTCCCTCGTCCATCGGGATCCAGCCGCGATTGAGCCGCGCCCCCACGTAGGCCGCGGCGATGACCCACACCACGAGCAGTGGAAGCCACCGCCGCAGGCGCGAGGAGGCCGCCGCCATCGCGGGTGTCACAATCATCTCGCTCAGGTCACGAACCGGATATCATGGCCGGGCCCCCATCGGGTCGGAATCACTGTGTTGCTGACGACCTGCCTGGAGGCCCAGTTTCGATGCGGCCTTGCTGGCGTTGCTGGCCTTGCCCCGCCTCCGCCGCCCGGGTGTCAGGCTGCCACACGGGCGCTGGCAGCCTGACAGTCTCGAAATCAGGGCCTGGCTCCCACCGCGGACGAGGACTCACAACTTACGGCCAGCCGTCCGCGCCCGGCTACTGCCCAAAGCGAAAGGCTCTACTTTCTGTACTTCGACTCTCGAGCCGGCGCGAGGCGACGGCGTGTCGCCCAACGAAACGTCCCGACCACGCCTAACACGGTAGAGATGAAGTCGCAACGCTGGAATCCCGGGGTCCGTGCGCAGACCATCGCCGGCCTGTTCGCGATCGCATGCTACGTCGCTGCCATCAAGAACGGGTTCGCATGGGACGACACGTTCATTGTGTATGCCAATGACCGCATCCACAGTTGGGCGGGCATTCCGGCGGCGTTGCGCCTGGGCTACTGGTACAACACCGGCCATCTCTATCGCCCGCTGACGACGCTGTCGTTCGCGCTGGACTGGATCGCCTCCGGCGGCGAGGCCCCAATGTTCCACGCCGTCAATATTGCCTGGCACGCGCTCGCCACGGTCCTGGTGGCGCGGCTGGCGTTGCGATGGTGGTCGGCCCCCGCCGCGGGAATGGCGGCGTGCATTTTCGCCGTGCAACCCGCGCATGTCGAGGTGGTCGCCAATATCGTGGGCCGGTCGGAGATGCTGTGCGGCGTCGCGCTGCTCGCGCTCGCACTCGTGGCGACGCGGTCGCCGGCGGCGCCAACCGGCGAGACCAGCGGCTCCCAGTTGTTCTGGATCGCGGTCCTCGCGGCCGTCGCCGCGGCCAGCAAGGAGACCGGCGTCGTCGCGCCAGCCATCGCGTGGGCGGCACTCTGGTTGACGACCTCACGCAATCCCCAGAGTACCCGTATCGCGGCCCGGCGCGCCACGATTCGGGGCACGGCCGCCGCATGTGCTGGTGTGGCGTTCGAGCTTGTGGTGCGGTTCTTCGTACTGGATGGTCCCGGCGGTGACCGCCCGCATCCGGCTTTCCGGATGAGCGGGGTCTGGCAAGGCGCGGCGTTGGCGCTCGCATCGGTGCCGCGCGCCCTGAGCCTGATCCTCATACCACAGCAGCCACGCCCGGACTACTCGCCCGCCGAGTTCGTGATCACGCATCCGAACGCCGGACTCGTGATAGCCGGGATCGTGCTCGTCGGCGGCGCTTTGGCCGCGCTGATAGTGCACATCAGACGGCCGACGCCGCGGACGTTCGCCGTCCTCTTCGCGGCGGCTACCTTCGCGCCCGCGTCGAATCTGCTGGTGCGCTCAGGCATTGTCATCGCGGAGCGCACGCTGTATTCGCCGAGTGCTGGCGTCGCCCTGCTCGAGGGCGCCGCGCTCGCCGCGCTCGGACGGGTGAGGCCGCGGCTCGCGGTTGCTGCCCTGTGTGCGATCCTGGGGGTGTCGGCCGTGTGGACCCTTCAGGCAATCCCGATCTGGAGCGACACGTCCAGCGTATTCACCGCAATGCGCGAACGGGCGCCGGCCAGCTATCGAGGCTATGCGTTGTCGGCGACCGCAAGCGACATCGCGGGAGACCACGCGACGGCACGACGGTACTACGTGCAGGCCATCAGGCTCTTTTCAAAGGATCCCGAGGTGCTGCGAGACGCCAGCGCCAACGCGCTTCTCGTGGGCGATACGGCGATGGCGATCACCTACCTCAACGACGCTGTCTCGGCGGACAGGCGGGACACGCTCGCCCGGTCAGCCCTCGCAAGACTCCGCGCGCAGCGAACCGATACGGCCGGTGCGCGCCACCCCCGGCCGGCGCCTCGCTAGTCGTCGCCTCGCTAGTCGTCGCCTCGCCGGCGGCCGGTTAGTACGACCTTCGTCCACATCATACATGACGAGAACGTCATAAGATTTTCACCAGTTCGTCACCCGGGTGTGCCTATTATGTGTGCAGCGCTGACGATCGTCGGCGATGCGCCATGCCCCCGAGGGGGCATTTTTCTCGCTCAGGAGCGACCTACCATGCAGCGTATCAAAATCCTCGCCCAGTCGTTCATTCGCGAGGAAGGCGGTGCCACGATGATCGAGTACGCCCTGTTGGCGGTGTTGATCGCGATGGTTGTCGCGATCGCCGCGATCACGCTTGGCCAGGCGATCTCGAACCAGTTCAACAAGGTCTCGAACTGCGTCAGCTCGCCGAGTACGGCGCATTGCTCGCCCGCGTAATCCGATTGTGACAGCGCGACAGTGGGACCCGGCGATCGGGTCCCACTGTCGTTTGTAGCCACCACCGGCGGGTCCCGGCGACCGGCGTGCTGCCCGTCCCGGGCTACTCGACGGGTCGCTCTCCTACCACCGCCGCGAGCGCGCGTACGACACCGTGCGCCTGATCTCCGAATGGGCGCACGACCCGGACCCACACGAGGCCCAGCAGAAGCAGCGCGATCGCGATCCCGGCCAACGTGAGCAGCATATCGTCGAGCGACAGCGGAGACGTGCCGGTCGTGATGGACGCCGCGATGTCGAAGCCCGCGGACACGACTAGGAGGCCCGCGAAGGCCGTCCCCCAAATGCACAATAGGCTGAGCACGACGGCGACTACCAATTGCAGCTTGTACGTGCCCGTGATCCGCGACCCCGCGCCCGATGGGACAATGCGGCCCTGAAGACGTGGCCGAGCCCAGCGCCACGTGCGCCACCGTGCGGTCGTGGATTGCAGCGAAAATGCGCCGGGTGTGACGGTCCCATCGAAGGGCTGGGTGACGGGGGAGCGCCACCACCAGCGGAACGGCGATGTGACGCGCCCGATCCGGTCGAACACTTCCGATGGCGAGAGTGGCGAGTCGATCCTGAACGCCCGCTGCGGCCACAGCCGGCGGCCGGTGACGTCGAGTTGGGCGCTGCCGACGACTTCCTGCCGCCTGTCGTCGACGGTGTCGAACTCTCCCGTCGGTAGCTCGGCTCGCGCGCCCGTCAGCACGGCACGGCCTTCGCGAGAGCTAGACCGCTACGGCTTCGGGCTCCGGCTTCGCCGCCACGTCCCACTCGTTCGCGCACTTGAGACATTTCCGATACTCGCCACGGGTCTTCGTGAACTTCGATTCCGCGCCTTCGTACCCGCATTCCGGACACACCTCGCGCACCGGCTTGTCCCATGCCACGAAATCGCAGTTCGGATAGTTCGCGCACCCGTAGAATACCTTGCCGCGCTTCTTCGAGCGGCGCGCCGCGAGCTCGCCGCCATCCTTGGGGCACATCACACCCGTCGGCATCGAGCGGGTCCCGCGGCACTTCGGGAACTTGCTGCAGCCCAGAAATTCCCCCGTTCGCCCGCTGCGCTTGAGCATTGGCGCGCCACACTCGTGGCACACGTAGTTGGTCAGCTCCGCCGGTTTCCGGTCGCGACCCAGGGGCCGCGTGTGCTTGCACGTCTTGGGATGGTTCTCGCATGCCAGGAACGGACCAAAGAATCCGCCCTTGGCCACCAGCTTGCCACCGCAGTCGGGACACCGTTCGTTGGCGACCGCCGACAGATCGTGCGCCGCCGCAATCAGGCGGCCGACATCGACCTTGTCGAGCGAGATCGCGAACGGACCGTAGAAGTCCTTCAGTACACGCTGCCAACTGCGTTGGCCTTCCTCGATCTTGTCGAGTTCCTCTTCCATCTCCGACGTGAATCCCACGTTGAAGACATCGGGGAACTGCTGCACCATCACTTTCTCCACGCTCTCGCCGAGCGACGTCGGGAAGAACCGGCGCTGCTCGAGCTGCGCGTAGCGACGGTCGACCAGCGTCGAGATGATCGACGCGTAGGTGGACGGCCGCCCGATGCCGAGACGCTCCAGCTCCTTGACCAGGCTCGCTTCGGAGTAGCGCGGCGGCGGCTCCGTGAAGTGCTGGGCCGGCGTCACCCCGACGAACCGGCACGCCCTCACCCTTCTCCAGCGACGCGGCAGCGCCTGCTCGTCCTCGAGTGCGCGGCCCTCGCCCTCTTCGCGCGCTTCGTGATACAGCGCCAGGAAGCCCTGGAACTTCACGACGCTGCCGGTGGCCCGGAACAGGTAGCGGCCAAGATCGAAATCGACGGTCGTCGTGTCGAACACCGCGGGCGCCATCTGCGACGCCATGAACCGCTGCCAGATCAGCTGGTAGAGCTTGAACTGGTCGGCCGTCAGATAGCGCTGCACGAGCTCCGGCCGCCGCGAGGGATCGGTCGGCCGCACCGCTTCGTGCGCGTCCTGCGCGTTCTTCTTCGTGTCGGCGTACAGTCGCGGCCCATCAGCGAGGAACTCGGCGCCGAACAGCGTCTGCGATGCTCGCGCGCCTGCGCCGCCGCGGACTCCGCCACGCGCGTCGAGTCGGTACGCATGTACGGTGATCAGTCCGACGGCGCCCTTCGTCGCCCAGCTCGATGCCCTCGTAGAGATCCTGCGCCAGCCGCATCGTCCGCTTGGAGCCGAAGCCCAGCTTCTTCGCGGCTTCCTGCTGCAGGGTGCTGGTCGTGAAGGGGGCCTGCGGATTCTTCCGGCGCTCGCGGCGCTTGACATCCGTGACCTCGAAGACGCCGATCGTTTGTCGGTACCGGCAAACGAGCCGTTCATCCGGCCGCGGATCTCGGCCGCGGCCGTCCGGACCGCGTCGACAATGCGCCGCGCATCCGCCTCGGTGGAGATCTCCGCCTTCTTCCCTTCTATTTGATGCAGCCGCGCGGCGAACCGCTGGCCCGACTTCTCCAGCTCAGCGGCAATCGTCCAGTATTCGACCGGCTTGAACGCCCGGATCTCGCGCTCCCGCTCGACCAGCATCCGCAGCGCCACGGTCTGCACGCGGCCGGCGGACAGGCCCTTCTTCACGGTCTTCCAGAGCACCGGGCTCGCCTTGTACCCGACGAGCCGGTCGAGCACGCGGCGCGCCTGCTGCGCGTTCACCTTGCGCTCGTCGATCTCGCCCGCATTCGCGATCGCTTCGTTGACCGCGTCCTTGGTAATCTCGTGGAACAGCGCGCGGCGGATCGGTATCGCGCCCGACCCGCGACGGGCCAGTTGCCCCGCGACGTGCCAGGCAATGGCTTCGCCTTCACGGTCAGGGTCTGTCGCGAGATAGATCTGGCGCGAGTCCTTCGCCGCCTCGCGCAGATCGGCCAGCGTCTTCTCCTTGCCGGCGATCGTGACGTACTCCGGCTTGAACCCGTGCTCGACGTCCACGCCCAGTTTCTTCTGCGGCAGGTCGCGCACGTGCCCGACCGTCGCCTTGACGCGAAATGCGCGGCCAAGGTATTTGCCGATCGTCTTCGCTTTTGCTGGCGATTCCACGATGACGAGCGACGTCGTGCCCGGCTGAGGAGGCGGTCCCGCCTCGACCGGCGGCACGGCGCGCGAGCGCCGCTTGGGCGCGGATCGCGGGGCCTTACCGGCCGTCGCTTTCAGCGCCTTCTTGGTTCTCGTGGCTGCCTTAGGTCCTGATTTGGTAGTTGCCATGGCCTCTAGTGCACAACCGTCTGGTCCGGGGCCTGGCCTTCGTCGTATCCAGCCCCTTCCATGACCGATCGTAAATCGTCGAGCGCGATTCGGCCGTCAATCTGCGCCATTGCGCGATCGATCAGATGTTCGAGCTCGGCAGCGTTCAGAACTCCGGCCCCGCGGAGCGACACCAGCAGTCCCCAAGCCTCAGGGGCGAACCGGCCACGCTCGTGCGGGCCCATCATGCGAAATGTCATAGTGATACCTGCCTTCCTTCATCTATATCCGACGACTGCATCATTCGTTCGGCACGGACCGTCCGGTGACGGATCCCAAGCCCACAGTAACGCATACGACCCGGTTTTGGAGCATTAGCGCCCCTTTGACCGACTCCAGCTTCTCCCCGCCCGCATACCCGGTGGGCGTCCCGGCGGTCCATAGGGAGGGCCACGGCACCGACCATGCCGATCGGGGCTGCAATCATGGCAGGGGTGCCTTAGCGAGCGAGACAATACGCTGCGTAACGTCTTGCATACCAAGCAGTTCCGTGTCCACCACGAGGTCGGCGCGCTCATATGCAGCGTGCCTGATATCCAATAGCCGCCGCAAGGCGCCGAGCGGATCGCGCCGCAGCAAGGGGCGGAGGCGCACTGTGCGCCGAATACGCTGGAACGCGGTCTCGGGGGAGACCTTCAGATAGGTCATGCGGGCCGGTGGGCACACGATGGCGACCGTCTCGGCCGACGTGACCCAGCCGCCTCCCGGAGCGACCACCGACGGGCTGGCGTCGCGAAGCCGGATCGTCGCCTCGCGTTCCAGCTCGCGAAACCGGGGTTCGCCGTCCATCGCGAATATCGCGGCGATCGACCGTCCTTCCCGAGCCACGATCTCCGCGTCCAGATCGACGAACGGCCACCCAAGCGCGGCGGCGACGGCTCTCCCCACCGTGCTCTTTCCGGAGCCCGGCAACCCGACGAGGATGAGGTGACCGCCCGGCGCGCTATTCAGCCATCCGCCGGGCGACGTGCGCCAGGTACGCGTCGAAGTTGCGGCGCAGCTCGCCGAGCGAGTCGCCGCCGAATTTCTCGAGGAGCGCCTGCGCGGCCACGAAGGCCACCATGGCTTCCGCAATCACTCCCATCGCCGGCACCGCCGTCACGTCGCTGCGCTCGGCGACGGCTGCTGCCGGAGCGAGTGTCGCGGTGTCGATCGTGCCCAGGGGCCGCATGAGCGTACTGATCGGCTTCATCGCGACGCGTACGACGAGCGGCTCGCCGGTGGTCATGCCGCCTTCCAGTCCGCCCGCACGATTGCTGCGCCGGCGCACGTGACCCGTGCGCATCCGGCCCGGTGCCATCTCGATCTCGTCGTGCACCTCCGCGCCCGTGCGGCGTGCCGCCTCGAACCCCATGCCGATCTCCACGCCTTTGACCGCGGGGATCGACAGGATGGCGGCGCCGAGCCGCGCATCGAGCTTGCGGTCCCAGGACACGTGCGATCCCAGCCCGACCGGGAGCCCGTCGCACACCACCTCACAGACACCGCCCAGGGTATTGCCCTCGCGCTTGATGATGTCGATGCGCGCGACCATCCGGCGCCTCGGCATCCGGATCGAGCGTGCGCAGCGGCGATGCATCCGCCGCGGCGTTGAGGTCGGACGGCATCGGCTCAGGGCGAACTGCGGCGATGTCGCCGAGTTGTACGAGGTGGCTGCCGACCGAGACGCCGAATTCCCGGAGCAACCGGCGGCAGACGGCACCGGCGGCGACCCGCGCGGTGGTCTCGCGCGCCGATGCCCGCTCGAGGATGTCGCGTGCATCGTCGCGATCGTACTTGAGCACGCCGGCGAGATCGGCATGACCCGGCCGCGGCCGTGTCACGGCGCGCGCGCGCGGCGCCTTGCCCTCGGGTCCCGCATCGCCGCTGCGCGGCGCCGGGTCCATGATCGTCCTGCCAGTTGGCCCAGTCGCGGTTCCGGATCAGCATCGCGATCGGTGAACCGAGCGTTTCGCCGGCGCGCACGCCGCTCAGGATTTCGACGGTGTCCCGCTCGATCTGCATGCGCCGTCCGCGGCCATAGCCCTGCTGGCGGCGCGCCAGCTCGGCGTCGACATCCGCCGCCAGGAGGGGCACGCCGGCGGGCATCCCTTCGAGGATGCTGACCAGCGCCGCGCCATGCGATTCGCCCGCCGTGGTGAATCGGAGCATGGGCGTCAACATAATAGAAACAACGGGGCCCGGCGTCTTACCTCGCCGGGCCCCGTCGCCACACCGAGCGCCGAACCCCTTCGCGCGCCCGTTCTCTCCGTCGTCAGTCCTGTCTCGCGTGTCCTGTCTCAGGTGTCGCCTGCGGCCTCGCGATCACCCGCCGGCGACTCACCAGCAGCGCCTACTTTCTTACCGCATCCGTCTCATGAAGCACGTGCGGGGTGATCAGGATCAGGAGGTCCTGCTTCTCATCCTGCGAGTTCGTCTGCGAGAACAGGTTGCCGATCAGGGGCAGCTCGCCGAGGATCGGAATCGAGTTGCGGTTCTTGGTGACCGTGGTTTCGGTCAAACCACCGATGACCGCGGTCTCGCCATCGCTGACCAGCAGCTTGGTGTCGGCCGCGCGCTTGAAGAAGTTGTACCCGAGGTCGCCGCCGACGTTCTGGAGCTGCGACTGCTCCGCGTGGAGCTGCAGCAGGATCTGCCCGTCGTTGGTGATGTGCGGGGTGACGTTGAGGATGATACCCGTTTCCTTGAACGTGACCGTCGCGACCGCCGCGCCGCCCGTCGCCGCGCTGCTGGCGTCGATCACGCGGATCGGCGTTTCCTCACCGACCTGGATCTGTGCCTCGCGGTTGTCGAGCGTCACGACGCTCGGCTCGGCCTGGACGTCGGAGATCGAAAGACTCGACGTCGCGTCGAGGAACGAGGTGATCGAGAAGCGGCCGATCGCCGCGGAATACAGCAGGTTGAGCGCGGCATTCTGTGCATACGGTCGCGCCGCGTTGGACACGCCCGCGAGCGCATCGCCTCCCAGATTCACGACGGTGACCGTCGGATCGTAGGGGGAGTTCGTCTGCGGGTTGGTGCGCTGCACGAGCGAGTTGAAGAACGTGCCGTTGTCGCCGAAGTCGTAGGACAGACCGAGCTGATTGATGTGCGTCCGGTCGATGAAGATGATCTTGGCCTTGATCGACACCTGCGGCGTACGGATATCGAGGTCGCGGACGTAGTTGACGACGTCCGACATGTGCGACTGCGCCTCGGTGATCAGCAGCGTGTTGGTCCCGGTGTCGGCCACCACGTTACCACGCGGCTGGCAGCTCGAGTTCTGCGGCGCGTTCGTGCCGGCGGTCGCGGCGCTCGCGTTGTTCTGGCAATCACGAGCCAGGAGCGACTTCACCGTCGCCACCATCGATGCCGCACTGGCGTAGTTGATCGCCACCAGTTGCGTCACGAGCGGCTCACTCGCCTGCTTGGCCTGGATGTTCTTGTAGCTGTCCACCGTGATGATCCCGTACTGGTCTTCCGACGCGGCGAGCTGCTGCGCGCCGAGGATCGACTGGAGCGCGACGTCCCAAGGCTGGTCCCGCACCTCGGCTGTCACCGTTCCCGCCACCTCACGCCCGACCACGATCGTACGGCCCGAGAACGCGGCGAACGCCGCGAGTACGTCGCGAATGTCGGCGTCCTGGTATGTCACCGTGATCCGCGGCTGATTCGACTGGGCGCCGTGCTGGACGAACAGGGAGGGTTGCGGATGCGACCGCCCCGTGCTGGCCAGCCTGCCTGCCGCCGTCTCCGTGACCGGGGCGCGGATGATGTCCGGTGTGGCCGTCACGCCGGCGTTGCTCGCATCGGTGTTGACATCACGGTTCGCGTCGCGGTTCGTATCGCGGTTCGCGTCGCGCACCGCCGCCTTGGTGGCCGCCGGCAGCGCCGCGACTACGGCGTCAGTGCCAGCCCAGTGCCATGCCGTGAACGTCGCGTCGCCACCATCGATGGCGACCCGGACGTCGTGGCCGCCGCGAGTCATCACGTATTCGTGCGGCCCATCGAGCTCGATCACGACCCGGACGATCCCGGGCCGATACTGTGAGTAGCGGACGTTGGTGACACCGCCGCGCGCCACGCGATCGTAGAATCGCGGAGTGACGCCGAGTTTGGCACCGGTAAAGTCGAGCACCACGCGGTAGGGCGCGGATTCGATGACGAAGTCCTGCACCGTCGCGGAGCTGTCGACGTCGATCACGACCTCGGCGCGCCCAGTGGTTGGCACGACGCTGACCCCGGTGACTGCCGTCACGCGCGGCGCGCCGTCATCCGGCGCTGCGGCCGATCGGCCGGCCGTCACGCCCAGCGCATTCGCGGGGGCTCGCCCGGCCAGCATTGCGGCCGTCACCGCGGCGAGCGTCCAGACATGCTTCATTGCATCCTCGCTTTGTTTGTATCACCGAGCGCCAGTGCTTCCTGGCGGCTGAAGCCGACCTCTTCGACCGTGAACACCACCTGCTTGGGCTGGATCTGCGCGACCCGCATCCGGCCCAGCGTCTGCCCGACCCGGACCCGGTATTGGTCCTTGGTCGAGAGATCGTGCATGACGGCGATCGAGTTCCGGCCCGTGGGATCGTAGAGCACGGTCACCAATCGCAGATCGGACAGCATCGGCCGCAGCTCACCCGACCGCATCAACGAGACGAACGGGTCGCGCCGCGCACCTGCGTCGTAGGAGTAGACCTCGCGATTGAGCGAGACCTCGCCTCTGGTGCCGCGCTGCGTCACCGAGATCGATTTGCCCGCGGAATCGCTGAGCGGCCCTGTCGCCGCCACGCCCGCCTTCCCTGCTGCGGCGGCCGCCACTGCCAATGCGGCCTTGCCCCCCGGCACGACGGTCGCCGTCGCGGACACGGACGCATGCGCCGGCGCCGATCCCACCGACACGACCGGCTTCATCGGCGACGCGGGCGCCGAAGCGACCGACTTGGCCGACTGATGCTGCTGGGGCGCCTGCGGAGCGGCCGCCGAGAACCCGGTGACGGTCGTCGTCCGCACTGGCGTCACCGACGTGGTCGTCGAAGACGGCGTGGCGGACTGCTTGGCTGTGTTCGCGGGACTCGCGGCGCTGGTATTCTGCATCGCGGCCGTCTGGGCGTTCGACGCGGCTGCCGCCTTGTTGGCGGCCGCCTTGGCGGACGTGACCATCGGAATACCCTGGGCACCGGCGGGCAGCGCGAACGCAGCCAGGGCGGCGCTCGTGAGCGCCGTCGCGACGGTCCCTCGGACAATGCGGAGGATCACGGTCATGTCTTCGCTCCTTGCTTCAAACGGGACCGCGGCATGTCGTCCTCGGTGCCGCCCTGCTTGGCCACGTACGTCTGGATCTCGAACTTCGACGTCAGCATCGCCTGTCCCGTCTTGGCCCGGCCGGTCGCCAGTTCGTTACCGCTCGAGGGGTGCAGTTCGATGTTGACGGGCGCCACGATACGGGTCAGCGACCCGACGTTGGTGAGGAACTCCGCCAGCTCGTGGTAGCCGCCGATCACCGTCAGCTTGTACCGGTAGGTGTCGAACTGTTCGCCCTGCAACACTGGCTCCGGGGTCACCGTATTGATGTCGAGGTCGACGCGCCGGGCCGCCGTCGAGACCTGCTCGAGGAGGGCCGGTACTTCGTTGCTCGTCGGCACCAGTTGGCGCATGAGCTGCAGGTTCTGCTGATAGCGCATCGCCTGGCGGCGCAGGTCGTCGAGGTCGCCCTTGGCCATCTCGGCCTTGGCGCGATGGTTCGAGCCCTGAAGTGATTCGATGTGTGACTCGACCTGGGCCAGCTCGGCCGTCTTTGGCGCGTAGACGAACTGCCAGTAGACGACGACCATGACGACCGCCAGAAGGGTCACGAACACCATCATCTTGTCGCGCTGCGTGCGCGGTGTGATCGATGCCATGGCTGGCTACCTCACCTGCAGCGTGAGCGGAACCGTGCGGATCGCCGTGGAATCGGGCCGCTGGTACTCCGCGTCGAGCGTGAACTCCGTGACGTCCTTGCCTTCGGTCTGGACCAGCGCCGAGTTGTTCAGTTGGACGTTCTGAATGAACGGCGACGCTTCCAGCAGCTTCATGAAGCGCGTGAGCGCCTGGATGTCGACGGTGTTGCCGATGATCTGGAACTTCATCGCCTGCGGGACCTCTTCGAGGTCGGGCTTCTTCTTGTCCTTGTCCTTCGCATCGGCGGATGCCGGCGCGGCCGCGGCGGGCGGTGGCGTGGTTTCCTTGATCGACACCAGCCACGTGTACTGTGGAAGCGCCCGGCTGACTTCATCCATGATGTGCGGCCAGACGAACCGGTTGTTGTCGATGGTCTTGATGATGTTGAGCTGGCGCATGACCGAGTCCCGCTGCGTCTCCGCTTTCTTCTTCTCGCGGAGAACCGCGGCGTAGCGCGTCGAGTCCTGCACCTGCTTCTGTTCGCCGGCCGCGAGCGAGTCGGCCTTCGCCTGCTGCTGCCACGTCAGAATCCCGATCGTCGCGGCCGAGACGATCACGCTGGCCGCGGCGATCAGGGTGAATGGATTCTTGATCTTGCTCGCTGCCGAAGCGAACGACGCACCTACCGCGGCGCCCGCACCCGCACCACGGGCTTTCTTCCCGGCGCCAGGGAGCAGGTTGATTTCGATCATGAGAGGGCGTGCCTCGAAGAGAGCGTCGGGAGGTGACTACGCGACCTTGCGCAAGGCGAGGCCGATCGGAAGCATGAGCAGTGGTGCGATCTCGTCGGTGACGAGCGAATCGAGCGCGCCGTCACGCACCTTCAAATTCGCCAACGGGTTGGCCTGCTGGACCGCGAGACGCAGCCGCGTGGACAGCGCTTCGCTGAGCCCCGGGATGCGTGCGCCGCCGCCGCAGGTGAACACGGCGCGGAGCTGGCCGGCCGAACGCGACGACGACGCCAGGAAGGCGGCCGCGCGCTCGATACCCACGGCGATCTCCTCACCGCGCGTCTCGATGACCGCGTCCAGGTGTGGCGACCGGTCGTAGCCCTGCAGGAGCGCGTCGGCCTCTTCGGCCGACAATCCGCGATCACGCTGCAGATCCTCGCGCAGGCGGCGCGTGCCCAGCGTCACGTCGCGCGTGAGAATCGGCACGCCTTCATCGAGGATGTTGATGTTGGTGACTTCGTGGCCGATGTTGACCAGGGCGACGACACCCGTCATGGCCGTCGGGTGATTGACCTCGAACGCGTTGTGGAGCGCGAATGCGTCGACGTCGACCGCGGCGGCACTGACGCCGGCATCGGTCAGGAGGCGAAGCTTCGCTTCCACCAGCTCACGTTTTGCGGCCACCAGCAGCACGCTCATCTCCAGTCCTTCGGCATCCGGGTCGAGGATCTGAAAATCCAGTTCCACCGACTCCATGTCGAACGGCACGTGCTGCTCGGCTTCCCACCGCATCAGCTCACGCGCCTGCTGCTCCTTCACCCGCTCGATCTGGATCTTCTTGATGATCACGTCACGGCCGCCGACAGCGGTCACGAGACCCCGCATGCCTTTGGTCTTGATCCCCGCCTGCGCGAGCGCGGTGCGCACGGCGTCGGCGACGATACCCGGATCCATGATCTCACCCTCGACGATCGCGTCCGCGAGCAGCGGCGTGATCGCGACTTTCGTGAGCTCGGGCTCCGCCTTGCTGTGATCGATCACCGCGACTTTGACCAGCCCGGACCCGATGTCGAGTCCGACAGTCGTTTTCTTGCGGCCGAAGAGCGCCATGTGTGGTTGGGCGAAATGCCGTGGAGGCAGTGAGCGAACGCCTACGGGGAACACCGGACAAGACCAGGACCTACCGACCGGTCGTTTTGAACCGATGACCGGTCATTCTCAGCAACACACGACTCGCCGGCCGCGAAGGTAACGGGCGCAACAATAGAGGCCCGGGAACGGACTCGCGGGACCACGGGGGCGAGAAGCCGGAATGACCGGAGCGACGACTGGGGAACCGGAGGGCCAGATGCGAGAGAGCCGGCCACGTTGCTCCGTGGCCAGGCTCTCTGCATTCTGTCCTGCCCCTCTGCCGTAATTACGGGCAGTACGGGGTGCCTTCGTTGTTGGTCGCGGTCGTCTCAGCCGCACCAATCGCGACGTGACAGCCCGCGATCGACGCGCCCACCAAACCCGTGTGCGTCGCGGTCGCCGACCAGCCGGTCCCCGTCGCGCTTGACACCGTGTACGTCACGCCAGCCGACGGATTGAACTGCGTCGTGGTCAGCGTTCCGGTGTAGGTCGTGAAGTCCGAGAAGTACGCCTCTTCCGCGGTCACCAGGTTACGCAGGTCTTCCTTCAAGGTCGCCAGGTACGCCTGCTGCTTGGTGTTCGCGAACTTCGGAATCGCAATCGCGGCCAGAATGCCGATGATCACGACCACGATGAGCAACTCGATCAGGGTGAAACCCTTCCGCATGCGCTGCATATGAGAATTGACCTCGGTGTGGGTGCTACACGGCCTACGACCGCCGCGGTGATTTCGATACTGCCGGTAAAGCAACCTGCGGGCCGTTGGGTCCGCTTCCTCTAAGCCAGTTACTACCAACGTTTTACAGTTAGGCCGCCTTCGGGAAGCGACGCCGGCGGCCCTGTAAAACGCGCGATCGGTCGCACTCTGCCAGACCCCGTCCGAGCCACTGTATCGAGTCGCGACAGTTCACCGTGGCAGATCCTTGCCAGTTCCGCCGCGGATCGTGCTCCCTGTACCGACGCTCGAGCTGCGCCCCGCATTTCCCACCGTGCGGGCACCGGGCGCCGATACCGCCGCCCCAGGCGTCGGCGCCGCCAGCGCCGCCGATACGGCGGCCACCGCACTGGCCACCGACGCGGCTGATGCCGCCGTGGCCTCACGCCGGCTCCCCGCTGTGTCTCCTTTGGCCGCGAGCATCCACGAGTACTGCTGGTGCAGATTCGCGTTGCCGGGATGGTCCGACAGCCCGCGCCGAAATGCCCACTCGGCATCCGCGAAATCGCCGATGTGTTGCGCGGCGCCCGTGAGCACGTTGAGCGCGGCAACCGAATCGGGGCTCGCCTGATACGCCATTCGGGCCGAGCGAATCGCTCCGGCATAGTCGCCCGCCCGGAATCGCAGCCGCGCCTGGCGCAGGTATACCACGGCGACACCCGGCACGATCGCGCTCGCGCTGTCGTACAGACGGTCCGCCAGCGCGAACTGGTCCTGCGCGTCGGCGATCATCGCCGCCGCCTCGTACACGTGCGGATCCTCGGGATATAGCGTCCGCGCCATCACATACTCGCGCTGCGCACCCGCCATGTCGCCGTGCTTCCCGAGGATCTCCGCGGCCCAGAGATGCGTCCGGTACGACTCGGATTCCGTGAGCATCGCGTCGACGAGCAGGCGCTTGTCGTCGTGCCAGATGGCGGTGCGCGTCCACGTCCGGACGGCGAACGCCATCAGCATCGCCAGCGCGCCACCCACCGCGAGCCCGCGGAATCCCGTCGGCAATCGATGGCCCGCCGGACGGCCGGCGGGTCGCGCGTCCAGACGGCGCACCGCCTCCTGCACGGCCCACCCCGCGAGAATCGCCGCGCCGGCGCTCGGCAGGTACAGCGTGCGCTCGGCGAGCACCACTCCGGACGCGAAGAGGACGTTGGAGACAGGCGACACTGCAATGCCAAACCACGCGAGGCCAAAGGCGGCAACCGGCGCACGCCGCCACGCGTACACGAGCGCGACAACGACGGCCGCCGTCACCACCATCCCCGCCGCCACCAGCGGCGACAGGTGGTGCGCCACGTCGATCACGCGCGGCGAATACTCCATGCGGAGCGTATACGGGGCGAACATCAGCCGGAGGTACTCCGGTACCACTCGCGCTTCGGTCAGCCACCGGTCCACCGCCGATGCGCGAAACCACGTCGGGGCGATGTCGACCAGCGACCGGTGCCGGAACACGATCGCCAGCGTGGCCGCGTAGACGGCCGCGACACCGAAATATCCGGTGTACAGCGGCCACCGCCGGCGCCACAGCGCGACGCCGCGGACGACGGCAGGCGTGCGGGCCACGTCTCTGCTCACGGATTGGGCCGTGCCGAGCAGAAGGTCGTTCGCCGCGGCCAACCCCAGGAACACCGCGCCGCTCTCCTTCGACGCCAGCGCCGCGGCATAGAGCGGCACCGCCATCCATGAGCCGCGCCGGTGCGCGAGCACGGCACCCACCACGAAGACGGCCGCCATGATCTCGCAGCGGCCCACGGTATTGGCGACGGCTTCCACGTGGACCGGATGGAGTGCGAAGAAGAGCGCCCCTGCGAGCGCGGGCCCGCTCGTCACGAGATCCCGCAACAGCCGCCACACGAGCACGCACGCCAGGACATGCCACATCACGTTGACGAAGTGCATCCAGTGCGGCGAGCCGCCGGAGACTGCCCAGTCCACTGCGAAGCTCGCGATGGCCAACGGACGGTACTGCCCCGCCGGCGTGACCACCGGCCAGTACGGAAGCGCGAACGCGCGCCAGACGGACGAGAGATGCCGCACCAGATCGTTGTTCGCGATCACGGTGTCGTCATCCAGTGTGAAGTGGTTGGCGATGGCGTTGGCGTACGCCAGACCCGCCACCACGGCCACGATCACCGCCGCGCGCCACTCACCATGCGCCCATCCACCCACGGCGCCTTCACCCGCCGGCGATTCTTTCACACGATTCGGCGTATGGTCGCGGGTACCGGTCACGGCGTACCGCTCCCGCCTCCGGTTCCCGGCAACACCCGCGCGCTCGTCCGTCCCGGCCCGGGCTGTTGGGCCGGCTGTTGGGCCGGCTGTTGGGCCGGCTGTTGGGCCGGCTTTGGGCCGGCTGGCGCCGGCGCGGCCGCCGCGACTCGACGCTGTCCACCGACAACAGCACCTGATGGTAGACATTGCCGTACGCTCCGCCGGCGACGCCCCGCAATACCTGCTTCCGCGCCCCAGCGGTATCGCCCTCGGCCAGCAGGCATCGGGCAAGCAGCACGTAGGCATCCGACTCGGCGGTGGCTTCGGCAATCGAACGCTTGAGGAGCGGCACCGCGGGCGTGCACAACCCGGCACGCATGTACTCGTTCGCCAGATCCCGATACAGCACGCCATCGTGCGGATACAGGCGCAACGCGATGCGCGCCTCGCGCTCCCCGTCGCGGCGATTGCCGGCCTCGAACAGCAGGCCCGCATATACATCGTGTGCCCGATAGCTGAACGGGGCGTCGCGCACGCCCTGCGAGAACAGCGACGCGTTGCTGCCCCACACCGGCTGGCGCACGGCGCTCCTGGCAAGGCCGAGGACGAGAATTGCCGCGAACGCCGAGATCGCCAGCCGCCGCCCGATCCCGGCACCGGCCGCGAACTCATTCCACGACACTGCCGCCAGCCGCTCGACGACCGCCCCGACCAGCAGCACGATGCCGACACTCGGCAGGAACAGCGTACGCTCAGCGAGAATCACTCCCGTCGGAACGACAAGGTTGCTGACGAGAGCGAGCGTGATGGCCAGCCAGGCGAGTGCGAACGCGCCGGCGGGCCATCGGCGCACCGATACAACCAGCAGGGTCCCGAGCGCGATGAGCAGTCCGATGCTTCCCAGCAGGGTCGCATCGAAATGCTGGTGGAGCCGGATCTCGGGAGGCGAATACTCCGCCACCAGGTGCGCAGGCCACAACAGCAACCGCACCCACTCGCTCACTACACCGAGCATGGTCCACCGGCGGGCACCAGGACTGAGGTGCTCGAACACGACGTTCGGGCGGTCTCCCGCCCATGCACCGACGACGTGCGAGCGGATGACGAGGTACGCGAGAACGACCGCCAGGATCAGGAGTGCACCGGGACGGAGGGCGCGGAGCCGCGTGCTCATGGGCCTCGGATCCTCGACCACCAGCAGTTCCGCGGCTGCAATCAGCGCGGGCGCGACAACTGCGTGCTCCTTCGCCGCGCAGGCGAGCGCGATCAGCCCGGCGATCGTTGCGGTCCGCTTCCATCCGCCGATCGGATCGCCGGGAGGGATGACGTCCGGCAATGCGTATTTCGGGATGAGGGCGAGCGTCTCGCGCCGCCACGTGATGTACAGCACGACGGCCATGACCACGAAGACGGCGGCCCACAGCTCGGACTGCCCTACGACATTCCCGACTGCCTCAACGTGGACCGGGTGGACGGCAAACACCGCGCCCGCGACCGCCGCGAGGGTCTTCGGCAACACCAGCGCCGCCAGGGCGTAGACGGCGAGGCAGACCGCGACGTAGAGCGAGATGTTGACCACGTGAAAAACCCACGCCGCGCCATGCCCGGCCACCCATTCGGCCGTGAACGCCGACATTGTGAAGGGGCGATACAGCCCGCCGCCCATCCACCGCGGCCAGTAGGTCTCGGTCCACAGGCGCGCCAGTTGGCTCAAGTGGTGGACCCGCGGATCGTGGACGATGATCGAGCCATTGTCGTACGTGAATCCGTTGTGAATGCCGGTCGCCGACGCCGCCAGCGCGAGCGAACCGATCGCGACGAACGGAAGCCACTCTGGGCCACCCGGGGCGGCGTGTATCGCGCCCCTCTCTCCCGATCCGGATCCCGGTTCCTGCGTCGCCTCGCTCACCCATGAGCGGACGCACGAGGACGCTCAGAGGTCAGAAAAAGCGGGGCGAGAGCTCTACGCCAGCAGGTTGAACTTGATGATGTGCCAGACGGCCGCCACGCCGTCGCGCCAGCCGATCTTCTTTCCCTCGGCGTAGGTTCGCCCCGAGTAGCTGATCGGAACCTCGAATATCCGGGCGTGGGACCTCGCCAGACGAGCCGTGATCTCGGGCTCGAAGCCGAAACGGTCCGATGTGAGCCGGAGACCGCGCGCGAGATCGCCGCGCACGGCTTTGTAGCAGGTCTCCATGTCGGTCAGGTTCAGATTCGTCAGCATGTTGCTGAACATCGTCAGCCCGGCAGTTGCCCACGGAGTGCCAGAAATAGAGAACCCGGTGCGGACCGCCGAGGAACCGCGACCCGAACACCGCGTCGGCCTGGCCTTCGATGATCGGCTCGAGCAGCGCCGGCCAATCGGCGGGATCGTACTCGAGGTCTGCGTCCTGCACGATCACGACGTTGCCCGTGCTGGCCGCCAGCGCCGTGCGGATTGCGGCGCCCTTCCCCCGATTGACCGGGTGATGGATCAGTTGGTCAATGCGACCCTTCGCGGCCAATCGCTCGAGCACGGCCTTGGTTCCATCGGTCGACATGTCGTTGACGCAAATGACTTCTTTGCGAACGGGAACCGCGTGGACCTGATCGATGATCAGCTCGATCGTGTGCTCCTCGTTGTAGACGGGGATCAGTACCGAGAGGCGCAGTTGCTCCTGCGGCAGCGGGGTGCGCCCGCGCATGCGGGCCGTGACCTGCGATGGGCGCTCCCGGTCCAGCGGCCCCGGACTACTGGTCGCGCTCCCATCGCCGGCGATTGGCGCGCTCGCTATACGTGGCTCGGTCATGGTGTGCCTCGCGCAAAAACTGCGAATCCGGCGGTCATGGTATCGACGGGAATGAGAGCAGGCGGCTGTGCCGGAGAATCGGCCCGCGTGAGACGGAGAGCTGCGAGTGCACATGCGGGCCCCGTCGCGACGACGGCGCCAACGGGGAAACGGCGGAGCACCAGGCCCAGAACCGCGCGATCGTGCGCCGTGTCACGCGGATAGATGTATTCGTCGGGCGTGAAGGAGTTGCAGGGCACACCGGTGCGCCCCGCATAGAGAAAGATGGCGGGTTCCTGGTCGCTTGCTACGACTCCCCGCAGCGCCGGATGCGACGCCAACCACGCCAGCGGAACGTTCATCTTCACCGAGAGACTCTCCTGCATAGTGTTCCACCAGTGCCCGCGAAACCCGAGCACGTTGTACCGGCCGACGCCTGCTCCGACGATCAACGCCCCCAGGAGGGCCGCCGCTCTCGCCACCCGCATCGTCGCCAGCCCTGCCGCCGTCCCAGCTCGCGGCCGCCACTCCCAGAAGGCGATCGCGCCCGAAACCATCACCAGGACGACGAGGAACCACACGGCCCAGACGAAACGGAACGGCGGAAACGGCCAGAATACTACCTCACCAGCGTACAACACGGCGAACGCGGCGGTCACCGGGGCGGTCCGCGCCATCCGTGCGAGTCCCGCCACGGTCAGCGCAGCGCTCGCTGCAATCGCCACCATTTTCACGATGAGAGGCAACTGTGGCGCGAACTGAATCGCCAGCATCGTGACGATGTCGGATACGTTCTGCTGCGCGGTCCGGAACGCAAAGCCGAGGCCATGGCGGCCCAGCGCCCCGGTTAGCCACCCGGAGTACGATCCGTACTCGCCCTGGAGCACGGGGGCCAGCTCGCCGGAATGCCGCCAGACCCAAAGTTGCCACGGCAATATCATCGCCGTCGCGATCACACCAACGACGAGCGCCGCGCGCGGCCGGCGGCGAATCAGGCACACCGCAACGGCTGCCGGCACGACCACGATCCCGACCGTGCGAACGAGACCCACCGCGCCGCACAACAGCCCCGCGATCGCGGGAGCGGGGGCAGTCCACCGATCCACCGGGTCCCGGTTGCCTGCCGCGACGATCACCTCCGACGCCACCAGCGCCCCAAGCAGCACGGCGAGAAAGAGCGATTCGGACAGGATCACGGTGGCCAGCGCCAGTGATGGGATGGTAGCGGTCCCGAGGATCGCCACGGCGCCAGCCCACGGCGCCGTGAGCCGCGTGCTGCGACGCACGAGGGTGTAGCCCAGGGCCGCAGCGACACCCAGCAGGCAGGCGTTGGCCCGCTCGAAGAGCAGCACGTTGTCCGGGAATTGCGGCGCCACCCGCCACAGGAGCGCCAGCAGCGCCGGATAGCCGGGCGGGTAGTGCGTCGCGTGCGGTGTCCCCGGCAGATGCAGGTAGCGATATCCTGCGCCGGAGGCCAGCGCGCGCCCGAGGATCACGTAAATGGCATTGTCGTGAAACGCGCCGATGACGTACGGGCGTGCCACTGCCATCGCGACGCAGAGCGTGACGAGCCCCACGGTCGCGGCGGCCGCCCACGGCGGGAGCGCGACCGCCCCCCGCCGGGCGGCCGCGGACGTCACGCCTCGACCTCGAACCGCGACAGCTTGCGATAGAGCGTCGACGGGTCGATGCCGAGTACCTCGGCCGCCCTCGTCTTGTTGCCACCCTCGCTCTGCAACACCCACATGATGTACGCGCGCTCGATCGCGTCGAGTGTCGGATTCGACGCCGGCCGCTCGGAAATGAGCGGCTCCGCGCGCCGCTGTGTCAGGCGCTCGGGAAGGACCGCCACGTCGATGACGTCCCCCGTCGTCAGGATCACCGCACGCTCCAGTGCATTCTCCAGCTCACGGACGTTTCCGGGCCACGCAAAGCTCTTGAGCACCTCCAGAGCGTCGGGGCTCACGTGCTTTACCGGCTCGTTCCGCGCCTGCGACGAGCGATGCAGGAAGAGGTCGATCAGCACCGGGATGTCGTCGCGGCGCTCCCGGAGAGGCGGCAAGTGAATCGCGATCACGTTGAGGCGGTAGAACAGATCGCTACGGAAGTTGCCGAGCTTGATCTCTTCTTCGAGATCGCGGTTGGTCGCCGCCAGGAGACGCACGTCGATCGGCTGTGCCTCGGTCGCGCCCACGGGAATCACTTCGCGGTGCTGCAGGACACGCAGGAGCTTGACCTGCGTCGCCGAGGTGGTCTCGCCGATCTCGTCGAGGAAGAACGTGCCGCCAGCGGCCGCCGTGAACAGTCCGCTCTTGTCCTTCACCGCGCCGGTGAACGAGCCCTTCACATGGCCGAACAGTTCCGATTCGAGCAGGCTCTCGGGCAGTGCGCCACAGTTGATCGACAGGAATTGCCCGTCCGTGCGCTGTGACAGTTGATGGATATACCGGGCGATGATCTCCTTCCCTGTTCCCGACTCGCCCTGAATCAGGATCGTCGAATCGGTGGGTGCGACCACCTCGGCCAGGCGCACCACGTCGAGCCAGCACTTGCTCGTTCCCGCGGGGCGTCCGCTCGCCGTCCGCTCCCGCCGCGTGATCTCCTGGCGCAACGAGCGATTCTCGACGCGCAGCGTACGGTGTTCGGCCGCCCGCCGCAGGATGGCGAGTAGCTCGTCGTTGCGGAATGGCTTCTGGATGTAGTAGAACGCGCCTTCGTTGACCGCCTGCATGGCCGACTGCAGCGTCGCCTGCGCCGTCATCAGAATGACGGGCATCTCGGGATCCAGCGCCCGCGCTGCGCTCAACACCTGGACGCCCCCGACGTTCGGCATGCGGACGTCGCTCAGGATGATGTCGGGACGAAGTTCCGCGAGTTGCTCGAGCGCCTGCTTGCCACCGTTGGCGATCACCGGGGTGAAGCCTTCGTTCTTGAGCAGGATGCGCAACGACTCCAGAATCCCAGTCTCGTCGTCGATGACCAATACGGTCGGTTTGGTCGCCCCCGTCATGCGTGTGGCCCCATCGCGGTTTCGAGCTCCGCTTCGTCGGATTGGTCGTATGGCAGCAGCACGGTGAACCGGGTGCCACGGCCCGGCGCCGAGTCTACGAGTACGACGCCCCGGTGTGCCTCAATGGCGCGGTGGACGATCGGCAGGCCAAGTCCGCTGCCCCCGCCCTTGGTCGTAATGAAGGGCTCGAACAACCGGTCGCGAATCTCCGGCGCGATGCCCGGTCCGTCGTCCGTCACGCGGAGCGAGACCGCCCCCCGCTCGAACGTCACGCCGCTCGGCAACTGATCCGACGGGATGTGCGACACCTCGAGCTGCACATAGCCGCCCACTGGTGCGGCCTGCACCGCGTTGAGCACCAGGTTGAACGCCGCCCGGTGCAGGAGATCCTCATCCCCGTCGATGATCACCGCCGTCTCCGGCGTCATGCATTTCACTCGCAGTCCCTCCTTCACGTCCGGGTGCGCCATGGCGAGGTTCGCCGCGCCGCGTGCGACCGCGGCGATGTCCACAGGCGACAAACGAGCCACACGGACGCGCGCAAAATCGAGAAACTCGGTAAGGAGCCGCGACAGCCGGTCGGACTCCCGCACAATGAGCGCGCCAAGGGTGCGCGCGTCGTCGTCGTCCGAGCCCACGGCCGTCTGGCTGCCAACGGCGTCGCGAGCGTGGCCGTTCTGGTACCCATTGCGGTGCCCGTTACCATGCCCGGTCGTGCCGCCGCCGTTCCCGTGTCCATTGGTGTGCCCGTTCCCGGCATGATGCGCGATGGCATCCCCGGGCTGCGAGCCATGGCCGCCCGTACCCGGGACGCCGTTCGGCCGCGAGAGCATACCGGTGAGCTGCTCGACCGCGCTCCGGATCGACGCCAGCGGATTGCGAATCTCGTGCGCCAGTGACGCGCTGAGTTCCGCGATGGCCTCGAGCCGTCCCGCGCGGACATGCAGGCTCTCGAGGCGCTTCTGCCCGGAGATGTCCTGGAAGATCGCGGTCGCCGTCCGGCCGACGGTCGCACCATCGCCATCGCTGAACGTCGTCGTCAACCCGATCGGGAAGGCCTGATCCGCAAATCGGATCACGTCCTCGGCGCGTGTGGTCCGGAGCCCATCGACAGCCGCCCGTGCGAGGGCGCGCGCCACAGTTGGCGATGCGTGGGCGATGCGATCGAGGACCGGTGTACCGATGAGGTCGGCGAACGGAACCCCAAGGAGGGCCCCCGCCGCCGGGTTCGCGAACAGCAGCGTCCCCTGCGCGTCCACGGTCACGATGCCGCTGCGAATGTTTCGCAGGATGTCATCGGCCTGAAGGCGAACGAAAACGAGTTCCGCCGCCGTCCCTTGTCCGGCTTCCTGCAACCTGGCGCTGATGTAACCACTGGCGAGCGCGACGGTGCCAAACACCACGAGTTGGAGCCACACGCCGATGTCGGGCGACGTGCCGCTCAGCCAGAGCACTTCCACGAAGTAGCAGACGATACCCACCAGCGCGATGAGCAAGCCGCCGCCAACGGGCAACAGGAGCGCGGCGCTCGCGATCACGAGGATGTAGAACAGCGCGAATTGCGACGCGCCTCCACCCGTGACATGCACGACGGCCGTGACGAGCACGAGATCGAACGCACACTGGCCGTAGAGGAAGTTCCTGCCGAGCCTGGGCGACCCGCGCCGGGTACCGTAGACCTCGGTATAGGCCGCCGATGCCACGGTGAAGACCATGGTGATCGCGAAGATGAGCGACGCGATGCGCGTGTCTGAGGTGGCAGCGCTACTCCAGACGAGTTGCGCCGCCAGGAAGATCGACGTCGCAACCGAGAAGCGGCCCAGATAGACCCACCGGATCATCCGCCGGGGGTCGAGCATCGCCTGCTGGAGGCGCCGGCGCTGCGCCGAGGCGGTCGCACCTACCGCCGGGCGCGGCGGGAGGGGCGACGTCGGGGGGGACGAAAGGGGCGCGCCGTCGGCCATTATGGTTTATCTTGAAGACGAGTCGCGTGCGAAACAGTTTCCGCGCGCAACGACTATGCGTACGTCTCAACCTCAGACGCCCCAGGCGATTGCGGGCCGCGGCATCTCGCGATTGCTGGCCTTGGCACTCGCGGCGTTCGCGACCATCCGCAGCCTCGTGGGCGGTTCCATCCGCCGCCTCGTGCGCCCGCTGGGCGTTTATCTGGCCGGCCGATGGGTCCGCAGCCTCTCTCTGGACGAGCTACGCGAGCTCGTGTTGCAGGCCCGCTGGGGCGGAACGCTCGACGCCCGGGACTCCGCGATGCTCACCAGCGTCCTCGAGTTTCACGACAAACGCGCCCACGACGTCATGCGCCCCCGAACCGATGTGGTCGCGCTGCCGGTCGATTCCACCGAGGCCGGCGTGCTGGCCGTGATGATCGCCGAGCGGTATTCCCGCTATCCGGTCTACCGGGAGAGCCTCGACGACATCCTCGGGGTGTTCCTTGCAAAAGACCTTCTGCTCCACGAGCGCGGCACGCCGTTCTCGCTGGAGCAGTATACCCGTGAAGCGATGTACGTCCCGGCGACCCGGCGTGCCGAGCTCGTTCTCGACGATCTGCGCCGCACGCGGGCCCACATGGCGATCGTGCTCGATGAGTACGGCGGCACCGCCGGCCTCGTGACGATGGAGGACCTCGTCGAGCAGGTCATCGGCGAGATCGCCGACGAATATGATCCGACGACTCGCACGTCGCTGGAAGCCGATGGAGTTCTCGAGCTGGCCGGCACGCTGTCCCTGATCGACGTCCGCGCAGACTATCAACTCGATATCCCCGAAGGAGAATGGACCACCCTCGGCGGCTTCGCGTTCGCGATGCTGGGCCGCGCTCCACGAGTCGGCGATCGCGTGTCGTTCCCCGGCGGGGAGCTGGAGGTCGTCGCCATCGATGGACGTCGCGTTGCTGCACTGCGCGTGCACCGGGCCCGATCGGCACGATCCCCCCGCCCGCCATCGCCCGTCCCGGCGTGAACGTGTCACGGGCCCGGGCGAGCCCGGCCCGCTCCGCCCTGCTGGCCGCGCCGCCGGTCCCGCATGTCTGACGGTCTCCTCGTACGGAACGGGATCGTCATCCCTCGCGACGAGTTGGTGATCCGCGCGACCCGCGCCGGTGGGCCCGGAGGCCAACACGTCAATACGTCGTCCACGCGCATCGAAGTCGTCTGGAACGTCGCACGCACGCGCGCGCTCGATGAGGACCAGAGAACCCTCGTTCTCACCCGGTTGGCCGCCCGGGTCGATGCCGATGGCGATCTGCGCGTGGTGGCGGCGGACTCCCGCAGCCAGCGGCAGAACCGCACCGCGGCAGAGTCCCGGCTGGTGGCGCTCGTGTCACGGGCGCTCGTGATCCCCAAGCGGAGGCGGCCGACCCGTCCCACCGCGGGGTCCGTTCGCCAGCGACTCGATACCAAACGGCGCCGCGCAGATACGAAACGCCAGCGGCGGGGAGACCACGGCGAATGATGGCGCGGCGAGGATCGAGGCGAGGCGGCAGGAACGGCGACGACGGCGACGACGGCGACGGGCAGGCTGCCGGAGAGGCGGACGAAGAGGAGATGGCTCACGCCGACGAGGGCGCGGCGATCGCGTGTCCGTACTGCGGCGCCGCAAACGAGATCGCGCTCGATCCGTCGGGCGGCCGGCGACAGGACTACGTAGAGGACTGCCAGGTCTGCTGCCAGCCGTGGAACGTCCACGTGCAATACCGGCGCGACGGGACGGCCGATGTCAACGTGACTGCCGCCGACTCAGACTGATCCGGACCGAGGAGTCCGCGCCGCCGCGCGTGACCGCCGGTCAGGGTGTGAGTAAGGCCTGAGCTAGGGCCTGATCGCCGCCGCGCCGGCGATCACGTTGCAGTACTCGCCGACCAGGTCATCGAAGATGCGGTTCCACGAGCATGCCGCGGCGTAACGCGCACCCTCACGCGCCAACAGCGCGCGCCGCGCCGGATCGGCGGCGAGGCTCAGAATCGCGGTCGCGAGGGCGTGCGTGTCGCCCGGTGCGAAGGTGACGCCGCCGCCGGCGGCCAGTAGTTCGCGCGTCGGACCGGACCCGGCGCCGATGACCGGAAGGCCGGACGACATCGCCTCGAGAAGCACGTTGCCGAAGGTATCGGTCGCCGACGGAAACATGAAGAGATCGGCCGACGCGTAGAACTCGCTGAGATCCCGGCCCTCGAGCGGCCCCACAAAGCACACGGTGGCTTCGCCCACGACAGCCTGCCGGCAATGGTCTGCATATGGACCGTCACCGGCCACCGCGAACACGATCCGCGGCTGCGGACCTATCGCATCATTGCCCGATCGCGACCCAATCGCGCGTATCGCGCCCAGCGCGACATCGAGCCCCTTCTCCGCGGCCAGCCGTCCGACGTACGCCACCACGACCGTGTCCGCGTCCGCACCGACGCGCTCACGCATCGCCTGCGATCGGAATGCCGGGTTGAACCGTGCGCTGTCGACGCCACGCCCCCACAGGGCAAGGCGCCGGAAACGCAGGCGGTGCAGCTCGTCCAGTACGGCGCGCGTCGGAACGAATGTCCGGACGCCGCTATTGTGAAACCAGCGGGTGTACGCCCACCCTGGAGCGCTCAATGCGCTCATGTGGTAGAACTTCGCGTACTCGCTGAAACTCGTGTGATACGATGAGACGAGCGGCACCCGCAGCGCCCGTGCGCATGCCCGCCCGGCGAGTCCCATTCCGAACGGCGTCGCGGCATGAACGAGCGTCGGGCGCCACGCACGGAGATCCCTGTACGCGTCGCCGGGGATGGGCGCCGCGATCCGGAGCTGCGGGTACGCCCAGAAGGGAATGCTCGGCCGGCGCCACGTGGTGCCGGTGGCTCCCGCGCGGTCGGGGGTGCCCGGATCGGTGGTCGTGTAGACCCGGACCGCACCGCCGCGCTCGCGCACCGCCGCCGCCAGCCGTTCGAGCGTTCGGGTAACGCCGTTGAGTTGCGGGGTGTAGGTGTCACTGAAGAGGGCGAGACGGATCGGCGCCGCGGACGGTGGAGCGATCTCCCGCTGCACGGTCGCGCGCGGCGCATCCGCGACTGTCGTCATAGATCGGTATATCGCGAGGCCGGCCGCTCGCCCAGCCATCGGTCGAGTGCCTTCGCGGCCGACCGCGCCGTCGCGGGATGGTCGAGATCCGCCGGATGAAACGCCAGACGTACGTGCCGCGCGCTGCGCTGAACACGCCACCGTGCCGCCGCGATGGCGGCCGAGGCATAGGCTCTCGCCGAAGAACGGCCGCTCCAACGCACGACGGGTGATGGGAGCCGGCGCATACCCCGGGGGTCGTGGATGTGGATCGCGCCGTCATCCTCGCTATAGCGCAGCCCGGCCGCCGCTACCGCGCGCAAGCAGCCGTCGCGCGCCAGCCATGCCGGCGGGACGAAGCCGGCGGCATTGAGACCGAGTCGCGCGAAGAGCGCGAGCCCGCGATCGATCCGCTCGCGTGCCGCTGGTTCATCGAGAGTCAGGAACTCACCCTCGCGGGCTGTCTTGCCCCATGCCCGCGCCGCATCGCGCCACCCTCGCGGTGTCCCGGTCTCGTCGTGCCGCTCGCCATGGAGCAGGACGTCGGCGCCGCTGTCGGCGCACTCGCGCACCCACCGCACGAACGCCGGTGACCGCTCCAGTGGCCAATCGCCGTGCCAGTTGGGGACTACAAGGAGCGCCGGCGTCACGCCGCGGCGGTGGCACATTGCCCACAGCGCGCGGACACGTTCGTCCAAGGCGGGGGTGACGTCGTGGATCGAGACGAGGAGGACGCCGGGCGGGCGAGACAAAAGAGTGTGAACGAAGGAGGGAGAGTGATTCGGAGGCGCAAGCCGCCGCGCACCGCGGCCGCGTACCGCGCTAGGCCACGCGCCGATAGATCTCGAAGATGCGGTCGAAGACGCTGCTCCAGGAGTGCTCGCGCTCGGCGTAGCTGCGGCCCAGCATGCCGAGTCGGGAGAGATCCTCGGGCGCCCGCAACAGACGGATGGCCTCGTCGGCCAGTGAGCCACTGTCACCCGCGACGAACATCGCGCCTCCGCCTGAGGCCTTGACCTGTTCCGACACACCGCCGCGATCGGCCGACAGCACGGCGGTGCCAGACGCCGATGCTTCGAGCGCCGACAAGCCGAACGTCTCGATCGAGCCGGGAGAGACGATCAGATCCACCGACGCGAGCACGTCGGCGAGCCGGCCACGGTCGTTCTCATATGGCAGCCAGAAGACTCGTGACCCCCGGCTCCCCGCCTGCAGGCGTTGGCGCGCTGGCCCGTCGCCGATCAGCACGAGCGACGCGTCGGTCTGTCGTTCGATCGCCGGCCACGCGTCGAGAAGCACGCCGGCTTCCTTCTCGCGCGCAAACCGGCCGATGAACGCCGCGACCGGCCTGTCCACCGGCAGGCCCAGCGACTCCCGCGTGCCCGCCGCCGCGGCACGGCGCCGGGGATGGAAATGATCGAGGTCGACGCCGAGGGGAACGCGTTCCACCCGCCGGGCCCCATGCTCCTCGAGATCGCGCGCCATGAATCGCGATGCGACGATGGTGACCTCGAACTCCTGATTCAGCCGGCGGACGTATCGCCACGCGGCGTCGTGGGCCTGGCGGCGCAAGCCGCGGGTGCTGTCCGGGGAGGAGCAGATCACTCGCGGAAAATTGCTGTGGAAGAATCCCACGAGCGGCACGTCGAGACGGCGCGCCGCACGCTTGGTGATCCACGGCACGAGGAACGGGCTGCCGACTTCGATCACGCTGGGCCGCTCGTGCTCGATGATGCGGCGAATGGAGCGCGTCGCGAGCATGAAGCGGTACGGGCGCTGCGTCGGGATCCTGGGACCGCGCAACCGGTAGCACCGGATGCCATTGCCGGCCGTGATGGAATCCCGGGCACCCGGGACCACGAGGACGTGACGGAGCGACGGCCGTGCTTCGACGTATCTGGCCTTCTGCAGCAGATAGGTGCGAACGCCACCACTGGTCTCGCCAAACCATTTGGTGATGTCCAGCACGCCGAAATCCGCCTCCGCTCGGCGTTGTGCGGGAAGGACGGATGCGGCGAGATCGAAGCCGGCCGTTGAATTGGAGACCGGGAACAGTTCCTGTTCGAGCGAAGACACGTCGGTCGCCGTCATTGCGTGCAGTTGGTGTCCACGATGCATCCCCGGAATCCGCCGGCATGGCCGGCCGCCGATGGTATTTTACTCGGTCCGGGCCGAACCTGGTCGCGGCAGAAGCCGGCCTCGTTCCACCTGCATACCCCGCCGGCTTACAAAGGGTGAAGATGTGCGCCAACTCCGTGTCTTGACGGCAGATGACTGAAGCGCCCGACTCCGGACGAGTTCGCCTCGACAAATGGCTGTGGGCCGCGCGTTTCTTCAAGACGCGCACCCTCGCCGCCGACGCCATCGCGGGCGGCAAGGTCGATGTCAACGGTGAGCGCGCCAAACGCGCCAGACCGCTCCAGGTGGGCGACGCGCTCCGGGTCCGGCGGCCGCCGTTCGAAACCCATCTGGTCGTCCGTGTGCTCAGCGAGCGCCGAGGCAAGAGTGCGGACGCCGCGCGGCTCTATGAAGAAACCGAGGCGAGCCGCGCCGCCCGCGACGCGCTGGCGACCCAGTTGCGCGCGTTGCCCGACACACGGTTCGAGACCGGCCGCCCTACCAAGAAGGACCGCCGCGCGCTCGATCGCTTCAGGTCGAGGTAGGTGTCACCCCGCCGCTTTCGGCGATCCACTTTCTGGTCGTGATCGCCTGGCCGGCGTGGCGCTGCGCGTGCTCGGCGAGGTGGAACAGCAGGCCGAGCACGGTGGATGGAAGCTGTGCGCGCCCGACGGCCCGCGGCGTACCGAGCGTCGCTTCGGGTGTCGCGCGCAACACATCGAGCGCGTGATCGACCGCGCGATCGACGCCCGCGAGCAGTGCACCGGCCGCGACGGGGGGATCCCCTGGATTCTCCTCGTCACGGAGCGCCGCCATCTGGTCCGCGGTGAGTACGCCCCCAGCCGCGTACGTGAGGAGCCGGTCGATGCTTCCCGCAGTATGACGCAGGTGAAAGCCGATCGATGCCACACCACGGGGCCTCGACCACACCTCACGCGCCGCGAGTCCGCGTGCCGCTCGGTGTAGATCGGCTCGCGCCTGAAGCAGTGCATGCGCCGCCGGCTGCAGGAGTGGCGGGATCGACGGGATTGGGCCTCGAAGCCAGAACTCGGGTCCATCCTCACCGGGGCGCGAAGCATTCATTGGGGCTCACCAGACACGTGCGGGTTCGAATCACGCCGCAGGGTGGTAATCCGTGACGGACCTGCGGGAAAGCTCGCGGGAGGCCTGGTGTCCCGGCAACACGGGATAGCCTGGGGCGAGTCCTGTGCGGATACGCCCGCCCTCGTCCGCGCGATTCGTAGATGGGTTTCGCGCTGTAGTTTTCCCGCGATGTACATACCGCATCAGTTCAACGAATCGCGGCTCCCCATCCTGCATGAGGCCATCCGCCTCGCGCGGCTCGCGACACTCGTCACGATGACACACGACGGACTCGTGGCCACGCACCTCCCGCTGCTGCTCGATCCCGATCGCGGGCCGAACGGCACCCTGATGGGTCACGTCGCTCGCGCCAATCTGCAGTGGCGCGACGCCGTCGAGGACTCTGAGGCGCTGGCGATATTTCTCGGGCCCGAGTCGTACATCTCGCCGTCGTGGTATGCGACCAAGCGGGACACCGGCAAGGTCGTTCCGACCTGGAACTACATCGCCGTCCATGCGTATGGGCGCGCGGAGTTCTTCGATGACCCGGAGCGGTTGCGCGGGATCGTCACGCGGCTCACCGACGCCCACGAGGCCGCGTCCGCCGAACCGTGGCATGTGACGGATGCGCCGCCCCGGTACATCGGCCTCGAGCTCAAGGCGATCGTGGGCCTCGAGCTTCCGATCCGGCGCCTCGATGGCAAGTGGAAGCTCAATCAGAACCGGCCGGCGGCGGACAGGCAGGGCGTCATCGACGCCCTCGAAGCGAGAGACCAGCATTCCGATGCCGGCGTCGCGCGCGCGATGCGCGAGGCGGAGCGGGATCGTACGCCGTAACCGGCGCCCCCGATATGACTGTCTCCTCCAAGACCAGCGATGCCGCGCCGGACACGACTCGCCAGCGCCCATCGCGGAAACCGGCGTACGCCGAGCCGCGATGGCAGGCCATGCTCGCGCTGGCGGCGGTCGGCGGCCTGCGCCTCGCGCTCCCACGGGCGCTCACCGTGGGACCGCAGTGGCTGCTGCTCGTCGTCGCGGGCGCATTGCTGATACCGACGGTGATCGCGCGCCGCCGCGGATACAGCCGCGCCAATCAGGTGCTGGGCTTCCTGATCTCGTCGGTGATCACGTGCGATCTCGTGGTGACGCTCGCGGCGCTCGTGGCCGCGCTGCCCCAGCACACGGAGACGCCCGGCGCGCTCCTGCGATCGGGCGCGATCCTGTGGAGCACCAACGTGCTGGTCTTCGCGTCGTGGTACTGGCGCCTCGATGCCGGCGGCCCGAACGCGCGCGAACAACGATCCGCGCACGCGAATGGGGCGTTCCTGTTCCCGCAGATGTCGGCAGAGGCGCCGGATCGCTCGTGGCGCCCGGGGTTCGTGGACTACCTGTTCGTGGCGTTCAACACCAGCGCGGCGTTCTCGCCGACGGATACGCCCGTGCTGTCCCGATGGGCCAAGCTGCTCAACATGGTGCAGGCATCGATTTCGTTCACGACCGTCGCGGTGCTCCTGGCACGCGGCGTGGGGATTCTTTAGCGGCCGCGCGCAGCCGGCGTCCCCGCCAGGGCGGCCTGGACGGGCTCGATGTGTCCGTCGATTGGGCCGGAGGCGAGGCGCGAGATATCGAGGCCGAGGATCCGGGCGACCAGCGGGTACAGGTCGACATTCTCGAATGACGGAAGCTGGACACCGGGCCGGATGTCCGGGCCGGCGGCGATGAACGTCGCCTTCACGTCCGGCACGAGGACGGGATCCCACCCATGCGAGCCGGCTTCCGGCTTGGTGATGCCGATCGCGGAGCCGAGCGATCGGATCGCGTACGGGCCGGTCGCCACGACAATGGGATCGCCGGCACGCGGATTGGCCGAGAAATGGAGCGCTGCGGGGACCGCCGCGCGGCGGTACACCGTGAACTTGTCGCTCGCGTGCTGTAACTCCGCGAAAATCCGGGCGGCATCACTGTCCGACTTGGGATAGAGTCCCCGGTCCACCGCCCTCGTGAGATGCGACGCCAGGTCCGGCGCGAACGCGTCGAGGTAGATGTAGTCGCCCGTGACGTTCGCCATGCCGTGGTCGGAGACGACGATGAGATCCACCGGCAGATGCGTGGCGGTGAGACTCGAATCCAGCGTGCCGATCAGTTGGTCCGCGGCCCGGACCGCGTCGGCGGTGCGCGGACTGTCCGGCCCGAACTGATGCCCCGCCTCGTCGACATCGGAGACGTAGAGCGTCAGCAGATGCGGCCGCTCTGCCTCGGGCAGCGCGAGCCAGCTCATGATCAGCCGCACGCGCTGTGCGTTCGCGAAGCGCGGATCGTATCGGAGATAGTAGCTGGGCCGCACACCCTGCACCGCGGCCTCGCACCCGACCCAGAACAGGCACGCCGACCGCATGCCCTGCTGCTCGGCCAGCACCCACAGTGGCGTGCCGCCGTACCAGCTTCCGTCGCGAAATGTCGCCGGATCGCGGATGCTGTACGTCTGGCCCCGCGCAGGGTCGTAGAAGCTGTTGCCCACGATGCCGTGATGCTCGGGATAGAGGCCGGTCGCCAGCGTCCAGTGGTTCGGGAAGGTGACGGTCGGATACGACGGCACCATCCCGTCCGGGGCTGTCGCGCCGCGGGCCGCGATCGCGAGGAGATGCGTGGCGCCGTATCGCTGCGCGTAGTCATACCGGAACCCGTCGAGCGAGACGAGCACGACGTACGGCTTCGTCCGCTGCGCCGCCGCGTTCGGGCTGTGCGCGACCGCGATGACCTCTCCCACCGCATGACTGCGGCATCCGATTCCTGACGCGAGTCCCGCGGCGACGATCGCCCACCAGCGGAATCGGGGACGGACGGTTACCATGCGACGGCCACCATGCACGGTCTCGGGAAGCGGGACGGATCACACAAAGTAGGTCCGGGCGCAGCTTCCTGTCGGGAAGCGGTCACAGCCCCGGAGCGAGATGAGGACGAAGCTCGCAATCGTATGTCACCAAACGGCACTGGTTGAAACATCGGATTTGATGCAAAGTTGTTTTGCGGCGCGACTCGCGCCGCGCGATGCTTCCCTCTCAGATGAGGACTGCGTGACACCGTGCCCCTGCCTTCCGGATCGTCCCGGCTCACGACGGCATTCACACCCGAGGGCGCGTCCGATCGCGCACGCGTTCTGGCCCATGTCGCTCGGACTGTTGGGGGTCGCTGGCGGATGCGGCCGGGGCAAGCCCATCGAAGCCGCACCCACCACGCCGCCGGCCGCGACGGCGATCTGGCACGATCCCTCACCGCACGCGGTCAAATTCGTGACCGTCGCGCAGGGCGTCCGGATCGAGGTGCTGGACTGGGGCGGTACTGGCGAACCGCTCGTGTTTCTCAATGGACTCGGGAACACGGCGCACATCTTCGATGACTTCGCGCCGCGATTCACGGACCGGTTCCACGTGCTCGCGCTCACGCGTCGTGGGTGGGGGGCGTCGAGCCACCCACCGCAGTCCTATTCGATCCCGGTGCTCGTCGATGATGTACACGCGGTGCTGGACAGTCTGCACATCGCGCGAGCCGACTTCGCCGGGCACTCGATCGCCGGCCAGGAGCTGACGTGGCTGGCCGCGGAATACCCGGCGCGCGTCGGCCGGTTGGTGTATCTGGACGCGGCCTTCGACTACCACACGCACCCGGCCCCGGAGGGATTCCCCGATCCCCCGGCGCCGGGACCCGCGGACTCCGCTTCCCCTGGCGCCGCGCTGGCCTACACGAGGCGCATGAGCAATGTGGCGACGCCCGAGGGTGACTTCCGCGCCACCGAGCGATTCAGTCCGGCGGGGCGGTTCCTCGGGGATGCGACGCCGCCCGCGATCTCGGACTCGGTCTATCGGTCCGCCAAGGCGACGGCGCCGCCGTTCGTGCGGGTACACGGCCCGGTGCTCGCGATCTACAACTATCCCGAGACTGTGCAGCAGTTCCTGCCCTGGATCGCGCCCACCGATACATCTCGCGCCACGTGGCTCGGCGCGATCCAGTCATGGTATCACGTGCAGCAGGAGAATCTGGTGCACGCCGTCCCGCAGGCGAAGGTGATCGTGCTCCCGGGCGCGGGACATTACGTGTTTCTCGGGCAGCCCGACTCCGTCGCGAGCGCGATGCGGACGTTCCTGCTCGCGCCATCCCAGTAGGGCGCGGCTGTTTGCCCGCCAGGCGCGGGCCGCACCGTACCGGCCCCCCGGGCGATCAGTACGCGACGGTCATTCGCCGGCCGACGTGCGTAGGATTGTCCAGTTCGTCCACGAGCGCGGCCGCGTAGTCCTCGTATGAGATGCGGCTGTGTCCCTTTTCATCGACGAGCAACTGGTTTCCGCCCGTCCGGAAACGGCCGGTGCGCTGGCCCGGCTCCACCTCGCCTGCCGGACTGATATACGTCCAATCGAGATCGCCCCCTTCCCCGCGAAACACCTCGAGCGCATCGCGCTGGGCCATGGCTTCCCCTCTGCGGCCCGCGGGAAAGTCCGGGGAGTCGAGAAGCTGTCGCCCGGGAAGAACTTCCAGGCTGCCGGCACCGCCGACGACCACGAGACGCTGGACGCCCGCCTGTCGCGCGCCCGCGATCAGCGCGTGCGCCGCGGCGGTGAGCGATGAAGGGGGGCGGCTGTTGCCCCCCGGCCGCGACGAGAGCGCGCTCACGATGGCATCCGCACCCGCGGATACGGCGGCGACGCTGGCCGGATCGGTGGCGTCACCCCTCACCACGGTGAGGCGGTCGTCGTATGGCTGAAATGTTCTGGGATCGCGCACGGCCGCCGTGATCTGGTGCCCGCGCCCGAGCGCCTCCCGGGCGATGCGCCGCGCAATGTTTCCGCCCGCGCCAAAGAGCACGATACGCATGTACATCATCTCCTGAGCGACCGATTGACTGTGTAGGGTGCGCGGTGGGAGCCGCCCGCGCCAGCCCTCGCGGTGTGTGTTGTCGCCGGGTGTGTTGTCGCGGTGTGCGTTGCGCCGTCGTGCAACGGGGAGCGATCTGGTGCGCGGATGCCACATCCCGGATTTCAGGACGCTGCACCGTGAGCGTGTGAGACGATTGTCGGGGCGAGCTCTGCTGTTATGGCGTGGTGCGACCGCCGATCGTGTGGCTGCGCCAGTCCCTACGCGAGCCGCTGGAAATCGTTCGCGATCCGGGCGATCCACGCGGGCGGCACGCCAGCATCCCTGGCTTCGGCTTCCCACAGGTCCAGCGCCCCGACGACATCGGCGATAATGCGGGCGCCGTCATGCGGCACGTCCATCGACGCTCCCAGGGCCAGCAGATCGCCCCGCGTGATATCCGCATCTTTGCCGCCCACGGTCATCTGATGCGTGCGCGTCCACTCGTTGCCCTTCGCGTACGTCACGTCGAACGCGGGGAAAGCTGCCACCGGCCATCCGGCGCCATGAGAAACGCCAGATTCTTCACGTGATCGTCCTGATTCACCGCAGCCACATTGAAGACGGCGCGGCGATATCCCTCGTTGACCGCCGGCTGCGCCATGCCCAGCACCCGGATCGTCCGGAGGTACGCTTCGTACGACATCGCGCCCCGGATGTTGTAGTCCACATGCTGGAGCCCGCCCAGACTGTGCATGTGCAGGCGAAGCACGCGGTCGCGGTCGAAGCGCCGCGTCATGAAATGGGCGAAGTCCCGCTCATGCAGCAGATACGTCTCCGTCATGGAGATCCCCGCCGCCTGCGCCATGCGCGCGTACGCGTATTCGATGCGGCCAAAGGGACCGGGTCGCAAATCCTCCTGCACGCGAGGTCCGCCGGTCCCGGCGGTCACGCCGTCGAATTTGATGAGCCAGTATTCGTCGCCATCCGCCGGCGTGGCAAATCCGGACCGCACGCGATTCGCCGCGCGGTCCCAGAGGATGAGCGCCTTGGCGCGCGCCCCGCCGGCGGATGCGCCGACTTGCATCATTTCCGGGACCGCAACCGTTGTATCGCCCTCGACCACCCGGCGCGCCTGTTCGACCAGGCGCGCGACCTGCAACGCCTCGTCGCCGGCGCGGCTGGCCGGACCACGGAGCGGCGGATGGTATTCGAGCGCGCCGAGTGCGCGGCTCCCGATGTACAGGAGCTTCTGCACGGGGCTGAGCGACGCTTCGGGAGTACCCCGCTGCTCGAAGTACCGCCGGATGACGGCGTTGCCGAATGCGTCGGGAAGCGAGTCAGCGAGCAGACCGGGAAGCCCGGCAAACGCCGGCTGCCGTCTCAGCTCCGGGAACTCCTGCGGCCCGGCGCGGCTGAGGGGCAGATGGATCGGCGAGACCTCGAGCCCGGATGACCGGAACGCGTCGTCATACTCGAACGTGATGCGCCCGCCGGAGGCTTCGGCGACGGCCCCGACTTCCCGGCCCCACAACCGGACGCCGGCGACGATGAAGTCCGGCGCGGACTCCCGAGCGCGCGGCGTGGCGGCCGGCCGCTCAGCGATGGCGGCGCTCCGCATGCTGTGGTGCCGCCTGCGATGCGGCATGCGGTGCCGGCTGCTGCACCGGCGCAGGCTGCCCCTGTACCGGCATGGCCGACGCCACCCGGCGAGGTCGCGCACGCCGCCGTTGCCGCCCTCGGCGCGCCGCCAACTGGATCGGGGAGACCAGTGGCTCCGGGAGGATCGCGTCGAGCGCATCCAGCCGTCCGAGCGCGCGGAGAATCTTGACGATCGTCTCCATGCTCGTGTTCCGCCCGGTCTCCGCCCGCGCCGCGGTCGCCACACCTATCCCTGCCCGAGTGGCAAGATCGGCAGTCGTGACGTTCTGCTGGAGCCGGTACCCCCGAAGCCGGGCGCCGAGCTCCCGGAGGATTTCTCCTGTCGTATCAACTGCTTGTATATGATGCATTATTGCCTCAAATCTGGACCCACATAATCTATACGATCGATTACCCCATACGGCACCATTTGCCTATGTGATCGTATCTCATAGTTTAATCTATATATCAGGCTATTATATATCGTAACCAACTATTTACAACAGTACCAAGAGAGGGGGGTCGACGCTGCGCTCAATTAGTGTATTCGCCGCCGCGCTCATTGGGTCGTGGGGTTTGGGCCCACAAGCAGTCCTGTCTGTTCAGACCGGAAGTTGGCGGCCGCTTCCCGCCGGCACTCATTCGGTCGGGTTCCACGTCGACAATCTCACGGACCAGACACGGCCGCTCGCGAATGCGCGCGGGCCACGGCACGTGCAAGTCTCAATCTGGTATCCCGCGCTCCGCGACGCGACGCGGCACCTCACCTATTGGGACTATGTCGCGCTTGCCGGCGCAGAAACACCTTCGCGTGCGAGCACCGCTGATTCGGCGAAGGACTATGACGGCTTCAGCGCACCCTTCGTCGGCCACGGCGTGCCACCAGCCACCGTTCGCCAATGGTTGGGGGCAGCGATGCTGGCCACGCGCGACGCCGAGCCATCACGCGCCCGCCACCCGCTCGTGATCATCGCACAGGGCAACGGTGAGTCAGCACACGACCAGGCTGTACTGGCCGAGTACCTGGCCAGTTACGGCTATGTCGTGGCGACATGCCCATCGCAGACCCGCATCTCGGGCGGTCTTGTGACCGCGGATGACGTCGGGGCCAGCGCGGAAGAAGAAGCTGGTGACCTGGCGTTCGTGATCGCACATGCGCGTGTGCGCCCCGACGTGAACGGGCAACGCATCGCGATCGTCGGGCACAGCTTCGGCGCTCGCGGCGCACTGCTGCTCGCCATGCGGCGATCCGGCATCGGTGCACTGGTGAGCCTCGATGGGGGGATCGGTACGGCGACAGGCCTCGCGAGCTTTCGCACCGCGCAATCGTTTGCGCCCGAGGCCATGCAGGCGCCCGTGCTGCACATCTACGAAACGCTCGATGCGTTCATGACACCCGATTGGACGTTGCTCAAAGCCATGCACAACGCGCCGGTCTGGATCGCGGAGGCCAGCGCGATGCATCATCACCACTTCACATTGCTTGGCGGCCTCGGCGCGGGTTATCCGGCGATATTGGCCGCCACGGGCGGGACAGAAGCGACGACGCGCAGCTTCGTGGACGTTGCGACAACGGTCCGCGAGTTCCTGGATGCCCGGGTGGGGAGCACGCCCCCGGTTTCATCGGCACCCGCAACGGGCGAGCCACCCACGCCGGGCGCTTTGAGGCTCCGGCGATTGAATGACCCATGACTCGCCGCCGGACACCGGTGCGCACAACCCCGAAACGAAACGCGGCGCCAGATTGGCGCCGCGTTCGTGTACGTCACGGAGCCGTGCTCTCACCGCGGCGCGCTACTGCACCGCGTTGATCATGTCGAAGATCGGGAGGTACATCGCGATGACCATGCCGCCGACGACGACGCCGAGGAACACGATCATCACCGGCTCGAGGAGGGAGAGGAGGCCGGATACCGCGGCGTCCACCTCTTCATCGTAGAAGTCCGCGATCTTGCTCAGCATTTCGTCCAGGCCACCGGTCGATTCGCCGACGGCGATCATCGAGATCACCATGGGCGGGAACACCTGGGACTTGGCCAGCGGTGCGGCGATCGTGTCACCACCCGCGATGCTCGACCGCGACGCCATGATGGCGTCCTGGATCACGCGGTTGCCCGCGGTCTTGGCCGTGATCTCGAGGCCGTCGAGGATGCTCACACCGGAGCTGATGAGCGTGCCCAGCGTCCGCGTGAACCGCGAGACCGCTGACTTGCGCAGCACGTCGCCCAGAATCGGGAACTTCAGCAGCGCCCGGTCGATCACCAGTTTGCCGTCGTTTGTCTTGTAGTAGTTCTTGATAAGGAAGACGCCGCCCACGATCCCCACGACGCTCGCGAGGCCGCCCCATCCGCGCAGGAACTTCGACACGCCGATGACGATGCGGGTCGGGAGTGGCAGCGCCAACCCCACCGAGCCGAACATGTTCTCGAAGACGGGAATGACGAAGATCAACAGCACGGTGATCGCGATCCCGGCGACCGACATAATGACCGCCGGATAGATCATCGCGCCCTTCACTTTGCGGATCAGGACGTCGTTCTTCTCCATGAATACGGCGAGCCGCATCAGGATCGTGTCGAGGATACCGCCCGCCTCACCCGCGGCGACCATGTTGACGTACAGGTCGTTGAACGCCTTGGGGTGTTTGCGGAGCGCATCCGCGACCGTGTGCCCCGACTCGACGTCGAAGACCACCGCCCGCGTCACTTCCTGCAGGGTCTTGTTCTCACTCTGTTTCGCCAGGATGTCCAGCGCCTGCACCAGCGGCAGACCCGAGTTGATCATGGTCGAGAACTGCCGGGTGAAGATGACGATGTCGCGCATCTTGATCCGGCCGGCGCCCGGCTTCTGGCGCTTCGACTCTTCGTCGACCTTGACGACCGTGAGCCGCTGCCGGCGGAGTTGCGCGACGGCCTCTTCACGGGTCGCGGCGTCGATCGTCGCGGTCTTGAGTTCGCCGTTCAGCGCTCGCGCGGTATACGAGAAACTGGCCATGTTGATGATCCCGAATGGTGAATGAGCTCGCGCCCATGCCTTCCAACTACACCTGACGACCCAGCCGCTCCGCCGGTCTCACGCCCGCCCGGCCCCGCGGTGGCCCCCCGGAGCGGCGCCCTGCCACCGGTGCCCTGCTACCGGCGCCCTGCTACTGGCGCCCTGCTACCGGCGCCCGCCGGAACCGGCCATCTTCGGCGATATCGGCGCCTTTGCCTCGCCCGCATCGTCCAGTGGCGGCTGCCCCACCATCCGCAAGAACTCGTTGGGGTCGCCCGAGACCCGCAGGCACTCGTCGAGCGCGACGTCGCGGCTCATGTAGAGGTTGTACAGCGCGTCGTTCAATGTCTGCATTCCGTACTTTTTCCCCGACTGCATCGACGAGTAGATCTGGTGGATCTTGTCGTCGCGAATCAGGGCGCGGATCGCGGGCGTGACCACCAGGATCTCCGCCGCCATCGACCGGCCGCGCCCCTTGGCCTTCGCCAGCAGGGTCTGCGTGATGATTCCTTCGAGCACGAACGCGAGCTGCGCCCGCACCTGCGACTGCTGGTGCGAGGGGAACACGTCGATCATGCGGTTGACGGCTTCCGCCGCCGAGTTGGTGTGCAGGGTCGCGAACGCCAGGTGCCCCGTCTCGGCGATCGTCAGCGCGGCCTGGATCGTCTCCAGGTCCCGCATTTCACCGATCAGGATCGTGTCCGGATCTTCACGCAAGGCGTACTTGAGCGCGCTCTGGAAGCTCTTCGTGTCGGTCCCGACTTCGCGCTGGTTGACGATGCAGTTCTGATGGCGGTGAATGAATTCGATCGGATCTTCGACCGTGATGATGTGCCCGCGACGCTCACGGTTGATCTTGTCGATCATCGCCGCCAGGGTCGTCGATTTGCCCGAGCCCGTCGGCCCGGTCACCAGCACCAGCCCGCGCGGCTTCTCGGCGAATTTCGCGATCACCGGCGGAAGTCCCAGGTCCTGGAAGGTCTTGATCGAGAACGGGATCTGCCGGATCACCATCGACACACAGCCACGCTGCTTGAAGCAGTTGCCGCGGAAACGCGCGAGGTTCTGGATGCCGAACGAGAAGTCCAGCTCGTCCTCGGTCTCGAACCGCTTCTTCTGGTTCTCGGTGAGAACCGAGTAGGCCAGCGTCAGCGTGTCCTTGGGCGTCATCACGGTATCGTTGCCGAATTCGTGATCTCGCCATCGATGCGCAGTTTCGGCCGTTCACCAGCCGAGATGTGCAGGTCCGAGGCATCGCGCTCGATCATCTCCTCGAGCAGCACACGCAGATTCACTCCCTGGGCGGGAGTAGTGGAGCCCGATAGGGCGTCAGGAGCGGTCATGAGCCAGGCCGGTGTTGAAGAGTCGGGTACCGGATGCCGGTGCCCGGGATGGCAGTGGAGGCCGGTGCGCCGGAAACCTCGTCCGTCAACCGACGACCGACCGCCGTTCTAGTCATGCCAGGGTGCTGTCCGGGGTCATTGCGCGGGGTCAAACGCTGGTTTCGCGGACGACCTGTTCGATCGTCGTAATGCCCTTCAACACCTTGAGCCAGCCGTCCATGCGCAGCGTCAGCATCCCGTCCTCGATCGCGGCGTCGCGGATCTCCGCTGCGCCGACGTTCTGGAGGACCAGCTTGCGCAGGTGGGCGTTCATGAACATGACCTCATAGAGGCCCTGCCGGCCCTTGAGGCCCGTGGTGCTGCACTCCGGGCAACCGCGCCCGCGGAAGAACGGGACGTCGCCGATCCGCGTGTCCAGGGAGAGGTTCTCGAGGAACGGCGCCGCTTCGGCCGATGCCCGCGATTTCGCGTTGCGAAGCGCCTCCTCGGTGAACCGCATCTCGCGGAAGGTCGTGTCCCGTTTGACCTTCGCCCCCGCGAGCTCGGCGTCGTCCGGGTCGTATTTCTCCTTGCACGATTTGCAGATCTTCCGGACCAGGCGTTGCGCCAGCACGAGATTGAGCGCGCTCGCGACGTTGAACGGCTCGAGCCCCATGTCCAGCAAGCGCGTGACCGTCTCGGCAGCCGAGTTGGTGTGCAGGGTCGAGAGCACGAGGTGGCCCGTGAGCGCGGCCTTGATGGCGATGCCGCCCGTCTCGAGGTCACGAATCTCACCGACCATGATGATGTTCGGGTCCTGCCGCAGGAACGCCTTCAGCGCCGCGGCAAAGGTCATCCCGATGTCGGCACGCACCAGCACCTGGTTGATCCCGTAGAGGTTGTACTCGACGGGGTCCTCCGCGGTCATGATGTTGACGTCGATGTTGTTGACTTTGGACAGCGCGGAATACAGCGTCGTCGTCTTGCCCGATCCGGTCGGCCCGGTGACCAGCACCATGCCGTAGGGATTGGAGATCGCTTCCATCAACTCCTGCTCGGCTCGCGGCTCGATGCCGAATTTCTCGAGATCGAGCGTCAGGTTGCCCTTGTCGAGAATTCGGAGCACGACTTTCTCGCCGAACAGTGTGGGCAGCGTCGACACACGGTAGTCGATGACTTTCTTGCCCATCTTGAGCTTGATGCGCCCGTCCTGCGGGACGCGGCGCTCGGCGATGTTCAGCGACGACATGATCTTGAAGCGCGAGATGAGCGCCGCCTTCATCTTGAGCGGTGGCTTCATCACTTCCTGCAGCGCCCCATCGATCCGGTACCGGACGCGCAACTCGTGCTCGAAGCACTCGAAGTGGATGTCGGACGCGCCACGCTTCACGGCGTCGGTCATGATCGCGTTGAGGAGCTTGACGACCGGCGCGTCATCGACGGCCGCGGCGAGCGCGGCGGCGTTTGGCGCGTCATCGGCCTCCGACTCGAGCACCTCGAGCTCGCCGTCCTCCGTCATCTCGTCGAGGAGCGACTGCATCGCGGAGTCGGTCGCCTCGTAATACTTCTCGATCGTGTTGCGGAGTGTGAACTCGCCCGCGATGACCGGGAAGATGTCGTACCGCGTGATGAACTTGAGGTCCTCGATGATGCCGAGGTTTGTCGGATCCGCCACGGCGACGGTCAGCGTGCGGCCGTCCCGCTTGAGCGGCAGCACGAGATTCTTCGTGGCCAGCTCGTTCGGGATCAGCTTGGCGATCTTGGGATCGACTTCGAACTTGGAGAGGTCGACGGCCGGCATCCGATACTGCCGGGCCAGCATTCTTGGTCAGCTCGATCTCCGGGATGTACCCGAGCTTGACCAGATTGTAGACCACACCCGTCCCGCTCTGCTTCTGCTCGCGCTGCGCGTTGGCGAGCTGCTCGCGGGTGACCTGCCCCTCGCGCACCAGCACGTCGCCGATGCGCTCATACGGGACTGCGACGGCTAGAGGTGGTGCCGCAGCCGGCATCGGACGGTAGTCGGGGGTAGTGAGGACGCGAAGCGCGGCGAAACGCGCAGTGTGAGGGGCGGCACGTGTGGAGGACGCCGCCGCGCCCGCAAACGTCACCGGAAGTCATGGCGCGCTACGGGGTGTCTTCGGGATATCGCCGGCCACCGCCCGCAACTATAGACAGACGACCGGGAGGGACGGAGCGGCGCGAACGGCGCTCCGAGCGTCTGCCAGGCTTCGCCGGCGCCGCTGCACTGCCGGTAACCGAACCGGCAGGAGACGCCGGCTACTGCACGAGTGCCGTTGCTACGTCGCCGACGATCTGCAGCGACTGGACCGAGATCTGGCCGATCGAATCCTGCGGCGTGTGGTGCGCCGGATAGCTGTAGTCGATGACGTCGATCACCCGCAGCCCGGCATGCAGCAGCGGCACATGGTCATCGGTGATCCGGAAATTCATCGGCTGCGGGATGAAGTACTGGTCGTACCCCAGGTCGGCGGCTTCCCGCCACACCCGCGTCACCACCTCGGGCGCTCCCTCGACCGAGTTCGGCTCCTCGTAGATGTCGAGGTCCTTGTCGCCGATCATGTCCCACAGCACGCCGAAAATCGGACGGTAGCCAGGCGAGGGCAGATGCGTGGCGAAATACGATGAGCCGATGAGGACGTCCTGGTTCTTCGTGAAGTCGCCGTAGTCCTCACCGTCGACGAAGACCAGATCGACGCCGACGGAAGGCGGCGTCTTCTTGAGCACATCACCGAGTGCGATGAAGAGCGCCACGCCCGACGCGCCGTCATTGGCACCCGGCATCGGAGCCGGCGCTGCTCCGGCGTCGGTGCTTCATCCGATGCCGGCCGCGTGTCCCAATGCGTCACGTACAGGATCCGGTCCGTGGCAGCCGGGCGAAAGCGAGCCACGATGTTGCGCAGGGGAAGGACCGCGCCGCCCGCCGTGGTGTGCGACCAGGTCTGGACGTCCACCGTATCGGCCCGCTGGCGCATCTGGGCGATGATCCAGTCGCCACACTGCTGCGCACCCGGCGTACCCGGGATGCGGGCACCAAACGCGAGTTGCGCCTGGACGTAGCCGTAGGCGGCCTGGCCGTTGAACGCCGTCTTGGGCGTGACCGCGCCCGGGTGGCATCCGGCGACCGAGACGAGCAGGCAAAGGAGTGTTGGCACTTTCACGACGCGACGGGCAGAAGACACGCGGATGCGGGGTATGATACGGTAGCCGCGAATCGGTGGGTGGCGGGCACCGGCCACGGTGCCGCGCCAGTCCCCAGCACGCACCACACGACCACCGGCGCGGACCGCCGAATGCCCGCAAGACACCATCGGCCTTGCATTTGACTCGAGAGGGGGCGGAATTTCAAACAGTGAAGATACTCAACAAGTACGCGTTGCAGGAGCATGTTGGGCCGCTGTGCTTCGCCCTCGGCGCGCTCACGTCGCTCCTGTTGCTGAACTACATCGCGAAGAATATCGGGAACCTCGTCGGCAAGGGGCTCCCGTGGACGGTGATCGCCGAGTTCGTGGGCCTGTCCGTCCCGTTCACGGTCGCCATGACGATGCCCATGGCGGTGCTCGTCGCCGTGCTCTACGCCTTCAGCCGCCTCGCCGCCGAGAACGAGATCACCGCGCTCAAGGCCAGCGGCGTCGCGCTCTCGCAACTCCTGACCCCCGTCCTCCTCGGCGCCGCCGCCATCTCGGTGGCCATGATCGCGTTCAACGATCAGGTTCTGCCGCGCTCCAATCATCAGTTGCGCAGCCTGATGGAGGACATCGCGCGCAAGAAGCCCACGTTTTCGCTCCACGCGCAGGTGATCAACGCGGTGTCGCCCGGCAAGTTGTACCTTCGCGCGGGCCGCCTGGACGAGGCCACCGACAAGATGCGCGAAGTCGTGATCTACGACCTGGGCGACCCGGCCCGCCGGCGCACCATCTTCGCCGACAGTGGCACCATGGCACTGACGCCTGACGGCGATCTCGCCCTGACGCTGTTCGACGGATCGATGGAAGAGGTGCAGAAGACGAACCCCGGCGAGCTGCAGCGGCTGTATTACGTCGAGAATCACATCCGCGTACATGGTGTCGGCAACACGCTCACACGATCGACGAACGACACGTATAAGAGCGAGCGGGAGATGTCGATCTGTGAGATGCAGGATGTCGCCGCCGAGGCGGAGCGTGATCAGGCCGCGATCGCCAAGGAGATCGAGCACACCCTGGTCAACGGCGTGCGGATCGCGACGACCGGCAGCAGCGGCCCGGCGCCGCTCGCCCCGGGCACACCAGGCGGTGCGCCGTTCCGCGCGCGTTGGGGACTGGGCCGGGCCTACTGCGATTTCACCAGGTGGGCGGTCCGCCAGCGTGGAACGCAGGCGGGCGCCGCTGCGGCAGCCGCTGCGACCAGTGCCGCGACCCGCAGCACGCCGGGCGGACCCGGCACGGGCGCCAAAGGCGCCCCCCCCGCCTCGCTTCCACTACCCGCCGGCGGATCCCCAGCGCACAGCCCAGCGCGGAGTCCCGTGAACCCGCCGGCCCACCCACCCGCCGCGACACCCGCCGCGGCGCCCGCCGCGACGCCAGTCCCACCGGTTCAGCGCCCAGCGAACGCTCCGCCTCCGCCGTCAGCGGCGTCCACCGGAACGGGCCAGATACAGCTCACGAGCCAGCACCCCAGCGCCGCAGCGCCCGCCCCCGGAACGCCGGCCGCCGGCGTGACCCATCCGCCGGCTCAGATCGTGATCCCTCGCGACCGGATTGTACAGGTCACGCCGAGCGCGGCGGCAGTGACCCTGACTGGGATGAGCTCCACGCTCGAAGCGGCCCGTGCACGCGTCGACGGCGGCCGCCGCACCTTCGCCACGTACGACGTCGAGATCCAGAAGAAGTTCGCCATCGCCGTCGCGTGCGCGATCTTCGTGTTGCTCGGCGCACCTATCGCACTCCGGTTCCCCCGTGGCGGGGTCGGCCTTGTGATTGGCGTCAGCTTCGGGGTGTTCGGCCTCTACTACGTCGGGCTCATCGCAGGCGAGCCGCTGGCCCAGGCTGGCAAGGTCAGCCCCTTCTGGGCGATGTGGGGCTCGAATGTGATCTTTCTCGTGATCGGCGGCGTCCTGCTCTCGCGGGTCGGCCGCGCGGGCAGCACCGCGCGCGGCGGTGATCTGGGCGAGGTCAGGGACGCGATTCGCGCCTGGTTCACGCGCGCCCGCCATCCGACTCCGCGCCTCCGTCGTGCCGCCGGAACGCACGGCGTGAGCGCCGCCGCCGGCCGCCGGTGCCGCATGTCGTGCCGCCGGGCCGGCGGGCGGCGCGCGATGCGGCACCGCGCCCACGGGAGCGTGGCACCCTCGCCGAGGACCCGCGCGCATCCGGGTTCAAGGTCGGCCCGCTCGACTGGTACGTGTTCTTCGAATGGATCAAGATCTTCGTGACGACGTCGCTCGGATTCCCCGTGCTCGTCATCGTCATCGACCTTACCGACCATCTGCAGACGTACCTGCAGCGCAACATCCCCGCACCCCAGATCGCGCTGGGTTACATCTACTGGATCCCGGGCTCGATGTTTCTGGTGCTCCCGGCCGCCGTGCTGTTCGCCACGGTGTTTTCGATCGGCGCGCTCACGCGGTACTCGGAGATCACAGCCGCCAAGGCCTCGGGCATCAGTTTCTACCGGCTCACGGCGCCGATTTTCTTCGCTGCGTGCCTCTCGGCCCTCCTCGGACTCGGCATCGGCGAGTTGGCGCCGGTTACCAACGCCAAGCACGATGCCATCCTCGAGGAGCAGCAGTTCCGGGGAGGAAATGACCGCTTCAATTTCGCGTATGCGGCTGAAGAGGGGCGCGTCTACAAGGTTGGCTCGCTGGACGCCCTGCGCGGCGTGATGAACAGTGTCGAAGTCGAACGGCGTGGTGTCGGTTTCGACTATCCGACGTACATTCTCACGACGCAGAGTGCGAGCTGGACGACCGCCCGGGGATGGTCGCTCGGATCCGGCGCGATCCACATTCTCCCCGACAGCGTACAGGACTTCGTCGTGTCGTTCGACTCGGCCCACGACAACCATTTGCGCGAGGCGCCCGCGGAGCTCATGGCCACGCCCAAAAATCCGGAGGACATGCGGTTCGCGGAGCTGCGCCGGTTCGTCACCGCACTGCAGCGGTCCGGCGGCAACGCCGATGAGCTCAAGGTGGAGCTGGCCCAGAAGATCGCGGTGCCGGTCACGTGCATCATCATCGCGCTGTTCGGCGCGCCGCTTGCCACCAGCACGCAGCGCGGAGGCGCCGCCTACGGCATCGCGATCAGTCTGGCGACGACCGTTCTCTTCCTGATGATGATCCAGCTCACCAAAGCGGTGGGCGCCAAAGGGCTGATTCCCCCGTATCTCGCCGCCTGGATCCCCAACGTGATTTTCTCGATCGCCGGCGTGTACCTCCTGGCACGCGTCAGGACGTGAGCGCCCGCGTTTTTCCCGGCGGCCCAGGCGAAGGTGGCTCGGGCGAATGGGCCATTCCCCTCACACCCCGCCGCTTGCGGGACGCGGTCGCGAACTGGGTGTCGACGACGATCGTGAGTTCCTTCGCGGGCGTCGGTGCGCGCACGTACTACCTGCGCGACATCGTGCGCGGGCTCGCCGAGCCGGGGACGTACCTGCCCGAGACCCTCAAGCAGATGCGGGCGATCGGGGTCGATTCCCTACCCCTCGCGTCGCTCGTCGCCGCGTTCATCGGCAGCGTCATCGCCCTCCAGTCCCGCTATCAGCTCTTCCCGGGCGTGCAGCTCTCCATCGTCGGCCTCATCTCCCGCCAGATGATCATCCTGGAGCTCGGTCCTCTGCTCACTGGCCTGGTCCTGGCTGGCCGGGTCGGCGCGCAGATGACGGCCGAGATCGGGACGATGCGCGTAACCGAGCAGATCGACGCCCTCGAGACCCTGGCCTACGACCCGCACGCGTACCTGGTAGTGCCCCGCATCATCGCGGGCCTGATCATGCTGCCCGTCCTCACGGTCTACGCGGATGCCATCGGGATCGTCGCGGCGTTCCTGACGTCCACGATCGCGACCGACATCCACTATTTCGACTTCCGCGACGGCCTGCGTCTCGGATTCAGCCAGTTCCAGTTGTTCTACAGCCTGCTCAAAGCCGTGATGTTCGGCGGGGCGATCTCGTTTCTGTGCACCTACGAGGGCTACACCGCCAGCGCCGGCGCTGAGGGCGTGGGCAAAGCCACCGCCAAAGCGGTGGTCATCGCGTCAGTGTGGATCCTCGTGCTCGATGCCCTCACGGCCGGGCTGCTGGCCAAATACCTTCAGACATGAAACGTCGCGACAATGTGCTGGTCGGAGTGGTCGTCACCATTGGATTCGTCATTCTCCTCGTGGGGAGCGTGTGGCTGGTGCGCGGCGGACTCCAGAGCGGCTACCCGCTATATGCGCGATTCCCCTGGGGATCGGGGATCAAGCAAGGACAGTCGGTGCTCTTGTCCGGCGTGGACGTGGGCTTCGTCGGCGACGTCGACCTCCGGCCGGATGGGACGCTGATCGTCACGATGCGCGTCAACAAGCAGTATCACGTACCGCAGGGCACGACGGCGACGATCGAGCCGAACGGGATATTCGGCGACGTGGACGTGGCACTCAAGCCCTCCCGCCCGACGACGGCTTACATCGCGGAGTCCGACACGGTTCCCAATGGGCGGCCGGCCCCCACCATCAGTGACATTCTGGCGAGCGTCGATACCGCGAGCGGGAAGCTCAATGACGTGGCCAAGACGGTGCAGGTGGAGCTCGTGCAGGGTGGCGGCATCGCGGATCTCCACCAGACGCTGCAACACGCCAACCGTCTGGTCGTCCAGCTCTCCGAGATCGCGGCCGAACAGTCCAAGCAGCTCTCGGCATCCATGCGCTCCCTCAATCGCGCGGTGAGCGCGATCGACTCGGCGGCCCTGGATTCCACGGTACAGAATCTCAAGACCTCCAGCGCCAACATGGCGAACCTCACCGACAATCTGAAACAGACCACGTCACGACTGAACAGCGTGCTCGCCAAGGTCGACAGCGGCGGGGGGACGGCCGGAAAGATCATCAACGATCCCGCCATCTACAACGACGTACACGGCCTGCTCGCGCGCTTCGATTCGCTGACCGCGGATCTGAAGAACAATCCGAAGCGCTACATCAACGTGCACATCTTCTAGCGCCCGCCCCTCTCACTGAAACATCACGAATGATGGCGCGGGAAAGAGGCCGATCACGTCGCGCGGCGTCATCACCGGCTTGTCGTTCTTGTAGAACAGCTTGAATCCGGCGTACTGCACCGGGTCCGACGCGACGTACGCCCTGTAGGAGCTTCGCTTCATCCAGTCCGGCCCAAAGCCATCCATGTCGATCACGACCTGCACGCGCGGGTCGAGCTGGATATGGCCGGCCTCTCGCAGCATCGGGTGCGTGAACCGGTGTACGATCAGCACCTTTGGCGGGAGATGGTTGTCATCCACGAGCGTCGCGAGCATGGCTGACGCCTCGTTGACCTGCGCGGCATCCATCCGCCCGATCACGCGGCCGGGAACTTTGCCCGGTGGCAACGCGAACTCGGGGTCCAGCGCCAGGTGCACCGTCGGGCGCTGCAGGTACTTCGCCAGCGGCTTGAGTTCCTCACCGACCGTGCTGCGGCCGATCTGCACATCCAGGATGAGAAGAGCGTGCACCCGATCCGCCCAGCTCGCGACACGATCGATCAGGGTGTCGGGCATCCGCAGGCGGTACTTGCCGTCCCCGCCCGGTCCGGCCTGCGCAACGGTCACGATCAGCTCGAGCGCGGGCATGACGGGCGTCGCGGTATCGGCGGCCGAGTAGGCACGCACCTCGTCCTGCAGCCGGGTCAACATCGAATCGGGCGCGATCTGTCCCAGGATCCCCATCCGCTTGGACATCGGATTGCCGTAGTAGGCGACGATCCGGTAGTGCGGCAGGATTGCGCCTGGCAACTGGTCCGGCCCCTTGACCGGCCACCGCGTCGCGAGTGCCGAGTCGGACAATCCCGCCACCTTGTGCGTGGGGTGCGCGTGCGTTGCGTGCCGCGCGTGGACGTGGGCGCCGTGGGCCGGCTTCGTGACGGATGCCGAATCCCCCGCACCGGCGGCCGCCACGGGAGCCGCGGACTGCGGCGTGCCGGGAGTCTGCGCGAACCCCGGCCGCGCGCTGGCCAGAGCTGCGAGCAGCGCCGCCACCATCATGGCCGGCATGGGTCGTTGCATGTGTCGTTGCATGTGTTGTTGCATGGGTCGTTGCCTGTGTCGCACGCAACATATCGCGTCCGCCCCTCGCATGACGGGCGGGACGCGGCTCGCGCCGTACTCAACGAGCGGCGGAGCCGGCGCCGGGATCACCGCCCGCACGGGTCCGTCCCACAGTGACGAAATAGACAGGAGCACCGAGAGCCACGGTGCCCAGTACGGCTGCCGTCGCCCACCGGGAGTCCGGATTGATGAGGGCGTTGGCGAGAAGGCAGATGGTCGCGAGCACGAAGAGCGCGGGTACAACCGGGTATAGCGGCACGCGAAATGGCGGGTCGTAGTTGGCTCGCCGCCGCATCACGAACACCGCCGCGACGCCTAGAGCATAGAATGGAACGATCGCGGTGACGAATGTGTCGCTCAGTTGCTCGAACGTGCGAAGAAGGACGAAGACGATCCCCAGGGTCGCCGACACGGCGACCGCCACGTACGGCGTTCCATACCGCGGGTGGACTGCGCCGACTTTGTGGAAGAACAGCCGGTCCTCCGACATCGCATAGAAGATCCGCGGCGATGTCAGCAGCGAGCCATTGAGGGTTCCAAACGTCGAAACCACGACGGTCGCCGCGACGAAGATGGCGCCCCGCGTCCCCATCACGCGTTGGGCGACATCCGCAGCCACGAGTTTCGACCGCGCGATCTCGCCCACCGGAAGAACCGCGAGGTAGGCAATGTTGGCGAGCAGGTAGATCGCCACCACGGCCAGGGTGCCGCCGATGAGGGCTCGAGGCAGTACCCGGCGCGGATCCTTCACTTCGCCCGCCACGAAGCTGAGGTCCGCCCAGCCGTCGAATGCCCACAGCACGCTCACCAGTGCCAGGCCGAATGGGACGGCATGCAGGCTCCCAGCGGGCACGGCCGGAGTGTAGTGGCCCCCAGTGGCTGGCAACCCGAGCGCGAGCGCCACGAGCACGATGAAGAGAAGCCCGCCGTACTTGGCGAAGGTCGTGACGTTCTGTACCGCCGAACCCCAGCGCAGCCCGCGATAGTTGAAGAATGCGGTCAGTGCGATCGCGCCGGCCGCCACGTAGTGGACCTGTGCGACGTGTTCGGTAGCCGACGGATCGCGGCCGAACAACCGGAATCCGTACTCGGCGCACGTCGTCGAGACGGCGCCAAGCGATGCGGCGCGAATCAGTACCAGTTCCGACCACCCGAACAGGAACGCCGGCAGCCGGCCCCACCCTTCCCTGATATAGATGTAGAGGCCACCGGTCTCGGGAAACGCGCCCGCGATCTCGGCGAGCGTCAGCGCCCCGCAGAGGGCGAACAACCCGCCGATCGCCCATACGGCGAGCATTGGCCCCGGCCCCGGCAACCGCGTCGCGATGCCGGCTGGGGGAGCGAAAAATCCCCGACCCGATGGTCGAGCCGACGAGCACGGCTACTGCGCTCCACAGGCCAAGCCGCCTCGCCAACGCGGGACGCCGGGGCGCCCCCGCTCCGGGTCGATCAGGCGCCCCGAGAGGCTGTGGTGGAGATGACGCTTGCGTGCTCAGGGTGTCGCTCATCGTGCTATGGTACCTCCGCGCGTCGCACTGGGCTACCTCCGGTCGGCTACCCCGTGAGAGTGGCCACGTACATTTTTCCCCTGATGCCGTCTCCGGTTGCCGTCTGGTCGTTCTGGATCGCCGTGTGCGCCTGCGCCGCCGGCCAGATCGCGATCCTTCGAGCCGCCGTCAGCCTGCGTGGCTCGCGTCGCCCACAATCCGGGACGGAGCCGGACACGGTGGCGTCACCGGCCTCGGTCCCGGCCTCGGCGTCGTTGGCCGCGGATGCCGAGCGGACGGCTCTGCACCACGAGCGCTCGGGGCGCGTCCACGCCGCGGGCGAGGTGGTGTGGGCGGCACTGCCCGGCATTGCCCTCGTCTTCGTACTGTTCTGGACGTGGCGCGCGATACACGCCGGCCCGGCCGCGCCTGCATCCCACGCGGCGGTGGCCGCTCTGACAGCCGCGGCGCGATGACCCCCATACGGAGGCTTTCGTGGCTCGCGCTCGGCGTCGCGTTCGTCCATAGCGTCTTCGGCGCCATCGTCCGGATCTCGGGATCCGGAATGGGCTGCGGCGAGCACTGGCCGGACTGCAACGGCTCGTTGGTGCCCACTTTCACCAGCTATACCACAGTCGTCGAGCTGACTCACCGCGGTCTGGCCGCCGCCCTCCTCGCCGTCACGGCCGCGCTCGTGGTCGTCGCGCGGCGCTCCGCTCGCGGCGATGGTGCGGCCGGCACACGAGGCTCCGTCCTTCGCGCGGCATCGCTGGCGCTCGGCCTCGAAGTGGTCGCCGCGCTCGTCGGGATGGTCGTGGTGATGCTGGCGCTCTCCAGCCGGGCGCTCATCGCGGTTCATTACACGATCGCGATGGCGATTCTTGCGACGCTCGTCATCGCGGTCCAGCGGTCAGGAGGACTCGGCGCGGCGGTCATTCGCCGGGGCGATGCATCGCCGCGGACATACCGGGGCGCGGCGGCGGCGGCCGGAATCGCGTTCGTGACCGTCGTGTTCGGCGCACTCACCGCCAATCTCGCAGGCGCTGCCGAATCGTGCCTCGGATTCCCGTGGTGCCGGCTCGGAATGACCGACCTGAGTGGCACACTGCCCGTTCAGATCACGCACCGCGCGCTGGCGCTCCTCCTGTTCCTCCATCTGCTCGGCCTGGCGTCAGGGATCACCCGTCGCCGTGAATCGCGAGTCGTCGTGCGCGCCGCATGGGCCGCCTTCGGAGTCGTCGTACTGCAGATCGTGGTCGCAGCGTCGCTGGTCGAGCTGCGGTTGCCCCCCGCGCTCCAGTCGCTCCACCAGGCTACCGGCACTCTGGTGTGGGTCGCGGCGTTCGCGCTCGCAGCACTCGCGCGTCGCGCCGCCGCCCCGGCACCGGTGGCCCACACCGCAGATGTGTCGCAGCGCGCGGGTGCGGCCGGAGCAGTCGCGTGATTGACGTCACCCGCTCGCCTGTCGGGACCGACGGCGTGCCTCCGGCTCCGCCGTCCGATTCCGGAACTCCTCTACTGCCCGCACGCGGGGGCGGGCTCGCGGCCGATCTCGTGACGCTCACCAAGCCGCGGATCATCTCGCTGCTGCTGGTGACGACCGTCGCACCGATGTTCGTGGCCGGGTCACCAAACTGGCTGCTCGTCCTTCTCGTCGTGGCCGGCGGCTACATGATGGCGGGCGGCGCCAACGCCGTAAACATGTATTTCGATCGCGACATCGACGAGCACATGGCGCGCACACGCTTGCGGCCGATCCCGAGTGGCCGGCTGGCCCCGGTGGCGGTGCTCGCGTTCGGGATCGCGCTCGCCGTCGCCGCGACGGGGCTGCTCGCGCATTTCGTCAATGTGCTGACCGGCGCGCTCGCCCTCGCGGGGTTCTACTTCTACGTACTGATCTACACGCGCTGGCTGAAACGCAGCACACCGCACAACATCGTGATCGGGGGTGCCGCGGGCGCCTTTCCGCCACTCGTGGGATGGGCGGCCGTCACCGGACGCGTCGATCTGGTCGCGGTGTACCTCTTCCTCATCATTTTTTACTGGACTCCCCCGCATTTCTGGGCACTCGCGCTGCTCAAGCAGCGGGACTACGGCCGGGCGGGCGTGCCGATGGCCCCGCTGGTCTGGGGTGAGCAGGTCACGACGGATCAGATGCTCTGGTACACGGTGATTCTGTGCGCTCTGACGCTGTTGCCAGTCACATTCGGCGCATTCGGCGTCGTCTACCTCGGATCGGTCGTCGTGCTCGACGCCATTCTGCTCGCGGGCGTGATCCGTGTCAGGCACGCAGTGGTGCGCGCGCCCGCGGCCTGGTCGGTATACAAATACTCCCTGCTCTATCTCGCGCTGCTGTTCGCGGCGATGGCGGTTGACCGCCACGCCGGCGCGTGGCTCGGCAGCGTGCCAGCGAGGATCCCATAACTACCGTCGCCGGGCAGCCACCGGCACCCGTGCGCCCGCCGGGCGGCGCTCCCGGCGCGATAGGCGCGGCCGGTTCCGGAGTCGCGGGTCGCTCTGGCGCCCCGGGTCCCGCTGGATCCGCGCCACAGGCTCGCGTGCCGTCGCCCAAACCGCTCACGCGGCTATTGCCGCTCCTTCGCCCATACGCTGGCCGGCTCGCGGTCGCCTGCATTCTGTTTGATCACGGCGGCCGCCGTGGGGCTGATCTTCCCCAGCGCCGTTCGGTATCTGACGGACGCCGGATTCAAACAACATAGCCGACGCCTGCTCGATCGCATTGCGCTCGGACTCCTCGTGCTGTTCGCGGTGCAAGGAACGATGAATTTCGTGCAGGTGTTCATCCTCACGTCCACCGCTGAACGCGTGATCGCCCGGCTCCGCGAGGATCTATTCGGCCACCTGATCCGCCTGTCGCCCGCGTATTTCACGGAACGACGGACCGGCGAGCTGACGAGCCGGCTGTCGGCGGACCTCGCGGTCCTGCAGTCGCTCTGCAACACGTGGATCTCGGAATTCCTGCGGCAGACGATCCTGCTCGTGGGTGGCGTCACGCTGCTGATGCTCACCCACACGCGACTTGCGGTGACCACGCTGGCCGTCTCCCCGATCGTCGTCGCGGCGGCATTCATCTTTGGTCGTGCGTTGCGACGGGCGAGCACGGGCGTTCAGGACCGTGTCGCCGAAGCGATGGGGACGGCTGACGAAGCGTTCTCCCAGATCCGCGTCGTGCAGGGGTTCGTGCGAGAGGAAGGTGAGACTCGTCGATTTGGGGTGCAACTCCAGGATGTCGTTGCGGCTGCGATCCATCGTGCGCGCTTGCGCGGGCTCTTCTTCGGCGTCGTCGGCTTCGTCGCATTTGCGGGCGTGGACCTCATCCTGTGGCAAGCCGGCCTGCTCGTCCTCGACGGCGGCCTTACGCCAGGTGGCTTCTTCCAGTTCCTGCTGTATGCCTTTATTGTGGCGGCCGCCGTGGGCTCGCTGACATCGCTGTTCGGCAGCTATCAGGAGGCGGTCGGTGCTGCGTACCGGGTGTTCGAGATGCTCGGCACCGTCTCGGCCGTTGCCGAGCCCGCGAACGCGGAGCCGCTTCGGCGTCCAGCCCGGGGCGCCATCGCGTTCGAGCACGTGAGCTTCCGATATAGCGAGGACTTGCCAGAGGTCCTGGGAGACGTGTCACTGACGATCGCCCCCGGCGAAGTCGTCGCCCTCGTCGGCCCGTCGGGCGCGGGCAAGACGACGATCGCGTCGCTCCTGCCGCGCTTCTGGGACGTGACGGCCGGCGAGGTATCGCTCGATGGGCGCGATGTGCGAACGCTGTCGTTTGCGGACCTGCGTGGCGCGATCGGAATCGTGCCACAGGAGCCGGCACTGTTCAGCGGCACCGTGCGTGAGAATATCGCGTACGCCCGTCCCGACGCGCCGATCGACGACGTGACGGCGGCCGCCCGGGCCGCACACGCCACGGAGTTCATCGACCGGCTGCCCGCGGGATTCGACACTCGCGTCGGCGAACGCGGCGTGAAGCTGTCCGGCGGCCAGCGCCAGCGCCTCGCCATCGCTCGCGTCTTCCTCAAGAATCCGGCGGTGGTCGTGCTGGACGAGGCGACGTCGAGTCTCGACAGCGAGAGCGAGCGGCTGGTCGAACAGGCGATGGAGGATCTCCTTCGCGGACGCTCGACTCTGATCATCGCGCATCGGCTCAGCACCGTGCTCCGCGCCGACCGGATCGTGGTCCTCGACCGCGGCCGCATCGTCGAGCAGGGAACGCACGCGACGCTGTTGGCGCTCGACGGTGTCTACGCCCGCCTCTACCGCGGCCAGTTTCGCGCTGGAGAAGACGCGAAGTAACCCGTCGCCAGGCTGTTCCGGCCTACGAGTTCCGGCCGGCGGCGCGGGCTACGTTGGACGGGTTACTGCGTACGGTTTATTTGCCGAATTGGAGCTGGGCGGCCGCATCCTGCGCGGCGACCACCGTCACGCTGTCGGTCGTCGTGCCGAACCGCTCGTGCCACGCGGTGATGCCGTAGCGCCCTGGCGGGACGGAGTCGATCGTAAATGTCCCGTTGGCATCGGTCGTCGTGAAGTACGGATGCGGGAAGACCAGGATCCACCCGTGCGTCCACGGATGCTGGTCGCACCGCACTTCGACCATTCCGGGCAGTGACAGTACCGCCGTGGTCGGCACGACCGCACCGGCTTCCGTTTCCTGCACCGTCGCGAGTGCGGCGCCGGTTTCCTGCCGGATGAATACGGTGCGGTGGGTCGTCTGATCGGCGTTGCCGACATTGAGGGTGCCGCCAACGATGCCTGCCTGGATACGGGGCACGAGACGGCAGCCGACGGTCGTGATGTCGTATCGCCTCGCATATGGAAGGTGCTTGCCTGCGGTAATGCCGCTCAGCCACACCACGGCTCTGGCAAGACGAGGACCGCGATGATCGACGCTGACATCCACGAGTGTCTGTCCGCACACATTGGCGTCACTCGTCAGGTGCACGACGGTATCGGCCGGCGCCACTCCTCCGAACTCCACCACGCCCCTGATCCGCCCGATCGCGGTCAGTGGGGCGACTTTGTAGCCGCTGGATGACTGGACGCGCACCGCGGGATGTTGCCGCGGAGGCCCCACCGTCGCGGTGGCCAGCGGGACGCGCTGGGGATTCGCATCGGAGCATGCAAGCACGCACGCGGACACCGCGGCGACGCGCGCCATGCCCCGGATCACCGCTCGCAACGCTCGACGCCCGACCACGATTCGAGACGAAGCGCGCCGGCGGCGCGTCACCCGGCGCGGCATTCGACCCCTGCAGCCGAGGCCGCGCTGGGGGCCTGATCCCGCCGCCGTGAGCGGTTGAGGGCTGATAGCTTGCCGGTATGTGGTCCAGCCATGACGGCGCGAAATATACGCGAGGGATTCCCATCGGACCGCGTACGCCGGCCGCTGGCCGGTGGCGGCGCTTGGTACGTGCCAGGACGACGTGGGCTGGGACGGCGTGTGCGTGGATGCTCTGCAGTTTGCCCCTGGCTCCGATGACTGCGCAGGCCCAGGCGCCCGCGGCCACTGCCTCCCAGGAACTTTGGGGATTCGCCGCCCCGTGGGATCCGCGAAGCGCAGCCAGCCTCGCGCAGCACGCCTCGGCCCTTCGCGTCGTCATTTCGGGATGGTTGCGGTTGGACACGCTCTCCGCACTCCCGGTGAGTGCGTACCGCGACACGATACCGGTCCCGGCGGGCACGCGGCGCTACGTCCTCGTTACGACGTATGCGCGTGACCGCTTTCACCCGGAGATCATCAGGCGGTTGGCCGCGGACCCAGCCCTCCGGAAGCAGTCCGCCGCAGCGATCGCTCTCTGGGCCTATCGCCACCGGTATCGCGGGATCGTGCTCGATTTCGAATCGCTCGCACCCGCTGACTCCAGTGCACTGTCGGCCGTGGTGGCTTCGATCGCGGCCGCTGCGCACCGCCGGCACGTCCGGCCGGTCACGGTGGCGGTACCACCCGCCGACACGCTGACGTTCGCCGCGCGACGGCTCGGTGCCGCGGATCTGCTACTCCCGATGCTGTATGACGAGCACTGGTCCACGGGCGCGCCCGGGCCGATTGCGTCTCCTGGCTGGGTCCGCCAGTTGCTCGCACCGTGGGTGGCCACCGCGGGTGCATCCCGCCTCGTCGTGGGGCTCCCGGTCTATGGGTATCTGTGGAAACCGCCGGCCTCCGCGACGGTGTTGAGCTTCGGCGACGCACAGCGCGAGGTGGCCAGCCTGGGAGTGACGCTGGACCGCGACTCTGCCTCTGCGTCGCTCCACTATCTCCGCCCCGACTCCGCGCAGGGCTGGGTCACCGATGCCGAACTGCTCCGCACGCTGATGCGTGAGGCGCAGGATGCCGGCATCCATCGATTCGCCCTCTGGCGGCTGGGCCTCGAGGATCCTGCGATCTGGCCCGCCGCGAAGGTTCGTGCGGGTCGCAGCCGCGGACACTCATGACCGCGGCCGGCAACGGGCTCGCTAGGCGGTGCCCGGCGGATCCGGCAAACGTGGCACCGGAGCGTTGAGCTCCCGCTCCACCACGGTGAGCGACCGCCGCTTCACCTGCTGGTAGATGCGGCCGAGGTATTCGCCAATGATCCCCAGGAACAACGCGTTCAGGCTGAGTGATCCGAGGATCAGGATGACGATGCTGGCGAAACCGGGCGGCCAGTCCTTGCCCAGCACGACACGCCCGATCAGGTAGAATATGATCGCGATGAAGGTACAAGCCGAGATCGCGAGTCCGAGATAGGTCGCGATTCGCAGCGGCACGACGGAGTGATTGAGAATGCCGTCCAGCGCCAGCGCGATGAGCTCGTGAAACGAGAACTTGCTCTCGCCGGCGTGCCGCTCGGCGCGCTCGTACGGGATGCCGATCTGGTCGAAGCCCAGCGCCGCGATGGTGCCGCGCAGATAGGGCTGGGAATCCTCGATCTTTCGCAGCTCGTCGAGCACCCGGCGGTCCACGAGCCGGAAATCTCCGGCATCGAGCGGCAGCTCATCTTCGCTGAGTGAATCGATGAGCCGGTAGAACACCCGCCGGGTCGCGTTCATCCCCCAGCTTTCCTTCCGTCCGCTCCGTATGCCGTACACGACACGATACCCGCTTTCCCACTGGCGCAGAAATTCGAGGATGAGCGACGGCGGATCCTGCAGATCGCAATCGATCTCCACCGCCGCATCGCCGCGGGCGCTCAGATACGCCGTGAGGATCGAACGCTGGAATCCGAAATTCCGCGAGAACCGCAGCGCACGAACCCGCGGGTCGCGTCGCGCCAGCCGCTCCAGCACGCCGAACGTGTTGTCGGTGGAGTGATTGTCGGTGAACAGCAGCTCGAAGTCGTATCGGCCCGACACCTGCTCCATGACCGGCACCAACGCTGCGTAGAGCGGCTCGATATTCGGCTCTTCGTTGTACACGGGCACGCAGATGCTGATGAGCCGCTTCATGTCAGCATGCCTTCCGCGCCGACATGGCGTACTGCGCGCCCGTTGGCAGCCACGAGATCCACGGCTCCAGCCGCCGCAGCCACGCCAGCGCGCGCGGCATGAACACGATGTAGTCGACCCGCGCAACGGCAAGGCCGGCATCCCGCGCGTATCCACAGGTCTCCGCGGGCGGCAGGAGCACGGCATCGTGATCGAACGGACACCGTTCCACGACCCATCGTGTGGCCGGGTTGGCTGGATTGTGCTCGAAGACGACGAGTGAACCGCCGGACGCCAGCCGGCCCGCCATCTCGCCGAAGACGGTCTGGCGGTCGGCGCGCCGGATATGATGGAGCACGTTCGCGATCACGATCACATCATAGGCGTGCGACAGCGACGCCGGGTCCCACGTGAAGACGCCCTGCGCGCCCAGCGCGGCAGGCACGCGTTCGATGCTGTCCCGGGAGATGTCGAACCCGTCGATCCCGGCCGCAGGCACCTGTTGTTTCAGCACGCCGGAGAGCAAGCCGACGCCACAGCCGAAATCCAGCACCTTCCCGGCAAAGCCCCGCGGCAACTGCCGCTTGAGATAGGCGGCCTTGTACTCGGCGAAATACCTGGAATCCTCGCCCGACGCGGCCACCGACTGATCCAGAATCCTCTCGTAGTCGCCGGCAAAGTGGTCGAACTCCGTCTGCTGGCTCATCCCCTCGCTCCTGCCGCGGCAACCATGCGCTCGATCCCCTCCTCCACGGTGATACGAGGACGCCATGACGTGGCGGCCGTGAATCGCCGGTTGTCCCCGATTTGCCAGAGCGGCTCATCGGCACGATACGGACGCGCGCCCCAGTGCAGAAGGCCGGGCGGCTTGTTCAGCGCACGGGCCACCATCTCGCCCACCTCACGGACGCGCGTGCCCCGTCCGGAACATACGTTGTACACATCGCCCGGTTGTACGCCCCCGGCTTCCGCCGCGGCGATCAATGCGTCGACGATGTCGTCCTCGTACAGGAGATCCCGCACCTGGTCTCCAGGGGTGAGCGTGACGGGTTGGTTCTGAGTCAACTGGCGGATGAGATAGGGCGCAAGACGGAGCGGCGCCTCATGTACGCCGAATGCGCCGAAAAGCCGGAGCGCCACGAACGGCGTGGCTAGCCGGGCCGCCAGCGCACTGCCAGCCAGGAACGTCACGGCCTTCGCCGCGCCATACATGGACGCGGGCCGCAGTCCATGAGTTTCCGGTATCGGCGTCCCTTCGTGCATGAGGATCCCGTATTCGGCGCAACTCCCGGTGTAGATGAAGCGCCGCGTTGGCCATGATGATGTCGCTTCCAGCAGGTTGCAGAGGAATGATACGTTCCCGTCCAGAAGCTGCGCGGCGTCCCGGTCCGTCTGGTGCACACCATACGAAGCGAGATGGAACACCACGTCGGCGGAGACTCCGGCCAGCGCGGCGTCGAGATGCGCGGCGCTGAACGACGGCAACTCGATCACACGCGCGCCATCGAGGCCGGCGAGGGCGCCTGGGCTTCTCATCCGCGCGCGGACCAGGCAGGTCACACCGGCGCCGTCGGCGAGCAGCCGCCGCACTAGCACCGACCCGATGAATCCTGTGCCACCGGTCACCAGCGCGGATCGGAAGGATGTCACGCGTTGGCGATGCTGGTGTAGCGCTGGATCTGCGTCGTCGTGATGGCCGCGGCCGAGCGGGGATCGTCGTGATGGGCGCGGTACCAGTCGACGGTCCATCCAATGGCCTGTTCGAGCGTCAGCGTGGGCGCCCATGCCAGCCGGTCCCGAGCCTTGTCGCAATTGAGCCGCAGAGCCGCGGCCTCGTGCGGGCCCGTGGGATCGCGCTGCACCGTCAGGTCCCCTTTCCCCCAGCGCGCGGTCAACTCGTGCGCCACGTGAGTCACGGCGACGGCATCGGCCGCGCGCGGGCCGAAGTTCCACGCCTCCGCGAACGTCTGCCCCTGCTCGTACAGGCGTTGCGCGAGCACCAGATATCCGCCCACTGGCTCGAGGACATGCTGCCACGGACGCACCGACTCGGGCCGCCGGATCACCACCGGCGTGCCCGCGATGATCCCTCGCACGATGTCGGGTACGAGGCGATCTTCGGCCCAGTCTCCCCCACCGATGACGTTGCCGGCGCGAGCCGACGCGACAGCCGCAGTGCCCGGACCCGAGAAAAACGATCGGCGGTACGCCGCGGCTACCAGTTCGGCGGCGCCCTTGCTCGAGCTGTACGGATCGTGGCCGCCCATGCAATCCAACTCGGTGTATGCGCGCGATCCGCCGTGATTCTCGTAGCACTTGTCGCTGGTAACGATGACGACCGCCCGCACCGATTCCGTCTGCCGGGCCGCTTCGAGGACGTTGACGGTCCCCATCACGTTCGTCGCGTAGGTGCCGGCGGGATCGCGGTAGGAGCGTCGCACCAATGCCTGCGCCGCCGCATGGATGACGATGCTTGGTTTGCACTTGGCGAAGGCCGCCGCGACGGCCGCCGGGTCGCGGATGTCGCCGAACGTCGTGGCCATATGCTCGCCGATCGCGGCGGCGGTATAGAGATTCGGCTGTGTGTCGGGTGGAAGCGACATACCGGCGACGCGCGCGCCCAGCAATTTCAGCCAGGCGGCCAGCCATCCGCCCTTGAACCCGCTGTGCCCGGTGACGAGAACGGATTTCCCCGCAAAAAAACCACTGGCGGCATCCGGAATCACGACATCTTCCACGGTGCGGTTCCGCTCGACCAGAGCGATTCGAGCAGCTGTTTGTCCCGCAGGGTGTCCATCGGGTGCCAGAATCCGCGGTGGCGATAGGCCATCAGCTCACCATCCCGGGCGAGGCGTTCGAGCGGCTCACCTTCGAGCGGTGTGTCGTCGCTGGCGATGTAGTCGAGCACCTTGGGCTCGAACACGAAGAACCCGCCATTGATCCAGCCGTCGCCAGCGCGTGGCTTTTCGGCGAATTGCGACACACGCTCGCCATCGAGCTGCAGGCTTCCGAATCGTGCCACCGGCGACACGGCCGTGACGGTCGCAAGACGCCCGTGCTCCTGATGGAACCGCACCAGGGCCCGTATGTCCACGTCGGCGACGCCGTCACCATACGTGACCATGAATGTCTCCCCGCCCAGCCGGTCCTTGAGACGCCGCAGGCGTCCCCCCGTCAGTGCGCTCAGGCCCGTGTCGATCAGGCCGACGCGCCATGGCGGCGCCGCGGAATTCGCGAGGGTGCAACTGCCATCGCGCAGATCGATGAGCAGGTCGCTGTTGTGAATCAGGAAATTGTGGAAGTACTCCTTGATGACCTCGCCCCTGTAACCGCAGGCGACGAGGAAGTCGTCATATCCCTGGCTGGCGTAGATGTTCATGATGTGCCAGAGCATGGGCTTCCCGCCGATCTCCACCATCGGTTTCGGCCGGGCAGTGGTCTCCTCGGCGAGCCGCGTGCCAAGGCCTCCTGCGAGGATCACGACTTTCATGAGGGTCGGGGCGAAGGCAATGAGTCCTGCGATTGGCGCAGGCTCGGTGTATTGTTGGAGCCCATCGGAAAGAAATCAATGATCGGACGCACGCGCTCGTCCTGTACGCGTCCGCCAGCCGGCGGTCCTTCGCCGTTGGCCATACGAGATGACGAACGGGGACCGGCAACCGAACGTCGGTGCGAGCCCCCGTGCGATGGCGGTTGGGATAGCGGTCGCCGCCCGGGCTATCCGCCCACCACAAAGAGGTCGCGCTGGTATTCGTCGGGCGTGATCAGGACTCCCCGCTCGCCGATGAAGCCGTTCACCTCGCTCCGCACTCCGAGTGTGTTCGGGATGTACACGCCGGGCTCGATCGAAAAGCCGACGCCGGGGATCAGGGTCCGCTCCTCGCGCGTCTCGAGGTTGTCGATGTGGGGTCCCGATCCGTGGATCTCGTGCGGGTCGATGGAGTGTCCGGTGCGATGCGTGAAGTACTGCCCATAACCGCGCGATTCGATCACGCTGCGTGATGCATCGTCGATGTCGGCGCCGCGGACCGTCTCGCCCGCACCCGTCCGGTCGCGGAGCGCCGCGATCGCCGCGTCGCGCGCGTCGCGCACCGCCTCCCAGACGGCGACCGTCGCCGAATCCGGCGTGCCCAGCACGCCCATCCAGGTCTGGTCGGCGAACGGCTGCCCCGGCTCCCGGCCCCAGAGGTCGATCAGCAGCACGTCGCCCCGCCGGATGGCGGATGACCGGTCGGCGGTCGGACCATAGTGGGGGTTTGCGGCATTGGGTCCGATGGCCACGATGGGTGCGTGTCCGAGCTCCAGCCCGGCGCGGCTGATGCGAGCGGCGAGCCACGACTGCACGGCGTGCTCCGTGAACGCCTCATCCCGGTTCGTGCAGGCACCCACCATCGCGAACGCCTCGTACGCGATCGCGCGAATCGCCTCCGCAGCGCGCCGGTGCGCCGCCGTGTTTCCGGCATCCCAGATCGCGAAAAACCGGCTGATCAACTCCCCCGATGTCACCACTACCGCGCCGGCCTGGCGCACCATCTCGATCACACCCGCGGGCACCCGGTCGACGTAGGGCACCGCGTCACCGGGCGAGTACTCCATCGCGATGCGATGGCCGCGAACCAGGGTCGCGAGTGCCGACTCCAGCTCCCGCCAGCCGCTGTACACCACACGACCCCATGAATCCGGCCAGCGGCGCCACGGCCCCTGCTCGATCGCGTGCGTGATGGCGACCGGCAGACCTCGCCGCGGCACGTACACGAAGATCCGCCGCGTCAGCATCCCCTCGAGCTGCAGCATACCGAGCGCAACCGGGTTGACGCCGTGGAAATCGAACAGCAGCCACCCGTCCAGATCCATCTCGCCAAGTGCGGCCTGGATCCGGGGCAGCTCTTCCGTCGTCAGCATCGGCCATCTCCGGTGGCTCGCTCCGCGGCTCGGCGCATCACGAGTACTGTGTCAGGACGCGGCATCCACGGCGCGCAGCATTGGACGGGAGCAGATGTTGTCGGGAAATCACCGGCCGGATCACGGGCGGGATCACGGGCGGGATCACGGGCGGGATCACGGGCGGGATCACGAGCGCCGCCACTCGGCGCGCCACTCGCAGACTCCCTCCCCGCGCGCGACGCAGCGTACATGCTCCACCGCTCCGGCGCCGCCGACCAGCAGCCGGACCAGCTCCCGGAGCACCGACTCGTAGTACGCGCAGCCGCGTTCCTTGGGGGCGCTGTCCACGGTGACGGAGACAGGCACCTCGAGCATGAGTGAGCCGCCGACCCGCCGGATGTTGCCGTTGAGATACCGCTGCGCGATGCGCCGCGCCTCCCGGAGAGCCAACGGCCGCGCCAGGAGAGACGGCAGCACGAAAATCACCCGCCGCGTGACCGGCGATGTCGTCTCGAAGGATTGGCGCGCCAGAATCCGCCCCGCCGACATGAAAACTTCCTGCGCATTGGCGCGGCGGCCGATGAGCCGCGCGAGTGCGACGGCCTCCTCTTGCGGTGCCCGCTGGCTCTTCCGCACCGCCGCCGTATAGCGCCGGATCTGCGCGTAGACGGTCTCGCTCAACCCCAGCCGCTTGTTCCGCAACTCGGGCACGTACTCGGCGTCCTGATCGTCTCGCGGGGAGTCTACGCTGCGGACCGCCTCGAGTAGGCTGAGCGGCAGTAGGGGATCGACGGTGGCAGGCGCGATCATAGCGGTGCTTGGGGCTGGCGCAACAAGACCCAAATGTAATCAATGCGGCCTGTACGTGGATCGTCCGGGGTGCGGGACGCACCCAACGCGCGCGCGATATACTTCCGGCGTGACGTCCGACGACCCCCACGCCGTGTTGGGCCGACTGCTCCTGGGACTGGCCGCGGCCGCCATGGTGGCCGCCGCCGCGTACCGCGCCGGGACCCTGACCGCCCAGGGAGCCGCCGCGGCAACCGTCGTCGGCGGCGTGTCGGTCGCTGGCGGGTGGGACTGGGGGGCTGTCCTGATCGCATTCTTCGTCGCTTCCGCGGCGCTGTCGCGGATGGGACACGCACGCAAGGAATTGCTCGGGGGAGGTCTCGTGGCCAAGGGCGGCCCGCGAGACGCGGTACAGGTCCTCGCCAATGGTGGCGCCTTCGCCCTGTGCGCCATCGCCTACGCGCTCCAGCGATCCCCGGTGTGGTACGCCGCCGGTGCCGGCGGACTGGCCGCGGCAACGGCCGACACCTGGGGAACCGAAATCGGCATGCTCTCCGCGTCCACGCCCCGCTCGATCGTGTCGGGACGCGTCGTGCCGCCGGGGACGTCCGGCGGGATCACGGGCGCCGGCACACTGGCGTCGGTCGCGGGCGCGCTGTTCATCGCCATTGCGGCGCGTGCGATCGGCTGGCCCATGGCGGCCGCCTGGAGTGCACTGATCGGCGGCTTCGCCGGTGCGACGGCCGATTCGATCCTGGGCGCGACGCTGCAGGCGCGGTGGTGGTGCGGCCGATGCCAGGCCGCGACCGAGCGGCTCGTGCACTCGTGCGGCACACCCAGCACGGAGGCGGGTGGGCTGGCGTGGCTGGGCAACGACGCCGTCAACGTCGCGGCGACCATCACTGGCGCGCTCGTTGGCCTCGGCACTGCACTTGCCACGGGCCAGAGGGTCTCATGATCGCCCGCACCGCCGGATCCGGCCGCACCATGCCGCGTGTGCTGCTCGTCAGCACCAATCGCGAGCGCTCGCCGCAGCCGGTCGTCCCCAACGGCGTCGCGTGCGTCGCCTCCGCGCTGGCGGATGCGGGGCACGATGTCCGCGTCCTGGACCTGTGCTTCGCGTCCGACCCGGTCGCGGCGGCCCGCGAGTCAGTGCAGGCTCTGCGACCCGATGTGATCGGCGTCTCGGTTCGCAACATCGACAACAGTGACACGATCGCGCTTCGCCACTACACGCCCGAGGCGGTCGCTGTCTTGGGCGCCCTGCGGGCTGCCGCACCGCATGTACCGGTGCTGGCCGGTGGTGCGGCATTCGGTGTCGCACCCGAATCGCTTTTTCGGGAGCTCGGTGTCGACTACGCCGTCGCCGGAGACGGCGAACGCGCCAGTGTAGCGCTCATCGATGCGCTGGCGGCCGGGCGGGCGCCCGAATCCGTCGCCGGTCTGGTGCGCCGCGTGGGAGACCGAATCGTGTTCACGCCACCCGGAGAGGACGCCAGCTTGGACACCCTGCCGCGAGCCCGCCTGCATCGGTGGCTCGATGTGGGCCGGTACCAGCGCCACGGCGCGACGGTGCCGATCCAGACCAAGCGGGGATGCGTCTACAAGTGCGTGTACTGCACGTACCGCAACGTCGAAGGCTGGGGGTATCGTCTCCGCGACCCTCGTGCGGTCGCCGATGAGATCGCTGAACTCCGCCACGACGCAGGCGTCACGCACTTCGATTTCGTCGACTCGACGTTCAATTCGCCGCCTGGACATGCCATCGATGTGTGCGAGGCGATCGTGAACGCCGGGCTGCGGGTCCAGTTGGAGACGATGAACTTCACGCCCGCGACCTGCTCGGACGAGCTGCTCACCGCCATGCGCGCCGCCGGCTTCCGGTCGCTCGGCATCACGGCCGAAAGCGCGAGCGATCCCGTGCTCGAACGGCTGGAGAAGGGATTCGACGCCGCGCGCGTTCGCGAGGTCGCACAGCGGGTATCGCGCGCCGGTCTCCGGACCCTCTGGATCTTTCTGATCGGTGGTCCAGGAGAAACGCCCGACACGATCGAGGACACACTGGCATTTGCGGCGGCCCGGCTGCGTGCGGGCGATGCCGTCTACGTAACCGTCGGCCTTCGGGTCTATCCGGACACCACGCTGCACCGGATCGCGCTGGCCGAAGGTACCGTCGCGTACGGCGACTCGCTACTGGCGCCAACCTTCTATTTCGCGCCAGCGCTCGATCTGGCCCGGACCGTGCGCCGTCTGCGGGTTTTCGCCAGCGAACACCCGCGATTCATGTTCTCGGCCGATGCCCGGTCCCGCCTGCTCCCGCTGCTGACGCGTTTCGCGTCGGTGGTGCGGCTGCCGCGCCCGCACTGGCGCTACATGGGGCTCTTTCAGCGCTTGGCGCGCGCGGCCGCTGGCGCGAGCTACACCGCGATACAACCGGCGCCCAATTCTTCCGCGGAGTATCGGACCGTCGCACGCCGGCCCGCCACGTGATGCCGGACGCGGACGTCATCATCGTCGGCGGCGGGCCGGCCGGCGCCGCGACGGCGTGGGGCCTGGCGCGGGCCGGCGTCGATGTCGTGATCCTGGATCGCGCCCGATTTCCGCGCGATAAGCCGTGCGCCGAGTATCTGAGCCCGCAGGCATCACGCATTCTGTCCGATATGGGAATCCTCGCCGCGGTCGAAGCCGCCGGCGCGGCACGGCTCACGGGCATGACGATCCGCGCGCCGAGTGGCACGTCGTTTCGCGGCGAGTTCGTGGCCGCGCACGGGTTCAGGGGATTTCGGGATGAGGGGCTGTCCCTGCGTCGCCTCGTGCTGGACGCGATCCTGTTGCGGCACGCCGAGGCGGCCGGCGCGCGGATCATGGAAGGGTGCGCCGTGACCGACGTGACCCGCGATGGCTCCGGGCGAATCACCGGTGTCCGGTACTCGGTGGACGCGGACGCACCCGATCCCGATAGGCCGCAGCAATCGGTGAACGGCCGGACTCGGACGCTGTCGGCGCGGGTGGTCGTCGGCGCCGACGGATTGCGGTCGGTGATCTCTCGCCGCGCGGGCCTCGCTCATTCGCGGCGGTGGCCGAAGCGCGTCGCCTTCGTGACGCACTATCGCGGCGTCGCGGATATCGGCACGACCGGCGAGATGCACGTCGAACGGGACGGCTATATCGGCCTTGCCGATGTCGGCAGCGGCCACACCACCGTCGCGCTCGTCGTACCGGCACGCGAGTCCCGGGGCGTGGGCGCCGATCGTGCCGGCTACCTGGACGCCTGGATCGCCCGCCACCCGCAGCTGGCGTCGCGGTTTCGGGGTGCCAGCCGGATCTCGCCCGTGCGCGCGACCGGTCCGTTTGCGCAGCACGCGCGCGCGCTGTGGGCGCCGGGTGTGGTACTCGTCGGTGATGCCGCCGACTTTTTCGATCCGTTCACCGGCGAGGGCGTCTACACCGCGCTGCGCGGCGGCGAGTTGCTCACACCCTACCTCTCCGAGGCACTGCGCGGACCTGGCACGGACGCGGCCGACACGGCGCTCGCCGCCTATGAACGGTGCTGGCGCCACGAGTTTCGAGGGAAGCAGATCGTCGAACGCGCGGTTGGCGCGGCCGTTGCGATGCCGGCGGTCATCGGACACGTCGCACGTGTGCTCGCCCGCCGGCCCGACATGGCGGATCTGCTGATCGGTGTCACCGGAGATTTCGTCCCGGCCCGCGAAGTCTTGCGGGCCGGCTATCTCGGGCGGCTGATGCTGCCTGCGTTCCTTCACCGCTCGGCGGGGCAACGATGAGTCTGGATCAGGACGAGTTCCGTAGTGTGCTGGGCCGGTTCGCCACGGGGGTCACCGTCGTGACCGTGGCCGACAAGCGTGGCCGGGATTACGGGATTACGGTGACGGCATTCAGCTCTCTCAGCCTCGAACCCCCGCTCGTGCTCGTGTGCATCGACCACGATGCGTCGATTCTTCCGGCGATGGCCGGTGCGTCGCATTTCGTCGTGAACGTTCTCGCCGCGCACCAGGAGGCGATCGCGCGCCGGTTCTCGGTCCCCGAGGCCGAGCGGCGATTCGAGGGACTCGGCTTCATTCGCGGCCAGAACGGCGCAGCGCTTCTGGAAGACGTCCTCGCGTCGATCGAATGCCGGGTCGTGCAGTCGGTGGTGGGCGGCGACCACACGATCTTCATCGGAGAGGTCGAAGCCGCGAGCACCCGGCAGGACACCCCGCTGCTGTACTACCGCGGCGGCTATTCCCAGCTCGATCGATGAGCACGCGGCTGTGAGCGCGCGCCTGTGAGCATACTGCTGTCGCCGCCGCGCGCTCGCGGCGCGGAGACGCTGGACACCCCGGACGCTGACCCCCGGCTGGCCCGGCGCTCGCTGCGCGATGTCGCCGTCGCCAACCGGTTCTTCGGCGGCACCCGCGCAGTGCTCGGGGCTCTCGGTCCACTCTGGGACCGCCTCCCCCGGCATGCCACGCTGCTCGACGTCGGCACCGGTATGGGCGACATACCCGCGCAGGCCCGCCGAGCGGGCGCCCGTCACGGCGTGACGCTCGAAACGGTCGGTCTCGAAGCGACGGTGTCGCTCGCCGCCGCGAACCGCGGGATCAATACGTGGCTCGTCTGCGGGGACGCCCGCGCCCTCCCCTTCGCCGACCACAGCGTGGACATCGTCACGTGCTCGCAGGTCCTGCACCACTTCTTCGATGCCGACGCGCAATTCGTACTCGCCGAGATGAATCGTGTGGCCCGCGTGCAGGCCATCGTGAGCGACATCCACCGGAGCCGGATCGCCGCCGCCGGAATCTGGCTGGCCTCATTCCCGCTCGCGTTTCATCCTGCGAGCCGGCACGACGCCGTGGTATCGGTGATGCGCGGTTTCCGAGTGGCCGAGCTGAAGCAGATGGTGCGAGAGGCGCTCGGTGTCGACGCGCTGGTCCGATACCGCCCCGGTTATCGGATCACCGCATCGTGGGCTCCGTCATTCACGCCGGCGCCGAGCGCCACGTGATCGAGGCGCCTCGCGCCGGACTCGGCACGCTACCGGCCGATGAGTCGCCTGGATACGACCTCGGGCCACTCCCCGACCGCTACCTCATGCGAGTCCTGGATGAACGCGTGGTCGGGAGCGCGGTCGCGCCGATCTTCGCCGTGGCTCGCGATGTGGAGCGGTGGCCGCGGCTTCTGTCACACTACCGCTACGTCCGCTTTCGAGAGCGACGGCTGGACGGCGGCGGTCTCGTGGAGATGTCGGCGAATCGTCCCTTTGGTCCCGCGGCGTGGCCGACGTGGTGGCTGTCCCGGATGCAGGTCGTGACCGCCGCCAGCAGTTTTGGCGCCGGTCCGGCCATCCGGTTCCGTCATGTCGAGGGGATCACTGCCGGGATGGAGGTCGAGTGGTCGTTCCTCTCCCAGGGTAGCAACCGGACACTGGTGCGGATCGTGCACCTCTGGCTCGGTCCCTCATGGCCACTCATCGGTGGATTCGCCGCGCGCGCCGTGATCGGACCGGTATTCGTTCACGGCATTGCCTCGCGCACGCTCGCGGGGCTCGCCGCCGTGGCGGAATCCCAGCATGACGGGCCCGGCAGTATGAAATCCGGCGCGTCCCCCACCAGCGGCGCGGGCCACATTCGCCCGGCCGCTCGCGCATCGCAGCCGCAGCCATGACACTCCACAACGTCCCATCCAGCCCCGTCCACCGTGTCATTCGTCCGTCCCAGCCGGCTGTTCGCCCCACCGGCATGTCCGCGCGCGCGCCCGCCGAGTATCTCTAACTACTCGGGCATGGCCCTGTGGCCGGCGCGCGGCCACGCTGATCGCCTCACGGCGGTGGCCGGCGGTTACAGCAAGCTGACTGGATCCCGCTCGGCAACAGACCGCTGGAATATTGCGGCGCTCGGCGGGGTACGTACGTCGGTTCTCTACGGGGGAGCACGAGTATGATGGGACGGCGGCGAGTCGTGGTGACCGGAATCGGGGCAATTACCCCTATCGGCACCACCCGAGACGCACTGTGGCAGGGTATCCGGCGCGAGCGGTCGGCGGTGGGTCCTCTGACCCGCTTCGACTCGTCGCCGTTCCGGAGCCACAACGCGGCCGAGGTACCCGACTTTGTCGCTACGGATCACCTCGAGGCGAAGCGCGCCAGACGACTGGATCGCTTCGGCCAGTTCTCGGTCGTCGCCGCCCGGATGGCGCTCGAGGATGCGGAGCTCGATCTCGCGCTCGAAGACCGCGAGCGCGTCGGGTCGATGATGGGCACCGCTCTGGGCGGGATCGGATACGCCGAGGAGCAGCTGGGCCGGTATCTCGCGCACGGGCTGTCGGCTGTCGATCCGGCGCTGGCGTTGAGCGTCTTCGGCGGCGCGGCGAGTTGCAACATCGCGATCGAGTTCGGCGTGTCTGGCCCCAATTCGACCAATGCGATGAGTTGCGCGTCAGGCACGATCGCCATCGGTGATGCCTTCCGGCAGATCCGCGACGATTACGCGGACGTCATGATCTGCGGCGGCTCCGAAGCACCACTCGCACCTCTGTGCTTCGGTTCGTTCGCGATCATCAGGGCCATGTCCACCCGGAATGACGATCCGTCGAGTTCCTCACGGCCGTTCGACAAGGATCGCGATGGATTCGTGATGGGCGAAGGGGCCAGCATCCTCGTGCTCGAAGAATACGAACGCGCCGTGTCGCGCGGTGCGCGCATCTACGCCGAGATCCAGGGGTATGGCGTCACGAATGACGCACACCACATGACGGCGCCGCGACCCGACGGCTCACAGGCGGCCCGGGCAATGCGGCACGCGCTCCGCGATGCACATCTCGGCGCCGCACGAAATCGGCTACGTGAACGCCCACGGGAGCTCCACACCGCTCAACGATCCGACTGAGACGCTCGCCATCAAGCAGGTATTCGCGGATCACGCCTACGCGATGCCGGTGAGCGGCACGAAGGGCTACTACGGCCATGCCCTCGGCGCGTCCGGCGCCATCGAAGCCGCCATCTGCGCGCTGAGCCTGACGCATGAGTGGCTGCCCCCCACGATCAACCTGTCGGCACCGGACGCCGCCTGTGATCTCGATTACGTCCCGTCCACCGGCCGCGCCGCACGAGTCGACGTCGTCCTCTCGAATTCGTTCGGCTTCGGGGGCATCAACGCCGCGCTGGTGATGAGCCGCGTGGCCTGACACGCGCCGCCAATCGGACTCGGTTCACGCGGTCGCGGCTTTTTCTCGCTCCATCGTGCCCTTGTACGCCATCGGCGGTTCATCCACCCCGAAATTGACCGCGGCCAGCCGTTCGACCTGGTCGAGCTGCGCCGGAGTGAGATCCGGCTGATCGCTCGCGGTGGCGAACTCCCGCAGTTGAGCCGTGTCGTAGATGTTGGGGAGCGTCGTGATCACGAGCGGATCCGTGAGCAGCCATTTGAGGGCAGCCTGCCCGAGCGTCATGTGCGGCGTGAGGAAATCGAGCGTGCGGACTTTCTTCACACCATTCACCAGCCACGAACGCGGCCGGTGCCTCCGATGGTCACCCTCCGGAAAGACCGTGTCCTCGGTGTAGTGGCCCTCGAGCATCCCCGACGCATGTGGTACCCGGACGGTGAAGGCGCATTGCGGTGCGTGCCGTCGTGCCGCCTCGAGCATGGCCGACCCGGGATGCTGCTCCAGGATGTTCCAGATCATCTGGATCGCACCGACGTCGGGCTCGCGCTCACACAATTCGACCGCCTCGTACAGCCAGCCGATCGCGGGGCCGAACGCCGCGCCCCACACGCGGACCTTCCCTTCGCGCTGAAACCCCCGCAGCGTCTCCCACAACACGGCATCCCGCACGTGCTCCATCTTCGCGTTGTGAATCTGCAGTACATCGACATAGTCGGTGTCGAGGCGTTCGAGGCAGCGATTAAGCGCGAGCCGCAGATATGCCGGATCCGTGCGCATCGGCAGCTCGGACTGCCCACGCCGCGCTCGCTGCGCGGCGGCGTCGTAGATGTCGTAGCCGATCTTGGTCGCGTAGACGACCGACCCGCGCCGTCCCCGAAACGCCGTGGCGAGTTGCCGCTCGGCCCGCCCGTTGCCGTAGGTGTCCGCTGCGTCGAAGAACGTCACACCGTAGTCGTCGTGCGCACTCCGCAGCATCGCGACGGCCTCGTCATCCGTCTTTTCGCCCCACCAGTTCGTGGCCAATGTCCACGTGCCGAGGCCGACCTCGCTGGCCGTGACCGTGGACCCGGGAAATGTGCGATACCGCATGCGGTGCTCCTCTATTCCAGGCCGTCGCGCAACCGGCGCGCGGCTTCGGTGGCGAAATACGTGATGATGAAATCCGCGCCCGCCCGGCGAATCCCGACGAGCGACTCCATCATGACCCGCTCGCGATCGAGCCATCCCCGGTCGGCCGCGGCGCAGATCATGGCATACTCGCCGCTCACCTGGTACGCCCCGACCGGGTACTGCGTCGCGGACTTCACGCGCTGGACGACATCGAGATACGGGCCGGCTGGTTTGACCAGGACCGCATCCGCCCCTTCACCGATGTCGAGCGCCACCTCACGCAACGCCTCCTCGGCGTTCGCGGCGTCCATCTGATAGCCGTGCCGGTCGCCGGACCGGGGCGCCGACTCGGCAGCCTCCCGGAACGGTCCGTAAAACCCCGACGCGTACTTGGCCGCGTAGCTGAGGATCGCCGTCTCGGTGTGCCCCGCTGCATCGAGTGCCGTGCGGATCGCGCCGATTCGCCCATCCATCATGTCACTCGGCGCGATGACATCCGCACCGGCGGCCGCGTGCGACACGGCGACCCGTGCCAGCAGCGGCAACGTCGCATCGTTGTCGACGGTCCCGCGCTCGTTCAGCACGCCGCAGTGCCCGTGGTCGGTGTATTCGCACATGCAGACGTCTGTGATGACCGCGAGGTCCGGGAACTCTCGCTTCAGTCCGCGAATCCCCTGTTGCACCGCGCCGTACTCGTCCCAGCCGCCGGATCCGACGGCATCCTTCTGGTCGGGGATGCCGAAGAGGATCACGCCACCAACACCAGCCTCGGCCGCGGCCGCGGCGTCTCGCAGCATCTCGTCAACCGACGTTTGAGCCACCCCAGGCATCGAGCCGACCTCGATGCGCAGATCGGCACCGGACCGGACGAACACCGGCAGGATCAACTGTCCGGGATCGAGGCGGGTCTCGCGGATGAGGCGCCGGAGCGGGGCGCTGCGCCGCAGGCGACGGGGCCGGTAAGCCGGGAACGACGACACGGTCGTAATCTATTCCGGCTGCGGGGGCGGCACCCGGGCGGCGCCACGCAATAACGCGAGGATGTCGTCCGCCCCACGAATCCGCAGATCGTCGGCGAGGTGGGTTCCGGCAGCCACCGGATCCGAACCCACGGTCCGGGACCCGCGGATCACCCGGCGCCCCGCCACGTCGGCGATCAGACCGTGCAGTGTTGTCACCGGTTCGCCTGGACCGGGCTGCTCCATGACCAGCGCACCAATCGGGACCTGGCATCCGCCGTCCAGCCCCGCCAGGAAGGCGCGCTCGGCACGCACCGCGTGCATCGTCGGCTCGTGATTGAGCGCGGCGAGCAGGTCGTGCGCGATCCGGTCGTCCGTGCGAACCTGCACCGCGATCGCTCCCTGGCCCGCCGCCGGGAGCCAGTCGGGCGGGTCGAGGTAGGCCGAATGTGTTGCGTGGCGTCGAGCCGGTGGAGACCCGCGGCCGCCAGGATCGCTGCGTGCACCTGCCCTTCATCGACTTTCTTGAGGCGCGTCGGGACGTTGCCGCGCAGTTCCACGACCTCGAGATCCGGGTGCACCGCCAGAAGCTGCGCCCGGCGGCGCAGGCTCGACGTCCCGACTCGTGAACCGCGCGGCAGGTCCGCGAGTCCCACGGCCCGGGCAGTGCTGCTCAGCACCAGCACATCCCGCGGGTCTTCGCGGGCCAGGACCGCGACCAGGTCCAATCCGTCGACCGGGTCCGTGGACAGATCCTTCAGTGAGTGCACGGCGCAGTCGATCTTCCCGCGCTGCAACGCGCGTTCGATCTCGCTCGTGAACAGCCCCTTGCCACCGATGGTGCTCAGCGGCTCGTCGAGCCGCTTGTCACCCGTTGTCGTGAACGTGACCAGATCGCCCGCGATGCCGCGCTCCGCGAGCGCGGATTGGACCATTCGTGCCTGCTTGAGTGCAAGCGCCGACCCGCGCGTCCCGATGCGGAGATGACCGGGGTCGGACTGCGGAACCGCGCGTGGAGCACGTGACCGCGTCACGACTCGGCTCCTTCGCGCACGGTTGCCGCAAAGGCCGGAATGCCAAGGATCGCGGTGACGAGGCCCGCGATCGTCGATGGCTCTGCCTCCGCGATCACGGAAATGCCCGCGACTCGCGCGGCCGCGCTCGTGATGGGCCCGATCGACGCCGCGTTCACGCGGCCGGCCAGCTCGGGGCCCACCGCTTCGAGATATCCGCGGACGGCGGACGCCGACGTCACGGTCACGAGATCCATGTCGCCTGCGGCAAGCCGCGCGCACAGGGCTGCCGCATCAGCGCCGTCGAAGACCGAGCGATAGATCGGAATCACGTCAACTGTCGCGCCCAGGACCCGAAGCCCGGCTGGCAGCGCATCGCGCGCGCCCACCGCCGCAGGATACAGCACACGCTCGCCACGGACATTGGCGCGTGATCCGAGCGCTTCGAGCACGCCCTCGGCCACGAACCGTTTTGGTGATACATCGGCGGCGATACCATGCTCGAGCAACGCACCGGCTGTCGCCGGCCCGACGGCGGTGACGACGACACCGCCGAGCGCACGCGCGTCCAGTCCCGCGGCATGCAGCGCGTCCCAGACGATGTGGACGGCGTTCTGGCTCGTGAACACGAGATGGCGATACCGGGTGAGTGCACCACCGCTGATCGCCGCGAGAAGCGGGCCTCGGTCCAGCAGTTCAACCCGCGTCGCCGGCATCTCGGTGACCGCAGCCCCAAGGGCTCTGAGCTGCCCGGTGAGCGCGCTCGCTTGCGCGGTCGCGCGAGTGACGAGAATGCGGCGGCCGAGCAGGGGCCGCCGCTCGGGCCGGTCGAACCACCGGATTTCGTCGCGCAGCGCGGCGACCCGCCCGATCACGGTCAGCACCGGTGCGTTCAGGCCCGCCTCGGCAACCCGGTCAGCCAGCGTTGCCAGTGTCGCCGCCACGGTGCGCTGCGCGGGATAGGTCGCCCACTGGATCGCGGCTGCGGGGGTCGTGGGCGACATCCCGCCACGGATCAGCGCCTTGGCTGTTTGCGCCAGCGAGCGGACGCCCATGTACAGCACGATCGTCGTGCCGCTGCGTGCGAGCGCCTCCCAATCCGTGTGCGAGGCCGCCTTGGCCGGATCTTCGTGTCCGGTCACGAACGTCACCCCGGTGGCGATGCCCCGATGCGTCACTGGAATGCCGGCGTACGCTGGCGCCGCGACGCCGGCCGTTACACCCGGAACGATCTCGAACGGGATGCTTGCCCGCGCCAGCGCCTGTGCCTCTTCGCTCCCGCGGCCGAAGACGAACGGGTCGCCGCCTTTGAGCCGGACAATGGATTTTCCCGCTCGCGCCAGGTGCACGAGCAGCGCGGTGATCTCATGCTGCCGGGCCGATGACTCGTCGCCGCCACGTTTGCCCGCGAAATGCATCTCTGGCGGAACCGCACGGCGCGTACGCACGTCGGACAGCAACTCGGGGGCGACGAGGGCGTCGTGGACGATCGCGTCGCAGTCGTCGAGAAGCGCGCGGCCGCGTACTGTGATCAACCCTGGGTCGCCGGGTCCGGCACCCACGAGATAGACCGTGCCCGGCTGTGCGGCGCTCACGCCGAGATCATGTCTCAGGCGGACCGGAACGATCGGCCCCCATCGCCGTCCGGATTCTCACGGCGAGGGTACGTCCCCGCCACCAGATCGAGATCACATATAGGGTGTACACGGTGAACGCCGCGGCGTAGGCCGCGTACGCGTAGCCGGCATTCTCCGGAGGCATCAGACGCTCCTTCCGGAGGCGCCACCATTGGCCAGGCCCGCATCGGCGATTGTGGCCAGCCGGTACCGCGCCCGCAGGAGCGCGACGAATAGCAGGGCGAACGACGCGAAGGACATGAGCAGCGTCGTCAGCATCTCGGGCGGCAGCGACGGAGCGCTCGGCTTCAGCACGATGGGTTGCGGATGCAGCGTCCGGAACAGATAAACGCTCAGATGAATGAACGGGATGAGCAGCCCCGCGAGAATGGCGAGCACCGCCGAGTAGCGCGCCCGCTGCGCGCGATCGTCCACGGCCTGGCGGAGGATCAGGTAGCCAAGGATGATCAGCCAGAGGAACAGCGTGGACGTCAGCCGGGCATCGCCAGACCACCAGGTGCCCCACACGGGCTTCGCCCAGAGCGGGCCGGTAACGAGAACCACGGTGGTGAACGCCAGCCCGACCTCGGCCGACGTGGAGGCGACCCGATCGAGCTTTGGATCGCGGAGCCACAGATAGAGAACGCTGGCAACGGCCATCAGCGCGAACGCCAGGTAGAGCGCGGTGACCGCGGCCGGGACGTGAATGTAAAAGATTTTCTGTGCCGGCCCCTGCGACGCCTCGATCGGCGTGAAGAACGCGACCCGTATCAGAGTCGCGATGACCGCGGCGACGGCCACCCCGAACAGCAGTCCGTACGGACGCGCGAGTTGAGCCAGCGCCGCATCTCGCGTCATGGCCGGCGGCCGGCGGCCGTCGGGTTCCGGCGTCGCGCTCATGGTCATTGCTCGATGGTGAAGGGGTAGGCCACCGTGCACGCCGGCACGAAAATGAGATCGAAGGCGACCAGCACACGCATCCAGTCCAGTGCACCGGTCAGCGGCCGGCCGTCGATCACGAGGACGGTCGCCTGCGCGGCGGCTGTCACGATCGGCAGGAAGAAAGGAAGCGCCAGCACCGGAAGCAGCAATTCCGCGAGCCGCGTATTCACCGCCATGGCGCTGAACAGAGTGCCCACCGCGACCAAACCAATGGATGCGAGCACCGCGATGCCCGCGATCGCCCCCACCGCCCCCAATCCGAGCGACAGGTTATAGAACAGGACCACCGTCGGAATCGCCACGACCTGCACACCAAGCACGAAGATCAGGTTCGCGAAAGCTTTGCCCAGGAACACCGCCTCGCGGCGGATCGGGGCGATGAGGAGTCCGTCGATCGCCCGATCGGCGAGCTCCGCCGCAAACGAACGGTTGAGTCCAAGGAGTCCCGCAAACGTAAAGATGACCCACAGCACACCGGGGGCCAAGTCGATTGCGCCCACCGCCGTGGGGTCCCACGTGTAGAGAAAGATCGCCGCGACCAGCACGGTGAACACCGCCGCCGACAGAAATGCGGCCCGCGTGCGCAGCTCAACGGTCAGATCCTTTCGTGCGATCGTCCACGCCGCCACGACGATTCCCGGCAGTCCGGTCGTGGGCGTCAACCCGCCACCCCCACGGCTGCGCGATAGTCGCTCGCGAACGACGCCGGATCGATCGCATCGCGCCGGGTGTGCAGCACGAAGCGTCCGGCGCGCATGATCGCGACGTGCGTCGCGATGGCGAGGCCCTCATCGAGATGATGGGTCACGAGCACCAGCGCCGCGCCGCCGGATTTCAGTCCCTCGAGCGCCGCGGACAGCGCGGCGGCTCCAGTGGCGTCCAGTCCCGTGTACGGTTCGTCGAGTAGGACGACGCGTGGCGCATGAACGAACGCCCGGGCGATCGAGACGCGTTGCTGAAGGCCGCGGCTGAGCACTCGTACGGGCGTGTTTGCGCGGTCGAGCACTCCAAGCCGGCCCAGGGCCGATTCGGCGGACGCGCGCGGCGACGCCAGTCCGTGCAGACGGGCGGCGAATTCCACGTTCTCGCGCGCGGTGAGTGCGGGGTACAGCATGCTGTGATGCGAGATCAGCCCGACCTGCGCCCGGGCCGGCAGGCCGCCGGGAAGCGCCACCCCCGCGACGCTCGCGATTCCGCCTGATGGGTCCAGGAGACCGGCCAGCACGCGAAGCAGCGTCGTCTTGCCCGCGCCGTTAGGACCGAAAATGGCGAGGCAATCGCCGGGGGCGACCGATAGATCGACGCCGCTGAGCGCCTCCTGGCGGTCGAAACGGCGGGTCAGGCCGCGTGCCTCGATCGTGGCCAGGGGCGGCGTTGGCACCGGGTGCACGGGCAGAATCTAGCCTACCCGCCTGTGCGCAGAGCCGTCCACAGCAACCTCCGGCACCCGTTCGGGGACTCAGGCAGCGCCCGCCGGCCGCGGGCGCGTCCCAGCCTCCCTGACCTCTGGCCCCTGACGCCCGCCCGTCGCCAGATTGCACTCCGTGAACGACATCGACGTTCTTCTGGACGAACGGCGGCGATTCCCTCCCGCTGATGAGTTTCGCCAGCACGCCGTTGTGCGCGACCCTTCGGTCTATCAGCGTGCCGCCGCCGACCCCGAGACGTATTGGGCGAGCCGCGCGCGCGAGTTGGACTGGTTCACGCCGTGGAATCGGGTGATGGAGTGGACGCCGCCGCACGTCAAATGGTTCCTGGGCGGGACGCTCAACGTGTCCGTGAACTGTGTGGACCGGCACCTCGCGACTCGCCGCGACAAGCCCGCCATCGTGTGGGAGGGCGAGCCCGGCGACCGCCGCACGCTCACCTACGGCGAGCTGTCGCGGGAGGTCAATCGCTGCGCGAACGCGCTCCGCACGCTCGGTATCCGCCGCGGGGATCGGGTCGCGATCTATCTGCCGCTGGTTCCGGAAGCCGCGATCGCGATGCTGGCCTGCACGCGAATCGGCGCGATCCATTCGGTGGTCTTCGGCGGATTCTCGCCGGACTCGCTGCGCGATCGCATCAACGATGCGGGCGCCAAGGTGTTGATCACGGGCGACATCGGGTACCGTCGCGGCAATCCGGTGCCGCTCAAGCGCAACACGGATACCGCGGTCGCGGAGTGCCCCACAATCGAGCACGTCGTCGTCGTGCAGCGCACACCGGACGCCCTCGCGGCGGATGCGGCGTTCCATCCGCCACGCGACGTGTGGTGGCACGATGTGATGCGCAATGCGTCCGCCGACTGCGTGCCGGAACGAATGGATGCCGAGGATGTGCTCTACATCCTGTATACCTCGGGCACCACGGGGCGGCCAAAGGGAATCGTGCACACGACCGGGGGCTATCTCACGGGCGTCGCGGCGACGACCAAGGACGTCTTCGACCTCCGCGAGGACGACGTGTTCTGGTGCACCGCGGATGTCGGCTGGGTCACCGGGCATTCCTACGTCGTCTATGGGCCGCTCGCCAACGGCGCGACGACGATGCTCTATGAGGGCGCCCCCGATTGGCCGGACAAGGACCGTTTCTGGGCCCTCTGTGAGACGCACGGCGTGACCGTGCTCTACACCGCCCCGACCGCCATCCGCGCGTTCATGAAGTGGGGCGATGCGTATCCCGCGCGGCACGATCTGTCGCGGCTCCGGTTGCTGGGGTCCGTGGGGGAGCCCATCAACCCTGAGGCGTGGATCTGGTACCGGCGCCACATTGGCGGCGACCGGTGCCCGGTGGTCGATACGTGGTGGCAGACGGAGACGGGCGCGATCGTGATCTCTCCACTGCCGGGCATCACCGAGACGAAGCCCGGCAGCGCCACGGTCGCTCTGCCCGGCTACAGTGCGGAGCTGCTCGACCGCGCCGGCAATGTGATTCCGGTGGGCGGCGGTTTTCTGGCGATGACGCGGCCCTGGCCGTCGATGTTGCGCACGATCTGGGGCGATGATGCGCGCTACGCCGAGACCTACTTCTCGAAGTGGCCGCAGCGGCCCGACCTCTATTTCGCGGGCGATGGCGCGAAACGCGATGACGACGCGTACTTCTGGATCCTGGGCCGGGTCGACGATGTGCTGAACGTGGCGGGTCACCGGATTGGCACGATGGAAGTCGAATCCGTGCTCGTTTCGCATCCCGCGGTGGCCGAAGCGGCAGTTGTGGGGCGCCAGCACGACATCAAGGGGCACGCGCTTGCGGCTTTCGTGACCCTCCGTGCCGGGCCGGCAGTCCTCCAACGAGTTGCGCGACGAGCTCCGTCGTCACGTGGTGGACAAGATCGGCGCGATTGCGCGTCCCGACGATGTCCTCTTTACGGCCGATCTTCCCAAGACCCGATCGGGCAAGATCATGCGGCGTCTCCTGCGTGACATCGCCGAAGGGCGAGCCCTAGGCGACACGACGACGCTCGCCGATCCGGCCGTCGTGGCGGGGCTCAAGGAACAGTACGAATCGCTGGAAAGCTGATCGCGCAGCAACCGGCGGTCTCCCTACGCCAGACGGCCTCAACAGTTATATTATGGATGTGTTCGGCCGCCTCTTTCCTGAATCGCTTTTCCCCCGAAAGCTCTCGGAAGCCGCGGAACGCCGGCTCCGGCTGGCGCAGGCGCGCGCCGAAGAAGCGATCATCCGGGCCCACGTCGACAATGCGCTCATGTTCGTGGACACGCTGGCCGAAGAGATCTCGTTCGACCGGGCCATCGATACCTACGTCCGTGTGATGGGCATCCCGGAGCCGCTCGCGGGCACGATCGCCACCCGGGCCCTCGTCTCGCTGGGCCAGGACCTCGTCACCGCCACCCGCCGCCGGTCACGCGACTCCGAACCGGTCACCGGCGGGGACGAAGATGGCCGGCCGCGCCTGCGGATCAACGACGCCGATTCGCGGCAGCGGTCGATCAAGCGGGCCTGAGATCGGGCCTGATCTGCTCCGCGATGCAGAGCGCGAACATCAGCGTCACGACGACGGCTGATCCCACACAGTAGATGCAGATCGCGTGGATCACGAACAGCTCCAGCCACGTGAGATACGCCGAGAAGAGCACGCCGGCACCCGTCATTGCCGTAAGGAGCCGGGTGATGCCGCGTGATGCCGCGGCGGGCGTCTGCGTCGCGAGAACGGCCACCCCCAGTGTCGTGAGGTAGTAGCCGGCGCCCCAGACGGCGACCGGGATCCCGAACAGCACCGACCACCGGCTGGTCTGCACGCGCTCGCACGAGCCCACCGCGCAGGTGAGCTGCGCGATGTACCCGAATTTGTAGAGCGTGAGGTAGAGGGAGAGAAAAAGCCCCACCACCGCCAGCAGCGCGACCACCATCCGCTTGGTCACCATCGGGCTTTCCGGAGCGGCGAGCTAGGGCACTGCCGTTAGTGCGCGGCGCTGTTGTCGGCCGTGCGTGCGCCCGTGCGTGCGCCCGTGCGTGCGCTGTCGACGTAGGCCTTGATCTGATCATCGGTCAGGGAGCCGGCCACCATCCGGTTCCCGATCACGAAGGTCGGCGTCTGATTCACCTGGCGCCGCTCACCTTCCGCCTTGTTGGCGTCAATGTCGCGCTGGTGGACACGGGAGTCCACGCACGAGCGCCATTTGTCCACGTCGAGCCCGATCACCTTCGCGTAGCCCTGCATCACGCTCACGGGATCGCTGGTTGCTTCCGTGTTCCAGTCGGTCTGTCCCTGGAACAGCCGGTCGTGCATCTCCCAGAACTTGCCCTGATCGTTCGCACAGGCCGCGGCCTCCGATGCCATCATGGTGTTCTTGTGCTGCGGCAGCGGGAAGTCGTAGTAGGTCACGCGTGCGAGCCCGGGCTCGATGACGCGCTTCCGCACGTCGGGCTCCGTCACCACGGAGTAGTTCCCGCAGGCAGGACACTCGAAATCGGCGAACTCGAGGATCTGCACGGGAGCATCCGGGCGCCCCATGGTGTAGCCCTTCGCCACCGCCGGCGGGAGGTTCGGATCGACGATCGTGGCGGCGGGCCCTGCGTGCTGCCGGCTCGCGAGATACGCGAGGCCGCCGGCTCCGGCCAGGATCAGCACCAGCACCACTCCGACAAACGACTTGGGATTCGCGGCGCCCGCACGGGTTCCGCCACTCCAGGTCCGGGTCACCATGGCTGGCCCTCCTCGTCGTCCGGCGCCCAGTCGGTCGGCTTCCATTGGGATTCCTGATTCTCCGCTTCGGAGACGATGCGCCGGTTCTCGGCGACTTCGGGCGTGTCGTAGGTCGCCCGCACTTCGTAGTGAAAGAGTTCGGTGCGCACGTCGCCGATCAACTCCATGAGTTCGTTCGTCCGGGCCAGGAGGGTCCCGGCCGCATCCAGTGTCCGAATGGTCTCCGCGAGGGTGCGAAGCAGCTCCTCGAGTTTTCGCTGCCGGGCCTCGCCGTAGGTCTCGTCCGCCATGAAATCCGCCACTGCTCCCGCGCGGCCCGAGCCGGCCACACGCGGCCCCGGTGCGACATTCTCGAAAGGTAGACATCGGCCGGGCGTGCGCAAGCAATTGCGTGCGCATATCTTGCCCGCGTGCGTGACCCTGCTGCAGTGCCCGCGCTGCTGGATGAACTGGCCTGGCGCGGCTTGCTATACGACCACACCGACCGTCTAGCCGACGCGCTCGCCGCCGGCCCCGTCACTGGCTATTGCGGCTTCGATCCCACCGCCGACAGTCTGCACGTGGGGAGCCTGGTCCCGGTCATGGGGCTGCTCCACCTCCAGCAGGCGGGCCACCGCCCGGTGATTCTGGTCGGCGGCGGCACCGGTTTGATCGGCGACCCGAGCGGAAAGAGCACCGAGCGTCCGCTCCAGTCGCGCGACCAGATCGCGGCGAATTCGGCCGCGCTGCGGAAACAACTCGAGCGATTCCTCGATTTCGCCGGCCCCACGCCGCGCTCGTCCGCGACAACGCGGACTGGCTCGGCCCCCTCGTGTTGGTGGATTTCCTTCGCGACGTCGGCAAGCATTTCAGCGTCAACGTGATGCTGGCCAAGGACTCCGTGAAATCCCGCCTCGAAGCGGGGATCTCGTTTACGGAGTTCTCCTACATGCTGCTGCAGGCGTATGATTTTCTCGAGCTGCATCGCCGCGACGGCGTGACCCTGCAACTCGGAGGCAGCGATCAGTGGGGCAACATCACCGCCGGGATCGAGCTCATTCGGCGCACCTGCGCCGCCGAGGCGAACGGACTCGTGTTGCCACTGGTGACTACCGCGACTGGGACCAAGTTCGGCAAGACCGAAGCAGGCGCCGTGTGGCTCGACGCGGCGCGCACCTCGCCCTACCAGTTCTACCAGTTCTGGATCAACAGTGACGACCGCGACGCCGGGCGGTACCTTCGCTACTTCACGCTCCTCTCGCGCGACGACATCACGGCGCTCGACGCTGAAACGGCCGCCCACCCTGGGCGGCGCGAAGCCCAGCAGCGGCTGGCATTCAATGTCACGGCACGCGTGCACGGCGACGACGCCGCCCGCACGGCGGCTGAGGTCTCGCAGACGCTCTTCGGCGGCGGCGACCCGCGCACCCTGTCGGCGCGCGGACTGGAGGTGCTGGCGGCCGAGATCCCGTACGCCGAGGTGAGCCGCGCGGATTCCTTCGACACGCTCGACCTCTTTCTGGCGGTGCGTATCGCTCCGTCCAGGGGCGCGGTTCGCCGCCTCCTCGAGCAGGGCGGCCTCTCGGTCAACGGCCGCAAGCTCCCGTCCACCGACCGCACCATCGCCGCGAGCGAAGCCCTGCCCGGCGGGTATTTCCTGCTGCGCAAGGGCGCGCGCGACTACGCGCTGGCCCGGATGGCCGGCTGAGAATCCTGCGGTGCGCCGGACCTGGCCGGACTTAGCTGTCCTCGCCGGCGTCCGGCGGCTCGGGCGGACCGGACGTCTGCTCGCCGGGCGCAGGCGGCGAACGCCGCCAGCGGCGGTGATGCCACAGATACTGCTCCGGATATGCCCGCACCCAGCGCTCCAGCACTGCGGTGTACCTGGCCACGACGGCATCGACATCACGCTCGCGGTCGCCCGTCGCCACGACCTCCACCGGCTCGACGAGCGCGCGGTATGTCCCGCCCGGCAGCCGGACCGCGGTTCCCGCTAACACTGGCACGCCAGCGCGCAGCGCGAACACACCCGGACCACGCGGTGTCTTGGCTAGCCGGCCGAAGAACGGAACGAAGGTGGATGCCATCCCTTTCGTCCCCTGATCCGCGACCATCGCGACGACATGGCCTGCACGCAGCGCTCGCGGGATCCGCCGGACCGCGTCCGAGTCCGCGATCACGGCCAGTCCGGCTTTCTCTCTCGTGGACGTGAGGTAGCGGTCGAAGATCGGATTGGTCATGCGGCGCGTCACGCCTTCGATCGGGATGCCGCGCGCAGCAATGTAGGAGCCCGCGAGTTCCCAGTTGCCAATGTGGCCGGTGACGACGATCACGCCCTTCCCCGCCGCGTGCGTCCGCGCCAGCACGTCCCAGTCCCCCTGCCCGTCGAACATCGGAGATGACCCGCTCCGGCGTCAGCGTCGGGAGCAGCGCCGCCTCGGCGGACGTCCTTCCGAGGTTCTCGTACGACGCCCGCGCGACCTGGAGCACGCGCTCATGGGTCCACTCCGGAAACGCCGTCGCGATCTGCGTCTCGACCACGCGCCGGCGGATGCCCAGCGGGCGATACCCGAAGGCCGCGATCTGCGCCCCCACCGATACGGCGCGATCCCACGACATCAAGCCAAGTATCGCCACGGCTGCCCGCGCCGCGCCGTACTCGATCGCGTCCGCGATGGTCGCCATTAGACCGCCACCGGTGCCGCGGCCGCGTTGTGACGCGCCGCAACGGCGTCCACCGCGAACGCCCGCACCTCGCTCGCGACACGGTCCCAGTTGAAATGCGAGAGCGCGTCCGCGCGGCCCGCTGCGCCCATCGCCGCCCGGCGGGACGGGTCCGCGAGCAATGACCGGATCGCGGCGGCCACTGCGGCCACGTCGGATGGCGCCACGACGAGGCCAGTGCGTCCGTCTCGCACGGCCGACCGCACACCGCCCGAATCGCCGGCGACGCTGGGAATGCCGCTCGCCGCAGCCTCCACGAAGGCGATACCGAACCCTTCGGCGTTGATGCCGGCGTCCACCCGCGAGAGGCCGACGTACAGGGTCGCCGTGGCGTACGCCTCCGCGATCTCAGCGTCGGCCATGCCCCCCGCGAATACCACGCGGTCCGCGAGACCCAGCGCCTCGGCCATCGCGGCGAGACGGGGGCCATCCTCACCACGCCCGATGATGAGATACCGCATCGCGGGCCACTCGCCGGCGAGCGCCGCCATCGCCCGAAGTGCGACATCGATCCCCTTGTGTGGCACGAGGCGCGCGACCGTGAGCAGCAGCGCCGAGTCCCCGAGTCCGAGCCGCGACCGCAATCTGCCCGTGTCCCGTCCGGGATGGAAAAACGCCGGGTCCGTACCCAGCGCGTTCGTCAGAATGGGCGGCAGCTTCTTGACCCCCGCGGACCGCATCACATCCATCGCCAGCGCCGCGCTCCACTCGGAGATCGCCACGACCCCGGCGCTGTCCTCGAAGATGCGCCGCGCAGTCCATCGCTTGAGCGCGCTCGTCCGGAGCTTTCGCCGTTCCCGAAGGAGATCACCGCCGTACACGTAGACGAGATATGGAATTCCGGTGACGTGATGCGCCCACCATGTGGGATATCCGGCAGGACGGATGTTGCCGCAATGCACAATGTCCGCGGCCGGTGGGCTGCCGCGGGCGGGCGAATGCGCGGTGCAGCGCGGCACGAGCCATCGAGCCCATCGGGCCTGGTTGAATACCGTTTTCGCGCCACGAAAGGGAAACGGCTGCCGGACGATTTCATACGGCTCCGACGCGTCGAGCGCCGCCGCCGCGGCCTCATCACCGGCGTCGGCAGCGACGGTCGAGACGGTGAGATTCTCCGGCGCCAGGCGCCGGCACAACTCCACGTGCCGGCGGGCCATCCCGCCGCCCATCGGCGGGTAGTCTTGCGTGATGAACAGAATGCCGGATCGCCTCCGGGGTGGCCACGCTATGCCTGCCACCGGGTGCGGTCGCGCGCACTGTCGGCAGCTCCCTGCAGCGCACCGACCATCGCGGACTCCGTGTATTCCCGCGCCACGCGCGCCCGCCCCGCACTCCCCATCGCCCGGCGGCGGTCATCCTGAGCGAGCAATCCCGCCACGACCGCAGCTGTGCCGGGCGTATCACCCGGGTTCAATAACGTGCCGGTGATGCCATCCGCCAGGTAGCGGGCCGCGACCGTACCACGATCGGCGAGAACCGGAATCCCCATCGCCATGACATCGAGCGACGTGAAACCACCGGTGTCCTCGGTGGCCACCACCCAGCCGAGGTGCGCCGCCTGCAACACCGCGAACTCGTCGTCGCGCTCACCGAGATATGTCACACGCCGTCCGAGCCCCAGCGACGCCGCGTGCATCTTGAGATCCTCATCGGTCGATCCAGCGCCCAGGATCGCGAGGTGCAGCTCCGGATGGCGGGGCACGAGGAGCGCCATCGTGCGCAAGACGGTGGCGACCTGCGTCTTGCCGCCCTCGTCGTAGGCACAGACGATGAGCTTGGCGTCCGGACTCGTTGCGCCCAATGCAACCAGCGACACGGCGCGCAACTCATCGTACCGCGACACATCGACACCCAGGTCGGCGATGACGGGATCGCGTGCCCGTGCCGGCCTGGGCACCGCGGCCGCCTCCGCATCTGTCGTGAACACGAACCCGCCCGTCGCGAGCCGCAACGCGATATTGGTCGCACGTCCCATCGCGGGCCTCGTGCCCGCTGGCACCCGGCGGACGACGCCCCCGCGCGCCGCGATGCGCATCGCGAGAGACACGTCGAGTTGCTCTTCCTCGGTGTGGACGAACACCGTCTCGATGAAGCGTTCGGTCAGCAGGCGCTGAAGGCGCCATCCGCGGCTCACCATCGACCCGGACGTGTCGATGGCCACGACGTCGCAGCCCTCGGCCGCCGCACGCGCCTCGACAGAACCGCCGCCGGGACACGCAAACGTGACCTGATAGCCCCGCGCCGCCAGACCGCGGGCGGCGGCCACGAATACCCGGGCACTCCCCGTCCAGCCCGGCGCGGAGTAGTAGAACATGACGCGCACGCGCTACTCGGCTACGCCGTCGGTGCTACCGGCGCCCTCGCCCGCGTGAAACTGCAGGGTGTACAACCGGTGATAGGCGCCCTTGGCGGCGAGCAGCTCGGCGTGCGTGCCACGCTCGATGATCCGGCCACGATCGAGCACCAGGATCTGGTCGGCATGCGTGATCGTCGACAGCCGGTGCGCGATCACGAACACGGTGCGGCCCGTGAGGAGCCGGTCGATCGCCTCCTGGACGAGACGCTCGCTCTCGGTATCGAGTGATGACGTCGCCTCATCGAGGATGAGAATCGGCGGGTCGGTCAGGAGCGCCCGGGCGATCGCGAGACGCTGCCGCTGCCCGCCGGAGAGCCGCGTGCCGCGCTCGCCGAGCACCGTCTCGTATTTGTCGGGCAGCTCCGTGATGAACGCATGCGCATTCGCCGCGCGGGCCGCGCTCTCGATCTGCGCGTCGGTGTACCGGTCATCCGTCCCGTACGCAATGTTGCGCCGCACCGTGTCGTTGAACAGCACCGTGTCCTGGCTCACGATCCCGGTGAGCGCGCGGAGCGACGGGAGCCGGATCGTGCCGGTGTCGACTCCACCCAGCAGGATGCGGCCTCGCGTGGGTTGCACGAAACGCGGGATCAGGTCGACGAGGGTGCTCTTCCCCGCTCCGCTGGCCCCGACCAGCGCCACGACTTCGCCGCGCCGCGCGTTGAACGACACATCTGACAGGACGGTCTCGCCGTCCGGATCGTAGGCAAAGGACACGTCGTCGAAAGCCACGGACCCGAAATCGGCCGGCGCATCTCGCGTTCCACGGTCTTGCGCGAGCTCGGTGGGCTCATCGAGGATGTCGAAAATGCGTTCCGCTGACGCGAGCGACGCCTGAGCCACCGTGGGGAGCTGCGTCACCTGCTTGAGCGGCTGCAGCAACTTCATCATGCTCAGAAGGAAGACCAGGAGCTCCGAGCCACCCATCACACGCTGCACCAGCACCAGCTTGGCACCGTACCACAGCAGCCCGACCAGGACCACGGTGCCCAGGAACTCGGTGATCGGCTGCGACAGGAGCGCGAGCGTTGCGACCCGGACCAGCCGCCGCGAATACTGTCCACTGGCCTGCACGAAGCGCTCTTCCTCGTACGCCTCGGCGCGGAACGACTTCACGAGGCGCATGCCCGACACAATCTCCTGCAGCACGCTCAGCATCTCGCCGTAGTCATCCCGGAGCCGGCGGTGATTCTTCCGCAACTTGCGCAGGATCGGCTGCAGAAATCCGGTGATCGCGGGCGCGATGATGAGCGCGATCAGTGAGAGCCGCCAGGAGATCGCGAACATCAGCGCCATGTCGACGACGATGAGCGCGGCGCTCTGGATTCCGGACGTGACCAGTTGGGTGATCAGGGACTTGGTCTGATCGGTGTCCGCGAGGACGCGGGCCGTGATCTGCCCGCCTTTGGTTCGCAGGAAGTACGGCAGCGGCAAGCGCTGCAGGTGCGCGTACACCACGTTGCGCATGTCGCGGGTCACGAACTCTTGCAGTTTCGCGCCGAGCTGGCCCCCATACCATACCAGAAGGTTCTTCGCGGACACCACCACGAGGATGATGAGCATCACGCTTTCCAGCGACCGCATCTTGTTCTGCGGGTCGAGCAGCCACCCGATCGCGAACGTGACGAACCGCGTCAGCTTCCCGCCGGTCGCCGGGAGTGCCTGCTGCCCGAACAGCGCGTTGAGGAACGGGATCAGCAGGGCCATCGAGAACCCGTCGAGTCCCGCCGCCACGACGTTGCTCGCGAGCGCTCCCGCCATGAGCGCCCGATGCGGACGGAGAAAGACGAGAAGCCGCCCGTACATCCCGGTCTTCGCCGTGGCCGGCCGGGCCCCCGAGGCAGCGGCCAGGCGCGCGGCGGCGGGCGCGCCGGGCGATGGCTCCGGCGCCGCGGACGGCGGGCGTATGGCGGTGGTACTCACTGGCGCCGCTCCACGGGCGGCTGGGACTACCGGCGCGGTGTGAGCAACGCCACGGGGAGGATCATTTCCTCGGGCGTCACGCCGCCGTGCAGGAACGATCCACGGTACCGGCTCTGGTATTCGCGCAGCTTGGTCGGATAGACGAAGAACGAGTCGCCGGTCGCCAGCAGCGTATGCGCCCCCATCCCGCGATGCGGCAACCGCAGCCGGTCGGCGTTGGGAAACATCAGCGCCTGATCGGATCGCTCGGCGCGCACATCCTCACCGAACTTGTACCGCAGATTGGCGGTCGCATCGCGCTTGGCGTACACAGTCGCCGGCGTCTGGCAGTGGATCGATCCGTGGTCACTGGTCAGGACGACCGTGATCTTGCGGCGCGCGGCCTCCTTGAGGACGCCGAGGAGGGCCGAACGCTGGAACCATTGCACGGTCAGTTGGCGGAGCGCGATCTCATCACGCGCGACTTCGTAGAGGATCGCCGACTCGCTACGGCCATGAGTCAGGAGATCCACGAAGTTGAACACGAACGCACTCACGCCCTCGGGCGCGATCGCGGAGTTCAGCCGGCGATCCAGCTCGTCGGAGTCCGCCGCGGTCGAGATCTTGGCGTAGCGTACCGGCCCCGCGTGCCCCGCTTCGGCCAGTTGGGCTTCGAGCAACTCCCGCTCGTGCGCATTGAGCGTCTCGTCCTCGCGGACTCCAGGCCCCCACCAGTCGGGGAACCGGGCGGCGATCTCCCCGGGAAAGAGCCCGCTGAACAGGGCGTTCCGGGAATAGGGCGTCGCCGTGGGCAGCACCGCGAAGTGATGCGTCACTTCCACGTCGAACAGCGGCGCGAGCAGCGGCTCGAGCGCCAGCCACTGATCCAGCCGCAGGCAATCGACGACGACGAAGACGGCGGCGCCGTGGCGCTGCAGCACCGGCAGCAGGAACTCGCCGATGACGTCCACGGAGAGCGGCGGCCGGTCCCCCTCCAGATTCTCGAGCCACGACGGATACGCCACCGCCATGTACGCCGCGAACTCGCGATGCATGTCCGCGTAGAGTCCGCGTAGCGACTCGTACAGCCCGGTCTCGCCCGCGGCCGCCAGCTCGACGTCCCAGACCATCAACTCGCTGTACCGCTCGACCCAGCCGCGCCAGTTGAGCGGCCGGGCGCGTTCGAGCTCGATCGCGCGGAACCGCTCCACGAACCGGCGCGCCATCGCCTGCTGGCGAATGCGTGGCCCGTCGAGGATGCGGCGCACGGCGGCCAGGACCTGGCGCGGATTGATCGGCTTGGTCAGGTAGTCGCGGACGTTGGCACCGATGGCCTCCGTGAGCGTGGCATCCTCTTCGCTCTTGGTGACCATCACGACCGGCACGTTGGGCGCGAGCTCTCGCAGTTCCCGGTAGGCTTCCAGGCCACGCTTGCCGGGCATCTGCTCGTCCAGCAGCACGACATCGAACGCCCGGCGGCGGAGTAACTCGATGGCGTCGTCGGCGTTGCTCGCCATCTCGACGTCGTACCCGCTCTCACCCAGAAAAATCCGATGGGATTCCAGCAGGTCCGCCTCGTCATCGACCCACAAGACGGCCTTCCGCGCTGGCGGAGCCTTGGTCAGCGGAGGCGGGGCTGGCAACGGGGGCATCTCGTGCGGAATGTACCGTTGCTCTCCATATTCCTGTAGGTGTTGGCCACTCTCCCACCGTACGGCTTGGCGGCGCCCGTGTTCCGCTTCCGTGCGCTCGCGGGACTCGCGGGCCGGCGGGCTCTCGGGGGTGACCGCGAGGTGGCGGTCGCCGCCTTTGTCGCGGCACGCCTCGCGTCGGCCGCACTCCTGCCCGTACCACTCCCCGCGGACGCCCGCGCGGCGCGCGCCGCAGGCGCGCGCGCTTGGCTCGCGGCCGTCGCGGTGCCCGCCCCGGCGCGTGGTCCCCTGGCCCGTGTGATCGACGCCTCGGGCCGTGATGACCGCGCGGCCCTGGCAGCCGCCGTGCGCGCGCTCACCGATGTGGCCAGCCGGTGTCTCGACGGCGCCGCACGCCGCGAGTTGGACGGACTCGTAAAGGAGCTCGACGCGCCATAGGCCGGCGCACCGGCGGTCGCGATCGGACGAGCCACGAATTCGCGGCGGGTCGTATTGGCAGGTCGTATATTGGGGCGTCAGCTAAAACGCCAACGAGCCGCGATACCTGCTCGCTGCCGCTTTCCACGCGGGTTGCCAGGACCCGACCACCGCCCACCGCCCTTCTCATGGCCGGTCACAGCAAGTGGAAGCAGATCAAGCACTACAAAGCCGCTGCCGATGCCAAGCGCGGCGCCCATTTCACGAAGCTGATCCGCGAGATCACCGTGGCCGCGAAGCAGGGCGGCGGCGACCCCGCCGGTAACCCGCGCCTCCGCACCGCGATCGAGTTGGCCCGCGCGGCATCGATGCCCAAAGACAACATCGAGCGCGCCGTCAAGAAGGGCACCGGGGAGCTCGAAGGCGTCCAGTATACGGAGGTCATGTACGAGGGCTACGGCCCGGGCGGGGTCGCGCTCATGATCCAGGCGGTCACGGACAATCCGACGCGCACGGTCGCCGAGATCCGGCACAAGCTGTCGCGTGGCGGCGGCAACCTCGGCGCCACCAATTCCGTCGCCTGGATGTTCGATCGCAAGGGCCTGGTGACGCTCGACGCCGCGGCGCACGACGAAGATGCGCTGATGGAAGCGGCACTCGACGCCGGCGCCGAGGACGTGCGCCGCGATGACGAGCAGTTCGTCGTCACCACCGATCCCGCCGCCGTGCACGCCGTGCGCGGGGCACTCGAGAGCCACGGCATGCGAGTCGCCGGCAGCGAGATCGCGTGGCTGCCCAAGACTACGGTCCACGTCGAAGGGAAGACGGCCGAGTCGCTCATCCGATTGCTCGAGGAGATCGACGAATTGGACGACGTTCAGAAAGTGGACGCGAACTTCGACATGGATGTGGCCGACATGGCGAGTGCGTGACCATCCTCGGGATCGACCCGGGCACGGCTACCACCGGATACGGTGTGCTGCGCCAGGTGGAGGGGCCGCGACGCGCGGTCCTCGTGGAATGCGGCGTGATCCGCACGCTCCCGCGCGATCCGCTCGCGGCGAGACTGCGGGCCATCTATGAGGGCGTCGCCGCGCTCATCGAACGGCACCACCCCAATGTGCTCGCCGTGGAAGACGTCTTCTACGCACGCAATGTGCGCACGACGGTGGTCCTCGGCCACGCACGCGGCGTGATTCTGCTCGCGGGTGCCCAGGCCGGCATCGGGATCCACGAGTTTCCGCCCGCGACGATCAAGAAGGCGGTAGCGGGATCCGGCGGGGCCACCAAGGAGCAGGTGCAGTTCATGCTGACTCGCCTGTTGCGCCTGAAATCCGCGCCGCATCCGAGCGACGCAGCGGACGGCGTGGCCGCCGCGCTCACGTATTGCCTCGAAGGCCCGCCGATCCGGCTGGCCGCCGTGCGGCTCCCTTCGCCGAGCATGGCCCGCGCGTGATCAGCCAGGTCACCGGCCGCCTGGTCGCCAAGGAGATCGACCGGGCCGACGTCATGACCGAGGGCGGCGTGGCGTATGACATCGCGATCCCGCTACCTGTCTTCGAGTCGCTGCCGCCTGTTGGCGATCCCGTTACGCTGCACACGCACCTCGTCGTGCGAGAAGACGCCTGGCAGTTGTTCGGGTTTTCCACTCCGTACGAGCGCCAGGTATTCCGGGCGGTGCTCGCTGCCAAAGGCGTTGGTCCCGCGCTCGCGCTCGGCCTGTTGTCGTCCCTCTCCGCCGACCGGCTGATCCAGACCATCCGGGACCGGGACATCGCGACGCTGCAGACGGTGCCGCGTGTGGGGCGCAAGAAGGCCGAACAGCTCGTACTCGATCTCGCGGACAAACTGGACGAGTTGTACGCGGCGGCCGCTCGCGATCGCGGGCCGGGCGCGCGACCCCCGACGGTTGCCGCCGAGGACGCGATTCTCGGCCTGCTCCGGCTCGGCTATGGCCGGGCGGACGCCGAGCGCGCAGTTCGCGGCGTGCTCGAGTCCGGCGACGGCGACGGATCGGTGCCGCATCTCATCCGCAGTGCATTGGCCGTCATCACCAAGCGCTGAGCCGCTCGCTCGCCTTTTCGGCGTTCATTCGGCATATATTCGATCCCATGACTGCCACCGCGCCGGCGCGCGCTGCGGGACGCCCGGGAGATATGCCTCGCCACGAGATCACGACGCCTGATGAGTTGCCCGAAGAAGGGCCGGTCGAACTCTCGCTCCGGCCCCAGCGTCTCGCGGAGTTCATCGGGCAGCCCAAGGTCAAAGACTCGCTCCGGATCTACATCGATGCGGCCATCGTCCGCCGCGAGCCGCTCGATCACACGCTGTTTTTTGGCCCGCCAGGCCTTGGCAAGACCACGCTTGGCGAGCTCATCGCGCGCGAGCTGGGCGTCAACATCCACACCAAATCCGGCCCGTCACTGGAAAAGCCCGGGGATTTGGTCGGCACGCTGACCAATCTCCGCGCCGGCGACGTGCTGTTCATCGACGAGATCCACCGTCTCCGGCCGATCATCGAGGAGTTTCTCTACCCGGCGATGGAGGATTTCAAGATCGAGATCCGGCTGTCAGACGGCCCCAAGGCGCAGACCATCACCATGCCGGTCGAGCGGTTCACGCTCATCGGCGCGACGACCCGGCTCGGCATGCTGACGCCGCCCTTGCGCGCGCGGTTCGGTATCGAGCAGCGTCTCAACTACTATCCGGCGGCGGATCTGGAGACGATCGTGCGCCGCACCGCCGACGTGCTCAAGGTAGCGATCAATGCGGGAGGCACCGCCGAGATCGCGCGGCGCGCGCGCGGCACGCCCCGGGTCGCGAACCGGCTGCTCCGCCGCGTCCGGGATTACGCGCAGGTGCGAGCCGACGGGACGATCAGCCAGAGCGTGGCGCAGAGCGCGCTGCAGATGCTCGATGTCGACCAGCTCGGGCTGGACGACATGGACTCCCGCATCCTCCGTACCATCATCGAGAAGTACGATGGCGGCCCCGTGGGGATCGGCACGATCGCCGCCGCCGTCGGTGAGGATCAGGGCACGATCGAGGAAGTCTACGAGCCGTTCCTCGTGCAGAACGGGTTCCTGAATCGCACGCCACGCGGACGCATGGCCACAGCGCCGGCGTACCGGCACTTCGGGTACGCGGCCCCCGCCGGGATCGCGCAGCCGGAACTGTTTGGCGACTAGCGCGCTGCCCTGAGCGCGCGGCCGCCCACGCGCGGCCGTCCACGCGCGGCCGTCCACGCGCTGATCGCCTCCAATTCATTCCGCCGGCCGCCATGTATCGCACGTCCGACTTCGACTTCACGCTGCCGGCCGACCGGATCGCGCAGATGCCGGCCGATCCGCGCGACGCGAGCCGCCTGATGGTCCTGGACCGGGCCAGCGGCTCGATCTCCCATCGGACATTTCGCGACGTCGGACACCTCATCCCGCCTGGTGACGTCCTGGTCCTGAACACGACGCGTGTCTTTCGCGCCCGGCTCCTGGGGACACGCGATGGATCCGGCGCACCTGCCGAAGTGCTGCTCCTCAAGCCGCAGGGCGACGACCGCTTCGAGGCACTCGTGCGACCCGGCGGCAAACTCGGGCCGGGCCGGGTGATCACCGTCTCGCCCGAGCTGTCTGTCGAGGTCGAGCAGGTGACTGAGCGCCGCACGCGCATCGTGCGGCTTCGTACCGATCTGCCCGTGGATCAGGCGATCGACCGGTACGGGCACGTGCCGCTGCCGCCCTACGTCACCCGTGCCGACACGGCGATCGATGCGGACCGCTATCAGACCGTCTATGCACGCGAGCGCGGATCGATTGCGGCGCCGACGGCTGGCCTGCACTTCACGCCCGGCATGCTCGAAACACTGGCGCATCGCGGCGTCGAGCGCGCCGATGTCGTCCTCCACGTCGGTGCCGGCACGTTCAAACCGGTGGAAACGGACGATCCCGCGGAGCACCGAATGCACGAAGAGTGGTACAGTGTCCCGCCGGAGACCGCACACGCCGTAGCGGCCGCACGTAGCCGGGGCGCCCGGGTGTGGGCGGTCGGCACCACCACCGCGCGGACGCTGGAAAGTGCCGCCCTGGAGGCCGGCCACGTGACCGCAGGTAGCGGCGAGACACGGCTGTTCATCCGTCCACCGTTCGCGTGGAATGCCGTGGACCGGCTCATCACCAACTTTCATTTGCCACGCTCGACACTGCTCATGCTCGTGGCCGCGTTCGCCGGGTATGACCTGACGATGCGGGCGTATCGCGAGGCCGTGGACGGCGGCTACCGGTTCTTCTCGTACGGCGACGCCATGCTGGTCACGTGACACACACAACTCCCGCGGACCCCTTCGCGTTTTCCGTGACCGCGACCGCCGGGCGCGCGCGCGCGGGCGTGTTCATGACACCACACGGCCCCGTCGAAACGCCGGCATTCATGCCGGTCGGCACCCTCGCCACCATCAAGGCGCTCGATCCGGCGGAAGTCCATGCCGCCGGCGCGCGGATGATCCTCGCCAACGCCTATCACCTGCATCTCCGGCCCGGCGACGAGGTGATCCGCGATTTGGGAGGCCTCCACCGGTTCATGGGCTGGGACGGACCTATCGTCACCGACTCCGGCGGATTTCAGGTGTTCTCGCTGGAGACGCTGCGCACGGTCGACGAGGATGGTGTCGATTTCAGAAGCCACCTGGACGGATCGCGGCGCCGGTTCACTCCCGAGTCGGTGATGCGCATCGAACAGAATCTCGGCGCCGATGTGATCATGCAGTTCGACCACGTCGTTCCCGGCCAATCGAGCCTCGACGTGGCACGAGATGCGTCGGAGCGCAGCATTCGGTGGCTGATCCGCTGTCGCGACGCGTTCGGCCGTCTCTCGGCCGGCCAACCGGCATTTCGCCAGACCCTGTTCCCCATCGTCCAGGGCGGCATCCACGCCTCGGTTCGCCAGGCGGCGGCCGAGACGATTACCGGCCTCGGACCGTGGTCCGGCTACGGCATTGGAGGGCTGTCGGTCGGCGAATCCAAGGAGGACACCTACGCGATGGTCGAAGCCGTGGATGCGGTTCTCCCGCGCGATCGCCCGCGGTATCTGATGGGAGTCGGATTTCCAGGCGACCTCCTCGCCGGCATTCAGCGCGGCGTGGACCTCTTCGACTGTGTGGCGCCCACCCGAATGGGCCGAAACGGGACCGCGTTCACGAGCGCTGGCCGCGTCAATGTCCGGCGGGCCGATTTTCGCGACGACGGGCGCCCGCTGGACGCCGAATGCGCGTGCCCGACATGCAGCCGTTTTTCGCGCGCCTACATCCGGCACCTGTTCGCGGCGGACGAGATGCTGGGTCCACGCCTTCTGTCCCTGCACAATGTAGATTTCCTGACGTCGCTCGTCCGCTCCGCGCGCGCGGCCATTGTGGCCGGGACTCCCTTTCCCGCCGCACCGCCCGACAGCGCGCCGGGCGCGGCGTGATCCCGGCTCCGCCCTTCCACCCCAGATGATCCCATGAATTCCGCCGCTGCGCCGCAACTGCTGATGTACGCGGCTATTTTCGCGATCTTTTACTTCGTGCTTCTTCGCCCGCAACAGCAGCAGAAGAAGAGACTCGAAGAGCTGATGCTCGGCGTGAAGAAGGGCGACGAGGTCGTCACGGCGGGCGGGATCGTCGGGGACGTCATCTACATCAAGGCCGCGGGAACGGACGGCTCTCCATCACTCGACGACCGGATCACGATCAAGTCGGGCGAGTCCCGGCTCGTCGTCGAGCGGGGACGCATCGCGCGCGTCGTCACCGGTGGCGCCTCGACGGCCACCACCGGCAAAGCCGCGACATCGGGTTCTGGCGGCTGATCCCGGGGGACTGCGACCAGTGAGCCTGCTCGACATCCACGTCCTCGGCGCCCCGATCCTCCGCCAGGAGACCAACCCGGTCACCGCCGTGACCGATGACGTCCGCCGGTTAATCGCCGACATGTTCGACACGATGTATGCGGCACGCGGGATCGGGCTCGCCGCACCGCAGGTGGGCCGGCTGGAGCGCGTGACCGTCATCGATGTCGCACGCGACAAGGCGCCGCCACAGCCGATCGCCTTGATCAATCCGGAAATCGTGCTGCAGGAGGGCACGGCACGCGGCGAAGAGGGCTGCCTGTCGATTCCCGAGGTGTTCGGAGACGTCGACCGTGCGGCGCGCGTCGTCGTTCGCGCGCTCGGCGCCGACGGCCAGCCGTTCGAGATCGAAGGCACCGACTTGCTCGCCCGCTGCCTTCAGCACGAGATCGACCATTTGCACGGCAAGCTTTTCATCGACTACCTGAGCATCCTCAAACGGCGCGCCGCCCTCAGCAAATGGGAAGAGCAGAAGGCGAAGTATCCGGCGCTGGTCCGCACGGTCGTGCCGGTGTCTGTCGTCGCTGGGCGGCACGATGATACCGAGGAGCCTTGAGCCACGCGGGCTGTTGGCTTGCGGGCTCCGGACGCTAGCCAGTCCCCTGCGGGCCGCCGTTTGAGACTCCTATTCTGGGGCACACCCGAATTCGCCACGCCGTCGTTGCTCGCCCTGCTCGGCGAAGGCTTCGACGTGGCCGGCGTCGTCACCCAGCCCGACAAGCCGCAGGGACGCTCGCGCTCGCATCTCATCCCGTCGCCGGTCAAGCAGATCGCCACCGCCGAAAAGATCCCGGTGCTCCAGGCCCGCGCCAACAGCCCGGAGTTTCTCGCGGACATCCGCGCGCTGCGGCCGGATGCGTCCATCGTGGTGGCGTATGGCCACATTCTGACGCCCGACGTGATCGGCGTGCCACGCCAGGGCACGTTCAACGTGCACGCATCACTCCTGCCCGCCCTCCGTGGCGCCGCACCGATCCAGGCCGCCATTCGGCAAGGGCTCGGCGAGACCGGCATCTCGGTCATGCGGGTCGTTCCGGCCCTCGACGCCGGCCCCGTGATCCTCCGCATCCCCACGCCGATCGCCTCCGACGAGACGTACGGTGAACTCTCTCTCAGGCTCTCGGAGCTGGGCGCGCAGGCACTCATCGAGACGCTGGCGCTGATCGAGATCGGCGCCGCGCGCGAGACGCCGCAGGATGATGCGCTGGCCACCTACGCGCCGAAGCCGGCCCCGGGGGCGGTCACGGTAGACTGGGCGCGGCCTGCCGCCGAGATCTCTCAGATGGTCCGCTCCGTTGATCCCCGGCCCGGCGCCGTCACGACGGCTGCGGCCGGACCGGTCAAGCTCTTCGGCGCGCAACTGCTGCCGGGATCCGGCACCTTGGAGTATGCCCCAGCGCCCCATGGCGCCATACTCGCCATCGACGACGACGGAATGGCCGTGGCCTGCGGGAGCGGGGCAATCCGCATCGCCCAGGTGCAGCCCGCGGGTCGCCCGCTCATGAGTGCCGCCGACTGGGCCCGGGGTCGCGGGATCAGCCCCGGCCAACGCCTCGGCGCGTGACCGCGCTCCCCGTCGTACACGCGGTCACCACCGACGAGATCATCACGCGGGACGATTTTCTCACTCGTGCATCTGGCGTGATGCGCGCGCTGGGACCCCGGGGCGCCATTCACCTGCGAGCGTCGGCGGTGACGTCACGCCGGTTGCACCAGCTCGCCGCCGCACTGGCGGCCCTGCAGGAATCGACGGGCGCGTGGCTCGTCGTCAATGACCGGGTGGACATTGCGCTGGCGACCGGCGCACGGGGGATCCAGCTCACCTCGCGATCCATGGACGCGGCCGATGCCGTGCGCGCGGTGCGCGCGACCGCCCCCGGAACGCCGCAGCCCGCATTCGGCCTGAGTGTGCACGGACCGGAGGGAGCGCGCGAGGCGGCCGATGGCAGCGGCATATCATGGCTTGTCGTCGGGCACGTGTTCGACACGCCGTCCCACGCCGGTGACGCCGCGCGCGGCGCCGGCATGCTCCACGACGTATCTGCGGCCACCACGCTGCCCGTGATCGCGATCGGTGGTGTACGTCCCACGCACATCGGCGAGCTGCGCCAGCATGGCGCGTACGGTGTAGCCGTGATCCGCGGCATCTGGCGCGCGGACGATGCCGAATCCGCCGCCGCCGAGTATCTTTCGGCCCATGACGCCGTCCAAAGCACAGGACCCAGCGGCGGAGCGTGAGCGGACGGCCGTGGCCTTCGCGGAGCGCCCGGATTTCGCCGCGGGGCGCGTCGAGATCACGGTCAACGGAAAGCGCCGGACGATGGCCAATGCGGCCACGGTCGGCGACCTGCTCCGCGAATTGGACCTCGACCCTCGGATGATCGTCGTTGAACACAATGGGCAGATACTCCGGCCTGGCGTCTCCACACCGGCGCACGTGCTGCACACCGGCGACATCGTCGAGCTCGTTCATTTTGTTGGGGGTGGCTGACCTGTGGTGACCGCCGTGACATCACTTGCCGAGCTCTCTGCCGCCGAGGCACCTCTCACCATCGCGGGCCGGGCGTTTCGGTCGCGCCTGATGGTCGGCACCGGCAAGTACGCGTCGAACGCGCAGATGATGCGGGAGGCCATCGAGGCGTCGGGCGCCGAAGTCGTGACGGTCGCCGTGCGACGCGTCGATCTCGACCGCTCCAAGGATGAGAGCATCCTCGCATCACCTCGATCCCGATCGCGGTACTTCCTGCTCGCCAACACCGCCGGCTGCTACTCGGTCAGCGATGCGATCCGCTACGCGCGGCTCGCTCGCGCGGCGGGATTCAACGAGTGGGTGAAGCTCGAGGTCATCGCCGACGAGCAGACGCTGCTCCCCGATCCCGTCGGCGTGGTCGAGGCCACACGCGACACTGGCGGCCGAGGGGTTTCGAGGTGCTGGCCTACACGAACGACGACCTCATCACCGCGCTCCGGCTCGAGGATGCGGGCGCCGTCGGCCGTGATGCCGCTCGCGTCGCCGATCGGATCGGGACTCGGACTGCTCAATCCCTACGCGATCCGCACGATCAAGCACCGGCTCAGCGTGCCGGTGATCGTCGACGCTGGCGTCGGCACGGCTTCCGACGCCTGCGTCGACGATGGAGCAGGGCGTCGACGGCGTGCTGATGAACACGGGTATCGCGGCGGCACAGGATCCGGTCCGCATGGCGACGGCGATGCGGCACGCCGTGGACGCGGGACGACACGCTTTCTCGCCGGACGCATGCCGCGGCGCGAAGTCGCCGTACCATCATCGCCCACGCACGGGAATGCTCGGATGACCGAGAAACCGCCCGGCGGCGGCGCGGGCCCGAGCTCGGGCGCCATTCGCTTCGTGATGCCCGCCGACAGTGCGGGGGCCACGGCAGCCGGACCTCCAGCCGGTGCCGCGCCGGATGCGGACCACCCCGGAGGGACGGGTGCCCCGCCTCCGGCGCGTCTGCCTCGGGTTCCTGTCGGTGGAATCACCGACTCGCGCGTGGCGGCAGCCGACGTCCTGGCTGATCTGCGAGGAGGAGAGTTGCTGGATGCGGCGTTCGACCGCCGTGCGGGACGACTCGATGCCCGTGACCGCCGGTGGACACAGGAGTTGGTGTACGGAACGCTCCGCAGGCGCGCGTGGATCGATTCACTGCTCCTGACTCGCGTACGCGGCGGATTGGCTCGCCTCGACGCGGATGTCACCGATCTGCTGCGGCTCGGCGCCTACCAGTTGCTGCACATGGGAAGCGTGCCGGCATACGCGGCAATTGCTCAGACGGTCGAGTTGACCAAGCGGCGGCATGGCATCGGCGCGAGCCGCCTCGCCAACGCGGTGCTCCGCCGTCTCGATCGCGAGCGGGCCGAAGCCCCGCCGGCGCTGGACGCCATCCCGCCGACCGATCCGCTGGACGCCCTCGCGCTCGCCTTCTCGCATCCACGATGGCTGATCGCGCGATGGGTGGCGCGCTGGGGCGCCGAAGAAGCGGCCGCGCTGCTCGAGGCCAACAATGCCGAGGCGCCAGTCGTCCTTCGTCCCTACGGCATCGTGCGGGAGCAGCTCGAAGCCATGCTGGAAGCAGCCGGCGTGCAGCACGAAGAGGCACCGTTTGTGCGCGACAGCATCCAGCTTCGCGTAACGCCGGCGCTCACTGAGCTCGGCGCCTACCGCCAGGGGCTCTTCTTCGTGCAGGACCCCGCGGCCACGCTGGTGACGCAATACGCTTGCGTGGCGCCCGGCACTCTCGTGGTGGATCTGTGCGCCGCGCCGGGCGGCAAGGCGCTCGAGCTTTCGAGAACGGCGAGCCTGGTCGTCGCCGCCGACCGTTCCGTGCCGCGCGAGCAGCGGCTACGCGGCAACCTGCGGCGGGTGGAGGCGCGCAATGTGGTCAGCGTGGTCGCCGACGCAATGTCGCCGCCGTTCGCGCCGGCCGACGCCGTCCTGCTCGAATGCCCCTTGCACGGGCACCGGGACGTTCCGGCGGCACCCCGATGCACGGTGGCGGCTCAAGCCGTCCGATCTGGCGGTGATGGCGGCCATGCAGCGCGCCCTGCTCCGCGCGGCGTCGCGGATCGTGCGCCCGGGCGGCCTGCTGATCTACTCGACGTGCTCCCTCGAGATCGAAGAGAACGACGCTCAGATCGAGAGTTTCCTCGCCGATCATCCCGATTGGGTGCTCGAGCCTCCGCCGGACGGAGTGGTGCCCGCGGCCGTGCTCGACGCCGGACGGCTGCGGACGCTCCCGCAGCGCCACGCGGTGGACGGCGCGTTCGCGGCACGACTCCGCCGGGCCGGCGGAGCTGGCGCTTGAGTCTGGAGTCATTCGCCCGACGATTCGCCCCGTATGTCGCCGTCGCTGTGGGCGGGTTCGCGCTCGCGTACGTGTTCGTTCTTCTCGTTGTCTTTCCGGTCGGCGGCCAGCCTGAGCAAGCGAGAATTCCAAACGTGCTCGGTCTCACCTTCGACGAGGCAGCGACCCGTCTCACCGCGGCGGGATTCCGTGCCCAGCAGGGCGAATCGCGATTCAACGTTGGCTCGCCCAAGTCCACGGTGCTGACCGAGACGCCCGGACCCGAGACCAGCGCCGCCAAAGGAACACGGATCGTGATCGATGTCAGCGCCGGCCAGCGGCGGATGAACGTCCCCAACGTCGTCGGGATGGATCGCGAAGCGGCACAGCTCGCCCTCGAGAAAGTGGGGTTGGAGGTGGGCAGCGTGTCCGAGCACGAGAGTCCCCTGCCGCGCGGCGAAGTGATGACCACGTCGCCGGCCGCCGGGACGGCGCTGATTCTCCCTTCGAGTGTCGCCTTCGTGGTGAGCGCTGGTCCGGCCACGATTGAGGTACCCTATCTCGTGGGGCGTCCGTTCGGTGAGGCTCGCGCGGCGCTCGAACAACTGGGCCTCACGGCTCAGACCGCGAAACTGGATTCCACGTCCAACGAACCCGAGGGCGTTGTCACCTCGCAGAGCCCCACGGAAGGGACCGCTGTCGGGGCGGGCTCCGCGGTTGCGCTGACGGTCTCGCGCGGGTTGCATTCACCGTGAGCGCCCGCCCATGACCGTCCGCATCGCCCCCTCGCTGCTCAGCGCCGACTGGGCTCGGCTCGCCGACGCGGTGGCGATCTGCGAGGCCGGAGGAGCCGACTGGATCCATCTCGACGTGATGGACGGGCGCTTCGTGCCCAATCTCACGTTCGGCGCACGATTCATCGAGACCGTGCGAGGTCTCACCGATCTGCCACTCGACGTGCATCTGATGGTGGTCGAACCCGAGAAGTACTTCGACGATTTCGCACAGGCCGGCGCGACGAGCCTCAGCATTCACGCCGAGGCGGCGCCGCATCTTCACCGGCAAGTGGTGCGCATCAAAGAGTTGGGTTGCCGGGCCGGTGTGGCCGTCAATCCCGGCACCTCGCTGGAATCGGTGCGCGACGTCGCCGCCATCCTCGACATCCTGCTCATCATGTCGGTTGATCCGGGATTCGGCGGCCAGCAGTTCATCCCCCACTCGATCGGCAAATTGGGCCGGGCGCGGGCGATGCTGTCCGCCGCTGAGAGCCGGGCGGCCCTCGAAGTCGACGGCGGCATCAACCGGGAAACCATTCCCGGCTGCTGGCGGGCAGGCGCCGACACGTTCGTGGCCGGCAACGCGATCTTCGCGGCACACGACGCGGCGGCCGAGATCCGCGCGCTGCGTGACCAATGCCGCTTGACCGTCTGATCGGGGCGGAGCGGCCATGACACTGCGGCGCCAGTGGGCCGTGACGGCGGCCGTGGTGGGGGCGCTCGCCCTCGCGCTGGTCGTCCTGGACCGCGTCGTCGGCCGGCAGTTCATGCTCGTGTCCGTCGGCTCGCACGCTCCGGCATTCCGAGGCGCGACGGTTGACGGCCGCCAGCGGGAAAGGACGCTGGCCGACTATCACGGCGACGTCGTGCTGCTGAATGTGTGGGCGACGTACTGCATCCCGTGCCGCGTGGAGATGCCATCCCTCGAGGTCCTGCAGAAGACGTACGCGCCTCGGGGACTGCGGATCGTGGCCATGAGCGTCGATGACACCGCCAGCGACGCCGCGATCCGCACCTTCGCGCAGCGCTATGGACTCACGTTCGAGATCCTTCACGACCCGACCGGCGCGATCGAGCACGACTACCAGACGACCGGCGTGCCCGAGACGTTCGTGATCGCGCGCGATGGCGTGATCCGCAAGAAAGTGATCGGGGCCGATGACTGGGGCTCTCCGGGCAACCAGGCCCTGATCGCGCAACTCCTGCGGGAACCGGCGGGATGATGCCGCGCGTGTTGACCCTCCGCCGGCGGTTGGCCGCCGCCGTCAGCCAGCGCCTCGGCTACAAAGCCGTTGCACTCTTCCTCGCGATCGCTCTCTGGCTGTTCACGCACTTCAACGGCCGGCCGCCGTCGCCCTGACGCCCGTGACTCGCGTGCTGGGCATCGAAACGTCATGTGATGAGACCTCCGCCGCCGTCGTGGAAGGCACGGGGGACGACGCCGTCCTGCGCTCGCTCGTGATCCTCTCGCAGGATGCCCACGCCGTGTTCGGAGGCGTGGTCCCCGAGATCGCGTCGCGCGCACACCTCACGAGCATCGTGCCGGTCGTCCGGCGCGCGCTCGAAGAAGGCGGCCTGGCGCCGGATGGCGTGGATGCAATCGCCGTCACCTACACGCCCGGGCTCGTCGGCGCGCTTCTCGTCGGCGTCAGCTACGCGAAAGCGCTGGCGTTTGCGACCGGCCGCCCGCTGGTCCCCGTGCACCATCTCGAGGGCCACCTGTTCGCGGCCGCGCTCGAGCACGCGGACGCGGTCCCCCCATTTACGGCACTGCTGGTGTCCGGCGGCCACACCATGGTGATTGATGTCGCAGCCTGGGGTGATTACCGCTTGCTCGGCGCCACGCGAGACGACGCCGCCGGCGAAGCATTCGACAAAGTCGGCAAGCTGCTTGGGCTCCCCTATCCCGGCGGGCGGCATGTCGAGGCGCTCGCCCTCGAGGGCGTCCCCGGCCGCTACCCGTTTACCCGGCCGATGCTGCGCCAGAACCAGCGCCCCGGTGACGCGGACTACTTCGACGTCTCGTTCAGCGGCATCAAGACTGCCGTTCTGCACGCCGTCGAGGATGGGGCGGGCGGCGCCGGCGCCCCGGTGCAGAGGCGCGCCGACATCGCCCGCGGATTTCAGGACGCCGTGATCGGAACGCTGGTCGCGAAGACCGCGCGGGCTGCTCGCGCGTACGCGCGCACCCGCATCGTCGTCGGTGGCGGCGTCGCCTGCAACCGCGCCCTTGCGGCGGCACTCCGGCAGGAAGCGGACACATTCGGCGCGACGGTGTTCACACCCAGCCCACGCCTCGCCACCGACAACGCCGCCATGATCGCCCGCGCAGGTCTCTTTCGCCTGGCTCGCGGCGACCTCGGCATGTTGAGTCTCAATGCCTACGCGACGGCCGGGCTGCCCGGTCTCCGCGCCGCGTAGTCCCGGTGTAGCTTTTCCTTCTCGTTCCTTCTCCGGGTCGCCTGTGTCCGATCTCCGCTCGCTGCTGCATCCGTTCGTCCATCACGCCTTCTCGTACGACATCGGATCCTTCCAGTTCACCGGCTTCGGTGTCGCGGTGCTGCTGGCATTCCTGATCGCGCAAATCACGTCCGGCGAGATTCTCGAGGAGCGCGGGCACGACCCGAGTGTCACATCGGATTGTGTCTTCGCGGCGGTCATCGGCGGCTTGCTGGGTGCGAAGATCTACTACGCGATCCTCACGGGCGACATCAGCAATCTGTTCCACCGCGCCGGGTTTGTTTTCTGGGGCGGACTCGTCGGCGGCATCCTGGCGACCGCGGGACTGATGCGCGTCCGGCACTGGAAGTTCACGCGGATCAGCGATGCGGCCGCCCCCGGCCTGGCGGCAGCGTACGCGATCGGCCGCACCGGCTGCTGGGCGGTTGGCGATGACTATGGACGCGTGTGGCATTCGCATTTCGCCGTCGCGTTTCCGGAAGGCGCGCCGCCATCGACCGCTGCCAACCTGGCGGACTTGTTCCACGTCCGGATTCCGATCGGCATTCCGCCCGCCGAAGTCCTGAGCGTGTATCCGACGCAACTGTTCGAGGTCGCGCTCGGATCGCTGATGTTCCTCGTCCTCTGGCGCTTCCGGAACCACAAGCACGCGGAGGGCTGGCTGTTCGGCGTTTACTGCGTCCTCGCGGGCGTCGAGCGCTTCATCATCGAGTTCTTCCGCGCCAAGGATGACCGGTTCTTCGGGGCGTTCACCACCGCCCAGGTGATCGCAATCGCCTTCGCGCTCGGCGGCGCGGCATGGATGTACGCCCGCCGGAACGTGACGCCGAAAACTCCCGGAATCGTCGCCTCTCCGGCCTGACTAGCGGCTGCCGGCCTTCTCCTCCATCGCGACGACCCGCCGGTGCAGGGCGTCGATCGCGGACTGGAGAGCGCCGAGGCGCTGGTCGATGTCACCGGCCGCTGCGGCACGCGGCACCGCGGAAGTGGTCCCATTGTCTCCCGCCCCTGCCGCCACCGTCGGAAGCGTCACCGAGCGTTTGGGCCAGAACGTCTTCGCCAGCGCGAAGACCAGAAGCGCGATCAGGACGAGTTGTGCGAGCAGCGTCTCCACGCTCGGGAAGATCCCCATCAGCTCGGCGTGCGGGAACCCGCTCAGCAGCGTGATCGGCACGGCGCCCCCTTCCTGCAGCTCACGGACGCCCTTGCCCGCGAACACGAACGCCATGTAGTAGAGCAATGCGCTCGTCACGTGAAGAATGGACGCAGCGGAATTCGCACGCCGAAACGGTAGAAGAGCGTGAAGATGACGCGCCAGCGCCGCAAATCCGACGACGATGCCGAGTGCCAGCGGGACCGCGGTGTGGCCGCCCTCGTTGAACAGGGCCTGATAGAAGAGTGCCGTCTCGGCCCCTTCACGGTACACGGCGAGGAACGCGACGAACGCCAGCGCCTGGCCGCCGCCATGTGCGAGCGCCGTGTTCACCTTCTCGCGGATGAACTGCTGCCATCGCGCGGCCTCGACCTTCGAGATCAGCCAGTAGCTCACCGAGAACAGGACGCCGACCGCCACGAGGAGCGTCGCGCCTTCGAGAATCTCACGGCTGGCTGGCAATGCCCGGAGCACGGTGGCGAGAATGACGGCCGTGACACCGCTCGCCAGCAGCCCCAGCGCCGTGCCCTTCCAGATCGCGGGTAGCCGGTCGCGATGACCGGTCTTGATGCAGGAACGCCACGACGGCGCCCACGACGAGGATCGCCTCGAACCCCTCGCGCAGGATGATCAGGAACGACTGCAGGAACGCGCTCCAGCCGCCGCCGGTCGGCTGTGTCAGTTGCACGACCTCGGGGAGACCGAGCTGGATCGCATCGCGCGCCCGGTCCGCGACGCGCAGGTCGCTGATCTTGATGGCTCCCTTGAAGTCGGCGAACTGCCGTTCGAGTGCCGACACGAGGCCCGGGTTCTTGGCTCGCGCCGGCGTCTCCAGCGGCTCGAACGCGATGTACGAGTCGAACGCGCGGTCCGACGCATCATTCATGCGGCCGCCGCGCGCATCCACGAGCGCCTCGTTGACCAGCGCCATCACGTGGGCGGCGATGCCGGCGGCGCTCGAGCTGTCGGCCGGCGGCACCGGCGATGCGGCGACCAGCGCGTTGCTCTGTCCCGACTTGCCGGGCAACGACCGGACGTAGGCGACGAGATTCGCCAGTTCGCCCGCGGACAGATCGCGCGCGGCCGGCATTGCCGATCCCGGCACGCCCTGCACGATCGCCTCGGCGAGCTGCGAGTCGCTCCGCTCGGCCTGCCAGGCGAGGCGGCCGATCTCGGGCGGCAGCGTGGTGAGATCTCGTGCATACGTGCCGCCCCCGGCGCCGGTGGCGCCGTGGCATGTTGCACATCGCTGGAAGTAGAGCCCCTCGCCGGCATGCACCTGCGCCGGTGTCGCGCGGAGCGAGGTGACGTATGCCACCACGTTCCATCGCTGCGATGGCGTCATCGCGGTCCACGCCGGCATGGCGGTGCCGCGCACCCCGACGGACACGATGCGATACATCAGCGCCGGGCTCACGCCATGCATCTCGGCCGCCGTGCCGATCGCCGGAGGCACCGTCGACAAGCCTTTCGCGGCGGGGCCATCGCCGCGGCCAGCCGCGCCATGGCACGTGGCGCAGTTCTGTTCGTAGAGTGTCGCGCCGGCAGTGATGTCGATACCGCCTGCCGGCAGCTCGAGCGCCCCCTCGCTCCCGAGCGCCGCCGCGAAACGCCGGTAGATCGCCGCGATTTCATGCGGCGGCCGGTCCGCGTCCGCCGCGACGATCAGCGTATCCAGCACCGCCCGCGCCACCTCCGCGCGTTTGCCCGGCAGCCGTCCAGCCACCTCGCTCGCATCGCGAAGAAACCCGGTGGCCTCGGAATGCTCCTCGGCAGAGATCAGTTTGCCATGCTCATCCACGCCCTTGGCGTATTCGCCGACAGCCACTCCCACAATGCTGGAGAGGCGCTGGGCCGGATGGTCGTCCTGCGCGCACGCCGCGCGGGCGCCCGCAAGGGCCATCACCGCCGCGCATGCGACGGATGCGGCCCACGCCATCGGCGGCCGGCGGGGATGGGTTGCGGAATGCATTCCGATCGAATTTATCGGTAATCGCTCAAGCTGGGTAGCGGCGGCGCCGGACTGGGGGCGAAGGCGTCCGCTGCGACGACCGCGACGGCTGCGACGACCGCGACGACCGCGACGACCGCGACGCGCTACGGCGCCTCGATGATCACGACGGCGACGGCCGAGCTATCGCTGTGGGTCAGCGAGACCCAGACCCGGCCGGCGCCGATCTCGGTCGCGCGGCGCGCCGCACGTCCGTGCAGCGCCAGGGTGGGCGACCCATCGCCACTGGGAACGACCTCGATCTCCCGCCAGCCGATCGACCGGGCGAGATCGTTGCCTGCCAGGGCCTTGTAGGCGGCCTCTTTCGCGGCCAGCCGCGCCGCATAGTGCCGGATCGGATCCGGGCGCGAGCAGGCGTATGCCGCTTCGCGCTTGGTGAACAGACGCGAGACGACTCGATCACGGTGCCGGGCGATCAGTTGGTCAACCCGCGCGATGTCCACCGCGTCGACGCCCAATCCGACGATCACGAGAGGAACTCCTCCGTCGGCGCCAGCGGCCGGCCATCGGGGCGCTGGCTCTGCCGCCACGGCCACCGCCAGAATCGCTTCGGGGGCGGCGGCGCCTCGCCGAGGGCGGGGATCGCGGCCAGCCAGCAGGCATTCTGCGTGGGCAAACAGCGCCCGGCACTCGGCCGCCCACGCCCGCCACCAGACGAACGCCGTGTCATCGGGTGCGGCCGCCACCGCGCGCGCGGCCTCGTCGAGCCGGCGAAGGCTCATGCGCACGGGGGCAGCCAGATCATCGAGTTCGGCTTCGAGCGCGCGCCGGTCGGGCGGACTCGCGGGAAAGCGCTCGCCGGCGAACGCGTGCAACACGCGCACGAGCTCCGCCTCGAGCGCCGCCCCGCGCATCGCCGCCATGCGTCCGGGCGGATCGCTGGCACGTTGCGCCGCGCGACGCGCCGCCAGAAGCGGCCCGAAATACCGGTCGTGATCAGGACCGGGCTGCGCCCGCGGCGACCCCAGACCACGAAGAGCGAGCGTCAACTCCGGCAGGGTGCAGGCGCGCGCACGCAGGTGCCGCCCCATCTCTCCCAGCTCCGCCGCCCCGCTCAACTCGACGACATCACCGTTCGAGGGATACAGCGTCAGATGGCCGAGCGAGACGCGCGCGCCGTCGAGTGCGGCGAACGGTATGACGAGATCGAGTCCCCCCGGATGGACTTCCACGTGCACGCCGCCGGCCAGCAGTTCGAACGTGCCCGGCCCCGCCACCTCGGCGCCGCGCCAGAGCGCCCAGACCGACACACCGAGCGGACTGGCGCCGATGTCAGCCACGGCTCGCCACCCGCGAGACCGCGCGCGCGACGTTGCCGTTCATGCGTCACGCACCTGAAAGGTGAAGTCGCCAGCCAGCTCGCGATCGCACAGGGCGGCGCGCGTGCCAGTCCGCGCCTCGTACCGCGCGACGAACTCGGGGAGGCGCGCGGCGGAAAATTCCGATCGCGGCAACTCGAGGCGCTCGATTGCCCGCTCGATCGCCTCGGGTGATCCCTCGACCTCCACCAGCACGTCCATCCGCGGATAGCGCTCGAAACGGACAGTCGCGCCATCCAGCGTGTACTGGATTACATCGCGATCGATTTCGCGTATCACCGTGTATCCGAGACGTTCGAAGATGTGCGCGATGGCATCGGGATCGGCGACCGCGGACGATACCTCGTCGCGCACCTTGTAGCCGCCGTCGTAGTTCGTCGGCCCTTTCCAGTCGAGATGTGCGCTCCGGACGCGGCCGTCCGGATCCCGATAGGTGCGAAGACGCAGGACGAGATCGCGCGGCGCGAGCCGGCCCGCGGCATCGTCGTAGCGACGATCCTCGAGCCGGCCGGCGAACGCGAGCTCGCCGCCTGCGGCCTCCACGCGCGCACGCGCCACGGCTTCGTCGGGAACGATTCCCTTGAGTTCGACCTCACGCATCCGCGCCATCGCGACGGGCGTCGTCCATGATGGCGGCGATGACCTGCCCGGTGTCCGACAGATCGCGAAACACGGCAGTCGGCGAATGGGCCTCGAGCTCGGTCGGCGAGAACCGGCCCGTGGCGACGGCGATCGCGCGGGCACCGATCCCGCGGCTGCAGGCGATATCATCGGGTGTGTCGCCGATCACGACCATGGCCGGTCCGGCCACATCCAGGCCTAGGGTTTCGCGAGCCCGCCGCTGCGCGACGTGCGGCAGCTCGGGGCGGCGCTCGTGGTCCGACCCGAACGCGCCGATCACGAACCGCGCCGGGTCCAGGCCCACCGCCGACAGCTTGGCGTGCGCGCCCGGCTGCACGTTGCCGGTGAGGAGTCCGACGACGACATCGTCTCGCGCTTCGAGTCCTTCCAGCAGGGCCGAGACGCCCGGGTAGAGGCGCGGCGGATGCGCGGGATCGACGAGCGCCTGTGCGAGATAGACGAGGTATCGCGCCAGCACCGCGTCCATGTGGCCATCGATGGCCGCGTCCTCGTGGCCCTCCGCCCGCATCAACTCGCGGACAATCTGCCGATCCGTCTTGCCGTCGAACCAGTAGTCGGCCGGGACGCTCCACCCGAAGAACTCCTCGAACGCCGCGTTGATCGCGCGGCGGCCCGAACCCCCGGCGGAAAGCAGCGTGCCATTGATGTCGAAGAGAACGAGTCGCACGGCGTGAAAGCTACATCACGCGACGCCCGGTGCGGGACGCCCGGTGCGGGACGCCCGGCGCGGGACGCCCGGTGCGGGACGGCGCGGGACGCGCGCGGGACGCCCGGTGGCCTGCGATCGCGCACGCCAGCGAGGCCGGCGCGCGCCGGGTCAGGCCTGGCTCGGCTCCACGGTCCCGGTCTGCTCGCACCCCAGGCAGTACTCATGGCCGCGAAAGGTGCAGATCAGGCAGAGAAACGTTCCGCAACGCTGGCAGGGATAGCCTTCGGATGCGCGTTCCTCGCGGCCGCACCACCGGCACACCATCACGTCATGCTCCGGAGGAGGCCCGGCCGCCCGGCTGATTCACAACCCGTACGCCTTGATCTTCTTGATGAGGGTCGCTCGCGATATGCCGAGCTCCCGCGCGGTGTGCGTCCGGTTACCGGTGTGCGCCCGGAGCGTGCGTTCGATGTGAGTCCGCTCCACTTCGTCGAGCGACTTGGGGACGTGATGTCCACGCCGGGCCCGCTGCCGGCCACATCGCGGACGTCACCCGGGAGATGCTCGGGGCCAATGCTCGCCTGCCCGCGGGACATGATCATCGCCCGCTCCAACACGTTTCGCAGCTCGCGGATATTGCCCGGCCACGAATACCGCAGCATGCGCTCGAGCGCGGCCTCGCTGACCGCCGCCGGCGCATCGGCCAGACTGGGCCGCAGCTCGCCGATCACGTGCGCCACAAGCTCCAGCACGTCCTCGCGCGCGCGTGCGCGCAGCGGGGGCAGATACACGGGCATCACGTTGAGCCGGTAGTAGAGATCTTCGCGGAACGTCCCGGCCGTGACTTCGTTGACCAGATCCTTCCCGGTCGCCGCGATCAGGCGGACGTTCGTGCAAATCTCCTGCGTGCCGCCGACCCGGCGGAAGGCTTTCCCCTCGAGGACCCGGAGCAGCTTCGGCTGGAGGTGCGCATCGAGGTCGCCGATCTCATCGAGGAATACGGACCCGCCATTCGCGACTTCGAACAACCCGGGCTTGAACACGCCTGCGGCCCGGGCGCCATCCCCGTTGGCCGCGCCGGCCCCGGTGGTTCCATTTCCGCCGGTCGCGCCCGGCTGTGCGCCTTCCTGCCCAAACAGCTCCGCATCCAGCGAGCCGGCGGTCAGTGCCGCGCAGTTCACTTCGACGAACGGCATCGCCGCGCGCGGGCTCCGCGCGTGGATCATCTCCGCGACGCGCCCCTTGCCCGCGCCGCTTTCGCCGATGAGGAGCACGGTGGTCCGGTCGCTTGCCGCGAGCATGTCGATCTGTGCCGCGAGTTCCTGCATCGGCCGCGAGGTCCCGAGCACGAATTGCCCGTCACCGTGTCCATGGCGCGCCGTCAGGTACCGGTTCATCTGGCGCAGGCGGGCCTTCTCGAACGCCCGCTCCGCCACCGCCTCGAGATGCGTCAGCTCGATCGGCTTGGTGAGGAAGTTCTCGGCGCCGCTCTGCATCGCCTGGACGGCCTGCGGCACGTCGCCGAACGCCGTCATCATGATCACGACGGGATCATTGCCGCGCAGCCTGCCGAGCACGTCGAACCCGGTCATGTCGGGCAGACGGACGTCGAGCAGGACGAGATCGGGATGCGTGCGCTGGAACAGCGCCACGCCTTCCTCCCCGCTGTGCGCGGAGGTGACTACGTGTCCGCCGGACCGCTCGAAGAACGTCCCGAGGGTCTGTGTGATCGACGGCTCGTCATCGACGATGAGAACTGAAGACATCCGGTAGCAGCCCGTGTACGGGTGACGCCTGCACGCCCGATCATCGCCTACTCCGCTCCGCCGGCCGCTGCTGCGGGACGAGCAACCGGGCTGCCAGCGGCTCCACCGTTACTTCGAACGGGGTGTCGCCCAACAACTCGCCGTCGGCCTGCACCGGACGCGGTGGAATCGTTTCGACGCGGAAATGGCGGCCCGCCCGATAGAGCATGCACGGATCGGCTTGGAAGTCCTTCCGCAGGAGTTTCCAGGCGACCCGCACTGCATCCCGTGCGGTCCCCGGAGAGAAGACGCACAAGTCCAGCTTTCCGTCATCGTGCTGAATTCCGGGCCCGAGCCGGATCAGATCGTTGAGCACGGCGCCGAAATTGGCCAACATGACCGCTGAGGCGTCCCGCTCGATCACTTCCCCGTCCACGGTGACCCTGGCCAGGAAGGTTTCGCGCCGGAGCGCCGCCGTCACCCAGCTCAGCATGTACGCCGGCACCCCCAAATGGCGCTTCAGCCTCGCCGAGACCTCGGCGACCATGGTCGCGTCGATGCCGACGCCCGCTGCGAAAGCGAATCGCCGCGGACTCCGTACCGGGGGTCCTGTCATCACGCCCAGATCCACCCGGAGGGGTTGTCCGCCCAGCAGGAGGGGCACCGCCTGCCGCACGTCGAGCGGGATCCCCAGCGTGCGCGCGATCAGGTTGCCGGTGCCGCCGGGCAGAATGCCCACGGGTGGGCCCTCACTGCCCGCCAGAGCGCCGACGACCTCCATGGCGGTCCCGTCGCCGCCCAGCGTGAAGACGACGTCGTAGCCGGCCGCCAGGGTCGCCGCGAGGTGCGCGCCCTGCCCCTGGCGTTCGGTCAAAATGGCATCGCACTGGAGACCCGCCCCTGTGATCGCTTCCAGCGCGGGCTGGTGGAACTGCGAGCCGCGCCGTGATGCCGGGTTGATGACGAGGAGCGCCCGCGAGAAGCGATCGGCGCCGTCGTCCCCGGCGGCCGTGACCGACGCGCGCGGCGCTCCACTCCAAAGGCCGGTCGCGGCCGCCACTGCCCGGGTCACGGCCGCCACTCAGAACTGCCAGCTGCGAAATACGTCCAGGCCCCACTGCCTGGGTGTATCGACAAAACTGCGGGTGAGCGCGCCGGTCGTGCAGTACAGCCCCACGGTTCCGGGTTCGGAGCTCGCCGCGAGGGTTAGCCGCTGGGTGAGCTGCTGCTCAAGACGCACACCGATCTGCGAGGCCGTCGGCGGTGGCGACGCACCACCGGCGGCCCCCGTCGCCCCGAGCCCGCAGACGCCAAGATCGGCGCTGATGAAGGTCGAGCGGCCGAGCTGCTTGCCGGCTGCCGATGCGCGTCGTGGAGAGCGCGGTGCCGAACCCGCTCGTCGTGCCGTTGCCGGCGTAGGCGGTTCCCGCCTGCACGTTCACGTAGTCGAAGATCCCGCCCGACAGCCTGCTCCCCAGCGCCGTGCCGATCGTCGGCAGGAAGACCGAGCCGACGGTGTACGCATCCGTACCGTTCCCCACGCCGAACGACTGCTGCCCGGTGACGAGATAACTGAGCAGGTCCGATTGCGAGAGCTGGAGCGCACTGTCTGCGCTCGACAGCGCGACGGTCGGGCGTTCGAGCGTCCCGCCCAGAAGCACCCTGATTCGCAGATCGGGGATCGTGTTCCCGGCATTCGTGCGAGGCTGCCGAACCGTGTAGAGGCCGGAGATGTTGAGGTCCGGGTTGATGTCGACGTCACCCGTGAATCGGACGGTGCCGCCGCGTTCGACGGCGAACGTACGCTGCACCAGCCCCAGGTTGAGGCGATAGTCGCCCCGCTCGGCGACCAGGGCGCCCGTGAGCGCGAGGCCCTTGGTCGAGTCGCGGCCCGTCGGCGCCGTCGTGACGATCAGCGGCCCGAGGCTGGTCGAGAGATTGACGTTGGTCTCCGAGGACTTGAGCCACACTTCGTTGCCGAGCGTGACGCGGACGTCGGTGAGCGTCAGATCCTGCAGCAGCCGGGGCGGCGCCTCAGGCAGGAGCAGCCGGTTCTGGAACAGCGATGTGTCCACGACATTGAAGAACTCGGGGTCGTCCAGGCTCACGACGTTCTTCTGGGTGAGCACATCCGGGATGTAGATCACGCCCCGGTCCATGGAGACCGCGCCGGTGAGTTGCGACCGGCTGAACCGCCCGGTGAGTTGCAAGGGCGTGACCGTCGACACCGAGACGTCCGCGACCCGTGGGTTGCTGAGCGCGTGCAGCTCCGACGCCCGGAACGTCAGGTCGAACCGCGGATCCTTGATGTCCCGGAATGTGAGCCAGCCCTGCAAGGTCGCCCGGCCGCGATGCTGGCCGTCCACGGTGGCCACCGACACGTCGCGGACCGCGAGGCTGTCGCCGGCAAGGTGCAGGTTGGCGTTCATCCCGAGGAATCGCACGCCCACCCTCGGGATCCCGGCCTCGCCATCGCGGAGCAGAATGTCCCCGGTCAGTGCCGGGTGGTCGAGCGTGCCGCCAATGTCGACATTCGCCGCGAACGATCCCTTGGGGTTCTGGAGCGACGGATACATTGCCGCCAGCGCGCCGAACTGCACGCTGTCCGCATGCACGTTGCCGCGGAGCGCCTCGTGCTCGAGCAGCCGCCGCACGCCGGTCTCGAGCGCGAGATCGATCGGCAGCGAGACGAGCATGTGCAGGGTCGTATCGTGCTGCGCGATCAGGTCGCCGTGCAGCGCCAGCCGCCGGTTGGCGTATACGGCGTGCCCCAGCAGTTCCTCGAAGCGGACGTCCCCGAACTGCGCGTCGGTCAACCGGCTCTCCCCCGCCATCGTCGGATTGACGCGCGTCCCGCCGATGGTCCAGTCGAGCGACGCCAGTCCGCCGTACGAGCCCGGAGATTCGGCGAGCTCGCCGATGTCGGCGAGTGGTACGCTGTCGGCGCGGATATGGGCCGCCGCTTCGCCCTGCTGCGGCAGATCGGCGCTCGCCGTGAGCCAGCCGCTGACCGCACCGCGCACGGAGAGCTGGTCGATGGACAGCCCGCGCGCGTCGCGCCGGAATATGGCGGGCTCGGTGAGATGCCACGCGTTGTCGTGTGTGTAGATCGCAAGCGTATCCAGTGTCGCGATGATCGTATCGCGCGATTGGCGGATTTCGGCGGCGGCGCCTCCGTGCGGCCCGGTGGGCATCGACAGCGTCATCGCCAGCGCCGATTGGCCGCCGCCCAGGAATCGCGCGTCCACTCCCACATGATCCACCGCGAGACCGTCGAGGGTGATGCCGTCCACCGCCAGCCCCGCCGTCCCGCGCGGCGCCCAGGAGAGATACCCGAGCGCGAATGACGCCGACACGCCGCGAATGCTGGCGCCCGCGGCGCGCAGCCCCGCGCCCTGCAGGGTGCCCCGCAACCCCAGCGAATCCACCCACCCGGAGAATGTCCCGGAGGCGCGTACTGTGCCGAGGAGGGGATCCGTGCTCCCCGAATCATCGGCCAGGTAGGGACGCCAGCCGCCGAGGGAATCGAGGGCGAGGGCGAGCATCAGGGAATCGGACTCTCCCGCCGCCAATCCGAGCCCGCCATGGCCCGCCAGTGTTCCGCCGGGCGCATCCACACTCAATGAATCAATGCGCAGACGCCCTGCGCCGAAGCGGCCCACAACTCGGGCCGTATCGAGGTGCAGCCGCCCCACGTCGGACCGGGCCAGCGTGGCGCTGACCGGACCGTCGAGAATCGCCAGGGAGTCGCCGCGGACGTCGGCGTCTATCCGGAGCGACAGATCGGTTTGTGGGAGCGAGTCGTTGTCGAAGAGCGCCTGGAGATCCGTATGGACCAGCGTCAGCGCAGCCGAGCCGGCGAGCGCCGGCGGCACCAGGTTGAAATGCCCGTCGACGCCGAGCACGCCAGGCTCGCCCGTGAGTTGGGCGGTGAGATCGAGACTGTCGAGCGTGCCCTGAAGCGAGATCGGTCCGCTGAACTCGCCGCGAAGCCGTACACCCGGATACGTCCGCGCGATTGTCGTGAAGGAGAGCGGCTGGGCCTCGAGATCCATGTCATACGACGACGCCACCTCTCCGAGCGTGAAGTGCCCGCTCCCCGTAATGCGGTCCGGCGACCCGGGTCCGTCGGTATGCGTGATGTCGGCATCCCGAAACCGCACATCGCTCCACACGGAGTCGAGGACCGCGGTGCCTCGCACCATCCCGTGCAGCCGCGGAAAATCGGGCAGCACGAATTGCGGCGTCCGGAGGTCCAGCCGCTCCACGGACATCCGGAAGTCGTGAAACGCCGTCCGCGCCGGCGCCGAGATGTCGAGCTCTCCGGATCCGGCGAGCCGCGAGGTCGCCCCCGGCACGTGCGCATCGGCCAGCGTGAGATCGAGGGTATCCACCTGGAAGCGGGACACCAGTCCGCCGGGCGCGCGCACACGTCCGGTCCACTGGCCCGCCCAATCGACGGGGAATGGCGCGCCGCCGGACAGCACCCGGATGAACGCGAAATCGACCGGCGCCACTTCGGCGGCGACGTCCTTGATGACCAGTTGCGGATGCCCGCTTTCGAACGTGATGTTGCCGATGAACCGCGACTTCGTGGTGCGGATGTCCATGTTCCGGATCGCGTAGTCGACGATTTCGGGTTTCGGGATGTCGGTGACGATGTCGACCGAGCCCCGCCCGCCGCCGGTGGTGGGCAGGGTCGGATAGACCCACGCGATGTCGGCCATCGACACGGTATCGGCATCGAAGTGCAGCGCGAGCGTGAGCGGCCGGTCGCCCCAGAACACTTTCCCGCCTCCCCGCCCGGCGCTTCCGGGCAGTTCGACGTGGCTGAGCGTCGCCCACAGCGAGTCATGGACGATGCGCACCCGCCCGTGCACGTCGGAAAAGCGGAACGGCGGGAAGAACTCGTCCATGTCGAGGCGCTGGATCTCAAACCCCGGACCCGCGCTGTCCGGATCGGTGATCCGCGCATATGGAGCGTTGAGCTGGATGCCGGTCCACGACAGAACGCGCATCAGACCGTCGGGTGTCCGCTCCAGTCCGAAATGCGCGCGGTGCAGCGCATCGGTGGTCGCACTGTCGCGGCGGGCGCCACGTAGCGAGTCGTCGGGCGCCCATCGATTGGCGTAGATGAAGGTGCCGTCGCGGATGACCACATGGGTCGCCATGATGAAGTCGCCGAATCCCCGGTTTTCAGCCTCCGGAATCCGGGCCCGCGCCAGCGCCCGTGCGGGCGCGGAACGAGGTGGCGGCGGCAGCAGGATGCGCTTGTAGTTCCAGGTGTCGTCGTGGTAGTGCGTCAGCCGTACGTACGGATGATCGATCTCGAGCCGCTGGAGCAGGATCCGCCGGTCGAGCAGGTCGCGAGGATCGAACTCGGCGTGCAGGCGCCCTGTCGCGAGAAAAAGGGTGCCCACGCTGTCCCGCACGTCGATCGAGTCGACGGTCAGGTTCGTGAACAGGTTGCCCTCGATGCCGCCCACGTAGACGCGCCCGCGCACCACGCGCCGTAACTCCGCGACCACCAACGATCGGATGTGCCCCCGCCCCCACGCGGTCTGCGTCGCCGCGATGACACTCGCGACCACGACGATCCCGGTGAGCAGGATGCCCAGGGCACTCAGGCCGACGATGACCCGGCGCCGGATCATGCCGCGGAGGTCTCCATCATGGACTCAGAATGCCTGGCCGATCGAGAGATTGAACGTGAGTTTCTGCAGGAAGCCCGCGCTCTGGTTCGGTATATAGGTCGTGGGACATTCGTGACCGGGCTCCTGCACGAGCACCTGCGAAACGTCCGGGCTCGGATGTGCCGGGATGGAATTCGACGGGCTCACGCAGTAGAGCGGCACCTGCTGCGCCAGGTTGGTGGTCGTTCCGTTGACCGTAATGGTGGCAGGCGCGTTGAAGTACGCCGCACCAGCCGGCAAGAGATACGGGTTGTACCCCACGTCGAGACGGATGGGCCCGACGGGCGTGAACACGCGGACACCGACGCCAGGCGTCCAGAGCAGGCCGTGCATCTCGGCGATGTTCCCGTTCCATACCTGTCCCGCGTCGACGAAGAACGCCCACTGAAGAACGTCACGAAGGACCGGACTCCGCCACCGGTATTCGAGGTTTCCGACCACGGACCAATTGCCTCCTTCCGGAACAATGCGCTGGCCCTGTCCTCTGGCGCCGGAGTTGGCGCGCAGCACGGTGTCGGCTCCGCGAATCGTGTCCACGACGTTCGGGATATAGACGACCGGACCCAGCTCGTTCTGCTGGAATCCGCGCACGGTGGTCGGGCCACCCGCGTAGAGCCGCTGATCGGGGGGATGAACCCTGCCGCCTCCCGCCCCTGCGCCACCACCGCGCCGAAGCGGATCCGGGCGGCGAACACCCCGTCGTCGCTCGCCTTCAGATATGCGGCGGCGTCGATGGTGCCCTTGTCGAATTGGAATCGGGCGGCTGACCCCAGATAGCGCGAGCCGACGAGCGCCTCGACGGACACCAGCGACCCACGCGTCGGGTTGTACTGGTCGTCGCGCCGGTCCTGCACCGCCAGCACTCCGCCCTCCGCCAGAGGCAGCAGGTCCTGCAGCGGCTGGATGTCTTGCGGCGTGCACAGATTGAACACCGCGCAGTAGAGCGCGGGCTGGGCGCTCGTGCGCCCGAGATCGATGCGGTACTCGGGGGAGAGCGACAGCGTCGAGCTGAGGCGGCGTGTCAGCGAGAGCAATGCGCCGATCGGCGTGGAGCGGACATACGCGTTGTATTCGGATTGCCGCTGCGTGAACAGCGTAAAGGTTGGATTGAGCTGGGAGCCGAACAGGACCGGACTCCGAAGCGTGGCCGACACGTTGTAGTTCAGCGTGTCGCTGTAGATGTCCTGCCGCGCTTGCGGGCACAGACCGCCGTTGGCGATCCGGAAGGGAGAGGCGATCCCGATTTTCGTCACGCTCGCATCCAGCCGGAGGAGCCGCAGGCCGCTGAGGAAGTCGCGGTCCGCATACTCCGCCTGGGTGCGGAAGCAGTCGAGCGTCGCCCACCCGCCCCCGGCTCGCGCCGTATGCATGTACCCCTCGACCAGGTCGGCCTGCACGGTGACCGTCGTATCGCGCGTCCCGGGTGCGCCCGCGGCCCGCGAGGTGTCGGCTTCCAGTCCAACGGCAATGTGCTGGAACGCATCGGTCTGAAAGAGGGACCGCTGTGCGGCCGCCAGGTCGCCCAACCGGTACAACCGGCCCGGCTTGAGCCCCATGACGCTCCGCACCGAATTCGCCGAGATGATCGGCTTCCCGGATCCACGCGGCTGGATTCGCACGACCACGCTGTCGATCCGCGCGATGGGACCAGTCGTGACATCGTAGGCGAGCAATGCGACTCGGCGGGCCGTGTCGCTGCCGTAGCTCCGCATGACTTCCGCGAATGGGTAGCCCGCGTTCAGCAGGCGGAGGCGCAGGGTGTCGCGCGCTTGCTCGATGGCTGTCTTGTCGAAGGTCCCGCCGATCCGCACCGGCAGCGCCTTGGTGATGCGCTGGCGCTCCTTGGTCGGGAGCGAATCGAGTCCGGCGATGGTGAGCGAGTCGATGAGCACCGGCCGGCCTTCGCGGATCCGGAACAGCACATTGGCCACCCCGCGGCGCACCGGATGCACCGCCGTGTCCACCTGGGCGTCGATGTAGCCGTGATTGCGATAGAAAATGATCAGCCGGAGCCGGTCACGCGGAAACTCGGCGCGATCGAGACAGCGGCGGGTGCCCAGGATGCCGAGCGCCCGCCGCGTCCAGCTCGACGGCGTCGTCACAATGGCGTTGGCGAGTGCGTCGTCGGAGTACGCGCGGTTTCCGGTGAACTGCAGGCGCCGCACCTCCGTGTCGCCGGGATGGCACGTCACATCCTGGCCGGCGAGCTGCCGCGGGATGCTCGCCATCGTTGTGGCGGCCAGGAGACCCGCCAGCAGAGGGGTTGAGTGCCGGGCGACGGCCCGCCGCAACGCGCCGGCCCATGATCGTGCGGTCCTGCCGCGGGTCGGGGTGGTCACGCGGCCACCCGGCATGGTCTGTCGAAGGTCCCGGCGCCACGGGACGTGGACCAGGGCCGCGCGGCCAGGAGGGCGCACCACGCCCGCTTACACAGCGTTGACGAGGATTGTGCCTGCGCCCTGCTGCTTCGCCCGTCGTTTCGCGTCGGCTGCGAGCGCGCCGAGATGTCCGATCGAAACCCATTGCTCCGGCCGCACCGCGACCACCGCGGCCGCCATGCGGGCAATCGGAAACTGGCGCGGCACCCCATCGCGGTCCAACCCGTCGAACGTTCCGCGTTCCAGGGTCTCGTACCCGACGATGCTGCCGATGACGTCCCGGAACCGCCGGACCGTCTCGCGCACCACGGGCTCCGCGCGGTCCGCGCGGGTCACGACGAGAAAATCGTCGCCGCCGACGTGCCCCACGAAATCCACGGGATCGCCCGCCGCCGCGACGGCATCGATGACCGCCGCCCCGGTCCCGCGGATCACCGCATCCGCGGCCGCGAATCCGAACGTGTCGGCGAACGGTTTGAAATAGTCAATGTCGAAGTAGCACACCGCGAACGCTTCGTCGGCATCCACCCGGCGGCGGATCTCTTCCTCGATCGCGCGCCCCCCGGGAAGCCCACTCGTCGGATTGCGATCCGCTTCACGCCGCACGAGGCGCAGCAGAGCGTGCACGCGCGCCCGCAGTTCCCGCGGATCGAACGGCTTGGGGAGATAGTCGTCCGCGCCGGCCTCGAAGCCCTCGACTTTGCTGTCGATGTGTCCTTCGCCCGTCAGCATCAACACCGGAATACGCGCCGTGAACGGATTGCCCTTGACGGTCCGGCACGCCTCCAGCCCGCTCATCCCCGGCATCATCACGTCGAGCAGCAGGAGATCGGGCTCACGCTCCTGGACCGCCGCCAGCGCGGCCCGGCCGTCGGCCACGAGCCCCACCTCATGCCCGACCGACGCGAGCACCGCGCGGACCATGAGCCGCATGTCCTCGTGATCGTCGGCGTACAGGATGTAGCTCACGGGAGGCCCATCTGAGGTGGCCGCGTAAGTTCTCGGGAGGTCGCAGGATATGTCAACAATCTGGCTCCCGGGAACCGCCTACCGGTAGTCGCATGGCCGCTCCACGCCTCCCGCCACGAGACGGCCCGCAATACAGCGGGCGGGCGCCTAGTCGTCGGTCTGCCCGAACAGGGCCATGTTGGAGCTGTGGGCGGGTGCGATTTTCTTGGCCGGATAGATCCAGTGGACGGCCTGATTCACGGCGACCGCCGCTTCGCCGAAACCCGTCGCGATCAGTTTGAGCTTGCCCGGCGTAGGTCGTGATGTCGCCGGCCGCGTAGATCCCCGCCCGGCCGGTCTCCATCGTGCTGGTCACCACGATCTCGTCGTTGGCCAGCGTCAGTCCCCACCCGGCCAGGGGGCCGAGGTCGCTGATGTATCCCAGCATCGGCAGCACCGCATCGGTCTCGATCGAGCGCGTCGTCTTGGCTTTGGTATCGCGCAGCACGATCCCAGTGACCCGTGCCCCATCGGCAGCCGGTCCGGAACCGACGACGTCGTGCAGCTCGTGGAACGTGAGCACCTCCGCGCGTCCCGCGGCGGCCGCCGCCTTGACGTCCCGTACCGTCGCGCCGTGCGCCCGGAACCGGTCGGTTCGGTGGACCAGCGTCACATGGGCGGCACGATCCGCCAATTGGTGCGCCCAGTCGAACGCCGAGTCGCCGCCGCCAATGATGACGACCCGGCGGCCGCGAAACTCCTCGGGATCGAGGACGACATCGTAGATCCCCCGGCCATACCAGGACTGGGCGAACGGGTGCGGCAGGCGCCGGGGGGAAAACGCCCCGATCCCCGCCGCGATCACGAGCGCCCGTGAGGGAAACCGGTCGGTCTCCGTGACCAGGGTGAACAGCGCACCGTCATGTTCGAGGGCGTTGACCCGTTGGTTGAGGTACGTGGGGTGCCCGAACTGGTTGGCCTGGCTGGCGAGCGCGTGAACGAGATCCTTGGCCAGGACTTTGGGATAGCCCGCGACGTCGAAGATGTATTTCTCCGGGTACAACGCGGTCAGTTGCCCCCCGACCTGCGGGAGGGCGTCGACGATCCGGGCCGTCGCGCCGCGCATGCCGGCGTAGAACATTGCGAACAGCCCGGTAGGACCGCCGCCAATGATCGTGATGTCGACCGCTTCGTGCTCGGCCTGTGCCCGCGGCTCCGCCGCGTGCGGTGTGCTCGGTTCGTCGTTCGCCATCCACCAAACATCAGTGGCGCGGCCAGGAGCGGCAAGGTGACGACGACGTTCGAGCACGATCGCGTTCGCGCCGCCGTGCCGGTTTCGTGACGACGGCCGCGGGCCTGCCGCTGACGGCAGCGGACCGCTACATCGAGTACGCGGGCACGTTCCGCCTCGTTCGCAAGATCGCGGTCGGCGGCATGGCCACGGTCTACGAAGCGGAGCAACTGGGCCCCGCGGGTTTCGCCAAGCGCATCGCGCTCAAGGTCATCCACCCGCAGTACGCGAAGCAGAAGGAGTGGCTGCAGCTCTTCATCGACGAGGCCAAGCTCTCGGCCAACTTGATGCACGGCAACATCGTGCAGATCTACCAGCTCGGCGAAGTCGCGGGCGAGTACTTCATCGCCATGGAGTTCATCCAGGGGCCGACGCTCCGGCTCGTGATCGACCGTCACTGGGAACTCGGGCAGCGGATCCCGCTGCCCCTCGCGGCCTACGTCGCGAGCCGCGTCTGCCGCGCACTCGATTTCGCCCACAATTTCGTCGCGCCGGACAAGCGGCGCCTCGACATCGTCCACCGCGACGTCTCGCCCGGCAATGTCATGGCCTCCTGGGACGGGCACATCAAGCTGGCCGACTTCGGGATCGCCAAGGCACGCACCTCGATCGACCCGGCGGCCGGCCGACAGTTCCTGATGGGCAAGAAGCACTACATGAGTCCCGAGCAGATCCTGGGACTCAACGTCGACGCGCGCAGCGATGTCTTCGCGGTCGGCGTGGTGCTCTATGAGCTGCTCGCCCTCGAGCCGCTGTTCACGGAAGACATCACGCAGTTGGCGATCGACGAGGTCGCGGTGCTCCCGACGCCCAACATCCGGGCCAAGATTCCCGGCATCGACCCGGAGCTCGAGCAGATCATCTCGGTGGCGCTCAACAAGGATCCGTCGCTCCGGCCCACCGCCGCCGCGATGGGGCACGACCTCGACGAGTGGTGCGCCGCCCAGGCGCAGATCCCGTCCCCGGACCGCTTGCACGACCATCTTGCGAAACTGTTCCCGACGACGTTCCAGCCCGCCAAGCACTCCGGCGAGAAAACGTCGTTCTCCAACCTGAAGAAATCCGCCAAGCGGCTCGCGGTCGGGCACCCCGCCGCCCGCGGCGTCCAGGGCAAACGCGCCCCTTGGTGGGCGCGAGTCCTGGGCAAGGACTCGTAGTAGCGAGGCGGCAGCCGGCGGCGAGGAAGGGAGCGGCGATTTCCGCTACCTTTCCCGCATGAAGATCTATACCCGGACCGGCGACGCCGGCGAGACGGGTCTCTTCGGCGGCGGCCGGGTAGGCAAGGACGATCTCCGCGTCGAGGCCTACGGTGAGGTCGACGAACTGAATGCGGCCGTCGGACTCGCACGGGCGACGGAACCCATGCCGCGGATCGACGAGGTCCTGGTCGCCGTCCAGCGTGACCTCTTCAGCCTCGGCGCCCTCCTCGCCACGCCAAACCGCGACAAGATGCAGGAACATCTCGCCAAGGCGCGGATCGATGCCGGCCGCATCGCGCAGCTCGAACGGGCGATCGACGACGGCGAAACCGAGCTGGCGCCGCTCACCGCGTTCATCCTGCCGGGCGGCACGCCGAAGTCGGCGGCGCTCCACGTCGCCCGGACCGTGTGCCGCCGCGCGGAGCGCCGCGTCGTGCATCTCGCGCGGACGGTGGAGCTCCCCCCGCTCGTCAGCATCTATCTCAATCGCCTCTCGGACCTGCTGTTCGTGCTCGCCCGCGTCGCGTCGCATCGCGCGGGCGCCGGAGAAGTCACGTGGTAGCGGCAGGACCGGCGGCGCCTGTCATCCTCGATCCCGCGATCACAGTGGCGCCGGGCGCGCTGGATACGCTGGGCGCGCGGGCCGAGGCGGCCGCGCCCGCCCACCGGTATGTCGTCATCACCGATGACCACGTCGGGCCGCTCTATGCGGCGCGCGTCCTGGCGTCGTTCGGCCCGCGGCGCACGGCCAGCGTGTTGCTCATGCCGCACGGTGAGCCCGCCAAGACACGCGAGACATGGTCGCGGCTCACGGACGAGATGCTGGCACTCGGCTGCGGACGCGACACGACGGTGATCGCGCTCGGCGGCGGCGTCGCCGGCGACATGGCGGGCTTCGTCGCCGCGACGTACATGCGCGGCGTGCCGGTGATCCAGGTGCCGACCACGTTGCTCGCGATGATCGACGCGGCGATCGGCGGGAAGACCGCGGTCGACACCCCAGCCGGGAAAAATCTTGTCGGGGCCTTTCATCCACCGGCCGCGGTGGTGGTTGACCCGGCCGTGCTGGGGACCTTGCCGCCGCGGGAGTTGCGCGCCGGTTTGGCGGAAGCGATCAAGCACGGCGTGATCGCCGACGCCGCGTACTTCGCGCGTGTAGAATCAGACCTGCCGGCGCTCCTCGAGCCGGGCGGCGCCGCCAGCCCCGAGATGGAAGCCCTGATCACCGGAAGCATCGCGATCAAGTCCGCGATCGTCGCCGCCGATGCCCGCGAGCAGGGACGCCGGAAGATTCTCAACTTCGGACACACCATCGGCCATGCCGTGGAAGCCGCGAGCCGGTTCAGCATGCTGCACGGGGAAGCGGTCGCGATCGGTATGGCGATCGAGTGCCGGCTCGCCGAACTTTCGGGAGCGGCCGTGTGCGGGATCACCGGCCAAGTCTGCAACGCGCTCGACCGGGCCGGTCTCCCGACGATCCCACCGGCCGCGATCGAGGGACCGGCGCTGGTCCGCCACACGCATTCGGACAAGAAAGTCCGGGGTGGCGCGGTCGAATACGCGCTCCCCCACGCGATCGGGGAGATGGCCGGCGCCGGCACCGGCTGGACCGTCGCCCTGCCCGATGCATTTGTGCGCGAGGCGCTTGCCTGATCGGCAGTTGCGTCGTTTCCGGCCCATGTGGCGGACGCGGCCCGTGAACCGCCGGGGCGCTAGACCACGAGCGTCCCAATTCACGATTGCCGGTCTCGCGCCGTTACAATTGGCCGGCCCGATCGCGACGGCGTACTCGTTCGAATCACGCCGGCATTGCGCACGCGCACTACGTTCCGCCCTCTGTACATGAAGCGCGCGATCGATGATGCTCGGCACAGCTTTTGGCTGTTGACGCCATTCTGTTCACGTTGTTACACTGCGGCGGCTCAAAGGGGGCGGATCTCCGCCGCTCTCAAACGTAGGCATGGCCGCGATTCGTGGACGCCGGCCATTCGCTCCTCCCGCCAGATCATGCGCGGGCCGCGCGTCCGAACGACGATCGTGACTCTCTGCTAAGGGGCGTGTATGCAGCAGGCGACCGAGAGCAGGTCCAAGGGATACTTCCGCAACTCACCCTCGACCGCTTTCGATCAGTACTTGCAGGACATACAAAAGCTCCCACTGATCCAGGATGCGGAAGAAGAGCGGCGGCTCGCCCGTCGCGCGCAGCGAGGCGATGAGCTGGCCGCCGAGCGGCTCGTCACCGCGAACCTCCGCTTCGTCATTTCTTACGTCAAGAAATATCAGGGACACGGGCTCGATCTGAGCGAGCTCGTGGCGATCGGCAACGAAGGACTGCTCAAAGCGGTGCGCAAGTTCGATCCCGACCAGGGCGTGAAGTTCATCTCGTACGCCGTGTGGTGGGTCCGGCAGGCGGTCCTCAAGGCGCTCGCCGAGCAGACTCGCTCCGTGCGCATTCCGCTCAATCAGAACTCGCAACTGATCAAGCTGGCGCGCGCCGAGACTGTGCTGGCGCAAGTGCTCAAACGGGACCCCACCGATCACGAGATCGGCCGGTTGATCGAAGAGACGCCGGAGCAGGTCCGCTCCTCCCGCCAGATGTCGTCCACGGAAATTTCGCTCGATGCGCCGATCGATCGCGCCGATCGTGAAGCGTGCACGCTGGGCGAGCGATTCGCAGGTGTCGATGGCGGCGAGATCGAGGACGTCACCGACTTCAAGCTGATGCGCGAGTTCATCGATCGCGTGTTCCGGAAATATCTGACGCCTCGTGAGCGCAAGATTCTCTATCTGTACTACGGCCTCGAAGAAGGCTCCGAGGCGATGACACTCGAGAAGATCGGCGCGCTGCTCGGTGTCACCCGGGAGCGGATCCGCCAGATCCGCGAGCGCGCGTTCGAGAAGTTGCGCGAATCGCCCGACGGATCCGCGCTCGCGGGGTTCTGGGCTGCCTGACCCGTCTGCCGCCAGGCAGGTCGCGCTCGTCATTGACGACGAGCCCTCGATCCGCATGGCGCTGCGGCGGTGCCTGGCTCGCGAAGGCTGGCAGGTCGAGGAAGCCATGGACGGGCGGGCCGCACTCGACCGGCTGATCCCGGCGACGGGACCTGCGCCGCACTTCGACTTGATCATCTGCGACCTCCGGATGCCCGGGTGTTCAGGCTCGGAGTTGCACGAGCGGCTCAAGGCCGAACGGCCCGCCCTGCTGCGCCGCCTGATCGTCGCGACCGGCGACACCGTGTCCGAAGACGCCGCCGACTTCGTCCGCCGCACCTCGTGCCCCGTGCTGCAGAAGCCCTTCGAGCTCTCCGAACTGCGGTCCCTCGTGCATCGGGTCGTCGAGGCCGCCTGAGCACCGTGTGACCGCAAGGGGCGCCCCAATCAGGGCGCCCCAATCAGGGCGCCCCAATAATGGCGCACTGGCACCCGCACCAGCGGCCGCTCGAGCGCTCGCCCACACGGTCCCGTACGGCAGGCAGCCGGGTGCGTTAAATTTCGTCAGCAGCACGGTGACCATGCACGGTGACCGCACGCTCGCTGTCCGCCGCCCGGCCGCGTCCTGTTCTGTGGCTGTATCGCCCCCATGACCACGCCCCCCACGCTCGCTCCAACACCCACGCCGTCGCAGCCGGTGTTTCTCGATCCGCTGGGCCGGAGAGCCCGCGGATGGCGCCGGCTGTGGATCGTCGTGGGCGCGGTCACCATGGCGCTGGCGGCCCTGCTCATCGTCGGCGTGGCGATTCCACCCCTCGTGCCGGCGCTGCCCATCGACCATAAGCTGTTGCCGCCCGTGGCGTTCACGCGCGACCAGCGCGAGCGTCTCGCGATCCGCCGGAGTCTCGCTCATGCCTTCCGTCCGGCGCCGCCAGCGAGACACGGACGCCACACGCCACCCGGCGGGAGCGCGCTCGTCGCCCGGCGCGGCACCGCGACTAACCCGATCGTCGCCGGGTTTTTCGTCAACTGGGCCGACAATTCGCTGGCCTCGCTGATCCAGCACGTCAATGATCTCGACTGGGTGGTGTGCGAATGGTCGTTCCTGACCCCCACCGGCGATTCGATCGACTTCGAGATCAACCGCCGGGTCTTCGACGTGGTTCGCAAACCCGGGGTGCAGACGCCACCCGCGATTTTGCTCATGGTCAGCAATTTCGACCGGCGGACGACAGGACCGACAGCCAAGCACTTCGACGTGGCCGCCCTCCGGACGTTTCTGCGGTCGCCGCAGGCGCGCGCCCGCGCCGTTGGGCAGCTCCGCGACGAGGTGGTGCGCGACTCGCTGGCCGGCGTCACGATCGACTTCGAGGACATCCCGGAGGACCTCCGCGGCTCGGCATTGCAGTTCGCCGCGGCACTCCGCGTCGCCCTCAATCCTCTCAGGCGCATCGTCACCGCCGCGGTGCCGTCCTATACCACGACGCGCGAGCTGCAGCGGGTCGCGGCCGTGACGGACTACGTCATCGCCATGTTGTTCGACGAACACTACGGCGGCGGGGCGCCGGGGCCCGTGGCGAGCCAGCAGTTCTACACCGACCGCGCCCGCGACATCGTGGCGGCGGTGCCGCCCGAGAAGGTGATCTTCATGGTGGGCGCCTACGGGTACGACTGGCACGACGATGGCAGCCCGCCCGAAGCCATGACGTTCCAGGAAACGATGCAGGCCGCGCGCGACCATCGCGTGCAGACCCACTTCGACCCCGTCGCGCTCAATCCCTATGTGGCGTGGACCGATCCGGATTCCGTGGACCACGTCGTCTGGTACCTGGACGGCGTGACCGCGTACAACGAGCTGCGGGTCGGGCGCGAGTTGGGCGTCGCCGGCGCCGCCATCTGGCGCCTCGGCGAGGAAGACGCCTCTCTGTGGTCCGTGCTGGGACGCCACGGCCTCGACGGCCAGCCCGACAGCCTCCGGGTCGTGCCGCCCGGCTACGATGTGGAGTTCATCAACGATGTGGTGTGCGCCGGCGGCGCCGCCTGCCGCAAAGGCGAGAAGCCGGACAGCGGCGGCGACATCCTGCGGATCCGCGATTGGCCCAACTCCGGCCGCCGCATTGTCGGCGTCGACGCGGCCTCGGGTCTGATCGATCACGACTCGTTGACCGCATACTCGACGCCCTACGTCGTGGACCGCTACGGACAGCGCGAACACGAGGTCGCGCTCACGTTCGACGATGGGCCGGATGGAACATGGACGCCGATGATCCTCGACACGCTCCGCGCACGACACGTGCCCGCCACGTTCTTCGTCGTCGGCGAGAACGTCGACACGCACATCCTGCTGACGCGCCGCATCTACGACGAAGGGCACGAGATCGGGAGTCATACCTACTCGCATCCGAATCTCGCTCTGGTGTCGGATCAGCGGACGCGATTCGAACTCGACGCCAACGAGAGCCTCATCGAATCGGTGCTCGACCACCGCACGGCGTTCTTCCGCCCGCCGTACTTCGGCGATGCATCCCCGACCACGCCGGACGAGCTCGAGCCGGTCGGGATCGCCACACGCAAAGGCTACTATACGGTGGGGCTGCGCGACGACTCCGAGGACTGGCAGCGCATCTCAGTCGACTCGATCATCAAGCTCACGCTGTCCGGGCGTGACACGGGCAACGTGGTGCTGCTGCACGACGGCGGCGGCGACCGGGCGCACACGGTGGCGGCACTGGGCGCGATCATCGATTCGCTCCGCGCCCGTGGTGATACGCTCGTCCTCCTGTCCCAGCTCGTCGGGATCTCACGGCAGGACGCGATGCCGCCGCTGGCGACGGTCAATGAAGCGAGCCGCGTCGCCCGCCTCGCCGGATGGGCCGCCCTCGGCGTCGGCGAGCTCGCGCTGTACTGGATCTTTATGGCGGCCGTGGTCCTCGGCATCGGCCGTCTTTTCCTCATCGCGCCGCTCGCCATCCTGCAGCGCCTGATCCGCCACCAGCGGCGCGGGCTGCCCACCCGGTTCACGCCGCCGGTCACGGTCATCATTCCGGCGTACAATGAAGGGAAGGTCATCCTCAGGACGATCGCGAGCCTCGTGGCCCAGCGCTACGATGGCCCGATCGAAATCATCGTCGTGGACGATGGGTCGGCGGACAACACGTATCAGATCGTCCGCGAGAGTTATGCGGATTCACGCGCCGTGTCGGTCTACCGAAAGGAAAATGGCGGAAAGGCGAGCGCGCTCAATGCCGGGCTGTCGCGCGCGCGATACGAGTTCATTATCGCGCTCGACGCGGACACGCTCTTCGCCGCCGACACGATCGCCGAGCTCGTCGAGCCCCTCGCCGACGCTCGCGTCGGCGCCGTGGCCGGCAACGCCAAGGTCGGCAACCGCGTCAATCTCGTCACACGATGGCAGGCACTCGAATACGTCACCAGCCAGAATCTCGACCGGCGCGCATTCTCGATGCTGAACGGCATCACGGTCGTACCCGGCGCCGTCGGCGCGTGGCGCAAGTCACTCGTGGAAGCCGTCGGCGGCTTCCGCAACGACACGCTGGCCGAGGATCAGGACCTCACGCTCAGCATCCGGCAGGCCGGCCACTCGATCGCGTACGCCGACGGTGCGATCGGCTATACCGAGGCGCCAGACTCCTTTCGCGCGCTCACCAAGCAGCGGTTCCGCTGGTCGTTCGGGACGCTCCAGTGCGCGTGGAAATACCGGGCGACGCTCTTTCGCGCGCGATATGGATCGCTCGGCTGGGCGGCCCTCCCCAATACGTGGCTGTTCCAGTTGCTGCTGCCCGCGATCTCGCCGCTGGCCGATCTGATGTTCGCATATAGTCTGTTGTCCATCCTGCTCACCCGCTACCAGCATGGGACGACCTATGCGCTTACGAGTCTGGCCCACGTCTTTACATACTACGCGGTGTTCCTGTTCGTGGACTGGCTGGCCGCGGCGCTCGCCTTCCTCATGGAGCCGGGAGAAGACAAGTCGCTGACGTGGCTCATTCTGATCCAGCGTTTCGCGTACCGGCAACTCATGTACTGGGTCGTGGTCCGCTCGTTCAAGGCGGCGTTCCAGGGACGGGGCGTCGGGTGGGGCCAACTGGAGCGTAAAGCGACGGTGCGATTGCCGGTCGCGTCGTAACCCGGAGGTGACGTGGTCTCGGAACTCCCGCTGTTCCCGCTACGCGTCGTGCTCTTCCCGGGGGTGCACCTCCCGCTGCACATCATCGAACCGCGCTATCGCCGCATGCTGGCGGATTGCCTGGCGGGCGACCGGCGGTTCGGCATCCTGTACCGCCCCGACGACACGGGCGAACGGCAGATCCCGCCCGGCCAGGTCGGATGCATCGCGCGAGTCGAGCGATCTGAGATGCTGCCGGACGGACGGTCCAACATTCTGGTGGCCGGCACTGGACGGTTCGCCCTGGAGCGCTTCGAGGACACCGGCATGCCGTATCATGTGGGCCGCGTGACCGAGGTCGAGGATGTGCCGGAGACGGCCGCGTCGCTCGAACCCCTCGCCGCCACGGTGCGCGCGCTGTTCGTGCGGGTCGGCACCGCGGCGCGCAGTCTGGCCGATGACAGCGACGCCCTGCCCGACTTGCCTGAGGATCCCCGCATGCTCGCGTTCGCCATCGCCGCCGTGATCGATATGGACGCGGGTGCTCGCCAGCGGCTCCTCGCCTCGCGCTCGGCGTCGGGACGCTTGCGCGAGATCGAGATGTTGATGGCGCCGGCGGTCGAGGCGCTCGAATCGCGCGCCGTGGTCCATATCCGCGCCAAAACCAACGGTCATGGGCCCCAGCCAACTTCGTCCGGCTGATCCCGCGGCCGGTGCGAGGCCGGCCGCGATGACGCCCGGTAGCGGAAGCGGCGCGCCACCGCCGATCGATGAGGCATCGCTCGCCCGTGCGCTCGAATCCATCGTCGGGCCGCGCGGCGTCCTGCATCAACGGAGCGAGCTCGCCGTGTATACGGCCGACGGCTTGCCCGGATACCGGAAGTTCCCTTCCCTCGCCGTGTTCCCCGCGAGCCGCGCGCAACTCATCGATGTCGTGCTCGTCCTCGCCGAGCACGGCGCACCATTCGTTCCGCGCGGAGCCGGCACCGGGCTGTCCGGCGGCGCGCTGGCTGACGGTGTCGTGCTGGTCGGCCTCAACCGGCTGCGCCGCGTCCTGTCGCTCGACCCGGACAACGCGCTCGCGGTGGTCGAACCCGGTGTCGTCAACGCGGCGCTCACTCGCGCCGCGGCGCCGTTCGGTCTCTACTACGCGCCGGATCCCTCCAGCCAGGCAGCGTGCACGATCGGAGGCAATGTCGCCGAGAACGCGGGCGGTCCGCATTGCCTCAAGTACGGGGTCACCCTCAATCACGTGTTGGGCGTGACGGTTGTGCTGAGCAATGGCGAGATCGTGACGCTGGGGTCCGGCGCCTCGGGAGCCGAACCCACGGGCTATGATCTGCTCGGCGCCTTCGTCGGCTCGGAGGGATGCTTCGGCATCGCACTCGATGTGACGGTCAAGCTCACGCGCGCCCCACAGGCCGTTCGGACACTGCTCGCCGATTTCATGTCCATGGATGATGCCGCCCGCGCGACGTCGGCCATCATCGCATCCGGCATTCTACCCGCCGCCCTCGAGATGATGGACGGCCCCACGGTCCGGGCGGTGGAAGCATCCATCTATGCAGCGGGATATCCGGCCGATGCGGACGCCGTCCTGCTGGCCGAAGTCGACGGCCTGGCCGCGGGACTCGACACCGATGCCGGCACCATCGCGCGGATCTGCACCGCCCACGGCGCCCGCACGGTCCGCATCGCGTCTGACCCTGCCGACCGGGCGCGCCTCTGGCAAGGCCGGAAAAAAGCGTTTGGTGCCATGGGCCGGGTTTCATCCCATCTGGTGGTGCAGGATGCAGTCATCCCGCGCACGCAACTCCCGGCCGTGCTGGCCCAGATTCGCGACATCGCGACCAGGCACCGGGTAACCGTATGCAATGTGTTTCACGCCGGCGACGGCAACCTGCATCCCAACATCGGCTACAATGCCTACGATGCCGATGAATCCGCACGCGTCGATCGCGCCATGCGCGAGATCATGCGCGTCTGCGTTGATGCGGGTGGCACGATCACCGGAGAGCACGGCGTCGGGCTCGACAAGCTCGGATACATGGAGTTGATCTTCTCACCTCCGTCGCTGGCAGCGCAGTGCCGGCTGCGCGACGTGTTCGACCCCGAGCGGCGGCTGAATCCCGGCAAGGTCGTTCCCGTTCATAGCTGCCGGGAGTGGGCACGCCGCCCGTCGTGAGCGCACCCGGCGAGGCGTGGGCGCCCGAGACGGCCACTGCAGTTCAGGACGCCGTCCGCGAGGCAGTTGCGACGCGGGCCCCGATCCGTATCGCCGGCGGCGGGAGTTGGCTCGACGCGGGCCGGCCCGTCGCGTCCGATGCGCGCGTCCTGCGTCTCGACGGCCTGCGCGGCATCACACAGTACACGCCCGGCGACCTGACACTCACCGCGCGCGCCGGCACGCCGCTCCGCGAGATCGGCGAGGCGACGGCCGCTGAAGGACAGTGGCTGGCGCTCGATCCGTTCGCGGCGTCGGATGATGGCGGCTCGATCGGCGCGGCCATCGCCACCGCGTCGGCCGGCCCCCTCGCGCACGCCCTCGGCCTGCCGCGCGACGTCGCGTTGGGCGTGGAGGTCGTGACGGGTGACGGCGAGATCATCCGCGCTGGCGGACGAGTGGTGAAGAACGTGGCCGGCTACGATCTGACGCGGCTGATGACGGGTGCGTGGGGAACGCTGGGCGTCATCACCGAGGTCTCCGTCCGACTCCGTGCGCGTCCGGAGGTCGACCGCACGCTCGCTTTCGCACGGACGAGACCGGCCGAGTCGGCGGCGGATGTCGCGGCGGGCATCCGGACGGCAGCCATGGCGCCACTCGCGGCGGAGCTGCTCAACCCGGCGCTCGCCACGCGGCTCGGCGTCACCGCGACTGGATCGCCGGTCCTCCTTCTCCGGCTCGGCGGCAATGCGGAGCGGGTGGCGAGTGAACAGTCAGAGGCGGGCAAACTGGGCGACGGCGCCGTGATCGACACCGATGTATGGAGAGCGCTCCGCCAGTGCGAGCGATCCTCGCCCGGCGCGGTGGTCGTACGGTGGTCCCAGCTCCCGTCGCAGGTGGCGAACACGTGGCGTCACGCGGTAGAGTGCTGCGCCGGCAGCCCCGACGCGCTCATCCATGCCTCGCTGGAGCGCGGAGTCGTGCGGGCGATCATCCCCGCCGCCGATGCCGGCGCACTGGCGCGCGTCCTCCGCACCGAGGACCGGCCGCCGGGCGGCCGGGTGTTCGCAGGCCGGAGGATTGCCGAACGGCTGCCTGCACGGCTGTGGGCCGCCGAGCCGGCCCCGGGAGCGACGGATCGTCTCGCCCGGCGCGTCCGGGTCGCATTCGACCCGTGGCATATTCTCAATCCTGGCATCCTGGGCGAGGGCACCCGGGGCGCGGCGGATCGCCCCGGCGGATCGCCGTGAGCTCCACCGGCGCTGAGCTGCGCGGGGCCGCGGGCGCACACGCATGTGCGCTCGATCCGAGCACGCCCTTGGCGCGCGCGCGCAAGGGACTCGACGCGTGCGTGCACTGCGGGTTCTGTTTGCAGGCCTGCCCCACCTATCTCGCCCTCGAGGATGAGAACGACAGCCCGCGCGGGCGTCTCCTCCTCATGCGAGCCCTGGTCGATGGCACGCTCTCCGTCTCCGACCCGGCCGTCGAGCTGCACATCGATCGCTGCCTGGGATGCCGCGCCTGCGAGACGGCCTGTCCCTCCGGCGTTCCCTATGGTGAGCTCCTGGAAGCCACGCGGGCTACGATGGCGCCCACGCATCCGATTCCGTGGACCGGTCGTGCGATTCTATGGTTGTTCGCGGAGCGCATCCGGCTGGCTGTCGCGCTCGGCGCCGCCCGTCTCTTTCGTGCGACCCGTATTCCCAATGCACTCGGCCGCCTGCCCGGCCGGTTCGGTTTCGGCATGGCGATGCTCGCCGCGAGCCGGCCGGCGCTCAGTCGCCGGTCACGGCGCTCGTATCGCCCGCGCGGCGACGCGCGGCGCGGACGAGTCGCGGTCCTGCGCGGGTGCGTGATGGCCGGTCTCTTTCCCGCGACGAATCGCGCGACGATCCGCACGCTCGTCGCCAACGACTACCGGATCGTGAAGGCGCCGGGACAGCGATGCTGTGGTGCACTCCATGCGCACGCCGGCGATCTGGAGACGGCGCGCCAGCTCGCCCGCGCCAACGTCGCGGCCTTTGAGCGCGCTGGCGCCGGTGCGATCGCGGTGAACGCGGCGGGTTGCGGCGCGATGATCAAGTCCTACGGCCATCTGCTGGCGGACGACCCCAGGTGGGCGACCCGCGCCGCGACGATCGCCGGGATGACCCGCGATATCAGCGAGCTGCTCGCGGCCGCCGGCCCGCGGCCCGGCGCATCAGTAGGCGCGGCGGGGCCCGCCTCCCGCGTCGCGTACGATCCGCCATGCCATCTGATGCACGCGCAGCGTGTGACCGATGCGCCGGCCGCAGTGCTCGCTGCGATTCCGGGGATCGACGTCGTGCCTCTCACCGATGCTGACCAGTGCTGCGGGGCGGCCGGGATCTACAATCTCATCCAGCCGGATGTCTCCAATGCCGTTCTGGCGGCCAAGCTCGCGCACATCGCTGGTTCGGGCGCCGACTGGGTCGTCACGGGAAATCCGGGATGCCTGATGCAGATCGGCGCCGGACTGCGCCGTGGAGGGCACCGCGCGCGAGCCGTTCACCCCGTGGACTTGCTCGACGCCGCCTACGCAGCCGCCGATCGCGTGCGCGCCGGGGCCAACAACCCAGCCGCCCCGGCGGGGCCGTAGCGGCCGACTACCACGCGCCGAGGACGCAGTGTTACTTGCAAGCATGAGTGACGTTGCGCGCACGGTGCCGGATGCCGGCGGAATCTCCCCACGCAGCATCGTGCTGGATCGCGGTGATCTGGGACGCGAATACGCGGCCATTCGGGGCGGCGCCCTCATTGTCGACCGCAGCTACCGATCGCGGATCAGGTTCCACGGGCCGCGTGCCAAAGAGATGATCACCGGTCTGGTCACCAACGACATCATATCGCTCGCGAGTGGGCACGGACTGTACGCGGCCGCCCTCACGCCCAAGGGAAAGATTGTCGCCGACATCCGGGTCTTCGCGGGGGCCGAATCGCTCCTGACAGATACCGGTCCACGCGCCGCCCCCGGCTGGGCCGACATCGTCCGGAAATACGTCAATCCGCGCGTCGCGGCGTACCACGACGAGTCCGCGACAACCGCCGATATCGGCGTGTTCGGCCCGCGCTCCGCTCACGCCGTCGGCGCGGCGGCCGGTCTCGCCCCGGAACTGTTGCTCGCGTTGCCGATGTATGGCCAGACCGAGACCACATTCCGGCGGTGAGGTGGTGACGATCGCCCGGGTCCCCGACATGGGGGTGGAAGGGTTCGACCTGTGGACGAATGCGTCCGCGCGAGATGCGCTCTGGGCCGGCATCGTCGCCGCCGGAGCGATCCCCGGAGGTCTCCTGGCGTGCGAGATCAGCCGCGTGGAAGCGGGCCGGCCCGAATGGGGGATCGACATCGACGAGACGACCATTCCGCAGGAAGCCAACTTCGATGAGCTGGGCGCGATCTCCTACACGAAGGGCTGCTATACGGGACAGGAGACCGTCGCCCGCATCCATTTTCGAGGCCACGTCAACCGGCTTCTCCGGCGGCTCATGCTGAGTGGCGACACGTTGCCTCCTCACGGTTCCCTGTTGACGGATGCGGATGGCAAATCCGTCGGCGATACGCGCTCCGCGGTCCTGTCACCGAGGCTCGGTCCGATTGCGTTGGGCATGGTGCGGCGGGAAGTGGCGCCCGGTGCGACCCTGATTGCGAAATGGGACGCCGGTGAAGACCGTGTCGCGGGCGAGACGACGGCCACGGTCGTCGCGCTCGCGTTCGGCGGCCCGGCATCGGACGCCTGACGGACAGGCCGTGGACGCGGAGCGCACCGCGCTCAAGGAGTGGGCGGCAGCGGTTGATGCGCTCGCCCAGGGAGCGGTGATCGCGCTGGTACGAAAGGGCGGCATCCGGGAGACGCGCTCGGGCTTTGTGGTCCGGCACGACCGATTCCTGCTCTATCCGACGTACTTCCATGAGAACGACACCGGTCTCGCGCCGCGGCTTCTGCAGAATTTCAAGGCCGAGCCGGGGCCGCCTGCACCGGGCCTGGTGCATGTGACCCACGTGGCGCAGGTCGCCCGCGTATGGCACGCCGCAGCGCTCGGCCCGCTGCGCCTGATAGAACACGAGCACCCGCTGGCGTGGCCCGCGGTCGAGTCGCGATTCCACTATCGCGGAACGCCCGGGGTGCAGGTCATCGCCCTGCGCGTGGCGAAACTGCCCGCGCCGGCGGAGGTGCCCGAGCTTGCCCGCTATCGGGGGTGCGTCTCGTGGGTGGAGTTGGGACAGGATGTCGATGTCGCCGGCGCCGTGCCGGTCGTGGCGGACGCGGAATTCAGCCAGCGCGTGGCGTCGATCACCCACCACCTGGAGTCCGCCGCGGTGAACTGACGGCGGGCGCCGCACGATCGCACGGCGCGGATGAACGAGAGCCGGCTGCGCACGCGCAACCGGCTCTCGTCGGTACTGCTGGCCGCTGACTACTGAGCCACACCTGTCCTGTGAGTCACACTGTCCTGTACGACTCCGCGACGCCGGCGGTCCATGCCGCCGCGTCTTTTACGACACCATTACGGCTTCTTGGTCTTCTTGGTCGTGGTGGTCGTCGAGTCCTTCATGGCTGGCGCGGCGCTCTTCATGCCGGTGTCCATGTTCATCTTCATCGACGTGTCCTTCTTCATCCCGGTGTCAGCCGGCGCCGGTGACATCGCAGGAGTCGTCGTGGTGGTGGACGTGGAATCGGTCATGGTGCTGCCTGTGTCCTTCGGCTTACACGCGGCCACAGCCAGCAAGGCGGCGATTACGGCGAGGCGCTTCATCTACGATCTCCTCAGGAGTGGGGGGGCCAGTAATGCTCAAACCCCGTGGTCCGCGCACGCCCTCGTGCCCGGAATCGGCGCGCGGAAAGCTACTTACACCGCACACCATGTCAAGACCGGTCCGGCGCCCCAAGTGTAGATGCCACAATGGGGTTGGCGTTTACATCGCACACCCCGCCAGGCCTATGCATGTCCCGGGTGCCACCAGAGGATGGCCTCCGCTAGCTTCCGGCGGGGACACGCGTATCCCGACACGCATCCTTCATGCCCAACCCCCCATTTCCTCGGCTTGCGCCCGCGCTCGTTATCCGGGCTGTGGTCACGACCGGCGTGATTCGGGATACAATGCAAGGGTCGCGTTCGCCCTCCGCACGCGCGCCGGCCGCAGTGTCGCCGCGCGGCTCGCGACCTGAACTTCCCCGGCGGGCGAGGTGTCTTACTCTATTCCTTTCGGAGTCTGCCGTTGCCGCTCTACCCGGAAACGCTCGGGGCGCTGAAGCGCTCATCGTTCGGCGCCGCCGATCTCGCGTGCCGCTCGGTCAAGGACGAATTGCGCCAGAACCTCCTGAGCCGCCTCCGCCAGGGCGGCCGGCTCTTCGAGGGTGTGATCGGCTACGACGAAACAGTCATGCCGCAGCTCGTCAACGCCATTCTGTCGCGGCACAACTTCATTCTCCTGGGCCTGCGCGGGCAGGCGAAGTCGCGGATCCTGCGCGCGCTCACGACACTGCTCGATGACGCACTCCCGATCGTGGCAGGGAGCGAGGTCAACGACAACCCCTTCGGCCCGATTTCGAAGTTTGCGCGGCAGCTCATCGCCTCGTCCGGCGACGACACGCCGATCGCGTGGCTCGATCGCGAGAGCCGATATGTCGAGAAGCTGGCCACGCCCGATGTGACGATCGCTGACATCATCGGCGACCTTGACCCCATCAAGGCGGCGCGTGGCGGGCATCTGCTGTCGGATGAGTTGACGATCCAGTACGGGATGCTGCCCCGCGCCAATCGCGGCATCTTCGCGCTGAACGAGTTACCCGATCTCGCCGGCAAGGTGCAGGTCGGATTGTTCAACATCATGCAGGAGGGCGATGTCCAGATCAAAGGATATCCGGTGCGTCTTCCGCTCGACGTCCTCCTCTGTTTTACCGCGAATCCGGAGGACTACACCGCGCGCGGTAAAATCATCACGCCGCTCAAGGACCGCCTGGGCAGCGAGATCGTGACGCACTATCCGGAGTCGGTCGATCTCGGTATGGCCATTACCGAACAGGAGGCGTGGACGGACCGTTCCGGGCCGCCGGTTCGCATCCCCGATTTCATTGCCGAAGTCGTCGAGCGCATCGCGTTCGAGGCGCGCACCGACAAGCGCGTTGACCGGCGCTCGGGCGTCTCGCAGCGGATGCCGATCAGCGTCCTCGAAAATGTGGTGTCCAACGCCGAGCGCCGGGCGCTCACCACGGGGGAGCCGGAAGTGGTGCCGCGGATCGCCGATGTCTATGCGGCCGTCCCGGCGATCACGGGCAAGCTCGAGCTGGAGTATGAGGGTGAGCTGGTGGGCGGACACGTCATCGCGCGAGAACTGATCCGCCGCGCCTCCGACGCCACGTTCAAGGTGCGCGCCGGCGGCGTCAACACCGACGACGTCGTGATGTGGTTCGATGCGGGCGGTGCACTGCAGGTGAGCGACGATGTCTCCGCGGACGCCGTCTACAAGGGATTCGAGAACGTCCCGGGACTCGCTGAAGTCGTGCGGTCGGTCGGGTTGGCCCGAAACGGGGATACCGCGGTCGGCGCCGCAGCCTGTGAGCTCGTGCTCGAGTCTCTCGTCGCCCGCAAGAAGATCTCGCGTTCCGACACCGGGCAATACGGCCGCGCCGTCCAGGAGCCGCGGCGGCGGCCAGGACAGGACCTGTTCGGCGGCGGACTGTCTGCGTGAACCCGGCAGTCGCGACTGCACCGATTTCGGTCCGCCGCGCGACGGCGGCCGATCTCGAAGTGGTCGTCGCGCTGCGATTGGCGCTGCTTCGTGAGGAATGCCAGAGCCCGGGCTACGGCCGGATGCGCCCCGGCGTCGCCCGCCGGGCGCGCCAGTTGTACCGGACGCAACTCGAATCGCCGGCCGAGGTGACACTCCTCGCCGAACTGGATGGCATCGCACACGGAATACTGCGGTGCGCCGAATCCATCGGGCACCCACTCCTCGAGCCCGACCACTACGCGTACGTGTCCTCTGTCTATGTCGTGCCCGCTGCCCGCCGGATGGGAGTGGTCCGCGCACTGCTCCGCCAGGCCAGCCAATGGTGCCGCGATCGCCATCTCGACGAGATGCGTCTCCACAACGCGGCGGATTCGGCGGTCGCCAACGCGGCGTGGGACGCTCTGGGCTTCACAGTGGTCGAGCATCTCCGCGTGCGCCCTGTCGCCGGCAGCGCCCAGCATCCGGCCCACGCGAGCGAGAGCGAGAGCGCCGCAGCGTCGGGCGCGCGCCGCCGGATGGATCCGGCCCACGCGGAACACTGAGCCGCGGCGCGCGCGATGCCGATCATTACCATCACCCGGCAGTACGGGTCGGGCGGATCCGACGTCGCGGCGCGCGTCGCCGCGATTCTCGGATGGACGCTCTTCGACAACAGCATCGTGGACGCGGTCGCGGCGAAGATGGGCGTGCCGGCCGACACGGTTCGCGCGCTCGACGAGCGCACCCCGCCATTCGTCGCGCGACTCGCCGATACGCTCGCACTCGGCACGCCGCAGGTGATGAGCCCGGCCGCCGCGGCGGCGGTCGTATCCCCCGATGAGCGCGTGATCGAGATGACGAAGCGTGTGATGGAGGACGCCGTTACACGGGGACCCGTCGTGGTCGTCGGCCGCGGCGCGCAGGTCGTGCTCAGCGAACACGCGGACGCGGTGCACGTCTTCTGCTATGCGCCGCGCGATGCGCTGGTGCGCCGCGTGGCATCCCGCGAAGGTGTCGCCGGGGCGGAGGCCGACCGCATGGTGACGGAGGTCAACCGGCAGCGCGAGTCCGCCGTCCGGCGTCACTACGGACGCGCCTGGTCGGCGCCGGAGCACTATCACCTGTGTGTCAACACGGAGTGGCTGGGGATCGAAGGCGCCGCGCAACTCATCGCGCACACGGCGCGCGACAAATTCAACGCGCCATAGATACCGTCTTCCCGCCGCATCAGAGCCGCTTCAGCTCCGGGTACCGGACGTAGGCGAACCGCATGTAGGCCAGCATGATCACGGCGGCGCCGCCGATCGCCCAATCCACGCCTACGGCGCGGGCGACCGCGCCCGCGACGAACGCACCGATGACCTGCGAGAGACCGACCACCACGAACGAATAGGCCGCCATGAGACGGCCCCGCAGCGCGTCCTCTACGATTCGCCTGCAACAGTCCGTTCGCGAGCGCCCCGCTCAGGATCATCGCGCATCCCGCCGCCAGCAGCACGATGCACGAGACGACGACCGAGCGTGACAGGGAGAACCCGACCAGGAGTACGCCGTACGAGATGGCGGCGGCCTGCAACAGGCGCCCCCGGCGCATCCATCGGCCGACGGCAGCGAGGAAGAGCGCACCGCAGAATCCGCCGACGCCCACGCACGCGAGCAGCACGCCGTACCCCGCTGCCCCGATGTGCAACAGATCGCGCGCCACGACCGGCATGAGCACGATGTACGGTATGCCGAGCACCGAGAACACGGTGACCACCTGCATGAGCGCGTTGATCTTCCGGTTGGCGTACATGTAGCGAAGACCGGCGACCATCGCCGTCCACGGCGACGCCGGCGGCGCGGTCGCCGCCGCGGCAGGCTGGAGCCGGATCATCGCCAGTCCCGCGAGGACGGCGAGATAGCTCGCCGCATTCAGCGCGAAGCACCACGCGATACCGGCGGCAGCGATGACGGCCGCGCCGACCGCCGGGCCGACGACCCGCGCGAGATTGAAGCCACTGGAGTTGAGCGCGATTGCGTCGTGCAGATCTTCGCGTGCGACCAGGTCCACCATCATCGCCTGGCGCGCGGGGATCTCGAAGGCGGAGCACATGCCATTGACGGCCGCGAGAACGAGCAGCCATCCGATCGTGACGCGGCCCGTCCACGTGAGCCACCACAACGCGGTCGCTTCGAGCAGCATCAGTGTCTGCATCGCCGTGACGAGACGCAGCTTGTTGACACGATCCACCACCACGCCCGCGGGCAGCGACAGCACGAGGATCGGCAGCGATCCGACCGACGCGACGAGTCCGACCAGAAACGCGTTATCGGAAAGCTCCAGCGCCAGCCAGCCCTGGGCCATGGACTGCATCCAGGTGCCGATCAACGACAGGGTCTGGCCGATCCAGAACAACCGGAAGTTCCGGTGCGCCAACAGGGTCCGGAACGGGTTGAGCGATCGGGCGCGGCGGGCGGCGACTGACAGGGCTGGCTGGCGGCGGACGGACGACGGTCGGGCGTTCTACCTCGCTCTCGCGGGGCGAGCGCACAGGCGCCACTCGGGTGGCGTACGCCATTCTGGTGGCGTAGGCCATTCTAATGCATTGCGGCGCGGCGCGTGCGGCGCGTGGATTTCGACGACCGGCGCCCGGTGCTGGCGATATATTGCGGGAGCACCCCGCCGACCACTGCCTTCGCCGCCGCATGCGATTTCACACGTACGCGAAGTTCAGCCCCGAATCCGCCGACGCCGTCGATCTGCAGGCGCTGCTCGACAAGCTGGCGGACTTTCTCCTGCAATCGGGATTCGCCGGCGGCCGGCACGTCAATCCCTACTGGGGCGAGTTCGGCGGCGACGAGCGATCGCTCGCTCGACGCGCTGCGAGAGGCGATTCTCGAACGCGCTGCTCGAGAGCGGCCAGTTCACGCCCGAGATGCTGGAAGCGCTGCGCGGCGATGGCGACGAAGCGTCGCAGGCCAAGCTGGCACAGCTGCTCGACGACCTCGTCCAGCGGCTGGCGGCCGAGGGATATCCTCAACGTGCAGGCGCCGCCGCAGATGCCGAGCGGGCAGCAACCGGTCATGGGGCCCGGGCGGCCTCGCGCACGCCGCCGCCAAGGACGTCCAGTTCAATCTCACCGACAAGGGCATCGACTTCCTCGGCTACCGCACGCTGCGCCACATCCTCGGCTCGCTCGGCAAGTCCAGCTTCGGCAGCCACGACACGCCGTATCTGGCGACCGGCATCGAGGCCGACGGGTTCAGCAAGCCGTACGAGTTCGGCGATACGCTCAACCTGGATGTCAGCGAGACGCTCAAGAACGCGCTCGCCCGCACCGGCAAGCTCGGGAGTGCCGCTGGACCTCGACTACGGCGACCTCATGGTGCGCCAGGCGGAGTACCGCTCGTCGTGCGCGACCGTGCTCATGCTCGACACGTCGCACTCGATGATCCTGTACGGCGAGGATCGCTTCACACCGGCCAAGAAGGTCGCGCTCGCCCTGACGCATCTCATCCGCACGCAGTTCCCCGGCGACACGATCCGCGTCATCCTGTTCCACGATTCGGCCGAGGAGATCCCGCTGGCGCGGCTGGCCCACGCGCAGGTCGGTCCCTACCACACGAACACCGCCGAAGGATTCAAGCTCGCGCGCCGGATCCTCATGACGCAGAAGAAGGACATGCGCCAGATCGTGATGATCACCGACGGCAAGCCCAGCGCCCTGACGATGCCCAACGGCCAGATCTACAAGAACTCGATGGGACTCGACGCGACCGTCATCGCGCAGACGCTGCGGGAGGTCGCCGCCTGCCGGCGCAGCCGGCATCATGATCAACACGTTCATGCTGGCCCGCGACCGCGCCCTGGTGGAATTCGTGAAGCGCGTGTCCGAGATCTCCCGCGGCAAAGCCTACTTCACCAACACCATGACGCTGGGCCAGTTCATCCTCATGGACTTCCTGCGCAAGAAGACTCGGAAGGTGAGCTAGGCTCGGACCGGTCCCCGAACAGAGCGGTCGTCAGGTAGCGCGAGCCGCTGTCGGGCGCAATGCACGCGACCCGATGGCCGGGACCGAGTTCGCGCGCGATGCCGATCGCGGCGCCGACGATCGCCCCGCTCGACATGCCGACGAACAAGCCTTCTTCCTGCGCCAGCCGCCGCGCCAGCGGGAACGCGTCTTCTTCCCACGCCTGGACGATCCGGTCGACGACCGTCCGGTCAAAGTTCTGCGGCACGAAGCCGGGGCCCATTCCCTGGAACTGATGCGGGCCGCGGACGCCGCCTGACAGCACGGGAGAACGCGCCGGCTCGACCGCGACGACGAGCGTGCCGGGCCGGCGCTCCTTGAGAAACCGCCCGACGCCGCTGATGGTGCCGCCGGTCCCCGATCCGTACACGAAGGCGTCGATGCGGCCGTCCAGTTGATTCCACAGCTCGGGCGCCGTGGTCTCGTAGTGAATGCGCGGATTGGCCGGATTGTTGAACTGGTTCGGCATCCACGCGCCAGTCGCGTCCCGGATCCGCTCCGCCTCTTCGATCGCCGCCAGCATCCGGCGCTCCGGGTCCGTCAACACGATCTCGGCGCCGTACGCGAGCAGCGTCCGCTTGCGCTCCTCACTCATCGACGCCGGGATGCAGAGCACCAGACGGTAGCCGCGCGCGGCGGCGACTTGCGCGAGGCCGATGCCCGTGTTGCCGGACGTGGGCTCTACGATCCGGCCGCCTGGCTGGATCAATCCGCGCGCTTCGGCATCGACGATCATCCCCAACGCCGTGCGATCCTTGATCGACCCGCCGGGGTTGAGCCCTTCGAGTTTGACCCAGACTTCGGCCGACCCGGGCTCGACTACGCGCTCCAGTTTCGCGATCGCGGTGCGCCCGATCGCCGCATCGACACGATGCGGAGGCGTCGAATGCATCGTCTCTGCCGTAGCGCTCATGCCGCAACGTAACCGCGCTCCATCCCCTTGCGCAGATCCCCGGGCGTCAATATTGTACGGACACAATCGAAGGCACGTGGCGATTTACGGCGTATTGCAGCCACGCTAAACAACTGCTAAAAAGCCCTCGCGTCCCCGCGGCTTTCTAGCGTCGGGACGTTTTTGCGTTCCGGCGCCGGCCTGCGGCGGGAAGCGAGGCGGGAGAACCGGCCCATGACGACGATCACCGCACCACGCCCTGCTCTGTCCCCCGTATCCTCGGCTGCCCTCAATGGCCGCCCTGGCGGCGAGACCAGCCGCCCAGATCCCCGACACGTCCTGGCGCCGCGCGATGTCAGCAGTGCGGATCCGCTGCCGCTCATCTGCAGGCGATGCGGAAGCCGATACGACCCGGCGCCGATCGCGATCTGCGAGGAATGCCTCGGCCCGCTGGATCCGTTCTACGATCGGCAGCGCGCGCTCCCCAGCCGCGCAACGATCGAGGCGCGCCCGGCATCACTCTGGCGCTACCGCGAATGGCTGCCCTTCGAGGGATTGCCGGCGCATTCCCTGGACACCGGCTGCACACCGCTCGTCGAGGCGCCAGCACTCGCCCGCGCCATCGGCGTCGCTCGCGCCTGGGTAAAAAATGACAGTGTGTCGCATCCCACGCTCTCGTTCAAGGACCGCGTGGTCGCCGCCGCGATCAACGCGGCGTCTGCGTTCGGGCTCGGCACGTTCGGCTGTGCGTCGACGGGCAACCTCGCCAACGCCGTGGCCGCTCACGCGGCCCGCGCCGGCCTGCCGGCGTGGATCTTCATCCCGCACGATCTGGAGCTGGGCAAGGTTGTCGGCACGCTCGTCTATGGCGCACACGTGGTGCGAGTGCGCGGGACATACGACGACGTCAACCGGCTGTGTGCGCAGGTCGCGGACCATTTCGGCTGGGGGATCGCAAACGTCAACCTCCGTAGCTACTACGGCGAAGGCTCGAAGACGGTAGCGTTCGAGATCGCCGAGCAATTGGGATGGCGGCTGCCCACGGCCGTCATCGCGCCGATGGCCGGCGGGTCGCTGGTGACGAAGCTGCGCAAGGGATTCGCCGAGTTTCATCTTGCGGGACTGGTGAATGGAGAGCTCCCGCGGCTCTATGGCGCTCAGGCCACCGGATGCCAGCCGATCGCACGTCTCGTCGAGTCGCGCGGCGACCGGCTCGTCCCTGAGATCCCGCGGACGATCGCCCGTTCGATCGCCATCGGAAATCCTGCCGACGGGCTCACCGCCGCTGCGGCGCTGCGCGAGACCGGCGGCTGGGCCGCAGCGGTCAGCGATGAAGCGCTCGTGCGGGGGATCCGGGTCCTCGCCGAATCCACCGGCATCTTCACGGAGACGGCGGGAGGCGCGACGGTCGCCGCCGCGCTCGCGCTCGCCCAGTCGGGCCATCTGCGTCCGGATGACGAGGTCGTCCTGTGTATCACGGGCAATGGGCTGAAGACCGTCGAGGCAGTCACCGCGGCGCTTGGCGAAGCCCCGGTCATCGCCCCGCGGCTTCGCGAGGTCGAATCGCTGGTTGCCGCCGCGGGGGGCCGCCCCGAACCCGAACAGTTGCTGGCCGCCGCACACTGACCCCGCCGGCCGCCGTCGCCTTCTGACCCCAATTCTCAACTTCCGATCGCTGAGTCTCCCATGCCGATTACGATTGCGCTCCCCAATGTCCTGGCCCGGTTGGCCGACGGTCACCGGACCGTCGAAGGTTCCGGCGGTACGCTTGGCGACGTCGTCGCCGATGTCACCGCGCGCTATCCCAGCCTGCGCCCCCGTCTTGTCGATGAGGGCGGGAACCCGTATCCGTTCGTCACGTACTACTTGAATGACGAGGATATCCGCTTCGCCGGCGGCTTTGGCGCGCCGGTGAGCGATGGCGACGAAGTAATCGTTGTCCCCGCCGTCGCGGGCGGGTGACGCCATGACCGCGACTCTTTCTCCAGCCCTCCCTCCAGTGCCACATCCCGGTTCGCAGCACCCGGCCCAGAGCGGCGGCGGCGTTCACGGCAACGCGGGCATGGCGGGCCACAGCGACATGCTGCCGCCGCTGTCGCGCGACGAGGTGCTCCGGTACAGCCGGCATCTCATTCTTCCCGACGTCGGGCTCGAGGGGCAGCAGAAGCTCAAGGCGGCTCGGGTGCTGCTCATCGGCGCCGGCGGACTCGGTTCGCCAGCCGCCCTCTACCTGGCAGCCGCCGGTGTCGGCACCCTGGGTCTCGTCGATTTCGATGTCGTGGATGTCACCAACCTCCACCGGCAGGTCCTTCACGGCACGAGCGATGTCGGACGGCCCAAACTCGAATCTGCCGCAAAACGCATCACCGACATCAATCCGCACGTGCATGTGGAACGCTTCGAGACGCGCCTGACGTCCGCCAACGCGCTCGGCATCATTCGCGAGTTCGACGTGATCGTGGACGGGACCGACAACTTTCCCACGCGCTATCTCGTCAACGATGCCTGCGTGCTGGCTGGCCGCCCCAACGTGTACGGCAGCATCTTCCGGTTCGAGGGGCAGGCGTCCGTCTTCGCGACCCCAGACGGGCCATGCTACCGATGCCTCTTCCGCGAGCCTCCCCCTCCCGGTCTGGTGCCGAGTTGCGCGGAGGGCGGCGTGTTGGGTGTGCTCCCGGGACTCGTCGGGACCATCCAGGCCACGGAAGCCATCAAGTTGATCCTCGGGATCGGCGACACCCTGATCGGGCGCCTGCTGCTCGTCGATGCGCTGCGGATGGAGTTCCGGACGGTCACGCTGCGCCGCGACCCGGCGTGCCCAGCGTGCGGGACCCGCGAACTCAAGGCTCTCGTGGACTACGAGGAGTTCTGCGGGATCACGCAGGCGGCCGCTGCGGCGTCGGCCGAGCCCACGCTTCCGGAGATCGCGCCGCGCGAATTGGCCGCCAGGCTGGCGCGGGGCGATGACGTCGATCTGATCGACGTCCGGGAACCGCACGAGTACGCGATCGCCCGTATCGACGGCGCGCGCCTGGTTCCGCTCGGGACGTTCAGGGATGCGCTCGCGACCCTGGACGACACGCGCGAGATCGTGGTACTGTGCAAGAGCGGGATCCGCAGCGCGCGCGTCGTCCGCATGCTGCAGGACTCGGGCTTCGAGCGAGTCTGGAATCTGGCCGGCGGCATCAGTCGATGGAGCGACGACGTGGACCCCAGCGTGCCGAAGTACTGATCCGCAGGGCGGGCCGGGCCGGCCGCTATTTCTGTTTCGCGGGAACAACGCTACCGGTGGCGCTGTCGTTCGGGGTCACCCGTTCGACAGCGTGCACTTTGGTCCCATCCGGCAGGTCGTCGCCGGGATTGAGGACGACGGATTCGCCTTCGCTGACACCGCCGTCGACTTCCATATAGTCGCCGTAGTCGCGGACGATCCGGAGCTTGCGATGCTGGACCCGGCCGTCCGCGCCCACTTCGATCACATGGACGCCGTCGGTCAGCGGCAGCAGCGCGGTTGCCGGCACGATCAGCGGCGGGTTGGCGCGGCTGAGCACGAACCGGATCTCGGCGTACATCCCGGGCAGAAGCAGCCGCTTGGGATTGATGATCTGCACCTCGGTGAGCAGGGTGCGCGACTGGGGATCGACGGCGCGCGCGGTCCGGACGACGCGGCCGGCGAACACCTGGTTGGGAAACTCCTGAACGCGCACATCCGCCACCTGGCCCGGCTCGATCGCGGTTGCGTCCGACTGCGGTACCGTGATGTACACGCGCACCGTATCGGTCTGTACCATCTGGAACAGGCTCGACGGCGCAGCGCTCCCATTCGATGGCATCGACGTTCCGGTCCCGCCGCCCGCCTGCACGAAGGCCCCCACATCAACGTTGCGCCCCGTCACGATCCCGTCGAATGGCGCGGTCACGCGCTCGAACGACTGCAACGCCGTCAGGCGGGCGACATCCGCTTGTGCCGCTGCGACCGTCGCCGCGGAGGCCTGCGCGGCCTGTGTCTTCTGGTCGTACTCATCGACGGTAACGACGCTGTCCTTGACCATTGCGGCCCACCGCTGCTGCTCTACACGCGCCAGCTCGAGCCCTGATCGCGCCTGCTCCAGGGTCGCGCGCGACTGCGCGAGCTGCTCGTCGAGATCCGGGGTCTCGATGATGGCGAGGACGTCGCCCGCGTGCACGGTCCGGCCAATGTCCGCACTCCACTGCTTGACGTATCCCGACGTGCGCGCGTAGATCGCCGCCTGATGCAGTGGCTCGAGCGTGCCAGGGAGCGCGATGTTGGTCGTCTTTGGTGCACGGGCGATCCGCTCGATTTCGACGGATGCCACCGAGTCGCCGCGCGCCACTGCGGCCAGTGCCCGCGCATTGCTGAGTCGTGGAAGCGTTCCGATCAGGAACGCGACGACGAACACCGCGGCCACGCCGGCGACGATGACGCCTATCCGGCGGTTGGCGAGCGGGTGGGCTTCCGGCGCATTCTCGCTGGCGGCGTGCCCAGGCGGATGCGTGGGCGGATGGGCGGGTGGCTGTGACGAGGGATCGGGATCCTGGCTCATTCGCTCACCGCGGGAACCGCGATCTCTGAGGGGCCGGCCCCTGACGCATCCATGTGTACAGGACCGGTACGACGAACAGCGTGAAGATAGTGGCCAGGCCGAGCCCGCCGATGACCGCCCGGCCGAGCGGCGCATTGGCCTCGCCACCGTCTCCGAGACCCAGCGACATAGGTAGCATGCCGATGATCATGGCGAGCGCGGTCATGCAGACGGGCCGTAGCCGGGTGAAGCCGGCGTCCAGTGCGGCCTGCGCGGCTGTACGCCCTGCACGCCGCTGGTCCTCGGCAAAAACGATCAGCAGGATGCTGTTCAATGTCGCCACACCGACCGACATGACCGCACCCATGAGCGACGGCACGTTGAACGTGGTGCCCGTCACGTACAGCATCCAGATCATCCCGGCGAGCGCACCCGGCAACCCGAGCACGATCACGAGCGGGTCGACCCAGGACTGGAAGTTGACGACCATCAGGAGGTACGCCAGCACGATCGCGCCCAGAATGCCGACGCCGAGTCCCAGGAAGGATGAGCGCATGCTGGCGACTTGCCCGCGCACCACGAACTGGGAGCCGCGCGGCAGCGCCGATTTCTCGCTCGCGACGATCCGGTCGATGTCCGACGCGACGCCGCCCAGGTCCCGCTGGTCGTTCGACGCGTAGACGTCCATGACCGGGGCGACGTTGTAGTGGCTGACGACGCCCATTGCGTCCTGCCGGTGCATCGTCGCCAGATTCCCGAACAACTGCGGCTGGTCGCCGGCAACCGCCACCGGCGTGTTCACCAGATCTTCCATGTTGGAGAGGCGGTACTGCGGGGTCTGCACGGCGACCGTATAACTGACGCCGTTGCGCGGATCGAGCCAGAAATTCGGCGCCGTTTGGCCACTCGAGCTCAGGGAGATCGTCAGTTGGTCCGCCACGTCCCGCTGCGCCAGTCCGATCTGGGCCGCGCGGTCCCGGTCGATGTTGAAGAACAGCTCCGGATAGTTCATCACCTGCTGGACGCGGACATCGACTGCACCGGGGACGCGGGTGATTCGCCTGGCCAGCGTCCGCGCGAGTTTGTAGTTGGCGAGCTTGTTCTGTCCCTGGACTTGGACGTCGACGCGGGCCGGAAGGCCGAGGTTGAGGATCTGGCTCACCATGTCGGCCGACTGAAAGAAAAACGTCACACCCGGGAACTGCTTCTGAAGCACACCGCGCAGTTGCCGCACGTAGGTCTGCGTGGGCCGGTGCCCGGCGTTGAGCGATACCAGGATGTCACCGTCCTGCGGTCCAATGGTCGCCGACGATCCCGTCGCTAGATAGGTGGAGCTGTTGTTGAGCAGTCCGACGGTGCTGAGCACCAGCCCGAGCTCCGACGGCGGGATTTCCCGCCGGATCGCGTCCTCCACCCGCGCGAACAGCAGCTCGGTGTCCTCCACCTGCATCCCGGTCGGCGCGCGCACGTGCAGTTGGAACTGGCCGCCATCGACGCGCGGGAAGAAATCCTCGCCGATCAACGGCGTCAGCAGCATCGACACCGCGCAGAAGAGCGCCGCGCCGGTGAGCACCGTGCGCCGATGGCCGACACACCACGCGAGGATGTCGAGGTAGCCCATCCGCGCACGCTCGAACGCGGCGTCGAACGACAGATGCACCTGGTGGAACCGGGAGGTGCTCGCCTGCGGTAGCGCCGCCTCATCGCCTCCGTGCAGGATATGCCCGAGCCGCGCACGCACGAGTGCCAGCTGATGCGCCTCGCTGGCGAGGAGATAGCGCGCCATCGTCGGCACGATCGTGCGCGAGAGCAGATAGGAGGACAGCACCGCGAAGACGACCGCCATGGCCAGCGGCCGGAAAAGTGACGCGGCGGGACCACTCAGCAGGAAGATCGGGATGAACACGATCGAGATCGACAGCGAGGCCACGAAGGTCGGGGTCGCGATCTGGCTCGCCGCATCGACGATCGCCTGCAGGATCTCCTTTCCTTGATGCACGTTGCGATTGATGTTCTCGATCTCGACGGTGGCATCGTCCACCAGGATCCCGACCGCCAGCGCGAGCCCGCCCAATGTCATCTGGTTGAGCGTCTGGCCCAGCGCGCTCAGACAGATGATCGAGCTGAGCACCGCGAGCGGGATCGATGTCGCCACGATCAGCGTCGATCGCCAACTGCCGAGGAAGAGCAGAATCATGAGGGCGGTCAGGCAGGCGGCGATGACCGCCTCGGTGATGACCCCGGTGATCGCACCCCGCACGAAAATGGATTGGTCCGCGAGCAGCTCGACGTGCATGCCGGCCGGCAGCATCGACTGCAAGGATGGCAACATATGCTTGACCGCCGCGATCACATCGAGGGTCGACGCGTTGCCCGTCTTGAAGATGGGAATGACGATGCCGCGCCGGCCGTTCAGCCGGACGATGTTCACCTGGACGCCGGACCCTTGCCGCACGTGCGCCACGTCTCGCACGTAGACGGTCGCGCCGTTGATCTGCTTGATCGGCAGATCATTGAGATCCCGGACGGAGTCGGGGCTGGCGTTCGTGCGCACGTTGTACTCGCGGCCACCCATCTTCACGGTGCCGGCCGGCAGGATCACGTTACCCGCGTTGATGGCGTTGCTGACGTCCGATGGCGACAGACCCTTGGAATACAGCGCGGGCAAGTCGAGGTCCACCATGACCTGTCGCGGCTTCCCGCCGACACTTGGCCCGATCGCGGCCCCGCGAATCGTCGCCAGCGGCACACGGACGAAGTTGTTGCCGAAGTCGTTGACCTGGTCCTCGGACATCGACGTGCTGCCCAGTGCGAGCTGGGCGATCGGGACGTCCGTCGCGTTGAACCGCACGATCGTGGGCGGCGTCGCGCCCGGCGGAAGCACCTTGATGATCGCTTCCGACGCCGCGGTGATCTGCGCCACGCCGGCCGCGACGTCGGCGTCCGGCTGAAAATAGATCTTGATCACCGCAACGCCGGCGAACGACGAGGATTCGATGTGCTCGATGTCGTTCGCGGTCGATGAGTAGAACCGCTCGCTCGAGGTCACGATCCGGCGCTCCATCTCCTCCGGCGCCATCCCGTAGAAGTACCACACGACGGTGACCACCGGCAGGTTGATCACCGGGAAGATGTCGACCGGCATCCGGACGATCGCGAAGATCCCGAAAATGAAGATCAGCAGCGACATGCACACGAACGTGTATGGCCGCCGCAGCGCGAGAATGACGATCCACATCATGGCGGGCCGCTCCTAGAGATCGCGGCCCACGAGCGCCTCCAGCGACGCACGGGCAATCAGGTAGTTGTAACGCGCCGTCACGAGATCCACGCCGGCCTGCGCCTCCGCGAGTTGCGCCGTGCTCAGATCGAGGAAGGTGTCCACGCCGTTCTGATACCGGACGCTCACCACCCGCAGATCCTCCTGAGACACCCGCACCGCTTCTTCCGACTCCGCCACGTTCTGCCACGTGAACCGGACGCTCGCCAGCAGCCGCTCCGCCTCGGCCCGCGCAAACCGCCGCGTATCGATGGCGGTGACCTGCGCCGTATGGGCGGTCGCCGACGCCCGCGTCACATCGTCCTCTCGCTGGAATCCGTTGAACAGCGGGAATGTCGTGCCAAGCTCGATCAGCCAGCCGGGCCGGATCGACCCGAACGCGTCCGAGTTGTTCGCCCAGTTGTAGCCGCCGGTCAACCGGATGTCCGGAACGTACTGGGTCTGCGTGGACCGCACGGTCGCGTCCGTTGCGCGCGCGAGTTCATCCGCCGACCGCACTCCTGGGCTCCCATGGATGGCGAGCTCGATGAGCGCCGAGTCCGCAAGCGCCAGATCGACCGGCGGCAGACTGTCACCACCCCGCGTCCCTACCGCTCCATCAACGCCGACCAGGCGGCCCAGCGCATACACGCTCGTGGTGAACGTGTCGCGCGCCGCGATCAGTTGCTCGTGCGCCGTCGTCAGGTTGAGCCGCGCGAGCAGCACGTCGGCGCGAGTCGCGGTGCCCCGCCGCATCCGCGCATCAGCATACTGCAGAGCGCGGTCCGCGGTTGCCACGCGATCCAGCGACACGCCGACCAGATCGCGCGACCGCCGCACCTGGTAGAACGCCGCGCGAGCGGTGAGCCGGACAGCATACCGCTGTTCGATGAGCGCCGCATCGGCGGAGCGTGTGTTGGCCCGCGCCGCTTTGATGTCAGCGGTACGGCGCCCGCCGGTGAAGACGTCGTACGATGCGGCCAACCCGAGCGAATACGCCTGTGTCTGATACGAGACCGCCGGCCCGCCCTGGTTGACGGGCGCCGCGAGAACGAGCGCGTGCTCGTTGGTCTGAAATATCCCGGAGTTCATCGTGAGCGCCGGCAACAGCTCCCCATACGCGACCCGCTCACCGGATTTGCCGGTTCGCACGGAGCCGTTGGCTTGCGCGATCGCCGGGCTGTTCCGGAGCGTCGCCTCCACCACTTCGTCGATCCCCATCACGGCCGCATACTGCACCGTGCTGTCCGTTCGGGTCGTGTCGTAGGTGGAGGTCAGCGGCCGGAGGCCGGCCGGCGGCGTGGTGTCGGCACCCGCGGGCGTTCTGGGCGGGCCGGCGTGAGCGGCCGAATCGCCGCCGCCCTGCGCGCGCGCCACCGGCGCGGCAAGCGCCGCAGCCGCGGCGCATCCGCAGAGCACAAGGGCAAACCGTTCACGTACCCGTAACCCCGTCATCCAACCCATCGCACAACACCCCTTTTGCGACCGCCCATGTGAGCCGGTCATGATCGGCACGACCGGGCCGGACGAGCGTCTGTTCGAGGGACCGCCATCTCGAGGGACCGCCATTCTCGAGGGACCGCATCTCGGCGAGGCAATCGTGCCGCAACTGCCCCGGGCCAGTGTAGTAGCACCAACTCAACCAGGAACTGCCTCGCCCAGCGGACCGGCGCCACCACCAACGGCCGGCCGCCACCCACGAACGCCCCGGGCGGTTCCCTTCCCACTCGTGTACGCGCGACGCCCCGGTCATGCTGACGCCGGGCGCCTGCAACGCCCGGAGGGCGCCAATCGTCGCCTACCCGGGCGCACTCGAGCCGGCCCATCGTGTCCGCGACCGCCTGCCACGTACCGGCGAGGGCGGTCACAATGACGGCACCCATCCGGCCAAAGTGCCGCTCCATCCCGCAAATGCCGGGTCCACCACACCAGATATAATTAGACACCCGCATGTTCTGTCGCCACGCACCAGTACCGAGTGTTCCCGATGTATGAGACGGAGGTCAACGGACACGTCGAGTCCGCGGACCAGATTCCGGCACCGATCCGCCAGCGATTCGAGGACCTGGCCGGCCGGGTCACCAGCCGGTCCGTCTTGCCGTGGGGTGAGCACTGCACCGAATGCGTCTGGCCGACGTGCTACACCACGTGCGATCTCTACTCGCCGCGGACGGACGGGAAATGCCGCCGGTTCGTCGATGGCATGGTGCGGCTCGACGCCCCGCAGACGGCCAACGGCTACATCCTCAAGATCTCGTTCAAGCAGTGGGGCAAGCTGTGGGCGCCGGGCAACGTCCACCTGATGCCGAAAAACGACGCGCGGTCGCTCGAGCAGCGCGATCGCCGGCTGGGCCAGACGCTGTATCAGATCGGGGTGCCGGCACCGGTCAAGCGCTTCGCGATGTGGCGCCGGTACGACTACAAGAAGAAGAAAGCGCAGTCGCGCCGCGCCTCGGCCCCGCTGCCGGAATACTTCCTGGTGGAGTGCTACAATCCCAACGCCGCGGCGATCGCCTTATCGCTCACCATGCGGCCCGACGATCCGTCGCACCCGCTTCCGTTCCAGACGCTGCTCACCGCGGCCCCGGGATACTCGCGCTTCGCCGTCCCCATGGCGGACGTCACGCGCGTGCTCGATATCCACGCACCGTTCAGCATCGAGCTCATCCCGAACAACGTGCCGGATGGCACGACGCTGTATTTCGGGATGGTGGACTTCGCGACCGGCACCGCACTCGCCCCCGAAGCCGCCACGGCGGCACCGGGCCGCAACGGCAAGGCACCCGCCGCGGGCGAAGCCAAGACCAAGGTCAAGACGTACAAGGCCATCGTGTGGGATCTCGACAACACGATGTGGGATGGCATCCTCGTCGAGGACGGCGCGGCGGCACTGAAACTCAAACCGGGCATCGTCGAGATCATCAAGCAGCTCGACCAGCGAGGGATCTTGCACTCGGTCGCGAGCAAGAACGACGCGCCCGAAGCACTCAAGGTCCTGGAGCAGTTCGGCATCCGCGAGTACTTCCTGTTCCCGGACATCTCCTGGGGCCCCAAGAGCGAGGCGATCAAACGTATTGCCCAGCAGCTCAATATCGGGCTCGACACGCTGCTCTTCGTCGACGACTCCGACTTCGAGCTGGCGCAGGTCGGCGCGGGGTGCCCCGAGGTCCGCACGCTCAACGCGACTGCGTACCGCTCGATCCCCGCATTGCCGGAGTGCCAGGTCCCGGTGACCGCGGAGGCCAGTGAGCGGCGCAAGATGTACCAGACCGAGTCAGTCCGGCAGACGGTCGCCGGCCGATTCGGTGACGACTATCTCGCTTTTCTCCGGGACTGCCATCTCGAGGCGCATCTCCGCCCCCTGACGCCGGACAATGTGCAACGCGTGCACGAGCTCACGCAGCGCACGAACCAGATGAACTTCTCCGGCAACCGGTACGACCGGGCAGTCCTCGAGCGCATCATCGCCACGCCGTATCTGGACACGTACGTGCTCGAATGCCGCGACCGGTTCGGCGACTACGGCGTCGTCGGATTCAGCATCGTCGACAGCCGAGAGCCGCGCATCACGGACCTGGCCTTCAGTTGCCGCGTGCAGTCCAAGCGGGTAGAGCACGCCCTCCTCTCGTACATCCTGCGGCGGTACCGCGAGCCGGTCGTGCGCGACGTGTACGCCAACTACCGCAAGACATCGCGGAACGCGCCATCGGGACGGGTGTTCGATGATGTCGGCTTCGAGGCGGCGGGCGAGACCGATGCGGGGTCGTCGCTGATCTTCCACGGGACACGGGACGTCCCGGGCGACGGCATCATCGAGGTGATCTATCATCCGGTGGAAGACTCGACGGCTGGGGCCCCCCCGGGGTAAGATCTCCGGAATCACATGGCCACCATTCGCGACTCGCTCAAGAATGCGTACTACAGCGTCGTCTCAGCCGTGCACCGGAGACCCGTCGCGCTCGGCGAGGCGCCGCCGATGGTCACGTTCACGTTCGACGACTTTCCCCGCTCCGCGTACGATGCGGCCGGTGCAACGCTCAGGGCCTTCGGCGGCCACGGCACGTACTACGCGGCGGCCGGATGGATGGACGGCGGTCCCCCGTCCAGCGATCGGTACCGCACGGCGGATCTGCCCGCCCTGCTTCTCGATGGCCACGAGCTGGGGACGCACACGTACAGCCACGTGTCGTGCCGCTCGCTCTCGACGGCTGCATACGCGGCGGAGATCGCCAGGGGGCACGAGGCGCTGCAGCAGCTCGTCGGCGATCGTGCGTCGGCGCATTTCGCTTTTCCGTTCGGCGCCGTGACCCCCGCGGTGAAGAAGGTGGCAGCCCGCCAGTGCCGAAGCTCCCGCGTCACGATCGGTGGCTGCAACGGCCCCGTCGCCGATCTCAATTTTCTTCGCGCCAATCGCCTCTACAGCGACTCCGTTCCCTTTCCCCGGATTCAGGCGCTGATTGCCAGCGCGGCGCGGCCCGGCCGATGGCTCATCTTCTACACGCACGACGTGCGCGAGCGCCCATCGCCCTTCGGGTGCACGCCGCAGTACTTCGAGGACACAGTGCGCTGCGCGGTCGGCGCGGGCATGCGCGTCCTGACCGTCGGCGAGGCACTCGCCGCGATCGGCGCGGCGCCGCCGGCGTCCCCGGCGTCCCCGGCGTCCCCGGCACCAGTCGCGACGGTCTGATGCCGCCGAGCGCGCCCGAGCGCCCGGAGTCGTCCGCCGCCGTCGCCGCCCGCAGCGCCCAGCGGGCCCGCATCATCGCCATCTACACGGGCCTGGTGGCTGCGAATCTCGCCGCCTGGGGATGGGCCCTTGTGGCATTCCACCACTACCCCGTCGTACTCGGCACCGCCCTGCTCGCGTACGGGCTCGGCCTGCGGCACGCGATCGATGCCGACCACATCGCGGCGATCGACAACGTGACTCGCAAGCTGATGCAGCAGGGTCAACGCCCCGTCTCGGTTGGACTGTTCTTCTCCCTCGGCCACTCGACGGTGGTCGTGCTGGCATCAATCGCCATCGGTGCCACTGCCATCGCGTTCAGCCAGCAATTCTCGACACTGCGCGATATCGGGGGAGTCATCGGTACCGTTGTGTCCGCGCTGTTCCTGCTGGCCATCGCCATCATCAACCTGATGATCCTGGTCACGGTGTATCGCACGTTCCACCGGGTGCGGCAGGGAGGCCCGTATGTCCAGGAAGACCTCGACACCCTCCTGGCCGGCGGCGGCCTGGTCGCGCGCGTATTCCGCCCCCTCTTCGGATTGATCCGGGCGAGTTGGCACATGTATCCGCTCGGATTTCTGTTCGGGCTCGGCTTCGATACCGCCACTGAGATCGGGCTGCTCGGGATCTCGGCCGCCGAGGCATCGAAGGGGATGCCGATGTGGTCGATCCTCGTCTTCCCGGCACTGTTCACCGCGGGAATGGCGCTCGTCGACACCACCGACAGCATCCTGATGGTGGGTGCCTACGGTTGGGCGTATGTGAAACCGCTGCGCAAGTTGTACTACAACATGACCATCACCGCCGTGTCGGTGATCGTCGCCTTGCTCGTCGGGGGAATCGAGGCGTTCGGCCTGCTCGCCGACAAACTCGGGCTCCAGGGCCAGGTATGGGACATGATCCGGTCGCTCAACCGCCATTTCGGCATCATCGGCTATGTGATCATCGGCGTCTTCATCGCGAGCTGGGTCGTGTCGGCGGTCGTGTACGAGATCAAGGGCTACGACGGGATCGAGGTGGCGTGACGGATTCCACGACCGGCCCGCGGTCCGGCCGCTCCGCTGGCGCCCGGCCAGCAGGGATTGCCGGGTTCACCATTCCAAAGGCGGCAGGACTGGCGTTCGGCCGGCGGCTGCGCGCCTGGTATCGGCAGAACGCACGGGATCTGCCATGGCGCCGTACCCGTGATCCGTACGCGGTGCTGGTCTCGGAGCTCATGCTGCAGCAGACGCAGGTCATACGCGTGGTGCCGAGATACGGAGAGTTTCTCCGGCGGTTTCCGACTCTCGCATCGGTCGCCGCATCGGAGCCGGCGCAGGTCATGGAAGCCTGGGAAGGACTCGGCTACTACGCGCGGGCGCGCTCACTCCACCAGCTCGCGCGGCTCACGACGCCGTCGCTCCCGGTCGGCCCCGCTGCCCTGCGCGCGCTGCCCGGCATCGGCGCATACACCGCGGGCGCCGTTTCATCGTTCGCGTACGAGCAGCGCGCCGCGCTCGTCGACACCAACGTCGCCCGCGTGCTGACTCGCGTGTTCGCGCCGAGGCTCGATCCGCGAACACCTCGCGGCCGGCGAACCGCATGGGCGATCGCGGAGGCGACGCTCCCTCGCTCCGGCACCACGGTGTACATACAGAACCAGGCCCTGATCGAGTTGGGCGCGCTCATCTGCACGGCTCGCGTCGCCCGCTGCACGGAATGCCCGGTCAGGAGCGTCTGCAAAAGCGCCGCGGCCGCCAAGGTTCGGCGGCCGCGTGCCGGCAACTCGGACCCAGCCGCCGGCTACCGCCCGGCCGGACTCGTCAGCGTCCGCTGATACGGTCGCTCCGGCGACCCGGTGTAGATCTGCCGCGGTCGCGCGATCTTCTGCTCCTTGTCGAGCAGCATCTCCTCCCACTGCGACAACCACCCCGCCGTGCGCGCGATGGCGAACAGCACGGTGAAGAAGGACGTGGGAAACTTCATGGCCCGATAGATGAGCCCCGTGTAGAAGTCCACGTTGGGATACAGCTTGCGCGACACGAAGTAGTCGTCCGCGAGCGCGATCCGCTCGAGCTCGAGCGCAATCTCGAGATCCTTGTCCATTCCCACGGACTCGAATACCTCGTACGCCAGCCGCTTCACGATCTTGGCCCGCGGGTCATAGCTCTTGTAGACCCGGTGGCCGAAGCCCATGAGGCGCCCCGATCCGCCTTTGACGCCCTCGATGAAGGCGGGGACCCGCGACTTGTCTCCGATCTCCTGGATCATCCGGAGCACGGCTTCATTCGCCCCGCCATGCAGCGGCCCGTAGAGCGCCGCGATGCCTGCCGCGACCGCCGAGTACGGATCAACGTGCGACGACCCGACTCCGCGGACTGCGCTCGTCGAACAGTTCTGCTCGTGGTCCGCGTGCAGGATGAAGAGGATCTCGATGGCGCGTGTGAACACCGGGTTGGACCGGTATTTTGGCTCGCTCATCCGGGCGACCATCGACAGGAAGTTCTCGCCGTACGAGAGGTCGTTGTCCGGATAGACGAACGGTAGACCCTTCATGTGCCGGTAAATGAACGCCGCAATCGTCGGAACCTTTGCCACGAGCCGGATGATCGAGATGTTGCGCTGCACAGGGTCGAAAATGTCCTTCGATTCGGGATAGAACGACGACAGCGCCGCGACCGCACTGCAGAGCATCGACATCGGATGCGCGTCGTAACGGAAGCCCGAGAGGAACGTCTTCAGGTTCTCGTGCACGTACGTGTGGTACGTGATCTCGTGCACGAACGCGTCGTACTGCGGCTGGGTGGGCAGCTCGCCATGGCGCAATAGCCACGCGACCTCGAGGAAGCTGGCCTTCTCCGCCAGTTGCTCGATGGGATACCCGCGATACCGCAGGATCCCCTTGTCGCCATCGATGAACGTGATCGCGCTGCGGCAGGCGGCGGTATTCAGGAACGCCGGATCGTAGCTCAGAAGGCCGTGATCGCCCGCCGTAGCCGAAATTTGCTGGAGGTCGGCGGCACGGATAGCGCCGTCGGTGATCGCGAGTTGGCGGCTCGTGCCGGTGCGCGAGTCTTTGACGTCGAGGAAGTCGGGCATGCGAATGTCTGGAGAAGTCGGACGTGAATCGAGCGGAACCGCACCGCAGCGCGTTCGGGGACATCCCTCGGCGCCCTGCGACCCCCGAATGAAGATAATCATAGCGGCGAGCGCCGGCGAACCGTCTGCGCCCATCCCGCGGCACGACTCGACAGCCAGCGGGGCGCGATCGGGAGATCGACCTCGAAGTGAAACCGGGTTCCCTTGTCGGAGGTATCGACCGCCAGCTCCGCCGCCCAGGGAGGCCGACCAGTTTGCGGCAGATGGCCAGTCCCAGCCCCGCACTCGAGAAGGTGTATTCGCCAGGCTTCGGCCGCCGGCGAAAGGCGTCGAACAGCGTCTCCATGACCTGCGTCGGGAATGCCGCGCCCCGTATCCTGAACCGAGAACTCCAGGCGAGTGCGCGACCGCTGTGTCGCGGCGACCTCGACGCCCCCTTCGGTCGTGAACTTCAGCGCGTTGGTCGTGAGGTTCAGCAGGACGCGGTTGAGCGACTGCGGGCTGTCCGATCCGGCCGTCAGCCGGCGGCGGGACGAGCCGCACGGCCAGCCCCTTCTCCTCCGCGATCGGCTGCACGATCGCGCCCACCGATTCCATGAGATTCGCGACCGAGAACGGGATGGGCTCCTGATGCAGCAGCCCTTCGCCGCCGCGGGCCAACTCGATCACGTCGCCCGCCAACGTGCTCAACCCGAACGCCGCGCTGTAGATCAGCCCGATCTGGCGCTCCTGGATAGCCGTCAGCGGCCCGCTCTGCATCGCCCGCAGCCGCTCGGCCAGGAAGAGAATGGAACCGAGCGGCGAGCGCATGTCGTGGGCGACTTCGACGATGAGCTGCATCGCGTCGCGCCCAGCCAGGTGCGCCGCGAACTGCTCCGCGACATCAGGCGGCGGCTGACGGCGCCGCCACGGTGCCGGGTCCGATACGCGCGGGCTCGTGCCGCCGACGCGTCGCCGGCGCAGTCGCGCCGGACGCTCGTCGCCGGCACACTCGTCGCCGACGCATCCGATTGCACCGGGGTCGACGGCGCCGGACCCGACGATGCCGGACCAGCTCCTCTGGGTGCGCTGCGCATCGCGTCTCTGGGTTCGACCGACTCCGCCGCTATCGGCGGCGCCCCCCGATCATTCAAGGGTACCGGACAGCTCGTCGCGCCGGAATCCGTGCTTCTCCATCAACCGGTACAGCGTCGTGCGGTCGATGTTGGCCAGCCGCGCGGCACGCGACATGTTGCCGCCGGCGCGCACGACGAGGCGCTGCAGATACTCCTTCTCGAAGTGCGCGACCAGCTTGTCCTTGGCCGAGTGGTACGCGTCACTCATGATCGCGGCCGACACGCCGTCGGCGTGCGCGGTGGGAGACCGCGTCTTCGTACACGGGAATGTCTTCCGGACGAATCGGCTGCCCCGGCTCGGCGATCACGGCCACGTGCTCGATGACGTTCTGCAGCTCGCGCACATTGCCGCGCCATGGGCGGCTGCGGAGGAACTCGATGCAGCGTCTCGGTGAGCTTCGGCGGCGCGTCACCCGCCGGCCGGTGCCGCTCCCAGTAGTGCGCCAGGAAGTGGTTCGCCAGGAGCGGAATGTCTTCGAGCCGCTTCCGCAACGGCGGCAGCTTGATCGGCACCACGCGCAGACGATAGAAGAGATCCTCGCGCAGCACGCCGGCGTTCACCGCTTCCTGCGGTTCGCGGTTGGTGGCCGAGATGAAGCGCACGTCGACCACCGCGTCCTGCTGCTCGCTGCCCACGCGCCGCACCACGCCGTCCTGCAGCACGCGCAGCAGCTTGGCCTGCAGCGGATGCGACATCTCGGTCAGCTCGTCGAGGAAGAGCGTGCCGCCGTTGGCCGTTTCGAGCAGGCCCGGCTTGTCGCGGTCGGCGCCGGTGAACGCGCCCTTGCGATGGCCGAACATCTCCGACTCGAGCAGCGGCTCCGGGAGCGCCGCGCAGTTGATCGGCACGAGCTTGCGGCTCGCACGCCGGCTGTGCCGGTGAATGAACTGCGCGATCAGCTCCTTGCCGGTGCCCGACTCGCCGCTGATCATGACCGACGCATCGGTCGGACGCGACCTTGCGCGCCAGCTCGACCGCCTGGCGGAACGCCGGCGAGACGCCGAGCAGCGTGATCCGGTCGCTGTTGCCGTGCTGCTCGGCGATCTGCGCGCGGAACTCGCGCGTCTCGCGCGCAACCATGACGGCGTGCGCGGCGCGCCCGAGCAGGATCTGCATGTGCTGCGCGGAGAACGGCTTCGGCAGGTAGTCCCAGGCGCCGGCACGCAGCGCCTCGATGCTCGTCGCGACGCTCGGGATTGCCGGTCATCACGATCACGATGGTGTCGCGATGGGCTTCGAGGGCGCCGCGAAGGATGTCCATCCCCGTGACCGGCGTCATGTACAGGTCGACGAGGACGATGTCGAACTTCGGCGCTGAGCAGGTCGAGCGCCTCATCGCCCCGGCCCGTCGACGTGACGTTGTAGCCGTCGATCTGGAGCACGCTCGCGCAGCCCTCGCGCAGCGTGCGGTCATCGTCCACCAGCAGAATGCGCAGACTAGACCGAAACTCCGGAGACCCAGCCGGGACGTCGCGCGCCGCCGTCACGGGCGCGGCCCCGCTACTTATCGGCAGGGGCGGCATACCGCCCGCGGCTCGCCCGTATGCAGCCTCGCTGGACATGGCGCCGGCCGAGCTCCCGACTGGCGTGCGACGGTCCGACGTCATAGCATCTCCTCAACGTGAGCCAGCTCCAACGTGCTAACGCTAGTTAGTGCAGCCTGTTGCGGGTGTCAAGACAGTTCGTTGCGTCAACGATACACTGACTGTCACATACAGTCTACACACTGTTGCGTAACTTCTACATATAGGACGACCGACAGTATAGTTTGGCTCCGATCAGTAGCTGCCGAGCCTGGGCTTGATCTTGCGCTGCCCGAAGCGGCGTTCGGCCGCCGCCCGGCGCCAGGTGTCCTAGATTGCAAGAACCCCTTCGCCCCCACCCCGCGATCCCGCGAATGACCCACTCGCCTCTCCCCTCGCACCTGCCCGTGCCCGCTCGTTCCGGCGGTCCCGCCGGCCCAGGTACCGAGATCGCTCTCCACGGGGACGGATGGGGACCGCCGCCACCGATGGTGGCCAGCGATGCCGAAGGCCGCACGCCGTGGCATCGCTACCTCGCCGCGCTCCGTCGGTTCCAGTGGCTCATCGGTGGGTGCGTGGTGGTGGGTGTCGCGGCCGGATTCGTGACGACGCGGTTCGTCGCACCCGAATACGAAGTGCACGGGACGATCTGGATCTCGCAGCCGGACGAGCGCCGCCAGACGCCGGGCCAGCCGATCCAGGCGGACCAGCTCCTCAATTCCAGCACCTGGGAGCAGCTCTTCACGAGTTTGCGCGTGACGGACTCCGTCGTGCTCAAGCGCCGGCTGTATCTGCACACACCCCCGATCGGATCGGCGTTGTTCGTCGGATTCGATGTCGGCACGACGTACCGCTCCGGCACCTACGAGCTGGCGGTCAATCCGGCCGGCGCCCAATACACGCTGTCGATGGTCGGGCCGCCGCTCACGGTGAGTGAACGCGGCCAGTTCGGCGATTCGATCGGCCGCCAGCTTGGCTTCCACTGGCGTCCGTCTCCCGCGGCCCTGCGCCAGGCGGGCACGGTCCGGTTCTCGGTCGATCCGATCCCGCAGGCGTCGCAATCACTCGTCGATCACTCGACGGCCGCGCTGCCCGATCAGAGCCAGTTCATGCGGGTCAGTCTCACGTCCGATCACGGCTACGATGCGGCTGCGAACCTCAGCGACTGGATGACGCAGTTCGTCGCGGTGGCCGCGGATCTCAAGCGCCGTAAAGTCGTCGAGGTCACGTCCATCCTCGGCACGCAGCTCCAGTACGCGGCCGCGAGGCTCAACGCCGCGGAGCATGCGCTCGAGGTGTACGAGACCGGCAACGCCGAACTCGTCGCGCGCGGCCAGCCCGACGTCACGTCCGGTGGCCTCGGCACCGCGCCGCTCGCATCGGCCGTCGGGCCCGGGGCGAACCCGATGGTCGCGAACTACTTCACGAACCAGATCCAGCGCGACAATCTGCGCCGCGACATCGCGCGCGTGCAGTCGATTCTGCAGACGCAGGGCACGCCGCAATTCAATCCGGAAGACCTGCTGTCGGTGCCGTCCCTGATGGCCAATGCGAACAACCTGAGTGGCGACATCAAGGTCTACAGCCAGAAGCAGGATTCACTGCGCGAGCTGCGGCTCAAATACACGGACGAGTACAAGCCGGTCCGGGATCTGCAGACCGCAATCTCGACGCTGCAGATACAGCAGATCCCGCACGAGGCGGAGCAGGCGCTCGCTCGTCTGCGAAACAGCGAGCAGTCGGTCTCCCAGCAGGTCGCGACGGAGTCACACGACATCACCCAGTTGCCGCGCGCCCAGGTCGAGCAGCAGCGCCTCCACCACGAGGTGGACCAGGCGTGGGGTCTCTACAGCCAGTTGCAGAACCGCTACGAGGAAGCCCGGCTGGCGAGCGAGAGCGCCATCCCCGACGTCCAGATTCTGGACCGCCCCGTGATCCCCAACGTGCCGACCCGCAATACCAAGCCGCGGATCATGTTCATGTCGCTGATCGGCGGACTCGGATTCGGACTGGCACTCGCCATTCTCCTCGACCGGCTCGACCGCCGCATCCGCTATCCCGAGCAGGCCACCGATGAGTTGGGGCTGCCGATCATCGGGACCGTGCCGAGGGTGCCCGCGACGACGCGCGACGTGGATGACGAGTCGTCGGCGCAGGTCGTCGAAGCATTCCGAACTATCCGGCTCAACATCCTGACGCTGTTCGACCCGAGCGTACCGGTGGTGTTCACGATCACGAGCCCCGGGGCGGGCGAAGGCAAGTCCCTCATCTCGTCGAATCTCGCGATGTCGTTCGCCGAGTCGGGGCGGCGCACGCTGCTCGTCGACGGCGACATCCGGCGCGGGCAGCTCCATGCGACTTTCGGCATCCATCAGGCGCCGGGCGTGCTCGATTACCTGACGGGCAACGCCTCGCTCGAAGAGGTGCTGCAGAACACCGACTACGAGAATCTCACCGTCGTCTCCTGCGGGGCCCGGCGGCATCGCGGACCGGAGCTGCTCGCGTCGCCGCGCATGCCGCAATTCCTGAACTCCCTGCGGCCGCACTTCGACATCATCATCGTCGACAGCCCGCCGCTCGGCGCGGGCATCGATCCGTTTGCGCTCGCCGCGGCGACCGGCAACCTCATGGTCGTGCTCCGGGTCGGCCGAAGCGATCGCCAGATGGCGCAGGCCAAGCTGGGTGTGGTGGACCGCCATCCGATTCGCGTGCTCGGATGTGTGCTGAACGACATCAAGGCGGAAGGTGCATTCCGCTACTACTCGTATCTCTACGGGTACAACCTCGACGACTCGGAGCGCCAGGCCCAGCTCCCGTCGAGAGTGGGCGAGGTCGGCACGCGCGAGGAAGTGACGGGCTAGCGCATCAGGCAGGCGGCGGCAGCCGGCGCGTTCGCCGGCTGCCGCCGAGATGCGCTAGGCGCGAACGCCCGCGAAGGCCTGGATGGGGGAGTTCGATCGCGCCCCCGTGACCCGCGCCCTGGCGCAGTGCGGCCGCCGCGCGGACCAGCATCTCCACCGCATCGACCGCGGACTCCGCGTAGTCGGGCACCGCGTAGTAGCCGGCCCGGATGCGCACGCGTGCTGCGCCATCAGCGCCGCGCGGAATCACCATGTGCTCCGCATCCATCGCTTCACGCACCCGTTCGGCCAGGCGCTCGGCCCCGGACGCCTCCGTCGCCGCGGCGACGATGGCGAACTCCGTGGGACCGAGGCGGCCGACGGCGTCCGACGTCCGGCCAGTCCGCTGCAGCACACTGCCCAGTTGTTCGGCGACTCGCACGACCGCATCGTCGGTGGCGGCATCGTCCATGCGCGCGCCGTCAGGGGATGGCGTGAGCGCGACACAGGCGAGCGGATCCCGGCGCCGGGCAGCGGCCGCCCCGATCTCACGGGCGCGACGCGCCAGCCCGCGGGCGTTGTACAACCCGGTCGCGGGATCGAGAAGTCCCTCGTCCCGGAGCCGGTCGGCCTCCCGTTTGGCGCTCGCAAAGGTGCTCAGCTTGTGCAGCAGGACATCGCCGTCGAGCGGCAGCGCCACGTAGTCCCAGGCGCCGCTCTTGTAGGCCGCGACTTGCTGCGAGCGCTGGCCAGGATCGGACGTGGTCACGATCATCGGCGTCGCGGGGCCGAGCTGGTCCTCGCCCCGCAGCGCCGCGCACAGCTCCAATCCGTCGCCGTCAGGCAGCCTGGCGTCGAGAATCACGGCGTCAGGGCGGACGCGCCGCGCGAGATCGAGCGTCTGCCGCGCGTTGTAGGTCCGGAGCACCGCATAACCATTCGGGCCCAGAATCGTTTCGAGCGACCGGGCAGACCACTCCTGGTCGTTCGCGATGAGCACGAGCAGCGGGCGCGCGGCGCGTGGTGTCGCCGCCAAGGTGGCCTCTGGCATGTGCCTCGGGGTTATGCAGGTCTCGTGCGGGATTTCGCAATCAGCGTAACCCTAACACCCATAACGAGTTCCTATTTTTTGACAGGCTCGTCCATTGCCGCACGGTGCCGCATGAGCTCTACAGCTTCGATGGTGGCACGTAACACGCGCCGCCCTCCACGTCACACGCAGGCAACGGCAAAGTCACCGCTGATTCGCCGCCAAGCCGCCGCTCGCGCCGCCGCCCATTCACAGCCGAATCGCAGCCAATCACCCTACGACCGGCCAACCGCGGATGTCACGCCTGGCGATCCGGCATGCGCCATCGTCCGCCGCACCGATGTCACGTTGAACGCCGATGACCAGTCTTGAACAGAAGGCATGGGTTTGCCGACGCTACACTCATGTAGTCTGCGCCCTACAGTTGGCGTATTCTGGCCACATGAATACCCGGACCACTCTTCGCGTAACCGCCAACACTTCAAGGTATTACCAAAATTCCCCGCACGCACCTCCCGTAGCACGGTGGGTGCGTATGTTTCCCGCGTCTCTTGCTTCGACCCCCGTGTCACTCGTAGCCGCACCCAATCGCATCGTAGGTCGCCCCTCACCGCCAGTGTTGTTGACGCTCTCCCCATGCCGCCACTCCGGCACCGTATCACGCCACCCGCTTCCCGCTTCGAGACGAGCCAGTTGGCTGGCTCGCCGCGCTGGCGTCGCAGCGGCGTTGGCGGTGTTGGCGGCGGCGACGCTGCCGGTACGGTCACGCGCCCAGACCTCGCCGGCTACCCCGCCGCCCGCGGTGACCTCGCCGGGTTCCACTGGACTCGGCGCCGTCGCGTCGCGGTCGGACCTGGAAGCCCTGGCGGCCGGCAACGGCCCGCAGGCCCCGTCGGCGCGAGAGCGTCTGGCCAATGGCGACTTCCAGGCCGGCGACCGGATCGCGATGGTCGTGCAGGGCGAGCCGTCGCTGAGCGACACGGTCAGCGTTCGCGCCAACCAGATCGTGCATCTCGCGAACATGCCGGACATCTCGCTCCACGGTGTCCTGCGGTCGGAGCTTCAGGACTATCTCAAGCAGCAGCTTGGCCGGTACCTCCGCAACCCGGATGTGCGCGCCGTTTCGCTCGTGCGCGTCGACGTCCTGGGGCCCGTGCTCCGGCCCGGCTTCTACACGGCACCGGCCGATGAACTCGTGAGCGATGTCGTCATGCAGGCGGGAGGGTTATCCGCCCAGGCCGATATCAACAAGACGGTCGTCCGCCGCGGCGAAGTCCTGGTGCAACCCGCCTCACGCGTCCAGGCAGCGCTGGCTCGCGGCGAGACGCTCGACCAGCTCGACGTGCGGGCCGGTGACGCCATCGTCGTCGGCGAACGTCCCGCAGGCGGCAATTTCATTCGCGTGCTGGAAGTCGTCGGCGCCATCGCCGGCATTGCGGTCAGCGTCGTGCTGATCACCCGTCACTAGACCCGTTTCTACCCTGGACCCGACGGCACCGCGCCGCCTCATGGACCTCTCTCGCGCTCCCACCCGGCAATCCGGCCAGGCCTTACCCGACGTGCGGACGATCGGAACCCGCATCTCGGGCGAGATCCGCGCGGGCCGGACGTCCGGTGCGACGGCTCGCGTGATCGCGGGACTTGCTCCCGTCGAGCCGGTCCGTCCCGTCCGGGCCTCGAGCGCGCACGCCGCGAACCGCGCGGCCCACGCTCCCCGCAGCCGGTCGGAGATCGCGAACCGCGTCGCCAACATCGTGCTGGCGAGCGTCGCGCTGATCGCGCTGATCCCGGTGTTCCTGATCATCGCGATCATCGTCAAGGTGACGTCACCCGGCCCGATCCTGTACACGCAGACGCGTGTCGGTATCGACCGCCGGTCGCGACGTGCGCTCGCGCTCTACGACCGCCGCGCCCGTGACGTCGGTGGCCTCGTCTTCACGATCTACAAGTTCCGCTCGATGTACATCGACGCCGAGCGCCACTGCGGCGAGGTGTGGGCGACCAAGAACGACCCGCGGGTCACGCCCGTCGGTCGCTTCCTGCGCAAGTCCCGCATCGACGAGCTGCCGCAGCTCTGGAACGTGCTCAAAGGCGACATGAACATCGTCGGCCCGCGCCCGGAGCGACCCGGGATCGTGGTCCGTCTCAAGGAAGACATCTCCGACTACGCGCTGCGCCAGCGGGCCAAGCCCGGCATCACCGGCCTCGCCCAGATCAGCGCGGCGTACGACGCGTCCATCGACGACGTACGGCTCAAGGTGCGCTACGATCTCGAATACCTGCGGCGGCAGGGTCTCGTCGAAGACGTGCGGATCATGCTGAAAACCCTGCCCGTGATGCTGTTCAAGCGCGGCGGTTGGTAGCGCCGTAACCGGCGGCCCGCTCGTGACCGCACCCAGACAGCCGGGGGCGGACCCCGGCACAAGGGAAGGCAGACAGACCGACGAGTTCACCACGCCGGCTCCCGCGCTCCCGACAACGCCCGGTCCGGCACCCGCATCGCCGCCCCCTGAAAGCGCTGCCGCACTCTCCGTGCAGCAGGAGCCAGGCGCGCCGCTGCCCCGGGGCACCGTCAATCCGAATCCGCACAACACGCCCGTGCGTGGCATGACCCAGCCGGTCATCGTGCGCCCTGGACGCGCCGCCGCGGTCGTCCGGCTGCTCCGTCCACGCCAGTGGATCAAGAACACCTTCGTCGTCGCCCCGCTCATCTTCTCGGGCACGTTCATTTACGCGACGTCAGTCGAGCGGGCGATCATTGCAACAGCTCTCTTCTGCATCGCCTCGTCGGCCACGTATGTCTTCAACGACCTGACCGATCGGGCGGCCGATGCCGCCCATCCGACCAAATCGCGCACCCGGCCGATCGCGAGCGGTGACATCACACCCGCCCAGGCCCGGGTGCTCCTCGCCGTGCTGTACGCGGTCGTCGCCGCCGCCGCGCTCTGGAGCGTCGACACGACCGCCGTTGCGATCGGCTATCTGCTCCTGAATGCCGCCTACACGGTGAAGCTCAAGCACATCCCCGTCGTCGACATCTTCGCGCTGGCGGGCGGCTTCGTACTCCGGGTGTTCTGCGGCGCCGTCGCCATCGGCGTTCCCCTGTCGCTGTGGATGCTCATCACCACGCTCTGTCTCGCCCTCTACCTCGCGGCGGTCAAGCGGCGCGATGAGCTCGTCGCGACGGGCGGATCGGCGCGGTCCGTCCTCCGCCTGTATACGGTCCGCCTGCTGGACCGATACGCGGAGATGTCCGCGCTCAGCGCGGTGGTCTTTTACGGGCTGTTCGTGATCACCGTGCGCCCCGGGCTGGCGATCACCGTGCCGCTCGTGCTGTTCGGTCTCTTCCGCTACTGGTACATCGCGGAGTCGGGTACGGCATCGGAGTCACCTACAGATGCCGTCTGGGCCGACATCCCGCTCATCGCGACCGTGCTCGGATGGGGCGCCCTCTGCGCCGCAGTGCTGCTGCGGCATCGGTTCGTCGGGCCGTAACGCTGTAAGACCGAGACTTCGGCTGCCGTCAGACCGGCCTGCGGGTCGGCTCCCACATCGGCATCCGCTGGCCGCGAAAGAACGTCACCCACGCCAGTACCCCCGCCGCGATGCTTCCCACGAGATAGCCGCATAGCGCGATTGGACGCGCGAGCGGGCGCCGGTCGCCCGTCCGGAGCGCCAACCACCCGATTCCCCCGGCCGCCACCGCAGCCGCCAGCAGTACCGCCGCTGGCCGGCTGGTGAGGGCCAGGACGACGAGTCCCAACAGCGCGGGTGGCACCGCGAGATACACCAGCCACCGGCAAAGCTTGTGGCTGAACAGCATGAAGGCGAAGACGCCGTAACGGCGCCCATCGAGAAGCGCGCGCTTGTACCAGAGCGTCGCGAGCCCGCGAGCCATTGTCCGGACTTTGCGCCGGAACTCCGAGCGCAGCGAGACGGTCCGCGGGACGACGCAGCGAGCGGCCGCGACCGACACGGACCGGAATCCCCGTTCGCGCGCGATGAGCACGCTCGCGAAGTCGCGGCTCAGCGCGTCGGGGAAATCCGGGGCATACACCGCGCGGCGAAAGCCGTAGTAGCAGCCGCTCGCTCCGATGATGGACCCCAGCCGCGTCTCCAGATCCCGAATGGCCATCTCGTACCCGACGTATCCCGACTCGCCGCGGTTTCCCTCGGTCTCGACGTCTCCGACGCTCACGTCACGGCCTGATGCCACGCCCACCGTTGGATCGCCAAAGGCCCGGACGAGCGGTTTGATCGCGTCGGGTAAAATGCGCACCGATGCATCCGTATTGATGATGATCTCGGCCCGCACGGCGCCGGCGGCCGCGTTTTCGGCGGCCGTCTTCCCGCGGCGCACCGGCAACCGCAACAGCTCCACGCCCTTGTCCGCGTAGGTGCGCACCACGGCGTCGGTTCCATCCGTGGATCCGTCGGACACGACGAGGATCTGCCGGCGGTCGGCAGGATAGTCCGCGCTCAACAGGTTGTCGATCGTCGCGCCGATCGACCGCTCCTCGTTGTACGCCGGAACGGTGATGCTAATGAATGGCCACTCGGCCGGAATCTCCGGCTCTTTCGCCGCCCCCCCTGGCCGCATGCGGGCCAGAATCGTGAGCACGAGGGGATACAGACCGTACGCATATCCGACGAGCGCTACCGGGATGAACAGGAGTGCAACCGCCCACCACGGGCCGCCCGCTGTCATGCCGCCCCGCGGCCGGCGGTGCGGGTGAGCCGGGCCGCGGCCAGGTCGGTGTACAGCCGGTCGTATCGGTCGAGCCACGGGCCGGCCGCGTATTGCGTGCGGAGCCGAGCGCCCGCACTGGCGGCGCGAGCCCGTCCGGATGCCGGATCGTCGAATGCATCGCGAATCGCCTTGGCGAGCGCCGGCGGGTCTTCTGAGGGAACCAGATACGCCTCTGCGGGCGACACGACCGCCGGGATACCGCCGACGGCGGTCGCCACGACCGGGACTTCAGCATCCATCGCTTCGAAGAGTGCGATTGGCGTGCCCTCGCTACGCGAACTCAGGACAAAGAGGTCGAATCCACGGAACAGACGTGGCGCATCATTTACCTGGCCCATCCAGCGGACCGACTCCGACACGCCGAGGCGCGCCGCGTCCGCTTCGAGAGCGGGACGCTCGCCTCCGCTGCCGATGACGGCGACCGTCAGCGGCCGGTCACGCAGATCGGGTAGCGCGGCCAGCAAGACGTCCAGACCCTTCTCGCGAGATAGCCGGCCCACCCAGCCGACGATGAACTCATCGCCGCGCGCGCGGAGCCGGGCCCGGGCGTCGGCCCGGTCCAGCGGCGGGGCCACCTGGTCATACGCGTTCTGGATGACGTGGACCCGCGCCGGCGGTACGCCGAAACGCATCAGCGCGTCCGCCACCGTGTCGGAGACGGCGACCACTCCGTCGAACTGGCGAAAGGCCCGCCGCTGAATTGCCGCGTTCACGAAGCTGCGGAGCCCTGCCCCGGTAAACCCGTGCACGGTCGTCACCGAGGGGACGTTGCGCTCTTTCGCGATCCCTGAATCCACCACGTCGGGCCGCCGTCCGTGGGTGTGCACGATGGACGCGGAATGCTGGGCGGCGAGGGTCCGGATCGCGGCCCGTTCCCCCAGGTACTCCCGGCGGCCGACGATCACCGGGGCGACCAGCACGCTCGTTCCGGCAAAGCTGGTGACGAAGGGGTGCTCATACGCTTCGGCCGCGGCATCGGCGGCGCGCCGCTGGTGCCGCTCGAGGACCGCGGCCACCGTAACCGTGTGCCCCCGCGCCGCTTGGCCGACAGCGAGGGCCCGGACCACTCGTTCGAGTCCCCCAGCCGGCGCCGGCGCCAGGACATGAAGGATCGATCGTTGCGATGCCGGCTGCACGACGGGCACGTCCATAGGCTAGCGGGAACGTTTCCACGGGAATAGGGGCACCGTACCATCAATTCGCAGGTTGCTCCCGGGTATCCGGGCTTGACGCACTATTTTCCAGTGGCGTATCGCGCCGATGCGCGTCGATTGTAGAGACAACGCCACAGATGTCGGCTCACGCGCGGCCAGCCAGCGGCCGCGAGTCAGTGGCACCCAATGTTTCGATCTCTCTGACGATTGTTAACTCACTAATCGACATAGACTTGAGAATGATTCCCGTGAGCCGGAGAATGAGCCCGTGGCGTCGCTTCGCGTGGCCACTGGCTTGCTGAGTGGTGGACGCTGTGGATCCCATCGCACGCTCGAACCCCGAGTCCGGCTTCGGCCGGTCCGCCGCGGCGCATCCCGACGCCTCCTCTCTCGGTCGGGACATTAGACCTATGCGAGTGACGGCACAGACACCGGGGGGCGCCCTTTCCGTTCGCCGATCGAGCTTCGAGCCCGATGCATCGGCGACCGGACCGCACATCCTCACCGTCGCGCTGGAGGACTACTACCACGTCGGTGCCTTCAACCGCGTGATCCAGCGCGGCCAGTGGTACCGCTTCGAGCGACGGATCGAAGCGAGCACGATGCGCACGCTCGACCTGCTGGATGAGTTCCAGTCGCGAGCGACGTTCTTCGTGCTCGGGTGGGTCGCGGATACGATGCCGGAGCTGATCCGCGTCGTCGCGGAGCGCGGCCACGAGATCGCCAGTAAGGGCTACTACCACCGCAACATCCGGCAGTTGACGCCGGCGGAGTTCCGGGATGATCTCGCCCGCGCGCGCGAGGCGCTCGAACGGGCGGGCGGACACCGCATCATCGGCTATCGGGTCGCCGACGACTGGTTCCAGCCGGCCGACCTGTGGGCACTCGACGTCCTCGCCGATGAAGGCTACGAGTACGACTCCAGCGTCGGTCCGATCCTCCGGTCCTACGCGTCGGAGCCGTGGCGGCGCTTCGCGCATCTCCACCGCTACAATGACCGCACGCTGTGGGAGTTGCCGATATCGACCGCGGATATCTTCGGATTCCTCGTGCCGATCGCGGGGGGCAATTACTTCCGCCAGTTTCCGGAGCGGATGGTCCGGCGCGCCGTCGCGCAGTGGACGCGAACGTATACCGCGCCCTACGTCATGTACTTCCACACATGGGAGCTCGACCCGGATCAGCCCAAGATCAACTCGGCCCCGTGGTTCTCACGCGTCCGCCAGTACCGGAACCTCGACCGCATGCCGCAGATCCTGCGGTACTATCTCAAACGGTATCAGTTCACGACCGCGGCCGGGTATCTGGGCCTGACGCCCGCCGCGATCCGGGCCGAGAGTCGCGAGACGATTCTGCCGCGTGCCCGCGTCTCGGGCGGCGTGATGGTCCTGAAGCCGGCCTCCAGTGGCGACACGCAAATCGGCGGCGGTGACGCGCGCGGGCTGCTGAGTGCCGGATCCGGTGCGGGCCCGGTCCTGACAGCGCCGCCGGCCGAGCGCATACCGGTGTCGGTCGTCATTCCGTGCTACAACGAGGAGTTGATCCTCCCGTATCTCGCCAATACGCTGGCGAGTGTCGAGGCGCACCTCACGTCGTACGCCTTCACGTTCATCTTCATCGACGACCACAGCTCCGACGGCACAAACGAAGCGCTGCACCGGATCTTCGGCGACCGTCCGAACTGTATCATCGTGCGCCACGCCACGAATCAGGGCGTCGCGGCCGGGATCGTGACCGGCATCCAGCGCGCCACGACCGAGATCGTGTGCTCGATGGACTGTGACTGCACGTACGATCCGCACGAGCTCGCAGCACATGATCCCGCTGCTGGCCGACGACGTCGACCTGGTGACGGCATCGCCGTACCACGCGCTCGGCAAGGTCCGCAATGTGCCGTCCTGGCGCCTCGGCCTCTCCAAGTCGCTGTCGCGGCCTCTATCGGATCGTGCTCCACCAGCGGCTGGCCACGTATACAAGCTGTTTTCGGGTTTACCGCCGGAGCGCGGCCGCCGCAGTCCAGTTGGACAACACCGGCTTCCTCGGCGTCGCGGAGATGCTCGGGAAGCTCGACTTGCGTGGATCCAAGATCGTCGGAGTACCCGACGACGCTCGAGGTCCGGATGATCGGACGCTCGAAGATGAAGGTCGCTGCGGACGATCGCCGGCCACCTCGGACTGCTGACGCGGCTGGCCTTCGCATCGCTTGGCGCCGCGCCGCACGTCGTGATGTCTGCTGATCGCGGCACCTCGGGCGGGTTGCCGCACGGCGACCCGGGCGACGGCCACGCGCTCACATGTCGGTATCGTCGGCGGCGGCATGCTCGGCCTCGGCCTGGCGGCTCAGTTGGCGAAGGCCGGTCATCACGTCACGGTCATCGAAGGGGCGCCGCCCTCGGCGGCCTCGCCGCGGCCGACGTCATCGGCGAATACACGTGGGACCGCTTCTACCACGTGACGCTGCTGTCGGACCCCCACCTCCGCGCCCTGCTCGAGGAGATCGGGCTCGGCGACCGGCTCCGCTGGCGAAACGACGCGCACCGGATTCTTTACCGGCGGACGACTCGTACTCGATGTCGTCGGCGCTCGACTTCCTGATGTTTCCGCCGCTCTCGCTCTTCGACAAGGCACGGCTGGCGGTGGACGATCTTGCACGCGTCGCGCGTCAAGGACTGGCGCCGCTCGAGCAGGTGATCCCGGTCGTCGACTGGCTGTCGCCGGCTGTCCGGCCGCCGCACGTTCGACCGCATCTGGCTGCCGCTGCTCGGAGCAAGCTCGGTGAGAACTACCGCTTCGCGAGCGCGGCGTTCATCTGGGCGATCATCGCCCGCATGTACGCCGCCCGTCGCTCGGGCCTCAAGCGCGAGATGTTCGGGTACGTCGAGGGCGGGTACGACGCGGTGCTCGCCGCCCTGCGGAGCGGCGCTCGAGAGCAGCGGCATCGAGATCGTCACCGGCCGCCCGGCGACCGACGTGCGTGACGATGGCACGGGCGCCGAGGTGACGCTTCGGCCGATGGGACGTCCGGCGCACTTCGATCGCGTGGTCGCTCACCGTGCCCTGCGGCGCGCGTCGCCGACGCTGTGCCCGCAGCTGACCGACGCCGGAGCGTGAGCGGCTGCGACCGGTGGTGTATCAGGGCGTGGTCTGCGCGTCGCTGCTCATGAAGCGGCCGCTCGCCGACTACTACGTCACCAACATCACGGACGCCTGGGTTCCGTTCACCGGCGTGATCGAGATGACGGCGCTCGTCGATCGCGCTGCGTTCGGCGGCCAGTCACTCGTCTATCTCCCGCGCTACCTCGCGCAGGATGATCCGACGTGGAAGCGCAGCCGACGACGAGGTGCGCGAAGACGTTTCGCGGCGCTCGAGCGAATGTATCCCGCAGTTCCGGCGAGAGCGACGTGCTGGCGTTCCGCGTCGCGCGCGTGCGCGACGTGCTCGCGATTTCGACGCTCGACTACTCGCGGTCCGCGCTGCCGCCCGCTCCGCACGTCGCTCGGCGAATGTGTTCATCGTCAACTCGGCGCAGATCGCGAACGGGACGCTCAACGTCAACGAGACCATCGGGCTGGCGGCCCGGCAGGCCGTGGCGCTCGCTCCGCTGATCCGTCCCGGCGCCGGGCCGCGCCGCACGGGCAGAACGGCTCGTCGCTCCCGGCCTCCGGGCGCGCGGCCGCATCACCGGCCCGGGCTCCAGCCGCGGGAACCGCGTCGTGAGCGCATCGCCAGCCGCCATGACAGACTCCCGCCCCCTCGCGAGCGTGTCGCTCGACGTCGACAATCTCTGGTCGTACATGAAGACGCATGGCGACGCCGGGTGGGAGGCGCGCCCGTCGTATCTGCGACGTGTTCTTCGCACCACGCTGCGCGCCCTCGACACGCTCGGCTGCGCATCACGTTCTTCGTCGTGGGATGCGACGCCGCAGTCCCCGCCACCACGATCAGCTTCGTGCCGTGATCGCGGCGGGGCACGAGGTCGGCAATCATTCGTTCGAGCACGAGTCGTGGCTGCACCGCTACACGCCGCGAGCAGCTCGCCGACGAGATCGCGCAACGCGGAGGCCGCAATCGACGCCGCCACCGGGCAGCGCCCGGTCGGATTCCGCGGCCCGGGCTACAGCTGGAGCCCGACGCTCCTCGAGGTGCTCGTCGATCGCGGCTATCTCTACGACGCGTCGACGCTGCCGACCTATCTCGGCCCGCTCGCCCGCGCGTACTACTTCGCGACCGCGCACCTGACCCCGGCCCAGCGCAGGAGCGCGCGCACTGTTCGGCTCGGCTCAGCGACGGATTCCGGCCGGTGCAGCGCGTACGGCTGGGCGCTGCCGTAACGGACGGACGCTGCTCGAGATTCCGGTCACGACGATCCCCGTCATCAAGACGCCGTTCCACCTCAGCTATCTGCTGTATCTGAGCCGGGTCTCGGAAGCGGCTGATGGTCGCGTACCTGCGGCTCGCCACTCGCGATGTGCCGCCTCACCGGGACCGAGCCGAGCTTCCTGCTGCATCCGCTCGATCTGATGGGCGGCGACCAGGCACCGGCACTGCGTTCTTCCCGGGCATGGATCTGGCGGGCGTACCGGAAGGTCGAGCTCTTCACGCGCGTGCTCCGGATCCTCGGCGAGCACTTCCGCCTGGTGGACATGAGCACACACGCTCGCGCGATTCTCGCCCGCCGCGCACCCGCGCTGCGGCCCGCCCTTCCCCCGGTCGCGGCGCCGCGTGCTGCGTCGCGCCAGCGCCGGTGCGACGTAGCGCCTGACCATGTGCGGCATCGTCGGCATCGTGCAATCGCGACGGCACGCCGGTGGAGCGCGCCGTGCTCGCGCGACATGGCCGATGCGATTCGCCATCGCGGCCCCGACGGCGAGGGCTACTTCATCGACGGGCCCGTCGGCTTCTATCACAAGCGGCTCGTCGATCATCGATCTGGTGACCGGCGCACAGCCGATGACCGCGGGGCCGCTGACGATCGTCTTCAACGGCGAGATCTACAACTACGTCGAGCTGCGCGCCGAGCTGCAGCAGCGCGGCCACGGCTTCCGCACGACGTCCGATACGGAAGTCATTCTGGCCATGTACGCGGAGTACGGGCCGAACTGCGTCAAGCAGCTCAACGGCATGTTCGCGTTCCTGCTGTACGATCGGGACCGGCAGACCGTGTTCGTCGCGCGCGATCACTTCGGCATCAAGCCGCTGTACTACCCGTCTCGACGACCGGCACATGCTCTTCGCCTCGGAGATCAAGGCGCTGCTGCGGCACCGCGGTCACCGCGGCGCGCCGACCACGATGCGATCCGCGACTATCTCACCTTCCAGTTCGTCACGGGCGAGGACACGCTGTTCGCGGGCATCCGCAAGGTGCGCCCGGGGCACTGTCAGATGATCGACCTGGACTCCGGGCGACGCGCCGGACGCGAGCGCTACTGGGAGCCGCGATTCGCCATCGATCCGTACCACACCGAGGAGTATTTCGTCGTCGAGGTGCGTCGGCTGCTCGAAGACGCCGATTCGCTCGCAGATGCGGAGCGACGTGCCGGTCGGCGCGTATCTCAGCGGTGGTATCGATTCGAGCATCGTGACGCGGCTTGCGGCGCCGCATGCGGCGCCGGCCGTTCAAGACGTTCACCGGCGTGTTCCACGAAGGGCCGGAGTTCGACGAGACGCGGTACGCGCGGGAAGTGGCCGCCCAGTGCAGGCGCCGGATCTGCACGAGATCGTCCCGACGCGAGCAGCACTTCGTGGATCTGCTGCCGCGCATCGTCTACCACATGGACGAGCCGGTCGCCGGGCCCGGGCTCTTTCCGCAGTACATCGTCGCGCGATGCGCCGCCGCAGACGTGAAGGTCGTGCTCGGGCGGCCAGGGCGGCGACGAGATCTTCGGCGGCTACGCCCGCTACCTCGTGGCGTACCTCGAGCAGGCGCTCAAGGGCGCGATCTTCGAGACGCAACGAAGAGCCGGAGCACATCGTCTCGCTCAAGTCGATCATCCCGAACCTGCCGGCGCTTCGGCAGTACGTGCCGATGCTGCAGCAGTTCTGGCGCGCAGGATGTGTTCGAGCCGATGGACCAGCGCTACTTCCGGCTCGTCGATCGCAGCGCGGGCGCGCTGCAGCTCTTCAGCGACGACTTCCGCGCGCGCTACGATCGCGAGGACCTCTTCGCGCGATTCCAGGCGGTGTTCAATCACCCGGACACGCAGTCGTACTACAACAAGATGACGCACTTCGACCTGGTGACCGGCTTCCCGGCGCTGCTGCACGTCGAGGATCGCGTCAGCATGGCGGCGTCGCTCGAGTCGCGCGTGCCGCTGCTCGATCACCGGCTCGCCGATCTCGTGACGAGCATGCCGCCGCGGATGAAGTTCCGCGGCGGCGAGCTGAAGTACGTGCTCAAGCGCGCGGCGCGGCCAACCTGCTGCCTCGGCGGGTCACCGAGCGTAAGGACAAGATGGGCTTCCCAGTGCCGCTGCATCTGTGGGCCAAGGGCGCGTCGCGCGACTTCTTCGCGGACATGCTGCTGTCGTCCCGGGCGCGCGAGCGCGGCATCTTCGATCACGCCGCGAGGTGGCGAAGCTTGGACGACAGGCGCATTCGGCGCGGCGTCTGTGGGGAGTGCTCAACCTCGAGCTCTGGTACCGGCAATTCATCGACGGGCTAGCGATCGGCTGCACTGACCGTCCCAGCTTCGTTCCCGTACGTCACGTCTTCCGACAACACGAGCGATTCTCGCATGCCGCTGACTCTCGACGACCGCGGCGCAATCCTGGCACGTGCGGAAGATCGCGGTCGTCGGACCCGGCATCGTCGGGATGCCGATGGCCGCGCTCCTCGCGCACGCTCGCATCCGCGAGGGTGGCGACGACCCCGGCCCAGGTCGTCGTCGTCCAGCGCGACTCACCCACATCCGGCTGGAAGGTCGACGCCATCAACGCCGGCAAGTCGCCGATCGGCGGCGTCGAGCCCGATCTCGACCGCGTCGTGGCGGAGTCCGTCGCCGCGGCCTCCTGAGCGCGACCCGCGACTACGACGGCCTGCGCGACGCGGACGTCATCCTCATCTGCACGCAGACGGACAAGGACGGCTTCGCGCCCCGATTACGGCCCGCTGTTCGAGGCGCTGACCCATGTCGCGGAGACGCTGCGGACCGCGCCCCGCCGGCAACGTGCCGGTCGTCGTCTTCGAGTCGACGCTCGCGCCGTCGTCGATGCTCACCGTCGTTCGCGAGCACTTCGCCAAGTACGGGCTGATCGAAGGCCGCGACATCCTGCTCGGCAACAGCCCCAATCGCGTCATGCCCGGCCGTCTGGTGGAGCGCGTCGCCGCGTCGGACAAGCTCGTCGCCGGGCTGCACCCCGCGACGCCGCAGCTCATCGCGCGCCTGTACGCCCGGATCGTGACCCGCGGGCACGCTCTATCGCACGAACAGCCTCACGGCGGAGATCGTGAAGACGCTCGAGAACGCGTACCGCGATGTGCGCATTGCGTACGCCGCGGAGGTCGCGCGCTACTGCGATGCCCACGACATCGACTTCTACGAGGTGCGCGACCAGGTCAACGCACGGATCGCCCAGGCGACGACGCGAGCGCCGATCCGAGCGCCGTGCCGACGGGCGCACTGCTCGTCCCGACGGTCGGCGTCGGCGGCCACTGCCTGCCGAAGGACGGCATTCTCCTCTGGTGGCGCCGCATCGAGGCGAAGGCGACACGAGCCGGAGCCTGATTCTCGAGTCGCGCCGCATCAACGACGAATCGCCCGCCGAGACGATGCGCCTCGCGGAGCGCGTGCTGGGCCCCGTCGATGGGCGCCGTCGCGCTGCTCGGGACCGCGTATCGCTTCGACTCCGAGGACACGCGCAACTCGCCGACGCTCTCGCTCGGCAAGCTCCTGTTGGCGCGCGGCTGCCGGGTCCGGTTGCACGATCCGTATGTCAAAGGCGACGACCAGAATCTTCGCAAGTTCGGGCTGACTGAGCACTTCACGCGTGACATCAAGGAAGCCGTCAAGGACGCGGAGTGGCTCGTGATGTGCACAGCTCACCGCGACTACGTGAGCGGCCGCAATGCGATGCTCGACGCCGCGCCGAAGGCGCGTGGTGTCGTCGATGGCTGCAACGTCTACCACGCGGCGGATATCACCAAGCGTGGACTTGTGTATACCGGTATCGGCCGCGGGCACCGCGCGCCGACGCCGGCGGAGATCGACTCCGTGACCGGCGCGTTCCGCGCGGTGGAACGCGGATTGGCCAACGAGGTACAGGAAGTGGTTGATTTCCTCAATGACCGCTATGCGAGTGACAAGTTCAATCGCGTGCAATTCGCCGATGTGCAGAAGCTGGCCGGTACCTGCGTCACGGGGTGTGCGATCGTCGACCCGGGACCCGTGGCGGCGATTCCCGCTGGCCTGGGCTCAGGGTCTGTCCTGCTCCGGCGCGCGGTCGGCAGCACCGGCCAGGTCGCGGCCGCCGCGGTTTGAGTGCTAGCTGACGCCGCCGCGACGTAACGTTCCCGGAGCTACTGCGTGCCGACCGTAGCGGCCGTATCACAGCCGCCCGCTCAGCCGACCGTGGACGCGACCAACGCTCGAGGCATGCGATCACGGTGGGTGCTGGCTGCCTCGGTGGCCGGCCTCATCGCGATCACGATCTGGAACTCCGTCCACAAGAGTCTCTGGGTCGACGAAGCGTACTCGTTGCATTCGGCGAGCCGCACGCTCGCGGCGACGTGGCATCAGGCGATCCACTTCGAGACGCAGCCGCCGCTGTACTTCATCCTGCTCAACCTCTGGCTGCGGCTCGGATCGCCGAGTGTGCACTGGATGCGCCTCCTGTCCACGCTCGCCGCGATCGGATGCATGGCGTTCCTCTGGGCCACTCGCCCGGACAACACGGGGCGCCGCGGGATCCCGGCGCCCGTGTTCGCGATGGTGACCGCGACCGTCGTCTGGGCGGCCGCCGAAGCCAGGCCCTATGCGCTCGCGCTCTTCTTCTCGGCGTGGACGATGTACTTCTTCGTCCGCATCATGGATCGCCAGGACAATCGCTCCTGGCTCGACGCGACGCTGTACGCGATCGGCGCCTATGCCGGCCTGATGTCGTTTTATTACGTGGGCTTCCTGCTGGCCGGGCAGTGGGTCGCCGCAGCCGTGCTCCAACGTGGCCGGCGCTGGCTCACGATCGCACTGACGGTCGTGGCGTTTGCGTTCGTGCCCTGGCTCACGGTCGTCCATGACCAACTGACGAGAAACATCAACCCGGTCCCGGCCATCGTGCCGCAGCCGGCGATGCGCTATCTCGCGGGCGGTCCCTCCACCAACCCCCCGGCCGCGTTTCTCGCCGGAGTGTTCGGCGATGCCCCGGTCCTGACGCAGACTTCGTTCGGCGCGATCATCATCGGCGGGATGATTCTGTTCGTCGTAATGCTGCGCTTCGTGGTGCCGGACCGGGGCGTGCCGCGCGGCACGACCGCGACGTCGTCGCATCCGCCGGATGCATACGCGTCGAGCCACGACCTGGCGACCTATCGCTGGCTGGAGCCCGCGCTGTTCCTGGCGCTGGCCGCTCCCGCGGCAGGGCTGCTCGGGCTGCAGTTCTCGAACGTCGTGTCCGTCTATCCCCGGCACCTCGCCTGCCTCACCCCGGCGTTCATTCTCCTCTGTACGCTCTGGACCGCCCGCATCGCCCCGGGAGTGTGGCGCTGGGTGGGCGGTGGCGTGCTCATCGCGGCCGCGCTGCTCGCGCTGGTCAGCTTCGAGCGCCACGTGGATGTCGCCGACTCGCGCGGCGCCGCGGCGTTCGTCGCGCAACACGGCACCCCGGACGAGCCGATTCTCGTAATCGGACCGGAAGCGATTCTCCCCTTCCGGTACTACTACACGAGAGCCGATCACGGCCAGGCGCCGGTGTTCGGCATTCCGATCGATGCGTCATTGGACGTGTATGACCCGGTCCTGTTCGATCTGCGCGACACGTCGCAGATCGGCCGGCGGATGCGGGACGCCGGCGTGCACGACCGGTACTGGATGGTCGTGTCGCAAGGGTTCGTGTGGCACACCGCGCCGGCCGATTCGATCGTGACCAGTTTTCTCCGAGCGCGAGCCACGGTGCTCGATAGCACGACCTTCACGAATGTCTATGTCATCCATGCGGTGAAACGGTGAAGGTCCCGCGGCCGTCCACACGCGAGGCCGCGACGGGGCAGACCGCTGGAGGAAACGCCCCGGACCGGCCGCCGGCGCTGAGGGTCGACTGGCTCGATCCGCTCAAGGGTTTCGCGATCCTGGCTGTATTCCTCAACCACTTCGTCGAGTCGGTTGGACCGGCGCCGTGGTTCACGAATCCCAGCAACGACTGGCCCGGCCTGGCCACACGGCTCCATACGTTTTTCCCCGACGACCGGTCCCTGCCGATCGCCGCGGTGCGCACCCTCGGCTGGCTCGGGGACAGCGGGCCGGGCGTCTTCATTTTCGCGAGTGGCGTCGGCCTCACACTCGCCGCGCTGAGCCGCACGCACGTCCAGAGCACGACGACGGACTTCTACCGGCGTAGGCTCGCACGGCTGTTTCCCCTCTACCTCGCGATGCACTTCATCGTCCTGGGCGGCGACCTCGCCGTGCCGGGCAGCCTGCTGACGTTCGGCAGTCCGCTGACGTTGTTCAGCCTCACCGGATTCCGCGGCACGGCATTGCTGTTCTACTACATCGCGCCCGCCTGGTGGTACATCCGGCTGATCATCCAGATGTACCTGGCGTTTCCCTTCCTCCTGCGATGGCTGCAGCGCACGGGAGCCGCGTGGTTCTTCGCCGGGACGCTGGCGATCACGATCGTGTCGCGCGGGGCCGGGATCCGGTATTCGCCACACCTCTACATGTGGATGACGGGCATGTTCGCGGGGACGCGGCTCGCGGAGTTCTCGGCTGGCATGGTGACGGCATGGTGGCTCGCGGGCGCACCCGCGACGGGGCGCAAACAGCCCGCCGCCGGCCGCGTTGCGGCCTGGGCTGCCGTGGCCTATGCGGCGGGGCTCGCCTGCTCCGTGACTCTCACGGGGTCGCTCATCTCCAACCTGCTCGTCACACTGGGCCTCTCTGGCCTGTTTTATGGAATGTGGCGGCTGCTGCGCGACCACGTTCCGGCGGCGGCAACGGGCGTCACCGTCCTGGGCGCCAGCTCCTACGCCGTCTATCTGTTGCACCAGCCACTGCTCGAGTGGACCCGGCTCGCGCTCGCCGGGCATCGCGGTCCGTACATGGCTGCGGCGCTCATCGTCCTCGCCGCCTCCCTCCCCGCCGGCCAAGCGATCGAACGGGGCACGGATCTTCTCGTCCGCCGGGGACCGGCGTGGCTCCGGGCTCACGCGACCCTCCTTTCCGGTCTTACGGGCATCGCGACATTCGCGATACTCCTGGGGGTAGAGCCGCAGACGGCCGTCTCGAGTTTCGGCCAGCGCGCGGTCTGCTTTGCCCTCGCCGTTGGCACCGCGGTCGCGCTATGGGTGGAGTGGCTCGCCTGGCCCCACGGTGCGCGTCCCGGGGACGCGCCCGCGGCATTTCCTGAGCCCGCGTGGGCCGCCGTGGCCCGCCGCACGGGCCTCGTGGCGGGACTGGCCGGCCTGTTCCTGCTGCCGCCCGGCTATGGGTACCTCGCGGCCCCCGCCGGTCTGGTCGCGGCACTGGTCGCGACGGCGGTGGGGCGGACCAGGGCCCGGACTCGGCCGCCGTACTGGGCCTGGGCTGCCGGCATCGCGGGCGTCGTGGCGCTGTCCGCCGCGGGCGAGCTCGTATTGCGCCGGGTTGCCCCTCGCGAGGTCGGAGGTTGGGGCGAGCGCCCCGCGTTGATGGTGCACGCGACACGCGCCTTCGGCCTCATTCCGAACCGCGTCACGCATTCTGCGCTACAACGACTACGACTATGTCGTGCGCACCAACTCAATTGGACTCGCCAGTCCGGAGATCCCGGCGGCGCGGCCCACCCCCGATGCGTTGCGCGTGCTCACCACCGGCGATGCGTTCACCATGCCCGAAGGGCTGAACTACGAGCAGTCATTTCCCGCCCTGCTCGACTCCGCGCTTACCCGGTGTCTCGCGCCGCGGCCCGTGCAGGTGATCAACGCGGGCGTGACGGGCTACGGCCCGCTCGAAGAGGAGCCGCAGTTCGACGAGCTCGGCGCGCTGTACCATCCGGATATCGTCGTGCACGAGTTCTTTGTGAATGACTGGTCGGACATCACCGTCGGCGCCGACGACCGCCGGCAAGGGATTGGGCTCACGGGGCGGCGCCTCACGCGCGGGGCCCTCCTCGGCCACTCCGATCTCGCCGCCAATGCGCGGCTGCTGTATGAGCGGATCGTCTCGGCGCTGACCGGCCAGATCTCCGCCACGCAGCGCTACAAGCTCCTGCTCGACTATTACCGCACCGGACCCAACCCGCTCTATGGCGCGGCGAATTTAGATCGTATGACGCAGTTCATCGCGCACTTTCGCGACAGCGCACGAGCGGACGGCGGGACGCTCGTCATCTTCTATACGCCCGGCGGCGTGACCGTGCTCCCGCGCAGTCAGATCGCGTATCTCCCGCCATCGGGCATCCCGTTGACGGACGCCGCGCACTACGATCTCCGGCGCCCGTTCACCGCCCTCCAGCGGATCACCGATTCGCTCGGCGTGCCGCTCGTCGACCTCACGGCCCCACTTCAGGCGTATCGCCCGCAACCGGTCTACTATCCCAACCAGTGGCACTGGAACGCTGCCGGCCACCGGGCGGCCGCGGGAGCCATCATGACGGCACTCAGCCGGCAGGGATTGATCGCTGCCCGGTGTGCTCCATGACCGGCGCCCTCAACACTGCCAATCTGTTGCGGGCGGTGCTGCTGGCCACGGTCTGCCTGGGTGCGTTCATCGACGTGCGGCGCCGGCAACACGCGGATGCCGTCCCCTCGCATGGCGCCCGCTCGCATGGCGCCCCCTCGCATGGCGCCCGCTCGCTCGCGCGCGGCGCGCTCGCCGTGTGGTCGGCCATCGCGATCGCGTTCACCGTGTTTCTGTGGGTGGACCATATCCGATTCCCGTTCCTGCTCGACCTGATGGAGGGGACCATCCTCCAGCATGTCGCGCGGGCCGCGCATGGATTGCCAGTCTATCCGGTACCGGCACCCGGTTTCGTGTCGCTGGCGTACAATCCTCTGTACTACTACCTCTGTGCCCCCGTGACCTGGGTGCTCGGTCTCAACCTGCCGGCGCTTCGCCTGGTCGCGATTGCCGGCATGGCGGGCAGCGGCGCCATCATCTATGCCGCCGTCCGTCGCTGGACCGGTTCGCAGTGGTGGGGATTGATCGGCCTCGGTCTCTTCGCCGCGGCGTACCGGGTCATGGACGCGTACCTCGACACGGCGCATGCCGATTCGTGGCTGCTCTGCACGGCGCTGCTCGGCACGTACGTGATCGACCAGGCGACGACACGCACGGGACGCATTGCCGGTGCCATCATCCTCGTCCTCAGTTTCTGGTTCAAGCAGCACGGTGCACTGTTCGCGCTGGGCGGGGCCGGATTTCTCACGTTTCGCGATGGGTGGCGCGCATCGCTGCCCGCATGGGCGGTCGTCGCGCTCCTCGGCGCGCTGGCGTATGTGGCGGCGGTCCAGTGGCCGTTTGGACCGGAGTTCCACTATTTCACCTGGGACGTGCCCCGCAAGTGGTCTACGGTCAATGCCGGCGCGGTCGTGCGCCTGGCGCGTTTCACCGCCCGATCGTACCTGCCGCTGTTCGCCGCCGGCATGATTCCGCTGGTACGCGTCTGGCGAAAACGCGCGCCGTTACGCATTTGGCACGTGCAGTGGTGCTGTGCGGTGGCCAGTGCGGCGCAAGGGGCGCTGGACGCCGGGTCATCCGATAATGTATTCATTCCGTTCGGTGCGTTCGTCATCGTTCTGGGCACTGTCGGACTGGCGGAGTGCGTGCGAGCCAACGCCGGCGCGTGGGTACAGGCGGCACAGCCGGTCGCGGTCGCGGCGGCATTCATACCACTCATCTACGCCCCTCAGACCGTGATACTGTCGCCGCACGCACCCGCGGCATATGCTGATTTTCTCAATCTCGTCAACGGGCTGGACGGACCGCTGTACGCGCCGGACATCGGTGAGCTGGCCGGGCCGCCGCTGTTCCAGCCCGGAGCACACTGGGTGGCGCTCGACGACATTGGACGCGGACCGGGACATACGGACCGGGACCGCCGCATTGCCTACGATTTGATGGGGCCCGCCGAGCACCCGGCGGGGCCGGCGTATCTCATCACCAACCTGCCGCTCGCGACCGAGCAGCCGCCGCTCTCGTTGCTCGGCCACTCCTACATCCTGCAGACCGATTTCGGCGACCGGTTCGAGGCGCTCGCCGGATTGCCCAAGCGCTACAACCACCGGTTCCCGCGATTCCTCTACCGATTCTCGGCGGCCCCGGCCCCGGGCGCCTCACCGCCGGCGGCGCCGCCAACGGGCGCATGAGACGGCCCTCCTGGCTTCGCGCGCACAGGGGATGGCTGTTCGTCGCCATTTTCCTGTTCGGCGCCGGCATTCGCGCGATCGACCTCTGGCGGCCGGTCGACGGGCGCATCCGGGAGAGCTGGCGAGAAAGCGACGAAGCCGCGATCGCGCGGAACTACACGCGCGAGGGCATGAATATCCTCTATCCTCGCATCGATTGGCGCGGGGATGGACCGGGGTTCGCGGAGATGGAGTTCCCCCTTTTTCCGTGGACGATCGCGGTCCTCTACGACACGTTCGGATTCCACGAGGTCCTGGGCCGGATTCTCGCGTATACGTTCGCCCTCGCGACGCTGGCGATCTTCCTCGCCCTCGCGCGACGATTGCTGCCCTGGCGGGGCGCGCTCGCGGCGGGGTTGTTCTTTGCGCTGAATCCGCTCGTCGTTCGCGTCTCCAACGCGCTGCAGCCCGAGGCCCTCATGCTGCTCGCGTACCTCGGCGGCGTCTACGCGTTCGTGCGATGGCTCGATACACGAAAACCAGGACGCACCGCGGCCGGCTGGTGGGCGCTCGCGGCAGTGGCCACGTCGCTGGCGATTCTCGCCAAGGCGACCGCGGCGCACGTCGGCCTCCTGTTCGCTGTCATGCTCTGGCGGCGATATCGGTGGGCGGCACTCCGCGACCCGCTGGTGTGGGCATTCGGTATCATCGCCCTTGTGCCATCGACGCTGTGGTACAGCCATGCCCACCACTTCTGGCTCCTCTACGGCAATTCCCTCGGTCTGTCCAACGAAGACCACTGGATCGGGGCTGATGTGTTCCGCGAATCGTCGTTCACGCTCGGACTCATCACGGCGGAATTGTTCTACGTGTGGACCGCGGCCGGCGCGATCACGGGCCTGTACGGGCTCGCCGCCGCGCCGCGCGCACCCGCCTCGCGAGTGGCCGTGCCCTGGCTGGCGGGCGCCATGCTGTTCTACATCGCCGCGATCCGCACGACGGCGAATTCGTGGGCGCTCTACTACCACATATTCTCCGTCGCACCGGTTGCCCTGCTCTTTGGCCTGGGCGTCGCGCAGTTGGGGCGCCTCCGATGGCGCCGCAGCGCGCTGGTGGCGATCGCCGCCGCGATGGTGCCGTGCATCATCGGCGTGTGCTACCTCGTCGCGTACGACCTGCCGATCGGATACAGCTCGTCGCGCGGGGTGAAGCTGGGGGCGATCGCGCTGGTCGTCGCCTACATGGTGATCCTCGTGGTGATCGATCGCCGGCGGCAGGCCGGCGTCAAGCGGTCACCCACACTCGCCGTGGCGGCGGCCGCGATGACGCCGATCGCACTGCTGCTGCTCGCCGCGCAGGTGGCGGACGATGTGCATCCGCACCATGAAACCGGCAATTACGTAGCAGCGAAGCTGTTCGTGCCATGGATTCCGGCCGGCTCCTTATCGTGTCGTCCGGCGGCCCGTGCCACACGGTGATGGCTCCGCACGTGGCCTACAACCAATCGTATATGTTCTACTGGCTCGACCGCAAAGGATTCGACGTGTGCGTCGAGCAGCAGTCGATGGCGCGCATCGACAGCGTCGTTGCCCGCGGGGCGCGATTCTTCGTCGCGAACGACACGCTTGTCCATTCCCAGCCCGGGTTCGCGGAGGAGTTGAACCAGCGATTCCCGGTGCTCGCGACATCCAACGGATGGTCGCTGTACGCCCTCCGCCCAGCAGAGACAGGACCGCATGACCACTAACGCGCCCGGCCAGTCCGCGACCGGCTCCACGCACGCGACCACACCGCAGGCAACGCACTTTGGCGCGCCGGCCATCGCGGCCATCGTGCTGGTCGTCATTGTCCACACGCTCTGGTTGGGCCGGTATCCGATCATCGCCGCCGACGAGGGCGGCTGGCCCCTCGCCGTCCGGAACTGGGCGGAGCACGGGCTGGCGACGTTCGACTACTACCAGGCACCGGTCTACCACTGGATTCTCGGCCTGGCCTTCCGGCTGTTCCGGCCGACGGTCGTCATCGGCCGCGATACGGCCGCCATCTTCAATCTGCTCGGCCTCGCCTGCTTCACCGGCGCCGCCTACCGCCTGACCGGCGATCGCCGCACCGCATTCTGGGCGCTGCTGTTGCTCGGACTGGACTACGCGACCGTGCTGACGGACCGGCGCGCGTACATCGAGCCGTTCCAGATGTTCTGGATGAACGCGCTGGTTTTCTTTTTCCTCGGCCGCACCCGGCGCGACCTCATCGCCGCGGCGGTGGCCGCTGCCGGCCTGCTGCTCACGAAGGCAAATGGCGCCTTCATCCTCGTGGCACTCGTGCTGGCGAGTCTCACCGACATCCCGGCGATGGACCGTGACAGCCGGCGCCGGTCGTGGCTCGCGCTCACCGCGGGCGCCGGCATCGCGGTCGTCGCATTCGCGATCCTCGCGTTGCACGACCCGAGCGAGTTCATGAAGGGCTGGATCGCGACGACTCGCGGGGTTCCCGTCCGGCCCGGTAATGGCCCTGGGGTCGTTCCGGCGGTCTTCCGCGTGGGCTTCATCGTCATCGACCCGAACTTCGGCTTTCGAATCCTCCGGGTCCTCTCCACCGACGCACCCTTTGGGGTGGTCCTCGGCGCCGCGGGCGCGATCAAGGCGCTGTTCGAGCGCCGCGCGACGCTGATCGGATGGTGGTTCTTCCTGGGCCTGGCGGCGCTGATCGTCCAGGCGGTATGGCTCGAGAATCACCTCGCGGTCCTCTATCCGGCCATGGCACTGGGCAGCGCGTGGTTCCTCGCCGAGATGGACCGGACCGCCATGGCCCGGCAGCGCTTCGGCGTGCGCTGGACGTGGGCCTCAGTCGTCCTTGTGTTTGTGCTGGTGTACGATGTGGCCCGCTTCGCTGGCGGCGTCGCGACCACCAGGGAGCCGTCCCGCGCGACGGTCCAGTGGCTCGACCGGCACACCCAACCGTCTGATGTCGTCCTTGCCGCTCCCTATATCGTGATGCAGCGCGCTACGCCCGAACGATCCTTCTGGGATCTGGTCCCCCCATATCTGCCGGCCGCGGACAGCCTGCAGGCGTGGCACGTGCGATGGCTCGTTGTCGACCGCAAGGAATGGATCGGGGCCATGCGGCTCCAGGGCGCCGACCTCGGCGCGTTCAACACCGGACTGGCCGCCTGCTGCACGCCGGTGTGGCCGGATAGCCAGTCCGTCGATGTGATGTCGGCCGCGATGCCGCCGTTCGAGGTGTACCGAGTGCGAACGCCGTGAGCACTGGCCGCACCAGCGCGGACCGGTCGCCGCCCGCGCCGCTCGTCGAGGATCCGCTCGAGGTTTCGTCGCAAGACGAGTCGGTGACTGAACCGACGTCCGACGCGCCGGCACCGTTCCGCCTCGCGTCACTCGGCGGATACTCGCTGATGTTCGCTGTCGTCACGGTGCTCACCAAGGCCGTGTCGTTCATCATGCTGCCGGTCTACACGCGATATCTGCGGCCGTCGCAATACGGGGCGATCGAGCTCATCGAGATGAGCTTCGACGTCCTCACGATGGTAGCCGGGACACGGCTTCTTGGCGGCGTGTTCCGGTATTACTACAAGGCCGAGACGGAATCGGAGCGGAACGCCGTCATCTCCACCGGCTCGTTGATCATCTGCGGCGGATATGCGGCGGTCGGCGTTGTCGCCTTCATGGCGGCCACGCCATTGGCAAAGCTGGTGCTCGGCGACGCCTCGCTCTCTGGCCTCGTTCGCATCGGGTCCTTGGCTCTGGCCAGCCAGTCCCTCACCAGTCTTCCCCCCGCTCTGCTGCGGGTGCAAGGGCGATTTCGTAGCGTCGTCCTGGTGCAGCTCGCCCGCCTCGCGATGCAGGTCGCCCTCAACGTGCTGTTTCTCGTGCACTATCTCATGGGACCGAACGGGATTTTTCTCAGTACCCTGCTGGCCAATCTCTGCGTGGGCGGCGTGGTGCTGGTGATGGTCCTGCGGCCGGTCGGTCTCCACTTCTCCCGCCACGCGGCCACCGCGCTTTATCGCTTCGGCCTTCCGCTCATCGCCGTCCAGGCCGCGACGTTCATTCAGACGTTCGGCGACCGCCCGTTCCTGCGGGCCGCCACGGACCTGACCTCGGTCGGCATCTATACGATGGCGTACCAGTTCGCCTTCGCGCTCGCATCGTTGACACAGACTCCCTTCAGCCTGGTCTGGGAGCCCAAACGCTTCGAGATCGCCACGCATCCGGACCACGATACGATCTATGCGCGCGTCTTCGTGTATTTCAATGTCGTCCTGATGGCGGGATCGCTTGGCGTCGCGATGTTCTCGCACGACGTGCTGCATCTCATCGCGACGAAGCCATTTTTCGGCGCGTCGGACTACGTGCCATTGCTCGTCGTCTATGTCATCCTGCAGGGGTGGGCTGGGACGCACGACATCGGCATTCTCGTGTCCGAGAAGACGAAGTACCTCGCGATCGCCAACTGGGCCGCCGCGATCGTCGCCCTGGTCGCCTACGCAGTCCTGATTCCCCGATACCACCTCTGGGGCGCGGCCTCCGCCACGGCGCTCTCGTATGCGGTGCGCTCCGGCCTGACATACTTCTTCTCACAGCGTCTCTGGCCGGTACGCTACGACTGGGCGCCGGTCATCCGGCTCGTCGCGCTCACGGGCCTCACGTATTCGATCAGTTGGTACGTTCCGTGGGGACCGCTCGTGTACATGCTGCCGGTGCGGATCTCGCTGTACATCGCCTATCTGGTCGTCGTCTGGTTCGCGGGCGTGGTCAGTGCGGACGACCGGACGGCGGCGCTGCGGATGATCGGCCAGTTCCTGACGAGGACCGCTGACCAGGCGGACAGACGGCCATTGGCGGCGGCAGGCGGGGGGCCGGCAGGGCCGGCCTGACGACGGAAGCCCCTCGCGGGCGTCAGGCCGGCGTGCGGTACAGCGCCTCGTATTCGTCGGTCATACGATCCATCGAGAACTTGGCACGCGCGCGCGCCAGCGCCGCCGCGCCGAGACGCGCACGCTCGATCGCATCCGGCAGGAGCCGCACGAGTGCGTCGCGCAACGCGACCTCGTCGCCTGGCGGTGTCAACAGGCCGTCGACGCCGTCCGTGATCGCCTCCGGGATGCCCGAGGTCCGGGACGCCACAATGGCGGTGCCCGCATGCATGGCCTCGAGCAGCGCGAGCGGCAATCCCTCCCACAGGGAGGGCATGACGAAGATGTCGGCCGCCGCGTGCAGGTCGAAGACGTCCGAACGCTGGCCCAGCAGATTGACGCGGTCCGAGACGCTGTATTCCTCGGCGATCGCCAGCAGCCGATCTCGCTGGTCGCCCTGACCCGCGATCGCGAGCCGCCACGGCACGTCCGGCTCCGGATGCGCACTCGCCAGCGCCCGGATGAGCTGTGCGTGCCCCTTGCGCACGATGAGGTTCCCGACCGCGAGGACCAGGATCTCATTGTCGCCGACGCCCAGCGCACGGCGGGTCGCGGCACGATTGCCGGGGCGGTACGGCACGCCGTTCGATATCGTCTGTATCGCGTCGCGCGGCAATCCGAGCCGCGAGCGCAAATGCGCGGTCGTGTCGTTGGACACGCCGACCACATGCGCGCTCGACCGGAACGCCCACCGCAGCGCGATCCGCCGGCGGCTCTTCGAGGTGACGTACTGGCTGCCGTGCATCGTGATGATATGCGGGATCCCGACCCACCGCGCGGCGGCCGCGCCGTACACTGCCATCGTGAACTCGTGGCTGTGCACGACCTCGATGCGCCGCGCCCGCAAGACGTGAATGAGCCCTTGCACGCACCGCCAGTCGATCGGACGCCGGATCGTGAACGTCTCGCGATCGAACCCCGCGTTCTTGAGGCGGGCGGACAACCAGCCCACACCGTGCGCGGGTCCGACCGGACACACGTCGTGACCGCGCGAACGCAACGCCTCCGACAAGCTGACCAGCATCGTCTCCGCGCCGCCGGGCCCGTCGGACTCCAACATCTGAGCAATGCGCAACGGACGCGCGGGAGCGGCGGCTGTCATATGGCTGGCGCGGCAATCTGTGCAGCCATCAGCGCGACCGCAACCGGCTCTCCGGACATCATCACGTGGCGACTCATTCGCGGCGAAACCACGCGGCTGTCTCGGTCAGAAATGGGCGCGGATCGTCCCACCGCCAGACGGCGTCGGCGTCGAACCGGGCGCAGCCTCCGAGGAACGCGAGAATGGCCGCTCCCCGCGACGGAGCGTCCGGCGGAAGGGACAATGCCCTTCGCGAACGGCGCAGGCGTGCCAGCAAGTGGTCCACGTCCCCCCACCACCACCGCCCGCGCACCCCGGCGGGATATCTGGCTCGAGCAGCCGCCGGCTGCCCCGACGCGCGATCCATCAGTAGCCGGGGAAAATCGACTCCCGAGTCGATCGCAAGCTGGAGCGAACCCCAGAAGCGGCCGTTGATCTCCATGAGATAGGGCGTGCCCGTCGCCTGGTCGATCTTGTACTCGACCATGGCCGCGCCACGCCACCCGAACTCCCGCAGCAACGCGTACGACCGCTCAGCCAGCCCCGCTGGCGGCTCGATGCTCTCCGCGTACACACTCACGCCTCCCGACGGAGGTTTCTCACGCAAACGGCGATGCGCAAAAGTCGCCAGGATTTCGTCGTCCCAGAGCAACAGGAAGATTCCAACGCCCGGTCCGACAATCCTCTCCTGAATGAGCAACGGATACGCGGCGCGCGGCGTTGCGCGGATGATCGCTGCAAGCTCATCCATCGTCGCGGCGTGCCGGATTCCGAATTTCGCGGTAACCGGCGTCGTGCCCAGCGTAACAGTGTCGGCGCTCTGCGCGCCCGGCACCGCCACGGAACGGGCCGGCTTGATCACCGCCGGCATTCTTACGGCCTCCGCCAGTGATTGCTCGCGGCCGGACCAGTCCAGCTCGACCTGCCTCGGAAACGCGATGCCGAGCCGGTTTGCCCGATCGCGCAACCCTGCCTTGTCGGCCAGCGCGACGAACGATTCGAGTGTGCCGAATGGAATCGACGACGAGCCGAGCCGGTCGCGAGCCGGCAACATCGCCAGCATCGATGCGTCGGTTACCGGCACGACGAAATCGATTGCCTCGCGACGGACATACTCCACCACGGCGTCAGCGAACGCTCCAGCCTCACAGAGCGGGTCGGGTGTCACGACAACGCCGGTCGCCCATTTCGACGTGGCAGCCAGCGCGCCCGGCCGGCGAGCCCCCACATGCACGCGGTACCCGGCCCGCCCGAGTGACCGCACCACGGCGAGGGCGGAGCGCTCCTCCCCGTCGGTGACCAGAACCGAATACACACGATTCTGTGCCGTCACGCCGGGCGGCATGAGCGACGCAGGGTGTGTCCGTTTGAAACGACTGACGGACGTAAATCGTTGCTATACAATCGCTTAAATGGTCTGCAGGTAGGGAAGGACGGGGGCGAGATGCCCGCGTGACCAGCCGGGCCAGATCACGATTGCGGGGCGCCCGGGCTCAGCACTCCCGACACTCGCAGCGCAAACCCGTCTACGCTCAGCCCCGCCGGGATGTTCACGCGCGGGACCGCGAACGCGTCACGAACGGGCGGCATCGCCCACCCGCCTGAGACCAGCACTGCGGCCTCATAGCCCGCCGCTCGTGCCCCCGCGGCGGCCTGGGCATTGGCGAGGCCATAGGGATAGGCCAACCACGGAATCGTGTGCTCATACCGCGCGCGCAGCCACTCCAGCGGCGGCCCCATCTCCGCCGTGAGCTCGGACCCGGCCGACTGCGCCAAGTTGGGGTGCGACCAGGTATGCGATCCCAGCGAGAGCCCATCGTGGCGCCGGCATGCCGCTGCCAGTTCCGCCTCGGTCGCCGTCAGCGCGATATCCGGCACCGGCCGCTCCACCCACCCATTCCGCGCCGCGAGTTCGCGCACGCGAGCGTCGCGCCCGCCGCATTCGGTGAGCGCTTGCGTGCGGACGTCGGGACCGGGCGATCCGCCGCCGGCCGTCTCCCCGGGCACGAACGAATCCCACCACATCGCGCGGCGGCCCAGCAACCCGGGCGGCACGAAAATCGTCGCCGCCAGTCCGCGGCGCGCGAGTTCCTCGACTCCGAGGGTGACCGCGCCCACGTACGCATCATCGAAGGTGATCGCCACGCGCGGGCGACGGGGTCGCGATGGCGGGTCCAGTGCGTCAGTCACCGGCACGACGTCGTACCGGCGCCCGACCTCATCGAGCTGCCGCCGAAAATCACTCTCTCTCAGATGCAGCGACGCATCGCCCACGCCACTGAGCGCGTCGGGCACGATGTTGTGATACGCGAGAATGCAGACGCCGCCCCGATGACGCCGCGCGCTCCACGCCGCCGCTCCGCCAGTGACGAGGATGCGCTCCACGACCGCCTTCGCCTGGCGCCGCGCGGTCACGAGATCGCCGAAATCGGGCGCCGCCAGCCAGCGGGCGCTGTCACGTGCTTCGCGAGTCTCTCGATCGTCTCATCTCGGTGGTGGTGGTTCGGCGGCGTCCAGCCCCGCGCACCCGCTGGGAAAGATGGTGCGCCACGGGCGGCAGCCATAGCCCGCGACCCCGCACCGCGCCCGCGTGATCACCTGAGCCCTCCTGTACTTTGCCAACCGGTCTACTCAGATTCGATCAATGATGGTGCTCGCGGGGCTGTTGTCGGGCGTGCTCGCCGTGCTTGCCGTGGTGTTTCTCCTTCCCACGATCTCCGACCTGCTGAGCATCGTGCTCCGGGCGCGGCCGAACGATGTCCCGCCAGCCGGGCCGCCGGCCGAGACTCCGCGGTTCCTCATTTTGATCCCGGCGCACGACGAAGAGATCCTTATCGACGCCTGCCTCGCGTCGCTGCAGCAGCTCCAGTATCCCGCGGATTCCGCCGAAACGCTGGTCGTGGCCGACAACTGCACGGACGCCACCGCCGCACGGGTCCGTGCGCGGGGCGTTCGCTGTCTCGAACGGACGAATCTCGAGCAGCGCGGTAAGCCGTGGGCGGTGGCCTGGGCGCTCGAACGCGTGACGTTGACGGACTACGAGGCGGTCATCGTGCTCGATGCCGATTCGATCGTCGATCCTGGATTCCTGCGCGCGCTCGCACGCCGGTCACCGCTCGGCTCGAAGGTCGTGCAGGGCTACATTGATGTCAGCAATCCCGGCGAGAGCGCCGTCACGCGCATGGCTCGGGTGTGGTCGGCGGTGCGATTCCAGGTCGTAAACGCCATCAAGGTGCACGCCGGACTCAACGTGCCGCTTGGCGATGGGCTGTGCATCGGCACCGGCGTGTTGGGTCAGTTCGGCTGGTCCGCGTTCTCGCTCTCCGAGACGTGGGAGATCTACGCCAGCATGACGGCGGCCGGTGTGCGGTGTGTCGGCGCCGAAGACGCACACCTGGGTGCCCAGGAGGCGCGGTCACTCAGCCAGAGCGCGAGCCAGCGCAAGCGATGGACCGCCGGGCGTCTGGCTGTCCTCCGCACCTACGGCCCGGCCATCCTTCGCAGCCGCCGGATCAGCGCGCGGCAGAAGCTCGATTGTCTCGCTGAGATGCTGGCGCTCGGCCCGGCGGCCCACCTCGGGACCGCGGTCCTGCTCGCCGCGGTCGCCGGGTTCGGGGGACTCCCTTGGGGCGTGCCGATCGCTATGGCACTCCTCGCATTGCTGGTGCGGCCGATCGCCTACACCACGATCGCCCTGGCGCGGGACCCGGAACCCACGCGCGCCGTCGCCGCCTTCGCGTTTCTCCCGTTCTATGTCTGCTGGCGTCTCGGCATCCAGCTCGCATCGCTGAGCCGCCTGGGCAACAAACCCTGGGTCCGCACGGACCGCCACGAGCCAGCCGCTCAGGCAGTTGCTCAGACGGTTGCTCAGACGGTTGCTCAGACGACGGCTCAGACGGCGGCTCAGACGGCGGCTCAGGCCGAGGCGCCCGTGGGCGAGAACAGCGGTTCAGGGAGTTCGCGGCGCGAATGAGAGCGGGGTAGCGCAACGCCGGCGTCTGCTCCGGCACGCGCTACCCCGCTCTCTCATCTTCGCACTTCGTTCACATTCTGCGTTGGTGCCTTCCCGGCGGGACGCTGTATCCGTCCCGCCAGGAGTACTACCGCCCGGATCAGTTCGGGCTTACGGCGACGTACAGATTGTCGATGTCTTCAAACGTGGTCTTCGACTGGACGCCGCTATACACCGCGCGCGCCGCGTAGATCGACCAGTTCCGCCACTGCATCTTCTGACCCTTCCCGAAGATCGAGACGCCGGTGGTCTTTGCTCCCTGCACCCCGTTCACCCAGACCGTCACGGTGCCGTTGCCGGCGCCCGCCGGGCTGTCCGCGGTGATCAACACTTCGACCTGCGTCCAGCTGCCCGCGGGGTACATGTCCGTCGCCGCCGGGGTCGACACGTTGTTGTTCGGGACGTTCGTGGTGGTCGGCCCCTGGAGCCCGACGCCTGCGGCGTAGTGCGCCGACGACGGCAGGTAGGCCATGATGATGTCGTCGTTGCCGCTGTTGACGTCCTTGGGCGCGAAGAGTTTGCTCGACTGTGCGTTCATCGAACTCGTGGACCACGTCGATCCGAGCCGCATCCGCCAGCGGGCGTAGATGCTGCCGCCGCCCACCGGGTTGAATGGCAGCGAGGCCGCGACCGCGGCGTCGTTCGCCGCGCCTGCCGGGAAATACAGGCGGTATCCCTCACTTTGCGGCTCGGTGGATGCCGACTTGGAGAGGCCGACATTCGAGGCGGGCGTCCCCTGCACCAGCGTCCATGTCATGGGAATCGGACCGCCCGACGTCCACGAGGTGTTATGACCCGTCGGACCCGCAGTCAGTGGACCGGTGTTCACCACCGCGATGTAGCCGGCCGGCTGATGCGTGGTGAGCCCGCCAATCGGCGGCGTCGGCGTCGGCTGTGGTGTGGGCGAGGGAGTCGACGTCGGCGGCGGTGTCGTCCCGCCGGAGCTGCCCGTCACAGTCACCGGCATCGATCCGACGGTCTTGCTCTGCGTGGTGGCGGTGATCGTCACCTTTCCCGCCTTCTTGGCCGTGAAGATCCCCTGGTCGCCGCCCGATCCGTTCCAGTTGGCTGTCCTCACCGACAGGATCGTCGTGTCCGAGCTGTGCCAGGTGGTCAGCTTACCCATCCACGTGGCGTTCCCCTCCGCGAGCTTGGCGAGCAAAGTCACTTTGGATCCCACCGCGATCGTGGTCACCTTTGGCTGGATGGTGACGATCGGATAGGCGACGGCGGCGGCACGAGCAGTCACCGAATTGCTGGCCAGCGCCGCATCCTGCGGCGCTGTCGGCGATGGCGAATCACTGCATGCGGCGAACGTCGACGCGAGCGCGAACAAAGAGATGACTGACGGCGTGAAAAGCCGGCGTGCCAGTCGTGACCGGCGGGCCAGCGCAAATGCGCGGCCGCAGTCCTGCACTGAGGGCATGGCTGGTTCCTCATCCTACGAAATTGTGAGGTAGCCGGACTGGCGTGGCACTCGCGAGACGTCTGCGTGTGCTGTAGCCCCCAGAGCTTTGCGTCACCGCCTTTCGGCGGGTTTGCCAGAGTTGCGCATCGCCTGCAGTCTTCCACGGCCGCGCAACTGGGTGACGCCTACAGAATACAGCGTCGGCATGATCGCGCAACCCCTCTCGCTCAATTTTTTTCAGCGCCGGATGTCATTCGTCCCACGACATGCATCACCCGGCGTCGCAGGATGACGAGTATCGCGGGACGAATGACATCCGGCCCATCGCGCCACGAACGCCGGCATTCTGGCGCACCGTGGCGCGAATGGTTTCGGTCAAAATGTCGCGCAGCACGCTCGCCGGAGCGCGTCGACGCCCGGCAATGTCCGCTCATCGCAGCGCACGGTTGAGGCCGACGCTCGCGGTGTCCCCTCGAGAGTCGAGAAAAATGCCGGCGGCCCCGCCAATCATCACAGGGCCGCCAGCACGCTACCGCGGCATCACCACTGCATCACCACTGCATCACGACTGCATCACCACTGCATCATGTGCCGCCTACTTCACGGCGACCGTCACCTGATCGAGGTCCGTATACGTGGTCTGCGCCTGCGTCCCGGAGTAGATCGAGCGAGAGAGATACTGCTCCGTCGCGGTCCAAGCATTCGCGTTGGTCACCCCCGTGGCAGTGCCCACCGCGACACCGTTCACGAAGAACGAGACCGTGCTCGTGCTCGTGTTGCCATTGCCCACGATCAGCACTTCCTCCTGGTCCCACCCGCCGTTCCCAGCAGCCACGCCCGGCAGCGTCATCGCGCTCGTCACCGGCATCGTGCCTCCGCCGCCGGTCTGGTTGACGTCCGGAATGTTGTGGCCATCGACGCCCTGGAAATTGAGGCCGATGACCGGCGTGCTGCCGAAGCCCATCCACGACATGATCGTGAGATCACCGCCGGACGGCCCCTTGGGCGCCCAGACTTTGCTGTCGCCGCTGTGCATCGCCGACAGCAACGCGGCGTAGCTGCCGAGCGGCTGCCACCGCTGCTTCCACCCGACGTAGTAGGTGCCCGTGCCGCCCGCGTGGTTGAAGTACATGTCCCACGCGGCGTCGTTCACCTGGCCGGCCGGGAACATCACCCGATAGCCGGATGGCTGCACATCGTTATTGGTCGATCCGTCGGGATTCGTACCCGACGATGCGAGTCCGATCGACCCGTCCCCGCCGTTCCGCGTCCACGCGCACGGCACCGGCCCACCGAAGTTGATGGAGCCGCCGGACGGCATCGAGAATCCGGGCGACGATGACGTCACCGAACCGGTCTGGCAGACGATCGTCATGCCCGCCGGCATGTTCCACCCGTTGCTCGGGCCACCGCTCGGCGGCTGCGCCGCCGCGATTTGCACTTTCGACGTGGCCGTATGCCCGGCGCTCGTCGCCGTCATGATCACGGTACCGGCTACCATCGCCTGCACCATACCCGTCCCAGACACAGTCGCCATCCCGTTGTTCGATGACGTCCAAGATATCGCCGCTCCTGGCATGGCGTTCCCGGATGCGTCCATCGCTGTCGCGGCGAGCTGGCGGCTCTGTCCCACATTGAGGCTGAGACTGCTCGGCGTGACTACGACCGCCGAGACAACCGGGGCCGCCGGCGCGTTCACCGTCACCGCCGCAGTCGCGGAAACGCCGCCGCCCGCCACCGTGATGGTCGCCGTGCCCTGCTTGACCAGCGACACCGTGCCGCCCGACACCGTCGCCACCGCCGTGTTCGATGAGGTCCACGTCAGCGCGACGCCGGTCATGGCATTACCGGATGCGTCTTCGGGAACGGCCGATAGTTGCGACGTGTTGCCCGGAACGCCCGTGACGGTCGTGGGTGAGAGCGCGATCGCCGCAACCGGCGGCGCGTTCACCGTCACCGCCACCGTCGCCGAGACGCTGCCGTCGGACGCGGTGATGGTGGTGCTCCCCTGCTTCTTGAGAGTGACGAGGCCACTGGAACTGACGTTCGCGATCGTCGCGTCCGCGGACGCCCACGACACGCTCGGCCCCGTAACGGTGTTGCCCGACGCGTCCTTGAGCACCGCCGACTCTTGCGTGGTGTTGCCCGGGACGCCGGTGATCGATGCAGGCGAGGGCACGACGGAGGCGACCGGAGCCGCGTTGACCGTCGCGCCGATCGTCGCCGTCACGCCACCCGCTGACGCCTTGATTGTCGCCGCGCCCTGCTTGACCAGGGTCACGAGACCGCCGGACGAGACCGTGGCCACGGCCGTGTTGGACGAGGACCACGACACGGTAACGCCGGTGACCGCGACGCCGTTGGCGTCAGCCAGGGCAGCCGACACCTGCGCGGTGTTGCCCGGAATACCCGTAATGGCGTTGGGTGTGAGCGCGATCGATGCCACCGGTCCCACCGGAGGCGCGTTGACTGTCACCGCCACGGCCGACGAGACGCCGCTCGCCGATGCGGTAATCGTCGCGCTGCCCTGCTTCACGAGCTTCACCGAGCCGGAGCCTGAGACGGTCGCGATGGAGGAGTTGGACGAGGTCCAGGCGAGCGCCGGTGGCGACGCCATGACCGCGCCGGTGGAATCCTCGAGCACCGCGGTGATCTGCGTCGAGCTCCCCGGGACGCCGCTGATCGACGTGGGCGAGAGCTGGATCGTCGCCAGCACCGGATTCGTCACCGTGGTCGGGACGGAATCGGTCAGGCCGCCGACTTTGATATGGATCCACGATCTGCCTTTGTGCCACAACCTCACGTGGCCGTTCGCGGACACTGTCGCCACCGACGAATCGGTGGACGACCAGTAGACCGCGGAATCCGTCACCACGGCACCCGAGGAATCCTTGAGGGTCGCCGTGAGGTTCGTCGAGTCGCCCGGCCGTCCGCTGATCGACGATGGCGACAGTGTCACCAGAGCGACCTGCGATGTCGGAGGGCGAAATCCGGTGCCGGGATTACCCGAACCGGGATCTGTGAGTGATTGGCCGCTGAAGCAGCCGTACGTGCCAAAGGCGCCCAGAATTCCGGCTAGCGTAATCGCAAACGCCAGCGTAGGCCGCGTGTTCGCCGCGCGCATGTGTCCCCCTGCGTCTGTTCGGCGGCCCGACTGGCGTGGCCCGCGCTGATCCTGCAGCGCGCGGACGGTAGCCTCGTGGCTTTGCGTCGCCGGCTTTCGCCGGGTTTGCCTTTGTCGCAGCCCTGTGCAGGGCGACGATCCCGCCGGAGGTAAAAAGCGTCAGCCCACCCGAATAGCGGGCCGATCCGGTTGTACCTGCCGGGGCGCGGCTGTTCACCGCATAACTCCAGGCGACGCTTTATCGCCCGGCCCCGACGTCTGGCAACGTAGGCCAGCAGGCTCTACGGCGCCAGACCCAATTTTCGGTCGGTCATACTGCAAGGCAGTCAGTATGTCCGACCGGCCTTCCCCTGTGGGACGACCCAATCAGCCGATCGGTCTCATCCCGCCACCCAGCCTGGCGCCCCGATCTCCCGCGGCCACCGGATCACCCGCGATCACCCGCGATCACCCGCGATCACCCGCGATCACCCGCGATCACCCGCGATCACCCCATCGCGACCGACGACGCCCACTCCACCATCTGCCGTTCATCCGCCGGGGTCACGTATTCGTGAACGGGTAGCGTGAGCAACTTCCGGCAAATGTCCCGCGCACCGGGCGCGTCGGGTTCTCCACGGTGGATGATGGGCGCCAGCTCGGGCTCCTCGCTGAGCGGGCGCGGATAGCTGCGAACGATTCCCATGGCCGGCACCGGGCGCCGTCCCGCCTCGTCGAGCACCGGCAGACGGAGATACCCCGGCGTCCCACCGCCTATCGCGCGCACCGGATGGAATGACGGCACGCGCGCCAGTTGGCCAATGAGGGATTCCGCGATGCGGGCCCGCGCGAGCCGCTCGGCGTCCGCCCGCGGCAGCCCGCGCCGCACGAGCGCCGCGGCCGCACGAGACAGGGGGCCCGGCTCGCCTGCGGGATGATAGATCGTCTCGCCAAGATGGAGGCCCGGTAGGGACGCGGCGATCCCGTATGTCCCCGGGCGGCCCAAGACCCACTGGGCCGCCGCGATCACGACTTCGCCCCATCCGGCCGCCCGTGGCGGCATCCCGCGCCCCACCGCCTCCACCGCTCCGATCACCGGCGCTCCAGCCTCCGCGGTCGCGAGCAGCGCCCCGCCACGCCCGCCGGTGGTTCCCTTGCCCCGCCCAAAACTGAGCACGCTGAGCGGTCCGAATGCGCCGAGGCGCGTACTCCCAAGGCGGCCGCCCGCTTGCTGGGCCGCATCTTCGATCACTCGAGCTCCCGCGGCATCGGCCAGGGCGCGCACCCCAGGGACATCCGCGGGATAGCCGTAGAAGTGAGCGACGACGACCGCGTCCGCTCCGCGCGCGAGCGCCTGCCGCACCGAGTCGAGATCGGGGCTGAGGGTCGCCGGATCGACGTCGTAAAGACGCACCCGCACGCGCGCCCGGACGGCCGCCGCGATGAGATCCACGCAGCCGTAGGCTGGCAGCGCGACGGTGCCCCGGGGTGCCGTGAGCCGCATCGCGATCACCAGCGCGGCGGTTCCGCTGTCCGTCAGTGCCACCGCCCGGGCATCGTACCGCGTGCTCAGCGCGGAACGCACGACTTCATCGCCGCGATCCACGCGCCCCGCGTACCGCCGGGCCGCGACGCGTGCCGCGGCCAGAACGGCGGAGGGGCTCACGTGCGAGACGACGGGTGGTTGGCGGCGCGGAATCTTCATCGCTCGGCCGGGCCGGTCACAGCGGACGTGAGTGGTGGGAGATGCGTGATGCCACAGCGCCCGCCGGCTACGGAAGCGCTGGTTCCGGACCCTCAGACTCGTCGTCGATCGGATCGACGACCACCGCGACGCCCGACAGCGGCGCCACATGCGGCGCGTCGTAGTCCCCGCGCAGAACGTGGGTGCGAATGACCAGGAGATCGTACGCCATGTGCAGTGAATCGCGCACGAGGTTCACGCGCGATCCCGGCTGGTGTGTCCAGTTCACCGGCACTTCCGCCACGCGCAGCCCGAGGAGCTGCGCCATGACCAGCACTTCGACGTCGAAACTGAAGCCCGTCATCCGCATGCGAGAAAACAGGTCGTGGGCCACTTCGCCGCGGAACATCTTGAATCCGCACTGGGTGTCGGAAATACCGCGCACCGTCAGCGCGCGCACGAGTGCGTGAAAGCTCCGGCCCATCAGCCGGCGGTAGAACCGGGCGCGCACGCGCACACCCTGCCCGTGCAGCACCCGCGATCCGATCGCCATCGCGGCACCGCCGTCGATCGCGGTTTCCAGCCGCTCGAACTCGGCGATCGGAGTCGCGCCGTCCGCGTCCATGAACATGACGAGCCGCCCCCGCGCGTTGACGACGCCCGTGCGGACCGCATATCCCTTCCCCGCGTTCGCCGCCAGCCGGATGAGCCGCACCTCGCGCATCTCGGCGCCGAGGTGGTGGGTCAGATCACTGGTGCGATCCCGGCTGCCGTCATCGACGACGATGATCTCCACGGAGCGCGAGCGCCCGCGGAAATACTCCACTGCCTCGCGCACCGTCGGCGCGAGCCGCTTCTCCTCGTTGTACGCGGGAATGATGACCGAGACGTCCGGGCCGCCCACCGCCATCGCTAATGGTCCTCACAGTGAAAGAGGTCCACCCGATAGAGACGGTCGTCGAGGCGCGGGCGCTGCGTCACCAGCTCGAGATGGCACCGGGCAAGGAGCCATGCCTGCAACGCACCACCATCATCTCCGACCAGTCCGTACCGCTTTTCCGACGCGACGACCCACAAGGCGTGCTCCTGCCGCACCTTCGCCGCCAGTCCCGCGGTATCCGCCGAAATATCGGCCAATCGCAGCCCCGGGCCATAGTACTCCGGTGGTCCGATCGGGCCAGTCACGACCAGCTCGGCCGGTGCGACCGCCGAGATCCGGCGATACGCCGGCCGGTAGTCGAACCGTGTCCCGTCGATGAGATGCGAGACAGTCGCCGGCAGGACGCCCGCGACCAGTGCGGCGGTGACGCCCCCGGCCATCAGCCACGACGAGACCGGGACCGGCACGCCGGGCGCATCCGCATCCGGAATCCCGATCCGCTCACCGATGAGCTGCACCAGAGCCGCCGCGGTGACCAGCACCAGCGGCAATGCGCCCATCGCGTAGTCGGCGTACGTGTTGGTCTTGGTCGATGACGCGATCAACGCCACGAGCGATGCCAGAATCCCCAGACCGGACATCGCGGCCCAGCGGCGGCGGATGGCGGTGTGCTCCCGGAAGAGCAGCACGACACCGGTGATCGCCGCGGCGAACATCACGGGAGTCGCCCATTCGACGACAGCGGGGATAAGCCGCAGATCGGCGGCGGCTCCCCGCCCGTTCCAGTTCGTAAGGCCGGAGGAATGCGTCAGTCCCCGGACGACCACCGCGACGGCAACCATCGCCAATGCATATGGGCCCCAGAGCCATCGCCACGCGACCGCCGTCGGCCACCGCAAACCCAGTCGTCCGTCGGCCTTCACCAGGTGCGCGCCGAGGATCGCGCCCGACATGGGAAACAGGAACGACGGGTGTGTGAGCGATCCGAGCAGAAGCACCACGAATGCCAACAGATAGGCACGCCGGTCATCCCGGTCGATCGCGCGCGGAATCAGGGCGTAGCTCAGTGCCGCCAACAGGAAGACGAGTGACCAGTACCGCGCCATTCCCGACGCGTAGAGATGCCACGGCGAGATGGCGACGAAGATCGCGGCCACGAGGCCCGCCGTTCTGCCGAGGGTCCGGCGCGCGAGCCACCAGACCGCGACGATGCCACCGACACCGAACAGGAACGGCAGCAACCGCAAGAGCACAGGGGTCTGCGGCAATCCCATCAACATGGGATGCACGAGCAGATAGTACAGCGGCCGCGCGGCGATCCCCGGCCGCAGCTCGGAATGCAGCAGGAAGGTGCCTTCATCGACCGTGTACAGCTCGTCCTGCTCCAGCGGGAACGTCGAAAGCCCATGGACCCGCAGCGCCACCGCGAGCAGCATGACGACGGCAACCGCGATGCGCTCCGGCCAGCCGGCCCGTGCCCGCGCTTGCGATGCGGTATTCCGCTGCGCCGCCTCACCCGGCCGCACGCCGCGCACGGGCGTGGGACGCCGGCTCTCGTGCGCAATGCCCGCGCTGCCGGCCGGGCTCATACTCGCTCGCCTTGGACGGCCACGGGCAGCGCCCGCGTCTTGGGTAGCCATACCATATGGACGACTATGAGTGGCTGCACGCCCCGAGCCACTGCCGGGCACAGGCACCCGGGATCCCGGCGGTGTCTCCGCTGGTCCCGGCCCGTCCCCTGCCCCGTCGCCCACCCATTCGCTGGCGCCGCGGTCACGGGATGTACTTCACGATATGCGGCCCAAGGACGTTCGCGACGGCCAGCGGCAGGCGCTTCCAGACGCGCGGTCCCCAGGCATATGCGGAGTCGTGCGGCGACGGGGTCGTCGCGGCGGCCCCCGAGGTCGCGCCGGGCGTCAGCCCGTACCACCAGAGCTGTTCGTCCTCCGCACCCCATTGGCGCTTGAACCGATGCGTCCCGCTCTCGGGCGTACACCGGCCGAAATTGAAATGCGTCAATCCTTCAGTCGCCGCGCGCTGCATGAATGCCCAGTACAACAGCATGTTCGGCGCGAGACGCTTGTGCTCGACGAGCGCGGACGCCCATGTCATCTCGAACTCGGAGCGCCACCGAAACCCGCACCCCGCGGCCACCGCCTGCTCGCCAATGTAGGCGCAGCCGAACCAGACGTCGTCCGGGAATGCCGCGGCGATCTCGTCGAACAGGCTGCGGGGCTGCGCCGGTGTACCCAGATCGCGCATGTGATGCGCAAACACGGCGTAGAACGGGGCCACCTGGTCCGGCCCGAATCGGACTGTGACGCCCTCTTTCTGCGGCCGCCGGACCTGGCTCCGCAACTTGCCGTCGAGCGCCTTCCAGAGCACGGCCTCCCCGCCGGCGGGTATCGGCAGAACGACGGTGATCTTGCGTGTGGACGCCACCCAGTCTCCACCCGGCGGCTGCGACAGCGGCGCACGATTCCGCAGTTCGGCGAGTGAGACCCGGTCCCGCCGCGCGCGATCCGCGGCGTCGGCCATGAGCGCCTCTACAGCGCGATCGCTGCCCACTGGGCCGCCGTAGTTCAGGAACGGCATGGACACGAGGAAATGTCCGAAGACCGGGCTCTTGACCCGGACCAGCGGCAGGACGCCGTCCAGCGCGCCATCATGGGTCCGGGCAGCCAGATACACGCATTCGTGCCCGAACACGCGCTCCATGACGCCGCGCCAGCCGTAGCGATGGCAGTGCGTCGCGCCCGGGGCACGGTCCACGAAGGCATCCCACTCGGCAGACGTCCCCGAGAAGAGCTCCACGCGGTACCCATCGTCTCCCGGCGCTGCACCCGTGCGCGTAGCCTCGCCGGGGCCAGCGGCTCGTGCGGCCGCACTCACCTCACAGCGCCCCGCGTCGCGGCCGCGCCAGCGGCCTGCCCTTCAGCCCGCCCCGTGCACGGCACCGGCTGCCCCGTCCCGCGCCCCTCACCTCGCGACCGCCGAACCCGGCGCGTCGGTACGGCCCACGACGGCCGGCGCGAGTCCCTGACAGATCGAGGTGAATCGGAATTCGCCCAGCAGGCGATCCACACGGTCGGCGGTCCCACGCAACCCCCGGTAGTGCCGCACCCGGGTCAGCAACGGAACGGCGAGCCGCGGCTGTTCGGGATCCAGTTCCCAGGGGTGAATGTAGAACACAGCCGGCAGCTTCGCTTCGTCGTGCTCGCGAAATGCGGCCTGCACCACGTTGTAGGGAAAGTGCCGGAGATATCCGCCGCCGGCCGCGGGGATCCGAACCCCGTTCCACGCCAGCGTCGCCAGCGGGAACTCGTACAGGCGCCCGCTGGGCCGGTCGATCACGTGCGCGATGGGGGTGGCACCGGGATAGCCGTAGCCCGCCCGGCGCACCGGAAAGATGCTCGAATCGTAGACGTGCCCCTCTTCGATGAGCACGTCGAACGCCCATTCCAGCCCGGGCACGATCGAGAAACTCGGGGCGCGGTATCCCAGCACGCGGCGGCCCGTGATGTCCTCCAGCACGTCTTTCGCGCGGCGCACATCTTCGCGAAACTGCGGCTCACTCAGGCTCGTGACTTTCTGATGCCACCAGCCGTGCGACGCGACTTCATGTCCCGCCGCCGCGATGCGCTTCACGACCGCGGGATGCCGCTTCGCGACCCACCCGAGCGTGAAGAAGGTCCCCAGCACGCCACGGCGTGCCAGAAGATCGAGAACAATGCCGACGCTCTCCGACACCCGGCTCGGCATTCGCGGCCACGTTTCGCGGGAGAGCACACCATTGAACGCGCTGACCTGGAAGTACTCTTCCACGTCGACGGTGAAGAAGTGCCGTGTTTGACTAATGCCTGGCGCTATCATGCGTGGAGGCAATACCCCACCCTGAGGCAGACCGTGATCGATGTCGTACCCGGCGGGGCTCACGGCTGCCTTTCCGCCTCCTCTTCCAAGACGACCAAGCCGCCTGTGCGCGGCCAACCCAGCACGCCCAATGCCCGCACGAACTGACCGGTTACGACGCCCTGCGGGCACTCCAGGCCACTTTTTGCCACAGAACCACCCGCTCCGACGGCTCCTGAATGTGGCGCTGGCGCAACAGAAAGCCCTGGGGGTCGCCACGACCGCCCTCAGTGTCCTCACGATCGCCGCGCTCACCTTGACGCCCCAGGCTGGCCCCCCGGCCGACCACTTCGATCTCTGCATCACCTGCGGGACCCACTGGGCGTCGGACTTCGGCCTCAATATCCTGCTCTTTGTTCCCTTTGGATTTGGGCTCCGGCTCGCCGGCCTGCGCCGCCGGACGGCGTGCCTCGTGGCACTCGGTGCGACGATCGGCATCGAGATCCTGCAGTACTCCGTCGTCACCGGACGCGATTCGGATCTCAGCGACATCCTGTCCAACGCACTGGGCGGCGTGCTGGGCGTTGCCGCGGCCGATGCCCGGGAATGGTTGCTCGTTCCGTCGGCGGCGTGGGCGATGCGGCTGTCCGTGGCCGGCGCGGCGGCGTGGTGTGCGATCGCCGCCGGCACTCAGTGGGCTCTCTCCATTTCGCTCCCACAGAGTATCTACTACGAGCAGGTCGCCCCCCAGCTCGGACAATTCACGACGTTCGGCGGCCAGGTACTGAGCGCCTCGTTCGACAGCGCGCCATTTCCTGGCGGACGCCTCGCGGCCCAGGCCAGCGCCGCGATGCGAGAGGGGCTGCTGGCCGGCGATGCGCACATTGCCGCCGTCATGACGATGGCCCCCCGCCCGCCGCGCCGTCTCGCGCCGGTGCTCAGTGTCTTCGATGACCAGCGCCGCGAGATCTTCGTGCTCGGCCAGCGGCACAATGACCTGATCTTCCAGATCCGCCGCCACACGGATGACTGGGGATTCCGCTCGCCATCCCTCGCTCTCATCGGCGCCCTGGCGCCTCAGCCGCGCGCGGACGACACGGTGCGCATCTCGGCACGCGTCGAACACGGCGCGGCGCGCATTGCGGTCGAGACGCCCGCGGGTCGCACCGAACGCCGGATGGGCACCGGGATCTGGCAGGCCTGGAGCCTGCTTCTCCCGGACGAAGGACGCTATGGCCGATTCGCGACGCCGGTCACGCTGCTCGTCATCGCCGCCATGTTTGCGCCGCTGGGCTATTGGGGGGGACGCGTGTCGCTGCGGGCGAGCGGGACCGCGTCGGTCCTTCCGCCGGTCCTGACGTTGCTGGCGGCGCTCGCTATCATCCCGTGGACTGGACGCTCTCCCGCGGCGCCATGGCCGGTGTGGGCCGCGGGGACCGCCGCGATCGCCGCCGGATGGATCGCGGCACGCGCAATGTCACCGATCCTGGATCCTGGCCCGTGAATGATCTGCTGACCACGTTCGACATCGCGGAGCTCATCGCGCGCCGCGCCGTGCTGGCACTCGCGGTGCTCTCGGCGGTCGTCTTCGGCAGCGACTGGCTCGTGCGCACCCGGCGCATCAATCCGTTCAATCCCGTCGCACGGTTTTTCCGCCGCACGCTGGATCCCCTGATGGCGCCGGTCGAGCGGCGCGTCATCCGTTCCGGCGGCAACCCGGCCACCGCACCATGGTGGACGTTCGCCGTCGTCGTGGTGGGCGGAATTCTGCTGCTTGCCGCGCTCGACTACGTGCGGCAAACGGCGTTCGAGCTGGCGGCCGCGTCGCACGGCGGCGTCATGCCCATCGTCCGGCTGCTGATCCACTGGACGGTCCTGTTCCTGCAGCTCGCGCTCATCATCCGGGTGATCGCGTCGTGGCTTGGCATGGGACAATTCTCACCATGGGTGCGATGGGCGTATCCGGTGACGGATTGGTTTCTCCGGCCACTCCGCCGCGTGATCCCGCCTATGGGGATGTTCGATATCTCACCGATCGTGGCGTGGTTCGGGCTGAGTCTGCTCGAGTGGCTCGCACTGAATGCGCTGAGCTTGCTCACGACGGGATTGTAACCGACGTTCTCTCCCCTGGTGCCGGGCCGGATTTCGCCGCCACGCGTCGTTCATGGGACGCATTTGCACGCACGAGGGCTTCGATGGCGTTGATACTGTTCGTCGGTTCCGATCTCGCGTTGCTCGAGGGCCTCGCGCAGACACTCGCCGCTGCGGGTGAGCGCGTGCACCTGGCCGAGTCGCTGCACGACAGCGAACTGGTTGCCGCGAATGATCCGCCGCTCGTCGCGATTGTCGAACGCTCGCTCGCCTTCGAAGCGGCGGGGAGCGGCGCAGGCATGCCGAATCTCACGCTGGCCTACGGCGGCACGATGGTGCTCTACCACGGCCCGGACGACGCCGCGCTCCCGTTGCCGGCCGCACTCCTGCGGATGACGCTCGCTGACCTCAACCTCCCGCTCGAACGGCAGCGGCTCGTCGCTCTCGTCCGGACCGTCGCCGACCGCGCCCGCGCGCGCGGGCGCGAACACATGCCGTCGCAGCCGGAGAGCCGCGCGCCCTAGGCCATCGGGCAGCGACGGCCGGCCGCAGCCGCCGTCAGCGACGCGTGACCCGCCCCGCGCGCGCACCGCGCGGACCACCCCAGGTGACTGGACGCGCGATCCACCGCCGCACCTGGCGGGAGGCCAGTTTGACGTTGCCGATCGATCCCGGCAGCAGTGGCCCCGGAATACCCTCACGCGCCATCCGCTCGGCAACCGCGGCGTCCAGACCCGCCACGACGCCAGGGATGTAGAACGTCACCTCGCGCCACGCGAACGTCAGGAAGAACGCGCCGACGGAAAACGCGATGATGCCGATCGACAGATACATCGGCGCGAAATACAGGAATCGCTGTTCGCCATCGCCGTGCAGCCATTGCTGCGGCATCCGCCGCCGCAGGAACACGAGCCAGACAGCCGCGCCGGGGACCATCACGAGCCAGAGCAGAATGCCGCCGGCCCCCGTTTCCGCCAGCGCCTGCACGTACGAATTGTGCGGCGGTTCGCACCACACGCCGAGGCCGTGCGCATACCGGTAGCGCGCGTTCGGCGAGATCTCGGGCGTGCATTCGGCTCGTTCGAAGTTGCCGACGCCGAGGCCGAAGACCGGGAACATCTTGAAATAGCCGATGCCGCGCTTCGCGACCTGCCGCCGGCCGTGATTCGAGTCCCAGTTGTAGTCGTTCTCGGGGTGGATAATGGTCTCCATCTGCTTCCAGTAGCCCGACGGCGCAAACACCGTGATCCCCATGATCGCCACCGCGATGAACACGCACCGCTTCCACAGCGGAACCGCCTGCAGCAGCACGAGCGACGCCAGCGCCATGGCCCCAAGTCCGACCAGTGCGCCTCGCGACCCGCTCTTGGCGATCGCCGCAGCGATCCCCAGCAGTACGCCACCGGTAATGATCCGCCCCCGCAGGCGCGCGACCTGGAAGAGGAGCAGTGTCAATGAAAGGCCCAGCAGCAGCACCAGCCCGAGGTCGTTGGCGTCGTACGTGTCGAGATGGCTCAACCGGTAGTAGCCCCCCTTCTCCATCTCGAGATGGAAATGAAACACGGCCTGATACACCAGCCAGGACGCGCTCGCGATGTACGCGACGATGACCGTGAACAGGTCGCGCGATGTCCGGATCGACGCGAGAATCAGGAAGGTGAAGATCAGCGTCTTGCCGAAATCCTCGGTGATGAATGTCGCGGTGCTCCCGAAGGACATTCCCGAAGAACATCCCGAGCAGCGCCCATAGCGCGATCCCGCCCACGACCTTGGCCGGCCAGGTGGCGAAGAGCGCCCGCTGCGCCAGTAGCGCGGGCCGCGCCCACGCCACGCCCAGCGCCGCAATCGTCAGCACGATGAGCGGGTGGGTCTTGTTCAGCGAGGGAATCGCCATGTGCAGGCGGCTGACCGTGAGCACGATCAGGAGCAGCAGCACCAGACGATATGGGTCCTTGGCGAATCGGAGCGCCCGGCGCGCCCCCACACGCACGCGCGCCTGGCGCTGCGGCTGCACCCCGGCGGGGGCGCCCACCGGCGCGAGTGTCTGCCCGGCAAATGATGTCTGTCGCACTCCAGGAACCTACCGCGAGGAGGTCATCCCCGGGGGCCCGCACCCTCGCCGCGCCCACCGGAGTCCACGATCGTCTGGCACCACGCTGCCCCACCCTGCATCAGACGCCCGGAGGGCCGATTTGCTACGATCCGCGGGTGCCTCGCCACTGTGCGGCGTGCTGCCGCCGCTGGACCGCCGCTGCACCACTGCGGGACCACTGGTGCACCATTGCTGTACCGCCGCTGCTGCACCGCTGCTGTACCGCTGCTGTACCGCTTCCTACGGGATGTGCGTCATTCCCGATGACGAGATGCGCATCCGTTTGCGCGTCCCGGATATGTATCCAGAACGTATGGCCGAACGTATGGCCGAACGTCTTGGCAGCACAGATGGCCGGCAGCACGACGGAGGCCTCCGCGCGGGGTTGCGTTACCCGCTGCCACCGTTACGTTACGGACAGAACAACTGAGTTCGTGGCGATTTACGGCAACTTGCGGCCACGTTAAACAAATGCTAAACCGCCAAGCCCGGCGGCGTACAGCGTCCGGGCATTTTTGTTCTCGCGGGGGACCTCCGCAGGTATGACCGACACGCAACCCGCCTCACAGCTCAGGTCGCCCGGCCCAGTCTCCCGGCCTGCCGCACCGGATCCATTGTCCTACCTTGGCGCGCTCGCCCGCGGTGTGCTCATCTACGATGGCGCCATGGGCACCAACATCCAGCGCCACAAGCTGAGCGCGGCGGATTTCGGCGGCCCCGCCCTCGAAGGGTGCAACGACTACCTCGTGCTCAAGCGGCCGGATGTCATCCGCGGCATCCACGAGTCGTTTCTCGCCGTGGGATGCGACGTCGTCGAGACGTGCACGTTCCAGGCGACGCCCCGCCGGCTCGCCGAGTGGGGCATCGGAGAACACACCCACGAGCTGAATGCCAGCGCCGCCCGGCTGGCGCGCGCCGCCTGCGACGCGTACGCGACTCCCGAGCATCCACGATTCGTCGCCGGCTCGATCGGCCCGACCGGCATGCTGCCGTCGAGCGATGATCCGGTGCTGGGGGCGATCACGTTCGATGAGCTCGCGGAGAACTACTATGCCCAGGCCAAGGCCCTTGTCGAGGGGGGCGTCGATGTCCTCCTCGTCGAGACCGCGCAGGACATCCTCGAGGTCAAAGCCGCGGTTACGGGCTTCGAGCGGCTGTTCACGGAGTTGGGCCGCCGCGTCCCCATCCAGACGCAGATCACGCTCGACACCAGCGGCCGCATGCTCCTCGGCACCGATGTCGCGAGCGCGCTCACGACGCTCGAAGGCCTCCATGTCGATGTGATCGGGCTGAATTGCTCGACCGGGCCGGAACACATGCGCGAGCCGGTCCGCTATCTCTCCGAACACGCCACACGGCCGATCTCCGTGATCCCCAACGCCGGCCTGCCGCTCAATACCGGGACCGGGGACGCGGTCTATCCCCTCGAGCCCGCGCCGCTGGCCAGCGCGCTGGCGACGTTCGTCCGGGATTTCGGCGTTCGCATCGTCGGCGGGTGCTGCGGCACGACCCCCGAGCATCTGCGCGCCGTCGTCGAAGCGGTCCGCCCGCTGTCCACCGCGGGCACCGTCCGGCGCCCCACGACGGTCCCGCGCGTTTCCAGCGCGATGCGCGCCATCACGCTGCACCAGGATCCGCCCCCGCTCCTCGTCGGCGAGCGCGTCAACTCCCAGGGCTCCCGCGCGGTCAAGCGGACTGCTCCTGGCCGATGACTACGACGGCATCGTCCGGATCGCGCGCGACCAGGCGGAGTCCGGCGCGCACGTGCTGGACGTGTGCGTGGCGCTCACGGAGCGGGCCGACGAAGCCGAGCAGATGTCGCGGGTGGTGAAGCTGCTCTCCATGAGCGTCGAAGCGCCGATCATGATCGACTCGACGGAGCCCGCGGTGCTGGCGGCGGCGCTGGCGCATCTCGCCGGGCCGCGGCATCGTGAACTCCATCAACATGGAGAACGGCCGGCAAGCGCATCGACGCCGTGCTCCCGCTCGTCCGCCAGCACGGCGCGGCCGTCGTCGCGCTGACGATCGATGAGCAGGGCATGGCCAAGACGCGCCAGCGCAAACTCGAGATCGCGCGGCGCATCCACGACATCGCGACCACCGAGTTCGGCCTGGCACCCGCCGATATCCTCTTCGATGCGCTGACGTTCACGCTCGCCACCGGCGAAGCGGAATGGATCGATTCGGCCACGGAGACGATCGAAGGCATTCGCCTCATCAAGCGTGAGCTGCCGGGTGTGTTCACCAGCCTCGGTGTTTCCAACGTCAGCTTCGGCCTGTCGCCCGACGCTCGCGCCGTCCTCAACTCGGTCTTCCTGCACCACTGCGTCGCCGCCGGACTGGATGCGGCCATCGTCAACCCGGCGCACATCCGCCCGTATGCCGAAGTGGATGCGGCCGAGCGAGCCCTCGCCGATGACCTCGTGTTCAATCGCCGGCCGGACGCGCTGCAGCAGTTCATCGAGCACTTCTCCGGAGGCGGCGCGGGGGGATCACGCGCAGCCGCCGGCGCCGCGGTCGACCCCACGGCCGGGATGACCGCCGACCAGCGCATCCACTGGATGGTCGTTCACCGGAAGAAGGAAGGGATCGAGGACCATCTCGACGCCGCCGGCGTCCGCGAGCAGCCCGTCCGCGTGCTCAACGATGTTCTGCTCCCCGCGATGAAGGAGGTCGGCGACAAATTCGGCGCCGGGGAGCTGATCCTGCCGTTCGTGCTGCAGAGCGCCGAAGTCATGAAGCGCGCCGTCAAGCACCTCGAGCAGTTCCTGGAGAAGAAGGAGGGCTACACCAAGGGCAAAGTGGTGCTGGCGACCGTGTACGGCGATGTCCACGACATTGGCAAGTCGCTGGTCAACACGATTCTCAGCAACAACGGCTACACGGTGTACGACCTCGGCAAACAGGTCCCCGTCAACACGATCATCGCCAAAGCCGACGAGGTCCAGGCCGATGCCATTGGCCTCTCGGCGCTCCTCGTATCGACGTCGAAGCAGATGCCGCTCTGCGTGCAGGAGCTCGACCGGCGCGGGCTCACCTACCCGGTGCTGATCGGCGGCGCGGCGATCAACCGCCGCTTCGGACGGCGCACGCTCTTCGTCGACGGCGAGCGGCCGTACTCCGCGGGCGTCTACTACTGCAAGGACGCTTTCGAAGGGCTCGCGATGATGGACGAGCTGATGGACACCGGGCGCCGCACCGAGGCGGTCGCGCGCACGCTCGATGAGGCGCGCAAGGATGTCTTCCTGCATACCACGGTCGGCAAGGACATCGCCGCCGGATCGGCCAGCACGGAGCGGAGTGCCGTTCGTGCCGACGGACCGGTTCCCGCGGCACCGTTCTTCGGCACGCGCGTGCTGCGCGAGATCCCGCTCGCGGAGGTCTTCCCGCTCCTGGATCTCGATGAGCTGTTCCGGCTGCAGTGGGGCGGCCGCGGCTCCGGTCCCGCGTTCGAGCGAACGGTCCGCGAGGAGTTCCAGCCCGCGCTCGAGCGGCTTACCGCACAGGCCAGCCGCGAGAAGTGGCTCGTCCCCCAGGCGGTCTACGGGTATTTCCCCGTGCAGTCGCGCGGCAATGAGCTCGTCGTCTACGATCCCGCCGCCTACGAGAGCGACGGCGGCGCGTTGCGCGAGACAGCACGTTTCACGTTCCCGCGCCAGGTCGGCCGCGACCGGCTCTGCATCGCCGACTACTTCCGTTCGGTGGACTCGGGCGAGGTTGATGTCGTGGCACTGCAGATCGTGACGGTCGGCGATGCGGCCACGCAGCGGTTCGACACGCTGCAACAGGCTGGCGAATACACCGAGGCGTTCTACACACACGGTCTAGGCGTGGAAACGGCGGAGGCGCTCGCCGAGTGGATGCACCGGCGTATCCGCCGCGAGTTGGGCCTCCCCGCGGGCCAGGGCAAGCGCTACTCGTGGGGCTACGGCGCGTGCCCCGACCTCGACGATCACACGACGGTCTTCCGGCTCCTCCCAGCCGATGCGATCGGCCTGCAGCTCACATCCGCGTTCCAACTGACGCCGGAGCAGTCCACCGCGGCGATCATCGTGCACCACCCGGAAGCCAAGTACTACGCCGTCCGCGGTGAGGGTGCCGGCGAGGGCAACACGCCCGTCACCAAGGCCGTGGGCCGCGCAGGCGATACCACGGGCGCCGCCGCGTGACCACGATCGCGGGCGCGACCGCGGCCACCGTCGCCGGCACCCGCGAGCGGCCGCGCGCGGATTTGCTGGCCCGGCTGGTCGATCCGGCCGCCATCGTCGTATTCGACGGCGCGATGGGCACCATGCTCTATGCCAAAGGCGTCTTCATCAATCAGTGCTACGATGAGCTGAACATCCGCTCGCCCGCGCTCGTGCGTGGGGTCCATGATGAATACGTCCAGGCAGGCGCGGAGGTGCTGGAGACGAACAGCTTCGGCGCCAATCGCGCGAAGCTCGCGCAGTATGGCCTGGAGTCACAGGTGGCCGAGCTGAATCGGCGGGCGGCCCAGTTGGCGCGTGAGGCTGCGGGTGAGGACCGCCTCGTCGCCGGCGCCGTCGGCCCCCTCGGCGTCCGCATCGAGCCCTACGGCCCGACGAGCCGCGACGAAGCGCGCACAATGTTTCGCGAGCAGATGACGGCGCTCGCCGACGGTGGCGCCGATTGCTTCATCATCGAGACGTTCTCGGACCTCGATGAGATGGAGCAGGCCATTCTCGCGGCACACGACGTGGACCCCGGCATGCCGGTCGTCGCGCAGATGACGATCGGTGTCGATGGGCTGAGCCCCTACGGCGTCCCGCCCGACGAGATCGCCCGCAGTCTCGACCGGTTCGGCGCCGATGTCATTGGGCTCAACTGCTCGGTCGGCCCCCAGACGATCCTCGAGGCGATCGAGCGCATGACGCCCGTCACCCGGCGCAAGCTCTCCGCCCAGCCCAATGCCGGAATGCCGCGCGAGGTCGGCGGCCGCAGCATGTATATGGCGAGCCCCGAGTACATGGCGACCTACGGGCACCATCTCGATCCTGGCTGGTGCCAAGGCCGTCGGCGGCTGTTGCGGTACGACGCCCGCCCATATCCGCGCCCTGGCGGACTCGGTGCGCTCGCTCGCGCCGCGGCAGCCTCGCGAAGGATCGGGCGCCGGCGCCACGCTCGGGGCGACACCGGCCCACGCCACGGTACGATCGTCGGCCGGCGGCGGCCGCCTGTCCCGGGTCCAGCCGATTCCCACGGGTACGAGCGGGGCAGCGCCATCCACCGCCGGCGCCCAGCCGCGAGGTGGTGGCACGCTGGGCGGCGCCGGCGTACCCGCCGCGCCCTTCGCCGAACGCTCGCACTGGGCAGCCAAACTCGCGGCCCGCCAGTTCGTGACGTCCGTCGAGATCGTCCCGCCCCGCGGTGTGGATGCGACTCGCACTCTGTCCGAGGTGGGTGCGCTCCGCCGCGCGGGCGTGGATGCCGTCAACGTGCCGGACGGCCCGCGCGCGCAGAGCCGGATGAGCGCGGTGCTGATCAGCATCCTGATCCAGCAGCAGGTCGGCATCGAAGCAGTCACCCACTACTGCTGCCGCGACCGCAATCTCCTCGGCATGCTGAGCGACCTGCTGGGCGCATTGGCCATGGGTCTCCGCAATCTCCTGCTGATCACGGGCGACCCGCCGAAGATGGGTCCCTACCCCGATGCCACCGCGGTCTTCGATATCGACGCGATCGGGCTCACCAACCTCGCCTCCCGCCTGAACCACGGCCTCGATCCGGGCGGCAACGACATCGGCGAGCCGACCCGCTTCGTGTTGGGCGTCGGGGTCAATCCCGCCGCCGTCGATCCCGAGCACGAGTTGCGGCGCTTCGAGTGGAAGGTCGAAGCCGGGGCCGAATACGCGATCACGCAGCCCGTCTTCGATGTCGCGCAGCTCGACGCGGTTCCTCGGTACCGTGCGCCACCTGGATATCCCGGTCATCGCGGGGATCTGGCCGCTCGTGTCCGTCCGCAACGCGGAGTTCCTCGCCAACGAGGTCCCCGGCGTGACGGTTCCCGAGGCTGTGATCCAGCGGATGCGACGCGCGAGCGAGAAATCCAAGGAGCACGCTGTCGCCGAGGGGATCGCGATCGCCCGCGAGATGCTCGAGCAGGTGCGTGGGCAGGTACAGGGTGCCCAGGTCTCCGCCCCATTCGGCAAGGTGGATCTCGCCCTCCAGGTATTCGCGGGGGCGGCTGGCGGGTAGGGTGACCCCCCGGGGGCGGCGAACCAGGCCGGGTCGCCCACGAGCCGCGTCGCTCGAATGGCCGCCACCCATGTACTTTGACAGGACCCACTCGCCAACCGATACCCCGATGAAATCCATCCTGCTCATCGACCACGGGTCGCGCCGGGACGAAGCCAATTACATGATGGCGTGCATGGCCAATCTCGTGCAGCATCTGGTGGGCGAGACGGCCGCCGTGCGGTTCGCGCACATGGAGATCTGCGAACCGTCGATCGAGCAAGGATTTGCTGCCTGCGTGGAAGCGGGCGCCGACGAGGTCATCGCGTTCCCGTACATGTTGTCCCCGGGGCGCCATTCCACGAGCGACATCCCCACCATGGTCGGCCGGGCCGCCGCACGCTTCCCTGGCGTCAGCTATCGGGTCGTCCCGGCCTTTGGCGTCCACGAACACCTCGCCGACGTGATCCTCGCGCGTGCCGGCATCGCCCGCGCCCGCGAGCTGCCTGGCGACACCTGCTGCTGGGACCCGGCGCATTCGAACGGCGCCTGCGGTGACGCCTGCCCCGCCAAGGCCCTGGTCTCGGCCCGCTAACCGCTATCACCCGTCCTGGCGCTTGGCGTGAGTTGCGGGCCTTCCCGCGCACTCCCGGCCAGCCGTCAAGTCCCTCCGCTCGTTATTTCCGCCCGGGCCCCTCGTCTACCTGGCAGGTGAAGGCTGGGGTTGGATCCCGAAAATCGGGGACTGCGAGAGATCTGCATGGCCTCACGCGCACTACGTAGGGTAGCCACAGCCGGTATGTTGGCCGGGGCCTGCGTCCTGATCGGCGCTTCGGCGCCGCAGCGCGCCCGCGGCCAGGCCGCTCACCGCAGCCGGCCGCAGCCTGCGCCCGCGCCCGCCACCCCGCCCCTCATCACGCTCGAACGGACCGGGTGCCACGGCCAGTGCGCCGAGTATAAGCTGTCGTTCTTCGAGGACGGCCAGGTCGTGTACGAGGGCAAAGCCAACGTCAGCAAGGCCGGCCGGTGGCACGCCACCGTCACCAGGGACATTCTCTCGGACCTCCTCACCGAGTTCCAGCGAACCAGCTACGCCACCCTGAGCGACAAATACCCCGCTGGGCTGACCGAGACGTCTACGGCGACCACGTCGCTGCGCACGGGCGACAAGGTCAAGACCGTGACCCATGAGGTTGGCTCCCCCTTCCCGCCCGCGGCGCTCATCGCCCTCGAAGATCGCATCGACGCAAGCGTACAATCCGTGGACTGGACGAGATAAGGCCAGACGCAGCAGATATCTGGACAGAGGGACCTGAGCGAGTCGATGAGGGCCGGTTGCGACACACCGCAGCCGGCCCTCGATACGTCCGGCGGCTCTGCTCTCCCTGCCAGGCTCGCGACTGGCTTCGCTCGCAGCTCCCTCTTTTCAACCTCGATTAACTTCCACTCCATGGCAACGGAAACCGCCCCGGATCGCCCCGCCGCACTGACGTCGCTGACGGACGAGGAGGTCATGTTCCGCGCCGCGGTTGCGGAGTTTGCGGAGCTCGAGGTGCGGCCGCGGGTCCAGGCGATGGAGCGGGCCGGGCAAGCTGGATCCGGCGCTCATCCCGCAGTTGTTCGCGCTGGGCCTCATGGGAATCGAGGTGCCGGAGGACCTGGGCGGCGCCGGCGGGTCGCTCATGATGGTGACGCTGGCGGTCGAAGCGATCAGCCGCGTGGATGCGGCGGCCGCCATCATGGTCGACGTCCAGAACACGCTCGTGAACTACCCGATCACCCGGTACGGGAGCGACGACCTCAAGTCGCGGTACCTCCCCCGCCTCACCAGCGGTACGGTCGGGGCATACGCGCTCTCGGAGCCGGGCTCCGGATCAGACGCGTTCGGACTTCAAACGTCCGCGACACGGTCGGGCAGCCACTTCGTCCTCAACGGACGGAAGATGTGGATCACCAACGGCGCGGAAGCCGAGGTGTTCGTCGTCTTCGCCAATGCGGATCGCGCCGCAGGATACAAAGGCATCACCGCGTTCATCGTCGAGCGCGATTTCCCCGGCTTCCGCGTCGGAAAGAAGGAAGACAAACTCGGCATCCGTGCCTCCAGCACCGTTGAGCTGATGCTCGATGGCTGCGAGGTCCCCGCCGGCAACGTGCTGGGTCCGGTAGGCCAGGGCTACAAGATTGCGATCGAAACCCTCAACGAAGGGCGGATCGGGATCGGCGCGCAGATGATCGGCGTCGCCGACGGCGCGCTATCGGCCGCGACCGCATACGTCAAGGAGCGCAAGCAGTTCGGCAAGCCGTTGTCCGACTTCCAGGGCATCCAGTTCCAGATCGCGCAAGCCGCGACGGAGCTGGAGGCGGCACGCCTCATGGTGTACAACGCGGCCCGGCTCAAGGACGCCGGCCACGACATCGCGCGGCAAGGTGCGATGGCCAAGCTCTTCGCGTCACAGGTCTGCGAGCGCGTCACGTCGCGATGCGTGGAGCTCTTCGGCGGCTACGGATACACGACCGACTATCCCGTCGAGAAGTTCTATCGCGACGCCAAGATCGGCGCGATCTACGAAGGCACGTCCAACATGCAGTTGCAGACGATCGCCAAGGCGGTGCTGCGATGACGGCCACCGGCGGCACGGCCGCGGAGTTCGTCGCGCAGCAGGCGCGCACGCGCTGGCTTCGCACGCGCGACGCCGGACGCTCGGCATTCGTCTGGCGCTATGGCATCATCGGGTGGGGCCTGCCGGTGGGCGCGGTGTCGGCGTTCTACCACGTGGTCCGCGTACACGGATACGGTCCTCCCGCGCCGTGGACGGCAGCCGCCGTACGGCCGCTGTGGGGCAGTGTCGCGGGCCTGGTCTGTGTCTGCGCCGTCGTCGGGTACCTGCTCGGCGCCTGGCTCTGGGATTTCTGCGAGGCCCGCTTCGGCGACGAGGCGCGCTAGCCCCGGCGGGCAGCGCGATATTTCAGCAGGGCTTGGAACGGAGCATTACGGCGCCACACCAGGGGCGGCCGCACCGCCTGGATCCGGCGGGTGCCGTCAGCGCGCGACCGGTCCGAATGCCCGGACGTCGGTATCGCCCATCTTCCAGGCCGCGCGCAGGGGCGTCTTCGGGTCCAGTCCAAGGCTGGTCACGATGTGGTCCGACAGGCTCGGCGCCACACTCTCCGGCGCCCCGTCCTGCACACCGATCTCGAGAAGCGATTCGAGCCGCGTGCCATCGTGAGTCGCGACGACCATGCTCCCGACTGCCGTTCCCTTGCATGCGAACCGTGTGCGCCCGGGACCGATCCCGTGACGCGCCGCGACGGTCCAGATCGGATGCGCTTCGTCCAGCACGGTCGCGACGTCGGCGCCGCCCAGAACGAGATACGCGTACCCGAACGCGCCGAGCGCACCGGGCCACGCTTTCGCGACCGCGCGTCTCGCCGAGCCGGCCCGCTTGTAGAATGTCCGTACGGCACCACGGCGCCAGAGCAGGTCGTACGATGGCGTGTCGCCGAGACGGAGCACGAAGTCGTAATCGTTGTAGCTGGAGACCAGGTCCAGCACCGCGGCCTTCGCGAATCCCGCCCGCCGGACGAGATCCATGTATCCGGGCGCGTTGTACAGATAGGTGCGGAAATCCTGCTGCGACCGGGCCTGCACGACCATCTGCGCCACGCGGCGGGGCAGCGCGGGGACGAGGCGGAGACCGGTATGCGTGTCGGGCATCCCGGCCAGCGTTTCCATCGCGAACCGGTTCTCGATCGCCATGGCGAAGACGCCGTCCGGCGCCAGCACACGGCGGACCTGCTCCAGCATCGAGCGCTGCAGCTCGTCGGGCCGGCCCGCGCCGTGCAGTCCGGCCCACTCCAGCACGCCGTTCATGGTGACGAGTCCGAAGTCACCGGCCGTAAAGGGCAGTGTCAGTCCGGTCCCCTCGACGAACGATGCGTTCCCCCGGCCTTCCTGGCGCGCGCGAAGGTTCCCGTACCGGACGCGCGTGGACAACGCGTCGAGGCCCACGGCGCGACGGTAGTACTGGCTGAGGCCCAGGACGAGCGATCCGAAGCCGCATCCGACGTCCAGGACGTCGGACGTCCGGGGCCGCAGCAGCAGCACATGCCAGTTGCCGAGCCCGAGGTCGCGCATCCGCTTCGCGAAAAACGGATATTGCGCGGAAAGGGCATCCAGCGCGGCGCGCCACCCGATGGCCTGGCTGTCCGTGATCAGGCTCTCGATGACCGCGACGTCAGGATCAGCCCATTGCGCGCTGCGCGCTTCGGCGACGCCGGTGGCGGGCGCCGTCATGCTCGACGGCCCGCGTGTGGCGCCGAAGTCGCTCCCTTGCTCGTCGTGTTCATGGATCGTCAGGGATCACAATAGATACATACCGCGGCATGTCAACGGTGCGCGGTCCGTACATGATGCACCATACTAGGGACTGGAATGCATGTGCGCCGCAACGCGCTCGACTTTTCCACTGGGGCGCGCGATCTTTCCGCCCGGCCGGCTGGCGGAGGAACGGTCGCTCCCGATCACTGGCGGACGACGGATGCCTGAGGGCACAATGACCACCACCGCCTGTTGATCGTGCTGGGGGATCCGCTCGTGCAGGGCGTCAGCGCCGACTCGATCCGCACAGCCATCACCACCGTGTTCGCGCGACGCGAATACGACCGGTCGATCCTCCCCACAATGCTGGGCCGGGTCCTGAACTGGGCGCTCAACGGACTGGGCGATCTCGTCCGATCGCTGCGGCATGCGGGTCCGGTCCAGAAGGGCGCGTTATTGGTGCTCCTGGTCGTCGTCATTGCGATTATCGCACGTCTGGCGATCGTCAGCAACGCCGCCGGTGTCGCGTTCCGGCGCGGCGGCTTGTTTGGGTCCGGGGGACCGCAGGACGCCTGGGGCGAAGCGGAACGTCTCGCGCGCGCGGGGCAGTACACGGATGCCGCCCACGCGCTCTATCGCGGCTTGCTCGATGACATGGCACGACGAGACCAGATCAACCTGCATTACTCCAAGACCGTGGGCGACTACGGACGGGATTTGCGGCGGCGCTCGTCCGGTCTCGCCCCGCGCTATCGCGACTTCGCGCGCACGTATGAGACCGTGGTCTACGGACTGGGGACCTGCGACCGCGAGCGATACGAGCGCCTCTACGCGTTGGCCACCGGCATCCTGCGGGCGGCGGCATGACGGGCCGCGCAACCAGCGGGGCGAATCGCAGCGTGAATCGCAGCGTGAATCGCAGCGCGAATCGCAGCGCGAATCGCAGCGTGAATCGCCGGATGCGTGCCGGGTGGGCACGTGGCTGACGCAACGGGTCGCGACGGTTCCGCGACAGGCGCGCCACCGTCCCGGCTCGCAATGGCGCTCCGGCCACGCATCGCCCTTCCGGTGCTGGCGGTGCTGCTGCTGATTTCCGTGTTGCTGACTCCCGAGACGGCGCCCGTCGTCCCCGACCGGCGTGTCACGTCGTACTCCACCGGTCCCGGCGGGGCGTCTGGCATTTACGACATGGCAAAGTTTCTGGGGTGGCGGCCGAGGCGGCGCGTGACGCCCCTCGCCGGCGACCTCGACACCGCCGCGGTGTATGCGGTGCTGGCGCCCCTCACGCCGGTCACCGCGACCGGCACGCATGCGCTGCTCGAAGCCGTTCGCGGCGGCGCCGGTCTCATGTACATCGTGTCGGATTCGGGGGCGCTCGAGGATTCGCTGCAGGTCAATCGCGCCGACACGGGCTACGCGCCGACGCCGATGCCGGCGGAGATGCGGCCGCATTGCAAGCCCGACAATGTCGACAACATGCTGGCGTGGTTTCGCGACGGCGTGCACCTCTATCGCCTGGACGCGCATCGCGCCGTCACCTCCGCCATGCCGGTGTTCATCACTGTGGACCGGCCCGTGCCCGGCGCCAGGTCTCTCCCGACCGAACCGGCGGCGTTCGGTTTCAGCCTGGGCCGGGGTCGCGTTGTCGTCTATTCGGACGCGGACCTGTTGCGCAACGACGTCGTGCGAATCTGCAAATGGGATATCGGACCCCGCGTGATGCAGTCGCTCGATTGGGTCTCCGGAAGCCGGCGGCGCACGCTCGTATTCGATGAATACGATCAAGGCTACGGCAGGCAGCCAAGCACGCTGCGGGTCATCCAGCAGTTCCTGTTTGGGTCGGCCGCCGGCCGCGGGATCGCGCAGATCGTGGCGGCTGCCCTCGTGCTGATGTTCGCGCTCGGTGTCCGTGCGATACCGCCGAAGGATGTGCCACAGATCGAGCGGCGGTCGCCCCTCGAGCACGTGGATGCGCTCGCGCGCGCCTACGAGCGGATCGGGGCGACACGCCTGGTTGCACGCCGGCTCGCCGCCGGTCTTCGCCGGCGGCACGGACGAGGCGTGTGGTCGGCCCGGGCGGCGGGCACAGGACCCGGCGACGCCGACGAGCGGTTCCTGTCCGCCGTCGTGGCCGGACACCCGGGCGTCGCGGCCGATGCCGAGCGCATCCTGTCCGCCGAGCGGATACCGGTTCCACCGGGCGGCCTGCAGGCAGTGGCCGACGCCGTGGACCACATCGATCAAGCATTCCCTTCCCCCAAGACGTGAGGCCGTACCGTGTCTGATACACCGCCACTGACCGCCGAGCAGATCGCCGACGCGCTGCGCCGAATCCGCGACGCTGTCGCGACCCGGGTCGTGGGCCAGGATCAGGTGATCGAGGAGGCCGTGGTCGCATTTCTTGCCCGCGGGCACATCCTGCTGGAGGGCGTCCCCGGCACCGCGAAGACACTACTCGTGCGCACGCTCGCCGATGCCCTCGGCGCGAAGTTCGGGCGTATCCAGTTCACGCCCGACCTCATGCCGTCGGACATCACGGGCGTCAGTGTCCTGCGCGGTACCGCCCACGACTTCGAGTTTCGTGCCGGCCCGATCTTCACGGATCTGCTGCTGGCCGACGAGATCAACCGCGCGCCCGCCAAGACGCAGGCCGCACTGCTCGAGGCGATGCAGGAACGCCAGGTGACGACCGACGGGGTCGCGCGGCCGCTCGATCCGCTATTCACCGTGTTCGCGACGCAGAACCCGGTCGAGTACGAAGGGACGTACCCGCTGCCCGAGGCGCAGCTCGACCGCTTTCTGGTCAAGATCAAAGTCGCGTATCCAACCAAGGATGCGGAGCTCGAGATGTTGTCGCGCTACTCGCAAGGCTTTGACGCCGACCGGTTGAGCACGCGGCCCGTGGCGCCGGTGCTCGATGAGGCGGGATGCCGGGCGCTGCGCGCGGCGGTGGATGGGGTCAAGGTTGCGCCGGAGGTTCGGGAATATGTGGCCGATATCGTCCGCGCGACACGCGAAGACACGGGCCTCACGCTCGGCGGGTCACCACGTGCGATGGTCGCACTCTTCCGTGCGTCTCAGGGCGCGGCGCTGATCGCAGGCCGCGATTTCGTGACGCCGGATGACGTCAAGGATTACGCGCCCCCCGTGCTGCGGCACCGGGTGATCGTGGCACCGGAGCTGGAGGTCGAGGGCCGGTCGGCGGACGATGTGCTGCAGGGCGTGCTCACTCGTGTCACCGCTCCCAAGTAACCGCGGTGCAGGTGTGCGGTTGACGACGCGGGGCCGTTGATGTACATGCCGACCCGCCGGCTCGCGGCGCTCGTGTTGGTCACCGCGCCCGCGTGGTGGCTTGCCGCGACCGGATGGTCGCTTGCGCTCATCGTCGCCCCGGTCGTGATCGCGGCGATCGTGATTGCGGCGCTGGCCGACGCGCTGGCGATTCCAGGCCGGCGATCGGTCACCGTCACGCGGGCATTCCCCACGTCGGTCGGAGTCCGGGACATCGTCGCCGCCAGCTATCAGGTCGCGCTCCGGTGGCCGTTTCGCGTGATGGGAGAGGTCTGGGACGCGCTCCCCACCGCGCTCCGCCGGGAGACGCCGGTGCCGCAGCGATTCACGGTGCGGAGCGGGCAGGAAGTGACGATACCGGTCTCGGTCAGTGGCCGCGACCGGGGAGAGTGGCCGCTCGGTGCCGTGGCGCTCCGTCTCGTCGGGCCGCTCGGTCTCATGGCCCGGACGATCCGTTATCCGCAGACCGACCACGTGCTCGTGACGCCGTCGATTGCCTCGGTGCGGCACTACCGGTTGCTGGCCGTGCAGCGTCGCCTGCGGGACGCGGGGGTCCGGGTGCTGCGGCGGCGTGGAGAGGGGACGAGCTTCGCGGGATTGCGGGAGTACGTGCAGGGCGACGATCCGCGATTCATCGACTGGAAGGCATCGGCCCGCCGGCGGACGCTGATCACGCGGGAGTTTTCGATCGAGCAGGGGCAGACGGTGCTGATCGTGATCGATTGCGGGCGGCTCATGACGCAACTGGCGGACGATCTGCCGCGATTCGAGTACGCGTTGTCATCGGCGCTGGTACTGGCGGACGTGGCGGCGGGTTCGGGGGACCAGGTGGGGCTCCTGGCGTTCGACGATCAGGTACGGGCGTGGGTGGCGCCGGCGCGCGGGACGGAGGCGCTGCGGTCCATCCGCGCGGGGCTCATCCCGTTGCGCGCGACGATGGCGGAGCCGGACTACGCGACGGCGTTCCGGACGCTGGATGCGCGCCAGCGCAAGCGGGCGCTGATCGTGTTTTACACGGATGTCATCGATCCACGCGCCTCACAGTCGCTGATCGCGCATACGACCCGTGGTGCGCAGCACCATCTGCCGGTGGTCGTTGCCTTGCGCAATGAGTCACTGGTGGCGGCGGCCGCGACGGGCGGTGGCCGCACGACGACGGCCGTCTACGAGCGAGCCGCGGCCGAGGAGCTGCTGTCGGCGCGGGAGGACGCGTTGCAGCGGATGCGGCAGGCGGGCGTGTCGGTGATCAATGTGCGGCCGCAGGCAATGACGGCGGCGGTCGTGAACCGCTACCTGGAGCTCAAGGGCCGCGGGGCGGTGTAGCGGGGTTAGTAGACCGACGTCATTGCCTCGCGGGTAGAGCGCCGCCAAGCACGGTGATCGCCTGCTCAACCGTGGCCCGCTCGGCGTCATCGCGTCGACTGCGCGCGAGATAGTCGCGATACGCAGCGAGCGCGCCCGCGGTATCGGCGTGTTGAGAAAGCGCCTGCCCCAGGTAGAGCGACGCGAGTGCGTACTGCGGGTCGATTCGAACCGCCGCGTGCAGGTGTACGATAGCGTCGGTCAGCCGCCGAGCCTGGAGCAGCGCGTATCCTGCGTTTAGCTCGACGTCCGCATCCCCGGACTGGATCTCTGCGGCTTCAATAGCTTCGACGATCGCCGTTGCGGTGTCCTGCCTCGCCATCGCTCGATTCGCCAAATGGAGATGGGCCATCGCAAACCCATCATTCTCAGACACGGTCTGTCGGTAGGCCGTTCGCGCGCCGGTGTCATTGCCAGCTGCATCCTCCGCTATTGCGATGGCGTAGGTGAACATCTCCTTCGAGCGATAGACCCGGAGAGTGTCCCGTGGATCGTGTTCATCGATGCGGGCAATGGCCGCTCGCAGGGTCGCCGCGCAACTGTCGTATTGTGTGAGGTAGAACTGCGACTCGGCGCGGTAGACGTAGAGGCCGATCGCGCTCGGTTCCGAGTCGAGCGCTGCTCGGAGCATGCGGGCCGCCGTCGCCCAATCGCGCATCGCAAATGCCCCGTACCAAGTCAATTTCGAGCTGATATGTCGGCCATTGTGAGCCATCGCCACCTGATAGGTTGCGAGCAAAGCCGGACCTTCTACCGCCAGCTGCTCGTCGACAAAGGGGTTTCGGACATAGGCCTGCAGAATCAGTGAGTCGATACGCCGCCGAACAGAGTCAGGAAGCGTGATCCGCCTTTTGATGACGCGCCCATCAATACGTCGCGGCCGGTCTTCGTCGGCCGCGGTCCGCAGAGTGTACCAGCGCGCGAAATACGGGTCGGCCCATGATGGGTCGAGGCGACTGGCCCAGTAGAAAGCCGCGGACGCGAGGCTGGGATCTGTGCGGATAGCATCAACGCCCGCTGCGTAGTACAGGTGCGCATCGTTCGTATCGGGTGGAATGCCTTTCAAAGCTGTTGTGTCGCGGACCGTCCTGAAGCCATAGCCTGTCCCCGGATCGAGCCTTACCACCGTTCGCGTGGGGGACGTCCACTCGAGCGGCGGCCTCTTCGGCGTTGCGGACAGATCGAATGTTTCCGGGATCGGTCGCCCGGTGTAAGGCGCCAATGTAACCGTTCGATGAGTGGAGCTGCATGCGGGCAATGTTACTGAAACGCTCAGAGACAGTAACAACAGCAATGCAGTACGTTCTTGCCGCTGATTTGCGCGCATCTCGTGAATCGACATCAATCCCTGCTCTGGTAGTTGGAGACTCGATCAACCTGGTGCCAAGCAGCATCGATCGCAGACGATAGCGACGCTCGTCGCAGTCGCGAGCCGGGCGGTGTTTACGGCGCAAACAACTTGCAGGCGTGTTTAGCAGGTCGCCAGGGTGTTCGCGGCAGGAGCTGACGAGGCCAACGGAGAGTCGTACTAACCCGGGGCGGTGCAGCTTGCCTGCGTCGCGGCAAACGGACGACTTCTCGTCGCGATCACCTATCGCGGCGCGGTGCAGCGGGTTGAGTGATAGCTCCGCCGACCGAAGCGGGCGGGCATTCACCACTTCTACGAACCGCTCCGCCCCGTTCCGGCGACGCTCGCACTTCACCACCCTGCTCTGGCCCGGTTACATGCAGGCACCATTGGGTTACATGGCGTGCGCAACCAATCCTTCCTCACGTCTCCGCTGGTGTGCGCCTCAAGATATGCCGCCTGCGTGACATCCCGTCGCCGTCGCATACCGGACGCGAATGGAGTGTCACAGCCCGGGCAAGAATATGAGTCCGGCGGAACCGCCCTGAGGCTGCGACGGGGTACTATCTTTGCGATCGCCATGCCGCCAAACCCTGTCCGCTTGCTACATCAGCCCGTGTCCCGATCTGAGCTCGCGGAGATCGCGGCACAAGGATTTGGTGACATGGTGAAGGCCGTCGTCAATGTTCGACGCGCCATCATGGCGGTGGGCGGCGAGCTGCTTTCCGATGCGGAGGCGGCATTGCTCGATGACGGATCGCTCCAGGTTGACCTCTGGGGGATCAATCTGTATCCATCGGAGCAGACTGACGACTGGATCGAGTTCGACTCCATGATTAACGTGCGGCCGGCCCAAGGCAACCGATCCCGCTCCGTCGAAGACGGCGCGTTGCGGGCCGATATTGTGCGAATCCTTCGGTCTAACGTCATCAACTGACGATGCCACCGCTCCACGCGTCGCTTACCTCCGGTAGGTGGGCGGAACTGTCGGTCGTCGAGCAACTCGCCAACATCGGCAGCGAAGTAGACCGGACTCTGCGAGCCCACGAGGCCGGCCGCATCGATCGGCGCGATCAGGCGCTCGCGCGCGCGCTCGAACTATTCGACCTTACGGCCTCGGATCCGCGGTGGCGAGGCCCCCGCCGGCGTGAGGTGCTCCGGGCGCGGGAATACTTCTGCGACGCGGTTTTCTCGGAGCGACCGGACCCGCGCGACGCTACGTTCCTGCGTAAATACTTTCTGCAGTTTGCGACCGCGGCACGCCGAGGCGCCTGAGAACGACCGGTCCGGCCGGCTCCACGCAGCAAGTGGCGAGGCAACATCTTGATCCGGACAGTCTCCTTCGGAGGGGCCGGTCACGCCAAATGGGGTGCCTCTTGCGCGTGAAAGACTCGGCGTCGATCACGTTTGGCCATTGATGCGCTTCTGAAGCCCTGGGCCCCAGACTCACGAGTGGGCGTGTTGCAGCTCCTCGGTGGGTGGCGGCCACCGCCACCCTGCGTATCCATACGTGTTGCGCACGCGACGCGATCGCCGCCAGTAAAACGCCCAGACAACGCAATACGTGATGGGCCGGAGCGTGCCCTGCGCGTTGGCAAGTACCGCGGTGGCGAACCTTTCATCAAGGGCGCGCGCAGCCAGCGCGGCTCCGAGGCGACGAAACACCAACTGGACTGGCACGGCAGCGGTGAAATACCCCGTCCAGAACGCCGGCGTTCGTCTATCTTCGTTTACAAACAACCAGAGTCCAACGACGCGCCCGATGAAGAGCCCGATGCGTATGAATGTGAGTACGACCTCGATGCCAAGAACGACCCCGGCCTGTGGCAACTGGGAAGTACTCCATGCGTGCAAGTACCCTCCCGACCGAACTAGCCAGTAGCCTTGATACGCGATACCTGCCAGTGTCGAAATGAAGAACCAAACGAACCAGCCGCCGAACCCGCGATCCGGTTTTATGTATCGTACGAAGCCGCGCCAGCGCTGCTCATTCATCTGGGGAGCCAATATATGATCGAATTTGCTCGGGTGACCGTGGCCACGGTTCGCGCCTTTTTCACCGTTGTCATACTTGCACGGTGAGCACCAGAGGCCTACCGGCGCCACGCGTGAGCCCTTTCAAAGCCCCCAGTCTCCGGCAGCTTCGCCGTTACGCGATCGCGCGAAGCCTGTTCAAGCCCACCAGCCTTCCGCGGGCCATTGCGCGCCTCGGCTTTGTCCAGGCCGACCCGATGCGCGCGCCCGCTCGCGCGCAGGATCTCATCCTCGCGCACCGCGTCACAGACTATCGCGCCGGCGAGTTGGAGCGCCGCTACCCGCGCCTGGCGATCGAAGAGGCCTTCTTCGTCAACTACGGTTTCGTGCCTCGCGAGACCATGGCCCTGCTGCACCCGCGCGGGGAGCCGCGCGCATGGGATGGGACGCCAGGATGCAGGCGCACGCCGCCGAGGTGCTGGCCTTTGTGCGCGAGCATGGTCGCACCTACCCCAAAGACGTGCAGGCACATTTCGACCATGGCCGCATCAGGCGCTGGGGCGGCGACCTGAATGTCAGCACTCATCTGCTGGAGGGCCTGCACTATCGCGGGCTCCTGCGCGTCGCGCGGCGCGACGGCCGGCACTCGGGTCTACCAGGCATTCGAGCACACGCCGCAGGACGACAGCCCCGAGGCGCGGCTCGCGCGCGCCGGCCAGTTGATGGACATGATGGTGCAGCTCTACGCGCCACTGCCCGCGGCCAGTCTGGGCTATCTATGCGGACTGCTGCGCCATGGAGTGCCGCACCTGGCCACCGAGGTGCGGCAGATCCAAGAGGACGCCAAATCCCGCTATGCCCATGCCAGCGTCGACGGCCGGCTGTGGTTCTGGCCGCAGGGCGAGAACCCCGTGGCCGCCCGATACCGGGTCGACGACAGGCTGCGCTTCCTGTCGCCCTTCGACCCCGTCGTCTGGGACCGGCGGCGCTTCAAGTTGTTCTGGGGCTGGGAGTACAAGCTCGAGGCCTACGTGCCAGCCCACAAACGCCGCATGGGCCACTACGCGATGCCCATGCTATGGGGCGAGCACATCCTGGGCTGGGCCAACCTGAAGGTCGCCAACGGCCGGCTGCGGCACGAGCTGGGCTTCGCCGGACCGCGGCCCCGCGAGAGTGCCTTTCAGTTAGCCCTCGACGAGGCATTACAGCGATGAAAGAGTTTCTGAAACTCTAGGATTTTGGTCGAGGCAACTGGACAGCGCGACCTATCGGCATGACGCATGCGCCTCGGGGAACGTCGGCCGTTTCGTCATTTCTTGCCACTCACTACTTCTCGCACCATGCCACGAACGCTTAGCATCCCAGCATCTCCAGACTCGCTCAGCATTCACCGAAAGTGTTGAGGTTATGAATCCCCACGCTGACCGGATAATTGATCTCTACGAGCGACACGCTTACGACTACGACGCGGATCGAGGACGCGAACTCTGGACGGAACGCGCTTGGGTCGACCGATTCACGAAGCTCCTGCCTCCGGCCCCGACGATACTCGACTTGGGCTGCGGCTCTGGTGAACCAATGGCACGCTATCTCATTGAGCGTGGCTTTGCGGTCGAGGGCGTGGACACCTCTCCGACTTTGATTGCCCTCTGTCGCACTCGCTTTCCTGATCGGTCCTGGCACGTCGCTGACATGCGGACGCTGTCGCTCAGCAGGACTTTCCACGGACTGCTCGCCTGGGACAGCTTCTTTCATCTATCGGGCGACGATCAGCGTGGAATGTTCTCCGTCTTTAGGCGCCACGCCGCGCCCGGCACCACCCTCATGTTCACAAGCGGGACGTCACACGGTGAGAGTATCGGGTCATATCGGGGAGAACCTCTCTACCACGCTAGCCTGGACACGGAGGAGTACCGGGCGCTGCTAAACTCCAGCGGCTTTCGCGTCGTGGCGCATGTCGCCGACGACCCAGACTGCGGTGGTCACACCATCTGGCTCACACAGGCAGAGCGCTGATGCTCAACGCACTTGGTCATTGCCCCCGGCCAACGGGATGTTGACGGTCAGCGAGATTGGCTGACGCCAGCGTTGGTGGTTGCATTCATTGCACCCTTCCCTGAAAGGCGCGCAACCAGGCACTGCGCGAGCGCCGGATAGTTGACCCCGACCATGTACTCACTGAGGTGGGCCATCACAGTCGGCGCACTGAACTCCGGAAACCCCATTAGCTCCGACTGCTCCCCTTCATGTAACGTGAGGCCGGAGTCGTTCAGAAGAGCCCGCACGTCAACGTTCGTCCCGTACATGTTGTGATCGGCAGGCGCAAACGGTCGCACATCGAGAAAGAGATCGATCGTCAACACCGCGATCCCGCCCGGACGGAGGAGACGCGCCGCATGCGCCGAGAACTCGGCCAGGTCGTCCGGAGCGAAGTGCTCCAGCGTGGACACCGACAGCAACACGTCGGCAGATCCCGTCGCCAAGCCGGCGTCCGCCAGCGTGGCCGGGATCAGTTCCACGGGCGCTCGCAACGCGCGCGATATCGACCGGTGCGTCGCGGCATTGACCGCCCACCCGACCCCGCGTGCCTGGAGTCCCGGGTCGACCGTCACCACCTGATGCCCTTCGCGTGCCAACACCCACTGCAGCCCGCCGAGACTGCCGCCGACATCCACGACGCGAAGCCGCCGCCCCTCGTTCGCCGCGCTGTGCTCAGCCACCTTGGCGTACGCCCACGGATACTCGAACTGCCGTGTCGAGTTGTTGGGCTGATAGGCGAACGGTCCCAGGTACCGGATCCCGAAGGCGTTGGTCATCAGCCCCGGACGGCGCCGAAGACCGTTCGCAATATCGGACGAACGGCCGTTGGGCGCATGCCACCGCGCGTTCCACGCGTCAAACGCCGCCGGTACATCGCGCGGGGCGAGCACGGGGGTCAGGCCACGCAGTTCAAAAGATCCTGCATCCTGGACTGCCCCCATCTGCGAGCACGTGCAATCGGCGACGAACCATCTACGATACCCACCCCGCCCGTCGGTTCACCATGCACTGAATCTATGACCGGCCAGCCGCAACGGTTGCCGGACCGGCACCACCAGCAGGCCGCCTGCCGCTAACTCCTGCACACCGGCGTGATGTTGTTGTTCCGCGCCGCCTGCTCCGACAGCGGGGTCGGAAAGACCGCCGTGTGGAGATCCCCTCCGAACGCATCCCACGTCGTCAGATCCCGGAGTACCGTCCCGTAGTTCCGGATCGCGATGAAATGGTCCCCGGTCTCGGCCACCATCGAGACCGCCAGCTCTTGCAGCAGGAGGTCCCGGACGTGGACATAGTCCGGTGTCACGGTCGCGGCTCCGAGCCCGCCCGCTGTCGTCCGCACCATGTTGATGATCGCCAGGGCCTGGGCGAAATTCCCGAGCCCGAGCTGCACTTCGGCGCTCAACAGATGGAGCTGGACATTTCGCACGATCGGTAGGACCCCCGACTGGCTGTACGCCGTCGCTTCCGTCCCCGCGCCGTACTGCCACTCGGTGCCGATGGAATCGGCCGGCACCACGCCCCCATCATACGCCGTCGTCGGCAGCAACCCGTGGCCGAACTTCGCCAGGAAGCGGAGGTCGTGCAGCGTATCGATCTGCGCGACCGCGCCCCGCAGCGCGAACAACTGCTGCGCACTCGCGCCCAATGGATCCTGGACGTCACCCGACGCCGTGCTGTATTGGACGTATACGCCCGGATCCGACCCCGGCTTCCCGACCGCCGCGAGATTCGCGTCGCTGTAGAGCACCCCATGCGTCGCCAGCGTCTCGAAGTCGGCCGCTGCCGAATCGAGTTGGCTCAGGTCGGGACTCCCCGGACTACTCAGCGTCGGCGCGCCAGCACCATGACCACTCGGCCCACGCGCGATCGCATACGCGTATTCGATCCGCGCTGTCGCGCGCAATGCGAGCGTGAAATCCAGCCAATGCGCCGCATTGTCGCTTACCGCGTCGAATCCCGGCGGCAGCAAGCCCGACACCAGCGGCGTCGCGGCGGGGACGGCACGCAGGCTGTCGGCCGCCGAATCCAGGATCGCGACGATCTCACCCCACGCGCTCGGCAGGCACAGGATCGGCGCCACGCCGCTCGCGGAGGTATTGCCGCCGACGGCGTTGATCGGCACGCCGTTCGTATCGTGCGTGTCGGTGATGTAGATGTAGTACAGCGCTTTGAACGTCTCGAGCTGCGCCCAGAGCGTCGCGACGGTATCCCGCGGAATGGGCTGGCCATTGGTCAATGTCGGCAACGCCGCCTGAACGGTGTCGATGCCCTTGATGGTCGTGAAATAGTCGGTCCATTGCGTGCCGGCGTCCGGAGGCAGTGTCTGCTCCCCGGTCAGCTCGGTCAACGACTGCGGCGCTGCCGCCAGAAACTCTCCGATGTCGCGCGAGAACGAGGAGAGATCGAGCGCCGCGGAACCGATATCGCCGCGGACGGATGCCCCTGCCGCTCCCGTGAATGCTTCCTGTAGTCCCGCGAAGGTCTTGGGAAAGACTGTCGGCGCGTTGGTGTCGGCGATCGCGCGCTGGTCGCACGCGGCGATCACAACGAGGCCTGCAAACCCCGCGGCGAGCCGTAAGGTCCGTTGCATGATACGGCGTGATGGTATCGCGCGATGACGAACGTGCTGTCGCGGCATGGTCAGAAGCCCAGGTCCAGGGAGATGAAGTAGCTGCAGCCGGCGGATACGGCGTGACATCGATCCCTCGGCCGATCTGCTGCGCGCCGAAGTTGCTGACTTCGGGGTCCAGCCCGGGATAGTTGGTAGCGGTGAGGAGATTGCGGCCCGAGAGGCTGATGTGCGCATCCTGGAGGGCCCGCATGCTGCGAAGCCAGGCCCGCGGCAGGGCGTACGAGAGTGTCACCTCGCGAAGCTTGAGGTACGATGCGCCCTCGACGTACCCGGTGACGTTCTCGTTGAACTTGGCCAAGCGGGCACGGGAGCCGGCGCTGTCCGCCAGCGTGCCGAATTCATCGAAGTAGACCATCGTCCCGTCCGAGTTCGAGAGGCCGTACGCCCACTCGAGGAACGTGTGGAGCTGAAATGGCCCGTGAGAGAATTCGTTCGCCCACCCGCTGGTGAACGCCGGCGCGGCGTTCGCGATGGGCACCAAGGCACCACCCGGCGTCTTGTATCCCCACAACGTCGTGATCGAGTTGCCCTGCTGGACGAAGAAGCCGCCCTCGTTGTAGCCGAAGTTGAACCCGGTCTGGAACGGCGCCGTCGGAAGCGCATCCACGCGCGAGTAGTTCCGCGCGAATGTCAGTTGCGTCGTCCAGGACAGCAGGCCGTTCTGCAGGGGCGCCGCATTGGCGCTGATCTCGATCCCCTGATTTGTGAACTGCCCGCCGTTCGTCCATTGGTATTGCGCGCCGGTCGACGGCGGAGTGCCGGACAGCAGCAGCAGGTTGGAGATCTGCTTCTGGTAGACCGTCAGCGAGAAACCGGCCCGGCCTTTGAACAGCGTCGCGTCGAATCCGGTCTCGAAGTCGGTGCTCGTCTCGGGGCGGATGGCTGGGTTGCCCAGCGTGTCCCCGTATGTGGTCCCGGTTTGTCCCTGGTCGAGCGACTGCCGGTTCTGTGTCACCCGAACCCCGAACGTCGGTGTATTCCCCGACTGTCCGTAGGCGAACCGCAGCTTGAACTCGTCGAGCCACCGCGCGAGGCTCGTGAACCGATAGGACACGGACGCCTTCGGAAATGGGTAGTAGGCGTTGACGTTCCCATTGTTGGTCGAGCGCTCGGCGTTCACCCCGCCGGTCACCGTCAGCCGGTCACCCAGAAGCTGCACCTGCTCCTGTCCGTAAAAGCCGCTGTTGATGACGTTCTGTTGCTGCAGTTGCAGCGCCTGGTCCAGCGCGTACTGGAGATTCGACTGCCCCGAGGCCAGGCCTTCGCCGGCCGTGAACAACTGGTAGGTCTGATGCTGGTCCCGCGTGTAGCCGGCCGATGTCGTGGCCGTCATCCACGGGAGCCCGCTGAAGAGGTGGACGACGCTGAGGGAGTAGTTGCTGAGCCGCCCGTAAGGCGCCAGGTAGGTCGCCTGTCCCGGAACTGCCGGCGCTTCGCGCTCGACCTGCAGATCTGGGTTGGCGTAGAATTCGTAGCGCTCGTTTACGGCATCGAGTCCACCCACGAACACGGCCTTGAGCGACTGCGACGGACTCGAGAGCGGCTGATAGGTGACGGTCGCGCCACCCGTGAAGCGGTTGACTTCGTCCGGCGTCTGGATGCGGTACGCATCGTCGATCGCGTTTGCGGTGCCGAATGGATTGTTGACGTACGACCCGTCGGTGTTGCGGCCGGCCATGTTGAACCACGACGGGGTGTACGAGATCACGTCGTACCCCGCGATCGAATAGTTGTCATTGCCATTGACGCCGGTCCGCGTGAGCGCCGAGGCGTAGAACAGATTCACGGACGCGGAGAGGGAGTTGGAAAAGGCCTGCGCGACGTTCGCCCGCACCGATTGCTTGGAGTAGCCGGTGTTGAGCTGCAACCCGTTGTCGTATTTCGTGAGTCCCGAGACGAAATAGGTCGTTGACGCGTTCCCGCCGCGGATGCTCAGATCGGTCTCGTGCGACAGCTCACCGCCGCCGTAGAGCTGCTTCTGCGAATCGCAGAATCCGTGGCACTCGTTGTAGTTGCGGGCCACGGTGGCCGAATCCAGTCCGACCTGCGCCCCCTGTGCGTACGCCTGGGTGAGTGTGAACCGCCGCAGGTCGAGCTCGTGTTCCAGGGTGTGGGTGCCGAACCGCTGCGTGACGGCAACGCGCGGCGCGCCGGCCGTTCCCTTCTTCGTCGTGATCAGCACGACGCCCGCTGCCGCCTTATCGCCATAAATCGACGAGGCGGCGGCGCCCTCCAACACCTGGATGCTCTCGATATCGGCAGGATTGATGTCGGCGATCCGGTTGACGCTCTGGTCCTCGTTGCCCGTACCGGTCCGCGTGTTCGCCGCTGAGATCGTCGTCAATCCGGACTGGTAGGTGTCGTTGTTGGCGATGATGCCATTGATCACGTACAGCGGTTGTGCGTTGACGTTGATCGATGAGACGCCACGGACCTGGACCTGCATTCCCCCGCCCGGAGCACCAGAGTTCTGTTCGATGAACGCGCCGGGGACTTTGCCCTGCAGCGCGTTCTCGATCGTCGGCGTCGGCGCGCCCAGGAATTGCGCCGCAGTCACCGTCGGATCGTAGGTCGCCGCGCTCTGTGATGAGATGGAGGTCGCCACGCCGGTCACGACCTGCGTCTCGAGATGCAGGACGTCCTGTTCGAGTGCGATGCGGAAGTCGGCCTGATCGCGCACGATCGGGATCTCACGCGCGAGGTATCCAATGCGCCGGACGGCCAATGTCTTCGCGCCGGGCGGTACTCGGACCACGAACGTGCCGCTATCCGATGTTTGCGCGCCCACGGCGGCTCCGGTCACGGTTACCGTGACGCCCGGAAGCGGCGCCTGCGTCGCACCATCGACGACTCGGCCCGTGAGGCGAACGGACTCCTGAGCCGCGGCGGGCGCGCCACTCGCGGCCAACGACACGACTGCGATCACCACCATCAGCGTTCCGATCCGCACTGCTCCTCCGATCTGAGTACGAGGTCATGCGCGCGCTGTCGTACTGGACGCGCTACGAGATTGCCGGACGGGTCGCGCCGGCGCACGTGTGTGAGATTGTCCTGGAGAAGCCTGTCAGGCGTTGCGGAGGAGCGGCTCGGATGCACAAGAGCCCGCCCCCTTCGCAGGGAACGGGCTCGCAGGCGCTCGATGCCGAGTCGTTACTCGGCGATCATCTGGATTTCCAGACTATGGCGCGCCTCCGCGACCGCTCCCGACGGAGCAGGTACACCGACAACACTCCGGACAACAGGAGGCCGATGACGAGACGCGCGCGTTGGTAATCACGCGCCAAGGCTACTCGGCACGCGGCGCAGTGTCAAGCCGCGACGTGGATGGTGAAGTCCGACTATTTGGGATTCGTCTACGACCCGGCGAGAATCTTCGCCGCAGCGCTGGTCAATCACGATCGCGCCGCGGAGCGTGGATACTCGCATTGGTTGTCGGTCAGGGAACGACGTGTCGCCACGGCGCGTCCTGAGGCGTCACAATGAGGTCGTGACGACAGCCATTCGAACACCGGTGAGAGGCGAACTTCCCGGGCGTCGGCTGCCCGTCTTTGCACCATTTCTGCCTGACCCGATGCTATCATCTGGTAGGTCGTGGTCTCCGGACCCTCAGTACCTAAGCCAGGACCCTTACGAACGAGCGTCACATGCGGCGGTGTAAGTGTCCCTGTGACTACCGTACCCCAATGCCGCGCACGAACGCGAGATTCATGTCGCGCGGAGCTGACGCGTGAATGATCCGGGCGTTTTGCAGCGCCGCAGCAGGATCTTCCTCGGCCTCCTAGTGGTCCTGGGAGCCGCGTTCGCGGTGTTTGCGGTCGTCGGCTGGGTCAAGCAACTCAGCTGGGCGGGACCATTCGGCGGCGTTCTCTTCGCGCTGTTCGCCGCCAACGGGCTCTGGATGTGGTTAGGTACCCGATGGGTTCGGGCGGTCCAACCGGTGGCGGACGTTCCGGCGGATATGGGCGAAGCATACATGGCTGCGAAGCGCCGGTTCGTTGCGCGACGAGGAACCTGGGGCTTCGGCCTGGTATGGGGCGTTTCGATGGCGACATGGAATGTCTGGAAACTGGTCCCCGACCATCGGGCCGCTGGTCTGTTCACAACATCCTTCGCACTCCAGTTCGTCATCGCCCTCGCTATCTGGGTGCCGTTCGGGCTGCTGGCAGGCTACGCGTGGGGTCGGATGATGTGGGCGTTCTTTGCGCCACGCGTGTCTGTAGATCGCACTGCGTGGCCGGCAAGGAAAGACGACCAGTGACGCGGTACCTCGTGTGGCCGGCGATTGGTCATAGGCGCGCCTACGGTGTGGGTGACAGCGACGCCTGCGGTGACAGAAGGCCCTCGCGCCGGTGATATCGTCCCCACGTAGATCGCCGCGATCCACGAGCGAGCGGCACTCAGGTCGCTTCAATCAGCACGAGACCACGCGCCGGGACATATGATCGAACAGACAGTGGCCTTCGACCGCGAGACGAGACGGCGATTTGTCAGCGGGATCAAGATCTTCCTGTCGTCGGAGGTGCGCTGGCAAGCGCGCGGGCTGTTCGCGCTGCTCATCACGTTCGCCCTCGCGATCAACGGGCTGAACGTCGTCAACAGTTATGTGGGCCGCGACTTCATCACGGCGATTGCCGATCGCAACCAGGCGGGTTTCGTCCGCCAGGCCCTCCTGTACATCGGGGTGTTCGCGGCATCCACCATCGTGCTCGTCGTATACCAGTTCACGCAGGACCGATTTGGGCTGTTCTGGCGGGTGTGGCTCACGCGACGGATCCTGGGGCAATATCTCGCGGATCGCGCGTACCTTCGCATCAAGCAGTCCGGCACCGTCGGGAACCCCGACGAGCGCATCGCCGAGGACGTCCGCGCGTTCACCTCGACGACGCTGTCATTCACGGTCATGCTGGTGAACGGAGTCCTCGCAGTTGTGTCGTTCTCCGGAGTGCTCTGGATGATCAGCCGGCCGCTGTTCGGTGTCGCCATCGCATACGCCAGCCTGGGCACGCTCGTGACGATCTACCTGGGCCGGCCGCTGATCTCGCTGAACTACCGGCAGTTGGACCGCGAGGCCGCGTTCCGGTCGAACCTGATACACGTCCGCGCCAACGCCGAATCGATTGCTATTTCGCGCCGCGAAGGCCGGCTGATGACTCGCCTCCTGGCGAGCCTCGACGACCTCGCGGCGAACGTCCGGCGAACGATCTCGGTCAATCGCCGCCTGGGATTCTTTACGACCGGGTACAACTATCTGATCCAGATCATCCCGGCGCTGGTCGTGGCGCCACTGTTCATTCGCGGGAAGGTGGAGTTCGGGGTCGTCACGCAATCGGCGATGGCGTTCTCCCAGGTGGTGGGTGCGTTCTCGATCATCGTTGACCAGTTTCAGTCCATCTCGTCGTTCGGCGCCGTGATCGTCCGGGTGAGCGCGCTATCTGCCGCCATCGAGAAAGCGCCACAGAGCGACGTGGCGTCGATCGCTCTCGTCGAGGCCGAGGGACGGATCGCGTACGAACACCTGACACTGGCCTCGCCCGACGATGGCAAGGACGTGCTGCAGGACCTGACTGCCGAGATACCGCACGGGACGAGGGTGCTGGTCGTGGGGCCCAACGAGAATGCGCGGACTGCTCTGTTCGAAGCCACAGCCGGCATCTGGCCAACCGGCCGCGGCACGGTCGCTCGCCCGCCGCTGGACAAGATCTCCTTTCTGCCCCAGCGCCCCTACCTGCCACTCGGCACTCTCCGGGAGGCGCTCCTGAGTGACGGACAGGAGCAGGTGATCAGTGATGACCAGATCAGGACCACGCTGCACGCGATGGGGCTGGAGTCCATCGCGGCACATGCGGGCGGGTTGGACAGCGAGCGCGATTGGCCCGCGATTCTCTCGCTGCGAGAGCAGCAACTGCTTGCGCTGGCACGCCTGATCCTCGAACGGCCCGCCTTCGCCATGCTGGACCGTTTGGACGGGGTCCTCGAACCACCCCAGTTGCGCCAGGCACTCCAGCAGCTTGACGAGAACTCCATCACCTACATCGCCCTGGCCGAGAACTCCGAATTGGCCGACCAATACGACGCGGTACTGGAGATCAGAGCCGACGGGACGTGGAGTTGGACACCAGCCAACCATCGGACGCCTTGAGGAGAACCGGAGCCGCGCCGGCTGCCACCCCTCGAGTGCGTGGCTGCTCCGCGATCCTCGGGGTGCGCCCTCAGGCGCACCCCGCTCACGCGGCTACGACTGCGAACAGCTACCGTTGTTGTAACTGTTGACGTTGACGCTGGCCTTGTACCCCTTCTTGACGAGAAGCGCCATGAAGTCCACCGCCTTGCTGGGTGGCAGAATGACGAAGCTGGCGTTGCCGTTGTACTGGAACTGGGGATCCCCGGCCGCGCCACGGTTATAGGCGTTGATGTTGTAGTTGAAAGACTGAACGTCGAACTTCTCGAAGTGTTGGTCCACCGCGAGTGCCTTGACCTCCGCGATCTTCTCATCGAGCGTAGCCTTCGCGGCTGTCACGTCCTTCTCGATGCCGCTGAAATTGACCGAGATCTGCGCCGTCTCGTTCTGGCAAGTGCTGGGCAGACGGGTCTGGGCCATGGCCGGCGCGCTCAGCCCCAGGCATGCCACGACGACAGCCACGACTCCAATGCAATGTCTCATCACTCCTCCTTCGGCTTTCGCCGTGCGATCACGCCACCTGCCTCCACCCGGCTCCTGACCGGATTCAACGAAGCAGCCCACGGTTGGTAACGGCTGCTCACACCCGGATTGATGGTATGACGTGCGGGCAAGCAAGTGGTGCACATCACCTTCCCTCTCTGCCCCGCCGACCCCTCCGGCAGGCCACCAACGGGCGCCCTCGCGCCGCGGGGTGCGCTACGGCAGGCCGGCGCCCGGAATCGCCACCCGCATGACTTCGATTTTGCCGCCGCGTTGCGCCCTCGTCTCCGCCGGCACATAGGACCGCGCCGTGCAGATGAACAGGTCTCGGCGGTCGGCGCCCCCGAGCATGCAGGCGTACGCGTCGCGACCCGGCAGCGGAATCGTGTCCGTGACCGTACCGCCGTCGGTCATCCGAATGATCCGGTTCGCACCCAGGCAGGCAACCCAGACACCACCGTCCGCGTCGAGACAGATCCCGTCAGGCACGAGCCCGTGGAACGCGCCAAACACCCGGCGGTTGCCAAGCGTGCCATCCTCGCCGATGTCGAACGCCGACAGGCACTCGCCGAAGGTCTCGGCGACGATGAAGGTCCGGCCGTCCTCCGAAATGACGGACCCATTCGGAAACCGAATACCATCGGCGGCAACCACGACCCTGCCGCCCGGGTGGACGCAAAACACCTGCGTCGGACGAGGAGGATCACCATTGTTGAAATCGCAGCCGAACGTCCCGATGTAGGCGCGCCCGGCACGATCGATCACCATGTCATTGATGACGAACGGGGACACGTCGCTCAGATCCGCCAGCGTCCGCGGCCCCTCCGGCGTCAGCCGCAGCAGACGTCGGTCCTCCATCGACACCACGCACATCGTCCCGTCCGGCAGCCACCCCAGGCCAGACGGCAACGCCGCCAGCTCGAGGATCTTCGTCGCGTCGCCCGCGGGGGTAAGCCGCCAGACAATGCCATCGTGCATGTCCGAGAAGTACAGCGAGCCCTCGTGCCACCGCGCGCCTTCGGGAAATGCGAGCCCATCGAGAAGGGTCGCCAGCGTTGCGGTCATGGGCAAAATCGGGCGCTCGGGATCTTCGCTCGCGACGGGCCATTCAGAATGGAGGCCGCCTCGTGACCGCGAGCGCTCGGCGATCACGCGAAGAGTGCGTAGTGGAGATAGAGATACACACACGGCGAGACCAGCAGGATGCTGTCGAACCGGTCGAGCGCACCGCCATGCCCTGGGATAAGGGCCGATGAGTCTTTTACGCCGGCGTCGCGCTTGAACAGAGACTCGACCAGGTCGCCGAGCTGCCCGATCGCCCCGACGATCGTGCCGATCACGATCGCGCTACGCAACGGCAGAAAGTTCAGCACCAGATACCTGGCCGCGACGGCCGCTGCGATCGCAAAAACAAATCCGGCAATCGCGCCCTCCCAACTCTTCCCCGGGCTGACCCGCGGGAACAGCTTGTGCTTGCCCAGTGGCGCGCCGACGTGAAACGCCGCGGAATCGCAGATCCAGATCATGACCAGAACGGAGATCACCAGATAGCCGCCCCATCGATAGAGCTGCGCGGTGTTGGTGGAGGCAGCCGGAATCGCACCCAGCTCGAGGATCCGCTCCAGAGGGACCACGCCCGGAACGAACAGTTGGCGAATTCCGATCAGCGTTCCGAAGAGGAGTGACACGTACAGCAAACCCAGGAACGTGGCCGAGAGGTTGAGCAGCGGAGAGCCGTCGTTCCGGAACAGCTCCCACAGGCTGAACAACACCACGGCCGCGATCATGGTGACCACGAGCAGCGAGGGTTGCATCGGCCACTGCACGAAGAACGACAGATTGATCACGAATCCCGCGGCGATTCCCGGCACCACGAGCGGCTTGGCCCCCTTCGCTGCGGCCAGCCCGTAGAACTCCCGCAAGGCGACGGCAGACACGATCGCGACGAACCCGAAGAAATACGGACCGCCGGCCAGGCAAAGGACGACAATGATGGGGATGGCAACGACGCCCACCAGCACGCGTTGCGCGAGGTTGCTCACGGGTCGGCAGGCACCGGTTCGGCAGGCACGGATTCGGGACCAGCGGGCCGCGCCGCGCCGCGAAGACCCGCCGACGGCGGACGTCCGGACTCCAATGCCGCGGCGCGGGATGCTACCGTGTCGAGATCACCGCCCAGCGCATCCATCTCGCGCTGGAATTGGCAATCGATCACCAGCAGATCGATCGCGTATCCCGCCAGATTGGCCAGAAAGATGATGTCGAAGATCAGCGGATACGGAATCCAGATGCCGAAATAGAGCGCGAAACGCTTGAGTCCCGGATCGAACCGCGCACGATGCGTCACGGTGGTCATCAGACCGATCGCGATCAGTGCGAGCACCACGATCTTGAACGTCACGATCCCCGCCACGGCAAATCCGAGGAAAATCACCACCTCGGATGCGCGGTCGAGCACGTCGTCGAGACGCCTCCCCGCTTCGGACGCGAGCCCGAACTCTCGCGCCATCCCACCGTCCACGCCGTCGAGCACTTGCCCCACGAACATCAGCCAGAGGCCCGCATGCACTCGCCCCGTCGCGATCGCGACGCCCGCCGCGACGCTGACGACGAATGCTGCCCACGTCACCTGCGTCGGCGTCGCATGCAGTTTGAGATGCAGAAATCGCAGGACCGGCCTGACGGTCCAGTCCGAAATCCGGACCAGGACCGGGATGCGCTCATGCACGAAGCCAGCCCACGTACACGACGATGTTGAGGGCGAGCAGCACCGTGAAGAGCACTCGCTCCTTGACCTTGTCGGAGATTCCCGTCAGCCACCCACGGGTGACGTACGGCGAATACGGATAGAACGGCATCTTCTCGAACCGGACGCTGTAGTCCATCGCCACGTGGATCGCAAAGAAGATCACGGGCACGATGGTGCCGAGGAAATACGACAGCGGCAGGATCCAGAGCAGCGCCACGGGCTCCTGCAGGGACGATCGCCAGTAGTATCCGCGTTTGTCGTGGAGCCCGACGGCGCGCAAATAGTACGGCAGTTTCACCAGATGATCGATGTCGACGGCCATCCCGAAGGTGTACGCAAGAATACGGTCCTGCCCCGCGAGTCCCATGGCCTGTACGCCCAGGGTCGTCGCGAGAAAGTGGGTACCGATTTTCATATCCGAGTCAGAGGAGAGGAAGCGAGACCGGCTGGCCACCGGAAACCGGCCTGCAGCCCAGCGCAGGACGCTGTTCCAGGGTCCCTTCCGGCGTCTCGATAAAGAATAGCTACCGCCGTTGCTGGCGACGAGGGACCACGGCGGGAAGGCGCCCGCTCTGGCGCCTGGGCGTGGAAACGGCACTCCACGAACGAGATACCCGCGTGGTTCCGCGCCGGAGCCTCGTGGTGCCAGGATCTGCCTAGTTCTGCAGATCGGTGTCCGGTGCGGGGTGGCCCAGCAGCCTGCAGATCGCGACCACTTGCCCCTTGTGGTGATACGCATGCGTGATCACATGGTGCAGGATGAACGCCGGGCTCCGCAGAACGCCGTGCCAGTCGGCCGGCCGGCGCGACAGCGTGGTGTTGAGCTCCGAGTCGGGAAGCCGCTCCAGATACGCGATTGTCCCGGCCTTTACACGCTCCTTGGCCGGACGGATCGACTCCGCCGTGGAAAAATCGGCGGCCCCCCATTGCGGCAACGGCAATTGCTGCAGCCGGTGCACCCACCGCTCCTCGGCGCCCAGCAGATGCGCCAGTTGGTCGCGGATGCTGGCAAACCCGAAGCCCGGCAATTCGCGCACGAAGTCCGCGGGCGGCAGCTTCGCTACATGATCGATCAGCAGGTCCAGCCGGTCGTGCGTCGCACCATGCAGCGTCCGGATCCCTTCGCGATTGAACATCCCCAAAGCTAACAATCCGCAAGAATCCCCGGGACCCTCGGCGCCGCCCCACATACTGCCCGGCACGCTGGTGCTGAATGCGGGCGCTGCGTGCCGCCGTGGGGTGACGGCCGTGTGCGGTCCACCGGGCCAATCGATAGTATGTAGCGAGCTCTGATGACCCCTCACAACCGCCACGTCCGACTCCGCTGCCCACCCCCCAGCCATATGAAGACCTTCGTTCTCGGCCCTGTTCTCGGTGTTGTTTTCGGTGTTGCTCTGGTGTGCACACCATCTGATGCGCAAACGCCGCAGACCCTGCAACAGCCGTCGACGACTGAGATCACGGCCTGGCAGCGGCAGGCCCAGGATGTCACGATCATCCGGGATGACTGGGGCATCGCGCACATCCACGGAAAAACCGACGCGGACGCCGTCTTCGGGATGATGTACGCGCAGGCCGAAGACGATTTCAATCGCGTGGAGACCAACTATGTCAACGCGATGGGCGGGCTCGCCGAGGCCGAGGGCGAGAGTGCCGTGTACCGCGATCTCCGCATGAAGATCTTCATCGATCCGGACAGCATCAAGGCGCTCTATCGTGCGAGCCCGCCGTGGCTCAAGACGTTGATGAACGCCTATGCGAATGGTCTCAACTACTACCTCTACACGCACCCCCGGGTCGTACCGCGGGTCATCGCCCGGTTCGAGCCGTGGATGGCGCTGACGTTCAGCGAAGGAAGCATTGGCGGCGACATCGAACACATACGGCTGGATCAGCTCGAGTCATTCTATGGAAACCCGCCCGTGCCGCCGGCGTCACTCGGCATGCGCGACGAGGACAAGGAGCCATCCGGCTCGAACGGCATCGCGATCGCGCCCTCGAATACGCTCTCGCACCACGCCCTGCTGCTGATCAACCCGCACACGTCGTTCTTCTTTCGCGCCGAGCAGCAGGTGTCGAGCGATGAGGGCCTGGATGCCTATGGAGCGGCGACGTGGGGACAGTTCTTCATCTATCAGGGGTTCAATCCGCGCATCGGCTGGATGCACACGACCAGCGGCGTCAACGCCGTCGATGAATACCTGGAAACCGTTGCGAAGAAAGGCGATGGATACGTGTACCGCTTCGGCACCAGCGAGCGCCCGCTACGCTCGGTTGTGATCACGGTGCCGTACAAGACGCCGTCCGGCATGGAGAAGAAGAGTTTCACCGTCTACTGGACACAACACGGGCCGATCGTGCGCGCCGCCGGCGGCAAATGGGTGAGCGTCCGGATGATGTACGATCCGATGCACGCGCTCATCCAGTCATATACACGCACCAAGGCGAGAGACTACAGGTCGTTCCGGCAGATCATGGAGGAGATGCACGCGAATTCGTCCAACAACACGATCTTCGCCGACGCTGATGGCGACATCGCCTATTTTCACCCCAATTTCATACCGAGGCGCGATGCGCGGTTCGACTGGACCAAGCCGGTCGATGGCAGCGACCCCGCGACGGAGTGGCATGGGTTGCTGCCGGTCGATTCGTCGCCCCTGCTGCTCAACCCGCCGAACGGCTGGCTCTACAATAGCAACAACTGGCCGTGGTCGGCGGCCGGACCCTACAGTCCGAAGCGCGCGAATTACCCGTCGTACGTCGAGAATGGCCGCCAGGAATCGTGGCGCGGCTACCACGCTCTCCGGGTTCTGACGAACCGCACGCATTTCACGCTCGACACCCTGATCGCCGCCGCCTACGACACCTATTTGCCCGCATTTGCGGCGATGCTGCCGCCGCTGTTCGGGGCGTATGACCACCTGCCGGCCGGCGATCCGCGCCACGATCAGCTATCCGAACAGATCGAAACGCTCCGCGGATGGGATGACCGCTGGGGCGTTGCATCGGTCCCGACATCACTCGGCGTGTTCTGGGTCGAGGACCTCGCCCGCCGGGTGAGCGACGAGGCTGTACGGTCGGGAAAGTCCATGGACGACTACCTGACGGGCCGTGTGACGCCGGACGAGGAGCTCGCATCGCTGGCGGCCGCGTCGGCCAAGCTGTCGTCGGATTTTGGAAGTTGGCGGACGCCATGGGGCGACATCAACCGTTTTCAGCGCCTGACCGGCGACATCGTGCAGCCATTCAGCGATTCGGGACCGAGCATTCCGGTGGGATTCACGTCATCGCGGCTGGGATCACTCGCGGCGTTCGCCGCGCGCAGCTACCCGGGCACGAAGAAGCGCTACGGCACCGAAGGGAACAGCTTCGTCGCGGTCGTGGAATTCGGCGACAGCGTCCGCGCACGCGCGGTCACGGCCGGTGGGGAGAGCGGAGACCCCAAGTCGCCGCATTTCGACGACGAGGCGCAGCGGTACAGCACCGGCAATTTGCGCGTCGTGTATTTCTATCCGTCGCAGCTCGTGGGTCACACGGAGCGGGAGTATCACCCCGGTAGCTGACGAGTAGAGGCCGGCAACCAATGAGAGGGGCTCGCCGGAGCGCACGACTGCGTCCCTGCCGCACGCGACGCGTCAGGCGGTGCCTGGCGTGTCGGCACCCGCTGCGTCCCGCGACTCATCCGGCGGTTGATCCGGCGGTTTATCCCGCTTTCGCCGGCTAGCCGACAGAGCGACCCACGTCGCCGCATCCCAGGCATTGTGGATGCCGGTGAGCAGGATGAACACCGTGTCGGCGGCCAGCACTCTGAGTCCGCCGGCGACATGACCGGTGCATACGACCACGGCGACGATGAGAAACCCGATGTACGCGATGATCGGGAACGCGCCGTGCCAAAGCCAGTCCTCGCCAACGGGTTGATATTCACGGAGCCGGCCCGCGACGAGCATCGCTCCGCCCACGTACGTCAGGCCCGCAAGGCCGAGGATCGCGCTGCCGGCGCCGATACTCGCTGGCGTCTGCCCGGGACTGCTCAGGTACACGGCGACGATGAGTGCAATACAGAAATGCACGACCGTCGGCGTCACGAACGCTCGCAGGCCCTTTTCATTGCTAATCGTCTGTGCCTCGGCGCCAAGCGTGATGACGACGAACATCAGCCCCGTGAGGCCGGCGGCCGCGGAGCCGATGATGACGTAGAAATTGCCCCATTCGGCGAGTTGCGGCACGGCAGGATCGGGCACTCCGCCTCCGGCAATCGAGGTGGCTGCTGAGGAGCAGGGCTCCGAACCCAACATACGCGCGGAGGGACTGGGCTGCCACGTGCGTGGCGACCCGACCAGCGGGCCGCCACTCACGGACCATCCCTCACATTCTTCGCGAAGCGTCTTGCGCGAGCAATTGCGAGAGCTGCTACGACGCCGCTTCAGCAGCCGCCGCGAAGTTCGTGAGGCACGAGCCCCAGCCTTCGGGAGAATCCAGCATCGGCCGGATCGCTTCGGCCTTCTCGCCGTACCGCTCGAGGTGCCGGTGCTCGAGATCGACACGCGTGGCGTTCGTCCCATCGGGCGTGAACCGGATCTCGACTTCGGTCACAAACTCCGGGTCATAGGCGAACTCGGCGGTCAATTGCCAGGTCAGCACGATGCCGTCAGGCGGATTCCAGGAGACGACCTTACCCCACGTGCATTCGCTTCCGTCAGTGGCGCGCTCATACCAGCGGCCACCCACCCGTGGCTCGACCGTGATCGCGGCGCGCGGCGCCTTGAGGATCGAGTGGGCAGGCGGCCACCATCGGTGCATCTGGACGGTGAACACCTCGAAGGCCCGCTTCGCGGGGACCGCGACGCGGATGGTCTTGCGAATCGGCGGAATTTTCGTCGTGGCAGGCATGCGGCGCTCTCCTAGTGGGATTCGGCTTCGGCCTTGAATGCGTCCAGGGTACGGTCCCAGAATTGGTCGAGCCACGCGCGGATCGCATCGACCCCCGCGATATCGACCCGGTACAACCGGCGCGCGCCATCGGCGCGATCGGTGACGAGTCCCGCGGCCTTGAGGACCGCGAGATGTTGTGACACGGCGGGGCGTGAAATCGGCAACCCCCGCGCGAGCTCGCCCACGGCCCGCGGCCGCTTCGCGAGCCGCTCGAAGATGATCCGCCGGGTGGGGTCGCCCAGAGCGCCGAGTGCGCGAGTTGCGTAAGCCATGACTTACGGTAAGTGATCGCTTACGCTACGTCAAGTCCCCCCGCCTGCCCCGGACCTGGCGGCCGGCTCTGGATCCGCCGGGCGGGACCACGCCGTCCGGTTGCGGACGAATGCGCCGGTGGTGCACGTTCTCAGCCCATGATCCCAGGACAGATATCGCTTCACCAGCAGGAGGGACCGCTGTGAGCTCGCGCAGACAGTTTCTCGCTCGTGCACCCCTCGGCGTGGTCGTGGCGGTCGCCGCATGCCGGGGCGAAACGCGGCAGGGGACCTCCACACCTCCCGCCGCGCCGCCGCCAGGGTCACCCACGACGTTTGACGGCTCACCTGCCGCCGGGCCCGACGTCTCGCCCTCGACCTTCGCGGCGGCCGAGAAGCTCGTGCAGGTGCAGCTCACGGACGCGGAGCGCAGGATGGCCGCCGATAGCTGGCGGCAGTCGATGGCGCCGCTCCTCGAGCGCCGCACCGGACCGCGGAAGATGACCCTCGCGCCGGCGGATGCGCCCGCGACCCGATGGAATCCGGTGCTCGCTCCGGCGGACACGGGGCCCGCACACGACCGGTTCGTGCGAAGCGCCAACGACCCTGGCCCCTTGCCGGCCAATGACGAAGACATCGCGTTCGCACCCGTGGTGCAGCTCTCGCGCTGGATCGAGCAGCGGAAACTCACGTCCGAGCGCCTCACCGGCATCTATCTCGACCGGCTACAACGCTTCGACCCCAAGCTCCGGTGCGTGATCACACTCACCCGCGATCTTGCGCTGACGCAGGCCCGGCAGGCGGATCAGGAAATCGCCGCGGGCAAGCGTCGCGGACCGTTGCACGGGATCCCCTGGGGCGGCAAGGATCTCCTCGATACGGCGGGCATCCCGACGACGTACGGCGCCGAGCCCTTTCGGAACCGCGTGCCGTCAGCCGATGCGGCAGTCGTCCGGAGGCTGCACGACGCCGGCGCGGTCCTCGTCGCGAAGCTCAGCCTCGGCGCCCTCGCCCTCAACGACATCTGGTTCGGCGGGCAGACGATGAATCCGTGGCTGCTGGAGGAAGGCGCCTCGGGGTCGAGCGCCGGGCCCGGGGCGGCCACGGCAGCCGGACTGGTCGGATTCTCGATCGGAAGCGAGACCGGTGGGAGCATCGTGAGCCCGAGCATGCGGTGCGGCGTGAACGGACTGCGGCCGACGTACGGGCGTGTGCCACGAACCGGGGCCATGACGCTGTGCTGGTCGCTCGACAAACTGGGTCCGATGACGCGGAGCGTCGAGGACACGATGCTCGTGTTGCAGGCGATCACGGGCCCCGACGCCGGCGATCTGGCGAGTGTGCCGAGTCATCTCGACTATGACGCGAATGGTGCGGTGTCGGGGCTGCGGGTCGGATACTTCCCGGCCTGGATGAAGGAGAACCCGGCGACTGATGTGGATCGCGCGGCACTCGAGACGGTGCGCAAGGTAGGCATGGTGCCCGTCGAGGTCACGCTACCGGATTGGCCGTTCGACTCGCTCAACGTGATCCTGTTCAGCGAAGGCGCGGCGGCATTCGAGGAGTTGACGCTGAGCCACCGGATAGACCAACTCAAGGCGCAGGTGCCGGACGCGTGGCCGAATCAGTTCCGCGAGGCGCGGTTCCTGTCGGCGGTGGATTTCGTACAGGCCGACCGGATGCGCCGCCGGGTGGCCGGCGAGATGGCGCGGATCTTCTCGCAGGTGGATTTGCTCCTGGTGCCGTCGTTGCGCGACGAGATGCTCACGATCACGAACTTCACGGGTCATCCATCGCTGACGATGCGAGCCGGGTTCGTGGAGGTGTCGCAGGCCCGGAGTGATTGGGCGCCGGATCCCAAGCATCCGCTCCCGGCCTTCTCCCCGCCGCGGCGCGTGCCGCATGGCGTGACCCTGATCGGCAAGCTGTTCGACGAGGGGACGCTGGGGCGCGTGGGACTGGTGCTGGAGCGGGCGTTCGGCGTGGCGGGACAGCGGCCACCGGGGTTCTAGACCGTTGCGCGCCGCCAGTGCTCGAGTATCAGGACCATGCTCAATGTGTCGAGCGCGCAATACTGCTTGAGCAGAGTCGCCCAGTTGTCGCGCGCCCGGAGGTCCTCCTTCTTGAAGCCATACATCATCTCCTGGTACGCACGCATCGCACCGGTACCCTCATGAACCTCCTGCGCGATCCCGTTGATCTCGATGGGAGGCAACGACGCGTACGGATCCTGGGCAGCGTCCACGTGCCGTCCCGTCCAGCTCTCGAATTGCTGGCGCATCGCCTCATCGGATTTCCATAACGCGTCGAGCACCACTTTGATGGAGGTGCGCCCGCGCATGCCGGGATGGTAGTACTCGGAGCGCGCCCATTCGTGCAGGTCCACCCGGCGCCGCTCGAATACATCCCGGATCCATTCGGCCAGCTCGGGTTCGTCGCGGCCGAAGCGGCTCAAGTCGTCAACGATCTGCTTGAGTGTCGTTTCCTCGAAGTGGCTCCACGTCAGTACGGTGCCCTCGTCACCGAGGGTTGCCCTGAGCGCCTCGGCGAACAGTTGGTTCGGCCATAAGTCCGAGTTGTTGAGCCATTCGGAGTGCCGTGGCACCGCGCCCGGCCCGTCCACGCTGTGGCAGCTCCACTGAAAGGTGACCAGCCCGTACGGCCGCATCTTCTGATGGTAGGGCAAGGCAAGCCGCGACGTTTCAAAGTCGATGAAATGAAGCGGCGCTCGGAGAGCTTCGATATTGGCGCGCAGTTGAGGACCGACGAAGACCTCGTTGCGTCGCGTATACTCTATCTGTCGCCGCTGTCTCTGTGGAGTCGGGCCGATCTTGCCATCGGCGTTGACTAGTCCCTCTTCGGGAATCTCCAGCAACGACGCCTTACCCTGGCCGATCATCCACGTGGCCAACGGCGTCGCGTCAGGCGCCTTGGCGGTTCCGACGGAATACAGTTCGAGCATGTGCGGCGTGGGGACGGCGAGCGGCCCCCAACACTCGGCGAACCCGTTGGTACCGGCGGCGGCGGTGGCCTCTCCCCGGAATTCGCATCTCGCGCACTTGGCGCCGCGTTGTCCCTGGGCGGCGTACGACGGCAGCGGCGCATCGAGGAGCGACTCGAATCTCGCGGCCACTGCCCCGACATCATCGCGGAGCCGAGCCACCTGCGCCGATATGTCAACCTCGGTGATCAGGTCCAGTTCGGCGAGTTGGCTCGGCGTCCCGATGTACGTCGCGGTATCGATACGCGTCGTACCGTCCGCCGCTGTGCGGCGCTCGATGGCGAACAATCCCGGGATATTGTCGATCCTGGCGGACTTGCTCGTGTCCACAAGAACCAGATACGGCTGGACCACGACTCCGGGCAACAGCTTCTCGAGCAGCAGCACCTGGAACGTGACGTCCTCTACCTTCTCTACCCAGTCCTTGAGAATGGCGAACGGCGCTTTGACGCCGCACAACGCGCCCGCCTTTCCGCTGGCCAATGACGAGGCGTGTTTCGCCCCGTCGAAGCTCTTCGACTTCACTTCGAGCAGCCGGATGACGTTGCCCTTCTTTTCGAGGATGTCGGCGCGAGCCTGCTTTCGCCCGACCACGAGCGTCGCCTCGAATAGCACGACGTCATCGCCCTGCAGGTACTCGATCGCCCTGGCACAGGCCGCACGAGGGTCCGGATCGTAACCCGGGCGCACGCCGTCAGGGTATTTCGCTTTGGCGAGCGCCTCGACCATGTACCCCCCCTCGGCGAGCAGGGCGAGATAGGGATCACCCGCGCGATTGTCCCGGAACCGATTCTCTCGAAAGAACAGCTTGGCGTCACACGTGCGGGCGAGCTTGAAATCCGACTTGGACAGCATCCGGGATGAGCCCTTCTCGGAACTGGACGCCGTGGCCGCTGTGTGTTCGCTCATCCGTCTCTCTCTTCGATGTTGGCCAGCGACTGCACTTGGCTGGGCGAGTGCCGGCGATCGTGATGCGTAACCGCATCGCCCTCGATGGGCTGTCGCAGGGGTGTCAAACATACGGTGGGGGCTGGGACATTGCCCCATCTCCCGCCATCTTCTTGTTTGCATGCCCACCATCCTCACTGCTCTCGAGATCTGCGCCGGCGCTGGCGGCCAGGCACTCGGCATCGAGACGGCGGGTTTCCACCACACCGCCGCGTGCGAGATCGAGCCGGCGGCCTGCGACACGCTCCGCCTGAACCGTCCCCAGTGGAACGTCGTGCAGCGTGACATTCCGGGAACTGCACGGCAAGGACTATCGCGGCATCGACCTCCTCGCCGGCGGCGTCCCCTGCCCTCCGTTTTCGATCGCGGGCAAGCAACGGGGGCCGGACGACGAGCGGGATCTCTTCCCCACCGCGCTCCGCCTCGTGCGTGAATCGAAACCCGCGGCGGTCCTTCTCGAGAACGTCCCCGGGTTCGCGACGGCGAAGTTCTCGGACTACCGCGCAGCCCTCATCGCGGATCTCGCGCGCTCCGGATACACGGTCGCGTGGCAGGTCCTCAATGCCTGCAACTTCGGCGTCCCCCAACTCCGCCCACGTTTCGTTCTCGTCGCCATCAGGGGAAACGCCGCACGACGATTCCTCTGGCCGCAACCCGCCGGGAGCCCGCCGGCTGTCGGCGATACACTCTACGACCTGATGGCCTCCCGAGGATGGCATGGCGCGTCGGCGTGGGCAGCACGTGCGAATGCCATCGCCCCCACGCTCGTCGGCGGATCGAAACGCCACGGTGGACCCGACCTTGGCCCCACCCGCGCCCGGCTCGCATGGCGCGAGCTCGGGGTCGAGGCCCGCAGTCTGGCCGATGCGCCGCCAGACTCCGCCTTTACTATAGAAGGGCTCCCCCGCCTGACGACGCGGATGGCAGCCCGTGTGCAGGGCTTCCCGGACAGTTGGACATTCTCCGGAAAGAAGACGGCAGCATACCGCCAGATCGGCAACGCCTTTCCTCCCCCAGTCGCGCATGCCGTTGCGTCCGCGATCCGATTGGCGCTCAACGGCGCGACGACGATCGCGCACGACGAGCCGGGACCGCTGGCCCGTTTCGCGTGACCTCCGGGCCGAAACGCCGGCCGAAGGATCGCGACGAGATCGCGCGCAACATGTCGGCGATCCGCTCGCGCGACAACCAGACCGAGAGCCAGTTACGGCGCGCCCTTCACCGCATGGGCTTCCGATACCGGAAATACTCGGCGCGTCTGGTCGGGCACCCCGATATCGTCTTCCCGACCGAGAAGGTGGCGGTCTTCGTCGATGGCGACTATTGGCACGGCCGGATGGTGCGCGAGGGCGGGATCGAAGCGCTCGAGAGCTACTACACGCGCAAACAGCAGACGTACTGGGTTGCCAAGCTCTCGCGCAATGTCGCCCGGGATGATCGCGTGACCGCCGAGCTATGCGCACTGGGATGGAAGGTGCTCCGCTTCTGGGAGAGCGACATCAAGAGGGATGTCGCGCCAGCCGCCCGGCGGATCGCGGCCACCGTACGCCGCCGCCGCGCACGTGGGGCGTTCCGGTAACGATCGGTCTGACTTAGCCTTATGACATTGGAATTGCGGAAAAGGTATATTCCGCCTACATTTCTACCTAGGTAGACGCATAGGTAAACATGAGAGCCATATCATGCCGCTGAGCATCAAACATCCAGAAGCTGACCGGCTGGCTCGCGAGTTGGCCGCCCAGACCGGCGAGAGCATCACGGACGCAGTGATCGTTGCACTGCGAGAGCGCGTCGCGCGCTATCGCAGCCGGCGGGCTAAGCGGCACGTGCGTGAAGACATCGCTCGCATTCAAACGCGGTATCGAAGCCTTCCGTTGCTGGACAACCGGACACCTGACGAGATCCTCGGCTACGACGATCGCGGCCTACCCGGCTGACACGGTCCAGCAAATGACGCCTCTGGCGATCGCAGGCGAGCTTCCGTGGTAGTCGACACATCCGCGCTAATCGCGGTGCTGGAGGATGAACCTGTCGCGGCGCGGCTCGCCGCGGCTCTCGACGCAGCGGAAGTGGTGCGCATCTCGGTGGTCACCCTGGTCGAGGCTGGAATCGTCGTCGAGGCCCGACGGGGTGAACTCGCCGGTCGTGAGCTCGACCTTCTGCTCTACCGCCTCCAAGCCGGCATGGTGAGCGTCACCGCGGAGCACGCTGCCCTCGCGCGCGGTGCCTACCGCCGGTTCGGCAAGGGTCGTCATCGCGCGGGTCTCAATTTCGGTGATTGTTTCGCATACGCACTCGCGGTTGCCCTCGGTGATAGTCTCCTGTTTGTCGGGAATGATTTCGCGAACACGGACGTCGTGGCAGTGCAGTACTAGCTCCGTCACTTCAGCGCGTTAACCGCCAATCAGGTAGGCGTCCGCCTTGGCGGGGCGCGACGAGAACTGCGCCCGCACGCGACGGGCGCGCACTCTCATTCGGAACGACCGCGCGTTCGTGGAACGCCGGGCACCGATCGATTGGCGCCGCCGATCATTTCGCCTGCTGGTAGGCCAGCATGCCGATCTTCGGATTCGCGTATCGGCCATTCGCGTCGCCGAACAGCACCATGACCGCCCAGATCGATTGCCCGATGGTATCGAATCCCCGAAGCACCTTGACCCGGCGACTCGTCGGCGAGAATTGGACCAGATTCTCACGTTCCAGGAGATCACAGCAGCTGTCGCTCGTGAGCTCTTCGAGATCGCGCGTCGAGAAGAAGAAATGGGCGCCCGTCATCCCACGGAGCTTCCAGACCTCCATCCGGAATGGGCGCCCGTCGCTGAGCACGCCCTCGTTCCAGCCGAGGTCCAGCCACTCGCCCTCCGACTCCTGCACGAGGGTCAGGCGATATCCCGACCGATCGGGTCGCGGATACGCCGCGCCTGTCGTCGGCATCTCGTGCCCGTGCTGAAGTCGTTGGGCTTCCGGAATCAAGTCATTGTCAGCCATCTCTACTCCGCCCACACTAGGTCTGCTCGATTATGGCCGACGACCACAGCGTAGTCCACAGCGTATTAAAGACCGGGAGCGCACGGGCATGCGACATTGGGGTGTAAGCGAACTCACACGATCCGCGGCCCGATAGAAGGCGGCTGAGAATCTTCTAACCATCCGAGCCTCCTACAGCCGTCGGGACGCACGTCCCGCGTTGCTCCCACACAATCAGATCGTCGTTCGGGCATCAAATGCAGGCTCCCCACGCGGGACCTTTGCACATAGGGCGCTGTCCCCAATCTCTGCGAGCCAGCTCACGGCGTCGGGCACTCCCGTTCCCGCCGTCATCCTGACTGGAGGCTCGATCGCCGCGCCCGGGTCCATCGCGTTCGATGCGTCCGGCAACCTCTGGGTATCGAATTTCTTCACCGCCCCGCCAGTCGTTGAATTCGCCGCCAGTCAGCTCGTCACGACCGGCACCCCTACAGCCACGATCGCGGTCACGAGCAGCTCGCTGTCCAGCCCGTGGGGATTGGCGTTCAACCCGCACACGTCGGGTTTGCCCCTCAAACCGTAAGCGTTCGGTGGTCGAGCGCCCAGGATCGATTGCGGGCCGCTCGGAAATGTGTGAAAGATCACTGTGAACGGAGCCGCGCCATTCGTACCAACGGATGGCGCGGTTTCTTCCTATTGCTGCAGGCACCGCCGAAGACGGTGTTGGCGGCGGCGTCCCTTCCGCCAAGCCCCTGGACCATGCATCGTGTGTGCTTCGCGGCAGTTCGCTGGGCAGCCGTTGACCACGTGCGCGATGGATCACCTGATCTCAACGAGGAGCATGACGATGCTGCGCTCGAGTTCACGCACCCCCACGCGCTCTCCGGCACTCCTCATCTGCCTCACCGGCGCGTTCGCCATCGGATGCAGCTCAAACGGTACGACCTCCCCCGGTACCAGCAGCCCGGCATCCGCCGCGGGGAGCCTCTGGGTCGCGAACGCCATCGCGCCACCGACGGTCGTGGCCTTCACGGCCGCGCAGCTCACGGCCGGCACGCCGGCTCCGGCCGTCACGATCATGAGCGGATCGGCTGGCAGCAATATCGGCGTCGCGTTCGATCCGAGCGGCAATCTCTGGGTCGCGAGCAACGGCTCGATCGTCGAATACGCCGCGAGCCAGTTGAAGAGCGGCTCGCCGGCACCGGCCGTTACGCTCGTCGGCAGTTCAATCTCGTCCCCCGAAGGTCTGGCCTTCGACGCCAGCGGCAACCTCTGGGTCGCCAATGCAGGGAACAGCACCGTGGTCGAAGTCGCCGCCACCCAACTCGCCACGAGCGGCAGCCCGACCCCGCCCATTGTCATCAGCGCCCCTGGGAGCGCCCTCACCCGGCCGATTGGCCTCGCCTTCGATGCCTTCGGCGATCTCTGGGTCTCGAACTCCACACCCAATACCGTTGTGGAATACACGCCGGTCCAAATCTCGGCCACCGGCGACCCCGCCCCCGCGATTGTGCTGTCCGGGGTCGCCATGTCGATCAGCTCGCCGCAGTTTCTGGCGTTCGACGCGATGGGCAATCTGTGGGTCGCCAACGGCCAGGGATTGACCACGTTCACCGTCGCAGCTTTCTCCCCCGAACAGATCAGCGCAGGATCTGGCCACCCCGTTCCCGCGATTGCCTTGTCGAGCTTCACCAACAGCGACGCCCCGGCAGGCCTCGCCTTCGACGGCAGTGGAAACCTCTGGGTCTCCACGATCAACTCTGTCGTGGAGTTCGACGCCAGTCTGATCACCGCCACCGGTGCGCCGACACCGACGGTCACGATCGCCGGCAACGCCCTCAGCGGAGCGTCGGGCATTGCCTTCGATCCCAAAACCGCCGGACTTCCCCTCCATCACTAGATCCGGCTCCGGATGATTCACCCGGCGTAGGGGCGGCCGCCGCCGGCCCGCTGCGGCGCCCCCGCCAGCCAGCGGCCGCGAGACGTTCCCCTTGCGTGCCGATGGGAGACGATGTACCGTAACGGGACCCCTCTCCTGGCGGTTCTCGTGGACGATCTCGACGTCAATCTCACGCGCGGCACGCTCGATCTCCTCATCCTCAAGGCGCTGAGTTGGGGTCCCCGACACGGATACGCAGTCTCCGACTGGATCGCCCAGGCGACCGGATCCGCCCTGCAACTCGGTGAAGGCACGCTGTACCCCGCCCTCCACCGTCTCGAGCGGCAACAACTCGTGGTCGCCGAGTGGGGACTCTCTGAGAACAACCGCCACGCGAAATACTACCGTTTGAGTGCCGCCGGGCGGCGCCGGCTCCAGACCGGCGTCTCCTCGTGGCATCGCTTCGTGGAGGCGGCGGCCAGCGCGTTGCGAGCGACAGCCCCCGTACCGGCCGCATGACCGATGACCGCACACGCCGCCCCTTCCGCCTCGCGCTGGGCGCCAAACACCTCAAGCGCGATGTCGACCAGGAAATCGAGTTCCACATCGCGATGCGCACCCAGGCCCTCGTGGCCCAGGGCCTCGACGCTGAGACCGCCCGCGCACAAGCCGTCGCGCAGTTCGGGGACTCGGCCGCCGTACGTGAGGAATGCGTGACCATCGACACGCAGCGGTCCAGAGCAACGACCATGGCCGAGCGACTCGGCGATCTCCGGCAGGACGTCGCGTATGCCGTCCGAACCCTGCGGCAGAATCCGGCGTTTGCCGGCACCGTGATTCTGATACTCGCCCTTGGAATCGGCGCCAACACCGCCACGTTCAGCGTCATCGATGCATTGATGCTCCGGCCGCTCCCCGTCAGCCACCCCGAAGCACTCGTCACCATCGGCGATCCGCGAGCGACTGGCCACCTGTCCGAAGGCACGCCGGAATCGGACGTCGCCTCGTATCCGCTGTACACGGATCTCCGGGACGGCAATCATGTCCTCACGGGACTGTACGCGTCCGGCCGCACCGGCCGCCTCGATGTCGTGATCGACCAGGCGCCAGCCTCCGCACGGCCTGGGCCCACCGAAGCGGAGCACCCTCACGGCCGGTTCGTTAGCGGTAATTTCTTCTCCGTGTTGGGTGTCGGTGCCGCGGCGGGCCGTACCTTCGCCGCGAGCGAGGATCGCGTCACGGGCGCCGATCCCGTCGTCGTGATTAGCGATGTCTATTGGCGGAAACGGTTTGCCGGCGACCGGGCGGCGATCGGCCGGACGATCACCATCAACGGCGCGGGTTTCGTGATCGCCGGCGTCGCCGAAAAAGGCTTCAGCGGCGACATCGTGGGCCAACCCACCGACCTCTGGATCCCCGTCACGATGCAGCCAATCGTGATGCCCAACTCGCCGTGGCTCACCAAACGCTCCGTGAGCTGGCTTCTGCTCATGGGGCGTCTCGCTCCTGGCGTCTCGCTGGCGACCGCGCGCGCCAGCCTCACCGTGCTCGAAACGCGGTCCCTGCTCGAGAACGCGGGGGCCGAGCGCCGGTACCTGGAGACGGCGCTGCACGACAAACCGCCCCAAATCGAAGCCGGTGGCCGGGGGTTTTCGTACTACCGGGCCGCGTTTGCGTCCGCGATGTTCACGCTCACCGCGGCCGTGGCAATGGTGCTGCTGGTGGTCTGCGCCAACGTCGCCAATCTGATGCTCGCCCGCGCGGCGGCGCGCGGCCGCGAGATCAGCGTCCGCATCGCCCTCGGCGCGGGACGGATGCGCCTCGTGCAGCAGTTGCTCACGGAGAGTGCGGTCCTTGCGATCATCGGGTCCGCATGTGGTCTTGTGGTCGCGTGGTGGGGGAGCACCGCGATCCTGCGTCTCGCCGCCGGCGGCCCCAAGCCCGTTCCGGTCGATGTGCGGCTGGATTGGCCCGTGGTCGCCTTCACCCTCGGGCTGTCCTTCACGACCACGCTGCTGATCGGACTGGTCCCGGCCCTTCGGGCCACGCGTTCGGATGTCGCATCGGCCTTGCGGACCCAGGGGCGCGACAGCGGAGCCGAAACGACGCGCGGCGGGCGTGTCCCCCTCGGGAAGGGACTGGTGATCGCGCAGATGGCGCTGTCGATGTTGCTGCTTGTCGGAACGGGCATGCTGGTCCGCAGCACGGAACGCCTGGAGCACGCCAATGTCGGGATAGCGCGCGACCACATCATCCTCGCCGACGTCGCGGCGCAGCGCAGCGGATACACGGACGCCCGCATGAATGCGCTCGTTCGCGACCTCATGGCGCGCGCGGCCGCGATTCCGGGTATCGCGGCCGCGAGCGCATCGGAAAATGGGATCTTCAGTGGCACCGAATCGGCAACCGACGTCCAGGTCGAAGGGTTCACCGCACGAGTGGACAGCGACACTGCCGTCAAATACGACAATGTTGGACCCGGTTATTTCAATGCCGTCGGCGCGCACATGCTGCGAGGGCGCGATGTCGAGACACGTGACAACGAGACGGCACCCAAGGTCGCGGTGATCAACGAGACCATGGCCCGATTTTACTTTCCGCACGGTGACGCGCTCGGGCGCCACATCACGGCAGACAGCACCATCTGGCAGGTCGTGGGCATCGTGGCCGATGCGCGCACCAACGACGTCCGTGAGACGCCCGACCGTCGTCTGTTCCTGCCGATCGTGCAGCTCCGGCATTCGCCCGAACAATTCCGGGTCGAGCTTCGAACCGGCGGCGATCCGGCCCGCCTCGTTGACGCCGTCCGGCGCGCATTGCTGGCGTCGGACCCAGCACTCGTGGTGACGGACGTGTCGACTCTGCCTGACCTGATTCAGGACTCACTCACACAGGATTACCTGGTTGCCAAAGCGGTGAGTTTCTTCGGGGCCATCGCCCTCATCCTGTCCGCCCTGGGTCTCTATGGCATCATGGCGTACGCTACGGCCCGCCGGACGACCGAGTTCGGACTGCGGATGGCACTCGGCGCGGAACCCGGCGCCGTGATCCGCATGGTCCTCACCGAGGCGATGGCCCTCGCGGCCTCGGGAATCGTGATCGGCCTGCCCGTCGCTGTCGCCGCGTCACAACTCATTCGAGGCCGGCTCTTTCACATCGGGGTGTTCGACCCGCCGTCGATCGGGATCGCCATCATCGTCCTTGCGATTAGCGCGGCGGGCGCCGCCTACCTGCCCGCGCTCCGCGCTTCGTCCGTCGCGCCACTCGCGGCCATTCGCGCGAGCTGACGGGGCCTCCAGGCCCCCAACGCCAAACGCTGCAGCGGCTTAGCGTCGTCCGACTCGACGCGTACGCCACCCCCGCTCACCGGTGTGGCGCCTTCGCACTACTCGCGGCGCCTCCCGGCTGCTCGCATAATGCTGCAAGCAGCCGCGGCCGCCCCGTAACTGGCGCCAGCCGCGTCCCGTAGGGAATCGAAGGAGTGCATTGACGCAGTCCTGCGCAGCCGGCCAAGCCGCCGGTACGATACGAAGAGCCACATCGTGGAGGTTTGATGAGTCTCACAGATGAAATCGGCGGAATTCTCAAACAATACCAGACAGGCGCGACACCATCGCCCGCCGCCGTGAACGCTCACTTCGATCAGGTTGCGAGCGCGGTGCCAACCAATGTGCTGGCGGACGGATTGGCCCACGCCATGTCGTCGAGCCAGACACCACCACTTGGCCAGATCGTCAGCACGCTTTTCAGCCAGGCCAATCCCGCCCAGAAGGCGGCGGTTCTCAACCAGTTGATGTCGGCACTCGGCCCCGCCGCGGTCGCGGCGGTTACTGGTGGCGCCCTCGGCGGTGCCGTAAGTGGCGCCCTGGGCTCGAGCGGCACACCCGGCACGACGGTCTCACCACAACAGGCGCAGCAGGTCTCTCCCGCCACCATCACGCAGCTCGCGGATCGAGCGCAGGCCGCGGACGGCTCGATCGTGAATCAGTTGAGCGCCTTCTACGCGCAGCATCCCACACTGGTGAAAGGACTCGGTGTCGGTGCGCTGGCGCTCGTGATGTCACACATCTCCAACCGGAGGTAGACCTCGAATGGGCGGCATCCTGTATTGGATCATCGTTGGCCTGATCGCAGGCCTGATCACGGGCAAGTTGATGGGCGCGCCGTCGAGCGACCTGTTGATGACGATCATCACTGGAATCGCAGGCGCTTTCGTCGGCGGATTCCTGATGACTCTCCTGGGCTTCAGCTACACCGGAGGCCTGGTCTACAACATCATCGTCGCCGTCCTTGGTGCCGCGCTCCTCACCTGGGGGTATCGCAAGATGAAGGCGAGGCCCTGACACGATCGGCGTGCGCTCCGGCGGCCGGAATCGCGACCGCCGGGCACCGCCCTCCGTCCCAACGCGCTCAGGGCGTCGTCAAGGGCCCGATCAGGGCGCGCTCAAGTCCAGACCCTCAGAAACCACTCCACGGCGCGCGAGCTCCTGCAAGGCCGTGCCGTCGTGGCTCACCACCACCGAGATGCCGGCCGCCGCAACGGTGTTCTTGAGCCATGCCATCTCGTCACCGATCATGGTCCGGTCCTCACCCATCTGGCGACTGGTCGAATCCGGTTTCTGATGTTGCAGGTCGAGTCCGGCGTGATGCCAGACGACGTCGCCGATCAACATCAGCTCGCGCCCTGATGCGAGCTTGACGTAGACGATCTGCGAACCGGGCGTATGGCCGGGAGCCCGGACCAGCACCACGCCCGGAGCGATCGGGAGCGCGCGCTCGTAGTCCACCACGATGAAGTGGCGCGCTTTCGCCGAATCAAGCCCGCCGGAGCCTTTGCCGGTCTCGGCGAGCAGCGAGTGTACCTGTGCCTCGGTCAGCATGGTTCTGGGCGCCACCTCGCTGAAGTACGGCGAGTTGATGACTCCGTCGACATGGTCGTTGTGCTCGTGCGTCGCGACGATGAGACGCGCGTGCCGCAACGCCGACTCGGCCTTGTCGTAGTTGTCCTGGTGGTACACGCCATCGTTCCCCGCCGCCTTGTGGCTCATCCCCGCGTCCACCATCACCCATCCCGCGCGAAAGCGGACCTGAAAGACGGGCGTGACCTCGAAAGTCCGCGTCTTGGGCGCGCCACCCACGAAGTCGGATTCCGGTACCGAGTCGTCGACCACGCTCAGATAACCGATGGCGGATGGCAGCTCGCCGGGGATTGCGTGTCCGAGCAACCGTACTGTCGCCAACAGAGAATCGGTGTAGGGATTCGACTGCGCACCGAGCGGTGTCACGCCCGCAGCCGCTGCGAACGCGGCTCCCATCACGAGCGTCCGCCACTGCCGGATCATTCTTTGCCTGCGTTGCATCGGCCCTCGCCAGTCTCGAGATTGGAAATCGAATCGCCTCACGGGTGGTGGCCCTCGGCAAACTGAGGCACATCCGCACTTTCACGCACTTCGACCTGCTCCACTCCTTCTCTGTTGATGACCGGCACCCAGCGATCGCTTCTGATCGTCGTTCCGACAACTCCGCCGATAATTCCACCGGTCCCGGCGCCGATGGCGGCGACCTGGGATAGTGTCGATCCCAGATTCCCCGACTTCTGATTTCGAATCGAGTAGATGGCGCCGACGATCACCGCCCCGGTTGCGAGACCGATCAACCCGCCCGCAACGGTGTGCCCGCGCGTCCCCCGGCGCACGGCCAACCACTTGATCTGCTTGTAGGGCACAACGGGGTCACTCGTCGCGCCGTCGGCGTGCACGACCATCGCCAATGGGCGAAGATCGACGACGCGTGCGCGGCTGATCGTCGGGATGCCGGGCGGTGCATCGACTTGCACCGTGTCGCCGGCAGCGATTGGCTCGCGGAACGCCGGATGTGTTGTCGCTTGAGCGCTCAGCGCCGCGACATTCGCCGCCACGAGCAACAAGCCCCAGGATCCCCGCAACAGCCCCTCGCCCACCCGCCACGAGAACGCACGCCGGCACGTCATGGACGCTGATCCTCCAGGTATGCTCACAGGTGTATGCACCGATGAAGCGCGACGTCTCGTCTGCGAATCGCTACCGCGCAGGCAGCGTCGCGAGGAATGACTCCAGATAGGACTTCCATACCGCCGCCATGGTGTGCGTGCCGTGCCCGCGCGTCGCGTCGCTCAATGGAAGCAGCACGTAGCGCCCGTGCGCCACGCGGGGCATCAACCGCTCCATGAGGCCGAGCTCTGGCGGATTGATCACGTCATCTGCCGAGTTGATCGCAAGGACAGGAGCCACGATCTGATCGAGGTGGGCCGACGGATCGTAGTCCCGGGAGGATGCGATCTGGTACAGCAGGTCGTTGGCGTCGCTGGATGCCACCATCGTGCGGAGACGTGAGTCGAGGAAATGATCCGCCGAATCGCGCGTCGGACCGTTGAGCTGATACTGGATCGGATTGCTCGAGACCAGTAACTCGACCCGCAATGCCGCCGCCAGCCCCGCCGGCTGCGTCTCATAACTCCCCGAGTTCCACGCGGGATCATCGCGGATGTCGTCCATGGCCATGTCGCGCCACATGCGGTTGCGCCCAGCGATCTGCGTCGGTGCGCAGGCGAGCGGCATCAGACCGTCCATGATCGTGGGATACTGCTCGCCCCACATCCACGAGTGCATGCAGCCCATCGAGGTGCCCATGACGAGCCGCAAATGATTGACGTGCAGACCCTCGGTCACGAGGGCGTGTTCCGCCGCCACCATGTCGGCGTACGCGTAGTGCGGGAACGCCGCCTTCATCCCGTTGCTTGGCTTGCTCGACCCGCCGTGCCCAATGTCGTCGGGCAGGATGATGAAATAGTGCGCGGTATCGAGCAGTTGCCCCGAGCCGAAAAGCTGGCCCGAGAATTCCGGACGGATGAACTGCGTCCCCGCACCCCCGGTTCCGTGCATGATGAGAACCGCGTTCACGACCTGGCCCGCGCCGTTCCGGCGGATGGTGCCGAATGTCCGGTAGTGGAGTCGCAGCTCCGGCAAGGTTTCACCGTTCGCGAAGTGAAAGTCGCGTATCACGAAGTCGTTTCCGGCGCTCACCTGCGCCCGGGCGCTACCGGCGCCGATGATCGCGGCCGCGAGTCCGCCGATCGCCCAACGCGTCAGAATCACGATTCTCCATCCTCCATGCCCTGCAGGTACCGGATGCTGTCGCCTTTTCCGGTATCCTTTCTACTGTCGCGACGGACGGTTGGCTAGCGCGCGGCCGCTCGCCCCCCCGTTGGGCCGTTCCTGGCGCGATCTGCGCTTTTCCTGGTAAGGCGGCGCGGGCTGTCTCGCCGCGCCGCGGCCAGGATCAGACGCCGTGAGCCGCCGAGACCGAGAAATACGCCTTGGTAGGTAGGGGCGCCCTCAACCCATCCCGGACCAGCCGCCCCGATCGTCGCATTTGCCGGCTTCCACCATGGATCCGGTCCCGCTCACCGGACCCCGCGAGGTTACCCTCATGTTTCGGCCGCGTTGGATAACAGGATTCGCGCTGATGGCAGCCGCCGTACCGGCACATGCGCAGCAAGCGGTGCATAGACCTGCACCGGCCACCCAGACTGCCGCGGCCGAACCGCTGGACAAGGCCCATTATGTCCTCCACTGGTCCCAGCTCATCGACCAGTACGGCTTTGCCCAGCCGATGGAAGCGGCCCGGATACTCACTCCGGTCGACTGGAAGTTCGAGGGCGTGGTCGCGTGGGGCGCCGTAAAGGGATGCCCGCCCGAGATGGTCAAGACGGCGGGAGGGGCGATGAGCAAAGACACGCTGTCGGGATTCAATTTCTTCCCGGTACACACGTGGCAGTGGTACGATGATCCCCGCCAGCAGCAGTGGGCCGCGCGCGCCGGCGGCTGTCCCGCCGAACCGCTGATCGGCGCGATCGATTACATCAAGCGCCAGATCCTTCCCAAATGGCGGCCAAACGCCCGCGTCGTGGCCGCCGAACCGATGCCCAAGCTCGCGCAGGCGCTGCAGGAACAGGCCCAGAATCAGGCGGCGGGGTTGATGCAGGCCCACTTGTACAACTGGGTCCGCGTCGATGCTGGACGAGTGAAGATCGCGTACGAGATCAATGGGCACCCCGTCGAGGAGTGGATCATGGCGACGGTCCAGGTGATCTCCAAGCCGGGATTCGGCAACAACGGAAACTGGTATAACGCGACCGCCAACCGCGTCTTCGCCTATCGCACGCCGGCCGGCAAGCTCGACTCGCAGCCCGCCCTGTTCGCCACGATGCTCGGGTCGATCCGCTCGAATCCGCAGTGGCAGGCGAAGATGGCACAGGTGCTCCAGAACACCACCCGGATCATCCAGAAGGGCGTTGCCGATCGGAACAAGATCCAGAGTGACATGCAGCAGGAACAGGGCGAAGCGGCCAACCAGCGATACCAGCAGATCTCGGCGGCAGAAGACACGCAGTCGGAGGAGTTCGCGCAGACGCAGCGGGGGCTCGAGTACTACACCGATCCGAACACGCACGAGAAGGTCGAGATGAGCTACGGGTACCGGCACACGTACACCAACGGCAATGGCGAATACATCCTGAACGACGATCCGAATTTCAATCCGTCGAAGTATTTCAACGGCACGTGGACCGAGATGGAACGCAACCACCCGTAGCGTCTTTCCCTTTTTTCTCCCCCTCCCCGGTCCCATCAATGCGCGCTCTGCCGCTCGTCCCATCGGTGTTATTGAAGGTGTCCGTCCTGTTCGCGGTTGCCAGCGCCTGCAACGCGCAGTCGTCCGGCCAACAGCAGCAACAACAGCAGCAACAGCAGCAACAGCAGCAGCAATCCGCCTCCGACCGGTTCGATCAGTACATCAACGGGGACTCGGTCACGCCCGCCACGGGACAGCCGTCACGGACGGCGCGGCCGCCGCGGTATGGCCAGTCCTCCGGGCAAATACCGGGGCAGGTGCCAGCAGGTACCCAATCGTCCGGCAACCGTTATCTGATGCGCTGGGCCAAACTGGTCGACCAATCCGGCTTCGAGCACCCGATGGAAGCCGGCAGTGTGCTGATGCCGTCGGATTGGAAGTTCGACGGCCGGGTGCAGTGGGGCCCGCCCACCGGCTGCACGCAGAATCTGATGACGACATCCGGTAGGGCCACGAGCCCGGACGGTCTCTCCGGATTCGAGTGGTTCCCCACGTACACCTGGACGTGGATGGACGACCCGCAGACTCGCGGGATCATGCAGCAGGCGTCGGCGCAGCAACCTCAGTCGATGCGGCCGTGCGACATCAGCCAGGTGGCGAGTCCAACGGATTTCATTCGCAACGCGATTATCCCCCGCATGCGGCCCAACGCACGGATCGTGTCGGCCAACATGCTGCCGGAGCTGACGCGCGCCGCTCAGGCAAAGATGGAGTCCGACAATGCGCAGTACCTCCGGATGGGGCTCTTCTCCGGTGTGCGATCGCAGGTGGGCGAGGTGAAGATCTCGTACGAGATCAACGGCCAGCCGGTCGAGGAAGCGCTCATGGCGCAGATCGACGTGGTCGTGCAGCAGGCGCCCTCCGCCGCCGGACTGAGTCAGGGCATGATGACGGGATCGAACACTTACACGATCTTGGCCGAGCGCCTGTTTGCGATTCGCGCGCCGGCCGGACAGCTCGCCGCGCGCGCCGACTTGTACGAGACGATGCTGGCATCACTGCGCCAGAACTCGCAGTGGCTGAGCGCCGCACAGCAGGTCCTCGCGAACATCAGCGGAGCGCAGCAGCAGGGTGTCATGGACCGCCAGCGCATCATGCACGACGCCCAGACGCAGCAGGGCGACGCGATCATCCAGCACGGGCAGGAAGTCTCCGTCATGGAAGACCGCAATGCCGCCGAGTTCTCGCAGGCGCAGCGCGAGGTCGAGTGGTATACCGATCCCAACACCAACGAACGGATGGAGCTGAGCGCGGGCTACGGCCACTCGTGGACCAATAGCAACGGCACCGTGATCCTCAACGATGATCCGAATTTCAATCCGTCGAGGGTCTACCGGGGTAACTGGACCCAGCTCGAGCGCCATCGATAGATGCGCGGTTGGGCCGCTTTCACGCATACCATCACTCCCGGAATCCGGGGACGGATTGACGAAACCGCCGCCCGGGCCTACCGTGGCAGCGGATGCCACCAGAGCCGGCCCGCGCCGATACTGTTTCCCGGTTGCTCGACGATGCCCGGCGTGGTGACGAGGCGGCCCTCGGCCGCCTGCTACCACTGCTCTACGCCGAGCTCCGGGAAATCGCCGGACGGCACATGCGCCGCGAGCGGCCTGACCATACGCTGCAGCCGACGGCGCTCGTACACGAGGCGTTTTTGCGCATGGCAGGCACCACACCACTGTCGGCCCAGGACCGGACGCATTTTCTGCGCACGGCGTCCCAGGCCATGCGCCGGGTGCTGGTCGACCACGCACGCGCCCGCAATGCGCAGAAACGCGGGGGTCCCCTCCACGTGACCCTCGACGAAGCGATTGCCGGAGGCGCGGAGCCCGCCGTCGACATGCTCGCGCTCGACGACGCGCTCGACCGCCTTGGTGCCGCCGAGCCGCGATGGGCGCAGGTGGTGGAACTCCGGTATTTCGCCGGCCTCGAGATTCCGGAGGTCGCCGCCGCTCTGGGAGTATCTCCGGCGACCGTCAAACGCGACTGGCAGTTCGCGAGAGCGTGGCTCTCCAAGGAGCTCGGTCCAGATGCCGCGGCGTCCCGGGATGCCTAGCGCACCCGAACGCCTGCGCCGCCTCCGCGAGTTGTTCGACGCGGTGATGGACCGTCCGCCAGGCGAGCGCAACGCGTTTCTCGCGAACGCCACCGGCTGGGACGTCCCGACTCGGGAAGAGGTCCAGGATCTGGTGGCCGCAGCCGAGGAGCCGGGAAACACTCGTGGGCCGGCATTCGGTCGCGGAATCCAGTACGGCGAACCCCCGGCCAATGGTCTGGTCGGCAAACGCCTCGGCCCATACGAGGTCGTGCGCATCATCGGGATGGGAGGGATGGGGGCGGTGTACGAGGGCGTGCGCGCGGACCAGTATCGCAAGCGCGTCGCGATCAAGCTGGTGCAGGGCGGTCTGGACTCCGAGCTCACGCTCGCGCGGTTCCGCCGCGAGCGCCAGATCCTCGCCAAGCTCGAACATCCCAACGTCGCCACGCTGCTCGATGGCGGCGTCACGCCCGACGGGCGGCCGTTTCTCGTCATGGAATACGTCGAGGGCGAGCCGATCACGACATGGTGTGACGGGCGGCGCCTCTCGGTCGATGCGCGGCTGGCGCTCTTCCGGCAGGTCTGCGACGCCGTGCAGTACGCGCACAAGAACCTCGTCGTCCACGGCGACATCAAGCCGGGCAACATTCTGGTTACCGCCGACGGCACCGCCAAGCTGCTCGACTTCGGCATCGCCAAGCTCGTGGGATCGGGCACGAGCGACGATGCGCTGCCGCTCACGCGCGGCGACACCAGGCCGTTCACCCCGGAATACGCCAGCCCCGAACAGATTCGCGGCGACCCCCTCTCCACGGCCTCCGATGTCTACTCACTCGGCGCCGTCCTGTTCGAGCTCCTCACCGGACGCCGCCCGCACGTCGTGACCAGCCGCGCCCTCGTGGACATCATGCGCGCCGTCCTCGAGGTACCGGTCCCGCGGCCCAGCAGCGTTGTGACGGCCGGCGCGGCCGCGCAGCGCGGGGAGCGCGCCGCCGGCCGCCTGCGCCGCCGCCTGCAGGGTGAGCTCGACAACATCGCGCTGATGGCCCTTCGTCCCGAACCGGAACGCCGGTATGCATCCGCCGGCGCCCTCTCCGAAGACGTGCGGCGGGAAGTCACCGGACTCCCGGTCGAGGCCCACGGCGATTGGGCCGGATACCGCCTGCGGAAATTCGTCGGCAGGAACCGCACGGCGGTCGCGGCGTCGATACTCGTCGTCGTCGCGCTGATCGGCGGCGTCATCGCCACCGCGGACCAGGCGCATCGTGCGCGCGCCGCACAGATGCGGGCCGAACGCGTCAACGGGTTTCTCCGCACGCTCCTGAGCTCCGTTCGCCCCGCGACCGGGGGGCGCGATGTTCCGGTGTCGGATGTCCTCGATTCGGCAGGCCGCCGAGCCGACATTGAGCTCGCCGCGCAACCGGACGTGCATGCCGTGCTGGAGACGGTGATCGGACAGAGTTACCTGTCGCTCGGCCGCTACGCCGACGCCGAGCAGCACCTGCGCGCCGCCCTCGAGCTCCATCGCACGGTGTCGGGCCCGCGCAGTGAGCCGGTCGTGCTCGCGCTGCGTGATCTGGGCAACGCCGCGAACTACGAGGGGCAGTTGGACCGCGCGGACAGTCTCTTCCAGCAGGGCCTCGCGATCCAGAAGACCATCTCGAGCGCCCCGGACACGATTCTCGCATCGCTGATCGACAATCTCGGAAGCGTCGCGCACGGCAAGGGTGACTTCGCCGCGGCGGAACGCCTGCACCGGCAGTCGCTCGCGATTCAGATCACGCTGCTCGGACCGAACTCCGACGTCGTGGCCCAGACGATGGCCAGTGTCGCGGTCGCCCTTGGTGAGCAGAACCACATGACAGAATCGGATTCGATGCTGCGTCACGCGGCCGCGATTCTCAAGCACAACCATCCCGAACCGAATGTGCTCGTCGCCAACGTGCTCGACCCGCTGGCCACCTCACTCGATATGGAGGGAAAGACGGCGGCAGCCGAAAGCGCGTACGTCGAGGTACTCGCCCTTCGCCGCAAGCTGCTGGGCGTGGAGCATCCGGACTACACGCTGACGTTGATGAACTACTCATTCTTCGTCTACGACCGCGGTCGCTATCAGGAGTCCGCCGACATGAGCCGGCAGATCCTGGCGCTCCGGGGCCGCGTGCTGCCCGAGAGCCATCTGGCGATCGCGGCCGCTCTCCAGACCCTTGGCCGGTCCCTCGACAAGCAGGGCGACACGACGGGCGCACGCCGCGCGCTCGAGGAGAGCCTGCAGCTCCGGAAGAAGTACTACGCGGGAAGCTGGATCGTGGCGAGCGCGGACGGCGTCCTGGCCGATCACGACGTGTTCGTCAAGCAGTACGCCAAGGCGGAAGCGCTGCTCGATGACGCGAACGTGATTCTCGGCGCCGCGGTCGCGCCCGCGAATCCCAAGATGCAGATCAACTACAAGCGCTACGCCGCGCTGTACGACGCCTGGGGCCAGCCGGCCAAGGCCGCCGCGTACCGGGCGAAGCTCGTGCCCGCACCGGCATCATGAGCCCCCAGGCCCGATAATCCCGCTCTATCAGGTAGGCGGCACGGTACTCTCCGGACCGGCGAGACGAGTATGCCAAACCTCATCTTTCGGCACATCAGCGGCACGCGGGCGACGGAGGTGGATGTCGTGCCGATCGGCGCGCATCGCGAGTTGATCCTTGGACGCGCCCCGTCCGCTGCGGTGCGCTTCGATGCGCGGTTCGACGACCAGGTGAGCCGCCACCACGCCCGCATCATTCCTGTCTACCTCGATCCGCCGGCCTATCTGCTCGCTGATCTCGGAAGCCGGAACGGCACTTTTCGTAACGGCGACCGTGTGACGGAGCCGGTGCTGCTGCATACCGGCGACATCGTGCGCCTCGGAGAAGCCGGCCCGGAGGTCGCGATCGAGATGTAGGGCGGCGCCGGCATGCGGCGCCGCGACCGGCTTCTACTCGTAGCGCAGCGCGGCGACCGGATCGAGCCGCGAGGCCCGCAGGGCGGGAAGCAGCCCGAAAAACACGCCGGTCACCGCACTCACAATGAGTGCGGCGGCGATGGCGACGGGCGGAATGGTGGCTTCGACCGGCGTGGCCGCGCGGATGGCCGCACTCGCCGCCGCGCCCACCGCGAGGCCAACAATCGCGCCGATCGTCGTGAGGGTCACCGCCTCCACCAGAAACTGCCAGAGGATCGCGCCACGTGTGGCGCCAAGAGCCTTGCGTACGCCGATCTCCCGGGTGCGCTCAGTGACGCTGATCATCATGATCGCCACGACCCCGACGCCGCCGACGAGCAACCCGATCCCCGACAGCACGATCATCACGAGGAAGAAGATGAACACGGTCTTGTTGTACAACTCCAGGACTTTCTCCTGGCCGTACAGGAAGAACGTGTTCTCGACCGCCGGACGCAGGCCGCGGTGAATCCGCAATGCCGCCGTCGCGTCGTCCATGGCGTCGTCGCGCGCGACACCCTCGCGCGGCTTGATGGTGAGATCCATCCAGTGGATGTCCACGGCCAGCAGCCGCCGCGCCGTCTCGAATGGGACGATCAGCTTCGGCTTGTTCGCGGGGTCGAAGAAATTCCCGTGCGACTGGTAGATCCCGATGACCTGGAAGGGGTGGTTATCGAGCATGATCGTCTTGCCGACAGGGCTGCCATCTGGAAACAGGTCCTTGACCACGATGTCGTTGACTATGGCCACTGCGGCCGCGTCGTCGTTCTCCCGCGGCGTGAACGTGCGCCCCGATACGACGGATCCCGGATCGACTTCCAGCCAGGCCGCCGTATAGGCATCGACGTTGGCCGCGCTCAGCACGCGGTCGTTGACCTTGGCGACGGCGGTCGTGTTGGTGTGGGCGATCACCGCGTGCACCGTCGGAAGCGCGCTGAGGATCGCGACTTCGCGGACCGAGAGCGGCTTGTTGTGGCGCCACGGACAGCTGCCCGCATCACCCGAGCAACTGTTGACCGCGATCGGCCACCGGGTAACGAAGAACGTCGTCGGTCCCGCCGCCGCCAGGCTCGCCTCGACTCCCGAATCGATGCCGTGGACCGCGGCGGACATCGCCGTGACGACGAACACGCCGACGGCGATCCCCAGAATCGTGAGACCGGCTCGCAGACGGTTCGCACGAATCGCATCGAGCGCGATCGCGGCACCCTCCCCGAGTCCGAGAACCGCCCGGGCGATCCGGGTCGCCCAGGGCGCGCTCGCCGCCTCCTCGGTGGTCATTCGGAGCGCAGCGCAACGATGGGATCCAGCCGCGCGGCGCGCGACGCGGGATACACGCCGGACGCGATCCCGACGCCCGCACCGACAATCACGCCCGCGGCCAGCGACCAGGGCGCGATGGTCGCCGGCAGCGGCGACAGCGTCGCGACGAGCCGCGAGAGTGCCACACCCAATCCGATGCCGGCGGTCGCGCCGAGCATGCTCAGTGTCGTGGCCTCGACGAGAAACTGGTTGAGGATGTCCCGCCGCCGCGCCCCGAGCGATTTCCGGATCCCGATCTCGCGCGTGCGCTCGGTCACGGACACGAGCATGATGTTCATGATGAGAATCGCTCCCACGATCAGTCCCACGGACGGCAGGAGCAGCCCGCCCCAGAATAGAAACGTCTTGATTTGCAGCCAGTCGGACAGCGCGGAGTCGGAGGTCTCGAAGACGAAATCGTCGGGTTCCGCGGGCCGCAGATGATGGCGGCGGCGCATCACCTCGCGGGCGCGCTCTTCCGAGTCCCTGAGCGCATCCTCCGAAGGACCCTGGACCACGACGCCGTAGAGGCCCGCACGCGCATGGTCGGCGCGCGACATCGGCGAATTGAAAGGGCCGAAAATTTGGCGGTCGAGCGAGATGCCGAACACCGTGCCTTGCGTCTCGAGGAGCCCGATCACGGTGAAGGGAAGACCGTCGATCCGGAGCTCGCGGCCAATCGGATCGAGGTGTGGAAAGAGTTCGCTCGCCGTCTCGGTACCGATGACGACCACTGGCGTACCGCGCGCATCTTCCTCGGCCGTGAACAGCCGGCCCTTCGTGACCTTGAGATTCTTGATCGCGAAGAAATCGGCCGATACGGCCTGGACCATGTTCTGCGGGCCACCTCGGGAAAACGCGGATCGCGGCGTGTACCACCGCGCGTCGTGCAGCGACCACCGGATACCAGGTGGCAGGGCTGCCCGGACGGCCTCGGCATCTTCGACGGTGACCTTGGGGCGCTGCTGCCATCGCCGCCACGTGGCGTCCGACACGTCACCGGTGTTGATGTCCGGGTAGCGGCGCAGGTTGAACGTATTGATGCCCAGGAACTTGCCGCCAAAATCCTCTTCGACGTATCGCGCCATCCCGCTGACGACCGATACCACGCCGATGAGAAACATCACGCCCACGGTCACACCGAGGAGCGTGAAGAAGCTTCGGAGCTTCTGGGCTCGAATCTGGGCGAGCGCCAGGCGAACCGCGTCGAGAATCAGCAAGTGGCCCGGGACGGAGGACAGTAGCGGAACTACGTTGCCGGACCTGTCCAGGTTTCGCGGCGCCGTGGCTCTTGGGGTGCCCTCACGCTGAAGTAGGCCCCCATCCAGGCGGTCTGGCCGGTCGCCCCGCACACCAGTAGGTTTGCCGCGCTGTTTCGACCCTGGCCGGTGCTGCCAATGTTCGCCGTGCGGCCCGGTCCCCAATGACCCACCACGACGTCCCGCGCGCGCCGCTTCCCGGCCGCGATCCGGGCACTGAGGTCGTCCGCATGCTCGATCGCCGGTTGTTTCTCGCCGCCTGCTCACGGATGGGATTGGGCGCCAGCCTGTTCCCCGGCACACTCTGGGCGCTCGCGCACCGGACCGGCACCGTCACGAAGGACATGATCGAGCAGGCCGCGATCATTGCCGACGTGCCGATCCCTCCCGAATACCGGGACGCCATGCTCGGTAGCCTCAACGACTTCGTGGACGGCTACGACGCGATCCACGACCTGCACCTGCCGAACTCGGTCGCGCCCGCTCTCGATTTCAATCCGGCACCGCCCGCCGCGAAGGTACCCGTCGCAAAGGCGCCAATGCGGATGTCGGCACCCCGCGTGATCGCGACGCGCGACGTCCCGCGCAACATCGAAGACCTCTGCTATGCCACGGTGCGGCACCTGGCCACACTGATGAAAGGCCGCAAGATCTCGTCGGCCGCGCTGACCGACATGTATCTCGCCCGGCTCGGCCGGCTCGACCCCAGGTTGCACTGTGTGATCACGCTCACCGCAGACCGCGCCCGTGCGCAGGCCGCGGAAGCCGATCGCGATATCGCGGCTGGCAAGTACCGCGGACCGCTGCACGGTCTCCCATGGGGCGCCAAGGATCTGCTCGCCGTCAAAGGCTACCCGACGACATGGGGCGCCGGCGGCTTCGAGCACCAGATGATCGATGAGAACGCCACGGTCGTGCAGCGGCTCGAATGCCGCGGGTGCGATCCTCATCGCCAAGCTCACGCTCGGTGCGCTGGCACTGGGCAATGTGTGGTACGGCGGCATTACCCGGAATCCCTGGAGGACCGAACAGGGCTCGAGCGGATCGTCGGCGGGACCCGCGTCGGCGACCGCTGCCGGGTGCGTCGCGTTCAGCATCGGGTCGGAAACGCTCGGGTCCATCGCATCACCGTCAACGCGCTGTGGTTGTACGGGGCTCCGCCCGACGTTCGGACTCGTCCCGCGCACTGGTGCGATGGCGTTGTCCTGGTCAATGGACAAACTCGGCCCGATCTGCCGATCGGTCGAGGACTGCGCGATCGTTCTCGACGCCATTCACGGCCCCGACGGCCACGACCGCACCGTCCATCCGAGCGCCTTCAATTGGGATGCCTCGATCGACTGGCGGACACTACGTGTCGGTGTTCTCGAAGCCGACTTCGCGGCGCCGCCGATTCAGCCGCCGGCCGCGTCGTCCGACACAGCGGGCAGCGCAGAGGACAAGAAGCGCCGCGAGACGGCGCAGCGTCAGCAGGCCGCGAACCAGAGCCACGCCGACTACGACAGGAAATTCGGGACGGCGGCGCTCGCGAAACTCCGGGCCATGGGAGTAACCATGACTCCAGTGGAGTTGCCCAAGCTCCCGTGGGCCGCGATGCGCTCCGTGCTGCTGGCCGAGGCGGCCGCCTCCTTCAATGATCTCACCCGGTCGGGCCGCGACAAACTGCTGACCAGCCAAGGGCCCAACGATTGGCCAAACTCGTTCCGCACCGCGCGATTCATCCCGGCGGTCGAGTACATCCAGGCCAATCGCGCCCGCATGATGGGCATCGAGCAAATGGCCGCGATCTTCGATCGTTTCGATGTGGTCGTCGCACCGACATTCTCGGTCCAACTGGTCGTCACGAATCTCACCGGCCACCCCGCCCTGATCCTGCCGAACGGATTCCGCGGCGACGACGCACCCGCGTTCAGCGCCGAGCCGGGCGCCGAATATGGCGGTCCAGGTACGCCAGTCAGTCTCACGTTCCTCGGGCCCCTCCACGGCGAGGCCAGGCTTCTGGCCTTCGCCCGCGCGTACCAGGATGCCACCGGTTTCCACGAGCAGCACCCGTCAGTCTGAGAGTTAGGCTGGGACCGGCCTCACAGTGGTGGTCGGTCCGGGGTCGGGCTGAGGGGAGAAGCTGGCCCCAGGGTGTGGGCGGTGCCGGGCCTCCGAAGGGCCCCCAACACACTCGGGGTGGCATTTGGCCCCAAAAAGTACCGTTCACCCCAAACAGACTGGCGCGATTGCCCTAGCGTCCTCATCCTGTAGAGACCGTTACAGCACGGGAGCCGCACGGGTGAAGGCTCAAGAACTGAGCGGAAACGGGGTCGCGTTCGCCATGGCTGTCGGCCCTGGCGAAGGCCGCATTGCACTCGACACGCTCGAGAGCGTGGCCGCGTTTTTCCCCGGCGCCAGCCGGTGGATTCTCGACGATCATACCTGCGACGGCACGTATCCCATGCTGGAGCAATGGGTTGCGACGCACGGGGGGCATCTCCTCCGCAACCCACGACACCGCGGCTACCGGGGAATTGCGGCGTCGTCGTTCGGGTTGCTCGAGACGATCGCGCGGCAGGATCCGGACGTCGAGATCGCCATCAAGATCGACCCCGACACCTGCCTGCTCGGCGGCGACCTCCTCGAACGGATCCGCGCGCGGTTCGAGCTGTCGGGCCCCGGGATCGTCGGCGCGTACCGGGTCGAGCCGGCGGCCGGCCACGGGTCTTCGGCCACATCCGCCGCAACATGCTGATCGATTTCCTCCCGGTCGGCCCACACAAGACGTGGCGCGCGGTGCGAATCGGCTGGCCGTACTGGGCGCGATACATTCCGGCCGCGCGACGCCATGGATACGTCTTCGGCGAACACGTGCTCGGCGCCCTGGCCGCGATCCATGGCGACACCCTGCGGGCGCTGGCGGCTTCGGGATTCCTCGCCGTCCCCGACGGCTTTCGCGCGCTCACGGTTCAGATGGACGTCCTCCTCGGCCTCGGCGTGCGCGCTGTCGGCCACCGCCTCATCGATCTCGACGAGAGTGCATCTCACGCGAGCGTGTGGTTACAATTCCTGCCACCTGTCCCCCTCGGCGCCGACGCGCTGATCACTCGTGGCATGCTCGCTGTGCATCCCGTGAAGGCCACCCCCGACGGGGATGCCATGCGCGAGGTGTTCGCGCGGCACCGGGAGTTGACGGCGACGGCTGCGCCGTTCGCTATCTCATAATCAAGCGGGAGCCCGGCCTGGTCCGGGAACAAAGACCGTGATCGATCTGACCGGCCGCGTGATCCTCGTCACCGGCGGCTCCCGCGGCATCGGTGCCGTGATCGTGCGCACCCTCGCCCGCGCCGGTGCACAGGTCGTGCTGCACTACGGAAGGCATCGCGACGCGGCCGAGGCGGTTGCCGCGGAATCGCCAGGCCGGCCAATGCCACCTCGTACACGCCGACCTCGCCGTGCCGGGCGCCGTGGCCCAGTTGTGGAAGGAGTCCGTCGCGTGGCAAGGGCACGTCAATGTGGTCGTCAACAACGCCGCCGTCGCGACCTCCACCCGGATCGAGGATCCGCTGGAACAGTGGGAAGCGATGTGGCGCGAGACCCTGCAGGTCAACGTGATGGCGGTCGCGGACGTCTGCCGGGAGGCGCTCCTGCATTTTCGGTCGCGGGGAGGCGGTACGATCATCAACATCGCGAGCCGCGCGGCCTTCCGGGGAGATGAGCCCGACTATATGCACTACGCGGCGTCCAAAGGCGCCGTCGTCGCCCTTACCAAGAGCATCGCGCGGGGATTCGGACGCGAGCACGTGGTCGCGTACGGCATTGCACCAGGGTGGGTGCTGACCGACATGGCACGCCCCGCGATTCAGGCCAGGGGCCTCGACGCGCTCACTCGCGATATCCCTCTCGGCTCCATGGCACGACCGGAAGACGTCGCCAACGTCGCCGCCTTTCTCGCGTCCGGTCTCGCCCCGCACGCCACCGGAACCACGATCGACATCAACGGCGCATCCTACGTGCGCTAGGCCGTCTCGGGCTGCCGGCCGGGATTGGTGATCGCGCGTCCGCGATCCAGGTTGACGTACAACGCGAGCGCCAGCGCCGTCAGTCCCGAGACCAGCAGCTTCTGATTGAGTGACCACCAGGGGATCGGCGACACGAATCCCTCGAGGGTGCCGGCGACAACGAGGATCAGCGTCGACGCCGCGATGAGACGGATGGCGCGGCGCCCCCGGATGACGAGCGCCTCCCGGCGCGTCATCGCCCCCGGGAGGAGCAGTGCGGATGCGATCAGCAATCCGCCGCCTCCCGCGATCGCGATCGCACTCAGCTCCAGCACGCCGTGCGGAGCGACGAACGCGAAAATGAGCGGCAGAATCCCATAGTGCTGATAGAGACCCAGCACGCCGCCGAACTGAATGCCGTTGAACACGAGCGCGGCGACTGTACCCAGCCCGCCGAGGATCCCGCCCGCGAACGCCAGGTAGGTGACGTTGATATTGTTGGTCATGATCCCGGTCGCGGCCAGCGGGCGCAATTCGCCGAAATCGGCAATGTACCCCTCATGCTTTCTCGCGCGCTCGACTCCGCCGCTGGCACGGTCGAGCATCGACTGCGGGAGAAACTGCTTCGCGACGTCCGGGTCGCGCACGACCGCCACCCAACTGATCGCGGTCGGACCGAACAACAGCAGCGCGGCGATGCCGATCGGCAGGGCCGAACGGCGGAGTTCCCGAGGAACCAGGATGGTCAGGTATTCCCGCGCCGCGGTCGCCGTGAGACGCCGGTCGCGATACAACAGGTTGTGGCCGCCGGCGACCAGACGGCTGAGATAGAACACCGAGTCGATCTCGCGGCCCTTGCTGGCGGTCTGGAGCCGCGCCAGGTCGCCCGCCAGTTCGCGGTATCGTGCCACGAACGCACTCACCTCGGCTTCCGACATGCTGCCAAGGCCCCGGTGCTGCGCAATGGTGAGCATCGTCGCGAAATCCCGCCACCGGGCGGCTCCCGCGGCGACGATCGCGTTCTGCTCGCGCGCGGCACCCGTGCCCGAGCGTCCGGCAGCGCCGCGGGCCCGGGCCGCTCGCTCGTGCTCGTACAGTGTCGCGAGCACCGCACTGTCGCTGCCCGAAACACCTGGCAGGCGGTCCCTGAAACGGACGGCCAGTTGTTCGGCGAACTGCGCGCGACGATTCACGTCGAGCGAGTTGCGTCGCGCCATGTAGCGGTCGAGCAGGGCGTACTCGTCGTCGGTGAGCGCCGCCGCCAGCGCGCCAGCCGGCTCCGAAGCAATGCCGGCCGAAACCGGTGGTGAGTCGCCGGACGAGATCGTGACCGCGCGCTCGCGGACCACGATGGTCCGGCGGCGTAGTCGCCAAGTCGTTTGCCGGATCGCGAGAGTACGGCGCTCAGTATCCCAATGCTGTAGGCGCCGAACACCACTCCGGGCTGCATGTCGATGAATCGGACGAGATTGCGGACGGCTGACGCGCCGAATGTGATCGAGTACCCGCCGTCTCGCACCACGCGGAGGCCGAGTTGCCGTTTCCCTGGCGTCTGCCCGTCCCACAACCCTTCGAACAGGACGTAGTAGCCCCAGTAAATGCAGAACGCCACGACCGTGAAGATCGCGAGCGGCCATGCCATTGACCGGAGCCGGGACGCAAATGGCACAAGGGCCAACACAAGCAGCAACATCATCACCGACAGGACCGCGTAGTCGATCAGCGCGGCTGCACCCCGCAATGCGATGCCCGCGATCGTATACGAGAGCACCACCTGCTCGGGTGTCTCGACATCGACGCGTTGGTCGAGCGTTTCCGCCGGAGCGGGGCTCACCCCGTCACACCGTGCAGAATTCCAGTGCGGATGCGCACGGCCTTTGGCGTCGCCTGAGGATCCGGCTCCAGACGATGCACGATGCGCGTCCGGAATTGCAGCGGCGCACGGGCGGTGATCGTGCGCCCTCCGCGCCGGACGACGACCGCCACGGTTGAATCGGCGCTCGGACCGCGGGACGCGTATCGCGCCCGAAACTGCGCGCCGAAATCGTCCGCCGTCACGGGAATACCGGCAAGCGACACCAGGATGTCGCCGGGCTGCAGGTCGGCGTCGGCGGCCGCCGATCCCGGCTCGACTTGCATGATCCTGACGTTGCCGGCGGAATCCATGGTGCTCGCGATACCGAGCCGCGGCTCACGCACACTGTCGGACACCAACCGGAGTCCGGCGAGCGGCAGGATTGAATCCCACGGGAATGCCTCCCGGCCATCCACGAAGCGGCGGTTGAAATCCGCAAACGACTTGCCGCCAGCGACCCGGCTCACCGTCCCCCACCAGTCACTCCCTGTAAAACCGCGCCCCTTCTTGTACGTGCCGGTGTAGACGGCTCGCATGACCGTGTCGAGCGACTGATGATTGTCGCTCGCATCCCGGATCAGCACGTCGAGCATGAATCCGGCGAGTGATCCCTTCGGGTAATAAATGTATCCCGTGCCATCGGTCGGGTGCACCCATGTCGAAAGCGACGCATCGGTGAGTGCGACCGCCGGCACCTCCGCGACTTCGTCAATTTTGCCCGATGTCAACCGGAAGAAACCCGTGTCGGGAATCACGCCGCCACGCACCTGCGCGAGATCGGCGTAGTAATCGGTGATGCCCTCGCTCACCCACAGCCAGGGCGTCGGCTCCGCCACGTCGTACCGGTACGGGACCATCTCCGCGGGCCGCATCCGCTTGACGTTCCACGAGTGGAAGATCTCGTGCGCGTACAAACCGGGCATGAACGGATTGTCGAGCAGACTGAATCCCACGACGTCCACATGCGAGTTCTGATGTTCGAGCCCGCTCGCGCCGCTGAACGACGAGTCGTTGATCTGCATGACCGTGTAGTTCGTCCAGGGCACTTCGCCGAATACGGCTGCCTCGGGCGGAATGACCTGGCCGAGTTCCCTGAGGACTGTCGCGCGGCGCGGCCGGCGACGCTGCCCGCCGGATAGCTCGCGTACCGCACCCACCGCTCGCCGGTCTGCACGCTGTCGAAATCGAAGCGCCCGATGAAGAACGGCATGTCCACGAGATCGTGGTACGTCGGGGCCGTGTAGCTGCCGGGACTGGACCCGGCCGTCATACCGGTCGCTACCAGCCAGGACGGCGACGTGTGCACGGTCACCGTCGCTGGAAAATTGAGCCCGCGGCCGGCTGGGTAGAGAAACAGATTCGTCCCATTGAACAGGACGAAGTCCGGCCGGGTCCACGACATCGCGTTGTCGAGCGAATCCGCTTCGTAGGTGAACGTGACTTGAACAGTCTTGGCGCCGCCCGTCTCGATGCGCCACGTCTCGTAGTCCACCTTGTCCCATACCAGCGGCTTGCCGTCAGGCGTCGCGGGCGAGAACGCAGCCACCCAACGAGAGAACCACGTCAACTCGTAGGCGCCCGGCGTCCATGCCGGGAGTGCCAGCACCAGAGGTCCCGGCCCGGCCATGGTCACCGTCGTCACCACCGCAATGTGGCGGTTGGCCGCCGCTGCGGAGTCGGCGGTGACGTCGTACCGAATGTCGCTGACCGGAGCGGAGATGGCGGCCGCCATCTGCGCGGTCGCGACACTCGAGAGCGGCGTCGCGAGCGCCAGCAGCAGCCCGGCGGCTGCCACCCGGTGTGATACGGCAAGCATGGGATTCAGATTCGGAGAGTAGGAAAGCGGACCTGGGCCAACCACGAACGTTACCGCATCGACGCCTATTGGTGGCCCACCGTATCGATCGCCACCCCGTATTCCTTGTTGATACCCCGGATGAGGAGGTTGGCCAGGATCTTGTGCGCCAACGCGGAGGGGTGGACGCCGTCCAGCGTGATGTAGGGGCCAAATGGCTTTGTGGCGCTCAGGAAGTTGGGCAACGTGGGGATCGCTCCGGACAACTTCAGGGCGCCGAGGGCGAGATTGGGGTCGACATAGGCCCAGCCGAGCGAATCCGCCTTGGCTTTGATGTATGCGTTGTAACCCGCTACGGCCTCGCCAATGACACGCTGTTTCGTGCTGTCGAGCACGAAGAAGTCACCGTACGGCTCCACCGGCACGCCCGGCTGGCAGCTCACGACCGGCGGCAAGCCCGCCTCGTTCCAGAACTGGATGATGCCGATCGCGATAAGCGCGTGCGATCCCGCGCAGTTGGGCACGTACGTGACCGATCCGCCTGCGGCAGCGGTGAACTCCGCCTGGAACGTGAGATTCGAGTACAGGCTCTCGGCCGGGAAAAGCGACGGCAGCGCCGTTACGTCGAACACCCCGACCAGCAAGCCCTTGAGCTTCGGCCGTGCCGTCACGAGCTGCGCCGTCATCGCCGCGTACGACGCCACGACGCTGTCCACGGGCGTCACACCCGGCGAACCGATGTCCGCTTCCGGCACCACGGTCCCGTGCTCGGCCGCCGAGAGTACATCGTTGTTGCCGATCTCGATCGAGACGAAGGTCGGCAACGCATCGAGAGCGCGCGCGACCTGCGTCTTCCCGCCGAGGATGAGCGTGGTGAGCGCGTTCGACGCCGGGGTGCTGACGGATGTCGGATCGAGCGTGATGGCACCGGGGACCGCCACGTTGTTGAGCACCGCCGTGACGCTCCCCGCCGTCCGCAGGTTGCACGTCGTCGGGGTCCCGTTCCCGAGCCTGGCCTGCGTCTGGAAATTGACGATCGGCGGGGGACAGCCGGGAAGCCCAAGGGACGGGATCGCGAACCGCGTCCCGGCCTGCTGCGCGATCACCGCCGCATAGCTCTCACGCTGGGTCGAGTCGACGATCCCGCCGGACTGGTATCCGGCCGTGATGCTGTTGCCCATCGCGACGTAGCTCGCGAAGAGCGTGGTGTTGACCGGTGTTCGTGGCCGGACCGCCAGCTCGTCATGTTCGCAGCCGGCCAGCACGCCCGCGAGCAGCACCGTCGCCGCTGCGCGCCGGAGTGCGGCGTGGATCGTAGGCATCGGTCGATCCCTCAGGCCCCGGGTGACGGACGTCATGTCAGAGATGGAGTCGCAGGCTGGCCGTGAACACGTCGGCCGCCAGGGTATAGAAGCCGGAGTTCAGCTCCGCCGCCGTCTCCGCGGAATCGGTCCGCTCCGAGAGGCGTCCTCGCCGGCCAGCCGTGAAGACGTGGAGATAGGCAATGTCCAGTGTCAGCATCCGCGCCAGCGGAAACCCGAGGCCACCCGACAGGTTGTAGCGGTTCATATCCGGTAGCAGCGGCGTCACCGTCTCCTGGGGCGCGGGCGTCGAGATGTAGCTGAACCCGGCCCGCGCAGCGATCCCGTGCTCGGTCTCCCCGAAGATATGCTCGGCGCTCCCGCGCAACGACCAGGAGCTATTGTAGTCCTCGAGCAGCGTCCGGTTGAGCCCCGCCGTAGCGGCGGGCCCGCTGAAGACAACGGGCAGATTCTGGAACGACTGGTAGCCGATGTACGCGTAGTCAACATCGAGCGTCGTCTGCGGCAGGCCTGTGTACGCGATCCCCGCTTCAGCCTGCAGCGGGTGCACGATCCGGGTGCTGACGCCTTGCCGTTTCAATGCTCCGGTGTCGCTGAACTCCGGCGCCAACAGGGCATCGACCGGCGTGCCGGCCGGCAATTGGAAGGCGTTGTTGGCCGCGAGCACCAATCCCGTCGGGACCTGCTGGAACCGGGCGGTGGCATTGTCGTAGTGAAAGGCCAGCGCGGAGAGGAAACGCGCGCCGATCTGGAAATCGTGACCCGGCCGCAACAATGCGCCGGCGCTGAAGCCGTACGCGGTCGCCGAGCCGCTGAGCTTCGCGAGCCCGAACGCCGTTCCCTGCGGGACACCGAACTGGCCGAACGTGGCGCCGAACGCTCCGGGCACCGGCACAGCCGAGAGATCGAGTGCCTGGTCCAGCACGACGTCCGAGTGGCCGATCACCGGCCCGCCCCCGATCGAGAGTACGCCCGGGATGATCTCGATCGCGAGGTTCGGCTGAAAGTAGATCGTGCGTAGCGACGCGGTCTGTGCTTCGAACCGCCCCGGAAACGACGCCGGCCACTGGGAGGTGAGGCCGTAGGGGACGTACACGCCGGCCCCCACCGACAGCCGGCGGGCGCCGAGGTGCATCCCGTAGTTCACGAAGACGGAGGGAACGAGCAGCGTCGGAACCTTCGCCGCCGTGTGGTGCAGCGTCGAGTCGGCGGTGAAGCCGCCATTCACGCCGATGATGTCGCCGCCGAGGTAGACGGAGAGACCGGGCAGGGTCGCGGCCGCGCCAGGATTCCAGTAGATCGTCGACGCATCGCGACAGGGGGCACCCGTGGTCGCGTACGCGCGCGCCACGGCGCAACTTCCGATATCGTTCAATCCGAAACCCTGTCCGCGCGCCACATTTGGCGCTGCGGCCAGCACGGCCGGAGCGGCAAACGCGACGATTCTCAGCGAACATCGAATGCGCATCTCGACTCCCGGTGTGCGGCGTCCGGCCACAAGCGTAGCCCGAAGCCACACTACTGTAAATACCGGCACCCGCCGGCCAGGCGCCGATCTCGCCCGTCCCGAACAGTCCAGCGATCGCTGATGCGGGTCATTTCACTGCTCCCCGCTGCAACCGACATGGTAGCCGCTGCCGGAGGCGCGAGCCTCCTGGTCGGCGTCACGCACGAGTGCGACATCCCGCCTGGCGCTCCGCCGTTGGCACGAGTCACCGCCACCGCGGTGTGGGACAATGCACCCGGAGTCGTGGACGAACGGGTTCGCACACTCTCCCAGGAAGGCGCTCCGCTCTTCACGCTGGACGCGGAGCGCATTCGTGCGCTGGCGTGCGACCTCGTGATCACGCAGGCCCTGTGCGAGGTCTGCGCGGTCCGGGAAACGGATGTCCGCGCCCTGGCCGCCACGCTGTCCCCGGCGCCGGCAATCGTCACGCTCGCCGGCACGACGCTGGACGGGATGCTGGGCGATCTCGAGCGGGTCGCCACCGCGATCGGCTCTCGGGCGGAGGGAGTTTCCACCACAGCAGCGCTCCGCCTTCGAATTCGCGCGGTCCATGACCGGCTCAAGGCCGCCGCCGCGCCGCGGCCGGCCGTGGCGGTCGTCGAGTGGTGCGACCCGGTCTATGTCGCCGGGCATTGGGTGCCCGACATGGTGCGCCGCGCCGGCGGACGCGACGTAGCCGCTGAGGGCGGGCAGCATTCGGTTGTCACGACTGCCGGCGCCATTGCCGCGGGAGATCCCGAGGTGATTCTGGTGGCGCCCTGCGGGTACGACGTGGACCGCGCATCGGCGGCAGCCACCGCACTCCTGGCGCAGGACGAGTGGTGCTGGGCCAGGAACCGGATCGTGTGGGCGCTGGACGCCAATCACCTGACCAGCCGGCCGGGCCCCCGCCTTGCGGACGGCATCGAGACGATCGCGGCTATTCTGCACCCGGGGTTGTTCCCCGCGCCATCTCCGGACTTCGCGCGCAGGATACCAACGCGCGGGTGACGTCAGGTCATCTGATCGTCACCCGGCGGTCATCCACATCCGTACCGCGAGCGCGACCAGCAGCACTGCGAAGCCGCGACGCAGCGAACCCGGCGCCACTCCCTGCGCAAACGTCGCCCCGAAAAACACGCCGCCCGCGAGTCCGAGAGCGAGCAGCGCGGCAGCCCGGACGTCCAGAATGCGAGTTCTTGTAATAGGTCCACGCACCCAGAGCCCCGACCGGTAGCAGGAGCGCGCCCAGCGACGTGCCGGTCGCGGTCAGCGTCGGCATGCGCGCCAGCAGAATGAGCGCGGGGACGATGACGACACCGCCGCCGATGCCGAACAGGCCGGAGAGTACTCCGGCCACCAGCCCGATTGCCAAGTAGATAAGGGTCATGCGCCCAACATACGGCCGCGATTGCCGCTTGGCGATTGGAACGCCGCGCCGCGTCGCCCCTGGCGTTCGTCACCGTTGAGCCTCTGGCCCCTGTGTCGTGCCCGCGCTACGATTCGTCGGCCATGCTGAGCCCCGACGCGGTTGCGTTCCTCAAATCCCTGCTCGACACGCCTGGCCCCTCCGGCTTTGAAGGGCCGCCGGCACGGGTCTGGCGCGATCGTGCCCGGCAATTCGCGGAGGTGCGTGGGGATGTGGCGGGTAACAGCATCGCCACGGTCAATGCCGCGGGTGCACCCACCATCATGCTGGCCGGCCACATCGACGAGATCGGCCTCATCGTCACGTACATCGATGACGACGGCTACCTGTATGTGAGCACCATCGGAGGATGGGACGTTCAGGTACTCATTGGACAACGCGTCCGCCTTCGCGGCCGCGCGGGTGACGTGGCCGGAGTCGTCGGCAAGAAGCCGATCCATCTGATCAAGCAGGAGGACCGCGATCGCGCGTCCAAGATCACGGACCTCTGGATCGACATCGGCGCACGGACACGCGACGAGGCCGAAGCACGCGTGACCGTGGGAGACTCGGCCGTCATCGACGGCCGGTCCATCGATCTCCCGAACGATCGGCTCGTCTCCCGGGCGATCGACAACCGGATCGGTGCCTTCGTGGTGCTCGAGGCGCTGCAGCGCTACGCCCTGAAGCCGGGGGCCGCGCGCGTGGCGGCCGTCGCCACGACGCAGGAGGAGATCGCGTACCACGGAGGCGGCGCGCTGGTGAGCGCGTTCGGCGTCCAGCCGCAAGCCGCGATCGTGGTGGACGTCACGTTTGCGACCGACCACCCCGGCGTGGAAAAGAAAGAGCTCGGAGAGCACAAGCTGGGCGGCGGGCCGGTCCTCACCCGCGGGTCGATCATCTCGCCGGTGCTGCTGGGAATCATCCGCGAGTCGGCCCAGCGCGCGGGAATCGCGTACACGATGCACGCCGCGGGGCGCGACACGAGTACCGACGCCGACGCGATCCACATTGCGCGCGAGGGCATCGCCACGGCGCTCGTTTCAATTCCCAACCGCTACATGCACTCGCCGAACGAGATGGTGAGCCTCGACGATGTCGACCGCGCCGCCGAGCTGCTCGCGGAAACCTGCCGGGCGATCACGCCGGCCACGGACTTCACGGCCCGCGACTAGCGCAGGGACCGCTGCCGGACCCTCGCTCTCGCGTTTGGTCCCGCCGATTCAGGGGCACGGCAGCTCCCCTTGCGAACAGCCCGCGGCGGGTGTACTTGACTGCGGACCAATTGGAGTTGGCGTGTCCCCACCACGGCGGTGAACGGAGGACATCATGATGCGTACTCCCACGACCGCTGGCACCGCGATGGCCGGCCGCCTGTGAGCCCGAACACTCCACCGGCATTGCCCGAGCCGGCCGCAATCGGCCAGCCGGCGGCAACGGCAGATGCACGAAAAGAATTGACCGTCCGTGGCGTGATTCTGGGAGTGTTGATCACGCTGGTTTTCACAGCGGCGAACGTCTTCTTCGGGCTCAAAGCGGGATTGACGTTTGCGACCTCGATCCCCGCGGCCGTCATCTCCATGGCCGTGCTACGCGGGTTCAAGGACGTCACGATCCAGGAAAACAACATCGTTCAGACAGTCGCGTCGGCTGCCGGGACGCTTTCGGCGATCATCTTCGTCTTGCCCGGCTTGGTGATCATCGGCTGGTGGACGGGCTTCCCGTACTGGACGTCGGCATCGATCTGCGCGCTGGGCGGCGTCCTGGGCGTGATGTATTCAATCCCGCTGAGACGCGCGCTCGTCACCGAATCGGACTTGCCGTACCCGGAAGGCGTGGCGTGCGCCGAAGTGCTGAAGGTTGGGGCTCGCGCCACCGCCGAGACAGGCGGCGTCGACGAAACCCGCGCTGGCCTGATGGCGGTGGTTGGCGGTTCGATCGTGTCCGGCGTGTTCGCGATCGTCGTCGCGACCCGCGTATTCGCCAGCGACCTCGTACGGTATTTCCGCGTTGGCGAGCGGGGTGGCGTGAGCGGATTCGATCTCTTCTTCTCTGTCGCACTCTTCGGTGTTGGTCACCTCGTGGGGCTGTGGGTTGGGGTCGCGATCGGCCTTGGGGCCGTCATTGCCTGGGTGTGGGGCGTTCCCCACTACGCGGTCCTGAACGGTGGCCACGCCGCCGCTCAGGTGGCACAAATGACCTGGAGCCACCAGGTGCGCTTCGTCGGTGCGGGTACGATCCTCATCGCGGCGATCTGGACACTCGTGACGCTGGTGAAGCCCGTGTACGGGGGGTTGCGGTCCGCGCTGGCCGCATCGCGCGCGCGACGCGGCGGCCAACAGACGCTACCGCCTCGAACAGAGCGCGACATTCCGATCGGAATCGTGGCCATTGTGACGCTCGTCTGCCTGGCCCCCATCGCGATCCTGCTCGCGAATTTCGATTCCGCGGGTGCGCTCAAATCCGAGATGACAGTGCTCGTGATCGGCGGCGTCGTGTACATCGCGCTCATGAGCTTCTTCGTCTCGTCGGTCTGCGGCTACATGGCTGGGCTCATCGGCGCATCCAACAGCCCGCTGTCCGGCATCGGAATCCTGGCCGTGATCGGCGCTGCACTGCTCATGGTGGCAGGCGTGCGTCCGTATCTGCCAGCGTCCGCGCAACCTGCCCTCGTCGCCTACGCCCTGTTCGTGACCGCGGTCGTCTTTGCCGTCGCGACGATCGCGAACAACAATCTGCAGGATCTCAAGACCGGGCAACTCGTGGACGCGACACCGTGGAAGCAGCAGGTCGCACTGGTGATCGGTGTCGCCGCGGGAGCATTGATCATCCCTCCGATCCTCGATTTGTTGAATCACGCGTACGGGTTTGCGGGGGCGCCCGGACCGCCTCGGACCAATCCCTTGCCGGCGCCGCAAGCTGGCCTCATCTCCGCGCTCGCACAGGGTGTGTTGCAGAACAACGTCGATTGGAGCTTGATCGGTGTCGGTGTCGCGATCGGCATAGGCATGATCGTGATAGACCAGGCGCTGCGCCGGACGACGAGTGGCCGTGTCCATCTCTCTCCGCTCGCGGTTGGCTTGGGGATCTACCTGCCGACGCAAAGCACGCTGATGGTCGTCTTGGGCGCTCTGGCGGGGTGGTACTTCGATCGGCGTGCCGAACACCACGCCAACCCGGCAGGCGTCAAACAGCTCGGTATCCTGCTTGCCTCCGGCCTGATCGTCGGCGAGGGGCTGGTGGGCGTCCTGATCGCCGCGCTGGTCGCGTTCTCGGGGAAGAACTTCCCACTGTCACTCGTCGGCGACCACTTTGCCGAAACTGGAGCGGTCGCGTTGTCCTGTATCGCATTTACCGCGACGATGCTCTTCATGTACCGCTGGGTCGCACGCCTGCACCGCTAGCACGCCAGTCCTTCCCGCCAACCCGAACCGCGCCGTCTCCGGGGCCTGCTGCGTCCCTCAGGCGAGTGTGGTCGGTTCGGGCCGGTCCGTGTGCGCGAGCGCCCGCGCCGCCGCCTCGCGAACGTCTTTGTCCTTGTCCGTCGAGAGTTCTTTGAGGATCGCCAGCGCCGCGGGGGTCCTCGCTTCACCCAATGCTTGCACCGCCGCGACCCGGAGCGCCACCGGCTTTCGCTTGAACAGATTCCCGGCTGGCTCCGCGGCCTTGATCAGCCGCTGGACCGCCTCGGGTGTACCGACGCGGCCCAGCGCGCCAAGTATCGCCACCTGGACTTCCTGCTCGGTCTCGCCGTCCAGCGCCTTGACGAGTGTCGTGGACGACGGCGCGCCTTTCCGGTTCGCCAGCCCCGCGGCCGCCAGCGCACGCACGTGCACCGACGAATCCTTCAGCGCGCGCCGCAACGCCACGACGGCGTGCCGCGTGCCGAGCTTGCCGAGCGCATGCGCCGCCGCGCGGCGCACCCGGTCGTCGTCGTGCTTCAGCAGCTCACTCAGCTTCTCGTCGGTGTCGGTCGCGCCCAATTCCCCCAGCAGGTCGGCGGCGTTGCGCGCGACGTACCAGCGCGGATCGCCCAGCATGTGCACGAGCATCGGCTTGCCGGTCTTGAGTTGGACCAGGGCGTCGAAGAACACTCGCCGCTCCGACAACGACTGGGCCGCGGTCAGTTGCTCGATCAGCGCCTCCGCGCCGGCATCGCCCGTTCGCATGAGCACGAGCACGTAGTCGTCCGTCCGCTCCTTGCGGCGCGGCAGCACCGACGCGACAGCCCGGAGGATCGTGGGCTTGGACAGCCGGCGGATCGCCGCGCCGTACGCGAGTTTCATGTCCGGATCGGCTTGCGACGCCTCTCCCGACACGAGACTCGACATGAGGTCGGCCACCATGACCGCCTTGTTGCCCCGAGCCTGCGTCTCCACGACGCTCGCGATCTGATCGAGTGCGCGGGTCGCCATGGCGGCTGACGTCGCGGCCCTGAGGGCGCCGACCAGATCCTCGGAACCGTCCTGAGCCCGGTCCATGGTCGTGAACGCACCCACGATGATCGGATCAGCCTCGGCGGCTTCGCGCTTGAACGTGACGCGCACCGAGCGGGGCGCGAGCTCCCGCAGCTTCGACCGGATCTGGCGGCCTTCATCGCCGCTGACGGGGACGGATGCGATCACCCGCGCGGTGCCGAGGATGTCTGCGGGGATGGCGCCGACGTCAGCCGCCATCTGGGCCACGTCGTGCCCAACGAATTGGCTTCGCAGCTCCTGCACCCCGGTCAGCGCGGGCGGAAGTGGCGCACCGTTGACGGTGAGCTGGCCGTCCTGAACCGCCAGCGTCACGGCTCCCTGTTTGGACACGGTGACGAGCGCACGGAGCGCGGCCTTCTGCTCATCCACCGATTCCGGCTGGTGGATCAGCAACCACACCAGGCGCGAAAAGTGGCGCGCGAAGGTGATCGCGTGGTCTACGGACAGGTCGTCAGCCTCCGGCACCGTCCTCGCCGCCGAACGGTAGAGTGTTGCACGGTGCCAAGTTAGGGTTCATGGCCCCGGTCCGCCAGCACCGTGGCCTCGCGCGCCGCGACCCGATCCCACGAGCGGCAGGCGGGGCATCCGCCAGCCTGGCGGCCGCGCCCCACCTTCCGACGACCCAGAGGCACGGCGGGCCACGGCCGGCGCGTGCTACTCGGTGCCCGGCATCGACCCGGCCGGTCCCTTGTAGACCGTGCCCCCCTTCATCACGAACAGCACGTGCTCGGTCACGGTGATGTCCCGCAACGGATCGCCTGGCACGGCGACGATGTCGGCGAGCTTGCCGGCCGCGAGCGTCCCGACGCGGTCCTGCCAGCCGAGTAGCTTCGCGGCACTGGAGGTGCCGGCCACCAGCGACTGCGCCGGGGTCATACCGCCCCACTCCACCATCAGCCGGAACTCGTGCGCGTTGACACCGTGGGGACCAACACCGGCGTCGGTGCCGAGCGCGATCGGGACGCCGTTTTTCACGGCGAGCTTGACGCCGTTGCGCATCGCCTGCGCCGCCGCCAACGCCTTCTCCGCGCGGAGGCCCTTGAGCCGCCCGCTCTTGGCCAGGTTCTCGACCACTTCACCCGCGGACAATGTCGGCACGAGATATGTCCCCCGCTGCGCCATCATCCGCGCCGCCTCCTCATCGAGGAACGATCCGTGCTCGACTGATGCCACGCCGGCGAGGATCGCGAACTTGATGCCCTCGATCCCATGGGCGTGGGCCGCGACTTTCCGGCCGAGCTTCTTCGCTTCGTCAACGGCCGCCTTCATCTCCTCGAGTGTGTACTGCGTCGCGCCAACCGCGTCGCCCTCGGAGATGACGCCGCCGGTCGCGCAGATCTTGATGACGTCGGCGCCGTATTTCACCTGATACCGAACGGCCTTGCGGATCTCCTCCGGACCGTCCGCGATCCCCGAGCGATAGTCCCCATCCAGGAGCCCCGGCCGGAACCCATTCGCGTCGCAGTGTCCGCCGGTGATGCCGATGAAATGGCCGGCGTTCTCCATGCGGGGGCCGGGAACGATGCCGGCGTTCACCGCCTGCCGCAGCGCCATGTCGTCGAAGTTCGGCGCCCCGACGTTGCGGATCGACGTGAATCCCCCCAACAAGGTTCGCCGCGCGTTCTCGACACCGACGATCGCGCCGTAGCTGGCATAGTCCCGCACCACCGCCGCGTCGAATCCCGGGTCCGCGAGATTGCGCCCGATGATGTGCGTGTGCGCGTCGATGAAGCCGGGCAGCAGCGTGGCCTGCCCGAGGTCCACGACCCGCGCACCAGCCGGCACGGTGACCGACGATGCAGGTCCTGCCGCCGTGATCTTGTCGTCCGTCACGACGACGACCGCATTGGTGATTGGCGCGGCGCCGGTGCCATCGAACATCCGCGCGGCCCGCAGCACGACCACGACCGGCGCCTGCGCGGACCCCTGCGCCGGCGATTGCGCGGTGGCCGGCGCACTGGCGACGACGGTGAGGCAGGCGGCCGCTCGGGCGGCGAGACGGAATGCGCGAGGGCGCGTGCGGGAGCGAAGCACGCAGGAGCCAAGCACGCAGGGGCGAAGCACGCTTGAGCAATGCATTGCGGGACGGGGCTGAGGAGGCGGCGACGTTCGCGGAAGGCCGGCTGGGTCGAGGTATCGCTGGGCGATCGCGGGGTCCCGCCGGCCGCTGCAATTCTACGCCGCGGACGCCGGCTAGCGAAAGACGCGCGGCCGTACCATTTCCATGCGCGGCCAAACCATTCCGCCGTCCGCGACATCCAACCACGTGCCAGCCCGCGCCCGGCGCGCCGATGACCCCTCTGCCCCGTTGGAGCCTGTTTGCCCAACCGTTCGCGCTGCCAGTTTTCGTGCGCGGCCCTGGTGTCGCTCGCCGTCCGCACGCTGGCCGTGCGTACGCTCGCCATGTGCACAGTCGTTCTCTCCGGGGCGGCAATGTCTGGCGCTCCCGCACCGGTCCGCGCGCAGGATACCGCCGCGCAACAGGGGCCAGCCCACGACGCGCCATCGATTCACCCGCACCCGCCGCCGTTCGCCCACGCCGCGCGCCGGGCCGGACCGGTCGTGATCGATGGACGGCTCGACGATCCCGCGTGGGCCGCAGCCACCCCGATCACGGCGTTCACTCAGGTGCAGCCGGCCAATGGGGTCCCCGCGACGCAGCGCACGGAGGTGCGATTCCTCTATGACGCGGATGCCATCTACATCGGGGCGCGGATGTACGACTCGCTCGGGCGGCACGGGGTGCGCGGCCGGCTGATCCGGCGCGATCAGCAGCTCGATCTCGACAACAACCAGGCGGCGCAGCTCACATCCGACAAGCTCACGATCATCCTCGACCCGTACCACGACCACCTGACCCGCGCGGTCTTCGAGGTCAATCCGTCCGGCGTGAAAGGCGACGCCCTCGGCGCCGGCGGCAGCAATCTCGACGCGTCGTGGGATCCGGTCTGGGATGAGGCGAGCCACGTCGACTCGCTCGGCTGGACGGCCGAAATTCGGATCCCGCTGAGCCAGCTCCGCTTCCGGGCTCGCGACACGCTCCAGACGTGGGGACTGCAGGTGGTGCGCACGATCGACCGCCTGAACGAACGGGATTGGTGGGCCTATTCCCACCGCAACGAGAACAACGGCCCCGCGACCTACGGCCACCTCACGGACCTCGCCCTCGGGCATCCGCCACGCCAGTTCGAAGTCGTCCCGTACGTGTCGAATAGCACCGAGGGCTACTCCGCGAATGCCGGCAACCCGTTGCTGCCCATCTATAAGGACCGGCCCGAGGCGGGGGCCGACATCAAATACCTGCTGACGTCCAACATCACGCTCGACGCCACGATCAATCCGGACTTCGGGCAGGTGGACCTCGATCCGGCCGTCATCAACCTGACCGCGTTCGAGACGTACTTCCCGGAGAAGCGGCCGTTTTTCATCTCGGGATCGGGGGCGTTCGACTTCGGCGGATTCAGTTGCTTCTTCTGCAGCAACGTGTCGTCGCTGGGTCTCTTCTACTCGCGCCGTATCGGCCGCTCGCCACAGCTCGCGAACTACTATTCCAGCTTCGCCGCGTACACGGACATCCCCAACAATACGACGATCCTCGGCGCCACGAAGCTCACCGGACGCACCGCGGGCGGCGTCACGATCGGCTTGCTCGACGCCGTCACCAACCAGGAGAACGGGACGTATGTCGTCGCCCCCGACAGCGGGCGGCATACGGTTCCCGTGGAGCCGCTCAGCAACTACATGGTCGCCCGCGTGAAGAAGGATCTGGGCGACGGCGCCACGGAGATCGGAGGCATCGTGACATCGACGGTGCGCAATCTCGACTCACCGATACTCGCCGACAGTTTGCACCGGCACGCCGAGGCAGCGGGCGGCGATTTCATCACGACGTGGGATCACCGGCACTATTCGCTCATGGGAAGCGCTGCCCTGTCGGATGTCGCGGGGACGCCGCAATCGATCCTGCTGACCGAGGAGTCGAGCGCGCACTACTTCCAGCGTCCGGATCGCGGGCACCAGGGGGGAGGCCTCTTCACAAGCCGCTTCGATTCGGCAGCCACATCGCTCCGGGGATACGGCGGCTACCTGCGCCTCGCCAAGGACAACGGCGACTGGCTATGGGAAACGTCGGCCAACATCCGAAGCCCGGGATTCGAGGTCAACGATCTGTCATTCATGGGCCGCTCGGACTACGTCTGGAACAACGCGAACATCGTCCGGCAATGGACCGTCCCCGGTGCGTGGTACCGCCTCCTGTCCGCCGATATCGGCGGGCAGACCCAGCACAACTTCAGCGGCGATCGCACCGATCTGCAGGGCCAGGCATCCCTCAACGGCCAGCTTCGCAACTTCTGGCAGTTCAACCTCTTCTACATCTATCACCCGACCGTCATGGACGACGACCTGACACGCGGTGGGCCGGTCGTCAAACGCAATGGGTTCCAGGACGGTTATGTGGGAGTGTCAACGGACCCGCGGCGGGCGCTCGTCATGCAGGCGAACACCGAAGCCGCGGCGGGGCTCAACGAACCAAGCCAGCAGATCACGACGCAGGTCGTGGCGCTGGTGAAGCCGGTATCGAGCGTCTCATTCAGTCTCGGGCCCACACTCGTGCTCCTGCGGCACGGCCTGCAATACGACAGCGCGGTCGCCGGCCAGAACGTGCCGCTCTTCTTCGGCACCCGGTACGTGTTCTCGAGCATCGACCAGAACACGCTGTCGATGGACACGCGGTTGAACATCGCGTTCACACCAACGCTCACGCTCGACCTCTACGCACAGCCGCTCCTCGCGAGCGGGCACTACTACCAGTTCGAGCAGTTCGACCATCCCCGGCAATTGCACAAGAGCGTCTTCGGCCGGGATGTGGGCAGCATCAAAGCGCTCACCAACGGCAGCGGATACTGCATCGATCCCACCGGCGCGACCGCAAGCACGACCGCAAGTGCGACCGCCTGCCCCACGAGCCCCGGCCAGGATTTCGTCATCGCGAATCCGGACTTCAACACCCGTTCGCTCCGCGGCAACGCGGTGCTGCGGTGGGAGTATCGCCCGGGAGCCACGATCTATTTCGTGTGGCAGCAGATGCGATTCGACGATACACCCTTCGGCAATTTCCAGTTCTCGCGCGATCAGTCGTACCTGCTTCGCGCCCCCGCCGACAACGTGTTTCTCATCAAGGTCAACTACTGGCTGCCACTGTGAGCCGGGTGTGAGGCCGCTGCGAACCGGCCGTGAGAGAGGGCACCGCGTGATTAGATTGCGCCGGCACCTCGTCTCCTCTCTCCTTTCTCGTTTTTTTCCGGTTCCTCGTGCCTCTCCCCATCCCGTCTCCGCGCGACTCGGGGTACACCACAACGACCGCGGTGCCGCTCTACTGGGTGGCGTACGGACCGGCGGGCGCACCACGGGCGCTCGTGCTCCACGGCGGACCCGGCGCCGATCACCGCTACCTGCTGCCCCAGATGCTGCGGCTCGCGGAGCACTGCAATCTGCTCTTCTACGACCAGCGCGGCGGGGGCAACTCGCGAGCCGATGGGCGGGATCCGGTCACGTGGCACGAGCATGTGGATGACCTCGGACGGGTGATTCGCGAGTTCGGGCTGTCGGCGCCCGCCGTCGTCGGATATTCGTGGGGCGGCCTGCTGGCGATGCTGTATGTGACCGCGGCGACGAACGGCGCTGGGCGCATCCCGTTCGGCAAGCTGGCGCTGATCGACCCGGCGTCGGTCACGATCGGATACCGAAGGCAGTTCGAAACCGAGTTCGCGCGGCGCAGCGACAGTGACTACGTCCGCCGCGAGCGCGCCGCGCTCCTCGCATCGGGACTCCGCGAGCGCGATCCCGACGCCTACCGCCAGCGGGCGTTCGAGCTGAGCGTCGCTGGATATTTTGCCGACCCGGCGGACGCGCGCGATCTCACTCCCTTCCGCGTCGTGTCCCGTGTGCAGCACTCTGTGTGGGCGAGTCTCGGCGACTACGACCTGCTGCCAGCGCTCGCGGCCGTCCGGGCGCGCACCCCGCTGCCCGCGCTCATCGTGCACGGCCGCGAGGATCCGATCCCCCTGGCCTCGTCCGCAGACGCCGCCGCCGCCCTCGGCGCACAACTGGTCACCATCGATCACTGCGGCCACGTACCCTACGTCGAGCGTCCCGGCCCGCTGTTCGCGGCACTCGGGCCATTCCTGGCCGCGAGCTGATGGCCGCCTCCCGCTCTACCGCGAAGAAGAAGCCGGCGCGCCGGCCCCGAAAACGCGCCAAGGTGTTTCGCGGCGCCGCGCTCGCCGAGCAGACCCATGAAGTCGTGAAGCGGCTCCGCCACGAATACCCGGATGCGCACACCGAGCTCGATTTTCACGGCCCCTATCAGCTGCTGGTGGCCACGATCCTGAGTGCCCAGACCACCGATGTACGCGTCAATCTCGTGACGCCAGCGCTGTTCGAGCGCTTTCCCTCGATTGAGACACTGGCCGCCGGCGATCCCGGCGTACTGGAGACCATCATACGCAGTACAGGATTCTTTCGCGCCAAGGCGAAAAGCCTGATCGGAATGGCGACCGCCGTCATGACGCGGTTCGGCGGAGTCATCCCGGCAACCATGGACGACCTGGTGACGCTACCCGGTGTCGGGCGGAAGACCGCGAACGTGGTATTGGGCAATGCGTTCCACCGCGACGAGGGGATCGTGGTCGATACCCACGTCACCCGGCTGAGCGAGCGCCTGGGCCTCACCGCCGAAACGGACCCGGTGAAAATCGAGCTGGCATTGATGCGCGTGGTGCCGCGCGACGATTGGACAATGTTCTCCCATCTCCTGATCTTTCACGGGCGCCGCGTCTGCACGGCACGCGCTCCGGCGCACGATCGCTGCGTGCTTGCGACGATCTGCCCGTCCGCGACGCTGGTCTGACGTCACGCCGCGCGGAGCGGGCCTGGTTGCACGCGATCCCATCCGGTGAGTGACGCGCGCGTGAGCGACACGCTCGGCTACGCGGAGTATCGCGATGCGCGGCACTTCACCGCGCTGGATGGACTGCGCGCGGTCAGCGTCCTCCTGGTCGTGCTGGCGCACGCGCGCGGCCGTGAGGATTGGCTCTGGATCCGCGGCGCGAATGGCGTCACCGTTTTCTTCGTGCTGAGCGGCTATCTGATCACGACGCTCGCCCTGCGCGAGGAAGCCGTCCGCGGGCGCATCGATCTCGTCGCGTTCTACCTGCGCCGAACGTTCCGCATCCTGCCCATGTACTACCTGACGCTCGCGATCTATTGCGTACTTGTACTGGTCGTGCATGCCGATCCCGTGCGTCACGACAAGTTCGTGCACGCGTTGCCGTACTATCTCACGTATTTCCAGGAGTGGCCGCACCTCGTCCTCAAGGATGTGCCGTTCGAGTTGTCGTGGTCGCTCGGCATCGAGGAGAAGTTCTACCTCGTGTGGCCGGTGCTCGGCTTCATCCTGCTGCGGAAGCGTTTCGGGCTCCGCGTCGGCACCACCGTCGCCCTCGCGGCGGCGTGCACCGCCGCGGCGTGCTTCACATCGTGGGGCAAGTTCGTGCTGTTCTACGCGCACATCCTGATCGGGTGCGCGCTCGCGGTACTGCTCGACAACCCGGCGGCGTTCGCGCGGTTGCGCGGACTCGCGCGAACGGGACCGGCCATTTTGATCGCGGTGCTGGCGGTCGCGGTTCACTTCACCACGGATGCGGCGCGGCCCTGGACCCACGTCCTGTTCGCCGCGATGGTCGCGCTGGTGCTGGTCGGCCTGGTCGCCGGCTCCTCACCGGTCACCCGCGCGCTGGCCTGGCCGCCACTCGTCTGGCTCGGCGGCATCTCCTACGGCGTCTATCTGTTCAACCAGTTGGGGCTGCATGCCGCCATGCGCGTCGTCCCGGCCCGGTGGGGACTCCCCGGCGACGCGCTCGCCATGGCGCTCGGGCTGGCCATCACGCTCGGCGTGTGCCAGGTGCTGCACCGGTACCTGGAGATCCCGCTCATGCAGTACGGGCGAGCGCTTGCCAAGCGGCGGAAACCCGTTCAGGGTTGCGCCCCGGCGACCGCTGGCTAAAGTTCGTGCTGCCATGTCGAAAACCGCAACGTTCGAGACCAATCGCGGCACCATTGTCGCGGAGTTGTACGAGAAGGACGCCCCCAAGACCGTCGAGAACTTCGAGAAACTGGCCAATGCCGGCTTCTATGACGGGGTGAAGTTCCACCGCGTAATTCCGGATTTTGTCGTGCAGGGCGGAGACCCCCTCTCGCGCGATCTGCCGGCCGGGGACCGCCGCATCGGCAGTGGCGGCCCGGGCTACCACATCAAGTGCGAAACCAAAGGCAACCCGCGGACTCACGAAGTGGGCGCGCTATCGATGGCACACGCCGGGACCGATACGGGCGGCAGCCAGTTCTTCATGGTGCTGAGCGAAGCCAACACGCGCCACCTCAACGGCAAGCACACGGTCTTCGGCAAGATCACGAAGGGACTCGACATCATGAAGTCGATCACCCAGAATGATTCAATGACATCGGTGAGGGTCGCGTGACAGAGGAATATCCGCCCCAAGGCCCCGACACGTCGCCGGCAGTCCGCGGCCTCGTGCTCGCCGTGATCGCGATCTTCGTGATTCTCTTCTCGATCGTGATGATCACGAACCACCACTACGAGCAGACGGAAGCCGCGCCGGCCGCACAGCACGCGCCGTAGCCTGGCACCCCGAGGGCGCTCGCAACACGCCACTCGTCAGTTTTTCGCCGGCCGCACGCAGGAGATCCGCCGCACAGGCTTTGGCCCGGTGCGGCGGCTTGCATTGCGACACAGGCCGGCTTCGTCCGGCGGAGCACTCCGGGCACCCGCCCCCTCGCCCTGACCGCATCGTGCGCGGCCGCCGATGCCATTTCGTCGCCGCTGGGCCGTAAACCAGGGATCCGCGCACCTAAGTGCCCGGGGTTGTATAGTGACTGACCGGTCAGTAAGTTATTTTCATGATCGGGACGGACGAACACGAGCCCAAATGGCGGCGCCTTCCGGAGGAGCGGCCGCAGCAGATTCTGGACGCCGCGATCGAGGTGTTCGGCAACCACGGCCTCGCGAACGCGCGCCTCGAGGACATCGCCAAGCTCGCTGGCGTCTCGAAGGGCACGATCTATCTCTACTTCCCCAACAAGGAAGCGCTGTTCAAGGAGATGATCCGGCAGACGGTCATCGCGCAGTTGGAGCAGACTGAACGCGAGCTCGTCAACGATCGCGGCACGTCCGCGACCGACCAGGTCAGGCTCTTCATGCGATGGTGGTGGGGCCTCATGCGGCGTCCCGACTACCAGCGGATGTATCGGCTCGTAATTGGCGAGATGCAGCGCTTCCCCGACCTCGTCGACTTCTTCTGGGATGAAGTGATCGTGCGCCGCCAGTTGCTGCTCGACCGCCTCATCCAGCGCGGCGTCGATTCGGGTGAGTTTCGCGCCGTCGATCCCACCACCGCGGGACGCCTCGTCAGCTCGATGTTCTCCTCGCACTCCCTCTGGGCGTGCACGCGTTCTACGAAAAACAGGAACTCACCGACGAGATCGTATTCGAACAGGTGATGGACTATTTCTTCCATAGCCTTTCACCCTCGGCGTCTCTGGCCGTCGCCGCGCCAGCCAAATCGTGAACCAGTCAACACCACCGAACGTGCAAACACGACCAATCACGGTGCACCGCTGCCGCGGAGCACTGCGCCGGCCCATCGCGCGCCCCCTGAGGCTCGCGGGGCACGAGCCCGGACAGCGGAGCGCGTCCACGACCGTTCGCGCCGCGGCGCTCGTGCTCGCGCTCGTCATGGCTGCCGTGCCACTCAGCGCCCAGCAGGACACGACGACGCATGTTCTCACCCTGGGCGGCGCCGCCCGCCTGGCCGCTCGCCAGAGTGCCAGCGTGCTGGCGGCCCGGGCTGAAGCCGACGAGGCTGGCGCACGCGTCCACGAGAGTTTCAGCGCGTTCCTCCCGACGGTGTACGGCGGCGCCTCCGAACGGGAGTTCACCGAGAACAGCGCCTCGCTGTTGCGGTTTCCGCCCAGCCCCGGGTCGGCGGCCTTTAGCAGCCTCCTCCCCCCTGGCGGCATCGTCTTTCCGCCGATCAAGTCGGTCGACTTCCGCGGCTACGCCTCCGACACGCTCTTCAGCTTCGGAGCGATCCAGCGGTACCGCCATTCGCGCATCGCGGAACGTGCCGCCAATGCCACGGCCGACAATGCCGCCGAGCAGGCGGCAGGCACCGCGGCAGCCGCCTATCTGACCGCCCAGCACGCGGAAGCCCTCGTGGCGGCCCGCCTGGCCGATTCGGCGCTGGCCGCGGATCTCCTCGGCATTGCCCGCCAGCAGTTGGCCGCAGGTGTGAGCATCGCGCTGGATGTCACTCGGGCGGCCGCCCGCAGCACGGCGAGCCGCGCACAATTGATCGGCGCCCGCACGGATCGCGACCGCGCGCGGCTCGACCTCTATCGCGCACTTGGCCTGCCACTCGACACCCGGATGCTCCTGACCGATTCGCTCTCCCGCCTGCCGGTCACCGACACGTTGCCGCCCGAACCGCAGGAGATCGATCGCGCTCTGCGACATCGGCCCGATCTGCACGCGATCGACGAGCAGCTCACCGCCGCCGAACAGGCGATCAGCGCCGTGCGGGCCGAGCGCCTGCCGGCCCTCGCCGTGTTCGGCGACAAGGGTGTCAACGGCGGGAATTGGAACCGGCTGCTCCCCACCTACACCTGGGGGATCGGCCTCACCGTACCGGTCTTCGACGGGGCGCACCGCGAAGCCCGGATCGAGGAGGAGCAGGCCGCGACGCAGGAGATCCTCGTGCGGCGGCGCGACCTCCGCCAGGTGGCCGCCATCGAAGTCCGCGGCGCGTTTCTGCAGTTGGCCTCCGCCCGCGAACAGCTCGGCGCGGCCACCGAACAGCTCCAGCTGACCCAGCAGGAGCTCTCCGAAGCGCGCGAGCGGTTCCGCGCCGGCGTCGCCGGCGACGCGGACGTCGTCACGGCATCACTCGACCTCAATGGAGCCCGGACGCTGCAGGTGGACGCGCTGGCCAATTTCCAGGCCGCCCGCGTCGCACTCGCGCTCGCGACGGGGTCCGTCACGGACCTGCCATGACCCGCGCGCCGGGCACCGTTTCGCACGCCAAATGCTTCATCCTACCACACTCAACGCTGTAGACGACCATGGCCACCACCGTACGCCCCGAGCAGCAATCCGCACCCAGTCCCTCCGCGCCGCCGCAACAGCAGACGGCGCCCGCTGGCGCACAGGGGGCATCTTCTCCGCCGCAGGCGGCCAAGCCACGCAACAAGCTGGTGATCGCGGGCGTCGGCGTGGCCATTGTCATCGCGCTCGTATGGGGAGCCAGGACGTGGACCTACAGCCGCGCCCATGAATCCACCGACGACGCACAGGTCGATGGCCATCTCGTCCCGGTCCTCGCCAAGGTGGGCGGGTACGTGACGCGCGTGAGTGGTGATGAGAACACGCACGTCAGGGAGGGCGACACGGTCGTCGTGATCGACGATGCGGACTACAAGGCGCGGCTCGCCGAGGCCGTCGCGGATCTCGCCGCGGCACAGGCGGGCGTTGGCGCGCGCGGATACACGGGCCAGGCCGCGGCGCAGGTCCAGACGGCTCAGGGCCAGGGCGCAGCGGCTGACGCGCAGATCGTGGCCGCACAGGCGAACTACGACAAGGCAGTGGCTGATCTCCAGCGCACGCGCCAGCTCGCCGACCAGCAGATCGTGTCGCGGCAGCAGCTCGACGCCGCGCAGGCCACGGCAGACGCCGGCCGGGCAGCGCTACTCGCATCGCAGAAGCAGGCTGCGGCCGCCGGGGCCACGGTCACGAACGCCCAGGCCGGTGTCCGGTTCGCCCAGGCCCGGCTCGCGAGCGCGCAGGCCCAGGAACAGGTCGCGGCCCTCAACGAGTCCTACACGCGTGTCACGGCGCCCGTGAGCGGAATCCTCTCGCGCAAGCAGGTCGAGCTCGGCCAGTTGCTGCAGGCCGGCCAGACGATGTTCACCCTCGTGGCGGACACCGGGGTCTGGGTGACGGCCAACTACAAGGAGACGCAGATGGATGACATCCGCGTCGGCCAGCAGGTCGAATTCGAGGTGGATGCGTACGGGGGCTGCACGTTCCACGGACGCGTCGAGAGCATCGCGGCCGCGACCGGTGCCAAGTTCGCGCTGCTCCCGCCCGACAATGCGACGGGCAATTTCACCAAGGTCGTCCAGCGCATCCCGGTCCGGATTCGTCCGACCGATCCCCCGAACTCGAACTGCATTCTGCGTCCCGGCATGTCGGTGGACACGCACATCGAGACGAAGAAGTAGCGAGCGAATCGCTCCACCCGCCACCTGCCCGTGTCTGCCATCGCCCTCAGAGAGATCGAGGTCCGCCCCGCCGTCCCGAAACGGACGGCGGTTGCGGCGGTCTCCGATCCGTACGCGCACAAATACATCATCGCGATCGCGGTCACGCTGGCCGCGGTCCTCGAGCTGATCGATACATCGATCGTCAACGTCGCGATCCCGCACATGATGGGGAACCTCGGCGCCACGCTCGACGAGATCTCCTGGGTATCGACCGGCTATATCATCGCCAACGTGATCGTGATCCCGATGTCGGGGTGGCTGTCCGGTTTCTTCGGCCGGAAGCGCTACCTCACCGGATCGATCATCCTCTTCGTGTGCGCGTCGTTTCTCTGCGGCGCCGCCCGATCGCTCGACGCGCTCGTCGCGTGGCGCGTCGTCCAGGGGCTGGGTGGCGGTGCGCTGCTGTCCACGGCGCAGGCCACGCTCTTCGAGGCCTTCCCGCCATCGGAGGTCGGCATTGGCCAGGCGATGTTCGGCGTCGGCGTCATGGTCGGGCCGACGGTTGGCCCCACGCTCGGAGGCTACATCGTCGACAGCTATAGCTGGCCCTGGATCTTCTACATCAACGTGCCGCTCGGGATTCTGGCGGCGTTCCTGGTGTTCAGCTACGTCCGCGACACGAAGTTCCAGGCGCGCGCGAAGACGGTGGATTTCGGCGGGATCGCGCTGCTCGCGCTCGCGGTCGGCTCGCTGCAATGGATGCTCGAACGCGGCGAACGGTTCGACTGGTTCGAGTCGAGGTTCATCACGACGCTCGCCATCGTCTCCGTGGTTTCGACGGGCCTCCTCATCTGGAGAGAGCTGACCATCGATGAGCCGATCATCGACTTCCGCGTCCTCAAGAGCCGCCAGCTCACCGCGGGGGTGCTGTTCGCGGGAGGGATGGGGCTCGCGCTCTACGGCTCGATCTTCGTGCTCCCGATCTTCCTGCAGCAACTCCACGGCTTCACGGCGTGGCAGACCGGGAAGGTCATCCTGCCGGGCGCCATCGCCTCCGCGATCACCATGGCGTTCGTCGGCCGGAACGCCGGGCGCCTCGACGCCCGCTACACCGTGACAGCGGGCTCGGTGCTGTTCCTCGGGGCGATGCTGATGCTCGCCCATCTCAGTCTCGACGCGGGATCGGGCGACTTGTTCTGGCCTCTCATTCTGCGCGGCGTCGGACTCGGCCTGATCTTCGTCCCGCTGACCAATGCGGCGATGGCCGACCTGTCGTTCACGGACCTCGCGCAGGGCACCGGCATGTTCAACCTCACCCGGCAGCTCGGCGGGTCGCTGGGCATCGCGATCATGGCGACGCTCCTGACGCGATTCACGAAGGTCGCTCGCGCACTCCTGACGGAGCACGTGGTCTCGGGGAACGCCGGGGTGCAACAGCGGCTGGACATGATTGCACGGGGGATAATGGCGCACGGCGCCACTCCGATCGTCGCGCGGCAACAGGCGCTCGCGGTACTGGACGCGCAGATCGGCGGGCAAGCCAGCGTGCTGGCTTTCTCACGCCTCTACCTGCTGAGCGGGATCATTCTTGTCGCGGGCCTGCCGCTGATGCTGCTCTTTCGAACCGGCAACAGCCGGGCGAGCGCCGGCATCCCGCACTAACGTGTTGCGGGCCGCGCCGGACGTCAGCGCGCGCCGGCGCCTTTGAGCGTGATATCCGGGAGTTGCGTCGTCTTCCCCGCGGCGATCACCAGAGAGGTGTCGAAGTCCGCGTAACCGATGGCGGTGATGTGCAGGTGCCGGACGCCCGCCGCCACGGCACCGTCCAACACGCCGGACTGTCCTGCCGGCCGCCCGTCGAGGACGATTTGTGCGGCACTTGGCTGGACCCGGAGCAGCAGCGTCCCGGTGCGCATTGCCGGTGGTGCGGATGCGATCCCCGCCGGCTCCACGTGCCGCGGCCGGAGCGATCCCCACAGCGCGATCACGCACGCCACGACGAGCACGCCGGCGGTGCCGAGATGCCGGCGAATCCGCCGGACCCGGTCCGCGGAGCGCATGAACGCATCGTGCGCGGCGACGACCGACATCGTGTCCGCGAGCGGCGGCAGCGCTTCCGTGCGGACGATCGGAACGGCGGACGATCCCTGCGCCAGCTCACGAAGCATCGCTTCACCGGCGAGCCGGTCTGCCTCGCTCAGCGGCACGGCTTCGATCGCGATGCGCATCTCCCGCGTGGTGGCGAACCGGCGGTCCGGATCCTTTGCCAGCACACGATCCAGCACGGCGATCAGCTCCGGCGGCACATCGTGCCGCGCCACCGACACGTCCGGCACCGGCGTGAAGAAATGGTGGTGCATGATGGCCGCCAGCGTGTCGGCATGGAACGGCACGGTACCAGTGAGCATCTGAAACGCGACGACGCCCAGCGAGTACTGGTCCGACTGCGGGCGCGCCAGCTTGCCGGCGCACTGCTCGGGACTCATGAAGTACGGCGTCCCGATCACGGACCCGGTGCTCGTCATCGACGCGTTCTCGATTGCCCGGGCAACCCCGAAGTCAGTGACGATCACACGGCCGTCGCGATCGATCAGGATGTTGCCGCCCTTCACATCGCGGTGCACGATCCCATGTTCGTGGGCGTAACTGAGCGCACTCGTGGCGGCTCGCATGATCAGCAGCACCACCGGCACGGGCAGTGCGCCCTGGCTCGCGACGATACTGTCGAGGGCGCGGCCCTCGACGTGCTTCATCGCGAGGTACAGCAGCGACGCGCTCTGTCCGACGCGATAGATCGGGATGATGTTCGGGTGGTCGAGCGCCGCCGCCATCTGGGCCTCGCGCTCGAACCGCTCGACGACCGAAGGACCCAGCGCCAGCTCGGGCGGCAGGACTTTGAGCGCGACGGGCCGGCGGAGTTGCAACTCGATCGCGCGAAAGACCACGCCCATCCCGCCGCGCCCGACTTCGCGTTCCACGTCGAAGTCGTCGGCGAGCTCCGCCCGGGCGAGTTGCAGCAACCCGTCAGATTCGGGATCTGGTCCGTCGGGCGTCCGCCGCGGTCCGCGGCCGCCCGATGCCCCGGGCGTGAATCCCGCGCCGGATGTTCCGGTGTTCTCGGGCCGCGAGCTGCGCGGCTCGTACACGAGCGTCGTCGCCGCCGGATTCGCCAGTTCGGTTCCGCACTGCTCGCAATAGTGCGCGTCCGCCGAGTTGGCAGCCTGGCACGCCGGACAGGGCAACCACTCCGGTGGAGTGGGTGCCCCGATACCAGCGGGCGGACGCGCATCAGGACTGGCGGGCATTAGTGGATTGACGACGCCGACGCTATGGTTGTCAAATACCCTGGGGCCTGCGCTGGGGGCACCCGGCGGACCCCGCGCCGGAGCCGCCGAGGGGGTGCCGGACAGCACCTGGATGCCGGCCGGAACGCAATCCGGATGTGGGCCGCGGCGGGTCTCCGGATGGAGCCGCCCCGGCATCGTGTCTCCCGGTCCGGGCTACGCGCAACTCACTGTCAGCACGCATATTGCACCCTGGGAAAGGACGACCGCTGCTCGGCCAACGTTTCCCTGTGACGGCGCGTATAAATTGCACAGACCGGCCCGGAGAATGGCCACGCACATGTCACCCGCCCTCGCCCTCATTCGCACTCAGACGGAACCTACGCAGCGGCCCGGCCGCGCCCGCGGCGAGTCGCCCGCGGCGCCAGCGCCGGCAGCGTCGGTCGGACCGCTGGATGCCGCGGAAGAGCAGCGCCTGGTGGCGAGCGCGCAGAGTGGCGATGCCGTCGCGTTCGGGGCGCTGGTCCGGGCGCACCAGCGCCGCGCGTATGCCGTGGCCCGCGCGATCGCGGCGACTCACGAGGATGCCGAGGATGCGGTGCAGGACGGATTCCTGCACGCGTTCCGGGCGTTGCACCGGTTCCTCCCGGGACAGCCATTCGGCGCGTGGTTGCACCGCATCGTCGCCAACGCCGCGCTCGACGCGACCCGGCGGCGCCGCGTCCGTGATGCGGACACGCTGAGTGAGAACCTCGCCGCCGGCTGGCACGACCCCGCCGAATCATCGGATCTGCGGACCCGGCTCCACGCCGGACTCGCGGCCCTCACCGAGCGCCAGCGCGCGGTCATCGTGCTGCACGATGTGCAGGGATTCCGTCACGGCGAAATCGGCCGCATGCTGAACATCCCGGAAGGCACCGCCAGGTCCGATCTGTTCCACGCTCGCCTCGCCCTCCGGCGCTCGCTGCGGGCGCTGCACGAGGTCCGGTAACGCCATGACCGGCGACGATCGGAATCAATCGGAGCGGCAGCCGCCCGCCCGTTCCCTCTTCCGCCGCGGCGGGGGAAGCGCGAGGCTGCCGTCGGGGCCTTCGCTGACGCGGCTGCTGCGCGAAGCGTATGCCGCGCCCGAAGACGCCAGCTACTGGGTGCGCCTGGAAGCCCGCATCATGGCGGGCGTGCGGAGCCAGGCGGGCCGGAGCAGCATCGACGGCTGGGCGGCCGCGTTCCACGCGTGGGCACGCGCTGGGCTGGCAGCGGCATGTCTGGCCGCGGTGGCCGGTGGCGTCGCGGCGTGGAGCAGCCGGGACATGGAAGCCCGCGTCGCCTACGAGGCGGTCGTGGATGTGCCGACTCCGGCGGTCATGCAGTCCGACAGCCGTTTCATCAACGTCTCAGAGCGTGAGGCGACGGGTCAGTATGTCTTTTCGCATTGATCCCACCAAGAACTCGGCGCTCGCCTTCCTCCTCGGCGCCACGCTCGTAGGCGGCGTCCTCGGATTCACCGCCGACCGCTTCGTGACGCGCGACCGCGTGTGCCCGCGCTACGGCGATGACGCGGGGATGCGCCGCCGGTTCGGTGACGACCTGGGACTGTCCGATGCACAACGGGCCGCCGTCGACACGATTCTCAACGCGAAGCACCGCGCGATCGCGGAGCTCGACAAACCGGTTCGCCCACAGATGGATTCGATCAGTGAGGACGCGACCCGGAAGATCCGCGCGCGGCTCGATGCGGGCCAGCAGGCGAAATTCGATCGCATTCATGCCGAAGTCCAGGCGCGGAAGCGCGCCGAAGAGAAGGCCGAACAGCTAGCGCGATAGAGCCCCGCCGATCCAGTCCCCGACGTAGTAGCCCGCGACGGCGACGCCAATCCCGACGACGAACATGTCGAGGCCCGACCGGAAGACACCCCGCCCCGTGAAGATCGACCGCGCGGCACCGACGATGAAGTGCGACGCCATTGCGATCGTGAACGACACGACGATCGCCACGGTGCCGTGCCAGAAGAAGAACGGGAACACCGGCAGGATCGCGCCCAGCCCGGTCGCGAATCCGGTGACCCACGCCTCGCGAAGCGGCGACATCGCGGGATCGCCGATCTTCAACTCCTCCTGGACCTGCTCGGCCAGCATTCGCTGCGGATCCGCCATGACCTGCGTGGCCAGGCGCCCCGCCGCGTCGGCGTCCATTCCCTTCGCCTCATAGATCAGCGCCAGCTCGTCGCGCTCCACCTCCGGCATGAGCGCGATTTCGTCACGCTCCATCGCGATCTCGTGCGCATAGACCTCCTGCTCGCTCTTGGCGGCCAGATACCCGCTCGAGCCCATTGAGAGCGCGTCGGCGATGAGGCCCGCCACGCCCGCGACGACGATGGCGCGATTTTCCTGCGTCGCGGCCGCGCCGATCACGCCCGCCACGAGCCCGAAATTGGCGGTCAGCCCGTCGTTGAATCCGTACACGATGTTGCGGAGAAATCCGCCCGACGCCGTCCGATGCCAGGGTTCCCCGCTCTGGCCCGCGATCCCCGCGAGCGTCGTCGCGTGCTCGGCGCTCTCCCGTGCCAGCAACAGCGCCTCACCTCCGCCGGGCGCGCCCTCGGCCGTCGTGCGGTGCATGGTCATGTAGCCCTTGACCTCGCGCCCCTCTTCCGCCAACAGCATGGGCAGGAGAAATGCGGGGCCGAACTTCCCGCCGAGCCACGCCAGTGCGCGCGCACGAAAGCTCGGGCGGAACCGGCCAGGCGGATGCCCGGCATCGCTGAGCAGCTTCTCCCAGATCGCGACGTGCCGGTCTTCGACGACCGCCAGCCGCGCGTACACGTCGCGCTTGTGCGCATTGCTCTCGGCTGCCGCCAGCGCCCGGTACAGGAACGCCGCGTCCGCTTCGTCCTGCCAGTGGTGCGTGAATGTGTGCGCGGTATCGGTCCCGATCGCGCCCGGGCCCGGCGCGCCGGCGGTGCTGGCGGCGAGACCGCCCTGAGTGGAAGCCATGTCCGTAATATGCCGCCCACAGGACGCCGCGCGGCAGCCGAGGCTGGTCAAGCACCCGGCCGGACTGGCAGCCTGCGGCAACCCCGCCGCCGGGCGGCGGTGTCACATCCGGGTTGCCAGGGACAGGGAACTCTTACCGCGAGGCTGTCGATTATGCGATTCGTGATGTTCCTCGCCAGCGCGGCCACGGTCGTGGCGCTCCCAGCGTCGGCTCAAGACAAGACACCCGACTCGGGAGACCGAGCCCCCCACAAGGATTGCGTCGCCCCAATGCGCAGGTCAGTCAGCGCGTTCTTCGGTATGCGCGACGAGAATCGGGCCGTGCTTGGCGTCGGCACGACGTCGGGCGGGATGCGGGACACCCTGGGGTTGCTGGTCACTGAAGTGACGTCGGGCGGGCCGGCCGAAAAAGCAGGCATTGAGGAGGGAGATCGTCTCGTATCGGTGAACGGCACCGAGCTCCGCCTGAGTGCGGCCGACGCGGGCGACCAGGAGATGCGCGGACTGATGGCGCGCCGGCTGGTTCGCATGGTGTCCAAGCTCAAACCAGGCGACGTCGCGTCCTTCCGCGTGTCGTTCGACGGCAAGGTCCGTGATGTGAAAGTGACGACGGTCAAAGCGTCGGAGCTCTTCAAGGACGACGGCTTCATGCACTTCGGCGCATTGGGAAGCGGACCGGACGTCATCCGGATCGAGCACACCGACGAAAAGATCGGCAAAGCGCTCCACGACGCCTGCACGCAGGCCTGGGACCTCGGCAACCACATGCGTGAGTTCCACATTCAGGTGCCCGGCCATAGCTCGGACTTCGAGATCTATACGCCCGAGGCGCCCGAACCCCCCGAGACGACCGGAGACCCCGGAGACCCCGGAGACCCCGGCAACGCCCCTCGCTCCGATGGCTCCCGTCGCCCCCCCGGGCCCACGGCATTTCATGCGCATCCTCGCACCCGCAGCACCCGCAGCACCCGCAGCACCCGCAGCACCCGCAGCACCCGCGGCGCCGACCGCACCCACTCCGCCCACCAGGTCGCAAACGATCTAGTAGTCGATCCGGCCAGACGCCCGAGGCAAACACCCCAGCCGGGAGCAGCCAGCGAGCGGCTCGCCGTCAATGCCGTAGTGCACGACAGCCAGCCCTGGGGCGCCGGGGCTGGCTGTCGTGTTTCCGGCGGACGCGGTGCGGCGATTACCCGCTGCCATCCCCCGGATCCAAGACGATGTATCGGACGTCGTCGCGCGCGACCTGCTTGAGCCACGAGATGAGCGCGTCGATCTGCTCGGCCGGCTGCACGCCCGTGGCGCCCGCGATCGTGCGATCGATCACCAAAACCCGGCCGTGCTGCGCGTAGTGCGCGTGGTATCGCCCAAAAACACTCTCGGCATCGACGTTGACCGGCAGCCGCGCGTGCCAGCCGTCGGGCAGCGTCAGTTGGAACTCGGACGCTTCCTCATACGGACCGACGACCGACTCGACATCGATCGGTGACCGCCGGTACCCGCGCGACTCGAGGTCCGCCAGGATGTCGGGTCGCGAGTAGTCGCGGATCGGCAGCGTGAGGATCTCGGTCCCCCCGGCGCTCGACACGGGCCGCGCTTCCTTGATCGCCAGTGCCACGCGCGGCTCGGCATCGAGGTCGCGCCCGTTGAAGGACACCAGGCTGTCGCCCGTCGCTCCCTGGAACAAGGCGTTGGCGAGGGACCGGGTCAGCCGCTCGCGATCAGCATCGCCGAACGGCGTCGCGAACGCGCTCCGCAGGTTGTATTGGCGGCTTCCGGTCTCGACTTCGACATACTTGCCGCTGAACGTGCCATCCGCTCTGAGCTGCCCGCTGATCTTGAACGTCGCGCGATTGACCGCCACGGGATCGGCCGGCAGCGTCACCTCTTCACCACGGCCATCCGGATACACGACCAGCGCGAACTCTCCCTGTTCCTGCGGCGGGAGCGATCCGAATGGCGTCAGGTCGGATGTGAGATCGACGAACAGGAAGTGGTTTGGATGGCCGTCAGGCACGCCGGGCCGGGCGATCGCCGCGATCATATGATCGAGCTGGTACGCCGACGGCAGCGAGCGATTGATTCCACCCGTCAGGCTCAATAGCACGGGATACGCCGGCACCCCCATGCGCCGCGCGAGCGCGATGAACAGCGTCGCCTTATCCTTGCAGTCGCCGTATTTCGTCTCCCAGACCGACATTGGCAGCCGGGGCTGGTACCCGCCAATGCCGAGCGACAGGGAGACATACCGGAAATCCTGCGCGACCCAGCGATGGACCGCGCGCAAGGAGTCGTCGAGCGTCTGCGCACCCATGACGACCGTCGATAACTGCTGGTTGAGCGCGGGCGTCAACCGGTAGCTTTTCTTCGAAAGGGCGGCATACCAGCTCGCAATGCCACCCCAGGTAATCGGAGCCGCAACCGAGATCTGCGGATACAGCGGGTTGGAGTCGGGCGCGAACGGCTCGGGCTCGGGCCGCGGGACATCTGTGGTCGACCACATGTACACGCGGCGGCCGTGCGACTCCTCCACGCGGCGTGCGAAGTGGATGTTCCGCTCCTGGATACGCGGCGTCAGCGATCCGGGCACGTCGAGGATGAACCGCGACCGGCGCGTCACATGCCCCGTGCCGATGTACCATGGCTGGTAGAAGTCGCCCGGCACCACCGGCTTGGTGTCCTCGATCGTGTAGCTGTAGTCCACGATCGTGTTCGGCGCCACGCCGCTCAGCGTGTACTGGCGGACCCGCGTGTCGGAATAAATCGGCGCTTCCTGCGCGACCGGCGCGATGGACTCCTGCTCGTGCGCCGGCTTGTCGCTGATCACCTGCCCGTTCAGGCGGAGGACGCGGATCCAGTTGACCGTCAGCCGCTGGCGGCCGGTCGTGTAGGAAAACGTCTTCTCCCCCCACTGCTCGGCCGCCTGCTGGGTCAGGATCTGGATCACGAGGCGATACGTGCGCTTCGCCCGCCCGTCCTCTTCGAACCGGACGACACCGTCCTCGAACAGATAGACGAAGGGCTGGCTGGGAAAATCCCGCGGCCGCACGACCAGCGAGTAGATGCTGTCGTTCCGGATTGACGGGTCGCCTTTCGGCGTGATGCGCGGCGCCTGCGCGGCACCCGCAGGCGCAGCGCACGCCAGCCCTGCGATCAGGGCGAGACCGGAGACAACGACCGGCGCGATGGCGCGCATGCGGGACGGCTCGGCGGGGTTTATCGAGATAGTCTCAAAAAATTTCATCGCTATCCGGCGTTCGTCAATGCACGACACCGCCGGGGCCGCCTTTGACCCGGTCAAGTGAGCTATACCCGCGTCCCGTCATGACATCCGCCGTGAAATCCGCCGCCGCGCGCACGTCCCACCTGGGGCACATGGCTTGCAAATCAGACGCTGTGAACGCGGCTGGGTAAACGCCACGGTCCACATGAGATCGCTATCCGCACAGTTCGCCAAAAATCCTGCGGGGGCGCTGTCAGGCCGAGCCTCGCCGTAACCCCAGGGGGACAGATGGCTGACGAAACCAGAAAGGGACTCAAGAACCAGACTGTCGGTGCGGCCAAGGAGGTCGCGGGCACGGTACGCGACGCTGCCGCCGATCTCACTGGCGATATGTCCGAGCAGGTGAAGGGCAAGGCGCAGAAGGTGGAAGGCAAGGTTCAGCAAGCCGTCGGCCGCGTCCAGGAGAAAGCCGGACGCAAGGAAGATGAGGAACGGCTGAAGCGCCGCTAACCACCGATCACCAGATTCATGAGCCGCCCCGGGACGTAAATGCGTTTCCGGGGCGGTGTCGTGATGTACTTCGCCACCGCGGGTTCGGCGACCGCCGCGGTATACACGTCATCCTCGGTGGCATCCGGCGCGACGACCACTGTGCCTCGCAATTTCCCGTTGACCTGAACCGCGACGGTCACGGTCCGATCTGCCGCCAGGGCCGCGTCGAACGACGGCCACCCGCTGTCGAACACGCTCGTCGCATGTCCCAACCGCTCCCACAGCTCCTCTGCAATGTGTGGCGCGAAGGGGGCCAAGAGTTGTACCACCGGCTCCGTCTCGGCGCGATGCGGGCGCCGCTCGCCCGCCCGCAACACGTTCATGTACGCCATGAGCGAGGCGATCGCCGTGTTGTACGACAGGCGCGGGATGTCCTCGGTGACTTTGCGGATCGTCCGGTGCAGTTCACGCAGCACGCCGTCGTCCGGCTGCCCCGTCGTCGTGCTCGCGATGACGGCCGACCAGAGCCGGTCGAGGAACCGCCGCGGGCCGGAGATGCTCGCATCGCGGAAGTCGCCCCCCTGCTGGTACGGTCCCAGAAACATCAGATAGGTCCGGAGCGCGTCCGCGCCCCACTCTCCAATGTACTCGTCGGGGTTGACGATGTTGCCCCTGCTCTTCGACATCTTCGCGCCGTCCCGCACGATGTGGCCGTGGGCGCGAAACCGGGTAAACGGCTCCTCGAAGTCGAGCAGCCCGGCATCGTGCAGGACCATCGTCACGAATCGCGCGTAGAGCAGATGCAGTACCGCGTGCTCGTTGCCGCCGATGTAGGAATCGACCGGCAGCCAACGCCGCGTGAGCACGGGGTCGAATGCGGCATCCTCGCGGTTCGCGCTCGGATAGCGCAGGAAATACCATGCGCTGTCGAGAAACGTGTCCGACACGTCCGTCTCTCGCCGCGCCGGCCCGGCGCACGTGGGGCATGGCACCCGATACCACTCTTCGTGCCGCGCGAGCGGCGATACGCCTGAGTCGTCGGGCTTGAAGTCCGCGATGAATGGCAGGAGCACGGGGAGATCCGCCGTGGGCACGGGGACGGGGCCGCAGCGGTCGCAGTAGATGATGGGAATCGGCGGCCCCCAATAGCGCTGCCGCGAGATGCACCAGTCGTGAATGCGGTAATTCTCCACGAGTGTCGCCGATCCGTGCCCGGCGAGCCACTCGACGATCCGCTGCTTCCCTTCGTCGATCGAGAGCCCGTCGAAGGCACCGGAGCGAACGAGACGCCCGGTGCCGGTATACGCCGCGGCGAGGGGCGGCTCCGACGGCGGCGCGTCGCCGTCAGGCGCCACCACCTGCACGATGGGCAGTCCGAATGTCTGCGCGAACGCGAAATCACGCTCGTCATGGCCGGGAACGGCCATGATGGCGCCGGTACCGTAGTCCATGAGCACGTAGTCCGCGATCCACACCGGGATCTGGCCCCCGGTCGCGGGATTGGTGGCGTACGATCCCGTGAACACGCCGGTCTTCTCGCGGGTGCCGATCCGGCGGCTCACCAGATCCTGATCGGCGGTCTGCTGGCGATAGCGCTCGGCCGCCGGACGTTGGGCATCGGTGGTCAGGGTATCGGCGAGCGGGTGCTCAGGAGCCAGCACGAGATATGTCGCGCCGAAGATGGTGTCCGGCCTCGTGGTGAAGACGGTGATCGCGGTCCCACTCTCCGGCGCGCCGACGCCGTCGCCGATCAAGAAGCGGATTTCCGCGCCCTCGGACTTGCCGATCCAGTTCCGCTGCGCCGTCTTGGTGGTCTCCGACCAGTCCAGCCGGTCAAGATTGGCCAGCAGCCGCGGCGCGAACTGCGAGATCGCAAAGAACCACTGCTCGAGGAACCGCTGCTCGACTTTGGACCCGCAGCGTTCACACTCGCCGTTGATCACCTGCTCATTGGCCAGCACGGTCTTGTCGAACGGGCACCAGTTGACCGCCGCTTTCTTCCGGTAGGCCAGCCCCCGGTTGTACAGCTCGAGAAACACCCACTGCGTCCACCGGTAGTAGCCGGGGTCCGTGGTGTCGACCGCGTAGCGCCAGTCCACCATCAATCCCGCGCGTTCGAGCTGCCGGCGGAAATTGGCGATGTTGCGCGGAATCAGCTCCGATGGATGCACACCGACTTTGAGCGCGAAGTTCTCGGAGTGGATCCCGAATGCGTCATAGCCGAGCGGCTCGAAGACGGTACGGCCCTGCATCCGGTGAAATCGCCCGAAAACGTCGCCCCCGGTGAAGGCGAAGAGATTCCCGACGTGCAACCCTTCGGCCGATGGGTAGGGGAACATCATCAGCGCGTAATACTTCTCGGGCCCCTCCGCGATGTCGGTCGCGTTGGTCCCCCGGCTCCGCCAGCGGGCCTGCCACTTCTCCTCGACGGCCTGCGGATCGTAGGCGTCGGGAACCGGCATACCGGGGTCTGTAACGGATGGGGTCGTAGCGGCAGACATGTTCCGAAAGTTAGCGAATCCAGCGCGGGCACCGGTGCCCTGGAGGCGCTTCGCGCGGCCGGTTCGGCCGGGGGTGAGCCGGGTGTTTCGCCGCCTCTTCCCGTCTCCGGTTTCCACTAAGTTGCCGTCATGGCGCCCCGGAGACGCAAACGGCTCGAGCCCGCGACGTTCAACCTGCCGGTCGAACGCCTCCGGGACGGCGGGCCGGCCGACGGATCGGCCGTGCGCGTGCGGGATATCCTGTTGCGCACGCAGCCCGCCACCCGCGCCACCGTACAGATCACATCGGAACGTACGTGCATCCTCGGCGGCACAGACGAGTCGGTCGCGTTGCTCAAGCTGTGCGCCGATGACTGGACTTCGCTCGTGGTCCACTCGCTCTACGATGGCGACCACGCCGAGCCCGGCGACACGGTGATGACCCTCGAAGGTCCATATGCCACCTTCGCCGCTCTCGAAACGCCGATCCTCGGGACCCTCGCCCGCCGGACACGGGTCAGCACGAACGCGCGGGCCTTCGTCGAAGCCGCGCGCCCAAAATTGGTCATCGCGTTTCCGGCGCGTCACGATCACTGGCTGCTGCAGCCCGGCGACGCGGTGGCGGCCCAAATCGGCGGCGCCCTCACGATCGCCGGCGGCCCAGCCATCGCCGGACCGGGCAAGCAGCCCACGCTGGTGCCACCACTCGCGGTCCTCCCCCACGCCCTGATCGGCGCATACGGCGGCGACACCAAAGCGGCGGCGCAAGCCTTCGCCGCGCAGGTCACGGGACGCGATGGCCCCGCAAGCCCGCCGGATCCGGATGCGGCTGCCGCACCCGGCACACCAACCTCCAGCCCGCCGATCACGAGCCGCGACGTGCAGGTCGTCGTCCCCGTTGACTACGACAATGACGCCGTCGGCACCGCCCTGGTTGTCGCGCGCGCCCTCGAAGGCCAACTGTGGGGTGTGCAGCTGGCGACTTCGGAGAATCTGGTCGACGTCTCAATCATTCCCGCGATGGGCACCTTCCCGCCGACGGGCGTCAATCCCAACCTCGTCTGGAACGTTCGGAACGCGCTCGACGCCGAAGGATTTGGAGACATCAAGATCCTGGCATCGAGCGGCATGACGCTCGAGCGGATCCAGGATTTCGAGGACGAGGGGGTCCCCGTCGACGCGTACGGCATCGGGGCGGCGCTGCTCGCGGGCCGCACGGGATTCACGGCGGCGCTCGTCCAACTCGATCGCCCCCTTCGGCTTCGGGTCGGAAGCGAGTTGCGGCCAAATCCCAAGCTGGAGCGGGTCAAGTAGAACTGAGGCGTGGGACTGGCGCGAAACGACCGGCGGTTTCGCCGCGTCCTGATGGGTGAGGCTGCCTTCCGCGCGTGCTGGCGGAGACGCGAGGCCCAGCCCTGCAGCAACGACCCCAACCGCCCCCGTTTCCCATGGCCGGACTCAAACTCGACGGCGCAGGCACCGCCAAGATGGCGACGCTCGAAACCGCGATGAATCATCTGCAGCGGCTGCACAGCACAGTTGAGCAGTGCGCCGTGGCAGTCAAAGGAAAGCAACCAGCCGCCCCGTTCATCCCGCAGGCTCGGCGTTATGCCCAGCCGATGGTTGGGCTCCTCAAGGGACAGTTCGGGATGATCGCCGAACTGGTGACCGCCTTCCTGCTGTCTTTGACGCGGAGTGCCGGCAACGATCAGAACAAGATCCGCGCACTCCGGGAAGGTGTCGCGCAGATCCGGGTTCAGCTCGAGCTCGCCGTCGCCAAGACGATCGAGTTGCATACCGCCGCCGAGCACCACTGACCGAGTTCCGCCGGCAGGGGGCGCATCTATCGGCCATTTCAGATGATGCCACTTCACGTCGTGGCCGTTGCTGCGTAGATTCGGCGAGCTTTTCCTACCCGGACACTCCGACGAGTCTCATGCCTTTTCCCTCTCGCCCGCGGCGGCAGGTTGCGGTCGCGCTGACAGTTGCCGCGGTCCTGGCCCTTCCGCTGCTGCTGGCGGCCTGCGACGTGAAGTCGTACCCGAACTCGACGTTCCTGCCGCATTCCGAGTTCGGCAAGGCGATCGACGACCTGTGGAATCTGCTGCTACAGCTCGGGACCGTCGTCTTCGTCTTCGTCGAAGGGCTGCTCGTCTATACGATCATCAAGTACCGCCGGCGGCCGGGCGCGGCGCCCCCGGGCCACGTCCACGGCAATACCACGCTCGAGATCATGTGGACGGTGATTCCGGCCGTGATCCTGGTCTTCATCGCGGTGCCGACCGTCAAGACGATCTTCAAGACCGAAGCCCGCGCCTCTGCCGACGCCCTGCAGGTCGAGGTCTACGGCCACCAGTGGTGGTGGGAGTTCCGCTACCCGCAGTATGGCGTCACCACGGCGAACGAGTTGTACCTGCCAATTGGACGGAAGGTCAACTTCGCGCTGCGGACCCAGGACGTGCTACACAGCTTCTGGATCCCCCAGTTGGGTGGCAAGCGCGACCTGATCTCCAATCACACCAACTATTTGTGGTTCACGCCCGACTCGACGATGTCGACGAGCGCGTGGAACGGCACCTGTAACGAGTACTGCGGCGCCAGCCATGCCAACATGCGGTTCCGCGTGTTCGTGGTACCCCCGGCCGACTTCGCGAAATGGGCAACTCATCAGGCCGGACCCGCGGTGTTCGGCGTCAACGCGGTGGCACCGCCGCCGCCGGCAACGCCCCCACCGGCGGCGGCGCCGGCTCGTCGCCCGGCCGGGCGTACGGCGTCTGGTGCGCCCGGCACCCAGCCGCTGGTGCGCCCGGCCGTCGGCCAATGTGGCCAACGGTGCCGTCACCACACAGCCCACGGTCAACGCCGATGCCCCCACGATCGTGCAGGGTGGGAGCCAGGCGCCGGACGGCGATGTCTTTCCGCGGGACAGCCTGCGGCCGAGCAACATTCCGGCGACCCCGACACCAGACGGCCTCACATTCACGCCGGGATTGGTCGGCGACGCGGGCCGCGGACAGAAGGTGTACTCGGTCTCGGCGTGCATCGGCTGCCACACGATCAAAGGCAACCCGAGCTCGGTCGGCATCACGGGCCCGAACCTCACGCACGTGGGTTCCCGGTTCACGATCGCGGCCGGACTCTATCCGAACGACACGGAACACCTGCGGCTCTGGATCAAGAACGCACGGGAGATGAAGCCCGGCGTGCTGATGCTGACGCTGGGGCTCAATCAAATCGACCCGCAGACCGGCATGAAAGTGACGGCCGGCGGACTGACCGACCAGCAGATCGCCGACATCGCGGCGTATCTGCAGGCGTTGAAATAGGAGCTGGTCAATGGCCACCACTGCCGCGCCCACGTTCGCCGCTCACACCGACTATGCAGTCGGTGAAGGCTGGCGTTCCTGGCTCGGGACCACGGACCACAAGAAGATCGGGTATCTCTACTTCTTCACCGCGCTCTTCTTCCTGATGTTCGGCGGTGCCGAAGCCGAGATGATCCGCTGGCAGCTCCGCGCGCCGAACCAGCACTTTCTGTCCGCCGAGACGTACAACCAGATCTTCACGATGCACGGCACGACGATGATCTTCCTCGTCGTCATGCCGATGTCGGCGGCATTCTTCAATCTGCTGATCCCGCTGCAGATCGGCGCCCGCGACGTCGCGTTCCCGCGCCTCAATGCGTTCAGCTACTGGGTGTATCTGCTTGGCGCGATCTTCATCTCCGCCCCGATTTTCTTCAACGCGGCGCCCAACGGCGGCTGGTTCGGCTACGCGCCGCTCACCACGACCACGTACTCGCCCGGGCTGAACATCGACTTCTGGGCCATCGGCCTGCAGATCCTCGGCATCTCGTCCCTCGCCGCTGGATTCAACTTCATCACCACGATCATCAACATGCGCGCACCAGGAATGAACCTGATGCGCATGCCGATGTTCACGTGGATGGCGTTCGTGGTGCAGTTCCTGATCATCCTGGCGTTCCCGGTGATCACGATCGCGGTCGTGTTCCTGGTGTTCGACCGGTTCTTCGGCACCAACTTCTACGAGATCGCCGCCGGCGCCGATCCGCTGCTCTGGCAGCACCTGTTCTGGGTGTTCGGCCACCCCGAGGTGTACATCCTCGTGCTGCCTGCCTTCGGCCTCGTGTCCGAAGTGCTCCCGACGTTCAGCCGCAAGCCGCTCTTCGGCTACCCCGTGATGGTCTACTCGGGCATCCTGATCGGCTGTGCTCGGCTTCGGCGTGTGGGCACACCACATGTTCGCCGTCGGCATGGGGCCCATCGCCGATACAGTGTTCGGCGTCACCACGATGCTGATCGCGATTCCGACCGGCGTGAAGATCTTCAACTGGATCTTCACGATGTGGGGCGGTTCGATCCACTTCACGACGGCGTCAATGTTCGCGATCGGTCTCGTCGGCATGTTCACGATCGGCGGGATCTCGGGGATCATGCACTCCTCCCCGCCAGCCGACCTGCAGCAGACGGATACCTACTTCATCGTCGCCCACTTCCACTATGTGCTCTTCGGCGGGTCCCTCATGGGACTCTTCGCCGGCATCTATTACTACTTCCCGAAGCTCACCGGACACATGCTCGATGAAGGTCTCGGGCGGTGGCACTTCTGGCTCAACCTGATCGGCTCCAACCTGGCGTTCTTCCCGATGCACTTCTCGGGGATGCTCGGCATGCCACGGCGTATCTACACCTACGACGCCAACCAGGGATGGGACACGTTCAACATGATGTCCACGGTCGGGGCGATCATCGTCGGCGTGGCATCGCTGATCCTCGCGATCAACATTCTGATCAGCCGGAAGCGCGGCGCGGTGGCCGGTAACGACCCATGGGGCGGCGGCACACTCGAGTGGTCGATACCGTCCCCGCCACCGGTCTACAACTTCGCGCACATCCCACGCGTCACGTCGCGCTATCCCATGTGGGACCTCACCTCGCCTCGGTTGACCGCCGAGGTGCCGCACACGCGTGCCGGCGACAAGTCGGTCGAGGTCGACGTGGCTGGTGTCGATGCCGGTTCCTCCGGTCCCCGTCCCGGTGGCGCGCCGTCTGGCCGTGGTGCCGCTCCCGTAGCGGCCGCGCGGATCCCGACCGCCGAAGAGTTGGGGATTCCGATTCCGTACACGACGCTCAAGCCCTTCTTCACCGCCCTCGGGCTCACCGTGATGTTGAGCGGGTTGCCGTTCGCCCACGCGGACAAGCCCGGCATCGAGTACACTGTGATATTCGTCGGCGCCTGTACGCTCGTGGGTTCGCTCTACTGGTGGCTCACGTCCCCGCTGGAACCCGAAGTCGCGCACGCTGAGCACACTCACTAATGGCTACCACCGCGCTCCCCGACATCCCGTCGGCCGATGTAGGTCACGGCTACACGACCACCGGCCTCCCGCATCGCAAGATCGCGATCTGGGCCTTCATCGGCTCGGAATGCATGCTCTTCGCGTCGCTCATCTCGACCTACCTGATCTACAAGGGCCGAAGCGTCAAAGGACCGTTCCCGCACGAGCCGTGGACCGATCCGTCCACCGGACATGTCTACAAGGCGATTCTCAACATCCCGGTGACGTCGTGCTCGACGTTCGTGCTGCTGATGTCGTCGCTCGCCATGGTGCTCGCTCTGGCCGCCGTCGAGAACCGCGACAAGCCCAAGGTGACGCTCGGCGACAAGATCCTGGGATCGTCCCGCCTCTGGCTGTTCATGACCGCCGTGCTGGGTACCACGTTCCTCGGATTCCAGGCGTTCGAGTTCACCTCGTTCGTCCACGAGGGGCTGAGCATCCGCACGAACCTCTTTGGTTCGTCCTTCTTCACGCTGACCGGCTTCCACGGCGCGCACGTCACGGCCGGCGTTATCTGGCTGCTCACCATGCTGGCGATCGACTTCAAGCGCGGACTCGGACCAAAGGATGCGCTGAACGTCGACATCATGGCGCTGTACTGGCACTTCGTCGACGTCGTCTGGATCGCGATCTTCACGCTCGTCTACCTGATCAAGTAGGCGCCTGGCCATGTCTGCAGATTCTTCGCACGGAAACACCGCGCAAGCCGTCGCCACCGAGCACGAGCTCGGCGCCGAGCACGAACACCCGACGTGGTCGGTGTACTGGAAGATCGCGACGATCCTGACGCTGATCACCGTCGTCGAGGTGTGGTGCTACTACCTCCCGGGCTTCGTCGCGACGCCGTTCTTCGTCCCGACGCTACTCGCGCTGTCCGCGCTCAAGTTCGTGATCGTGGTCATGTTCTACATGCACCTCAAATACGATCACAAGCTCTTCCGGGTTCTGTTCACCGGACCCCTGATCCTCGCGATGCTCGCGATCACCGCCCTGTTGTTTCTCTTCGGCAAGCTGGCGATCCGGACCGGCCTCTTGACCTGACCCTCGTGTGAACTCGCGGAGCGTCGCCGCGATGTGGTAGACTTCGAGCGGGGCCGGCTGCGCAGGTGCAGCAGGCCCCGCCGGTTTTCCCAGCCCGCTCCTCCGACTATCCCGTCTCGTGCTGCACCCGCTCTCCGACACATCGATCACCGGGTTCTCGGTGCACCCCAGTACCGTGGTGGGGATCGCCGGGCTGGCCGGGCTCTATGTCTGGCGCGCGCGGCGCGAGCACCGGTGGCCATCGGGCGTCCAGGCGAGCGCGTTCGCCGCCGCACTGGTGACCATGTTCCTGTCGCTGAACGGGCCACTGCACGATCTGAGCGACTACTATCTGTTCAGCGCGCACATGGTGCAGCATCTGATGCTCACCTTCGTCGTGCCCTTGCTCCTCGTCGCCGGCACGCCAGGCTGGATGCTGCGCCCAGCGCTGCGAGTTCCCGCCGTGCGCGCCGCCGCCCAGTGGCTCACCCGGCCCGCCACCTGCTTCGTGCTCTTCAACCTCGCGATCGCGGGGTGGCACCTGCCCCCGCTGTACAACCTGGCGATGGCAAATCACAATGTGCACATCGTCGAGCACCTGATGTTCATGGCGACGGCGGTGCTGATGTGGTGGCCGTTGCTCAGCCCACTCCCGGAGCTGCCGCGCCTCTCCTACCCCGGGCAGATGCTGTATTGTTTCCTCATGAGCATTCCAATGTCCGTGGTGGCGATCTACGTGGCCATGGCCGATCACGTGCTCTATCCGGCGTACGCCGCGGCGCCGCGGATCTGGGGGATTTCGCCCCTCGATGACCAGATGATCGGCGGACTGATCATGTGGATTCCGGGCGGCTTGTTCTTCTACGGCGTGATGACGGTGATCTTTTTCAAATGGGCCGCTCGAGACGAAGACAGTGTGGCCGCGTCGCAGGTTCCCGCGTGACGGCGACCGCTCTCGTCGCGGGCACCGTCGCGGTCCTGGCCCTCTGTGGATGCGAGGCCCGCCAGGCCGCCGATCGCCGCGAAGCCGGGCGCGAGTTCGCCAACAAGGTCTGTGAGTTGTCCACCGACGATACCGTCATCACGGTCGCCGTCTACGCATTCATCCGCCAGGCCCGCCCCGCGGTCGGACGGTTCGTCTACATCCCAGGGACCGACTCCTCGCTTCCGCCCGCCGGCACCCAGGCGGTTCAGGACAAAGGACCGACGTACATGTACTCGCCCGATCCGGCGCAGCAGGCCGTCGTCGTACGGCAGCTCGATGCCGTAGGCGACTACCCGACCCTGCTCGTGTCGTATCATGGACTCGTGAGAACCGACCGGCTGCATCCGGTCGTGACGCTCAGCGGCGAGTACGTCTCTGGTGCGCCCCGCGGGAAGGCGATCGGCATTCGTGCCATCGCGCCGCAATGCGACAGCACGGGTGTGTGGCGCGTGCCCCCGCCACCCGGCGGCGCTGGTGCCGGATAGCCCAGCCGGCGCAGCGAGCGCGCAACGGCCGCCGCGACTCGTCGCGCTCGACGCGTTTCGCGGTGTGACCGTCGCCGCGATGCTGCTGGTGAACGACCCCGGAAGCTGGGGTCACATGTTCCATCCGCTCGAGCACGCCGCCTGGAACGGATGGACGCCGACCGATCTGATCTTCCCGTTCTTTCTCTTCATCGTCGGCATCACGACGCAGCTGTCGATGGATGCCCGGCGCGCACGGGGCGCGAGTGATACCGATCTCCTCCGGCAGATTCTCCGCCGGAGCGCGCTGATCGCCGGGATCGGATTGCTCATCAGCTGGTTCCCCTTCTTCACGTGGGACTCGATCGCCGGCGTCGCGGACCCGTCCCTCCTGCAACGCATCGCGGACCGGCCGCTGCACGTGCGCATTCCGGGAATCCTGCAACGCATCGGCGTCGTCTACTGCGCCGTCGCCCTGATCGCGCTCCGCACACCGATCCGCGCGCAGATCGCGATCGCGGGCGGTATCCTGCTGTCGTATTGGGCGGTGCTCACTCTCGTACCGGTCCCCGGCGCCGGTGTGCCCGGCTGGGTCGTGTTCGACCACCCGGCGTCAACGCTCGCGGCATGGGTGGACCGCGCCCTGCTGGACTGGAGCGCCGTCGGCTGGGGCAACCACATCTGGGCCGAGACGAAGACCTGGGACCCCGAAGGTCCGCTCTCGACGATCCCGGCGGTGGCGACCGCGATCCTCGGTCTCATAACGGGCCAATGGCTCGCCAGCCGCCGTCCGCTGGCCGAGCGCGTCGCGGGGATGCTCGCCGCCGGCGCCATCGTCGCGGCGGCGGGGTGCGTCTGGGGGTGGGTGTTCCCCATCAACAAGAACCTGTGGACCAGTTCCTTCGTGTTGCTGACCGGCGGACTCGCCGCCATCACGCTCGGCGTGTGTGTCTGGCTCATCGACGGCCACGGGATCCGGCGCTGGGCCGCGCCGTTCGTGGTCTTTGGGGTCAACCCCCTGATCGCATTCGCCGGCTCGGAAGCCGCGGCGCGCCTGATCTACTCTGTGGTGACGGTACCGACGGCCACGGGCCCTGCACCTCTCGCGTCGGCTGTGTATCGTTCGCTTTATGCGCCGTGGCTCGAGCCACGCATGGCGTCCCTGGCCTTCGCGATCAGTTTCGTCCTCGTGTGGCTGGGCGTCCTGACACTGCTGTATCGCCGGCGAATCTTTTTGAAGGTGTAGCCCTGGATGACGGTCCGCACTCCGACTCTCCCTCGGTGGTTTCCAGCGGGGGCAGCGCTCCTGCTGCTCTCCGCGCTCGCCCTTCCGGCCGCCCAGGGCCAATCAATCCGCCATCGGCGCCGGACTCGGCGCCCGCCGGTCGTGGTCCCCGCGTTGCGGTACGCCACCCCGCGTAGTGTCATGGACCTCGATGCCGACCTCGCCTCCATGCTCACCCGCCGTGTGCGAAGCGGGCGCTGGGGCGTGATCGTGGTCTCGCTGACTCGCGGTGACACGCTCTACCAGGTCAATGCCGATCAACCCCTCCGGCCGGCATCGACAATGAAGCTGTTTACCTCCGCACTGGCATTCGACCGGCTGGGCCCGGACTACGAGTTCGCAACGGACGTCCTGCGCGATGGCCCCGTCGATTCCGCCGGCCGCGTCAACGGCAACCTGATCCTGCGCGGCGACGGCGACCCGTCCCTGTCCAACCGCTTCCTGCGCGGTGAACCGGACGCCCCAATGCAGAGTCTCGCGCGAGCGGTGGCCGCTGCCGGCGTCAAGCATGTCCACGGTGATCTCATCGGCGACGCGACCGCGTTCGAGGCGCAGCGGATCCCGGACGGGTGGCTGCGGCGCTACCTCGAATCGGGCTACGCCGCCCGGGTGTCGGCTCTCTCGCTAAACGACAACCTGATGTGGGTGGCCGTGGCGCCCGGCGCCGCCGGCAAGGCGGCGTCCGTCGGTCTCGAACCCTCGTCGAGCGCAGTCCCGATCACCAACTCGGTCCGCACGGTCGCCGGTAGCTCGGGCGCCAGCGTTTCGGTGCACAGCAATCCGGATGGCTCGGTCGTGGCCCGCGGCTGGATCGGCACACGCTGCGGAACCCGCCTCTATGAGTTGGTCATCGAAGACCCCGCCCTGTTCACGGCCGGAGCGTTTCGCGACGCGCTCTCCGCGGCGGGCGTGACCGTCGACGGGAAGATTCGCGTCGCCCAGACTCCCAATGGCGCGATCAAGGTCGCGTCCCTCCCCTCACCGCCACTCGCGCGCATCGTCGCCGCGATGAACCGCGAGAGCATCAACCACTACGCCGAGCTGCTGTTCCGGGATGCGGTTCGCGGGCCCGAGCGCGAGACTGTCGGATCCGCCGGACTCGGCGCGGCGATGCTCCAGAAGTTCATGACGGAACAGGTCGGCGCCGCGGGCGACGCGGTCAATGTCTCGGACGGCAGCGGCCTGTCAACGCTCGATCGCATCACGCCGCGAGCGATGGTGGACTTGCTGTCGTATGCCCACCGGTCGCTCTGGAGCGCGGCGTTCCACGCATCACTCCCGGTGGCGGGCGAATCGGAGCTGCTGCGGAATCGCATGCGGCAGACTCCCGCACAGGGCAACCTGCACGCCAAGACCGGCACCACCAACGATGTGATTTCCCTCGGCGGCTACGTCACGGCGATCGATGGCGAGATCCTGGCGTTCAGCTTCATCTACAACGGCCACGACCGATGGAATGCCAAGAGCGCCATCGACGGGATGGGCGCAACGCTCGCATCATTCGTTCGCGACTGACGCCGCCGGCCGTTGACGCCTGCCGCCACGCACGATTTCGTCCCTGGTGGGGGCGGGCCATGACCCGCCCAGTACAACGATAGTTGCCGCCGCGCCGCCGCTGCGGTTCCCGGCGCGGACTATCGCCCCTCGTGGAAGAACGAAGCCAGTACCGGGGCCGCTTCTCGCGGCACATCCGATCGCCAAACACTGGCATCGGCCCAATCGCCGACCGGCTGCCCCCGCTCACTGAGCGCGACGAACGCGGGTAACGGTCCGTTGTGGTAGTCGAGCCCGCTCCCCTCGAGCGCTGGCCCATGCGTCCACATCGACCTGCACGACGTACGTACCGCCGAACACCGGCGATAACGCCGTGTCCGACATGGCGTTGTTGAGCCAGTGGCAGGCCCGGCACCACCGCGACGTCAGCTCCACATAGGCCACCTCATGGGCCGCCGCCGCCCGGTCGACCGCTGCGGAAAGCTGGCCCGGCAGCGCACCATCCTGAACGCGGAGCGCCACCACCGAAAACGGTGTCGCGGCTCGCGGCTTGGACACCCACTCAGCCGGTGGCACCCAGGCGCTGGCACACCCGGCCAAGACTGTACACGCCCCTACGGTCCAGGCCAGTCGCACTCGCGGCAATCTCCGAAATTCTGGCAAGGCCCCTCTGATTGTAACGAGACGGTCACGGATTGTCACGGCGATGTAACACGATAAAGTCGTGCAGCGCACGATGCAATAGTCGCCGAGCAGGTGTGACGAAGCCGAATCCGTGCACGTGTTCGCGTTCTATTACGATTCCACCATGCACATCGCCATCGCCTCGGATCACACGGGCGTCGACCGCAAAGCGGAGGTCGTGGCGGCGCTGCGCGCCGACGGCCACACGGTGGACGATCTCGGCACCGACTCCACCGCCCCGGTGGACTATCCCGACTACGCCGAGCGGCTCGGCCTCGCCGTGATCGATGGACGAGCGGAACGCGGTGTGCTGATATGCGGAAGCGGCGTCGGGGCGTCAGTCGCCGCCAACAAGATCCCCGGCATCCGCGCATCCGTGTGCCATGACTCCTACTCCGCGCATCAAGGTGTCGAGCACGACAACATGAACATTCTGGTCTTTGGAGCCCGCGTCATCGGCTCCGAGTTGGCCAAGGAGCTGGCGAGAATCTTCGTCGCGGCTCGCTTCACGGGTGAGGCACGCCACGTCCGGCGGCTTGCCAAGGTCCACGCGATGGAGGAGCGCTACGGGATGCAGATGCCCGTAGGCAGCGCCACTCGCTCGTCGTGACGACGGTGCGCGCCGATCTGGGCGCGTATTCCGCGTTCGTCTCGGACACGCTCGCACGCCTCGGTCGCGAGAACGTCACCGCACGCGTCTCCCAGGGCGACTACACGCTCTGGAAGCCTCAACCGACCGAGATCACGAATCGGCTGGGATGGCTCGACGTCGCCAACAGGATGACCGCCGCGCTCCCGGAGATCACCGGTCTCGTCAACGCCGTCCGCGCCGACGGATACACCGATGCGCTCGTACTTGGGATGGGCGGATCGAGTTTGGCACCCGAGGTGTTCCGCCAGACATTTGGCGTCGCCGCCGGCTACCTCGACCTCGCGGTGCTCGACAGCACCGATCCCGATGCGGTCGCCGCGCACGCTCGCCGGCTCGACCCCGCGCGGACGCTCTTTGTCGTCTCGACCAAGAGCGGCGGAACCGTCGAGACGTTCTCGTTCTTTCGATACTTCTACCGGTGGGTCGTGCGGGCACTCGGCACCGCCGCCGCTGGACGCCATTTCATCGCGATCACGGACCCCGGCAGTGGACTCGTCGGCACCGCGAGCCAGTATGGCTTCCGCCACACGTTTCTCAATGACCCCAACATCGGGGGCCGATATTCCGCGCTGTCGCATTTCGGACTCGTGCCCGCCGCCCTTGTCGGCGCGGATGTCCCGCAACTCCTGCAGCGCGCGACCGCGATGGAGCGCGCCCTCGAACCCGCCGCGCAACTCGGCGCCACGATCGGCGAACTCGCCACGCGGGGCCGCGACAAGCTGACGTTCGCTCTCTCGGCGCCGGTCGCCGGATTTTCGTCCTGGGTCGAACAACTGATCGCCGAGAGCACCGGCAAAGAAGGCAAAGGCATCCTGCCGGTCGCGGGGGAGCCGCTCGGGCCGCCGGCCGTCTACGGCGACGATCGGGTGTTCGTCTACCTCCGGGTCGGCAACGATGCCACGCACGACGCCGCCATCGATGCACTCCGCGCGGCGGGCCACCCCGTGCTTCGCATCGATCTCGCGGATCCGTACGACATTGGCGGCGAGTTCGTGCGATGGGAGATGGCGACCGCAGTCATCGGATGGCGCCTCGGCATCAACCCCTTCGACCAACCCAATGTCGAATCGGCGAAAGTGCTTGCGCGCACGATGGTGAAGTCGTACGAGACATCGGGCGCCCTGCCAGCGATCGCCGCCACGGGTCACGGCGACGGCTTGACCGTCTACACCGCGGCGCATGGGCCGGGCGCCGCGGGCACTGCGCATCCCGCGAATCCCGCGGATCTCGTCCGCGAGTTTCTGCGCGGTGTGCGCCCCGGCAATTACATCGCCCTGCAGGCCTACGTGACGCCGAGCGCCGAGACCACGGCTGCATTGCAGCGCTGGAGGGTCGCGCTGCGCGACCGGCTGCACGTTGCGACGACCGTGGGCTACGGCCCCCGCTTTCTGCATTCGACTGGCCAGCTGCACAAGGGCGATGCCGGCAACGGCGTATTCATTCAGATCGTCACCGCGCCGCCAGCCGCCGACGTGCCGATCCCCGATACCGCGGATGCCGACACCTCGCATATGACGTTCGGCGTCCTCAAGGTCGCTCAGTCGTTGGGTGACCGGCAGGCATTGCTGGACGCGGGCCGTCGCGTGCTGCGCGTGGATCCCGATCACGCATCGGATGGCATCGCCCGGCTGACAGGCCTGCTACCCTGAGGCCGTCGTGATCACCGCCGTGATCTTCGATCTCGACGGCACGCTCGTCCAAACGGAATCGCTCAAGGCGCAATCGTACGCGCAAGCGGCCGCCGATCTTCGCCCCGGTGTCGCCGCGCAGGATGTCGTGAAGGCATATGACCAGTGCATTGGCCGCCCTCGCAATGAGGTCGCGCAGACGCTGCTCGATCGGTTCGGGTTGCACGACGCCGCGGCAGCCCGGGCACCGTCACTGGGCGTCGCGACGCCGCTGGACGCGTTTCTCGCGATCCGCATGCGCGACTACGAGACGATGCTGGGCGACACCGCCCTGCTCAAACGCCAGGAATATCCCTACGCGACGGCGCTCCTCCGGCGAGTGCGCGCGGACGGATACGCGACCGCGCTCACGACGGTGTCGCACGCGGCGCAGGCGTTCATTGTACTCGACGCCCTCGGCTTGCGACCCGAGTTCGACGTCATCGTGACGGTCGACGATGTCGCGCACGCCAAACCGGATCCCGAGTTGTACCTGGCGGCCGCGAGCCGGCTTCACCGGCCGGCCGCCGTCTGTCTAGCGATCGAGGATTCACTGCCTGGAGTCCAGGCGGCCGTCGCAGCCGGGATGCAGTGCGTGGCCGTGGCCAACGAGTTGACGCGCGATGCGCTGCACGCCGCGGCGCCGCTACCCGGCGAACAGATTGTGGATGACCCGAGTCATCTCGACGCGGTCGTCACCGCCGTGCTCACTACACGAGAGGAAGCGAAGGCATGCAACTAGGGATGGTGGGTCTGGGCCGGATGGGCGCCAACATGACCACGCGCCTGATCCGCGGCGGCCACGAGGTCGTGGTCTTTGACCGCGATGCCAAGGCGGTCGCGACAGCGGCCGCCGGACACGCGACGGGATCGTCGTCGCTCGAACAGCTCGTCACTCAGCTCCGCGCACCTCGCGCGGTCTGGGTCATGGTTCCCTCCGGGGATGCTACCGAGTCGACAATCCAGGCGCTCGGCGCCCTGCTCAGCCGCGGCGATACCATCATCGACGGCGGCAACAGCAACTACAAGGACGGAATCCGTCGCGCGGCTGCCCTCGCCGAGCGCGGTGTCCAGTTCGTCGATGCCGGTACGAGCGGCGGCGTGTGGGGCCTCGCCGAGGGGTACAGCCTCATGGTCGGTGGCGACGCCGCTACCGTCGAACGGCTTCGCCCCATCTTCGAGACCCTCGCGCCGGCGCCGCAAACAGGGTGGGCTCGCATGGGGCCCGTTGGCTCGGGGCACTTCGTCAAGATGATCCACAACGGCATCGAGTACGGGCTGATGCAGGCCTATGCCGAAGGGTTCTCGATCCTGCGGCACAAGAGCGAATTCGCACTCGACCTCTCCCGGATCGCCGAGGTCTGGCGCCACGGAAGCGTCGTCCGGTCGTGGTTGCTCGACCTCACCGCCAACGCGCTTCGCGACAATCCCGCGCTCGATGGCATTGCACCATTCGTGGTCGACTCCGGCGAGGGCCGCTGGACGGTCGCCGAGGCGATCGATCTCGACGTGCCCGCACCCATCATCACGCAGTCGCTGATCGAGCGCCTGCGATCCCGGGATTCCGATTCGTACACGGACAAGCTGCTCGCGGCCTTGCGCAACCAGTTCGGCGGGCACGCGATCAAGAGCGAGCCGGTCCCGGGCTCCGGGAGCCGCACCCCGTGACGCCCATCGACGTGACACCCGGACAGACGCCTGACGGTGCGGCACCCCAGACGACCGAACCCAGCATCTTCGTCATTTTCGGCGCGACGGGTGACCTCGCGAAGCGCAAGATCCTGCCCGCGCTGTACGAGTTGCATACGCACGGGCTGACCGATCGCGGATGCATCATCCTCGGTGTGTCTCGGGACGCGACGATGGATGACGCGGCGTTTCAGGCCGTTGTACGCGATGCGATCCCCAAGGACGGCGATGCAAAGGCCGGCGACATCTCGTCCTGGGTGGATGCGAACATCTACTACCAGCCCGTCGGCAACGGCGATCCGGGTGACTTCGCAGCACTGAAGACCCGCATCGAAGGACTGGAGCACGACCACAACATCGCGGGCAAGCGGTCGTTCTATCTGTCGCTACCGCCGGAGGCATTCCCCTCGACCATCGCGGGTCTTGGCGCGGCAGGCCTGAATCACAGCGCGGGGTGGACACGGCTCGTCATCGAGAAGCCTTTCGGCCGCGACCTCCCATCGGCCGAGGAATTGAACCGGCTGGTCCACCAGTACTTCGACGAATCCCAGGTCTACCGGATCGACCACTATCTCGGCAAGGAGACGGTGCAGAACTTGCTCGTCTTCCGGTTCGCGAACGCGATGTTTGAGTCGCTCTGGAACCGCGACCATATCGAGAGCGTGGAGATCACGGTGGCCGAGGAGCTCGGCGTCGAGCAGCGCGCCGGATACTACGAGCACGCGGGCGCGCTCCGGGACATGGTGCAGAGCCATCTGACCCAGTTGCTGGCCCTCGTCGCGATGGAGGTCCCGACCGCATTCGAGGCGGGTGCGATCCGGGAGGAGAAGATCAAGGCGCTCCGGTCGATCGCACCGATGAGCGCTGGTTCGGCCGTGTTCGGCCAATACGCCGCAGGCCGCGTCGATGGGAAACCCGTTCCCGGCTATCGGCAGGAACCGGGCGTATCGCCGTCATCCACGACTGAAACGTTCGTCGCGCTCCGCATCTGCCTCGACAACTGGCGGTGGCAGGGGGTGCCGTTCTACCTGCGCACCGGCAAGCGGATGGCGCGCCGGCTCACCGAGATCCGCGTGCGCTTCCGCCAGGCGCCCATCTGGATGTTCCGGTCGGTCTCCGACGCGTCGCCGCAGGCGAACACGCTGGTCATCACCCTGCAGCCCAACGAAGGATTTCTGTTGTTTTTCGAGGTGAAAGCGCCCGGCGAGCCGTTCCGGCTGCAGCGGCTCACGCTCCACTTCGACTACGACGAGGCGTTCAAGACCCTGCCTGAGGCATACCAGACGCTGCTGCTCGATTTGCTCCGCGGCGATCAGACGCTATTCGTGCACGCGGATGAAGTCGAAGCATCGTGGCGATTGTACGCGCCCCTCCTCGCGCGCACCACTCCGCCAAACCCCTATCCCGCCGGATCGTGGGGACCGGCCGAGACCAAGACGATCGTTCCGGACCGCGACCCCCGGGAGCCAACGGAGGCGCAGCGGGCGGAAGCGGGGAAAGCCGCCTGACGACCGTGCGCGAGGAGTCTCTCTTCCCGGATGTTGATGCGCTGAGCCGCGCCGCCGCGGCGATGATCGAGGAGGCGGCGGCGATTGCGACGACTGCCCGCGGGCGATTCACGATCGCGTTGTCGGGCGGCAGTACACCTCGCGCGCTGTACCAGATCCTCGCGGCCGACTACGCCACACGCCTGCCGTGGGCGGCGACACACGTGTTTTTCGGCGACGAGCGGTGCGTTCCTCCCGACCATCCGGGCAGCAACTACGCGATGGCGCACGAGACGCTTCTCGCGCGGATACCCGGACTCGAATCGCGCACGCGTCGCATTGAAGGCGAGCGGCCGCCCGGCGATGCGGCCTCACGCTATGCCGAGATGCTGCACCGCGAGTTTCCGCACACCAGCGGAACCTCGGCCACCACGTTCGACGTGCTCTTGCTCGGCGTTGGGTCGGACGGGCACACGGCGTCACTCTTCCCGGGAAGCGCCACGCTGAGCGAGCGCTCGCGCTGGGCGCTCGCGACGCAGGCGCCGGCAGGGGCCGAGGTCCGGGATCGGGTCACGCTGACGTTTCCCCCGCTCGACGCCGCACGGACGACCCTCATCCTGTGCGCCGGAGCCGATAAGCACCCGATCGTCGCGCAGATCCGCGAGGCCGGCGCGCGGGCCGGCGACCGCTATCCCGTTGCCCGCGTCACCGCGCGCGGGACGGTACACTGGCTACTGGATGACGCGGCGGCGGGACTCTGACGCGGACGAAGCCGGGTGCTGCCGTGCTCAGCGGCCCCGGCGCTTGCGAGGACCCTGTCCGCCGCGCCCGCGCGCACTGCCCGGACCACGAGACCCTCGCGGCGGCTGATGGTCCCGCCGCTTTTTGCCCCGGCCGCGTGACGCGCGGCCACTGTCCTTGCGGCCCGCGTATTCGCGCTTGAGACGCGCCGCCTCCTCGGGTGGCGGCGCGACGTCCACGGATTCCCGCTCGGTGTCGAGCTCGAAACCGTAGTATTCCATCTTCCGTTCGGTCGCGAACGGAATGCCCCGGCGTTTCGGATCGAACACCAGCGCGGGTGCGCCGCGGATCGCGTACTTCCGGATCAGATCCATCGGGATCTGTGTTCCTTCGATGGCCGCGCGGGGCACGCCCCAGCGGTCCGCGAAATAGCGCAGCGTCCCGGCGACCGCGCCCCAACTGCCGCACACGCTCGAACGCGACACCCGTGCGGGCTCGCCGTCCGCCGTCTCCTCGTCGATCACCAGGTCGAGCGGCATGTACTGCGCCACCAGCTCCGCGAACGCGCGCCGGATCTCGTCGGTCGCCGCCGGCATCGTCGTGGGCAGCGGAGACCCGACGCTTCGGTAGACGCTCGCCAGCGCGAGGGCGGCATCCTCGAGCGCTTTGACCAGCACTCCGCGGCGATCGGCCCACTCTTCGATCCGCTCGTCGAACAGGTGCCGGGGCAGACCGTAGACCTCACCGACCGCGCCGCATGCCGTGTACGCCGCCGCGTAGACATTGTACGCCGTGAGGTGGTCGCTGCCCGCCACGATCAATCCCGACAGGTCGCGGTCCTCGCGCGTCATCCGGTGCAGCGACTCGATCGCGCTCATGACCGCGATGTACGGCAGGATCGCCTCGCTCGAGTTGACCACCAGCTCCGCCCATGGCCGGTCCACCGGCAGCGCTTCGACCGCGCGTCCGTACGCCGACAGCCGCCCGGTCTCCGGATCGATGATGCCGCGGCGTTCCAGCATGGCGACCGCCCGCTGGTAGGCGACGCGATCGAGCGGCACGGGCAGATCGAGGTCATGCGCGCGCACCCCGAGATCGGCACACGTCATCGCGACTCGCTCGGAATCGCCCGCCAGCTGGAACTCCGGTTCGACAGGCCGCAGCGTCGCGAAATCGATGTCGCGATCCGACAGGATGAACACACGGCCGCCGGCGACCCGGCCGTGCACGCGCCCCGCCATCTGCAGGATCTCGTTGGCGCCGAGGTGCACCCGGGTGAGAATGTTTCGGCCGTGCTCGATCACGTTGGTGAAGCGCGTGTCGTCGATCACCACGGTGTCGAGCCCGCGCACGTTGAGCGCGCTCTGGCCCGCCGCCGTCATCGCGAGGACGAAGGGCTTGGGCGCACCGCCTTCGAGGAAGGGCCGGATGATGCGGATCGGCTCCCCGCCGTGATAGAATGCCGCCGTGATCCTCGGAAATCGCGCACCGACGATGCTCGCTGCATCCTCAACCCCGGCGCGCGTGGGGAGAAATACGCCGACGCCACGACGGTCCCGGACGACTTCCCGGAGGAAGTGATCGTCGAGGAACGCCATGGGCTCCTTGCGGACGACCTTGACCCGTGCGGCGAGTGTCGCGTCGAAGGCGGTGCTCTCGATGACCGACGCGGACGCCAGATACCGCGCGTAGAACCGCGGGTCCACGGTCGCCGACAGCCAGATGAAGCGGCAGCCGGCGCGCTTGCCCAGCGCAAGGCAGAGTTCCAGCTCGGCAGACGTCTGATGGATCTCATCGACGACCAGTGTATCGGTCGCCAGGATGTCTCCATCCTGGAACCACCGGCGCGCAATACCGGTGGTCACGATGATCACATTCCAGGTCGGCGTCTCCGGCGTCGCCTCGCGCTCGCGGTTGACGACTCCCACGCGCAGAGGACTGCCCCCGAGAATGACCTCCGCGATGGGGCGGATGGCGAGCGTCTTTCCGGTCCCCGTGCCGGCCACGATCCCGAATCCCGTCTTGCCAGCCGCGAGTTCACGGACCGCCGCGCCATGCGTGCGTTCGAGAAACGTGTCGAGGTGCAATCCCATCGCGATCTCGATGGTCTCGCAGGCGGCTCGGGTCGGCGCAATGACGATGACGCGGCCCGTCGGGGGACGGGCCGCCACGAATGCGTTATGATCGGGCGGGAGATACCGGTCGGTGACCGCGCGATACGTCACGCGCGCGGCTCAGCGCCGCGGACGTGTCGGAACTTTCGGCGGTGACGACGCGTGCTGGTGCGGCGGCGAGAAATGCGAAGGCGGAGCCCGGACGGGGGCGGGGCCAGGAGTCGGACCGGGCTTCGGTGTGTTCGCCCCACCGGGCATGGCAGAACCGGATTCCCCGCCCGCGAGCGGGTGCACCGGGACGACCGATCCGGTCGTGTGCCCATCAGTCTGCGGCTGCACGTTGTGCGGCTGCATGTGGTCCGATGCGGTGACGTTCTCATGCCCGCCCGCTGACAGCGCCGGCACACCCGGGTTGCCGCCGCCTGGCGCATCCAGGACCGCCGGGCGCGGCTTGCCGAAGACGACGTGAGAGTTTGGCGACCGGACGCGAACGGCCTTCGCGCACTCGGTCGGCGCCGGCTGGCGGTCGGGGGGGACGCCGCCGACCCACACGCGGCACATCCCCGCGGGTGGCGCGTACCGGGTCGGGACCTCCGCCTCGAGTTGCGCATCCCGTTCCCGTACCGACTCGGGCGGCCCGTAGCGGCGTTCGCCGTTGCCCGCGGCCGCCGGGGCGCCGCCCGAATCGCGCGGAACGCGCACCGCCTGCGCGGATTGGGCGTCCGCTGGCGCCGGCAGGGACAGCCAGACGACTTGCAACATGACCACCACGGCCCGTCGCCAGAGGCGGCGGGGTACGCCAATCATGGAGTCTGCGCTGCACAATCGCACCGAAGTCGGTACCCCATTCCTGTCGTCCCGGTCCACTACGGCCAGCGCTCGGTCCGCCCCCACCCCGGATCGCGGCCGGAAACGGTACCTTCCGGACCCCGCGGCCGCTACCCTCTCCGCGAGGCGGCTCCGGCAGTCCGCGGGGACGCGGTGCCACCGCCGTCGCGGGGTGGCCGGCCGGGCTACCCGGGCGGTGCCAAACGTCCCCGTCCGTCAATCGCCGAATGAGATTCCGGTCGCCCGCGCGGTCATGACGACGTCGCTGCTGGGATCGACCCGTTTCGGGTGGAGGAGCACGTCTCGTATGGGAATCGTCACGATGTGCGGAGACTGCAGCGCCACCATGTGGCCCCACCGTTCGTCCGCGACAGCCCGTACCGCGGCCCCGCCGAAGCGGGCGGCGAGCAGGCGGTCGTAGCCGGTCGGCATCCCGCCACGCTGTAGATGCCCCAGGACCAGGGACCGGGTTTCCTTGCCCGTTCGCTCCTGAATCTCGCGGGCGATGGAGCTCGCGACCCCGCCCAGCCGCGGCATCTCACCGGGCAGGGATGCGCCGATCCGTGAGGTCACCCCGCCCGCCGGGAACGCTCCTTCGGCCGTGACGATGATCGAGAAGTACCGGCCCGCGCGATCCCGGGCGCGGACTTTTTCGCACACGCGGTCGATGTCGAACGGAATCTCGGGGATCAGGATCACATCCGCGCTGCCCGCCAGCCCGCAGTGCAGCGCGATGAATCCGGCACTCCGGCCCATCACTTCCATGACGATCACACGGTCATGGCTCTCGGCTGTCGTATGCAGCTTGTCGATCGCTTCAATGGCGGTGCTGACCGCGGTGTCGAAGCCGAAGGTCGAGATCGTGCCGGCGACATCGTTGTCGATGGTCTTCGGGACGCCGACGATCCGCATGCCCTTTTCGCAGAGCTGCTGCGCGATGGCCAGCGATCCGTCGCCACCGATCGAGATGATCGCATTGATGCCGCGAGCGCGCGCGTTGGCGATCAGTTCGTCGGACCGGTCGACCTCCTCGGTCGTTCCGTCCGGCCGGGCGCGGTGGTAGTGGAACGGGTTGCCCCGATTCGTCGCGCGAAGAATGGTGCCACCGAGGTGCCCGATGCCGCGTACGGAATCGCGGGTGAGCGGTACCACCTCGTCATCGCCCAGGAGCCCCGCGTACCCTTTTCGGATCCCGCACACGTCCCACCCGCGGTCGAGCGATGCGAGCACCGCCGCCCGGATCACCGCATTGAGGCCCGGGGCGTCGCCCCCTCCCGTGGATAGTGCGATACGCATGGGAACGAAGATAGTGTCGCGTGATCGTGCGGACGGGTGGCGGTTGCGGTGCGGTTGCGGTGCGGTTGCGGTGCGGTTGCAGTGCGGTGAGGCTTGGGAATTGACGCCTTACGCAGCGCCCTGCAGCAACCTCATCACCTCACCCGGCTCGGCGTGCCGATGGAGTTTCGATTTCTCGAACACCGGCACGCCGTCGCGCAGCACTTCGAACCGGCCGCCCTTCGACGGGATGATCGACACGGTTGCGTCCGGATATGCGGCGAGGATCTCGGCCATCAAACTGACGGCCCGCGGCTTGTAGTTTCAGACGACGCAGTATTCGATCGTGACGTGCACGCAGTCTCCGATTACTGGTTTGCGCTCGCCGCGCCTCGGTCCCAGGGCACTAGTCGGCGGCTACCGTACCGAAATCGTATCCAGGCACCGAGATCCGCGGTATGGGCGTGCCGATCATCCGCTCGATCGTGCGCACCATCGCGATCTCATCGGGCGACATGAACGTGAACGCATCGCCGGTCTGAGCCGCGCGGCCCGTGCGGCCGATCCGGTGGACATAGTCTTCCGGTTGCTGCGGCACATCGTAGTTGATCACGTGCGAGATGCCGGATACATCGAGCCCGCGCTGCGCAATGTCCGTCGCGACGAGGATGCGCGCCTGGCCGAGCTTGAACTCGTCCAGCGCGCGCGTGCGCTGCGATTGCGTCTTGTCGGCGTGCATGGCGATGGCCGCGATGCCGGCCCGTTCGAGATGCCGGACGACGCGGTCGGCACCGTGCTTGGTCCGGGTAAAGATGAGCACCGAATCCATTTGGTCGTTTCGCAGTAGCTCGATCAACAGCGCCGTCTTCCGTTCACGCGGAACGGGATAGACCGCGTGCGTCACCGTGCTCGCGGCCTCTGACCGCCGTCCGACCTGCACGACGACCGGCTTGCGCAGGTACTTGCGGGACAGGGCCTCGACCTCCGGCGGCATCGTCGCGCTGAACAGCAGCGTCTGCCGATAGCGTGGGAGTTGCTCCACGACGCGGTTGATCTGCGGCGCGAACCCCATGTCGAGCATCCGGTCGGCTTCATCGAGCACGAGCACTTCGAGCGAGCCGAAGTCGACGTTCTGCCGGTCGAGATGATCGAGCAGCCGTCCCGGCGTCGCGACGACGACATCGACGCCAGCCCGCAGCGCGCGCTCCTGTGGCTCGATCGGGACGCCACCGTAGACGGGGATCACGGACACCGCCGCGTGGCTGGCGTATTTCACGAAGCTCGCCTCGACCTGCGCGGCCAACTCCCGCGTCGGCGTCAGCACCAGCACGCGAGTGCGCCGGGGTCCGCCGATCAGCCGGTGCACGATCGGCAGCGTGAAGGCAGCGGTCTTCCCGGTACCGGTCTGTGCGAGCCCGATGATGTCGCGGCCCTGAAGCACGAGCGGAATTGCGTCGCGCTGGATCGGCGTCGGCGTGGTGTACCCGGCATCGCGCACTGCGGCCAGGAGCTCGGGCGCGAGGCCCAGCTCGCCGAACGTGGTTTCTCGGTCTTCAGTTTCGGGATTCATGACGCCGTGAAATTGGCAGCCTGCGTAAGGTGAGCCAATGTCCACATGCGGCATGAATTGCGGCAGGAATCGGCCCTTCGGGCAACGGGTCGCCGTGCGGCGCCCGGGCGTTCGCCCGAGACGTAAGTGTAACCTGTTGTCCCGCTTTGTGCTACGCGACGGCCCCGGTACGGCTATCCGTTGCAGGCGTCAGACCAGATCGATCTGGCGGCCAGCCGCACGCGCGATGATGCCGATGCGGAGCGTCACATCCGCCCAGCGCTCGTCACCAGCGGAGGTGTGCTCCAGCGGAAACATTGGCCACACGAACGGGCTCGATGAGCGCGGCATTGCCATGCCTTTGTGCGGGTGCCAGACGCCAGTCCGATCACAATCATCCGCGAACCGGTCGAGCATCTTGGTCCAGTTCTCGTTGCGCCGCAAAAATCCGAGCCGCGCCATGAGCTCGAGCCACATCAGCGCGGCGGGGACGTCCGCCTCGACAGCGTTGCGGTGCGGGAGCAGATCGCCAAGGACGAAATGCGGCTGCAGCGTGATCGTCCCGCCCACGAGTTGCGCGGATTCCTGCCGGGGCAGCGGCTGCGTGAGAAACGTGTACAACCGCTCGATGTGTTCGTGATACTCGCTCCGGAAAAACGGCATGTGGGCGAGCATCGTCAGCGCATTGACCGATGGCGGCACGGCTTCAGGCGCCAGCACCTGACGGTTGCCGACCCGGATCCATGGCTTCTGCGCCAGCGGAGACTTGAGGTAGGCGTTGATGCGGTCGAGGATCCGCCGGGCCGCGCCGCGAAGCCGCGGGTCGCCCTCGTACCCGGCTTGCGCCAAAGCGGCGGCCGCCGCCTCCCGCAGGATGGCCCGGCCACGACGGGTCGCGTCCTCGTCGGGTTTCCCCTTGGTGGGCGCGAATTCGAACAGGTAGGCCGGGTCGTCATCCTCGGCTAGCAGGCGGAACAGCAACCGGCGCACGCGGGCGAGCGGCGGCGATTCCCGGTCCCAGCCGTACTCCAACAGGCGCCGGACCGCCGGGATCGTCCCGATGCCCTCGAAATGCTCCGCGCGCGCCGATGGGATGCTCAGCATGGTTTTCCCCCAGCGTCCGTCCGGCTGCTGCGTGACGGCCAACCGCACAGCCGGGGCGTACGCATAGGCCAACTCATTGGCGCGCGGTGAGTTGATCTTGGCGACCTCGACAATCGCGCGGTACTGGAGCGGCGGGGCCGCGTGCGTCATCAACCACTCCAGCGCGAACCGGACCGGCATGGCCGGTGGCGGTGGCGGCGGGGGTGGAGGTGCGACCGGCGGCGGAAGCGCTGGTGTCGGCGGCGGAATTACGGGTCCCGCCGCGGGCGTCCCGGGTGTGGGGATTGCCGGTGGAATTGGGGGAGGAGCGGTCACGCGTAACGTTAGCATATTTTTCAGCCGCCCCGCTAGGGCTTCGAGACACGCTGCGCGCTGCCGGCACCACGCCGGAGACGCGGCGCACACACGCCGGGGTGATGTGATCGTTCCCGCTGGTAGTCCGGACACCGGCCAAACACGCCGTTTCTGCAGATGGAGCCGCGGCCCGGGACGACTCCGTGCGCGGTGAGTTCGTGGATGTCGGCGGCGTGCGTCTCTATTACTACGCCGCCGGTACCAGAGGGGCCGGGGAACCCGTGCTCCTCCTGCACGGATTCCCCGCATCGTCCTATCTCTGGTCGGATGTCGTGCCCCGGCTGCCGGCCGGCCACCGCGTCATCGTTCCCGACCTGCTCGGATTCGGCAGGAGCGAGCCGCCACCGCCCGGCCAACTGGACAGCGACCTGACTATCGGCGGCCACGCGCACCGCGTCGTGCAACTGCTGGACGTCCTCAACGCCGGCCAGGCCTGCATCGTAGGCCACGGCTTCAGCGCCGCCGTGGCTCTCGCCATCGCGGCGCGCCACCCTCAGCAGGTCACACGGCTCTGTCTCATCAACGCGGTCACGTCGGCAAGTTGGCCAGCGCGAGATGCGATGGTCGCGGGCGCCGTGTCCACACTCGCGCCGGCGCTTCCGCCAGGCCTGCCGCTCTGGTTCGCGCGGCGCGCGCTCCGGCGCGGCTTTGCCGACCCCGCGCTGGCTGCGCGCTCGGCGGACCACTATCTGAGAGGCTTTCGCTCTCCCGGCGGCCGAGCCGTGCTGCTCGCCCAACTGCGCGCGCTCACCCGGGCCGCGTTCCCCGCGCCTCCTGTGTGGACGCCGCAGACCCCCGGGCGGCCGGTACCAACGGCCATGATCTGGGGAGACCGGGACCGGCTGCTGCCGATCGCCGCCGGACACGCACTGCGTGCGTACATCCCGCACGCGACGCTCGATGTCGTGAGCGGGGGCCACTTCTCCCCGGAAGAATCTCCCGCGCAGGTTGCCACCATCATCACGCACCTGCTGGCCTCGTAAGTGACGGCAGCCTTGCCGCCGCGCGTCAGGACGCGCCCGCCGGTCAGGACGTGAGCGCCTCCAACCGGGCCTCGAGCTCGGAGGCCATGCTCGGATGACCGAACCGGTGCGCCGCCGCGATTCCCGTTTGCAACGCCTGCTGCGCCTCGGTGAGCCGCCCCAGCTCGGCGAGTGCCTCGGCATAACGCCCGTAACCGTTCCCCTCATCGTCGTACGCGGCGAGGTACGCCGCATAGTGGTCGGCGGCTTCCTGATACGACCCTTCCTTCATCGCTTCGTTGGCGAGTCCGTACTGCGCGAGCGCGTTGCCGGGATTCTTCGCCACCATCTGGCGAAACGCATCGAGTCGCGATGGGGTCATGGCGCGTGTTGGCTCGGGGAGCGCGGGGCCAGCTCGTCGCCCGCGTAACGGCTGCCGGGATTCCACAGCAGCCAGCTCTTGATGCCGTTGTCGTAGCCGGCCTGAATCTGCGCCCGTACCTGGGGGGCGCCATAGTGCGGCGGCCCCAGGGTGAAGTCCTGGTACCACGGGCGGATCGCCGCGGCTCCGGCCAGCTTGGCGCTCCGCCGTTTCGCGTCCTTGAGGGTGCGGTCGATCACCACGTAGGGATGGGCGTTCGGATCGGACAGATCGTAGGTCCCCTTCGCGTAGTGCGACGGATAGCTCATCGGCAGCACGACATCCACCTGATTGGCGAACATCTCCCATCGCTGTCCGATGCCCATGTCGGTCGTGTCCGTGGCCGTGAGGCCGAACACGTCCGCCGTTACCGGCACCCCGAGGGGCGCCAGCTCCGCGCGTGTGAACGCGAGTTGGTCGTGAATGACTTCGGCGCGCTTGCGGCCATTGGCCAGCGGAAACGTGGCCTCGGTCACGAGCCGTTTGTCGTCCGGAAACCGCACGTAGTCGAATTGCACTTCGCTGAACCCGAGCGACACCGCCTCCCGTGCGAGATCGGCGGCGTACTGCCACACCCCACGCTGGTTCGCGTCGAGCCACGGGCGGCCCTGGTGATCGTGCCACGGGAGACGTGGATCGGCCTTCAGCCGGATCGCCCAATCGGCGCGCCGCGTGGCGAGCAACGGATCCTTGGCCACGACGATCCGCGCAATGGGATAGATCCCGTGCACGCGCATCGTGTCGAGCAACGCCCGCACGCGCGCCGCCGTCAGCGGACCCACGGTGTCGGCACCGATCTCGTGAGCGAGCGGCACGCGAGAGCGATAGAGCACAAAGCCGCGATCGTCCTTGACGTCGATCACCAGTGCGTTGATCTCGGTCGCTCGTGCCATCGCGATCAGTTGCCACACTTTTGTGCCGGTCGCCGCCCACCGGTTCACATACAGGCCGCGCACGACCTCCGGAGTCTTCATCAGTGGAGCGGGCGGATGATCGATGGAATCGGGCGCGAGTATGGTGTCAGGCCCGTGGCGCGGTGCGGCCGCGGCGGCGCCTGCACTCGCCTGCGCCCGGACGGTGGACGCCGCACCAGCCAGCGCGCAGACACCCAAGCAGATGCTGAGGGAGGTGCTGCAGGACCATCGGATCCGGAGTGCGGGCAGAGCCCGGCGCGCGGACGACCGGATCATGGCCCGCGAAGGCGCAGCGCGCCCCAGAGCAGCGGCAGTGTCGCGAGGCTTACGCCCCGATACGCGGGATCGAACCCGAACAGCACGACTCGTCCATGTCCCTGCGGGACATCCACGATAGCCGCGGCCCCATCGTAGCTACGCGCGACATCGGCCGGCCCGGCTGCGACCTCGCTGGCGTCGTAGCGCGCCACGACCCGCGCATGCGCGGTGTCCGGGGTGAACACGGTCGCCGGGCCGCCTGCCACCCACCCCAGCGCATGCGCCACCATGTCGGCGGCGACGGGACTCCCCCGGTCGATCGCCACCCGCACGAGCGCACTGTCATCACCGGCGCCGTCGCTAGTGCCGGTGCCGGTGCCGGTGCCGGTGCCGGTGCCGCCCGCCGCGATATCGTCGAACCGCCCCGGCAGGCGGAAGGCACGAATCGCCCACTTCGCCCCGCTCCCCACCGCCACGATCGTCCCTCCTGCAGCGATGAACGCGCGAAGACCGGATCCATCGAGGCTCGCGAACGCCGTCGCCCCGCCGTCTGGAAGCAGCATGGCATCGTATCGCTCGCGTAAGACATCCCCGGCGGCCAGCGCGCTGGCCGCGACGGGAGCGTAACGGACACCAAATCGCTCCATCGTCGCGCGCGTCCATGCCACCGGCCGCCCGGCGACGGCCGGAACGTACACCCCGACGACCCGACGCGCGGAATCGCCGAAGCCAGCCGGGGTGACGTATTGCGCGGGTCGCACGGTCACTGGCGGCGTGACCGGAATCGGAAAGGAATCGCGCACGGTGGCGACGCCCACGCCCAGCAATGCGGGAAGCCCGGGCGCCACACTGTCAGTCGCAGGGGACGACGCGTTCGGCACGCCGTGGCCCCCCGCACCCGGCGGCCCAAGCACCGTTGCAGCCGCGGACGCGTTGGCCTGCGAGCCGAGCACAATGTAGGCGCCGGCGGAATACCGCACGCGGCCAGATGCAAACGGCGCCAGCGCCCGCCGGATCTCCACGCCGCGATCTGCCAGGATTCGCAGCAATGTCAGGAGCGACGACTGGTCCGGCTGCTGTTGTGGGATGATGTACGCGAGCACGCCCGGCGGCGACTCGGCAGCCGCCCGCGATACCTGGCCGGAACGAACACCGCTCGCGCGGCTGCCGCTGCCGGCCGCCACCAGCACCAGGGGTACGAGCGCGGCACCGGCGATGCCGCGGAGCGCCGGCGATGTCACGTGCAGCATATGAAGAGTGTGACCAGGCCGCCTAGACCGCCTTCAACTCCTCGGCGGCGCTCAGCACGTGCGCGATTTCCCGCGACAGCGCACGCGCCTCCTGTGTGGCGGTGGCCACATCGTCGATCGCCGACTGCACGCCCGCGGACCGCAGCCGGAGCAGGTCGAAGCGGATGTTCTGCAGAATGATGCCCGCGCTCTCGAGCTGCGAGAACAGCGCCGCGCGCCGATCCGACAAGTCCTGGAGTGTCGCGCGCTGGCGCCGGAGCAACGCGAGTCTCCGATCCCGGTCGGGTGCCGAAATGTCCAGTTCCGCCGCACCGATCCGCTTGTCGAGCTCTGGCAGCGCATCGGGCGCGAGATCGCCATCGAGGCGGTGCAGCGCGGTCGCCAATCCGGCGATCCGCATGGCCAGCGCGTCGACGGTCTGCACGACGTCGGGCAGCATGGCGCGATCCGCGGCGCCCAGACGCGCGACGAGGTCGCGGACGGCCGCCCGGTCCGCCGCGGCGCGACGCACCTGCGGGCCGTATGCGCCATTCAGGATCTCGGGAGACGCGAGCGTGGCCGCCTGGTCAGGGGTCGGTATCGGCGACGCCGCCATCGGCGCCGGGGAGACGCTCCCGGAGCCCCGCGGGGGCGCCGTTGGACCAGCGACCGCCCACGACGGCGATTGGCCGGCGTTGACCTGCCGCATTCGTTCGCGGAACGCCGCGCGCTTGTCCTTGTTGAAAAGGGCGCGTGCACCGTCGATCGATTCCGCGGCCACATCGAAGAACAACCGGTCCCGCGAGTGCTTGAATACATCGCGCCAGTCGTAGCCACCGCTCCAGAGTTTCGCGTATTTCCACGCGAGCCACACCGAGAGGGCCAGCGCGAAGCCGAGCGGATCGGAGTCGGCGCCGATGATGGACCAGAGGACGCAGCCGACGATTCCGATGCCGATCTGCGCGAACCGCCGGCGAAACTTCACGACGGCGGGCGCGGTCCAGCGCGCCTGATCCGATGCCGACGCCACGGCGCCGTCGCCCATCGCCGGCGCCGCCACGACGTTGGGAGCCACCGCACCGATGCTGGTGGACGGAGCGCTTGCTCGGGGGCGCGCCGGGGCCGCGGGCGCCGTCCCCTGCTCGCCCTGCTCCAGGGCGCGAACCAGCGATCCGGCATCCGGGAAGCGGTCGGCGGGCTGCTTCTCCAGCAGGCACATGACGGTGCGCGCGAGCCACGGCGGCAGGTCCGGCACGTGTTCCGCGATCGGGATCGGCCTCTCGGAGATGTGCTTCACCAGCATCGCCGGCGTGCTGGTCGCCCGTGAACGGCGGCTCGCCGGTCAGCATCTGATAGCCGACGATGCCGAGCGAGTACAGATCGCTGCGGCCGTCGATCTCGCGCTCGCCGGCGCCTGCTCGGGCGACATGTACGCCGGCGTGCCGATCGCCATGCCGGTCGCGGTCAGACGCGAGTCGCGCCGGTGTCGCTCATCGCGCGCGCGATACCGAAGTCGGTCACCATCGGGCGGCCGCCGTCGGACGATCGAGCAGGATGTTGTCCGGCTTGATGTCGCGGTGGACGACGCCGCGCTCGTGGGCGTAGGCGAGCGCGTCGGCGACCTCGCGCAGGATGCCGTCGCGTCTCGTCGATCGTGAGCACGCCGCGCTCGTGCAGGCGCTTGGCGAGGTTGTCGCCGTCGATGTACGCCATGACGAAGAAGACGAGCCCCTCCTGCTCGTCGACCGTGTAGATCGGGACGATGTTCGGATGCGAGAGCTGCGCCGCGGTCTCGGCCTCGCGCAGGAAGCGCGACCGGATCTCGCTGCGGAACGCCAGCTCCGGCGGCAGCACCTTGATGGCGACCGTCCGCTTGAGCCGGCGGTCCTTGGCGCGATAGACGATGCCCATCCCGCCCCGCCCGATCTCGCGGTCGAGCTCGTAGTGGGCTGCGAGCACGCGCTCGACGTGCGCGCGCAGCTCGTCGTCCGCAGCCGACGGCGAGCGGGATCGGGCATTCGCCAAGACGATTAGACAGCGCTGACGGCTGCTGCAGCGGACATGGTAGCACTGGCGATCGCGACACCGGACCGGACGCAGCCATCGGCGGCAGTGACACCGCCGTCACGATGGCGGTGCCAGGAGTGTCACGACGGCTGCCGCGCTGTCGCGATGCACGCACGGAATGGAGCGTGCAACTCCATCTGGACCCGTCGTGCCATCGATGTCGGCCGCGACGATCGGCGGAGCGGCCGCGTACGGCTCGCCGCAGTCTTCCATTTCACTCACAGGTACTGCACCATGGCTCAACGCCAGACGCTCCCCGTCCTCCCGCTGCGCGGGACGGTCATCTTCCCGGGCCTGACCGCGCCGATCGCCGCCGGCCGGCCGGGCACGCTGCGCGCCATCGAGGCCGCGCTCAAGGGCGACCGGCTCGTCTTCGCCGTCGCCCAGCGCGACAACACCGACGAGCCGACGCCCGACATCCTCTACTCGATGGGCGTCATCGCCCGCATCGGGCAGATCCAGCGCGGCCTGGGCGGCGTGCAGCTCCTGCTCCAGGGCGAGCAGCGCGCCACCGCGCTCCAGTACACCACGACCGACGGCTACCTGCAGCGCCGTCGTCATGCCGGTCGAGGAGATGACGCCGCTCAACGAGAACGACCCGGCCTTCGCCGCGCTCCACAAGGAGATCCGCGAGCGCGCCGCCGAGCTGGGCGAGCGCCGCGGCCTGCCCGAGGAGGTCGTGCACCAGGTGCTCGACTCCGTCACCGACCCGGGCCGGTTCGCCGACCTCGTCGCCGGCTACATCGAGCTGCCGCGTCGCCGAGAAGCAGGGCCTGCTCGAGACGCTGAGCGTCGAGGAGCGGCTCCGCCGCGTGCTCGTCCACGTCCAGCGGCAGATCGGCATGCTCGAGGCGCAGGAAGAGATCAAGTCGCAGGTCCAGGAGGAGCTGGGCGAGCGGCAGCGCGAGATGTACCTGCGCGAGCAGATGAAGGCGATCCAGAAGGAGCTCGGCGACGACGACCAGCGCGAGGAGATCGCGGAGCTGCGCGAGAAGCTCGACGAAGCTCGAGCTGCCCAAGGAGGCGCGCGCCGAGGTCGAGCGCGAGCTCGGCCGGCTCGAGCGCGCCGGCCGCGAGTCGATGGAAGCGCAGGTCATCCGCACCTACCTCGAGTGGATCGCCGAGCTGCCGTGGAACACCCGGTCGGACGACAACCTCGACCTCGACGCACGCCGCAGACGGTGCTCGACGAGGACCACTACGGCCTGCCGGACGTGAAGGATCGCGTGCTCGAGTTCCTCGCCGTGCGCCAGCTGCGCGCGCAGCAGCTGGCGGACGAGGTCGAGACAGACCGGCGAGATGCCCGTCGCGCAAGCTGCAAGCCGACGCAAGGACGACGCGACGCCGTCAGCTCGGCGACGCGCGACGACGAGCGACCGGCCGATCACCGACACGAAGGAGGCGAAGGCCCGCGCGATGGCGAAGGGCCCGATCCTGCTGTTCGTCGGCCCGCCGGGCGTCGGCAAGACGTCGATCGCCAAGTCGATCGCCCGCTCGCTCGGCCGCGAGTACGTGCGCGTCGCGCTCGGCGGCGCGCGCGACGAGGCCGACATCCGCGGCCACCGCCGCACCTACGTCGGCGCCATGCCCGGCCGCATCATCCAGGGGATGAAGCAGGCCGGCACGAAGAACCCCGTCTTCCTGCTCGACGAGGTCGACAAGCTCGGCGCGTCGTTCCAGGGCGATCCGGCGAGCGCGCTGCTCGAGGTGCTCGACCCGGCGCAGAACGACACGTTCACCGATCACTACCTCGGCGTGCCGTTCGACCTGAGCGAGGTGCTGTTCATCGCGACGGCGAACTTCATCCAGAACATTCCCGGCCCGCTGCTCGACCGCATGGAGGTGGTCGAGTTCGCCGGCTACACCGAGCGCGAGAAGGCGGAGATCGCCAAGAAGTACCTGATCCCGCGCCAGCTCGAGGAGTCGGGCCTCGGCGAGCAAGAACGTCGCGTTCACCGACGACGCGGTGATGGCGCATCGTGTCGCAAGTACACGCGCGAGAGCGGCGTGCGCCAGCTCGAGCGGCAGGTCGGCGCCGTGGCGCGCAAGGTCGCGCGCAAGCTCGCCGTCCGGCGAAGCCGGACGACCTCGACGATCACCGCCGGAGGACGTGCGCGAGCTGCTCGGCCGTCCCCGGGTCCACCCCGAGCGCGCCGCCGAGGAGAACGAGGTCGGCGTCGCCACCGGGATGTACTACACGCCGGCGGGCGGCGACATCATGTTCGTCGAGGCGGCGATCCGCCGGCTGCACGGCGGCCAGCGGTCCGAGCGACGACGAGACGACGCAGGTCAGCGGCTGGGGGAACGTCTCGCTGATCCTCACCGGCCAGCTCGGCGACGTGATGAAGGAGTCGGCGCGCGCCGCGCTGACCTACGCGGCGACGCACGCGTCGACGCTGCAGATCCCCGAGGACCGCCTCGGCTCGATCGAGGTGCACATCCACGTGCCGGCCGGCGCGATCCCCAAGGACGGCCCGTCGGCCGGCGTCGACGATGGCCACGGCGCTCGTCAGCGCGATGTCGGGCCGCCCGGTGCGCAAGGACGTCGCGATGACCGGCGAGATCACGCTGCGCGGCCGCGTGCTGCCGATCGGCGGCGTGAAGGAGAAGGTGCTCGGCGCCCACCGCGCCGGGATCACGACCATCATCCTGCCGAAGGACAACGAGGCGGACATCGAGGACATCCCGGAGGAGGTCCGCAACGTCCTGGAGTTCCATCCGGTCGAGACGCTCGATGAAGTGTTCTCCATCGCGCTGCTGCCGGCACCAAGGCCTGTCGTCTCGCGGAAGACCGAGATGGAAGAGGCGGAAGAGGAAGCGGACGCGCTGGCCTGAAACGGCCGCTGCACTCGCTAGAACACCACCGGCCCCCGCTCGAACACGGATCGTGGATCGAAGCGGAGGGCCGGGGGCAGCGTTCCCGCTAGGAAGTATTCGGTGTACCGGCGGTCCGGCGGCGTCGCGGAATCCGCCGGTGCACCGGTCAGCCGGTCCAGCTCCGCGGATTCGAGTGCTGGCGGGCGGCACCCAGTCCGCGAATTCGTGCCCGCGATCCGCAGCCGCGGCCACTTTGGCCCAGATCGGCGCGGCGAGCGACCCACCAGCCGCACCCGGGGTGATCGTCTTGCGGCTGGTCGAAGCCGAGCCAGACGCCGGCCACGAGGTCGGGGGTCATCCCGATGAACCAGACGTCGGTGTTGTCGTTCGTCGTGCCGGTCTTGCCGGCCACCGGAATGCTGCGCCGGCAGCGAGCGCCGCACGATCGTCGCGGTCCCGCGCTCGACCACGTCCCGCATCATGTCGCGCACGATGAAGGCGACGTTCGAGTCGAGCACGGCCACCGGCGCGACCGGCGTGCGCCGTCCAGACGGTGTGCCCGCCGCGATCCTCGATGCGCGACATGAATCGCGGCTGCGACGACGGTCCCCAGTGTCGCGAACGCCCTGTAGGCGGCGACGAGATCGATCGGACGCACGCCGGACGCACCGATCGCGCTCGACGGAAACGGCGCGATCGGCGTCGTGATCCCCACCCGGTGAGCCAGATCGATCACGGTATCGATGCCCACCCGCATGGCGAGCTGCACCGCGACGGGATTGCGCGACCGAGCGAGCGCCTCGCGCATCGTCATCGGTCCGAGAAACTGCCCGTCCGCGTTGTCCGGCCGGTAGATCGGCCGTCGCCGAGCGGGATCGCGAGCGCGGTGTCGGAGACGATCGCGTTGGCGGGGATGCTGTCCGCGATCGCCGTCGCGTAGACGATCGGCTTGAACGACGGAACCGGGCTGCCGCACCGCGAACAGCGCGCGATCGAACGGCGAGTCGCGTAGTTGCGGCCTCCGACGAGCGCGCGCACGTCGCCGGTCGCCGGGTCGATCGCGACGATCAGCCCCTGCAGGTAGTCGGCGCGCCCCTGGCGTGCGCCGCCAGCGTCGGGTGCCTGTAGCCCGGGATGCGCTTCCACCGCCGCCGTGCCATCGACGAGCGCCGAGTCGGCCGCGGCGCTGCAGCACGGGATCGAGCGTCGTGTAGATCCGGTAGCCGCCCGCCTCACCGGTATCCCTGCCCGCGTCGCCGCGACCCGCACCGCATCGACGAAGTACGCTGCCGGGTCGGCATGCCGGCGGCGGGCAGCGTGACCAGCGGCTCGCGCCGCGCCGCCGCCTGCCTCCTCCGGCGTGATCAGCCCCTGATCCGCCATCAGACGCAGCACGAGATCGCGCCGCTTCCGCGCCCGGTCGGGATGCCGGATCGGATCGTAGTAGGGGCGGACCTGCGGCAGCGCGGCGAGCGTCGCCGCTTCGGCGAGCGTCAGCTCGCCGGCGCTCTTGCCGAAGTAGTGGCGCGCCGCGGCATCGATGCCGTACCACCCGTGCCCGAAACGGAATCTGGTTGAGGTACGCCTCGAGGATCTGCTCCTTGGTGTAGTGCCGCTCCATCTCGCGCGCCGCGTCCTGCTCCCGGAGCTTGCGATCGAGGCTCATGTCGCGCCGGTCGACGACGTCGGGGTGCATGTTGCCGACGAGCTGCTGCGTGATCGTGCTCGCGCCACGCGCACGGTCGCCCGATGACGCGATCCTTGATCGCGCCCAGCACACCGACCACGTCGACGCCGTCGTGCTGGTAGAAGCGCTGGTCCTCGACCGCGATGAACGCCTGCGGCACGTAGGCCGGGCAGCGAGGCGATCGGCACGCTCGTGCGCAAGCTCGCGGCCGATCTCGCCGATCAGCGAGCCGTCGCGCGCGTAGACGAGCGGTGGACTGCGGCGGATCGACGATGGGCCACGGCGGTCCCGAGTGGGTGGCGGCGGACGCGTTGCCGGGCGAGCTGGAGGGCGCCGGCGGCTGTTGAGTGTTGGTAGACGGGGCCGGCGGCGAGGGCGGGGCGTTCTGCGCCGCGGCCGGCGCGGCGCTCACAGCAGTGCCCAGAGCGGAACTCGGAGCGGCGAGTGCCGTGATCGCCACTGCCTGCCGGACCGCCAGGCGCAGCCGGCGTGACCGGCTCGTGAGCCGGTCAGTGAGCCCGCGGGATACACCCATGTCGAAGACCGTGCCTGAATCGTCCTTAGCCGCACCCCTCCAGCCGCCCGGCGCGCCGGCCGGCCAGGGCCGTCCCATCGTGCTAACTTGAGTGCGTAATATGACGTCGCCGCTGACCATCGCGCTCGCTCAGTTCCGTCCCCGAAAGGGCGATTATGCGGAGAATCTGGCACGTCTGGGTCCGCTGTTCGCGGCAGCGGACGCCGCGCCGGCAGGCGGCCCCCGGGTCCTGCAGCTGCCCGAGACGGCGCTCACCGGCTACTTCCTCGAGGGCGGCGTGCGGGACGCCGCGCGGACCGCGGGCACCATGGCCCGCGACCTCGACGAGACGTATCGCGCCGCGGTCCCCGCCGCCGTCGCCGCGGGCCGCACGCTCGACGTGGTGATCGGCTTCTACGAGCGGTGGCACAACACGCTCTACAACAGCGCGATGTACGTGACGCTCGGCGCCGGCGAGCCCCGTCGATGCGTCACGTGCATCGCAAGGTCTTTCTGCCGACGTACGGCCTGTTCGACGAGGAGCGGTTCGTCGAGCCGCGGCCGCGATGTCCGCGCGTTCGACACGCCGTGGGGCCGCGCCGCCATGCTCGTCTGCGAGGATGCCTGGCACAGCCTCACCGGCACCATCGCCGCACTCGACGGCGCGCAGATCATCTTCCTGTCCGCGGCGCCGCCCGCGCGCGGCATTGGCCGCGCGAGGACGGGATTCCGGGGCCCGCCAGCGTCGCGCGATGGGAGCGGCTCATCCGGGACATCGCCGACGAGCACGGCGTGTTCGTCTCCTACGTCAACCTCGTCGGGAGCGAGGGCGGCAAGACGTTCCGGGGCAGCTCGTCCGTCGCCGGCCCCCAGCGGCGAGATTCGGGCGCGCGGGCCGCTATTGGAGGAGGCCCTGCTGCCCGTCACCATCGACCTCGCTGACGTCACGCGCGCGCGCGCCGACATGCCGCTGCTGGCCGACCTCGCGACGATGCTGCCCGACCTGCGCGAGCGCGCTGGACCGGCTCGGACACACCGCGCGGCCGCTGCGAGCTACGACGCGCGATGTCGCCGCGCCGAGCGATCCGGCGCCGTGCCGGCGGCGCACGCACGGTCGCGCGCGCCGGCGGAGGACCGCCGCCGCTGGCGATCGACGCGGCGCTCGCTGAACAGTGGCTCGTCCGGTTCATTCGCGACGAGATGTCGCGCCGCGGATTCTCGCGCGCGGTCGTCGGCGTCTCCGGTGGCGTCGACTCGGCGGTGACGGCCTACCTCGCGGCGCGCGCGCTCGGCCCGGAGAACGTGATCGGCGTGCGAATGCCGTATCGCACGTCGAGCGCCGACAGTCTCGAGCACGCGCAGCTCGTGATCGACGCGCTGGGCATCACGGCACGCACCGTCGACATCACGCGCGGCGGTCGACGGCTATCTGGCGCAGGGATCCGGGACCGACGCCGCGCGGCGCGGCAACGTCATGGCGCGGATGCGCATGATCGCGCTGTTCGACCTCTCGGCGCGAATATCACGCGCTCCCGCTCGGCACCGGCAACAAGACGGAGCGGCTGTTCGGCTATTTCACCTGGCACGCCGACGATTCGCCGCCGGTCAATCCGCTCGGCGACCTGTTCAAGACCCAGGTGTGGGCGCTCGCGCGCCACCTCGGCGTGCCGGACGTGATCGTCGGCAAGCCGCCGTCGGCGGATCTCATCGTCGGGCAGACCGACGAGGGCGACTTCGGGATCAGCTACGCCAAGGCCGACACGATTCTCAACTGGCTCCTGAGCGGCTACACGGCCGCCGATCTCGTCGCGCGCGGCTTCGATGCCGGCGACGTGGACGTCGTGCGAGCGCCGGCTCGAGAGCACGCACTGGAAGCGGCGGCTGCCGACGGTCGCGATGCTCAGCCCGACCGCGATCGGGGAGTCCTACCTGCGGCCGGTGGACTACTGAGCCGCTGGCGAGGCGGCTTACGCCCGCCGCTCGACGGCGTCGCGGACGTCCAGCAGGATCTCAAAATAGAGTTGTTCGCGCCGGTACGCGAAGTCGAGTGTCGCCATCTGCGCGTCATCACCCGATGTCTTCGCGCGCTCGAACGCTTCGGAGTACATCTCATCGAGATTGGCCAGGATACGATCACGCGACCGGGACATACGCAGCGCCTCGATAGCTCGAAGGGTCAGGCGGGGGGGATCGGTCGGCGGCTCCTCCGCGGGGGACGCGGCGGCGACGAGCAGCCGCTTGGCCGCCTGCCGCAGAAACAGGCGCGAACCGATCGGATCAGGCACGACGAACTATAGTGTGGCTCGTTGCCGGTAGTTAGTGCGGACTAGTGGCCGGGCGCAGGCGGCGCCCCGGACGCCCCGCCACCGCTTTCGGGCGTCAGGACCGACAGTCCGATCGCCGCTGCCATCACGACGGCCACGACCCCCAGCGACGCCACCGTCGGCACGGTGACGACGCCGGAAAGGATCATCTTGAGCCCGACGAACGTGAGAATGACCGCCAGCCCGTAATGGAGATAGCGGAACCGGCGTACGGCGTCCGCGAGCAGGAAATAGAGCGACCGGAGGCCGGCGATCGCGAGGATGTTGGATGTGTAGACGAGAAACGTGTCGCGCGTGATCGCGAAGATCGCCGGGATCGAGTCGGCCGCGAACAGGAGGTCCATGCACTCGACGACGACGAGCGCCATCAGCAGCGGCGTCGCGACCCGGCGGCCGGTCACGCGATCGCGCGTCAGAAATCGCTGTCCGTCGAACGTATCGCTCACCGGAAGCACGCGTTGGACGCCGCGCATCAACGGCCCGCGCAGCCGCCCGACCCCTTCGTCGCGCCGCACCACGAGCCGCACCGCCGTCAGCAGCACCACCGCCCCGAAAATGTAGGTCGCCCACGCGAACCGGTCGAGCAGGAAGCCGCCCGTGGCGATCGCCGCGCCCCGCATCGCGAGCGCCCCGAAGATCCCCCAGAACAACACCCGGTGCTGGTACTCGGCGGGAATCCGGAACGAGGCGAACACCAGCACGATGACGAAGATGTTGTCGATGCTGAGCGATTCCTCGATGAAGTACCCCGTGAGGAACGTCAGCATCTGCGGCGTGCCCTCTATCGCGGCGATCGCCCCCGCGAAGGCCAATGCCAGCGCGACCCAGACCGCCGTCCAGATCGCCGCCTCGCGGGCACTGACAGCCCGCGCGCGGCGGTGGAACACCCCGAGGTCGAGCGCGAGCACTCCGAGGAGGAGCGCATGGAACCCGATCCAGAACCACGGCGAGGTCCGCATCGGGTCGCGCCGCCGGCCACCGGCCGGCCGGAGCTAGAATGCCGCGATCTCGCGATATGCGCGCTTGAAGTCGTCCACCTGCGGCAGGATCGCGTCCTCGAGCTGCGGCGCGTAGCCGACGAACGTGTCGGTGCGACGCGACGCGCTTCACCGGCGCGTCGAGCCACGCGAAGCACTCGTCGGCGATCGCGCGCCGCGATCTCCGCGCCGTAGCCCCACGAGAGCGAATCCTCGTAGCGCCACGATCACGCGGTTCGTCTTCTTCACCGACTCGCGAACACCGTCTCCTGGTCCCACGGCGACAGCGTGCGCAGGTCGATCACCTCGACGTCGACGCCCTGTCTCGGCCACCTGGTTCGCCGCCGCGAGCGCGCGCTGCACCGTCGCGCCGTACGTCACGACCGTGACGTCCGTCCCCTCGCGCACGACCTTCGCCTTGCCGAACGGGATCATGAAGTTCGGGCCCGGGATAGCGCGGCCTTGTTGTACGTCTGGCGGTAGAGATGCTTGTGCTCGAGGAAGATCACCGGATCGTCGCAGCGGATCGCCGTGCGCAGCAGTCCGTTCGCGTCGAGCGCCGTCGCCGGACACACGACGCGCAGGCCCGGGCAGTGCGTGAACAGCGACGCGCCCGTCTGCGAGTGATAGATCGCGCCGCGGATGTAGCCGCCGTACGTCACGCGCACGACGACCGGCGCAGCGAACGTCGTTGTTCGAGCGCCAGCGCATCGTCGCGAGCTCGTCGCGAAGCTGCATGTACGCCGGCCAGATGTAGTCGAAGAACTGGATCTCGACGACCGGCTTGAATCCGCGCAGCGCCAGCCCGATCGCGCGGCCGACGATGTTCGCCTCGGCGAGCGGCGAGTTGTAGACGCGCGCGCCGCCGAACTCCTTCTGCAGTCCCCACGTGACCTTGAAGACGCCGCCCTTGCCCTTGACCTTGCCCAGGTACTGCTCGCGCGAGACGTCGGCGACGTCCTCGCCGAAGACGAGGATCTTCTCGTCGCGCCGCATCTCGTCCTTCATGCACGCGTTGAGCAGATCGACCATCGTCGTCTCGCTCGCCCGAGAACTGCGGATCGTCCTCGGTGTCGAACTGCTCGCTCGTCGGATCGACGTCGGGCGAGTAGACGACGTACGTAGACCGTGTCCGGCGCCGGGCTGCGGCTGCGCGAGCGCGTCGTCGGTCGCCGCGAGCACCTCGGCGTCGACCTCCTCCTGGATCGTCGCGAGCTCGTGCCTCGGTCGCGTGCCCTTCGGCGACGAGCCACTTCGGGAACGTGCGTGACCGGATCGCGCGCCGCGTCCGCCTCGCGCTCCTCGGGCGGCCGGTACATCGCCTCGTCGTCCGACAGCGAGTGCGAGTACGGACGAATCACGTGCGCGTGCACGAGCGCCGGTCCCTTCGCGCTTGCGCGCGTAGTCGACCGCGCGCTGTCATCGCCTCGTAGCTCGCGACGAGGTCGCAGCCGTCGACTTCCTCGATGTAGCAGGCCCGGGGAACGACGCGACGAGCTTCGAGATCGATGCCGCCCGGCCGTGTTGACCTCGACCGGAACCGAGATCGCGTAGCCGTTGTCCTCGACGAGGTAGACGACCGGCAGCTTGAGATTGCACGCGCGTGTTCAGCGACTCCCAGAACTCGCCTTCGCTCGTCGTGCCGTCGCCGGTCGAGACGAGCACGACCTCGTCCTTCTCGAAGCCGTCGGTGATGCCGAGCAGCTTCGCGCGCAGCGACGCCTCGGCGCAGCCCGACCGCCTGCAGGAACTGCGTGCCCGTCGGCGACGACGACGAGACGATGTTGAGCTGCTTGTGCCCCCAGTGGCTCGGCATCTGCCGGCCGCCGGAGCTCGGGATCGCTCGCCGCGCCGACCGCCTCGTAGCAGCATCTCCGCCGGCGTCACGCCGAGCTGCAGGCAGAGCGCGCGGTCGCGGTAGTAGAGGTAGAACCAGTCGTAGCCCGGCCGCAGCACCAGCCCGGCGGCGGTCAGGACCGCCTCGTGCCCGGCGCCCGAGATCTGGAAGAAGATCTTGTTCTGTCGCTTGAGCTGGATCTCCTTGTCGTCCAGCCGCCGCGACAGCAGCATCGTCCGGTACGCGCCGACACGAGCTGGTCGCGGGTCAGCTCCGCGCCGGCTCCCGCGTCGTGCTCGGTGTGCGTCATTGTCGCCATGAAGCGTCGTCGGGATGAGGGTCATCGAGCCATACGCGCGGCCACACCAACACCCGCGGCGCCGCCGCCCCAGGCCGGCCCGCGGCTCGAAGCGTAAGATAGCCACGCCAGCCTGAGACGGGCCACTCGCGCGGCCGGACCGCCAGTTGACACCGTCGTTGGGCCACTCGACATTGCGCCGGACGGCCACTCTTCCCCCGGGGGCGCGAGATGGGCACTTCGGCGCAGTGCATATTCTGCGACCTGATTCGCGGAGCGGCTGAGGTCTCGGTGTGCTACGAGGACACCGGGGCGATCGCGTTCATGGACATCCAGCCCGTGAATCCCGGCCACGTGCTCGTGGTCCCCAAGGCCCACTACGCGACCCTTCACGATCTGCCGCACGACGTCGCCATGCACCTCTTCGACGTCGCCATGCGGCTCGCGCCCGTGATCCGCAAGGTGGCCGCCGCGGACGACATGAACATCGTCGTCAACAGCGGCGCGCACGCGGGGCAGAACATCTTTCACTACCACGTGCACCTCATCCCGCGCACCGCAGGCGACGGCTTCGACATCCCACTGCCGTTCGACGGCTCGACGATGCCCGACCGTACGCTCCTGGACGCAACCGCCGCCCGCATCATTGCGGCGATCAGCGATCCGATGCGCGCCAGAGTGGCGGCTCCCCGCTAGAACCCGCCGGGCGCCGGCCCGCTAGGGCGCGACGCCGGCTTCTCGAGCCGGTAGAACACCGCCTCCTCCACCACGCGCCCGGCCTTGAGGTGTTCGAGGACGATGCGCTCCAGCAATGCCGGGGTCACGCGGCCGTACCACACTCCCTCGGGATACACCACCACGATCGGACCGCCGGCGCACGTGCCCAGGCATGGGGTCTCGCCCCGTTTGACGCGGTCCGGACCGAACAGCAGGTCTTCACGTTGCAGCAACGAGGCCAGTTGGCTGTAGAGCGCCCGTCCGCGGCGGTCGGGTGAGCAGAACCCGCCGGTGCACACCAGCACGTGGTGCCGGTACGGCTCCATCACCGGCTCGCGGGCCGGTGCGACTCGGGGTGGCGCGGTCATTGGGGGAAAGGTATACGCGCTGCCACAGGCGGATTCCGTTCTGCCGATTCCCGCTAACTTTCGTCCATGACTTCTCCGCATCACTCGGCTCCGGCAGCCGCCACGCCGACGGTTCCCGCCAAAGGGCCGTCCCGGATCCGGGCCACGTGGGTGGGCGAACATCGCTTCGACTCGGGGCGGCCCGGCGGTCCGGTGGCACGGATCGACTCGTCAGGTGTCCAGGGGCAGAGTCCTGTCGACGCGCTCCTCACCGCCATCGCGACGTGCACCGCCGTGGATGTAGTCGACATTCTCGCCAAGCGCCGCACGCCGGCTGAGTTCCTGAGCGTCGATGTCACGGGGGAGCGGGCGGCCGCCGTGCCCGCTCGCCTCGTGCGGCTGGTCCTGGCCTATACGATCGACGGTCCGGAAATCGACCGCGACGCCGCCGAGCGCGCCATCGATCTGGCCGTGACCAAATACTGCTCGGTTCGCGCGTCACTCGATCCGGCGATTCCGGTCGAGTTCACGCTCACGCTGAACGGCGCGGCAACCGGCGAACGGGCCGACTGACAGCCGCGGCGATCAAATTCGTCCCTGGCAGGGGCGGGTCATGGCCCGCCCAGTAAGACCCTCCGCCGCGACGATACACGAGGCGACGCGAGGCTACTTGTTGGCCACCCCAGTCTGCTCATCGGAGCAGAACCCCACCCGGCGCAGCGCTTCGATCACATGGCATCGGACATCGTTGGGCGCGCAGGTGGTGCACCGGCAGTCAGCGATCGCTTCCAGGAACGCCTTCTCGAAATCGTAGTGCGGATAGCATTTCGTGCACAGCGTGAGATGCGTGCGGACCGCCTGCATCTTGTCCGGTCCCAGCTCGGAATCCAGATACTCCCACAGTTGCTCAAGCACCATTGTACAGTCGGCTTCGCCAGGCCCCACCGGGGCGGCGCACGGATCCGGAGGCAGGTCGCTCATGGGTAGCGTTGCGGTTGCGGGGCCGCCACGGGAGCGGCTACCGGGGTGATCGGCGTCTGGATGCCGGCGTCGCGTGCGTACTCGGTGAGCATCTGCTGCAGTAGCCGGCGACCGCGGAACAAGCGGGATCGCACAGTCCCAATTGGAACGCCCAGGATCTCGGCAGCCGCCTCGTACGACTGGTCCTCGACGTCCACCAGCGTGACCGCGGACCGAAACGGCTCCGCCAGCCGGGCCAGGGCGTCAGAGAGCGCAGGCCCGAGATCGAGCCGGGTCAGGAGCTGCTCATCCCCGGAGGATGCGCCCGTGTGCTCCGCGACCTCCGACGCAACCGCCTCGACGTCACCGTCCTCGAGCTCCACCTGATGCCGGGCACGCTCGCGCGTCCGGAGAAACGCGTTCCGGCATATCGTGAACAGCCACCGCCGAGCGTCACTCCCCCGCTCGAACGTGTGCCACGACCGGTAGGCGCGCAAATACGTCTCCTGGACGATGTCATCCGCGTCCGCCTCGTTGCGTGTCAACGAAAGGGCGAACCGGTACACGTCGTCGAGCCAGGGAAGCGCTTCGCGCTCGAAACTGCTGTCGTACTCGCGCTGCTCGGCCGGGGTCAACGCCATGCTGTGAATCTAGCGGCCAAGGCCTGGGTTAGTTCCGCCAGACGGCCGGCCGGCCGGGCCGCGACCCGCTATGAGGACGACCCCTCCCGAACTGCTCTGAGAGCCCGCACGAGCCCGTCCTGGCGCGGCATGGGGGTCCAGCGGGCCTCTATTCGAGATCCCGCCCCTTGCGTCGGACGATCCTGAGTCCGATACTTTGAGACACCTGCAGCAGGGGCGCCGGTCGCTCCGGCGTACGACCATTTCACCGGTGAGGTTCGACCATGTGGCAGAAGCCTGAGTTCGAAGTGGTGGAAGTGACGATGGAAGTCACGGCATACGTCGCCCGCCGCTAAGATCTGAATGAAGGGCCCGCAGTCGCGGGCCCTTTTCACATCTTGGGGGGACGATGCCAGCATCAAATTGCTGACCTCACCCCCCGGACCATGCAGATAATTCTCCTCGGCACCGCCGCCGGGGGCGCCGTCCCCCAGTGGAATTGCTGGTGCCCAACGTGCCGCGTTGCGCGCGCGGATCCTGCACGCGTCCACCCGCGGTCACAGTCGTCCGTCGCGGTGAGCCCCGACGGCGCCCGGTGGTTTCTGATCAATGCATCGCCTGATGTGCGCCACCAGTTGGCCCGTCTCGCGGGACAGGGTCCGGCCGGCGGCGGCGTCCGGCATGTCCCGATCGAAGCCGTGGTGCTGACGGATGCCGAGCTTGATCACTCGTTGGGTATCGCACTGCTCCGCGAAGCGCGGGCGCTCGCCGTCTATGCGACCGGTGCGACTGCGCGCATTCTCGAGCACGATTCGCGAGTGCTCCCCACCACGCGCGCGTTCGCCACGGTGACCGTCTCGCCGCTCCTGGTCGATGAGCCTGTGTGGCTCCACGACCGCACGGGCGCAGCATTGGGACTCACTGCTGAGGCGTTCGTGGTCGCGGGCGACGCGCCACGCTTTGCCACTGAGGAATCCCCGGGACACACGATTGGCCTCGTGATCCGCGACACCGCGACCGGCGGCTCGCTGGCCTACGTCCCCGGGTGCGGTGAGATCGATGAGGCGCTGGTCAACCGGCTCCGTGGAGCGGGCGCCGTGCTGTTCGATGGCACTTTCTGGCAAGACGATGAGCTCAGCGCGCTCGGCATCTCGGCCATCTCCGCGCGCCAGATGGGCCACGTACCCATCAGCGGGTCCGGTGGCAGCCTCGCCATGCTGGCTACGCTGCCCGCGCGCGTGCGCGTCTACACGCACATCAACAACTCGAATCCAATCCTGGCCGAGGACTCCGCCGCCCGGGCTGCCGTCAAGGCCGCGGGCGTTGTGGTCGGCGACGACGGCATGACGTTCACGGTGTGACCCCGAGGGTGTAGCCCGAGTAGGCGCTGCGCGCCGGCAGCGTGTGGGCCCGTTTGGAGGACGTTAGATTGCGGAGCGTCTTTCGAGGGTCTCATGCCATCTAGCGTCGCTGCTGCGTCCGCACTGTCGGCTCCCCCGCCGCCCCCGCTTCCTGCGCTGGACCGGCCGCTGTCCGCACCCGAGCTCGCCGATGCGCTCCGCGCATTCCACAGCTCGTACTATGCCGTGCATCCGTTCCACCAGTTGATGCGCGAAGGGGCCCTCACCAAGCGGCAGCTCCAGGGCTGGGTCGCCAACCGCCTCGCCTATCAGCGCGCAGTCCCGCGAAAAGATGGCGCCATACTCTCCAACTGCCCGGATCCTGACGTGCGGCGCCAGTGGATCCAGCGGATCGTCGATCACGACGGCCTGGAGCCGGGCACCGGCGGCATCGAGCGATGGATCCAGCTCGGCGAGGCACTCGGCGTGCCGCGCGACGAGATGGAGGACGAACGCCACGTGCTGCCCGGGGTACGCATGGCGGCCGAGTCGTACGTCACGTTCTGCAAGACGCATTGGTGGGTCGAGGCGGTCGCGAGTTCCCTGACCGAGCTGTTCGCACCCTCGCTCATGCACGAGCGCCTGGCAGCGTTTCCGAAATACTATCCGTGGGTCGACGCCGCAGGCCTGGAGTATTTCCGCTCGAGGCTCGTCCAGGCCCCGCGCGATAGCTCCCAAGCGCTCGCGATCGTGGGAGCGCACTGCACGACAGTGGGCACGCAGCGGCTCGCATTCGACGCTCTCCGGTTCAAGATCGAGATGCTGTGGGTGATGATCGACACCATCTGATCACGCCTACACCGGCTGATGCGCCACCCATGCCCCTCGCGCTCATGATGCCGCTGACCGCTCGCCCCCGCCTGTGGCGCCTCGCCCGGCTGGAGTTCGATCCGGTCCGCAACCGGCGTGTGCTGTTGTATCCCGAAGGCGCCATGCTGCTCAATGACACCGGCGGCGAAGTACTCGCGCTCTGTGACGGGACTCGCACCGTCGCGGACATCGGCGCCGAGCTGGGCACCAAGTACAACGCCGACGTAACCACCGACGTGGCGGCATATCTGGCGAAACTCGCCGAACGGGAGTTGGTGCACGATGCCCAGTGAACCGGTGCAGGCTCCCACGACGCTGCTGGCGGAGATCACGCATCGGTGCCCGCTGCACTGCCCCTATTGTTCGAATCCGCTGGATCTTCAGCGTGCGCAGGCCGAGCTGTCCACCGAGGAGTGGAAGCGGGTGCTCACGGAAGCTCGCGCGCTCGGCGTCCTGCAACTCGGACTGTCCGGTGGTGAGCCGCTCCTCCGAAAGGATCTCGAGACGCTCGTAGGCCATGCACGGCAGACGGGACTCTACACGACGCTCGTCACCTCCGGGCTGGGACTCACCAGGGACCGGGCGCTCCGGCTTCGCGACGCCGGCATCGACCACGTACAGGTCTCGTTTCAGGACTCGGATCGCGCGAACGCCGAGCGGATCGCCGGCATCGCATCAGTGGACAAGAAGATGGCCGCGGCGGCGCTCGTCCGGGAAATGGGCGTCGCCTTCAGTGTGAACGTCGTCCTGCATCGCGGCAACCTCGATCATCTCAGCGAGATCATCGAACTCGCCGGGTCACTCGGTGCGGACCGGTTGGAATTGGCCAACACGCAGTACTACGGATGGGCCGCGCTCAATCGCGATGCGCTCATGCCGGCACGCGCGCAGCTCGACGCCGCCGAGCCCATTGTGGATGCCGCGGTCGCGCGCTATCGCGGGAAGATGCAGATCATCTACGTGCTGCCGGACTACTACAGCCAGTATCCCAAAGCGTGCTACGGTGGCTGGGGTAGTGTGTACATCGTGATCGGCCCCGACGGGCGGGTGCTACCGTGTCACGCCGCGACACAGATCACGTCGCTCTCGTTCGACACTGTCCGCGATCATTCACTCGAATGGATCTGGCGCGATTCGCCTGGTTTCCGCGCGTTCCGCGGCGATGACTGGATGCGCGAGCCGTGCCGCAGCTGCCCTCGCAAGACCGTGGATTTCGGCGGATGCCGGTGCCAGGCGTTTCTCCTCACCGGTGATGCCCGCAATACGGACCCGGTTTGCAGCCTGAGCCCCAATCGTCATGTGATCGATGAGGCGCTCGCCGTCGCGGCCGGCATCGACGCGCTGCCCGCTTACACGTATCGCACCATGCCGCCCGCGACTCCGAACGCCGATCGCGTCAAGGCCGCGATCGGTGACTGATCGCCCGTCCGCCTGTCGCACACATCACCGCCCTGGTAGGGGCCGGTCATGACCAGCGACCCGGTCCCAGCTCAAGCCGGCGCGCGGCCCCGCGGCCGAGACGGACGCCGCGTCGCAGGTCCCGGCTGACGGTGGACGCCGGCGCCCACGGCGTCGCCCCGGCGAATCCCGCCGTGGATGCGACGCTCGATGACGTTCTGGCGAACGAGCTCGAGAAGCTGGGTCGCGCCGGCCTGCGCCGGTCACTGCGTGCGGTCCACGGTCGTGTCGGCGCGCAGGTCATCGTCCACGGCCAGCCCGCCGCCGATTTCTCGTCCAACGACTACCTGGGGCTGGCCAGCGAGCCACGCGTCGCCGCCGCCGCGATCGCCGCGCTCGGCCACGACGCGACCGGAGCGGCCGCCGCCCGGTTGATCAGCGGCAACCATCCGGCGCATGAAATGCTGGAACGCGACATTGCGCGCTTCAAACAGACCGATGCCGCACTCCTCTTCGGGAGTGGTTACCTCGCCAACACCAGCGTGATCCCGGCGCTCGCTGGCCCGCGCGACGCGATCTACACCGACGCCCTCAATCATGCGTCGCTGATCGATGGGTGCCGCCTGTCCCGTGCTGAGGTCCGGGTGATGCCCCACCTGGATGCCGGTGCATTCGGGGCGGCGCTCGAGGCCGACCGCGGCCGGTTCCGCCGCAGACTCATCGTCGTCGACGGCGTGTTCTCAATGGATGGCGACCTGGCGCCGCTCGGCGCACTGACCGAGCTCGCCCGGGAACACGGCGCGTGGATGTTTGTCGACGATGCGCACGGAACCGGCGTACTCGGCCAGAGCGGCCGGGGCACCGCAGAACATTTCGGCGTCGAAGGATCGGTGGAGATCATGATGGGCACGCTCGGCAAGGCGCTCGGCGTCGCGGGCGCGTATGTGGCCGGCTCCCGGCCACTCATTGACTATCTGACCAACCGGGCGCGTGGATTCGTCTTCACCACCGGCACGCCGCCCGCACTCGCAGCGGCGGCCACCGCCGCGCTTCGGATCGCACGCGCGGAGCCCGATCGCCGGCGCCGCGTGCGCGCGGTTGCCCGGCGTCTGCGTGAGGGACTCGCCGCGCTCGGACGCGAGTGCCTGGGACTTCCTGACGGCCACATTATCCCGGTGGCCATCGGCGAGGCGGGTGAGACCATCCGCGTCGGCGCGGCGCTCGCCGCGCGCGGCTTCCTGGTCGGCGCGGTCCGTCCACCGACTGTCCCGCTTGGGACATCACGCCTCAGGATCACCGCCAGCGCCGTGCACACGGATACGCAGATCGATGGACTGCTCGACGCGCTCGCGGCCACACTGCCGCCGGCACACGCGTGACCGGTATGGCCACCGACAACACCGCTCACAACATCGCCGCCATCGCCGGCCTCGATCTCGCGCACGTGTGGCATCCGTACACCCAGCACGGACTCGCCCCGTGTGCCGTACCGATCGTGCGGGCCAGCGGCGCGCTTCTCTACGATGACCGCGGCCGGCCCATCATCGATGCGATCGCCTCCTGGTGGGTCACGCTGCACGGACACGCCAACCCGGTGATTGCCGCGGCGATCGCCGCGCAGGCACACCAACTGGAACAGGTGATTTTCGCGGGGTTCACACACGAGCCCGCGGCCGCGCTGGCCTCGGAACTCGTCGCCCGCCTGCCGGCCGGACTCACGCGCGTCTTTTATTCCGACAACGGATCGACCGCCGTCGAAGTCGCGCTCAAGATGGCGCTGCAGTACTGGTCGAATCGCGGACAGCCGCGGAGCCGCATCGTGGCGCTCGAGCACGCGTACCACGGCGATACCTTCGGCGCGATGAGTTCCAGCGCGCGCGGCGTGTTTACCGCACCGTTTGCGTCGCACCTGTTCGAGGTCGTCCGGCTTCCCGGACCCGATGCCGGTGGGACCGAGACGCTGGCCGCGCTCGACCGGCTGCTGGGCGAGGACGGCCTCTCCATCGCCGCGATGATCGTGGAACCCAGACTGCAGGCGGCCGGCGGGATGCGCGTGTGGGGCGACGATGTCCTCCGCGGGATCCGCGAGCGCACCGCGCGGCACGGCGTCTTGCTGATTGCCGATGAAGTGCTGACCGGCTTTGGCCGGACAGGCCCGATGTTCGCCTGCGCGGGTTCCGGCGTCGTGCCGGATGTGATGTGCCTCTCGAAAGGACTTACGGGCGGATTTCTGCCCCTCGGTGCGACCGTGGTTCGCGAGGAGGTGTTCGAGGCGTTTCGTGGAACAGACCGCCGCCAGACGTTCTTTCACGGGCACTCGTTCACCGGCAATCCGCTCGCGTGTGCCGCCGCTCGGGCGAGTCTCTCGCTCTGCGACGGCCGGTGCGACGCGCGGCGCGCCGAGATTGAAGCCACGCATCGCGTGCGCCTCGCACAGTTGGCCACCCATCCGTGGGTCCATCGCCCCAGAGTGCTGGGGACCATGGCGGCGTTCGACCTCCAGCATCCCGATGGCGCCGGAGCTGGCGGATACCTCGACCCGATCGGCCGTGAGCTCGCGGCGTTCGCACTAGACGCCGGCGTCCTGCTGCGCCCGCTCGGCGACGTGGTCTATACGCTGCCCCCATACGAGATCACGGACGAACAGCTCGGCCGCATCTACGACGTGATCGTGGAGTTCCTGTCTCGGCTGGACAGCCGCACGGCTCGCGGCCCGGCGACCGCCGCCGCTACCGCGTGACGCCGGACGTGCGGGCAGTGGACATAGCGCCAGCTCCGGACATCCACCGGGTGATGGCGCCCGCGTTCGGCGTGACGGGTACCGACACGGGCGTCGGCAAGACGGTCGTGGCGGCTGCGCTGGCGGCTGCCCTCCGGCGCCACGGCCTCCGCGTCGGCGTCTTCAAGCCTGTCGAAACCGGTGTGGCCGTGGGAACGGACCCGCCGGACGCGGCCCTGCTCCGCGCGGCCGCAGGCGAGACTCAGCCGCTCGGGAGCGTGTGCCCGTTCACGTTCGTGGAGCCGCTGGCACCCATGATCGCGGCGGAGCGCGCGGGGACCGATATCGGCCTCGGCGCCCTCGACGCCGCATGGGTCCGCGCCACCGGCGGCGCGGACGCCACGATCGTCGAGGGCGCGGGAGGCCTCCTGGTACCCCTCACGGAGCACACGACGTACGCGACGCTCTTCGCGCGATGGCGCCTCGGCATTATCGTTGTTGCCGCCAATCGGCTCGGCGTCCTGAATCACAGCGCCCTGACCGTGCAAGCGGCGGAATCGGCGGGACTGCACGTGCATGCCGTCGTACTCAATACGCTGACGGCCACGCCAGCCGATCTCGCTGCACTGACCAACGCCGGCGCACTTCGGCGGCTTCTGCCAGGGCGGGTGGTCGTGACGTTCCCCTACCTGAGCGACCCTCACCATATTCCTTCCCTGGCCGGCGCCGCCGCTTCGTGCGGACTGCTGGCCGCTCTTCCCCTGGCCCTGCCTGATGCACACCGCACCTGATTGGCCCCGGTTCGCCACCCGCTCCCTTGCGGGTGAGATGCTCACGCGCGACGAGGCGCGCGCCGTGCTGGCCGCACCCGACGACTCGCTGCTCGAGATGCTTGCCGCGGCGTACCGGGTCCGCCGGCAGTATTGGGGCAACCGGGTGCGCCTGCACTTTCTGTGCAATGCGCAGAGCGGGTTGTGTCCGGAGGACTGCCACTACTGCTCGCAGTCGAGCGTTTCGGCGTCCGAAATCGACAAGTATCCCCTGCTCGCCCGCGACAAGATCCTCGAAGCCGCGGATCGCGCGGCCGCGCTCAAGGCGGGGACGTTCTGCCTGGTCATCTCCGGACGGGCGCCCGGCGAGCGCGTGTTCGGCAAAGTGCTCGATGTCGTCCGCGAGATCCGCTCACGCCACGACCTGAAGGTCTGCGCCTGTCTCGGCCTGCTCAATGCGGATCAGGCGGCGCGTCTGGCGGATGCGGGTGTCGAGACGGTGAACCACAACCTCAACACCTCAGAACGCTTTCACCCGGATGTGTGCACGACACACACGTTCGCCGATCGCGTCGCCACCGTGGAGCACGTCAAGGCCGCGGGGATCAAGACGTGCTCCGGCGGGATCATCGGCATGGGAGAGTCGGACGACGATGTGATCGACCTCGCGTGCAGCCTGCGGGAGATCGGCGTGCGCAGTGTCCCGGTGAACTTCCTGATCCCGATCACGGGTACTCCGTTCGCGGATCTTCGCGAGCTCGACCCGCGCCGGTGTCTCCGGGTGCTGTGCCTGTACCGCTTCCTGCTGCCGTCGCAGGAGATCCGGATCGCGGGCGGCCGCGAGGTCCACCTGCGATCGCTCCAGCCATTGGGACTCTACCCCGCCAACTCCATCTTCATCGGCGACTACCTCACCACGCAGGGACAGACGGCGCGCGCCGACTACGCGATGATCCGCGACGCCGGATTCGTGCTCGAGACGCCGGATGGCGATCCCTTCACGGGCGACCCGATGGTGGATGCCCCCGACGTCTACCCGCGCGCACGGCTCCCGCTGCCCGCGATCTGAACGCGTGTCGCTCTCCGATATCCGCCGCGAATACGCGCACGCGACGCTCTCTGAACGAGACGCCGACCCCGATCCGATCCGGCAGTTCGAACGATGGTTCGAGGACGCGCACGCGGCGGGCCTTCAGGAGTTGAACGCGATGACCCTCGCCACCGCGACGGCGGACGGCATACCGTCCGCCCGGATCGTGTTGCTCAAGGCCGCCGACGCACGGGGATTCGTGTTCTTTACGGACTATCGGAGCCGCAAGGGCACGGAGCTCGACGCCAATCCGCGCGCAGCGCTGGTGTTCTACTGGGCCGCACTGGAGCGGCAGGTGCGCGTCACCGGTCCCACGACACGGATCGGCAGCGAGGAGTCGGCGGCCTATTTCAACTCGCGCCCGCTCGGCAGCCGGCTGAGCGCGATGGCGTCGCACCAGTCATTGGTGATTGCCAGCCGTGCCGTCCTGGAGGAGCGCGCCGGCGAGTTGGCGCGCGAATATGCGGACCGGGCTCCGGAGATCCCGTCGTACTGGGGTGGCACCCGGGTGACGCCGGAGACGATCGAGTTCTGGCAGGGCCGCCCGAACCGGCTCCACGACCGCCTGCGCTATACGCGCGACGGCACCGGCCAGTGGCGGATCGACCGCTTGTCACCCTGACACCCAGCCATCCCACGCGCGCCCGGCAGGAGCGAATCGCTCCCCGCTCACAGCAGAACCGCTACTGTTTTCCGGTGTGAGACGAATCCGCCGCCGTGCCCTTCGCCGGCTTCGTGGATCCACCGGATTTCGTCGTCACAGTCTTCTTGCCGCCAATGCCGGCTTGGGACAGCCCCGACTTCGCGTTGCCGAACGCGGTGCTCAGTTTGCTCTTTGATTTGGTTGAGGCGTCGGCGCCGCCCTTGGTGACGGTTTTCGTGTCGACGCCGGCCTGCGCCAAGCCGGATTTCGCATTCGTGACCGCGGTCCCGGTCGTGGTCTTGGCGTCCTTGCCGGGCTTCGTCGTGACCATGGAGTGCGGCTTCTTCCCCGCGGTATCGTGGTGTGCGGTGTCCTGGGCGGCCAATGGCGGTCCGCTCATGATCACGACCGCGGCGAGTGAGATCAGGACGCTGAGCAGCATAGGATGGCTCCGGCAAGGGAGAACGCACACGTCATACAGGTGCCCCGTCTAACGGCGGCGATGCAGGCGCGCGCCGCGATCGTTCCCCGGCCCTGTCGGGGCCGAGGCCCGTCACTTGCCCAGCGCCCGCAACACCTCACGGCACACGTCCAGACAACCGTCGAGTCCCTCGGGGGTATGATCGCCCATGTGGCCGATTCGAACGGTGGAGTCTTTCAGCTTGCCGTACCCCCCGCCAATCGTGTAGCCCCGCTCCGCCACGCCGCGCACCACCGCCCGTGGCGTCACACCCGGTGGTGTCAGAATCGCCGTCACGGTAGGAGAACGATGTCCGGCGGCAACGAGGGGCGCCACCACCGTGCCCGTCTCCTCCTGCAGCCGGGCCGCCCACTCCGCCGTTCGTGCGCACATCGCGGCGTGCCGTGCCCACGCGGCGGGCATGCCCTCCGCCAGCACGGATTCGAGCTGGACATCGAGCGCATAGTAGAGCGACAGTGCCGGCGTATTCGGCGTCTCGTCGCGTTCCGCGTTCGCCTCGAACTCGGCGAGGTCGAAATAGATCCCCCGCCGATCGTGCTCGCCCGCCGCCAGGAACCGGCTGGACGCCACCGCGAACGCGAGTCCGGGTGGGATTGCCAGCGCTTTCTGAGACCCGGTGAACACGTAGTCGAGCCCCCAGTCGTCGAAGCGCAGTTCCGCGCCGCGGATGCCCGACACGCTGTCGATCACGCACACCGCACCTGCCGCGTGTGCCGCATTGGAGATCGCCCGCACATCGTTGAGCGCGCCCGTGGAGGTCTCGGAATGGACTACCGATACCACGGTATGCCGGCCCGCGCGCACGCGCGCGGTCACCTCCCCCGGATCGTGGACGGCACCCCATGCCACCTCGTAGCGGTCGACCGCGCGGCCGCACGCGACGGACACGACCGCGAAACGCTCGGAAAAGCCTCCGTTGACGAGAGCGAGGACGCGCCCTGGCGGCGCGTTCCGGATGGCGGCTTCCATGAGTCCCGTCGCGGAAGATGTGGCGACGAAAACCGGACGTGTGGTGCCGAATACGACCCGGAGACCCTGCTGCGCGCGCACGTAGAGTGCTCGAAACTCCGCACCACGATGCGAGATCATGCGCCCGCTCATCGCCTGGCGCACCGCCGGCCGCACCTCGGTCGGACCCGGCAGAAAAAACGTGCCGAACGCCTGCTCCGCCCTGAGGGGCGTCACAAGCGGGCGGGCACCGCGGTTCCCAGCACCAGTGCCGGCAGCTCTGCCATGGTGTGGACCACGTAGTCCGCGACCGCCACGACAGTCGGGCGCGACGCGACGCCGACGAACGCGGCGAAGGCGTCAACGGCGGGAACGTCACCCCCGGTCATCGTCTTCAGTTCGGCGTCCGTGCTGCCGTCTCCGACGCCGATGATAGGGCGGCCCAGCCCGAGGCCGCGCACGACGACGGGCTTCCCGCCACGCCGCGCCAGCGGCGACGTCTCATCGAATCCGGCATACGCGCCATCGGGCGTGAAGCGCAAAGACACACCGTAAACATTGCCGTCAGCGATGCCGAGCGATGTCGCGAAACGCGCGACCGCCTGCCGCACGCCGCCACTGACCGCCACGACGCGTACGCCCGCCGACTGCATCTCGCCGATCGCGGCCCGCGCACCCGCAACCACACCGGCGCCGTAAGCATCGCCGAGCGCGTCCACATCCGAGCGGCTCGGCTGCACGAGCGCCAGGCGGGCGCCGTACACGGAGTCCAGCGGGGCCGTTCCCTCCATCGCGCGTTGCGTCATGTCCGCGACCGCCCGGGCAACGTTCGGCCCACGCCGCTCGGCCAGCCATTCGATACCCTCGAGGCGGGTCAGCGTCGAATCGACATCGAGCACCACCGACGAATACCGGACTCCGACAGGCCGCGCGCTCACAGGATGTTGCCGGGCGCGAGGAGCGCCGAGGGGTCCAGCGCGTGCTTGAGCGCCCGCATGACATTGAGTTGAACGGAGCTGAGTTGCAGCGGCAGCCAACGGCGCTTCAGCTTGCCGATCCCGTGCTCGGCGGCAATCGTCCCGCCGAGCGACACAATGTGGCGGAGCGTGTCGCCAACCACCTGTTCCGTCCGATCGAGTTCCCTCGCATCACACGTGATGTAATTCTGATGCGGGTGGCCATTCCCCGCATGTCCATAGGTGACCGCGGGGCTGAGCCCCGCCTCCCCGGCGATTGCGCGGACCGCCGCGACCGCGGCCGGCAGTGATCGGTACGGGACGGCCCAATCGGTCGACACCTTCCGGCCGCCGGCGGCACGCGCCTGTGCGCCGCGTTCGTTCATCGCCGCGGGGACCGCATGCCGCATCGCTCGCGCTCGCGCAAGCGACGCCTCGCCCTCGAACACCTGGATGTCGTCGGTAAGCGCCGCTCGCGATTCGGACAGCGCGAGCCATCCATCCAGTACCCCCTCTCGTGTCTCTCCGTCCGCCACGACCTGCTCGGCGTAGACCAGACACCTGTTGGCGTCTCCGCGGCCGGGCGCGCCGTCCGAACTCTCCGCGATCGCGGCCGCAGCGGTGTCGAAGTACTCGATGCACCGGGGCGCGAGCGGGACCGTCTCGCGGGCCGCCGCGACGAATTCGAGCGCCGCGCACTCGCTGGCGAACGGCACCGCGAGCCCGATCACGGCCGTCGGGCGCGGTACGAGCGCCAGCTCGGCCTCGAGAACGATACCCAGGGTGCCTTCGCTGCCAATGAACCAATCGACCGGGTCCTGCGCCACCGGATAGCCTGCCGTGTTCTTCTCGACGGCAGCGCGGTGCAAAGCGAGCACACGCCCATCGGCGAGCGCGACGCGAAGACCCCGCACATGGCGGCGGGTCGGTCCGTACCACAGCGTCCGCGGGCCGGATGCATTGCAGGCAATCGCTCCGCCGACCGTGGACTCCGCCTCGCTCGTGGGATCGGGCGCCCACGTCAGCCCGCACTCCGCCGCGGCGCGCTTGACGTCGGAGACCAGTGCGCCACACTGCACGCGCGCCGTGCGGGTCACGCGGTCGATGTCCAGGATGCGATCGTACCCGCGCATCGACAGCAACACCCCGCGATCCGTGATCGACGCGCCCGTCGTGCTGCTCTGCGCGCCGGCGACCGTGACGGCGAGCCGCTCAGCCGTTGCGTGGCGCAGGACTTCGACCACGTCCGGCTCATCGGCCGGACGCGCGACAGCATCCGGCACCATGCGCAGTCCGGACGCATCCGCCTCGAATGCCCGGCGAATCTCGAGGTCGACCGTGATCGTGCCGCGCACCGCCCGCCTATTCCGTCGGGAGTGGGACGACGGTCGCGGAGTGCACGTCGGGCAGCGCGAGCAACGCATGGCGCACGTCGTCGCCGACGGTGCCATCAACAGCCACCGCCGCGAGCGCTTCACCCCCTTGGGCCAGACGTGCCTGGTGATACTCGGCGATGTTGACGCCCGCGGCACCCAGCACGGTCCCGACTCGTCCAATGACACCCGGGACGTCGCGATTGGCGAGGATGAGCAATGTGCCGCGCGGATGGATATCCACCTCGAACGCGCCAATGCGGGTGATCCGTGGCGAGACGGTGGCGGGATGCGCCAGGCCCGACACCGTGACCTCCTGGCCGCCACCCGTGAGCCGCACCCCAAGCGAGAAGGCCGCGACTCCCTGCTCCAGCGCCGGGGGCTCGGCAGCTTCCTCAGTCGTCGAGAGCGCGATGCCGCGCGCGGCAGCCAACGCCCGGGCGTTGATCAGATTGAGACGTTCGTGCGCTACGACCGGCGCCAGGACTCCCAGCGCAGCCGCCGCCAGCAGCGCATCGCGGGCCCCCGACAGCGCCTCGCCAGGGCTCACATTGATCCGGTCCACCGCGCGAGCACCACGGGTAGCGAGGAGCGCACGGCCGACCGCCGCCAGTTGCCGCGCCAGCATGAGCGCGGGCCGCACGTCGCCGCCGCGACCGTCGTCCGCGGACGCCGCATTGATGGATCGCGACAACTCGCCTCGCAACAACGCGTCCCTGACCGCGCGGCAGACGTCGACCGCGACGGATCGCTGTGCCTCGACGGTGGACGCGCCGATGTGCGGCATGAGCATCAGATGCGGCGCCGATCGCAACGCGTGCCCCGCGCTCAACGGCTCCGTGGTGTAGACGTCCAGAGCCGCGCCGGCCAGATGCCCCCGGTGCAGCGCCTCCGCGAGCGCCCGCTCGTCCACGATGCCGCCGCGCGCCAGATTCGCGACGATCGCGCCGGGCGCGAGCCTGCCGAGCTCCCGCGTACCGATCATCCCGCGCGTCTCGTCCGTGAGCGGGGTGTGCACCGTGAGGACCAACGACTGGCTGAGCAGTTCGTCAAGCGTCGCGGCACGGCGCGTCCGGAGCGCATGGAAGCGGGCATCGCCGACATAGGGGTCGTACGCCACGACCGGCATTGCGAACGCGTGCGCTCGCACGGCGATCTCACCGCCGATGCGTCCCAGCCCGACGATGCCGAGCGTGCGTCCGCGAAGTTCGCTGCCCATGAGGGCCGACCGGTCCCATACACCGTCGTGCATCGACTGATCGGCCTGCGGGATGTGCCGCACCAGGCCGAGCATCGCTCCGAAGAACAACTCCGCGACAGCCACCGAGTTGCCGGCCTGCGCATTGATGACCGCGATTCCCAGTTCCGTGGCGAGGTCGACGGCGATATTGTCCACGCCCACACCGGCCCGGCCCACCACGGCGAGGCGCGGCGCCGCTCGCAGCAGCTCCGCGGAGATACGGGTCGCGCTCCGGCCGACCAGCGCGTCGTACACGCCGATCCGCGCGAGAAGCTCGTCTCTCGGAAGTGTGGGCACCTCATCGACCGCGAGGTCCGGCTCCGCGGCCAGAAGGGCGACCCCTTCGGCGTCGATGTCGTCGGTTACGAGAACCCGGTAAGGCACTTGAACGTCCTGTCAGTGTCGGGAAACGGCGGTTGAGGGCGCGCGCGGCGCCGGCGCGCTACGCGATGCACGTTCACCCGCCGCGGCCCGGGACGCAAGCGCCGGCGCGACTGCGCCGGCTGGTCTATCGGTCCATCGCCTGAAACACGGCGGTGCCGCCGATATAGGTCGCCAGCACCCGCGTTCGCAAAATATCGGACGCCGGGACAGTCATGATGTCGCGATCGAGGACGACGAAGTCGGCGTACTTGCCGGCACTCAACGTGCCCAGATCATGCTCCTGGAAACCCGCGTACGCGGGCCAGAGCGTCATCGACCGCAGGGCCTCGTCTCGGGTCATGCACTGCTCCGGATGCCATCCCCCCGCCGGCCAGTCCCGCTCGTCCTGCCGCGTCACGGCAGCATGAAACGAATAGAGGGGATTGACCCGCTCCACTGGCATGTCGCTCCCGTTCGGTATGATCACGCCGGTGTTGAGCAACGACCGCCATGCGTACGCTCCCAGAATCCGGGTGGGGCCGAGTCTGTCTCCCGCCCAATACATGTCGCTCGTCGCGTGCACGGCCTGCATGCTCGGGATCACGCCCAGTCGGGCGAATCGCGGGATATCGAGCCAGTTCAAGATTTGGGCATGCTCGATCCGGAACCGATGGTCGGCCGTCGGCACCGCGCGGAGTGCCGCCTCGTACGCATCGAGCGCCATCCTGTTGCCGCGGTCACCGATTGCATGCGTCGCTACTTGGAAGCCCGCCCTGAGCGCTCGGATCGACACGTCGCGCAGGTGGTCCGGCGTCGAGACCAGAAGCCCGGTGTTTCCCGGATCGTCGCTGTAGGGTGACAACAGCGCCGCGCCGCGAGAGCCGAGCGCACCGTCGGCATAGAGCTTCACGGCACGAATCCAGAGGTGCCCGTCGTACAGGGCGTTCTGCGGTCCCTTGGCGAAATATTCGGCTTCACTCGCGCTGTCATCGCTGATCATCAGATAGTCGCGAAGCGTCAGCCGCCCCGCGCGCGCGAGCCGATCGTACACGCCGACCGCCTGGCGCCCGACTCCCGGATCGTCGATCCCGGTCAATCCCCACCGGTTGAGTTCCGTCACGCCGCGAGAATCGAGGATTCCAGATCCGCGTCGGTTGGGGCAGGCACCGCACGCGCGACCAGCGTCTCGGCGTTGTCGACGAAGACGCCGGTCGGATTGCCGCCGGCATTGCGGAGTACTCTGCCGCCGGCCGGATCGCGCGTGTCACGCGTGATACCGGCCAACTGCATCGCGCGTGCGTTGGCCAGCATTGCGTGACCGTCCACGCGGTCCAGCAGCACCGGATGAGCGGGGACCGCGGCGGACAACGCCTCGTGCGTCGGAAACCGCTGGCCAGGCCACCGGTTCTGATCCCAACCCCAACCGCGGATCCATGTGCCGGGCGGTGTGCCCCGTGCGCGCTCGGCGACGCGCGCGATGACGTCGTCGTAGGTTGCCGCGCCCGACAGATCCACTTGCCGCAGCGTCTGTCCCATGTCCAGCAGATGGGCGTGCGCGTCCACCATGCCAGGGATGACCGTGGCCCCATGCACGTCGACCACGCGGGTCGACGGTCCGTGAAGGACCTGCGCTTCGCTCGCCGACCCGACGAAGACGAGGCGGCTGCCACGCACTGCCAGTGCCTCGGCCATCGGATGCGCGGGATCGACGGTGTAGATCCGGGCGCCCGTGACGATGAGATCGGCGGGCGGCGGCGACTGGCCCCTCGCGGCGGACGCACACATCACGCCCGCGACGATGAGCCAGGCACTCCTGTACGCCGGCACGTTCAGGCGCATGGATGATGCCTATGTGTCATGAGTGAGCTCCGCGTACAACCGGGTATAGCTCTCGTATCGTGCCGCACTGACATCACCGCGTTCCACGGCGTCGCGGACGGCGCAGCCGGGCTCGACGCGGTGGGAGCAGTCGGCGAACCGGCAGTGCTCGCGCCAGGGGCGAAACTCCGGGAAGCACGTGGTCGAGGACCGTCGCGGCAGCCCCCAGAAGCCGACTTCGCGCAGCCCCGGCGTGTCGACGACGAATCCGCCGTCGGGCAGCGGATGCAGCCACGCGCCGACCGTCGTGTGCCGCCCCTTGTTCACCGATTCGCTGATCTCGCCGACGCGCAGATCGAGACCCGGATACAGCGCGTTGAGCAGCGACGACTTGCCGACGCCGGACGGACCGCGTGAGCGCCGAGATCCGGCCGGCCAGAGCACTCGTGCAGCTCGCGCAGCCCCACACCGGTGCGCACACTCGTGAAGTGCACGCGGATAGCCGGCACGCGCGTAGTCCGCGAAGCGCGCGCGCGCCGCCTCCGGTCCACGAGCTCGACCTTGTTGATGACGACGCTGCGGCATCCAGGTCGTTCGCCTCGGCGATCACGAGAAACCGGTCGAGCATGCGCGAGTGCGGCTCGGGCTTCGCGGCGGCGAACACGACGATGACCTGATCGACGTTGGCGGCGACGACGCGCTCGCCGTGCCCGCCGCCCGGCGCGCGCCGCGCGAGCCGCGAGCGCCGCGGCAGGATCTCGGCGATCGCCCAGGTGCCGTCCCGCGCCGTCGGGCTCGAGGACGACGTCGTCGCCGACCGCGAGCTTGATCTGGGCGGCTTGCTTGAGGCGGCCCGCGCAGCGTGGCTTCCCGCGTCTCGCCTCCCGTGCGTACGCACCACCCACACGCCGCCCGTGCCGCGCAGCACCACACCGCGCTCGGCGCGGCCGCGCGGCCGCTCGCTCGGCATCAGCCGTCATGCGCCGCCACGGCACGCTCACCCGTTCTGCCCGGCCTCGCACGAGCGCGTCGAGCACTCGCTTCACCTCACTGCAGCGACAGACGCGCCCGCCGCGGCGCGCACCGCCGTCTTCGCGTCGATGCCACGCACGAGGTAACTCCGACTCGAGGTGGCCCTCGAGCGACGGCGCGCCGGCGCCCCCAGCGCACGAAGAGCAGGAACGCCGCCCACGGCGACTCCGGGTCGCCGGTCTCATCGGCCACGATCTCGACGCTGTACGACACGCCGTCGCGCCCCTCGAACGCCGGCCGGCCGCTCGTGCACGGCCGTGTAGCCGCCGATCGTCGACTCGTCGCCCTCGCGCATGATCGGGCGGGACGGATACCTGCCCCGATCATCCGGCGGCGCGCCCCGGCCACTCACTTCGCGCAGCACGTTGCCGGTGATGAACGCGACGTTCGCCGGACGCTCGGCGAGCCGGCGCATGAGGTACGGATACCACTGCGTGCCGAACGGCACGTACACGCGCATGCGGTAGCCTTCGCGCACGAGCTGCTCCTGCAGGTCGCGCCGAACGCCGTACAGCATCTGGAACTCGAACCGCGGACGGATCGATGGCCGCCGCGCGCGCGAACCGCTTGGCCTCGGCGATGATCGCCTCGTCGTGCGTCGCGATCCCGGGTAGTTGCCCTTCCTGCATGCAGGCGGTGCATGCACCGCACGTAGTTCGCATCGACGTCCTTCTTGTCCGGAAACGCGACCGACGCCGGCTCCTTGTACGCGCCCTTGCACAGCCGCACGCGGCATTGCGCCTGGATCGCGCGCTCGACGTCGGCGGACGTGCGGTACAGATAGCTCTGCAGCACGATGCCGACGTTCTCCGGATACGTCGGATAGAGCCGCTCGTCGAACAGGCGCAGCGTGCGCTCGGTGTACGCGCTCGACTCCATGTCGAGCCGCACGAACGTCCCGTAGTCCCGCGCGCGGGCCAGGATGTCGTGCATGATCGCGACGCAGAGCTCCTCGGAGATGTCGAGCCCCATCGCCGTGAGCTTGACCGACACGTTGGCGTCGAGCCGGCGCTCGTGGATGCGGTCGAGCATGCCGGAGGTACTCCCGTCCCGCGGCGCGCGCCTCGCCCTCGTTGTGCACGCTCTCGCCGAGCAGGTCGAGCGACGCCGTGATGCCTTTCGCGTTGAGCGCCCGCGACCGCGTCGAGCGCCTCGTCGAGCGTTTCGCCGGCGACGAACCGCTCGGCGAATTTCTTCGCGAGGCGGTTGTGCCGGACGAAGCGGAAGACCTGCGGCTGGATCGACAGATAGAGGAGGGCTTGTCGGAGCATGGGAGGGGAGACGGTGACGACTACGGCGAGTCCGGATAGAACCGCTCTCGCTTGCGCGCCATATCGAGGAGCAGGTTGGCGGGTTCGAACCGCGGGGGAAAACGGTCGTTGAGCTCCTCCAGCTGCTGGACGATCGCTCGGCGCCCAACGTGTCGATATAGCGGAACGGGCCACCGCGGAACGGCGGAAAGCCGATGCCGAACACCGCGCCGACGTCGCCGTCCCGCGGGGAGCGCAGGATCCCCTCCTCGAGGCATCGCGCCGCCTCGTTCACCATCGCCAGCACGCAGCGCCGCTGGATCTCCGCGTCGCTCATGAGGCTTCGCTGCGCCCCGGCCGAGAGTAGCCCATAGATGGTCGGGTCCACTCCCTGCTTCTTGCCCGCCTGATCGTAGAGGTAGAAGCCCTTCCGCCCTTTCGGCCGGATCGTCCCGCCGCGACGACCCGCTGCAGCGACGCCGCCGGCGCCATCCGCGCGCCGAACGCGTCGGCAATGATCTCCCCGGACTTCCCCCCGACGTCGATGCCGACTTCATCGAGGAGCGTGATCGGCCCGACCGGGAAGCCGAACTCGACCAGCGCGCGATCGATCGCGTCGACGGCCGCCCCTTCGTCGAGCACGTCGCCGGCCTCGTTCATGTACGGCGCGAGCACGCGGTGGTGTAGAATCCGGGGCGTCGCTCACGACGATGACCGTCTTGCCGAGCCGCTTGCCGTACGCCACCGCGGTCGCCGATGACCTCGGGATCGGTCTGCGGGCGTGACGATCACCTCGAGCAGCGGCATCTTGTGCACGGGCGAGAAGAAGTGCATCCCGAGCACGCGCTCCGGACGCGTCGCGGCCTCGGCGATCCGCGCGATCGGAATCGTGCTCGTGTTCGACGCGTAGATCGCATCCGGCGGCAGCAGCGGCTCGACCTCGCGCAGCACGCGCTGCTTGACGTCGAGGTCCTCGAACACCGCCTCGATGACGAGGTGCACGCTGGCGAAGCCGGAGTAGTCCACGGTGCCCGCCGACCAGCGATCATCTGGTCGTCGAACTCCGCGCGCGTGATCTGCCGCTTGCGTGAGCCGCTCCTGCAGCACGTCGCGCACCGCGGCGAGCCCTTTCCGCACGCGCGCGTGGTCGGTGTCCTTGAGCCGCACGGACGCGCCCTGCTGCACGGCGATCGCCGCGATCCCCGCGCCCATGAAGCCCGCGCCGAGCACGCCGATCTTGCTCACCGGCAGCGGCGCCGGCGCCGGCGGCTCGACGCCCGGATCCTTCTTGAGCGCGTTGGTCGCGAAGAACAGGAAGATGAGCTGCGCGCGACATCGCTCTCGGCCGCATCGCCGAACAGCGCGCCTCCGCCTCCAGCCCTCGCGTCCGGCCCTGGACGTAGCCCGCCCGGACCGCGTCGAGCGCGGCGAGCGGCGCGGGATAGTGCCCGTGCGTCCGGGCCAGCGTCTGCTCGCGCGCCTTCCGGAACACCACCGCTCGCCCGATCGCGTTGTCCTCGAGCAACAGCCGCTGCGTGCCCCGCGCCGCGGGCGTGCGCCCGGTCGCGGCTGGCGCAACCGGTCGCGCCCCCGGCCTCCACCAGCTCGCGCGCGCGCCCGACCGCGATGTCGCGCAGGATCGCCGGATGCACCATCTCGTCGACGAGCCCCATCTGGAGCGCCTTCTTCGCCCGCACGTTCTTGCCGGTGAGGATCATGTCGAGCGCCGCGCGCAGCCCGACGAGCCGCGGCAGCCGCTGCGTGCCGCCCGCGCCGGGAATGAGGCCGAGCTGCACTTCGGGCAGCGCGAGAACGGTCTTCGGATGATCGGTGGCGATGCGATAGCGCACAGGCGAGCGCCGCCTCGAGACCGCCGCCGAGACACGCGCCGTGGATCGCCGCGACGACCGGCGCCCGCAGCTGCTCGAGCGCGATCCAGCAGCTCCTGGCCCCTCCGGCTCAACCGCTCCGCCTCGGCGGCCGCCGGAAGCTCGACGAACTCCTCGATGTCCGCGCCGGCGATGAAGGTGTCCGGCTTGCCGGTGATCAGCACCGCCGCGCGGATCCCCTGATCGCGCTCCAGCCGATCGAGCAGCGCGACGACCTCGTTCGCGCACCGCGCGCGTGAGCGTGTTGACCGGTCTCGCCGGGAACGTCGATCGTGACGACCGCGACGTCGTCGCGGACGTCGACGGTGAGCGCGGTGGTCATCGACGCGCTCGACCACCATCGCGTGCCCCATGCCGCCGGCCGCGCAGACGGTCATCAGGCCGAACTGCTCCGCCGCGCCGCGCCAGCTCGTTGCACAGCGTCGTGAGGATGCGCGCCGCCGGTCGCGCCGAACGGGATGGCCGATCGAGATCGAGCCGCCCATCACGTTGAGCTTCGCGCGATCCACCTCGCCGACCGGTGTCGTCGAAGCCCGCGCGCTCCGCCCACTCCGGCGACTCGAACCCGCGCAGGTTGCACAGCACCTGCGCGGCGAACGCCTCGTGCATCTCGACGAGATCGATGTCGCGCAGCGTGAGGCCGGCGCGCTGCAGCGCGACCGGCGCCGCGAGCACCGGCCCCTGCAGCAGCTGCTCGCCCGGATCGAGCGCCGCGTACGCGTACGACCGGATGTACGCGAGCGGCGCGTAGCCGAGCGCCCGCGCCCGCTCTTCGCTCATGAGCAGCACGGCGGCCGCCCCATCGGTGAGCGGCGACGAGTTGCCCGCCGTCACCGTGCCGTACGTCCGGTCGAACACCGGCTTGAGCGCCGCGAGCTGCTCGAGCTCGTCTGCTCGGCCGAATGCCGTTGTCGCTCGTGACGACCGTGTCGTACGCCGGCGGCACGTAGACCGGCACGATCTCCGCGGTGAGCCGGCCATCCTGCCGTGCCGGCCGCCGCCAGCCGGTGCGAGCGCAGCGCGAACTGGTCCTGCTCCTCGCGCGGAGATGTGATTGATCTTCGCCATCTTCTCGGCCGACTGGCCCATCGTCTCGCCGGTCGACGGCTCGGCGATCGCCGGCGTGATCGGCACGAGGTCGCGCGGCCGGATCCGGCGAACGCGCTCACGCTTCGCGCCCAGCGTCTTCGCCCGGCTGGCCGCGACGAGCGCCTCGGCCATGCCGCGCGAGTGCAGGATCGGCACGTTGGACAGCGACTCCGCGCCGCCGGCGATGACGACGTCGGCGTGGCCGAGCACGATCTGATCGGCCGCGTCGGTGATCGCCTGATTCGCCGACGCGCACGCGCGGCTCACGGTGAACGCCTGGACGCCCTTCGGCAGCATCGGCAGGAGCGCCACCTCGCGCGCGATGTTCGGCGCGAGGACCGATGGGACGACGGTCCCGAAGACGATCGCGTCGACCTCCGCGCCGTCGAGATTCGTGCGCTGAATGAGCTCGGCGACGCAACGCTTGCCGAGCTCGATCGCGGAGAGCGACTTGAGCACGGTGCCGGCCTTGGCGAACGGCGTGCGCACCCCGGCGACGATCGCGACGCGGCGGCCGTTGCCAAACGTGGGCATGGCAGGAAAGCTACTGCGGAAGCCGGGGGGAGGTCAGCTTTCCACCCCATGCCGCGTGCCGACGCCTTCCGGGCCCTGGCCGAGACGCCATTCGACGTGCTCGTCATCGGCGGCGGCATCACCGGAGCGGGCATCGCCCGCGACGCCGCCATGCGCGGCCTGCGCGTCGCGCTCGTCGAGCAGGACGATTTCGCGAGCGGCACGTCGAGCCGCTCGTCGCGCCTCATCCACGGCGGCGTGCGCTACCTCGAGCACGGGCAGCTCCACCTCGTGTTCGAGTCGAGCCGCGAGCGCCGGACGCTGCTCCGCATCGCGCCGCATCTCGTGCGGCCGCTGCACTTCACGTGGCCGGTGTACGAGGGCGCTCGCATCCCGCGGTGGAAGCTCGGCGCCGGACTCTTGCTGTACGACGCGCTCGCGCTCTGCCGCAACGTCGCGCGCCACCGCCGCCTCACGGCGCCCCAGGTCCTCGCCGCGAACCGGGACTCGAGCCGCGCGGGCTGACCGGCGGCGCCGCCTACTTCGACGCGGCGACCGACGACAGCCGGCTCACGCTCGCCAACGCGCTCGCCGCGGAATCGCGGGCGCCACGGTCCTCAATCACCCGAGCTCCGGTCGTTCGCGCGCGATGCCGATGGCCACGCGACCGGCGCACGCGTTCGGGATGCCCTCACCGGCGACGAGTACCCGGTCCGCGCCGCGGTCATCGTCAACGCGACCGGGCCGTGGAGCGACGCAGTCCGGCACCTCGCCGATGGCGCCGGCCGGCAAGCCACGGTGCGGGGCAGCAAAGGCGTCCACTCGCCGTGCCGCGAGCCGGATCGGCAACCACGGCGCCGTCACGCTGCTCTCGCCGATCGACGGGCGCGTGATGTTCGTCCTGCCCGGCCGGGCGCACACGATCGTCGGCACCACCGACACCGGACTACCACCGGTCCCGACGAGATTCGCGCATCGTCCGCCGATGTCGGCTACCTCCTGGAGTCGGTCAACGCCGCGTTTCCGGCCGCGCACTCGCTCCAGCCGATGTCGTCAGCGCCTGGGCCGGCATCCGGCCGCTCATCGCCTCCGGCCGCACGGGAGACGCGGGCAGCGCGTCCCGCGAGCACGAGATCGTGCGCGGTCCATCCGGAGTGTTCACCGTGAGCGGCGGCAAGCTGACGACCTACCGGGCGATGGCGGCCGAAGTCGTCGATGCGATCGAAACGGCGCTGAACCGGGCTCCCTCGCCCGCTCGCACCGGCGCCGAGGCACTTCCTGGAGCGGAGCGGCTGAGCGCCATCGCGGCACTCGCCGCCGCGGAGCCCGCGTTGGCCGAGCCGCTCGTGCCGCCTCTCCCCTACCGTGCCGCGGATCTGGTATACGCGGTGCGGTGCGAACACGCGCTCACACTCTCGGACTTGCTCATGCGGCGGACACATGTCGCCTTCGAGATGCGCGATGGCGGCATCGCCGCGGCGCCGCGCGCCGCCGCGATCGTGGCGCGAGCGCTTGGCTGGGACGCCGGCGCATCCCGCGCCGCCGTCGACGCGTACGCTGCCGACGCGCAGCGGGTGTTCGCGATCGGCGGGCGTGGCGATGGCTGACCGATCGCCAGCCGGTTACCCGCTGAGGACTTCCCCGTCGTGAATCGTTCGTAGCTCCACGATCGTGAGGCGGCGCGTCACGGCGGGCAGCTTGATCACCGCCGTCTCGCCCAGACCCTTGCCCACCAGGGCCTTACCGATCGGCGATGACATGCTGCACTGGCCATCCTCGAGCTCGACGGAATCACCGAACACCAGGCTGTAGGTCTCCCGTCCACGCGTCTGCTCGTCCTGCACAACCACTCGCGATCCGAGCCCCACCCGGTCGGCGGGAATCTGCGCGATGTCGATCTGCGAGAGCTTGCTGAGCCGCTGGCGAAGCTGTCCCAGGCGGGCCTGCACGAACTGCTGGCGCTCGAGCGCAGCCTTGTATTCGCTGTTCTCACGTAAATCGCCCAGCTCCACCGCCTTCCGGATCTCGGCGGGCAGGGTGACGTTGAGTTCGCGCTGGAGGATCTCGACCTCCGCGCCAAGCTTCGCTTTCAGCTCTTCAATCATGCAGCACACGCCGGGTACAAAAGGGGAACGCCCGGCCGCATGCGCGGCCGGGCTCTCTGCCCAACGTAAGCCGCGGCCGAGACCACCGCAACGCGATGGCCGATCCGCACCGGGCGTTTTGACCGTTCTGGCGTGACGTTTCGCCCGTCTGTCGCGTCCCAACCGATAGGACGCAAGGAGTTGACGCTCGCACACCAGCTCGGCGCAGGCGGCGGCACGCCGCGGCCATGACGAGCCTCCCTTGAGGAAGAAGGACTATGACTGGAGTCTCGGGCCGCGGGATGTCGCGGATCCGCCACGGCCTTCGCGCCGCCGCGTGCATACTCGCGGTCGCGTCCGCCGCGTGCTGGACGGCCGACAACAACGGCGTGACGCCACCGAACGGCGTCATCGGCATCACCCCGGGCGGCTCGGGCGGCTCCACTGGCGGCGATGTCTCGGGACTCTACCGGCTCGAGACCCTGCGAGACACGGCGGTGCCAGCTCTCATCTTCTACGACAGCGCGTCGAGCGTCGACGACACCATCTTCGCGGTGACCTACGACAGCTCGTCGATCTCCCTCAACACCGATACCACGGCCGTCGAGATCGACTTCCTCACGATCCGCGACATCCGGCAGAGCGCCGACTCGGACGTCAACCGCATGGAGTCTTTCGGCGACACGACGTTCGGCACCTACAGCGTCTCGGGCGCGAATGTGACGCTGTCACTGACCGACACGGTCGGCGGGCCGCACACGGTCATCACGGACTACGCCTTCGCGTCCAACGCACTGACCGGCCTCGATCACGTACTCGCTCTACAACACCGCGGGCCAGTTCGTCGCGACCGATACGTCGACCGCTGTCTATGCCCTCATCGGGGCCGGCGACGAACGCGACGAGCCACGCGCTGGCGCCGCGTTCCAGGGCGCGCCGGCGTCCCCGAAGCCCTCAGGCCGCGGCCGCCCGCCGGCGCGCGGCGCATCACGGTCGGAGCTATGACGCCGCTGGGTGCCCGGACGTGGCGTGTGCCGGCGCCGGTGGTTGCGCGCTTCGCCGCTCCGATCGCGCATACTCGTCCCTGAGGCGTTGCATCATCGCCTCGCGCCGATCGTACAGCCGCTTGAGCGGGCGCGGCTGCGTGCCGCGCGAGCGCGTACGCCGTGAGCAGCGGCAGCGCGACGGTCGAGTCGAGATAGCAGACGACCGCATCCGGCAGCCGGTCGGGATCGATCTTGCCCCAGCTCACCGCCTCGGCCGGCGTCGCGCCGGAGAGGCCGCCCGTGTCGGGGCGCGCGTCGGTGATCTGCAGGAAGTAGTCGTGCCCCTTCTCGTCGATGCCGAGCACTTCCTGAATCTGCGGCTCGGTCTGGAGCATGAAGTTCTTCGGGCTGCCGCCGCCGCAGATCAGCACCGCCGCTCTTCCCGCCGCCGCGCTTCGCCGCGAGCACGATCGACGCCGTCTCGTTCACGTCGCGATTCGGATCGATGACGCACTTGTTTCCCTCGAGCGCGAGCGCGGCGACGTTCATGCCGATCGACGAGTCGCCGGGCGACGACGTGTAGATCGGCACGCCGCGCCGCGTACGCGCGCCGAGAGCAGCGACTTCTGGCCGATGCCGAGCGCCTTCTCGCGCTCGCGGACGTACTTGCCGCACAGGTCGTGGAACTCGGCGCTCGACATCGCGCGCTGGAACTCCGGCGCCCTGGATGATCTTCCGGAAGAACGCGTCGGTCGAGAGCAGGACGTCGTAGTCGAAGAAGATGTCGTAGATGCGGACGACGCCTTCCTCGCGCAGCACGACGTCGGACTCCTGCGGGTTGCCGCGGTGCATCGCGAGGCCGAGCCCGAAGTGCGTGTCGTGGTAGAGATTCGCGCCGGTCGAGATGATCCAGTCGACGAAGCCCGCCTCGATGAGCGGAATGAGCGCCGCCATGCCGAGTCCGGCCGGCGTGAGCGCGCCGGTGAGCGTCAGCCCGACGGTGACGTCGCGGCTCGAGCATCTTCTTCGTGAAGAGCTGGCACGCCTCGCGCAGCCGCGCCGCGTTGTAGGCGAGGAAGGTGCCGTCGATCAGGTCGGCGACGGTCTCGCGTGCCGTCGATGCGGCGCGGATCGATGCGGCCGCCGCGCAGGAACCGCGTCGTCTCGTGCGCCGTGTGCTGCGCGCCGGCGCGCTCGCGCTCCTCGGCCGCGCGCTTCTGCTGCGCCTTCGGCCCGGCCGCCGACGCCTTGCCGCCGTGCGCGTGACGCGACGCTTCTTGACCGCGCCGCTCGCGTCGGCCTTCGCGTTCGTGCTTCCTGCCTCGCCATGCGCGTCGACTGCATCGCGGTCTTCGCCGGTCGTCGCTGCCGTACGCCGTCGATCACCGCGTGCGCCGCTTCCGCGCGGATCGTCGGTGAGCAGCATCAGATCGAGGTCGCCCGGCGAGATCTTCCGCTCGCCGAGCACGCGCGACTGCAGCCAGCGGATGAGTCCGGCCCAGTAGTGGCGGCCGAACAGGATCACCGGGAACTGATAGATCTTTCCCGTCTGGATCAGCGTCAGCGCCTCGAACAGCTTCGTCGAGCGTGCCGAAGCCGCCCGGGAAGATGATGAACGCGTTCGAGTACTTGATGAACATCGTCTTCCGCACGAAGAAGTAGCGGAAGTTGACGAGCGTATCGACGTACGGGTTCGCGCCCTGCTCGAAGGGCAGCTCGATGTTGCAGCCGATCGAGCGGCCGCCGCCCATGCTGCGCGCCCTTGTTCGCCGCCTCCATGATGCCCGGGCCGGCGCCGGTGATGATCGCGAAGCCGGCCTCGGCGAGCAGCCGCGCCGTCTCCTGCGCCGCCTGGTACTGCGGATCGTCGGGCGCGGTGCGCGCCGAGCCGAAGATCGAGACGCCCTTCTCGACGCGCGCGAGGTTGTCGAAGCCCTCGATGAACTCGCCCATGATGCGCATCACGCGCCACGGATCGGTGCGCGTGAAGTCGGCGCGTCGGCGCCGCGCTGCTGGAGCAGCTTCTCGTCTTCGGTGACGGGCGGAAGGTCGCGAATCGCATCGTCGATCGAGCGCGCGGCGCCCGAGCGGCGGGATCGCGGTTCCGTCTCGCGACGGCGGCGTGCGTCCGGCGGCGCGATGCCCCGCCTCCGTCCGCTCGCGATAACCCTCGCGCGACGCGCGCTCGGCTGACTCCAGAAGATCAGGATTGCCCTTCTTGCCAGTGGCGGTCCGTGGAACACGCGTCACTCCCCGCTTTACCATGCCGGTCTCCTGAGGAAAGAACCGAATCGCCCGACCCAGTGCGCGTAGCGTTCGATGTCGCACACCGGCGGCGTGACCGCCTCATCGCCGTAGGCGGTATACATCCGCCACCGGATGTACGCCAGCGCCGGAAGCGGAATGAACGGTGGGCGCCGATACCAGCCGCGCCGGCGGAAACGCCAGCCGACTCGGAGCAGATCCACCGCCAACCGGGGGCGAATCACCGCGCGCGTCGCGAGTGCGAGTGTTAACCGGCGCCACGACATCGGGGGAAAGTATCGCGTTACCGCCCCCCGCGCTGACTCGTCTCGGCTCAGATGCGCCGCGTCGATCTCGTCCTGCTCGGCCCGTTACTCGCGATCGGCGCCTGGGTCGCGGTACAGGCCCATGATGTACATGCCGGCGCCGCTGTGCGACAGAGCGCAGCCGCCCTCGCCGAGCCCCTGCCGGTGGGAGCCCGCGCAATGCCGGCGGCCTTCGTCCGCACGATCGACCGTACCGTGATGCGCGGGCGCATCGCGGCTGGCGACGCCGCGGCGGCCGCACCCGAGGTCAAGGCGTCGCGTGAGCCGCCACCCGTCCGCGACATGGATGAGATCCACCGCCGCCTGTCGCAGAACGAAGCGGGCACCTACATCGGCGACATTCTGCTTGCGCGCGATTCGAATGTCGCACGGTGGCCGGATCGCACGTCGCACCCGCTGCGCGTCTGGGTCCAGGCCCTCCCCGCCCTCGCCGATTGGAATCCCGCCTACCCGGGCCAGGTCCGGGATGCCTTCTCGACGTGGGAAGCCGCGGGAGCGCCGGTCCCCTTCACGTTCGTGGTCGACTCGGCCGCTGCCGACGTCCACGTGACGTGGGTCGATCACTTCGAGGAGCAGATCAGCGGGAAGACGATGTGGGCGCGCGACGACAACTGGTGGATCGTCGATGCCAATATCGCGATCGCCCTGCACCACAATCACGGCGAGCCACTCGATGCGTCGGCCGTCCGCGCGATCGCGCTCCACGAGATCGGACACCTGCTCGGCCTGGACCACTGCGCCGACACCACCAACATCATGACGGCGCGGGTCCGCGTGCGCGACCTCTCCGCGGCCGACAAGGCGACCATGCGGCTGATCTATGCGCTGCCGCCTGGATCGGTGAAGGAAGGGCGGTAGGAAGGACCGCAACACCCCGCCGTGCTCCACCGGAGCGCCGTGCGAGCACCAGCCAGTCACCACCGCGCCTCCACCACCACACCACCGGACACCCCACCGGACACTTCACCGCCGGTCACGCACACCCGGCGCTGCGCCAGAGCGCGCGCGCCGCTAGCTGGCGGGCTTCGGCTTCTTCGTGGCGGCGTGCGCCCGGTGTGCCCGGTGCGCGGCGCGGCTGCGGCGCGACCGGTGTACGCGCGGCGGCGGACGGTTCCACCCCAGCTCGCGGTCGGCACGGAAGCGGGCCGGCATCGCGAGGGCATTGTCCGGATCGTCGGTCACGGCGACGGCCGCCGCGTCGGCGAGATCCGCACGGACGTCGGCGATCACCTTCGCGGGCCGGCGCGCACGGGCCGCGTGCACGCGGTTGGTGAGCAGCACGACGAACATTCTGGCGATCGGGATCGATCCACAGCGACGTGCCCGTGAACCCCGTATGGCCGTACGCGCGCTCGCTCAGGAAACGGCCGCAGCTCCCATCATCGCCGTCGTCACACATGTCCCACCCCAACGCGCGATGTCCCGCGGTGCGCCGGGTGAACAGCTCGACCGTCGTGTCGCTCACGATGTGCACACCGTTGTACACGCCGCCGTTGAGCATCATCTGCGCGAAGACCGAGAGGTCCGCCGCGGTCGAGAACAACCCCGCGTGACCCGCGATGCCGCCAAGCGCGTACGCGTTCTCGTCGTGGACTTCACCCTGCAGCGGATACCCGCGCGGCGGTGTCAGCTCGGTCGGCGCCACACGCGTCCTGAGCGAATCGCCGGGCCGGAAGAACGTGTCCGTCATGCCCAGCGGCTGGAACACGTGCTCGTCGAGAAAGACGTCGAGCCGCTCGCCCGAAACAGCCTCGACGATCATGCCCAACACGTCGGCGCCCAGATCGGAATAGATGTAGCAGTCACCGGGCCTGGCACTCGAGCTGCGTATCGAGCACGAACCGGCGCGCTTCGTCGGGCGTGCTCGCCAGACGCCACAGCTCGCGCCCCGCCGGCAAACCCGACCGGTGCGTCAACAGCTCGCGGACGGTCACGGAATCCTTGTAGCCGCCGCTGAACGCCGGCACGTACGCCGCCACAGGCGCATCGAGCGCGATGCGTCCCTGGTCATAGAGCACCATGATCGCCGTCGCGGTGCCGACCACCTTGGTCAACGATGCGAGGTCGTAGATCGTACGATCGGGAGCGACACGGGCACTGCTGGCTTCCCAACTGAGGCGCCCGAATCCGCGCTCCCACACCACGGCACCATTGCGGCCGACCACGACTGCAGCGCCCGGATACCCACCGGCGCTGATACCGCGCTGGACGACCCGGTCGATGGCTCCGAGGCGGCGCGCGGACATCCCGACCGCCGCCGGCGTCTTGACCGGAAGTCCGTTGGGGAGCCCGCTGGAGGCGGCGCCGAGGGTGACCAGCATTGCAGCAAACACAAGCACCGTGGGATCCCTACTTGGTGACAAATGACTATACGCGGAGACGCCGCCCTGGCGCCCCCGAAACCACCACCAGCCCCAGCGCGGGGCGGCGGCCATGCCAACTACGGAAGTCTTGGTCTCGTACCGTCTTACGCAGCAGGCCCACCTATATAGGGATCGCCCCGCTATAGTCAAGACGAAAGATGGTCTCCCCTGCAACGGTCCCCGCAAGCGTGAGCGGACCGGCACCGGGGGACCCACCCGGTGACCTCCCGGGCGATATCCCGGGCGGCATCGCACGCCGCATCGCAGGCGGGATCGCGCAGCCGTTCCCCCACGTCCCCCCAGCGGGTATACATTGGTGACAAGCCGCAGGGCGAACACGGCAACCTTCGCCCGGCAGGCCGTGTCTCATTTTCGAGCAGCATGGGAACGGACGCACTGCTGGTTCGACGCGCGATTGACGGGGACGAACGGGCACTGCGATCGCTCTGGTCACAGTATGCGCCGCGCGTGGACGCCGTCGTGCGCCGGCTGGTAGGCGACCCCGACTACGCCGCCGATGTCGCGCAGGAGGTCTGGATACAGATCTTCCGCGCCCTCCCGGGTTTTCGCGGGGATTCCCAGTTCGGGACGTGGGCCCACCGGATTGCGGTCAATCGCACGCTCAATGCGCTCCGCCGCACCAAACGCATGCAGGCGCTCGAAACGGGAATCGAAGAATCGACAGCCTCCACGCCGCCCGAGGATGAGCGACCGTTTCTCAAGGCATTCGATCGACGCGGCCACCGCCCGGCTGGCGCCCGGCGCCCGCGCGGTGTTCGTGCTTCACGATGTCGAAGGGTATACGCATGAAGAGATCGCCAAAACGCTCGGCATCACCGCCGGCGGATCGAAATCACAATTGTTCAAAGCGCGCGCAAAATTGCGCCGGCTGCTCGCGCACCTCGTGGAACCGGACTCGCCTCGCGCCGCTCCGGCGCCCGCGCCGCGCGGCGCCGCCCCCGGCCGCACCGGCACCACGGGCCCGAGCGGAATTGGCGGAGGACTCCATGCGGGGATCGTGGTTTGACCATCGCGAACGACTCCGTTGCCATGTGGCACCCGCTCTCGGGCGCCAGTCGCATCCGTTCTTTTCGAAGGCCGCTCGAGGCGGCACACTGACCTATGGACGCTGATCACATCGCCGGACCCGGCACCTCTGCTCCCGCAGAATCGCACCTGGTGCCGGAACGCCTGGCCGCTCTGGCCGACGAAACGCCGACGTCCGCCGAAGCGCACCATCTCGCCGCCTGCCCCGCGTGCTCCGCCGAAGTGGGGTCGTACCGCTCGTTGCTCGCGCTGACACGCGCCGAACGGGATAGCCTCAGCGAACCGCTGACGAATTGGGAATCCCTCCGCGACGCCTTGGCCGCCGACCCGCCGGACACCGCCGCGCCAGCCCGCCAATGGCCCGCCCCGGCCGCCAGAATGCGGTCCTGGGCCACCCGGTCAGCCGCCGCGCTCGTTCTCGTCTCGAGCGGCGTGGCCCTCGGGCGTTATTCGGCCCGGCCCGCAGCCCCCGTCGAAGAAAATCCTGCCGCGACGACCGTCGCCAGCAGCACCAGTACCGCGCCAGCATCGAGCGAGAATAGCGCCAATTCGGTGCAGTTTACCCCTACGGCACAAAAGTTCGCATCAACGGATGACGCGCTGGCGGCGGTGTTGAATGCCGAGACCCAGTACCGGCACGCGGTGGCGTATTTGATGGTGAGTGATTCCGCCGATAAGGGCGCCGGCATCCCGAATGACTACGCGACTCGTCTCGCCGCGCTGGACGAGGTCGCACGAACCGCTCAGGCCGCGCTCATCGCCGCGCCGCACGACGTCGTGCTGCGCCGGGTCTATGCCAATTCCGTCGATGCCCGCGAAGCGACGCTTCGTGAGCTAGGGCGGACCATCCCGGCCAGCCTCCACGGCGGCCAGTACTGAGCGTGATGGCGCCTTCGATGAGGAGAACTGTCGCTGGCGGCGTGACCGCCTCGGTCACCGCCTCGGTCACCGCCTCGGTCACCGCCGTGGTGATGGCGTCTGCGTTCGCCGTGGTATTCGCGTCGGCCGCGCAGGGACAGACATCGCGGCCGGATTCGGCCGCGCCGGCCGGTAGCCTCGCGGCGCCGGCCGCCCTCGCCGCGGGCCGCGCCCCACAGCAGCTCCCCGAAGGCTACCTCGGCATCTCCTTCGTCTGCAATGTCAGGCGCCAGTACGGACCAGAAGGGCTCACCATCTATCACTATGGGTACCCCGCCGTGGAATCCGTCGAGCGGGGATCGCCCGCGGACCGGGCGGGGATCGTGCCCGGCGACACGATCGTGGCGTACGACTCGCGCGATGTGCTCTATAGGAGAATCGTCCTGTCGCGGCTCCTCCGTCCCGGTTCGATTCTGGCGGTACGGATCCGGCGCAACGGCGCCGTCAAGAATCTCCGCGTCAACATTGCGGCCCGCCCCGCGACGTTCGTCGACATGAACGTCGCGGGATATGGCGGTACGCCGCAGGCGCAGTCCGGCGGCAGCGCCTCTCTCGATCCGCACCAGTGGCTCGTGATGCCGAGCCCGGCCGCCCCTCCGCTCCCTCCAAGCGCCCCGGCCGGCACGCAGCGCGCCAGCACGCAGCGGGCCAGCATCGCGCTGGATGAACCGCCAGCGCCATTCGATGACGGTGGCGATGCGGGCGATGAGCCGGCGACGATCGCCGGTGCCCAGTTCGTCCGCACCAACCCCGACCTGCGCGATGCGCTCGCCCTCGACAGCGGGATCCTCGTGGTCGTCGTCGGCCAGGGCACACCGGCCGCACACGCGGGCCTCCGTGCTGGCAATGTCGTAGTGACCGCACGTGGCGATGCCGTCGGCACGCCCCAGGCGCTCGCCAATCTCATTCGGCAGGCGAAACGGGACGACCAGGCGGTGAGTCTCCGGGTCGTCCGCCGCCACCAGACGCGCACGGTGGTGCTCAGATAGCGCGCCGGCGGTTTGGCAGCGCGCGGTAGGACGGCCCGACGACACAGGCCTTGCCCCGATCGCCGTTGCCGCGATCGCCGTTGCCGCGATCGCCGTTGCCGGCGATCTTGCAAATGCCGGCGTGACGCCGGTATCGCGGAGGCGCCATGGACTCTCTCGTATCCGATCCCAATCAGTACGGCGCGGCCCCGTCCCGCACCGATCCGGCTGCCGCGCCAACTGCCGCGCCAACTGCCGCGCCAACTGCCGCGCCAACTGCCGCGCCAACTGCACCGAGCACTGCACCGGCTGCATCACCAGCGCCGTCGGCCGCCGCAGCGGGTAGTACACTGGATTCCGCGGCGGATGCGTCGCCGGATGCCGGCCCCGCGCTGACAACGGATCAGGTGCGGATGGTGCTCCGCCGGGTCAAGGATCCCGACCTGAATCTCAACATCATCGACCTCGGTCTCGTGTACGACGTGCGCGTCGATGGCTCGATGGTCACGGTCGACATGAGTCTCACGTCGCCTGGGTGCCCGTCGGGACCCGAGATCATGGGCGAGGCGGAGCGGCAGATCCGTGCGATGCCCGACGTCACGGACGTCGCGATCAATCTCGTGTGGACCCCGTTCTGGTCGCCCGACCGCATCGAGCCCCGCGTCCGCGCATATCTGGGGATGTAGCGAGCCGTTTGCGGCGGATCGAAGCGACGGCCTGCGGCGAGGCCCGTTAGCCGCCGAGCAGTCCCTTGGCCGCGACGACGCCGATCGCGGCCGCACAGTTCACGAGCGTGCTCGTCTCCGAGCGGCATGCGGCGCGCCAGTCGTGATGCCGGCCAACCGCGCGCGGCCCGAGCGATGGCCACCGCGGAATCCATCTCGGCGTCCGCTGCTTGTACGCGAGATAGGCGGTGCCGAACGTGGACTCGAGCACACCTTCTTCGTAGCGCACGATGAATCCGTATTCGACGGCGAAGGCCGCAACCGCGAGCGGCACGTACCACAGGACGCCGGTCGCGATCGCGACGCCGGTCCACACGAGGGCGTTGCCGATGTAGATGGGATTCCGCGCCCACGCGAATGCGCCGTCCGTCACCAGATGTGGCACACACCGCGTGCGGCGCCGCGTCGCGGGACCGGCCGCCGCGACGCCCGACAACCGCATCAGCTCTCCGATCGCCACCGTCGCGAGACCCGCGGCCCACGTGAGCGGTGTCATCGCGCCGTGTACGCACAACGGCACGAGCAGCACGGGAATCGGCAGCACGCCGCGATACCGGAAGAGCCACGCGCCGATCCGGGCCGCGCGCGTCTGCTCAGCGGCACTCATCATAGTCATCGCGGCCGGCGCGGGACGCACCGCCGGACGCGGCCACGCCCGTGCACGGTGCCCGGAGACGACGGCGCGGCGGCGCTCCGCCGTTTCGGCCACGCCGGCCACGCCGGCCACGCCGGCCACGCCGGATGCATGATCGATGACGACGTCGGCAGGCCGGCGCACCACGCGTGCGCTCACGCCATCAACCGCCAGGATCCTGCTGCCGGTTTCGCTCAGTCCCACATTTCGCGACGACGACATGACCGCCGTGAAATTTCAGTCCGTCACGGCGCGCACGTAAGGCGCAGCGGGAATTCGGCCATGACCCCGCCGCGATGATGCGATGACCTCATACCGTGTGACCGCCACGTTCAGCGAATGGCCGCCCATCGAATGTCACCCACAGCAACACTCGGCGGCCGGAGCCTCCGTCGTGCGATGTCGCGAGCGAGAGCGCGACCGCTGCGGCCTTCGCGGCGTAGGTGGCGTCGAGCAGTAGCGGCGGCACGCCGGACGCACGGGCGGCCTGGGAGATCCGGCCAGCGGCTAGCGCGCCCGCATCAGACGGTCGTCCGTATTCACCCGCATATGCCGAGTGATCCACCACCACCGGCACGGCGGGCAATGCGCCTTCGGCGCCGCCTCGCCAGCGCAGGAGCCGGCGTGTCTGCCGGATGAGTGACTGTACCCGCCGGGAGTTGGCGACAATGCGCGGCGCGACTCGCGCGGCGACGACGGTCGTGCGCACCCCGGCCACGCCCAGACCGAGTGCGAGACCCGCCGCCGTGCCCCCGGTGCCCAGTGGAAGCACCACATGTGTCGGCGCCGGCAGCTCACCGGCGGCGATCTGTGCGGCCAGCTCGAGCCCCGCGTTGACGTGCCCCAGGATGCCCGCCGGACTGCTCCCACCGGGCGGGATGTAGTGGCGCCCGCGCTCCCCTGACGCGCCGATTCGCCAGGCCATCGCGCGAGCGAGCGCGACCACCGCCCACCGGCTGCTCGTACGACAGGTGGCGGCCTGCTCGATCGCGTGAGCTACCGCCAGTGAGATGGGATGCATGGCGTGCGCCCATCGCATGACCTCGGTGCGTGCGCCCAGGCGGCCGGCATGAACCGCGGTCGCGTAGACATGGGTGGACCCTTCGCCGCCGACGGCCAGCACGAGATCGCCCGCGCGCACCGCTCCGAGCAGGAACTCGAGGGCTCGCACTTTGTTGCCGGCCGCGACAGCCGCGTTCCGGTCGTCACGCTTGAGCCACAACGTCCCCCCGCCGGCCAGTCCGACCCGCTCGACCGGCGACGGATAGACACCCAGGCTGGCGCGCGGCACGGCCGCGAGGCCGGGAAACCGATCGTAAAGTGGGAAAGCCTTAGATTCCACGCACCGTGTCCCAAAGCCACCGGCGCCCGACGGCGTCTCCCCCTCCACCGGTCACTGCCGCCGTCACGTCGCGCCCCGATGGGGCCCCCAAGGCTGTGTACATCGACACCCCGTGGGCCGCGGACCAGTGGCTCGCGGCGGTGGCAGGAGCAGGGGCGGTCGCCCTCGATACGGAGGGTGCGAGTTTTCACCGCTTCGTCGATCGAATCTACCTTCTGCAGCTCTCGACGCGGTCGCACAGCGCGATCATCGACCCGCTCGCCGCGGGCCCGCTCGCCGGCCTGGGCATGATTCTCGGAAATGCGGAGATCGAGATCGTCTTCCACGACGCCGACTACGATCTCCGGCTGCTGCACCAGGACTACGGCTGGCCCGTTGCCAACATCTTCGATACCCGGGTGGCGGCGCAGCTCCTCGGTATCCGCGCGTTCGGTCTGGCCGCGCTCCTGGAACGGTATTTCGGGGTCAAGCTCGACAAGCAGCACCAGCGCGCGGACTGGTCGATGCGGCCGCTCACGCCGGGAATGCTCGACTACGCGGCCCAGGATACCCGGTTTCTCCTCGATCTGCGGGAGCAACTGGCCACGGAGCTCCGGGCCAAAGGGCGGTGGAGTTGGGCGGCGGAGGAGTTTGCGCGCCTCGAGGGAACGCACTGGGTGGCCGAGGATCCGGCCGAAGCGTTTCTGCGGGTCAAGGGCGCACGCGACCTCTCACGGCGTGAGTTGTCGGTCCTGCGCGAATTGGTGCCGTGGCGGGACGGTGTCGCCGCGGAGCTCGATCGCGCGACGTTCCGGGTGGTCGGCAACGAGACGCTCCTCGAGATCGCGCGGCAGGCGCCGGACAGTCGCGAAACCCTCGCCGCGATCAAGGGTATGCCGCGCGGAATGACCGAGACCCGCAGCGGCGAGATCCTTCGGGCCGTACGCCGCGGTCTCGACACGGCGGACGACGCGCTTCCGAGGTTTCCCAAAGCGCCACGATGGGATCGCGATCCGGATCTGGATGACCGCGTCGCTCGCCTCAAAGTGCTGCGAGACGCCACCGCCGCACGACTTGACCTCGATCCCGGGGTCCTGTGCTCGCGCGAACGCCTCGAGGCCGTCGCACGCCGGATGCCGCGCACCGCCGCCGAGCTGGCTGCGATGCCGGAGCTGCGCCAGTGGCAGGCAGCAGAGCTCGGGCCGGAATTCCTTAAAGCCCTCTGGCCATCCCAGGCGCCGCCGGCGCCGGAACCAGCCAGCGACTCACCCTATCGCGACGAATAGCCCGCGAGCGTCGTCGCGGCCCCCTGGCGAAATACCCTGCCCCGGCCCGCGCTACTTTCGTGTCGGCTTGCCGGGCGGTGTCTCGCTCTTGAAAACGTCGCGGTTGATCTGGACGTACTGCTGCTGCGCCGCCGGGACGTCCTCTTCCGGAAAGATCGCCGTCACCGGACACTCCGGCTCGCACGCCCCGCAGTCGATGCACTCATCCGGATGGATGTAGAGCATCTTCTCCCCTTCGTAGATGCAATCGACTGGGCAGACATCGACACACGACTTGTCCTTGATGTCGATGCACGGCTCGGTGATGATGTACGGCATGTCAGGCTCGGCGCAGCGGCCGGGGGAAAAGGTGGGATGAAAAGTAACAAGAATCCACAGCGAACATCAGTAGCCGCCGGGGAGTAACGGCCGGGACGCGCCCTACCCTTTGCCCGACGGGCGGCCGGGCAGCGTCAGGAACGGCTTGGGGTCGATGGGCTCGCCATCCCACCAGCGCGCGGCGTTGGGCCGCTTCATGAGCTGAAAATGCAAATGCGGCACGTTGGCCGGCGCATTGCCCGTGGTGCCGACGTAGCCAATGATCTCGCCCTTGGCAACGTCTTTCCCCTCGGACAGCGTCGATGCGTAATGATCGAGGTGGGCGTAGTAGTATACGAACCGGTTGCCGGCGTCGATCTCGTAGATGGTGATGCCGCCCGCCGGATTCGTCCGCATGCGCAGCACGCGGCCGTAGTCGGCCGCGAGTACCGGCGTTCCTCGTGGCGCGAGAATGTCGAGCGCGCGGTGTTCGCGGCCGCCGGTGCGGGGCGACGTATACGTGTCAGGCACCTGCGACGGCCGGATACCCGACACCGGCACCATCAGCTCCCGGCTCATGAGATAGACGCTCTGGGTCGACGAGGCGATTCCGGGCGCGACCGGCGCCGGCGCGGGCTGATGCCCGGCGCATCCCCCTATCCCGAGCGCGACCACACTGCTCGCAACGATCCCACGGAGGCCCACCCCCCTCCTGGGGGCGCGCGCGCTGGCGTCTCCGCTCGGTGGGCTACGCACTGCTCGTCTTCACCGGCCTCCAGGTCAGCATCCACTCCTGGCTTTGCCCGGGGTCGACCCAATGCGCGCCACCCCACGCGCCCAGTGCGTCAGCCAGCGAGTCCGCCGCGCCGAGGCCCGGCTCGATGGCCAGATTCAGATACGGCCGGCCGCCTTTGAACGGGGTCCACTCCCCTTTGTTCAACCAGACGCCGAGGTTCGGGACGGTCCGCTCGTCGAATGCGACTTCCATCCGGAGGTCACCCTCGGCGACTGCCGCCACTCCGGCGCCGGGTGGCATGTCGAGAAACAGTTTGCACGCGTATTGCCGTCCCGCGAGCTCGGGGTGCGACAGATCTACGATGCGATTCTCGGCCCGCGCATGCGGCCAGCGAAACTCGGGCACGAGGCCGCGGAGCGCATCGCCGCGGTGCGACCAGACCCGTGTGCGGGCGCCGACCGGAAGTTCGAGCCGCGTGGATGGCGTCAGCGGAAACAGCGGCTGCGCGGCCCAGAGAAACGGCAGCCGGTCGTGCCCCGTATTGCGCACCTGATATCGCATCACCACCGCGCCGGCACTCGTGACCTGCACGATGCGGCTGAATTGATACGGCATCCGCCGCCCTTCCCACGCGCACGTCGCGCGGTGGCCCATGGGGTCCGTTTCGACCACCACCGATGCGCGTTGCGCCCACAACTCGCCGTGGTCCGGAAGCGCCAGCCCGCCGAATCGCGCGACACCGTTCGGAATGTTGCACGCGGCGACGGTCGGGAAGCACTCATCGTAGCCGCCGCTGTCGCCGGTCTCGCCGTACGAGGCCCCATCGACGGGCTCGCGCGCCGGCAACGCCTCGTTGGTCCACAACCACTCGCGCCCCAGAGCCACGAGCGACACGATGCGTCCGCCGAGTGCGGGCACGATGCGCACGCGCGTCGCACCGCCTTCCAGCTCAATGAACCCGAATGTCACACGATGTCGCCGGGATCGATTCCCCGCGTGGCGAACACGCGCGCGACCGCCTCGCCGATCTTGTTGTTCGGCGTGCTGGCTCCCGCCGTGATGCCCACGGTCACGTGGCCGATACCGCCAAGCCACTCGGGTGTCTCGATGTCCGCCAATGCGCCGATCGGCCGGTGGCGGATCACGCCGCGGCCCACATCGAGGCACTCGGCGTCTTCGACGTGAAACGTGCGCACCGACGCCCCGCAGATCGCCGCCAGCGAAATGGTATTGCTCGAGTTGTAGCCGCCGATCACCAGCATGACGTCGAGCGGCTCGCGCAGCAGCGCCTCCACCGCGTCCTGGCGGTCCTGCGTCGCGCTGCAGATGGTGTCGAACGTCCGGAAATGCTCCGCCCGGTAATCCTCGCCGTGCGCTCGCGCCAGCGCGCGCCCGATTTCCTCGCCGATCGCCAGCGACTCGCGTGCCAGCATCGTCGTCTGGTTCGCGACGCCGACTCGTCGCAGATCGCGGTCCGGATCGAATTCAGGTGACGCGGAGTGCGCGAACCGCGACACGAAGTCCTCGCGGGATCCGCGGCCCTCGATGTAGTCGCACACGATGCGCGCTTCGTCCATGTTGCGGATCACGAGATAGCGGCCGCCGGAGTAGCGCGAGACCTGGGACGCCGTCGCGCGCGTCTCCTCGTGATAGTACTTCCCGTGAATCACCGCGGTCAGCCCGGTCCGCGCGTAGCTGTCGACTCGCTTCCACACGTTGAGCACGGAACCACAGGTCGTATCCACGACGACGACGTTCTTCGCGCGCAGCGTCTCGAAGTCGCGCATCGTCACGCCGAACGCCGGCAGAATCACCACGTCCCCGGGCCCGACGACCGAATAGTCGAAGTCGCCGCCGTCGGAGCGCAGGAACGTGATGCCCATCTCCCGCAGCTTCTCGTTCACGTGCGGGTTGTGAATGATCTCGCCCGCGAGGAAGATCGGACGCTCGGGAAATTTCGTTCGCGTTTGGTACGCGTACTCCACCGCCCGCTCGACGCCGTAGCAGAACCCGAACTCCCGCGCCAGGCGCACGGTCACGCTGCCGGCCGTCAGCTCGAATTCCCGCTGCCGCAGCAGATCCACCAGCCGCCCCGTATAGTCCGCGGCGAGGGTATCGTGCACTTCGGCCTTGAGCCCGAAGCCCTTCCGATAGTAGGTCGGAGTCGTCTCCGGCAACGGCATGGCCCCAATCTAGCCGAACCCGCTTCCCGCGGGCCGGCGGAGGCTCCGCCCAGCCAGCGACGAGCTCAACCAGATGGCCACGGACGGTCTGACCGGTCAACGGCCCCCGAAAAAACCGGCGTATCAGTCCTGGTCGCCCGTGTGACCTTCCCTCGGTCGTCATCCCATCCTACGTTGCGCTGAGACAGCTGTTTCCCTCAACCAGCCCCTGTCAGTGCCTGCCGACAACGGCACCCCGTCCGCATTGGTGCCGGCGGCCGATGCCGCGACTCCCGACCCGGCCTTCACGGCCACCCATGGTGATCAGCCTGCGCTGGACGCCACTGCGGTGACCCGAGTAGCCGCACCCGTTCTGCCGGCCGGCTTGAGGAGTCACGGCGACCTCGTGATAGCGCCATCACCCCGCGATGGGATCGCGACCCGCGCCGCTGACGCCGTACCGCTGCCCACCCGCTCATCCCTGATCGTCTCGGCGGTCCTCGCGCCACCCGGCGTCGCGACCGGTCCCGCCTCGGGCGCCGGCACGACGTCGCAGGCGATCGCGCCCCGGACGCCGCTGCTGCGGCCACCCGCGCTGGTCAAGGGCGACGCGATTGGCGTCGTCGCACCCTCATATGCGCCCCGTCCCGGCTGGCTCGCCCGCGGCGTCAAAGCGCTCGAGCGCCTCGGCTACGGCGTCATACTGGACCCCGAGCTCGGAACCCTTCGCCGCTTCCAGCGCGCCGAGGATGAACGGCGCGCCGAGAACTTCATGGGACTGTGGCTGGATCCGAAAGTGAAGGCCGTGATCGGCGGCACCGGCGGGTACGGCGCGATGCGGATGCTCCCCCACCTCGAGCCCGAGGTCTTCCGGCTCAATCCCAAGCCGTTCGTCGGCTACTCGGATGTGACGGCGTTGCATCTCTGGCTCATGCGGCGAGCCGGCCTGCGCGTGTTTCATGGTCCGACCGTCGATGACCTGATCCCGAGTGCCCGCGACCCCACCATGGCGTCGCTGCTGGCGGCGCTCACCACCGCGAGACCGGCGGCACGCATGGGGCGCGAAATCGCGCGCGTCGTCCGGCCCGGGCGTGCGGTCGGGCGGCTGACGGGTGGCAACCTCTCGCTCGTTCAGCAGTCCATCGGGACGCCGTACGAGATCGATACCCGGGATGCGATTCTCTTTCTCGAGGAGACGCGCGACCCGATGTCGGTCGCCGATGAGCGCCTCGTCCACCTCCGGGCGGCCGGCCTGCTGCGCCACGTCCGTGGGGTCGTCTTCGGCCAACTCTCTCTCGACCGGTCGGAAGAGGATGAGTTCGAAGACTTCTTGACAGATCTGCTCGCCGATCTCGATATACCAATTCTCGCGGACTTCCCGGCCGGACACGAAGTCCCCAATTTGACGCTGCCACTCGGTACGGAAGTCGAGCTGGTGGCCGAAGAACAGACCGGGTGGTTGGTCTACCGCGAGGACGCACTGTCGTAGGCGTCCGGCACGGCGTTCGGCAGGTTGTGGCGGAGAGTCAACGAGGTGTTCAACGAGGCGTTCAACAGGAGGCGCTGAGGTGCAGCGGCAAGGTCTCCTCTGGGTCGTGCTCGTCGTCGTACTCGTCGTGTGTGCCTTCCAGGCGTGGCGCGAACGGCCGAGATAACGAAACCGATCCGTTCGGCAGTCGCGTGCCTGGCTGCCGCTAGCGCCCGAGTCGCTGTAACTCCTGGAGGAGACAGCGATCCTGCACGACGTCGATGCCGGCCGCGAGCAGCCGCGTCGCGGCCGCGTCGCTCCGAATCCCGCTCTGCATCCAGACCGCGCGCGGCGATGCCGCAAGCATGTCATCGACATGTGGCGGAACATCCTCGGACCGGCGGAAGACGTTGACCAAGTCGATCGGTCCGGGAATGTCGGCAAGCCTGCGGTAGACGGGCCGCCCGAGCACCGATGTCATCTCCGGGTAATAGACGGGCACCGGAATGACCTCGAGCCCCGCGCGCTGCGCGTACTCAGGCACGTAATACGCGGGCTGGCCGCTCCACGACGGCTTGATGCCGAGTACCGCCACGCGATGGACGCCCTCGAGGAGCGCCGCTATGCCGGCATCCGAGTCCACGATCCGGCCCGGCGAGCGCGCTTGGCCGGCCGGGTGCGGTGCTGATCGATCCATCCTGAAAGCTATTGCATTACATTGGGGTGCCCCCGGCCACGCGCCGGGATGCGCGGACGCAGAGCGTCTGGCGTGGCCGACCGGTCGGCCGCCGTTCCCGATCTTCGTAACCTGGAGTACGTCACCATATGCGCATGCTCGTTCTGGGGCGTGGGCTGCAAGGCTCGGCCTGCGCCTACGATCTCCTGCAGAATCCTGATGTGACCGAGGTCCGGGTCGCCGACCTCCACGTGGATCACCTTCCCGAGTTTCTCGCGCCCTATTCCGGGAAGAGACTCATTCCCACCCGGCTCGATGTCCGCGACGCGGCGGCGACCGGCGCGGTCATGCGCGAATGCGATGCCGTGATGAGCGCGATCCCCTACTACTTCAACTTCGAACTGGCGCGCCTCGCCGTCGAAGCGGGTGTGCACTTCTGCGACCTGGGCGGCAACACGGAGATCGTGTTTCAGCAGAAGGAACTCAGCGAACGCGCACGACGCGCGGGAGTGACCGTGATCCCCGACTGCGGCCTCGCGCCGGGCATGGTCAACATTCTCGCCCAATACGGGATCTCCCAGCTCGATCAGGTCGAGAGCGTGAAGATTTTCGTGGGCGGCCTCCCGCAGCATCCCGAACCGCCGCTCAACTATCAGATCGTGTACTCGCTGGAAGGCGTCCTCGACTACTACACGACGCTGTCGTGGGTGCTCCGCGATGGAAAGCGGCATCAGGTCAAGGCGCTGTCGGAACGCGAGGCGGTCTCGTTCCCGGCACCGGTCGGGACGCTGGAGGCATTCCACACCGCGGGCGGGCTCTCCACGCTGGCGTTCCGGTATGAAGGGAAGATCCCGACGATGGAGTACAAGACGCTGCGATACCCGGGCCACGCGCACATCATGGAGGCGATCCGCGATCTCGGGCTCCTCGACCTCGCACCCGTCGATGTCAAAGGGATGAAGGTCATCCCGCGCGAGGTCGTCGTCGGTGTCGTCGGGCCGCGCCTCACCAAGCCGCACGGCAAGGATCTCGTGGCGCTGCGCGTCATCGTCGAAGGCACCAGGGGTGGTGCGCCGGCACGGATCGGCTGGGAGCTGCTCGACTACTTCGATGGCGCCCGCGGCATCAGCGCCATGGAGCGCACCACCGGGTACTCCCTCTCGATCACGGGGCAGATGCAGGCCCGCGGAGAAATCACACCCGCCGGCGTTCACACGCCGGACGAATGCATTCCGGCAGCCCGCTACATCGCCGAGCTCGCAAAGCGCGGCGTCAACATCCGGGAGCTGAAGAGCTGAAGAGCTGACGGGCCGGCGACCGGTAGCCGGATACGAACCGGCTACCGGCTCGCGGTGCGCCCGTGCGACTCCCGCTAGCGATACACCCGATAGATCGCGCCGATCTGGTCGTCGGTGATCAGCAGCGACCCGTCCGCCGCCACCATCACGTCGGCGACACGGCCCCACCGGCTGCCGTCCGGATGCTGCCATCCAGTGATGAAGTCGTCGTACGACCGTGGCTGGCCGTTCGCGATGTGCACGCGAAGGATCTTGTCGCCCGTCGGCGCGTCGCGATTCCACGATCCGTGGCTCGCCACCAACGCATCGCCGCGCATCGCCGGGGGCAATACCGTCGCCCGGCTAAGGAACGTGATGCCGAGCAGCGCGGAATGCGCCTGGACGTTGAGGGCGGGGACTGTCATCGGCGCGCATTTCGCCGCGTCGTGAAACTCGGGGCTCGCGTTGCGGTCGCCCCAGCAGTAGGGCCATCCATAGAACCCGCCGGCCTTGATGATATTGATCTTGTCGGGCGGGGAGTTCTGGTGATCGGGCTCGAGGTTGTCGCGCTCGTTCACCGTCACCCATATCTGCTTGGTCGCGGGATCGACCGCCACGCCGACGGCGTTGCGAAGCCCCGAGGCGAAAATCCGCCCGTTGCCCCCGTTTTCGTCGAACCGCATCACGGTCGCACGCGTCGAGTCGTGCTCGATGCAGACGTTGCACGATGAGCCGTCGGAGACGTACATCGCGCTGTCCGCCCCGAACACGATCGTGCGCGTCGAATGCCCGCTTCCACCCCCGTAATGATTCACGTACGCGGGCGGCCCGGTGGGGACGCCCCGGGCATCGAGGCCGAACCGCACCACGCCGTCGTTGTTCGCTACGTAGAAATGCCGCTTGTGAAACGCCATCCCATGCGGCTCGTTCAATCCCTCGGCGATCACGGTCTGGCTGTCGGGCACGCCCGCGCGATTGAACGCGTGGAGCCGGACAATGTTGCCGCGCTGGCTGGCGGAAACGTACACGGACCCATCGGCACCGAGAACCATCCAGCGCGCCGCAGGCAGGTGGGCGAAGTATTGAACCTTGAGCCCGGGCGGCAGCGTCAGTTGCCGCTGCAGGTCGGCATCGGTCGCCGGCTGCGCCGCCGTCGGTGACGGGGAGCATGCCGCGACGAGGGTTGCGGCCAGCGCGCCCGCCACCGCGAGCAGACGCGGACGCCGGGTCCGCCGCTGGGTCCGGATGGCGTTCAGGTCATCGGATCCCGGCACTCATCCTCCGACTCGCGTCTTCGTCCAGATCACCACCACTGCGCAATCCGATCGCCCGCCGGTCTGGAACTGCGCGGGAGCCTCGGACGACTGGTACACCTCGACCGCCGCCACTTCGTCGGGATGCATGTAATCGTTGAAATCGCCCTGCATTGGCGTCTGCACGCCGTCGATCACGTAGGTCAGGCACGAGCCGCCGGCACCACGGGAGCCCTTGAGCTGCGGCTGCCCGCTCGAGTAGTCGATCGTCAGCCCTGGCACGGTCGAGAAGATGTCGGTCATCACGGTGGGCAGCTTTTCGGCGATCTGGTCTGAGGTCAGATAGCGGCCGAGTCCCGACTTCTGCCGCTGCGTAAATCCGACGTTGCGCAGCCCCTTCTCCCGTTTGCCTTCGACTTGCACCGGAGTCAGCGTCGGCGGTGCGGGAAGCAATCTGAGGTCGGTGTGATGGGGCGCGCGCGCCGACAGGTCAACCGTGACCTGCATGGGCGCGAAGCTCAACTTCCGGACCTGGAGCGCCTGTGTTCCGGACGGCAGCCCGCGCAGCGAATAGCTACCGCTGTCGTTCGTCGTCGTCGTCGCTTCGGCGCCCGCTACGGACAACTGGGCGCCGACCACCGGCTTGCCAGCCGGGTCGGTCACTCGCCCTTCGACCACCGCACGACCCGTCCGCAATGCGACGGTATGCGGTTTCGCCGCTGCCGGCGCCGCGCCAGCCGGTGCCGGCGCGCTGGTCGCGACAGCCGTGTCGGGCGACGGGACGTGCAACATCGCAATGGTGACGAGCTCGCCCTGGTTGGAGATCGGAACGTCGGCAGTCGCGAGACCCGCCCGCGACGCTCGCAAGGATCCTTGTACGCTGGCCGGGGTCCCGCACACGCGATACGTGCCGCTGGAATCCACCGTCGCCTCGCGCACGCGCGGCGCGCGGTGCACGCCTGTCGCGGCGCTCACTTCGAGTTCCGTCCAGTAGAGCACGACCCGCGCTCCCGTCGCCGGAGCATCGGTATCGGCGTCCAGCACCCGGCCGATCACCGCCGCCGGTCCTGTGAGCCGCTTGTCGGGCGGACAAAAAAGATTCAGCACCGTGGACTGCGAGGGCGTCGACATCCGGACGACCGCATACCGCCCCAGCGGCATGGCGATCGGCTGCGTCTCGATGGCCACGCCGATCGAATCGAGCAGGGGATGCGAGAGTTGCAGTTTGTATTCACCCGGCACGATGCTGTCGATGCGGAATTGCCCGAGGGAGTCCGTGACGCCGTGCCGATTTGCGCCGGCGACGGTCACGGTCGCGGCCCGCAGCGGAGCGCCGTGAATGCTGTCGATCGCCACCCCGATGACGCCCGAGAAGTGATGTGCAGTGTCCGAAGGCGCCTGTTTCGCCCCGGCCGGCGGCGTGGCAGCCGCCCTTCCCTTGGTCTTGCTCGTCGGCGGCGGAGCGGGCGGTGTCGTCTGTTGTGCGGTGACGCGCGCGGCGGCGAGCGGGGCGGCGGCCACGCCGAGGCCCACCCCGAGACCGATCGCGAACGCGCTGCCAGCCGTGAGACCGGCGAGTGATCTCAGCGCGCGCCAGGGCGCACTGCTTTCGGGTGCAATCATCCGAACCATCGCTTCAACGCCGCGGTCGTGGTGCCCAGGCCACCCGGCCGGGTCGCCGCCTCGAGGGCGACGGCGAAATCGGGCGCCGTGGGGTACCGGTCATTGGGGTCGCGCTCGAGCGCTTTGAGTAATACCCGCTCGACGGCACTTGGGAAATCTAGGTCAGGGCGCAGCTTCCGGAGCGGCGTCGGCTGGTGCCTGAGCCGGGCAATCATCAGCTCCTGCTGCGACTTGCCAGTGAAGGGCAGCGACCCCGTGAGCATCTCCACGGTCATCAATGCCAGCGAGTACACGTCGGTCCGTCCGTCGAGCGCTTTGCCGCGCAGTTGCTCGGGGCTCATGAACTCCGGCGTCCCCAGCACGATGCCGGTCGCGGTCAGCCGCTCCAGCTCGGGGCCCGCCTTCCGCTCCTTAGCCAGGCCGAAATCCATCACCACGGCATGGTCGCGCTCATCATCGCGCCGGACGATCATGACGTTTTCGGGCTTGAGATCCCGGTGCACGATGTGGTGATCGTGCGCGGCCTGCAGCCCCGCGGCGATCTCCGCCACGAATCCGACGACATCACCGAGTGGAAGCTGCCCGAACCGATAGGTCCGATCGGCCAGAATCTCGCCCGCGAGGTACGGCATGACGAGATACACGAGCCCATTCGGCGTCTGGCCCAGGCACTCGATGTGGCAGACGTTCGGATGCACGAGCTTCCCCGCCATCTCCGCTTCCCGCCGCAACCGGGTCATCGCCGTCGTATCCTTGGACAGTGATGGGGACAGCACTTTGATGGCGTGCTGTGTCTCGGTCCCCGTCTCCGTCGCCAGATACACGATAGACATCCCGCCTTCGCCGAGCTTCCGCTCCACCTTGTAGCGGCCGTCGAGCAGTTGGCCGATGAGGGTCGCATGCGCCGGAACGGACGCCGGCGTGAGCTTTCCTTTTGTGAATGCGGGACCCTGTCCGGTGGGAAGGGCCCGCGGTGGCCCCTTGGAACGCGGCGCGGTGCCCGGCGAATTCCCCGGGGACGGCGGCCGCTGGGGCGCCGGCAACGCGACGGGCGACGCACCCGGCGATCCGCCTGGCGATCCGCCTCGTGATCCGCCTCGTGATCCGGCTGCCGGCGCGCCCGGTGCCGGCGCGGCGGCCTCTCCTTCAGCCACCAGCTTCGCACCGTCCCGCGGGCAGAAACGGGTCGTGCCGCCATAGGTGACGCCACAAGTGGGGCAACGCAGGCTCATCGCCCCGATAATCTAGTGCCCGGCAATAACCGGGCAGTCCCCGCTAGGACCTCACCCGGTTCCGTCCCTCGGACTTGGCACGATACAGAGCCTGATCGGCCTGCGCGAACAGATCTTCGGCGGAGTCGACCCGCGGGCCCGGGAACGTCGCGACGCCGATACTCGAGGTGAGGCGCAGGCCGGTGCCTTCATTCCCCGGCACGCCGATGACGGCGAACATCTGCGCCTCGATCCGCTCGCGGATGCGTTCCGCGAATGCGACCGCGCCCCCCTCCGCCGTCTCCGGCAGCACGACCACGAATTCCTCGCCGCCATAGCGCGCGACGACGTCCACGCTGCGGACCGCGTGCTGTAGAAGCGCCGCCACTTCGCGCAACGCGTCATCGCCGGTGAGGTGGCCGTAGGTGTCGTTCACCCGTTTGAAGTGATCGAGATCGATCATTAGCAGCGTCACCACCGAGCTATAGCGCCGGGCCCGGTCCAGTTCCGACGCGAGCCGCAAGGTGAGAGCGCGGCGGTTGAGGACCTGGGTCAACGGATCCGTGTGCGCCAGCGCCTCCAGCCGCGCGTTGTCCGCGCGGGTCATCTCGATCACCTGCGCCCGCTGGATGGTCGCGACGGCGGCGCGGATCACGGTGTCCGCAAATTCCACGTCCTCCGGCGTGAGCAACGGCTCGTCGGCCGAGCGCCGCAGAAAGAACACGCCGGCCTGTGCCCGGTCGAGCGAGAACGGCAGTGCGATCACCGAGCGGATCGTCACCACGACCCCATCCCGCAGCCACGACTCGCGCACGCGGTCGTACAACGGGCTCGTACGGAGGTCCTCGATCAGCACCGGCGTACCGCCGTCGAGCGCGGCGCGCACTTCGGGATACCGGTCCAGCGTGATCTCGAGGTTGCGGACCGCGGGATTCTCGAACGCCGCGGCGACGAGCCCCCGCTCGTCGCCCGGCCGGGCGAGGATCACCGAGCAATGCGAGATCTCGAGCGCTCTCGCGACGCGGCGCGCCACGATATGATAGATCTCATCCGAGGACAGGTCGCCGGTGACTTCGTGCAGGATGTCCACGAGCTTCCGGCGGCTCTCGGCGTCGTCGCGGGCGCGCTGCAGCTCCACGTCCTTGGTGCGCAGCTCTTCGCGCGCCGCCACGAGGGCGGCCCGGACTCGCAGTTGCGCCTGGATACGCGCCAGCAGCTCGCGTACGCGCACCGGCTTGCGGACGAAATCCGCGGCGCCGAGACCCAGGGTCCGGACAGCCGCTTCATCCGGCGGAAGCGAGGACACCATGAGGACGGGCAGATCGCGCCAGCGATCGTCGGCCTTGATCCGCTCGAGGGTCTGATAGTTGTCCGAGCCCGGCATCGCGACGTCGAGCAGCAGGAGATCCGGCGCATCACGCTCCAGCCGCTCGAACAGCGAACGCCCATCCGCGGCGGCGCTCACGTCGTAACCCTGCTCCTTGAGCACCCAGGCGACGGTCTGCAGGACTGCCGGGTCGTCGTCGGCCACCAGGATGCGGGTGTTCGCGATCATCGTCCGCGTCTCGGATGCGACCGGGATCGCGGCCGCGCGTTCGGTCCGCACCGGTGACGCGCCCCCGTTGGCGAGTTCATCGCGCCCATCGTGCCCATCGCGTGACGCGGCGCGCGCCGCGTCGCGCGGCGCATCGAAATTGTCCGCATGTGACGATGATCCGGTCCCCGGGGGGAGCGATTCCACGATACCTGCCTCACGCGCTGATACGGTTCCGCCCCGCCGATTTGGCGCGGTATAGATTGCGATCCGCCGCGGCGAGCAACGCCGCGGGTGACAGCTCGCCGATCTCCGGCGCGACGATCACGCCCACCGAGATCGTCACCGGTAGCGTTTGCCGCTGGTCGCCGAACACGTGCTCGCCGACGTTGCAGCGCAACCGTTCGGCGAACGCCGTCGCACCCTGCGTGCCGGTGTCCGGCAGCACGAGAATGAATTCGTCGCCGCCGAGCCGCGCCACGGCGTCGGTGTCACGGGCGGTCTCGTTCATGATGTCGGCCACGGTCTGGAGGACGTAGTCGCCGAATGGATGCCCATAGCTGTCGTTGATCGATTTGAAATGATCGACGTCGATGGCCAGCACCGACAGCGGCGTCCCGCGCCGCCGCGCCTGGCGGCACTCGCGAGCGAGCCGTGTCTCCAGCGCGCGCCGGTTGAGACACTCGGTCAGTGGATCCGTTCCGATCAACTCGATGAGCCGGTGCCGCATGTCATCCACGCTCCGCGCCAGCAGCGTGAGGTCATCGGGACGGCGATCCGCGCCCGTGCCCAGCGGGATGCCCAACTCGCCGGCTTCGACGTCGTGGCACAACCGGCGCAGCGCGTTCATCCGCGACCGGAAACTGCCGAACGCGAACACCAGCGTGCTCCCCGCGAAGAGAAACATCGCCGAGTACGTCGCGATCGCCCAGCCGTCGGCGGGCGGCCCGGGGCGGATGGGAGAGGCGAAGAGCGAACCCACGATGTATGTGGCAAGTGTCGACAGCAGTCCCCAGACGGCGAACGAAAGCCCGTAGTACACGACCGCCAGTTGCACGGCCACCAGCCCCAAGATGAGCAATCGATCGTAGTCCCGCACGGCCGCCGTGAGGTACACGACGCTCGCCGCCGCGATGAGGTCGGCCGCGAGCACGAGCGCGAGCAGGCGCCGCGGCACGCTGTCAGATTGCATTCTCCGCAGGTGCCACGCGACTCCCATCGTTGTCCCCGCGTAGGCCAGGCCTACGCCGGCAAGCGCCAACCACTGCCCGGCGCCGTTCCCCGAAAAGCGTTGCACCGCCGCAGCGCCCACTGTGAGCGCCGCCGCTACATATCGTGCCCAACTTTGCCACAGTAGCACCTGCCGCTCGGCTCCGATCGCGGTCACTTTGTCCGAAATTCGCCGTGGAGGATCGTGCACGGGCCACTCGGGCGCTCCGCCAGCGGGGTTCGGGAGACCTGGGGCAACGTCACCCAAGGCTACGGTGGCCGGAGCCACCGGCGGCTCCATCCCGAGCTCGGCACCGGGCGCGCGGGCCGCGGGCCTCAAGGGCATATCCGCGCACCCCGCCCGCAGGTCCACCTGGGTCTCCCGGTGGATGTCGGGGGGGACGCGCACGACTTTGGACCGGCGGACACCTGGGACCTCGCCGGGAACGCTTGCCGGGCGCCCAAGGGGCGTCGTGGGGTGGAGCGGCGTGATACCCGTGAGGTCCATGAGCCCCGATCTGTCGCTAGGAGCAGGCGAACCGGTGGATAGTCGTCGTCCGGAATCGCCCAAGTGCAACCCGGAGACCGCCAGCGCGCAAACCTCGAGGGTAGGCATCGCTAACCCGGGGTCCGCACGGCACAGGATAAAGCAAAAAGCGAGCTCATCACACTAAACATACGGTACGTCGCCGAGAAACATTGGTCGCAAGCACGTTGCGACGGTGCTTGACGATCGGGTCCGTAAACGGCAACGGAGGCGGTGATTACCTCACCGCCTCCGTTGCCGGTATCGCCATACCGGACTGGTAGCGCCACGCAGAAGAGCTCGCTATACGTCGTCTCCCGATGCATCATCCGGGCCACTCGGGGCCGCTTCAGTGGCCTCGGCGGGCTCCGGCCCCTCCGCCTCTTCCGGGACGACCCGCGCCACCGCCGTAACCCGGTCGCCCTGGTCGAGTTGCACCAGCTTCACGCCCTGGGCGATCCGACCGGTCACCCGGACCTGGGCGACCGACGACCGGATGATGATGCCCTGCTTCGTGATCAGCATGATCTCGTCCTCGGGCAGCACTTCCATCACGGTCACCACGTCGCCGGTTCGCTCGGTGCGGTTGACGGTGATGATGCCCTTCCCGCCCCGCTTCTGCACACGATACTCGTCCAGGTTGGAGCATTTGCCCATGCCGAGTTCCGTGACCACGAGGATCGTCGCGTCGCGTTTGAGCACGACCATGCCGACCACGGTATCACCCGTGCGCAGCTCGATCCCCTTCACGCCGGTCGTGTCGCGGCCCATGTAGCGCACATCCGATTCGTGGAACCGCACCGAGAGACCATGGCGCGTTGCCAGGATCACGTCGTTCGTTCCACTCGTGATCTGGACGTCGATGAGCTCATCGCCGCTCTCGACCTTGATGGCCTTGATGCCGTTGGTCCGCGGATTCGAATACTCGCTCAAAGCCGTCTTCTTGACCGTGCCCAGCTTGGTGCAGAAGAACAGGTACTGCTCCTCCGAGAACTCGCTCACGGGGAGCATCGCCTTGATCTCCGTGTCCGGCGACACATTGATCAGGTTGACGATGGGACGCCCTTTCGTCGCCCGCCCGGCCTGCGGGATCTCATGCACCTTGAGCTTGAAGCAGCGGCCATCATCCGTGAAGAAGAGGATGTGATCGTGCGTCGAGCCGATGAACAAGTGCTCGATGAAATCCGAGTCCTTGAGATCCTGGCCCGAGAGACCGCGTCCCCCGCGGCGCTGCCGCCGGTAGGTCGAGACCGCGGTGCGCTTGATGTAGCCGGAGTGCGAGACGGTGATCACCATGTCCTCTTCGGCGATCAGGTCCTCGACCGAAAACTCGCCCTCGTCGCTGATGATCTCGGAGCGGCGTTCATCCGAATACTGCGCCAGGATCTGGCTCAGTTCGTCCTTGATCAGTTTCATGCGCTTGGGCTTCGAGTCGAGGAGGGCGCGCAGGTCCTTGATGATCGCCTGTACATCCTTGAGCTCCGCCTCGAGCTTGTCGATCTCCAGGCCGGTGAGCTTCGCCAGCCGCATGTTGAGAATCGCTTCGGCCTGCAGCTCCGACAGCTTGAACCGGCTCTGCAACCGCGTGCTGGCGCGCGCGGTATCCTCGGCGGCCCGGATCAGTTTGATCACTTCGTCGATGTTGTCGACGGCGATCTTCAACCCTTCGAGGATGTGCTCCCGTTCCTGCGCCTTGTCCAGCTCGAACTGCGCACGGCGCACGACGACGTCATGGCGGTGGCCGATGTAGTGTCCGAGGATCTCCTTGAGGCCCATGACCTTCGGCACGAGCTGCCGGGTCGTCGGATCGGGGACCAGCGCCAGCATGATGACGCCGAACGTCGCCTGCATCGGCGTGTGCTTGTAGAGCTGGTTGAGCACCACGCGCGGAATCGCATCGCGGCGGAGCTCGAGGACCAGACGCCGGCCTTCGCGGCTCGTCTCGTTGCGCATCGCCGTGATGCCGTCCAGCCGCTTGTCCGCCACGAGGTCCCGGATCACCTGCTCGAGCTTCGCGCCGTTGACCTGATAGGGCAGCTCGGTGACCACGATCTGCGCCCGCCCGGACTCCTTCTCCTCGATGACCGCTCGCGCGCGCATGACGATCCGGCCGCGGCCCGTCTCCTGGTAATCCTTGATCCCCTGCCGGCCGTAGATGAAGCCGCCCGTCGGGAAGTCGGGGCCTTTGACGATCTTGCGCAGATCCGGCACGCTCAGCTCAGGATCGTCGATCAGCGCAATCACCGCGTTCACGACTTCCTTGAGATTGTGTGGCGGGATGTTGGTCGCCATGCCGACGGCGATGCCCGATGATCCGTTCACGACCAGATTCGGGAATCCCGAGGGCAGCACCTTCGGCTCGGTGAGCCGGTCGTCGAAATTGGGGGCGAAGTCGACGGTGTTCTTGTCGATGTCCGCCAGCATCTCCGTCGCGAGCCGCGTGAGCCGCGCCTCGGTGTACCGGTACGCCGCCGCGTTGTCGCCATCCGCGCTGCCGTAGTTCCCCTGGCCATCCACCAGTGGATAGCGGAGGGAGAAATCCTGCACCATCCGCACGAGCGCATCGTAGACCGACGCGTCGCCGTGCGGGTGATACTTGCCCAGCACGTCACCCACCACCGTCGCCGACTTCTTGTACGGCCGCCCCGGCACCAACCCCAACTCGTTCATCGCGTACAGCACGCGGCGGTGCACCGGCTTGAGTCCGTCACGCACGTCCGGCAGTGCGCGCGAGACGATCACGCTCATCGAATAGTTGATGAACGACTCTTTGATCTCGTCGTCGATGAGGCGGGGGAGAATGCGCTCGCGGTTGTTCGGTGCGGTCATGACTCAGCCAGAAAGGATCAGCGAATGGGCGCGAAAAACGCCGCAGCGGAACACGCGCCCGCTAGGCGGCCGTCCAGCCGCCGGACCAACCTCTAAAGCTACCCGGGCCGGGGGCTCGCCGCAACCCGGGGGACGACTTCTAAACTGTTGCCGCCGTGTGGGTTAGGAAGACAGTCCCGGACCGCTCTTTTTCAGTTCCGGGTCGCTCGCGCCGCGTCGAAGATCGCGCTCCGGCGACACCGGGGGCACAGGAGCCACACGCGCCGCCTCGCATAGCCCAACCCGAACGATCCGCCGCCGATTCCACGGCTGTTCATCGTCACCGAACAGGAGGGACACGGCGGCGCCACACCCGCGAGCCACTGCGCGCGGATCCGTTGTTGCTCCGCGACGCTGTACTGCGCCCGCCCGGTTCCGTCAGCCGCGGCATCAGCGGGGCCATCAGCGGGGCCATCAGCGGGGCCATCAGCGGGGCCATCAGCGGGGCCATCAGCGGGGCCATCAGCGGGGCCATCAGAAGGCGGCCCGCCGGGATCGTCCGCGTCACCCACGCCGCACCCGCCCCATCACTCGGCCGCGCTCGCGCCCGCTCACGCGCCCGCTCACGCGCGCGTCTCGATCGCGTGGCTCAACCGCTCGCGAATGTGCGCCGGAATTGGAACACTTCGCTGGGCGTCATAGTCGAACATGACCTGCACGGTCCGACCCTCCGCCACCAGCCGCTCGTCCCGCGAGTCCACGATCCGGTAGGTCCACACCCACGCCTTGGTGCGGACCTCGGCGACTGTGATGTCCATCGCCAGTGGCACGCCCCACTTCGCCTGGCTCACGTACCGCACCGATGACTCCAGCATGATGAACGGAAAATCGTTCGCGAGCCCGGTGAGCGCTTGCCACGCGTGATGGCGGCCGATCTCGAAGTACGTCAGGTACACGGCGTTGTTCACATGGCCGCGGGTGTCGTAGTCGCTGTACCGCGAGTCGATCACAACGCGCACGTCACGCCTCCCTCTCCGTCTGCATCGTGAGCACGATCTTGCCGAAATGATCACCGGAGGCGAGACGCTCGAACGCCGCTCGCCCCTCCGCCAGCGGATACACCCGATCGACCGGCGTGCGCAGCCGGCCCGCCCGGTACTCCGCCGCGACTGCATCGAACTCCGCATCGTTGCCCATCGTCGAGCCCATGAGCGTCCACTGGTTCCAGAACATCCGCCGCACGTCGGTCTCGACGATCGGACCGGTCGTCGCACCGCACGTCACCAGCCGGCCCGCGCGGCCGAGCGCAGCGAGCGATTGCCGCCAGGTGGCCTGGCCGACACAGTCGATCACGACGTCGGCACCCCGCTTGCCGGTCTGCTCGCGCATCGCGCGCGCGACATCGGTCGTTCGATGGTTGAGCACTTCATCCGCGCCCAGCTCCGCCGCGCGCCGCAGTTTCTCATCACTCCCCGACGTCACCCACACGCGAGCGCCACGCGCTTTCGCGATCTGGAGCGCCGCCTGCGCGACGCCGCCCCCGATGCCCCAGATCAGCACCGTCTCGCCGGAAGCGACCATCGCCCGGGTCACCACCATGCGCCACGCTGTGAGCGTGACCAGCGTGAACGCCGCGGCGCCCGCCGCCGTTGTGCCCGGCATGGTGCCGGGCATGGTGCCGGGCATGGTGCCGGGCATGGTGCCGGGCATGGTGCCGGGCATGGTGCCCGGCCGTTGCGCCGGCCATGGCACCGCCCGCCCCGGGCGCGGGCACGGCTCGCACGTTCGCGGCGGGCACCACCACATAGTCGGCGAAGGTTCCCGGCCGGTGTTCGCCCAGGAGCTGGAAGCGCACGCACAACGACTGTTCGCCACGCCGGCAATACTCGCACGTCCGGTCGCTCACACCCGGATTGATGAGCACGAAGTCGCCAACTGATACGCCCCGCACATCGGCGCCAATCCGGTCGATCACACCCGCCGCATCGCCACCCAGAATCCAGGACGGCGTGATCGTGATACCGGGCAGTCCGGCGACCACGAAGAGGTCGAGATGATTGAGAGCGGCCGCGTGAATGCGGACACGCACGTCGGTCGCGGTGGTGAGCACGGGCTCCGGCAGATCGGTTCGGAATTCGAGCCGCTCCATGCCGCCGTGCGCGCTGATTGTGAGTCCTCGCACTGGTGTCGGAGAAAGTTATATTGCCATGACAGCGTGGAGTACGCGCCTGCTCCGAGCGTGCCGGCCGCTGGCACTCCCGGAATTGCATAACGATATGCCCCGGTACGCATGATCGCGATCAAAGTCCCACCGCTCGGCGAATCCATCGTCGAAGCCACGGTGTCGCGCTGGGCCAAGCAACCCGGCGACCCGGTCGCTGCCGGCGAAACCGTGGTCGAGCTGGACACGGACAAAGTGACGGTCGAAGTGCCCGCGCTCAAGAGCGGTGTCCTGGCGTCGCAAGCCAAGCACGAGGGCGATACCGTCAAGGTGGACGACCTGCTGGGCGAGGTCGACGAGACGGCCGCCGTGCCAGCCGCCGCGAGTGTCGCTGGCCCCGCGGCGGCCCCCGCAGTCGCGTTGCCCGCGGCGGCGGCGCCATCAGGCGCGTCATCTGCCCCCGTTTCCGCCGCCACGACGGGAACGGCACCGCCGGGCGCTGTCCGCGCCGCACCCTCCGCGCAGCGCCTCGCGAGCAAGGAAGGTGTCGACCTCGCGCGGGTCTCGGGGACAGGCCGTGGCGGCGTCGTAAGCAAGCCCGATGTGATCGATCACCTGGCCCGCGCCAGCGCCGCACCGCCGGCACCGCTCGCGACGCCGGCCGGTCCCGAGTCGCGGGCCGTTCCGGCACCGGCTGGCCCGAACGGCGCCCGCACGCCGGCGGCGCCTGAGGCGCGCGAGACCCGTGAGAAGATGACGACGCGCCGCAAGCGCATCGCGGACAACCTCGTGCAGGCGCAGCACATCACGGCGCACCTCACGACGTTCAACGAGATCGACATGTCGGCCGTGACGGCGCTGCGGAATCGCATGCGCGAGCGCGTCGAACAGGAGCAGGGCGTCAAACTCACCTTCATGCCGTTCTTCGTGAAGGCCGCTTGCATCGCACTGCGCCAGTTCCCGGTCGTCAATGCGCAGATCGACGCCGACACGATCGTCTACAAGCACTACGTCAACATGGGCATCGCCGTGGCATCCGAGGCGGGCCTCGTCGTCCCCGTGATTCGTGATGCGGATCAGAAAGGCATCATTGGCATCAGCCGCGAGATCGCCGACGTCGCAACCCGCGCCCGGGCCGGCAAGCTCGCGATCGATGATCTCACCGGCGGCACGTTCACGATCACCAATGGTGGCGTGTTCGGGTCGCTCGTCTCCACGCCCATCCTCAATTATCCGCAGTCCGGTATCCTGGGATTGCACAAGATTCAGGACCGGCCGGTCGCCGAGCGCGGGGCCGTCGTCGTGCGGGCCATGATGTACGTCGCGTTGTCGTACGATCACCGGCTTGTCGACGGGCAGCAGGCGGTGTTGTTCCTGGTCCGCATCAAGGAATTGATCGAGGATCCGGCCGCCATGCTGGTGGCGTGAGCCGCCGATGAACGCCCCATCCTCCGTTCCGGCCGAAGCCGATGTCGTCATCATCGGCGGCGGGCCCGGCGGCTACGTCGCCGCGATCCGTGCCGCACAGTTGGGGTTACGCACGGTCTGCGTCGAGCAGGACAGGACGCTGGGCGGCACCTGCGTCAACATCGGATGCATCCCGTCCAAGGCGCTGCTCACCAGCTCCGAATACTTCGAGTTCACGAAACTGCACGCGGCGGAACACGGCTTCCAGACCACGGGGCTGACGCTCGACCTACCCCGGATGATGCAGCGGAAGCTGGATGTCGTCGCCCAGAACACGCGGGGCATCGAGTTCCTGTTCCGCAAGAACAAGGTGACGTGGGCCAAAGGCCGCGGCGTGCTCGGAGCGGGTAACACGGTGACGGTGGCCGATGCCGCCGGCGTCGCCACGACGATCCGCGCCGCCAATGTCATCATCGCCACGGGCTCCGTTCCGATCTCGCTTCCATTCCTGCCATTCGACGAGTCGCGAGTGGTGTCCAACGACGGCGCGCTCAGGATTCCGCGCGTTCCCGATCATCTCGTCGTCGTCGGCGCCGGCGTCATTGGACTCGAGCTTGGATCCGTGTGGCGCCGGCTCGGGGCCCGGGTCACCGTGCTGGAGCTCGCACCGAGCATACTGCCCGGTTTCGACGCGGACGTGATCAAGGAGGCGGAAAAAGTCTTCCGCCAGCAGGGGCTCGACCTGCGCACCGCGGTACGCGTAACCGGTGCACGTGCCAGCGGCGAGCGAATCACGGTCGAGTATGAGAAGGATGGCGGCGTCGACGAGCGGATCGACGCCGACCACGTGCTCGTCGCCGTCGGCCGCCGTCCGAGTCTCCAGGGCATCGACGCGGCTGCGCTCGGCCTCGGACTCGGCGCACGCGGCGAGATCCTGGTCGATGACCAGATGCGCACGAACCTCCCGCACGTCTATGCGATCGGCGACGCCGTCGGCGGCAAGTTGCTCGCCCACAAGGCGGAAGAGGAAGGCGTCGTGGCGGCCGAGGTGATCGCTGGACACCCGTCCCGCATGCACTACCGGACGATACCATCCATTGTCTACACGTGGCCCGAGATTGCGGTGGCCGGACTGGCAGAGCACGAAGTCAAGGCCGAAGGCCGGCCATATACCGCCGGGAAGTTTCCCTATTCAGCGAACGGACGCGCTCGGACGCTCGGCCAGACGTCAGGCTTCGTGAAGGTCCTCGCTGATGCCGGATCGGGTGAGCTGCTCGGTGTGCACGTTATCGGACCCAACGCGTCTGAGCTGATCAGCGAAGTGGTGCTCGGACTCGAGTACCGCGGCCACGGTGGAAGACATCGGCGGCACGGTACACGCGCATCCGACACTGTCCGAAGCGACGAAGGAAGCCGCACTGGCCGCCCTCGGGCGCGCGATCCACTTCTGATGAGCGATTCGCCCGCTCCCATCACGATCCGGCCGCTGGCCGCGCCCGATGGGCCGGCCTGCCGGAGTCTCTTCACCGCGGCATTCGGCAACACCCTGTACGCGGAAGCGCCCCGCAACGCGTTGCGCGCCGCGCTCGGCGCCGCCGCGGCGGGCCGCAGCGATCCGGAAGCCGCAGGTCTCGTGGCGATGGCCGGCGACCGCCTCGCGGGCGTCGCCGTCTATGGAGAAGTGGCCGGCGCAGTCGGTGCGGGCAAGATGCACGGCATGGCGGTCGCGCCCGACTCGCAGCGGCTCGGCATCGCCCGCGCGCTCATCGACGCCTTCGTGTCCGAGCTCGCACGGCGCGGCGCCCGCTTCGTCCTGGTCGAGTTCCCCGACGCCGCCGAGCTGGCGGCCGGTCGCACGCTGTTGCTGCAATCCCGGTTCACGGAGGAATCCCGCGTTGGCGATTTCTTCCTCGACGGCGTCGCGCTCTCATTCCTGCGACGGAATCTGCCCTAGACGCGACGTGCCGGCCGCCAACACGATCCGACTCCTGCTATGCCCGATAGCCAGACCTGAGAGCAAAGCGGGGCCGGTCCAGTGGACCGGCCCCGCTCTGCCGTCCGCTTCTGCCTGCGCTGGCTACCGCTTGATCGTCGCGCCGATCGCGGCGCCAATCGTCAGCAGTCCGGCAGCCGCGGCTGCGACCGTCACCGGGGTCAGCTCGACCGAACGCGTCCACCACGGCGCAGCAGCCTGCGGCACGGTCGCCGGAATCGCCGCCATGATCCGCTCGGTGAGATCCACCGGTGCATGGGCGTGGCGGCGCACCTCGAGGTCGCGGTCGAGCCGCTTCCAGAACTCGACGTGCCGCACCGCTTCCGCTCCGCGCACACCCGACTCCGGCAGCTCGCCGTCCAGCCACGCGTGAATCTGATCCGGGGTCCGGGTCAGCTCGATCGGAACCTCTCGGTCCGCCAGCTTTCCGGACTCGCGAACCCGCGCCGGCCGCTCCTGCCCAGCTTCGGGTGTCTCTGGCGCACGGGACCGCGCATCATCGCGCCCGTCGCGCGCTGAAAGATCGTCATGCATCACGCGTATTTCTCCTCTAAAAGGACTTGGAGCGCTTCGCGCGCGCGGTGAACGCGCATCTTGAGAGCCCCAACGGTGGTGCCCAACAGATCAGCCATCTCCTCGTACGACCGTCCTTCGACGTGCTTCATCACGAATGCTTCCCGCAAACTCGGTGCGAGTGCCGCCAATGCGCGGTCGAGGTCGCTCCGTAATTCCGTCCGGTCCAGATCTTCTTCCGGGGTCGCATACCCCGACGGTTGGTCATCCTCGTCATAACTCAGGTGCGTCCGCCGGATGTTTTTCAGCCAATCCTTACATCCGTTTGCCACGATCCGGAACACCCAGGCGTCGAACCGTCCGCGAACCTCCGCAAGATGTTGGTACGCTTTGATGAAGGACATTTGAAGAATGTCCTCCGCAACATCAGGACTGCCTGTCATTCCCAACGCGTGCCGGTACAACGCATCGCTGTACCGCATGATCAACAACGAGAAGTCTTCGCGGTGGCCAGTCAGTACTCGTCCAATGATCTGCTGGTCCGCCTCGAGCTGGTCGGCCTGCGCCGGCGTCACGGTCGTTTTCACGGGGCTAGCATAACCCGTTTCTGACGCGGTGTATAGACCTGCGCCAGCGAGTTTTCGCCCGTCACGAACCGGCTACGCTGAGATGACGAGGCAGCATCGCGAGAGTAACACGAATTCATACGAAGTAACATTGCTGACCAATTGCGTGACAGTGAAAGCGCAGGGTCACGGCGCTGGAGCCCTCGACGGCGCTGCCGGCAGCCTGTGTCGGTACGAAATGGCCGGAAATCACATACCGGGAGAACGGCGAGGCCGGCTCATACACTTCGCAGCCGGCCCAGTACCGTGGCCACAGATCGCCAGCGTCAATCCCTTACCGCCTCCCCGCTGGCTTCTTCTTCGAGGCGCTCTTCGCAGCCGCCTTCGATTTCGGCGCCGGGCGCGCAGCCACTTTCTTCTTGGCCTTCGCCGCAGGCGCCGCCTTCTTCGGAGCCGCCGCGGCGACAGGCACCGACGGACGCGCTGGCTCACTCCGCACCGGCGCCTTGGCCATCGTCGTCGCGACGAACGACGACGGCACCGGATCCACCTTGAGAATGGGCACTGGCGGTGGCTTCGGCACCTTCGACGGCGGCGGTACCGGATGCGGCTTCCGCTTCCCATCCGCCTCTTCGGCCTCGCGGATCAGCTTGTCGGCCTCGTCTTGCGTCATCTGCCCGCGACGCACCATGTACTGCACGAGGTCACGCGCGCTCTCGATCGCGAATCCCGATAACCCGGCGGCCGCACTGATGACATCCTTCATCGCCGCCGCCATCTTGCTCCCCGCTTCGAGACTGATCTCCTGCGCCTTCGCCGCCATCTCCGCCACCGTGTCACGTACATCGGCGCCGCGATGACCTGGACTTCTCTTCGGTGCAACGAGCGCCGGCGGTGTACCGTCCGTCGCCGGCTTGGCGTCCAATGTCTCGGCCTTGTCAGCCATAGCGTGCGTGCTCCGTCCGTGCTCGGCACCGGGGTCCGGACCCCGGGAGCGGTGTATTGAAGGCGTCAAAGGCGCGGCGTAACCTTACCGGCAACGGTCCCAGCGATCGCCTCCGGCAAAGGACCAGGCCGCGCGGGGGGTAAGTATATGATTTTTCGTCATCTACGCAAGGCATCCCAGGCACCGCGCGAGCATGTCGGCATCCCTGAAAGTACCACGAATATAGCGCTATCATTACGCCAGTAATGCGACATAATAGCCTGAGCGGAATAAAAGTGCTGGATCTCACGCGAGTCCTCGCTGGACCACTTTGCACTATGGTCCTCGGCGATTTGGGTGCGGATGTCATCAAAATTGAACGGCCTGGCTGCGGGGACGACAGCCGCGGGTGGGGCCCGCCGTTCGACGACCGCGGCGAAAGCGCGTATTTCCTGAGTATCAACCGCAACAAATGGAGTGTAGCCGCGGACTTCGGCCGGCCCGACGACATCGCGCTCATCGCCCGCCTGGCCGCCGATGCGGATGTCGTCGTCGAAAACTTTCGCCCCGGGACGCTCGAGAAACACGGCATCGGTGCGGCCGTTCTGCTCGGACGTCATCCTCGACTGCTCTGGGCCACGATCACGGGATTCGGCGACGAGAGCACGCGCATCGGCTATGACTTCGTGGTACAGGCCGAACAGGGATGGATGGCCATCACGGGTGAACCCGGCGGGCCGCCCATGAAGGTCGGTGTGGCCCTGGCGGATGTCATCGCTGGCAAGGACGCGGCCATCGCTGTCCTCGCGGCACTCGCCGCGCGCGAGCGAGAATTGATTCCGCCGGAGAATCGCCGCATCACGATCTCACTCGCCCACAGTGCGACCGCGGCACTCGTCAACGTCGCGCAGAACGTCCTGGTCGGCGGAGACGACGCCGGTCGCTGGGGCAACGCGCACCCGAACCTGGTCCCCTACCAACTGTTCGACACGGCGGACCGCCCGCTCGCACTCGCCGTCGGCACGGACGCCCAATGGCGGGCGTGCGCGGCCGCCCTCGATCTCCACGACGTCGCGAACGATCCGATGCTCGCCACCAACGCCGGCCGGGTCGCGGCTCGGGGACACGTCGTGCAGCCGGCTTGCCGCCCGGTTTCGCGAACGGCCAGTTGCCGAGTGGATGACGGTGCTCGCGGCCGCTGACGTCCCGGCCGGTGTGGTGCGCTCGGTCCGCGAGGCGGTCGCCAGTGTGCCGGCCTCCGCCCTCACCGGGATCGCTCCATCACTACCGGGCACCGTCCGGTACCCGCCCCCGCGCCTCGACGAGCATGGCGCCGTGATTCGGAGTCTCGGGTGGTCCGCCTTCGGTCGCACCGCAGGCGGATGAGCGCGATTATTTCGTCCGCCCCCGATTTGCCTTCTCGCCTCTCGGGTTCAGGACATCCATGACGTGGGCGCAGTTGATCAGCGCGATGTGCGTGAATGCCTGCGGGAAATTGCCGAGGAACCCTCCGGTAGCGGGATCCAGCTCTTCGCTGTAGAGACCCAGATGGTTCGCGTGGCCGATCATGCGCTCGAAGATCTGCTCCGCGTACGCATGATCGCCTGACAGCGCGAGCGCCTCCGCCAGCCAGAAGGTGCAGATCGAAAAGACGCCTTCACCACCCTGAATCCCGTCCTCGTTGCGGTACCGGTACACCAGCTCTTCGCCTTCGCTGGTGAGCTCGCGGAGCGTGGCCTGAACGGTTCCGGCCACGCGGTAGTCGCTGTGCGGCAGAAAGCCGACCATCGGGATCACGAGGTTCGATGCGTCGAGGGCATCCGTCCCGTAGTACTGGACAAAGCTCTGCTTCTCTTCGCTCCACCCGTTCGCGAGGACATCCGCATGCACGGCGGCGCGTTCGGCTTCCCACCGGTCGAGCGGCGCCGGCAGCGCGAACTCCCGGGCCATCCGGATCCCCCGGTCGAGCGCCACCCAGCACATCACTTTGCTGTGCACGTAGTGGCGCAGTCCGGCTCGCACTTCCCAGATGCCGCTGTCCGGCCTACGCCAGTTGTCGGCGATGAATCCGACCAGACGCCCGAGCGTGGACCACGTGCCCTCGGTCAACGGCCGTGTACGGCTCCACAGGTAGGCGGTCTCGAGCAACTCGCCGTACACATCGAGTTGTAGCTGATCGTATGCGGCGTTCCCGACGCGCACCGGTGCCGATCCACGGTAGCCTTCGAGCTGGGGAAGGGTCTGCTCGGTCAGATGCCGGCGCCCATCGATGCCGTACATCACCTGCAGGTGGGTGTCGCTCGTGCGGCGCGCGACCCTCTTGAGGAACTCCATGAACCGGTCCGCCTCGTCCGAATGACCGAGGATGCTCAAGGAGTAGAGCACGAACGCCGAGTCGCGGATCCAGGTGTACCGGTAGTCCCAGTTACGCACCCCGCCGATTTCTTCCGGGAGCGATGTCGTCGGCGCGGCGACGATCGCGCCCGTCGGCTCGTAGCACAACAGTTTGAGCGTCACCGCCGATCGGATCACGGCGTCGTGATACGGTCCATCGTAGCGGATGGCCCCGACCCAGGTCTTCCAGAACGCGAGGGTCGCGGCCAATCGCTTGTCTGACTCGTACGCCGCGAGCGGACGGACTTCGTCGTCGTCGTACCGCAGCACGAACCACGCGCAGTCGCCGGTCCCCCCTCCGCCCCCTCCCGGCTGCGCCGCGTCGCCACCGGTCCCGTCGCCCGTCCCGTCCCCCCGATCGGCGATCCCGCCCATCCGGCTCACCACATCGGCGACGCGGGACACCGCGCCCGTGACGATCGCCACCGCGGCATTCACTTTCCGCCGCGGTCCGCTCGCGCGCTTGCCGCCGCTGCGCCGGGCCGGTCCGGCTCCGTGACTCCGCGCAGCGGCGGCTCCCGTCTGATGTCCCGAGTCGTACGGCGGCGCGAGGTGGTCGTCCTCATGCGCGGGTCTCGCTGCGCGCCCTTCGGACGCCCGCAACTTCAGCGTCGCGCTCGCCGAGTTTCCCTCGACGGACCACCAGATCTCGGGCGGCGACGCCAGGGTCAGCACTTCATCCTCTTCATCCGTCGCCAGTACGCCATGACGCCGCGGGTATACCACGGTCTGCCCGGTCGCATAGTCGAAGCGCGGTGCGAATTCCACGCGGAACTCCACTTCGCCGCTGAGACAGACGACCCGCCGGTGGATGTCCGCGAAGCGGCGGCCGCCGCCCGCGGCAACCGGCATGAAGTCGGTAAGTTCGAGGACGCCTGTCGGTGTCCGAAATGTCGTGACGAGTACCGCGGTCCGGCCGAGATATCGCTGCTCGGCGGTGAACGGGCCCACGGGTTCGATCCGGCATGACCCGCCCCGCCCCACGTCCAGCATCGCGGCAAACACCGACGGGCTGTCGAAGGCGCGCGGGCAGTACCAGTCCACCGCCCCGAACCGGCTCACCAGTGCCGCGGTATGCAGGTCGCCGATGATGCCGTAGTCGGAGATGGGGGTGTAGGGCGATGAGCCAGCCGGAACATCCTGGCCGGACGCGCCCTGCGCGGCCGCTGGCCGCGATGGTTGTGCCGGCGGCGCGCTCACCCGGTGGCGGAGCTGCCCGTACCGGACGCTCCCGCCATGGATGCCACTCTGGACATCACGCCATCGAGCCAGTCGAATACCGTCGCGTTGCGAAGGCGCCGGCGCATGGCACCCATGCGCCGCGCACGCTCCGCCATGGGCATCGCGAGCGCCGCGCGAATCGCCGCGGCCACCCCATCCACGTTGAACGGATTGATCAGCACCACGCCCTCGATCTCCTCGGCAGCACCGGTGAACCGGCTCAGGACGAGCACCCCGCGCTCGTCGAGCTGGCAAGCGACGAATTCCTTGGCGACCAGATTCATGCCGTCCTGCAGCGAGGAAATGAGGCAGAGATCCGCCGCCCGATAGATAGCCGCGAGCTCGGTCGCCGGCATCGCTTCCGGCAACACGACGATGGGCGTCCACGTCGGGGTACCGAATTGCGCGTTGATCGCCGCCACCCGAGCATCGATCTGCTGTTCCAATACCCGGTAGGGGCGCAACTCGGTCCGCGACGGCGCGGTCACGATCAGCATCGTGAACCGGTCGCGTAGCTCCGGCGCACTCGACCACAGCACTTCGAGCGCGCTGAGACGCTCCAAAATCCCCTTCGTGTAGTCGATCCGGTCCACGCTCACGCCCAACTGGCGGTCGCCCCACGAATACCGCTGGCGCAGTTCGGCCGCTCGCGCGGCCGCCTCCGGCGCGGCGGCCATCGCCTCGAAGGTCTTGACGTCGATGCTGATCGGATAGACACCGAGGGCGGTCGTCCGGTCCGCGTAACGGACCGTCAGCGCCGCGCGGTCGCCCACGGCCCCCGGAAGGAGTTGCGCCGCGCAGTCCATGAAGTTCACGGCGAACCGCTCAGTGTGAAACTCCAGGAGATCGTTGCCCAGCAATCCACGCAGTAGCGCCTGGCACACGCCATATGGCAGTAGACGGAAGATCTCGGGCGGTGGAAACGGGATGTGCAGGAATTGATGGATGAACAGCTCGGGGCGCGCCGCCCGCAGCGAATCCGCGACCAGCGCGAGATGGTAGTCCTGTATCCAGGCGATCGGCTCCTGCCCTGTTTCGCCGCGCAGACGCACGGCCTCTTCGAGCGCCGCATCGGCGAACCGCTGGTTGACGCTTTGATACCGCGCCCAATCCTCGTCCCGGAATCGCAAATGATGGATCAGGAGATGGCACAAGGGCCACAACACGGAGTTGGCGAAGCCGAGGTAATACCCCTCCACATCGGCATCATCGAGCCAGACTCGCCGGAGAGTGTACATCGGATCGGCCGGCGGAGGAGGCACCTCGACACGCCCGTACGCATCCGTGGCGGCGCGGTCGCCGCTGCCGGAGCCCCATGCCACCCACACGCCGTGCGTCGCTTTGAGCGCGGGGTCGAGCGCCGTGACCAGGCCACCGTACGGATGGCGCACCTCGATCGTGCCTTCATCGGGAACGACGACGTGCTCGTACGGCTCCCGGTTGGACAGCAGGATGATCGGCCGCTCGTACTGGTTCGCCGAAAGCGCGCGATCGGGCACGCGCACCGCGCCAGTCGCCGTCAGATGGTCCTCACGATCGGGATCGCGCACGCGATGGTTGTCGAAGATGCCGGACTGGCTTGGCGCGATGGTGTGAATGCTGGGGGCCGCAGTGTCATCCATAATAAGGTATTCGGGCAACTGCCGTGCCCAGCAATACCCAGTGCCTTCCAATCTGGAACGCATGGTCCTGCCCGCCAGCGCGCTGCCTGATAGACTTATCGGCCACAATCCACCGCTTACCGCCCGATCCACACCGACGGATTCCCGCCTGACCCACGCACAATACGAAGCCCTCGAGCGGGCTATTACAGACGGCCGCCGGATCGTGGTCACCCGGCGAGGCACGGAGTTCGTCGTGGTGCCACTCAGGCTCCGCACGGTCACGGGGCGCGAGGTGCTCGACGCCCGTCATCCCACGACCGGTGATAGTCTCACACTGGTGCTCGATGAGCTCGACCAGCTCGAGCCGATCCCGGGTCGATAGGTCGCCGTGAAACGAGGTCCTGCACCTCATCGCGACTCACCACGCCCCCTCGTTGCCGTCTACGCCGACGAATCCTGCCTCGGCAACGGTCAGGATCGCGACACCCCCGGCGGTGCCGGCGGCGTCGTGGAATATCAGCACCCGCCGTCGGGCGCGGTCACCCGCCGCGACTTCTGGATCTCCGAACCGGCCACCACCAACAATCGGATGGCGCTGCGCTCCGTCATCGAGGCGTTTCGCGGACTCTCCGCCAAAGGCCAGCCGCTCGACGTGATCTTCACGAGCGACTCGAAATATCTGATCGACGGCTTTCGGGATTGGGTACACGGGTGGGCGGCCCGCGGGTGGACGCGCAAAGGCGGTCCAATCGAAAACCTGGCGCTCTGGCGAGAGGCAGTGACCGTCGTGCGCGACGGCGGACACCGCTGCGACTGGCGGTGGGTGCGGGGTCACGATGGGCACCCGCAAAACGAATACGCCAACCACCTCGCGACCACGGCGGCCGGGTCACAATCGTCGTCCGGCGGGTTCGTGCCATCGCAATTCGAGTCGTGGACCGGCAGCCGGCCGTCGCGCCCGGGACGCCCCGGGCTTCGCGATCCGGATCCGTTTCCGGGCGCCGAGTCGTTCAATCCCGGCCGCACGCTTCCCGACGCCACACACGCGTTACCGCTCTCTGCGGCGGGGCGTCGGGACAATTGAGCGTGCCGGGCCGTCGCTGGCTCCCAGTGACCGATGTCCGAGCCGTCTACCGACAATCGAGCTGACTGACCATGCGCTATATCCTTGCCCTCGCGATCGGCGTCTGCGCCGGTTATTCCTACGGATTCACGGATGCGCAGCACTACGACAAGCCGATCGTCGCACGGATCGTTGCACGCGTCGGCGGCAAGGACCGCGAACAGTTCATGAATGACGCGGACAAAAAGCTGAACGACTATCAGCAGACTCGATAGCACTGCCGGAGACGAAGAACCCGTGCCACCAGTGATGGCGCAGGGAGGATGCCGCTTCTGCGGCGGCGACCTGCCCGCCGGCCGGGCAATCACGTTTTGCCCGCATTGCGGCCAGAACATGACCGTCATGCAGTGTCCAGCCTGCAGTGCAGAGCTCGAGGTCGACTGGCATTTCTGTCCCACGTGCGGGCGCAAGATCGAGACGGGCGAAGGAGCCGCCGGATAGCACGATCACACGCACCCCGCCGGACTCGCACGACGAGGCTCGGGAACCATGGACAAGACTGAGGTGGTGTTTCTCTCCGGTGTGCGCACGCCATTCGGGACTTTCGGGGGCGCGCTCAGAGACATATCTGCGGTCGAGCTCACCACGATCGCCGCACGCGCCGCCCTCGGACGCGCATCCATTGATGCCTCGCAGGTCTCGCACGCCGTCTTCGGAAACGTGCTGCTGACGACCGCCGACAGTATCTATTTCACCCGGCACGTGGCGCTCGCCGCGGGTTGCCCGATCGAAACGCCGGCGCTGACGGTCAATCGCCTGTGCGGTTCGGGCTTCCAGGCAATCGTGAGCGGAGCAGAGGAGATCCTCCTCGGCTATGCTGACATCTGCCTGGTCGGCGGCGGCGAATCGATGTCGCAGGCACCACACGTCGCGCGTGGACTCCGATGGGGCACACGTCTGGGCCAGTCGCCGGTTCTGACCGACTCGCTCTGGGAAGGGTTGACCGACACGCAGGCGGGCTGCTCCATGGGCGACACCGCCGAGAACCTCGCCCAGCAATGCGGCGTGGATCGGATGGCGGCGGACGCGTTTGCACTTCGCTCCCAAACGCTGGCTCGGGATGCGTGGGCGGCCGGCGCCTTCAGTGATGAAATCGTCCCGGTTCCGGTCACCGACCCCAAAACACGGCGGCCAGCGGAGTTCACACGCGACGAGCACCCCCGCCCCGACACGACTGCCGGCGTATTGGCTAATCTCAAGCCGGTCTTCCGGCCGAATGGCGTTGTCACCGCCGGAAACGCATCCGGAATCGGCGATGGCGCGGCGGCCCTCGTCCTGGCCAACGCGGCGTATGCCAAAGCCCACGGGAACAAGCCACTCGCGCGCCTGGTTTCGTGGGGCATCGCGGGCGTTGACCCCCGCGTGATGGGCATCGGCCCCGTACCGGCCGCGCGTCAGGCCCTCGATCGCGCCGGACTGTCGCTCGCCGATATGGATCTGGTCGAGGTGAACGAGGCCTTTGCTCCTCAGACAGTGGCGGTCGAGCGCACCCTCGGCATCGATCGGGACCGCCTCAACGTTCACGGAGGCGCGATCGCACTCAGCCACCCTCTCGCGGCGTCGGGCGCTCGCATCACCACCCACCTGATCCATGCACTTCGCCGCGGCGGTAAACGCTACGGACTCGGGAGCGCTTGTATTGGCGGCGGACAGGGCATCGCGGTGATTGTCGAAGCGATCGCCGGGTAGCAGCAGGCGCGGCCTGCGTAAGACCAGGCCATCACGGCGCGCCGCCAACGCCCAATCGCCGGCGGCTAGATTTGATCACGCCCCATGCCCGACGACCCCCCCCCAGCTTCCCCCAATCTTCCGGTCCGCATTCCCCCGAACGCTGAGGCCCGCGCCGGGGCGCTCATGGCCATCGATCGGGCGGCGCTCGAGCGCGTGCTCGCACGGGCGGCCGAGTTGCAGGCCACGATGGCCGACGACGGGGCACCCAGCGATGGGCTGACCGAACAGCAGTTGCTGGAGGTCGGCAACGACGTCGGCCTGTCGCCCGTGCACCTGCGGCTGGCGCTCGCCGAAGAACGAACGCGCAATGTCGTACCGTCCGAGCGAGGACTCGTCGCCCAGATGGCCGGCGCGGCTGTCGCGACCGCCCAGCGGATGGTGCGCGGCACACCGGCCGATGTGCTGGGTGCGCTCAATCAGACGATGCAGCGTGATGAGTCCCTGATTCTCAAGCGGCGGTATGCCGACCGGGTGACCTGGGAGCCGCGACGGGATTTCTGGGCCGCGCTGCGCCGCGTGTCCCTGTCGTCCGGCCGCGCCTACGATCTGCTGCGGGTCAGCGAAGTCGCCGCGACGGCGATCGCCGTGGACGACGCACGGACGCTCGTTCGCCTGGACGCCGATGTCTCGGGAGTCCGCGGGCGCCGCCTGCAGGGCGGGGTCGCGGTCGCCTCCGCCGGTACGGTGACCGGTGGAATCATCTTCGGCCTCGCGCTGCTCATCGCAGCCGGCGTTGATCCCCGCGATCGCGATTGGAGCCGTGCCGGCGCTCGCTGGTCTTGCTGGAGGCTTCGCGGTGGCACGAACGCACCGCCAGATCCTGCAGCGGGCCCAGTTGGCGCTCGAGCAGGTGCTGGATCGTGTCGAGCATAACGAAGCGCGCCGCCCTCCGTCCCTCCTCGACGTTCTGGTCCGCTGACCACGCTCAGCCGGGAGTGTCCGATGGCCATCGAAACTGTGGGTGTCGTGGGCGGTGGCCTCATGGGCAGTGGCATCGCCCAGGTCGCGGCGGCTGCGGGTTTCCCGACCCGGTTGCGTGAGGTATCGGCCGCGTTGGCGACGCAGGCTCGCGCCCGCGTCGAACGGTCGCTGGCGATCGGCGTCGACAAGGGCAAGGTCACGCCGGAGCAACGCGATGCCACGCTCGCGCGCGTGACGTTCGGAACAGACATCGGCGACATCGCGGCGTGCGATGTCGTGATCGAGGCGGTGGTCGAGGACCTCGCCATCAAGGTCGCCCTCTGGCAGGAGATCGATCGCCAGGCGCCGCCGCGCACCATCTTCGCGTCCAACACGTCGAGCCTGACGATCGCGGACATGGCCGTTGCGAGCGGGCGGCCCGACCGGGTGGTCGGATTGCATTTCTTCAATCCGGTTCCACTGATGGCCCTCGTCGAGGTGGTTCGGGCGATCACCACGAGCGACGCATCGGTGGATGCCGCGACAGCGTTCGTCCGCCGCCTGGGCAAGCAGCCGATCACCGCACGCGACACGTCGGGGTTCGTGGTCAACCGCCTGCTCATCCCGTACATGCTCGACGCGATCCGCGCCGTCGAGACTGGCGTCGCATCGGTAGCCGACATCGATACCGGTATGCGGTTGGGAGCTGGCCACCCCATGGGGCCACTGACGCTCCTCGACTTCGTCGGTCTCGACACCACGCTGCGGATTGCCGAGATCATGTACACCGAATTCCGCGAGACGCGATTCGCGCCGCCGCCCCTCCTCAGGCAGATGGTCACCGCGGGATTGTTCGGACGGAAATCCGGACGGGGATTCTACGACTACTCGGCCGAGCCCCCGCGCGTGTCCGCCTTCTTGTCCCGCTGATCGGCGCCGTGGACCCGGCGCCGCTCCCAGCGGCCGCCAACAGGCCGCCCGGTTTTCGCGGCGTGTTCCGGGACGATGCCGGCGCTCGCGCGGTCTACGCGGAGGCGGCAGGGATCCAGCGCATCTGGCCGTCCGCCGTCGCAGTCCCGGAGGACGCCGCTGATCTGCGCGTTCTCGTGCGATGGGCGCACGCGACACGCACTCCACTCATCCCACGCGCCTCCGGGTCGAGCATGGCTGGCGGTGCGATCGGGGCTGGCGTGATCGCCGACGTCGAGCCGGCTGCGCGATGTGTCGGCCGTCGATGCGCGCCGGCATCTCCTCGTCGGCCCAGGAGTCCTTCGTGAGGAGGCCGATGCCGCGGCAGGCGCCTGCGGGCTCCGCTTCCCCGTCGACCCATCGAGTGGCGCGTTCTGCACCATCGGGGGCATGGCGTCGACCAATGCCGGGGGTGCGCACACGCTGAAATACGGATCGACACGGTCGTGGGTCACCGCACTCGACTGCATCTTCGACGACGGCGCCCGCGCCCTGGTCAGCCGGGGGCAACCCGCTCCCACCACGGTGCCGGCAATACGACGATTTCTTCAGGACGTGGCGCCCGAGATTCATGCGGCCGGGGCGGCCCGCCTCCAGCATCCCGGCGTGCGAAAGGATTCCTCCGGGTACGCGGTGGCGGAATATGCTCGCAGCGGCGATCTCGTCGACTTGCTCGTCGGCAGCGAAGGGACACTGGCGGTCTTCGCCGGCATCGAGTTGGCACTCATCGAGCGGCCCGGCGCGACGGCGAGTCTCCTGGCGGCATTCCCAACGCTCGACGCCGCGGTCGGCGCCGCCCGGATGGCGCGCGACGCCGGCGCGGCCGCCTGTGAGTTGCTCGACCGCACGTTTCTCGACTTCGTCCGCGAGGCCGCCCGGGCGGGTGAGACGGCCACGCGATTGCCGGCGGAAACCGATGCGGTGCTCCTGATCGAGATCGAAGCCGCGTCACCAGCCGCCGCGAGCGAAGGGGCGACAGCCTTGTCACGCGGGATGCGCGCACATGGTGCGACGCAGGTGGAGCTCGCGCTCGGTACGGATGCCGAGGCCGCGCTGTGGGAGCTGCGCCACGCAGCGAGCCCGGTGCTGTCCCGGCTCGATCCCGCGCTCAAGTCGATGCAGTTCATCGAAGACGGTGCGGTGCCCCCCGAGCATCTCGGCGGCATACGTGCGAGGCGTGCGCGCCGCGATGCAGCATCACGGCATACGGGGCGCGATCTTCGGCCACGCCGGCGATGCGAACATCCACGTCAACCCGCTCATCGATATCCGGGATCCCGCCTGGCCCACGAAGGTGCGCGCGCTGCTCGGCGATGTCGTCGCGCTCACCGTGCGGCTCGGCGGAACGCTGTCCGGAGAGCACGGAGATGGCAGGCTCCGCGCCCCCCTCGAACCGATGCTCTGGCCGGATCCGGACGCGCCCGCGCCACGACTCTACCGCGCGGTCAAGGCGGCGTTCGATCCGCATGGCATTCTCAATCCCGGCGCGAAGGTCGCGGCGGCTGGAACACCTATTCTGGGCGACGTGAAGTACGACGCCAGCCTGCCACCCTTGCCCACGGCCGCCCGCCGCGCGCTCGACCGCGTCGACAGCGACCGCCTCTACGCCACGCCGCGCCTCGCGTTACTCGGCCGATAGTCCACTTTCGCCCCTTCGGCGACGCGCGCATCTTTGTATACAACGGGTTTCGGCACCCACCGGCGGAGGCTTCCATGGCGGCGACGTTCGTACACTCGACACAGATCCCCATGGACGGCGCCCGGACGCTCCCCCAGGCGTACTTCACATCGCCCGAGATCTACGCCGATGAGGTCGCGAGGATTTTTCACTCGCGATGGCTCTGCGCGGGCCGCTCTTCGGAAATTTCGGAACCCGGCGACTATGTCGTGCGCCAGCTCGGCAGCGCCGCCGTCATCCTGCTCCGCGACAAGTCCGGCCGCATCCGCGGGTTCCACAATACGTGCCGCCATCGCGGTACCCGCCTCTGCGAAGCACCCATTGGTAACGTCGGCGACCGGATCGTCTGCCCCTACCACTCCTGGGTCTATGCCCTCGACGGCCGCCTGATCGGCGCGCCGTCGACGGCGGACATCGAAGGATTCGACAAGGGCGACTACCCGCTTCACGCCGTCCCCACCGCCGAATGGGAGGGATTCGTCTTCTACCACATCGGCGCGGATCCGCAGCCGTTCGCGGACGCGTTCGCGCCGCTCATGGGGCGGTTCAGCCGCTTCAATATGCCGGCGCTGGTGTCGGCCAGCCGGATCGACTACGACGTGCAATGCAACTGGAAACTGCTCTTCCAGAATTATTCGGAATGCTATCACTGCTCGCCGGTTCACCCCGCGCTCGTGAAGCTGACGCCGGCGACGAGCGGTGAGAACGACCTGTACGACGGGCCGTTCCTGGGCGGCTACATGGTGATCAACGACGATGCGGGCAGCATGACGATGAGTGGCCGGGCCTGCGGGCTTCCTGTCGGCGAGCAGCTCACCGATTCGGACGAGCGGCGTGTCTATTACTACTCGATTTTTCCGAACATGCTCCTCAGCCTGCATCCCGACTACGTCATGTTCCACACGATGTGGCCGGACGGTCCGGCGCGCACGCGCATCACATGCGAGTGGTTGTTCAATGCCGCCACCCTCCGGGACAAGACCCTCGACCCGCAGGATGGCGTCAGGTTCTGGGATATGACGAACCGCCAGGACTGGCACATTTGCGAGGAGAGCCATCGGGGGATCGTCTCCCCCGCCTACACGCCTGGCCCCTACTCGCCGCGCGAGAGCCTGTCCGCCGCCTTCGACCGCGAGGTCCTGCGGGCGCTCAGCCGCTAGATATCCGGCGGAATAGCGCCGCTAGATACCACCCTTCGCCTGCATCTCCGTCAGCAGCTTCTCGTAGAACCGCACGCCCCAACCCAGAGTGTTGAGCGGGATCCGCTCATCGTCGCCATGCTCCCCGCGGCGATCAATGTCCATCTCGACCAGGTAGGGAGAGAGTCCGTAGCAGATGATGCCGGCGCTGGCGTACGTGGGGCGATCCGTCGCCCCCACGTCGGTCGTCGTCGCGACCGGGAGACCCGGCGCCATCTCGTGGATGGCCCGCTCGATACCGTGAAAGAGCGCGGTGTTCGACGGCGCACTGAACTTCGGCTCGAGGCCGGGTAGGGTCCGGATCTCGACCTTCGGATCGTCCACGATTCGTGCGAGCTCCTTCTTGAACGCCGCGGTATCCTCATCCGGCAGCAGCCGGATGTCCAGGTTCGCCGTCGCCTCGCCCGGGATGATGTTGGTGACCTCCGCGCCATGCAGGACCGTCGGAGAGATCGTGTTGCGGAGAAGCGCGTTACGGTCCGGGTTACTGAGGAGCCACGCTTTGCCCCGGGGATCCTGTAGGGCGTGGGTGGCGTCTGCCAACCAGCGTTTGTGCTCTCCCTGCTCGTAGAGCGCCTCGACCTGGAAGAGGCGATCGACGGCCGGCGACACCCGGAGCGGCGTATTCCACGCGGCTACGCGAACGATCGCGCGAGCGAGCCTCGGCACCGGATTGTCAGCCGTCGGCTCCGAACCGTGTGACGCCGTGCCGTGCACGACGAGCTGCTGCCAGTACGCCCGCTTCTCTCCGACGCTCACACCCCACCATTTCAGCTTGCCGTTCTCGACCCGCGTATCGCTGCCCTCGGTCATCAAATACTCGACCGTCGAAAGGAGATCGGCATGGCGGCGCACGAATGTCAGTGCGCCAATGCCATCCGCCTCCTCGTCGGCGTTCGCGATGTACACGATGTCGCGCGTGAGGTGCACGCCCGCGCGCTTGAGCGCGATGAAACTCATGAGTTGGATGATGCCCTGTCCCTTCATGTCGAGCGTGCCGCGGCCCCACAGGTATCCATCCTTGATCACGCCACCGAATGGATCGGCGGTCCAGCGCTCGCGCGTCACCGGTACGACATCCATGTGGTGCACGAGTGCGATGCCCTTCTGGGAACCGTCCCCCTTGAGCACCGCGTAGAAATTGGCCCGGCCCGGGCCCAGCTCGGCCGTATCGACGATGTGCCCTTCGATACCCTCGCGAGCCAGGACGTCTTTCAGCCAGTGCGCAGTCTGAAGCTCGTTCCCCGGCGGATTGCTCGTATTGATCCGGATGTACTCGGCGAGCCGCGCCGCCGTCTCGGCGCCCATCGAATCGCCGGCCGGTGTCGTCGCCGCCAGCACGCTGGCGACGGACTTCCCGCCGGACGCCACGGGCCACGCAACAGAGGGCTCCTCCGAAGCGGCGCCATCCTGCGCTGCCGCTGGAAGGCCTGTGAAAATCAGGGCTGGCACGACGGATGTGGCGAGGACGGCCCACTGGATCACACGACGACCGGCATCTGACAATCGAGAATGCACGCGCAAGCCTCCAGTACGTTGGGTATGCGATACCGCTGTGCCGATCACGGCATCGTCACTGCATGTAGTTCTTTGGCGGGTTCTTCATCTTCAAGATCGGCCGCGTGATGGCGAACGGCGAAATATCCGATGGCGTCGAGCCATCGATTGCCAGCTCCGACAGAATGCGCCCAATCACCGAGGCGAACTTGAACGCGTGCCCCGCTCCGATGGCCACCATGATGTTGGAATGCCCCGACAACCGGTCGATCACGAAATCCCGGTCCGGCGTCAGTGTGTAGAGACACGTCTTGGTGTACAGCACCGGACCGGCCGCATCAGGAAGGTAGCGCGCGAGAAACCGTTTTACTGCCCGTTCTTGCGCCGGGTCCGGATCGAACGATCGCGTATCGGCGGTCACCGGCGGCCCCCCGGCGTCGCGAGCAGCCTTTACCGCTTGCTCGCCGAAGATCGGAAAGCCGTAGAACGACGGGTCGTCCATCCAGATCCAGATGGGAAACCGCTCAGGCGCGAACTCGGCGGAATGCGTCGTGCGAAAGTACGTCACCTGCTCCCGGGTCACTTCGAGCGGAATCCGTGTGCCCAGACGCTTCAGCACCAGCGGTGACCAGGGACCGGCGGCGACGACCAGCGACTCGCAGCGGTAGCGCTTCGCTCCCGCCTCGACCTCGACTTCGCCGCCCACGGAGCGGATCGACCGGACCGGTGTGCGATCCATCAGGGTGGCGCCATGCGCACGGGCCATTCGTTGGTGTGCGGCATTCGCCCGCGCGGCCATCGCGATCCCGCTCTCCGCCTGATAGATGCCGTGATGCTCGTCCGTCAGGTGCCACTGCGGCCACCGGCGCATGATCTCAGCCGCGTCGAGCGACTCGAACGGTACGCCACACGCGGTCAGGCTGTCGGTGTAGGTGCGGAGATCGATCGCCGCTTTACGCGGCGCGACATCGAGGCCGCCGGTCTTGAGCACGACCTGCTCACCGGCATCCGCACCCAGTCTCGCCCAGGAATCGTACGCTCGCTTCGCCAGTTGTACGTACGCGGGCGTGTGGTAGGAGAGGCGGATGATCCGCGAATGGTCCTGCGACTCGCCGCGCACGTGTCCCAGCTCGAACTGCTCAATGCCCAGCACATTGGCGCCCGCACGGCACGCGAGCCAGTACGCCGCGCCGCTCCCCAGCCCGCCAAGTCCGAGCACGATGTGCTGGTAGTCACGGCGCCGTTGCGCGGTGGCCACGGATGTCGCGGGTTTCCCGCCGGCGTGCCGCCTCGCCTTTGCTCTTTTTGGCGCCGGACCAACCGGCTTCCGGACTGCAGCGGCAACGCCTTTGGCCGCGCGCTTCTTGGCCGCGCGCTCCTTGGCCGCGCGCTCCTTGGCCGCGCGCTCCTTGGCCGCGCGCTCCTTGGCCGGCTTGGCGCGGCCCGCGGTCGGTGGCGCCTTGCCAGCAGTCTTGCTGGACCGTCGCGTCTCGGAAGATTGGCGTCGCGTCATGCGCCGATGTCGCCGATTCGGTCGCGCACGTACCGGCGGATGTCGAGACTCCAGCTTTCCATCGGCGCGTAGTAACCGTGCTCGAACACGCGCGACCGCATGCCGCGCTGCACGCCTTCGCAGATCGTCCAGTCCTGGCGGTTGACGATATCCCAGAAGTTGACCGCATCCGACGGATCGAATCCCGGTTTCGCCATCTCCGCGGGATCGAACAGGAAATCGCACGTGATCGTCGTGTGCGTCGGACCCGTTGGCCAGAGGATGAACGCGGCCACGTGATCCGCGGAAAGACTCAGCAGGAGATTGGGGTAGAGCAACTCACCCTTGTGCCGCACGCGTTCAATGTCATCCAGCCCCGCAAATGGCGCGCGGGCGCTCGTTCCGGACTCAGTGAACGTCCACGCCCCCGGGCGGTGCGGGATACCAGACTCCCAGTCGAGCTCGGAGCCCCCCCGGTACTTGAACGCCGGGACGAGGGCGCACAATTCGGGATGCACGCCGGCGCAGTGGTAACACTCGTTGTAGTTCTCGAGCATCACCTTCCAGTTCGCGGCGACGTCGTACACGATCCGCCGGGCCGTGCGCAGCTCCGACAGTGGGTAGCGCGCGACCCGCGCGGGTGCCTCACCCAGTTGCGCGAGCAGCGTTCGCCCTTCCGCGGCCGCCCGCGCGGGTGTGAGGTTCACGAACACGAACCCACCCCATACCTCGGCTCCCACCGGATGCAGCGGCAGGTCAGCCCGTGAGAACTCCGCATCCTCCTCGAGGAATGGCGCCGTCCGCAGCGCGCCGTCGAGCGCGTAGGTCCAGGAGTGGTACGGACAGCGGATCGCCCCCGGGAAGTGACCCGACGGTCCGGGGACATGCTCCACGGCGGCGCGCGTCCCGGTCAGGACGAGTTCGCACCCCCGGTGGCGGCAGACGTTGAAGAACCCGCGAAGCACACCGTCCGCACCACGAACGAGCAGCACGCTCTCGCCCGCCACCATCACGATCGCATAGTCGCCCGGTGCGGGAATCGATTCCGCCCGGCCGGCGCAATACCATTCGTGGGCGAAGATCCGCTCGCGCTCCCGCTGGTAGACGGCTTCGTCGAAATATGCACGGCGCGGCAGCGTCCGCTCGAGGGCCGGCATGAGCGCTATTTCCCCTTGCCGTCCCGCAAGATCTCTCGCGCCGCGTTGTGGCCCGATGCCCCCATGACGCCGCCACCTGGGTGGGTCGCGGCACCGCACATGTAGAGGCCCCGGATCGGTGAGCGGTAGTCGGCGTACCCGGCGATCGGCCGCATGAAGAACAGGCTGGAAAGCGACATCGCGCCCTGCATGATGTTGCCCCCCGTGAGGCCATAGCGCCGCTCGATGTCCACCGGTGCCAGAATCTGCCGGTCGATCACGGCGCGCCTGAAATTGGGCGCGTACTGCGTCATGATGTCGAAGCACCGGTCGGCGAACGCTTCCTTTGCCTCTTCCATCGGCTGCCCGGTGCTCAAGGCGTAGGGGAAATACTGGATGAACATCGACATGACGTGCTGCCCCTTGGGCGCCACCGTGTCGTCGAGCACCGATGGAATCGTGCACTCGAGCATCGGGTTGCGGGCCGGCCTGCCGTATTTCGCGTCGTCGTAGGCTTCCTCGATGTAGTCGAGGGTGGGGCAGATGTGGATGGTCCCCCGGTGCTGCGGCCCCGGCGTGGTTCCCGGACACGCGGTGAAATCCGGAAGCTCGCGCAATGCTACGTTGATCTTGATGCTCGCGCTTCGGTAATCGAGCGCATCGATCGCCGCCGCGAAATCATCGGGCAGCTCCTTGCGCTCGACGAGCCGGCCGAATGTCACGTGTGCGTCGGCACCCGACGCCACGCGGGGTGCTCGAAGCTCGGTGCCGTCCGCTAGCGCCACTCCCTCGACTGCCCCGTTCCGGACCAGAATTCGCACCACTTCGGCCTGGGTCCGGATCTCCGCGCCCGCGGCCCGCGCGGACCCGGCGATCGCGTTGCTGATCCCCCCCATGCCGCCGCGAACGTACCCCCACACTCCACGCACGCCGTTGGTCTCACCCATTACATGGTGGAAGAGCACGTACGCCGTTCCCGGCATCGAGGGCGCCGCCATGGCGCCGATCACCGCGTCCGTCGCCAGCAGCACTTTGAGCTGCTCGGATTCGAACCACCGCTCGAGGATCGGCCGCGCCGCGCCGGTCAGAATCTCGATCGCGGCGGCTCCGTCCTTCCGCCCCAGCTTGAGGAATCCCCAGCCGAGCTTCGCCATCGTGGTGAGATTCCGCGGCTTCAGCGACCACGGATCCGGCGGCGTCATCATCAAGGTCGGCTCGATGAAGTCCGCGACGCGTTCGAGCATGGCCTCGTACTTGGGCAGCGCTTCCGCATCCCGGGGCGAGAATTTGGAGATCTCGCGCCGGGTCATGTCCTTGTCCGGGCCCAGCATCAGATACCGGCCATCCGGAAACGGTGAAAATGCGGACGGATTCCGCGGCAGCATCTCGAAACCGTGCTTGGCCAGCTCCAGCTCGCGGATGATCTCCGGCCGCAGCAGGCTGTTGACGTACGATGCCGTGGAGACCTTGTAGCCGGGCCAGATTTCCTCCGACACGCAGGCGCCGCCGATCATCTCGCGCCGCTCCAGCACCACGACGCGCAGTCCCGCACGCGCCAGGTAGGCGGCAGTCACCAGCGCATTGTGCCCCGCGCCGACGATGATGATGTCGTACCGCCCGGCCGGCGTTCCGTTTCCGCCAGCTCGATTGACTGCGGTGCCTGCGGGGCTGTTTGCAGCGGTCATTGCATACCCTGAGCGTGGGTGTCACGCTGCGTTGAGCCCTGCGTGTGTTCCTGCTGGTGTTCCTGCGTGTGTTGCGCGTCCGGCGAAAGGAAACGGTCGTACCAGCCGAGGTAGCGCTGGAGCCGGTCCCGAAGGTGCGTGATCTTGGTGAACTCGTGATACTCGCCGGGATACACGATCAGCGCCGTCTGGCGGCCGAGGCTGCGGAGCGCCTGATAGAGTTGCTCGGAGTTGATCAGCGGAACGTTCGCGTCGAGATCGCCACAGAAGAATAGCGTCGGGGTGATGATCCGATTGGCGTGGAGAAATGGAAAGGACACACGGAGCCAGGCCTCTGGGTGCGCCCACGGCGTCCCCAGCTCGTCCTCGTATTCGCGCACGTACTGGTCGGTCCCATAGCCGGCAAACGCGTTCGACATCCCGGCACCGCTGGTGGCTGCCTTGAAACGTGTGGTGCGCGCAATCACCTGGTCGGTCAGGATCCCGCCGTACGACCACCCGCCCACTCCGAGCCGCGAGGAATCGGCGATCCCGTCCGCCACAGCCTTGTCGGCGACGGCAAGGACATCCTGCGAATCCTTGTTGCCCCAATCCGCGAAGATCGCGCTCGTGTAGCTCTGGCCCCGCCCCGAGCTCCCTCTCGGGTTGCCGGCCATCACGACGTATCCATGCGCGGCCATGAGCTGCCAGTCGAATTCGAAGCTGTCGTCCCACTGCTCGACCGGGCCCCCGTGAATGCGCAGGATCGCCGGGTACCGTTTCCCAGGAGTGTATCCGGGCGGCGTCAGGATGAAGCCACTGACAACCGTCCCGTCCGCACTGTGCACCGTCACTTCACGTGTCGTGGCCAGTGCAATGGAATCCAGCCAGGCGTTTTCGTGCGAGAGCTGCCGCGGCGCCGATCCGCCACTGGCGACCGGCCGCACGCCAGCGTCCAGAACGGAGATCTCGGGCGGCATATTCGGCGTGCTCGCCACGAAGGCGACTCGCCCCCCCGGCGTCACTTCGAATCCGCTCAGCACCTGGCGGCCGGTCACGATCCGCTCGATCGCCCCGCCAGCGGCACTGTCGCCCCGGGTCGTCACTGCCACCCGCGCCAACTCGACGGCGCGGTCATCCTCCAGCAGGAAGTACACGCTGCTGCCATCAGCCGACCACTGCGGCTGCAAGACGCTGCGGTCGAGGGCCGGTGTGATGACGCGCTCCGGGCCGCCCGCCGCCGCTACGATCGCGAGGTGGCCGACGGAGTAGTAGAGCATTTTCTCAGGACCGCCCCGTATGTAGGCGATCCATTTGCCGTCAGGGCTCCACGCCGGCGCCCCCGCTGCCCACTCCGGGTCGTTGTCGTTCACGTCGGACTTCGTGATCTGGTGCGGCTCGGCGCCGGCCCTCGGTTCTATAGTATAGACCTGATGGTTCGAGGTCCTGTCCCCATCGCTACCGGCCTTCCGGACGAATGCGATCAGGCCCCCATCGGGCGACCATGATGGGAGTGCCGCGTCGGTCTGCCCCGGCGTCAGGAGGGTTTCAGCCTGCGATGCGATATCCACCAGATACAGGCGCGCGCGCCGGTCGCCCAGCCATCCGATGTTGTCCGCCCGGAACTGAAAACGCGTGACAATGATCGGTTTCGGTGTCCGGGCCTTGCCCGGGTTGCCGTCGCTGTCGGCCGCGTCGGGGTCCGGATCGTCCGCGATCACCGCGACCCGGCGCCCGTCGGGGGCCCACGCGTAGTCGAGAACCCCGCCCGGGAAGTTGGTGATGCGCTGCGCCTCCCCACCATCGCGCGGCAGCATCCACACCTGCTCGGATTCCCGCTCGTCATCGCGGGCCGACAGGAAGGCCAGCGTCCGCCCGTCAGGGCTCCAGCGCGGTAGATGCTCGCCTTCCTTGCTCCACGTCATCCGCCGAGTCGTGCGCCCGTCGAAGCTCGTGACATAGATGGCCGACGCGAACACATCACGCGCGGTGTCCGTACTGGATACGGCGTACGCGACCAGTTGTCCATCCGGTGAGAGGCGTGGATCGGCCGCGTCGCGTTCGCGGGTCATGTCATCGAGGGTCAACAACCGGCGGTCCGGCGGAGCCGATACGGCCGCGACAGCGGGACCGACCGGCGGCGGTGCCGCTGTTACCGGCGCCCCCTGCGCCCGCAGCACGGAAGGCAGAATGGGGCCGGACAATGGCAGGGCCACCACCACGGCCGCCACAACGCGGGCAGCCGCACGGACGCAGGACAGGAACATGGGAGGTACCGTGAGACGCGATACCACGCACGCCAGCCGGAGTGCGCGGCGCCGGCGCCGCTTACGCGTCGTTATTGAGACAGCCGTGCGAATTCGGGTTGTTCGACTCGTCCGACGATACTGGAAACTCGACGGAGGTGCCGTACCGCGATCCTGTCACCACGTCCAGGTTTGTCGGGAATACCTCTTCGGCCGAGCGATGGTATTGCCGGATCAGGCGCCGCATGTCGCTGAGCCGGTGCCCCGTCAGATACAACCAGAACGCGCGCTCACGGAACATCACGCTGACCCGCAGCGTGCTGGATGCACCGGACGTAGAATCCGTCGGAAGTGAGTCGATCGCCGCACCGGAGGCGAGTAACGTTCCGGACGACCGACGCAGGGAGTTCAACACCCCAGCCCACGCGCCGAGCTGCCCCGCGTTCAGATCAGCCTCGGCAACGATCAGCGCGGCCTCCAACCCGGTCGCGAGCGGCGTGTTGGACGTCGGGCCCGGGTAGATATCCTCACTGATGAAATCCTGGCCGACACCACTGAACCCCGGCGTTCCGACATTGGTCGACGGTACGCGGGGATCGTTGGCGGACGCGAAATTCAGCCCGTTCTGGCCTTCTTTGTCCGCGACACTGAACGCGAGTTGCGTTGTGAAATACCAGACACCGTTGTTCTCGCGCGGAGAGTTGTTCGATCCCTCCATCGCGTAGACGAATGAGAGCGGAACGAGCGCCGCCAGATTCGCTGCCTGCGCAAATTGTCCCTTGTCCAGAAGCACGCGGGCCTGGGCGATACGGGAGACGTTGATCTGCTCCAATCCCTTTGCGTCGTTGTTCGCCACCGAGTCCGCTTCCGCGATCGCCAGTGCCGCCTGGAAATCCTTTGTGGCGCGCGCGAACATGGAGTCCGTGGTAAGCGGCTGCCCATAGATGATCTTGCCGCTCGGCGCGATCGAGTCGAATGGAATCCCGGAGCAGTAGTCCTCCGCATACACGAGGTACGAATACCCCGCCAGATTGAGCATCTCGGCGTGCAGTACATTGGTCGAATCGAACTGCTGATACAGGCCGGCCGCACGCTCCGCGGACACGCGGGCCTGGCTCAGATCGAGATAGTTGCCACGCAGCGTGCCGTTCCCGGGAGCGGTAATGCGCTGATCTACCGAGATCCGGGTCGGGAAAGTCTCGAGGTCGATGTATTCGTCGGTAAGAAGCGCCGTCATGTTGACCTGGCCCTCGTTGGCATTGCCTGCCGCGGCGGCAGAGCCAGCCCAACCGACCTGGAACTGCGAGATGGCGCCCGCGTATGCGTTCGGGAGACCAGTCGCGCTGTTGATCGCACCCACAGGGCTCGTGTCTTTGTCCTTGGTGCTGAGCAGACGGTCGACGTTGCAAGCCGCTGTACTACCGGCAAGAAGCACGGCGAGCAACACCCGCATGCGGCGCTGTACCCCGGAGGTGATATGCATCGCGGACGCCGGCTTGGAACGCATTGAGGGGGGCAGTCGCGTTACCATGTGATGTCCACCCGCCCCGTCCAATACCGCACAGGGGGCTGCGTGAGAAAGTCCGATGCCGTGAACGGGTTATTACCGTTGTTCGAGTTCGGCGCGAAGTTGATCTCCGGATCCAACCCGGAGTATTTGGTCCACGTCGCCAGGTTCCGGCCGGATACCGAGACGGACGCGTTGCGCGCACTCAGACGGCGAGCCCACGCCTGCGGTACCGTATACCGGAAGGTCAGCTCCCGGAATTTCCAGAACGACCCGTCCTCATACGCTCCGGCATCGCTCAAACTCAATGCCTCGGTGATCGCCGCCGCTTGTGACCTCAGGCTCGAGTGCGGGTCATACGCTTCCCTGCAGAGCGTGTTCGAGAATCCGCAGCGGAACTCTTCGGTCCCGTTGTAGGCGAGATTCCCCGACCGGCGGTCGAACAATGCCTGGATTCGCAACGCCTTAAAGAATGTCACCGCGGGAGTGAACGAGAATTCGTCCGTGGGCTGGGAGTTGCCGAAGAACACGGGGTTCGATCCGACCGCTATCTCGTTGGGCTGAATGATACCGTCGTGATTGGCGTCCTTGAACGTGTATGGGAACGACCAGTAGCCCCCGAGCGAGTACCCCGGCGTGAACTCCTGTGTATCGCCGGCGTCGCCAGCGTCGAATGTGATGGGACTGATACCGGGACCCAGTTTGATCAGTTTGTTGTGGTTGATCGACCCGTTCACCGTCAGTTCCGCATCGAAGTTGCGGCTCTGATAGATGGTGCCCGTCGCGCCGATCTCGAATCCGCGGTTCGTCACCTGTCCGAGGTTCAGGAACTGCACGTCTCCACCCGTGCCTGGCGGCAGCGTGGCCTGTACCAGGGTCCCGTCGGTGGTCTTCATATACACCGTGCCCTGGATCTGGATGCGATCCGACAGCAGGCCGGCATCGAATCCCGCCTCGAACTCCCGCGAGATCTCTGGCGTGAGACGCGGATTCCCGGTTGCGGTGTCGATCGCGCCCACCAGCTCGACGCCATCCTTCTTGGAGGGCGCCGGCGAAAAGAAGGAGTTCGGCTGGCGGAATGACGGGCGCACCCCTGACTCGCCGTATGCCGTGCGCAGCCGGAGCGAGCTGACGAGCGACGACTTGGGGAAGAACGGCTCCTCGCCGATCACCCACGACAGGCTGGCTTCCGGATACGTCGTCCACGATCCGTTGCTGAGCGCGCTGTTCTTGTCCGTGCGGACGGCCCCGGTGAGAAACACTTTGTCGCGCCATGCGAGTTGCTGTTGAATCAGCCCGCCGAAGAGGACCTCCTCGGGATTATCTTCGGTGACCGTGAAGGTGTTGGTAGCGCCCCCAAGGGTACCGACGCCAGGGAGCAGTCCCTGGCCAGAGGCCAGCAACTGGTTGTGGCGCGCGTCATTGAACTGTGTGCCGACGGACGTCGTCCACGCGAACGCTGCACTCGAGTTGTAGTGCGCGGTCGCTGTGACGTTGGTCGTATACTGCTGGTTGGTTATCGGATTGGTCGCGACAAATCCCGTGGGGAAAATCGGGATGACCGCCGGCGGCATGATCTGGCGCTCGGTAAGTTGCTCGTAATCGATCCCGGTGACGCCCACAACCGACAACCACTCGAGCGGCCGCCACGTGATCGTGGCACTTCCGGTAAGCCGGTTGTTGCTCTGCGTGGATAGGACATGCGCCAGACTGTCGGGCGTCAGGGCCGCGAGGTATCCGTGCGTGACCGGATCGTTGAACGCCGACCCGAGCAACCCGCCACTCAGGACGCCATACGACGCATTGTCGTTCTGCGGGAGGCCAAGCCCGCTCTGGAGATATCCGATGCTCGTGGACATCTCGACTTTCGGGCTCAGAGTGGCGCGCAGATTGAGCCGCGCATTGTCTCGGGTGACGTAGTTGTTCTGGTAGACGCCCTGCTCGTTGCGGTGGTCGCCGCTCGCGAAATAGTTGATGGCATCCGTTCCACCACCCACGGACAATCCGAAATCGTCCCGCGACCCATTGATGTTGGGGCTGATGTTCTCGAGCGGATTGAACGAGATCAGGCCACCCTTCGGGATGCAGCCGTCGCTGAATTGCAGGAGCAGCGTGCACTGCGTGATCTCCGACCTTAAGCCGTCAAATGTCTCGGTGCCGAGCCGCGCGTAATTCGCGGGGTAGCTAACGTAGTTGCGGACGGTCCCGCCCTCCGCATACGCCCGCCATTCCGGCTTGCCCGCCGTCCCATGCTTGGTCGTGACCTGAATCACGCCGTTGGCGCCCGCCGTTCCGTAAAGCGCGGACGCGGCCGGCCCAGGTAGCACGGTGATGTCCTCGATCTCGTTCGGGTCGATGTCATCGAGACGCGAGGGGGCTTGGCCTCCGACATCCAGTTGCGTCGCGGATTGATCGTTGTCGGCACGGACGCCATCGATTACCAGCAACGGCCCGTTGTCGAGGGAGATGCTGCTGCTCCCGCGAATCCGGATGCGCGACGTGCCGCCCGTCGTCCCGGAGGCCTGGGTCACGGCGACCCCCGGCGCCCGCGACGACAGGACGTCGGAGAAATTCGCAGTTGCGCCCTTGGGCACCGAATCGGTGGTGAGCACCTGCACGGCATTGCCTGTCTCGCGGGTCCGCTCCTGGACTCCGGTCGCCTGCACCAGCACCTGGTCGAGCGTCGTCACCGCCGCGGTCAGAGCAAAGTCGGCCGACACCGTCCCGGAATCGGGAACCGTGACATCCCGGGTCTGTGCCTGATATCCCAAGCGGAGCGCCTGCAGCGTCACGGCGCCCGTTCTGGTCACGACCAGGCGATACGAGCCGTCCTCGTGCGTGAGTGTGCCGACCGACGACCCCGCGATCCGGATCTGCACGTCCGGTACGCCGGCCTTGCTCGCCACGTCCGTGACGCGGCCGGTGACCAGTCCTCGCTGCGCACCCGCCACGGCGGGCAGGCACAGCGCGATCGCGCCGGCCACGCATTTCGACCACCGCGCGAGCGCGGACATCACAGCGCCATGCGCACGTCCCTCGCCGTTGAAGAGCTGTTGAACAGCCGTTGACAAGCCAGGTCCGGGCTTGTGCCGTCCGCTACCCGCGGCTGGCGCGATCATACATGCCGGCGGCTGGGATGTAAAGACCCGCACGCTCACAACAATGCACACAATGCGCAACGTTGCTCGGCCAGCAGCAACGCTCTAAGATTTGCACGGCACCCTTGATGGGCCGGCCTGGAACGGAGGGCCGGAGGTATTGTATACATTGTGATGCCGGACCGGCCGGCCTCACACAGAAAGCCCGTCGTCTACTTCTACTTTCCGGGTCGCTCCTCTCTATTTTGGTCACCGCCGGCCACGATAGGGCTTCTCTGTCTCGTCTCGGCTACGACTCTTTCCTGTGCCGCTCAGTTACCCGGACTCCCCCGTCTTCTACCGTAAGCTCCGGCGCACCTACCCGCTGATCGTGCGCGGTGAGGGGTGCTGGCTCTTCGGCTCGGACGGACAGACCTACCTCGATGGGTGCGGCGGCGCCTTCGTCGCGAACATCGGGCACGGTGTGGCGGCGATCGGCGACGCGATGGCGCGGCAGGCCACCCGCATTGCGTACGTGAGCGGGATGACGTTCACGCATGAAGCAGTCGAGTCCCTGGCCGCGGCGATTGTCGAGCGAGCGCCCGGGGATCTCGACCACGCGTACTTCCTGTCCAGTGGCTCGGAGGCGGTCGAGGCCGCGCTCAAGCTCGCCCGCCAGTATTGGGTCGAGACCGGACGCCCGGACAAGCACAAGGTCCTCGCGTTTACTCCGAGCTACCACGGCAACACGTTGCTCGCGCTCTCGGCGTCGGCCCGCGAACAGTATCGCACGACCTACCGGGACTGGCTCGTCGCTGTCCCCCGCGTGCCGGCTCCGTACGCGTATCGCTGCGCATGCCGCGGCTACGGTCCGCCGTGCCCCGCCTGCACCGGCGATGCACTCGAGGCCACGATTCTGCATGAGGGCGCCGATTCCGTCGCCGCCTTCATCGCGGAGCCGGTCGGAGGATCGTCCACGGGCGCCAGTGTCCCCCGTCCAGCGTTCTGGCGCCGATCCGCGAGATCTGCGACCGCCACGACGTCCTCTTCGTGGCCGACGAGGTCCTGAGCGGTGCCGGACGGACCGGCACGTGGTCCGCGCTCGAGCCGTACGGGGTGGCACCCGACATCATGACGATGGGGAAGGGCATCACCGGAGGCTACGCGCCACTGTCCGCGGTGGTCGCACCCCGACGCATCGTCGATGTGCTGGCGCAGGGAAGCGGCGCGCTCCTGCACGCGCAGACGTTCTCGCACCATCCGGTGCCCTGCGCGGCCGGTCTCGCGACCATCGACTGATCTGCGCGAGCACGCCCTGATCGCCCGCTGCGCGGGAATCGCGCCAGCGTTCCACTCAGCCTCGCGGCGCTGCTCGACCTCCCGCACGTCGGTGACGTGCGGGGCCGTGGACTGCTGGCGGGCATGGAGTTCGTGGAGGATCGCGAGTCGCGCGCGCCGTTTGCCCGCTCGGTCCGGTTCGCCGAGCGGTTCACCGAGGCGGCGCAAGAGGCCGGACTGTCGTCTGGCCGAATATCGGACAGGTGGATGGCACCAATGGCGATCTCGTCATGCTGGCGCCACCATTCGTCATCACCGAATCCGAGATTGCCATGATGGCCGCGCTGCGGACGGCCCTCGCGACGACGGTCGCCGCCCTCCTCACCCCACGCTGAGACGCGCGAGAACATGCCCGGTCCGGGAATGCGTTCCGATGCAACCGCGGTGGCGTCCGCCCCGCCGAAGATCACGTACACGTCGGCCAACGTCGACCTCGACGCAGTTTCACCAGCAATTCGATGACGCACTCGCGCGCGTCCGGGCCGCGGCCGGGCAGAGTATCCCATCTACATCGATGGCAAGGCGGTGACGACGACGCGCCGAGCCGCTCGTGGACCCGTCGCCGATCGATACGTCGCACGTGCTCGGCGAGTTCGCCACCGCTCCGCGCCGGAGTCGATCTCGCCGTGCACGCCGCGCGCGCGCGCCCAGCGTGCTGGGGGCGGCGCCCATGGGAGGAGCGGGTCGCCACGCTCCGCCGTGCGGCCGCACTGATTCGCGAGCGCAAGTTCGATCTCGCCGCCCTCATGAGCATCGAGGTGGGGAAGAGCCGCCTCGAGGCGATGGGCGATGCCGAGGAGTCGGCCGACCTGATCGACTACTACTGCCAGCAGATCGCCGACGCGCACGGCTTCGTGCGGCAGATGGCGCGGATCACGCCGATCGAGCGCAACATCGACGTGCTCCGGCCGTACGGCGTGTTCGCGTGCATCGCGCCGTTCAACTTTCCGCTTGCGCTCTCGGCCGGGATGTCGGCCGCGGCGCTCGTGGCCGGCAACACGATCGTCTACAAGCCGGCCGAAGACGCCCCGTGGACGGGGCTCAAGCTGTACGAGATCTATCGCGACGCGGGGATTCCGGCCGGCGTCGTTCAATCATGGTCAGGGCCACCGGGACGCGATCGGCGACGCGCTCTGGCAGCATCCGGGCGTCGACGGCGTTGTGTTCACGGGGTCGAAGGCAGTCGGCATGCGCATCCACGCCGGCCTCAGCGGCCGAATGGATCACGCCCTGCCTCCTCGAGCTCGGCGGAAAGAACGCGACGATCGTGATCGACACGGCGGACATCGATGCCGCGGCCGAGGGCGTGATGCGGTCGGCGTTCGGTCTGCAGAACCAGAAGTGCAGGCCACCTCACGCGTGTACGTGCACCAGCGCGTCGCGGCACCATTTCTCGATGCGCTGCTCGCGCGCACGGCCGCGATCGCGATCGGCGATCCGTCGGACGCGAGACGTGTTTCGGCCCGGTGATCAACGAGCGCGCCGTCGACCGCTACGAGCGCGCCAGTCGCGCAGGCGCGGGCGAGAGGGCACGATGCTCACCGGGCGGCACGCGCCTCGCCGCGGGCGAGGCTCGCACAGCGGCTATTTCGTTGCGCCGGCGATCGCGCCGCTTCCGCTCGAGAGCTCGCTTTTTCGCGACGGAGCTCTTCGTGCCCCTCCTCGCGATCGGCGAGGTGAGCAGCCTCGACGAGGCGATCGCGGAGCGCAATCGCACGGAGTACGGACTCACGGCCGGGATCTTCACCGGCGCGTCCGGATGAGGTCGCGCGCTTCTTCGACGAGATCGAGGCCGGCGTCTGCTACGCCAACAAGCGCACCGGGCGCCACGACCGGCGCGTGGCCCGGTGCGCAGGCATTCACCGGCTGGAAAGGATCCGGCTCGACGGCAAGGGCGGCTGCGGACCGTACTACGTCGTGCAATTCATGCGCGAGCAGAGCCGCACGATCATCGAGCCGTGAGTTCGCACCATGCCAAGTGACCGCGATGGCCGTCTCCGCCCTCCGTACCGCACGACCGCGTCCGGGCGCGACTATCCGCGCATCGTCGTGCCGCCGCCGGGCCCCAAGGCACGCGCGCGTCGTCGAGCGGACGCCGCGTTCGACGTCGCCGTGCTACATCAAGGAGTATCCGCTGGTGTCGCGCGCGGCGCACGGCGCAATGGTCGAGGACGTGGACGGCAACCGGTTCCTCGATTTCATGGCCGGGATCGCGGTCGCCTCGACCGGCTACGGGCACCCGAAGGTCATCGCGGCGATCAAGGACGCCGGCCGACCAGTTTCTGCACATCTGCGGCTCCGATTTCTATTACGAGGGCATGGCGGCGCTCTGTCGAGCGGCTGGCGAAGCTCGCGCCCGGGCCCGAGCAAGAAGCGCGTCTTTCTCACGAACTCCGGCACCGAGGCGGTCGATGGCGCGATCAAGCTCGCGCGCAATTCCACGCGGCGCGCGGGACTGATCGCGTTCAAGGGCGCGTTCCACGGGCGCACCTACGGCGCCATGAGCCTGACCTCGAGCAAGGTGAAGCAGCACGCGGGCTTCGGCCCGCTGCTGCCGGAGGTCTACCACGTGCCGTACGCGAATCCGCTACCGCTGCGAATGCGGACAGGCGCACGCCGACTGTCACCTGCACAGCGTATCGCGCGATCGAGGAGATCTGTTCGCGCGGCAGGTCGATCCGCGCGATGTCGCGGCGATCTTCGTCGAGCCGATTCAGGGTGAGGGCGGCTACATGGTGCCGCCGCCGACGGCTACCTCGCCGCGCTCCGCGCGCTCTGCGACAAGCACGGCATTCTGCTCGTGTGCGACGAGATCCAGTGCGGCGTCGGCCGGACGGGGAAGATGTGGGCGATCCGAGCTCGCGGGGATCGAGCCCGACATCCTGCTCACGGCGAAAGGGCTCGCCTCCGGCATGCCGATCGGCGCGATCATCGCGAAGGAGTCGATCACGAAGTGGGAGAACGGCGCGCACGGCTCGACGTTCGGCGGCAACCCGGTGTGCTGCGCCGCGGCGCTGGCGACGCTCGATGTCGTCGAGCAGCGAGCTCATGCCAACGCGCGCCGCGATCGGCGAGCGGCTGATCGGCGGCGATGCGCGAGCTGCAGCAGAAGCATCCGTCGATCGGCGACGTGCGCGGCAAGGGACTCATGATCGGCGTCGAGTTCGTGAAGGATCGCGCGACCCGAGAGCCGGCGCCGGAGCTCGTGCGCGCGCTCGTGACAAGCGCGTTCGAGCGAGGGGCTCCTGCTCCTCGGCTGCGGGCAAGAGCACGCTGCGCCTCGCGCCGCCGCTCGTGATCGATGCGCAGGACATCGACACCGCGGCTCGCGATCATCATGAGTGCCTGACCGCGCTGGTGTGAGCCGTCAGCCATCGACGTGAGCGCGGCGCCGGCGGCCGGATGCGCCGGCATCGTCGCAAGGTCATGTCGATGCGCGATGCGATCGCGCAGTTCGTGCACGATGGCGACACGGTCGTCATCGAGGGATTCACGCACCTGATCTGTTTCGCCGCGGGACACGAGATCATCCGCCAGCGGCGCCGCGATCTCGTGCTCTGCCGGCTCACGCCGGACCTCATCTACGACCAGATGATCGCGCGCGGGCTGCGCGCGGAAGCTGGTCTTCTCGTGGGCGGGGAATCCGGGCGTCGGCTCGCTGCACGCCTTCCGGCGCGCGGTGGAGGGCAGGGCGACGCGCCCGCCGCTCGAGATCGAGGAGTACTCGCACTTCGGCATGGTCGCGCGCTTCAGCGCCGGGCGCCGCGCATCTCCCCTTCTGGCCGCTGCGCGACTATCAGGGCACCGACCTCCCCGCGTCGAACCCGCGCATCGCGCAGGTGACCTGTCCGTACACCGGCGAGCCGCTCGCGACGGTGCCCGGCGCTCAATCCCGACGTGACGATCGTCCACGCGCAGCGCGCCGACGCCGAGGGGAACGCGCAGATCTGGGGGTTGCTCGGCGTGCAGAAGGAGGCGGCGTTCGCGTCGCAGCACGTGATCGTCGTCGTCGAGGAGCTGGTCGAGCAGCGAGCGTGATCCGCGCGGATCCGAACCGCACGCTCATTCCGGGAGTGATCGTGGACGCGGTGGTGCGTCGAGCCGTGGGGCGCGCATCCGTCGTATGCGCAGGGGTACTACGATCGCGACAACGACGTTCTACGTGGCGTGGGAGCAGATCTCGCGCGACCCGGCGCGCTCGCCGCGCTATCTCGACAAGTACGTCATGGGTGTGCCGGATCGCGCGGCTATCTCGCGCTGCAATGCCGGATCTCGGCGGGCCGTCTTCGGGCGCGCACGACTGCACGTGCGCGGGAGTGAACTACGGCTACTGACGATGCGACGCTACTCCGGCCAGAGGAGATGATGACCGTCGTCGCCGCGCGCGAGCTGCGCGACGGCGAGATCGTGTTCGTCGGCATCGGGCTGCCGAATCTCGCGTGCAACCTCGCCCGCGCGACGCACGCGCCCGATCTCGTGCTCATCTACGAGTCCGGCGCCGTGGGCGCGGTGCCCGAGCGGCTGCCCGTGTCGATCGGCGATCCGTCGCTCGTGACCGGATCGCTCATGGTCTGCGGCATGGCGGACATCTTCCAGCTCTTTCTGCAGGGCGGACGCATCGAGGTCGGGTTTCTGGGCGGCGCGCAGATCGACAAGTACGGGAACATCAACACGACCGTCGTGGGCGACTACGCCCAGCCGAAGGTGCGGCTGCCCGGCAGCGGCGGCGCGGCCGAGATCGCGACGCACGCGCAGCGCACGATCGTCGTCGCCAGGCTGAGCCAGCGCGCTTTTCCGGCGTCCGTCGATTTCGTGACGTCGCCCGGGCATCGCTATCATGGCACTGCGCGCAGCGCGCCCGCGCTGCCCGGAGCAGGCCCGGTCAAGGTCATCACCGATCGCGGCGTCCTCGAGCCGGACGCAACCGGTGAGCTCGTGCTCACGGCGCTCTATCCCGATGTCACGGCCGCCGGCATTGCAAGTGATGTGGGCTGGCCGCTGCGAGTCCGCGAGCCGATCGAGACGCTCGATCCACCGACCGATGCCGAGCTCGCGTTGCTGCGCGACCTGCTCGATCCCGACAAGCTCTTCCTCAAGGGATGACGCCGCATGACTGACCGACCCACGGTTGCCGCACACGCCGGCACGGCCACTCTGCACTCCGGCGACGCGACGACCGAGCCCCTGACGATGTCGCTCAAGCGCACGCTCGGGATCCGGGACGTCGTGCTGTTCAATCTCGTCGCCATCCTCGGCCTCCGATGGATCGCCACCGCCGCCAAGGCCGGACCGAGCGCCATCTGCCTGTGGATCGTGGCGGCGCTCATGTTCTTCATTCCGCAGGGTCTCGCCGTCGCGGAGCTGTCGGCACGCTACCCGGCCGAAGGCGGCATCTATGCGTGGACGAAGCAGCGGTTCGGAGAGCGGCACGCCTACCTGTGCGGGTGGTGCTACTGGGTGGTCAATGTCCTGTACTACCCGCAGCTCCTCCTCTCGACCGCCATCGTGGCGCTGTACGTGGTCGGCAAGGGCGACAGTGGGCTCGGCGACCAGTGGCTGTACGTGCTGCCGACGACGCTGTGCGCGCTATGGATCGCCGTGGGCTTCAACATCGTCGGGCTCAACACCGGGAAGTGGCTGCAGAATGCGGGCGGATTGGGGAGCTACGTGACCGGCAGTATCCTGGTGGCAGTCGGGATCGCGTGTGTGTTCACCAGTCATCCGGCGAACGACCTCTCGGCGCACGCGTTCCTTCCAAGTGTCAAATCGCTCGACACGATCAGCCTCTGGGCCACGATCGCATTCGCGTTTTCCGGATTGGAGCTGGGTGCGTCGCTTGGCGGAGAGATCAAGAATCCTCGGCAGACGTTGCCGCGCGCGGTCTACGTCTCGACGCCTCTGATCGCCGGCCTCTACATCCTCGGCACTGCGGCCGTGCTCTGGATCGTGCCCACGGATTCGGTCAACGTGGTGACCGGATTCCTGCAAGGCATCGCCGTCGGCGCCGCACGGTTCGGACATTGGCTGTGGTGGCTCGCCCCTCTCGCCGCGGCGTCGTACACACTCGGCAACCTGGGTGGCACAGGTGCCTGGCTCACCGGTCCTGCGCGCATCGCGTTCGTGATCGGCCTGGATCGTTATTTCCCGCCTGCGTTCGGACGGGTCCACCCCCGCTGGGGGACGCCGTACGTCGCCATTCTCGTGCAGGCTGTGGTGGCGTCGATCCTGATGCTGGTGTCCCAACTGGGCAAGGGGACGACGGTCGAGCAGTTCTATCTCGTCCTGCTCTTCGCCCAGGTCCTGATCTACTTCATTCCGTTCATCTATCTGTTTCTCTGTCTGCTGGTCGAGCCCACTCACGTCGCGGGCGCACCGACCGTGGTGCCCGCGGGAGCGGCCGGCAAGACCATCTGTGCATTGGCCGGCCTGTTCGTGACCGTCGTCGCCATGGTGCTGGCAGCCGTGCCCTCCGCCGATTCCGGTCCCGTCATGATCTACGAGACCAAGGTCATCGGCGTCGCGGCCGCGTTTATCCTGTTCGGCGGAGTGCTCTATCTCTGGGCAAACCGCAATGGGAGGCCTGCCGAGAGGATTGTCATCGAGACCGGTCCCTCAACTGACTGACGCCGCATGACCGGACCCGGGACCGGGTTCGCCTCCGCACTCGCTATTGCGCTTGGCGTAGCGGGTGCACTTGGACCTGCCGCACCGACGGCGTCCGCGCAGCGACGGCCCGTGCTGGACCAGATCGACGTGCCGCACAACTACTACTACCGTGAGATGTACCTGCCTGAGGCGACCACCGGGCCAAGCGCCGTGAGCTGGTCCCCCGACGGACGCACGCTCGTGTATTCGATGCAGGGCTCTCTCTGGATGCAGGACGTCAACAGCACCCGAGGCGTATCAACTGACCGATGGCCCCGGGTATGACTACCAACCCGACTGGTCACCCGACGGCAACCGCGTGGTCTACGCGTCATATCGCGGCAATGCCGAAGAGCTCTGGGTGCTCGATGTCGCGACCGGCGCCACTCACCAGTTGACCACGACCGGTGCGGTCAATGTCGAGCCGCGATGGTCGCCCGACGGGAAGCGTCTGGCTTGGGTGTCCACGGCACTCCAGCAGCAATGGCACATCTACGTCTCCGTGTTCGATCACGACACGATCGAAAACGCATCGCGGATCACGACCGATCGGGACAGCAATCTACCGCGCTACTACTACAGCGTGTACGATCACTATCTCTCGCCCTCATGGTCTCCCAATGGAGACGAGATCCTCTTTGTCTCCAACCGCGGCCACATCTGGGGCACGGGAGGCATCTGGAGAGCGTCCATTGGCGCGACCGACTCGGCACGCCAGATCCGCGACGAGGAAACGACATGGAAAGCGCGCCCGGATTGGTCGCCGGATGGCACTCGCGTCGTGTACAGCTCGTACGTGGGCCGTCAGTGGAACCAGCTCTGGCTCATGCGCGCGGATGGTGGTGATGCGCTGCAGCTCACCTATGGGGACTATGACGCGACGGCTCCGCGATGGTCGCGCGATGGCCGGCGGATCGCCTATGTGGTCAACGCGGCCGGCAACACCGCGCTCCGGATTATCGACGTGCCCGGAGGACAGGTCACGGACGTTCGGATCGCGTCCCGCCACTACCGGTCGCCCGCCGGCAGCCTCCGCATCATCGTCACCGACTCCGCCACCGGCCGGACGGTACCCGCCCGCGTCTCGGTCACGGGGCCCGATGGACGGAGCTTCGCGCCGGACGATACATGGAGGTACGCCGACGACGCCTTCGACCGGACCCAACGACGGATGGAGATCGGGTATTTCCAGACCACCGGCGAATCGGTCGTGACGGTGCCGGCCGGTGACGTCTCAGTCGATGTGGTCCGCGGTCTGGAATACCAACATGAGACGCGTCGTGTGAGAGTCGTCGCAGGCCACCAGGCCGTCGTGCGCGTTCCGCTACACCGCCTGGCCGATCTGGCGGCCGAGGGCTGGTTCAGCGGCGATGTGCACGTCCACATGAATTACGGCGGCGCGTACCGCAACACCCCCGCGCATCTCGCGATGCAAGCCCGCGCTGAAGATCTGCGGGTCATCGAGAACCTCATCGTCAACAAGGAGCAGCGGGTTCCTGACATGGGCTACTTCACGGGCAGGCTCGATCCGGTGTCCGACTCCACGTTCCTCCTCTTTCACGGCCAGGAGTTCCACACGAGCTATTGGGGACATTTCGGCGTGCTCGCCCCGCGGTCGCACGTGCTACTCCCCGGGTATGCCGCATACGTCAACACCGCCGCGGCCAGCCTTGTTCCGACGAACGCTGATGTCGCTGATCTCGCTCACGCCCAGGGCGCCCTCGCGGGCTACGTGCATCCGTTCGACACCTATCCGCAGCCTGCGGATACCACGCAGCCCCTGACCGACGAGCTGCCTGCCGACGTCGCCCTCGGCAAAGCCGATTACATGGAAATCGTTGCCTTCAGCGATCACCGCTCGACGGCCCGCGTCTGGTACCAGCTTCTCAACTGCGGTTTTCGGATTCCCGCCGCCGCGGGGACTGACGCGATGGCCAACTACGCGTCACTGCGCGGTCCCGTCGGACTCAACCGCGTCTACGTGCACGTAGATGGCCCGCTGACGCACGATCAATGGCTGGCTGGGCTCAAGGCGGGCCACACGTTCGCCACGAATGGCCCGCTCCTCGGCTTCACGATGGAGAAGCATGCTGTCGGCGATGTAATCCGGTTCGATACCGCCGGCCACTACACGGTGCATGTCCACATGCGACTCCGGTCGGTGGTGCCGGTCGATCATCTGGAACTCGTCTCACGCGGCCAGGTCATCTGGTCCGCGAACAACGGCGGGCGTCCTCTGACGTCGGCGGATGTGGACACGAGCGTGCCCGTGGATTCGAGTGGGTGGTACACGCTGCGCGCATGGAACGACCACGCGACTGCTCCGATCATGGACATCTACCCCTTCGCGACGACCAGCCCGATCTACGTCGAAGTCGCCGGCGAAAAGGTTCGCAGCGCAGCGGACAAGCAATACTTCCTGGCGTGGCTCGCCCGCCTGGATGCCAATGTTCGCGCCTACCAGTGGTTCAACTCGGAAGCCGAGCGGACACACGTGCTAGGCCAGATCGCCGCGGCGCGCGCCGAATTCGAAAAAAGGTAGGCGGCCACAAACGAATTCGTCGCTGGGTGGGGGCCGGTCACGACCGGCCCCGCCGGATACCGGCCTCCCACCGCATGTGTCTCATGCGGACCAAAGCCCTCCGGCACTCCGCCACACACTACCGACCGAGCCCGACGTTCAGACCCGCCGTGATCCCGTAGTTATTGGTAAACCGGTCGTGCGACTCGAAAGGAAATTGCGGCGCAACATCCCAATGCCCGACGTAATCCTTGGCGAGGATCTGAAAGCCGATGGTGCGACTGATCTGATAGTTGAGGCCGATCCCGGCATTGAACGCGAAGTTCGTCGAGCTCGCGTCACCTGTCGAGTACTGCGTCGAATACCGCATCGCGCCCGCACCCACCTGGATAAACGGGTCGATCCAGTGGCCTCCGGTGCCGCGGAACGGCGAGCTGAATTGGAGATCACCATCGAAGAGCCAGACCCCGGTGTTTCCGATCGAGGGTCCGGCGGTTACGGGATCGATGAAGACGAGATTCGAATTGGCATGCCCGACGTTACCCACGATGGCCACGAAGGGTGAAAGCGGCAGCATCACCTGCGCGCCGACGAGCCCTGCGTCGCCACCGCTGGCACTCGTGCCCAGCGGGCCATTGACGTAGCGGCCCATGTTCATGTAGCCGAAATACGGAGTGACAGTCGGCTCGGTCGGCGGCGAGGATCCCCGCCAACCGTAGCCGACCCGGTATTGGGCAGCAGCCGGGTTCGGCGCGACGACGGTCACTATCAGCGCAGCAGCAACGACAAGACGGGTCAACATTGTTCCTCCACGGAACGACCTCAAGTCCGGCGAACGACCAGGAACCCAGCGCGCGAGACGGCAAATCCAAAGAGCCTCGCACCTACCTCTCTTCGCACGGGGAGTGCCGTGGACCAGCTGCGGTCCGCCTTCTCTAACTCATTGTACGACAAGCATCTCCGGACAGCGGTGCCGCCGCCGGTATCCGGTCTGTCTGTCACGTCGGCCGATCAGATGTCCCCGTATAAGGACAGATGAGGTGGCCGCCGGCCGCCCGAAATGGCAAAGGACTGGCTGCGCGCCAAGCGCTGCCAGTCCTCTTTCCTCTTCGTGCGCGCCACACGCGCAACTGGAACGCGCAACCGGAACGCGCAACCGGAACGCGCAACTGAAGCGCGCCGGCAGTCCCCTCTAGTGGGCGACCGCTCCCGCGACCCCCGGCTGCTTGTACACGAAGCGCTTTCCTTCATAGTTGCGGAAGACCACTTCCTCATCCGTGATCGACTCGACGTATTCCGGTAGGAGCGGGACTTTGCCGCCGCCACCGGGCGCATCGATGACGAGATGCGGCACCGCCAGCCCCGAGGTCCATCCGCGAAGCGCCCGGATGATCTCGAGTCCCTTCTGTACGGTCGTCCGGAAATGCTCGCCGCCCGCGACCGGGTCGCACATGTAGATGTAGTACGGACGGACGCGAGCTTTGAGCAGCCGGTGCATGAGTTCCGTCATGACCACGGGATCGTCGTTGACACCCTTGAGCAGCACGGTCTGGCACCCCAACGGCACACCGGCCATTGACAGCCGGCCGAGCGCCGCGACCGCTGCAGGCGTCAACTCATCCGGATGATTGAAGTGCGTGTTCATGAACACGGGATGGTACCGCTGCACCATCTCGCAGAACTCCGGCGTGATTCGCTCCGGGAGATGACTGGTGATCCGGCTCCCGATCCGGATGATCTCGATGTGCGGAATGGCGCGGAGGGTCTGGAAGATGTATTCGAGACGCCGGTCGGAGAGCATCATGGGGTCGCCACCACTCAGGATGACGTCCCGGATCTCGCTGTGCGCGCGAAGGTATGCGAACGCGGAATCGTACTGATTGAGCGGGATCTTCTCCGGGTCGCCGACTTTGCGCCGACGCGTGCAGAAGCGGCAGTACGACGCACAGACTGGACTGACGAGGAACAGGGCTCGGTCCGGATACCGGTGCGTGAGATTGGGAACTGGCGAGTCAGCGTCTTCGCCGAGTGAGTCGGCGACGCCATCCACGACCTCCATTTCTGCTACGGTCGGCACGTATTGCGTCCATATCGGATCGCCGACGGTCTTGATCTGGTCCAGCACCGCGGGCGTCAACCGCATCTGGAACCCGTCGAACGCGCCACGCAGCGCTTCGGTGTCGATCACGTCCGGCCCGAACCGCTCGGCGAGCGCGTCGAGTGTCGCGACGCTCCGGTCCCGCAAGAGAGATTGCCACTCGCTCATTGCGTCTCGCCTCCTCAGCTCCCGCGCACGCGCGGGGCGGGCTGTAGCCGCTTGGTGAACAGCACGCGATCATCCTCCGGTCCGTAAAACACGCGGACCCGTGCGGATTCGGTGTATCCGCGGGCCACGTAGAACGCGCGGGTCGGCTCGTAGGCGCCTCGTGACGAGGTCTCAGCCAGCACCAGACGCGCATTTCGCTCGCGCAGCCGCCTCTCGACCTCGCCGATGAGGAAGCTGCCGGCGCCCGCCCCCTGTGCCTGGGGCGCGATCGCTATCCAATACAGATCGTAGCCACGATCCGTACCGGGCGTCGGCCCGAAACAGGCATACCCGAGCAGGGCACCGGCGGGATCGAACAGCCCGAGAAACTCGTAGTCGGATCCTTCACCCGCTGCATTGGCAGGGCTCGAGGGTGGCCCGTAGGTGGTGTCGAATAACTCGAGCGCGACCGCGACCTCGAGAACACTGAACACACCTGTGGCACGAACGATGTCCGCGATCGCCTCGCGATGCCCGATGTGGATCTCCCCGGCCCGATACGCGGTGACTCCAGCAGGCCGCGTTTGAGGCCGGCGCGGCGCATGCTCCTGGGCGCTGGGCAGGCCGTCGCCGGGACCCGTCGGTGGTCGCCCGCCCGGCGCCACGGCGTCCCTATCCGACCGACACGCCGGAGAGACGCTGCGTCAACGCCCAGAGATCGGCGTCCGGCACCGGCATCCCGCGGCGCGCCGCCAGCGCAACATCCGCCACCTGCCGGACCAGCGCAGGGAAATCCATGTTGGCCGCCCGAGCCATACGAGCCAGGCCGGCGGTCGGCGAGAAGTCAGGGTTGGCGTTGACTTCGAGAATCCACGGACGGCCCGCGCGATCGATCCGGAAATCGATCCGGCCATATCCTTCGCCGCCGACGGCCCGCCATGCCGCCATCGCAACGTTTGCGAGCTCCGTCTCGAGTGCCGGCGGAAGGTCCGCCGGACAGTTGGGTGACGCGCCGCGGTCTTCCTCGCTCCCGGTATCCCACTTGGACCGGTACGACACGATCCGCCACAATCCGCGCGGCATCTCACGGAAGTCGATCTCGGCAATCGGGAGTACCTGCTCCCCGACGATGCCGACGTTCACTTCGCGTCCATCGATGTACCGCTGGACTAGGATGTCGTCCCAGCACTCGTGCATCGCGGCGAGCCGGTCGGTCAGCGCCCGCACGGTCCGCACCACCGACCGCTGCTCGACGCCGAGCGACGCATCCTCTGCCGCCGGCTTGCAGATGGCCGGGAATCCGATCACCGGGACCGGGCCGCCACGCTGGGCGATCGTCCAGCGCGGCACCGGGAGCCCCACCCGGTCGAGCAGCGCGTTGACGCGATGTTTCCGCAGGCAGAGCGATGTCGTCGCGCTCGAGCTCCCCGTGAAAGGCACACCGAGCAGCTCAAGGGCACCAATCACGGCCGGCTCGAGAACGGCCACCCCATCGACGCTCTCGCACAGGTTGTACACCAGGTCGAGCTTCGCCTTCCGGACCCGCTCCATCCAGCGGCCGTCAGGATTTGCCGGAATCCGGATCACCTCGTGCCCGGCGCTGGCCATCGCCGTTTCCACCGACTCCACTGCCTCGAGGATCAGCAGGTCGGGCGACTTGCCGAGCGCCGACGCACCGTCGAACAACACCGCAACTTTCATGTGCGTGCCCGCCGGAGTCTGACGCCCTGCCGCTCGGCCGCCAGGGTCATGCACGTCTGGATGAGCGCCTCGTAGCTGATCCCCGCTGCCCGTGCCGCTTTCGGAAAGCAGGAGTTGTCCGCGGGGTTGGGAAGAATGCCAGGCAAGGGATTCACCTCGATGACGTTGGGGATGCCTGCCGCGTCCAGGCGGACGTCGACCCGGGACCAGTCCCGGCATCCCAGCGCTTCGTACGCTCGGAGCGTGGTCGATTCGATGGTCCGGCGCAGCGCATCGGGGATCGCGGCCGGACAATCGAAGATCCGCAGCGGTGCGTCCGGCCGGTCCCAGAGCCATTTCGCTTCGAACCCATAGACTGGCAGCGCACCGTCCGGCAACGCGTCGAAGTTCATGCCGACGATCGGGAGCACCCGCGCGCCACGCCCGTTTCCGAGGACGGCACAGGTGAACTCCGCACCCGGCAGGAACTCCTCGATCAGGACCGGCTGCGCATACGTCTCCAGCAGGAACTCCACCTGCGCCGCCAGATCACCCGGCGTCTGGCAGAGGTTCCGCTCCGTGATCCCCTTGGACGAGCCCTCGTGGATCGGCTTCACGAAGAGCGGATATCGGAGAGCCGGCCAGTGGGCGCCCACCGCATCCCCGGATTCCACCACCACGAAGGACGGAGTCGCGACGCCGTAGTGCGACAGAATCTCCTTGGTCCGCGACTTGTCGAGGCACAGCGAGAGCGTCAGCGGGTCGCTGCCCGTGTACGGGACGCCGAAAAACTCGCAGATCGCCGGGACGTGGGCCTCGCGATTCTTGCCGCCGGATCCTTCGGCCATGTTGAACACGATGTCCGGTCGTTCCGCCCGAAGCTGCTCGGGAAACTCCGCCGTCGCCTCGAGCCGGATCACCGTCCCGTATGCTGCCAGAGCAGCCGCCACCGCATCGATCGTCTCGGCCGTATCCCACTCGGCAAACTCGTCATCCGCCGAGACCTCTTGCACCAGCAGGGCGCCATCAGGCTGGCTCATCACCGCCGACCGCTCGCGGGCAGCGCGCACGCGGCCGGCCTCGTTACTGGGAGGCTCTTCGTCGCGCTGGATCGGATCAGCCGTCTCGTCGCCCGCGCTGGTGAGTGTCGCACCCACGGGGGTGGTCAGTGGCTCGGGCTTCAGATTGAAGGCGATTCCGATCCGCGTCATCCGATCCTTTCGTCAGGAGAGACTCGGCTGCCCGGTCGCACCACGGTGCAGCAGTTCAGAAGCACTTCAATGCCTCAGAAGCCGTTCAGATGCAGGTGATGAATCGCGCGCATAATACCGAGTGCGAATTGGTCGCGCAATGACCTTTAAACGACTTTACACCACTGCAGGCAAAATAATTTTTTCGCGGCCGGCGACGCCTCGGCGCATTTCGCCGGATTCTTCCGCAGAATGCAACGCCTCTCGCTGTTTTGCCGCGCGCCGTTCGTCCCGCGCGCCTGTCTCGCCAGTCAGACTTTGTGGTGCGCCGGCCGGGCCGCTTCGCGATGGTCGTCCGCGACGTAGATCTCAAAGTCGGAGAAGAATCCCGGTGCCTCGGCCTGCAGTGTGCGAAGGATCACGAGAGCCAGCCGGCGGATCTCGAGGTCCGCCCCCTCACCCGCCCGCAGCTCCAGCATGGTCCGCCACGCCCGTGCGTTGGCGGTCACGACGATCTTGGTTTCGGTCGAGTTGGGCAGCACACCGCGGGCAGCCTCGCGCGCCATCTTCCGCCGGTGGACGCGGTCGGTCACCCAGGCGTAGCGCGTCATGAGCTCCGCGACGAGTGCGACGTACGCGGCCTGCGCCCGTTGCATCTCCGACCGCCATGCGGTCTCGAGCGCCTCGTCTCCCAGGATGGCCGGCGGCACCACGAAGTTGGCCTCCGACTCGTCCACGTACCGCTGGGACAGTTGGGAATACGAGGCCGTCCGATGCCGTACAAGCTCGTGGCTCAGCGCCCGGCTCACGCCTTCGATCAGCAGTGAGTAGGACGCGTGCTCCAGGACGCTGCCGTGCCGCTGGCGTTTGATGTTCTCGAGATACTCGCGAGTGTCCCGGCCCGCGGGATTCTTCTGGCTCATGTAACAGAGCCGGCCCGCGAACTCGGCGAGCCGCTCGCCATCGGTGCTCGGCCCGATCCAGTGCACGGGAAGGTGAGAGGGCTCGGCGAACGCCGGGCGCGCGAGGACGGTGACTGTCGGCTCAGTATAGAACACGACGGGACGCTAACCCTCGGCCCCTCGTACTTCAATGAGCGGGGAGCATCCCGCGGGACGCTAGATCAGCTTCCCCACGACGGGAGCGTCCGCGAAGAGGCGAAGGAGCTCGTCATCGCTGGCGTCACGCAGGCGAAACGTGCTGCCGACAGCGACCGCCCGGGCCGCCACCCGCGATTCGGTAATGCAGGTGAAGACGATCGCGCCCTCTCCAGCACCTTGCCGGTGCGACGCGTTCCACAAGCGGCCGTCGGGTGCCGCAACCACCCGCTCATCGCCTGAAGGGCGCTTCGGGTTCTGCGAGCGGCGTGGGCCTGACGGAGGAGGCGAAGGTGCCATGGCGTGATCCCTCTCTATCATGTGCACCTGCCGGGTGAATCCGCCAGTGTCGCCGCCGCCTCCCGTGCGATCTCCCTCGCCAGGCACGCACGCCCTCCCGCCGAAAAAGACGAAGGCCGGTCTCGAAGAGAGCCGGCCCCGTTCCCATCCCTGCTTCGGACGAAGTTGGTTCGGTCTCAGTCTCCCTCGGTATCGAACGCGAGCGCATCGGCGTCGCGGATCGTGTCCAGGAAAGAATCGACGCGCGCCCGCGTCGCCGCCGTCACCTCGACGACGGGGGTGAGCGAAAAACCGATCGCGCGACGGGCTCCCTCGGGCCAATCCGGCATCGACAACCCGGCGACGAGCCGCCGGATCATGTGCCCGCACTCGGCCAGCAACAGGCGCGCCCGCTCCGTCAGCACGTCCAACGGAATCAGGAGGTCCCGGGAAACCAGCTTCCCCGTCTCCTCATCGCGCCACGCCGCATCGCCGACTGCCCCGCGCTCCGCAAAGAGCCCCAGGTGCCGGATCACCCCGCCATGCTCCTCCTGCATCCGGCGGCTCTCCACCGCCGCGGCCAGCGCAAGCGCCAGCGACTCAGGCGTGGCGGACCCGTACAGGGTCACCACATCGCGCGCCGGACGGTCGCCATGCAGCGGCGCCGGCCCCGAGTTGACGTGGGCGAGCACCAATGAGCGATCGGGGTGATCCTCGAGCATCACGAGGACGTCCATACTGCCCCCTCCAGTGAGTTACAGCTTGACCATCAAAAACACCATCAACCGCGAAGCGCACCCCCGAGTGCACCTCTGTCGCACCCTACCGGCCGGCGAACAAAAAAGTTCCAGCGTTCGCACGATCGTGATAGTTCGATATCTCCCTGTTGTCGCTCTGTGACGCACATCACGTTTTCGGCTGCCACGTCACGCATCGACCGAGTGTGTGTCCGCCTCGTGCTCATCGACGATCGAACCTACCGTCGGGCAAGTCGCATACCGCTCGCCATTGCGAGGGCGAAGACGACGTAGACCGTGGCGGCGCGTGGCAGGGATGCATACAGATCGTTGCCCAGACGCAACGCCGGCGGCAGCAGCGTCGCACTGAGCGCCCATGCCGCGCCGCTGGTGAGAAACGCGACACTGAGTACCCGGATGCCACGAAGGGGCGCCGCGATAATTCGCGTACACGAATCCCCAGATCAGGGAGATCACGAGGTGCATCGCGGCGCCGATCGGTGGGCCGACGTTGGGGTCGAACAGGGGTGCCTGGTCCCGCCGCGAGAATACGACGAGGGCTCCCAGCGACGCCGCGGCGCCCAGAAAGCCGCTGATCCATCCCAGCCGTGCCGCACCCGGCGCCGTCTCGTCCACCACGATTTGCACGCCCGGAAAACAAAGCCAGCCCGCCATGAGCAGCAAGGGAGGAATGCCAGAGGGTGCCGCCCCGCCGGGATGTCACGGCCGGCCCGCACCCCAACGCCACAGCCGGCACCGGCTTGCCGCAATACAACAGTCTCGTATGTTTCCGCCATGACGACTGGCGGGGCTCGCCCCACCACCATCTTGCTGGTGGAAGATCGGCCTGAGGTGCTCGAAGTGGTTCGGCGGACGCTCGCCTCGAACGGCTATGCCGTCGAGACCGCCGTGGACGGCGAAGAGGGACTGCATAAGGCACTCGACCTCCAGCCCGACCTCGTCGTGCTCGACGTCGGGTTGCCGCGACTCGACGGGATCGCGCTGGCGAAGGAACTGCGCAATCGCTCGTTCCGGGCGCCTGTCCTGATGCTGACCGCGCACGACACGGTGTCGGACAAGGTCCAGGGTCTCGACGCAGGTGCGGATGACTACCTGCCCAAGCCGTTCGACTACCACGAGCTCCTCGCCCGCGTCAAAGCGCTTCTGCGGCGCGCCACGCTGCGGGCCGACGACGTCACCATGCGGATCGGCGACCTCACGCTCGACCCGCTCGCCCGCCAGGTCACGCGCGGCGGCAACCCCGTCGCGCTCACGACCAAGGAGTTCGCGCTCCTCGAGTACCTGATGCGCAACATGGGCCGGGCCGTCACGCGCGAGCAGATCGCCGAGCAGGTCTGGAAGCAGCCTTTCGATCCAGCCAGCAACATCGTCGACGTGTACGTGAGCTACCTCAGGCAGAAGATCGATGACCCCGGCGGCGGACCTCCCCTGCTCCACACGGTCCGGGGCACCGGGTACCAGCTCTCGGTCGAACCGCCGAAATAGGGCTTAACAAGCCGGCTGGCCACTCGTCTATCCCGTAGCTCCCACACGGGATTCGAGTTTGCCGATCACCACCCCGCGTCCACGGCCGGTCCCTGCCACCCGCGGCGCGCTCCAGATCCGCCTCACATTCTCGATCGCGCTCGGCGCCGCGGCGTCGCTCGCGGTCGCCGGCTGTGCCTCGCATGCCGGGCCGTCGGAGGCCACGGCGAGCCCGCTGCCCGCGGCGTCCGATGCCGGCCGCGATCTCACGGCCGACCAGCAGGTATTGCAGGTGGTCAGCCGGCTGACGTTCGGACCGCGCCCCGGTGAGGCCGCCGCGGTTCGCAACATGGGCGTGGACCGGTGGATCGCTCGGCAGTTGGATCCGTCATCGATCGATGACCGGCAGACCGATGCCTTCGTGGCCCGGTTCCCGGACTACGGGGAGCCGATCGCGGACCTCCAGCGCGAATCTCCGCAACCCAACAAGGTTGCAGCTGAGCGCCGCAAGGCCGCGAACGGCGCGCCGATGACGGTCGCCGACAGTCTGGCCATTCGCGACGCCCGGCGCGCGGCAAACCGCATCGTGCAGGATGTGCAGATCATCCGGGTCGCCCGCGCCGAGATGAGCCATCGCGAGCTGCAGGAGGTCATGACCGATTTCTGGCTCAATCACTTCTCGGTCTACGATCGCAAGGGCGGTCCGATGCGGTACTACCTCCCGAACTTCGACCGGGACGTCATCCGCCCACACGCGCTGGGGAAATTCCGCGACCTGCTCGGTGCCGTGGCCAAGAGTCCCGCAATGCTCTTCTACCTCGACAACTGGGAGAGCGCCGCCGACAGCATCGAACCAACGCTCGCCCCCCGCCCGGGCAGCGCCGGGCACCGGGACCTCGTCACCGCCGCAGGCACGCCCCCACGCCGCCGCGAATCAGGACTCAATGAGAACTACGGCCGCGAACTGCTCGAGCTGCATACTCTCGGCGTAGACGGCGGCTATACGCAGCAGGACGTGATCAATGTCGCGCGCGCACTGACCGGGTGGTCGATCGCGCGGCCGGAAGAAGGCAGCGGGTTCCGGTTCCGGCCGCGGTTCCACGACGCGGGGGGGAAAATCGTGCTGGGACACGCGCTGCCCGCCGGACGCGGCGTCGAAGATGGTGAGGACGTGCTCGACATTCTGGCCCGCCACCCGAGCACCGCCCGCTACATCGCGCGCAAGCTGTGCCAGCGGTTCGCCGGGGATGCGCCGCCACCGGAGCTCGTCACCCGCGCCGCGGATACCTTCACCCGCACCGACGGCGACATCCGGCAGGTCGTCTGGACCATCGTGACGTCCCCGGAGTTCTACGCCCGCGCGGCCTATCGGAGTAAGGTAAAGTCGCCGTTCGAGGTCGTGGTGAGCTCGCTCCGCGCCGTGGACGCCGCACCCGACACGTCGCCCCGCACGGCGCAGATCATCGCCCGGATGGGTGAGCCGATTTTCGGACACCAGGCACCGGACGGGTACCCTGAGACGGGCGAAAGTTGGATGAATGCGGGTGCGATCCTCAACCGCATCAATTTCGGATTGGCGGTCGCGGCCCAGCGCGTCCCCGGTGCGACACTCGATCGCTGGCCTGAATCGGCTGCCCTCATGACGGCCCCGCGCGCCGTCCAGGTCGACGCGGTCGTGACGTCGATCCTGGGAGGCGATGTATCGCCCGACACCCGGACGATCCTGCTCTCCGGCGAGCACCCGCTGCTGGCCGGCGGTGATGCCGCCGCCGGAATGAATGGCGGTGCCGCGGATACCGGTGCCGTTGGCCCGGCTGCCCGGGTCCAGGGTCTCGCCCAAGTGGTTGGCCTCGCACTTGGCGCACCCGAATTCCAGCGCCGCTAGGAGATCCCATGCAACGCCGAGTGTTCGTCAAATCCGGCGCGTTGGCCCTGGTGACGATGGGGCTGAGCCCGAGCTTCCTGCGCCGCACCGCGTTCGGCATGGAGTTGCCTGCCACACGCAAAGGCAAGGTCCTCATCTGCCTCTTCCAGCGTGGCGCCGCCGATGCGCTCAATGTGGTGGTGCCGCATGGGGAGCGAGCGTACTACGCCATGCGTCCCACCATCGCGGTGCCCCGGCCCGCTGCCGGGGCTCGAGACGCCGCGATCGATCTGGATGGATTCTTCGGACTCCACCCCTCGCTGGCGCCGTTCAAGCCGCTCTATGACCAGAAGCTCCTCGCCATCATCCACGCCGTCGGGAGCCCGAGCACGACGCGCTCGCATTTCGATGCGCAGGACTACATGGAGAGCGGTACGCCCGACGACAAGACGACGACCGATGGCTGGCTCAATCGGTATCTGGCGGTCCAGGGCACGTGCGACGAGTGCAAACTGCAGGACACCACCCGTGGCGCCCGGGCTGCCGGGGATCACTCCCCTGCCTTTCGAGCTGTCGCGTTTGCGCCGCAGACTCCACGCATCCTCGAGGGTCCGGCCCCGACGATCGCGATGAACAGTCTTGACGAGTTCTCGGTGCGCGCGACCGGAACGCAGGCCGAGCGCCTCGAAGCACTCTATCGCACCGGCTCGGCGGACATCGTGCACGCGACCGGCTCGGAGACCTTCGACGCGGTGCGAATGTTGCGCGCCGCAAATCCCCAGCAATACCAGCCGGCCAACAATGCGGTATACCCGCGGTCGCCGTTCGCCCAGCGCCTCAAGCAGATCGCCCAGCTCATTAAAGCCGGGGTGGGACTCGAGATCGCCTTCGCCGACGTCGGGGGCTGGGACACACACGTCAACCAGGGCGGCGCGACCGGCCAGCTCGCGCAGCGGCTCGAGGACTTCGCCCAGTCAGTCGGTGCGCTGGTCGCCGATCTGGGCGACCGGATGGCCGATGTCACCATCCTCTCCATGTCGGAGTTCGGCCGCATGGCCCGCGAGAACGGCAATGGCGGCACGGACCACGGCCACGCCGGCGCGATGTTCGTGGTCGGCGGCAACGTCCACGGCGGGAAAGTCCATGGCCGGTGGCCGGGGCTGGAACCGGAGCAGCTCTACGAGGGACGCGATCTCGCCCTGACCACCGACTTCCGCGCCGTCTTCTCGGAAGTGGCCGCCCGGCATCTCGGCGCGCAGCGCCTCGATGTCATCTTCCCAGGGTATACGCAGGGAGCGCCCGCCGGCCTGCTTGGCTGAGGAGGCCGGCGCACCCGTATCGCCGGACACCCTTCGCCCGTCTCGTGTGGTGATGCTCAAGACACTGCTGTACTGCACACTCGCGCTGGCAACCGCCGCGCCCAGCGCGAATCACCGCGCGGCCACTGCGCGCCATCTGCCCGCCGCGGCGAGCCGGCCGCCCAACACGCACGGCCGCATACCGATCCTCGAATACCACATCATCGGGGACCACGAGTCGCGCTGGACCGTTGACCGCGAGCATTTCCGGCGGTCCCTCCAGATGCTCTACGACCGCGGATACCGCCCGGTGAGCGTGTCCCAGATTCTCGATCACAAGATGGATCTTCCCGCGGGAATGTCCCCCGTCGTCTTCACGTTCGACGATGCGTCGCCGTCGCAGTTCCGGTATATCGAGCATGACGGGTCACTGGAGATCGATTCCACATCCGCGATCGGGATCTGGCTGGCCTTTCACGCCGCGCACCCCGACTGGGGCAATCACGCGGTATTCTGCATGCTCCCGGCCGCCGCGGCGGGCCACGCGTTCTTTGGCGAACGCGGGATCGAGGGCCAGCGCTCGGCGTGGCGGTTCAAGAAGGTGCAGTTCCTCAATCAGCAGGGTTTCGAGCTGTGTGGCCACACACTCTGGCACGCGAACCTCGGCAAGTACTCCGATGCGGTCGTGCAGGAGCAGATCGCCCGCGGCGATTTGGCGATCGACTCTGCCGTCCCCGGCTATCACGTGCGTACCTTCGCGCTCCCACTCGGCATCTGGCCGAAGAATCGCGCGCTGGCGCACGCGGGAAGCTGGACCGACCCGAAGACGGGGCGCGTGGTCAGTTACCGGTTCGATGCAGTGCTGGAAGTTTCGGGAGGGCCGGCCCCGAGTCCCAATGATCCGGGCTTTGATCCGCAACGACTGCCGCGCGTCGAGGTGTATTCGGAGACGCTGGAACACACGCTGGACGCCCTCGACAAAACCAACGCCCGCTACGTCTCGAACGGCCAATAGCCACGACCCGGTCGCCATGCACGGCCAGGACGCCAGGCCGGCCCCCCGCTTCGTGATCCGCGGCACGGTCCGGTGAGTTGTTTCGCCCTATCTTCAGTAATCCGGACGCGGGAACTGTCGCAAAACTATACAGTGCCGCGGACCTGTCGGTTCTCCTGACCGTTTGGACGGTGCGTCGTCCTTATTATGGAGATTCCAGAGCTGGTAGCCGGGCGTGATGGTGGGTGTGGTCACGATGGCGTGCAACGCGGCGGAACGCGCTGAACGAGGTGCTGTGGCAAGTAGCGTAGCGGGCTCGATCGAACACCTGGCGTACTTCGGCATCCTGGGCGGGATGAGCGAAGGAGACGCTGACTGGCCGGCGATGAACGCTGGCCTGCAGGTGCTTCTGCTCGTTGACGCCTGGATGAGCGGCACCGATGCGTCGCGCGCATCGGATTATGGTATCCGCGCCGTCCGGTCCGCGATCGATGCGATTCCTGCTGCGGTGGCCGCGCGCCAGATCCTTTCGCGGATCGTCGATGCCGGCGAGTCGGCGGACTCGCCGGATCTGCTGCAGATCGGCCGCCATCTGATGGGCTACGGGCGATCGCTCGACTACGATGGCCGCTATGCCCTGGCGGCGGATGTCTATCGCGCGCTGATCCGCCACGTGCCGCCGTCGATGGACAGCGATGTCGCGATCGATGCCCAGATGCGGCTCGGCTACTGCCTCCGCATTCAGGATGACTGGACAGCCGCCGGCACCGCGTACGGATGCGCGCATGAGATTGCGATCGCGCGCGGTGATGCGGCGAAAGCGATGCACGCGCGCATCGGCCAGGCCTCGGTGGCCTTCGCCCGCGGAAATCTTCCCGGGGCCGAGTCCATGCTCGACGCGATCATCGTCGAAGCGGCGCCCCCGGCGTTTTCCGATGTGCGGTCCATGGCGCTTCACGACCGCGCCCTCGTGGCCCACTGGCGCGGGCAGTACGATCACGCGGCGCGCCTGGCCTACGGCGCGCTGGCGCTCACCCGCAGCCTGACATCGCGCGATCGTATCCTCGCCGACCTCGCGAACGCGTTCGTGCAGCTCGGCGTGCTGGACGTGGCGCGCGACTCCTATATGGTGCTCGCCAACACGGCACAGGAGCAGTACGTCCGCTGGCTGGCCATGATCAATTTGCTCGAAATCTCGGCCCTGCAGACCAACGAAGCGGTCTTCGAGAGCTATCGCGCCGATTTGATGGGCGAGCGGCTGCCGTCGTTCCTGATGGCGCAGTACCACTACTACACCGCGTTCGGCTACCACGCGTTCGGTAAGAACGGCAGAGCGCTGCGGTCCCTTGAGCAGGCGACCGAGCTCGCGGAGACGCACCACTACAACCAGTTGCTCTTCCAGGCCGAGGAGTTGGCCACCGCCGTCAAGCGCGGGGCCGCGGCGGAGCGCCGTGCGGCACGGCCTGTCCCGGCCGAGCTCCAGGATGTCACCGACGCGGTGTCCGAGATGCGCCAGCTCGCCGGGGTGTAGCCGGACACTGGTCCACCGAGAGCACGGATGCCAGGCGGGCCACGAGGGAATCCCTCGTGGCCCGCCTGTCTTACAGATACCGAGCTGGACCGTTTAGTGGCAGGTACCTGATCCGGCGCTCACTCCCCCGCCGCAATCCTGCACCGGCGCCGTCGCGGACGAACAAGCGGCCACGGCAGCCGTGAGCAGAGTCAGTATAGCGAAGGCGATTTTGCGTTTGGTCATTCGGGCCTCTATAGGGTGTTTGAGTAGGGGTACGGAAGTCATTGGTCCGATTCGCGAGCCGAAGGTACCGGTCCCTGGCGAGCCAAAAAGGTGCGTTTTCTGCCAGAAAGGTGCATTTTCCTGACACGTGCGTGCCGTAAGCCTCGATGTACTCTCGTATTTGCCCCCGCCGCTCCAGTCACACCTTCGGGTTGTACTGGGGGGAACGCGTGGGCACATCCTCACCGCGCCCGACCGCTGGGAGGGATTCATCGAGGAGCTGCGTCGCGCGACAAGTGATGTCGTCGTGGTTGATCCCTGCGCGGACGGCGTGTCGCGCGCCGCCGCGCTGGCCGCCGCACTCGATGTGCATCCGGCGACGCCGGTCGTGATTTACACTCCGGTGTCGCCGCTTTCATTTCGCGCGATCGCCGAGTTGGGCCGGCACAGCGCGCATCAGGCGGTGCATCAGATCGTCCTGCACCGCTACGACGACGAGCCGCGACGGTTTCTCGAGATGCTCGAACGCCAGCCCGGCAACGCACTGAGTGTCGCGCTCCTCGACCGGCTCGCGCCCGCCCTCGCCGGCCTCCCGCCGGCACTCACCCGCGCGGTGGAGCGTCTGGTGCGGCAGCCGACCGATTTTCACGATGTCGGCGACCTGGCCACCACGGCGCGCGTGACGATCCGGACCGCGTACCGGCATCTGGCCATTGCCGGCTTCACATCACCTCGCGCACTCCTCGTCGGCGCGCGCCTGCTGCGCGCATACGCCTATGCGCGTGACCCGAGACAGTCGCTCGAGGCGATCGCCGCCAAGGTCGGGTATAGCGCGCCGCGCATGATGGCCAAGCACATGCGTGAGGTCATCGGTGTCACGCCGCGAGCCGTCCGGCGCCAGATACGCCCGTGGGAGTTCGTCGACACGCTCGCGACCTGGCTCTGCCCGCCACCGGAGCCGGCAATCGCGCTGGCACCGCCCCAGCCTGCTCGCTTCGCCGGCGCGGCGACAGTCTGGGATCTTCCCGTGCACGCGCGCACCGATGTCGCACCCGCCCCCGACGGGGCTCGGATCATCCCGGGGTACGACGCGTCATGGCCCGATCATCCTTCAGGCCCGCGACTGGCGTGAGGCCGATGATGCCCGTCCGTGCGAGGCCGCCGGGACCCGTGCCGGCGCGGCGCGTGCTCGTCGTGGATGACGAGCCATCGATCTGCCGCGCGCTGACGATCGCCCTCTCGCGCGCGGGCTACGACGTCGAATCCGCGCTTTCCGGCGAGGCGGCGCACGAGATGCTGCGATCTCGCCACTTCGACGTGCTGTTTCTCGATCTGCGGATCCCCGATGTCCGGGGCGACGTGCTGTTCCATCTGGCCGCGTCCCTGCAGCCCCATCTGCGCCAGCGGACGCTCTTCTCCACTGGCGACGTGAGTGAGCGCGCTCAGGCGCTCATCGATGAGTGCCAGTGTCCCGTCATCAGAAAACCGTTCAAGCTGGATGACGTCCTCTCGGCCATCGCCGCACTCTGCCCCGCGTCCCAGGCGTCGGAGTCGGCGTAGCACCTGGTGCCGCGGGGCGCGCTGGCGGGCGGTGTCGCGCGGCTACGCCGGGTGGTCCGAGCGGTCGCGCAGGGTGATGATCGTCGCCAGCATGGTCGCGATCCGGCGCTCGTCGCCGTTGGCCGAGGCGAAGACGTCAGCCTGCACGATGGTCAGCGTCCGGCCCGGCCGGATCACGCCCGCGCGCGCGACGAAGCGCTCACCGGTCGGCCGGCGACAGCAGATTGATCTTGTACTCCACGGTCAGCACCGACGCCCCGGCCGGCATCAGCGTGTACGCGGCATAGCCGCAGGCGCTGTCGGCGATCGTCGCCACCACGCCGGCGTGAAGGTACCCGTGCTGCTGTGTGAGATCCGGACGAAACGGCAGACTGATGTCGGCGCGCCCGGGCGCAAGCGTCTCCAGCGTGGCCCCAATGGTCTGCATCATCGGCTGCCGCGCGAAGCTCGCGCGAACGCGTCCGGCGAACTGCGGATCGGCCGCTTCGGGCATGCCGGAAAATCTACGCCCGATCAGGCTGCGCTTCGAACACCAGACTGAGGCAGGTCACGCCGGCTTCCGCCTTCTGCAGTTCCGACACGTCCACGGCAGTGGTCGGAAAGCCCTGTGCACCGGCGATCGCCTGCGTCCCCGGCGCGCTCGCGGGGAAGATGATCGTCCGGCCCACGCGGACGGCGTTGGCACCCCACGGTTCGTCCCGCGCAACGGGTACAATGCGCCGCCCGCCAAACACGGCGGGGTCGATCCATTCCGGGTTGACGAGCACGGTCTCATCGTCAAGGCGCGCGCACGCACTCTTGAGATGCAGGCAGCGCGAGACCGGCACCGCGGTCACCGTGTAACCGAGCGGCCCGGCGAGCGCCCGGAGCTGGGCGACCGCGGCCGCATTGGTACGCGGCGTCTGTCCGACATAGATCGACCGTCCCAGCCGCAGCACATTGCCGCCATCGAGCGTCGCCGGCGCGGTGAGCCACTCGACCGGCCGGTGCGGTGCCAGCGCCGCGGCCATCGTCTCCGATTCCGGTTTCCGGGACGCCGCTCCCATCGGTGATAACACGGCGCACTCGTCGAGCACGATCGCCGCGTCCTCGACGAACGTGGCATCCGGCAGATCGTCGAGCGCCGGGAGTTCCGTCACACGAGCTCCCGCCGCGCGCAACACGGACTGATAGGCGCGGTGCTGCGCCCGCGCCTGGGCCACATTGATCGGCTCCCGCTCAAGGAACGACAGCTCGCACTCGGGAAGGCGCCGGCTCGGCACGCGAACGATGGCAGTCAGCATTGGATGAATGGTATCGCGGGGATCCCCGGCGCAGACATTGATCCGGCGCCGCTACGGCATGCGCGGCTACTGCATGCGGCTACTGCCTGGGGCTACGGCTTGTACAATGCCGCGTCGAGAACCGACCACAGGTGCACCGCCCAACCGAGCCAGAAGATCCAGAGGATGGCCGCCAGACAGAACTGAAACGCCGCCATGAGCAGCCGTCCCTGAAGCAACTGCCCCAGCCCCGGTATGAAGAAGCTGGCGAGGGCAGCGATCACGTTGCCTGTGGACCCTTGACCCGGCATGGCGCGAATCTCCGTATGCGGCGTCGGCGGAAACTGGTACCAATTCTCTCTCACCACTCCCTACGAGGCCGGACACGGACAGGTTGCAGGGGCCGGCCGAGTCCGGCCGGACGGCGGCGGTGACCGGCCGGCGAATCGGCCCGGGGACTGGATCGTCTACTGCCTGTCAGCGGGCCGCAATACCACCGCCGCCACTGGCCTTATACTTTCCAGGTCCGCAGAGTGGCGATGGCTTGATCGAGGGCGGATTGCTGCTGCGGGTGTGTGGCGCGATCGCGCAGCTCCCCGTAGGTCTCCAACGCCAATTGCAGGGCCGCGGGATCATGCTCGGCACCGGCGAGACTGGCGGCGTTGTCCGCCAGATTCGCCCGCGCGAGATCGTCATCGAGGAATGTTTGGCATACCTTGCGCCATCGCTCGACGCGACGGCGCGGGCTGGGCTCCGACAAAGCCCAGAGGTGCCACGCCCCCCGGTTGGAAGGATCGGCCGCCCGCGCCCGGGCCGCGAGCTCGCCGACGACGTCGGGCCCGCGCCCTGCAAGCCAGTAGGCGTTGGCGAGTATCACCAAGGCACGAGCGTTCGCGGGTTGCGCCGCCACGATGCACTCATAGATGGGACCTGCAACTTCCGGGATGTCGCGGAACGGCTCGACCGCCGCGATCAGTGAATCTGGTGTGGCACCCGTCGCCAGAGCCGCGAGCCGGAGATGGAGGTGCGTGACGTTGGCAGAGGCACGGTATTGCTCCACCACTTCGGCCATCGCTGCACGCAGATCGCCGGACGGTGAAACGGGCCGCGGGTCCGGGGGGCGGTCCGCGCACGCGGCGTGGGGTGCGGGGTCGGCACCGGAATCGGTGGCGCGATCGGTGCGAGGCGTTCGATCTGGAGGCGGAACAATCATGGATGAGACGTCGGACAAAGACACGCGATCAAGGTACACAGAACGACAACTCGCCGCCGCCGGCGAGGTGGCGCTCGATCTCCGTCATGCCATCAACAATCCGCTCGCTGCGCTCATGGCCGAGGCGCAGTTGCTGGCGATGGAACCCCTGCAGCCCGAACACCGGGCCGCCGTCGACCGGATCATCGACCTGTGCCGCCGGACCGTGAACCTCGTGCGCGGGCTGGACGCCGCGACCCGGGCGGCGAACGACGCGTGAACCACCCCGCATGAGGGCCGGATGAGGCACTCAACCCGGCACGACCTTGCGCAATTGGGGGAGACGCGCGATCTTGGTTGCGTCCCACGATTGACGCGGCGACGCGTTTGTAGACGCCGGCCGCCGCACGCGCGTGACCGATCCGCGCCCCCGGAACTGGGGAGCCAAAGCAGTAGAAGTTGCGCGGACTGCGCACGACCACATAGCACACCCACATAAATGAACGAACGCCGACGTCCCCATTGTCGCGGCCGTGGGCCTCGCCCGTTTGGCAACGCCCCAGCCGACTCCCAAGCCGACGCGACCAGCGAACCCAATCCGTATCGCGACGGCGGCGACAATGACAGCACACCCGCGGTGGATTCCCACCAACCCCAGGATCGGGCACCGGCCTCGCCGGACAGCCCGCCCTTTGACCGCCCCGCCGTGACGGAGCAGTTCTCCGACCGCCGGAGCGAACCCGCGGCGGGAAGCGACCCTGGTCCCGGCGCCTCGCGGTCTCCCGATGACAGCGCGCCTGCCCAGCCGGGCGGCGGACAGGGAGGTTTTTCCGACAACACACCCGCGCCACGCCAAAGCGGTCAGGGCGGCAACCAGAACCACAACGCGCAGAACGGGCCGGGCCCGCAGGGCGGCCACAACAGCCACAACGCTAACGGCCGCCGCCAGCACGGCTCCCACGGCCGCAACAGCCGGCGCCACCGCGGGCGCGGCAACCCGCACCGGGAACACCAGCCGCGCCCAGACGCACCACGGACCGCCGGTTCCAGTCATCGCGGACGGCGAGACGACGGGCTGGTTCGATGCCGCAGCGCGATGGCGGCTTCGTCCGCCGCGCCTCGGCACAGCTACCTCGCCGAGCCGGGCGACGCGTACGTGCCGACGCACGTCATGCGCCAGTACACGCTGCGTCGCGGTGATCCGGTCATTCGCCACCACCGGCCACGACCAGCGAGGTCGCGTCATCGTCGTCGATGTCACGCAGATCAACGGCGCCGATCCCGCACTCGCCGCTGCGCCGTCCGGATTTCGGCTCGCTCATCGCTTCGTATCCCGAGCGCAAGCTCAAGCTCGAGACCGGACGGCCCGCCAAGGGCGGACCCGAGCTGACGCGCCGCGCGATCGATCTCATCGCGCCGATCGGCTACGGCCAGCGCGCCCTGATCGTCGCCCCGGCCCGCGCCGGCAAGACGATGCTGCTCCAGGCGATCGTCGAGGGCGTGGCGATCAACCATCCCAAGGCCGTCCTGCTCGTTCTCCTCGTCGACGAGCGCCCCGAGGAAGTGAGCGAGATGATCACCTGGGGCTATGGCGAGGTTGTTGCCTCCAGCTTCGACATGCCCGCGGATCGCCACACCGATGTCACCGAGATGGTGCTCGAGCGCGCACGCCGACTCGTGGAGCTGGGCAAGGATGTCGTCATCGTGCTCGACTCGATTACGCGCCTCGCGCGCGCTTACAACACCGTCGAGCGCGGCACCGGCCGCACGCTGTCCGGCGGACTCGATTCCACCGCGATGGCCAAGCCCAAGGCCTTCTTCGGCTCGGCCCGCTCGGTCGCTCCCGAACACGGCGGCGGCTCGCTCACGATCATCGCGACCGCGCTCGTCGAGACCGGCTCGCGCATGGACGACGTCATCTTCGAGGAGTTCAAGGGCACCGGCAACTGCGAGATCAAGCTCGATCGGTCGCTCTCCGAGAAGCGGATCTTCCCGGCGATCGATGTCGCGACCAGCGGCACGCGTCGTGAGGACAAGCTCTTCCGTCCCGATCAGCTAGAGCATGTCTACACGCTCCGACGCGGTCTGCAGCAGATGCCGCCGCAGTCGGCGATGGAGTGGCTCATCAAGCGCATCGCGGCAACGCCGAGCAACGACGCACTGCTGAGCGGGTTGTAGAAAGCGGCGGTTCGCCAGCCGCCGGCCACCATATCCGGCCCGTGCCTTGCCCTTCTCGGCGAAGCCATGCACCGTGCGCGTCGCCGGTCCAACCGGCTCGGGCCCCAGCGATTGACCGGTTACCCACCTGCGGGCCCGGGAAGGCTCGTGTGGGCCGTGGTCCTCGCCGTCACCGTGGCCGCCGCGGGCCCGGCCAGCGCATTCGGCCAGGACACCGCCAATAGCGCAACCAAGGGCGCGGCCAAGGGCACGCCCCAGGACACGGCGCACCCGGCCACAACAGTGGCGGCGCCTGTACCCGACACCGGCAGGGCCACGCGGACCGCGGCCATCGCCCGGGACAGCCTGATTGGCCGCCGTGCGCGACCGGAGATCGAGCAGGTATCGATCCGGGGAGCCCACGCCATCCCGGCCGGCGATGTCGAAGGCAGCATCTCGACGACCGAGTCCCACTGCCGCGGCCTGTTCTATCTCCCGTTCTGCGTCGTGTCGAAATCTCCGTATTTCTTCCAGCGGTTCTACCTGGATCGCAATGAGCTGCGGCGAGATGTCCTGCGCATCCGCATTCTGTACTGGAAGCGCGGGTACCGCCTGACATCGGTCGATACGACGGTGACCTATCGCACGCCGACGGTCGTGCGCGTCCGGTTCACGATCCACGAAGGACCCCCGACCCGCATCGCCGCCATCGCCCTGCTGCCCGACTCGCTCTTCCCTGCCTCGAACCGCCGGCGTCTCGTGCGGCTCCGCGTCAATGAGCCGCTCGATCTCTTCGAGTTCGATACCACGGCGACCCTGCTCACCCGGTGGATGTGGAGCCGCGGCTTCGCCGACGCGACGATCGACACCACGTTTACGCTGACCGGGCAGCCTCCCTCGGACTCCGCCACCCGCGCCGCCGCGGCCGCCGGGCGTATCACGGCCGGCACCGCCGCCGTCAAGATCGCGATTGTCCCGCATTGCCGGACGACGGTCGACACGATCGTCGTCACCGGTAACACCAAGGTGAGCGCACAAACGATCCGGCACGCACTGTTTCTGCGCCCGGGATCGCTCTTCCTGCCCGGCGACGTGCAGCGGAGCCAGCGCGCACTCTACCAGACGGGTCTCTTTCGCCGCGCCGCCGTCACCGTCGACACGGCGCGCGACAAAACCGACAGCGCCAAGACGATCCTCGTGAATGTGGACGAGGCGAAGCCACGAGAGGTGGTCGCGGGCATCGGTTTCACGACCGTCGACTTCCTCCAGCTCTCGGGCGACTTCACGGACTACAACTGGGTCGGCGGCGCTCGCAAGCTCGTGATCCAGGGCGGCCTCGGCAACCTGTTCGCGCACGGGCTCTACACGGCATTCAACAACGGATTCAAGGAGATCCCGCCCGGCACCGACCCGAATCCGTTCCTGTCGCCCACCTGGAACATCACGGCCAAGGTCACACAACCCTGGTTCCTCGCACCGGAGAACACGCTGAGCGCTGGGGTCTTCGCCCATCGCCGCGTCGCGCCTGGCGTGTACGTGGACAACGCATACGGCCTGACGCCAACGTTTACCCACGACCTCGCCGACCGCGCGCCACTCACGCTCGGCTACCAGTACGAGGTCACGCATGTCGACGCGGGTGACGTCTATTTCTGTGTGGACTATGGGGTCTGCGATGCCGCGACGCGCGATGCGCTGCAGTCCAAAGGCCGGCTCTCTCCACTCAGTGTGACCGCTCAGATCGACCGCAGCGACGATCCGCTCAACCCCACGTCCGGGTTCGTGGCGCGCTCGGAGATCCAGTACGCGTCGCAATACACGCTGTCGGATTTCCGGTATGTGCGCGGCTATGCCACCGCATTGATGTATCGCCCAATTGGCCGGTCCGTGCTCGCGTTCAATGGCCGGATCGGCGCCGTTTCCCCTCTCGGTGGCTCGGGCGCCGCGATCGGCGATACGTCGTCCAACATCCTGCACCCGACGGCACGCTTCTATGCCGGCGGCTCGGAGTCCGTGCGCGGGTTCGGCGAGAACCAGCTCGGGCCACGCGTACTGACGATCGCGCCCAAGGTGCTCCGTGGACCCGCCAATCAGTGTCCCGCGTCGACGCCCATTCAACAATGCCCGGTCAACGGTGTCCCGTACCTGGCGGACGCGAACTTCACCCCTCAAGCCCTGGGCGGACGAACGCTCCTCGAGGCCGGTGCCGAATACCGATTCCCCATCTACCAGCAGTTCGGCGGCGCCGTGTTCGTCGACGCGGGCATCGTGGGCGAAGGCAATCTCCAGACTGCGACGAGCGGCACCAGCGCCATCACACCCGGCTTCGGCATCCGATACCTGTCGGTCGTTGGCCCTATTCGCGTGGACGTCGGCATCAATCCGCTGACGACGGAACGGCTCGTCGTTCTCACTGAGGATGGGACCGGCCGCATCGTGGTGGTCTCCGGACCACCGGGCACGCCCGCGTCGGCCGGCCAACGGATTTACGCGCCGGCTCGGACCGAGGGCGGGTTCCAGGGGTTATTGAACCGGGTGAGCCTCCATCTCTCAATCGGGCAGGCGTTCTAGATGACGACCCCGCCGATCGCGGCCCGCGGGGCACGGCTGTTCCGGCGGATCCTCGTCGTCGGGGGAGCGATCGTTGGCGCGATCGTGGTGCTGGCCGCTGCGGCGGTGTTCATCGTCACGGGCACATCGTGGGGTCACGAACGGGCCAGGCGCGTCGCACTGCATTTCCTGAGCGGCGCCGTACATGGCACGGTCCGCATTGGCCACCTGGACGGCGACCTGCTCCACGATGTCGTCATCACCGACGCATTGATCGCGGATTCAACTGGCGGGCCGTTCGTCAGCGTGCGCCGCGCGGAGGTGCACTACGCCATCAAGGACTTGCTGCACAAACGTCTCGATTTCCACGATGTCGTCCTGGACCATCCCGTCGTCGTGCTCGTTGAGGGAGCCGACGGCGTCTGGAACTACTCGCGGGTCTTCCCTGCCAGCGGCGCACCATCCGACACCGCACAACGCGGGTTCGGTAGCTGGCTCGCGATGACCGCCGTCCGGGTCATCGGTGGCGACGTCACCATCCGCATGCCGTGGCGCCCAGACAGTAGTCTCAGCGGCGCGGCGCGCGATAGCGCGATCGAAGCCGCACTGAGCCCGAACGCACGCCTGATGGTGGCGGCGGTCCCGGGTGGATACGAGAAGACCATCGCCGCGCACGCGGTGACGACGCGCATCGACACGCTCCGGCTCGCCGACCCGGATCATCCGGTCAAGCTCGCGCGCATCGCGTCGCTCAGCACCGATCTCGCGCTCTTCCGCCCGCCGGATGCGACCGTTCGCGATATCGCGGGCACGCTGTACCTCACCGGCGACTCGCTCTGGATGCCGCAGGCCACGGTGCTGATGCCGCGGTCCCGGATCACCGCCCGGGTCACGTACGGGCTCACCAGCGGAGACCTCGCTGTTCGTGCCCACGCCAATCCAGTCGCCCTCGCGGACGCGCAGTTCGCCGAGCCCAGCCTTCCGGGCGACGCCACGGCCAGCGGAGAGTTCACCGCGACCTGGCGCGGGCGCGCGCAGCGGTATGCCGTTCGCGGTCTCGTCGCACGAGTGGAAACGGCGCGTGCAACGGGAAACATCGACGTCACGATCGGCGATTCACTGGTCATTCACGACACCGACATCCGATTCTCCGGTGTCGATACGCGCCTCATCGAACGTCTCCATCCCGGCCTCTCGCTCCCTCGCCAGGGGATAGCTGCTGGCCACGCGGTCGCCAGAGGCAGCACCGGGGCGATGACGATCGATGCGGATCTGGCGTTCGCCAACGCCACGGATGGCGACAGTCACGTCACGGCCACCGGAGAGATCGGTCTCGACCACGGTGGCTATCGGGCGCGCCACCTCGTGGTGACGCTGGACCCCCTGCAGGTATCGCTCGGCCGGATCGCGATGAAGTCGCTCCCGGTCGGCGGCACCCTGACCGGATCCGCGACCCTCGACGGCTCCACGACCGAGACACTCACGGCCCACGCGGACCTCGAGCACCGGGAGAGCGGCGCGTACTCCCATCTCGTGGCTGATGGCGATGTGGACTTTGCCCGCGATTCCTCCGCGCAGGCCGGCGACGCGCCGCAGAAGCGCGTGCTCGATGGCCGGGCGCACCGGACCGGCGCACCCCCTGTCGCCGCCGGCTTCCGCCCCTCCAGGGTGAACATGTCGGCCGAGCTCACACCGCTCGATCTCGCGACCGTCGGGCTGTTCGTTCCGGATGCCAAGCTGTCTGGCGAGGAGTCGGGCACGATTCGCGTCGCCGGCGCCATGCGCGACGTCGAGATCCATGCGCGACTCGCGCCGCCTGGCGCTCCCGATTCGGCCGGACTGGCCGTGGACGGGCATCTCGACCTCGCCGCACCAGTCCTCGGCTACGACCTCGCCGCAACGGCCCGCCTGCTCGATGCACACAGCATGTCCATCGCCGTGCCGCATACATCACTGACCGCGACGGCGACTGTGCGAGGCCACGGGACTGCACCGGCGACGATGCGCGCCGAATTCGCGGCGGACGCACAGGCGTCGGCGTTCGACAGTCTCAAGGTGGACAGCGTGCACGTGCGCGCGACGGCCGACTCCGGGCAGCTCGAGATCCCGGCCGCGCATATCCAGGCACTCGCCGCAACCCTGGACGTGCAGGGATCGTTCGGCCTGACCGGCGACCGGAGCGGCTCGCTCACCTATCGGGCCGAGGCTAACTCGCTCACCGCGTTCGAGAAGCTCATTCCCCGCGACACGACGGAGGTCGCGCCCCGGCCATCGGTCATCGCCGAGGCGGTCGCGCGCGCCCGGGCCGATTCGGCGCACGAAGCCGACACCGCCGAGATCCAGCGTGCGATCGCCGGCACCGCGCCGCCGCCGCTCGCCGTCGATACGCCACGAGCCTTGCGCCGCGATTCACTGGGCGGCCGGGCCCTGGCGACCGGCACCGTGACCGGCAATATCAGGCGGTTCGAGGTGTCAGGCGCCCTCGAAGCCGATTCCCTCATTGCGGAAGGCAATGCCGCCCGGCGCGCGACCGCGAGCTACCACTGGTCAGGTGCCCCGAGTCTCGACTCGGCGGCCACTGCGACGGTTCATCTCGACTCCGCGATGCTCGCCGGCTTCGCGGTGAGCGGTCTCGATGTACGAGTCGGGTATCGCAAACCTGAGGGCACGGTGCACCTGAACGTACGAGAGACACCGAAACGCGATTTCGCGGCGGACGCGCGCTTCCGGTACACGCCGTCCGAAACGGAAGTGCTGTACGATTCTCTCACTCTCCGCATCGACACGACGCTCTGGCGGGCGGCGCATCCGGCGTCGGTTGCCTGGGGCACGGCCGGCGTCAGAATCAACAACGTCGAGCTGAATGCAGGCCGGAACGGCCACATCACGGTCGATGGTCTCCTCGCGGCACATCCGGGCTCACATGACGGATTGCACGCGGTGATTCAGAATCTCGAGGTCGCCGATCTGGCGGCGCTGGCGCAACAGGATGTCCCCCTGACTGGCGTGCTGTCACTCAAGGCCGATATGGTGGGCGATACCCGCCACCCACGGATGCGCGGTACGATGTCGGTCTCGAGCGCAACGATCCGCGAATGGCCGCTTCCGAATCTCTTTCTCAGCTACCAGTACGACACGACGCTGTTGCAGGCACGCGCCGAGTTGGCGCCAAAAGGGGCACCGTCCACCCCGTTCGCCGTCGCCGACGTGGCACTCCCGATCGATCTCGGCCTCGGAGTCAATGGATCGCGGTTCCCCGCCCGGCCAATGCACGCCGAGATGCATCTCGACAGTCTGCCGCTTGATCTCGTGCCGCAGTTCACGGCCGCCGTCCGTGATGTCGGCGGACGCGTCACAGGCCAGGTGACGGTTGGTGGAACCATCACCAAACCCGAGCCCCGCGGCACACTCGCGCTCGACCGCGGATCGGCGACAGTCGTGGCATCGGGGACGCTGCTGCGGGACATGTCCGGTCGCGTCCGAATGACGCGCGACTCGGTGATCATCGATTCGCTCGTTGCGACCACGCCATCCACCAAGGGAACCCTCAAGCTCGCGGGGTCGCTCGACCTGACCGACCGTGCCGTCCCGGTGCTCGACCTGACGGCAACGGCGCAGGATGCGCGCGTCCTCAGCACCCGGGAGCGCGGCCGGATCGATCTCGACGCCAACGTGTCCATGGCCGGGCCCACGACGGCGCCGTACATCTCGGGCACGACGACGATGCGGAACACGGTCATCTACATCCCGGAGTCCGACGGCAAGCACGTCGTCGATGTCGGCGACGCCACGGTGTACTACATCGCCGACACATCCAAGTCGGATGTCAGGGGACTCATCCCCGTCAAGAACGCACTGCTGGGGACCGCCCGGATGGATGTCGATGTCGGGGTGAGCCGCGACACGTGGGTGCGAAACAAGGATGCGAACGTCGAGGCCTACACGCCGCGCCCCATCACGGTCCACATCGATCGCCAGAAACAGGCGATCGTCGTCGACGGAACGGTCGCGACGGACCGCGGCGAATATGCGGTGCTCGGCAAGCGATTCACGATCAACAAGGGCGAGGCGGTGTTCATCGGAACACCGGAGCTCAATCCCACGCTCCAGGCTCAGGGGGAGTACGATGTGCCGGTCCCTGGCCGCGAGGCGATCGCCATCCAGATCAACATCGGCGGCACGCTCGACTCGCTCCGCCTGACACTGGCGAGCAATGCGCAGCCGCCGATCTCGCAGAGCGACCTGTTGAGCTACCTGGCGTTCAGTGTGCCGACGAGCGGCATCACGCAGCAGGGACAGAGTTCCAGCTCCAGCCTCTCGGGCGTCCAGGGCAGCGGGGGCGTCGTGGGCGCGGCCGGTAGTTTCGTCCAGAACCAGCTCGCCGGTGAGGCAGTAGGCGTTCTGACCGATCAGGTCAAAGGCGACCTCGCGCGCGCGCTCGGCGCCAATGTCCTCGACATCAGCACGAGCAACAACTACACCGATGTCGCGCAGACCCGGAGCGGCGCGGCGTTCCTTCAGAATACGCAGGTGGAATTCGGCAAGTATTTCACGCCGCGGACGTTCGTCGCCATTCAGGGCAGCATCGCTCCGGGCGCCGTGGTCGTGCACCGGTTCGCCTCACACTTCAACATCCAGGTGAGCGGCCAGCCGCTCTATCTCCTCGGGCAACCCACGCTCTCCACCGCTCCGAGTACGCCGCTGACGGGAGTGTTCGGGCTGACGCTCACGCGGACGTGGCGATTCTGACGCCCGCCGCCGACGGGGCTATACCGCGTTCCAGCGCCTCGCGGCCACCCGCTGGCCGGCGCCCAGTAGCGCGTCCACCGCGAGGGCGAGCAAGGCGGCCGGGATGGCGCCCGAGAGAATCATCCGCGTGTCCGACAACGCCAGCCCGGTCACGATCGGGTCGCCCAGCCCGCCCGCGCCGATGAACGCCGCCAGTGTCGCCGTGCCGACATCGATCACGGCGGCGGTGCGCACCCCCGCCATGATGACGGGCATCGCGAGCGGCAGCCGGATGTAGGCCATCACCTGTGCGTTCGTCATGCCGAGGGCTTCGCCCGCGTCCACGGTGCCGGGAGCGGTGCCCCGGACACCCTCGTAGGTATTCCGGAGAATCGGATACAGCGAATAGAGGAACAGCGCCACGAGCGCCGGTACCACGCCGATCCCCAGCAGCGGGATCATGAAGGCCAGCAGCGCGATGCCGGGGACGGTCTGGATCGCACCGATCAGGCGGATCACGATGTCGGCGGATCGCGGAATGGCGAGAAGGCCCAATCCGAGCGGGACCGCGATCAGGATGGCGGCCGCCAGCGAGATCCCGACGAGCAGGAGATGCCGCGCGGTCATGGCGGCCAGCGGACCTCGTTGCGACCGGAGATACGCACCGAGCCCTTGGCGCCCTCCCGTGTCGCCGGCGTGCGGGCCCCCCCGGTCCGCCGTGGCCGGCGCCGTGGCGGACGCGGCCCCCGGTGTCAGCCCGAGCGCCCGGAGGCCGTCAGCGGCGATGATCGCGACCGGCACGCCGTCCACCTCCAACCGGCGATTCATGGCCCGCATCTGCGCCACGCCGATGCGATCGCTGAGTTCCGTGAGCACCGCGACCGCCGCCGGGTTGTCGCGTTGCAGCGCCGCGCTCACGACCGCCGCCGCTTCATACGGTGGATAGAAGTGCCGGTCATCGCGCAGGACGACCAGATCGTAGCGCGCGATCAACCCGTCGGTTGAAAATCCGTCGATCACGTCGATGCTCCCCGCCGCGAGCGCCGCGTACTTCACGGCTGGGAGCAAGGCGCGGACTTCTCGCAGGTGTACGCCATAGACACGCACCAGGCCGGGCAATCCATCCGGACGGCCGATGAAGTCCGCGGTAAAGCCGCCTCGGAGTCCGCTCCCCGACCGCGCCAGATCGGTCAATGTCTCGAGATGCAGCGAATCCGCGGTGCGGCGGCGGACCGCGATGGCGTAGGTGTTCTCGAATCCCAGCGGGGGCAGCCACCGGACGCTGTCCCGCGCGGCGGATGCCCCGGCCACGCGCGCGAAGACGGACCGCGGGTCGGGGTCCGGCGCCAGGCCGAGAATCGCGATCAGGCCCGTACCGGTATACTCCGGATACACATCGATCGCACCGCTCCGCAGCGCGCCATATGCGATCTGCGTGGCGCCCAGCCCGAGCCGGCGATCGGCCCGGATGCCGTGCGCCTCCAGGAGCTGGGCGAACATCTCGGCCAGGATGTACGACTCGCCGAACGGCTTGGAGGCGACGACGACGGGACGTCGAGCGTCCGGCTGGTGCGTCTGGAGCGGCCCGAACGCGAGGACGACGAGCGCCGGAAGCCATCGGAACATCTACTGGATCCCCGCCCGCGCGAGCAACTCGGCGACATAGGGTGTCGCCGGCGCCGTGTGGAGTGTGCCGGGTGGCGCCACCTGTTCCACTCGGCCATGACGCAGCACGGCAACGCGATCGGCGAGGATGGTCGCCTCGCGCAGGTCGTGCGTCACGAGGATCGCGGTCACTCGCAGGCTGCGGCGCAGCGCCCGGAACGACTCCTGGAGGTCCGCGCGCGTGATCGCGTCGAGCGCTCCGAACGGCTCGTCGAGCAGCAGCACGCCGGGCCGTCCCGCCAGCGCGCGCGCAATCGCGACACGCTGCCGCTGTCCGCCTGAGAGCTGGTGCGGCCACCGCTCGCCGAACACGGCCGGATCGAGGCCGACCAGTTGGAGAGCGGCTTCGGCCTGCCCCGGCGGGTCTGCATTCCCGAGCAGCCATGGGACGAGCCCGGCGTTCCGCCGCACACGCCAGTGCGGGAACAGGCCGCCGTCCTGCGGTACGTAGCCGATCCGACGCCGCAGCACCACGGGATCGAGCGTGGTCGTGGGCGTTCCATCGACGAATATCGATCCGCTGTCCGGCACCACCATCCCGTTGAACGACCGGAGAAGGGTGGTCTTACCCGACCCGCTCTCCCCGATCAGTGCGAGACACTCCCCCGGAGAGACCTCCAGGGTGACCTCGTCGAGGGCGACGACCGGCCCGTATCGCTTCGAGATGCCGGCCGCACGAAGTGCGGCGGCCGCTTCAGCCGAACGCTGCGGCGTGCGGTCCGCCCGCGACACGCTCCGGACTGCCGGCCAGCGCCGCCACCGGCATCTCGAGATCGTCAGCCGGTGACCGATCGCGCTCGAGGTAGCGAGCGGCGAAATCCCGTGCCGCGTCGAGATCGGCTCCCGTGACCACCGCCTCCCCGAGCCGTGCCGATCCGTGCATCGCGATGGCGTAGAGATCGCGCGCGACGCGGGCGATGGCAGGATTGCGGAGTCCTTCGTGACCCGCGGGGCCCAGCAGACCGGGATCGGCCGGCCCGAGGAGTTCCGCCGCGTCGCGGCGCGCCTGTGCATCGAATGCGAGGCCAGCCGCCAGCACGAGTGGCGCGGCGAACGATTCCGGCGGCAACATGTCGGCCGACCGCAACTCGAACGTGGCGGCGTCGGCGCTCCGCCGGGGCCGGACTTCAGGGAAGAGTGTCGTCAGATGCGGGCCCCAATCGGCCAGCGTCGCGTCGCCCGACGCCAGGAGGTCCGTGAACGGCCGATAGCGCCCGTCGGCGCTCCGCCGGAGGATCGCAGGCGCAACGAGCGCAAATGCCGTGTAGCCGGCAGCCGGGGCGGCTGCCGACGCCGCTGGTAGGCCAGTCCGGGCCGGATCCAGTGCGCGCCACGTCTGTGCCCGCACGCTCTGATCGCCTGTCGATGCGCCGGCGTACCGGCTGGAGTTGGCGAACATTGCGGTCACATACGGCGCGGCCGCGCTCAGCACCTGCCATAGCCCGACCGGATCCTCGCCGGCATCGACCGTGATCTGCAACGCCGCGGTCTGCCGCATCATCCTCGGCCCCGCCGGCCCGCACGCCGAGAGGTAGGCGTCCATCGCCGTGTACCGGTCGCCATGGAGTTGCAGTGGCACACGCTCGATCCCGTTGAAGGGATCCACACCGACGGTCAGCAGGTCGATCCCGAACGCCGACGCTTCGTCCCGGAGCGTCCGCGTCGTGTCCCGCAGCGCGGCGAGCAACCTGGTCACCGACGCGTCCGGCGGGGAGCTGTACTCGATCTGCCCGCCCGGCTCGTAGCTCAGGACGCCGCCGCCCGGCATCGTGAAAACCGGCGCGCCGGATGCCGACGGGTCCTCGCGCCAGCGCTCGCGGTACGCGAGCCGTTGGAGCAGCGGCAGCGTGGCCGCCGCCATATCCGGCGTTGGCACGATGGGACACCGGCGGTGCGTGTCGCTGTCGACCGGGATGAACTCGATTTCGGCACCGATCCGGGAACGACAACCGTTACCCGAAGGACGAGGGGTAAAGGCGTCCCGCTGCAGTTGCTCGGCCAGCCTCGCCACCGGCAGGATGCTCATCGCAGGAGACTCACCGCAGCGTGGGCATCGGCTAGGCTGCCGGCGCCGCCAGCAGCAGTGCGTACCCGCCGGCATCGTCGGTCTCCCACGTCACGGGGCGAAGCCCCGCGGCGGCAAGGATCCGGGTCAGCCGGGTGGGCGTGTACTTGTTGCTGATCTCGGTGCGAATGGAATCGCCGGCAGGCACCGTCAGCCGCCCGACACCGGGAATCGTGACCAGTTGGTCCTCGAGCGCCACGAGATGCATTTCGATTCGTCCCGACCGCTCGCTGAAAAACGCGCGATGCGCGAACGCGGTGGAATCGAAATTGGCGCCCAGTTCGTGGTTGAGGACGCGCAGCATGTTGCGGTTGAACTCCGCCGTCACACCCCGCGTGTCGTTGTACGCCGCCTCGATGACGGCGATGTCCTTGAGCAGGTCGGCGCCAAGCAGGAGGCGGTCTCCCCGGGTCATGCCCCGCCGCAGTTGCGCGAGGAGTTCGGTCGCCTCGCTGTCCTCGAGATTGCCGATGGTGCTCCCCAGAAACGCGTAGAGAATCGGCCGTGGGAGCCCGTGAGGCAGCCGCAGTCCGGCGGCAAAGTCAGCGACGACCGGCTCGACGCGCAGGCCGGGGTACTCGCGCCGGAGATTCTCCGCGGTCTCGTCCAGGAATGCGGCACTGACGTCGACCGGGACGTACACGACCTCGTCCCTCGCCGCCCGCATCGCATCGAGAATCGTCCGCGTCTTGTCGGCGTTCCCCGCGCCCAGCTCGACCAGTGCACCAGGCCGGAGGACGTCCATCCACTCCGGCATTCGCGTCGAGAGCAACAGCCGCTCCGTTCGCGTGAGGTAGTACTCGGGAAGCCGCGTGATGGCTTCGAACAACTGCGATCCGCGGAGGTCGTAGAAATACTTCGGTGGAAGCTCCAGCTGTGCACCGGGAGCGCGATCGACCAGACCCGCCTGCACGTCGGCGACCATCGCGGCATCGCCACGCCGCCTGGCGACATTGGGTTCGCTATGCATCGCGGACGCACCGGAAGCCGCTGTAAATCTGGCGGCGGATGGGCAGATCCCAGTTGCGGAACGTGCTGCGCGTCGCGATCGCACGTGTCGCCCACGAGCCGCCGCGGAGCACTTTGTACTCCGCGCCGAAAAACACTTCCGAGTATTCGCGGTAGGGAAAGCTCTCGTAGCCAGGATACGGCGCGAAATCCGACGCGGTCCACTCCCAGACGTCTCCGATCATCCCCATGCATCCGATCGGCGACGTGTTGTGCGGGTACGCACCGGCCGGCGCCGTTCCGAACGTGAGTTGATCGACGTTGGCGAGCGCCGGCGTCGCGGCCGCATCTCCCCACGGGAATAGCCGTGAGGTGCCGCTCGTTGGATCCCATGTCGCCGCCGCTTCCCACTCGGCCTCTGTGGGCAGCCGTTTGCCCGCCCAGCGCGCGAACGCCTCGGCTTCGTAGTAGCACACGTGCACGACGGGATGCGACGGATCGGCGGCGGCGTCCACATCCATCGTCCGCGTCCACCATTCACTGCCTTCGCGGTGCCAGTATTTCGGTGCCCGCGCCGCGGACTCCGCCAGCCATACCCGGCCCGCTTCGGACCACCACGCAGAATCGCGATACCCCCCGGCCTCCATGAACTCGAGATATGCCCCGTTCGTCACTGGGGTTTCATCGATGTCGAAGGCCGAGAGGCGGACGGCGTGGCGCGGACGCTCATTGTCGTAGGCCGCGCGGCGGTCGTCAGTCCCGATCTGCACCGGTCCGCCGGGGAAGCGTACCATCGCGCCGGTCCGATGCGGCGCCGCAAGCCGCGGCGGCGCGACACGTCCGGGCGAATGGTATGGCACACCACGCTTGAGCTGTACGGTCTGCAGGATCGTCTCGCCGTGTTGCGCCTCATGCTGGGCAACCATGCGATACACGTAGCCGTCACGGGTCAGCGGAGACGGAGCCTCGAAGTCCACCTGCGACAAGTGATCGAGAACCCGCTCCCGGACCTGCGCCATCACGGCGCGGCATTCGACCGCCGATGGCAGCACGAGCTTCCCCCGTTCCTTTCGCGGATGCTCGAACGGATTGAAGAGTCCCGGCATCTCACCCAGCGCGGCCAGTCCCGTGAATGGGCGTTCGAGATGACGCAGCAACCACAGTTCCTCGAACCCCGCGATGTGCCCGAGGTCCCAGACGATGGGGCTCATGAGCGGATCATGCTGGACGTGCAGATCCTCGTCGCGGAGCGGCGCGATCAGCAGCTCCGTCCGCGCGCGGACATCCGCCAGCAACGCGGCCATTTGCTCCGCCAGCCCAGGACGGACATTGCTACCGGCAATACGCCCCGGGAGGCGTGCGGCAAGGGTGGACACAGCGGACCTCCGGGGGAGGAACGGGGGAGAAGTCCAGTACGCTTACGCTCGGAAGTCCGATTGCAATGCAAGCGGTGGACCGAGCTGGTCCAACTCGTATAGTAACGCGGTCGGTCGCGGTCCACACCGGGCCGAAGGGGCCGCTCCAGATGCTGCCCGCGGCTCTCCGTCCATCATGGGGTGTGCTGTCCGCGCAACACCCCCCAAGGACGCTACATGAGATCCCAGAGGGTCGCAACCGCACGCATTCCGAGCTCGAAGTTCTCGACGCTCATCCACTCGTCGGGAGCGTGCGCGTTCTCCCCGGGTAACCCAAAGCCCATCAGCAATATCGGCGCTCCCAGAGCCTGCGCGAAATCGTCCACCACCGGAATCGAGCCGCCCTCACCCACGATCACGGGGGCTCGGTGGAAGGCGGCTTCCAGTGCCAGGGTGGCCGCGTCGAACAGGGGCCCCTTCAGGTCGGCGCGCCACGGCCGCCCCCCGTGCAGGTGGGTGACCCGGACCCTCACCCCCGGCGGCGCAACTCGCTCGACGTGCGCTTGCAGAAGTTTCTCGATCACCGCCGGATCCTGGTCCGGCACCAGGCGGCAACTGACCTTGGCCATCGCGCGGGAAGGGAGCACGGTCTTGGCACCTTCGCCCGTATATCCGCTCAGCATTCCATTGATCTCGCACGTCGGACGGCTCCACAACCGCTCCAGGGTCGTATACCCCGCCTCGCCACCCAGCGCGGGCGAGCCGGCTTCCTTGAGTAGGGTCGCATCGCTGAACGGCAGCGCCCGCATCTGCGCGCGAATGGCAGGCTCCCAGTCGCGGACGGAATCGTAGAACCCCGGGATCGCGATTCGCCCGTTCGCATCATGAAAGGTGGCGATGATGCGCGCCAACGCCGTCGCCGGGTTGATCACCGCACCCCCGTAGATGCCGGAGTGCAGGTCGCTCGACGGGCCTTCGACGTCGAGTTGCAGATAGGTGAGGCCCCGCAACGAGGAGAGGATCGACGGCTGGCCCGGCGCGAACATCGATGAGTCGGAGATGACCACCGCGTCACACCGCAGACGGTCGCGGTGTGCCCGCACGAAGTCGCCGAGGTTGTCGCTGCCGACTTCTTCTTCTCCCTCGGCCAACAGGACGATGTTGACCGGCAGGCGTCCGCGAACGCGCAGATGCGCTTCGATCGCCTTGACGTGCAGGTAGAGCTGGCCCTTGTCGTCCACCGAGCCGCGCGCGTAAATGCGGCCATCGCGGACGGTGGGTTCGAACGCTGGCGTCGTCCAGAGATCGAGTGGCTCCGCGGGCTGCACATCGTAGTGGCCGTACACCAGCACCGTCGGCCGGTCCGCACCCGCACCGCGCCATTCGCCCAGAACGACCGGATGCCCGGGGGTCGGTATCACTTCGGCCTTCAACCCCGCCGCCCCGAACGCCGCTGCCAGCCACTGGGCGGCACGCGCGGTGTCCGCGTTGTGCTCGGACCGCGCACTCACGCTCGGGATGCGGAGGAAGTCGAAAAGCTCGTGCTCGATCCGGGCCCGGTTGGAGCCAAAGAAGGTGTCGAGGTCGGCGGGAACGGTGGCGGTCATGTTCGGGGGGCGATGTGAGGAAGACAGGACGCGAGCCACCCCGGTAGATGGCCGGCGCGTGCAATATGCCGCTGAGCAGAGCTACAGCGGCGTAGCCAGATCAAGAAAATGCCAGAGTCGCCGGCGAGCGACAACATGCCCGCCCCGGTGCAGCTCCACGAGCGCTCCTCGCTCGACATGCGAGAAATGCGGTGAGAGCCGCGCCACCGGCGCCGGCGGGTCCGGCACGTCATCCAATATGGCCGTAAGGGCGTCACCGCGGCGCATTGAGTCTCGCGCCGTGGGCCAGAGGTCATACTGGTTCGGACGCCCGGCGAGGTTGAGGGAAAACACGGTCGGATGCCCCGGCATGTTGAACGCCAGTTCCGCCGCGTCCTGATACCGGTCCGCAGCCAGCCAGACTCTCGAGCCGCCCGCACTGTCGTGCGTCCGATCGGCGGCTACCGCTCGGGCCAGCTCATCCCACCCGAAGGCGCGCGCCAGCGGATCGGCTCGCGCCGGGAGTAGTGGGACCGGGAAAAGTGCCAGGAAGTAGATCGCCAGCACCATCACGCCGCCGATGGCGGCTCCGATCCGCTCCCATTGGGCTCGCCGCACGCCCGGCATCCACGTCGCGAGCAGGACCAGGGCCGGAAGGACGGCGATCGCGGGCCAGTTCGCCTCCACCGGGCGCCGGATCGCGCTCGCCGCGAAGAACGCCCACACGAACATGGAAATCACCGCAAGCATGAAGCGCCGCGGCGTCCGTGGGCGAGACACCGCATGCGCGGCGGCGCCGGCGGCGAGAACGAACAGCACAGGCGAGACGAGGCCGGCCTGGCCGCCGGCGAGCCCGAGCTCTCGGACGAACGCCGAACCCGTGACCGGCCCGAGCCCGTGATGCAGTTGAAAGCGAAATGACACCCAGTCGTGGCGCGCGTTCCACGCGACGACCGGGAGGAAGACACAGGCCGCCACGCCGGAGGCGAGGTACGGGCCCGGACGCCGCAGTTGGGCGCGAAGGTCTGGCGAGATCGCGAAGGCGAAAAGCACGGCGGCGGGTATCAGCACGACCGTGTACTTGGAGCTCGCTCCGCAACCGAGGGCCGTGCCGGCCGCGATCCACCACCCGATGGCCACGCCCTGAGCGCGCGGCTCTGGGTCGGCCGGCACCGCTGTCGGCCGGCGCAGCGACGCCGCCCAGCGCATGATCTATCGCCCACAGCATCACCGCGGAGCACGCGAGGAGGGGCGCATCAGGAGTGGCGAGTATGAGCCCCACTCCGGCGAGCGGTATGACGGTCAGCAGAACGGCGAGCCGCCAGGCGCCCCGGCGCCCACCGAGACGGTTGGCGAGCGCCGCCGCGGCGCAGCTGCCCAGGAAGCCGGCCACGATCGGGCCCGCCCGCACGCCGAATGGTGTCACGCCGCCGATCACGGTGCCGGCGCGGATCAGCCAGGCGATGACCGGCGGATGATCGAAGTACCCGGCCGCGAGGTGGCGTGACCACTCCCAGTAGTACGCCTCGTCGGGAACGAGCGGCACGAACGCCGCCACCAGAAGCCGCATCGCGGCCGCAGCCGCGAGCAGAAGGAGCGCCGGCTTCACCGAGTCTCGCGCACCACAGCCTCTATTCGCGCACCAGCGCCTGGGGCGCCGCGCCACATCGAGAGCAGCACGGTCGCCCAGAGCCACGCCATCCACGAAAGCCGCTCTGGCCACGATCGCGTTGCGGTGAGCTGCCAAATGAACTGCACGAGAAAACGTGGAGCGCCGATTGCGATCGAGACCCAGCCGCCAAACCCGCGCGCGCCGGGCGCCGTCGGCCACACGGGACGTGTGCGCTCGATCACGGCCACCGCGTGGCGTTTGCGCGCCCGGATGCCGTCCTCGATGCGCTGCTCGAGCGCGGGCGGGGTGAGGCTGCGCCAGCCTGGGACGGGCATCACGCTCCACGCAGCGGCGGTGCGCCCCCAACCGTGATTGTCCGAGCCTGACACGATCGCCAGGTCCAGACTGTCCGCCAACGCCAGAATCCAGGCGCGGTTTCGATCACCGTCGCTCAAGCCGCGCGGAGCGGCGTCGGCCACTTCGATGGCGGTGACTGGAACCACACTCGCCATTCCGGCCCGCGGAATGCGGCCGAGCGAGCCCGGAATCGTCTGCACGACCACGGGACGCGTGCGCCCGCCGGCAATGGCAGCTTCCATGGCCGCCGCAGCGAGGTAGCGGCCATTGAACAGCGCGTAGTCGGGAGACCCCACACCGAGCACGTTGACGTGCTGGCCGCCTTCGAGACATTCGATGGCGCTGAAGAGGATCGTGCCGTCACCGGCACGTGGTGGATTGGCGCGCACGCCGGCGTCCGCGCCGGCGAAGGTGAAGTGGTCCGAGATGTACGCGACATTGAAGCCGGCGGCCTGGTGCCATTCCCGGTTCCGCTCCGGAGAAAACCAGGTGCGCCCGTCGTGCGACGCGCTCGTGTGGCTGTGAAAGTCGATGGTGACCATGTCCGAGTCGCTGGCCGGCAACTCGATCGCAACCATTGGCCGGCGTCACGAGCGCACCGGCCGCGTAGACCGCGACCAGCCACAGGAGCGCGACCGCCAGCAACTGGACCTCGTGCACGGCGCCGCTGGCCCGCTTCCCCGGATTGGCGCGGCGCCGCGCCCGTCTCGCCGTGACCCGCCATGCGGCATACGCGACGATCAGCACGAGCCACACCGCCGCGTGCTCGCGCACAGACAGCAGCGACAACGCGTCGAGCGTATTATTGAATGGCGCCAGCACGACGAACGCGGGCGTCAGATGGAGGCGGGCATCGGCCGCGGCGCCCGTGGCGGCATCACGCAGAGGCGCCACGGGCCAGACCGCCCCCGCGATCAACAAAGCGGTGACACCGCCGCCACGCCAGCAGCGGCGCCGGAGATGGCGTCAGGGTCGTGTGGCGCGACTGAGGACGGTCGCCGGCATGCATGGCGATCGAATGTATCACGACGGACCCTGCCGGGGTGGGGCCGGGCCGCCGGACCCACGGATACCGCCGATTGCAGGGGCCGCTCGAGGCCCGAATCCGAGAACCGATGCCGAACCACCTGGCGACCGAAACGAGTCCGTACCTCCGGCAACATGCCGGCAATCCAGTCGACTGGTACCCATGGGGGCGCGAGGCGCTGGAGCGCGCCCGCACTGAAGACCGGCCGATTCTGCTGAGCGTCGGGTACGCGGCCTGCCACTGGTGCCACGTGATGGCGCACGAATCGTTCGAGGACCCGGACACCGCGCGGTTGATGAACGAGCTGTTCATCAACATCAAGGTGGACCGGGAAGAGCGGCCTGACGTGGACAGTGTCTACATGCAGGCGGTCCAGTCGATGCACGGGCACGGCGGGTGGCCGATGACGGTCTTCCTCACGCCCGCCGGCGAGCCGTTCTACGCCGGCACGTATTTCCCGCCGGTGGACCGCCAAGGGATGCCCTCGTTCGCCCGCATCCTGCGCTCGGTGTCGGATGCGTACCACACGAAACGGGAGCGGGTCACGCAAACGGCCGCGGCGATGCGGGACATCTACGCCGCCGCCAGCGCGCCGATGCCGCCCTCCGGCACCCTCGGCCCGGCCACGCTGGACCGCGCCTATCGCGGGCTCGCCGAGCGTTTTGACAGCGAGCACGGTGGGTTCGAGGGCGCGCCGAAGTTCCCGCAGACGATGAGTCTCGATTTCCTGCTGCGATACGCCACTCGGATGAACTCGGCCCCGGCTCTCGCGATGGTGGAAGAGAGTTTTCGCCTCATGGCGCGGGGGGGGATCTACGACCAGATCGGCGGCGGGTTCCACCGGTACGCGGTCGACGCGGTATGGCTCGTGCCGCATTTCGAGAAGATGCTGTACGACAACGCGCTGCTCGCCCGCCTGGGCGTGCACCTCTGGCAGGCCACGGCGGATCCCGAGGCGCGCCGCGTGACGGAAGAGACGATCGCCTGGGTGGCTCGCGAGATGACGTCGGCGGATGGGGGATTCTACGCCAGCCTCGACGCGGATAGTGACGGCGTCGAGGGCAAGTTCTACGTCTGGACGGAGCGTGAGATCGATGCTGCGCTCGGGCCGGAGTCGGCCGCGGTCAAGACGTACTACGGGGTCACGCCCGATGGGAACTTCGAGGGAGCGAACATCCTGCACGTGACTGTCGGCCCGGCAGTCCTCGCTCAGCGAGCCGGCGTCAGCGAGCCGGCTCTCCGCGCGACCTACGACCGCGCACGCGGGGTTCTCGCAGCCGTGCGGGAGAACCGGGTTCGCCCTGGACGCGATGACAAGATTCTCGCCGCGTGGAACGGTCTCATGCTCCGCGCCCTGACCGCGGCGGCACGCGCATTTGGTAGCCCGGAGCACAGGTCTCTCGCTCTGGCGAACGCGGAGTTTCTCCGCCGCACGATGGTGCGTGCCGGTGGACGCGTCATGCGTACGCATACCGCGGGTGTGACGAAGATCGCCGGCTATCTCGAAGACCACGCGTCCGTAGCGCTCGGCTTTCTCGGCACATATGAGATGACCGCCGATCGCGCGTGGCTTGGACTCGCACGCGAGATCGCGACTGCGATCGGAGAGTGGTTCTGGGACGACGCCAGCGCCACACTGTTCGACACCGCCCGCGACGCGGATCCCCTGGTCACCCGGCCGCGCGATCTTCCGGACAACGCGGTGCCGTCGGGCACGTCGCTCACGATCGACCTCTACCTCCATCTCGCCGAGTTGCTTGACGATCCGGTCCTGCGCCAGCGCGCGCTCGGCATCCTCGAGACGCTGGCCGAGCCCATGGCGCGGCACCCCGCGGCGTTCGGCTACGCACTCGGCGCGGCCGACATGGCCGTCAACGGGGCGGTCGCCGTGGCACTCGCCGGTGACCCGGCGGACGCCCGATACCGCGCGCTGGATGCGGTCGTTGCCGGCCACTACGTCCCCTCACTCGTGCTTGCCGGCGGCCCGCCGGACCTGTCAACGGGAATCGCGCTGCTCGAGGGACGGCCGGAGATGAACGGCGCGGCAACTGCGTACGTCTGCCATCACTATATGTGCGACGCACCGCAAACCGACCCGGCGCCCCTCGCGTCGCAACTCGCCCGTGCGGTCCAGGCGCCGCGCGCGGCGGTGCACGCGGGCCGCACGCGCACGCACCGTCGCAGCCGGCACCTGAAGTTGCGCACGGGCCCTCGCATGGCTGAACCACTGCCCGCGTTCGTGCGGGGTCTCTTTCGCGGCGCCATCCACGATGATGTCCTGTTCCCCTACCCCCCGCCGCTCGACACGCGCGATCCCGGCGAAGCGCGCGTTGTCTCCAGGCTCCTTCGGGAGCTGCGGAGAATCCAGGGGGACTTGATCGACTCGGCGGCGTTCGACGCCACCGAGACGATTCCCGAGCCCGTCATCAGCGCATTCGCGGACGTGGGCCTGCTGGCGCTCACCATCCCTCGTGAATACGGCGGCCTCGGTCTCTCGTCGACCGGCTACGCCCGGGTCTTCAGCGCGATCTCGGCCGCCGACGCGTCCCTCGCCGTGCTGGTGGGCGTGCACTGTGGTCTCGGCTCCAAGGCGATCGCGCTGTTTGGAACGCCCGAGCAGAAGTCCCGGTATCTGCCGCTGCTCGCACGCGGGGACACGCTCGCGGCGTATGCGCTCACCGAGCCGGAAACCGGCTCCGATGCCCAGAACATCCAGACGCAGGCCGCACGCTCGGCGGATGGCACACACTGGATTCTCTCGGGACGGAAGCTGTGGATCGGCAACGGCCAGCGGGCAGGCGTGATCGCCACGTTCGCTCAAACGGTCGTCGAGCGCCGCGGGGAGCACGTGACGCGCCCGACCGCGTTCATCATCCGACCCGACATGCCGGGTTTCCGGGTGGTGGGCACGGTCCACAAGTTGGGCATCCGTGGATCGACACAGGCCGAGCTCGCGTACGAGAATCTGCAGGTGCCCGCCGACCACGTGCTCGGTGAGGTCGGCAAGGGATTTTCTGTGGCCGTGCACGTACTCAACGCCGGACGCCTCACCCTCGCCGCCGGCTGCGCCAGTGGTTGCAAGCATTTCATCGGGGAGATGGCGCGCTACGCGAGCCAGCGCGTGCAGTTCGGGCACCCGCTCGCCGATTTCGAGATCACGCAGCGGAAGCTCGCCGAGGCGGCGTCGGACGCGTATGCCGTGGACGCCATGGTGGGCGCCCTGTGCGCGCAGGCCGACCGCCGCGACGCGGACTGGTCCGTCGAAGCCGCGTGCGCGAAGGTGTTCGCGAGCGAGGCCCTGTGGCGGATCGCCGACGATATGGTGCAGTTGGCGGGCGGGCGTGGTTTCGTCCAGCCCTATCCGTTCGAGCGGCATCTGCGCAACTCGCGGATCAATCGCATCTTCGAAGGGGCGAATGAAGTGCTGCGCCTCTTCATCGCGCTGAACGGGATTCAGGGCCCCGCTGCACGCCTTAAGGAAGTGAGTGCCGCTCTTCGGCGTCCGTTGAGCAACTTCGGCGTGGTGAGTGGATACATGACTTCGCGCGTCAGTTCCCTGCTCGGCGCCACGCCGCACATCGACTCTGAGCTGCACCCGGCTCTCGCCGAGCACAGACGCTACTTCGAGTCACACGTCGCACAACTCGCCGTCGAGGCTGACCGGGCCATCACGAAACACCGGCGCGCGATCACCGACCGGCAACTCGTGCTCGAACGATTGGCCAACATGGCGATCGAGTTGTACGCGACCGCCGCGGTCATCGCGCGGACGCAGCGGCTGATCGAGGTCCAGGGATTCGAAAACAGTGAGCGGGAGCGCGCCCTCTGCGACCTCTTCTGCGTCATGGCTGGCCGCCGCTTTCGCGCCCAGCGCCAGGCGCTCGCCGGCCGCGAGGACCCTGTGGATGAGACCCGGCGCTCAATCGCCGCCGCGATCCGCGCCGCCGCCGGTTACTACGTCGACGACCCCGTGCTGCAGGAAGGAGCGCGGTAGGGTCTTACAGATCCGCGCAGGACTTGAGGATCGTGCCGCAGTTCAGGCAGACCACTTTGCACTTGCGCTCGACGACCGCCGCCACGCCGCAGCGATCGCACGTCTCAGCGGCCTGCCTTGCACCATGCCGGTCGAGAGCCGCCAAAATGTGCCCTGGTATTGGCGGGTCGTGACCCGCCCTGCTGTCCGGCCCCACGGTGCCTGTTTCGGCAGCCGGATGCGGCGCAGCCTTGGGATCCGGTTCAGGCCACACCATCCAGCCCCCGCCGCTACTCGAAATCCAGCGCGAGGTCGAGTGCTGGCGGCGAGTGCGTCAGCGAGCCGGCGGAGATCCAGTCGACGCCGGTCTCCGCGATCTGGCGGACGTTCTCGAGGCGCACTCGTCCCGAGGCTTCGACGATCGCGCGCTTGTTGACGAGATGCACGCACTCCGCGAGTTGAGCGGGCGTCATGTTGTCGAGCAGGACGATGTCGGCGTGATGAGCGACTGCCGCCTCGACCTGCTCGACGGTGTCACACTCGATCTCGATCCGCGCGTGCGGCGGTGCCACCGTGCGCGCCCGCGAAATGGCCCGGCCGACGTCGCCGTCCACCGCCGCCAGATGATTGTCCTTGATCAGGACCGCACTGGCCAGGTCCATTCGGTGGTTCTGGCCCCCGCCGCAACGCACGGCGTACTTCTCCAACGCGCGCCACCCGGGAAGTGTCTTCCGGGTGTCGAGAATCTTGGCGTTGGTGCCGCGCACCGCGGCGACGAATTGCGCGGTGAGTGTCGCGATCCCTGACAGGTGCTGCATGAAATTCAGCGCCACGCGCTCGGCCGAGAGCATCCCGCGCGCGTGACCGCGGATGAACAGCACCGGCGACCCGGCCTCGACCGCCTCGCCATCCGCCTCGATCGTCCGCGTGATGGCTTTGGGATCCATCTGCTGGAATGCCTCGAGCGCCAGCAGCACGCCGCACACGGTACCGGCTCGCCGCGCAACAATGGCTCCGCGCGCGCGCCGCGCGCTCACGACGGTGGCGATGGTGGTCATGTCATTGAACGCCCCATCTTCCTCGAGCGCCATCCGGACGAGTGCCGAGACGTCGGCGGGCGAGAGTGGAAACCGGACCACACCGCCCGGCCGGTCGAGCGCGGGAATCGACATCGGACTCGGCCGGTGCCACGGCGGCATCGTGTACCCGAGTCCGGGAGGCACCGCGCGCCCGTTGTGCCGGTCGCCCGGCCGTTCGTCGTCTGGTCCCGCCGGTGGTTTGCGCGGTTCTGGTTCGTGCGGGTCGGGGCGCTCCGGTGGTTCGGATTCCGGACCGGCCGGCTCGTCAGGAACAGGCTCAATCATGGCGCCTCCGCTGAACGGTGGTCACTCGCCCGGGTCGGCGGCCGTGCCGGCCGGGGAAAGCCCGTGATGCGGGCGTTTCGCCGGCGTGCCTCCGATCGCAACCATGCGCTCGATTGCCAGACGAGCCCGGGCCGCCACATCCGGCGGCACCGTGATCTCGTGCTGCAAACGCTCGAGCGAGGTCACCACTTTGGGCAAGGTCGTCACTTTCATGTACGCGCACACGGCCCGCTCGTTGGCCGCGTAGAAGGTCTTGGCGGGATTCTCGCGGCGCAGCCGGTGGAGGATTCCGACTTCGGTGGCCACGATGAACTCGCCGGCCGGCGATACCGCCGGACGCCGGATCATCCCCTCGGTCGAGAGAATCTGCACGCCTTCGCCATCGATCGTACCCGATGACACAGCATCGACCATGCTCGTGGCACATCCGCACTCGGGGTGAATGAGAAACTCGGCACCCGGATGCACGGCGCGCTGCCGCGCGAGGTCCTCGGTATCGATCCCCGCGTGCACATGGCACTCGCCCATCCAGACGTGCATGTTCGTGCGGCCGGTGATCCGGCGGACGTGGGCGCCCAGGAAGACGTCGGGCAGGAACAGCACCTCCTGCTCCGCCGGCACCGCGTTGACGACATCGACCGCATTGCCGGACGTGCAGCAGTAGTCGCTCTCCGCTTTCACTTCGGCGGATGTGTTCACGTAGGACACGACGGCGGCGCCCGGATACTCGGCCTTCCACGCCCGGAGCCGGGCGGCATCGATGGTCGCTGCCAGTGAGCAGCCCGCCGCCAGGTCCGGCAACAGCACGCGTTTCTGCGGTGAGAGAATCGCCGCCGTCTCGGCCATGAAATGCACGCCGCAGAACACGATCACGTCCGCCGGCGTGCTCGCCGCCTCGCGCGAGAGTCCCAGCGAATCCCCAACGAAATCGGCCACGTCCTGCACCTCGGGCCGCTCGTAGTTGTGTGCGAGGATCACCGCGTTGCGCTCGCGCGCCAATGTCCTGATCCGCTCCTGCAAGGCGGTCACGCTCAATGCGCTCATCACCATTCGATGTGGCGGCGCTGCCATTTTCGCTTGGCTTTCGGAAAGTCGGCGCGATGATGGCCGCCGCGGGATTCCTTACGCAGCAACGCTGCCTCCGCGATCAGCAGGGAGGTGTCGACCATGTTCGTCTCCTCCGTCGCGCCGTTGGGCAGCCGCTGCGCGATGTCCTCGAGTTGCTCGACGCACGCCCGCAATCCAGCCGCGGTACGCACGATGCCTGCATCTTCCCACATGACGCTCCGGATCGCATCCGCGGCGACCTGCGCGGCACCGCGATCCACGAGCTCGGGGATCCGCCACGCCTGAGCCGGTGGCAGTTCGGCGCTCAGCGGAGCCGCCGTCCCCAGGTCGCGCGCCACTCGCTCCGCAAAGACCAGGCCCTCGAGCAGGGAGTTGGAGGCCAATCGGTTCGCGCCATGTACTCCCGTGCGCGACACCTCTCCGCACGCATAGAGCCGCGGAAGACTCGACCGTCCGGTCAAGCCGGTGACCACGCCCCCCATCATGTAATGCGCAGCGGGCGTCACCGGAATGAGATCACTCCGGGGATCGATCCCGCGCGCGCGGCACAGCGCGAAGATCCCGGGAAACCGGTGTTCGAACGCGTCCCCGAGACGATGGGCATCGAGGTACACCTGGCCGCCCGACTCCTGCTCGCGGAAGATCTCGCGGGCCACGACGTCGCGAGGCGCCAGCTCGGCCAATCGGTGCCGCTCCGGCATGAACCGCTCGCCCGATGCGTTGAGCAGCACTGCCCCCTCTCCACGCACGGCCTCGGAGATCAGCGCCAGCGGGTTCTCGGGTGTCGCGAGCGCGGTCGGGTGGAACTGGACGAATTCCATATCGGCGAGCCGGACGCCGGCGCGGAGCGCGATCGCGAAGCCATCGCCCGTGGCGACCTGCGGATTCGTCGTGTACCGATACACCTGGCCACAGCCGCCCGTCGCAAGTACGGTCGCGTCGGCCACGATCTCGACCGCGCGCCCCGAGGCGCTGGCACGCACCCCGACGCATTCACCATTCTCTACGATCAGGTCGAGGACTCGGGTCGTCTCCATGACCTCGACACCAGGGCTTTCGGTGACGCGCCGGATGAGCGTCCGGGCGACTTCGGCACCCGTCTGGTCGCCGTGGGCATGCACGATGCGCTTGCGGGAGTGCGCCGCTTCGCGGCCGAGGCTGAACTTGCCGTTCGGCGCGAGGTCGAAATCGGCGCCCGCGGCCGATAACTCCCGCACGCGGGCCGGCCCCTCTTCCACCAGAACCTTGACGGCCGCGGCATCGCACAGCGCCGCGCCGGCCGCCAGGGTATCGCGCCGGTGCAGCTCCGGCGAGTCCCCGGCGCCGAGAGCCGCCGCGATCCCGCCCTGAGCGTACGCGGTCGCCGAGTCGAACAGGGACCGCTTCGTCAGGACGATCACGGGGCCGTGCTCGCTGGCCCGCCACGCCGTGTGTAGTCCCGCTACCCCACTCCCCACTACGAGGAATCGCGTGCGAATACGATCTGGCATCAGCAAGGGGCGACGGGCAATGGTATGCTGCTCAAGCTAAATATAAGCGGCACCGAGACGTAGTCCGCGCTGCCGGCACCTCAGACTGTGCGATCCCGTGTTACCCGCCGGTGCGGCAACCAATCTCATCCCATGGGTGTCCGTTAGATTCATGCTCTCCCGACGCGGCATCGCCTCGCCGGTCAATCGCCGCGCCCAGCACGGGTTTGCCCTGACACAGAGTACAAAGGTCGATTCGAAGCTCCTCGTCCTCCTCGTGACCGCATGCGTGGACATGATGGGGACGCTGATGGTGATCCCGCTCCTCCCATTCTACGCGACGCGGATGGGGGCGAACGGCTTCACCTACACGATGCTCGTCTCGGCATTTGCCCTCGCCTCGCTGGTCTCGGCGCCCCTTTGGGGCGGATTCTCCGACAAGTACGGCCGCCGTCCCGCCCTGCTCATCGCACTCGGCGCGTCCGCAGTGTCGTACGTGATCTTCGCGTACGCGAACTCGCTCACCATGCTGTTCGTCTCCCGGATCGTCCAGGGCGCCGGCGGCGGCACAGTCGGCGTCGTCCAGGCGTACGTCGCCGACTCGACCGAGCCCAAGCAGCGGGCGCGCGCGCTCGGATGGGTCTCCGCCGCCACGAACCTCGGCGTTACCGTCGGCCCGCTGCTCGGCTCCGGCGCGCTCGTACTCGGCATGAAGCACCTGTGGGTGGGCACGCACGATCTGTCGCTCGGGCAAGCGGCACCGGGGATTCTGGCCGCCGTCATCTGCGTCGCGAACATGTTCTTCGCATGGCGATACCTCCGCGAATCACGCGTCGTCTCTCGCCGCGTCAAGGTTCCAGGCCGGTACGGCGCCGTGCTCCGGTCTGTCATCCTGCACTCGGAAGCCCCCGCCTCTCGCCTGATCTGGATCTACGCGATCGGCCTCGGCGCGTTCATGGCGTCGATGTCGATCATCGCGCTCTTCCTCGCGTCTAAGTTCGAGGTCACCGCGAGCTCGATCGGATGGTTCTTCGGTTACGTCGGATTCCTCAACATGTTCACGCGGGCGTTTGTCCTCGGGCCGGTCATCGACCGGTTCGGCGAACCGCTGCTGTCGCGGATCGGGATCATTCTCCTGGCGCTGGGGCTCGTGTTGATACCGATCGCGCCGAGCATTCCAACGCTCGCGGTCGTCATCATCCTCCTGCCGCTCGGCACGGCGTTCACCTTTCCGGCCGTGACGGCCATGCTGTCACGCGTGATCTCGTCCGATGAACGCGGGCTGTTCATGGGCACCCAGCAGACATTCGGCGGCATCACGCGCGGGCTCTTCCCGCTGGGCGCCGGACTGCTGTACGATCACGTCAATCACGGCGCGCCCTTCTGGGCCGCGAGCATTCTCGTCCTCGTGACACTCCTCCTCGGGTTCAACCTGGAGGCGTACATGAAGCCGGAATCCGCCGCGAAGGCGGGGACGGGTAGCGCGCCACCGTCCCCAATGCCCGCGGCGGCGGAAGTTGCGTCGGTCGCTCCCGCGGGATCCGGCCGCACAGACTAGAACGAGAGCCAGCGCCCCGGCCAGCCCGCGCCGGGCGCCTACCGGCCGCCCGCTGCCGCCTTGGCCGGCGCCGGCCTCCCCATCGCCTCGAGTGCGTCCGGACTCAGATACTTCCCGCCGACCGCCTCGGTGCCTTCCCACTGGCGCGCGTAGTTCGTGATGAGCCGCATGCCGCGTTGATAGGTGAAGTAGGCATACGCCCACTGCACCAGGACGCTCAGGCGGTTGCGGAAGCCGACGAGATAGAGGATGTGGACGAACAACCAGAGCATCCACGCCAGGAGCCCCGTCACCTGCATGAATCCGAAGTCCGCGATCGCCCGATGCCGGCCGATCGTGGCGAGATTGCCCTTGTCGAAGTAGGCGAACGGCCGCGTCGGCCGGGCCGCGAGCCGCGCGAGCACGTTGTCGGCGGCCGTGCGACCCTCCTGTATCGCGCCCTGCGCCACCCACGGCACGGTCGTCGCCCTGTCGCGCGGAACAATCGCCAGATCGCCCACCACGAAGACTTCGGGATGTCCTGGAATCGACAGGTCGGGCGTCACCCTGACGCGCCCGGCTTCGTCAAGCGGAACGCCGAGCGTTCGCGCCAGCTTCGACGCGGCGTTGCCCGCCGCCCAGAATACGGTCCGCGCCTCGATGTGCTCGCCGCCCACTTGCACGCCGTCGGCCTCCACATCGGTCACCCGGGCGTTCGTCCGCACCTCCACTCCCAGTTTCTCCAGGTCGCGCTTCGCGTGCGCGGACAACGACTCCGGAAACGCAGGCAGGATGCGCGGTCCGCCCTCGAGGAGCACCACCCGGGTGTCTCGCGTGTCGATGCGCCGGTAGTCGCGACGCATGGGCTTCGCTACTTCGGGCAGCATTCCGGCGAGCTCCACTCCCGTCGGGCCGCCACCGATGACGACGAATGTCTGGTAGGCGCGGCGCTCCGCCGGATCGTCGGTGCGTTCGGCCTCTTCGAAGGCGAGCAGAAACCGGTTGCGCACGTCGAGTGCATCTTCGATGCTCTTGAGCCCAGGCGCCAGCGCCTCCCACTCTGGCCGTCCGAAGTAGGAGTGCCGCGCACCCGTCGCGATGATGACGGCATCGTAGGGTAGCTCGGTCCGGCCGTCGTCGACCACGACGACGCGGCGGTTGACGTCCACTGCCGTGGCCTCGCCAAGAATCACCGAGGCATTCCGCTGGCGGCGCAGGCCCCAGCGGATCGGCACCGTGATGTCGGTCGGCGACACGGTAGCCGTTGCGACCTGATAGAGCAGCGGCTGGAACAGATGGTGGTTCGTGCGATCGACCAGCGTCACATCCACTGGCGCACCCTTGAACCGCCGGGCCGCGGTAAATCCCCCGAAGCCCCCACCAATGATCACGACACGTGCCCGAGCCATGGTGCCTCCCCCCGTTCCCGCGCGAACGCAGCCGCGGTACCAGGAAAGCTAACTCCTCAATGCCATCACCCCACGCCGCCCGTCCTCCGCCGCGCGCGCCAGCAGTGTGATGAGCAGCACGATACCGATGAGCACCACGCTGTACGCGGCGGCGGTGCCGAAGGCAAATGCGCGCACCTGCGCCAGGATCTCGACCGATATCGGCCGGTTGGCGTGCGTGTAGAGCACTTCGCTCGCCACGAACTCGCCGACCGCCGTGATCGCCGCCAGCGTCGCGCCGGCCACGAGCCCAGGGCGAGCCGCAGGGAAGATCACGTGCCGCAGGGTCTGCCACCACCCGGCACCCAACCCCAGGGCGGCCTCTTCGAGCGATGGATCGAGCTGCCGCAGCGAACCCTCGATCGCCGATGCGACGAGCGGCACGCCGCGGATGAAGTACGCGAGCGGGAGAATCCAGAACGTGCCAACCAGAAGCACGCGCGCCGCCGAAATGTCGGTGCGATTGAACGTCGACGCGAGCCCGATGGCGATCGCGGTCGGCGGGATCGCCCAGGGCAGCGCCACCAGGACGCCCAACAGCCGCCTGCCATGGAAGCGCCGGAACACGAGCAGATACGCGGCGAGCGCGCAGACGACGACATCGGCCGCCGTGGCGAGCAGGGTCATGATGACGCTGTTGCGGATCGGCGGCAGCAGCGAGGTATCGGTCGCCAGCCGGCGAAAGTTGTCCCACGTGTATTCCGGTGGCAGCACCTGCGTCGTCCAGGCCCCGTCACGTGCGAAGGACACCAGAATGATCATGAGATGTGGCAGCACCAGCACCACGACGGCAATGACTGCCGCCGGCAGCGTGACCGCCCGCGCCAGCGGTGAGCGCAGCGGCACACGTAGTGCCCGCCCCTTGCCCGTCGCGACATAGCGCCGGCGCCCCTCGAACCATCGGAGCAGCGCCAGCGCGGCGACGGCGCTCACCGCGAGCACGGTGGTCTCGACGTACGCGACTCCAATCGCGCCATTGAGCCGCGAGGTCACGATCTGCGTCGCCAGCACCCGGAGCCCCCCGCCGAACACGTACGGCGCAGAGAAGGAGCCGAGAGAGCTCATGAACACCAGCAGACAGGCGCCCGCCAGCGCCGGCGTCAGCATCGGCAGCGTCACGCGGTACAACCGCCGGAACGCGCCCGCACCCAGCCCGGACGCTGCCTCATCGAGGGCGCTGTCGTAGCGCTCGAGACCCGCGGACACGAAGAGGTACACGTACACGTACATCGTGTAGGCGTGGACGAACACGATCGCCCACGCGCCCGACAGGGTCCACGGTGGTGTATCGCGCCGCAGCAGGACCTGGACGACACGGGTGATGACGCCGCTCTCACCATACAGGAAGAGAAAGGCGATCACACCGACCAGCGGCGGCAGTGCCGCCGGCATTGTCGCGGCGGCCTGCAGCACGCGCCGGCCGCGAAACTCCATCCGCGTCAGCAGGAACGCGAGTGGCAAACCGACCGCCACCGACGCGATGACCGATGCGACCGAGATCCACAGGCTCGTCCACAACGCCTCACGATCGGACGGGCTGGACGCAAACGCGCGCCAGTACTCGAGCCCATGGCCGAAGCTGCCGAGAACGACCGCGATGTTGGGGTAGATGACCGCCCACAGCAGCAGTGCCAGCAGGGGGGCAGCGATCCAGAGGACGGACCGTCTAGCCACCGCGCACGCTCGCCGGCTTCGCGCCCCGCGATGATGCCGCGAACGCCGCGCCGGGAGTCGGAGCCGCGGGGGCCGGCGGCGGCGGACCATCGTCGCACACGAGTGCTACCGGCTGCCGCAGGATGCGCACTGCCACGCTGTCCCCTTCTTCCGCCAGTTTGTCCGGCGCCAGGACCTCGAACACCCGGTTGTCCGCGACCGCAACCCGATAGGCGTACACGGCGCCCACGAAGCGGCGCGACTGCACGATCCCCGGCCAGGCACCGGGCCAATCCGCAGGCGCGAGACCCAGTCCCTCGGGGCGCAATACCGCCAGCGCGCCCGGACCCGGCGAGCCGGAAGAACACACGGCCCGCACGCGGCTCGCGACACCGCCGATGGTAATGACGGCGTGGTCCCCGTCCGGCAGCGCCGGCACGAGCGTGGAACGCCCCACGAACTCGGCGACGGTCCGCGTCGCGGGTGCGGCGTAGAGCATCTCGGGCGTGCCGATCTGCAGCACGCGTCCCCGGTCCATCAGGGCCACGCGGTCCGCGATCGCGAACGCATCTTCCTGGTCGTGCGTGACGAAGAGCGCCGTTACTCGCTGGCGCCGCAGGATGGCCCTGAGCTCATCACGCATGGCCTGGCGCAGGGTGGGATCCAAGTTGGACAGTGGCTCATCGAGGAGCAGGACTCGCGGCTCGATGACGAGCGCCCGCGCCACGGCCACGCGCTGCTGCTCACCGCCGGACAGTGATTGGATCCCCCGCTTGCCCGCACCCGAGAGTCCGACACCCGCCAGCGCCGCTCGCGCCCGGGTGATCCGCTCGTTGCGTCCCACGCCGCGCGCCTCGAGACCGAATGCCACGTTGTCCTCGACCGACAAATGCGGGAACAATGCATAGTGCTGGAACACCATGCCGAAGTCCCGCTTCTGTGGCGGCAGCCGCGTGATGTCCCGGCCATCGAGCTCCACGCGACCCTCGTCGGCGGGCTCATAGCCGGCCGCGATCCGAAGGGTCGTCGTCTTCCCCGATCCCGACGCGCCGACGAGAGCCAGGAGTTCGCCTTCGGCGACGCTCACGGTCACGTGGTCCACCGCCGGTGGTGCACTCGGCCCGCCGAAGCGTCGCGTGAGATCCGTCAGAGCGAGCGAGCCGGCGCCGGACATGACGCCGCTAACCCCGGTGGCGGATGTGGGAGTCCCAGTATGTCATCCATCCGTCGAGGCTGTCCGCCAGCATCGTGCGATCCATCGGCATCGGCTTCAACTCCTGGCGCGCGGTCCGGATCCACTCCGGCAGCGAGTCATCGTCGAATGTCGATCCGCGCCGGTATCCGCAGGTGCGCTCGCGCCGCGACCAGCAATATCGGCTGGCTGGTGACGAACTCGTAGAACGCGCGCGCCGAGTCGGGATGATGCGTTCCCTTGATGATCGCTATGGCGTCGACGAGCAGCGGCGTCCCGCTCTCGGGAAAGACGTAGCTAACCGGGATGTGGTCGCGCTGCCGCAGCATGGCGAGATCGGGCATGTCGAAGAGCGTGATGAGTCCTTCGCGCCGGGCCAGCTTCTGATACAGGATCGTCGGATTGAGCGTGTACTCCTTGGTGTTGGCGTCGAGGCGGCGGAGCCAGTTCCACCCGGCGGCCGTCGAGCCCGTGGCCGCCACCGACCGCTCGAGAATCGCGCCGAAAATGGCGCGCATGCCGCCGGACGCCACGGGATCGCGAATGACGAGCTTCCCCTTCCACTTCGGATCCAGCACGTCGTCCCAGTCGCGTGGCGCTTCGGCCGCCGGGACCGCGTCGCTGTTGTACCCGATCACCTCGGGCGTGAGATAGGTGCCGTACCAGTTGCCGGCCGAGTCGTGCGCCTCCGGAGGGACGGCGTCCGCCCAGGTCGGCGTGTACGGCTCGAGCAACCCTTCTCGCGCCGCCCGCTGGAACAGTTCAGCGGGCGCCCCGAACCAGACATCGGCCTGCGGATTGTCGTGCTCCGCACGTAGCCGGTCCAGTACTTCGGTGGACCCCATGTCGTCCCACTGCAGATCGATCCCGGGATGGATCCGCATGAACCGGGTGGCGAAGTCCTGCAGCAGCTCTTTCCCGTGCGGCGAGTAGACGAGGACGACCGTGCGATGGTCGTGCGAACAGCCCGAGGCGAATAGAAGCGCAAGTGCATACGTCCAGCCCCGGGCGACCGTCACATGGCGTCGCAGCACCGGCGCCCCGCCTCGAGCAGATTGACGAACAGCCGCGCCGCGCCCGGCAGGCCAGCGGGAAGCTGCCGGAAGAACGAGAGCGTCGTGTACACGTAGGTTCCTTTGCCGACTGGTGCCACCAGGATCGCCCCGTCGTTGCTCGGCTCATCCGGGTCGTTCATCGCCAGGATGGAATGGTAGTGCGAATCGAAGGTGTGCGGCATGTAAAGCGACCGCTCCTGCACCCACCCGGCGAAATCGGAACTCGTCACCTTGTTGGGCGTGGCGAGCAGCGGGGACGCCGGGTCGAGCACGCGTACCGGTGCGTTTTCATCGGTCACGCGATCCGCCGGGCGGCTCAGCGTAATCGGATACGGCATGATCGCGGACCCGGCCATCTCGTACTGGCCGTACTGCACGACCACCGTGCCACCGCCCCGCGCGAAATCGAGGAGCCGCCCGTTGTTGGTCACGAGATCCGTGCTCGCCTGGTACGCGCGAGGTCCGACGACGATCGTGGTGAAGCGCGACAGGTCCGTCGCTGGCAGCGATGCCGGATCGATCACCGTGACATGCAGTCCCAGTTGCTCGAGCATGGGCTCGACGTTGTCGCCGACACCCGCGATATAGGCGACCGTCATCCCGGGCGGAATCTTAATGTCGGCAACGCTCAGCGTGAGCACGGCGGGCCGGTACAGCTTCTGCGGCCGGATGTGGTCGTATTCGATCGGGGTGTAGCCTTCGCTGAACGTGGCGCCGTTGCTCTCGGCCGTCGCCCGCACGGTATCCTGGCCGGGCGGCAGTGCCCCGGTGACCCGGAAATCCACGCGCCGCATCCCGCGCGCGGGCACGTTCACGTGACGGCTGACAGAGTCCGCCTGTAGGCCGCGCGGGAGCTGGAGCGACACCACCACGTCGCGCGCCGAGTCCACGCCCGATCGCACCAACACCTGGATCGTGCGATCAATGGGCGTGCCGGCCGGGGCGTACTCCACCGTGTGGCCGAGCGTCAGCGAGATGGGGAAAACGAAGGCCAACGGCCGATCGACCTCGCCGCGCCTGGGATCACCGATGCGCTGAATGACCGGCGACCGAAACCGCAAAATGAGCGGAACACCTGCGGCCGACTCCGCGCCGGCCCCGACGGCCGCTTCTGTGCCATCCAACCGTTCATCTTCAGCGATCCCGGACACCGGCACTGCGAACAGGTCGCCGCTCCTGGGCTTTACCAGCCACCACGGCTGGGTCACCGCGGCCGAATGCACCTCCACGGTGTCGCGCCAGACGCTATCGAGCGCGACGGGCGGACGGGCGGCGGGGATACGGACGCTGCCGTTCGCGGTCGGTGTACGCCAAGCCACAATTGTGGGGCGAAGCGTCGCGCCATTGTTCGCCAACGTGGTGACGACCGGCGCGCCCACGGACCCGATCGGCGCCACATCGGACGCGGCGGTCGCATGGTAGTCCACCCCCGACGCGAGGCTGCTCGCGCGCTCGATACGGTCCATGCTCGCCCGGACCGAGGTCTCCATATCCAGTCGCCTGGGATCCCGCGGGTCAAGGCCAGCGGAGACCTTCGTTCCGGCAGTAGGCAGTCGGCCGGCGATGGACGCATTCGCCTCGCTCGGAACGACGGCGCCGCCAACGTAGCGCACCGTGAACTCCAGCTGCCACAGTCGCGCCAAAGCCCCGAGCTCCGCACCAGGAGCTGATGCCTTGAACTGCGAATTGATGCGGCCGAGCATCAGGCCCACGGAGTCGATCGCCCCCCGGACAACAGCATCCGCGGCCGTTGGCAAGAAGCGCTTCCAGGTCGTGTCGATTCCGTCGAACATCGACCGTTCATGACCCGGCGCGACTGCGGCATTCACGCGGGTCGCTTCCCGATAGAGATAGGCTGTCGCCGGGCCCGACGAGCTGATGTTGCCGAATCCCTGTGACTTGTGCTGGCTGCGGCTCGCGGCTGCAATGTCCGAATAGGTCACGCCCAGCAGAGGATCATAGGCGCCGACGTTGATCGCGAGCGAGTTCTCCCCGGCGCCGAAATACGAGCGGTCGCGATAGAACTTGTCCGCGACCCAGGCGTTGCCGTATTTCGCCGCCGGGAAGCGCACGGTGTCGCCAGATGCGTCGTACGCCTCCCGGGCGAGCAGGCCCGACACCTGGTGCTGGCCGTGCCCGTCGCGCGGCGTGCCGGAGAACACGGCGACGATAACATGCGGGCGAAACGCCCTGATCACAGTCACCACGTCACCAAGCAGCGAGTCGTGCGGCCAGTGGGAATACGACTCGGCGGCCGTCTTCGAGAATCCGAAATCATACGCCCGCGTGAAGTACTGATGGGCGCCGTCGATGCGCCGGGCCGCGAGCAACTCCTCGGTGCGAATGGCGCCGAGCGCCTCACCCAGCTCGTTGCCGATGAGATTCTGGCCGCCGTCGCCCCGCGTCAGCGAGAGATACGCCGCATCCACGTGCTGCCCGCGAGCCAGCCACGTGAGCAGCCGCGTGTCCTCGTCATCCGGATGGGCGCCGATCATCAGCACGCGCATGGTGCTGCCAAGGCCGGCGACCAGCTCCGCCACCGCGGCGCCCCCCCGTCCGTACGCCGGAGCAAGCGGCACCCCCGGCGGCGCCTGTCCCGGTGTCTGCGCGCGCGCGCTCCGCGGAGCCAACACCATCCCGGCGGCGAATCCTGAAAGGAGCGCCGTCCGTGCCCATCCCGGGCGCGTCACTATGAGCTCTTGCTTCCGGTGGACGACGTGGCCGTCGCCGGCGCGGCCGGCTGGTCACCCTTGCCATCCCGTCCGCTGCCAGCCCCGGTCGCGCGCGCCGCAGCGGGCCGCCCCAGTACTTCGCCGACAAGACGCGACTGCTCGCGCTGATGCGACGCCTGGTACCCCTCGGCCGGACTCGCGCGCTCGGGACGCCCGATATACGTCACGGGAATCGCGTTCCCCGCCGCCGCCCGCAAGCGCGGCGCAACGAACGTCCACGCTCCCATGTTCTTCGGTTCTTCCTGCGCCCACACCACTTCGTCAGCGGCCGGATACAGGTCGAGCGCCCACGCGATGCCCTCGTGCGGCCACGGATAGAGCTGCTCGGCCCGCACGATCGCCACGTGCAACGGCCGTCGGCCGCGCTGAGATCGTAGTAGATCTTCCCGGAGCAGAACACGACGCGCGTCACCTGCGCCCGCGCCTCCGCGTCGGCGGCCGCGGGATCGGCCAGCACCGCCTGAAAATGACCGGTGGTGAGGTCCGCCAGCCGTGACGCCGCCCGGTCCAGCCGCAGCAGGCTCTTGGGCGTCATCAACACGAGCGGCCGTCGCGATGGTGTCGTTGACGTGACGGCGCAGGATGTGGAAGTACTGCGCGGCGGTTGTCGGATAGGCCACCACCATGTTCTCTTCGGCGCACAGTTGCAGGAATCGCTCCAGCCGCGCGCTCGAGTGCTCAGGACCGCCGCCCTCGTATCCGTGCGGCAACAGCAGCACGACATCGGAGTCCTGTCCCCACTTCGTGCGGTCCGCCGACAGATGAACTGGTCGATGATGGGCTGCGCGACGTTCACGAAGTCGCCGTATTGCGCCTCCCACAGGACCAGCGCCTCGGGCACGGCGGCACTGAATCCGTATTCGAAGCCCAGCACCGCCGTTTCGGACAGCGGGCTGTTGTAGATCTCGAACGGGGCCCCGCCCTCGAGGTGCTGCAGCGGGATGTAGCGCCCGCCCGTGTTGGTGTCGTGCAGCACCGCGTGCCGGTGCGAGAATGTCCCGCGCTCCGCATCCTGCCCTGACAGCCGCATCGGCGTCCCCTCGGTCAGAACCGAGGCGAATGCCAATGTCTCGGCGAGCCCCCAGTCGATCGAACCCTGTGGCCCCAGCGCTTCACGGCGCCGGGCCAGCGTTCGCGCCAGCCGGCTGTGAATCGTGCAGCCCTGCCGGCCACGTCAGGAGCCGTTCGTTGAGCGCGATCAGGCGCTCCGCGGGAACCGCGGTCTCCATCGGACGCGGCGGCAGTTTCACGGGAGGATGGGGCGGATCGTACGCAGGCGCCTTCGCCGCACCAGTGGTCGCGGCCTCGTGTACGGCCGTCAGCCGGTCCATGATCTCTCGCTCCGCGCTCGTGACCGCGGCCGCGGTCACCACGCCTTCCCGCACCAGCCGCTCGCCCCACAGCACGCGCGCCGTCGGATGCGCTTTGATCGCCTGCGATACCAGCGGCTGCGTGAAGCCCGGCTCATCGCCTTCGTTGTGTCCGTGGCGCCTGTAGCCTACGAGGTCGATCACGAAGTCCTTGTGGAAACGCGTGCGGTACGCCACGCCGATCCGGACCGCGATGATGCACGCGTCGGCGTTGTCGGCGTTGACGTGGATGATCGGCACGTCGAATCCCTTGGCAATGTCGCTCGCATAGTGCGTCGACCGCGCCTCGGAGGGATCCGTCGTGAAGCCGATCTGATTGTTGACGATGATGTGGAGCGTGCCACCCACTTCGTAACCGGCCAGCCGTGAGAGGTTGAACGTCTCGGACACCACGCCTTCACCCGGAAACGCGGCGTCGCCGTGCACGCAGACGGGGATCACCCGCTCGTGATGCAGCGCCGCCCCGTCGCGCTGCAGCGCGCGGGCCATTCCCTCGAGCACCGGGTTGACCATCTCGAGGTGGCTCGGATTGGGGACGAGGACGATGCCCATCGTCTCTTCGCCGGGCAGTGTGCGGGTCCCCTGCGCACCCAGATGATACTTGACGTCTCCCGTCGCCACTGTCGTCGTGCTTGCCCTCGAACTCGTCGAAGATCGACGCGTACGGCTTGCTGAGGATGTGCGCGAGCACGTTCAGCCGCCCGCGATGCGCCATCGCGATGACCACCGTCCGGGCGCCGCGCGGCCGCGCCTTCAGCGATGGCCGCGTCGAGCATGGGCACGAGCGCATCGGTGCCCTCGATCGAGAAGCGCTTGGCGTTCGGATACGCCCGGCCGAATGAACCGCTCCAGCCCGTCGACTTCGGTCAGTCGCACCAGCACGGCCTGTTTCTCATCCGCCGTGAGCGGCCGGGTCAGGGCCTCCGCAGTCAGGAGCTGGCGGAACCATTTCCGCTCTTCCTCCTCCGCGAGGTGCGTGACCTCGATGCCGAGGGTCGTCGAATAGCGGAATCGTAACCGGCGGATGACATCGGCGGCCGTCGCCATGTGCGCGAATCCCAGCGCACTGCCCGGGCACGAGGTCGAGGTCGCCCTTCGCTGATCCCGTGGAACTCGGGTGTCAGCTCCGGCGCGCCGAGCGGCAGCGTACCCAGAGGGTCGAGCTGTACGGCGAAATGGCCGTAGGAGCGGGTCGCCTGCATTAGGGCCGCGGCGCCCAGCGGCCTTTTTCAGCAGGAGAGGGTCCGCGGGTCCACCACCGATGGCTGCAGGAGCGCCACTCTCCGCGAACCGCTGCGCGATGTCGAAGAACTGCCGCCAGGACTCGTCCACCGACGCCGGATCGCGGCGATAGGCCTCGAAGAGCTCCGCGATGTAGGCGTCGTTGAACGTGGTTGTGATTGGGCCGGAATTCATGAATGCGAAATCTAAGGGATGGCGGTAGCGGTGGCGGCGTGCGGGACACAGGGCCGCCTTAGGAACCCACGGGTCACGCCAATCGTTTCATCCGCGGCCCAGGTGAGACACGGGCCGCCGGTGCAACGGTACCCATCGGCCACTCGTTCCGGTCGCGCGTCGCACGCCAGTCACACCACCGCCCGCACTAGCTCGACCGGCAGCCCGCCGTTGGTGGTGGCGAGCACCGCGGCGAACGGAAGCCCGGTGTGCCGGGTCAGCATGCGGTTTCCGGAAACCACGGCGACCGTCCATCCGGGGCACTTGGCCCGCGCGACCCGTCCGAGCTGCGCGTACAGATTGCGAAGACGGTCGCGGTCTCCCACGCGAACGCCGTACGGCGGATTGGTCACGAGCCACCCGGGCCCCGGCGGTGGCTCGATCGCGGAAATCGGACAGGTCACCAAACCGATGTCCTCCGCCACCCCGGCCCGGGTCGCGTTTCCGAGGGCGGCGGCCGTCGCCCCCGGATCGCGGTCCGAGCCGTGGATCGGTACCGGTGCGGCGCGTTCCTGGCTTCGGGCATTGGTCACCAGCGTGCGCCATGCCGCCGGGTCGAATTCGGGCCACTGCATGAACGCGAACTGCCGGGCCAGTCCCGGCGCGCGGCGACGCGCGAGTAGCGCTCCTTCGATCACAATGGTGCCCGCACCACACATCGGATCCACCAGCGGGCCACGGCACTCCCACCCGCTGGCCATGAGCACGGCCGCGGCCAGGGTCTCACGGATTGGTGCCTTCGCCGTCTCCTGCCGGTATCCACGCCGGTGGAGCAATTCCCCCGAGGAGTCCATGCTGACGGTGCAATCGTCACGAAAGAGCCGCACCATGATGAGTTGTCCGCGGGATCCGCTCGCACCGCCGGGCGCCGTGCCCTCGGACTCGCGTTCCGGCTCCAGCATTGGAATGCCGCCCGCGCGCTCGACTGCCCCCGCGATGCGCTCGGCCACCGCATCCGAGTGATAGAGCCGCGATTTGCGGCAGGTCACGCGGATGCGAACTCCGGCGCCGGCCGTGATGTATCGCGACCACGCCACACGCCGCGCACGCCGTTCCAGCTCGGCGAAGGTCTCGGCCCGGAACGACGCCACGCGCACGACGATCCGGGTCGCCGTCCGAAGCCAGAGATTGGCCGCGTACAGCCGCGCCGCGGACGCGCTGAAGCTGACGCCCTCGGGCGCCACGGCATCAGCCACGATCCCGATCGCCCGCAGTTCCTGCTCCGCGAGCGGCGCGAGGCCAGGCGCGGTCACCGCCAGACATGGAAGGCGGTCAGCCATTGGACGCACCGGAATGGATTGCGGCTGGCGACGCGACGCACGGCACCGGCAGCGGACTCGCGCACGCGAGCCCGGCATAGGGGCCGGAATATACGCAGGCCCCCGGGGCTGGATCTCCCCGCGTGATATCCCGGACTGATCTGGCGGACCAGTAGCGGCGCCCACCTCCTTGGCTCCACTTTCTTCCTGCACTCTCTCCGGCGAATCCTGACGTCTGGCGGATCGATGCGCCCACTCAACGTGCTCGACTGGGAGTACTACCACAACACCGTACGCGACTGGCTGGTCGCCCTGGCCATTCTCGCATGCGTGTTCGTCCTGCTGTCGATTGTCCGGAAGGTCGCGCACCGCCGGCTGCTGCGCAAAGCGGAGCCCGCGCTGCCCGGTGCTCGCGGCACCGAATCGCTCGTCGCCACGATGGTTCGGCGGACGCGCCATCTCTTCTTCTTCGCGATCGCGCTGTCACTCGCATCGCTCAGCCTCACCCTTCCGGCCCGTTGGGAACAGACGGTCCGCGGCATCGCGATCGTCGCGTTCCTCCTGCAGATCGCCTTCTGGTGCGACGCGATCATCGGCGTGGTGCTGCACCACTACGTCGCCGGACGCTCCACGCCCAGTGGCGACGACGCAGGCGACGGCGGCGCCGCCAGCCGCACGACGGTCGCCGCCCTCGGGGTCGTCGCTCGCATCGTGCTGTGGCTGCTGATCGCGCTCATCGCCCTCGACAGCCTTGGCGTCCATGTCACGACGCTGATCGCCGGTCTCGGCGTCACCGGTATCGCGCTCGCCCTTGCGGTCCAGAATATCCTCGGCGACCTGTTCGCCGCACTCTCCATCGTGCTCGACAAGCCGTTCGTGGTCGGCGACCCGATCGCCGTTGACGGCCTGGGCGGAACGGTCGAGCGGATCGGTCTGAAAACGACGCGCGTGCGCTCCAACTCGGGCGAGCAGATCATTCTTTCCAACGGCGATCTGCTCAAGAGCCGGATCCGCAACTATCGCCGCCTGCGCGAGCGCACGATCACGCTGACGATCACACTCGACCAGACCGCCCCCGCCAAGGCGATCGCCAAGGTGCCGGCGCTGATCCGGGAGATCGTGGAGGCGCAGCACGGCGTTCGATTCTCGCGATCGCACGTCACGGTTCCCACGAACCAGGGCGTCGCCGCCGAGACGGTGTATGTGGTCGAGTCCCCGGATTACACGGCATACATGGACGCGCAGCAGGCGATTACCGTCGGCATCCTCGGCCGGCTCCGCGAGACCGGCGCCGCACTCGCAGCCGCCGGTGGCATCACCATCATCCGGGAGCAATCCAGTGCGGGGCCACCTGTCGATACCGGTGCCCCCGCCAAAACCGCTGGCGCCCGCGAGAGCTGACGCTGCGCAAGCTCCCCCGCTGATGGCGCTCTCCGTCGTCTCTCGCATCCTGCGGTTCAACGAGGGGCGCGAGCCCCAGCGGCTCGCGCGGAAATACGAGGCGATGCGCAGCAGCCCGTTCGGGTTTTTTCGCGGCACGGCGCATTCTCTTCTACCGCGATTGGCCAGCCGGATCTCCGCTGGATCGCTCTCCGTTGGCGTGGACGTGCGGGGACCTGCATCTCGAGAATTTCGGCAGCTACAAGGGCGCGAACGGCCTCGCGTATTTCGACATCAACGACTTCGACGAGGCGGTGCTCGCTCCAGCGGGACGTGATCTCGCACGGCTCGCCACCAGTACGCTGCTCGCGATCACCGGCCTGGGTTTGTCGGGCGCTGAGGCCCGCGCTTTCGGACATCAGGCGCACCTGGCGTACACGCACGCACTGCGGCTGGGCAAACCCATGTGGGTCGAACGCGCGACGGCGCACGGCCTCGTCAAGCAGCTCCTGCGTCGCGTCAAGCGCCGCACGCAGAGTGACCTGCTCGCCGAGCGGACCACGGTCGTGCATGGCCGCCGCCGGTTGCGCATCGATGGGCGCCGCGCCCTGGCGATGTCCCCGGCATTGGCGCACCAGGTCGAGCGTGCGCTCGGCCATGCGCATGTCTCGCGAGAAGCGCCGGATTTCTATCGCATGATCGACGTCGCCCGCCGCATCGCGGGAACCGGAAGCCTCGGCCTTCAGCGCGCGGTCATTCTGGTCCACGGCTATGGCGGGCGCGATGGCAATATCCTTCTCGATCTGAAGGAGGCCGCCCCATTCCGCGCTCTCGCCGGGTCTCCGGGTCCGCCAGCCGCGGTGGAAATCGGAGGCTGACCGCGTGGTGGCCATTCAGCGGCGTGTTCAGGCCGTGTCGCCCGCTCTGCTGCAACCGCTCCGGTTGGGGCGCCGGTCCTACATTCTCCGCGAGTTGCAGCCGTCCGAAGATCGTCTCTCCCTCGCGCGAGCGCTCGACGAGCGGGAACGACTCGAGGTCGCCCATCGCGTCATGGCCGAAGTCGTCGCCTGGGGCCAGTTACGCAGTAGCGGGCACCAGGGATCGGCCATTGCGGACGAATGGATCGAGTTCGGCCACCAGCGATCGTGGTCGTATCCCCTTTTCGATTTCACGCGGTGGTACGCAGGCATCGTGCGCGGCTACTGGAAGGAGTTCAGCGAGGCGTATGATGACGGCGCGTTCGAGGCGCAGCTCCACCCTGCTCGTCGGGGCCGGCGCGCATCCGCGACCTAGTCCCGTCCCCCGCGTCCCTTCCGCCGATCAGGATCTGCGATCGCCGCCAGTTCCGCGATCGCGCGTTCCACTCCTCGCTCCGCTCGCAACTCGGCACCCAGGCTGGCCGCGCGTGCGCGCATGGCACTGTCACCAGTGGCGGTACGAATCGCGTCCGCCAGCCCGCTCGCGCTGAGCCGCCGCCGCGAGATCGGACGAGGCCCGACGCCAAGCGCGTGGACCCGGCGCCCCCAGAACGGCTGATCGAATCCCAGCGGGACGACGATCGATGGTACGCCGGGACGCAGTGCCGCGCCCGTCGTCCCCGCTCCTCCGTGATGCACGACCGCCCGCATCCGCGGCAGCAGCCATTCGTGCGGAACGTCGCGCACCGCAATGACGCTGGATGGGAGCGCGCCCTCGCCAAACGCACCCCACCCGCCGAGCAACACACCCCGCTGGCCTGACGTGGCGAGGGCTTCGACGGCGATGGCGGTCAAGCGTCCCGCACTCGCCGGTGTCATGCTGCCGAAACCGATGTAGACCGGCGGCGGTCCGGCGGCGAGAAACGCTTCGAGCTCCCGGGGTGGACGCCATGACGAGTCGGGCGGCAGGACCCAATAGCCGGTGAGCCGGATCGCAGGATCCCAGTCGGGTGGCTTCGGCACGACGAGGGAGCTGAAGGCATACATTGTCGGGAACAGCGGCACGCGCCGCGTGTGGCTCAGCGGACCGCCGCCGCGGATGGCTGGAAGGCCGAGTGTATCTCGGCGCCAGGCATTGATCTGGCGGCGAACGGGCAGCCACATGAGTTGCTGTGTCAGGATGTGGGTCGCCACGTTGAATCCGCTGCCCAGGCTGACCGAGCTCGGGACACCCACCGCCGCGAAATGCCGCGTGCGATGGAGCGGCTGCAGATACGCCGCCACGCCGGGGATCCCGAGTCGCTCGGCGACACTCCACGCCGGCGTCGCGACGGGAGAGAACACGAGGACGTCGCTGCCCTGCGCCACCCGCCAGAAATCGGACAGCCACGCCGTCAGAAGCGGCCGGACCCGCCGGAGCAGGTCGCGCGCCACGGGCAGCACATGCCGGTTGCGGCCACTCGCGATCCAGCGGTCCGCCGCGGCGACCATTGCGCGCGGATCGCCCGCCACGGGCGCGAACGCCAGCCCGTGACCGGTCACGAACTCCCGGAAAGTCTCGTGCGTGGCCAGGGTCACCTCGTGGCCCGCCGCCCGCAGCCCGCGCCCGAGGGCAACATAGGGCTGGACATCGCCACGGGAGCCCGCCCCGATGATGGTCACGCGCATGGGTGCACGCATTGGTACACGCCCCGCCGGGCGCTCATATTGCGGTATGGCTGATGAGACATTCCTCCGCTCCGGTGCCTCCGTCCGTCGCCCGCACGCTGCAGTATTTCCGCGGGCTCTCTCGCGAAGAGAAGATGCAGGCACTCGTGCAGTACTCCAAGAAACTCGAGCCGGTCCCCGAGCGATTTCACAACCTCGATCGCGCCGAGTTCGCGATTCCCGAGTGCCAGACGCAGGTCGACCTCTATCCCGACGTGCGGCCCGATGGGACCCTGCACTTCTACGCGGACGTCGATGCGCGCCGTTCACCGACCATTGCGGCGTTTCTCGCCATCCTGCTGGGAGCCGTCAATGATCATCCCCCGGCAACGGCGCTCGGCATTCCGGGCGATTTCGCGCGCCAGATGATGGACAGCATCGGGCTCGGTGCACGCGAGGCCGGACTCAACGCGATGCTGGCACGCCTGAAACGATACGCGGCGCAGGCCGCCGCCGCATCGCGCCGGCAGGTATCGCTCCCGCGGGCGGCGCTCCCACGGGCAGCGCTTCCAGCGGCCAGCCGGCGCACTCCTAGGCCTTCCTCCTCGCAACCCCCGCAGAACCCTGCATGCCGATCACCATCGTTGTAAAAGCGAACGGACCATACAAGATCCTCGGCGACGACGTCGCCCAGGTGCGCATTGTGGACGAGGCCGGCCAACCACTGGTGTCGGCGAAGGGCAGTGGCAAGTCGATCGCGCTCTGCCGGTGCGGCGCCTCGGTGACCAAGCCGTTCTGCGACGGGACACACAGCCGGATCGGATTTCAGGGCGCCGAAGCCGCACAACAGGCCGCGGACGCGTCGCCGAAGAGCTGAATCTGGCGGCCACGGCGTCGCCCCTCCGCATTGCGGTGACCGGAGCGTCGGGGTTCATTGGCTCGGCGCTCATTCCCGCGCTGCGCGCCGCAGGACACGAGGTCATTCGCCTCACGCGAACGCCGCAAGCCGGTGCGCAAGCCCGTGCGGATGCCGTCGTCTGGGATCCTGCCGAGGGCCGGCTTGATCCGGACGCGCTGACGGGCGTCACCGCCGTCGTCCACCTGGCCGGCACGCCGGTCGACGAGCGATGGACAGCGGCCCGCAAGCGTGACATCCGCTCGAGCCGCATCGATAGCACCGCCCTCCTCGCTCGTACGCTCGCGAAGATGCGACCCGCGCCCAGCGTGTTCCTGTCGGCCTCCGCGATCGGCTACTATGGCGACCGCGACGACGACACCATTGATGAGGCGGCGCCTCCGGGCAGCGGGTTTCTCGCGCAGGTCGCGCGGGAATGGGAGGAGGCGGCCGCTCCCGCACGCGATGCCGGCATCGCACGGTACACCCGAGATTCGGCGTCGTGCTCGGTCGCGCCGGCGGCGCGCTGGCGAAGCTGCTCCCGGTGTTCGAGGTGGGCGCGGGAGGGAAGATCGGCCACGGCAATCAGTGGATGAGCTGGATCGCGCGGACGGACGTCGTGCGCGCGCTCTGCTTCCTCCTCACGGCGGACGCCGTGCACGGCCCGGCCAACCTCACCGCCCCGTACCCCGCGAGAAACGCGGAATTCGCCAAGGTGCTCGGGCACGTCCTGCACCGTCCCGCTGTCGCGACCGTCCCGGCATTCGCGCTGCGCCTCCTGTACGGCGAACTCGCCGACGAAGCGCTCCTCGCGGGACAACGGGCATTGCCTCGGGTGCTCGATGAGGCGGGATTCGCGTTCGAGTACCCGCACCTGGAAGGCGCATTTCGCCACGAACTGGGACGCGAGTAGCAGAGCGCGATTGGCAACGCGTTATCTTCCAATCAATGCCTGCCGTACCCTTTGGCTCACTTCCCGCATCGGCTCGCGTCTGGATCTTCGCGGCCGATCATCCGCTCACCGGTGATCCGGCGGCGCAGCTCCTGGCTCACGTCGACGAGTATCTGGCGCACTGGCAGGCGCACGGTCACCCCCTCACGTGTGCGCGCGAGTGGCGGCACGACCGGTTCCTCGCGATCGCCGTGGACCAGACCGACGCGTTCGCATCGGGATGCTCGATCGATGGACTGTTCCGCGCGCTCCAATCACTGCAGAAATCGCTTGGGACGACGCTGGTCGGCGGCGCGCGTGTGCACTATCGCGACGCCGGAGGTGCGATCCAGGCGGTGACGCGGGATCAGTTCAGCGCCCTCGGCGCAACCGGCGGCATTGATGACCACACCCCCGTCTTCGACTCCACGGTCGCGACCGCCGGCGAATGGCGGGAGCGGTTCGAGACGGAGCTGGGCCGCGCCTGGCACAAGGAACTGGTCAGAAGCTCCTAGTCCGCCGCCATCGCTCCTTCGATCGCCTCCCCCAGCGATCCGGCGTCGTATTCCCCATCGTATTTCTGCCCGTTGATGAAGAACGTCGGTGTGCCGTTCACGCCGCTGCGCACGCCGCTCATGAAATCCGCACGCACGCGCGGTGCGTAGGTGTGCGCGGCCAGCGCGCCGGTGATCGCGGCGGGATCGATCCCCGCCTGCGCGGCATAGCCGGCCAGATCGCGATCCGCCATCGCATCCTGATGTTCGAAGATCGCGTCGTGCATCTCCCAGAACTTCCCAGCGTCCGCAGCCGCCTCGGCGGCTTCCGCTGCATGCTCTGCGTGGGGATGGACCTGCGTCAGCGGAAAGTTCCGGAAGATGAAGCGCAACCGATGCCCGAATCGGCGCTGCAACGCTTTCACGACGGGATAGGCAGCACCGCAGTACGGACACTCGTAATCACCGTATTCGGCCAGCGTCACCGGCGCGTCTGCTGGGCCATGCGCGTGGTCGTGCGCGCTCGGCGGCGGCGTGAGCCGGCTCATCGCGCTTCGCGTACCTCTGTCCGTACCGCCGGCCGGACGGACGGCGCCCCAGCACGATGCTTTGCAACCGCGGGCTGTGCCGCGAGCTGCGTTGCACGGGTCCCGGTCCCAAGCGACTCGAGCACCGACAGAATGCCATCCGCACCCGGATTGACATCCATCGCAGACAGGTAGCTCCAGCGGATCGTGCCCTTGCCGTCCAGCACGAACAGCGCGCGCCCGCTCATGCCCGCCGACGGCACGTACGCGCCATACGCCTTGGCGACCGCGCCCTTGGGCTCGAAGTCGGCGAGAAGCGGGAAGTGCAGATTGCGCGCTTTGGCGTAGGCCGCATGGCACCAGGCGCCGTCCACGGATATCCCGATCAGCTCCGCGTTATAGCGCTGAAACTCCGGGAGCACCTCGTTGTAGAGCGCGAGCTGGTCCCCGCATGTGGGACTCCAGTCCGCCGGATAGAACGCCAGGATCACCGGGCGCCCCCGGAAATCACTCAGGGAGACTGTTTGATCGGGTGTGCTCTTGAGCGTGAAAGGCCGGCGCCTTTGTTCCCGCTGCCAGCAAACGCTGCGTCCCCGCTCGCGCTTTGGTGGCACTCCGCGCCCGAGGCTTCTGGGTTCTGGTGGTATGACGAACCGATTTCTTGGCAGCCATTTCCTCGTCCCCCTTCAATAAGTACGTGGCAACGACGCGTCCGGTTCGCATCCAGTTGGTAGCAGGTGCGTCCGCTCTGGCCGATCAGTCCTCGGCGGCTCCGGCTGGTGTCCGTTTGCGCAAAATGGCGTCCAGGCTGTACGGACCGCCGCCAGCGAACGCGAGGTACAGGAACACGAAGCAGAAGAGGACGACCACCTCTCCGCGATTGATGATCGGGAAGATCGAGCGAGGGTTGTGCACCTTGAAGTAGGCGACCGCCATTTCACCCGATGCGAGGAAGGCGGCGATCTGCGTGAACAACCCGAGACTGATCAACGCCCCACCGAATGTCTCGATACAGCCCGCGAGCCCCAGCAGCGACATGAGGTGGACGGCGGTACCGGCGCCTGGCCCCATCGGGTTGGCCGGCACGGCAAAAAGCTTCTGCGTGCCGTGGATGAAGAAGAGCAAGCCCGCAACGATCCGTAGCAGCGAGAGCAGGGTCGCCTGATGCTTCGGGTCGGCGGGGCGGAGCAGCGAGAACGAGGACATGAATCGGCGTAGCTCCCGGTGTGAGTCGATGGACATGCCGCGGAGGCCCGCGCGCCGCACTGGATACCACTGCCCCTCCGGCGCGGCACGACGTCCTAATATCGCACCCATGCCTGCAAATGTTGGCCCGCCGGTGGCGGAACCACTGGCCCCGGTGGCGAACGCCATATACCCGCAGGCAACCGACGTGCCGGGCACCCCTCTCCCGTACGTGTAGATTACCCGCGTGATCGAGGTCACCGGGCTCACCAAGCTGTACGGCGATGTCGTCGCGGTGGACGACCTGTCCTTTCGGGTCGGCCCGGGTGAGGTCATGGGATTGGTCGGCCCGAACGGCGCCGGCAAGACCACCACGCTGCGATGCCTGTCGGGCATCATCATCCCGACCCGCGGTGGCATTCGCATCGCCGGGGCCGACCTGGCGACCGCCCCCCGTGAGGCCAAGTCCGCGCTCGCCTTCATCCCCGACGAACCCCAGCTCTTCGAGTACCTCACGGTCGATGAACACCTGCAGTTCATCGCCCGGCTGTATCAGGTCGCCGACGCCGCCACGCGCGCCACCCCGCTCCTCGCGGAGCTCGAGCTCCTCGACAAGCGCAATGCCCTCCCGGCCGAGCTGTCACGTGGCATGCGCCAGAAGCTGGCGATCGCCTGCGGGCTGCTGCATTCCCCCTCCGCACTGATTCTCGATGAGCCGCTCACCGGCCTCGATCCCGCGGGCATCCGGAAGATGAAGGCGACCATCGCCCAGCGCGCGCGCGACGGCGCGTCCGTCGTCCTTAGCTCACACCTGCTGCACCTCGTCGAGGAACTCTGCACGCACATCCTCGTGCTCGTGCGCGGGCATCGCGTCGCGTATGGCTCGATGGCGTCCATCATGGCCGAGCGGCCGGAGCTCGTGGGGCGGAGTCTCGAGGACGTATTCCTGGCGCTGACCGGAGACACGCCAGCCTCGTGACAGGCGGGGAAATAGGGGGGGAGACACGCGGGACCGGACCATCCGCCGCGTTGTCGTTTCTCGCTTCGCGGACCGTGCGCAACCGGCTGCGCGCGCAGGCGCGCCGCCTGCAGTCGCCGCGGTACCTGGTCGCGGTCGCGGTCGCGATTCTCTATCTCGTCTTCCTCATCTACCGTCCCACAGGCGACGCCGCCGGGGTCGGATCCGTGCTGCCACGATCGACGGGCCCCGACAGCCTGCCGGCCTGGATGGCGCTGACGGCCCTGGGATTCGCCCTCCTGGTCGCCAAATGGTGGCTCGTCGGTAGCTCAAACTCGGCCCTTGCCTTCTCCCCCGCCGAGCTGCAGTTCCTCTTCCCCGCGCCGATGTCGCGGCGGCAACTCGTGCTGTATAAGGTGTGGCGCCTCCAGATCGGCCTCCTGGCCAGCGCGTTTTTCGTGGCGGTCATCCTCCACGGCGCCGGCGCGGGCCTCGCCTCGCCCCTCCGCATGGTGTCGCTCTGGGTCTTTTTTTCCGTGCTGTCGCTCCACCAGATGGCGGCCGGGCTCGTGCGCGAAGGCGCGCTGCAGCGGGGGCGGGGGCTGCGGCACAACGCGCTCCCGATCATCATAGCCGGCGCGGGCGTGCTGATCCTCCTCGTGACCGTCTTGCGCGCGTGGCCCGGTGCTCGCTCCCTCGGCGAATTGCCATCGGCCTTGCTGCACGTCGGGACGGCGCTTGGCGCACCACTTCCCGCGGCAGTCCTCTGGCCGTTTCGTGCAGTGCTCGCGGCCTCGTATGCCGCAACGCCACGCACGTGGCTGGCCGCACTGTGGCCGGCCGTGATTCTGATGCTGCTCCACATCGTGTGGGTGCTGCGCGCGGACGCGGTGTTCGAGGACGCGGCGGTCGAGGCGTCGGCGAGACGCGCGGTCCGTCTCGCCGCCCGCCGCGCGCGCCTGGGCGGAGGCGCGTACCCGGCGCCGAGCGTCGCCGACACGGTGGGCGGCTCGATCGCCAAGGTCAGCGGGTCCTTCGCCGCCATCAGCGGCACCCGCCGGCGTTTCGTTCCCGGCGGCGTTCGGACGCGCCGCTTCGTCCTTCCACTCGGGCCTCTAGGCGATCCGTCGGTTGCGGTGCTGTGGAAGAACACGCTGGCGCTCGCGCGCGGTACCCGCTTCCGCACGATTTTCATTACGACGATCGCCCTCGGCATCATCATCAGCATCTTCTTTCAGGCAGGCCTGCTCGGCGACGCTGACATCCACAACGGCACCGCACTCCTCGCGACTCTCGCCATCACGGGAACCGGATTCCTGGTCATCATGGGCCCGCTGACGGTCCGGAACGACCTGCGTCAGGATCTGCTCCATCTCGACGTGCTGCGCACACTGCCCCTGAGTGGCACGTCGCTGGTGTTCGCGGAGATCGCGTCGTCAACGCTGGCGCTCACTCTTGGCCAATGGCTGCTGCTCACCGGAGCCTACGCCTTGCTCGCCTGGAACGGCGATCCGGCGAGTGCCGCCGCCGATGCGCCCTCCCACTACCTGATCGCCATGACCCGGGACGCCGAGTTCCTGATCGGTTTTGTGGCGCTTCCATTCATCAATTGCGCGAGTCTCTTCGTGCAGAATACCGCGGCACTCCTGTTCCCCGCGTGGATCCGCCTCGGTGGCACCGGAACCGGCGGCCTCGAAGTGTTTGGCCAGCGCATCCTGACAGTCGGCGCATCGCTCCTCGGCCTCGCCATACTGCTCACGCCTCCCACCTTCGCGGCGTTCGCGGTGCTCATCCCAATGACTGGCAACGCTCCGCCGGACCCAGGCGCCATCATCGCCGGCCTCATTGCGGCCGTCGTGGTCGCCGTTGTCGAGCTCTCAGCCGGCATCTACTGGCTCGGCAGGTTCTTCGACACCACCGAGCCTTCCGCGGTGTTACCTCAACCGTAGATCGCGGACGCGGCAGAGGCCGTGCCGATCAGGGCGACTGGCATTGCACGCGTGTCACCGTGGCGGGAATCGCGGCCGCCCTAGCGGCAATGGCCGAATCGGCAGCCAGGGCGCCCGACACGGGCTTGGGATTCGCGAGTGACACGACCGCGGAATCGGCGCCCGCCGGAACCCACCAGCCATCGAGATTGGCGCGCCCGCCTGGCGACGCCACGACGAACCCGCGAAGCGGAGGACTCTGCGCCAATGAGTCCAATCGGACAGTCGTGAGGCGCGCCGCCGGGCCCTCACTCGTCGCAGCCGGCCCGGAGACGGTCACGACTTTGCCCGCGCACTGCCGGTAGGCTGCGTTCGACGTGAGCCGCCGCACACCGAATGCGCTCGCCATGTTGGCGCGCGCCACCGAATCAGCGAGCGGCTGGTGCGTCGAATAGCCCTCCACGGCGGACGGCGCCGTCTTGGCGGCAAGCGCGGACGGGCTTGCCGAGGGCGGAGCCGGGATGAGAGTGTCCTGGCGGGCCGGCGGCACTGACTGCGCCCCACTCGTCACAGCCTGCGCCGCATCGGCGGATGGGCGCACGGCATTTGACGCCTGCGGTGGCCCCGCCTTCCGCATGGCACCCGCCTGCATGGCACCCGCCTGCATGGCGCCTGCGCCCGCGACGGCATCTCGCTCGTTGCGTGCCATCCGCTTCTTGTTGTCCTGTTCCGTCTCCTTCCTGTCGTCGTGTCGTTCGCTCGCGTGCGGCTTGTCCTGTTGTGGCACTGGCGCGGGCGTCGCGGCGCGCTCGACGAGCGACGGAGCCGGCGGGGAAGCCGGTGTCGCGGGCGCCGCCGCTCCCGTGTCCGCGCCCCTTGCTCGCGCGAAAGCTTGAGGTGCCACAGCCGGCTGGGGAACCGCGGTCCCACGCCGGAGCTGGGCGAGGCGCCCTCCCGGATCACTCAGCACCGCCGCTGCGCCCAATGCCACGACGATCACTGCTGCCGCCGCGCGTACTTGCCAGATGCGGGCGCGGGACCGCGATCGCGGCACGACTCGCGCCGGGACGCCATCCAGTCCGGTGAGGATCCGCGACGAGGCCGCGATGAATCCGCGTGCCTCCGCGATCATCGCGGCACAGTCCGCACACCCGGCGATGTGCGTTTCGATACGCGCGGCATCGGCGGCGGTGAGCTGGCCATCGAGCCACGCGTGCACCACGCCCTCGTCGAGGTGCTCGCCCTTGATCAGGCCGTCCTCAGGATCTGCCATATGTCCCTCGCCGCGCCTCCCGCGCGTCAGCGGCGTGTTGCATCGCCTCGTAGGTCTCTGCCAGGCGCCGGCGTGCGCGCGCCAGCGTCGTGCCGATCGATCCCACCGCCAGGCCGAGCGCTTCCGCGATCTCGGGATAGTCCAATCCCTCTTCCCGCATCAGTAAGGCCAACCGGTCCCGCTCCGCCAGCGACTCCACGGCGCGCCGCGCCAGCGCCGCTTCCTGCGCCCGCTCCACTGACGTGACCGGCTGCTCGGCGGCGGCATCCCGTTCTTCCTCGGCCAGGAGTGCCAGATGCCGCCGCCGGCGAGCCTGCGTCCGCGCTTCATCGCGCACGAGATTGGTCGCCACCGCGAACAGCCACGCTCGTTCATTCACGATCGTCTCCTGGCGGAGAGCCCGGAGAAATGTCTCCTGCGCCACTTCTTCGGCCCAATCACGATCGCCGAGCCGCCGCGTGAGGTATCGCACGAGCGGAGCGTGGTACGTGTGGAACAGCCGGTCGGCGTCCGCCATGGGGCGACTCTACCACCCGGCGCGCACGGCCGCCACATCCACATCGGCAAGCGTCGCCACACCCGACGGTGTCACCTCGACGGCGATCGACCGGCCAGCGACCAGCACGCGATCCCCAGCCGCGAACGCGTCCCGGAGATCGGGGACCGCTCGTGCGAGCGCGAAATACGCATCCGAGAACGCCTGCACGCGCACCACGCGGAGGCTCGCCGTGGGCTTGTACCGTGTGTCGGTCCACACGCTGTCGCGCATCACGAATGTCCGGTCACCGGCGCGCCGCGTCTCGTTCATCGCGCCCGAACTGCCGCCGCGTCGCGTCACCTTGTCCACGGCGCCCATGACCGTCGATGCCGCACTGTCGGCGCTCGCCAGATTGATCGCCGCGCGCTGGGCCGAGGCCTGCTTGGCGTCGAGGTACGCCTCCCGCTCCCGGGGCGATGCCTGCGGTGTGGCGGAGCGGTCACCTTCGGCCTTCCGTTGGAGCATCATTGATGAGGGCAGTGGGGTCGCGTTTGCCGTCACCATGGGCTCACGGACGAGATACGACGTCAGCTCTGTCGGAATCCCGTAGCGCTCACCGAGGCCGGCCAGCTCCGCGTCCAACTCCGGAGAGGGCCCGGTGCGATGCCGCTCCGCCTCGAGATAGCCGATCTGCTGCGTGGCCCACAGCCGCGCGACGAACGGATTGGCGCGCTCCCGCTCGGGGAAGGTCACCGCCGCCGACCAGGAAACGGGCCCATTGGCCGTGTGCCCAGTGAAGCGAAGCTGCGCGGGTCCGCTTCCCTGGTACCGCGCCAGCAGAATGAGATCCTGCCCCGCAAAGAGATCCGCGGGCAGCGCGGGAAGGAGGTGCGTCAGGCGCACGCCGTCGGTGGAGAGCGAGACATCGGTGATCACGGGATTGCTGAGACGACTCGCCACGAGCGACACCGCGCGCTCCACCGACTCATCGGGACGTACGAACTGCGCGGTCCCATGGCCTTGCAGCGCGAGTTGCTCGAGGAGCGAGCTGTTCACATCGGCGCCCAGCCCGAACGTGAACAGGCGGGTATGACCTAACGCCGCGACGGCCTGCGCCACGAGTGCCGGCGCGCTCCGCTCGCCGATCGTGGGCTCGCCGTCCGTGATGAAGAGCGTGAGGGGAAGTCGCGATTCGTCCGCGTCGCCGGCCCCGTCGCCGGTTCCGTCGCCGGTTCCGTCGCTCGCCGCACCGCGCAGGGCCGCGCGCAGCGCTGCCTCGATGTTCGTCGAGCCGTCCGCCTCCAACTGGTCGAGGTAGCGCTCGGCCGCCGCGATGTGCTCCGGCGTCGCGGTCTCGTAGTGATCGGCAAAGGTACGCACGTCAGTGGAGAAATCGAGGAGCCGGAACCGGTCGCGCGGTGTGAGTGTCGCGAGCACCTGCCGCCCGGCCGCGCGGGCCTGCTCAATCTTGTGCCCGCTCATCGAGCCCGATACGTCGAGCACGAAGGTGAGATCCCGCGGCGTCCGCACCACGTGCACGGCAGGAGGTGCGACGGTGATGAGCGCGAATCCCGGCCCGTCGCCCGCCGCGTACGGCAGCATCGTCACCGCCGCCGCCGAGCTGTGGCTGGCCGGCAGAAGGATCGTGACGTCGTGCGGCACCCCGTCGATGTGGATCGTCTGGCGATCACCCTCGCGCTCGGTACGCAGCGTGTGGGTCGGCGAGTACGGCGTGCCCGACGCATCCGCCGCGCGGTAGGTGAGCGTGAAGAAGGACGGCTCGAGTGACGTGGCGGCGCCGTCGTCGCCACCTCTAGCCATATCGCGCCGATTCAGACTCACCGGTGAGGTCGGGGGCAGCTCCCCGTACACGACGCTGCGGGTTGGTCCCGCCGCCCCAGCATAGTCGACGCGGAGGGCATCGCCTTCCCGCTGTGCCACGGCCTGAAAGCGCACGACCACTTTTTTCACTTCCCCGGTCGCGAACGGGAAGATCCGGGCCCGCAACATTCCGGTACCCATCCATTCGACGAGCGCGGGATCACGCAGCCGGCGCACGATCTCTTCGTAGATGCCGCGCGCCTCGGTGGCATTGAGCGCTTCGCCAGCGACGAGCTGCCCATTGATTGAGAGTTGCAGATCCTGGAACGCCGCCCCTGACGGCAGCGGAAACACCAGGTCGGCCTCGGCCAACGCCGGCCCGACGTTGATGAATGTCTCCGTCACCGTGTAGTGGACCACCCGGTCGGCGAGCGTGGCCACGACCTGGCTGCTCGTGCGCTCCACCGCCGGGACGCTCATCACCGTGCACGGCCCACGGCCCGGCAGGCATGCGCGGGGAATGACTAGTCCCTGTGCCAAGACCCGGGACATAGGAACAACGGAAAGACAAAGAGCCAGCCAGCTCGCGGCGGGCGCGACGAATCGGATCGTGCGGGACAGCATGGTCTTCTCCCCCAGGTTGCGGCAGCCTTCGCCGGCGCCGGCCTCTCATCTGCCGGCCTGCCTCGAATGACCTGCCTGGGGGGGAGACGTCTGGAGGGACGCTGGCTTGCACAGACCGCACGGATCGCCTCGCGGTGCCTCGCGCCGGCCCATAACCTGGGCACCCGGCAGCGGAATCGGTCACCCTGGCCGGTGCGCCCCGGTTTCGGCCGTGTTGCGGCGTGCGAATCTGGCGGTCCCACGGCAGTCCGCGACGGCGCCCCTTGCCGCACGCGCGCGCGCGGCTATTCTACCGGCATCACTATCCGTTCCGGCGCCTGGCGCGCCGGCTGTGCCTCCTACCAGCTTGGATGCGATGCCTTCTCCCGACACGGACCTCAGGCAAATCAACGAACGGATCGCCGCGCTCCAACGCGCGGTCTACTACTTGATCTGGAAACGCACGGGCTTTGGCGAGCAGTGCATTCACTGCGGCCATGCCTACCCGACGCACGAGAACACCTGTAAGGCAGCCGAAGTCGAGGGATTGGTTCGGTAACTGCCAGGCCGTACGTTCTGTGTAGGTCCTGTTGGTGCAGGCGGTGACATAGTCGATGGTGGTGTCGCGGGGGGCGCGCGGCGGCGTGCGCTCCCTGCTCGATCTGTTTCTGTAGGGCTGGCTCGGGACGCGATGTGCGTTCCAGAGGCCTTGCAATTGCAGGGTGGTTGACCTCCCGGGCGCGGGAGGAGGTAGCGCCGCCCCCCACATGTCTGGAGGAACCGCGCTCATGCCCGGTCGCAACTTTCTGTTCGTTCCCGGCCCGACGAACGTTCCCGACCGCATTCTCCGGGCAATGCACCGGCCGATGGAGGACCACCGGTCCTCGGACTTCCCCGGAGCTCATACGGCCGATCCTCGAAGACCTGACGACGGTCTTCGGCACGACATCCGGCCACGCCTTCGTCTTCCCCGCGACCGGCACCGGCATGTGGGAGACCGCCCTCGTCAACACGCTGTCAGCCCGGCGATCGCGTGCTCGCGCCTCGATACGGCCAGTTCAGCCACCTGTTCATCGACTGCGCGCAGCGGCTCGGCCTCATCGTCGACGTCATCAGACGCCGTGGGGCGAAGGCGCCCCGATCGAGCAGATCGAGGCGGCGCTCAGGCCGACACGAATCACGAGTATCAAGGGCGTGCTCGTCGTGCACAACGAGACGGCGACCGGCGTCACGAGCGACATCGCCGGCGTGCGCAAGGCGATCGACGCCGCCCGCCACCCGGCGCTGCTCTACGTCGACGGCGTGAGCTCGGATGGGCAGCCTCGCCGTTCGCGATGGACGCGTGGGGAGTGGACGTCGCGATCACCGGATCGCAGAAAGGCTTCATGCTGCCCGCCGGCCTCGGCATCCTTGGCGATGAGCCAGCAAGGCGCTCGCCCGGCGCGAACATGCGAAGCTGTGCACGCGTGTTCTTCGACTTCGGCGACATGATCAAGGCCAACGCCACCGGCTACTTCCCGTACACGCCGTCGATTCCCGCTGCTGTACGGACTGCGCGAGTCGCTCGACATGCTGCTTCGAGGAAGGACTGGACAACGTCTACGCGCGGCATCACCGCCTGGCCGAAGGCTGCGCGCCGGCGGTCGCGGCGTGGGGACTCACGCTGTGCGCCAAAGAGCCGAAGTGGAACTCCGACACCGTGACCGCGGTCATGGTGCCGCCCGGCGTCGACGGTGCCGAGGTCATCGACGTCGCGTTCCGCCGGTACGACCTCGCGCTCGGCGCCGGTCTCGGTGAAATGGCCGGCAAGCTCTTCCGCATCGGCCACCTCGGCGACCTCAACGAGCTGATGCTCCTCGGCGCCATCGCCGGCGCCGAGATGGCGATGCGCGATGTCGGCATGACCGGTCGCACTCGGCAGCGGCGTCGGGGCGGCACAGGAATACTACCGGTCGACAGCCGCGCCTCTGGCCGCGCACGGAGGGGCATCACCACCGGAGACCCGGGCAAGCCCGGGTGGCAGGCGGCAGAAGCGGCGGCGCGCACCGCCGCAATTGGCGCATGAGTCATCGCTGAAATCGGCCGGAGCGTCTCATGAGCTTCCTTCGGATCGAACCCGCCCGCCAGCGGCTGCAGCGCAGCGAGCTGGCGGTTCCCGGCTCGCGCCCGGAGCTGTTCGACAAGGCGCCTGCACGGGCGAGCCGACTACGTCTTCCTCGATCTCGAGGACGCGGTCGCGCCCGGCGACAAGGAGCAGGCGCGCGCGGCAACATCGATCGAGGCGCTGCGCGACATCGACTGGCGCGGGCGCGGCAAGACGGTCTCGCGTGCGCATCAACGGCCTCGACACCCACTACATGTACCGCGACGTCGTCGACGTCATGGAGCAGGCCGGCGATCGGCTCGACACGATCCTGATCCCCAAGGTCGGCGTGCCGGCCGATGTGTACATGGTCGATGCGCTGCTCACCCAGATCGAGGAGGCGCAAGGCGCTCCCGCACCGGATCGGCATCGAGGTGCTCATCGAGACGGCGCTCGGCATGGCCAACGTCGAGGCCATCGCGCAGTCCAGCCGCCGCGCTCGAGGCGATGCATTTCGGCGTCGCCGACTACGCCGCGAGCGTCCGCGCGCGCACCGACGAGCATCGGCGGCCTCAACCCCGACTATCCCGGCGACCAGTGGCACTTCGCGCTCTCGCGCATGATCGTCGCCTGCCGCGCCTACGGCCTGCGCGCGATCGACGGCCCGTTCGGCGACTTCACGGATCCGGAGGGCTACACTCGCCGCCGCCCGGCGCGCCGCAGCGCTCGGCGTCGAAGGGAAGTGGGCGATCCATCCCACGCAGATCGCCCTGGCCAACGAGGTGTTCACGCCGCCGACCGCGGAGGTCGAACGAGCCAGCGCATCCTCGACGCGCTGGAGGAAGCGGAGCCGCCAGGGACGGGCGCCGCGCCGCTCGACGGCAAGATGATCGACGCCGCGTCGGCCCGGATGGCCCAGAACATCGTCAACACCGCGGACTCGATCCACGCCCGCCGCGCGCCATCCCTCACGCTGGTTCCGGGCGGAAGCTGAGCGGCATGGACATCCACGAATATCAGGCCAAGGAGCTGCTGTCGCACTTCGGCGTGCCGATCCCGCGCGGCGGTCGTCGCCTACACGCCCGATCAGGCGGTCTACCGCGCGCGCGAGATCGGCGGCACGCGCTGGGTCGTGAAGGCGCAGATCCATTCCGGCGCGCGCGGCAAGGCCGGCGGCATCAAGCTCTGCCTCGAGCGAGCGACGAGGTTCGCGCGGCCGCCGACAGAGCTGCTCGGGCGACGCTCGTGACGCACCAGACCGGCCCGCAGGGCAAGCTCGTCCAGCGCCTCTACGTCGAGGCCGCCGTACCGATCGCCAGCGGAGCTCTATCTCGGCTTCGTGCTCGACCGCCGCGCGGAGCGCGATCTGCGTGGTCGCGGCGCCGGAGGGCGGCATGGAGATCGAGGAGATCGCCGGCGCAGTCGCCCGATACGATCCTCCGCGACGTCGATCGAGCCGGCCGTCGGCATGCAGCCGTTCCAGGCGCGCGAGATCGCCTTCGGGCTCGGGCTCGAGCGCGCCGCATGATCGCCGGTGCGACGCGCGCATGCTCGGCGCTACCGCGCCTTCCGCGATCTCGACGCCACGATGGTCGAGATCAATCCGCTGGCCGTCACCGCGGACGGACAGCGTGCTCGCGCTCGACGCGAAGATGACGTTCGACGACAACGCGCTCTTCCGCCGGCCCGACGTCGCGCGAGCTGCGCGACTACGCGCGAGGAAGATCCGCGCGAGGCCGACGCCGCCGAAGTACGGGCTCACCTACGTCGGGCTCGACGGGCAAGATCGGCTGCATCGTCAACGGCGCCGGCCTGGCCATGGCGACGATGGACATGATCAAGCATCGCCGGCGGCGAGCCGGCGAACTTTCTCGACATCGGCGGCGGCGCCTCGCCCGAGCGCGTCGCCACGGCCTTCCGCCTCGTGCTGTCCGACCCGCGCGTGCGAGGTCGTGCTCGTCAACATCTTCGCCGGCATCAACCGCTGCGACTGGGTCGCCCAGGGCATCGTCCAGGCAGCGCGCGACGTCAGCACGTCAACGTGCCGATCGTCGTGCGGCTCGCCGGCACGAACGTCGAGGAAGGCCGGCGCATCCTGCGCGAGAGCGGACTCGCCATCATCACCGGCGGAAACACTCGCCGACGCGGCCGAGAAGGCCGTCGCGGCCCTGGGCGACGATGCCGGGACGGGCGCAGGATCCGCGCAGGCCGAGCCGCAGGCCGCGCGATGAGCATCCTCATCGACGAGCACACCCGATCATCGTCCAGGGCTTCACCGGCGACAAAGCGCACCTTCCACGCCAAGGAGATGATCGACTACGGCACCAACGTCGTCGGCGGCGTCACGCCCGGCAAGGGCGGCACACGCATCTCGGACTGCCCGGTGTTCAACACGGTCAAGGAAGCGGTGCGGGAGACGGGCGCCGACGGCGAGCGGCATCTTCGTGCCGGCGCCGTTCGCCGCCGACGCGATCATGGAAGCGGCCGACGCCGGCATCCGCCTCTGCGTCTGCATCACCGACGGCATTCCCGCGCAGGACATGATGCGCGTCAAGCGCTACATGCGCCGCTATCCGCGCGAGAAGCGCACGACGCTGATCGGACCCAACTGCGCCGGCGTCATCAGCCCCGGCAAGGCGATGATCGGCATCATGCCCGGCCACATCTACATGCCGGGCCGCGTCGGCATCGTCGCCCGCTCGGGCACGCTCGGCTACGAGGCCGCGTCGCAGATGAAGGCGCTCGGCATCGGCGTCACGACCAGCGTCGGCATCGGCGGCGATCCGATCAACGGCTCGTTCGTTCGTGGACATGCTCGAGCTCTTCGAGCAGGACCCCGAGACCGACGCGGTGATGATGATCGGCGAGATCGGCGGCCCGCAGGAAGCCGAGGCCGCGGTCTGGGTCGCGCGACCACATGACGAAGCCGGTCGTCGGCTACGTCGCCGGTCTCTCCGCGCCCGCAGGGCCGGCGGATGGGCCACGCCGGCGCGATCATCTCCGCGTTCGGCGACAGCGCGGCGGAGAAGGCCGAGATCATGCGGAACTCCGGCCTCGACGTCGCAACGAGTCCAGCGGAGCTGGGCGCCACGATGCAGCGCGTCTCACACGCCCGAAGGCCAGATCCCCGCGCCGGGACCGGGACCAGCCGGCTCCGGCAAACCAGGCACCTGATACCACTCGATGAGCAACTCCACTCCACGACCGGTCGTCGTCGTCACCCGGCAGCTCCCCGAAGCGGTCGAGCGCCACGCCACCGAGCTGTTCGATGCACGGCTCAACCCGTCGGACACTCCGCTCACCGCGGAACAATTGGCCGACGCCATGCGCTCCGCGGATGCGTTGCTGCCAACCGTCAGCGACGCGATCACGAGCGCCGTGCTCAGTGTCTCCCCTCGCCGCGTGAAGATCGTCGCCAACTTCGGCGTCGGGTACAACAACATCGACGTGGCGACCGCGCGGTCTCATGGCATCGTCGTCACCAACACGCCGGGCGTCCTGACCGACGACACCGCCGACCTCGCGATGACCCTCCTGCTCATGGCCGCCCGCCGCACCGGCGAGGGCGAGCGGCACCTCCGCGCCGGCAATTGGACCGGTTGGCGCCCAACCCACATGCTCGGCACCAGCGTGTCCGGCAAGACGCTCGGCATCCTGGGGCTGGGCAGAATCGGGCGCGCGGTCGCGCGACGCGCCGTCGACGGATTCGGGATGCGCGTCATCTACCACGATCCGCCCGTGCCGATCGGCGAAGCCAGAGCCTACGGCGCGGCGCCACGGGAATCGATCGAGGACGTGCTGCGGGAAAGCGACTTCGTCTCGCTCCACTGCCCGGCGAGCCCGGAAAACCACCATCTCATGAACGCGGACCGGCTGGCGCTCATGCGCCCGGCACGCGATCCTCATCAACACCGCGCGCGGCGACGTGGTGGACGAGGCGGCACTCGCGGCCGCACTCGACTCGCGGGTCATTGCCGCCGCGGGACTCGATGTGTTCGAGCGAGAGCCGAAGGTGGACCCGGCGCTCATCGCGCTGGAGAACGTCGTCCTGCTGCCGCACCTGGGCAGTGCGACGATCGAGACCCGCGTGGCAATGGGCGAGAGAGCGCTCGAGAATCTCGCGGCATTTTTCGCCAATGCGCCGCCGCGCGACCGCGTGGCCTGACCCCGCCAATCTCGCCGGCGTGACGGTCTGACCAGTTCTCGCCTCCGCGCCGGCAGTGATTCCCCGCGGGACGCTTTATGCACAGAATGGCGCCAGGTCGATCCAGCTTCCGGCGCCGCGGCTCCGGACATGTACGCGTTTCGCCCGGATTCGTACACTGCGAGGAACATCTGGCGTCGGCTTGAGCTAGGCCGGCCGCATAATTATCTATGTGGGAACGAGTTAACTGGCTATTCCGAGGACTCGCCAGCCGCAGATTCCAGATTTGTGATTTTCCACATCGGCATCGCTTTCAGTTACCAGGAGCCCCCAATAGCGATCTCTACTATATGAGTTTACTCTCTCCCACTGGAGCACGCCCCATGGTTGCCCGATCGATCGCCGCAGGCGTCGCGATCATCATTTCCGGTCTCGCTGTTGGTGCGCCTGTCACCTCCGCGCAGACCAGTCCGGTTGTGCAGAAGACCGCGCCGGGACGGCAGCCTACGATCGTGCATGCGGTGGTGGAGGACGCGGGTTCGCATCAGGAGATGTTTTCGATGCGCGCCGATTTGCGCCGGCTGGTCGTCGCGCAGGAGACGTACTGGCGCACGCGGAAAACCTACGCCACCGACATCTCGGGCCTGGGGTCATACCAGGAAACGCCGGGAGTTTCGATCCAGATCATCCGCGCCCGATCCGATGGGTGGGCCGCGCGCGCGACGTACGGCGATGCATTCGACCGGCATCCGCAGTTGTGTGGTGTGGGTCGGCGACATTCCCTCCGGCGAGCGGCCGCTGACCGGCGCGGAGCGCAAGTCCTATCCGGAGGCCGAAGCGTCATGCAATGGCGATGGCTTCACGACCAAAGGCGAATGGGCGGCCGCCGGACGGAGCTACATGACCTACGCGCTGGACCGGCTCGTCCGGAGCGAGGCGCGATTCTTCGCGTTCCACCGCCGCTATACCAACGATCCCTCGACGCTCGATCCCTTCATCTGGGACCGTGATGTCGCGGTGACGATTACCACCGCCACACGCACCGGGTGGGCCGCGCGCGCGACGTTCGGGGCGAGCCCCAACAAGAGTTGCGTCGTGTGGCACGGAACCCTCGACGGCTCCGACGTGCCCGCAACGATCGGCCGCGTCGTGCCGACGGTCGATAGCCGCGCTTCGTGCGACGGAGACCAATAGCGACGGCGCGTTCCGGCCGGCAAACGGCCGAGTGACATGCACGGGGCCGGCTTCGACTCACCGAAGCCGGCCCCGTGTGTTTTCTGCGCGGCACGATCCACCGCCACCAGGCGCCCGTGTATCTTCCCCTGCATGGAACCCGCGACCGCTCAACGCCCCGCGCCGCCGGCGATTCCCGCGCCCGGCGACCTCGATCTCCTCTGCATCAACGCCGTCCGCATCCTCGCGATGGACGCGGTACAAAAAGCAGACTCGGGCCATCCCGGCACACCGATGGCGCTGGCGCCGATCGCGTATCTGCTCTACACCCGGCATCTCAGGCACGACCCCGCAGACCCGGCGTGGCCAGGCCGCGACCGCTTCGTGCTCTCGTGCGGACACGCGAGCATGCTGCTCTACAGCGCGCTGTATCTGACCGGCTACGAGCTGACCCTCGACGACATCAAGAACTTCCGGCAGTGGGGTAGCCGCACACCGGGCCACCCGGAATACGGCCACACACCCGGTGTCGAGACGACCACCGGACCACTCGGCCAGGGCGTCGGAAACGCCGTCGGCATGGCGCTCGCCGAAACACACCTCGCGGCGATCTTCAACCGCCCAGGCCACGAGATCATCGACCATCGCACGTACTTCATCTGCAGCGATGGCGATCTGATGGAAGGAGTGTCGCACGAGGCCGCATCGTTTGCCGGTCACTTCAAACTCGGCAAGTTGATCGGATTTTACGACGACAACCACATCACGATCGATGGCTCGACCGACCTGACGTTCACCGACGACACGCAGCGCCGCTTCGAGGCCTACGGCTGGCACGTCCTGCGCGTCCCCGATGTCAACGATCTGGTCGCGCTCGACGCCGCGATCCGCGCCGCCCAGGCCGAGTCCGGCCGCCCGTCGCTCATCATCTGCCGCACGCACATCGGATACGGCAGCCCGCACAAAGTGGACTCCGCCAAGGCGCACGGCGAGGCGCTCGGCGTCGCGGAGGTCGAGCTGTCACGCAAGGAGCTGCGCTGGCCGTGGACCGAACCGTTCTTCGTTCCGCCCGAAGCCATCGCGCACTGGCGGCTCGCCCGCGATGCCGGCCGCGACGCGCACGAGTCATGGGCCATGCGGTACGCGGCGTACCAGCAGGCGCACCCACAGCCGGCCGCGGAGCTCGACCGGCGCCTCCGCGGTGTGCTACCCCCGGATTGGGATGCGGACATCCCGGTCTTCACAGCGGACAACGGAAACGTCGCCAGCCGCGCGGCGTCGGGTATCGTCCTCAACGCCATCGCCGCACGCGTCCCGGAGTTGATCGGCGGGTCGGCCGACCTCACGCCGTCCAACAACACCTCCCTGGCCGGCATCCGGAACTACGATCCGGGCGACCGCGCGGGCCGCTACCTGCACTTCGGCATCCGCGAGCACGGGATGGGCGCGATCCTCAACGGCATGTCGGTGCACGGCGGCCTCATCCCCTTCGGCGGGACGTTCCTGATCTTCTCCGACTACATGCGGCCGCCGATCCGGCTCGCGGCTCTCATGCGCCGCCGGTCGATCTATGTGTACACACACGACTCGGTCGGACTCGGCGAGGATGGCCCCACCCATCAGCCCATCGAGCAGCTCGCCGGACTCCGCTGCGTCCCGAACAACACGGTGGTGCGCCCGGCCGACGCCAACGAAGCCGCCGAGGCGTGGCGGCTCGCCATGACGCACCCGGATGGACCTGTGGCGCTCGTTCTGAGCCGCCAGAAGCTGCCTTTGATCGACCGCACCAAATACGGGAGCGCGAGCGGCGTCGCCCGCGGCGCCTATGTCCTCGCCGATGCCCCAGGCGGCGCTCCGCAAGTCATTCTCCTCTCGAGCGGCTCCGAGGTGTCGATCATCCTCGATGCACAGACGCAACTCGCTGCCGCCGGGATCAGGGCTCGTACGGTGAGCTGTCCGAGCCTCGAGGTGTTCGCGCGCCAGTCCGAGGAATACCGCACGAGTGTGCTCACGCCAGCCAGCCCGCGCGTCGCGATCGAAGCCGCGCACCCCATGTCATGGTACCAGTGGGTCGGCACGAACGGAACGGTCATCGGTCTGGATCATTTCGGCGCATCGTCGCCATACCAGCGGATCTACCAGGAGTTCGGCCTGACCGCCGCGCACGTCATCGATGCGGTGCGGGCCCTGCTGGCCAAACGCTGATCCAGCGCGAGCGGCTTTACTTCTTTCCCGTCTCCGGCGCCGCGCGCATCTCGACGATCACTTCGTGCTCCTTGCCGTCGTCGGCCAGCGGCACGGCGCCATCCTTGACCGCGGCACCGTCGACGGTCACCGAGCCGACGCCACGCGAGACGTGGTCCGGATTGCGGATCTTGATCCGGTAGGTCGCGAACCCGAACCGGTACACGATCTCCGCGTCATCCCACCCGCGAGGGATACAGGGATCGATGCGGAGGCTGGTCCCGGTCTTGGCAAATCCGAGAATTCCCTCGAGCCCGACCCGGTACATCCAGCTCGCTGACCCCGTGTACCACGTCCACCCGCCGCGACCCAGGTGGCCAGCCGCGGTGTAGACGTCGGCCGCGACCACGAACGGCTCGACTTTGTAGCGCGCGACATCGGATGGCGTTCGCGCGTGCGTCAACGGGTTGAGCATCTGATACAGCTCGAGGGCGCGGTCGCCATCACCCTGCAGCGCCGTCGCCCACACGGCCCACAACGCACCATGTGTGTACTGCGCGCCGTTCTCCCGGACGCCGGGCAGGTAGCCCTTGATGTAGCCGGGATCATGCTCGGTCCGGTCGAAGGGCGGCGTCAGCAACGCGATCAACCGCGCGTCGCCCCGCACCAGGTAGCGATTGAGCGACGCCATCGCACGCGCCGAACGGTCGGCGGGCGCAGCGCCCGAAATCACCCCCCAGCTCTGCGCGATCGAATCAATCGTGCATTCGTCGCTGCTGTTGCTGCCGAGCGGCGTCCCGTCGTCGAAATACGCGCGCCGATACCATTCGCCATCCCACGCATGCTCCTCGATGGCCTTGGCATACGCGTCGGCCTTGCTTCGGAATCCGGCGGCCGTAACCTTGTCGCCCCGCGCGTCGCTCCGCAACGCGAACGCACGAAGTCCGGTGATCAGGAACCACGCGAGCCAGACGCTCTCGCCGCGTCCCTCCACTCCGACACGGCTGAACCCGTCGTTCCAGTCGCCGCATCCAATCAGGGGAAGGCCGTGGCTGCCGGTCGTCGTCGCCCGGTGGAACGCCCGCACGCAGTGGTCGTAGACGGTCCCGTCTTCCTGCGAGACGTCAGGGCGGTCGTACATCTCCTGCTCGTGCTCGTCGAGCAGCCGCGATGTCAGATACGGGGCTCGTTCATCCGAGCACTCCCGTGTCGCCCGTGACGGTGATGTAGCGGTCGGTGATGTACGGCAGCCACGCGAGGTCGTCCGAGAACCGGGTGCGGACGCCACGTCCCGACTGAGGATGCCACCAGTGCTGCACGTCGCCTTCCTTGAACTGCCGGCCAGAGGCCCGCACGATATGCGCGCGCGATACCGCCGGCGCGGCATACAGGAACGCCGCGGAGTCCTGAAGCTGGTCGCGGAACCCGAACGCGCCGCTCGACTGGTAGAGCGCCGTGCGTCCCCACATCCGGCACGCCAGCGCCTGATACAGCAGCCAGCCGTTCAGCATCGCATCGAACTCCGGCTCGGGCGTGCGCACCGTGACGGTCGAAAGCCGCTGGCGCCACGCGGCCCGCGATTCATCGAGTGCACGCCGCGCCGCCCCGGCATCCTTGTAGGCCCGCAACAGCCGGCGCGCTTCGGCCTGATCCTCGGCGCCGCCCAGCAACGTGGCGACGGTCCGCGTCTCGCCGGGCCCAAGCATCACCTCGAACTGGACCGCCGCACACGGATCGAGCCCCGCCCCGGTCGCCTCGGCCAGCAAAGCCCGGCGCAGCGCCGCGGGGTCCGCGTAGTCGCCGTGCCGGCCGAGGAACTCGCTGCGGTCGGCGGTATATCCCGTCACCGGTTCGCTCACGGACATGAACGCGACCGTCCCGGCGTACTGCGGGTCGAATCCGTTCCGGGCGAACACCGCGTCCGCATCCCGGTCGAACGACGTCACCACGTTGTCGCGCGTCAGCTCCCGCGCGACGCCCAGCACCCACTCCGCATACGCCGTGATCGTGAGGCGACGGGGGTGGTTCGTCTCGTTGGTCAGCGTCAACAGCCCGATCTTGACCGGATCGTCACCGGCCATGCCCAGCATCAGCGAGGTCGCGATCCCCGAGTGCGTGTGGTGGAACTCCGTGCTGCCGGCCGCGTGGCGCACTGTGTAGGCGGTGCCGTGCCGGATCGGCTGCGGGGTTGGCGTCCACACTTCACCGGTCTCGTCGTCACGGAGATACACGATCTCGGTCGCTTGGTCGGTGACTGGATCGTTGCGCCACGGCGTCAGCCGGTAGAAGAAGCTGTTGTCCACCCACGAGTACCCGCCGCCACCGTCGCTCACGACGAACCCTGCGCGCTCGTTGGCGATCACGTTGCTCCACGGCGCAGGTGTCGTCGTGCCGTCGCGCAACACGATCTCGTACGCACCGTCGGCGGCGAGCGCCCCGAGGCCGTTGGCCGGCGGTGGCGCCGTCGGCCCGCGGGAGGCAGCGGACAGAGCGGTGGCGCCCGCCATGCCTTCCGCGGCCGAGCGCGCCGCGGCTGCCGCGAGGGTGCTCGGCGTCACGATCGCGCTGGCCGTACTCACGCGCGGTTCGAACGGCGCCGGATACGGGAGCGGGGCGTCGGGGACCTCGAGAATCTCGGACAGACGCAGGTCGCTGTCGCACCGCAACTCCACGCGCGCGACGGCGCGCAGCGTCGCGAGATCGTCGGCCGGTGTGATGTCCTGGCGGCGAATAAAAACCCCGCCCGGCTTGTCGAGCACCATCCCCTCGGACGAAGCCATGACCGTGGTCTGCAGCGCGTCCTGCAACTCCTGCAGGTAGGTAGGCGGGTAGGTGTTGAGCAATACCAGATCGATCACCAGCCCCTTGAGCCGCCAATAGTGATGCGCGGCGAGCAACTCGCGGACGGTCGGCAATCCGGCCGGCGAATCCACGAACGCCAACAGGATCGGATTGTCACCGGAGATGCCGTGCGCCCACAACGCATCCTGGCCACGCCGCGCCGTTAGCATGTCCTTTTGCGGCGCCCGCACAGCCGGCGTCGGCGAGAGCAGGTAGCCCGCGATTTCCTGGTACAGCGCGGCATCGGCCGGGGTGATGCCAAGTTCCCGCATCTCGACCTGCGCCTGCATCCACGAGAGATCGAGGGCGCGCTGCGCGCTGTACGGATCGTGATAGCGATCCGCGAGCTCGATCGCGCGGTCACGGTCCGGCGCCACGAGTGTCGTGAACGCCACTTTCGCCGACTGCGACGGCTCGATACGCACCCGCGCCCGGAGGACGAAGACCGGATCGAGCACCGCACCCGTCGTCCCGGGGAGCGGCCCGTCGGCCGCGTCGTCGAGCATCGCCGGACGGCGGACGCCCCGCGCGCGGCCAAGGAAGCGCGCGCGGTCGGTCTCGCATGTCACCGGTCCCACGAGCTGCCAGGCATCTGCGCCGGAGCCGCCGCCGACCGCGGCCACATGAACGCCCCAGACGGTGCGCTCCTGCGCCGACCGCGGCCGCCGCGTCGCCAGCACCGCCGCGCTCCCCGGCAGCCATTCCGTCTGCACGAAGAGGTTCGCGAACGCCGGATGTTGCCGGTCCGCGTCGTGCGGGGCGAGGACGATCTCTCCGTAGCTCGTCACTTCGACTTCGCGCGCGGAAGAGCCCCGATTCGTCACCGTCACTCGCCGCACTTCGGCCGAGTCATCCGGCACGACGGTCACTTCGAGCCGGGTCTCGAGATCGCCGTCGCGCCGGTGGAATGTCGCCCGGTCGGTCGAGAAGGTGACCCGATACCAATCGGCCGCCGCGCAGACCGGCTGGTGCGACGCGGACCACACCCGCGAACGCGTGGCCGGCGGCGCGTCGCCGGCCGCCGGCGGCGTCACGTCCTTGAGGTAGCACCACTGGCCGGCGTCGTCGAGTGTCGGGTCGGAACGCCAGCGCGTGACGTCGAGGCGGTCGTACTGGCTGTATCCGCCGCCGCCGTTGGTGATCATCACGGTGTAGGGCGGATGCCCGAGGAGCGCGAGGCGGGGCTGCGGCGTGTCCGCCGTGTCCAGCGAGCGCGCGGCCGGCTTCTCGAGCGCCGCTGCGCCGCGCCGTGGCCGGTCTTCGAGCTCGCCCGTCTGCGCATCCTGCAGCACGAACCGCCGCGGGATCTGCTCGAACAACACCAGCTCCGCCGACCGCACGAGGGCGTCGGTGTGGAACCGGCGCGGCCACAGGTCGCGGGTCATGGCGTTGGTCAGCGCCACGAGCCCCATGCCGATGTGGTGCGCCATGTACGCGCCCACCAGCGCCCGCCGTGATCCGAGCTGCGGACGTGTGTAGTCCACCGCGTCGCGGAATCCGTAGGGACCGAGAGCACCCTCGGCCTCCAGCGCCGCCAGGTTGCGCATCGCCTGATGTGGCTCGACTGGCAGCGCCAGCAGTGTGGCATAGGGCGCCACGACGAGGTCGCGTGACAGCCCGCGCTTGAGGGCCAGGTCGGGCACGCCGAACGCCCGGTACTGGTAGACTTGCTGGCGATCGCGCGCGTTGTACGCCGACTCGGACACGCCCCACGGCACGCCGCGCTCGCGCCCGTACGCGATCTGGCGCGAGACGGCGCCCGAGTAGGTCTGGTCGAGCAGCGTGAACGGAAACGACTTCATGACCAGCACGGGCATCAGGTACTCGAACATGCTCCCGGCCCACGAGATCAGCGCGGTGTTGCCGGCGGTCATCGTGAGGGACCGGCCAAGCCGGAACCAGTGCTCGACCGGCACGTCGTTCTTCGCGATGCCGATGAAGCTGGCCAGGCGGGCTTCCGAGGCGAGGAGGTCGTAGTACGACGGGTCGAGCGCCGAGCTCCCGACCTGGTACCCGATGGCGAACAGCATCCGCCGGGTGTCGAAGAGAAACTTGAAGTCCATTTCCGACGCATACGTCTCCGCGCGGACCGCGATCGCATCGAGCCGCGCCACCTGCTCGGCGGCGTATACCGATTCCGACGCCGCATCGCGGAGTGTCCGTGGCCTCGTTCCCCCGGCCGCGGACGCGCTCTCGGGCCGCGCGGTCCCGCCGATCGAAGCCAGCTCCGTGACGTGCCGCTCGAGCAGCGCACGCCCCCAGGCAAGCCAGATCGTCGCCGGCTCCATCGAGGGCCCGCCACCCGGCCACCCCTCGCCGGCATCCACCGGTGCCGTGGGGCCAGCGGGTGCGGACGCTGGCGGTGGCGCCACACTCGCCGTCGTGGCCGGCATCGGATTCGCCGTCGTACCTGTCGTAGTAGCCGCGGGTGGTGCCCCCCCTCCGCGCTCGGTGAGCACTCGCTCCGCCGCACGCAGACGGTCGACGAGTGTCTGCATGCCCGGCGGTGCCGCCGCGGCGCGCCCGAGAGCCGCCCGTCCCGTCGGCGGGGTCGCGATCGTACCACGCGAGTTGCGGCCTCTCGACCCGATCGGCCACGACCCACTCGTGAACGGCGGCGTCGCGCTCGGCCATCCCGCCACCTGCGGAAGCGATGCGAGCACCGCGCGGACGCGCTCGGCCGCCTCGAGCACGGCCTGCCACTGGCGCGGGCTGTCGACGGCGCCCGACGACGCCAGGCCCCGCAACTCCTCCGCCGCCATCGTCAGCGCCGTGTACAGCGCCTCCCAGATCCGCCCGTCGTCGAGTGGCTCGTCCGCGATCGCGAGGCAGGCCTGCTTGAGCGCGATCAGATGCCCCGCGAGATTGCCGCTGTCGACGGTCGAGATGTACGCCGGCTCGAGGATCCGCAGCTTGCTGAGCTCATACCAGTTGTAGAAGTGGCCCCGGAACCGCTCCATGCCTTCCAGCGAGCGGAATACCAGCTCGAGCCGCTCGATCATCGCGCCGCACGACAGGAAGCCGAGATCGTACGCGCTGACGACGCCAAGCATCTGCAGCCCGATGTTCGTCGGCGAGGTGCGGTGCGCGACGACCGGCGCCGGATCCTCCTGGAAATTGTCGGGCGCCAGCCACTGGGTCTCCGCGCTCACGAAGCGGTCGAAGTAACGCCAGTGCAGCAACGCATAGCGAAGCGCGGTCCACCGCTCGGTCGCGGTCAGCTGCCGCTGGCGGCGCACGGCCGGCTCGCTCAGGCTGATCGCGATGGTGGGACTCGCGAGCCACAGGCCGACGAGCGGAATCGTGACGAGCAGATAGAGCATGGGGTGGGCGGCGGGCCACGCGCCATGCCCCGCGGGGTAGCCCGCGGCGCCCCCGTGCCATTGCTCCCATGCGAGATGCCCGACGATGCTCACGCCGATCACGGCGGAGAGCGCCACGGCGGGCCACATCCGGCGCCACACTTCGCGCGGCGATCCGGTTCCCATCACTCGCTCGACCTGCGACGCGGTCTGCCACTCCAGGAGGTGGCGGCGCGTGACGAACAGACGCCAGAGAGTGCGGAGGATCGCGTCCGCCGACACCGCCGCCTGGTGCGGCAGGAATACCACGCTCAGCATGAATTGCTGCGCACTGGTCACGGCGTCGCGGCCGATCGACCGGTAATACGCGCGCCACGACTTGTCGCCCGGCAATCGCACCAGCCCGATCACGATCGAGAAGGCCCACTGCGATGCGATGCCTGCCAGCACCAGCGCCGTCCAGATGGCGGGCGTCCCCGGCAGCACCAGCCAACCCGCGACCAGCAATGTCAGTTGCGCGATCTCGACGACGCTCCGGCGCAGGTTGTCGAAGATCTTCCAGCGTGAGATGGCGGACAGACGGTTCGGCTCGGGACCATCGGGCCCCGGCACGCGGCCCCACAGCCATCGCAGCAACTGCCAGTCGCCGCGAATCCAGCGGTGCTTCCGCCGCGTGAAGGTCAGGTAACGGGTGGGATAGTCGTCGTACAGCTCGATGTCGGTCGCGAGCGCGGCCCGCGAGTAGGCGCCTTCGATCAGATCGTGGCTGAGCAGTGTGTTTTCGGGGAACCGGCCGTGCGTGGCCAGCTCGAAGGCGTCCACGTCGTAGATCCCTTTGCCGGTGTAGCTCCCTTCCCCATAGAGATCCTGGTACACGTCCGACACCGCGGTCGTATACGGATCGACGCCCGGATGGCCGGAATACATCGCCGCGAACCGCGAACGGCTCGCACTCGTCAGCGTGATGCCGATCCGCGGCTGCAGGATGCCGTATCCCCGGACGACGCGGCCGCTCGCCGGATCGTACTCCGCGCGATTGAGCGGGTGTGCCATCGTGCCCACAAGGGTGGTCGCCGCCGCCCGTGGGAGTACGGTGTCGGAGTCCAGCGTGATGACGTAGCGCACATCGCCCAGCGTCCGCGTGTCGCCCGCCACCACCGAGAACGCGTCGCGGGCTCCGCCGCGCAGATAGCGGTTGAACTGCGCCAGCTTGCCGCGCTTTCGCTCCCATCCCATCCACGAGCCCTGGGTCGCGTTCCAGAGGCGCGGCCGGTGGAACAAAAGAAAGGCGTCCCCCTCGCCGGCCACGGTGGGATAACGCTCGTTGAGAGCCTGGATGCCGCGGACGGCGGCGTCGAGTATCGCGCCATCACCTTCCCGCGTCGGAGCCGGCGCGTCCGTGAAGTCGCTGAGCAACGCGAAATGCAGCCTCGGATCGCGATTGGCGAGAAACTGCACTTCGAGATGGTCGAGCGCTTCGCGCACGGCCTCCACGGTTCCGAGCAGTGTCGGGACGACGACCGCGGTGCGCGCCGACGCCGGGATGCCGGACTCCTCGAGATCGAGCTTCGCGAGGATCCGCGGCGGCAGAAACAGCGTGATGAGCTGATGGATGACGTTGATCGCGAGGTCGTTCGCCGGGATGACGGCGAAGGCCAGTACGACCCACTGCGCGGCCAGTCCGAGCGGTCCGAGGAGCAGGAACGCCACGCCGAGGAGCAGCAGGGTGACCGCGGTGATGCCCCCGAAGTACACCGCGTCGGCGTGCGCCAGGGTCCACCGGTGCAGCGCCAGCGTCCACGGCGGACGGAATCGCGCGGCGGCCTCGAGCAGCGCACGGCCATCGCCGAGCAGGTAGTAACCCACGTGGGCCGTGCGCGCGTCGGGCTTTCCATCCACCGACGGCGCGACCAATGCCCGTTGCGCGAGATCGAGCGCGCGCTGTGCCACCTCCCGCTCCTCGAGGCCCGTCCCCTTGGCGATGTCCTCGACGACGTGACGGTACAGGTCGCGCGTCCCGAATGTCGTGCGGACGTAGTCGCCCGTCGGATCACGCCGCAGAACCGCCTCGACGGCGCTCGACACCTCGACGAACTCGGACCAGTCGAGGCGCGCGATCGTCCGCAGGCTGGTGATGCTGTTCGCCATCATCACCTGCGTCAGCGCCTGGCGCTGATTCGATCGTGCGATCGCCTCCTCCGCACTCAGGCTGTCTTCGGCGATCCACTGCTCCAGCCACACGAGCGGCGTGAAATTCGTCTGGTAGGTGCGGAGCTGCTGGAGGAATCGCGCCACGAACGTCGGCGACAGCGCGGGATGGCCGCTGACGAATCCGGCCAGCGCGCTCGCGAGCGGCGCCGGCCCTTCGTCGCTCGCGTCGCGCAGGCGCTGCGCCCACCGGTCCGCGGCGTCGACTTCTTCGACCCGCTGCACCGTCCGCAGCGCCATCCGCCGGATGTTCTCCATCAGGCCGAGGCGCAGCATCGTCGGGACCGCCCACAGCTCGCCGGTCGTGAGCGTGGCGCCGCGCTGGAATTCGCGCACGAAGAGCTGGACGTTGTCCATGTCCACGTGCCCCTCGGAGTGGCCGATCAATCCGATCGCCACTTCGTAGACGCGCGGATAGCCCGCCAGCGTCCCCGCCGCGAGCTTGGGCAGCTCCTGGTAGTAGCCGCGCGGCATGCTCGCGCGGATCTCCCGTAGATGTTCCTGGACGACGTAGAAGTTGTCGAGCAGCCACTCGCCCGACGCGCTCACGTCGCCACCACGATCGGCCGCCGCCGCTAGCGATGTGCGGGCGGACTCCAGTATGCGCCGGGTCTGCTCGAGTCGTTCGAGAAGCGGGCGCTGCCCCCGGGCGAGCGAGACGGCGCCAGCCCCAGCCCGCAACGTCGCCGGCAAGACCCGCTGCCGCCGCGCGAGCGCGCGCGCCTGCTCGGCGAGCCCCTCAGCCCCCAGCAGCTCACCACGAATGGGCCCCGCGAACCGCTCGGCGTCGGCGCCACTGCCGACGCGCCAGACGCTCTCACCCGGCCGCGAGAAGAGACGAGACAAAAAACCGCGCGGTTTCTCCGGGGGAAGACCAGTCGCCACGCGGGTAAAGTAGCCGGAGGTGCGGGTCAGGCGAGTTTCTTGAAGCGAGCCAGCAGCTTGCGGTCCGCTCGTGGATAGTGCGGCCCAATTCGCTCCAGCGCCCCCACGAGGATGGACGCCACCATATAGTTGCGCGCGTGGCGGTCATCGGCCGGCACCACGTACCAGGGCGCCCAGCGCGTGCTGCACTTCGAAAGCATGTCCCGGTACGCAACGGTATAGTCGTGCCACCGCGCGCGGTCGCTCAGGTCGCTCGCCGCAATTTTCCAGTTCTTCTCGGGATCTTTGAGCCGCTCTGCCAACCGGCGCCGTTGCTCCTTCTTCGAGACGTGCAGACAGATCTTGACGACCTCGGTACCGCTCTCGGTGAGCATCCGCTCGAACTCGTTGATCTGCCGGTACCGCGCCTGCCAGACCGGCCGCCGCACCAGGTGATTGACGCGCACGACGAGCACGTCCTCGTAGTGCGACCGGTTGAAGATCCCCACCATCCGGGCAGGCGGAACTTCGGCATGCACGCGCCACAGATAGTCGTGCGCCAGCTCCGTGTCGGACGGCGCGCGGAAGCTCGTCACCACGCACCCCTGCGGATTGAACGCGCCGCAGACGGCTTTGATCGTGGCATCCTTCCCGGCCGCGTCACGACCCTGCAGGATGATGAGCAGCGCCCGCTTCGCTTCGGCATACATCGCCGCCTGGAGATGGGCGAGCCGGCCGAGCAACGCGTCGGTCGCGCCAGACACGTCGGATGGCAGCCCGGACGGGGGGCTGGCATCGCTCCCCTTGAGCGATACACGGGTGCCGGGGACTACGGGTGACGGCTGCATGCGGTGAAGAGTATACGGCGATGCCATCCACCGGGAATCCTCATCCTTTCGCGCCGTCGCGGGTATCTCGCTGCACCGCAGACGGTTGGCGCTGGTCTCTGCTGTTCGGGCACGACATCTTCAGTACGGAGTATCAACATGGAGCGGGATGGTTTGGCCGCTATCCCTTCACCGCGAGGTGCCCAATGCCGAGATCCGCGCACAGTACCACTGGATTCCTCACGCACCTCTCCCGCACGCTTGCCCTCGCCGGGCTCCTCATGACGCCGGTAGCGTGCCACAACGGCCCCCAACCGCAGACCGGCGACGACGACAGCCAGATGATGGCCGAGACGACGCTGGAAGTCACGAACCAGTGGTTCGCGGACATGAACATCTATGTCGTCCGTACCGGTCAGCGCCTTCGCCTGGGGCTGGCGACCGGAAACGCGACGACGAACTTCGTGATTCCTCGCGCGGTCATCACCGGGCCATCGATCCGCCTCCGGTTCCTCGCGGATCCGGTCGGCGGAACGCACTCCCCGGTCAGCGATGAGATCACCGTGAGCCCCGGCGACGCCGTCCAACTGACGATTCCGCCCGGCTAGCCTCCGCCGCGAGCGGTTGGCGGTTACGACCCGCCGCTACGCCGCCCCGCGGTCCAGATGGTGTCGGCCTGGCCCGCCGAATCGATCACCACATCTCGCACACGCACGACCAGCCGGTCGGGATGCGCGAGTATGGCCGCGACCGCGGACGGCTTCGATGCGGACTCGTCGAATCGCCACACCTCCGGCAATGTCGTCCCGCCGGCGATCGGATGCTGCACTTCGAGCTCCATCGCCGGTGCCGCCTCGCTCGCGTGCGTGCGCAACGCCAACATGACTCCGATCACCGTGTCGGCGGAGTGGTTGGTCAGCGGGAGGTGCAGGAGATAGGTCGTCTGCTTCCGGCCATGCGCCTTGCGCTCGACCGTCGGCGCGCCGACTTCGAGCGTCGCCGCGACCCGCTCCGCCACCGACCGGTTGTCGATCGCCCGGCGCTCGGCTTGCGCCGTATTCACGATGTCGAGCGCATGCGAGAGCCCGCTCACGCCAACGACGCGCCACCGGCGGCCTGCCTGCTGCATGTCGATCGCGATCGGCACGTCGACCTGCAGCTCGCGATACTGCAGCGTGACGGCAATCTGCGCGGTTTGATCGTTGCCGACAGGCTGCCCGACCGCCGTCACGTCGAAGTGCTCCTCCCCCGTGATCTTGGCCAGCGGCGGTGAGGCGCAGAGCGTCCGGACCACCCGCTCGGCGATCCCCACGGTGTTCGGGCGGTGGTTGATCAGCTCCACGCTCAGCGACCGGTTGAGAGCCTCAAGCATCGCCAGCTTCGCGGCCTGCACTTTCTCACGTTTGCCGCGCGCCTCGTCGACTCCGTCGAGCCCGGCGATCGCCCCCATCCCCCGATGGGCCACGAGCCAATCGGTCGTTTGATCGACGACTTGTCGTGCGATCCGCGCCCCGTCGGCGTAATATGCCAGCTTAGTGCCGTTATTATGTCGTATTGCTGTCTCTATTTGACCGACAGCATAGCCGGGCGTTCCCGTGACGACTTTGGCCAGGTAGATCACACCGGCCAGCACGGCGATCGTTACCGCACCGGCCACCCATACGAATGATGGGTGCCGCAGGACGTTCCAGACCCGGGGCCAGATGACGGATGGCTTTTTCTTCTTCTTGGGCTTTCCGGCTTTCTTCACGGACTCCCGATCGGGGAAATCGGGCATCGTCGCGAAGCGCGGGGGCGCCACCGGCTCCGGGAGCGGGGCGACAATCGGGGCGGCCCTGGAATCGGTGTCGGGTGCGGGTTTGTTGATTGGTGCTGTCGCCATGGGAATCGGTGGCCCGGTCGGTGTCGATGGGCAAACGATCGAACCTCTGGCCGGTCACCCTTCCTGGCTCCAGCCCATTGGCCGCCGCAGTTGGGGCTCGCCGACGGCGATTCCCGGAATGCGAGCCATCCCGCCGCCAGCCGTGTCCAATGGTCGCCGGATGGCCGAAACCTTCGTGTCTGTGCCGCGGTAGTCTTGGGTATCAGCCCCGCGCACGGCGCCTCAGCCGGCCGATCCGTGGTTCCCGTCCACCGCTGTCTGCCCGGGACCCGCCCGGCTAGACTATTGTGGTTGGCTCCCACGCCTCTCGTGCATCGAATCCGAATCTCGAATCTTGCCTGCCTGCCGAGTGCCAGATCGCCGACCGAACGGATCGTCCCTGCAGCCCGTCATGATCGTACCGTCCTCGAGACGCAGTGGCTGACGCCGCTGGCGCCCCGGACGCCGACGCCGCGCTGACGCCGGAGCAGGCGCTCACGGCGCGGGTGGGGCGCGTGCTCGCGCCCCAGTACGACCTCGACCGCGAGGTCGGGCGCGGCGGCATGGGCATCGTCTACCGCGCCGTGGACCGGCGGCTGAAGCGTGCGGTCGCGGTGAAGGTGCTACCGCCGGATCTCGCGTTCCGGTCGGACATCCGGAGCCGGTTCCTGCAGGAAGCCGAGACAGCCGCACAGCTCTCGCACCCGAACATCGTGCCGATCTACACGGTCGATGAGCGCGATGGGCTGGTCTTCTTCGTCATGGCCTTCATCGATGGCCAGACGCTCGCGCAGCGCCTCAAGGCGGCGCCTGGGCCGATGCCGGTCCCCGCCGCGCTGTTGATTCTGCGCGAGGTCGGCTCCGCGCTCGCGTATGCGCATGCGCACGGCGTGATCCATCGCGACATCAAGCCCGACAACATTCTGCTCGCGACTGACGGGCTGCATGCGCTGGTCACCGATTTCGGCATCGCACGCGCCGTCACGTCCAGTGGAGACTCGCGGCTGACCGCGACGGGGGTCGCGATCGGCACGCCCGCGTACATGAGCCCCGAACAGTGTTCCGGCGACAAGGAGGTCGACGGCCGCAGCGATCTCTATTCGCTGGGTGTCGTCGCGTACCAGAATGCTGTGCGGCTCGCTTCCCTTCTCGGGCGGCAACACCGCGATGCTGCTCGTGAAGCAGCTCTCGGAGACACCCGTTCCGCTGCGGCAGCGATGCCCGACCGTGCCCGAAGGGGTGGCAGCGGCGGTCATGCGCCTGCTGGCCAAGGAGCCGTCCGCCCGTTTCGCCGACGCCAATGCGTTTCTCGCCGCGCTGGACGCCGGCGCGGCCGCACCGGCCGGATCCCCACCGCCATTCGCCGCCGCACCATTCGCGCAACCGCCCGGCGGCCCATCGCGCCCAGCCTGGAGCACCGCGTCGCCGCGGCCGATCGCCCCGCCGCTGACGCCGCCGATTACGCCGCCGATTACGCCGCCGTGGCAGACGTCGCCGGATCCGCGCTTCGCCGCACGCCCCGTCGCACCGCTGCCGCCCCCGGGAACGACGCTGCCGCCGCTCGCGCCGCCGGTCGACGTCCGCGGGCTTGCGGGCGCGTATGTGCACGCTCGGCTCGAAGAGTCATTGGCCCGGCTCGACTCGCGGCTCTCGACGAGGCAGCAGCGCAAGGAGCTCCGGCGGAAACGCGAGGAGCTGCGCGACCGCCTCCGGCACGAGCGCGACGATGGATTCCTCGACAGCGACCCGCGCATCGTCAAGATCCGGAAGTTCCGCTCCATGGTCGTCTCCTACGTTGGAACCATGGTATTCCTCGCGGGCATCAATCTGCTCACGTCGCCGGCGTTCCCGTGGTGCCTCTTTCCCATTCTGGGAATGGGGCTGAGCCTGCACAAAGCGGCAGGACGTCTCTGGGCCGACGGCGTCTCGATGAGCGATGTCTTCGGCAAACGGGCGCGCGAGGCGCTGGCGCACGGTATCATGCCGCCGACGTCCAGTCTGTACGCCGGCGGCGCCGCGCCGCCGCCCGGATTTGCGCCGGGCTATCCCGTTGGCGTGGCCCCGCAAGAGTCGGCCGACGCCCTGGCGAATGCGTCGGCCGCCCGGCTCGCACCACCGGCTGTTCTGGCGGGTCCGTACGGCGCGGCCGTCCGCCGCGCCGCGCTCGACCGGGACCGGATTCACGATCTCGTGGACCACCTCGACACGGCGCGCCGTGAGATGGCGCCCAATGCCCGCACCGCCGCCGACGGCCTGGCCGATCAGGTCGGTGGGCTCGCCATGGCCCTGCACCGCATCGACGTCGAGACCCCGGCCGCACAGCAGCCCGCGCTCGCGGAACGGCGGGACGAGATGGTCGCCCAGCTCGATCGGGCCGGACTCACGCTCCAGACGCTCTATCTCGACCTGCTCCGTCTCCGGATGTCCGACGCGGGAGTCAGTGCCGACACGCTGTCGACCGCAACGGAGCAGGCGTCAGCGCTGTCTAGGGACATAGGGTATGTCCTGGGCGCGGCGGACGAGCTCCGGTCGATCGACGGCAGCGCGCGGAGGAAGTAGCTCGCCGCCTGCCTGACACCCCGGCCGCCGCCCTGACGGGCGCCTTTACCGGTGCCCTGCCGGCGCCCTGGCGCCCTTGTTGCCCTCACCGCACCTGCCCTCACCCCCCGCACACGGGCTACGCGGCACCCGGAACCTCACGACCCGAGTTCGAGCAGAATCGCCGCTTCATGCGTAAACCTCATGTGCACATAGCTGATTCGCCCCATCCCGGCGAACCGTCTGCCCGACGGCCCGCCGCCACGGCCATACCCCGTCGCGCAACCGGCCTCATCGGGGCTATGATCGTCGTGGCGGCTGCGGGGTGCATTCACAACCCGCCGAACGTCGACGGCAAGCCGAGCGCGCCGACGTCACCCCGCTCGTTCTGGGAACCGCCGAAGCGGGCGATCACGCGCGACTCGGTGCCGCACCTCGCCATCCCCCCCGACATCGCCGATCGCGTCGCGCACCTCACGCTCCCCGATGTCGTCGACATCGCGCTCAGCAACAATCCGTCGACACGCCAGTCGTATTCGCAGGCCCGCGCGGCAGGCGCCACGATCGGCGCCGCATTCGGCAAGTATCTGCCACAGGTCTCATTGAACGGCACCGCCGCGCGCGAAGGATCGTCGTCCTCGGGATCCGCACCGCTCACGGGCGGCACGGGGACCGGCACGGGGTCCGGCAGCGGCTCGGGATCGACGGGCAGCAGCGGCGGCGGCAGCGGCACCGTGATCCGCGGAGGTGGGTATCATTCGCTCTTCGAGCCCAGTGCGTCGGTGTCGTGGCTGCTGTTCGATTTCCAGGAGAGCTCCTCGCTGGAGGTGGCCCGGCAGACGACGTTCGCGGCATCCTACACGCACAACGCGACGGTCCAGACTGTGGTGCTTGCCGTCGAGCAGGCGTATTTCAGCTACAACTCCGCGAAGGCGGTGCGCGATGCCGACGCGGAGACGGTGCGCGAGGACAGCGCCAATCTCGCCGCCGCGAATGCCCGCCATGCCGCCGGTGTCGCGACCATCTCCGACGTGCTGCAGGCGCGGACGACGCTGTCGCAGGCGGATCTCACCATCGAGACCGACGAAGGCACGGTGCAGACGACGCGCGGGGCGCTCGCGGTCGCGATGGGGTTCCCCGCCAACGTGCCGTACGACATTGCGCCGGAGCCGCCCAACATTCCGGTGCAGGGCGTGACGGAATCGGTCGACAGTCTCGTGCAGCTCGCCGTCCGGTCACGCCCCGATCTGGCGTCGTTCCGCGCGCAGGCGCTCGAGGCGCAAGCCAATGTGGGGGTCGTCAAGGGCCAGGGTCTCCCGAGTCTGTTCGCGAGCGGCAGCGCGAGCCGCACAATCTTCGACGACCCCGCCCTCGACGGCAACACGTACTCCGCCCAGCTCGGCGTCTCGATTCCGCTGTTTCAGGGATTCACGAACTCGTACAACGTGCTCCAGGCGCGAGAGCTCGCGAACGCGAGCGCCGCCAACACGGAGTTCCAGCGCGATCAGGTGGTGTATCAGGTCTTCACGTCGTTCTACAACCTGCGGACCGCGACGTCGCGCGTGAAATCGGCGGACGATCTGCTCTCCAGTGCGCAGGAGTCCTACAATGTCGAGACGGGCAAGTACAAGCAGGGGGTCGGCAGCATCCTCGACCTCCTCACCGCCCAGGCGGCGCTCGCCAGCGCCCGCTCGCAGCAGGCGGCGGCACGCTGGACGTGGTATTCGGACCTCGCTCAACTCTCGCACGACGTCGGCATTCTCGGTCTCCACGGCGAAACGCGCCTCCGCATGACGGGCGATTCGGCGACGACCCCACCATCACGATGACGATACGACACCCGTTTTCGGGCCGGCACGCCGCCCCGCTTCTGATCGCTGCCGCGGCGCTCGCGGCCGCCGCGTGCACGAGCAAGAAAGGCCCGCCACCCAAGCAGCCGATCCCGGTCGCGACGACGGTGGTCCGCCGCGCGCCCGTGCCGATCACGATCGCCGCCAATGGCGCCGTGGCACCGATGCAGACGGCCAATGTCTCGTCGCAGGTCGACGGCATCATCACACGCGTCAATTTTCAGGAAGGACAGGATGTCCAGAAGGGCCAGGTGCTCTTCCAGATCGACTCGCGCCCCTACGAGGCGGCGTACAACCAGGCCAAGGCCAATCTGTCGCGTGACAGCGCGTCGGCCACCTACGCAGCGATCGAAGCCATGCGCTACGACTCGCTGGTCCGGAAGGACTACGTCACCAAGGAGCAGGCCGGCCAGGAGGAAATGACGGCCGCCGCCGCCGCGGCCACGGTGCAGTCGGATGCGGCGCTGCTCGCGAACGCGAAATTCAATCTCGATAACACGACGGTGCGCGCACCGATCTCCGGCCGCACGGGCAATCTGCTCGTCCGGACCGGTAACCTGGTGCACGGCTCGGCTGCGACGCCGCTCGTCCTCATCAACCAGATCCATCCGATCCTGGTGCAGTTCGCCGTGCCGGCGACGAACCTCCCCGACATCCAGAAATACGCGGCCGGCGGGGCGCTCCCCGTGACGGTCTATCAGGTGGCCACACCAACCAACACGGTGTCGCCCGATGCGCAGCCCGCCGCGGATCCGGCCGGCGACGCCGCCCCCGGCACCGCGGTCGGCACCGCGGTCGGGTCGGCGGCAGGCGGCCAGCAGCCCCGCACCGGCCGCCGCCACGCGGCCGGCGCGGGCAAGACCGCGCCAGCCGCCAGCGGGCCGCCCAATCTGGCGAATGGCCAGCCCGCCGCACCCACGTCGCAAGGCGCGGATTCGAGTGCAACGGACGCCGCCGATTCGGCATCCAACTCGATGGACGCCTCCGGCGGCGGACCGCCGGGCGGCGGCGTCTACGGCGCGTCGGCGAACGTCGTGCCGGCCGGGCCGGGCGTCGCGGGGACGCTGTCGTTCGTCAACAATGCCATCGATACGACGACCGGTACGGTGCTGCTCAAGGCGACGTTCACCAATGAAAAGAGCGAGCTCTGGCCCGGCGAATACGTCGCCACCGTGCTCCGCCTGTACGTGCAGCAGAACGCGCTCGTGGTGCCGCCGCAGGCGGTCATGACCGGCCAGCAGGGGACGTATGTCTTCGTCATCGATACGAAATCCAACATTGCGCAGCAGCGCTCCGTGGTGATCCAGCGCTCGAGCGACACACTGGACGTCATCAGTAGCGGCCTCTCGGAGGGCGAACACGTGGTGACCGACGGCCAGTCCCGGCTGCAGAATGGCTCCCAGGTGAACGTGCGGGCACTGACCAACGCCGGCCGGTCCGCGCCCGCCACCGGGTCCAAGCCCGTCCCCGCGGGGCATCCGCGGACGAGCGGCTGACCGGACGCGATCGGCCGCGGCACCGACTATGAACTTCACCGCGCTGTTCATCCGCCGCCCCGTCATGACGACGCTGGTCATGGCGGGCGTGTTCCTGTTCGGTGCCATCTCCTACACGAAGCTGTCGGTCAGTGACCTGCCGACGGTCGAGTTCCCGACGATCTCGGTCTACGCCAGCCTGCCCGGCGCCAGCCCCGAGACGATGTCCGCGACCGTGGCCACGCCCCTCGAGAAATCGTTCTCCAGCATCGCGGGGATCGACAACATCACGTCCTCGAGCTCGCAAAGCTCGAGCTCCGTCACGATCCAGTTCGCGCTGGACCGCGATATCGACGCCGCCGCCCAGGATGTGAACGCCGCGATCTCCGCCGCGCTGATCCACCTCCCGTCCAACATCATCCCGCCGTCGTACCGCAAACAGAACCCGGCGGCGGCTCCGATTCTGTATCTCGCCCTCACGTCCCACAGCCTGCCGCTCTCGACGCTCGACGAGTACGGCGAAACGACGATCGCCCAGCGGCTGTCGATGGTCAGCGGCGTCGCCCAGGTCTCGGTCTATGGATCGCACAAGTACGCGGTGCGGATCCAGGTCGATCCGCAACAGCTCGCCGCGCGCGGCCTCGGGGTCAACCAGGTCGCCAGCGCGGTCAACAGCCAGAATGTGCTGCTGCCCACCGGGGTCATCTGACGGCCCGCGCCAGACCCTGACGGTGATGGCCACGGGGCAGCTCTCCGACGCGGCACAGTTCCGCCAGATGGTCGTCGCCTACCACAACGGCGCGCCCGTCCACCTCGGCGATCTCGGCAACGTCCTCGACGATGTGCAGAACAACAAGGGCGCCGCGTGGTTCTTCAACGGGCATTCACTCGACCTGTCGGTGGTCCTCGCCGTCACCCGGCAGCCGGGTACGAACACGGTCGATGTGACGAACGCGGTCAAGGCCGAGCTCGCGGAGATCGAGAAGGAACTGCCCCACTCGGTGGTCGTCAACACGCTCTACGACCGCTCGGTATCGATCGATCGCGCGGTGAGCGACACGAAGTTCTCGCTTGGCCTCGCGCTCTGTCTCGTGGTGCTTGTGATCTTCCTGTTCCTGCGCAACCTCACGGCGACGATCATTCCGAGCCTGGCGCTGCCCATGGCCGTCGTGGGCACGTTCTCGGTGATGTACCTGCTCGATTTCAGCATCGATACGCTGTCGCTCATGGCGCTCACGCTGGCGGTCGGCTTCGTCGTCGACGACGCTATCGTGATGCTGGAAAACATCGTCCGGCACATCGAGCTCGGCGAGACACCGATGGATGCGGCGTTCAAGGGCGCCGAGGAAGTGGGCTTCACGATCCTCTCGATGACGCTGTCGCTGGCCGCGGTCTTCATCCCGTTGCTCTTCATGGGCGGCATCGTCGGCAAGCTGTTCAACGAGTTCGCGGTCACGATCATCGTCTCGATTCTCGTGTCGGGATTCGTGTCGCTGACGCTGACACCGATGCTGTGCAGCCGGTTCCTGAAACCCACGCCCGCGTCGGGACACGGCCGCCTCTACGCCGCGTTCGAGCGGACGTTTCAGGCCGCGCTCCACGCCTACGAGCGAAGCCTCGAGTGGGTCATGCGGCACCGGCCCGTGACTCTCGTCTTTTCGGTGCTCATTCTGGTGCTCACTGGCGTCCTCTTCAAGTTCGTGCCCAAGGGGCTGTTCCCGCCCGATGACACGGGCGAGCTGATGGCCACGACGGAGGCCGCGCAAGGGACGTCGTGGGACGCGATGGTGCGCCTGCAGCAGAAGTCGACCGATCTGCTGTCCAAGGATCCGTACGTCCTCAAGTACATGTCCGCACTGGGCGGCAATGGTACCGGGGGCGCGACGAACCAGGGCACGCTGTTCATCACGCTGGTGGATCCCGCCAAACGCCCGTCGGCCGATGCCTGCGTGGCGGAGATCACCAAGCGGCTCGCCGGCATCCCAGGGCTCGCCGTCTATCTCCAGAACCCGCCCAGCATCCGCGTCGGCGGCCGCTCATCGAAAGCCCTGTACCAGTACACGCTCCAGAGCAGCGACATCGACGAGCTCTACGCCTCCGCGCTGAAGCTCGTGGAATCGTTGCGCAAGCTGAAGACGGTCACCGATGTCACGACCGATCTGCTCAACACCAATCCCACGGTGCTGGTCAAGATCGATCGCCAGCGCGCGGCGTCTCTGGGGATCACTCCGCTCACACTGGAGAACACGCTCGCTGAGGCGTACAACGAGCAGCAGGCGTCGACGATCTATACGGCGACGAACGAGTACTGGGTCGTGATGGAGGTGCTTCCCAGCGCCCAGACGGACATCACGGACCTCGAGAACCTGTACCTGCACACCAGCACCGGCAAAGTGACGCCGCTCTCGAATGTCGCGACGCTGGTGCGCACGACCACGCCCACCACGGTCAACCACTCCGGCCAGGTTCCGTCCGTCACGGTGTCGTTCAACATTCCGCCCAACGGCAACCTCGGCGCCGTCGTCAGCCAGGTCGACCTCGTCGCGCGCCAGGTCCTGCCCGCGAGCATCACGTACGGGTTCTCGGGCCAGGCACAGGCGTTCCAGAGCTCGGAAAGCAATCTGGGCGTCCTGCTGCTCGTGACGGTGTTCGTGATCTACATCATCCTCGGCATCCTGTACGAGAGCTTCGTGCACCCCATCACGATTCTCACGGGGCTGCCGTTCGCCACCTTCGGCGCGCTGCTCGCGCTCTTCGTCACCCGCGTCGAGCTCGATGTCTACGCCTACGTCGGCATCATCATGCTCATCGGCATCGTGAAGAAGAACGCGATCATGATGATCGACTTCGCGATCGCCGCGGAGCGCGAGGGACACACCACGCCGGCAAAGGCGATCGTTCAGGCCGCCAGTGTCCGCTTTCGCCCGATCATGATGACGACGGTGGCGGCCATCGCCGGCACGCTTCCCATCGCGATCGGTATCGGCGCGACCGGCGCATCACGCCGCCCCCTCGGCGTCACGGTCGTCGGCGGCCTCGCGTTCTCGCAGATCGTCACGCTCTACGTGACGCCCGTGTTCTATACGTATCTCGACGAGCTGCAAGGCTGGATGGCGCGCAAGTTCCTGGCGCGGCGCGGCGCCGATCAGGTGGCGGGGACTCCGGTTCCCGCCCCCACACCGGCCATGGGCGACTGATGCGCCGCCGCCGCCTCTCGGGTTCGGCCTCATGAATTTCACGACGCTCTTCATCAAGCGCCCCGTCATGACCACGCTGGTCATGGTCGGCATCCTGTTCTTCGGGATCGTCGCCTACCGGGAGCTTCCCGTCAGCGACTTGCCCAACGTCGACTATCCGACCATTACCGTCATCGCCCAACTCCCCGGCGCCAGCCCGGCGACGATGGCGGCGACCGTCGCGACGCCGCTCGAGAAGCAGTTCTCGACCATCGCGGGCATCGACAACATGACGTCGACGTCGAGCGTGGGACAGACGCAGATCGTCGTGCAGTTCTCGCTCGACCGGAACATCGATGGCGCCGCCCAGGATGTGCAGGCCGCCATCACGCAGACGCAGCGGACGCTCCCGCAGGGCATCCTCCCGCCGTCGTATCAGAAGACGAATCCCGCCGATGCTCCCATCATCACGCTCGCCCTGACGTCCGACGTGGTGCCGCTCTCGACGCTCGACGAGTTCGGCGAGGTGACGCTCGCGCAGCGCCTTTCGATGGTGGGCGGCGTCGCCCAGGTGCTGGTCGAAGGCACGCAGAAATACGCGGTCCGGATCCAGCTCGATCCGGCACAGCTCCAGTCACGCGACCTGGGCCTCGAAGACATCAACCAGGCCATTAGCGGCCAGAACGTCAACTACGCCACGGGAATTCTCTGGGGCACGAAGACCGCGCTGACGATCCAGGCCACCGGACAGCTCGAGAACGCCGCCGAGTTCGCGGACATGATCGTCGCGTACCGGAATGGCGCGCCCGTCCATCTCCGTGACGTCGGCCAGGTCACCGACAACGTGCAGAATGACAAGACCGCGAGCTGGCTGGGCGATCAGCACGCGATCGTGCTGGAGATCCAGCGCCAGCCCGGGACCAACACCGTCCTGGTGGCCAACCGGATCAAGGCGTCGCTCGCCAAGCTGTCCACGGATATCCCGCCGTCGGTCCACGTGACCACGCTGTACGACCGGTCGGCGAGTATCGACGAGTCGGTCAGCGACGTGAAGTTCACCCTGCTCCTCACGCTGGTCCTGGTCGTCCTCGTGATCTTCGTGTTTCTGCGGAACATGTCGGCCACGATCATTCCGAGCCTGGCGCTCCCGATGTCGATCATCGGGACGTTCTCGGTGATGTATCTCCTCAATTACAGCCTGGACAACCTCTCGCTGATGGCGCTCACGCTGGCGGTCGGCTTCGTCGTGGACGACGCCATCGTCATGCTCGAGAACATCGTCCGCCACCTGGAGATGGGGAAGCAGCGCGTCCAGGCGGCAATCGATGGCGCCGCGGAGGTCGGCTTCACGATTCTGTCGATGACGCTGTCCCTCTCGGCGGTGTTTATCCCGATCCTGTTCATGGGCGGAATCATCGGGAAGCTGTTCCACGAGTTCGCCGTCACCATCGGTGTCTCGATTCTCGTGTCGGGATTCGTGTCGCTGACACTGACGCCGATGCTGAGCAGCCTGTTCCTCCGCTCACAGCAGAACGAAAAACACGGCCGGTTCTACAACGTGACCGAACGAGGCTTCGACTGGGTCCTCCACGGGTATGAACGCAGCCTCGCGTGGGTGATGAAGCGCAGGCGCGAAACGCTCGTCTTCTCGGCTTTCATCCTGGTCGCGACCGCGGTTCTGTTCTACGTGATTCCCAAAGGCCTCTTTCCGACCGACGATACGGGGCAGTTGCTGGGCACGACAGAGGCGGTCCAGGGCGTGTCGTACGATGGCCTGATCGCCCACCAGCAGGAGGTCGCCGACATCATCCGCCGCGATCCGGATGTCCGGGCGGTGACATCGTCCGTCGGCACGCTCGCCGCCGCCAATCAGGGCCAGCTCACGATCGATCTCAAGCCCGTGAGCGACCGTCGCCGGTCGGCCGACGAGATCGCGCGAGATCTCTCCAAGGCCGTCCTGGGCGTCCCCGGTCTCACGGTCTTCATTCAGAACCCGCCCGCGATCGAGATCGGCGGCCTGCAGTCCAAGAGTCTCTACCAGTACACGCTGCAGAGCGGCAACATGGCGCTGCTCAACGAATCAGGCGCGAAGCTCGAAGCCAGGATGCGGCAGCTCCCGCTCCTCACGGGCGTGACCAGCGACCTTCTGATCGAGAACCCGCAGGTCACGATCGATATCGACCGCCAACACGCCGGCGAATTGGGTATCACCGCCGCCGAAATCGAGAACACGCTGTACGATGCCTTCGGGCAACGACAAGTCTCCACCATCTACACGCCGACCAACGAGTACTGGGTCGTGATGGAGGTTCTGCCGCAGTACCAGCAGGACATCGCGTCGCTGGGCTCGCTCTGGCTGCGGCCCGGCACGCTGGGGGCCGGGAGCGGCGCCGCGACGCCGGGCAATGTCGGGACGAGCGTCGCGGCAGGCACCGGCGCACCGCTCGTGCCACTGAGCGCCGTCGCCTCGTTCCACAACGATGTCGGACCGGTCACGGTCAACCACTCCGGTCAGTTGCCGTCGATCACCATTTCCTTCGACCTCGCGCCAGGCGCCTCGCTCGGCGCGGCGATCAAATCCATCCAGCAGGCCTCCGCCGAAACGATGCCGTCCAGCATCGCCGCCGCGTTCACTGGCACGGCGGCGGCGTACGAGACGACGCAGCAGAATCTCTTGATCCTGATCGCGCTCGCGGTGTTCGTGATCTACCTCATCCTCGGCGTGCTCTACGAAAGCTTCATCCACCCGCTGACGATTCTCTCGGGCTTGCCCTTCGCCGCGTTCGGCGCGCTGCTCACACTCCTGATCTGCGGCCTCGACCTCGACATGTACGGCCTGGTCGGCATCATCATGCTGATCGGCATCGTGAAGAAGAACGCGATCATGATGATCGACTTCGCCATCGAATCCGAGAGCAAGGGCGACAAAACCCCGGAACAGGCGATTCTCGAAGCCAGTAGTGTCCGGTTCCGGCCGATCATGATGACGACGATGGCCGCCCTCATGGGCGCGCTCCCCATCGCCCTCGGCTTCGGGGCCGGCTCAGCCACCCGGCGCCCGCTGGGCGTCGCCGTCGTGGGTGGCCTCGCTTTCTCGCAGGCCGTCACGCTGTACGTCACCCCCGTGTTCTACACCTACCTCGACGAGCTCCAGACGTGGTTTGAGAAGGCCGCCGAACGCCGTCGCGCCCGTAAGCGCGCCCAGGAGCCCAACGCTCCGACGAACCCCCGTCCCGCACCGGCCGGCGACTAAGCCCACAAAGCGAAAGAGCCGGTCGACACCGGCCCCTCTGGTATTCACCGTAGCACGTGGACCCGCCAGCGAAATTATAAGCCGGAGCCGGGCCCGCTCCCCGCCCCGTTCCCACTCGACACGCGCTCGCGGCCTTTCGACGAGGCACCCGATGAAACGCGCCGGGTCGCGCCGAACAGCATCGCTTCCAGCTCCGCGGGCGGCAGTGGACGCGAGAAGTGGAAGCCCTGGCCAAGGTCGCAGCCCAGCTCCTGGAGCCGCGCGAGCTGCTGCGGCATCTCGATGCCCTCGGCGATCGTGCGCACGGCGAGGGTCGCGCCCAGCGTGATCACCGCCTGCGCGAGCGCGCGGCCGTTCGTGCCGTTCGATCCCTCGGTCACCTCATCCACGAACGGCTTCGCGATCTTGAGAATGTCGATCGGGAAGCGCTGCAGATAGCTGAGCGACGAATACCCCGTGCCGAAATCGTCGATCGCGAGCCGCACCCCGACCGCCTTGAGCGCGCGCAGTGTACCGAGCACGGTGTCGGTGTGATCCGTCAGGACGCTCTCGGTGAGCTCGAGGATGAGCGCGTGAGCCTCGAGACCGGTCTCCACGAGGATGCTCCGGACGTCGTCGATGAAGAGGGGACTCTGGAGCTGCCGGCCCGACACGTTGACGGTGATCGCCAGCGGCGCGCCTCTTCCGCGGCGCAGACGCCACTGCGCGGCCTGATGGCACGCCGCGCGCAGCACCCACGTCCCGAGCGGCAGGATCAGTCCCGTCTCCTCCGCCAGGCCAATGAATTGCGCTGGCGGCAAGAGCCCGCGGGTCGGATGCTGCCACCGCACCAGTGCTTCGACGCCGGTGATGGCACCAGTCTCGAGGATGACGATGGGCTGATAGTGGAGGAGCAACTGCCCCTGGTCGATCGCCTGGCGCAGATCGGTCTCGAGCTCGATCCGCTCCAGCGCCATGGCGTGCATCTCGGGCGCGAACCGCTCGTAGCGCCCCTTGCCGCGCGTCTTCGCCATGTACATCGCCACGTCGGCGTTGCGCAGGAGGTCGTCCGCGCCGTCGCCATCGAGTGCGGTGGCGATGCCGAGGCTCGCGCCAATGAACACTTCCCGGCCGCTGATCGTGAACGGACGCGCAAGCGCCGCGATGATGCGCTCGGCCACCAGCGCGCACCCGGTGTCGTCGGACGGGTCCTCCACGAACACGGCGAACTCGTCGCCGCCCAGGCGGGCGACGGTGTCCGAGGCGCGCACACAGGCGAGCAGCCGGCGGGCAGCTTCTTCGAGCAACGAGTCCCCCGCGCCATGTCCGAGGCTGTCGTTGACGGTCTTGAAGTTGTCGAGATCGAGGAACAGCAGCGCGAGCGGCGGCTGGCCGCGGCGGTGCGAGCGCGTGAGCGCGTGCTCGGCTCGGTCGCGCAGCAACGCGCGGTTCGCCAATCCCGTCAGCGGATCATGGAACGCCTGATGCGTGAGTTGGGCCTCGAGCGCGGTGCGCTCGCTCACATCGCGCGTGTTGAGTACGACGCCACGCACGGACTTGTCGTGCAGCAGGCTCATGCCGATGCTCTCGACCGCGCGCCATGTCCCGTCGCGATGCCACATGCGCCACTGCAGCGGTACGAGCGCACCCGCCCCGGCGACAGTGCGCTGCAAGAAGACCTGAATCGTCGCGACATCGTCGGGGTGCGCCAACTCCGCCAAAGCAACGCCTTCCAGCTCCGACGGCTGATGGCCGAACAGCCGGGCCACCGAAGGACTCTGGTAGACGACACGATGCGCGGCATCTACCACGGTGACGAGATCGGAAGCGTTCTGCACCAGCGACCGGAACCGCGCGTCCTGGCGCACACGCTCGGTCATGAGCCGCCAGTTGTCACGCGCGGCAACGATCTGGCGGCCGACCACGAGCGCCGTCAGCCCGAGCGTTCCGAAAATGATCTTCCCCAGCTCCTCCCCCCAGACTTCTCGTGAAGCGATGAGCAGCAGAGCCACGCCCGCCGCGACCGATGCGTAAGGAAGGATCCGCACGCGTGGCACGGCACTCGTCTCCAGCACCTGCGGATCGTGAGGCCGCGAGGCCACCACCCATTGCACCCGGGCTGCCAGCGCGAACAACGCGCCGCTCACCAGCCACAGCGAGTCGATGGAATCGCCCGCGCGATACGTGCCGGCGAGGCGCATGTGTCCATAGGTCAGATCGGCGACGAACTGCATCACCGCGGCCGCGATCAGCAGATGCAGCGCCCGCCGCGACCCCTCGGCAGGCGCACGCGCGAGGATAGTCGCCGCGCCCAACAGCAGCACGAGATCGCCGACGGGATAGGCGAGTGACAGCAGCAGTGTCTCGGTGTCGCCGTGCGCCGCGATCCCGCCCTGCCGGAGCACGAGGTACCAGGACAACATCGTCCCGCCCAGCAGCACCGTCGCGACGTCGAGCCAGAACTTCGCGCGCTCACCCCGCTCGCGGGGCGCCGTCGGGAAGGAGAGAAAGGCCCACACCCACAGCGGATACGCGAGCAGCGAGACGGCATCGACCCACACGCCCATCTGCTCCGTGCCGATCACGACCTCGTAGAAGATCTGGCACGTGTCGCTGGCGAAAATGCAAAAGGATGCGCCGGAGAGCAGCATCCAGGCGCGACGGGTCGCCGCCCCTAGTGCGGGATGGCGCGACGCGCGCCACGATAGCACCGCCGCCGCCAGATAGACGGGCAGGTAGTACAGCGAGGTCGCGGCGCCTTCGCCCGTCGCGGTCCCCCACCAGCACAGGCGCAACGCGACGTACCCGAGCACGAAGATGCACGCGACCGCGATGCTCGGCGCCGCATCGTCTTCGCGCCACCAGGCACTGACTGACGGAGGGTACCGGTAGTGCGGCCCGGTGGGCGGTTCGGTAAGCTGAATGGGACGGGAAAGTTGGAGTGGTCACACGCCCGGGGCGGACTGGCAAGGACCCGCCCGCGTGGGCCTCGCCGCCCCACGGGTAGAAGACGATCCGGGGCCGCCGGCGTCAGCCCTGTTTCGCCTCGCCTCTCCCGTCCTGTTGCCGCTCTCCCCGCCCCTGGCAAGGCCCCGCCCGGCCCCTCGGCCTCTTAGCCGTGCATGCCCACCGCCCGGGCCCACTGCGCATACACGAAGGGCGAGATCTCGGACGGCTTGATCTCGCTCCGTCCACCCCAGAACACGTTGGTATAGCTCACGGGGATCCTCACTTCCGTGAGGTGGGCGTCGATCGCCGCCTTGTGCGCCAAGACCGCGGCTTTGTCCGTCCCATGGGCGACCGCCATGATGTTCACCTCCTGGAACTCGGGGCCGCCCTCGCGCCAATAGGCGTGCGTGATGATGTGGTGACGCCCCACTTCGCGGCCCGCATCGATTTCCCGGCCGGCCGGCACCCGCCAGTGGAAGAGCGCGTTGTAGCGCGTCACCCGGGTCCCGCCAACCGACGGCTTCACGTGCTCGAGAAATGTCGAGAACCGGCCAATGACGCCGCGATCAGCCAGTTGCGCACCCACCCGGCAGAACTCCTCCAGCGTCACGCCCGCTTCAGCGGCACGGTCGCGCCACGGATCATCGCGAATCTCGTCGGTGGTGAACTCGCGTTTGAGTGGCTCCAGCACTCGCCACTCCAGAGGCGACAGCTCCACCAGTTGCGTACTGATCACGTCGCCCAGCTCGTCCGCCCGGCTCCCCGGCTCGATCGTTTTCCGGCGCACGTGGCCGACGCCGAGCGCGAACAGACACTTGGCCGGCATCATCCGGAACCCGAGCGCTCCCACCCGGCGCCCGAGAAACTCGCAGTGCGCCTGCATCGCGTATCCCTGCGGTACTTTGAGCGTGGTCCAGAGCCGGTATGCCGATCCAGGCGTCTCGGCATCCGTCGACCGGATGACCACATGTCCTGAGAATGGGTCGTCGCGCACCATTGTCTCGAACGCCGCATCGAGCCGCTCGGCCGGGACTCGCCACGCGACGAGGGCGCCTGGGGCAAGGTTGGTCGCCATGAGTGTCTGCCGGATCCGCCGGATAGTCCCGGCGGCCAGCATCGAGCGCAGCCGCTCTTTCACCTGTCCCACCGGCACACCTGAGCGCGTCGCGATCTCGGTAAATGGGTCTCGGAGAAACCCGGCAATGCGGTCCTCGGACACCGCCAGGATCCGGGCGTTGACGGGGTCGGTGATCTCGGCCGGAATTTCGGTTGGCGGGGTCTCTAGCACGGCGAAGGGGAACGGGTGAGCTTATCTGAAGATCGCCGACCGCCCGAGCAAAAGGGAGACACTGCATGCGTCCGTCGCAACGAGCCTCCACGTTCACCGAGTCCGTCATCCGCGAGATGACCAGGGTCGCGCGGGCGCACGGCGCCATCAATCTCGCACAGGGCTTCCCGGACTTCGCGATGCCGGAGCCGATGAAGGAAGCGGCCTGCGCCGCGATCCGGGGAGACATCAACCAGTACGCCATCACCTGGGGCAGTCCGGTCCTGCGCCTCGCGATCGCCGAGAAGTACCGGCGGATGTACGAGATGGAGGTCGATCCCGAGCGCGAGGTGACGGTCACATGCGGCGGCACGGAGGCCATGGCGGCGACGTTCCTCGCCCTGATCGATCCGGGCGACGAGGTCATCATCCCCGAGCCATTCTACGAGAACTACGGCCCCGATGGGATCCTGGCCGGTGCCCGGCCCGTGTTCGTGCCGCTCGATCCGCCGTCCTGGACCCTGAACCCTGAGCGGCTTCGCAAGGCGTTCACGCCGCGGACCCGCGCGTTCGTCCTCAACTCGCCGCACAATCCGACCGGCCGCGTGTTCACACGCGACGAGATCTCGCTCATCGCGTCGCTCTGCATCGCGCACGACGTGATGGTCATCACGGATGATCCGTACGAGTACATCACGTACGCCGGCAAGCACCACCCGATCGCGACGTGGCCCGGCATGCGCGAGCGGACGGTCACGATATCCAGTCTCTCCAAGACGTTCAGTTGCACCGGCTGGCGGCTCGGCTACGCGATCGCGCCGCCCGAGACGACCGACGCCATCCGCAAGGTCCACGATTTCCTCACCGTAGGCGCACCCGCGCCGCTCCAGGCGGCCGCCGCCGTGGGCTACGCGTTCGATGCCGAGTACTTCAACCACCTCGCGCGGGACTACCGCCTGCGTCGCGACCTCATAGTCCAGTCGCTGTCCGCAGCCGGATTCAAGTTCACGGTTCCCGAAGGCGCGTACTACATCCTCGCCGATTTCTCCGAGTTGAGCGACATGGGCGATGTCGACTTCGCGACGTGGCTCACCCGCGAAGGCGGCGTGGCGACCGTTCCCGGATCGAGTTTCTATCACGACCGCCTGAATACGAGCCGCTACATCCGGTTTGCCTTCTGCAAGAAGCGCGAGACGCTCGAGGCCGCGGCGGAACGGCTGGCGAATCTGCGAGCGCTGGTCTAGGACCACTCGACCAGCGCGTGTAGGGGCGGGTCATGACCCGCCCAGTACGACTGTAGGTGCCGTCTCTCCACCGCCTGTCTACCGCACGTTCGAGGCGTCCTTCCCGCAAAGTCCGACGATTCCGCCCTCCAGCCACGTGTGCTGCCCGTCCAATACCTGCCGGGCGAGCCGCGAGAGCGCGACATCGTCCGGCCCAAACAGTTGGCTGAAGGTCCGCCCGATGCGTCCCCGTGCCTCGCGGCAAAACACGTCGGCTAACGCCACCGCCTCCGCCTGGCCGTCCTGCGCCAGCATCCGCGCACGTACGCAGGCCGCCGACATCGCGAACAGCTCCGCGCCGATATCGACGGCACGGAACAGCACCATCTGGCGGCGCTCGAGCTTGGGACCGAATCGCACCATCGCGTGCAGGATCGCGCGCCCGAGCCGCCGCGTCGTGCGCTCCGCGTACCGCAGGTGGGTGGCCAGCCTGCCGAACTCGCCGTAGCTCGGCAGTTGCCCCCGGCCCACGAGACGGCCGGCATACCACGCAGGATAAAACCGGGCCACGCGACCAAGCGCGCGCATCCGATCGGCCATCGACGATTCGGGATCGACGAGCGGAAACGCGGTGCGCATGTGGTGGTCCACGGCCTCGCGCGCGATGAAGAGACGCATGATCTCCGAAGACCCCTCGAAAATCAGATTGATGCGGTAATCCCGCATTGCGCGCTCGATCGGAATCGGCCGCTCCCCCCGCCGCGCGAGCGATTCCGCCATCTCATACCCGCGTCCGCCACGGATCTGCAGGGTGTCGTCCACGATGCGCCAGCCGGCCTCACTGTTGTACAGCTTCGCGATCGCGGCCTCCAGCCGGATGTCGTAGCCGCCACGCTGGTAGAGCAGCGTCGCCAGCTCGGCGACTGCTTCCATCGCGAACGTGGTCGATGCCATCCGCGCGATCTTGTGCGCAACCGCCTCGTGCCGCCCGATGGGCTGGCCCCACTGCACACGCTCCGTGGACCAGGTGCGCGCGACTTCGAGCATCGCCTTGCCCACCGCCGCGCAACTCGCCGGCAACGTGAGCCGGCCGGTGTTGAGCGTGGTCAGCGCGAGTTTCAGCCCCTTGCCCTCGCCCCAGAGGATGTTGTCGCGCGGGACGCGCACGTCCCGAAAACGGATGACACCGTTCTCGATCGCCTTGAGCCCCATGAACCGGAGCCGGTGCACAACTTCGACGCCCGGCATGTCGCGCTCGACGATGAATGCCGTGATCTGCTTGCGGGGCTTCCCTCGAACCACGACATCCGGCGTCCGCGCCATCACCACGAACAACTCGGCTGCGGTGCCGTTGGTGCACCACAGCTTCTCGCCGTTGATGATGAAGTGCGATCCGTCGCTCGTGGGGACGGCGGACGTCGTCATGTTTGCCGGATCGGAGCCCGCATCGACCTCCGTCAGCGCGAACGCGGAGATCGCACCCTTGGCAAGACGGGGGAAGTATCGCCGCTTCTGTTCATCGGTTCCGAAGAGCGCCAACGGCTGCGGCACGCCGATCGATTGCGACGCCGACAGCATCGCCGTCAGCGAGCCGTCCTTGGATGTCACCATCGCCATCGCGCGGACGTAGGCCAGAGGCGACAGCCCCAATCCGCCGTATTCGGCCGGGATCTTGATCCCGAACGCGCCCATCGCGCGGAGCTCGTCGACGACGTCGGCGGGGATCTGTCCCGTGCGATCGATCTCTTCGGAATCGATGCGCTCGAGCAGCGCCCGCAGCCGGTCCAGAAACGGCTGCGCCCGGACCATCTCGCCGGGATCCGGCCGTGGATGCGGATGGATCAGGTCCAGCCGGTACCGGCCGAGAAACATTTCGCGGACAAAGCTTGGATGCGCCCACTCGGTCTCGCGCGCCGCTTCCGCAACGGCCCGCGCTTCCTGCTCGGATGCCGGCGCGGATCCACCTGACTCGGGCGGGGCGATGGTCGTAGCCATTCGGACGCCTCCAAGACTCGTCGTTCGCGGCTGGTGGCCGATATTGGTCAGCCGTGCCCCGTACCACTCGCCACGATCGTGCCGGAGATCATGCCGGAGCGCGCCGTCCCACGCTAGTCCGCCAAATGGCCGGCCAGCATGGGAATGACGACCAGCTACGGCAAGCGCTATTCCCGCACCACGCCTGACCGTGCCCTCTGCCGGCTGACTACCATCTAGACGCTATCTAAACGTCCCGGGGCTCACGTCGTACTGCAACTGGTACGTGCCCACTTCGTCCTCGGAACTCCAGAAACCGAGTTGTTCGGACCACCGGACGTCCTGCAGTTTGCGACCGCCAAGAGTCAGAAATCCCGCCGCACGCGCGGTGACCACACCCATCTTGCGGAGATCGGCGAGTCCGCGGATGCTCACCGACTGCCGCTCGGCCACGATCCGGCGCGCGGTACCGGGACCGATGCCTGGCACGCGTAAGAGCTCCTCCATCGGCGCAGTCCGGATCTCGACCGGAAAGCGCTCGGGATGCGCGAGCGCCCAGGCGCATTTCGGATCGACCTCCAGGGGAAGATTACCGCTCGGGTCATATGCGATCTCGCCAGCCCCGAACCCGTACTGGCGCAGCAGATGGTCCGCCTGATAGAGGCGATGCTCGCGCAGGGCCGGCGCCGCCTTCATGTCTTCCATCGGCGTCTCGCGGATCGGCCGGAACGCGCTGAATTGCGAATGATGAATGCCGCCTCCGGCGTACAGGCCTGTCACGGTGTCGAGGATCGTGCGGTCGCTGTCGGCCGTCGCGCCGACGACGAATTGCATCGTCATGCCGGCGCTGCCGCCCGGATGCAGCCGGTCGCGCGGCCGGCCGGCCCGCTCCTCCGCCCAGCCGTCGACCACCTGCGCCCGAGTCCGTTCCAGCCCTGCGATCGTGGTGGCAAGATTTTTCTCCGGCGCGATCTGCGTCAGATGCTGTCCGCAGGGCGCCTCGAGATTGACCGACACACGGCTCGCCAGCGCCGTGAGGCGCTCGATCTGCGCATCGTCGCCGCCCGGGACCATCTTGACGTGGATGTATCCGCGGAACCCATGTCGCTCGCGGAGCAGCGCGAGCACCTCGATGAGATCGTCCATCACCTTCACTGGCCGTCCCGGAATGCCGGTCGTGATGAACAACCCTTCGCACCAGCCACGCGCGCGCGCTTCGAGGAAGATGCGCACGAGCTCCGCAGGCTTGAGAAGGGTGCGCGGCAGGTTGCGATCGCGCCGCATGGGGCAGTAGTGGCAGTTGAAGCTGCACGCGTTGGTCATCAGGATGCGAAGCAGCGTGGTTCGCGTGCCGCCCGCGGTCCGCACGTTCCGGATATTGAGAGGCCGGAGCGCACCGACTTCCTTTGTGTGCCGAAGTCTGGGCGGAAGCTGGCGCGGAGTTGGTGCGTTCACGCCAGCCGAGCCATCAGGCTGCCGCGCCCACCGGCCGTTGCGGCTGCTGCTCCCACTCATCGCGCCGGGACCGGCCGGCACGCCATCCTGGTCGTCCATCGCCATCGACATGAGCAGATCGATCTTCTGCTCGAGCCCCATGTTCTGCACCGCGTCCTCCCCCAATAAGTAGGGTGTACACGGTACCCGAACAAAAACCGAAAGTCAACTGTCCAGACTCGCTGGGTGATGAGTGACCCACTACCGACTCGCTGCCTGCCGCCAGCGCACGAGTTCGTCCCCGGTAGGGGCCGGTCATGACCGGCCCAGTAAGACGTGCGGTGGCCTGCGCGTTAGTGCCGCGAAACCCGCATTGCTCGCCGCCGGTTTGCTGGCGCTTTTCTATTTCTTGAACAGCTTCGCGTATTGCCCATAGCCGTCGGCCGCGAGGTGATCGGCCGGGATGAATCGCATCGCCGCCGAGTTCATGCAATAGCGAAGTCCGGTCGGCGCGGGGCCGTCATCGAACACGTGGCCCAGATGCGAGTCGGCATGCGCCGATCGCACTTCCGTCCGGTCCATGCCCAGGGTTTTGTCGTCCTGCGATTTGATGTCCGCCGGCTCGAGCGGCTTGGTGAAGCTCGGCCAACCCGTGTGCGAATCGAACTTGTCGAGGGAGCTGAACAGCGGCTCTCCCGAGACGATGTCCACATAGATCCCCGGGCGCTCGTTGTTCCAGTACTCGTTGTCGAACGCCCGTTCAGTCGCTGCCTGCTGCGTGACCTCGTACTGCTCCGATGTCAGCTTCCTCCGCAGCTCGGCGTCGGCCGGCTTGCGATACGCCGTCCACTTGGCCGGTACTGCCGTCGGCGATGTGGCGCTCGCCGTGGCGCTCGGCGCGGCGGGATGCGCCGGCGTGGACTGCGCTCGTGCAGCATTCGCAGCCAACGCCACCACCGCCGCGACCGTGCCAGCTGCAATCCGGCGCGCCGTGCGCCTGGCGTGTTCCATTGTCATGGTCCTCAGCCCTCCGTCGAGGAGCCAGCGCCGGCCCCGGCGCTCGCGCCCCATAACTGATGCAGCCGCTTGTCGCGGCCACAACCCCAGCGGTAAATCGCATACGCCACAGGATGCTTGCGGTAATACCCCTGGTGATACGCTTCGGCCGTATAGAACGGACCCGCCCTGACGATCTGAGTCACGATCGCCCCCGGGAGTTGCCCACTGCGCATCGCGCGCCCCGATTCCTCCGCCTCCCCCTTCTGCGCGCTGTCGCGATAGAAGATCTCGCTGCGATACTGCTCGCCCCGGTCGCAGAATTGCCCGCTCGCGTCCAACGGATCGACGTTGCGCCAGAAAATCCGCAGCAACGCGGGATATCCGATCCGCTGAGGATCGAACTGCACCTGAACCGCCTCGGCGTGACCCGTGCCGCCCGACGACACCTGCGAGTAGCTGGGATTGGCGAGCGCGCCACCCGTGTAGCCCGCCACCACCGAGACGACTCCCGGTATTTTGTCGAAAACGTGCACCATCGACCAGAAGCAGCCACCGGCGAATGCTGCGGTATCGAGCCGCGTTTGGGGCGGCGTCCGTACGGGCGCAGTACCGCCCTGGCCAGCTCGAACGGCCGGCACAATGCTCGCGAAGAGAATCAACCACGACAACCACGCTCGGCTCAGACAATGCATCGGGCTCCGCACCAGAAAAAGACTCTATGGCACCAATACAGTGCCGCCGGCGGCGCCACCCGCCCACCAGCACGTATGCTCGGGACGGCACTGAGGTTCCAGCCGATCCAACGTTGCGGTGGTCCCCCTGGCAACTGGGCATCGCCATGCCACACCGCTCTACGCCGTGCACGTGACCCGCGGATCTATACCGCCCCGGCCGGGCTCGCCTCCGGCCGGAATATTATATTGGTGCCAATGGACCGGCCCGGCCTCCTGGCACGCATATGACCCCCACCCCTCCAGCGTCCCGGGTGCCGGTCGCGCCATCCCTCGAGGCGGCCGTGTCGGAGCTTCGCCTGCCACGCGCCACCGAGCGGCAAGGACGCATCCTGTTCCTCTCGGGATTGGCGGTCGCGGTCGCCATTCTCGCGGCGATCGCCGCCCGGATCCTGACGTCCCTGATCGGCCTCATCACCAATCTCGCGTTCTACGGCACGTGGTCCGCGTCGTTCTCGTCGCCGGCCAACAACCACCTCGGCGCCCTGGTCATCCTGGTCCCGGTCGTCGGTGGGGTGATCGTCGGACTCATGGCACGGTACGGCTCGGCGGCCATCCGCGGGCACGGCATCCCCGAGGCGATGGAGCAGATCCTCCTCAACCAGAGTCGCGTCGCGCCACGCGTGACGTTCCTCAAACCCATTTCTGCGGCCATCGCGATTGGCACCGGTGGCCCATTCGGCGCCGAGGGCCCGATCATCGCGACCGGCGGTGCGCTCGGCTCGGTCATCGGCCAGTTGCTGCGGACCACCGCCGACGAGCGGAAGATCCTGCTCGCCGCCGGGGCCGCGGCTGGCATGGCGGCGACTTTCGGCAGTCCGGTTTCCGCCGTGCTGCTCGCGGTCGAATTGCTCCTCTTCGAGTACCGCGCCCGGTCGCTCATCCCGGTGTCGTTTGCCGCCGCCGCCGCGACCATCGTCCGGATGGCTTTCGTCGGATCGGCACCCATCTTCGCGATGCCCGCCGTCGCCCCGCCTGGTGGCGCAGCTCTCGCGACGTACGTCGCGCTGGGCGCCGTAATCGGCGTCGCAGCCGTCTATATCACTCGCGCGCTCTATCTCATCGAGGATGGATTCGAGCACCTGCCGGTCCATTGGATGTGGTGGCCCGCGCTCGCGGCGGTCGTCGTCGGGCTGGTGGGGTGGGTGGCACCCCGCACACTGGGCGTCGGCTACGTCAACATCGAACAGACGCTCGCGGGCTCGCTCACCGGACAGGCGCTGCTGCTGCTCGTGGTGTTCAAGTTCGTGTCCTGGGTGATCGCGCTCGCGAGCGGGACATCGGGCGGGACGCTCGCCCCTCTCTTCACGATCGGCGGCGGCCTCGGTGCGTTGATTGGCGCCGTTCTCGAACGCTGGGCCCCATTCCTGCACGTGGACCCGCACATCGCGGCGCTCGTGGGGATGGCGGCGATCTTCGCCGGTGCGTCGCACGCGCTGCTGGCGTCCGTGATCTTCGCGTTCGAAACCACGCGCCAGCCCATGGGGCTCTTACCGCTGCTGGCGGGTTGCAGCGCGGCCTACCTCGTGTCGCTGCGGCTCATGCCGCATTCGTCGATCATGACGGAGAAGCTCGCCCGGCGGGGGACGCGCATTCAATCCGAGTATCAGGCCGACTACCTGAGCCAGATCCTGGTTCGCGACATCGCGGCGGCCAAACCGATCGTGCTCCGGACCACCGATGCGGTCGAGGATGTCCGCGACTGGATCGTGTCACGCGAGCCGGGTTCGGCCCATCAGGGATATCCAGTGGTCGATGAGAAGGACGCGCTGGCCGGCGTCGTGACGCGCCGCGACTTGCTCGACCTCGAGCTCCCGGTCACGTCGCTGGTGCGCGACCTCATCAGCCGGGCGCCCGTGGTCATCTACGACGATAGCTCCGCCCGGGAAGCCGCGGACCATATGGTGCGCGAAGAAGTCGGGCGCTTGCCCGTCGTGACCCGCGACGCCCCGCGCACGGTGATCGGGATGGTGTCGCGCAGCGATCTGCTGGGCGCGCATGCGCGCAGGCTGGCGGCGCACGACGACGCTGAGCGGCACCTCTCGCCGCAGCCGATGCGAGGCTTCGTCGCGCCCCTGTCCCGTCGTGGCGGTGCCCCGGCAACGCCCGCCGGCGGCGATGGAGAGTCCAGTGGCCACACGACGTAAACCGCGCGGCACGGCCGCCCAGCGCGATGGCGCCTCAGCGCTCGACTCGATGCGCCGCATCGTGCGCGCGCTCGGCATTTCGGCCCGCACGGCCGAGCACTCGATCGGCATCACCGGCGCCCAACTGCTCGTGCTGCGCGTGCTGGACGCGCACCCGGCGCAGTCACTCAATGAGCTGGCGGGGCTCACGTTCACCCATCAGAGCACTGTATCGGTCGTCGTCGACCGGCTCGTGAGCCGCAAGTTCGTGACGCGCTCGCGATCGGACACCGACGGCCGCCGCGTGGTCCTGGCGCTCACCGCAGGCGGCCGGCGGGTCCTCCGACATGCGCCTCCTCCAACGCAGATGCGGCTCATCACGGCCATCAACGCGCTGGCACCCGCGCGCCGCCGTGAGTTGGCGCGAGCGCTCAAGGCGGTCGTGGATGCCATGGATCTCGCGGGCGGCACGATGGGGCTCATGTTCGAGGACCCGGTGTCGCCACCCGCGCGAGGCCGGCGCCCCCGGTAGCACCACTGACGCGCGCGAGCGCGCCACTCAGGCCGCCCACCCGCCCCGCAGCGGGTTCACTGTCAACATACGCGACACCGGCCCACACCCAACTGTCTAGTTATTTGTCTGCAAACCACTTACGAGGGCCAGATTAGCATAAACTAATGTTTCTCAGGCTTCGGCTGCCGCGTCTTTCCGGTAACGGGAGGACAGAAAGTCTATGAGTCAGGCTTGCTCCGAAATGACATCGCCGCAGCACCTCGCCGCAGCCGGCCCCCGCCGCTCGGGCGCCTCGCGCCGCGACGACTCCGCGCCGGGACGGTGGTCCGTTGGCGCGGTATGGGCGGCGCTCGCCACACTGGCGATCACCCTCGGCGCCTGTGAATCCCCGTCGTCGCTCGGTCCCGCGACGCAGTCGCAACTGACCATCGCCGCGCAGGGCCGCCTCGAGCGCGGCGCGGCGGTGCAGCTCCAGGTGATGCACAACGGAGCGCCCGTAAGCGCCGGCGACATCAGTTGGAGCACCGCATCGGCCTGGCCGCGTGCATCTCGTCAAGCCTGACACCGCGGTCCTGATGGATACGGGTAGCGTCACGATCACCGCGCACCTCGGCATCGGGAACGCCACACTTGTCGTGCACGTCGGCGCGCCGCCCGCAATCGTCTTCGCGATGCACGATGTGGGCGCCGGTGGCGTCCTCGGCGACTACGATGTCTACCGCGCGTCGCTCGATGGCGGGGGTCTCACACGCCTGACGTCAGGCATTGCGGACAACGTCGAACCGACGGCCGCCAATGGCAACCTCGTGTTCACCAGTTATCGCGACGGATATCCGGCGCTCTATCGCGTGTCGCTCAACGGCGGCGCCGAGTCGCGCTTGCCTGGCCTATCCGGTTCCGCATTTCAGCCCTCACTGTCGCCGGATGGGTCGCACCTCGCGTTCATCGCGCCGGACAGCGGCCTCGATAAGCTGTGGCTTGCGGCGCCCGACGGCAGCGGCGCGGTACGGCCCACCGCCAGCTTCGGCTCGTCTAGCGCAGAGGAAGCGAGTCCGGCATGGGCACCGTCGGGCGCCTCCGTGGTGTTCGTCAGCACGACGTTCGGCAACGCGGCAATCGTCGGCCTGGCGACGTCCACGGACTCGGCGTGGGGCCTCACCGATGGCAGCTTTACCGACGTCGATCCGTCGTGGAGCCCCGACGGCCGCTCGGTCGCATTCGCGTCGACGCGCGATGGAGATCTCGGCATCTTCGTCCTCACGATTGCGACCGGCCAGGTGGTGCGCGTGTCGCCGGCGCCAAGCAATGCAGGGCAGCCATGCTGGCTCGCTGACGGACGGATCGTGTACACGGAGGAGTCCTCCACATCGTCCGGCATCATCTCGCAGTTGAACTGGACCGACCCGTCGCACCCGGGCATCGCTCATGTGATCCCGACGCCGGCCGGGAACCCCGAGAACCCGCAGCCCATACGCTGACGCAACCGGCCGGCAGGGACACGCGCCGGCCGTCGCACCACAGCTCTGCCGAACGCCCCCCAACCTGAGCGCCCCGCGCGCCTCGGTTGCGGGGCGTTCGGCATTTCGGGAGGGCCGGGACCGTGCGAGCACCGTCGCACGAGCGCGCCACGCGCGCACATCGGAACGCGCCGCGCGTCGCCGGCGCGTCTCCCGCGCGCGAGTGAGCCCGATCACAAGGTGACTGCAGTCACCACGTCCAAACCGCCTGAAGCGGACATTGGAGGCATCTAATCCAGGCTCTGTGACGCTGTCCAATTTCGCGACAGCGGAGCCCGGATTTCTGATGTGATTCCCGACGGGATGGAGCGTCGTACCGGAAATGCGTTGGAAATCTCTAATACTCATTGGGCTGGTCGGCGTCGCCGCCGCGTGTAGCGACGATCGCGATCCCCTTGCGCCGTCTCCGAAGAGTCCCGCGGTCCTGCCGTCGGATCTCACCTCGCGCGCGATCCTCGATTGCGTCGGCACACTGTCCGGCACAGCGAGCGGTTTGGCGGTGAAATGCGAGCCGGCAACGCCCGATGGACCGGCCGCGGCCGCGGATCCGCGAGTCCGCCAGATGATCGCGCAGAGCGTGACCCTGAGCCGCCAGAACGTCAATGTCACGCTCGCCTTCGCGAACTACGCCTTCAGTGGGGGCATCTTCTCCGCGAACGTGACCGTGCAGAACCTGCTCAATCAGACACTCGGTGACACGATTAACGGGAACGCCGCGCTGTACGGCACGCGCGTGTTCTTCATGAGCAATCCGCCGGTCGCCGTGACGAGCGGCACGGGCACCGCCACGATCCAGGCGCCCGACACCGGCACGTTCACCTCCAGCTTCCAGCCCTACTTCGACTACAGCACGCCGATCGCGCCAGGCGCGACGAGTGCGGCGCAGAATTGGAAGTTCAAGCTCGCCGCGGGCGTCAAGGGATTCACCTTCTCGGTGGAGATCAGCACCGTGCTCCCGGCCGAGAAGAGCATTCGCCGCTGGGTGACGCTGACGCAGGGGCTGACGGGGAACACGCTCACGGGCGTGTGGCGCCACAGCGGGTCCGACATGTACGCCGTCGGTCTCGGCGGCGCGGTCCTGCAGTACAACGGCACCTCGTGGGCGGCACTGAGCGGGATGCCGGCGGCCAACTATCGTGGCGTGTCGGGCGTGTCCGGCCAGGCCGTCGCGTCGGTATGGGCCGTCGGTGACAACGGCGCGGCCTTGCACGACACGGCGGGTAGCTGGTCGAGTGTGTCGACGGGCCAGAACAACAACCTGTACGCCGTGTGGGTCGCGGCAGGCGGCAACGCCTACGCGGTCGGCGAGAACGGTACGGCGCTGCACCTGGCCGGATCCACCTGGAAGAGCATGACCACGCCCAGCGGCATTGGAGATCTGCACGCGGTGTGGGGGAGCGACGCGACCCATATCTGGGCCGTCGGCGACAACGGCGTCGTGATCTTCAGCAACGGGACGACGTGGGTCAACGACACGTCAGGCACGACGAACGACCTCCTCGGCGTGTGGGGCGATGCGGTCAACGACATTTTCGCGGTCGGGCGAAACGGCACGATCATCCACCTCACGAATCCCAACACCGACGGCAAGTGGTCGTCGATGAACAGCAATTCGAGCAACGATCTGGCCGCGATCGGCGGCAGCTCGGGCACTGATATCTGGGCCGCCGGCGACGATGGCACGACCCAGCATTACAATGGGACCGCCTGGTCCACGGTCGGTCCCAACAGCGGTATCCCGTTGACCGGGGTGACGTCGGGATCATCGTCGGGCATATGGGCCGTCGGGGTGCAGGGCAGCCTGCTGTCCTCCGCCGGCGCAGCATGGAAGGTGTCCATGCAGAGCGGGCTGTCGTACTACGGCGTCTGGGCCAGCAGCGCGACCAACGTCTTCATCTCGACGCTCGGTACGGTACTCCACTACGACGGTTCGCAGTGGACGAACGCGTACGTCTCGCAAGCGGATTCGATGGAGGACGTGTGGGCCCCGGGCGCGAACCAGACCGTCTATACGGTCGGCGCGAACGGCAGCTCGGCGTCCTTGTCCGGCGGGACGTGGAACACGCAGAGTTCCTTCATCCCGCTCTACAGCGTGTGGGGACCGAACGCCACGACGGTCTACGAGGGCGGCGCGTTCAGCGTCATTCTCTCGAACCTCGGCCAGGGCTTTTTCTTCCTCGGCGGCTTCAACATATCGATCCAGGGGATCTGGGGCAGCTCGGCTGGCAACGTGTACGCCGTGGCCAGCGATGGCTCGATCTACAACTACAATGGATCGGGGAACAACTGGAACCGAGATGAACACGCCGAACAACGTCGGCGCCCTTTACGGCGTGTACGGGAGCTCGTCGTCGGACGTCTACGCGGTCGGCGCCAATGGCGTGGTGCTGCACAATGCGGGCGGCGGACAGAACTCGAACTGGAACTCGCAGACCAGCAACACCTCCGTCACACTGCGCGGCGTCTGGGCAAACACGCCGGGGAGCGGCTACGCGGCGGATGCGTACGCGGTCGGCGACAACGGCACCGTGCAGCACTACAACGGCAACAAGTGGATGAACATGCCGGCACCGGTGACCTCCCGGTTCCGCGCGATCTACGGGACCTCGGCCACGAACCTCTACGTCGTGGGCGACAACGGAGTGGTCTTGCTCGGCACGCAATGACCGGCGGTCGCCAGCGGCACGCGCTCGAGCGTGTCGATGGCATCCTCGGGCCAGCAGCACGGCGTCACGTGCACAACGGCCCGCCCATTGGCGGGCCGGTTTTTCTTGTGTGGCCACAGCTCGACCGCGCGGGCCGGGACGCCGCCGCGCGTCGCGGGCGCATCGCCCGCGCCATCGTGCGCCCGGTCACAAGGTGACTGCAGTCACCGCGTGCCGACCGCCGGAAGTGAACATTAGAGACATCTAATCCGAGCTCCTTGGCACTGTCTACTTTCGTGACAGCGACGCCCGGATCTCTAATGTGATTCTCAATGGAATGGAGCGTCGTACCGGAAATGCGTTGGAATTCTCTAATACTCATCGGGCTGGCCAGCGTCGTCGTCGCGTGCAGCGACGGCCGCGACCCCCTTGCGCCATCTTCGAAGAATTCAGCCGCGGTGCCGTCGGATCTCACCCCCGTCGCCATTCTCGATTGCGTCGGCAACCTGGGCGCCGCGTCGAGCGCAATCGCGGTGAAGTGCGAGCCGGCCACCGTCGACGGACCGGCTGCGGCCGCCGACCCGCGAGTCCGCCAGATGATTGCCCAGAGCGTCACACTGGGCCGGCAGAACGTCGATCTGACGCTCGCGTTCTCCAACTTTGCGTTTGCCGGTGGCGTCTTCTCGGCAAACGTGACCGTGCAGAACCTGCTCAACCAGACAATGGGCGACACCATCAATGGAAACTTGAGCCTCTCCGGCACGCGGGTCTTCTTCATGAGCAACCCGCCGGTTGCGGTCACGAGTGGTACGGGGACCGCGAAAATCGCGGCGCCTGATACCGGCACGTTTACCGCGAGCTTCCAGCCCTATTTCGACTACAGCGCAGCGATCGCCCCCGGCGCCACGAGTCCGGCTCAGGTCTGGAAGTTCAACCTCAGCTCCGGCGTCAAAGGCTTCACGTTCTCCGTTGAAGTCAGCACCATCCTGCCGGCCGAGAAGAGCATTCGCCGCTGGACAACGCTGAATCAGGGACTGACCAGTAACACCCTCACTGGCGTCTGGCGCCATACCGCGACCGACGCCTATGCGGTCGGCGTCAACGGTGCGTTGCTGCAGTACAACGGAACGGTGTGGGCGGCTGTGACCACGGGTCTCGCGTCGTCCAACAACTATCGTAGCGTGTCCGGTGTCTCGGGCCAGGCTGTCGCGTCGCTCTGGGCGGTGGGTGACAACGGTGTGGCCGTGCACGACACGGCGGGTACGTGGACGAGCGTCCCGACGGGACAAAGCAGCGCCCTCTACGGTGTCTGGGTCGCCGGCGCCGGCAACGTCTACGCCGTGGGCGCGAGCGGCACCGTGGTTCACTACAACGGCACGAAATGGACGACGATGTCCGTGCCGGGCGGCACGGGCAACTTGCGCGCGATCTGGGGAAACGACGCGACGCACATGTGGGCCGCCGGCGACAACGGCAACGTGATATTCGGGAACGGCACGACCTGGGTGAAGCAGACGTCGGGCACCACGCAAGGCTTGACCGGCGTGTGGGGCGACGCCGCGACCAATGTGTACGCCGTTGGAACGAGCGGCACGATCATCCACCTGCCGAACTCCGGCAGCACCTGGTCATCGATGACGAGTGGATCGAGCAACGACCTGGCGGCGATCGGTGGGAGTGCGGCGACGGATATCTGGGCCGTCGGCGACGCCGGGACGACGCTGCACTACAACGGCACCACATGGTCCACCGTCGGCCCGAATAGCGGTATCCCGTTGACCGGCGTGACCGCTGGCTCGTCCTCCTCGATATGGGCCGTCGGCGTTCAAGGCAGCTTGCTCTCATCGAGCGGCTCGGCATGGCAGGTATCCATGCAGAGCGGCCTGTCGTTTTACGGCGTGTGGGCGAGCAGTGCGACCGATGTCTACGTCTCGTCGCTCGGCACCGTCCTGCATTACAACGGGACGCAGTGGACCAACGCGTATGTGTCGGACGCGGATTCAATGGATGGGATCTGGGGCGGGGGCCCGCAGCCGGCGACGGTGTATTCGATCGGCACCAACGGCACGTTGGCGACGCTGTCCGGCGGAACGTGGACCACGCAGAGCATCGGGACCGCGGTCTTCGCGCTCTGGGGTCCGAACACCACCAGCTTCTACACGGGCGCTGGCGGCGGGATCATTGGTTATCTCAACAATGGGAACCTGGCGTCCTACTTCCTGAACACGGGAAACGTCCAGAGCATCTGGGGCAGCTCAGCCAACAACGTGTACGCCGCGACCAGCGACGGCACGATCTACAACGAGAAGAACACGAACGGCACGTGGAACCAGATGAGTACTCCGGGCGGCACGCCCGTGCTGTACTCGCTCTGGGGCAGCTCCGCGACGGACATCTACGCAGTCGGCGCCAATGGCACCGTGCTGCACAACACGGGAACCAACACGTGGACCGCGCAGGCGAGCGGCACGACGGCCACGCTCCGGGATGTGTGGGCGGACTCGCCGGGCTCCGGGTATGTGGCGGACGCGTATGCGGTCGGGGACAACGGAACGGTCCAGCACTACAACGGGAACAAGTGGATCAACATGCCGGCGCCGGTCACCTCGCGGTTCCGCAGCGTCTACGGAACCTCGGCCACGAACCTCTACGTCGTCGGGGACAACGGAGTGATATTGCTCGGCACGCAATGACCGGCGGGATGGCCGGCGCCTGGGGGCGCGCGCTCATGCGCGCGGCGGGCGTCGTCGAGCCGGAAGCACGGTATTTCGTGGACGACGGCCCGCGCAGTGGCGGGCCGTCGTCGTTCCCATGATCCTCGCGTGCGTGATGTCCGTGGCCCTGGCCGCGTGCCACAACGCGCCGACGGCACCCAGGGACAGCATCACCGTGACGGGGTTCGCGGAGCGCGGCGCGTCGGTGACGCTGGCCTTTCTACGCGGCGGGACCGCCGTGGCGCCCGCATTGGTGACGTGGTCGGCCACGCCGGCATTCGCCGTGACGATTGCCACGGATGGTGACGCGCGGTTTTCCGACACGGGGTCGGTGATGTTCACGGGCCAGGACGGCGATGCGAGCGCATTGATTACCGTGCACGTGAAGTCGCCGCCGGTGATCCTGTTCGACATGCAGGATTCCGGTGGTCTCGGGAACCGCGACGTGTACACCGCCGCGCTCGACGGATCCGGGTTGGCGCAGTTGACTTCGGGGACCAGCGACAACGAGCAGCCCGCGTCGGCGCACGGGAACATTGTGTTCACGAGTTTCCGCGACGGCCACGCGGCACTGTACACCGTGCCGGTTGGCGGAGGCGCGGGAACGCCGATCGCGAGTATCCCGGCTCCGTCCGATCAGGCCTCGGTATCGGCGGATGGGACGACGCTCGCGTTCATCTCCACCAGTCGGCGGTGCCGACCATCTCTGGACGTCGGCGATCGATGGGAGCAATGCGACGGCGGCGACGGGCAGCGCGGGATTCGCGACCGCGGTGGAAGCGAGTCCCAGTTGGTCGGCGTCCGACGACACCTTGGTGGTCGTCACGACCCAGTTCGGCAACGCGTCCCTCGCGCGTATCGCGGTCGCGGAAGGTGTGGAGACGCCGTTGACGGATGGATCATTCACCGACGTGGATCCGGTGTGGAGTCCGGATGGCGGGACGATCGCATTCATCTCGACCCGCGATGGCGACGTCGCGCTCTTCACTCTCACCGTCTCGAGCGGCACGATCAAACGACTGTCGCCACACCCCGCGAACGTCGCGGATCCCGGTTGGCTCCCGGACGGCCGGATCGTGTTCGTCTCCATGTCCAGCTCATCGACCCAACTGCGGTGGCTGGACCCCGCACACCCCGACACCGGAACGGTGATACCGACCCCAGCGGGCGGCGCCCCGCGGCGGCCGGTCAGGGATTAGGCCACAGTTTGGCAGCCGGTGCCCGTGTCCTGACTGCCAATTCTGGACACATAAATGGTAGAGCTCGTTAATTAACCCGCCGGATTGACGTCCAATGGGTGGAACGCCCCTTGCTTTACCCCGGGGCGTTCGCGGGCTGAAGGTACGAAAGCCAGCCCGACGGCCCACCACCTGCCGGGACGCAATCATGTCAGACACCAAAGCTGCTCCGACCAAGGCCGCCAGCAACCGCACGAGCCCCCTCGACCATACCGAGCTGCTATTGCTCGACGGCGCCGTGGCCCGCGTGACCGAATCGTTCGTCATGACGCACAAACTGACGAAGTCACAGCGCGCGATCCTCGAGGAATACGGCGAGGACGTGAAGCTGCTGATGCCGAGGTTGTTCGGCCCGGCCCGCGACTTCGCGGAGCAGATCGGAGAGCTGGTGCGGACAGTGCTGTCCTCCGCGGCCGGTGTGCGCGAGGGCGCGCAGAGCAACTACGCAGCGGCCTAGCTCTGATCGGGTCCGGAATCGGGCCGTCTGACACAATCGCCAGTCGCAGCGAAACATTTCGTCCCTGGTCGGGGCGGGTCATGACCCGCCCCGACGGATGCATCCCAAACAGGGCGCCGTCTCACGCGCGTCTGGGTAGCCGCCACGACCAGCGGTTCAGGTAGCAGTCAGGACCAACTGAACATCAAGCGGCTAGCTCTGTCCCGCTGCATTGGTTGGCGCGGCCTCCGTGGCAATATCGACAGTGCAGCGCCACTGGCCATCCGCCTCCTTCCGCCAGATCGAATAGCCCTGCAGGTGCAGCGCCATTGGTGCGCCCTTCGGCCCTGGCACCGTCATCTCGTCGGTGCCAGGCATGTAGGCCATCTTGCCGTCGGGCGAGAAGATCGGCTCCCGCGACACCCAATGAATCTTGAATCCGGGCGTGTTCAAACTCGCCGTGACGTAGGCACGTATCGCCTGCTTGCCTGTAACGGCCGGCTGTCCCGGCTCTATGACGACGGCGTCATTGGTCCAGTACGAAACGATCTTGTCGACATCCTTCCCGGCGGTCGCGAGATCCGCCCATTCGGCGTCGCGTTTCAGGAGATTCGTCGCTTCGGCGCTAGCGTCGAAAGCTGGCGGCGCCGCTGGCGCACACCCGGCGAGCAGACACAATGCGGCAGCGAGCGAATGACGAAGTTGTGATGGATGCATGGGTCCTCTGGGAGAGTGGTCGCGACAGCCGTCAATGCTGCGCAAAGCATATCCCGGCTGGCGGAGCACGAACAGACGCGTTGGTGTGTGCACCGCGGCCCGAGGGACGGGCCGCATCACGGCACGGCTGGAGTGCTCACGTGGAAATGGAGCACATTCCGTCGCCATCGATTGCCGGCCGCATTGGATGTTGAGACGACTCACTCTGCCACGTATCCGCCAGTGACTTGAGCGGCGGTCGCTTGAGGAACTCCAAGCGGCGGACTACGTTACACCCCTCTTGGGCCAGGTAGCTCAGTTGGTAGAGCAGCGGACTGAAAATCCGCGTGTCGACGGTTCGATTCCGCCCCTGGCCATTTTTGGAACCAATTGAAGTGCAACGCTTTAACGAAACGACCGGGCATCCATGTGGGTGCCCGTTTCGCCAAATATTCCCGAAAAACTCCCCAAATCGCATGGGCGCGCTAGCAATGCACCACCGAGTGCTGGCGCGCCTGCGATATCAAGATTCTTGTACGCGTAGGCTACCGGGCGTACCTTCCCGCCGCCGCTGGCCCATGTGGCTTGGACTCGGCCACGTTTGCTGCGCTTTTCAACGTATCGGCATGTGTTTGAACACACCCAACGCGAGGAAGCAAGAGCAACGTGACTGATCGAAGACTCGTGTCTCATATTGATCTCCCCTCGCGTCGCGCCAAACCGGCATGATTCGGCTAAACGTGGCCTAACGAATTTGAGACAGGTTCGGCGGCCGGGACAAGCGGAAAGGCCGCCCGGTGCAATTCAACTCGCGCCGCATCCGCGAACATTCTCGCATAACTCGCGCGCGTACAGGCCGGGAATCGACGAGGATTTTGAGCACTGCCGCTTGCTTCGGGAGCGCCAGCACTTGGCACGTTCACGGCGGCCTAGCGACTACCGTCGCTTCCGGTGACCGGTGAGCGCCTCGAGAGCGAAGCGCATGGTTTCCTGCACGGCCTAGGGTTGGCGGGTCGGCCAGCTTCTGCTCGCGAATAGTCGTTATCGACGCCGGAACGTCTACGTCACCTGGTACGGAGGCGTCCGGGATCGGCAGACCGAACGTGGTGTGAATCGGCAGAACACCGCTCCAGATGCGATCGCCGCTCGCGTCGTCCGTGCTAGGGGGACCGTGGCGCACCTTGACCGACACCACCGCGAAGGGCACCGCGAGAATGACGGTCGCTCTGAGCTCGGACTCGGATGGCGCGCGCGCCTCTGACCACCAACCGGGAAGATTGTGCTCCGCAATGCACCGCAAGCCGTGCAAGCGGTCGTCCGCCGCCTCGAGGGCGACGGCCCGGCCGTGAAGCACCACGGCACGATAGTTCATTGAACAGTCGAACATTGATCGGGCCACGACCAGGCCGTCCAGCAGCGTCACGGCAATACTGACCGGCACGCCCGATGCGCTCCTCATGATGCGGGCGCCGCGTGACCCGTGGAAAAAGAACCGCTCGTCGTCGCGGCCATATGCCATGGGGATTACGACGGGCCGGTCGGCTTCGATGAATGCGACGTGCGCCACGAGACCGCGGTCGAGGATGTCGAACACCGTCGCGCGGTCGTATGCCCCGCGCTCGCGCTGTTGGCGGACGCGGTTCACGGCGGTGACCTCGAAATGCTCGCTCATGCGGGACGCTTCATGTCAAGGCGATGCGTCTGTCTGACCAGGCGCTCACCAGATGGTGACACGCTGCGCCGGCGCGATGTACATCGCATCGCCCGGCTGGACACCGAACGCATCGTACCACGCGGACACGTGGCGAATCGGTCCGTTGACGCGCAGAAACGGCTGCGCGTTCACGCCGGTCGCGAGCTGATTGCGGACAAACGCCGGATCGAACTTGGCCCGCCACATCTGCGCGCGACCGAGGAAGAATCGCTGGTCGCCGGTGAACCCATTGAGGACAGGGGCCGGACGGCCCTCGAGCGACAGATGGTAGGCATCGAGTGCGAGGAGAAAGCCGCCCAGGTCGTCGATGGCTTCATTGACGACGAGATCACCCTTGACGTGGAGCCCCGGGAGCGGCTCGATCGCCGAATACTGCTCGCTCAGCGCCTTCGTCTTTGCCGCGAACGCGGAATCCTCGGCCGGGGTCCACCAGTCGTGCAATCGTCCATCGGCATCATAGTGCCGCCCCGCGTTGTCGAAGCCCGAGACGAGCATCTGCGCGATGACGATGCCGATGGCGCCATAGTTGATCGCCGCGTCGGCATGCACGTCGAAGAACGGCGGCTCGAACATGGCCGCCGGGATCTGGACCGCGTTGCTCGTGAGGTCGTAGTTGTAATTGGGAAACTGCGGCGTCGTTGGCGCATTCCACTCGGACCGATCGAACGGTGCGCCGAGGCGGTTCACCAGGCGGTGCCAATCGTACGCGGTGGCACGCTGCGTATCGCCGTAGAGATCGCTGTCGCGAACGACCAGGCCGCGGTAGGTTGGGAGTGTGCCAGGCGCGCCAATCGAGATCGTCATCCTGGCGAGTTTAGCGCGCGCCGCCGCCCGCGTGCCTGGACTCATCCACTCGATCGTCTGGAGGCGCGTGTCGAAGGCGCGCCGGATATGCTCCGCCATCTGCTCGCCGGCGGCCCGCACCTCGGGAGGATAGTAGCGCGCCAGATAGAGCGCACTCACAAGGCCGCCAAGGTTGCGCGTGATGACATTGGCCACCCGCACCGAGCGCGGCGGGGCGATGGCTGAGGGATTGTTGAAGCGCCGGAACCGAAAGTCGAACGCGGCGTCGTTCGCGGCCGCGTTCAGGTACGACGATTTCGCGGCATCATCGATGATCGCAAAGGCTTGCCGCGCCTGCCATACGTTGATGGGCGTTTGGGCAAAGACGCGGGCGATGCCGGGCAGGGCGCCCTTCGCATCGACGATAACGTGCCGCACCGTATCGAGCTCCGCGCCCGCGAGGAATGCGCGCCAATCGAAGTCCGGCGCGAGCTCGTTCAGCGCGGATACCGTCATCGGGTTATACAGACTCTTGACATCGCGCATCTGCTCATGCGACCAGCTCACCGCCGCGATGCGGGTCTCCAACGCGACGATGTCCTTCGCCCGCGCCTCCGCCTGCGGCCACGCGAGGAGCCGCAGCATTTTGGCGACATAGACCTCGTAGGCGGCCTTGAACTCGGCGAGCTGGGGGTCGGAGTAATACTCGGGGCCGGGCAGGTTCAGTCCGGATTGACCGATGTAGACCGCGTACCGGTTGGGATTCGCCTGATCCTCCCGAATGTCGACGGCGAATGCCCCGTTGCGGCCGATCGAAGCGCCCAGGCGAAGGTCGAGCACCCGAGGGGTGCCGGGACCCGCCATTCGGCCCATCAACTTCGCCAGCTGACGCCTGGTGGTGACCGCGCGAACGGCGGCGAGCTCGGCATCGAGCGGCGCCAGTCCCTTCGCTTCGATCGTGTGCTCGTCCATGAACGCGCGGTACAGCGCGCCAGCCTGTCCGTCCGGACTGTCGGGCGACGCGGCCGTCTGCCCCGCCACGTCACGCAGCAGAGCGGCAACGCGACGGGGCGCCAGTTGGCGCAGATCGAACCAGTAGGCGGCGAACGGGCGCGTCGGACCAAGCGTCGTCCGGGCGAGCCAGCTTCCGTTCTGCGACAGGTAGAAATCGTCGCCTGGCCGTACCAGCGGATCTCGGTCCGTGAAATCGAGGCCCCAGGAGCCGAGGGAGTGTGGGGTGAGACTGTCCGCGGAAGACGCTGGCGCGCTCGTCATTCTGGGGAGACGAGAGGCGCGGACTGAGGCTGACCGCCGCCGCGACGACCGCGGCCATGGCGGCCGCCGTCGCACGGTGGAAGGGCGCCGATTGTCCGTATGGCTGACGCATACCGGAGAGGGGGGGAAGTGAGGCGCGGCGTTGGATGGGCTCCTACGTTACCCCTGGCGTTGATTTGGCGAAATAGCCAAAATATGTTCAATGACCCAGACCAAGCCTGGCCGGCCGGGTGGTGGATCGCCCCTCCTGGTTGTCGTCGATCGGCGAAGTCGCCTCTCCCTCACTCGACAGATCTACGCGTCGATTCGCGACGCGATCCTCGCCGGACGCCTCCCACCTCGGACTCGGCTCCCGTCATCGCGTGTGCTCGCCGATGACCTGGACGTTTCTCGCTCGACCGTAGTGCTGGCCTATGAGCAGCTCGAGACCGAGGGGTACATCACCGGGCGCGGCAGCGCGGGCAGCGTCGTCAACGACCTCCCAATCGCCCATCAGCGACCCGTCGCGGCCGCGCCTCGGCGCGCGGACTCCGCCAGCGCCGACCGCACGTCGCGCATCGTCCGCGCCGCCCGTGAAGCGATGGGAGCGCCGCAGGTGCGCGCCACGCCCGTCGCGTTTCGCATCGGGGAGCCAGCGCTCGATCTCTTTCCCGTTCGTCTCTGGGCGCGATTGTACGCGCGGCGCGCTCGGCGCTCGGGTGCCGCCCTGCTGGGATACGGTGACCCGAACGGCTATGCGCCCTTGCGGGCGGCGATCGCGGCGTATGCGAGCGCGGCGCGCGGTGCGAACGCGACGGCTGACCAGGTCATCCTGACGCGCGGCGCGCAGGAGGCGATGCAGCTCGTCGCCCGCGTGCTGCTGCACCGGGGCGACCCCGTGTGGGTCGAAGATCCTGGGTACCTGATGGGACGCGCGCTCATCCGGGCCGCGGGTGCGACCATCACCGGCGTACCGGTCGATTCCGAAGGGCTTGTGGTCGGCGACGGCCTGCAGCGCGCCCCGAACGCACGAATGGCTTGCGTGGCTCCCTCTCACCATTTCCCGCTTGGGGCGACCATGTCATTGCCACGCCGGCTGGAACTGCTGGAGTGGGCGAACCGAACGGGCGCGTGGATTGTGGAGGATGATTATGACAGCGAGTTTCGGTACACCGCATCGCCGATTCCCTCGCTCCAAGGCCTCGACACGATGGGCCGGGTCATCTACGTGGGGACGTTCAGCAAGACGATGTTTCCGGCGCTGCGGCTAGGGTACCTCATCGTACCCCACTCGCTCATCGAGGTGTTTCGGGCCGCGCGGTCGATCGCCGACCACCTGGCGCCGGGTCTCGAGCAGGCGACGCTCGCGGAATTCATCGAGACGGGCCATTTCGCCCGTCACACCCGGCGGATGCGCGCCGTGTATGCATTGCGACAACGATCGCTGCTCGCCGGCGTGACGCGGGAGCTCGCCGGCATACTCGATGCGACGCCCACGGAGACGGGGATGCACGTGGTCGGTTGGCTGACGGATCGCTCGATCGATGACGCCGCTGTTGCCCGCAGCGCCTTGCGCGCCGGTGTGGAGGTCGCCCCGTTGTCGCGGTACGCGATTCGGGCGACGCTGCCGCCGGGTCTCCTGATGGGATTTGCCGCCGTTCGTCCCGGTGAACTGAGAACGGCACTCCTGGCGCTGCGGCGCGCGATCCGCACCGCGAGGCGCCCGCGCCTCTTGACCAGCCGCTGATGCTCGTTCTTGACCACATCAACGGGATCAACGACGACTACCGCCCCGAGAACTTGCGGCTACTGTGCCCGAACTGCCACAGTCAGACTCCAACATTCGCCGGACGAAATCGCCAAACGGCGCGCCACTACTTGCAGAACGCCGCCACTTGATGCTCGACCTTTGGCATGGATTTGATAACGACGCCAACTCCGGGGTCTTCTGGCGGGCCATCCCGCTCAGTCGTTCGGAAGCCGGCCAACGCCTGTTTCCAATTGGACTGCGCCAATTTCGCGAGCCTGCAACTCTTTGTCTCCGCAGCGCGGTGCTCGGCGACTGTCCCGATCCAAATGCGCGCCGCGACAATCAGATATCGTGCCGGATCGCTCGGCACCAGCGAGTCGGCGTACGCGAGATAGCGAATCGCGACCGTGAGCGTATCGATGTTTCTGATCGCGATCCCGCGCTTGTACCACTCATTGCCCTCGTGGAGCGCGAACCGAGTCACGCGAACGGCGGAGTCGCCATCCGCGACGGCGCGGTGCAGTACCCGTAGCGCGCTATCGGGCTGTCTCGCGCGCACGTAAGATTCGAACACGTCGTTCCACACCGGTGACGGGCGCGTCGCCTGGCCGGCCATAGGTTTTGAAAACAGCACCACTGCGGCACCAACGCAGAGAGCGAGCACCCGGCCGCGCCGGGCGACGACGCGATCGGCAAGTCGTGATGATGTCAGACCTCGCTGTCGCATGCGAGTGCCCTCAGAGGCCGGCAGCCTTGATGTCGGCGTCACCTGGCCTACGCGTCCAGGCATGCCAAAACGGATTGTGCGCGACTACTAGCTCGGCGCGCCAGACCGGATCATGTAAGGTCGCCGCCAGCCCCTTTACGCCCAGCCGCTGTATCACGCGCCAGGGCGCCTATACGAACGGGCATCCCTGTGGGTGCCCGTTTTCACAAAATATTCCCGAGAGTTTCCCGATCCGCTTTGCAAGTACACGCGCCGTGCGCGCGCGTTGGCGGCCGCGACGGTTATCACGTCGAGCGCATGGTGATCGCGGGATCGATCCGTGACGCCCGCAACGCAGGAACCCAGCACGCGCCGATGCCGATCGCCGCCATCGTCACGGCCACGCCGATCAAGGTGATCGGGTCGTGCGGCGGGACACCAAACAGCAGTCCCCGAATGATGCGCGCGGCGAAGAATGCGCCGCCCACTCCGAGAGCGAGACCACTCGCCAGCAACACGCCACCTTCGCCGAGGATCATACGCTGCACTCGGCCCGGATCGGCCCCCAGACTCATTCGGATGCCGATCTCGTTGGTGCGCGAGCTGACCGAGAACGCGAGGACACCGGCGATGCCGACAGTGGCGATGATCACGGCCAGGATGCCGAACGACGACACCAGCGCGGCGTTGAGCCGGCGCGGCGCGACACTCTGATCCTTGATCTGCGCCACGGTCAGCACGTTCTCGATCGGCGCAGTGGGGGCAATCGCCCGGACGATGCGCATCGCCGACGCCACCAACGACGGCGTTTGCCCCTGGGCGCGGATCACCAGCCCTCCGCCCACGGTGATTTCCTGCGCGAAGGGCATGAACACCGCAGGCCGCGGGGCCGCATCCAGTCCGCCGTCTCGCGTATTGCCGACCACGCCGACCACCGTGCGCCAGTCGCCACTATACGGTGTGAACCTCAACACGTCGCCTGTCCACGCCATGCGCCGCCCAATCGGATCCTCCCCCGGGAACAGCTCATCCGCGAGTATCTGGTTGAGGATCACCACTCGCCCAGAGCCGCCTCGATCCGTGGCGGTGAACGCCCGCCCGCGGCGCACCGGTATCCCGGCAGCGCGAAAGTATTCGGGATCGGCCGTTCGAAACTCGGCTCGCGGTGTCGCCTGACCCACGGCGAGTGATTGGCCCTCCGCCTTCACCTCGAGCTGCCCCACCTGAAACTGGAGCGGCATCGTCGAGCCGAGCCCGACGTCGATCACGCCCGGAAGGGCCCGGATTTCGCGCTGGATGCGATCGTAGCCCGTCCTGGAAGCGGCAATCTCGTCCGGGGTGAACCCACTCGTGAACGAGAGCAGCTGCACTTGCATCGTGAGCACATCTTCGGTCTGGAGACCGGTGTGGACTTCCGAGAGCTGGATCATCGTGCGCGTCAGCAGGCCGGCACCCGCGAGCAACACGACGGACACGGCGATCTGCGCGACGACGAGCGCGCGCTGCACCCGCTGCTGCTGGAGGCCACCGCTCAAGCGCCGGGCGCCCGCGCCGATACGGCCACCGAGCGTGCCTTCCCTGGGGACCGATGCGACGGCCGAGAGCAGGAGTGCCAGCACAATCGCCAGGGTCAGCGTGAAGCCAAGTGTCGCCGCGTCGAGCTGGATCTCGTTCGCGCGCGGCGAGTACCGCTCGGCCAGCGATGTGAGGAGCCGGACGCCGCCGAAGGCAATGATCACGCCGATGAACGCGCCCACGGTCGTGAGCACGAGATTCTCGACCAGCAGGAGCCGCCGGAGCCGTGCGACGCCGGCGCCGAGCGCGGCACGCACCACGAGCTCCTGATCGCGGCCGACGCCGCGCATGAGCGTCAGGTTCACGACGTTGGCGGCGGCGATGATCAGGACGAATGCGGCGGCGGCCATAAGCAGCCACAATGTCAAGCGCGCGCGTTCGCCGAGCGCCTCTCTGAAGGGGATGACCTCGACGCGATAATGCGACGCCGAGTCGTAGGATGCTCTGTTTTCACGCTGCATACGCGAGTAGACGGCCGCCACCTCGGTCTTCGCCTGTTCCACGGTGGATCCGGGCGCGAGGCGGGCGAGGATCTCAGTCATGCGATGCGTGCGGCCCTGTACCATCAGCGCACTCAGGTGGTGCGGGCTGATCACCATGTTGAGCAGGGCGTCGATCCGGTCCGGAAAGAACGGTGCGGGCTGGAGCACCCCAATTACCGTCACCGGCGTGCCGTCCAGTTTGCACCTGCTTGCCGACGATGGCCGGATCGCCGCCGAAGCGTTTCATCCAGAACTCGTGGGTCAGAACCATCACCGGCGGCACGCCGGGTCCGTCGTCACTGGGCCTGGTGAGGCGGCCGAGCACGGGCGAGAGACCCATGACGTCGAAGAAGTTGCCGGTGACGAGACCAACGCTGAGGCGGGTGGCGTCGTTGGTGCCCTGGAGGATCAGGGTGAATTGACTGTATTCCGCGATGCCACCCAGGGTCTTGGCGCCATCGCGAAAATCGTGCACCTCCGGCACCGAAAAGGAGATGTTCTCTCCGCCTGGCCCGTCGAGCGACTGGCGCAGGTACACCAGCCGATCCCCGTCGCGGTTGGGAAGGGGCTTGAGCAGCACGCCGCGCACAACGCTGAAGATCGCGGTGTTCGCGCCGATGCCGAGCGCCAGGGTCGTGATGACGACGATGGTGAACGCGGGGGTCCGTCGCAGAGCGCGCAGGGCATACCGGATGTCGGCCACGATGTTTTCGAGCCAGGGCAGGCCCCGCTGCGCGCGCACCGCCTCGGCGCCGATCGCGAGTCCGCCCGAGGCGAGGAGCGCCTGGCGGCGCGCCGCTGACGGTCCCATGCCCCTCCGGATGTTCTCGGCGGTCTCCATGTCCACGTGGGACTGCAACTCGTCGCGGGTGTCGTGGTCCGCGCGCGGTCCGGCAAACAGGCCGGCGACGCGCGCGAGCGCGGCGCGAATGTGTCTCATAACTCCCCTGGTCGCGGCGCGAGAAAGGCGGCGATCAGATCGGCCGTCTGGTGCCATTCGCGCGCTTCGCGCGCCAGTTGCCTGCGGCCCGCCATGCTCAGCGCGTAGAACTTGGCTCGGCGGTTGTTCTCGGACTGGCGCCACTCCGCGATGACGAAACCCTCTTGCTCGAGCTTGAGGAGCGCCGGATACAGCGTGCCGTAATTGAGCGTGATGCGGCTCTTGCTCGTTTCCTCGATGCGGCGCGCGATCCCGTACCCATGCAGTGGGCCGAGCACGTCGAGGGTACGGAGGATCATCAACGCGAGCGTACCCTGCTGGACTTCCTGTTTTCTTGCCATGGGTCGTCGTCCTATGGTATACCCATATGACGGTAACGCCAGCCGCGAGGTCGCGCAATGGCGACGTGGCGTACCTATAGACGCGGGCACCCATGCGGGTGCCCGTTTTGCGCGAGATCCCCTGTAAACAGCGGCCGGGTCGAGCTAGACCAGTGCCGCAGTATGCGCGACTACTGGCTATGCGCGGCTGGCGCAATCATGTTAAGTCGCCGAAAGCCCCTTTGCGCCCAGCCGCTGTATCACGCGCCAGGGCGCCTTGGATACGCGCCATACGACGGCCGTCCTTTCCGGCGCGTCCGATGCAGTCCCCTGCAGTTGCCGTCTCCACCCATCTGGGAGGTTCAATGCGCCACCGCCTCTGTATCGCTCCTGTCGTGTTGTTGGTAGCTGGCCTCGCTTCGACCGCCGGGGCACAAGATCGGCCCTACACCGAAGGCAATGTGGTCGTCGTATCGTATATCCGGATCAAACCGGGGATGTTCGACAAATACGTGAAGTACCTGGATGGCGATTACAAGAAGATCATGGAGGCAGAGAAGAAAGCCGGCGTGATTCTGGACTACGGTGTGTACACGACGCCGCAGCAGACCGAGGGCGATTGGAACATGGTCCTGCGAGTCACTTACAAGAACATGGCTGCGCTGGATGGTCTCCGGGACAAAACGGAGCCGCTGCAACACGGCGTCACCAATTTCTCGCCGGAACAGGCCGCGCAGGCTTCAATGGAACGGAGCGCCATGCGGGACGCCGTCGGCGGCCGGACGTTGCGCGAGATAATACTCAAGTAGGAGCTGATGGAAGTAGGTGCTGCTGGCCCGCGCGTCTGACGGCCATTGCGAACGGGCATCCATTCGGGTGCCCGTTTGCAATAATCGAGATATTCCGCTGCGCGTACGTAGGATGCGAAGACGTCATCCCACGCCGCGAGAACTCCCAATCGGTCGTCGCGGCCGCTCACTCCACGGTGAAGTCCCGCTCCATCCCGTGCATGAAATGCGGCTTGCCATCACGCTCGTCGGGAACGAAACACAGGAACACGTATTGGCCCCGGTGAAATGTCCCCGTGAAGAAGCCATGGGTGCCGCGCGCGATACCAACGATTCCGCCACGCGCCCTGGCCGCGGGTGTGCCTTTCGCCGGACTGGTGAACCACGCGATCGCCTCGGCCGGGGTTCTCCCCGGCGCGACCTCGAGCACGGTAACATCGTGCTCCTGCGGGCCATCGTTCTCGACGCGGAACGTGTGCGTGCCAGACGTGATCGGACCCGGCAAATCGATCCGGTAGTCCGCCAGCCGGACCACGACGTCCGCCGCCGGCTCCGGTAACGGAGCGCTGCGCGCCGCAGTCACCTCGAGCGCTTGCTGCATGCCTTTCATGAAGTGGATCAACCCGTCCGCACCGGGAATCCAGCAGATGAGCAGGTAATGCCCGGGCGCCAGCATGAGCGTTGAATTCGACGTATCACCCGGGGCAATCGCGTTCGGGCCGCCAACGTCCACCGCCCACGCCGGTTGCGGCTTGTCTTTGGTCAGGAACGTCATCAGCTCGGCGATCGATTTGCCGTCTTCCAGCTTGGTGAGCCCCATCATGTGAACTTCATGTCCCTGGTTCACCAACTGGATGGTGGTCAAACCCGCCGGGACCGTCGCTGGCGATTGAAACGCGTACTCGGTCGCGACTACGGTGACCACGTTCGCGGCTGCGAGGGAGGATTGATCGGCCGGGCGCCCTTCGGCGGCATTCGCCGCAACGCCGGCATCACGGGGGCCAGCGCAACTCGTTACGACGATGAGCCCCACGACACAAAACACGCAACAGGCACGCATGACGTCTCCGGAAATCGTTGCCATCTAGTGCTGCGCGATCAGTCGCGTGGCCATCGGGGGGCCGGTTCGGGATCCCGAACGATGCGGAGCCCGCCAAGCATAGGGGCTTGCTCAGCGCGGAGCTAGGCGCGGGGTGGCCCATGGGCTGGCAGCCCGCTCGCGCCGGCACCATAGGCAGGTGAGGTGCGGGAAGCCCTGAATCTGGTCTGAATTACCTCGAATTCCTCTGAAAGTGGCTGAATCCGCGGCGGTGGCCGCCGGGTTAGCTGGCGGGTCTCGGCCTCATTCCGCGATTCCCTATAGACGGCCTTGCCGCTAGCCCCCTGCACACGCTTCGTTCGTCACCGGCGCTACATGGAGGTCGGTCCGTGACGCCGGGCGCCCTCGCAACCGCCGGCACAGTCGCGTTTATCTCCCAACCTGAGGGATCCAACATGCCCCGCGTCGTGATCACGCACCCGGTCGGAAACATGGATACCTGGCTCGCCGGCGGAGAGGAGCGCAAGGAGCTCTTCAAGACGTTCTCCAGCTCCTACCGCGTCTACCGCCACCCGAAGGAGAACAAGATCGCCATCGTGTGGGAGAACGTCGACATGAAGAAGTTCGAAGCCGCGTTGGCAGACCCCAATACCGACAAGGCGAAAGCGAGACACACCGTAAAGGAGCCCGGCGAGATCTACGTCGAGGTCGAAGGGGCTCGCTGAGCTGACAAATAACGCGCGCGACGAGTTGGCGTCGTCGCGGAAAAACCGCACCACGACGGGCACCCTGCAGGTGCCCGTCGTGCATTCCGGATCCCCCGCTTCTCGTCCTCCGCTTCTCGTTCGCCTAGCCAGACATGTCGCGAGGAAGAACGAGGGTGAAACTCGATCCTTCCCCCTCACCACCCCGCGCCCGGAGGTCGCCACCCATCCCCCGCGCAAGATCCCGGCTGATCGCAAGACCCAGCCCCGTCCCCTCCGCGCGCCGCGTGAGGCTCGCATCCACCTGCACGAACGGCTCGAACACGTGCTCCTGCCGCTCACGGGCGATCCCCACACCCGTGTCGCGAACGCGAAGATAGACACGGTCCTCACCGTCCGGAGCCGCGAATGCATCGATCCTGATCCGTCCACCCAGCGGTGTGAACTTGCTGGCGTTCGAGAGCAGGTTGATCAGAATCTGCTGCACTTTGTCGCGATCGGCACGGGCGCTGAGATCCGCCGGCACGTCGACGGCACAATGGAGTTGCCGCGCGGCGAACTGTGGTTCGATCATCGGCAGGACCATGTCGACGACCTCGCGAAGCGCCATTGGCGTCGATCTCGTACTGCGAACCAGGCGCGCCTCGATCCGCGCGAGGTTCAGGACATCGTTGATGAGCTTGAGCAGATGCCGTTGGCTCTGGGCGATCTTCTCCAGCGCCACGGCCTGCGCCGGTGTCGTCGGCCCGTGTATCCCCATGTCGAGCAACTGGGCGTATCCGCCGATCGCGTTGAGCGGCGTGCGCAGCTCGTGGCTCATCATCGTCAGGAATTCGCTCTTCGCCCGGTTCGCTTCGTCAGCCACCATCCGCAGCCGTTCGAGCTCCACCGCGCGCTCCTGGAGATGATCGTTGAGCGACCGCATCTCTTCGCTCTGCGCCTCCATTTCGACAGCCTGCTCCGCCAAGCGCTCATTGGTGGTGCTTAGCTCCACTGCCTGGCGTTCGAGTTGCGCATGCGCCGCCGACACGTATTTGCTGTTCGCCTCTGCGAGTTCGCGCGCCTCCTCCGCCTCTTTCTTCGCGCGCAGGAGCGCCGCCTCGAACTTCTGCCGCTCCTGCACGCGCATCACGACCGCATCGGTCACCCACTGCCCCGCGCGCTCGCGACGAACGGCACTCACGAGCGCACCGATGTCGGGCCCGGCCCGAGGCCGAAGAAGCAGGAAAATCTCCTCGGCCCTCCCCTGCAGCCGCAGCAGCGGGAACAGATGCGTCTGATAGAAGATCCGGCTGCCCACTGATAGAATCGAGTCGGCGTGGCGGCCCATCAGATCCGCCCGCGCGACACCCAGCATGTCGAGCAAGGTCTGATTCACTGCCGTCAACGTCCCATCGTCGAGAAACGACAAAAACCCGCACGGCGCGCCGTCAATCAGCGAGTCGAGCCCGTGCTCGGCCACGCTCGGCTCCCGCGGATCCATCATGGTCCTTGCGTCGAACGCTCGGCCAGGAAGGACTCCTGCAGGTATTCCCGCATCACGGCGATCGTCTCCTCCGGATGGCTCATGTGTGGGCAATGCCCCGTGGCGCGCAACACTCGCAAAGTGCTGTTGGGCAGCATCCGGTGGAGATAGTCGCCGACCGGCAGGGGCGCGATCATGTCGTCGGAGCACTGCATGATGAGAGAAGGCACACGGGTACCCGGCAAATCCTTCCGGTTGTCGGACAGGAACGTCGCCTCGGCGAAACGCCGGGCGATCACCGGATCGGTGGAACAAAAGCTCGTCTCCAACTCACGACTCAGTTCCGGACGCTCCGGGTTCTTCATGATCGTTGGCGCAATGAAGTTCGCCCACCCGATGTAGTTCGTCTCCATCGTTTCCAATAGCCCTTCAATGTCTCGCTGCTCGAAGCCACCGATGTAGTCCGGGGGATCGTTGATGTATCGCGGCGACGGCCCAACCAGCACGAGCCGGGAGAACAGATCGGGTTCACGGTTGGCGGCGAGAATGCCCACGATGCTGCTGACCGAATGACCGACAAAGACGACGTCGCGCAGATCGAGCGCATGGCAGACATCGACGACGTCCTGCACATACCCGTCGAGGGACGCGTACCGCGACGGGTCGTACGCCCGTATGTCCGACCGGCCGCACCCGACGTAGTCGAACAGTATGATGCGGTACTCGTCTTCGAAGGCCGGGCGCGACAAAGCGCCACATGTTCTGGTCGCAGCCGAACCCGTGCGCGAACAACATTGGCCGCTTCCCGCGGCCGGACGCTTTGACATTGTTGCGGGAGAGAACGGACTCGGCCATGCGGTAACCCCGGCTGTGATGACCGAAACCTAGCCGGTCCGGATCGCCCGGTCCCCAGGGCCGCCCGGATGACGTACCGTTTGGTATCATGAACACAAGAATCAGAATCGGGACGGCCGGCTGGGCGATTCCCGCTCGCCGTCGCCCAGAATGTTTCCCGGTGACGGAAGCGTCCTGTCCCGGTACGCGAGCGTCTTGAACGCCGTCGAGATCAATTCGACCTTCCGCCGGTCGCATCAACCCACGACGTTCGAGCGCTGGGCCGCCACCGTCCCGGCCACCTTCAGCTTCGCCGTCAAGACGCCACAAGCCGTCACCCATGCAGCACGGCTCCGTGACTGCACCGAGACGGTCGAAGCATTCCTCGACGAGATTTCGCATCTCGGACCAAGACTCGGCCCCCTGCTACTGCAGCTTCCCGCCCAGCTTTGCGTTTGACCCCCAGATCGTTGAGCCATTCTGCCGCGTGCTGAGTCAGGACGATCGCTTCCGGATCGCGTGCGAGCCCCGCCGCGCGACTGGTTCACGCCGGAGGTTGATCAATGGCTCGCAGCGCGCCGCATCACCCGCGTCGCCGCCGACCCCGCGCGCCATCCCGGGGCCGCAGAGCCAGGAGGCTGGCGCGGTCTGTCGTACTACCGGATGCACGGGTCGCCGAAGATGTACTACTCCCCGTATAGTCTCGGCGCCCTCGCCAGCCTGCGGGATCATTTGGAGCGCAATGCCGCCAGCGAGACCTGGTGTATCTTCGACAACACCGCTTCGGGCGCCGCGCTGCCGAACGCGCTCACACTTCAGGACGGAATCGTCCAGCGCTGAACTGGAACGCTGCGAGCAGCCGGCGCCGCTCGCCCTACCATCTCACACGGCCGCGGCCTGCAGGTCCAACGCCTCCAGCGTCTCCTCATCGAGCATGAGCTTCGCCGCCGCCGTGTTCTCCTCCAGGTGCGCCACCGTTGACGTGCCCGGGATCGGCAGCATGACTGGCGACTTCGCGAGCAGCCACGCGACCGCCACCTGGGCCGGTGTCGCTTGCAGCCGCTTGGCCTCGCGCGCGAGCGGGCCGCCGGATTTCGCCAGACTGCCCGTCGCCAGCGGGAACCACGGGATGAATCCGAGATTCTCCCGCGTGCAATACTCGAGCACCGGCTCCGACCGCCGGTCAGCGAGGTTGTAGCGGTTCTGCACCGAGACGATCGTCGCGACCTGCCGGACGGTTTCGATCTGCGCCACCGTGACCTCTGAGAGTCCAATGTGCCGGATCTTCCCCTCGCGCTGGAGCGCCACGAGCGTGCCGATCTGATCCTCCATCGGCACTTTCGGATCGATTCGGTGAAGCTGCAGCAGGTCGATCCGCTCGAGCCGCAACCGGTGCAAGCTGCCATTCACCGCCTCGCGGAGATGCGCGGGCCGTCCATCCTCGACCCACCGGTCCGGTCCGGGCCGCGTAAAGCCGGCCTTGGTCGCGATCACCATCCCCTTCGGATACGGATACAGCGCCTCCGCAATCAGACGCTCGGCTACCTCCGGCCCGTACGCATCAGCCGTGTCGAGCAGATTGACTCCCAACTCGGTCGCGCGCCGCAACACCGCCAGCGCCTCCGCGCGGTTCGCCGGCTCGCCCCAGATACCGCGGCCCGTCAGCCGCATCGTGCCAAAGCCAAGACGGTTGACCTCGAGGTCGCCGCCGATTCGGAACGTGGACTCCGATCCCATACCAAACTCCCTCTGATGAAGTAGAGCGTGACGTGATGACGCGGAGAGCCGCAATCCCCGCGCCGCGCCAATGCGGGCCAAATGGCCCGCAACATGCCTCGCTGGATAGCGGCGCATGGATACCATGAAGAATCCCGCCAGCCGGGTTTCCTCTCCCGGCCACGGCCACGTGTTGATCACAGGGGCAGGCTCGGGCATCGGACGAGCATGCGCCCTTCGGCTGGCACACAGTGGATTTGCCGTGTGGGCAGGCGTCCGAGCGCCCGCGGAAGCGGTGTCACTCGCGCAGGCCGGGCTCGGTACGCCCATAAGACTTCGCACGATCCCGCTCGACGTAACGGACATCGACTCGATCCGCGCGGTCGCGGAAGAGATTCGGATACGGGCCGGAAATGACGGACTCCGAGGCGTGGTGAATAACGCCGGCATCTGCGTCGTCGGCCCCGTGGAGTTCGTTGCCCTCGACGACTGGCGTCATCAGTTCGAGGTGAACGTCCTCGGCGCCGTCGCCGTCACACAGGTCATGCTGCCGCTACTCCGGCAGTACAACGCTGGCTCCGCCGGTCAGCGATCACGTATCGTCAACATCGGTTCCATTACCGGCGAGATCTCGACGCCGGTGTTCGGCCCCTACAGCGCGAGCAAGTTCGCACTCCGCGCAATGACGGATGCGCTAAGACTCGAGGTGCGCGCCGACGGGATCGGGGTCAGTCTCGTGGTTCCAGGGACGATCCAATCAGACATCTGGCGAAAAGAGAGAGCGGCGATCAGCGCGGTAGCGGCCAGCGCCCGCGTCCGCCAACTGTACGGGACTCTGATCAGCAACGTCGCCGCGTGTGTCTTCGGGCACGCTGGCCGGGCCCTCCCGGCCGAACGGGTCGCGGAATATGGTTGAGCGCTGCCTCACGAGCCACAACCCACGAATTCAGTATCGCGTTGGCTGGGAGGCCGAGATCGGGTCACGCGCCAAGCACTTCATGCCGGATCGATTGTTTGATTTTCTGTTGGCCCGAAACCTTGGCGTCCCCCGACGATCGGAGCGTCACCTGCGGCCGCGCGACCTATCAATGGCGCTCTCCTCCGAGACGTGTGACCTCTCCAACAGCGCCATCGCCGACCTGCCGGAAGGTTCGATCTGATCCAGGGTGCACTGGCGGGCTGCCTTGTCCGGCCGCCACCGCACGAGCGACGTGCCATGCCGGAAGCGCCCGTCGCTGAAGTGATCGTAATGCACCTCCACGACGAGCTTGGGCGCGAGGGGCTCCCACTGATCTGTGCGCCGTGTGCTCCATCGGCTCGGTCCCCCGGGCGTGCGTCCGGTAAATCCGGGTGGCTTGATCAGTCGCGCGAGGCGTGGTGTAAGAGCGGCGCGAACGTCGGCCGTCATCGCAGACGTGAATCCCACGTGGTGCAGTAGCCCGCCGGCATCGTAGAGACCGAGCAGCAGAGACCCCACCACCCGGCCCTTCAATGCGTACCGAAAACCACCGACGACGCAATCGGCCGTCCGGAGATGCTTCACTTTCTGCATTCCGTTGCGGTTGCCCGATTGATACGGCAGGCCCCGCGCCTTCGCCATGACTCCGTCCAATCCACCCCACCCCGACGTACCGCGCTTGAACCATGTCTCAGCCGTGTCGCTGTTCCACGTCACTGGGGACAGCACGACTGTGGCTCCACGCTGATCACCGGGCATCGCTGGCATTGAAGTCAACATCTTGTTCGCCAGGCGCTCGAGCCGGGCACGCCGCTCGCGAAGTGGCAGGTGGACGAGGGGGTTTCCTCGCGGATCGGCCAATAGATCGAACACGATGCACACCGCCGGATGCTGCGCGGCGAGCTTCGTTACTCGGCTCGCCGCGGGATGGATCCGCTGCAGCAAATCGTCGAACGACAACCCCTGGGACGTGGGAACGACGAGCTCACTGTCGAACACCGCGCTCCCCGCAGGGAGCGCGCGCACTGCGTCCACAATGTCGGGGAAGTAGCGGCCCAGCGGCCGCCCAGCCTTGGACCGAAGATCCGGCCGCCCGTCGTCGCGAAATACGAGGCACCGGAAGCCATCCCACTTCGGTTCGTACTGCCAGTCACCCTCGGCGGGAAGTGTCGCCACCAGCGTGGCCTCCATCGGGGCGTAGCTGTGTGGCAGCTCCGAACGCCTGGCACCACTGGCGCGTTTGTCTTCACGGCCGTCGCGCCGCGTTCTTCGCCGGGTGCGACCGCGTGCGTGGCCGAACATGCTTTCCCTTCGCTCTCTTCCCAGTCATCGGGACGCCAACGCGCCACTCATTGGCAGCCGCGCGCGGCCGCGACGAGCGAGGATCGGTGCCCAGAGATCGCCGAGTTGTCGGAGACGCGCGGGGACGGTATCGAGCCGGAATGCGTTCATGTCAACGCCTCGCTCGATCTCGCGCCAGGACACCGGTGTCGACACGGTCGCATTGGCAGCCGGCCTTACGGAATAGACGGACGCGAGCGTTCGGCCCCACGCGTTCTGATTGTAGTCCACGAGCACCCGCCCGCGAGGCCGGTCCGCCACACGGTAAACTGCAGTCAACAGTCGAGGAAACCGCTCCGCCAGTCGCAGCGCGAACGCCTTCGCGTAGGTCCATACGGCTTTCTGGATTGGGCCGCGGACAATCGGGACTGCCACGTGAATGCCGCGGGACCCCGTGGTCTTCGCGTAGCCCGGCAATCCATCGGATGCCAGGGCGTCTCGCACCAGCAACGCTGCCTCCCGGACCCGGGCAAACGACACGCCCGGTCCCGGATCGAGATCCATGTACAGACAATCCGGGCGATCGACGTCGTCACACCGGGCGTACCACGGGTTGAGATCAATGCAACCGAGGTTCACGACCCACAGCAGAGCCGCCAGGTCGTCGATCACCGGGAAGTCGATGATACTGCCGGAGCCGTGCTCGATCGCGCATTGCTGAAGCCACCGTGGATGAGGCTCGGGGGTCCGCTTCATGAAGAAGCACTTGCCGTGAGCGCCGTCCGGGTACCGCTTCATGACCATCGCGCGGCCAGCGATATGCGGCAACAATGCAGGCGCGATCGACGCGTAATACCGTAACAGATCGCGCTTGGCAATATCGCGCTCCGGCCAGAACGGCTTGGCGAGATTGGTGAGCGTGAGCGATCGATCACCAATCGCGAGCGTGACTGTCTTCACACCATCCGGAATGCCCAATGCGCCGAGGAGTGCAGCTCGCCCAGCCGCGGATGTGCCCCGCCGTCCGTGCCTTGCGCGCTTCAGCCTCGCCGCAGTCTCTTTCGCCCGCATAGCAGACAGTACTCGCAATCCCCGCGCCGCAAGAACCACGACCAGACCCCGTCGACAGGATTCGCCTGGCGAGCGCCACGATCGACGCCGAACCTGCGGCGCGGTCCTCTAGGCCATATTGGCACAGGGCGCGGGCCTGCCTCTCACCTGGCCCATCCGCCAGACCCTTCGCACCTTTGACCGAGGCCGATTCGGCGGCGGGCACCGCGAGGGACGGGCATCCGGCGAGGAGAACGGCATGCGAACCAATACCACCGGAAGACGTTCGCCGCGCGTGAAGGACAGTCGTTCGCGCATTCCGGCCCTGCTCACAGTGCTGGAGTCGTTCTACGGCAAGCAGGAGCCGTGGTGGCCAACGGACCCATATCTCTTCCTGGTCTGGTGGCACTGCGGATATCCCGCCAGCGACGCCACGTGCGCGAAGGGCTGGCACGCCCTGAATCAGGAGATCGGCGTCGAGCCAGGGGACATTCTCGCGGCGTCGCCATCAAGGCTGGCGAAACCCCTGCGTGCGGGCGGCATGGTCCCCGACGTCAGAGCGCGCCGCCTCCACGACATCGCCGCCCGCGTGACGGACGAGTTTCAAGGCGATCTGGCCGCGGCGCTCGAGGGACCGGCCGATCGGGCGCGCAAGATACTCAAGACATTTCCAGGCATCGGCGATCCCGGCGCCGACCGCATGCTGCTGTGGAGTGGCACCGCCGCCGTCGCGGCCGTCCCCTCCAATTGTCCGCACGTCCTCGTGCGGAATTCAACACGGGCCAGAGGGCGGCGACTACGGCCGTACGTACCGCGAGGCCCAGCAGGCAATCGAAGCGGAAGTGCCCCGCACGTTCGCGGCACGCACGCGTGCGTATTTGCTCCTGAAGCGCCACGGCCAGGAGCTGTGCAAACGCACGAAGCCGAAGTGTCCGGAGTGTCCGGTGAGTGCTGCCTGTGCATACGCCGCCGGCAGCGGCCACGCCGAGTAGCCCCGCCGGTACACACACTAGTAGACGAAAGGAATCAGCCGCCGCCGCGTACGCATGAACTCGCGATACGGCTCACCGATCGCCGTCACGAGCGCCCGCTCCTCGACACGGATCCGGTAGCCGTAGACGACAAAGGATGCGACTGCCAGCAGCAGCACGCTCGCCCAACTCCCGAGCGCGACACCCAACCCAATGTTCATGAGAATCCCGGCGGTGTACGATGGATGACGCACGAACGCGTACGCCCCTGTCGTCACAACGCGCTGTCCCGCATCGGCACGCACATCGCCCGTGAACGACGCACCCAGCAGCCGCCAGCAGTGACGCCGAAGGAGACTCCCAGCGATCAACGTCGCGACGCCAATGCCGAAGACGGCTGGCTGCCACGCAGGCGGCCACCGCAGTGATGGCACCCAGGCGATCGCAAAGGCGACCAGTGTGGCCACACCCATGCCGAACACGATCACCTGAACTGACCCCGCGTCCGGCGAGTCCGGTTTCGCCGCCGGCGTCTGGGCACTCCGGATGATCCGGGACTCAGGCGTGAACGCCCAGAGGAATACCGCCCAGAACACCAGCCAGTACGGCCACACAAAGAGGAGAGGTTTCATGTTCGGCCCCCGGCGGTGTGTGGATCGAAATACGAAGCGGTCGGTCGCCGGCGTCCCCGTCGCGACGACGCCCGGCAACACCCTTGACTCTGCCGGCGCGCCCCGAATAGTTACTCGTGCAACCAGACTGTGCCAGCACCGTCGAGGGCAGGACGCCCGGTTTGACCGGCGGCATCGGCCAGACGCATGGAGCGGAGCGGATCGATGATGCGAATACTACGGGCGACCGCCTGCATCTCCCTGACACTCGTTGCCGCGCTGACGTGGCTTGCCGCCGCCGCGTACGCGTCCGACGATACCGCGCGCTTCTATGGGACATGGAGAACCAGCTTCGTCGTCAACGGCCAGACCGTGACGATGATCTCGGTGCACGACAACAATGGCTTTACGAACTACTTCGTGACGCCCACCGGCAACGCCTCCGCCGGCAGCGGCACGTTCTCCGCGGCAAACGGCAAATACCAGACGAGCGCCCCGGCGCCGAACGACGCGGGCACGTATCACTTCCTCGACGACAATACCGTCGTCTGCACGAACGCCGCGGGCCAGACCGTCACGTGGAAGAAGGAGAACGCAGCCCAACCGCGCGCAGCGTCAGGACAGCCGTCGGCGCCGCCGGCAACTCCCGCCGCTCCCGCCCCACCGGCCACCGCGTACGACCCGTCGCTCCCGGCTTCGACCAACGCGGCCATCGCCGCCTTCAACAACAAGGACTACACCACCGCCTGGCGCGACTTCATGGTGGATGCGCCAAAAGGCAATTCCGAAGCGCAGGCCGGCATCGGTGCGATGCTCTTCAAGCATCTGAATCCGCCAGGCACCGGCTACTACGCGCAATGCGAGACGTGGCTCCTCGCTTCCGCCAATCAGGGCAACGTCAAAGGCATGGACTTCCTCGGCCAGTACTACTACGCCGTCGGCGTTTCCATTGCGGGCGGCATCAACCCCGGAATCAACACCGCACCCGTTTCCCCCGTCCTGAAGCAGCAAGCCGAAGGCAAGTTCGCGCTCGCCCGCCAATGGTTCGATCGCGCATCGGCCAAGAACGATGGCTACGCGATGGGCAACCTCGCGATCATGCTCGACGCGGGTGTCGGCGGCCCGGCCGACAAGCCGCGCGCGGCACAGCTTCGCGAACAGCTCAAGCACCTCACCGACGCGGACTACGCCAGGAAGGCGACCACCGATCCCGGCAAGCTCGCCATGTCCGCGTCGTGGCAATCCGGACACTACGCCAATGCGCTCAGGAACGCACAGGCGATGGCCGCCAAAGGCGACGCGGACGCCGAGGCGCTACTCGGACGAGCCTACTATGAAGGTGTCGGCGTGGAGCGCAACTACGCGACCGCCCTCGCGTGGACCAACAAAGCCGTCGCACAGAATAACGCCGACGCGATTTTCATCCTCGGACTCATGACCGAATTCGGCCGCGGCGTGAGGCAGGATCTCGATGGCGCCGTGAAACTGTTCGACCGGGCCGGATCAATGGGGCAGCGCTACGCCCAGATGGAAGCCAAGGGAATGCGCATGGCCGGCGAAGCGGCTGCGCAACAGGCACGATTTGCCCGGCAGTGCGCGAGCCGCGGCGGCGTAGCCGACGGTCCAGTGTGCGCGGTCGGCGACATGGCCATCGACCCCTACTAGCCGGTACGACCGGGGGGTGCCCTCGGTAGGGGCCGGTCATGACCGGCCCCTCCGGACGCCGGCACAACACCGCCGCGATCTCATGCGGCGCACGCGTCGGTCACGCCGTCCGCTGGCGCCCAACGGCGACCAGCACGACTCCCGCGACAATGGCGATCGCGCCGGCAACCGGCGGCACGAACCCCTTGTCGGAGGTCGACACCTGGACCGGTCCGATATCCGTCGAATGGCGATCCTTCGTGTAGCTGATGCCGCGCGCGGCCAGGACCAGGGCCCCGGCGATGATGAGCACGACACCAAGCATTCCCAGTGGTCGCATACGCGTCTCCCGAAACAGGTAGATCCGTGGCTGGCGAGCTCCACGGATATACCGGTTTAACGCAAGAGCCAAGCCGCGTACGGATCGCTAGGCTGGCCGGTCCGGATAGATCGGCGTCGGAAACCGTAGATGCAGGAGAAGCGCGACGATCAGCAGCACCCCCACGGTGACCAGGCTTCCCTCAGGACCCGCCGACCCCCCGGTCACCCACCCCGGGCCATGCACGGACGTGGTCAGAAATCGGCCGACGCCCAGCATGCCGCTGTCGGGCGTGCCGTAGAAAAATGTCTCCGCCCAATCCCACGCCGCGTGGAAGCCGACCGCAAACCAGAGCGTCCCGGTTCGGCGGATCGTGAAACACCAGATCACACCGATCATGAGCACGTGCAGAATGCCGAGTGGTGTCTCTCCCGGATTCGGGATATGCGCCCCGGCGAAGAGCAGCGACAGCAGCAGCGCGGCGCGCCAGAATCCCACCCGCTTCGAGAACGCGAAGAGCAGGTAGCCGCGAAAGCCGAACTCCTCATGGAGCGCCACGGCCATGAAGACCACGCCCCACCCGAGCCCGTACTCGATGAGCGCACGGCCGCCGGGCATCTGGGAATCGGCCTGAAAATCCCCCAACAGGTGAAGGATGAACAGGACCGCCGACAGGGTCGCGAATCCCCAGACGAGTCCTTCCAGGAACCGCCGGCCGAACGCCTGTCGCGGCGGCGCACCGTAGTCGGCCAGGGGCCGCCTCTCCCACCGCGACAGGATCCACGTCGCCAGCAGCACCAGGACCGCGCCGATCCCCTGGAACCGTAGTTCCCGCTGGATCGTGAACACGTTGTCGCGCGAGGCGATCGGGATGCCCAGGACCAGCATGACCGGCAGCGGGGCGATGAATCCGATCGCCAGCCACACAATCAGGCGTTTGCGTTCCGCCCACGCCCAGGGACCCGGTGCGCGACCGTCAGCCGCCGTCACCGGCGGGACGCCATGCTGGCCGCTCTGCTGGCCGCTCTGCTGGCCGCTCTGCTGGCCGCTCTGCTGGCCTGGATCTGTCTCGTCCGGCACGGGCATACGTTAGGCCGCCCGCGGGCGGAGTGCTAGACGGCAGGCCCACGGCGAAGCCGCCCCGGACTACTGCTGGAACCCGCGCCCGATCTGTAGAATTACCGCACTCCGGAATGACCGTATTCCGTGTCCAAGTGATGTACGGCCGTGCCCCGCGTGTATGCTGGCTGCCGCCTAACCGATCACCCCACCGGACAATGCGCACCTCGCTCGTAGCGATCGCTCTCCTTTCGGTCTTCGCCCCCGCCGCCTACAGCCAGAAACCTCCCGGCGATTCGGCGAAGAAAACGGCGCCCGAGACGAGCCTGCCGATTCTCCCCACGCGGCACACGCACTTCACCACCGACGAAGGCACATGGATGTCGGTCGACGTGTCGCCGGACGGCAAGACCATCGTCTTCGACCTCGCCGGCGATCTCTACACGCTCCCCATTGGCGGCGGAACCGCGACACGCATCACGTCGGGGATGGGATTCGATGGGCAGCCACGATTCTCGCCGGACGGGAAGGCGATCGCCTACGTCACCGACCGCTCCGGCTATGAGAACCTGTGGCTGGTCGATCCCGACGGTCACAACCCGCGCGCGCTCACCAAGGACAAGGACGCGCAATACATCTCCCCCGCGTGGACGCCCGACGGCAGGTATCTCGTCGTCTCCAGGAACAAGACGGGCATCCTCGGCAGCAAGTACGATCTCGTTCTGCTCAACGCCTCCGGTGGCACCGGGATCACACTGACGACGGCGGCAAAAGACGGCCCGCCCCCGCCACCCCGTACGCCACCACCCTACGACAACTACCTCGGCGCTGCCTTCGGCAGCGATCCGCGCTACATCTACGCGTCCGTCAAGCACGGCCGGTTCCAGTACGACCAGATGCTCACGGATGCCTGGCAGGTCGCGGTGTACGACCGGAACACCGGCAAGACGTTCGTCCGCACGACCAACCTCGGTGGCGGCATGCGGCCCACCGTCAGCCGCGACGGACGGTGGCTCGCCTTCGGCTCGCGGCACGACGGGATCACCGGTCTCCGGCTGCGCGACCTGCAGTCGGGAGACGAGATCTGGCTCGCGAAGACGATCACGCGCGATGACATGGAATCACGGTACACGCGCGACATCCTCCCCGGCTTCACCTTCACCCCCGACTCCAAAGCTCTCGTCATCTCCTACGGCGGCAAGATCTGGAAAGTCAATGTCCCAACCGGCACCAGCACCGCGATTCCGTTCAAGGCGGACGTTGACATCGAGATGGGGCCGCTCGTGCACTCCCGCTACCCGATCGACGACTCGACCCTCACCGTACGCCAGATCCGCGACGCCCGGCCGTCACCGGACGGCAAGCAATTGGCGTACAGCGCGCTCGACCGCCTCTGGCTCGTCAATCTCGCGGGCTGCTCGGCCGCCGGCCCGGCTCCGCTGCCGCCCACCTGCCGCCCGCGCCGCGTGACGGATCAGTCGGTCGGTGAATACTCGCCGGCCTGGTCGCCCGATGGACGATTCCTCGCGTGGGTCACCTGGACCGAGGACGGAGGCAATGTCTGGCGGCTGCGCGCGGGCGATCCGAAGGCCCGGCCCGAAAAGATCTCCCGCCGCACCGCGTTCTACGAGAACCTGACCTACAATCCCACCGGCACCCGCCTCGTTGCCGCACGCGGCCCGCGCCAGCAGCGCACCGAACGCGAGAACGAGTTCGAAGGCCCTGGTCCGCAGGTGATGGAGCTCGTCTGGCTCCCGGCGACCGGCGGCAATGCCACCGTGATCACGCCACTCACGAACTTCGGGCAGCCACACTTCACGCACGACACGACCCGCGTCTTCTTCAACGACCCATCCGAAGGGCTGTTATCGGTGCGCTGGGATGGCACCGACCGGCGGTCACACCTCAAGGTCACCGGTTACACCGAGCGCGAGTTCGGCGGGGACAAGGCCCAGCCGGACATGGCCGACGACATCATCGTTTCACCGGACAGCAGCCAGGCGGTGGCACTGGTCGACCGCAAGGTCTACCTCGTGGCGCTGCCGATCACCGGCGGCCCAACCCCCACGGTCTCGATCTCGAAGTCCGACGATGCGCCCGTTCCGGTGCGCCGCCTCACGCGGGTCGGCGGTGACTTCCTCGGATGGTCGCCGGACGGCCAGTCGATCTACTGGTCGCTCGGCCGCTCCTTCTTCACCTACGACGTCACCGCGTCCGCGACGGCAGTCCGCGACTCGACGCATCTCGCCGACAGTCTCGAGAAGGCCGGCGCCAAGCCCGATTCGAGCAAGACCGATACGACGACGCGCCCGCGATACGCCTACACCGCGAAGCGGTTCGATGTGACGATGATCGTGCCTAAGGATCGCCCGGTGGGGAGCGTCGTACTCTCCGGCGCGCGGATCGTCACGATGAAGGGCGACGAGATCATCCCGCAAGGCGACATCGTCGTGACGAACAACCGCATCGCGGGCGTTGGCCCTACGGGAAGTGTCACGGTGCCGGCGGGTGCGCGCCGCATCAATGTGAGCGGCAAGACGATCATTCCCGGCTACGTCGACATTCACTCGCACATGTGGCCCACGTGGGGTATCCACAAGACCCAGGTCTATGAATACCTGGTCAACCTCGCGTACGGGGTGACCACGACGCGAGACCCGCAGACGTCGACGACCAATGTCCTCACGTACGGGGACCTCGTCGAGACGGGCGAGATGCTGGGACCCCGCATCTTCACGACCGGCCCCGGCGTCTTCTGGACGGACGAGGTCTCCAGTCTGGCCGACGCCCGTGAGGTGCTGACCCGGTATTCCGATTTCTATCAGACGCACACGCTCAAGCAGTACATGGTCGGCGACCGCATGGTGCGGCAGTGGGTCCTGATCGCGGCCCGCGAGCAGGGGATCACGCCGACGCTCGAAGGCGGCCTGGATTTCCGGAAGAACATGACCGAAGCGATCGACGGCTACGCCGGGAGTGAGCACGCATACGCGATCATGCCGCTGTACAACGACATCGTGCAACTGGTCGCGTCGAGCGGGATTACCTACACGCCGACGCTGATTGTCGAATACGGTGGCCCATGGGCGGAGAACTACTGGTTCGAGCACTACGATATCCACGGGGATCCGAAGCTGCGGCATTTTACGCCGCACGACGAGATCGATCGCCGCGGTCTCCGGCGGCCAGGATGGTTCGCCGATAGCCAGTACAGCTTCAATCAGGTGGCCGCGGGGGCCGCAAAGATCGTCGCGGCTGGTGGCCGCGTCGGCCTGGGCGGACACGGCGAGCTGCAGGGGCTGGGCACCCACTTCGAGCTGTGGTCGATCGCGAGTGGCGGCATGCCGCTCCACGACGTGCTGCGCGTCGGCACGATCTTCGGCGCTGAGGCCATCGGCGTCGACAAGGACCTCGGCTCGCTCGAGCCAGGTAAGCTGGCCGACCTCCAGGTGCTGGATAAGAATCCGCTGGACGACATTCGCAACACCAACACGATCACCTACGTCATGCGAAACGGCCGGCTCTACGACGCCAACACACTCAAGGAGATCTATCCGCGGGAGCGCGAGATTCAGGCACCATATTGGTGGCGTCCAGCCGAACAGTGACCGTGCCGCCGAGACGGCCCGGCGTCAGGGTCCCGGCGTTGCAAGCAATCGCTGGAACGCCGGGTCGTCCCTGAGCGGCGCCCATTCCGGGTCGAGCCGAAGCCAGGCGCGCGAGACGAAATAGGGTTTCGAGAGAAGCGTGTCGAGCTCGCCGATGGCTCGCGCCTGCTCGCCCGCATTCGTGTAGATCTCCGCGAGCAGGTGACGGGCGATTGGGATGTTGAAATATTGATCATCCGTCGCAAGGCTCATCTGAAAGCCCCGCTCGCCTTCCCCTACGGCCGCCGCGCGCTGCCCCTGACCCGCCAGCGCGACCCCGCGATCAGAGATGCTGGAAATTCGTTTCGGGACCCGCGCGAATCTGTGCCGCGAACGCCGACTGTGCCGAATCGGCGTACGCACGAGCGTGCGCCGAGTCACCCGAAAGCCAATGTAACCGCGACCGGGCGAGGCTCCACTGTCCCGTATCGTTGTCGAACGCGGCGGGCCGCATCATGGTGAGTGCCAGCATCCGGTCCGCACTGTCGAGTGCCCAGTACATGTCGGGCCACCGGGTGGTCACGTACACGACCAGGCGGGCGCGGTCGAGCGTCGGTGGAACATCACGCATCGCGGCACGCGCCGCGGCCACATCGCCCTCGGCCAGCAGGCTGACCGCGCGAACGTCGATGAGATTGAGGTCGGCCGGCGCGAATGCGAGCCCTCGCTCGGCCTCTGACCTCGCCTCCCGGTAACGGCGAAGCTCGATCAGCAGCCCGCTCAACCCGCCCGCAGCCGCCGCCGACCGCGGATCGAGTGCGGCCGCCCGGCGCGAATCCTCGACCGCGCCCGGCCACTGGCCGAGCGCAGCCTTGCAGTACGCGAGCTGAGTGACCGCGCCTGCCGACAATGGCGCGAGCCGCACCGCCATCTGCAGCGCAGCCAATGCGCCGGCTACATCGTGCGAAACCAGGAGGTCGTAGCTGCCGCGAGCCATGTACCCGTCGAATGCTGCTGGTGCGAGCGCGACGGCCCGCTCCGCGGCGTCATGAGCACCCAGGGCGTCGGCCCGTGTGGGAACGGTCGTCAGGTACAGCGTGGCATGGATGTCGGCGAGACGCGCCCACGCCTGGGCAAATCCCGAGTCCAGCGCGACGGCTTGCTCGGCAGCCGCGAGCGCGTGGCGCAGCGAGACATGATCGACCTCCGTGAGCGCCATGCTGCGCAGGTACGCGTCATACGCGGCCAGATTCTGCGTCGGACGTGCCGCAAGCTGCGTCTGAGCCGGGGGGCTCAGGACCACACCCAGCTTGTCGGCCACGCGCGCCGCGACCGCCGCCTGTACGTCGAACACGTCTGCCAAAGTCGTATCGTACGACTGCCGCCATCGGGTCGCCGGTGCCCCCGCATCCGCGACCTCGACGAGCTCTGGACTCACGCGAACACGCCGTGAGCCATTCGCCCCTCGCTCCCACTCCACCGTTCCGGTCAGCAGGTATCGGACTCCCAGCTCGCGCGCGATGACATCTGGCGGCTTGGTCGTGTGGCGGTATTGATTGGAGCTGATCGTCGCGACCACCCGAAGACTCGGAAGGGTCGACAGTTTGCCGCGAATCTCACCCGCGATCCCGTCCGCGAAGTACGCGTTGGCACTGTCGCCCACGTTGTCGAAGGGAAGCACGGCAACGCCGGGCGGCCCAGCCGCTGAAGGCGGGACCGGTGCCGGCGCGGCGCCATGACGGTGCCATGCGTAGACAGCAACGGCAGCCACGATCGTCGTGATACCCAGAAGGACGCCGGCAAGCAGGCGCCGGCGTCCGCCCGCCCGCACCGATTTGCTGGCCGCAACGGTCGTGCTTCGTTCAGCGCTCGCCAGGGTTCGCGCGAAATCCAGCGCCGAGGGAAACCGGTCTGCCGGTACCGGCGAGAGCGCCCGCCGGATCGCCAGGTCCACGCTCTCGGGCACGGCGGGGCGCGAGCGGCGTACCGATGGCGGCTCACCACTCAACATCTTCGCGATGATCGCCTGCGTCGTCGGCCCAGTGAACGGCGGCTCACCCGCCAGCATCTCGTACGTGACCGCGCCCAGACTATAGACATCCGAGCGCGGGCCGACATTGCGCTCACCCGCCGCCTGTTCGGGACTCATGTACTGCGGCGTGCCGACCACCATTCCCGTCGCCGTTAGCGCTTCTCCCGTCCCGGGCGGTGCGTCGTCGAGCACGCGCGCGATGCCGAAATCCGCGACCAGAGTGCTGCCATCCTCCGTCAGCAGGATGTTCTCGGGCTTGATGTCGCGGTGGACGATCCCGTGGTCGTGCGCGTAGTGGAGTGCGAGCGCTGCCTCGTACGCGATCCGGACCGCCTCGTCGAGCGGAAGCTGGTGCTCGCGGCGAATCCGCTCGCGAAGGCTCTCCCCCTCGACGAACGGCATCGTGAACCACAGTTGGGCGGCCGCCGTCTCGCCCGAATCGTGGACCGAGAGAATGTGCGGATGTTGCAGCTTGGCCGCGACCGCGATCTCGCGCCGGAACCGTTCGGGACCGAGCGTCGCCGCCAATTCCGGGTGCAGGACTTTGAGCGCGACAGGCCTGTCGTGCTTCAGATCCCGCGCCAGGTACACGGTCGCCATGCCGCCACGGCCTAGCTCGCGCTCGATCGCGTAGCGATCGGCAAGCGATGCGGACAGACCGTCAGGCGGAAGTGCGGTCACAATCAGCGGGCACGAGAGTCCGAACCATCGTGAACCGTCAAGCTATGCCCGCAGCCGGCCCACTGCTAGCGCACACCCGGTTGCCGCCCGGCAAACCGCCATCGCCTCCGCGCAGGCCCGCTCAACTCACCGTGAACTCCTTCTCCATCCCGTGCATGAAATGCGGTTTGTGGTCGTTTGGATCGGCGATGAAGCAGATCATGCCGTATGCTCCTGGCTTGAGGCGCACCGTCAAATAGCCGGCGCCGCCAGCCGACATGTAACCCATCCCACCGGTCCACTCGATCGGCTCGGGCGTTCCTGACTTGGCTGACCAAGCCATCCAATCGGCGAGCGTCTTTCCCGGTGCGAGGCGCACCATCAGCATCATGTGGCCCTGCCTGGAATCGTTGGTCACTCGGAACATGTGCGAGCCGGATGACAACGGTCCCGAGACATTGAAGCCGTAATCCACCATCGCAACCGAGACATCGCTGGCCGGCGTGGGCGCAGAGCGTGACGACGGAGAAACCGTCAGGTCTCTCGCCATCCCCATGGCGACGTGCGGCTTCCCATTGGCCGCCGGCACGCCACACACCAGGATGTAGCGGCCCGGAGCGAGGACCAGCGTCGCATTCGACTCCGTGCCGGGCAGCGCGGCACCCGGACCGCCAACCGCGTGCATCCAGACGGGATCCGGACCTGGCGTCGCCATCGCCTGCAACAGATCGGCGACCGTCTTCCCCGCCTCAAGCCGGATCAGGACCGCTTCGTGTGGTTCCGTGCCCTTATTTTGCAACACCAGCGTGGTCAGCCCCGCGGGAATAGTATCGGCGGCCTGGAACGTGTAGTTGTGCGCGACTATGTCCAGCACTCGGGCGCCAGCGGGAGCCACAGGCGCCTGATCCTGGCCGCGCAATGGCACGGCCCCGAAGGCGAGCGCACCACACGCAAGCCACGTGGCAATCGACCGCGCGGCGGGGATATACCCTGGCCGCACGCGGCCCGCAACCAATCGCTATGCATCGGCCACCTCCTGATTGTGACAGGTCCGTGCCGGCGTCAGACCACCTGGCGAGCCGCCACACCCGGCCGGCAGGGTATGGGGCCTGGCGTTCTGGAGGCCGTCAACGATACCGCCCGATCAGCGGGAGAGTTAGAAGACGCACAGGTGGCAATGCGCATTGCGCCGCGAGCAGTTTCCCCTATCTCCTCGGCGAATCGAGGCCCGCCGCCCGCGCCGGGCGTCCGTGTCTTACGGATGTAATCCCTCCGGGCTCTATTTGTGCTCAACGGCCTATCCCAGAGGCGGCATGACGGCATCGGTTGCGATACCCGGCGGGCAGTCCCGGATGGCGCGTCGCATCGGGATGCTGCTGGCGGTAGCCGTCTTCATCAACTACGTCGACCGGGGCAACCTCGCGACCGCCGCACCCGTGGTGCAGCACGAGTTTCGCCTCTCGGCGTCGCAGATCGGAATACTGCTGTCGTGTTTTTACTGGACGTATGCGATCAGCCAGATCGGCGCGGGATGGCTGGCCGAGCGATTCCGGGTAGAGCGCGTTGTCGCCGTGGGTTTCGCAATCTGGTCGGTCGCGACGTTGCTGACGGGGTTCGCGGGCACCTTCGCGATGCTCCTGGTCCTGCGCCTGATGCTCGGGCTCGGCGAGAGCGTCGCGTTCCCCTGCAGTTCCAAAATGCTCGCCACGCACGTGGGAATCGAGAAGCGAGGCCGGGCGAACGGGGCAATCGCCGTGGGACTCGCTGCCGGTCCTGCCTTCGGAACGTTCGTCGGCGGAATGATCCTGGCCCGTTTCGGATGGCGTCCGCTCTTCCTCTCGCTCGGCGCGCTATCGCTGCTCTGGCTCTGGCCATGGCTCAGGGGGCCCGTACGTGATCTCTCGCCGGTGTGCGCATCGGACCCAGCCGACAGCCCATCGTATGCGAAGATCATCTCGCGACGTGGCGCGGTCGGCGCGGCACTCTGCCACTTCTGCGCCAACTACGCGTTTTATGTTGTCCTCAACTGGATTCCGCTATACCTGGTGCACGAACGCGGCTTCTCGCTCGCGCAGATGGCGGTATTGGGCGGCGCGATCTATCTGATGCAGGCTGCGGGTGCCTTCGCAGGCGGCTGGGCTCTCGACCGCTGGATTGGCGCGGGTGCGACTCCGAATCGCGCGTACAAGACGGCGATGGTCGCCAGCCAAACGGCGACGGCGATATGTCTCGTGGGAGCCATCTGGGCGCCACCCGTCGCGTCGGCGGTGTTTCTGCTCCTCACGGGCGCCTGTTTTGGGCCGAGCTCCACGGCATTGTACGCCGCAGGCCAGACGTTGTCCGGGCCGGCCGCGGCCGGCCGCTGGATGGCGTTTCAGAACTGCGTCGGAAATCTGGCTGGCATCGCTGCCCCGGCGATTACCGGTTTCCTGGTCGACCGCACCGGACATTTCTACTCCGCGTTCGGCCTCGCGATCACAGTCGTGCTCATTGGAGTGGTGTCGTGGATCGTGGTCGTTCCCCAGATCGCACCGCTCGATTGGACCACGCGGCCGCGCATGCCCGCCGATGCGGTCCCGGAAGCAGCCTGACCGCGCTCACTCCGCGCCCGGCAGTCCTTACAGCACCGGCAGCAAGTCGATGACGGCGTGCGCGAGCATGTTGGAGCGGAGCCCCTTTCGCAGCCATACGAACAGCCCGAAGATGCACCCCCACACCGCGATGAGAGCCACCTTTTTCGGCCCCTGATACGCGTGGACGATTCCGAAGATCACGCCCTGTCCCAGGATGCCAATCGTCACGCTCCCGGTCCAGCCGGAGAGCTGTTGCTGTAGATATCCGCGGAACACGGTCTCTTCGCAGATACCGGCGCTGATCGCCAGCACGATCCAGAGTGCGGCCTCCGTCCCATTGGCCGGCAGCATCCCCTGCGTCGACGCAAATCCGGCGGACCCCAGCACCCGCACGATGACGGGGGCAACCAACAGCAGCACACCGGCGAGAATTGCCGCCATCGGAACGTCCCACAGCAACGCCCGAGGGTCCCTCCACGCGCGCGCGACGTAGCCGGTGAATGCCGCATCGCTGTGCCAGAGACAGAGCCAGAACACCGCCCATTCGAATGCGATCGCGATCGTGTACAACGCGATGTGCCCCACCCTCGGCGCGCCCGACAGTGCTCGCGCATAGACGAAAAACCCGGCGAACGCCGCGACGAGCGCCATCACGCAGCAGGTGTGCCACACCGGTGCAATCGGGGCCGGTGAGACACCGGAGCGGCTCGTGGTCATGGAAACCCCGGCGGCCGGTTGACGACACGGCCGATATACAACGATCGTAGGTGCTGCAGTGTCGTATCTCCATCCGCCACCCACAGGAGTGCCATCGTGCCTCTCTCGTTTGGACAATTCGCCGTCACGCCACGCTCGCTGTCCTGCACGTTGGTGGTCCTCGCCGCATTTGCGCTCGGAGCCGCCCCGGCCAGCATTGCGGGATGCTCAGCTCCCGAATACCGTAAGTTCGACTTCTGGATCGGAGACTGGGACGTTTTCGTGAACGACAAGCCCGCTGGGCACAACCTCGTCACGCGCGAGCAGGACGGATGCCTGCTCGTCGAGCACTGGACGTCGTCAATCGGCGGACAGACCGGTACGAGCTTCAACTACTACGACATCCGAGACCGGAAGTGGCACCAGATCTACCTCGACAACTCGGGCAATGCAGGTGCCTACCCGGCAATGGCCGGTGATCTCGAGAACGGGAAGATGGTGCTCCGTACCGACCCCGCCACCAAACCACTGTCGCGCTGGACGTGGTCCGTCATCGCACCCGGCAAGGTCAGGCAGATGGCGGAAGCCTCGTCCGACAATGGCGCCACGTGGAAGATCACCTGGAACTCGGTGTACGTCCTCCGGGCCGCATCACAGTAGCCGGACGAATCGGCACGCCGCGACGCCTACTCTTTCACGTCGACGGCGCGCACGTTGTCCTCGGGTGTCCGGTCGATCAGCTTGTTGTACGGATCGATCCCCGCTTTGACGGGGCGCTCGGACACGACGAAATCCACTGACATCTCGATTGGCGGCCACGTGTACTTTGCGGACCGCCAGCGGCTTCCCCAGCTTGTTGCCCGGTTCGGGCGCGCCAAACACGCCCGCATCGATGTAATCAGCCACCGGGATCTCGGTCTGGTTGCCCAGGCTGTCCGCCCGCAGCTTCTTCGCCGAGAATGCGAGGTGCACCGCGTAGCTCCCGTCGGCGCGTTTGGCCGCCGTCGCCGTATCCGCTTTGTTGTCGTACAGGGTGATGGTCTCGAACAGGTCGTGGATCACGTACTGCAGTGAATCCGGCGTGACTGCGCGCAGGTACTGCAGCAGATCGGTCGTGACGGTGTAGGGCGGGTTCTGAAATCCCTTGTCCTTGAGATACCGGTGCAGCGCTGCGTTGAGTGAATCCTCGCCGATGTAGTCGCGCAGTGCGTAGAACGCCAGCGAGCCCTTGTTGTAATGGATGTAGGGCTGCCCCTCCACCAGCATGAGCGGCAACTCCTTCTTTTTCTCCCCGCTCCGGCCACTGAGATACCTATCCAGCTCGTAGCGCAGGAACTTCTGGGCGTGCGATGTGCCGTATCGCTTCTCCATCACGGTGAGCGCCGAGTACTCCGCCAGTGACTCGGTGAGCATCGCCGCGCCCTGTACGTTGGCCGGCACGATCTGGTGGGCCCACCACTGGTGGGCCAGCTCGTGAGCGGTCACGAACAGCGGCCAGTCGAGATCGTCATCCCGGTCGCGAACGCGCGCGACGAACCCGATGCCTTCGGAAAACGGGATCGTATTCGGAAATGACTCCGCGAATACCTGATAGCGCGGGAACTCGATGATGCGGTACTGCCGGAACTGGTACGGGCTGAAGTTCGTGGTGTAGTAGTCCAGTCCGCGCTTCGTCGCGTCGATCATCCGATCGACGTCGTAGTCGTGTCCGGGGTGATAGTAGACGTCGATCGCGACGCCCTTGTACGCGTCGTGGCGCACCACGTAGCGAGCCGACTGGATCGAATAGAAGTTCAGGATCGGCGTGTCCATGTGGTAGTAGAACACGCGTCGCCCGTTTTCCATCGTGTCGCGCTGGAGATACCCCGGCGCGATCGCGGTCTGGCCCGGTGCGGTGGAGACCACGGCGTCGAAGGTGATCCAGTCCGCATCCGTTGACAGGCCGTCCCCGCGCGCCGCCATGTCACCGATCGGCTTCGCGCGCGCTTTGGGACCCAGCTTGTGCTCCTTGCGCTTGTCATCATCCGACAGCTCGGGGTTGTCGTCGTAGCCCAGACCCGGGAAGTACGAGTTGTTGAGGAACGTCCCATTAGCCACGATGTCGTTGTTCGGATTGGCATTCGGAAAGCCAAACGGCGTGAAATGACCGCCGAACGACAGCGTCAGGGAATCGCCCGGCGCGAGCGGGGTCGCGAGCCGGTACAGGAAGACGCCACGCGCGCTATCGGCAAGCAGCACCTGGTTCGGCTTGTTCCACACGAGTGAGTCGGCGTGAAACCCACCCCCCGCGAACACGCCTCCGCTGATGTTCGAGCCGAATCCCACGGCGGGCAGGCTGACCAACAGGCTGTCGAGAGCCCGCGCCCGTTTGTTGACGATCCGATAGATACTCTGCACGCCGAACTCGCGACGCTCCGGCACGAGGTCGGCCCGGATACGCACGCCCACGATGCGCGGCTGCGCCAGATCCTTGAAATGCCGGTAGTCCTTCTCGTACGCGACCTGGCGGTTCTCGATCTCCTTGGTGCCGGCAAACGGATTCAGAACCGCGGTGTTGTAGAAGACGAAGCTGCCGCTGGCGAGCGCGCCCGCTGCGGTCAGACCGCCGGCCAGCTTGGTAGCGCCGGGCTGCCAGCGGGCAGCGGCATTCTTCAACCGGGCGGGCCAGCCGTCGTCCGCGCCCCGCAGCCAGAACAGGTACGCCACCACGAGCAGCACCGCGGCGACCGCGCAGTTGTAGACTGTGACCCACGTCATGAACGACGCGTAGTGCCCGAACCGGTTCATGTCGGAGTAGATGAACGTGGGCGGCTGGCCATACTGGTACAGCACACGCTCGAATCCCCAGGTCCCCAGCACCGCCGTCAGGACGTAAAACAGGATCATGACGACGTGGCCGACGTACTTGTTGTTGACGAGGGTGTGCACCAGCAGTGCGAGGGCCGTGAGCTCGAGAGTGGTCGGCCATACCACGCCCACGAGCGCCTGCAGGTACAGCGGGAACTCGTAATGGTGATAGCCCTTGAATGTCTGCACGCCCACGGTCGCCAGCACCGCAACCAGCGTCAGGACGCCCATCGCGCCGAGAAAGCCCAGAAATTTGCCGCCGGCCACCACGGATGTCGGAACCGGAAGCGCGTCGGTCGCGCCGTCGGCGCGGAGTTGGCGCTCGCGCCACACGAGTTCGCCCGCGTAGATCGTCGTCAGCAGTATGGTGAACAGCACCAGCCCGCCATTGAGAATGCCGATCATCTCCGCCGTCACGGGCCAGATCGGCGTCCCGTACTGGCGATCGACATTCCAGGCGGCCAGACTGACGTTGACGAGGGCGATGATGGCGATCGCCAGGAAGACGGGCTCCCGGACGATCGACACGAAATAGAACCGGCACAGCCCCATCAACTGCTGGATGCGCGCCCGGCCATGGAAATGCAGGCCGGTTGCGGGAATGCTGATGCTCCCGAAGCCGCTCGTGGCGGGACGCGGCAGGGACACCGGCGCCGGCACCGGCGCCGCACGCGCCGGCGCAGCCAGGCCGGCAACAGCGGGGTCGCCTCGACTTCCAGGCGGACGACCGCGAATGCGACGCCGAGGATGACGACGGCAAGCCCGACCCAGAGGACGCGGTTCCACAGCATCGGCCCGGTCAGCGTGATGAAGCGCGCGTTTTTGTCGGCCACGGTCCAGTACCGGGTCACCAGACTGGTCGTGGACAGCGCGAACGGATCCGCTATCGCGCCGAGCAGGCGCTTGTCGAGGTCGCGCAGAATGTTCTGCGAAATCGCCCAGATGGCAAAGAGCGCGACTCCCTGCACGTAGATGGCCAGCAGATTGCGCGTGATGGCGCCCACGGCGAAGAACAGGGCGCTCACGAACAGGACGTTCGGAACGACGATGATGAGGAAGGGCCGCAGATAACTCATCAGCCGGAACTGCTGCAGCCGGTCGTGATCGACCCAGGGCATCCACGTCCCCACCAGGGAGCCGAGTGGCAGGGCGAGGTAGATCAGAAGCATGACCACACACGCACCGGCAAAGCGGCCCGCCAGGTAGCCGTTCCGGGTGATACGGGTGGTGAAGAGGAGCTCGTGCGACTTGAGCTGCACATCGCGGAGGATCGCCGTCCCCATCAGGGCTGTCGTGATGGTCTGGCCGATCGCGCACATGATCGACATCGTCTGCGCCAGCACGATCGGCGCGTTCTTCATCACCTGCCCCTGGTTGTCGAAGATCAGGAAGGCGTCGGAGGCCATCCCGAAAAAAGTCAGCAGGAACATCGTGGCGAAGAACAGGTACGTGCTCGGCCGGCGCCGGTGATAATCGAGTTCAAATCGGAAGACGGTCCAGAACACGGCGAATGCCTCGGATGACGGGAGAGGACAGACTGGCGCGAAAACGGCCGGCGTGCCGGCCCGGGATGCGGCTTAGGCGGTCACCGCCTGCGCGCCCAGGCGATGGAAGTACACGTCCTCCAATCCGGCCTCGATCGGCGTGAACCCGTTTCCGGGATCCGTCTCGCTGAAGATGTGCACCATCGGCGTACCGGCGACCAGACGGGTCGAGATCACTTCGTACTGCGAGGAAATCGAGGCGAGATCCGCGCGAGCCACCGCGCGCCGCCACACCCGGCCCCGCAGCTCTTCGATGACCGCCGCGGGATCGCCGGTCAGCACGACCGCGCCCTGATTGATGATCGCCATCCGGTGACAGAGCTCACGAACGTCGTCGACGATGTGCGTCGACAGGATCACGATCACGTCCTGGCCGATCTCACCCAGCAGGTTGAGGAACCGGCGGCGCTCGGTCGGATCGAGCCCCGCTGTCGGTTCATCGACGATCAACAGTCTCGGACTCCCAGCCAGTGCGATCGCGATGCCCAGCCGCTGCTTCATCCCGCCGGAGAATCCGCCGACTCTCTTACTCCGCACGTCGTACAGATTCGTCTGATGCAGCAGCGCCTGCACCAGATCCCGCCGCTCACCTCTCACCGTGACGCCCTTCAGCTCGGCGAAGTGGTCGAGAATGGCCTCCGCGGACTGATTGGGATACAGTCCGAACTCCTGTGGCAGATATCCGAGCTGCTTCCGCAGCTCGGCTGGCTGCGCCAGCACATCGATCTCTCCGAGGTGGATCGAGCCGGAATCGGGCCGCTGGAGCGTCGCGATGGTGCGCATCAAGGTGGACTTGCCCGCCCCGTTGGGACCGAGCAGTCCGAACATCCCGGGCGCGACGCTCAACGTGACGTCCCGGAGGGCCCGCACGCCGTTGTCGTAGGTCTTGGATAGTCCTTCGATCACCAGTTCCACGTCTTCCCCTGGGTCCAGAGTTTGGCAGTGGCCGCCGGTCTCGCTGCTGCCTTACGCGACACGATCGCCCTGCGTTTCACCGCGCCGTTCAGATCCGGCCCGCGGGCGATCGAGTGCCGCTTTGCAACCCGTAATGTTCTGATCGGATACGGCAATGCAATGGTTGCCATGCGGAATGGCCCGTAGCCATGGCGCCAGAGCATTCGGCGAGGCCGGTTGCCACCTGCCACGCCTCTCGCGGCTTGTCTAAGCGTTAGGCCGCCACTGGCTTATGCGGCCTGATGGCCGCCGTTCGGGGCTCCTGAGCGCCACTATGCTGGGTGCCCGCCCTTCGAGGAGCCTGCGGCCGGCGGCTCGGGCTCCGGTCCAGGCGTCAGGTCGCAGAACACAAAGCCGTCGCGCTCCACCACCGAACCAATGATGATGGGCACGGGCCGGAGGAATCCGGGACCGTTGAACACGAATGTATGGAACTCGCCGTTCTCACCGCAGGGATCGGCGCCCCCGGGCAGATCCTGCAGCAGCGTGGAATCGAATAGGCGCCCTGCGAACGACGGGCCGATCTTCTCAGGGTCCACGCACACGAGCACGGCCTCGAATCCGCGTTTGATGAACTCACGCGCCAGCGTCCGCGTATCGCGCAACCACAGTGGAAAGAGCGCGCGCATGCCGAGTGCGGCGAGCTGCCGCTCGCGGTACGCACGGACGTCGGAGAGAAAGAGGTCGCCAAATGCGATGCGCGTCACACCCGCCGCGCGGACGGGTGCGAGTGCCGCGGCGAACGCAGCCTCGTAGCTGTCGTTGGAGGCGCGAACGGGGATGCGCGCCTCGATGAGCGGGAGCCCCACCGCAGCCGCCTGAGCCTCGAGCAGTGCCCGCCGGACCCCGTGCATGCTGATCCGCTCGTAATCTGCTGTCACGGTTGTGATCAACCCACACACGCGAACGTCCGCGGCAGCACGCAACGCGCCGAGCGCCAATGCGCTGTCCTTGCCCCCGCTCCAGGCAAGGAGTACCGGCTCTCTGGAATCCCCGGGTGTCGCCGAAACGAGAGCGGCGGCCGATTCTTCAGGAACCGGTTTCACGCTGTGAAGATACCCCCGGTCAATCCCGGCGTCCGCGCGGCGGAAGCCATTTGCGGCACGTGTACTGACTAACCTCATACTCGGGGCACCGATGCCGCTGCGACGGCCCGTGCAAATGTCCGTGCACGTATCTGTGCGGCCGCGGTACCATACCGATCGTCACCACCACTCACCCCGGACGCACACTCGTATGCATCGTCTGCTGATAGCCATGCTCGGCGCCCTCACCTTGGGCGATGCGTCACGCCATGTCGTGATGGGCCAGACCGCTGCCTCCCGATCCGCCGTCGGGGCCGAGCTCCGGCGGGATACGCAGGCACTCCTCGACGCGGTTGCGCCGGGCGATACCGCCGTCTGGAACCGGCTCCTCGATTCCGCCGCCATCCAGGTGGACGAGAACGATGTGGTCAGAAACAAGAGGGAGATCATCGAGACCCTGCGGCCGATCGGCCCCGGCCTGACGGGCCATCTCGATATCGATGATTTCCGCCTCGTGTTGCGTGGCCCCGTGGCCGTGGTGACACATGAGGACCGGGAGTATCTCGACTACCACGGGCAGATCATCCTCAGCCGGTTCCGGTTCACGGATACATGGTTCAGGGAGTCCAATGGATGGCGCCAAATCGCCTCGCAGGTACTCGCGGTGCAAAAAGACCCGCCGGCGATCCGCCTCGACCACACGGCGCTGTGCAGCTTCACTGGCCGCTACGCGATGACGGACTCGATCGTCGCGACGATCCGCTGTGCGGGTGATTCACTGGTGATGGTGCGCGCTGGACGAGCGGACCGCACTTTTCTCCCTGAAACGCGTGACGTCTTTTTCGAGCCCGGTGAGCCCCGCACTCGCCGGATCTTTCTCTACGACGCACAGGGCCGGATCACTGGATTCGTCGACCGGCGCGAGGAGCGCGACGTCGCCTGGAAAAGGGTCGGCGACGCGGGCTGACAAAACCACCCTACACGCCCGCGCCGGAGCCGGCCCAGCAAGACCGTCGTTGCCGTCCCGCCAGCGGTCCGCTAGGTCGCGCCAGGGACCGCCAGCCGGCAACGCGTATCGATGATCTCGGAAAAGGGGTGCGGGAATGATGCATCGCCACACCCGTCCGAGCTATCGGGCCACGCGGCCCCACGCTACCTGAGTGAGGGCGCCCGGCACTACTTTGCGGCTCACTCCCCCACCGGCCGCACGAGACTCGGCGCTTGATGCAAATCGGCATCTATACTTTCGCGGACACATCGCCGGATCCCGCCACCGGCGCGACAATCAGTAGCGCGCAGCGGCTGCGCCATGTCCTCGAGGAGATCGAGCTCGCGGACCAGGTCGGACTCGACGTGTTCGGCGTCGGCGAGCACCACCGCGTCGATTTCGCGGCGTCGGCTCCGGCCGTCGTTCTCGCCGCCGGCGCGGAACGCTCGAAGCGGATCCGCCTCACGAGCGCGGTCACGGTTCTCAGCTCCGATGACCCGGTCCGGGTCTTTCAGGATTTCGCGACCCTGGACCTGATTTCCGGCGGGCGCGCGGAGATCATGGCCGGGCGCGGATCGTTCATTGAATCGTTTCCGCTGTTCGGCTACGACCTCGATGACTACGACGAGTTGTTCGCCGAGAAGCTGGGGCTGTTGCTGGAGATTCGCGACCATGTCCGCGTGACGTGGTCGGGCAAGCACCGCCCCGCCCTCAACGGCCTCGCGGTCTATCCGCGCCCGATCCAGGAGCCGCTCCCGGTCTGGATCGCGGTCGGCGGCACAGAACACTCGGTCATGCGCGCCGCCACATTCGGGCTGCCCATGGCGCTGGCCATCATCGGCGGCGCGCCGGAACGTTTCGCGCCGCTGGTCACGCTCTACCGCGAGACGGCCCGGCGCGCGGGGCACGACCCCGCACAATTGCCCGTCAGCATCAACTCGCACACATTCGTTGCCGCCAGCTCACGGCAGGCGGCGGACGACTTCTTCCCCTCGTACGCGGCAACCATGACGAAGATTGGCCGCGAACGAGGCTGGCCGCCGGTCACACGGCATCAGTACGAGGCGCTACGCTCACCTCGTGGCGCGCTCCTCGTGGGAAGCCCGCAGGAAGTGATCGACAAGGTCATGTTCCAGTACCAGCTCTTCGGCCATCAACGCTTCCTGGCCCAGCTCGGCGTCGGCGCTATCCCGCACGACAAGGTGATGCAGTCGATCGAGTTGCTCGGCACCCAGGTCGCCCCAGTCGTCCGACGGGAAATCACGGGGTCGTAGGGTCGGGTCATTGACCCGCCCTCTGTGGTTGCCGTCACACCACCGCCAGTGGCCCACGCCGCGGGGACCGCTCCTATGCGGCCCCCGCGGCAGAACCAGCGGCCAACTCGCGGTGCCGCCTACTTGGACCAGGGCGGTTTGACGCCGTTCATCCTGGAGTACGCGATGAGCTGCCCCAGATGCTCGTGCATGTCGGCGGCCATGCCAAGCGAAGTCTCGAGAATCGTATAGTTCCCGCCGAACAGTTTCCTCGAGCCGGCCAGGTTGGCGGGATCGACGCCACCCACCGCCGATTGCGCGTACGCAAACCCTTCTTTGAGGTGTTTGAGCACGTCGGGCTTGGTCGACATCTTCTCGAATGCTTGAACGGCCGGCTGCCCCTTGGCAATCACCGGCGAGCGCTCGGCACCGAACGACATCGGCACATAGATGTAGTACTCGCTCGCGACATGCATGAACACCTCGCCGATGGAGCGCACGCCAGGGGCCGGACGCCAGGAGTACTTCTCAGCCGGTATCGCCTCCGCTAGCGCCAGGTATTTCGACTGGAGCGTGTCGAGGTCGAGCAGGAATTGCTTGCGGACTTCGGTCGCCGCGGCGCGGTCCGGGACGTCCTGCGCCCGCGCGATAGCCGAGAATGCGGATGTGCCGGCCGCCATCACCACTAGGACGGCACATCGCCGCGCGAGTCGTTGCATTGACAAGGATGTCTGGTCCATAGTGCGGTTCCTCAGGGTGGAATCGTGAGCGCAATAGTGCGGGCTCGAGCGGGGCCCTGCCCGCCAGTGGGTCGTTGGACACCCTGCCGCCCCCGACCGTTGTCGGCGAACCGGGCGTTCACAGGACTACTCGATCCTGGCTACCCCATTCCCCGGCGCCGGAAACCGGACGAATATCTGCGGGTCGTGCCCCGGGATGATAAGTCCGGGATTCGATGCGATGCGGCGCATCCGGTCCTGCGCCTGCAGATTCGATACCGAATCGGCCGGCGAGAACGTCGCTCCGATGGGCGCGTGCTTAGCGAGATTCTCGAACATGTACATGTTGTCGGACGCCAGCACGACGACGCCCTTGGCGGTCCGCACCCCCGCATACTGCGATGCGTAGGTGTGCCGGCCGCCCGTGTAGACCGTGATCCCCGGTATCACTTCGCGCGCGTCGCCGTCGACGAGCTGAACGCGCCCGGCGCGATGCAGTTGCGCCAGCATTTTGGCATCCACGGTGTCGATCGCTTCGCCCAATGGAAGGCCATCGGCACCGACGTAGTGCTCGTATTCGGCTTTCTGAATCCAGATGCGCGCGCTGGGAAACAGATCCGCCCCGTCGAGGTGATCCCAATGCACGTGCGAGATGATGATGTCGGTCACGGCACCGGGGGTCACCCCGGCCTTGGCGATCGCGTCCGACGGACGCTGATAGTCGAACGGCTTCCACGCCGCGAGAAACTGCGGACGGTAGAACCCGGCATCGAGCAGCACCGTGTGGCCATTGTTCCCCTTGAGCACCCCGACGATGAACGCCAGGTCGGTCCGGCGTGCCGTGTCGGCACCCTTCACGAGTTCGGCGACCGGAAACCCATGGAGCCCGGCGAACCGCACCATATAGATCTCGTACGCCGGCGCCGCCTGGGCCGATAGTGGCGATCGGGCGCCGGACAGCGCGAGCAACCCGGCCAGAACGATGAGATGCCGGGCAACGCGATGCCGGGCAACGGCGCGGCATACGGCGCGGCATACGGCGCCAAACGCGGTGTAGCGGGCAAGACTGCGACTGGACACGACTGGACGCTCCGGACAGGGTGGACGTCCCCCGGCGATCGGACGGCCGCGGGAGATTGACCGGGTAGATTCTAGGCCGCTCGGCCCGGCCCCGCCACACGCCCTTGCTGCGTGTGACGACTGCGCGTAACCTCACCCCGGCACTCACTCCGTCCAGGCCGGGCCAATCTCCCCATGACGTTCCAGCGCAAGCTGCTCCTGGGGTTCTCGCTCATGGCCCTGCCCGCGCTCCTCGTCGCGGGTGAGGCGATCCGCACCAATCTGCTCGAACGCGCCGCATTGAAAGCCCTTGGCGAGGATCTCGCACGGTCGCGCACGTACGGCGAGCTCGAAACCGCCATGTTCAACCAGACGGAAACCGTCTGGCGATACCTGACCGGGATGGATCCGACCGCCCGCCAGGAATTCGATCTCAATGGCGAGGTCATCGACTACTGGTTGCAGCGCTGGCGATCCGAGTTGCGCCCCGATGAGGCGGGACTCGCCAACGACGTGCGCGAGGTCCAACAGCAGATCCGTCTGGCCTCTGTGCACGTGTTCGCGGTCTACGACTCCGGCCGCCACGAAGATGCGTACCGCCTCGCCCAACAGGACATCCGCGACCGGCTCCTGCCCATCCTCGACAACCTGAACCGCGACATCTACCGGCGTGCACGCGAGTCCAGTGTCCGCGGCGCCTACGCCAATCTCGCGGGCATCGTCGCCGCCGAGAATCGCGCCGTCGTCGCCATTCTCATCCTCGCGCTCGCGACTGCATTCATCGCGTCGTGGCTCATCTCGCGCAGCCTCGCGCATCCCATCAGCCAGCTCCGCGAGGCAATGGTCGTTGTCGGCACGGGGAGGCTCGACTATCCCATCGAAGCGCGGGCGCCGGATGAGATCGGAGACCTCGCGCGCTCGTTCGCGACCATGACCGAGCACCTGCGCGAGTCCCGTGCGGGCGTGGAGCGGCTCAATGCCGAACTCGAGGCCAAGGTCGCGCAACTCGAGCGGACACAGGCCCAGCTCCTGCAGTCGGAACGGCTCGCGTCGATCGGCGAGATGGCCGCGGCCGTCGCCCATGGTATTCGCAATCCGCTGGCGAGCCTTCGCGCCGCCGCGCAGCTCGCGCTCCGCCAGGCACACCTCCCCGCCCCTCGCGAACACCTCGGCGTCATCATCGGCGAGGTGGATCGCCTCGACCGGCGCGTCAGTCACCTGCTCAACTTCTCGCGCCCTGCACCGGTCCACCAGATGCGCGAGAGCGTCGCCCGGCTGGTCGAGGACCTCACGCCGCCCTTTACCGAATTGCTAAAGGAGCGCCACATCGCACTCGACGTGCAGGTCGCGCCCGGGCTTCCGGATGTCCGCATCGACCCGATGCAGGTGGAGCAGGCGCTCGTGGAGGTCGTATCCAACGCGCTTGACGCCATGCCCGCCGGCGGCAAGCTGCGCATCACCGCCTCCGCGGCTCCAATTGGCGGCAACCCGGGTGTCGTGATCGAGATCGCCGATACGGGGGCCGGCATCCCGGCGCACGTGATACCATTGGTGTTCGACCCGTTCTTCACGACGCGCCCCGACGGCACAGGCCTCGGATTGGCGGTGGCGAAACGATTCATTGAGCAGAACGGGGGCGCCGTCGCCATCGTGAGCGCGCCCGGCGAAGGCACTACTATTCGGCTGCATCTGCCCGTCGCGGTGGACGACGAAGACGCCAGCGCGGCGCGGGGTGCCGGCAGTCCATCACCCACGAGTTCTTCCTGAGCCCGACCGCATGAGTGCAGCCACGGTCTTGATCGTCGATGACGAGCGCACGCTCGCGCGGTCGATCAAGGCGTTTCTCATCGATTCCGGCTACGAAGCCGAGGTCGCGGGAAGCGGCGAACAGGCACTCGAACAGTTGGAGCGCGTGCGGCCGGATGTGATCTTCGCCGATGTGCGCTTGCCGGGAATGAACGGCATCGAACTGCTGCGCCGGATCCGGGAGTTCGACGCCGCCGTTCCGGTCATCATGATGACGGCCTACGGCACGATCGAAGGCGCCGTGGAAGCGGTCAAGCTCGGCGCCTTCGACTATCTGAAGAAGCCCGTCGATCTGGACGAGCTCAAGCTGCTCACCGACCGGGCGCGCGAGTCGTCACGGCTCAAGCAGGAGTTGTCGTACTACAGGCGCCGCGACACACCCGAAGTCCGCTTCGCCGAGATCGCCGGCCAATCGCCGGCCATCCAGGCCGTGCTCGATCGCGCCAGACAGATCGCCACGCTGGATGATGTGCCGCCGGTTCTCATCACCGGGGAAACCGGAACCGGCAAGGGTCTGCTCGCGCGCAGCATCCACGCCGCCGGGCCACGCGCCGCGAAACCGTTCATCGAGGTGAACTGCACGGCGCTGCCGGCCACGCTCATGGAGGCTGAGCTGTTCGGGCACGAACGCGGCGCCTTCACCGACGCGAAGGAATCGAAGATCGGACTCTTCGAAGCCGCCGAAGGCGGCTACCTGTTTCTCGACGAGGTCGGCGACATCGAACTGTCGCTCCAGGGGAAACTGTTGCGGGCCATTGAAGACCGGATGGTCCGGCGCGTGGGAGGCATCCGCGACCGCAAGATCGACACGCGGATCTTCGCGGCCACGAATCGCGACCTCGAGCGCGATGCACAGCGAGGGGTGTTTCGAAAGGATCTCTACTTCCGTCTCGCGGTCATCCTGCTCCGGCTACCGCCGCTTCGCGACCGGGGCGATGATGTGCTGCTCCTGGCCGAATTGTTCCTGCGCCAGTTTGCCGCGAAGTATGGCAAGAACGTGCACGAGATCAGCCCCCGCGCACGCGCGCTGCTCCTGTCGTATCCGTGGCCCGGCAACGTGCGCGAGTTGAGTCACGTCATCGAACGCGCCGTGCTGTGGAGCCGCGGTGCGATACTCGATCCGGACCACCTGTCGCTCACCGAGCCGGCGGCCTTCGAGACACCAGGTACCTCACCTGGCACCTCACCTGGTACGTCCGGCGGTGACGCCTATCCCGGCCAGAACGGAGGGACCTCGAACCCGGGGCCTGGCATCCCGCCTGGCGGAGGCGACCTGCCGCAGTGGGAGAAGACCGTCATCGAACAGGCACTCCGCGAAGCAGGCGGCAATCAGACCAAGGCCGCCCAACGGCTCGGCATCAGCCGCGACACCCTCCGCTATCGGCTGAAGAAGTTCGGGATCGCCGGATAGATAAAGTGGCAACGTCGCGACGGAGGCACGCTGAGCTAGGAAAGGTTGGGTGGGGTATTTCACCCAGTCCTTGGGCAAATCCCCCAATGCACGCCCCGATGGACATACGCATGGGGTCGGTGGTATGGTTGGAGTGTGAATATTCCCAACGAGTTACACGCACACGTACGTTTGCGTGGAGCCTGGCACGGCGGGTGCCTATAGGAAGGCGCAGCCGGTTGAACGTATGAGTGTCTATCGGCTTTTCGACCCACCCGGGTCCGTCCTTTTCTGCGGAGCGCCTTATGTGGACCAAGCCTGAATTCGAAGTCGTAGAAGTCACGATGGAAGTGACTGCCTACGTCGCCCGGCGCTAAGAGCCGGACGGATCGGTAAGACAGAGGGGGCCCCGAAACGGGCCCCCTGTTCTTTTTCTCGGCGGAACCTGCACAGCTCAGGCGGCTCACATGTCGTTCGTGAGTACCCCCTCCAGCCACGTGCGAGCAGCGGCCACCTCGCCATCGCCGATCGAATGACCGCCCGGCTCCCAATGGAGCGTCACCGCCGCGCCACAGCGCCGCAGCAACGCCGCGAGGCGTTCGGTCTCCGCTGGCGGCGCGATCGGATCGGCCCGCCCCGCCCCGATGAACACTGGCGTTCCCGCGAGATCGGGTAAAGGATCCGGCTCGAACGGCACCATTGGACTGAGCAGAACCGCGGCCCGCAGCACGCCCGGCCGGCGCAGCAGGAGACTCGCGGCGATGTTGGCGCCGTTGGAAAATCCCGCAGCCACGATGCCATCGCGATCCAGGCCATAGGTTGCCCCCGCAGCCGCGACGAACTCGGCCAGCTCGGTCGTGCGGCGCGCGAGATCCTCCTGATCGAACACACCTTCCGCGATCCGCCGGAAGAATCGCGGCATCCCGCGCTCCAGCACCTGTCCGCGGGGACTCAGGAGCCCCGCACCAAGCACGAGCGCGCGGCCCAATGGGATCAGGTCCTCTTCGTTGCCGCCGGTGCCGTGGAGCAGGAGCAGCGTGGTACCGCCCGCATATTCGGAGCCGGGCGCCGGTGGCACGTAGCGGTGCACGAAACCGAGTGCGTCGCCACTCACATCTTCGGGGCCGCCGGTCGCGTTGCCGAGGGGGATGTCGGCGCCCGGTACCGGAAGGTGGATCGGCGGCAGCACGGCCTCGATCTGCGACCGGTACGACTCGTATTGGGCCGGTAGCATCAACCGCTCGCCGAGGTGGTCCGTGGGCTCGTCGATCGCGAAGCCCGGCCCGTCGGTGGCGATCTCGAACAACACGCCGCCAGGTTCGTGAAAGTATACCGAATGGAAATAGGTCCGGTCGATCACCGGAGTCGGCGTCGGTCCCGCCGCGACCACTTGCTCCCGCAGCGAGAGTTGCGCCGCGTCATCTGCTGCGCGGAACGCCACGTGATGTACGATCCCGGCGCCGCCCGCCCCGCGAGGGAATCCGCCGACAGCCCGCACGTTGACCAGCGTCCCTGCGCCGCCATCGCCGGCCGCATACCGCCGCGTTGTGTGCTCCTCACTCACCGCCCGAAACCCCAATGTGTCGACGAGCAGGCGCTCCGTCGGGTCGTGCTTCTCCTCCCAGAGCGTGACGCTGTGGAATCCCCGGATCGCCTGATCGGCGCCGATGCCCGGCGAACCACCCCACGTGGGACGCGCCTCTGCGCTCACATGCGCGACGATCTCGAGCATCATGCCGTCGTGGTCCCGGAACGCGATCACCTGCTCCGCGGCCGCACCGGTCCCGCGCTTGGCCGGTCCCTCGAATGCGACGCTGTGCCTCACCAGCCGGGCCACCCAGAATCCGAGCGCCGGTGGCAGCACGGCGAACGAGGTCACGGCGACCTGCCCGGTGCTCTGGCGCCCCCAATGCGCTCCGGGCCACGGGAAGAAGGTCATCACGCTGCCCGGCGTCCCCGTCTGGTCGGCAAAGTAGAAATGGTAAGTCTGCGGATCGTCGAAGTTGACGGTGCGCTTGACGAAGCGCAGCCCGAGCAGCCCCACATAGAAATCCAGATTCCGCTGAGGATCGGCGGCGATCGCCGTGACGTGATGAATGCCGAGTACGCCTGTCATGGAAACGGGATCGGAGGAGACGGCCGTTGGGCGGCCGGGGATGCCACGCGACTCGCCAAACGAATCGCAGAGCGAAATCGCGAAGCGAAAGATGAACGAGGGCCGCCCTACGCCGCGAGGGGCCGCCCAGCCGCGTACCCCTGCCCTATTATTCGCCCTATAATTCACGGTCCCGCACACCGGCGCACGATCCGCAGCGGTGACGCGAGCGACGAACGCCCACTCTGGAGTAACGATGTCGGAAAAGAAGATCATCGCGGTGGCCGGCGCCACGGGCGCCCAGGGCGGCGGCCTGGTTCGCGCAATTCAGAATGACAAGAGCGGCGACTTCGTCGCCCGGGCGTTGACGCGGGATGTGAACTCCCCCAAGGCCAAGGCGCTGGAGCGCATGGGCGCGGAGGTCGTCAGCGCGAACGTCGACGACCGGGACAGCCTCAAGGAAGCGTTTCAGGGCGCATACGGCGCGTTCTGTGTGACATTCTTCTGGGATCACCTCTCCCCCGAAAAGGAAAACGCGCACGCCAAGGCGCTGGCCGGAGCCGCCAGGAGCGCGGGGGTGCAGCATGTGATCTGGTCCACGCTCGAAGATACGCGCCGCTTCGTACCCGTCGCCGACGCCCGCATGCCGACGCTCATGGGCCGCTACAAGGTGCCGCACTTCGACGCAAAGGGAGAGGCCGACCAGTTCTTCAAAGGCCTTCCCGTCACGAACCTGCTGACCACGTTCTATTGGGACAACCTGATCGGCATGGGGCCGAAGAAAGGCCCCGACGGCACGTTGGTGTTCACGCTACCGATTGCAGACAAGACGATCGCCGGCATCGTCGCGGAAGACATCGGGAAATGCGCGTACGGGATCTTCAAGCGGGGCCAGGAATTCGTCGGCAAGACGATCGGCATCGCCGGCGAGTTGCTCACCGGCAAGCAGATCGCCGCCGCGCTCGCCGCGGCACTCGGCCGTGAGATACGCTACAGCCCTGTGACGCCGGAGATGTTTCGCGGATTCGGATTCCCGGGCGCTGCGGATCTCGGCAACATGTTCCAGTTCTACGCCGAATTCGAGTCGCACTTCGCCGAGACGCGCGACATCGCTCTCGCACGGTCGCTCAATCCGTCCCTGCAGACGCTGGCCGAGTGGCTCGCCGCCAACGCGAAACGCATCCCCATCGAATGAGTAGCACCCTCCGGAATCGCGCGGCGCGCGCGGCTGGTGCCGCAGCCGCAGTCGCGGTGACACTCGCCACGATGGCTGCCACCGGCCCCGCGCCCCGCCCCCACCAGGGCTGGATCACCACGGCGGACTCGACACGCCTGTACTATCGCGTGATCGGGCACGGCAGCGATACGGTCATCGCCATCCATGGCGGGCCGGGCGTCGATCTCGAGAGCATTGCCGGCGACTTCGTGCCGCTCGCCGAGCATCACGTGGTCATCTTCTACGACCAGCGGGGCACAGGCCGGTCGACGCTTCCAGCCGACACCACGCGGCTCGGCGCAGACCAGCAAGTCGCCGACCTCGACGCCGTCCGGCAGTACTTCGGACTGGCGCACGTCACGCTCGTCGCCCACTCGTACGGTCCACTGCTCGCCGCGACCTACGCGCTCGCACACCCCGATGCGGTACGGCGGATGGTGTTCTTCGGCCCGGTGCCTCCACGGCGCGGCGATTTCTGGACGCGCTTTGGCAAGACAATGGGTTCACGCCTCGACAGTGCGCAGCAAGGCCGCCTCGCCGCCGCCAACCGCCGGCTCGCCGATACGTCGGCCGATGCGCGCCAGGCGTGCCGCGACCTGTGGGCGATCGCGCTCCGGCCGCGCCTCGCCGATCCGGATCGCACACTCCCGCTCATCCGCTCAGACCTCTGCGCCTCTGATCCGGCTGGCATCCGTTATGGCCTGACCACCACGAACCGCGTCGTCATGGCCTCCTACGGCGACTGGGATCTGCGCTCGCGGCTGCGCGGCCTCGCGGTGCCGGTCCTCGTCGTGCATGGCGAACAGGATGCCATCCCCATGGATCTCGTCGAGGAATGGACGACGTCACTTCCCCACGCCCAGCTCCTGCGCGTGCCCGGTGCCGGCCACTTCGCGTACGTCGAACAGCCGAAGATCGTCTGGCCCGCCGTCGAGCGCTTCCTAGGATCCTCGTAACCAGCCTGCGACCGCCTGCCACGGGAATTGCCCGGTCATTTTCTCGTAGAGCTGCTGCGGAAAATCGCTGTCACCCGAACCGGGCGGGTCGCCCGCGACACACGCGACTTGCGGCGCGCCGCGAGACAGCGCGCGATCCAGAAACGCGGGGTTGGGGGCGACGATCGCGATGAGGAGCTCCCCCTCGTGTGCTAGCCCCGATGGTTGCGTCGCACTGAGGTCGATCATCGCCGGCGCCTGCCGCGCGGCGGGCGCCAGGTGGGCGAGTTCCGCTTGCAGCTCCGCGACTTTGCCGCTCCCAGCGATCGCTCCAGCGGAACGGGCCGCCGCGATCTGGTAGGTGAGGAACCGCTCCGCGGACACTGGCACCCACTCGGGCTGCGAACTGCGGCTCATCACGATCACACCCGGTTCGTCAGGACCCGCGCGATACCTCGGGTATCCGTGGACATCGCCGTCGGCCCTCGGCTTGTAGAACATGCTGTCCGTGACTTTGGCGCCAAACGATGCCACCGGCCGAAGGCGCATGCATCGCGGCTGATTCACCAGCACGTCGAGCCCCCACGGCACGTTCTGGAAATCCGTGGAGTCGCCGTAGGCGAATTCCCAGATCTGGAGATGCACGACCGACGGGATCGGATCGCCCGGGACCGCGGTTCCAAAACTGGGGTCGCCGCCGATCGAGGAGTTGGTGCCCGCGACAAAGCCAACCGGTTTCGCCAGCGCCGGATCGCCTCGAAGGATGTGCTCCAGTTGCAGCGCGCTCGCGGCGGCCGCTTGGCCCTGAGCGGGGGTCGCACCTCCAGGTAGCTCCTCCATCACAGGCTTACGCTCGGGCAGCCAGTACCCCGGGCGTGACGCCGGATCGCCGGCCGGCCGCTTGGCCGGATCGGAATGCTGCGGTGGAGCGTTCTGCGCGGCCGCCCGCCCGCCACCTGCCATACCGGCAAGAGACATCGCCAGCATACCGGCCACCCGCCATCTGTGGGCCATCCCCCCTCCAGGGCAAGAAATCGTTGTCGGCGAACCACCGAATGTAAGCGGCCCGGGTGTCCCGGCAACGATCCCAGCCGGCCGAACAACCTCTATCTTCTCATGTTCGTGCACTCCTGGCTTTCTTCATTCACCGATGCCCCACGCGCTCTCGCTTGACGAAATAGAGGATGCCCGGCGCAGGCTGCGCGGGATCGCACTGCGCACGCCGCTCGTGCGGCTCGCGCTCCCCGGCACCGAGTTGGAGGTCGGCCTCAAGCTCGAGACGCTGCAACCCATCGGGTCCTTCAAGATCCGCGGGGCTGGCGCGGCAATGACCGCCGCGTCGCCAGAGGTGCTCGCGCGCGGTGTGTACACCGCCAGCGCCGGCAACATGGCGCAAGGTGTGGCGTGGTGCGCTCGGAAGCTCCGTGTTCCGTGCACGGTCATCGTGCCCGACCACGCGCCCGACGCCAAGGTCGCCGCGGTCGAGCGCCTCGGCGCCGCCGTCATCCGCGTGCCCTTCGAGCGTTGGTGGCAGGTGCTCGTCGAGCACGCCTATCCCGGACTCGAGGGCCTGTTCGTTCATCCCGTTTCCGATCCCGCCGTCATCGCCGGCAACGCGACCGTGGCGCTCGAGATCCTCGAGGATGTGCCAGACGTGGATACGGTCCTCGTGCCCTACGGTGGCGGCGGTCTCTCCTGCGGCATCGCCATGGGGCTCAGGGCAAAGGGCTCCGCGGCCCGTGTGATCGCTTGCGAGGTCGAGACCGCCGCGCCGCTCGCCGCATCGCTTCACGCCGGCCATGCGGTCCAGATCGAGTATCGCCCGAGTTTTGTCGACGGGATCGGCGGCCGAAGCGTGCTGGCCGAGATGTGGCCGCTCGCGAGCACGCTCCTGAGTGGCAGCATCGTGAGCAGCGTCGAGCAGATTGCCGGCGCCGTGCGGGTACTGGCCGAGCGAGCACACATCGTCGCGGAAGGCGCCGGTGCGGCGGCCGTCGCGGCGGCGATGTCGGGACGCGTCACCGGCCGCTCCATCGTATGCGTGGTGTCTGGCGCCAACATCGACATGGCCAAGCTCGCGGTCATTCTCGCGGGCGGCGTCCCCGCGACCTAGAACGAAAACGAGGGCGCGGCGATCAGTAGTTGTCAGGGGTGGTCATGTGGCCGTCGCCGACGATCACCGTCGTACCACCGACCCGCACGCGCAACACTTTCCCGTCGCGTTTCTCCGCCGACGCCAGAATCAGGCTCGGTCGCCCCATCGCGACGCCCTGCTCGATGCGCCACGCGAACTCGCCCGTCCGGTGCGGCGATACGTCGGCGAGACTCCCTGCCAGCGCGGCCGCCGCCGATCCCGTCGCGGCATCCTCGGCCACGCCCAGCGATGGCGCGAACATGCGCGCGTACACGTTTTCACCGGCCGGACCGTCGTTGGCGAACAGAAACAGGTTCGACGCCCACGCCCGGCCGAACGCGGCGCTCCATGCGGCACGATCGAGCACGCTCCGATCGACCATCACCTTGTCGGTGAGTGTGATGAAACAGAAAGGCAGACCATAGCTCGCGAACCACGTGTCGGTCACGGCCGTGGGCGGCAACGAGAGCGCCGCAGCGGCATCGGCGGGACGAGGTGCCGACGCGGACCGGTCCACGGGACGCTCGAGGGAGAAACGCGTCATCACCGCCTTGCCGTCGAGCTGCACTTCGACCGACACCGGTCCGATGCCCTCTTCCAGTACGATGGTGGCCTTCCCGCCCGGCGTCTCGACCATGCCGAGGCGAGCCAGCACCGCCGCCGTTCCAACGGTGGGATGTCCGGCGAACGGGACTTCCGCACCCGGCGTGAAGATGCGCACCCGCCGCGCGTGCGCAGGATTCCTGGCCGGCAACACGAATGTGCTCTCGGCGAAGTTGAACTCGCGGGTGAGCGCCTGCATCGCGCGATCCGACATTCCGCGCGCGTCCGGGAACACCGCGAGTTGATTTCCCCCGAACGGATTCGCCGTGAAGACGTCGGCGATTACGAAATGATGTTCCATCGCGAGATGCCTAGACCAGGCTCTGGATCGAGCCGCCGTCGACCTGAATCGCGGTCCCGGTCACGAAGCTGGCTCTCGCGGAAGCGAGGAATGCGACGACCGCTGCCATCTCCTGTGGTTCGCCCGCGCGGCCCAGGGGAATGCTGCCGGCGCGCTGCTGGAGGATGTCGTCCACAGGCCGCTTCTCGCGTGCGGCCCGCATCGATGCCAGCTCGGTCGCCCGCGCCGTGTCGAAATGGCCCGGCAGCACGGTGTTGACGAGTACGCCGTCCTTCGCGACTTCATTCGACAGCGTCTTAGCAAAGCCAAGGAGGCCGCTGCGCGCAGTGTTCGACAGGATCAGTCCGGGTACGGGCTGCTTCGCGGCCATGGATGTGAGGAAAATGACTCGCCCCCAGTGCCGTGCCCGCATCCCCGGAACACACGCCTGCGCGAGATGGATCGACGAGAGGAGATTGAGCTCGAACGCCGCCCGATACTGTGCGTCGGTCGTGGTCTCGAACACCGTTGACGGTGGGCCGCCGGCATTCGCGACGAGGATATCGACGGGCCCGAGTGCGGCTTCCGTGGTCCGTACGAACTCCTCCGCAGCCCCCGCAACCGTCACGTCTCCGGCGATCGCCACCGCCCGGCCACCCGCCGCAATGATCTCGCGTACATGCTGCTCGAGATCCGCGCCCCGCCGCGCGACCAGGGCGACCGCGGCACCTTCGGCCGCCAGCTCCCGTGCGATAGCGAGCCCAAGGCCCGAGGAGGCGCCGGTGACCAGCGCCACTTTCTTCGTGAGTCCGAGGTCCATGAGTCCGTAATCTCACGGAGTCAGGGCCGCCGCACAAATGGGCCGGGCCGCGGGGCAGTCCCAGCCGCAGCCCTTTGCGGCGGGGCCGGGTCGCCCGGATTGCCCTCGGGACCGGGGATGACGCGGCCGGCGGCTACCCGGCGGAGTCTCGGCGGAAAAGGAGCTGGTAGACCAGCGGCTTGGGCAGCCGGTGGCTCGTGACGGTCACCCGAAGGGACAGCCGAGCCCCGCCATCGCCGAATGAGATCGCGTTCTCCCGGTCTCCGTCGGATGCGGAGATCGTTTGCCGCAGCGTGTCGCCCGCGATCGCCACATGCGCCTTGTCGGTCTCCTTCGCGAGCGCGTTGTACCACGGCACCACCGCCCCGTCCGACGGCGTCACGACGGGGTCGCCGTTGTCGAACGCCACACTCACGGTGTCCGCCGCCAACCGCAAGCGAAGGCTGTGGGGAAGCGGGTTGACCTTGGTCAGGCGCCCCCTGGCGATGCCCCGGACAATGAAGTTCATCGGCGAAACCGTCGTGTTGATCGCCGCCTTGATATCGTCGCTCGAATCCGGAACCAACGTATAGGTATACGAACCCGCGGCCGGCATTCCGGCTGCCACCACGTGAGCCGTATCGCCCCTGGCGGCCCGCGCCGAGTCCTGCGCCGCGCTTTGGCCGGCGGGCACGATGCTCGCCAGCACCAGCACACTGCCGATCGCGCACGCGACCGCGCGCAGCCGCGGTATCTCACGCAGCGCCCGATGAAATAACCGGCCGCGAGACCGGTGAAATGATTGTGTGAACACCTGATGCACGCCCCGTTCAGGTAACGGACCGGCCAGTGATGCCGGCCCTTCCCGAATCCTAGGACGGCCGCGCCCGCCCCGCGTGGGCTCTGGGGCGGATGACCACTCGCCAGGGGTGAACGACTTTTGGCGTGGCTGCCTGTGCGGCTACCGGATACGGTTGCCGGATCCGACTGCTTAACGCGGCTGTTGGTGCGGCTGATTAGCGCGGCTGAGCTGCTCGCGCGGCTAAACGCTTCGCCACCCGCGAACGAAAATCCTGCGGCACGTCGATGCGCTGGAGCTTCACGCGTACGTCTCGGATCACACTCGCCTCGAATTTGAATTCCGCTGAGCAGAGTGCACACACCTCGAGATGATCCCGCACGAGTTTCATCTCGGCCTCTGCCAGCTCGCGATCGACGTAGTCGTCGAGACGACGGAACGCGACTTCGCACCCCGCGCGGTCGAGTCCGCGCTTCGGGACCGCCACACGCACACGGGTGACGATTCCTTCGTCCTCCGCCACTCGCCACAACCGCTGCTGCAGCAGCTTGCGCGCCCGGTGCAGCCGGCTCCGCACTGTCCCCGGCGGCACATCGAGCACTGCGGCGATCGCCTCATACGAGAGGTCTTCAATGAAGTACAGCGCCGCGACGACCTGATACTCTTCCGGCAGCTTACGGAGCGCGGCCTGCACCGCCTCGCGCGACAGGTTGCTCATGAGACGGCCAGCCGGATCGTCGCCCGCCACCGGCAGATCCGCGACCTTGAACGTGTTATAGAGGAAGAGGTCGGGCGCATCACCCATGCTCACGGTGACAAGCCGCCGTGCGCGAGCCCGCCACGTCATGCGGTGGCAGTTGGTCAGAACCCGGAAGAACCACGGCTTGAATGGCGCACCAGCCTGAAATGTCCGGAACCCCTTCCACGCCTGGAACGTCGCGTCCTGCACGAGATCCTCGGCGTCGGCCTGGTTGCGGGTCAGGCTGAGCGCGTACCCGTACGCCTGGCTCAGGACCGGAGCCAGGAGCATCTCGAAATCCCGGCCACCCGGCAACCCAGCAGGCAACACGGAATCGGCAGTCATGGCGTCCTGAGTATGGTATCTGCAGCCCGGCCGCGCCGCGGCATCAGCGGGAGACGTAATGCGGTGGTACGCCGGACGTCAACTTGCACACTGGCGGTGCCGCCCGCACCTTCACCCGATGAACGACTCCAGCGAGGCCTGGCACCGGGTGGGGGTAGGAAGCGACTTGCGAGCCGCGGCGCCGGTCGCCGTCATGGCCGGCGGCCACCAGATCGCGATCTTCCTGTATGACGGACGGTTGCACGCCATCTCCAATCGCTGCAATCACCGAGGTGGCCCGCTCGCGGAAGGCCGCCTCCACGGCGAATTCGTGATGTGCCCGTGGCATGCGTGGGAGTACAGCGTGATCACTGGCCGAGGCCCGCAAGGGTACGATGAAGAGCAGGTACCCGTGTTCGCCGTCGAGGAGCGGCCTGACGGCGTGTACGTCCGCACACCACCCGCGATGCCGCGACACCTCATCCCGCACAAGGCATCGCTCCTGCTCGAGGAGCACCCCAAGCCGCCGGGCGCGCCGGTTCGGGTGCTCGGACTGTCCACCACCGGAATGGATGATGGCAATCCGCGCTATTCCACTTCCGACGCGCTGCTGGATGAAGCACTGGCCCACGCCGCGGCCAGCGGCGCCGACACGCAGTGCCTCCGTCTTCGCGAGCTCGCGTTCCGGCACTGCGAAGGGAATTACTCCAAGGCGGCGCGCGCCTGCACGTGGCCGTGCGCCATTACGGAGCGCGACCCCGCGGACCAGCTCACGCCAGTCTACGAAGGCCTGGTGCACTGGGCCAATGTCGTGCTCATCGCGACGCCCATTCGCTGGGGTAATGCGTCGTCGCTGTACTTCAAGATGGCGGAACGCCTGAACTGCGTGCAGAATCAGGTGACCATCAACAATCGCGTGTTGATCCATCACAAGGTGGCGGCATTCATCATCACAGGTGGCCAGGACAATATCCAGGCGGTCGCCGGATCGATGCTGACGTTCTGGTCGGAGTTGGGCTTCGTGTTCCCGCCGTTCCCGTTCATCGCGCATTCGCGCGGCTGGGATGCCGAGGACATGCAGAACAACGTCAAGGTGGTGAAGATGAGCGAAGGGCTGCGCGAAGCATCGCACGAGCTGGTGGAGCGGGGCATTGCGACATGGCGGATGGTCGACGCCACTCGCGGCTCCGGGATGCCGCCGATGGAGCGCGCCGGTCGCAAAGCCAATCCGGTGGCCGACAGCATGGCGGTGCCCAATGGCTGATTTCCGCATCGGCACCGCAAGCGCCAATACTCCGGATGCACCGGGTAGCGCCGCCGCCCGTCTTGCAACGGGTCACGCCTACGAACGCGCCCTTTTCGGCGGCCGCATGGACGAGTTGGGCGAGTACCTGACGGATGACGTGACCTACTGGGTGTCCGGCGCGCCGCCAATCGGCGGTACGTGGCGCGGACGCGAGGCGGTCGTTGGGGCATTCGCGAATCGCGAGTTCGGCCTTGGCGCTGCCGATTGGGGCTATGAGGAACTGAGACGCGACTGGTCGGCGCCAGGCGATGACCGCGTCGTCGTCGAGATCCACGAGAAGAGCTGGCTCAAATCGCACCCCTCGGATGTGATCGATCAGCGCACGTACTGCGTCCTGCGCTTTCGTGACGACCGGATTGCGGCGATCGAGGACTACACTGACGCCCACCTCTACGAGGACTTCGTTGAGCGGCACCGGGCCGACCTCCCCAGGTTCAGGGGCTCCTGACGGCCCCGGAAGGGGCAGGACACGCACGGCACCATAGAACCCGGGAACCAGCCCGGCGACAACGGCATATTTGAGTGTGTAGGCGGCGGACCCGCCCGGAGAACCAGTGGGGGCATCGCATGGCGCCGCCTCATCAGGAGATTGTCCATGATCCGCATCGTTTCCCTGCTCGCGGCGACCACGCTGACCGTCGGCGGTGGGCTGGCGCTCTTCGCCACTCGCCCGCATTCAGCAGCGACTTCGGCGCACCTGGGCGCGGGCACCACCCTGCCGCTCAAGGACGAGGGCGCCTTCGCCGGGTTCGATGGCAACACCGGTTGGATCAACTCGCCGCCGCTCACCGCCGCAGGACTGCGCGGTCACGTCGTGGTCGTGGATTTCTGGGCGTTCTCGTGCAGCAATTGTCTCGCCGCTCTGCCGCACGTCAAGTCCCTCGAAGCCCGGTTCCGCGACAGGGGCGTGGTCGTCGTCGGCGTGCATACGCCGGAGTTGGACCACGAGCGTGTCGAATCCAACCTGCGCAATGCCGTCCGCGAGCTCGGCATCGTCTACCCGGTCGCCATCGATGGCAACAACCGGATCTGGAACGCCTTCCACAACGAGTACTGGCCAGCCATCTACATCGCAGATACGCACGGGCGGATCCGCTATCACTTCTTTGGCGAAGGCGCGTACGATCAGGAGGAGCAAGTCGTCGCGACGCTGCTCGATGAAGCGGCACGCGAACGTACCGGCGCCACCGCTACCGCTGGCGGTCCCGCGGCCGGTTCCGTTGGCAACACCCACGACTTCTCCGCCTGGCACAAGCCGGGCGACACAGAGCTGAAGGAACACCTCACTCCGCTCCAGTACTCGGTCACACAGCACGACGACACGGAGCTGCCCTTTCGCAACCAGTACTGGGACAACCACGAGCCGGGGATCTACGTCGACGTGGTGTCCGGCGAGCCGCTCTTCAGCTCTGTCGACAAATTCGAGTCCGGGACAGGATGGCCTAGCTTCACGAAGCCGCTCGTTCCAGCCAATGTCGTGACCCGTACGGATAATTCGATCGGCATGGATCGCACCGAGGTTCGCTCGGCGCACGCGGACTCACACCTCGGCCACGTCTTCGACGACGGACCTGAGCCGACGGGACTCCGCTACTGCATGAACTCGGCGGCTATGCGGTTCATCCCGGCGAGCCAGCTCGCTACGAATGGCTACGGCGAATACACACACCTGTTCGCCTCCGGAGCAACGACGACGAAGCCGTGATCCCCGCGCCCGCCGGCTAGTGGCCGAAGACCACCGTGTAGTCGTGGATGCTGCTGCGCCGGGCGACCGGGAAATGCCAGACGAACACATGGTGGACGATGCAGGATTCCACCTCCGTCGGGACCGCCGCGCTCCAGCTCCGGTTGACGACGGTGGCGCGCATGACTTCACCCGAGTCGCTGAGCGAGAATGCGGACGGTCACACGGCCTCGCAGCGCCGGATTGGCGCTGAGCCCATACTGGGAATAGCACGCCGTCATCGCTGACTCGCGACGATGGACTTCCGTCGTGAACTCATCATCGGACAATCCACCATCCGACAACTCCCCGGAATCGGATAGCGCGCGCGCGGGAGGCGGCGTTGGAGCGGCCGCCACCGTCTTTGGTGCCACCGGCGCCGCCGCCACCACCACGGGTGCCGGAGTCGCGGGTGGTGCCGCCACTACCGGCACCGCCGCTGGCGCCGCCGCTGTCTTTGCAAACCCGGGTGCCGCCGGCGCGGACGGAATGACGGGTGTCGCTGTCGCGACGATGGCGACCGTCGCAGGCTGCGGCGCCGAACGAACTGTGACGGCCGTCGTGCGCGCGCCCGGCGGCGCCGCGAGAGGTGTGGAAGCCGCGTAGGCCTTGACGCGCACTCTGGCTGCCGCCGCCAATGGACGCTGGGCCAGGTTCGCGACAGGCGCTGTCGCGACAGGCGCCGTGAGACTCGCGACTGCACTTGGATCGGCCGCTGGCACCACCGGGATGAGCGGCGAAGGCGACGAGGAATCCGCCGGCGCCGGCTGGGCCACCGCCAGCGGCACCTGCTGCACCGGCAGGCTGGCTGCGGCGAGTGATGCCGCTCTCGCCGTGCTGTCGGCGGCACGGTTGGCCTCCATCTCGCGTGCCGCCCGGGCGGCCTCGCGGATCGCTTGCGCCACCGATCCGAGGGTTGGTGCGAGGAACGTCGTCGTCACACCGCCGGGGCCGAGCGCGCCGATCTTTACGGTGAGTGAGGGCGGATCGGTTCCGGGCCGCGACAGCAGCACGAAGTCGCCGCGGGCGAGTTCGTCGCGTGCCAATGTCGTGTCGGGCCGGTCCCGGCGCGCCGCCATGAACCGCAGGCTGTCGGCCGTCAGCGGTTCCGCCAACGCGGCCCATGCGTCGGCTTCATTCGCGGTCAGCTCGACGGGCTGCGCAAACGCATTGCGGAAATTCACGGACGCGTACACGAGCACCGTGCCGGCATCGGTCGCGCGAATCCACACGAACGTATTCGAGTTGTGGAACATGGCCATCTCGCGCATGTCGGTCACGCGCGATGAGGCGCCGGCGAGTTCCGCCTGCTGTGACGTGGCCATTCGGGGCTGCGAAACCAGGGCCGCGACGCCGAACGCAATGGTCAGCGCGTTCCGGACGATCGGCCGCCCGGGAGCCGCGCACGTCGGCCGCTCCGCCGGCCGCTCCGCCGGGCGCGCTGGCGGACGCGCTGGCGGACGCGCTGGCGGGCGCGCTGGCGCGCTCGAATTCAGTACGAGACAGTGCACACTGGCTGACGCGCGGCGAACTCCGCGGGTCACGCCATCCAGCACCCCCCGGCCCGTGCACCCCGCGGGGCGCGGTTCCTAGGGCGTTTTGTCCCTTTTTCTGCGCTCGCCTGTCCCCTGTCTCTTCCCCTTATTTCTGCGCCGTTGCCACCCCGCCAGGGATGTACTTGGCGTACCAATCGAGGTACCGCCGCAGCCGGTCCACCTTGAAGCTGGGGCGCGTGAGCCCGTGGTACTGGCCCGGATAAATCACGAGTTCCGTGGGCACGTTGAGGACCCGTAGTGCCTGGTACATCTGCTCGCCGCCGATCACCGGCACGTTGAAGTCCTGGTCGCCACCGAGAAACAGGGTGGGCGTGGCAATGTGCGTGGCGTGAAAGAACGGATAGGAGAGCTTGATCCACAGATCGGGGTGCTCCCACGGCTGGCCCAGCTCCGCGACGTATTGCTGGATGTACTCGTCGACGCCATACATCGAGAGTTGCAGCGCGCTCCCCGCCCCGCTCGTCGCGGCCTTGAACCGGGGGTCGGTCGCGATGGAGTAGTCGGTCAGGATCCCGCCGTAGCTCCACCCGCCAATCCCGAGTTTCCCAGGGTCCGCGATGCCCGTCGCTACGACGTGGTCCATGGCGCCGAGCAGATCGACGACTTCCTTGTGTCCCCAGTCGGCGAGAATCGCCCGCTGGTACGCGGCACCCCTGCCCGAGCTCCCCCGGTAGTTCGGCGACACGACAACGTATCCGTTGGCCGCGAAAAGCTGCCGCTCGAAACTGAAGTCGTGTTCGTCCTGGCCGTTCGGGCCACCGTGAATCCGCAGGAGCGTGGGGTATCGGTGCCCGGACGCCGCGCCGGCGGGCTTGACCAGGATGCCATGGACGTCGGTTCCGTCTTTGCTCCGCGCCGCGAAGTCCTCGGTCGTCCCAAGCTGAATGCCGGCGAGCCATGCGTCGTTGCAATGCGTGAGCCGCCGGACGTCACCGTGGTCGATCACACACACTTCGGGCGGCGTGCTGTCGGTCGCGATCAGAGCCGTGAGAGCGCCATCGCGGCCCATGGAGAGGCTCGAGATCACGAGTGAACCGGCGAGCGTCCGCGTCACGGCGCCGCTCGCGACATCGACCCGTGCCGGATAGACGGACCGGTCATCCTCCACGAGCACCGTGATGCTGTGTCCGTCCGCCGACCACTGCGGCTCGGATACCGCGCGATCCAGCGCCGCCGTGAGTACGCGTGGCTCGCCACCCAATGCGCTCACGACCGCTAGTTGCAATTCGTCGTACGCGAACAACCGCGGGTCGGCATTCCCCCGTACATAGGCGATCGAGTTGCCGTCCGGACTCCACGCAAGCCGCCCCGCCTCGGGCGGATTGTCGGGACCGGGCCACGTCGTGAGCTGCACGGCGGCCGCGCCGGGCTGGGTGTCGACGGCAAACACGTCCCAGTTGTTCGCGCGATCCACATCTGCCGGAGTCCGCTTGCTCACGAATGCGATCCGCCGCCCGTCGGGTGACCATGCCGGCTGCTCTTCGTCGAACGCGCCCGCCGTCAGGATCCGCGTAGCGTGTGTGGCCACGTCCAGCAGGTAGAGATGATCGCGGGATTTGCCGAGGTAGCCGGTGATGTCCTCTTTGAACTGATAGCGGTCGATGACGATCGGCTTCGGCTTCTTGTGTTCGCCATCCGCTTTCCGCGCGGTATCCCGGTGGGCCGAATCCGCCACCGCTGAATCGGGATCGTCTTGCACCACCAGTACGATGTGGGTACCGTCGGGCGACCACACGTAGTCGTTGACGTCACCGGTGAAGCTGGTGATCCGGATCCCTTCGCCGCCCTGCCGGCTCATCAACCACAACTGCAATGTCTCGCTCGCGTTGTCGCGCGCGGACAGGAAGCTGATGTAGCGGCCATCCGGGCTCCATCGGGGACGCGATTCGTTCGAGGTGTCCGTCGTGAGCTGAATCGTATTGGTCCCGTCCGAGCTGGTCATCCAGATCTGGGTGTGACCCTTGTCGCGCGCTGAGTCAGGCGTGCTCACCGTATACGCGACCCACTGGCCATCCGGCGACCGCTCCGGATCGCGCACATCTTCGAGGCGGTAGAGATCCTCGGCACGCAGTGGCCGGCGCGCACTCGGTGTCGCCGTCGTGGACGGCGCGGACCCGGGTGTCTGTGCCTTGGCAGGCGCGATCGCGAAGCAGCCGGCCGCGATGACGACAGCGATGACGACAGCGACGAACTGTCGCATGAGGGTTGGCATCGATCTGATGGTGTGGAAGTGAGTGATCTGGTCAGACACGGGTGCTGGCGGGACGGGTGTGGCGCCACATGGCACCCACGAACGACCCGCGAGTGACAATCTGCGCCGCGGACCGTTCGAGCACACCCCAGCCGCCCGCCATTGGCGGCGCCGCGGACCACGGGTAGACTGGCGTGCGCGGCACCGCCAGCGCATCCCCGCGCCACCGCGAGAGTACCGCGAATCCGAGCCGGTAGCCTGCCGCACGCGCCAGCTCTCGCTCGCGAGACCCGGCCGCGCCATAGGGATACGCGACCGCCAGGACCGGCGCCCCGAGTACCACCTCCAGCATCGTGCGCGACCGCGTGAGTTCCGACGCCGCCTGATCCGCCTCGAGCCACGACAGCCGCGGGTGCGTCGCGGTATGCGAGAATGAACTCGATCCCGCGCCCGTGCCATCGCGCAATGTCGCGCCACGCGAGAATGCGCGAACCGCCGGCCGCCGATCGCCACGTCCCATCGGTTCAGCCGGCCCGCATACTCCGTGATCACGGCGCACGCCGCCGTGAAACCGGCGTCCGCCAGCGCGGGAAATGCGTAGTCCCTGAGTCCGCGGTAGGCATCATCGAACGTGATCACGAACTCACGCGGCCCCGCTGGCCGCGTGCCCGCCAGTGTGGCCGCCAGCTCGTTCAGCGTCAGCGCTCGCCAGCCGCCGGCGGCCAGTGACTCGACTTGCCTGGCGAAGCGCCGCGGAGAGAGCCGCCCCACGCCGATCTCGCTCCGGCAATCGACCTTGTGATAGACCAGGACGGGCGGGACGAGCCGTCCGGCAGCATCACGCGCATGAACACCGGTGTTGTTCGGCGCCACTCGGTCAGCAATCACTATTCATCCCCCAACCCACGGATCGCACGGTATAATTGGACCTCCGAGACGGCATGCCCGCGGAGATCCCAGCGCTACCACCGAACGGCGAGGAATCAGAATGTCCCAGATTGTGAGCAATTACCGCCCTGCGGTCAATGCCCGCCCGGTCCGCAAGGCCCGCCGCACCGGCCGGATGCTCCTCGCGGCCATGACGCTCGGAGCGGCGCCGCTTCCCCTGGGCGCGCAATCCGCATCCTCGTCCGCCGCTCTCAACGCCGCGATCGATCGCGCCGTGGCCGCGGTGTCGGACAAGGTCGTCGCCTGGCGCCGTGACATTCACCAGCACCCCGAGCTCGGCAACCGCGAGTTCCGCACGTCGAAGCTCGTCGCCGATCACCTCACGTCCCTTGGCATGACTGTGCGCACCGGCGTGGCCCATACCGGCGTCGTCGGCATCCTGCACGGCGGCCGTCCCGGCCCCGTGGTCGCGCTCCGCGCCGACATGGACGCCCTGCCCGTCACCGAGCCGGCAGGCCTGCCATTCGCATCGACCGCCCGCTCCACTTACAACGGCCAGGATGTCGGCGTCATGCACGCGTGCGGCCACGATACGCACACCGCGATGCTCATGGGCGTCGCAGAGGTCCTTTCCAGCGTACGGCGCAATTTGCCGGGCACGGTGATCTTCCTGTTCCAGCCCGCGGAAGAGATGGCGCCAGCCGGCGAAGATGGCGGGGCCGAGCTCATGGTGCGCGAAGGCGCGCTCGACGATCCGAAACCCGACGCGGTGTTCGGGCTGCACGTCGTGCCGTTCGTGCTGGGCCACGTGCTGTACCGGTCCGGTCCCTTCATGGCGAGCAGCGATCCGATCACCATCGTGGTCCACGGCCGCCAGACGCACGGGGCGCTCCCGTGGAAAGGGGTCGATCCGATCACCGTCGCGGCACAGATCGTGACCGGTCTTCAAACTATCGTCAGCCGGCAGACCGACCTCACCGCCGGACCGGCGGTCGTCACGATCGGCAGCATCCAAGGCGGCGTGCGCGGCAACATCATCCCCGACAGCGTCGTCATGCTCGGCACGGTCCGGACTTTCGACTCGGCCATGCGCCGCGACATTCGCGAGCGCGTCATCCGCACCACCCAGTTGATCGCGCAAAGCGCGGGCGCCACCGCCAATGTCAGTGTCGATCTCCGCTATCCCGTCACCGTCAACGATCCTGCGCTCACCGCGAAGATGCTCCCGGTCTTGCGGCGCGTCGTCGGCGACACCGGCGTGGTCGAAAGTCCGCTCGTGACCGGAGCGGAGGATTTCTCCTTCTACGGGAAGCGCGCCCCGGCACTCTATGTCCATCTGGGCGTGACTCCCCCCGACTCGAATTGGCGAACCGCCGCCCCGAACCACTCGCCCAAGTTCTACGCCGACGAGCGCGCATTCCCTACGGGGATGCGCATCCTAGCGCATCTCGCGGCTGACTATCTCGAAATGGGCCGCGGAGCATCGAGTACCGCCAGCGCGCCCTGATCGGGGCACGGCCCCACCCGCCAGCCCGATCGGTCGCACGAAACGCCAGACGCGGCGGCACGGATTCTGGTCCGTACCGCCGCGTTTGACATTCCACCTTACGCACTGGTGCGAACAGTGGCATTTACGGCTTCGGCGCCGCCGTATCGGCCGGCGTTTGGGCGCTCGATTGGGTGCTCGTTTGGGTGCTCGTCTTTGTGCCCGTCTGGCCCGCGCCGTTGTTGCCCCCACTTCCACTGGCACCGGTCGCCTGCGTGGCCGGAGATGTGCTGTCACACCCGGCGGTGGTCTCCACATCGTGTCCGGCGCGCCAGTCACCGATCTGCGTCGCGAACTGCGTACCCAGCGCAGCCACATCTACCGTCTCGGCGTCCGGCAGGTCCCGCCGCCCCGTAACCCGCGCGAGGCTCACCCGGGCTTTGGTATACGTGCTGTCCGCGTTGAGCGCATCCTGATACGCACCCGCCGCGGCAGTCACATGCCCGCTGCGCTCGAGCGCGATGCCAAGGTTGTTGTGGAACACGCTCACGCTGGAGTCGAGCTGCACCGCCCGCGCGAGGGGCCCCAGTGCATCGGCATACTGGCCGTCGCCGATCAACAGCAGTCCCATGTTGTTCATGGACCAGACGTCCGTCGAGTCGAGCGCAATCGCGGCATGGTAGGCGCTGAGTGCTTCGGTCCGGTGACCCAGGCTGCTCTGCGCGCGGCCGAGTACACGCCACGCTTCGCCCGATGTGGAGTCCGTTGCGAGGACGACGTTGAGGCGATCGATCGCATCGTTGGGCCGCCGCTGCTCCAGCAGGACCCGGCTCAGGTTGATGAGGCTCTTCGTGTGCCCGGGATCGATCGAGAGCGCTGTCTCGAAGGCCGCCCGCGCCGTGTCCAACTGCCCGCCCTTCCATGCCGATACGCCACGCATGTAGTGGCCCCACACGTTCTGCGGATGCCGCGCAGAATAGTTGCTGAACATCACCACCGCGTCCGTGTAGCAATGTGCCGCGTACGCCGATTCGGCGGTCGCGTAGGAGACGTTTGGGTCGGTGGTCGTGGAAGTGGACGCGACGAGTGCGGGTGCCGGGTTGGCCACCGGCTCCGGACTCGCCGCATCGCGATCCGCGGTCCGGGTGCTGCCACGTGAACCGCCGCACGCGGCGGCGCAAAGGATTGCCGTCGCGGCGATCGCAACGGCGCGGGGTTGGGTGTGCGCGTACATACTGAACCTCCTGAGGTGTCGCGTCCGTGTGACGGGCGCTGGCCGGTGCTACGGTGAGCGAGGTTCAGGAAAGGCAAGCGCGTGGCCGCGACGCGGCGCGCACCGGCCGTCACGGCGAACCGCATGTGGGTATGTGGGTTACGACTCGCCGCTCGCGGTTCGCGACTGGCCACGTGACGTGGATTGTGTCGCAATGGACACGCCGGCAAACTCTCGGATGTGTCCATGCGGACACGTTGCTCGCCGCGATGCGGCTCCGGACGATCGAGCGCGGAGCACCTCAGGCCGCCGGCGGCCGCGTGAGTCCGTGCCGCCGCATGATCTTCAACAGGCTGGCGTGATCGGCCAGCTCCAGGGCCTGCGCGGTCTTCGTCACATGCCAGTCGTGCTGATCGAGCGCGGCAATCAGGATCTGCCGCTCGGCCTCGGCTTTCCGTTCGAGGAAACTGCGCCCCGCCATCGCGCCGGCCGTGTCCCGCGACGCTCCTCCTTCACGGATCTCCAGCGGGATGTGCTCCGGTCCGATCGTGTCGCCATCTGACGCGATCACCATGCGCTCCACGACGTTCCGAAGCTCACGCACGTTGTTCTGGTGCCAGTCATAGGTCATGAGCAGCGGGATCACGGAGGGCCCGAGCTGCTTGCGGCGGCACCGGAAGCGCTCGCACGTCGACGCCAGCAGCCGGCCGACCAGATCGGGGACGTCGGAGAGGCGATCCCGTAGCGGCGGCACGCGCAGCACGTGCGTATTGAGGCGAAAGTACAGATCCTTGCGGAACCGTCCCGCCTCCACGTCAGCGGCGAGATCGCGGTTCGTGGCGGCAAGGACACGCGCCGGCACCGGCAGCGCGCGGGAGCTGCCCAACCGGACGATCGCGCGCTCTTCGACAACTCGCAGGAGTTTCGCCTGCGCCGGAAGCGGCAGCTCTCCGATTTCGTCCAGGAAGAGGGTTCCGCGTCCCGCGCTCTCGAACGCGCCTTTGCGCTGCATCACTGCGCCGGAAAATGCCCCGCGCTCATGACCGAACAGCTCACTCTCGACCAGTTGGTCGGGCAGCGCCGCACAGTTGACGGCCACGAATGGGTCGCGCGGATTGGACCCCAACCGGTGCACGTCGCGGGCGACCAGCTCTTTGCCGGAACCGCTCTCGCCCGCGATCAATACCGTGCTCGGTATCGGCGCGACACGAGCGATCGCGTCCTTGAGTGCACGCATCGCCGGACTGGCGCCGAGCAGTGTGCTCTCATCATCGGCGTAGCGGCGCAACATGGCGATCTCGTCCTGCATGCGCCGGCGCTCGATGGCCATCCCGATCTCGTGCGCGACTCGCTCGACGGGCTCCTCCTTGTCGATGAAGGCGAATGCACCACGGCGAATGGCCTCCGCGCACCGGTCATAGCTCCCCGTTCCGGTGTAGACGATGACCGGGACAGAGGACCCACGATCCTGCAGTGCCTGGAGAACGCTGAAGCCGTCCAATCCTGGCATCTCGAGATCGAGCACCACGCAATCGATCGCATCCCGGCCCAGCACCTCGAGCGCCGCCGCGCCCGACCCCGCGGCCTGGACGTCATGGTGGCCAAGGCGCCGGAGATCGTACGCGTACTGCTCGGCGACCGCAATGTTGTCGTCACACACGAGTATGGTGGACATGCCGATCCTCACGATGCGCGCGTCTGGAGCGGCGCCGCGCTGATGCCAGCTACGCTGGGCGTGGCTGGTCCTTGGAAGGTGAGCGTGACTCGCGTTCCGCGCCCGGGAGCGGTGTCCACTCGAAGGACGCCGTGGACGTCGTGCACGAGACGCCGTACGATCGAGAGACCGAGGCCGGTGCCGTTGGGCTTCGTTGTGAAGAAGTCGCTGAATGCGGACTGCAGTTCATCAGGGCTCATCCCGCACCCGCTGTCAGCGATCGTGACGCACACGCCGTCGCCGGCCGGCTCTGTCGTGATCGTCACGCCACCGTTCATGGGGCGGGTCGCATCGAGCGCGTTCGACACCACGTTCTCGAGGATGCGGCGCATGAGCAGCGGATCGGCCGTCACTCGCGGTACGTTCGGATCGAGCCGCAGCGTGATCGCCGTCTCACCCGGTCCCGGGGCAGTGTCGGGCGTCGCGTAGCCGGACGCGACAGCCGCCGCCACCGCGTTGATGTCGCATGGACCGATGTCGGCGCGCGGCGTGAGCCTGGCATAGTTGCGGGCCAGTTCGTCGAGGTACCCGATGCTTGCATCGAGCGTCAGCCGGCGCTCCGCGAAGACTGTGGCCAGTTGCTCCGGTTGCGAACGCTGGATCTCGGTGAGATGCCGCATCACGTGGCGGATCGGGACCAACCCGTTCTTGACGTCATGGGTGACTTGCCGCGCCAGATCACCCATTGCCGCACGCCGCTCCGCCTCTCGCAGCCCGGCAGCGGTCGTGCGGAGACGTCGCACCATCGTGCCCAGCACGCGCGAGAGCGCGCCGATCTCGTCGGTGCGATCGGTCGGGAATCCAGTAACGAGCGGAGTGGCACTTGGCACGAGATCGACCTGCGCGGATTGCTCCGCCAGTATCCGGATCGGCCGAGAGATGCGCTCGGCCAGCCAGTTGGCAGCTAGCAGCGCCGCTGCTGCAGCCGACAGTGCCGCCACGAGACACCACCGCAACACCGCGGCCCGCAGCACGCGCAACCCGCTCAGTGATTGTGTGACATCGAACCTGGCCGCCGACAGAGTGCGCGTACCATTCGATGCCGCGGTGATCGCCGGAAAGCTGAACGATGAGACCAGCGATGCGCCGGACACCCGCGGCTGCGAGACGACTGCGGGCTCGGCGAATGGCCCGGTCGCTGGCTGCGGAACTGTCAGCGCCACCGACAGCTCGCTGTCCGCCGCCGCGTGCCCCAGCCGCTGGGGAGTTGCTTCGGCGCCGCCGACCAGCACGAACCGCCGGCCACCGAGCTGCAGGGAATCGGCGCGTGCGAGGACCAGAATCGGACCGGCCGGCGTTCGTGCCCACATCAGTGCCACGCCATCCGGCGCCTGCCGGAGGGCCGGCAGGAGTCCGGTATCGAGGCGGTCATACTCGTTGCGATAGTGCCCCGAGCTCAGGATCCGGCCGCTGTCATTCTCGATCTGCAGCATCGCGAGCCCGGACAGACGCATCGCCCGCGCGGCATAGTCGAGGAGATACGGACGCTCACCCGCCGTGCCGAGCACCGCCGCCGCGCGGAATCGATTGTCGTCGGCCAACCCATCTCGCACGGACGCCAGACGCTCGGCGACTCCGGACGCGACGCTCTCGACATCCCGGCGAGTTTGCGCCGCGAGCCCATCGGCGCGCCGCCGGTCCGCATCTCGGAGCCGCCAATCCAGTTCGTGCGCGATCCCCGCGGCGAGAACGGCCAGCGGTATCACGGCGGTCGCGGCGAGTGCGACGAACAGCCGGGTGCGGAACGTCATGGCGCCCGCTCCTCGGCCACGACGCCCCGGCCGCCGAGTGCGGCGATGTGTGGGATGGCATCGCGGCGCACGATGGCCCAGGCTCGCGTCTCGATCAATGGAACGATCGCCGCCTGCCGATCGCCGGACTGCATCGTCATCCGCGGCGCGCTCGCCGGAAACGCACCCGTCTCGCCGCACGATGGTGCCGCCGGCAATGGAATGGCGACGATGTACGCGGTGCTCCTGGCGTCCATCAGGGCGCGCGGAAGTTCGCGTGCCGGTAATCCCGTCGCGTACATCTCGGCACTCATCGGGCTAAGTGCCGGCGCGACGCCAGCAAGCAGGCTGCTGCCAGTCGACGCGAGGACAGCCACCCGCTCGGCCAGAAACCGCGCAACGCTGTCGTCTTGGTCGTAGAGGATGCGCGCTGCACCCGGCATTCGCCCGGAAGCCGGCAGAGGGGCGGCAGCCACGCTCGGGTGCGTGGCATCTCCGCCACAAACGGTATCTGGTAACACCATCCCCGCCGCGAACGCCCGAGCGTCGGCATGCACGACGTCCGAAGCGAGGGCAGCCCCCAGGGGAATCGCGGCTGAGTCTGGCTGGCCGGGCTGGCGACGCATGACCAGCACGTAGACACGGTCCCACTGGAGCGGAACCGATACCAGACCGGGGTTGCCTGCCGCATAGGCTACCACTGACCGGTCCCGCGTCACCATGATGTCTGCACCCTGGTCGAGCGCATCCCGCGCCCCTCGATCGCTGACCCGGCGCACCACGACGGTATCCTGCCCCGCGTTCGCCATGCCGCCACGCTCAGCCGGTCCGGGACCCACGCATGCCGGTGCCGCCCCGGCGGCCCCGATCTGGCTCAGCAGGCGCTGAACGACGGACGCCGGGTCGCTGACGCCCGGGGACTCAGGCGCCCCGGCGATCGTGACGGCCATCGGGGCGGCTGGAGCCTTTGCCGGGGCACACGGCACCGCGAGGGGCACCGGATCCAGCGACAGCGCCGGCGCATACGCTTTCCCACAGGCCGCCGCCCCAGCCACTCCCACGAAGCCTCCGATCCGGCCCAATCGGCAAAACCAGTCCATGCGTTCCGGCATGTCCGGAGCCGGTGAGACCCGTCGGCGGCACCTGCGGCGCCCCGTCGTCTCCCCGTTCCCCCGAGCGTCGCCCCTCCAGTGGGTTGTACCCCAATGGCCGAGCCCGGGATTACGCCCAGATTAGGACTGTATGATCGGTCGGTTCCGTTCCGGCTTGCTTACCTTTGCAGGCGAGTTGTGGGTGCTCAGGGAACCGGTGGCACCATTCCCGCCGTAGTACCCCTGGGAACTACCACCTTACCGACGCAAGCAAGGAGGAATTGATGCTCCAGAGATTCTCTACGGTTGTCGCAGTGGCCGGCGCCATCGCTCTCGGTGCGGCATACTCGGCTCACGCGGCACCGGCAGGAGTACCCGCCGTCCGCGGCGTGGCAGCGGACAGCGTCACGGGCTGTCTGAAGAAAGGCGACAAGAAAGACGTGTACTCAGTGACCGACGCGTCGGGCAAGAAGCACTGGGTAACCAGCTCGACGGTGGCCCTCGCGGGGCACGTGGGGCACACGGTGACGGTGTCCGGCGCAGAGGCCATGGACAACAAGATGGGCAGCGACACCTCGATGAAAATGTCGAAAGACATGGGTCCAATGAACGTGACGTCCATGACCATGGTCAGCGCCAGTTGTAAGTAACGCCGCTCGAGTTTGCATGCGCGCGAGGAGCCGGCTGCGAGATCTTGCAGCCGGCTCCTCTAGTTTTTGGTGTCCCGGCTAACAGGCTCGGCAGAATCATGCTGATGCAATCCAGCGGATGCCGTCCGGCGCCCTGAGTACGTAGATTGCTTACTCCTCTTGATCCCGTCCCCGAAAGGAGCACTACGTGGCGAACAACAAGGATGAAGCCGCTGCCCGAAAACAACTCGTCCAGGGTCTGCAGGACGACCTGGCCCGCGAGTACAAGGCGCTGATTCAGTACATCATCTTCAGCCAGAAGCTCGACAAAGCGCAATACATGAACATCGCCGACCAGCTGAAGGTCCACGCTCACCAGGAGCTCGATCACGCGTTGGCGATTGCCCGGCAGCTCGACTATCTCGGCGTTTATCCGGTTCACATGCCGAAGCCGGTCGAGGTGTCGGAAGACAACGAGGAGATGCTATGGGCCGATCTGCGGGCCGAGGACGACACTATCGCCAACTATCGTGAGCGCATCCGCCAGGCCGAGGCGATCGGTGAGGTCGCGCTCGCCGAGATTCTGAAGGGGATCATCACGCAGGAGCAGGATCATCAGATCGATCTCGCGACCGCCCTCGGTGTGGTGCCGGATTCGCGCATCCGCCCCGAGAAGGGGAAGGGCAAGAAGTAATCGCGGACCAGGATCGAAGAATCAGGATCGTGGAGCGTCGCGCGGCACCGATCAGCGCGCGCCTGGTGGCGTTGCTCGTGCCGCGCTTCGCTCCAACAGTACCATCCCCGACATCCGCCGGTACTCTTCGCGCTGCTTCTTCGGCGAGACGCGCGCCATGAGGCGCCACAGCCACGCGAGCCGCATCTCTCGATGCAGCCGATGTGCTTCCTCGAGCGATGAGCGGAACGACACTTCTCGCCATCCGAACGGTGCGAAGAACGCGGTGCCTTCAGCAGGCCCGAAACGAAACGGCGCGCTTCCCGCGTGCAGCGCTGAGCCCCAGTGGCGTTCCAGCATCTTGAGCAATCGGGGGCTCGCCAGGTCGGTGGTCCACCAGCGAAAGTTTTCCGCGGTGTGCAGGTCGCGCGCCAGGGCTCCAACCTGATCGGACGTGAGATAGATCAGCAGTCCCTCTGTCACGACGATGGCGCGCTGCGCCTCCGCGCCGAGTCGCGTGAATAGGGCAGCGCGGGCCGCGGCGTCGGTGAGGTCCGTCGTGATGGCCTCGTACCGGCACGACGGGCGCTCGCCCTGAAGCATGGTGGATTTGTATTCCAGAATCGCCGGCAGGTCGACGTCTACCCATCGCAGCGCCGGCGGAAGATCAAGGCGCCACGGGCGTGCGTCGAGACCCGCCGCGAGATTCAGCACCAGATCTGCGTTCTGATTCGCGATCGTGCCGAGGATGATCTCGTCGAGAACGGCCGTCCGGACGATCATCGCCCACGCTGCCGCCTGGCCTTGCGGCAGCGTCGTCGCGATCTCGCGCCCGTGGGCACCGGCCAGGCGGCGAGCGTACGGATCGCGAAAGATGGCGTCAGGCCGATCCGTCTCCATGGCGCGGTATTCCGCGACCCATCGAGCCGTGTCCGAGATGTGCTCGATCAGGGCCATAGCTCATGCCTCCGGTTACCGGCCGCCTGCCAGGTGCTTGCGGAATCGATAATGGCCATCGACGGCGCGATCCGATAGCCGGCTGAGCGCCCGGCGGTCCATCTCGTGGGAATCAGCCGGCCGGGACGCTCCCGTCGCGGCCGCACAGAACACATCCCAGCATGGTGCCGATCCGGCCCGAGCGCCCCGTGGCCGTCGTGACCCATTCGCGGACCTGCCAGGGGGGATCATGGCGCACGTGCTGGGTATGCCCGCACTCGAGATCCGCCACCCAGTCGCCCTCGGCGTCCTGGTGGAATCCGGTGATCCGGCGAGGCATGGCATCGCCAGCCGAAGGATCAGGCCGCAACCTCGGGGACTCCGGAGATACCGCTATCAGAGCCCGGCGCGGCTGCAAGCCATCGCCGGCGCCCCGCTGGGTGTCACCGCCCCCAGCTGAGCGCTTCCAATTCCCGCTCTGGCAAGAGCCACCAGTCGTCGGGGTAGGTCGACACCCTCCGCATGGCCGACGCCGACATGAACACGAGCGACCGCCCGGAGGCTGATTCGTGCTCCGTCACGCGCCATTCACGCCCTGCCCCGTCATCGAAGGTCCGTCCCGGCCGCGCCGGACCCCGGCGCGACTGTGCCAATGCAGTATCCACGGCTCTCCGAGTCAACAGGCCCTTGGCGCCCACGTCCACTGAACGCCTCCAGACAAGACTGCCCCTGGTAGCAATTCCCGCGCCCGGGTCAGCTCGCCGGGCCGCGACATCCGGAAGCGGCCAGCTAAGAACCCTTCAATAATCACCCTCCATCCATATAGTATGCGCCGTGGACATACGCCGGATCGGGACTTGGACTGAATACGAGGCGTGCGTCGCCCTCCAGCGAGAGGTATGGGGCCCCGCGTTCGCCGAATGCGTCCCGGCCGCGATCCTGATGGTGACGCAACGGATCGGCGGCGTGGTCGCCGGAGCGTTCGGCGACGACGGCGAGTTGATCGGCTTCGTCTTCGGCATGACGGGAGTCGAGCACGGCCGCCTCGTGCATTGGTCCGACATGCTCGCCGTGCGATCCGGTGCACGAGGCCGCGGTATCGGGCGACAGTTGAAGCTGTTCCAGCGAGACGCCGTGCGCGAGATCGGCGTGGGTACGATGTACTGGACGTTCGACCCGCTGGTCGCCCGCAATGCGCGCCTCAACCTGGTGACGCTCGGTGCAGGGGTGGCGGACTATGTGACGGACATGTACGGCGCGGTTACGTCGAGCGCCCTGCACCAGGGGCTGGGCACCGACCGCTTCATCGTCGCCTGGCAGTTGGACGATGCGGCCGCCTCCGCTCCACGAACCGAGACACCGCTCGACCGGTGCGCCGCCATTCCCGAGCTCAATTCGATGTCCATCGGCCGCATGCCGATCGGTGCACCCGCGGTGCGCGTGTCCATCCCGCTTCACATCGACCGCATCCAGAAGACGTCCCTCGCCGACGCCGGCCGATGGCGGGCCGAGACCCGGCGCGCGTTTCTCTGGTGCTTCGAGCACGGCTATCACGTCTCCGGCTACTATCGCGATGAGCCGTCGGAGACCGCCGGCTACATTCTGGCTCTCGGCGCACCGTACCCCTCCCGCACACGCTGAAACCACATCCATGCTTCTCGTCGATCGCATCACCCTGCGCGAAGTCCGGCTTCCCCTCAAGGAGCCGTTCCGCATCTCGTCCGGCGTCGTTACGGAACGCCGGATCTTTCTGCTGGAGCTGCACGATGCCGATGGCACCAGCACCTGGTCGGAGTGCGTCGCCGGAGAACAACCCAACTACACGGCGGAGACGATCGACACCGCGTGGTACGCGATCGAGAAATGGGTCGCGCCCCGGGTGTTGGGCGTGCGGTTCAAGGGGCCGGAAGATGTGAACGCCGAGCTGAATCGCGATCTGCGCGGGCACCCCATGGCCAAGGCCGCCGTTGAGATGGGCTGCTGGGGCCTGGCCGCGACTGCGGAAGGCGTGCCGTTGTCGAAACGAATCGGAGGCACGCGTGATCGCGTCGCAACCGGCATCTCGCTCGGCATCCAGGCGAATCCCGCCGCGCTCGTCCAGCGCGCCACCGCCGCTGTGACCCAGGGATATCGCAAGATTAAGGTGAAGATCGCGCCTGGATCCGACATTGCGTTCGTCCGCGCGGTACGCGACGCACTGGGACAGGACATCCACCTCATGGCCGATGCGAACTCCGCGTACCACCTGAGCGATGCGGACCACCTGGCACAGCTCGATGAGTTCAACCTGATCATGATCGAGCAGCCGCTTGGCGCCGACGACATTCGCCAACACGCCGAGTTGCAGCGGCGGCTTCGTACACCGATCTGTCTCGACGAGTCCATCACCAGTGTGGACCGCGCGCGCGACATGATCGCGCTCGGCAGCGGCCGCATTGTCAACATCAAACCCGGCCGGGTCGGCGGCTACGCCGCATCGCTCGCCATCCACGATGTCTGCCAGCAGAGCGGCATCCCCGTGTGGTGCGGCGGGATGCTCGAGAGTGGCGTCGGCCGGGCCTACAATGTCGCTCTCGCGTCGCTGCCCAATTTCACATTGCCGGGCGACCTCTCGCCGAGCGCGCGGTATTGGGAGCGGGACCTCGTGACTCCCGAGTGGACGATGGACGCGGAGGGGATGGTGCCGGTGCCACGGTCGCGGCCCGGTATCGGCGTCACCGTCGACATGGATCGCGTCGATGCCCTGACGGCTCGTACCGCGACGCTCGCCCCGGCCATGCAGGCCGTCGCGTGACCGCACCGGCCGAGGCGCAAAGAGGCACGTCGGCGGCTGGCGTTTCCGTCCCGGCCGTTCTCCAGCCGCTGTTTTCAGGGCCGCTGGCCGGCGATCTGGTTCAGCTTCGGCGCGCGCTGCACCAGCACCCCGAGTTGTCCCTCGCCGAAACCGAAACGGCGCGCCGTCTCGCGGCGGCGCTGACCAATGTGGCGGGGCTGGCTCGCGCCGATGTTCAGCTTGTCGGCACGGCCGTGATCGGCCGTGTCCGGGGGCGCCAGCCGGGTGCGCCGGTCGTCGCGCTGCGAGGGGACATCGATGCCCTTCCGATTCAGGAATCCACCGGGCTTCCGTTCGCATCGCAGGTCCCGGGCGTGATGCACGCCTGCGGACACGATGTGCACGCGACGTGGGCCGTCGGGGCCGCCGCGTTGCTCGCGGCCGCACCAGCGGCCGGCGATGTGCTGATCGTCCTCCAGCCGGCGGAAGAGATCGACCGCGGCGCCGCGGCCGTCCTGGACGCGGGCGTATTGGACGGCGTCGCGGCAATCTTCGGCGGCCACGTCGATCGCCGCTTCGCGGTCGGGCAGGTCGTCGCCGACGATGGTCCGCTCGCGGCATCGGCGGACACGTTCACGATCGAGCTGATCGGACGCGGCGCCCACGCCGCACGTCCCCAGGAATCCGCGGACCCGGTCGTCGGCGCGGGTGCGCTGATCCTCGCCGCGCAGGCGATCGTCGCCCGCCGGGTGCACCCCGCGACCCCTGCGGTCTTGACGATCGCCACCGTGCATGCGGGCACCGCAAACAACATCATTCCGGATCGCGCGGTGCTGACGGGGACGATCCGCACCGTGGATCCTGCGACGCGCCAGCTTGTGCGGGAAGAGTTGGAGCGGATGGCCGGCGCGATCGCGACCGCCTACCGGCTCGAGGCGAAGGTCACGGTGGAGCTCGGGCCGCCACCCCTTGTTAACCCGCACCAACCTGCCGAGTGGGCGCGCCAGGCCGTGCGTACGGTACTCGGCGATCGCGCGTTGGCGCCGCTCGGCATCCTGAACCTCGCCGCGGAGGATTTCGCGCGGTACCTGGAGCGCATGCCTGGCTGTTTCCTCCGCATCGGTGCGCGCGAGGCAGGGGGCGAGGCGATCGCCGCCCACTCCCCGCATTTCACGGCGGCCGAAGAGAGCATCTTCGTGGGAGCCGCGGTATTGGCGGAGACGGCCCGCATCGCGTCAGGGAGTCTGGCAGGCGGACGTCATGGGTAAGCGATCGGCGAATCGAATACGTACAAGAAGGCCGGCTGCAACTCACTGCAGCCGGCCTTCTTGTCCTTTCTAACTCCTAACCACTAGTTCCTGCCAACAGGTCTCCTCACGGACTGCACGTAAACGTGAACTTCCCGTCGTGCGCCGACGTCACCGCAACTGGAACGGGCAGAATCGTGGTATGCTGGTCGGTCACTCCCGGGAGGTGAATGACATTCCACGTCGTGTCCTCCACGGCCTCGATCTTGTACATACGGAGCGCGATCGCCCGGTCTGAGCTGCCCTCGAAGGCGGTCGAGATCTGTTGTTCCTTCAACAGCGCGTCGCGGACGGTGGTGTAGGTAGACGCGCTGACCGCCGGCTCCCCGCCCACGACCGTGCGGACGTCGTTGATCAGGGTCATTGCGTTCGCCAGGTTTCCGAGCGCGAGCTGGACCTGCGCCTCGATCAGGGTCAGGCTCTCGTTCCGGATGACTGGTATGGGTGAATTCGTCGACGGGTACGCGGCGTAGTGATACGGTGCCGCTGACGGCGAATACGTCGGCTGCTGGATGATGTGGGTAGTATCCAGAGCGATCTTTGCCCGCCAGCGCAGATCAGCCGTGTCCTGGTCTGCGGTCATCTCCTTCAGCAGCCAGAGCGTGTTGGCCAGGCCGTTGATAGGATTGACCAGATCTCCCGATGTCGCGCTGAAGTCGAAAAACACCGCAAATGGGTCCGTCGTCGTGAACCCGCCGACCGGATTCGGCGCCAGCGATCCCGGATCGAAGAGCGCCGAGGCGGTAATGGCGCTGTCGGCTTTCGTCAGCGCAGCCACGTTCGGCACCCCAGGAGAGGTGGGCGTTGGCGATGATGCCGGCGTGTGACGCGCGATCGCGTACGCCAATTCCAGTCCCGCCTTTCCAGCCAGCGCGCGGTTGAAGGCCGCGAACGAGCCCTGGGCAGTACTGGGTCCCGCGGTCGTACTAACCGCACTGAATCCGGGCGGCAGGACGACGGGGATGGGGATGTTACCGGCAATGTTCAGGTTGTCGTTTGCCGAATCAAGCAGCGACACGATGTACGCCCAGCCGTCCTTGACGCAGACTTGGGTCGGAGCCGTCGTCGCCCCGAAACCGGGCTGAATCTCGAGACCCGTCGTGTCGTGCATCTCGGCCACGATCATGTAGTTGTACGCCTCGAGTGTTTGCACCAATCCGGTGATGCCCGCAATCTGCGCGGTCGTGTACGCCGGAGCCACCTTCGGCAACGTCGCGATGATCTGCTTTCCCTGCAGGATGTTCGTGTATTCGAATCCCCACACCCCGCCGGTAGCACCCGTGGACGCCACGGTGGGAACCACGCCCAGGTTGTACGTGATGAAGCGTGGCTCCGTGTTGGTGAAGTTGCCCCCCTGACGGCCGTAGCCCGCCATGTTGAGAACGAATGTCCCGAGGTCGAGTCGCGTTCCGCTGATCAACCCAGTGATACCGTTGTCGATACCGGCCGGCGTATTCGGCACCGACGTCGGCGCCGTGAAGAATGGAACGTTGGAGTCCTTGCAGGCCGCCATGGCCGCCAGTCCGAGTACGCCCAGGATCGCGGCTCCCTTCAATTTCGCCGTGCGACGGGGCTGGCCGGCCACTCCGGCTCGCGCTGTATGTGAATGTCTCATGTTAGAGCCCCAGGTCGAGGCCGAGGAAATACGTCCTGGCCGGAGGGAATGGACTGATGTCCTGGCCACGAGTGATTGTCTGATTGCCGTTGATGCTGATTTCCGGGTCGAGCCCGTCATATCCGGTGCTCGTCCAGAGATTGTACCCGCTCACCTCGAGCCGGGCGCTCGTGACACGGTTGCCCGGGATCCTCGCGACGAGGTTCGTCGGAAGCGTGTAGCTCAGAGAAACCTGCCGGAGCTTCAGGAAGCTCGCGTCCTGGACATAGGGCGTCAGTCCGTTGCCGAATTTCGACAGCCGGTTGGCCGCCTTGGCCGAGTCGCCGTAGAGTTGCGCACTGCCATCGAAATAGAGATCCGTCAGGTTGATGGTGCTGCCCCCGCGACTCACGTCGATCAGCCCGAAGAGCCGGAATGGGCCGAGGTTGAACGTGTTGCCGTAGCTCATTCTCCAGCCTGGCGTGAAGTCCCCCACCTGAAGCGGCAGGCCATCCTTGCCGATGATGTTGGGGTTGACGACTTCGGATACCGAGCGGCCAGGTGCCAGGAAGCCCGCGCCGAATCCGAACGTGCTCCCCGCTTCGAACGGCTGCACTGGAAGCGAATTCACGGTGCTGTAGTTGCGGTAGAAGGTCACGGTCGTGGACCACGTCAGCCCGCGCTGCATCTGGATCGGCGTGGCTTGCAACGACAGTTCGAGCCCCTCATTCGTGAACTCACCACCGTTGATGAACTCACTGCTGAACCCTGCCGACGGGTCCACTGTCGGCTGCAGGACCAGGTTGTTCAGACGCTTCTGATAGACGGTGGCCGAGAATTGCGCCCGTGACTTGAAGAATGTCGCGTCGATACCCGTCTCGATCTCGGCCTCGGACTCCGGCTTGATGTTGGGGTCGCCGTTGTTCGAGTTCGCGATGATGCCGTTCGCGCCGCCCAGCACGGTCGTGTTGAATGGCGTGTACTTCATGCCGTAGAGCGGCAAGTTGCCGGACTGTCCATATGCGGCCCGGAGCTTGATCTCGTCGATGAAGCCGGCGAACTGCGGGACGATGAAGGACGCTGAAAACCGCGGATAGGCGTAGAACTTGTTGATGTCGCCGTCATTCGTCGACCGCTCCGCGGTGACGCCGCCCGTCAACGTCAGTTTGTTGTTGAGCGTGATCACCTGCTCCTGCGCGTACAGCGACTGATCGAGCTGTTTCGTCTGGTTGTAGAAGTTCGACAGCACCGAGCCGACCGTCGGCACGCCAGCCCCGGCGAGCAGGTTGACGCCCACAGTCACCGGGTTGGCCAGGTCGCGCCGGTCACGCGTGAAGCCGACCGACGTCGTGGCGTCGAGGAACGAAAATCCCGTGTAGTGATGCGTGAGGTTGATCGAGTAGTTGAAGTAGTTGATCGTGGCATCGTTGGACACCGCGGCGCCCGGCAAAGCCGTCGGTATGCTCTGCTCGACCTGCAGGTCTGGCGGCGCATACAGGAGGTCGTGCACACTCGCCAGATCGGCACCGCCCTGAAAGTTCACGGTCAGTGTCTGGTGCGTGAGTCTGATCGGTTCCCAGTTGATGTTGCCACCGCCGATGAAACGGCTGACATCCTCTGGCGTCTGGATCTCGACCGCATCGGCGAAGGGGTTCGCCGGACTGAACGGATTGACCGGCCACACGCCGCCCGCACCCTGCGTATTCAGCTTGACGAACGCCGGGGTGAACGACAGCACGTTGTACGGGCTGATGCCGATGTTGTCGTTGCCGGTGATGCCGCGCCGGGTCTGGTCGTGGATGTAGTTCAGGTTGGCCGTAACGGACAGCGCGGAGTTGAATGTCTCCGTGACGTTCGACCGCACTGACTGCTTGTTGTAGCCCGTGTTCTCCATGAGACCATTGTCATATTTGGAGAGACCGGACAAGAAATACTGCGTCGGACCCGATGCGCCAGCCACGCTGATGTTGGTCTGATACGAGAGTTGGCTGTTGCCGAACAACTGCTGCTGATAGTCCTGCGGGCCCGCGTAGAGCGATTTGATGTGCGCGCTGTCCGCGGTGGCAGCCGGCGTGCCGGCATCCGCCGCCTTGACGTCGTTGATGTACCAGAGCTGCGCGCTACCTAGCGTCGGGAACGTGCGAATCGGCAGCGTGTTCTCGATCGCCGCGTGGCCGACCTTCTGCCCGATATCCCATTTGGGTTTGCCGCTCGCGCCCTTCTTGGTCGTGATGATGACCACGCCAGCCGACGCCTTGGATCCGTAGATCGCGGACGCCGAGGCGCCTTTCAGCACCTCGATGCTCTCGATGTCGTCGGGGTTGATGTCGGCGATGCGGTTCACGCCGTTGTCCTGCGGACTCGGCGCCCCGCCGACGGCAGCACCGGTCGACGTGACCCCGCCGCCTTCCTGGTTGATCGCGTTGATGTCCGGATTGATCGTCTCGTTGTTCACGATCACACCGTCGATCACGTACAGTGGCGAGGCGTTACCGTTGATCGACGTCACGCCACGCACCTGGATCTGCATGCCGCCGCCCGGCGCGCCGCCGTTATTCGACTGGATGACCGCACCCGGCACCTTGCCCTGGAGCGCGTTCTCCATCGTCGGCACGGGCGTTTCGGTCACGTCCTGCGTGCTCACGACCGCAACCGCGCTGGCCGCGTTCTTCGACGACACCGTCGTCGCGACACCTGTCACGACCTGCGCCTCGAGCCGCAGGACGTCCGGCTCCAAACCGATCGTCGCCGTGGTCTGGCCCGCCGTCACCGGCACGATCACCTGAAGAAACCCGATCCGGCGCACCGTCAGTGTCTTGGCGTCGGGGGGCAGGCGAAGCGTGAACGTACCGCTGTCGCTCGAATTGGTCCCGACTGTGGTCCCGGTCACCAGGATCGCGGCGCCGGGGATGGGCGCATGGCTCTTGGCGTCCTCGACCCGGCCCTTGAGTGTCGCCTGCTGCGCTTGAGCCGCAGGCACGGCGGCCCCAATCAGCGCCGCTGCGCCAATCAGCCCGCGAAGTACCCGCAATCCCCGCCGGACCATCCACCCGCAGCGAACATCGGATGTCGTCACGATGCCGCCCGCGTCAATATCATCACATGACGCGCCGAACCTGCACCTTCCGCCCTGCTGTCCATGGAGTTCTCTCCTCTGTGTGAGCCTCAGGGGTCGTTCGCTACCCCGGAGAATGAAGGCGGCGGGCCGCCAGTGCGGCTGTGGGGATGCTGCGCGTTCGCCCGTCCCGATCCGCCGAGTCGTGCGAACGACCATTCCGGACAGCCGCCACCCGACAACCCTCCGCCAAAAGCGAGACGGAGTCTCACGCCTCGCGGGTCAGGGTTCTGTTAATAGTCCGCCAGCCTACCGGCTGTCAAGACGGGAACGCAGCCGGCGGCCGGCGATCGGCGAAAAACAGGGACGAGTTCCGGCCCGTGCACACGGGCCGAAACACAAGGGCCGGCTGCGGTCAAGCAGCCGGCCCCATGTCTCAAATCGTCGGTTGGCCAACCACTCGGCCTGCCGTCTGGCTTAGTTACCACCCGCTTTGGTGCCGGGCGCCGGCGCCGGATGGCTCGAACCCGGCGGCCCGTGATCCCAGTCCTGCGCGCTCGAGATGTTCGGCATCGACCAGTCGTCGCCATTCCATCCGCTGAAGCCGTCCATCTTGAACAGCCACGCCCCGGTGTTGGAGTCGGTGAGCAGGATCAGGCCATCGGCGTTGCGTACCATGACGCCGAATGCGCCGTTGTAAATGCTCGTACCCTGCCAATCCGGAAGCCCGCCGAAGCCGGTTTCATGCGTGCACTCACAGGTGTAGTACCATCCCATGGTCTTGGGATGTTTCGGGTCCTGCATGTTGAAGACCTGGAGTCCATCCTCATAGGCCGACACGAAGACGTACGGCCAGCGCACTTCGTGGTTGTGCGCAAGATCGTTCCAGTCGGCGTTCCACACCGCAATGGGCTGCGTGATCGCCTGGACCTTGCCCTCGAGACCCGGACGGAGATCGAAGATCCGGAGCGGGGCCCACTGATACTCCGTCTCCGCGACCGCGAACAATCCATCGGGCGACGGTGTGAACGTGTGGCCCCAGCTGATACCAGCCGAGCCGACGACGGACGTGATCAGTTTCGGTGCATCGGTGTGCGTGACGTCGAAGACGTAGTACCCGCCGGCGCCGGCGCCGTAGAACTTGTCCTGCCGCGTCCCGGGGTCGTAGCCGACGTAGAAGTCGTGGTATCCGGAAATCGACAGCGGTTTCGCGCTGTTCATCCCGGGGAGCGCCTCATCCCACTTGGGGCCGGGCGGGATGGGGACCGTTCCCACGAGCCCCTGGTCCTTGTCGCCGCTCAGAAGCTTGTCCATGTCGTAGATGTTCGCGACGCTGGACGTCGTCGTGGTGAACAGCAGCACCCGGCCGTCCGAGTGCTTGTACGCAAACAGGTTGTGAAACCCGCCCGGCAGGTTCGGGGCCCGGATGCGCGCGACGACCTTGATCTTCGACGTGTCGGGTAGCCCCGTGACGTCGAAGATGACGGCGCCGAGGTCGGCGTCGGGGGATCCCTGCAGGAACTGGAAGCACACCGCGACATAGTACTTGTTGTGCAGCTTGAAGTACTTCGCGCGGAGACCGCCGTCGCCGGAGTGGAGTGCCGAGTTTTCGATCTTCCACTTGTAGAGGACCTTGACGTTGTTCAGGTCGTGCATGTCGAGGATCGTGAAACCGGGCCGGTCGCGGAGCTGGCCGACGTAGGCGTACGGGCGCGACATCTCCTGCTCGAGGTCCGCATCGCCGACGCGGAAATACCCGCCGAGGGGAATGTGCGCGATCAGGTGCATGTTCGGACTGCCGCCCACTTTCTCGAGCGGCGCCGCGCCCGGCGCCGTGGCGGCGCGGGGATCCTGCCCGCGCACCGTGATCGCTCCGGCCAGAAACAGCCCGGCGCACGCGACCGACAGTGGAAGACCTCGTCGTATCTGTAACATAGACTCCCTCGGAATTGTGGAGAGAAACTGCAAGGCAACCTGCAAAGGCAAACTGCAAGGCACCGCCGCCGGGCTACGGCGCCGGGTCCACCGTGAACATCATGTGCATCCCCGCCTCGAGATGCTCCGCGATGTGGCAATGCGCCATCCACGTCCCGGGATTGGATGCGTCGAGGAGAATGTCCTCCGCCGATCCGACCGGGATGAGCTCCGTGTCCTGCCAAGCGAGGTTCGGGTTCGGCACGCCGTCACGCGCGATGACCAGAAACCGCTGTCCGTGGAAATGGATCGGGTGCCCCATCGGATGCATGGACTTGGCATCGTTGCGAATCCGGATCTTCGCGACGTCGCCCTGCTTGAAGTGCCAGTTGATATCCATATCCTCCTTGCCGGTCGCCAGGTCGCGCATGATCCAGTGGACTTCCTTGGCGGTGGAAACCCAGTTCATGTCCGGCATCCCGTCGTTCCACTCCACGGGCGAGAAGTACATCGTGTCCACGATCATGAACGACACGATGGAGTTCGGCAGCCCCTGGATGTTGACGGTCAGCGCCAGCTCGTGATCCACCGGCTTGTCGAAGTATTTCCGGTACCGGCCGATGTCCGATGTGACGGCGGGATTGGTGCGCAGCGTCGCGAATTCGTGTGCGTGATCGGCGGTCGTGGGGTCGGCTGAGACGGTGACCGTCCCAAGGGTATCCACTTCCGGGAAATACTCGCCGGCGTAGTTGTTGACCGCCTGCACCCGATTCGTCAGCGCGAAGGTCCCCGGCGTGTCGAACCGCACTTCAGCGATGTAGCGCTGGGCCGGTGAGATCACGATGTTGCTGACCATCTGCTCGTGCTCGTAGAGACTGAGATCAGTCGCCACCAGCTTGATCGGCGCGCCGCCGAAATTGAGGTTGTAGCTGCGGGCGTTCGACGCATCCGTCAGGAAGAACCGCACAACGTCGCCGCGGTGTACGGCGAGATGGTAGTTTGGCTCGCCATTGACGAGGAACAGGTTGCCGAACCGCCCCATGATCGTGAAATCCGCCGCGTCTTTTCCGTAAGGGATGATTCCCTGTTTGTCCACCAGCAGATCGTCCAGAATCAGCACCGCCTCGGCGTTGGCCGCGTTGTAGTAGTGCGGATCGGGCGATGTGACGACCGCGTTGCCGAACAGCCCGAGGTTCTGCTCGATGTCCTCCCGGACGTGGGGGTGGTACCAGTAGAGACCCGCATCGGGAAAGTGGATCTGGTAGACGAAGGTCCCGCCCGGCGGCACCGCATCCTGCGTGAGGCCCACTGAGCCGTCGAACTTGTTCGCCAGCCGGACGCCGTGCCAATGGATCGATGACGGCAGGTCGATGTGGTTCGTGAACCGCACGTAGATCGTCGCGTTCTGATGCACGCGGATCAGCGGGCCTGGATATTGTCCGTTGAACGCGTACATCACGTACGTCGCACCCTTGATCGTGCGGCGGATCAGCCGGGCGTCGAGGGTGAGCGTGTCGCCATCCTTCATCTCCACGGGCGTGCTCGCCACGCCAGCCGGAAGACTCGCCACGTCGGTCCCCGCACCCGGCAGATAGGCCGGCCCCTGCGGATGGAGCGACTCCATACCCGGCATCATCGGAATGTCGGCCGGCATCGGCGGCATCCGGTGGCCCCCGGCCGGGCCCGCGTTCCCCATCGCCATGCCGGGCATCCCCGCCATCCCGCCCATTCCGGCGTGCGACGTGTCCGCCGGGGCGGTCTGCGAGGCAGCGGTCCCGGGCCCCGTCCAGCCAGCGAACGCCGCGATGACCAGTGCGGTCACCACGGGGCGGGACCGCACGCTGCACAGTGAGCCGGGCATCCACGTGAGCGGCGTGCCGAGCCGCGTGGTGGCCGTCACGCGAGCACCGGCGCCGGCACTACCACTGCGGGTTGCCGCCGTTGTTGAGAATGTGGCTCCCGTACCGCTGCATCCACGTGCTCGGCGAGACGCCTTTGAGCAGGATCGTGCCCGACCAGTGTGGCTCCGCGGCCGGCTTGGCGCCGGGCTGAGCGCCGGTCTTCTCCGCCGTCACCAGCACGATGAACTTGTTCCAGTCGACCTCACCGGAGCTGGAGCCGTCTGCCGCCACGGGGCCCAGCCGTCGCGCAAGACTGAGATCCGGAACGGTGGCCCACGCGACATACGTCGATGCGCCATCATACACGTGCGGATCGGCGGGTAATCCGCTCACACGGAGATGGACGTCGTAGCGCAGGTGGCCATCCGGCGTCAGTGACATCCCGAACGGAGACTGCGAGCGCGTGAGGACGGCGATGCCGGACGCACCGCGTGCATCGCTCGTCGGTTGGAGCGCGATGCTATCGATCGCGGGACGCTGCAGGCGGCTGGCGTGCCGGCCCGGACCGGGCCCCATGGCTGCGGCCATGAGCGCCGCGCCCGCGATCATGAGGTCGGCTTTCATTGACGGCCCCCGGCGGCACTGGCCGGCATGTGCTGCTCGGGCTCGTGCACGCCGTCTTTCAGGTACTGGTCGAAATACGCCTGCATGTCGCCGAGCATCGTCCGGATGTTCGCGGCGCTCCGGATGTAGTAGTTCTCGTTGGGATACGCCTTGAACTTTCCGGCTTTGTACCGGAACTCGAGGCGGTCGGCAAACTGGCGGCCGGCGTTCGAGCGCGGCAGGTCCTTGCCCTCGCCGTTGATCAGGAAGAGCGGCGTCTGAATGCTGTCGACATAGTAGATCGGCGAGAGCGAGCGATACAGCTTCTCGTGCGTTGCGAGCGGCCCCAGCTCGTAGTCGAGCAGCTTGATGTGCCGCAGTTCCTGTTCATTGTAGAAGGCGATCCAGTCCCCGTAGCCCGATCCGGCGATCCCCGCCTGAAACACACCGGGTGCGAACGCGGCCGCATCGAGTGTCATGCATCCGCCGTAGCTCGTGCCGGTAATCCCCATGCGGGAGGCGAGGATGTACGGCTGCCGTTTGAGGAAATCCACTCCCGCGACCACGTCCTTGAGGTCGCAGCGCCCCCAGCACCCGTTGTTCGCATCCTCGAATTGCCGCCCGTACCCGGAACTGCCCCTGATATTCGGCAGCAGCACCGCATACCCGCGCATGGCGAAGTACTGTGCCTCGGCCTGATACGTGTCGTTGAACGACGCCGTCGGGCCGCCGTGAATGAGGAGAATCCCAGGCGCCTTCTCGCCCGGCTTGAGCACCGGCTCGTAGAGATAGGCCGCTATGGTCAGACCATCGGGCGACTTGTAGTTCACTTTCTTCGGCCGGATGAGCGCCGGGGCGATGTATGGCGGTCCGGCGGACGTCGTGAGTTGCACCGGCGCCCCGCCCGCCATCACCACGACGTACAGGTCGGAGGCCGCTGTCGGCGTCTCGAGTGTGTAGCTGATACGCGCGCCGTCCGGCGACCAGGCGGCGTTGTTGATGACGCCCATGTCCTCGGGCTTTGCGACGACCCGCGGCGCGCCACCCGCGGCACTCACGACGCGGAGATCCTGCGTCCCGTTCCACAGCGCCTCGTACAGGATCGACTTGCCGTCCGGCGACCAGCGCGCGCCACTCTGATTGGCGGCCTCCGGAGCGATCGCGCGGGGTGCGCCACCGCTCATCGGAACGGACCAGTAGTTGACCCAGCCGCTCCGCTGTGACCGGAACAGGAGTGTCGCCCCGTCCGGCGGAGATGGCCGGATACCCGAATCCCCCGCCCTCGGCGTAGTCGAAGAATCCGGTGTCCCTCACGACGGCACGCGGGATGGTGGCGCCGGCCGGATCGATGGCGTAGACGGTATGCTCTGCCCAGCGATCGTCGAGCTGGACGAAGACGACGTGCTTGCTGTCCGGCGTCCACGAGGGAAACACGTCGTTGAGCGCGCCCGTCGTGATGCGCGTGACTGCGCCGCCCCGCACCTGCACGACGTAAATGGCGTAGTTCCCGAACTTGTCGCCTGCCAGCGCGATCTGCTGGCCATCGGGAGACCACGAATAGGAGTTGATGCGCGCGCCCAGATTCGTGAGCTGCGTCTCCCGGCCGTCCTGCAGCGACCGGAGGTACACCTCGGCGGGCCCGGTGCGCGTCGAGAGGTAGGAGACCCATTTGCCGTCCGGCGAATAGGCCGCCTGATGGGTCTGGAGGAACGCGATGTCACCCATGTCGATGTGCAGCGAGTGAGGGAATCCGCCCGACGGCCCCACCGTCCACAGGTCGGACTCGCCCAGCGCACCACCGAACATGATGCTCGCGCCATCGGGCGACCATTGCGGGGCCGCGCCGCCGACCAGTGATCGGACGGACACCAGGTCTCCGGCGCTGAGTATCTGCTGGCCCGGCCCGTCACCTCCTCCCGTCTGCGCCGGCACGGACCGTGAGAGCACCAGCCCGAGCGCGGCTGCGCCAATTCCGATCAGGACTCGCTGCATGCGGCCTCCTCGCCAGCCATACGGTGGATCAGGGGGCGTTGCGCCAGGATGCGGTCGGCTCCCCCGGTGGAGCGCTCTTCGCGATCTGCGCGGCCATTTCCCGCAGCAGATCTGCGTTGGTCATCGGCTGCCAGCCGTGACCCTTCATCGGACGTCCGTAGCGGAAATCACCGGTATAGTGCGGATTTGTCGTCCCGTCGAGGAAATCCTCCATCATGTAGACGGCGGGGGCCAGGTAGAAATCGTCCATGTCGCCGGTCAGGATGTGGAGCTTCCCGACGAGCTGGGGCCCGATCCGCGGCCAGTTCTGCTCCGCATAGTATCGGAGGTCGTACCCGTGGTCGCGCATGTACGTCGCCACCGTCGGGTCGATCTTTCCAGTGCGGAGATCGAAGAGCTGCCGGGGATAGCCGTCATCACCGACGGGTCCATACGTCGCGTTCCAGATGTCGATCTGCGCAGCCGACCGTCCGTGCGTCCCGGACGCGTATTCCATCTGCGCGATCGACCGCATCGTCGCCACCGGCTGGGCCTCCGGCGACTGCTGCATCATGCGCTCCGGCGCGCCGGGTGCCGCGTTCGGGACGACGAACGCGTTGGAATCGGCGTAGGTGTCGATGAGCTGGTACCGGCGGAAATCGATCGGATCGGGAAAGAACGTCCACGTGCCACCGAAGAACTCCGGATGGTAGAGCTGCAGCGCCAGGGATTCCCAGCCGCCCGTGGATCCGCCGCTCAGTACGCGTGCGTACGGCTTCTTGATGATGCGGAAATGCGATTCGACGTAGGGCACCAGCTCGCGCATGATCGCGTCGCCGTACGGGCCGTTGTTGGCGGAATTGACTGCATACGAGTCGTCGAAGTAGGGCGTCGGATGCTGGAACGTCACGACGATCATCCGCGGGAGATTGGGCGAGATCCACGACTTGTAGAACTCGTACCCGGATTCCTTTTTCCCGTTGCCCGTGAACGCGCGCGGGCCCTCGACGTTCGACCGGGGGTTCACCGGCGCCAGCCGCACCGGCGTCATCGAGCCCGCCGGCGGCGCCGAGTCCGGCGGTGAAGCCAAATGGCGCGTCGAGCGAGAAGTGCGACTGCTCATACAGGACGGGATAGTACGTGTTCGGATGCTCGTCGTAGCCCTTGGGCAGCAGCACGATGGCGCCAAGCCGCTGCGGAACGCCCCACCATTTGGTCAGGGTGTCGCTCTGGATCGAAATGCGTTTGACCCATTTGGTGTCGGGGATCGAATCGATCGGCGGCAGCACATGGTCGAATGTGAGTTGGACGTCGAAGCCGGCTGCCGGGTCGAGGTGCACCTTCACCGGCGTGCTCACCAGGTTGCCGGGCGAGTAGGCCCAGCGCTGTCCATCGCCATGGTCCTGGTGCGCCCAGATCACGTGGCCGTCGGCGCGGTGGTACTGCGTGTAGACGTTGAAGACCGCCTGCGCGTAGTAGTCGCCGGCGGGCAGGTCGCGGAGACTCCACAGCGGATAGCCGACGGCGCTCGTGTCGATGATCGCATGGTCGCCAGGCTTGAGCTGGTCAACGTCGGCCGCAAAGAACGGAATCCGGCCCACGCGCACTCGCGCCGACTGGTACGCCGCGATCCGCGGCTCCACGTCGCCGCGGGTGTACAGGGTGACGAAGACGCGGCCCGTGATCGGCTGCCCATTCAGCGACGCGGGGAAGCTGACTTCGAACCGCGGCGACGACGGATGACTGCACCCCGCGACGCTCGCGAGGGAGAGCCCCGCGAGCGTGACCAGGACACGGCGATTCATGACGACGATTCTCCGAAGCGATTGGACGCCAGCAAGGACGACACCGAGGACGGCGGTTGATCGGCGTGGAATGCCGGTCGTGGACCTGATACGCGAACTGCTACTGGGCCGAAGCAGCCGTCGTGGTCGGGGCGGCCGACGGCGCGGTTCGCAGGCCGTCCTTGAGATACTGGTCGAGAGAAGGCGAGCATGTCCGCCAGTTTCTGCCGGATGTTGTCGTGCCCTTGATGTAGTAGGTCTCTCCCGGGTACGACTTGTAGCCGGAAAAGCTTGTAGTGCTGGTCGAGCGCGCGCGCGAAGTCGATCGACGCCGGCACCGGCATCTCGGCCGGACGCCACGACGCGGTCGCGCCTTCACCCTGCAGCAGCAGCGTCGGCGTCGTCACGCGCGCCATGTTGTAAATCGGCGAGTTGCGGCGATAGACCGCGGCGCTGTCCGGATACGGCCCGAACTCGTACGCCAGCAGCTGGTTGTGCTGCATCTCGTCGTTGAACTGGAGGAATGCGTCCCAGTCACCGTAGCCGGACTCGGGAATCGCCGCCTGGAAGACGCCCGGGGCGTTCGCGATCGCCGACATGGACATGCACCCGCCATAACTCCGCCCGTGATGCCGATCTTCTCGGGATTCACGTACGGCTGCCGCTTGAGATAGTCCACGCCCGCCAGCACGTCCTTGAGATCGCAGTGGCCCCAGCAGCCGTTGTTCGCATCCTCGAACGCCAGGCCGTACCCGGCGCTCCCGCGAATGTTGGGCATCAGCACGGCGTAGCCGCGCTCCACGAAGTACTGCACCTGCGGCTGATAGCTGTCGACCCACTGGCCGGTCGGGCCCCCGTGCATCCACATGATCCCGGGCGCTTTCTCGCCGGGCTTCAACCCGCGCGGTTCGTACAGATACGCCGAGATGGTGAAACCATCGGCGCTCGGGTAGGTGATCTTGCGCGGGGTCACGAGACCGGCGACAGGAAAGCCCGCCGGTGTGGACGTGGTCAGTTGCGTGGTCTTACTGGTTTTCACGTCCACCGTGTAGAGATCGGCGGCGCTGACGCTGGTGCCGAAGGTGTAACTGATCCGCTGGCCGTCCGGCGACCACGCCGCCTTGGACACGATGCCCTCGGGCGGCGCCACCAGCGCGCGCGGCGTCCCCCCCGTTGCACTGACGACGTACAGGCCCTTCGTGCCGTTGTGGTTCGCCACGAACGCGATCCACTTCCCGTCGGGAGACCAGCCACCGTCGCTCTGCTCCGCCGACTCCGCGGACACCGCGCGAGGCGCGCCCCCTTCGACCGGCACGGTCCAGTAGTTCACCCAACCGCTGCGCTGCGAACGGAAGAGCACCTGCTTGCCGTCGGGCGACACCATCGGATACCCGAAGGATCCGCCGCCGCGATAGTCGAAGAAGTTGTGGTCGGCCACGACGAGCCGCGGCGCGGTGCTGCCGTCCGCGGGAACCGCCAGGAGGTCGTGATCGACCCACCGGCTGTCGAGCCGGTCGTACAGCACCGTCTTGCTGTCGGGGGTCCACCCGGGGAAGACCGCGTAGCGCGGTCCGCCCGTCAGCCGGAGAATCTGCCCCCCCGGCACTGACACGACGAAGATATCCTGGCTGCCATAGCGGTCGTCGGACAGCGCGATGTGCGTGCCGTCCGGCGCCCATGACATCGAATAGATGCCGCCGCCCAGATGCGTGAGCTGCGCATCCGACCTTTCGCGCGCCGACCAGAGCCAGATCTCCGGTGCGTCGCCACCCTTGGTCGAGACGTAGGCCACGTAGTCACCCTTCGGCGACCACAACGGATGCTGCCCCGCCGTGTAGTCGAGCCCCACGAGCGGCGCGTCGCTCACCAGTTGTTCCGGCGCGCCGCTCCCCGTCGGACTGACCGACCAGATACCGGCCGGGCCGCCGTAGGAACCGAGAAACGAAATGTGCGACCCGTCGGGCTGCCACACCGGATCGTCCGATCCCTTGACCGGAGAACCGAGCGACAACAACTGCTCGGCCGACAGCGGCGCGGGGTCCGCCGCCGGCGCTGACACCCGTTTTGCTGCCGGTGTCCCATCGCGATGCCCCACGACAACCGTCACGAACGACTGGCTGCCCGCCACCTGCGCGCCCGCAGGTGGTGCCGCTAGCGCGCCGGCGAGAACCGCGCCGCCGCCGATGGCGAACCATGTGGCCAACACCGTGGTGGCCTGGGTGGTGAACCATGTCTCGCGCCAGAACCCGGCGCGCGAGCTGTACGAGCGGGACATCGGATGAGTGTGATGCATGATCAGGACCCGGTGACTGTCGTGCAGCCCTTGGGCTGCGGTGTACGTGCCTGGCATTCCGCGAGCGGGTACGGAACGATGGGGAATATCCGCTCGCTCGTTTGCTGCTTGGGCAATTGATTGAGCTTGTCGTAGTGGCGCATGCTGATCCAGTTGTTCCCGCTCTCCCACATCAGCGAGTAGCGCTTCTCGTACAGCAGCTCATCGAGCAGCGTCGGCTGATTGGTCGTGGGAACGTACGGATTCGCGATCGGCGCAAGATTGCCGGCCGTGGTCCGGATGAAGTTGATGTCCGCTGTCGCACCGGCGACGTCCCCCGTGCCGAGTTCGGCCTCGGCCCGCAGGAGGATCAGCTCCTCGTTGCGCAGCATCGGCTCCGGCGACGTGGTGGAGTTATAGAGAGTGAATTGCACGTTGCTGGTGATGCCGTCCAGCGTGAACGATTGCACCGATACCAGCTTCTGCCCAACACGGGCATCGCGGGTGGTGTCGGCCACCTGCCGCTGCGCGTCGGTCACCAGTTGCGGCGCCGCGTACAGGAACGGAGCGAAATTCGGATTGGGCTCGTCTCCCGAGTTGTTCGAGAAATCGAACTGTGGACCTTCCGACAACGCTGCGGACTCGTTGAGGAACGATGCCGCCAGGTCCGTCAACGCGCTCGCGTAGTCATTGGTGAGAATGTCGGCGCGCGCCCGCAGCCCGCGATTCACGGTCAGGAACGTCGCGGGCGAATCGAAGCCTGCGAAGCCGGCAGGCAGGGCGAAGGAGAACGATGACCCCCCAGCCTGCAGATGCGTCTTCGCGGAGTCGAGCAGGTTGATGATGTGCTGGTAGACCTCGGCTTTGGACGCGACCGGGGCCGGGTCACCGGTCGGGCTGATGTCGACCGCAATCGGAAGGCCGAACGTGTCGCGGGTGGCGGCCAGCATCCCCAGGTCGAACGCTTCCATCGTCTGCACGAACCCGGTGAGGCCTTCCTTCTGGGCAGTCGTGAGATCCGGCACCTTCTCCAGCGCATCGAGCACCGTGTTGGCCGCGCGCAGATCCGCGTATTCACCGGCCCACATCTGGCCCACGAAGAACGTGTTCGGGGTCGATCGGCCCGTTGGTGTACAACGGCAGGTCACCCTGCGCGACTCCCATCTCGAAACCTTCCCGGCCCAGAATCCCCATGTTCTGGAGGACCAGGGCCAGATTGTCACGGCTGCCGCGCACCAGCCCCACCGCAATCGCGCCGGCGGCGGCTCCGGTTGGAGCGGACTGAAAGTCGGCGATCGCCGCGTTGTTGAGGTCGGGCACCATGGAGTTGGCACATCGCGGCGAATGCACCGGCCGCGGCAAGCGATACGATGGACCGGCTCCGGCTCAGGCGCCGCACGATATGTATGAATGACATGGCGTCAGAACCCCAGGTTGAGGCCGAACCAGAACGTCCGGCTGGGCGGGAATGGCGCGACGTCGACGTTTCGGGCAATGGCCTGATTACCGAAGTTGCTCACTTCCGGATCCAGACCCTGGTACTTGCGTCCATGTGATCAGGTTTCGCCCTCGGCGATCGTGAGCCGATCGTAGCCGCGTCCGAAGTGCGCAGACGAGGCTGTCGGCAGGTCGTACGACAGCGACAGCTCGCGCAGCTTGATGAATGACGCGTCCTGCACGTACTGCACGGTGTTCTGGACCCAGTTGTTGACGCGATAGGGACCGAGCGCCATTCGGTGGTGTCCTTGCCCCCGGACGTGCGGACCTGCACCTGCTTCGCGAAGTCGCTGCTCGTGCCGCTGAGATCGTACAGCAACTGGGTCAGGTTGATGTCGTCACCACCCTTCTGCCAGTTGAAGAGGAAGTAGACGTGTGCGTGGTGATAGGTCAGCGTGTTGCTCAACCCGATGCGATAGTCCGGGTTCGCATCCCCGATCGTCTTGATGGCCTCCGACCCGTCCGGTTGCAGCGCATTGCCGATGATCTGCGTCGGTGATTTGCCGTTCTGGATCTCGAACGAGCCGAACTCCGGAGGGAAGCCGCCCGGACTGAATGGAGCGAACCGGCAGCGACGTGATGATGCTGGCGTCCTTGGAGAAGTTCGCGTCGACCGTCCACGTGAAGTTCCGCGCTGGATCGGCGCCACCGAGGCTTCGACTTCGATGCCTCGGGTGCGGAGACTGCCGCCGTTGAAGAACTCGGTGTCGATACCGGCCGACGGCGGCCAACGCCCGCTGGAGCAGCAGGTCGGACATGTTTTTCTGGTAGCCGGTCACAGCCGAGTGTCGCCTTGCTGTTGAACATCGTGAGGTCGAAGCCGAGCTTCGATTTCCAGCTGCCGCTCGGGTTGCAGATTGGGGTTGCCAACGGCCCCCGCGATCTGCTGCGTCGGCAACCCGGTAATGTTCGCGGCCAGCAGCTCGCCGAACTTCTGCCCGAACAGCGGCTCGTTGCCGGACTCACCGATCGCGGCCCGCAGCTTCACGTTGTCGATGAAGCCGATACCCTGCGACAGCCGGTAGGATGCCGAGGCCTTCGGATAGAAGTACAGCTTCGTCGGGTTGTTGTTGTTGCTGCTCTCGTCCGCGCGGCCGCCGACGGTCAGCAACAGCTTCTCGTGCAACGCCAGGAACTCTTCCTGCGCGTAGAGCCCCTTGTCGACTGTGTTCTGGCGCAACTGCTCGACGTTGCTGATCGTACCGCGGTCGATGTTGGAGAGGCCAGGACTCAGATTCTTCGCCAGATCGCGGAACGTATTGAGATACCGCGTCTCCTGCTGCACACCCGCCGACGTCGTCGCCGTGAAAGCACCGCCGGCGGGCGTGAACACCTCGACCAGGCTCGCGTTGACGTTGGCGTTCTCGTTGACCGTGGAGCCCGCCACGCTCGTGCCGGGATTCCCGTACACGATCTCGTACTGCAGTTCGGGCGGCGAATACAGCGCGTTGCTCTGCGTGAAGTAGTCGATACCGCCGTTCAGGATCAGGTTCAGGCTGTTGCGCTGGGTCGTGATCAGGTGCGCCGTACCGCGTCCCGGATCCGATGAAGCGGTTGACGCTCTCACCGTTGGTCAGCAATGCCGCCGTCTGCAGCGGGTTGCTCGGCGCGAATGGGTTGTTCGGATAATTCCCGTCGGAAGCGGCCTGCAGGTTGACGAAGCTCGGCGTCGCAGGGAGCGCCGTATAGAAGCTGGTCGTGGTGTTGTCGTTGTTCGTCAACCCACGAGCGTCGGCCGTGTGCGAGAAGGTGCTGTTCAATCCGAAGTCGAGCTTCGGTCCCAGTGTCTGATGCAGATTGAGGTTGAGCGCCTGCTTGTCGAAGAAGGTGTTGTCGATGATACCGCCATCGTGCTCGATCACACCCGAGGCGTAGTACTGCGTCGCATCCGATCCGCCGCCCAGGCTCGCCGTCGTCTGGTACGAGAGCGGCTTGTGCCCGGCCAGTTCATCCTCGTGGTTGTACGTGACGCCAGGAGTGAAGAACTTGAGCGCCGACGGGCCGTACTGCCCGACGACCGCCGCTGAATCCGGAAACAGCCGCGACCCCAGCTCGTGCGAGATCGCACTCGTGCCGAACCGCTGGCTGAGTTTGAGCTCCGGTTTCCCGGCATGCCCGCGCTTGGTCGTGATCAGGACCACGCCGTTGGAGGCCTTGGATCCATAGATCGCGGAGGCCGACGCTCCCTTGAGGACTTCGATGGTCTCGATGTCGTTGGGGTCCAGATCCGCGAGACGGTTCGATGCGTTGTCTTCGTTCGACGAGAGGCCTTGTGAGCCCGACGCCTTGGTGATCGAGTTGGCGCCCGACGCCGTGGCGGCGTTGCTGATGATGACGCCGTCGACCACGTAGAGCGGATCCGAGCCACCGATGACGGTCGTGGTACCGCGAAGGCGAACCTGCATGCCCCCGCCCGGTGCGCCCGAGTTGGCCTGAATGTTCGCGCCGGCGACCTTGCCCTGGAGTTCCTGCTCGGTCGTCTGGGCCTGCACATGCGAGATTTCTTCGGCGTTGACGGTGGCCACCGCGTTCGCGGCGTTCTCACGGGTCACCCCGGTCGCCTGCCCCGTCACGATCGTCTCGTTCAGCTTCAGGACGTCGTGCTTGAGCGCGACTTCGACGGTCTTCTCGTCCGCGGTGACCGGACGGTCGGCCTGGAGGTAGCCGATGCGCCGGAAGCTCAGTGTGAGCGTGCCGGGCCCGGTCGGCAGGCTGAATGATCCATCGTCGCCGGTATGCGTCCCAAGCAGCGTACCCTTGATGATGACGGCCACCGAGGGCAGTCCCTGCCCGGTCTCGGCGTCGGTGACCTTGCCATTGATCACCCGGGTCGCAGGTCCCTGAGCGCGAGCCAACGCCAGCGCCGGGAGTTGCAGCAAGAGGAGTAGTCCGACGGTAATACGGAGAGATCGATGCATGCGCACATCTCCGGTCTGGAAGGTCCCTGACGGCATCAACGCTCGAGCGCGGACTGACGAACTCCTCCCGGCCTGCCATGCCGTCTGGCAAACTTCAGGAGCGCGCTCGCGCCCGCGCGCCCAAAGGCGCGGCGTTTACAAGACAACCGAGAACTGCGAAACCCCTCAGATTGGGGGCAGACGCCTACGGGCCAGGGACCACCGGCCGTCCAGACCCTCGCGGATCGGCGGGGTGCCGGGCAGAAATTCGCCTGACATGCGCCCGGAATACGAAGGCCGGCTGCTGGTGGCAGCCGGCCTTCGTCCTCCCCCTTCTCCCACCAGTGTGCCACCCTTGCTGTTCCCCTACCTCTTCTCCCCGCCCCGCAGGTATCCGTCGGTCTTGTCGAGCCAATCCTGGCGCGGCGGGCAGAACACATCGACGTCCAGCGTGTCCTCCAGTGCCTGAGCCCTGTGCGGGAGGTTGGACGGGATCACCAGCACCTCCCCGGCGTGGACGTCGTGCACTCTCTGCTCCGGCGATCCCTCGGCGCCGACCCACAGACGCAACGCACCCTCGAGGATGTAGGTCACCTGCTCATTGTCGTGCGAATGGAGGGGCACGATGCCCCCCTTCTTGATGTAGACATGCGCCACCATCAGCCGGTCGCCCGTGACCAGTCGCCGCTCGATCACCGGCGAGATCACCTCGCGCGGCATCGACTCCCAGCGGTACAGTGTCGCGTTTTTCCCATTTGCTGGCACACTCATTACTCCCTTCCTCCCGCGGCGCTCGCTCTCCCGCCGCTGCCGAGATAGTGATCAAACCACGCTTCGAGGCGAAGCAGGCTGTCCAGGTTGTGCGCCGGGCGGTGAAACCCGTGGCCCTCCCCGGGATACAGGGCCAGCGTCGAGGCCACGCCCTGTTTGCGCAACGCAACGTACATCTCCTCCGCCTGCGAGATCGGCACGTCATTGTCCGCGTCGCCGTGGATGAACAGCGTCGGGGTCCGCGCACTCGCTACATGGGCGAGCGGGGACCACTGCCAGAGCAACGGATAGTTGTCCCAGGGCAGCCCGTCGAACTCCGCCTCTATGAGATCGGTGTACAGCGACGTTCCATAAAAGCTGATCAGGTTGCTCACGCTGTACAGCGAGACCGCCGCCTTGAACCGGGGGGTCTGCGTGATGATCCAGTTCGTCATGAATCCGCCGTAACTCCCGCCCGTCACGCCGAGCCGTGCCGGGTCGATCCACGCGTTACGCCGGATCACCGTGTCGAGACCAGCCATGAGATCGTGGTAGTCGCCGCCGCCCCAGTTGAGCAGTGATCCGTCCGAGAACGCCTGCCCATAGCCGTTGGTGCCCCGGGGGTTGATCGCGAGCACGCCGTACCCGCGTCCAGCCAGCACCTGGTTGTTCACCGAGAAGGTGTTGCCGAAGGTGCTGTGCGGGCCGCCGTGGATCGACAGAATGAGCGGATACCGCTCGCCCGGCCGCAGGCCGGAAGGCTTGATGAGCCACGCCTGCACCGGGATGCCGTCGAAGCTCGTGAATTCAAATGTCTCGCTCTCGGCCGGCGCGACCGCGGCCTGCAACGAATCCTGATCGTGGGTGAGTTGCCGTGGCCCTCGTCCGTCGGCGGCAGCGATCCAGACTTCGCTCGGGTGCGTGAGATCGTTCTCGGCGTACGCCATCCAGCGGCCCGCGCGATCCACCGAATACTGCGGCACCTGGCACTGGCAGGTCGTGAGCCGCTGGGCCGGGCCACCCGTCGCCGTCGCCCGGTAGACTGAGATCGACCCGTGATCCGTCGCCGTGAAGTACACCATCCCGCTCGCCGGCGGCCAGCTCACCTGTCCCACCCGCCGGTCCAGTGACGGCGCGACCGGCCACGCCGCTCCTCCGGTGGCGGCTATCGCCCACACATGCGTGTCTTCCGCCGGACTGTCCTTGGTGTTGTTCGGGCGCCGCCACGCCGGGAACGCGATCTGCTTGCCGTCCGGAGACCACACGGGCGAGAACTCCGCGCTCGGCGTGTCGGTCAACCGCGTGATCTGCCCCGTCGCGACATCGACGGTCCACAGATCATTGGTGTAGGCGTTGTCCGGATCGGGAGAGCGGTCGCTCACGAACGCGATCCGGTGCCCATCCGGCGACCACGCGAGGGAATGCTCGTCGTAGGATCCTGGGGTCAGTACGCGCGGCGTGCACGCCGCCGCGGCCCCGCATGCGACCGGCACGACGTACACATGCGTGCGCCGGTTGTCGGTGAATCCCGTCCGGGTCTTGTACATGATGCGGGAGAACACTTCGACGTCGGCCGCCGCGGGCGCGTCGCCATCCGGACGCGGCGCGGGTGGGACCACGCTGTCCGTCCCCACATACGCGATCGCCGACCCGTCAGGTGACCACGCAAAGTTCTTGACAGCGAGTGACCCCAGCCACGCGTTCGTGACCGGCACCGCCACGAGAAACCGGCGATGGTCGGTCGCGATGTCGTAGATCCAGATACCGCTCTGCGATTCGGCATCGTCGCGGAACGCCAGCGAGCGGCCGTCAGGTGACCACTGCGGCGCCGTACCCTGCACCACGTGGCGAGCCGCGCCGGACGCGGCATCCACGATCACGATGACCGATGTCGTCTTGTCGCCCTGATAGTCGAATGTCGTCCGCACGTACGCGACGGATCGCCCATCGGGCGAGATCTGCGGATCCGACACTCCTTTGAGGAGGGACAGGTCGGCCGTCGTCATCGGATGGTGGGGCGGCGGCGAATGTGATGGCGTTTGCGATTGCGGCTCCGGCGGCGCCGCCGCCTGCGCGCGCGCGGTCGCGCCCCACGACAGCACGACACCGGCAGTCATGGTTGCCAGGATCACTGAGGTCATACCGAAGGTATGCGGCGCTCCCAGCACACGCCAAGCCGGCGGCGCGTTGTACGCGCTGTCGCCTTGTCCGCGTTGTCCTAGCGGGTTCGGGTTCGCGTCGCCGGCCGGCCGAGCCGGAACAGACCACGATCCGGCTCGAGGCCAGCCTCGGGGACGGGCGCACAGTGCGCCGCGAGCAACCGCGCGGCGATCATGCTGAACGTGATGCCGTTCCCTCCATACCCGAGCGCGACGAGGATCGCCGGATGTCCCGGCACGGGTCCGATGTATGGGAGACCATCCGCTGTCTCGGCAAATGTCCCGGCCCACGAGAACGCCAACTCCGCCTTGGCAGCCGGAACCATCGAATGGAGGCGGCGCATCAGAAGGCTCGTGCGTTCGGGCATCAACACGTCACGCGCCGCTGCATCCTTGAACGGGACGTCTTCTCCGCCCGCGATGATCCGGCCGTCGTCAGTCATCCGCATGTAGAAGTACGGGCGGGCCGACTCCCACACGAGGCACTGCCCGCTCCAGCGCATCTCGCCCTGACGTTGCGAGGGAATGGGCTCCGTCACGACCGCGTAGGTGCTGTGGAGGCGCACCAGCGACCGCGAGACCATTGGCGGAAGCTCGTATCCCGTCGCAAAGATCACCCACCGGGCTCGCACCGTTTCGCCGCGATCGGACGTGATGGTCGCGCCGCGGCGTCTCGTCTCGCACGCCGTGACGTTCGTCCGGACGTAGAGCCGCAGTCCGCCGCGGCACGCCCGTGCGAGTACATGGCGCGTGAGCCGCACGGCATCCACCTGCGCGGCGTCCGCTGACCACACGGCTCCCGACGATGGAAGGCCGTATGTAGCCTCGACCCGCCGCGCGTCCCACCACTCCGCCCGAATGCCATGCGCCCGCCGGAGATCGGCCTCGCGCGCGAGCCGGCGCGCGTGCGACGCGCGACTCGCGAGATAGAGACTCTCACGCCGCGCAAATCCGCAGTCCCCGGGCAGGCGGGCGGCGAGATGTTCCAGATCGCTGATCGCTCGGACGCCGAGCTGATAGGCACGCGCGGCGGAGGATTCGCCGGTGTACTCGATGAGTTCCTGGAGCTCGACGTCGATTTCGTACTGGAGCAGTGCCGTGCTCGCGGCGGTGCTCCCCATGCCCGGCATGTGCTGGTCCACGAGCACGACGTCGAGACCCGCGCGGATGAGTGCATCGGCGACCAGCGCACCCGTCACGCCGGCGCCGACGATCGCCACGTCGCATCGCTCGTGCTTGTCGAGCGGCGGGAGTTCCGCGTCTAGTCCGTTGCGGACGAGCCAGAACGGCGCACCGGAGTGGAGATCCATGCTGGCAGAGCACTGGGCAGGTCTCGTGCCCGCCAGGCGCGAGGCGCGAAAGGCCGGCTGCGATCGTCTGCAACCGGCCCTTCGTGTACCGACTCCCGAACGGCCACGTGAACGGCCGCCCGGTAAGAATCCCACTCAGCTCGTGCAGCTGCCGCTGACGATTTCCCCGGAGGCCAGATCGAGCTGGCACGTCAGCGCCACCGCACCGGTCGAGACATCATACACCACGATCGGCACGATCTCACTCCCGTTGAACGTCACGACGATGTGTCGCGCGACCTGCTTGCTGCCACTCGTCGGCCCGCTGAATGTGACGTCGGCACTGACCCAGCGAGTGAATGTACCGCTCGCGGGATACAACGCGCCGTCACGGGGGTGCGGGAAGGTCACGTTCCCCACCGTGTCCGCGGACGCGGCAGCATACTGGCGGGACTCCGCGACGTCGCGGCTGAACGAGGACGTGTCGGTGCCCGACTCGATCCCGCTCCAGACGTGGGTGGATGCCCTCGACAACGCCGGGTGGCCCGTCACCCAGTTCATCCGGTTGTCCGCGTGATGCGTGTGCCAGAATCCGCGCGCACCGTTCAGTTGCGCCGACACTTCAGTCGTGAAGACGATGGAATCGGTGGTGCCCGCCACGTACATGTTCTCGCACGCGCCCGCCGCGAAGAACTCCCAGGTGCGCGAGATCGAGATCGTGTCGCGAGGATTGGCGGCCGGGAATGTCAGCGATCCGCTGAACGAGCCCGTGGTGCATGCCGATCGAACCGCCGCGCGCTTGCTGCCCAGCGCCATCATCTGACCGAACGGCTCCATCATCTCGGACTCGGCACCCGCCTGAGACTCCTGCGTCGAGAAGTCGCCGGCCTGCGTGGCCGCGGCAACGGCCGCGGCCGAAGCGAGATCGGTACTGACCTGCGCGTCACTCAGCGTCACGGGTGCCGTACTCGATGAGGAGCACGCCGTCAGGACAGCCGCCACCATCATCGCGCACACCGCACTACCAATTGTCCGGCCTTTCGCGTCGAGCTGCATTGGATTGCCTCCCGGTTCCGTGCGGCATACGCCGCGTGACGTCGCTCGCGGAGCCCGGTTTGGACCGCTCCGGAGTGCGGCGCTGAGGCCGCAGGATTTGCCTATAGGACGTCACGCCGACGGGTTAGTTAATGCCCAGTCCGGCGAGTTTCGGTTGGGTGTGTATCAGGCTGGCTAAACTATTGCTGTATAATCTGTTAGGACTGTTCAACACCAGACGGCAACGGCACCGCTGGCCAGGACCGTTGGTTTGGCGCTACCGGCCGCCCCCGCGCGCGATCCGGTTCGCCGACCGCCCGCGGCCACCCCAACATCCCCAGCTTTCGCCACATGGCCCTATCGGCGGGGCGCGCGATGCGTAGAATGTGTCGGATCTCACGTCGGGCGATCTCTGCTCGCCAGAATCTCTGGCTGTGCACGTCACCAGCGGCCCATGGCCGCAGGCGTGACCCAGGCCGTAGCGGCACCGAAAGCGGCGCGCGCCGGAACAAATGCGCGCGCCAATCATATGTATGCGACATGCGTGAACGCCCGCCGGGGCGGTCCCGCACGTACGTTGCCGTACGGTACCTGTCGCCTAGGGCGGAGCGCACATGCGAAAATTGCGAATCGGCGTGATCGACCTCGTTTCCAATGGACCGGCCCATGGTCTCTGGTCACGTCTGATGAACGCGAATCTCGCGAGCATCATGCCTCAGGTCATTGGGGTGTGGTGCGAAGAGGCCGGTCACGACGTGTCGTACGTGTGCTACACGGGCTACGAGGATCTCAACGCCGCCCTTCCGGCTGAAACCGACATCGTCTTCATCGGCGCCTTCAGCGAAACGGCGCAGCTCGCGTACGCGCTCAGCGCGCTCTATCGCCAGCGGGGCACGGTCACCGTGCTCGGTGGCCCACACGCACGGTGCTATCCGGAGGACTCGGTCCGGTACTTCGACTACGTCCTCGGATTCACGGACCAGTCGATCATCGACGATGTCCTCCGCGAGTGCGCGCCGCATCGCCCGATGGGTCTCTCGATCGCCGCCCCGCGCCAGCCGCTGCAGTTGCCCGGCGTCCGGGCGCGCTGGCAGTTCATCGAGGAGACGCTCGACAAGGCGCCCGCGATCAAGATCGTGCCGATGCTCGCGAGTCTCGGCTGCCCGTACACGTGCAGCTTCTGCATCGACTCGACGGTCGACTACCAGCCGCTCGACACCGACCAGCTGCGCGACGACCTGCGATTCCTGCTGACGAAGTTCCGCCAGCCGCGCGTCGCGTGGCACGATCCGAACTTCGGCGTCCGCTTCGACGAGACCCTGAGCGCGATCGAGGATGCGGTCCCGCCCGGCCGGATTGATTTCATCGCCGAGAGCAGCCTGTCGCTCCTCCTGGAGGACCGGCTGCCCCGCCTGCAGCGCAATGGCTTCAAGGCCGTGCTGCCCGGCATCGAGTCGTGGTTCGCGCTCGGCAACAAGACGAAGAGCGGCCGCGTCGTCGGCATGGACAAGGTCCGGCAGGTCGCCGACCACGTGAACATGATCCTGCGGTACATCCCGTACATGCAGACCAATTTCGTGCTCGGTCTGGACACCGACGAAGGACCCGAGCCGTTCGAGCTCACCAAGCGGTTCGTGGAGCTCGCCCCGGGCGCGTTCCCCGGCTACTCGCTGCTGTCCGCGTTCGGCCGCGCGGCGCCGCTCAATCTCGATCTCCAGCGCGCCGGGCGCGTGCTGCCGTTCCCGCACCATTTCCTGAACAACAACCAGGCGATGAACGTGAAGCCGAAGAACTACGAATGGCGCCCGTTCTACGACCAGGTGATCGACCTCACTCGCCATTCGTTCTCCTGGCGCTCGATCGCCCGCCGGTTCAAGGCCACGCGGACCCCGATTCCGCGCTGGATGAATGTCGTCCGAGCGGTGTCGAGCGAAGGAAACGGGCGAATCCAGTATCACTCCACGGTGCGGAAGCTGCTGGACACCGATGCGACGGTGCATCGCTATTTCGATGGCGAGTCCGACGTACTGCCGTCGTTCTACGAGGATCGGATGCGTCGCGACCTCGGGCCGTTCATGACACTGCTCCCGCAAGGCGCCACGCGGCACGACCCGAACGCCTACCTGCACGCGGAAGCCGCCGCCCCGAAGCCGGATGGGCTCACGCCCGTTCAGGCGCGGCGGGCCCGTGCTCGCGCCTCTGCGGCCGCGACCGCGGCGTCCTTACACCCTTCGGCGCCGGCTTCCACGCAGTCGTGATCGGGCGGTCGCCTCTGTAGCACCCTCTGCGGCGGCCTCAATGGCCGCCGCGCGATACCGTTCCGCCGCCGTCGAAGGTCTCCGTCCTCACGTCTTTCCCCGATGACAGCGCGCGCACGTAGGTGACCAGCGCCCAGATCTGGGAATCGCTGATCCGGCCGCCCCACGAAGGCATGCCGTCCGGGCGTCCTTCACTGATCGATTCGTACACCTCGCCGGCGCTGCCGCCGAAATGCCAACGGCCGTCCTGCAGGCTCGGCCCCATCCCGCCCGAGCCTTCGCCGCCGTGGCAATCGCCACAGTTGTACGACACGAAGAGCTGCTTGCCTTCTTCGGCCGCACGCGGATCGTGCTCGCGCGGATTGGCCAATGCGCGCAACGGATGCTGGGCCGGCAACCCGACCTGAATGTTGCCGGGATGCGCGACCATTACCGGGCCCCCGCTCTGCGGCGATGACGCCGGCGCAACGCTCTTGCCCCCGCGATCCGGAGACGCTGGCACGGCCGCCGCAGACGGCGTGGCGGACGCCGTGGCGGACGTCGCGCCCGATCCCGCGCCAGGCGCCACCAATGTTGCCGCGTCCATCCGTTGAGCCGCCTGCCCCTCGCGGCCACAACCCGTCAAAATCGCCGGCGTCAGTATCGAGGCCGCCAGACATGCCATGAGATGCCGCGCGAAACGCCGCGCACGGCCCGCGAGCCACTCCATCATCCCTCCTGTCCGCTGCGCCCGCTGGCTAGCGCCGGCTGACGGCACTGCTCGCCGGCGTGCATCACTTTCCGAGTGCGAACACGAACAACGTCCCGCCGAAACTCGTGTGCTGTGCCAGATCGGGAAGCGTCGTGCCCTGTTCCCGAACGTCGAATGGCGCGTCCGACCCGACGTCGCCGGCGATCAGCGCGCCCATGTCGCCGCCGATCCCGGCATACACCGCGACGTACTGTTTGCCGTCCGGCCCGCGATAGGTCATCGGATTGCCGACGACACCCGAACTGACTTTGAATTGCCAGAGCGGCTCTCCGGTGCGCGCGTCAGCCGCCTTGAACCACCCGTCCAGCGTGCCATAGAACACGACGTTGCCCGCCGTGGCGAGCGCGCCGCTCCACACCGGGAACGGCTCCCGGATGCCCCACACTTTCCGGCCGGTCGTCGCATCCCACGCCATGAATTCGCCGCGATAGCCCCCCGGGCCACCCTTCTCGGGCGCGTCCGCTCCGATATACGGCGTCCCCGCGATGTACGTCGGGGTCCGGCCGGTGAAGTCCATGCACAGATTGTTGGTCGGAACGTAGAACAGACCGGTCGCGGGCGAGAACGCCGCCGGCTGCTGGTTCTTTCCTCCCTCCAGGCTCGGACAGATGTCCGTGACCGTCTTGCCGATCCGCGTCACCTTGGCGGGATTCACGCGCGGCCGCCCGGTCGCAAGGTCCACGCCGGCCGCCCAGTTCATCGGGACGTAGGATTGCGCGACCAGCACTTGCCCGGTCGCGCGGTCGATCGTGTACGCAAATCCGTTGCGGTCGAAGTGCACCAGCACTTTGCGCATCGTCCCGCCGATCGGCAGGTCGGCGATGATGCTTTCATTGACCGCGTCGTAGTCCCAGACGTCGTGGGGCGTCACCTGCAGCGCCCAGCGCAGTTCCCCAGTGTCCGGGTCCCGGGCGAGAATGGAGCTCGAGTACTTGTTGTCGCCGAGGCGGAGCTCCCCATCCCACGGTCCGGGATTGCTGGTGCCGTAGTAGACGAGATTGAGATCCGGATCATACGTGAGCCACCCCCACGTCGCCGCGCCGCCGTGACGCCAGGTCTCGCTCGGCCAGCTCGTCGCCGCGAGATCGGTGCCGCGCTCGCTCGCATAGAACGGCGCGAACCGGGGGCCGATTTTGACGTCGGCATCCGGGCCCAGGTTGTAGGCGCGCCACATTTCCTTGCCCGTACGCGCATCGAGCGCCGCGATCCATCCGCGCACGCCCATCTCGCCCCCGCTCGGCCCCACGAGCACCTTGCCGTGCACCACCAGCGGGGCCATGGTCATCGTCTCGCCGTGGCTCGGGTCCGCAACCTGAGTGCGCCACCGTTCCACACCCGTGCGCGCATCGACGGCCACCGTGTGACCATCGAGCAGATTGTAGAAGACGGTGCTGTCCGCGTACGCCGCCCCGCGATTCACGACGTCGCAGCACGCCTCCGCCTTCGCCGCCTGCGCGTTCTCGGGCCGGAACTTCCAGCGGAGCGGAGCCCCGGGTCGCGAGAGGTCGAGCGCGTACGCGACGTTGGGGTATGGGGTCACGATGTACATCGTCGGTCCAATCACCAGCGGCGCTCCCTCGTGACCCTTGAGCACGCCGGTGGAAAACGTCCACGCCACGGTCAAGCGGCCGGCGTTGTCCGCCGTGATGTCGCCGAGGGTGCTGTAGCGGCTACCAGCGTAGTCCTTGGCCGGCATCGTCCACTCACCGGGCTCCCCCGCGGATGGCGTGCCGATCCGCGCGCCACGGATGCTGGCCGCAGTCCTGGCCGCCCCCTGGTCCCCCGAGCACCCGGGGACTGCTGCCGCCGCCATCACGGCTCCCGCGGCAACAACCGCGCGCAAACGTACAGCCATCGCATCCCTCCCTTGCCCAGGACCGGCGGTGCGGACGTCGCGACAAATATGGCCAGCCGGACTCGCGGGCACACGCCGGCAGGATGCTGTCAAGAACCCGGAGAAGGCGAAAAATGCTATCCGCACCTCATTTTCCCGCGGCTGCCCCGGATGAATGTCATTCACAGCAGGTGCCCGGCACCGCTGCGCACACAGTGCAACGCGCGGAAACGCACGTCAGATGCGGTCGTCAGCCGGCCGCGGGACTCGGGATCTCGATAAGGTCCGGCCGCGTGTCACGCCGTCGGATAAACGCGGCAATCCCGAACTGATTGGGCCTGCGGCCCGCTCTCCACGGCCAGCGTACTGACGGGCGACGCGCCGCCGCCGCCCTTCTCCTGGCAGCGCCCCCCTCGACGCTGCGCCGTTGCCAGTGCACTTTGCTGGGTTCCGCCGGAGCTCCCCACCAAACAGTTCAGGTGGAGAGACCGTATTGTATCGAATCTATCCCGGTCTTTCGCCCTCGTGCGCTCGCCTCGCCACCGGCCGGGCACGCGACCACTCCCGGCACCCAACCCTAATGCCGATCCGACTCTCTCGTTTTGATGGCTCCGGCTCCGCCCACGCGCGCGCCGCCTTCGGCACTCTCGCGGCCGTCGGACTCGTCGCCCTCGCGGCGTGCTCGAGCGACCACACGACCACCGCCCTCGCCAGCCCCAATTCTCCGCTCGCGCCGCTGGTCACCGGGTACTCCGTCCAGGCGAATCCGCTCAATTCGCTCTCGACGATCATTACGTTCTCCACCGCCAACGCCGACTCGGCACGCGTGCTCTACACGACGTCCGGCGACACCGCGTCCGCCACACCGTTCGTGCACCTCACGGGCGATTCGGGCCGCATCGCCACGCTCGGCCTGCTCCCGAACGCCACGTACTCGAACACGTTGGAGGTCTACGGCGCGCACGGGCGGATCGCCGAACCGTTCCAGTTCGCGACCGGGCCGCTCTCGGCGTACTTGCAGGCGGCATCGATCACGATCAAGGGCAGCTTCGGACCGGGGTACACGCTCGTCTCGCCGATTCTCTACACCGGCGACAGTGTCCTGATGGTGATTTTCGACTCGCAGGGCCGCGTCCGCTGGTACCGGGAGTTTCCGCCGGGCACGGGTTCCGCCGAGTCGAAGCAGCAGAAAAACGGCCACTTCACACTCGCGATCGGCGGATCGCAGGGGGACGACAACGTCCCGGAGACGTACGATGAGATCCTCCCCTCAGGTGAGGTCATCGCGACGTACGCGCCGCCGTCCGGCGAAGAGATGGACGCGCACGAATTGATCGAGACCGGTACGGCAGACGCGCCGATTCTCCATTACTTCGGATATACGAGCCGCAGCCCGTTCGATTTTTCCTCGCTGGGTGGCCCCGCCTCCGGCACCGGCATGGGGCACCAGTTGATCCGCGAATCTCCCGCTGGGTCGGTGCAGCTCCTCTGGGATGCGTGGGACCACTACACGATCCAGGACTGGATCGAACCGACCGGCGTCGATCCGCCAGAGGACTTCGACCACCCGAACTCGCTCGCATTCGATCTCGACAGCAACTATGTCGTGTCGTTCCGGCACATGGGGGCGATCGTCAAGCTCAATTACCAGACGGGCACCCGGATGTGGCAGATCGGCGGACGGCAATCGCAATTCACGATCGAGAAGGACCCGCTCGGTTTCTTCAGTGGCCAGCACAGCGTGCGCGTGCTCCAGAACGGAAACATTCTCCTCTACGACAACGGCCTGCGGCACACACCGCCACACACGCGCGCCGTGGAATACGCCATCGACGAGACGAAGAAGACGGCGACGATGGTGTGGGAGTATGTACCCAGTCCCGTGATCTTTACCGACGCCGTCGGATCCGTGCAGCGCTTGAAGAGCGGCAACACGCTCGTTGGATTCGGACTCGCAGGCCAGATCCACGAGGTGAATGCCCAAGGGAAGGTGGCCGGCATCGGCTTCTACACCCTGCGCCAACGCGGCGCGTTCTATCGCGCGACCCGGATCGCGTCGCTCTACCAGTACGCGGAGCCGTAGACCGCACGAGACGGCCAGGACACTGGCGGGCGGGACCGGGGCCGGCTGCAGCGACACGCAGCCGGCCCCTGTCCGTGTTGTCCCCTCCAATCGCCGCTTGCCGCGAATTCGGCCCGTCCCTTTGTGCTCTCGGACCCGCCAGAATCGTCTCTTCCACGAGTTCCTCCCTCGCCGGCACGCCCGTCCTCTGGCCCCCGCCCCGTGACCAGTCATCCCTTCGCGGTCGCCATCCCGTTCGTCGTGATCGCCGGGCTCACCTGGACGATCCGCGGCATGCGCGCGGGCGAGTTCTCTCCCATCGTGATGGATGTTCGCTTCGGAGATCAGGCGCTGCAGGTCGCGCTGCTCCGCATTCTGCCCATCCGCCGGATTCCCTACGCCGATATCGCGGAAGCGACGGCGACCACCCGCCGCCAGCTGATCTTCCGCCACGCAAGTGGCAAGACATCGGTGACGGGCCTGATCAATCGCTCGACCCCGCTCGTGGTCATCCGCCGCAGCGGCACGTCCCGCGTGTTCGCATACACGCCGGCGAACCGCGAGGCGTTTCTGCGAGAGCTGGGGACCCGCATCACGCGGGCCCGTGACGCACACCGGTCGCGCCATCGCCCCTCGGGCGGCGGCGTCGCCGCATGAACGCATTCATGGCCGTCCGCCGGTCACCTCATCCCGCTCGAACCGAGTCTCTGATGCATCCTCCGCACACTCAGCGCCCTGCCCGGGCCGGAATGGCCGCCGTGATCGCCATCGCGCTCGTTGGCGCATCTGCGAGCGCGTGCCACGCGCCGCCCGAAGCGGCGCCGCGCACGGCGCCGTCACCCACGCTGCAGCAGGCCACGCGGCCGGTCGCCAGCGTGCTGGATGCGCATTGGCTGATCCCGGGAACCGATACGATGGTGATCTCGCGCGAGTCGGACGCGGCGCCGGTCGTGTATCGCCGCTTCTCTGGCCGCTCTGATGACGGCGATGCTGGTAACCGCGCCCGCGTCGACATCGGCATGACCATACAGCGCGTGCGTCGCGTGACCGAGCCGGATGGGCGCGACGCGTTCGAGGTGGCGTTCGAGCAGCGGGACTCCTCCGCCGTGCTCGTCGCGACCACCACCTGGGTGGACGCACGCACGCTTCGCCCCCTGCACCAGACGGCGCTGCTCGACGGCAGCCGCGTGGTCTCGCTCGTCTTTGGCCACGACCGGCTCATCGTCACCGACTCCGCACCGGAACGCCCGCTCCGGATGACGATTTCGCCCGTTCCTGACTCGGCCTACACGTCGGCCGCGGTCGACCTCCTGCTGCGCTCACTGCCGCTGGCCATCGGCTACCACGCCACGGTCCCGGTCTACTTCCCCGCCGACGAACAGGTCTCGCCGCTCGACGTTCGCGTCGAGGGAGCGGATCGCATCACGACCCGCAGCGGCCGGACGTCGGTGTGCTGGATCGTCGCCGCGGACTTCCCCGGCAATGTCACGGAGCGGTTCTGGATCGACCAGCGCACACACAGCATGGTTCGCATCCTGGCGCACGACGGACCCGCGGCGCTGGTGCGGTACGATCGGTGACGATGATCGTGATAGTGACGTGATGGCAATGGAGTGAGAGCGAGAGGCGCGAATACACGAAGGGCCGGCTGCGGATCACCGCAACCGGCCCTCGTGCTATGTCAGAACTGCTGACCGTTCGTTATCGCCCGAGCTTCGTGACGTTCTCCGCAGCGGGGCCCTTCTGGCCCTGAACGATGTCGAACTCCACGCGCTCGCCTTCGGCCAACGACTTGAAGCCGCTGCCCTGAATCGCCGAGTGGTGCACGAAGCAGTCCTTCTGGCCGCCCTCGGGCGTGATGAAACCAAAGCCCTTGGCGTCGTTGAACCACTTCACCGTGCCGGTGGTACGCATTGCCGTACTCCTGAATGATATTGATGTTGTCGGAGTCCGGACGTACCGTACCTGCCGACGACAGTGTTCACGCGGCGCCTGTCGCCGCGCGAGCAAGTGAACCGAGATGACCAGCCCGGAAAAAACGAATCGGGACCCGCGTGTGGCCAAGTCCCGAACTGCCGAACTGGTACCAACGACGGCGCCAACTTGGCGCCTCACTCGCTCCCATGAAATTAGCGGCGTCAGCCAAAAGTCGCAAGACAATTTGGCGTGCCCTCCCGGCGGCTGCCCAGGTCGCCCGCTCGAAGGGCGCCCGGTCTGCGCGTCCGGCAGGACCTCGCTGCGGCCTCATCGCGCCCCTCCTGCCACACAGCCCACCACCGTTCACCCGCGAAATGACGCGCCAAGTCCCCCAAAAGGGGAGCCAAGCGCTACGCAAGCGCTACGCCCCGACGGTCAAAGCCCCCTGGACCGCAGCCAACAATGCGTCCAGCCCGAATGGCTTGTCGACAAACGCATGCCCTCCGGCCAATCCGCCCATGGCTTCCAGATGGCTCTGTGGGTAGCCTGACATGTAAACCACCCGGATCGTGGGGTCGATCGCCGAGATCCGGGCGACCAGCTCCACCCCCCCGACTCCGGGCATCACCACGTCGGTGAGGAGGACGTCGATCCGTCCTGGCCACGCTGCGGCCAGCGCGAGCGCCTCTTCGCCGTTCGCCGCCTCGATGACTTTGTACCCGCCAGCCCGAAGCACTCGGCTCGCGGCAGTCCGGAGCGCGGCTTCGTCGTCCGCCACCAGCACGGTGATCGTCTCCTGCACGCCGCCCGCCAATCCCGGACCCGACGGCGGCTCCGCCAGCATGCCGGCGGCCGCGTCGCCCGTGCCGAGAGCCGGATCACGTGAGCGTCGTTCGCTCACGCCCGCCGGGGTGCTGGGCTCAGGGGAGCTGGCGCGTGCGCGGATCATCGGCGCCTCCGGTGTCAGCCGCGGCGCGTGCGCGATCGCGGATGCCGGGGCTGCAACGCACGGTAGGTACACGTGCATCGACGTGCCGTGACCCACCTCGCTGTACGGCCACACGTAGCCGTCCGACTGCTTCACGATGCCGTAGACGGTCGAGAGCCCGAGCCCCGTGCCGCGACCCACCGGCTTCGTCGTGAAGAACGGCTCGAAGATCCGTTCGGCGATCTCGCGGCTGATCCCGGTACCCGTGTCGCTGACCGCGAGCCGGACGTACGGCCCGGCGACGACCGCCGCCATCGGATGGCGATGCCGGTCGGCCTCTCCGAGCGATGTGACCGAGGTCTCCACGGTCAGGGCGCCGCCATCCGGCATCGCGTCTCGCGCGTTCATCGCGAGGTTCATGATCACGAGTTCGAGTTGGCTCCGGTCCACGCGCGCCCAGCATGGCTGGTCCGGGAGCGCAAGTGAGACCCGCACATCGGCCGCCAGTAGTGGGCGCAGCAGGCGCTCGATATCCTGGACGACGGTGTTCACGTCCACGACTTCGGGACGCAGCAACTGCCGCCGCCCGAACGCCAGCATGTGCCGCGTGAGATCCGAGCCGCGGCGCGCGGCCCGCACGATCTCTTCCGCGCTGTCCCGCCGGGCACTCCCGGCCGGCATCTCGACCAGCAGCAGTTCGGCATGCCCCAGCACGGCCGCGAGCAGGTTGTTGAACTCGTGCGCGACGCCGCCCGCCAGCCGGCCCAGGGCCTCCAGCCGCTGCGTCTCGCGGAGACGGGTCTCGAGCCGCGTGCGCTCGGTGACATCGGTCACGACGACCAGGCGAGCGTGCCGGCCTCCGACGCGGATCGGGTGCGACGCGACTTCGACGTCCATGTCGCGACCATCACGCCGCCGGTGGCGCCACGTGCCCGAATGCAGATACGAGTCGTTCGATCGCGATGCCGCCGAATGCAGCGCATCCCGGTCCTCTGGCGAACGGATCCCGGAGAGATCCATCGCCAGAAACTCCTCGCGCGAATAGCCGTAGTCGCGGATCGCGGCGTTGTTGACCGCGAGAAACCGCAGGCTGTCCGCGTCGTAGACCCACATCGGCCGCGGACTCGCCTCGAACATCATCCGGTGTCGCGCCTCGCTCCGCTCGAGCAACGCCACGAGCGCCCGAACCAGAACGGCGAACACGACGAGCAGGACGGTCCCCAACGCCCACGCGCCCAGGCTCGCGCGGCCGGCGGGCTGATCGAGGAGGTAGCCGGCGCGGAGGCCCGATGACGCCAGCGCCCCTTGCTGCGCGAACAGCAGCGCACCATATGCCGCCGACGCGAATGCGGTCAGGCAGATCGTCGCGCGGAGGGAGAGTGCGCCGGCCGCGATCACGACGACAATGAGGTAGCCGGACTCGCTGAACCACCGCGTGGCGCCCGATTCGTATCGAGCGAGCGTGATGAAGGCGATGTCGGCGGCGAGCATGGCGGTGCGCCAGCGATCGCTCACGTCGCGGGTGCGGACGCTCTTGAGACCTTGCTCGAACGCGATGGCGCAGCCCAGCCAGAGGGCGACCATGCCGTAGGCGATCGGCCGCACCGGAACGCCGAACAGCGGCTCGAACGCCAGCATCACCAGGAATGCGGCCAAGCCACCGACGCGGATCCGGTCGGACCGCCGGAGCCATTCGGCGGTCGCGCCGTCAGCCGTCGGCATCTCAACGTCGTCCAAAGCGGCCGTCTCGGCTGATCGGCCCGATCTCAGGGGCACGTCTCTGAGGGGCACATCTCTCGGGGGCACATCCAGGGACGCCGTGAGCGGCCCAGTCGTTTCTCCCCGGCCTGCGGACCCGCGGCCGGCGGCCGATCCTCGCCCGCCAACCGGAAGTCCGCTACGCGCCCTCAATGCCGCCGAGCCCCGGCTCCGGCATGTCACCACCGAGGAATCAATGGACGTGAGGCGCCGCGAAGTAGCCCGCCACACCGACCAGGAACCCCGCCGCCGCGTCCACCGCGTAGTGGAAGCCGCCGTAGACCGTGCCAAGCGCGAGGGCCGGGACGATCGCCGCCAGAATCCAGAACACGCGCCGGTTGAATCGCCAGGCGAGAAGCCAGATCACGACGGCGACAGCGACGTGCGAGCTCGGAAACGCGGCGCCCTTCGACGCGGCCCGCTCGAGCACCACCTGGACGAGATTCGGGAAGAAATGCCCCAGCGATGCCGTGTCGAGATGCGGGCTGTGATACCACGGCCCTGCCACGGGATACAGGATGAAGCAGATGTAGCACACGTAGAACGTGCCCAGAACCGTCGCCAGAACGTAGCGGAACTCGCGCCGGCGCCCCGTGAAATAGAGGGCGCCGCCGAGCAGGGGTAGCAGGGCGTAGTACGCGACGTACGTGAAATGCAGATACTCGTCGACGGGCCACCATGGCAGTACGTGCCGCAGCGCCGCACCCGGGGGCGAATGAAAGAGCGCCATCTCGACCGACTGGATCGTGCGGTCGTGGTACCCCGTGCTCAGCAAGCGGTTGAGATGGGCCACCTCGACGTACAGAAACGGCAGCACGAAGACGAGTCCCCAGTCCCGGAGCACGACGACCCACCGGCGCTGCGGCAGCCGCGGCACCACGAACAGAATGATGATGATCCCGATGGTGTGCGACAGAACGTTTGGCCAGATCTTCGCGGGGTGTCCGAGCACCGCGCCCAGCGCCCCCGTCACGGCGAGATATCCCGCTGTCAGCATCTCGTGCGGGTAGGGCCGGTGCCCGCGCGTCCGTTCGTCAGACCGATTGCCAGTGCCGTTCATGTCGCCCTGTCAATGGTGTCCCGGTCACATCGCGAAAAGGAGGCCACACCGCCTGTGGTGGCCGCCCATGGCGCAATATCATGGGTCAGGGCGGAACGGAAGCCTTCGCGGCCACGATGTGTTCTGAATGGCTACCAATGATGTCCCAGAAGACCTGAGGATCCACGTTCCCGCCGCTCGCGACGCAGCAGACGTGCTGGCCGCGAAAGCGCTCGGCCGCGGCCAGCATCGCCCCCACCGTCACGGCGCCCGTCGGCTCGACCTTGAGATTCGCGAGGTGGAAACACAGCCGGAGGCCTTCGCGAATTTCCGCCTCCGACACCTCGATCGCACCCGCCAGCCCTCGCTGCAGCACCGCCCACGTATGGACGCCGACACTCCGGGTCCGCGCGCCGTCGGCGATGGTCTGCGGCTCCCGTTCGTGTGCGACGATCTGTCCCGCCGCTAGCGATCGAACGAGGTCGTTCGCGATCGCGGGCTCGGCCCCCCACACCGGGGTCGCATCCCCCGCGTCGCGCAGTCCCGTCAGGAATGCCGGCGGCAAGACCCCCGCCCCCGACCGGCGCCATGATCGCGTCGAACGGGCCCGGGCTCGCGGATCCGCCGGCGCCGTTGCGCGGCGCAGTCTTCGCCTGTGCGTTCATCGCTGCGAGCTCGCGCCCGAGGGTCGCGTTGCCCTGGATGACGAGGACGTCGTCGTACGCGCTGGCGACGTACGCCGACGCATCGGCCGCCGCCAGTTCCGCGACGCGATCCTCCCGCCGGACCGTCGCCGTGTCCACGAGGTCCACGCGGGCGCCGTAGTCACGGACCGCAGCGATCTTCACCTGTGCCGAGTTGGCGGGCATCACCACCGTGCATCGTTTCCCCGCCAGACGGCAGGCGTACGCCATCGCCTGGCCGAAATTGCCGGAACTCGCCGTGATGACCGCCGGATGCGGAATCGAGCGCACCACATTGGCCGCCGCCCGGAACTTGAAGCTGCCCGTCCACTGGAACGCCTCGCTGGCAATGGAGATCGTGGCGCCCAGGCGCTCCGATAGACGGACGGATCGTACAATGGTCGTCGGTCGGGGGCCGATCATATGGTTAATTTTCCACTGTGTCCCCCAAGACCGCCACCTTCTGGCCGATCCTGGCCGGCGTGTTGCTCACCGATTGCGCGACGAAGCAGATCGCGGTCGATCATTTGATGCCGGCGTATTCGCCGCACGACGTGATCGGGTCCCTCATCCGGTTTACCCTCGCGTTCAACCCTGGGGCGGCCTTCAGCATGAGCCTCGGTAGTGCCTCGCGGTGGGGATTCACGATCGCCGCCGTCGTCGCGCTCGCCGTGTTGGGCCTCGCCTTCTGGAAAGCGAAACCGGACGACATCCCCCAATCCGTGGCCCTGGCGCTGATCACGGGTGGAGCGCTGGGCAACCTCGCCGACCGGCTGCGGTCCGCCCGGGGTGTCGTGGATTTCATCGATATGGGAATCGGCGATGTGCGCTTCTGGACGTTCAATGTCGCCGACATGGGCGTGACGTGCGGCGCCGCACTCCTGGTGTGGGTGCTCTGGCACCGGGGCACGGGAAGCGAAGAACTGGGGTGAGACGCCGGAGCGAGCCGGGAAGAGATCGGGCTGCATCTCCTCCGGCTCTCTCCGCTCCCTAGCAGGACATCACATCCCGAGATTGCCGCAGGACACGATCGTTGCCATGTCCGACGGAGACGCGTGGATGTTCACGTAGTAGTCGCCGGACGCCGGCACCGCCATGCTGATCGTCGCGGTTCCTTTGGCCGTGCCGTCGCTGCCGGCCGTGAGCGGCTTGTACGCCGACGGATCGCCCCACACCTTGCCGCCCGGCGTCATCCCGCACTTGCCGACGTGCACGTGCCACGGATAGACCGCGCCCGGCTTGGCGCCGGTGAGCGACACGGTTGCGACGGTCGTCCCGGCGCCGGTCCCGGGCTCGACGCTCGCCGTCCCCGCGATCGTTCCGCCTTTCGCCGGCGTCAGAGTCGCCGTCATCTTCATCCCCTGGCCCTCGCTCGTTGCCGCGGCACCCGCTGGCACCGTCGAGGACGTCAAGCTGGCACCATGGGCGGGGAGACTCACCGTCTGTGCGTATGCGACTGTGCTGAACACGGCAGCGACAGCCGCGATGGTAAGACGAGACACCATGAGACACGCCTCCAACCAGTGAAAGTGGTACGCTGTGACGCGTGTGACCGCGTGCGGGAATTTGCCACGGACAGCCACGTTTCGTTAGCGGGCGGCTCGTTGCCGGGCCCCCCACGACACCGGTCCTGGGGCATGGCCCGTGCCGCCGCGATCCGAAGGCGCCCGTCCAGCGAACAAGGCGCCACGGTGTAATTTTCCCCGATGCCGCGCGCCGAGCTGGTCGAGACCTTTCCGAACCCGCACCCGGGACGGAACTACGAGATCGAGATGACCTGCCCGGAGTTCACGTCGCTCTGCCCGCTCGGCGGCATCGAGGGCGACACACACGATCTGTCGCTCCTCAAGGGAGGCGCGCCGGATTTCGGCATCGTGACGATCACCTATGTGCCGGACAAGGCGTGCGTCGAGCTCAAGAGTCTGAAACTCTATCTCTGGAGTTTCCGCAACGATGAGATCTTCTACGAGCGCGCCGTGAACCGCATTCTCGATGATCTCGTCGCCAGCGTCGCGCCGCGGTGGATGCGGGTGGTCGGTGACTTCAACATCCGCGGCGGCATCAAGTCGGTCATCACGGCCACCGCCGGTACCCGCTAGGCGGAGGCGGTTCTACTCGGATCCGCGAAGACGGCGGGACGCTTCTTCCAATAGCCGCCGCTCGTCGCTCGTCAGGCTGTCGAGCCCATGGCGCGAGATCTTGTCGAGTAGCACGTTGATGTCGTCGCCTCGCCGGCCGCGCGGCACCGCACGCGGCGCGGGCGCCGGGGCGGGTCGCTTCGCGACGGCGGCCTTGCTCTTGGCGACGATCTCATCGGTGTCATGACGGTCGCGTGTGTCCCGTGGCTGCCGCGGCATCGCCCGGGGCACCGCCCGCGGAGGTTCGTCCGGCACGTCGGGCGCCGATGAAACCCGCGGCGACCGCAGCAGGTCGAGTCCCGCGGGCGGCGTGTGCAGATAGAGCCATCCCGCCAGAAGCCCGCCAAGGTGCGCGAAGTGAGCGACGCCACCGGCGCCACCGTCGAGCGAGGACGCACCCAGCACGACATCGATCGCCACGCACCCCGCGACCAGCCACTTGGCCTTCACCGGCACCACGAACCACAGTTGGAACTCGTCGTCCGGCCAGCGGACGGCGTAGGCCAGCATCACGCCGTAGATCGCGGCCGACGCGCCGACGAGCGTGTAGTCGCGCGCGATGAGAAGGTGCGCAAGCCAGCCGCCCAGCCCGCACAACAAATAGTACCGCACGAACGCGCCCGATCCCCACGCCCGCTCCACCCGCGGCCCGAATACCCAGAGCATGAGCATGTTGCCCGCGAGATGCCACAAGCTCGCGTGCACGAACATGTACGTGAGGATCGTCCAGAGTGACTGCAGGCGGGCGAGATCGTGCGCCTCGAACCCGAGCCACCGCTCCATGTCCGGCGTACCCACCAGCGTGACCTGCAGCAGGTAGACCAGGATGTTGATCCACATCAACCACTGCACCGCGGGAGTGGTCCGCGGGCTTTCGTCGAACTCCTCGGTGGCGGAGAAGGACATCGGCGGGCGTGGTCAGCGGTCGGAGTGCGAAGGTCGTAGCGCCGGCCGCGAGTCGCTCGGGCAACGACCGTATGTAGTGTAACACGGTTGCCATGCGCCCGTTCCTGCGGCCTGGCCGGTCCCGGCGCACTACTCGCGGAGCGACGACCCGCGCGCGCGGCCGGTCACGGCGCGAGACGGCCGGGCCGGCCCGGCGCCACGCACGAGCCCCACGCACGGGCCCCGCGCACTGGCGCCCAACTGCGGGAATGCCGGCTACCGCCCGCCGGTCGCGATCGCCACGATGCGCTCGCACAACTGCACGAATGACAGTCCGCGCGCCGCCGCGGCCTGTGGCATCAGGCTCAGTTCGGTCAGGCCCGGGAGCGTGTTCGCTTCCAGGCAGTACAGTCCGCCCGCTGGATCGAGCCGGAAGTCGATCCGGGCGTATCCCCGCAGTTTCAGCGCGCGAAAGGCCCGCAACGCCTGGTCCTGCAGTGCCGCCGCTTCCGCCGCGGTCACACGGGCCGGGAACTCCTCACTGTGCCATCCCGGTCGTGTACTTGCACTCGTAGTCGTAGATCTCGTGCTTTGGGAATATTTCGCCGACCGGCAGCGCCTCGTCGCCGAGCACGCCGACCGTCAGCTCGCGCCCCGGGACGAACCGCTCGATCATCACTTCGTCGTCGTACTGGTACGCGGTGGCGATGGCTCCCTGAAGCGCCGCCCGCTCCCGGACCACGGTCAATCCCACGGTCGATCCCTGCTTGGACGGCTTGACGACGACGGGATAACCGAGCGTCCCCTCGACCGCGTCGTCCGTCGCCGGCGCCATCAGCCAGTCGGCGGTCCCCACGCCCGCCTCGCGGAACAGGATCTTGGACAGGTCCTTGTCCATGGCCAGCGCGCTCGCGAGATGCCCGCTGCCGGTGTACGCACGCCGACGAGAGTCGAGCATCGCCTGGATGGTACCGTCTTCACCCTGCCCGCCATGCAGCCCGAGGAAGACGACGTCGGCCTCCAGAACCTCACTCAGGAGAATGATGTCCGGCGACAGCTCCCGATGCCGCGCGCCGCCGAGGCGTCGCCAGTTCGTCCAGCGACGGCGGCTCCGTCTTCACTCCCGACGCGCGTAGCCCCAGTTCCTCCGACGGGCGCAGGACTCCGACTGCACGGGGTCGAGCGCCGATGACCTGGTGTCCGGCCGACCGCAACGCATCGATGACGCGAAACCCAGACGCCAGCGACACGTCGCGTTCCGATGACGCACCGCCCAGGAGCACCGTGATCTTCATCGGCGGTATCGCGCCATCAGGAAATGAAGCAGGTCGGATCGGGTCACGATGCCCTGCACCGTCGGTCCCGCCCGGATTCGTCACCAGCACCGCCGGACTCGTCTTCGACAGCAGCTTGACGACGGAATCAGCGGATCGGTTGCGCGTCGACCGTCGGAAACGGCGCATCCATGACGTCACTCACCGTCGCGTCGAGCACCTTGGGATCCGCGAGACTCTTGGCCGACAGCGACCAGTCGCGTCACCGATCCCACGCATCGCTCACGATCCATCACCGGCAACTGCGACACGTCGTGCAGGCTCATGAGCCGGAGCGCCTGCCGCACCGTCGTCGCCGGGCGCCACGATCACGACCGCCGGCTGCGCGCCGTCCTTGCCGCCTCAGCACGTCGTCCAGGGTCACGCGATCGGGGTCGAGCATTTGGTTCTCCCGCATCCACTCGTCGCTGTACAGCTTGGATAGATAGCGCTCGCCGGTGTCGCAGAGGAAGGTCACGACGCACGCATCGGGGTCGTTCGACCTCGCGCGCGATCTGCGAGCGCGACGTGCGCGATCAGTCCGGACGACCCGCCGACGAACAGTCCCTCTTCGCGCGTCAGCCGCCGCGCCATCGCGAAGCTCTCGCGGTCGCTCACGGTGTGGAACTCGTCGATCACGCCGAGGTCGAGGGTGCCTGGAATCTTGTCCTGGCCGATGCCTTCGACTTTGTACGGCGACCCCTCCGGACACGCTCTTGCCCTTGCGTACGCCACGTCTCGGCCAGGATCGACCCGGCCGGGATCGCCCGCGATGACGCGAATGCGGCGGTTCTGCTCCTTGAGGTATCGCCCGACGCCGGTGATCGTGCCGCCCGTACCGGCCGCCGCGACGAAGTGCGTGATGCGCCCGCTCGGTCTGCTCCCACAGCTCGGGACCCGTCGTCGCGTAGTGCGCGTCCGGGTTGGCCTGGTTGTAGAACTGGTCGGCCAGGATCGCGTTCGGCGTCTCCGCGGCGATGCGGCGCGCCATCATGACGTAGTGGTCGGGATGATCGGGCGGAACCGCCGTCGGCGTGACGATCACTTCGGCGCCGAATGCCTTGAGCAGCCGCACTTTTTCCTGCGACATCTTGTCCGGCATCGTGAAGATGCACTTGTAGCCCTTGAGCGCGGCGGCGATCGCCAGCCCGACGCCCGGTGTTGCCGCTCGTGCCCTCGACGATCGTCCCGCCCGGCTTGAGTTGACCCTCCCGCTCGGCCTGCTCGATGATCGGCAGCCCGATCCGGTCCTTCACCGAGCCGCCCGGGTTGAAGAACTCGGCCTTGCCGTAGACCGGCGTCACGGATGCCGCGCGTGACACGATTGAGCCGGATGAGCGGCGTCCACCCGATGGTGTCCAGCACGCGTGTCGTAGGGGCGCCGGTTCCGCTCGACGTGGCCACGCACGGCCTGGCGGCCGGTAGGTGTGATCCGCCGCGTGCCACCAGGCGGGTGGCCTGGCGGATGACCCGCGGTATCGTCGCCGTTCGCCGGCCCGCCTCCGCTTCGCCGAGCCACGCTATTTCCTCGTGGTGTCGCCGGCGGCGCCACCCGAGGCGGTAGCCGGATGTTCGCCGCGATGCAACACGCTGTCGCCCGGAACGGGCGGCGCTTGCGGATGCCGGAAGTACACCGGGAACAGGACCGACACCGCGACCGCCGTGCCTTTGCGCTTCGCGGGGGTGAATTGCAGATCGCGCACGCCCGACACGGCCGCGGAATCGAATGCCGGCACGGCCGACGACTCGACGACCTGTGTGGATTCGGGATGCACCCGCCCAGCCGCATCAATGAAAATGCGCAGGGTCACGTTGCCCTGCGCATGCTGCCCGTACATCGACGCGGGATACCGGATCGGATCGCGCGTGAGCATCATCGGCGGCACATCCGGATGCGATGCCTGCGACTCCTGGAGATCCGCGACCAGTTTCCTGGCATCATCCTGCGTGATACAGCCCGTGCCGGCGAGGCCCACGGCCAGGCCGGCGGCCAGGACCAGCCATCCGGGCCTGCGGACCCGCCCCGCTTCGCCGGCCGTCACGCTGCGTATCACGACGCGAATCTCACGAGGGGTGTCTCACGACGGTGCGCGCGCGGCCCGCGAAGGCCCCGGCGACGGCACCTCGTCCTCCGCGTACGCCTCGGCCGGCGGGCAGCAGCACACCAGATTCCGGTCGCCGTACGCGCTCTCGACGCGCCCCACCGACGGCCAGAACTTGTGCTCGCGCGTCCACGGCGCCGGGAACGCCGCCGTCTCGCGGCCGTAGGCGTGCGATCCCAGCGATCGCTCACGACACGCTCCAGCGGGTGCGGCGCGTTCTTGAGCACGTTGTCCTGCGCGATCCGCGTGCCCGTCCTCGATCTCGCGGATCTCCTCGCGGATCGCGATCAGCGCGTCGCAGAAACGATCGAGCTCCGCCTTCGACTCGCTCTCCGTCGGCTCGATCATCAGCGTGCCCGCCACCGGGAACGAGACCGTCGGCGCGTGGAAGCCGTAGTCCATCAGCCGCTTGGCGATGTCCTCGACCTCGACGCCGGCCGACGCCTTGAGCGGGCGCGGATCGACGATGCACTCGTGCGCCACGATGCCCGTTCGCGCCCTTGTACAGCACCGGATAGTGCGCCTCGAGCCGCTGCGCGATGTAGTTCGCGTTGAGGATCGCGATCTTCGTCGCGTGCGTGAGCCCCTCGCCGCCCATCATGTCGATGTACATCATCGAGATCGGCAGGATGCTCGCGCTGCCCCACGGCGCCGCCGACACCGCGCCGACGCCTTCGCGCCGCCGACGTTCGACCACCGGATTGCCCGGCAGGAACGGCACGAGATGCTTCGCGACGCCGATCGGACCCATGCCCGGGCCGCCGCCGCCGTGCGGGATGCAGAACGTCTTGTGCAGGTTCAGATGACAGACGTCGGCGCCGATGTCGCCCGGCCGGCACAGCCCGACCATCGCGTTCATGTTCGCGCCGTCGAGGTACACCTGCCCGCCGTGCTCGTGCACGATGTCGCAGATCTCGCGGATCGTCTCCTCGAACACGCCGTGCGTCGACGGATACGTCACCATCAGCGCCGCGAGCTCGTCGCGTTGCGCCTCCGCCTTCGCTCGCAGATCGGCCACGTCGATGTTGCCCCTCGCGTCGGTCTTCACGACGACGACCTTCATGCCCGCCATCACCGCGCTCGCCGGATTCGTTCCGTGCGCCGACTGCGGAATGAGGCAGACGTTGCGATGCGGCCGTCGCCGCGCGACTCGTGATACCCGCGAATCACGAGCAGCCCCGCGTACTCGCCCTGCGAGCCGGCGTTCGGCTGCAGCGACACCGCCGGCGAATCCGGTGATCTCGGCCAGCGCGGTCTCGAGCCGCTCGAACAGCTCGCGATAGCCCTCGCGTCTGCTCGCGCGGCGCGAACGGATGGATGCGCGCCGAACTCCGGCCACGTGATCGGGTACATCTCGGCCGTCGCGTTCAGCTTCATCGTGCACGAGCCGAGCGGGATCATCGACGTCGTGAGCGACAGGTCCTGCGACTCGAGCCGGCGCATGTAGCGCAGCATCTCGGTCTCGGAGTGGTGCGTGTTGAACACCGGATGCGTGAGGAACGCGCTCGTGCGCGCGAAGCGCTCGTCGTACCGGTCGTCGACTTCGTCCGCCAGTCGGTCGGGCGTGACCGACGCGGGCGCGCCGCCGTCGAACACGGCGAAGAGCTCCGCCACGTCGTCGGCGCGTGACCGTCTCGTCGAGCGCGACGACGACGGCCGTCGTCGTCGGCCAGCACGCGCAGGTTGATCCGCTGGGCGCGCGCCTCGCGCGAGCGACGCTCGCTCAGCTTGCCGGCGGCCCAACTCGACGCAGATCGTGTCGAAGTAGACGTCGTGCGTCGACGACGTAGCCGAGCCGCCGCAGCCCTTCGCGCGAGCGCCGCCGCGAGCCGGTGGATGCGCTCGCGCGATCCGGCGTAAGCCCTCCGGGCCGTGCTACACCGCGTACATGCTCGCCATCACCGCGAGCAGCACCTGCGCCGTGCAGACGTTGCTCGTCGCCTTCTCGCGGCGGATGTGCTGCTCGCGCGTCTGGAGCGCCATGCGCAGCGCCGGCTTCCCGTCCGCGTCGCGCGACACGCCGATGATGCGGCCCGGCAGCAGGCGCTTGAACTCGTCCTTCGTCGCGAAGAACGCCGCGTGCGGACCGCCGTAGCCGAGCGGCACGCCGAAGCGCTGCGAGTTGCCGACGCAGACGTCCGCGCCCCATTCGCCCGGCGGCGTGAGCAGCGACGAGGCTCAGCAGATCCGCGGCGACGACCACGAGCGGCACTTCCGCCGCGTGCCGGGCTCGCGGCACGCCGTCGCGGTAGTCGAGCGCACCGCGCCGTCGGTCGCTCGGATACTGCACGCAGCGCGCCGAAGACGTCCGCGCCGACGCTCGCCGGATACTGGACGAGTCGCCGATCGCCGCCGACGCGGTCGATGCCGCGCGCCCGAGTGCCGCGCGTTCCGCACGCACGTCGATCGTCTGCGGATGACAGTCGCGCGACGACGAAGAAGACGTTCCTTGCCCGTGCTTCCCGCGCGTGTCCACGTACGACATCGCCATCGCCTCGGCCGCCGCCGTCCCCTCGTCGAGCAGCGACGCGTTCGCGATCTCGAGCGCCGGTGAGATCGATGACCATCGTCTGGAAGTTGAGCAGCGCTTCCAGACGCCCCTGCGCGATCTCCGCCTGATACGGCGTGTACGCCGTGTACCAGCCCGGATTCTCGAGGATGTTTCGCTGGATCACGGGCGGCGTGAGGCAGTCGTAGTAGCCCAGCCCGATGAACGAGCGGAAGATCTGGTTCCGCGCCGGCGACTGGCGGAACGATCGCAGCGCCTCGATCTCACTGCGCCCGCGCCGAATCGCCAGCGGCCGCCGGAGCCGGATCGTCTCCGGCACCGTCGCGTCGATCAGCGCGTCGAGCGAGTCGTATCCGAGAAACCGCGCCATGGCCTCGACGTCATGGGGCCGCGGCCCGATATGCCGCGGGACGAAGCTGTCCGCGTCGGTAAGCGGTCCAGGCCCGCGCACGGTTCGCGCGCCGCCACTCGGGGTCATCGTCGCACTCATCGTCTCCTGTCTCCTCTCTGCACTCTTCGGCGCTCTTTTCCGTTCTTACTTTCGCGTATAGAACGGCAACTGCACGATCGTCGCCCCGATGCGCTTGCCGCGTACGTCGATCTCGAGAGCGGTTCCCGGCACAGCCGCGTCCACCGGCACGTAGCAAGTGCCGATCCCGAAACCGAGCGTCGGGCTGACGGTCCCACTGCAGACCAGACCACTACTCACGCCCGCCTGATACACCGGATACCCCTGCCGGGGGAACGCACGCTCGCCCATGGCGAATCCCACGAGCCGCCGCCGGATGCCGGCGGCCTTCTGCGCGACCAGCGCGTCCCGCCCCACGAAATCACCCTTTTTGAGTTTGACGATCCAGCTGAGGTTCGCCTCGAGCGGCGTGGTCGTGTCGTCGATCTCGTGGCCGTAGAGCGCCATCCCCATCTCGAGGCGGAGGCTGTCCCGCGCCCCGAGTCCGGCGGGCGTGACACCACCCGGCTGCATCAGCGCGTCCCACAGGCGCGCGGCGTCATCCGCCGCCGCGTAAAGCTCGAACCCGTCCTCTCCCGTGTATCCGGTGCGCGACAGAATCACGGGGACGCCGGCCACGACGGTCTCCGCGAACCAGTAGTAGCGGAGTGCGGCGAGATCCGTCTCGGCCAGCGGTTGCAGGATGCGCTGGGCATGCGGTCCCTGGAGCGCGAGCAGCGCGATGCCGTCGCTCGCGTCCGTAAGGGTGCAATCGAAGCGCGGCGCGGACGAACCGAGCGAGGCCTGCAGCACACGCCAGTCCTTGTCACGATTCGCCGCGTTCACCACCAGCATGATGCGGTCGGCGAACCGGTAGACCAGACAGTCGTCTTCGATGGTGCCGCGCGAGTTCAGGATCGCCGAGTACTGCACCTGGCCGGTCGCGAGCGCGCGCACGTCGTTGGAGGTGACATGCGCCGCGAACGCGACCGCGTCCGCCCCCCGGATGTCGAACTCGCCCATATGGCTGACGTCGAACAGTCCGCAGCGCTCGCGGACGGCGGTGTGCTCCGCGGTGATACCGCCAGGATACTGGACCGGCATCAGATACCCCGCGAAGGGCACCATCTTCGCGCCGAGCGCGATGTGCCGGTCCGCTAGCGGCGTCCGCCGTAATGCCGCGGCTGGCGGTGATTCGGGCCCGGAGGGTTGTGCTATCGTATCGGACATCGGCGTCGCACGCGGTGGCGCGCTGCGCCGGCTCCCGCGTCGTGGATTCGAAGGTGTGAACGAGTCATCGGCGCCAGGTGTGCCTGCGCCGTCCCGAAATATGCGCCCCGGACACGGTGTCCGCGACCGTCATCGCGTCGCTCACGCCATCCGCGCGTCGCGCGCCAGCGCAGCCAGCAGCGTCAGCGCATCGAGCGGCGTCATTGAGTTCGGATCGATGGTGGCGAGCTTCGCCACGATCGGATCCGTGACCGCCGCAAAGAGTGGTAACTGGTCCGCGGCGGCCGGCGTGCCGGCTGGCGCGCCGGGATGCTCGGCCGAATGCCCTCCACCACGCGAGGCGCCCAGCGCAGCCGCCCACTGCTCGCCTTCGAGCTGGCGGAGCACTTCCCGTGCGCGCCGCAGCACGGCATCGGGCAGCCCGGCGAGCCGGCCGACCTCGATGCCGTAGGACCGGTCGGCCCGTCCCGGCTCCATCCGGTGGAGGAAGAGCACGCGGTCCGCCACCTCTCGCACCGACACATTGAAGTTGCGTACGGCATCCAGTTCGTCCGCGAGCTGCGCCAGCTCGTGGTAGTGCGTCGCGAAGACCGTCTTGCACCCGGTCACGCTGTGCAGGTGCTCGGTTACTGCCCAGGCGATCGATACCCCATCATAAGTGGACGTTCCCCGCCCGATCTCGTCCAGTAGCACGAGGCTGCGCGCGGTGGCCGTGTGCAGGATCGCGCTCGTCTCCGACATCTCCACCATGAAGGTGGACTGCCCGCGCACCAGGTTGTCGCTCGCACCGACACGCGTGAACAGGCGGTCGGTCACGCCGATCGTCGCCGACGCGGCAGGCACGTAGCTGCCGATGTGCGCGAGGAGCACGATGAGCCCCACCTGGCGCAGGATCGTGGACTTGCCTGCCATGTTGGGACCGGTCAGGATGATCACGCGGGCCCCAGGCGTGAGGCGGACGTCGTTTGGAATGAACTGCTCCCGCGGCATCATTCGCTCGACCACCGGGTGCCGGCCCGCCGTGATCTCGAGGCCGAAGTCGTCGGTCATCACGGGCCGGGTATAGCGCTCGCGCTCGGCGACCTCCGCGAGCGTGGCGAACACATCGAGCTCCGCGACCAGGCGCGCGACACCCTGGAGGCGCGGGGCCTCGCGCCCTGCCGCCGCGCGGGCCGCCTCGAACAACTCGCGCTCCCGCACCTCGATGCGCTCAGCCGCCGACAGCACGCGCTCTTCGTATTCCTTGAGCGCCGGGGTGACGTAACGCTCCGCGCCCGTCAGCGTCTGCCGCCGCTGGTAGTCGGATGGGATCGCGTCGCGATGCGTGTTCGTGATTTCGATGTAGTAGCCGAAGACGCGGTTATACCCGACCTTGAGCGATGAGATGCCCGTTCGCGCGCGCTCGGCCGCCTGGATCTCCGCGATCCCGTCTTTGCCGCCGTCACGCAACCCTCGGAGTTCGTCGAGCAGCGCATCCACACCGGCCGCGATCGTCGGTTCATCGCCAACAGCGGCCGGCGGACGCTCAACCAGCAGGCGGAGAATTGGCTCGCCGACGTCGTCGCAGCCATCCCAGCTCGCCTTGAGCCGGGCAAATGGATCGGATGCGGTGGTGTTCACCTCCAGCCGGATGCCATCCGCGTTCCCGGTACCGGCACCCGCCCCTCGCGCGAGCCCGCTCGCGACCCCGACCCGTGCAATTGCTGCGGCCACCGCCGGCAGACGCGCGATCGCGTCGCCCAGCGCCCGCAGCTCCCGCGGCGTCGCGCGGCCCGCCGCAGCTTTCACCGCGAGGCGCTCCAGATCACGCACGCCATCGAGCGCGCCACGAAGCACCTGGCGTCCGAGCGAGTCCGCGACCAGCGCCCCCACGCGTTCCAGCCGCTCTTCGATCGGCGCCCGGCCGGCCAGCGGCGCGAGAATCCATTGGCGGAGCAGCCGCGCACCCATGGGAGTCTGGGTTCGATCGAGGACATCGATGAGCGTGCCCTCGCCGTCTCCGCCACGCAGAGACTCGACGAGCTCCAGATTGCGGCGCGTCATGTCGTCGATCGGCATCGTACCAGACGGCCGCTCGACCACGGGACGCCCCAGGTGCGGCACGCCCGCCGGCTGCAGCTCCCGCAGGTATCGCAGCAGCGCGCCCGCCGCCCCCACTGCGACCGAGTCCTCGGCGCCGATGCCGAACCCCTCGAGCGAGGCGACGCCGTATTGGCGCGTGAGCGCCTCGCTCCCGCCCGCGGCGTCAAACTCCCACCCGTCGCGCTCCGTCAGCAGCACGCCGTCCATGCGGAGACCTGGCGGCAGGGCGGCGCCTCGGCTCACCAAGAGCTCACGATGCACGAGACGCGCGAGGGTTGCCGGGGAATCGCCCCACGGCACTGTCGCGATCCGGAACTCTCCCGTCGAGAGATCGGCCGCCGCAATGCCGAGCACGCGGGCGGCGTCCTGCCCACGCTGCCGGGATACCGGCTTGCCGCTCGCGCCTGCCGCCATCTCAGGACCGAAGGCTACAGCGCACAGGAAATTGTTGCGGACGGATTCCAGCAGTTCGTCCGCGAACGCGGCACCGGGCGTGATTGTCTCGGTGACTTCGCGGCGCACGACGCCCTTCGCCGACTTCGGATCCTCGACCTGGTCGCAGATTGCGACGCGGAAACCCTGCTGGATCAGACGCCGCACGTACTCGCTGACTGCTTTGGCCGGTACTCCCGCGAGCGGCACCGCGGCGGCACCGCCGTTGTTTCGCGCCGTGAGTGTCAGCCCCAGCGCCCGGGACCCGACTTCGGCGTCTTCATAGAACATCTCGTAGAAATCGCCCATCCGAAACAGCAGGATCGCGTCCCGATGGCGGGACTTGATGTCACGGTACTGCTGCATGAGCGGCGTCTCGGACGGCGCGGACATTGCGGTCACCGGACGGAGCACGAGAGGGACCCGGCACGGGACGGGCGCATACGGCACAATATGGCCGGAAATCCGATGCCTCGGGGCTGCAAGCGGGCCTAGTGGCCCCCTTTCGCCACCCGCAGCACTTCCTGGCCTGCCCGCCGCCAATAGGCGTCGTCGAAGCCCAGAGCCCGCTTGATCAGCACGTCGCGGCGGAGCTGGTTGCGCTCAGCTAGTAGCGCGCGGGAGTTCCGCCACCCATGACGCCAGGGACGCGGATAGGCCGGAATCGGCCAATCGCTACCGTGCACGAGCTTCGCCCGCACGACGTCGTCCGCCAGGAGCGCGTCGTAGTCGCCCCATCGGTTCGGCAGGCTCATACCCGCGGTGTCACCGTACAGCCGCTCGTGTTCCCGGGCGAGGCGCATGAACTCCCCGCGATACGAGCCTTCCCCCGGGACCACACCGGTGCCACAGTGGGCGGCGATCACGGTCACGCCCCGCTCGAGTGCGCGCACCAGGCGCGCGGGGGACGCAACGGTTGGGTCCAGCCGCGGCAGCACGTGTTCCCAGCCCGTGTGGCTCAGGAGCGGTAGTCCGAAATGCGCCAGCGCGTCGTACATCGGGATGCAGCGCCGGTCCGCCGGGTCGATCCGCTGGGTGATGGGCAGCCACTTGCAGAGCACCGCTCCCGCGCGCGCGCATCGTTCGACTTCCGCGACCGCATCCTGCCGGTAGGGATGAATCGAGGCGCCGAAAAGCACGCGGGGATGCCGGGCCGCCAGTGACATCACGTAGTCGTTGGAGACGTACATGTGCGTCGCCGGTTCGTCCATCACACCCTCGGCCGTATACACCGCATCGAACGCCAGCAGGACGACCGCGTCAAGCTCTGGCGTGCCCGCAACGGAGGTGGCGAGCGCGCGCTCCAGCGCGCGCTCGATCGTCGCGTCGCTCACGCCGTACGGAATGCCGAGCTGGTGCCGCATCCAGTGAAACGTCAGGCCGCGCCGGGTGCGAGCCGAAACGCATCCGTGGCCAGGAAGGAGCGCGGCCGTGTGGACATGACAATCGAGGATCACGCCGCAGTATACGCGGCGCCCCCGCTCCAATGTTGGAACCGCAGGACGACGCCGTCGGTTGCGCCGGCGCGCCGTCCCGCCGACCTTTGCCCGGGCATGCCGCGCAATACCCCGCCATCGGCCGCCATCTCCGGCGAATTGCGATGACCGAGCTGGCTTTGGACGGAGACGCGACACCCGCACCCCCGCGCACCGCGTGGGTCGCGCTGGTGGTGCTCACGCTCGTCAATCTCGTCAACTACATGGACCGCTACGTGGTCCCGGGAGTCGGCGAGAGTCTCCAGCACTCCGAGCTTCACCTCACCGATTCGCAGTTCGGCGCACTGACGAGCGCATTCTTCCTCGTGTATATGTGCACGGCACCCGTGCTCGGTGCGTACGGCCACCGGCGATGGCGGCTACGATTGGTCGCCGCGGGCGTGGCCGCCTGGAGCGTCGCGACGGCACTCGCGGGCCTGGCACACAGTTACCCAGCTCTGCTCACCGCGCGTGCATCGGTCGGAATCGGCGAAGCCGCATACTCGGCCATCGCGCCGGCTTTGCTCGCCGATTCGTTTCCGGCACGCCTCCGCGGCCGGGTGTTCGCCGTGTTCTTCGCGGCCACGCCGGTCGGGAGCGCCCTCGGCTACGTGTTCGGCGGTCTGATCGACCAGCACTATGGATGGCGCGCGGCGTTCCTGCTCGCCGGCATCCCTGGACTGCTGCTCGCCACGCTCGTGCTCGGGCTGGCCGATCCGCAGCGAACCGCCAGCGGGAGCGGCATTGCCGGCCAGCGGGAAGACGCCGCTGTGGAAAGCAGTGGCGCCCGCGTCTACCTGATGCTCCTCAATCGCCCCTATATCCGCACGGTGCTCGGTTACGCCGCGTATACCTTTGCGCTCGGCGGAATCGTGGTGTGGATGCCCTCGTTTCTGGTCCGCGTGCATCACATTTCGCTGGCCGTCGCCGACTCGCAATTGGGCGCTGCAGTGGTCGTCACCGGATTCGTCGGGACGTTTCTCGGAGGCTGGATTGGCGATGCGCTAGCCAAACGCACAACCGAAGCCTACTTGTGGCTCTCGGGCGTTTCGACGTTGCTCGCGACGCCGCTCGCCTACGTCGCGTTGACCGCGACGAGCCCCGCGGTGTACTGGGCGTCGCTCGTCGCGGCCGAGATTCTCTTGTTCGTCTCGACAGGACCGATCAACTCGGCGCTCGTCGGCCAAGTCCCCAAGGTGGCGCGCGCGGCCGCGATGGCCGGATCGATTCTCACGATCCATCTCCTCGGTGACGTGCCTTCGCCGTTCATACTTGGCCGCATCTCGGAGCGCACGTCGCTGGCCGAGGCAGTGCTGATCATACCGGTCGCGATCGCGGTCTCGGGAATGATCTGGACCTACGCGGCGTGGCGAGGAGCGCGCGACACCGCGGGCCGTCTGCACGGCCGCGAGGCCCGAGCGTCTACGGGCTCGCCGACTCGGCTGCCGTAACGAAGCCGTCCATCCCTTTCGCCTTCAACGCGCGCTCGACTGCATCGGCGGCCGCTTCGGTCGCGTAGCGCCCGACCCGGACGCGGAACGGCGCGGCCGTTCCGAACACCCTGGCCTCATACCCGCGATCGCGAAGATGCGCGGCCAGAGACTCCGCCGCCGCGCGCGCGGGATATGCGGCCACCTGCACCGTGAACGCTGCTCCTCCACGCCGCGTGGCGGACGGACTGGCAGCCGATGTGGCCGGTACTGTGGCCGGTGGGGTGGCCGGTGGGGTGGCCGGTGGGGTGGCGGACGGCGCGGGAGATGGTGCGGCACGTGGTGCGGCACGTGGTGCGGCGGGCGAGACGGCGGCCGGCGCTGCGCTGTTCGTCTTGGGGCGCTTGGTGGTCGCAGGGAGTGTCTTGCGCGACGCCGCACTGTCGGCTTTGGAACGCGCCAGCCGGTCCGCGGAACGGCGTGCGCTGTCACGCGCCGCCGCACTGGCCGCCGCGGGCGGTGGGCTCATGGAGGCCGATGACGCGGCGGTTGCCGGCTCGAGCGGCGCGCGCGGGCAGCGCTGAATGTTGTAGTCGATCCGGTTCCGCAACTCGACATTCGTCGCCGGCGTCGCGTTCCGTGCGCCGGCCAGCGCCGCGCAGGCATGCGCCAGGTCCTGCAGGTCGAAATAGGCGAGCCCGACCTGCAGCTCGGTGCGCGCATATGTGACGCCCGACTGTCCGGGAAGTTGCTCCCGGGTCAGCCGCGCGAGATGATCCGCCGCCTGCGGCCGGTCGCCACGCGCCAGCTCGAGTTGCGCCAGCCGGAGCAGGGCATCGGCCGTCCGCGCTGATGTGGCGTATTCGACGGTAATGCGCCTGTAGTCATCCTCGGCGCTGTCGGCATTGGTCGCCAGGGATGCGCGCGCGTAAAGCGCGGACGCGTACGCCGGCGACGATCGGGGGGTGACCCCCAGGATCGAATCGACGAGCGACCGGCCCTGGTCCGTGTGCCCCTGCGCGACGAGTGCCTGTGCGCGCTGAATCCCCGAATCCGCTGGACTCATCACCGTGGCCGTGTCGCGCACCGGTTGCGCCGTGTCGGCGCCCGGCACGACAGGTGCGGCACCCGGTGCGTTGCCCGCCGGATTCGCCGGCAATGCAGGAGGCGTCGCGCGCGTCGTGTCGGTGCTCTGCGCACCGCCGCGCGCGGGAGCCGCCACGCTTGCGCACCACACCAGCGCGCTCATGAAGGCAGCCGCACGGATGACGCGGCTGAGACTGAACTCGGCCAATCGGAGATCATTCATACCGGTGCTCCTCGGCGGGTGCCGCGCGCCAGTGCGGGCGGCGGTGCATCACCGGACCGCCCGCCCGGCTCCGCGCTCGCGCACATCGAGAGGACGAGCGATGCGATCAACTGTTCGTCGGTCGAGACGCGTGTGTCCTTGAGCGCGATGTCGGTCGCCAATAGTGCGTCGAGCGCGCGGTCCAGGGCGGCCGGGCTCCATCGCTCAACCGCCGCAGTCCACGTCGCCACCGCCTCGCCCCACGGCCGCATTGGATATGCGCCCGTCTCTTTGAGCAGTGTGAAATACTCGCCGCCGAGGCGCCCCAGCGGCAGCCCCTCGTCTCGGCGCGCCCGCCCCCACGCGATCGCCAGCGTCTGCACCGACAACGCCATCACGACCGATACCGCGCTGGTCTTGGGCTGCGAGAGCACGTGCTCGGTCAACGCGAGCGCGCCCGCCGCATCGCGCGCCGCGATGCGGTCGAGCAGGTCGCTCAGTGTCTCTCCCCGCCGGACGCCCACGACCGCCGCGACGGCGTCCGCATCGATCGTCACCATGGGCATGTCCGCGGAAGCGTCCACGGACGCTCCCGGCGCGCGCGCCGCGCCGCGCGCGTAGCTCACCAGCTTGTCAATCTCCGCAGCCAGCGCGGCGAGATCCGGACCCGCCGCCTGCTGCAGTAGCGCCGCTGCCTCTGGGGTCAGTGCGGCGTGCTGCTCCGACGCGCGATGTGCGATCCATCTCGGCAGGCGGTCGCCCGCCAACTCCTCGTATTCCACCGCGGTGCTATGCTCCCGCAACGCCGCGTCGGGTTTGCCCCCCGCGGCGGCAACGAGAACGAGGACCGTATTCTCCGCCGGATGCTTGAGGTACTGATCGAGGACGCGCCGAGCGTCTTTCTTGAGGGAACCGGCATCGCGCACGACGACGATGCGGCGTTCGGCCATCATCGGCGGCGTTCCGAGGACCGACTCCAGCGCCCCGGCGTCCAGATCCCCGCCCCGGTGCACTTCGGCGTTGAAGTCGCGCACGGCCATGGGCACCGCTGCATTCACCGCGCGGCTCGCGGCTTCGCCTTTCCGGAAATCGTCGTCGCCCCACAGGTAGTACACGGGCGCGAATTCACCGGCGGAGACCGCCTTCAGGAATGCGTGCTCGGTGAGTGTGGGCATAGCGAGAAGATACCCTAGGCCAGCGACTCATCACAGACGGACCGCACGCCGCACGCCCAGCATTTCGCCCGCACCTCGTGGCTGCGATGGATCGCCGCGGCCCGTCGCGCCGCCCGGATCGCCACAGCCGCGGCGGCGCATCGGCGGCGCAGCTCTGCGGTGAGCGGCACCCGGAACTCGGCCGACCGGTAGCGCACCACGCCGTATCCGGCGAATTCGGCGCCGTACCGCGTCTCCGTGAGAAGCATGTACGCGCCGAGTTGCAGCGCATCGGACTCATAGAGCTCCGCCGCATCCCGGGTCGGCTTCACCTCGATGGGATAGATCGCGCCCGTAGATCGGTCGCGCACCAGATAGTCCGGACGGCCACGGATCCGCAGTTTGGGATCTTTGAGCGTCTCGGGCGGCAGATATCCGGCATCGCTCGCGATCACCGTGACGTCGCTGCGTACACCGGTGGTCCGCGACAGCAACCACGCGGCGAAGACCGACACGATGCCCATCGCGATGAGGACGGCGGCGATGGCGGTCACAGGCTGAAGACCGGAACAGGATGCGCCCCCGCCCGGCCATGCCGGGTTGCCGCGTGCACGAGCAGAAGCAGGATGCCCGCGAGGATCAGCGCGACCGCGGCCCGCGCGAGACGGCGCTGCCACGCAACACGCCGGCCGTGAGCCCGATGGTGCCCGGTTCCGTCCGCGAGGCGTGAGCCCGTCCCCGCAGGGCGCTCGATACGCTGGACGCGCTGCAGCCAATACGCGCGCGCGCAGTATTCGTAGGTGCCGATCTCGCTGGCCGACACCCAGTCGGTGTCGCGGCGGCGGCTGCGGCGCGCTATCGGCCCAGACTCGTCAGCTTGATCTGCATGGTCGCGAGACGCGCGGGCGCGCGCGCCGCGAGCACCGTCGCCGGCCACACCGGGCTGCCGGCAGGCACCGGTGCGATGAAAGGCGGAGCCGCCAACCCGGCCAACGACGCCAGCGCACCGGTGTCGGATTCTCTCCCCGGATCGGCCAGGCCGCTCGCCGCATCACTCGCCGCGGTCTTCGCGACTGCATTCGCCACCGCGTTCGCCATCACCGTGGCGGGATCGGCGGCTGGATCGGTCGCCGGCGCCGAGGAAATGACCGGCGCCATCGCAAGCGGGCCGGTTGCGGGCACCCAGCCGGATGCGGCCACGATCAGATAGCCGGCCGCGATCACCCCGGCCGCCAGCCCGGCAAACGCCCCCGCGCCAGGCCCGCGATACGCGGACCGATGTGCATGATGGTTCGCACCATCGTGGCCGCCCCCGCCCACCCTCGGCCCGTTCTCCGCACGGATGGTCCGCAACCGTTCGTGCAGCCGAGCCGAAAAATCGGACGACGGCTCGATGGACGGCATGTTGCGAAACAGCAGCAAGGCGCGCCGCACCGCCGTGTCATGGGCCGCACACTCGGCGCACTCGTGGAGATGGCGCCGGAGTTCGGCGAGATCCGCATCAGAAACGGACTCGTCGAGCAATACCCCGTGGTTATCGCGAAACGTCCGGCAGTCCATTTGGGCCTGGCGCACCCTGTCTGAGGTCGCCGAACAATACACGGCCCCGGGGCGTGGGTTCCAGCACGGTCCGGCCCCCCTCTCCAAGAAAGCGGTCAGCCCGGCCGGTCCCGCGGATTCACGCGCGCAGGACCGCCGGAACGGCCTGGCCGGTGGTGTTCATCGATTTTCGCGACGCCGCGCCTACCGCAACGCGGGCTCAATGATCTCGGCGAATGAGTTCCGCGCGCGATTCAACCGGGATTTCACCGTTCCCAGATTGCAGGCCGTGATCTCCGCGATCTCCTCGTAGGATTTCCCTTCGAGCTCCCGCAGGACGAACACCTGGCGGTGATGCTCTGGCAGACGGGCGACCGACGCCTCCACCAATTCGCGCAGATGCCGCTTGCGGTACAGGTCGTCGGGGCGCGACGCGCTGTCCTCGAACTGCAGTGGCCGGTCTTCGTCGTCCCAGTTCTTCTTGATCGTCTGGAACAGCACGAGCGGGTTCCGCGACCGGTTGCGCAGCTCGTTCTTCGCCAGGTTCGACGCGATCGTGTACACCCACGTCGAGAACTTCTTCCCGCGGTCGAAGCGGTGGAGGTGCCGGTACACACGAATGAACACTTCCTGGACCAGATCCTCGGCCCGCTCCCGGTCGCCGATCGTCCGGTAGACGAAGTTCAGCAGCCGAACCTGGTACCGGTCCACCAGCTCCTGGAACGCCCGCTCCTCCCCGGCGAGGAACAGCTCCACCACGCCGGAATCGTCGAGCGTCGGCAGCAACTCCCGCAGTGGGACCGCTCCCGCCGGCCAATGGGCCCGCGCGCCGCGCGGCCGGTCCTCGCTCGGAGCCCGCGACGACATCCGCTTCAGCGCGACGTCAGCCATTGTCCCAACCCGCCATCAAGAGGATCACGAAACCACCACCCATGCCTGCTTGGATCCGGGAACGCACGGCGCATGCCCGATGCGTCCACCGAAAGCGATTCGGCTATATCGTTATGCACAAACGATTTACAAACGGACCGCCGACGGCGGTGCGACCTGCGCCACCGAGCAGTGTCTACTCCTAAGGACACCGCGGGGGACACTTTGGCGAACTGGCGCCTATCGCAGCCGCCAATGTCGCGCATTATTTCCGCCGATTCTGGCGAGGTCCCGGAGCGGATGGCGGCAGGTCCGCAGCGAGCGGCGGAAACGCGCCTCCGGCCTCCAACCCCCCTGCTCTTGTCTGACACCCCGGAACCCGCCACGGTTGACGATGCGACTTACCGTGCTGGCATGTTCAGCCGTTCTTCCGCCGCTCGGGCCTGGCGTGCTCCGTGGCTGATGTCCGCTGGTTCGGCCGCAATGACTACGAGCACCTCATCGTTCCGGGCCTATGCCGGCTCGGACTGGATGTCGCCGTCGATGGTGATGATCGCGCCGCACTCGCGGTCGCGATGAATCACGATCTCGCGCCAGCGGTGTGGCAGTATTGCCACCGCCACAAGGTGCCGTTCGTGTCGTACGTCTGGGATCTCCCGCCGTCGCGCATGGGCGTGGGCCAGCATGATCCCGTGCTCGCCGTTGGCGGCCGGCTGCTCGCGCTGCCCCGTGTCGGAGGGCCACGCTACACCACGCGGCGCGGCTACTACAGCCGGCTGCGGTTCGTGGCAACTCGCGCGCGCGCCATATGGACACCGAGCGCCTCGTCCGCGATCGACGTATCGCGCCACTTCGGGCGCGTGCCGGCGGTCGTCCAGTACTGCTACAACTCCGCGCTCTTCACCGCCGCGTGCGCACGGCACCGGCCCGGTCCTCGGACTTTCCCCAGCGGCCTGACACTCCTGAGCGTATCGCGGCTTGTGCCGCCGAAAAATCACGAAGCCGTCGTGCGGGCCGCCGCGCGACTCGGCGCCCGCGTTGAGATGATCGGCCAGGGACCGTCGCAGGAATCCATTCGGCTCCTCGCGGAGCGGCTCGGTGTGCCGCTCCGTATCCGGACCGGTCTTCCCGGCCCCGTGCTGGTCGCGGCGTATCAGCAGGCGTCGGTCGTGGTCTGCCCGAGCCGCTACGAGGGGCTGGGCCTCACCGGCATCGAGGCGGCCCTGTGCGGCACTCCGGTGGTCGCCTCCGACATCGCCGCGCATCGCGAGTTTCTCGGCGACGCGCCGCAATACTTCACGCTCGACGACGACGACAGCCTCATCGCGGCCATCGAGGCAGCGCGCGTGTCGGGACCGCCGCCCACGGCGCATTTTGCGATGCTGACGATCGGAGCAGCCGCGAAGCGCTTCTATGATGAGTTGAGCGCTCTGCTGTGAGCCCGCCAGGAGATGCGGCGGCGGCGCCCGCCGCACCACCGCGCGACGGCCGGCCCGTGCCCATCGTGATGCACCTCGATACGGAATGGGGTTGGCGCGGGGGGGAGCGCCAGGTCCTCTGGCTGGCGCGAATGCTCGATCGCGACCGGTATGTGTCACTGATCGCGGCCCGCCCCGGACAGCCGCTGGCCGCGCGCGCCCGCGACGCCGGGATCCCAGTCGTCGAGACGAGTCCGTGGGCGGAGTTCGGCGTGATCGCCGCCGCCGCGCTGCGCCACACGATTCTCCGGCGCAATGTCCGCATCGTCCACGCGCACACCGCACACGCGGCCGCTCTGGCTGCCCTCGCCACGCTGCGGACTCCCGCGCGGCTGGTCGTCACCCGCCGCGTTGACTTCCCGTTGCGCGCGAATCCGGGCAGCCGCTGGAAATACCGGCGTGCCGATGGCGTGATCGCGATCTCGCGGGCGGTCGCCAATGTCATGGCGGCAGGCGGGGTGATCCCCTCGCGCATCGAGGTCATTCCGAGCGGGGTCGATCTCGCACGGCCCGCCCCCGCGCCATCACGCGACCGGTTCGCCGCGCTGGGGATCCCCGCGGATGCGATGGTGATCGTGCAGGTCGCGCAGCTCGTCGGCCACAAGGATCCGGTCACCTTCGTGGAGGCCATCGCGGTCGCCCGGCGGCGCATCCCATCCCTGCACGCAATCCTCGCGGGCGACGGCCCGCTGCGCGGCGCGGTCGATGCCGCGATCGCGCACCACTGCCTCACCGGAGTCGTGCACGCCACGGGCTATCGGTCCGATGCGGACGCGCTGCTCGCCAGCGCGGATGTCGTCACGCTGAGTTCGCGCGAAGAGGGCATGGGCACGGTGCTGCTCGACGCCATGGCGTTCGGCAAGCCCGTCGTCGCGACGCGCGCCGGCGGCATCCCGGAGGTAATAGAAGACGGGGTCTCCGGTATCCTGACGCCGCCCGGCGATGCCGCCGCACTCGGCGGCGCGATTGCGGACCTCTGCGAATCGCCGGATCGCCGTGCGGCACTCTCCAGCGCGGCCCGCGTCCGCGCGGCCCGGTTCTCGATGACGGTCACCGCCGCGCGCACCGCGTCGGTGTACGATTGGGTGCTGGGCGGCGGCCGGTGAGTCGCTGGCGTCGCCGCAGCGGCAGGAAGGCCCGCGCCGCGCGCTTCCTGCGCGCCGGTGCTACGCGCCGTCGCCGGCATTCCACTCGCGCCCCGTGAGCAGATAGCCGATCCGCTGGTCGAACGTGTGGCGCGCGCGAACGAGTTGCTCGCCGGCAACCCGGATGCGGGCCCTGTCGCCGGGGTGCGCGAGGTAAAATCGCGCCCGCTCCACACACTCGGCTGCATCCTCGTACCACGCGCAGTGCTCGCCGTCGGCAAGCAGGCGATCGAGTCCGGGGCTGCGGCGGCCCAGGTAGAATCCACCGCCAAGCACCATCATCCAGAGACGGTCGGAGGTGTAGAAGGTCGCTCCTGCAGCCCGTGACGGATTGACACCCAGCACGATCGCACTCGACGAACACACCCGCGACAGATCGCGCCCGAACACGGGACGGCCGCCCCATTCGAACCGGTCCCGCCAGCTCTCCCAGCCGCTTCCCCACACGCGAACCCGTACGCTGGCCCCGAGCTGCGCGGCTACCGACGCCAGAAACTCCGCCCGCTCGGGCGCGAACCCTGTCCCGCCGTGCGACACGCCGGGCCCCGTACCGATGAACGCCACGTCCGCTGCGTATGCCGCCTCCGCGGGAACGGGCGCGATGCTGCGGTCGGCGGCCGACGGCAGCAGCTTGGCGTTGAGGCCCATCGCGCGCCAGTCGCTCTCGAAACCGGTCACGAAGAACGTCCCCGCGAGACGCCCGACCGCGATCGTATGCGCGATCTCCGGGAGATGGGCGTCGCCGTGCCACTGCGGGTCCTGATACCACAGCGCACTTGGACGGTCCCGCGCCAGCGCCGCAGCGGTCTCCAGTGTCAGGCCCAGACACTTGCTGAAAAAGACGAAGTCCGGTTTGAACCACCGGGCGGCGGCCCGGATCCATCGCTGCGTCAGCGCCAGGCCAATGTTGCGGCGCAGCCGCCGGTCGTCGATCAGCAGCGTGCGATGCCCGGCGCGCCGCATCGCCCGCTCCACGCCGCGCTCGATGCGCTCGGTGTGGTGGCTTCCGATCAGCAGCACCCGCAGGCGGCTGGCTGCCACCGCCCGGTTACCGTCCTCCCCGGAATCCCGCGGCGAACAGCAGCGTCACGACGGTCTTCGAATCGCGGATCTCGCCATGCTCGACCATCTCGAGCGCCCGCGACAGCGTGAGCGTCTCGACTTCGACGAACTCGTCGGCCTCGTGAGCCGTGGCGCCGCGCGTGAGTCCGGTCGCCAGGAACAGGTGGATCAATTCGTCGGTGAAGCCCGGCGTCGTGTACAGGCTCATGAGCGGATCGATCCGCTCCGCGGTGCACCCGGTCTCTTCGCGAAGCTCCCGGCGCGCGCACTCCAGCGGCGTCTCGCCCGGCTCGAGCCGCCCGGCCGGCACTTCGTAGAGGTATCCGCCGGCCGCGTAACGGTACTGGCGAAGCAGCAGAATTTGCGGGTCCTCACCGAGGGGATCGGTGAGAAACGGTACGATCGCGCTCGCGCCCGGATGCCGGATGATCTCGAGCTCACCGGTCGATCCGTCCGGATAGCGGACCTGGTCCACGTCGAGATCGATGACGCGTCCGGTATAGATGCGCCGCGTGCCGATTTGCGCGTCGGTCATGGGCGCTTCACGCGATGGGCTCGCCGCAGTCGTCTGCGACGGTGACAGGCCCGATCCCCATGCGCTCGAGCGGCGCCCGCACGTGGTCCGCATCGCCCACGACGACGAGTTGGAGCCGGCCGGGGTGCAGATGCGCCCGCGCCGCGCCGAGCACGCGCTCGGCGGTCACGCCCCGCACGTTCGCGCGGTAGCTGTCGTAGTAGTCCCCGGGCAATCCGTACAGCACGAGGTTGGCCAGCGCCGTCGCGACGGCATCGGTCGTCTCGAAGCGGATCGGGAACACGCCGTCGAGATAGCTCGTGGCCAGCGACAGCTCGTTCGGCGCGACGGGCGACTCGCGCATGCGATCGATTTCGAGCAGCACCTCGCGCACGGCATCCGCCGTCACGTCTTGCTGGACCGCCGTCTCCGCGGCGAATGGTCCGGCCCACCGCCGCCAATCGAAGCCCGAGTGCGCCCCGTAGGTGTAGCCGTGCACCTCGCGGAGATTGAGGTTGATCCTCGACGAGAACAGGCCGCCGAGGATCGCGTTCATGACCACGACCGGGAAGTAGTCCGGATGAGTACGCGGGATTCCGACGTGTCCGATCCTGAGTTCCGACTGCGGCGCGCCTGGTTTGGTGACCAGGTGGACCCGCCGATCATCCGCCGTCCCCCGATCGGGGCTCGCGATCTCGCCATGGGTGACACCGCGCCACTTCCCGAATGTGGCTTCGGCCAGACGTTCCACCACGGCGGTCTCGGCGTCGCCAGCGACAATCAGCGTGACGGCGCCCGGGTGATACCGGGCGGCATAGCAGCCACCCACCGCTTCGGGTGTCAGCGATGACACGGACTGTTCGGTCCCGCCGGCAGGCAGTGCGTACCTGGCGCTCGCGGCGTAGACAACTCGGTCGAGCGTCTCGTCGGCGAGCCCGCGCGGCTCGGCGCGCAGTTGAAGGAGCTCGGCGAGACGCTCGGCTTTGAGCCGCTCGACTTCCCGGGCCGGCAACGCCGGTGCCATGAGCACATCCCCGAGGAGTGCCATCGCCTCCGGTAGTCGGGAGGACAAGACCGTCAGACGGACCAGCGCGGCATCCCAGTCGGCGCTCGCGTCGATCGCGGTGCCAAGCCGCTCGACGTCCTCGGCGAGCGCGGCGCCATCCCGGCCGCCCGCCCCTTCGGACAGCATCCGCGCGGTGAGCACCGCCAAGCCCTCTTCACCCGGCCGGTCGGTCACGGCGCCGGCATCGGCCAGGGCGAGCAGTGTCACGACGGGCAGCTTCGGGAGTGGTGCAATCACCAAGCCGAGGCCGTTGCCCAGCGTACGGCGCTCGAACCTCGGAAACGCGTACGGCCGGCTCTCGCCGGGAAGGGGCCGCCCCGCTGTCATTCGGGCTTCGCGCCGGCGCCGTGCGGCCCGTCTCCCGGCGACTCGCGCGGCACGTACATCAGACTCCCCCGATTGTCTTCGCCGAGCCACTCGTGTGCGAAGGCGGTCACCTGGGCAGCCGTCACGGCGCGGTAGCGCGGCACCTGCTCGTTGATCAAGCCAGGGTCGCCGAAATACGTCGCGAACTGCGAGAGTTTGTCGGCCCGCTCCGCCGCTTCCTGGAGCGCGGCGGTGTAGCCGGTCTCGATCAGCGCGCTCGCGCGGCGGACTTCCGCGTCGGTCACCCCGTCACGCCGCAGACGCTCCACCACCGCGATCACTTCGTCCTCGAGCTGCTCGGCGCCGATCCCCGGCCGCGCGGTCACGTCCGCGACGAGAATGTCGCTTCCCTTGGCCAGATCGCTCGTGAAGGCCATCGCTTCGGCCGCGATCTGGCGGTCACGGACCAGCGTGCGATGCAGCCGGCTCCCGCGCCGCAAGCCGAGCACCGCCCCACACACGCTCGCGACGTAATACTCGGCGCTCCCGAACACCGGGGTGCGAAACGCGAGATACAGTCGCGGGAGACGGACGTCGTCGGGCACCACTTCGCGGCGCGGCGATCCGAAACGTGGCGGCACCTGCATCGGTGGAAGTGGCGGACGGCCCGACCCGCGCGGAATGGATCCGAAGTACTGCTCGACCATCGGGCGGGCGCTCGCCACATCGATGTCACCGGCGATCGAGAGCACCGCGTTGTCGGGTGTATAGTACGACGTGAAGAAGCTCGCGATGTCATCGAGGCTCGCGGCCGACAGATCCTCCATCGAGCCGATGATCGAGTGGTGGAATGGGTGCCCCGGCGGAAACCCGAGCTCCTGGAGCTTCTCCCACGCGGTCCCGTAGGGCTGATTGTCGACCGACCATCGCCGTTCGTTCTTTACGACGTCGCGCTGCGTATCGAGCTTCTGCTGCGTCATCGCCGGCAGCAGTTGCCCCATGCGATCCGCTTCGAGCCAGAGCGCGAGCCCGAGCTGGTTGGACGGAATGGTCTCGTAGTAGTTCGTCCGATCGACCCACGTCGAACCGTTCAGCGTGCCGCCGGCCCGTTGAATGAGTTCGAAATGCTCGTTGGAGCCGACGTGCGCCGAGCCCTGAAACAGCATGTGCTCGAACAGGTGGGCGAAACCCGTGCGGCCTTCCCGTTCGTTCGCCGATCCGACGTGGTACCACAAGTTCACGGCGACCAGCGGGGCGGTATGATCCTCGGACACGGTCACGAACAGCCCGTTCGCGAGCCGGAATGTCTCGTAAGGGATGCGCACAGCAGGGGTCGGGGTGGACGGTTGAAACGGCCGGGGCTGCCCGGGCCACCACCGGCCCGCAACCCCGGGCCAGGGCCCGCGTCGAGATAACTTAACTAGGCCTTTCGCGTAGCCGTGGAAACCCTTGATCAGGGCTTGCGGCCAGGAGCCCCCGAGCTCTGCAGCCAAGCCCCTTGACACCCCGAGAAGTCTCGCCCATCCTCACCCGCTCGACGAGCTACCCGCTTGGTGTTGCCTGCCTGCGGGACTGCCCACCGGGGTGCGCGCCCGCATCCCGGCGGGCCGCTCTGGCTAGGCGGGTCGGCCTCGCGTGCCCTGTGCCGATCTATAGGCAACAGATTCTCCCCATCCAAACCGGTACGGAGGTAGGATCCCATGGCAGCGGATTTCTTTCTCGGCGAGTCGCTAGTCGGCGACGGCAACGAGGTCGCCCACATCGACCTGATCATCGGGTCCAAGTCGGGGCATGCGGGTTCCGCGTTTGCGAATGCGCTCACGAACAACAAGGACGGGTTCACCACCCTCCTCGCCGTCGTGGCGCCGAATCTGCCGGCAAAGCCGGACACGATTCTGTATAACAAGGTCACCATTAAGGGCGCCAAGCAGGCCGTCCAGATGTTCGGCCCCGCGCAGGCGGCCGTCGCCCGCGCAGTCGTCGATTCCGTCTCGAGCGGCGTGATCCCGCGCGACAAGGTGGATGAGCTCTGCATCACCGTCGGCGTGTTCATTCACTGGGACGCCAAGGACGACAAGAAGATCTTCGACTTCAATTACCGCGCGACAAAGGAATCGATCGAGCGGGCGCTGAAGAAACTGCCGACGATCGACACGGTCATCTCGGGCGCCAAGACGGCGCACCATCCGTTCGCCGGCGGCGCCGACAACAAGTAGCCGGAACGCCACAGCGGAGCGCGCAGGCGGCCGCCGGCCGCTCGGCCCCCGCCCGGACGTCGGATTCACACGAGGGCCGGCTGCACATTTCGCAGCCGGCCCTCGCTGTTGTCGCCAGAGTTGGCCCGCGGCGTGCACGTCCTGACTGGCGCTGTGGTCCGTCGCCGCTCGGGCACCAATCGCTCCGTCCGGCTCGCGGCGTTACATCTCGATACCTCGATAAATGCCAGGCTGCGGTCCAACCGCCGCCTGCGCGCCCACCCCTTTCGCCCTCGGGCTCTCTGCCAGCCGCATGAAAAAACTCCTCCTGCAGCTCGACTCCTCGCCCCACGCGAGTGTCTTCGACCAGGTCGTCGCCTACGACGCCGGCGCCGACGAGATCATGAGCGCCCACGCTGTCACGCCGCCCGATGTTCGCGATCTCGTGCACGGCTGCATCTTCACGCGGGGACCCAAGCATCTGATGAACACGGCCGTATTCATTGGCGGTTCCGACATGAGCGCGGGCGAGGCAATACTCACGGCCGCACAAAAGGCGTTCTTCGGGCCGTTTCGCGTGTCGCTCATGCTGGATTCCAACGGCTCGAATACCACGGCCGTCGCCGCGGTCGTGAAGATCGTCCGGGCGATGGGTGGTAGTGTGGCCGGCCAGCTCGTCGTCGTCACCGCGGGCACGGGGCCGGTCGGTCTCCGCGCGGCGGGCTTGCTGGCCCAGGCCGGCGCCAGGGTCCGGATCACGTCGCGCCGCACTGCGGACGGAGAACGCGCGAAAGCGGCCATCATCAAACGCTTCGGCGGCACGGTGGACGCGGTATGCCTGACCGATGCGGGACAGGCGGCCCAATGTCTCGAGGGAGCACACGTGCTGCTGAATTGCGGCCCTGCTGGTGTGCAGCTCGTTCCGCGGGCAGCATGGGCGAATCGGGCAGGTCTTAAGGTCGCGGCTGACCTCAATGCGGTTCCACCGCAGGGGGTCGAGGGGATCGAGCCTCCCGATGATGGCGTCACACGGGACGGCGTGTTGTGCTTCGGCGCGCTCGGCGTCGGCAACTTCAAGATGGCGATCCACAAGGCGTCGATTGCGCGGCTGTTCGAGAGCTCGGACGCCGTCCTCGATGCGGAGTCGATCCACGAGCTGGCGAAGTCCATCGCCGGCTAGCCACATGCGCGTCGTCGGTATCGATCCCGGGACTGTATCGATTGATCTGTGCGGTCTCGAGGACGGCCATGTGTTTCTGGATGCGTCCATCCCATCCGCTGTCGCTCTGTCCGATCCGGCGGCCATCGTGGCACGAATCGCCGCGGAGGGCCCGCTGGACGTCGTGGCCGGTCCCTCGGGGTACGGCCTGCCGCTCACCCGCGGTCACGAGCTGTCGGAGGAGGCGTTGCGCCTCGCGATGCTCACGGCACCTGGCGAGGCGGGCGGCATCGGCAAGCTCAGTACACTGGTCCGCGCACTAGCGGCTTCGCCGCTGCCCGTGGTCTTCACGCCCGGCGTGGTGCACCTCTCGACCGTGCCCGCCCACCGCAAGATCAATCGGGCCGACCTCGGCACGGCCGACAAGGTCTGCGCGGCCGCGCTGGCGATCGCCGCTCAGGCGCAGCGGCGCGGCTGCGCGCTCGGTGATGTCTCGCTGATTCTCCTGGAGCTCGGAGGAGGATTCACCGCCGCGCTCGCAGTGTCGCAGGGCCAGATCGTTGACGGGATCGGTGGCACGTCGGGACCGCTTGGCATCCGGTCGGCTGGCGCGCTGGATGGCGAGGTGGCGTGTCTCGCGGGCGAGATCACCAAGGCGATGCTCTTCACCGGAGGCGCCTCGACCGTCGCCGGCGTCCCGGCCGATGACCCGGATGCGTTCGCGAACCCGTCGTCGCCCCGCGAACGAATCGCGTGGGACGCCTGGCTCGAAGGCGGATGCAAGGCGGTCGCGGCACTCGCGATGTCCGTGCCCCGGCCCGCTGAGATCGTGGTGTCGGGGCGGTTCGCGGGCTCGGACCGCGTCGTCGAGAGTTTCGCGGAGAGACTCGGGACCCTCGCACCCGTGCGGCGCGCGAGTGGCTTCGCGCGTATCGCCAAGGCAGCCGCACAGGGCGCCGCACTCATCGCCGACGGTTTGGCGGGCGGGATCAATGCTCCGCTCGTCGGCGTGCTGGCGCTGCGCGAAGCCGCCGGCTCGGTGCTGGACCACCTCTATGTCGTGTCGCCCGGCGATGCCCGGAGGCGTCTGGGCCTGTGACACAGCGAGTCGTCATCGCCGGCGTGAGCGCGCGGGGCATGGCCGAATCCGCCGTGCGCGCCGGATACACCGTGGTCGCCTTCGACGCGTATGCGGATCTCGATCTCGCCGCGATCGCCGACACGCGGCAAGTCACGCCGTATAGCGCGCGCGCAACGGCAACAGCGGCGCGGCGCGGCGCCCCCCCTCCATCCAATGGCACGGCCCGTCACAACGGCGCGGCGCGAGATGCCGTCGGAGAGGATGCCGTTGGACGCGATGCGGTCTGCTATGTGTCGAACTTCGAGAACCACCCGGGCGCCCTGCGCCAGCTCTCGCGCGACCGCGAGTTGTGGGGAATTCGCCAGCGACGATCGCGTCGGCTCGCAATCCCCGGGGCTGGGCGCAAGCGCTCGCGGACGCGGGCATCGCCGTGCCGCGCACCCGAACCACGGCGCCGCGTCCGGGAACGGCCGATGCGCGCGCCCGGTGGATGCTCAAGCCGCGGCGGTCGGGCGGCGGTCACGGCGTGCAGGCGTGGCAACCCGGCATGCCGGTGCCGAATGGCTATGTGCTGCAGGAGCGGATCCCCGGAACCGCTGGCTCGATCGTGTTCGCCGCCGATGGCCGGCGCGCTGTCGCGATCGCGATCACGCGCCAACTGATCGGTGAACGGCCCTTCGGCGCTCCAGCCTTCCGCTACTGCGGCAACGTCCTCGCACCAGCCCGCGACCCGGTGTGGGGTGACGATACCCCGCTCTGGCGCGAGGCCGTCGCGATCGCGGCCGCCGCAACGCGAGCGTTCGGACTGTCGGGTGTGAATGGCATCGACTTCATCGTGCGCCGCGGACATCCGGTGCCGATCGAGATCAATCCGCGATTCACCGCGGCGATGGAGTTGGCGGAACGCCGAGACGGCATCTCCATCTTCGGCGCGCATGTCGCCGGCTGCACCAGACGCCTCAGCAGCTACTTGCCGTTGCGCACCCGGGACCACGGCACAGGTGCGGCGGGCAAGGCAATCGTCTTCTCCCGGCATGCGCTCACGGTGGGCAGAGCGGCGAGCCGGTGGGTGGCTGGCGAGAACGTGCGGGACATCCCCAGGCCCGGCAGTCCAATCCCGTCCGGCGCTCCGATTTGCTCGGTCTTCGCGGAGGCCCCGACGACGGCCGCCTGCCGCGCGCGGCTCGTCCAGGCCGCGCGGCGCATCTATGAGACGGTGGCCAGCGACTAGCCACCATGCGGCCCTGGCGCAGGCCGGCGATGACAAAGACCCGGAGGCGCGAGGTGCCGGGTCCGGGTCTTTGCGAATCTCGAATTACCAACCTGCACTGTCCTGCACTGCCGCCGGAACGCCTTCCCGGCTGGGGGTCCGCAACAACGTTGCTACAGGCGCTCCGTCGCGAGATGCCGGCAATCGCGGCCTCCGATGACGTCGATCCTGCCGAAGCCGTAGAGCGGGTCTGGAAAGCGGCCGCGCGTCAGAATGCGGTCGGTCCCGTTGATGATGCACGCGGGCGTGCGGATATCCAGCCGCGAGTGGTGCCGCCGATGCGCGTCCGATTTGAGGACGGCCGCCTCGCCCGCGACGTGCGGTGATGCGGCGCTGGTTCCGGCATCGAAGATGTACGTGTTGTGGCCCGTGCAATCGATCGCCGGAAGCAGTTGCGTCGCGAAGCTGCTGCAGGCCGAGAGAATCAGGTCCTGCACGACACCGCCATTCTGCGGCTGGAAGTCGCCGCCGGGCGCGAATAGCGTCGTGCCTGGGAATCCAAAGTCGGAGTAGCTCGCGATCTGGTCGAAGTTCATCTGGTTCGTGGGTGCCGTCGCCCCGACGCTGATCACGCCGAACAACTCGGCCGGGAGGGCGATCGAATCCACACGCGCGAGATTGTCGGCGTTGTTCCCCGCCGCCGCCGCGATCGTGACGCCGTGGCGGAGCGCGTAGTTCACCGCCTGCTGAAACATCTCGGCGAGCTGGACGACGCCCGAGTCACGCGGCGAGAGGACCGACCCGAGGCTCATGTTGATGACGTCCGCTCCGACATCCGTCGCATAGATCACGCCGGAGATCACGTCGCCGAATGACCCGCGACCCGTCTCGTCGAGGACCTTTACCTGGCACAACTCGGCCTCGGGCGCGACTGATGCCATACCGATGCCGTTCGACGAGATCAACGCGGACACGTAGGTACCGTGCGTGTTGCGGTCGAGGATGTCGGGTTCGGTCGCGACGAACGACGTGCTCACCCCGAGATTGATCTTGCCGGCGAGATCGATGTGCGTTGGATCGACGCCCGTGTCCAGATCGCACACCATCGTGTTCCGCCCCTCACGCGTGACGAGCCACGCGTTGTTCGCATGGATCACGTTGAGATTCCACTGAAACGGGAAAAATTCGGCGCCGCTCTGGTCGACGTGAGGCACGCGAGACGTCGCGACCACCGACTGCTTGACCCCGAGATGCGTCGCGAGCGGCGGAATCCACCGCACCGTCCGGTCGCTGGTGATATGCAGCACGTCGGACGAGGAACGGAGCGACGCCGCGGCCGCTGCCGACAATCCGTGCGTGATGACGAGCCCCATGCCCGCGTGTGACCGCTCCACGCGTCCGCCCATGGTCGCCACGCGAGATGCGATCGCATCGACAGAAGCGCCGGGCCGCACCTGGATGATGTGGCGGTCGGCGTTGATCGCGGCGAGCGTTGTCGCGACTCGCGGTGTCGCACCCGCAATGGCAGGAGCCGACGGCGATGGGCGATCGCTCGTGCAGGCAACAGCGAACAGCGCGGTGGCGGCGATGGTTGCCACCCCCGAGCGGACGACGAACTTCGGGCTCATAGAACTCCTCGCGCGGAAGGGGAGGGAGAAAGTCACGCCCCGCGCCGCACTCGTCAAGCAAGAGACCGCTCGTCACACGGGAGCGGCGCTGCTCTTGCTTCGCTACCCGAGCGATCGGTATCCTTCCCCGCCCCTGTTGATCGGCCCGAACCGAGCCCGACGGTGCCCGACGTTCCCCTCCCCGCGGCCGACCTCACGGTTGAGCACGCGACCTGCCTCGGCTGCGGCTGCGCCTGCGACGACATTGGCGTCGTCGTCCGCGACGGGCGCATCGCCGAGACACGGTTGGCCTGCGCCCTTGGCACTCAATGGTTCGGTGACGGCCGCCTTCCAGCGCGCATTCGCGCCGGCGTTCGCGAAGGAGACCCCGTCGCCGCGCTGGCCGCTGTCGCCGCAAGACTCCACGACGCCGACCGCGCCCTCGTCTACCTCGCCGCCGATCTCCCGTGCGAGTCCCATCGAGCCGCGATCGCGGTGGCCGATGTCCTCGGCGCAGCCCTCGACAGCATCACGTCCGCGACTGCCTTCGCCGGCTTGCTCGCCGCACAGCGGCGCGGACGCGCGACAGCGACGCTCGGCGAGCTCCGGAACCGCGCCGACATGGTCGTCTTCTGGGGATTCGATCCGGCGACTCGATATCCGCGGTACACCTCGCGCTATCTCCCGGGCCCCGAAGGACTCTTTGTTCCCGGCGGCCGCGGCGGAAGAACGGTCATCGCGGCCGATATCGCCGCTGACCGCGGCCCAGGGGACGCCGATACACGCGTGGCGTTCGCCGCCGATGAAGAGGTCGCCGCGCTGACTCTCGTGCGGGCAGCGCTTCGCGGACGCGCGCTCCCCAACGCACCAGAGGGCTCTCTCGACGCGAGAGCCGCCGCGCTCGCCACACGGTTGCGAGCCGCCGCGTACGTGGCGATCGTCTCCGATGGCGAACCCGCCCCGCATCGCGATCCGCGACGGAGCGAGGCGCTCATCGCGCTCGCCGAGACGCTCAATGCCAGCACGCGCTGCGCCCTCAGTACGCTCCGTGCAGGGGGAAATCGGTCGGGAGCAGATGCCGTCATGACGTGGCAAACAGGCTACCCGGCAGCGGTCGATTTCGGGCGCGGGGCCCCTCGCTACCGCCCGGCCGACGACGCGGCCGCCCTGCTCGCGCGAGGCGAGATCCAGGTGGCGCTGATCGTCGGATCGGCGGCGTCGGTGCCGGCAGCGATTCGCGACGGACTGTCACACGTCTCGTGCGCGATCATCGGGCCCTCCGCATCCGAGAGCCCGTTTCCCGCGTTCGCTACGATCGATACCGGCCGCGCCGGCGTGCACGAGCGCGGAGTCGCCGTACGCCTGGACGACATCCCGCTGCCACTGCGTCCCGCGTTGGAGGCGCCAGAGGTCGCGGCCTTCCGGGACCAGTGGGGACCGGCCACGCCGGCGGTGGCGCGAGCGACAGTGTCAGGCATCTGTGCGGCCCTGGCCGCCGCCGAGTCGGGCGGCGCCAGCGGGGCGGCGGCGCCCGGTAATCGCGTGCCCGAGTCCGGCCCCGAGCTCGCGGTGGCCGCGGCGCTCGCCGCGGCGGGCCGCCCGCAGGACAGCTACATCCTGCTGCGCGCCCTGGGCGCGACCCTCGCCCACCTCAAGGGCGTGGCATGAGCGGTCTCCGCATCATGGGTGGCACCATCCACGACCCCGCGAACAACATTGATGGCGAGGTGCGTGACATCTGCGTCCTCAACGGACGCATCGTAGCGTCGCTCCCGGACGACGCCCCGCGCCTCGATGCCCGCGACATGGTCGTCATGCCGGGTGGCATCGATATCCACGCCCACGTCGCGTCCGCCAGCACCAACGTCGCGCGACGGATGCTGCCCGAGGATCACGCGATGGACCCGGCCCGCGCGCCGTCGCTGGTCCGCGACCGCGACGCCGACATCACGATCCCGCGCTCCGGCAGCGGCGGGACGGTCCCCAGCACCTTCACCACGGGTTACCGCTACGCCGGCCTGGGATACACGACGGTATTTGATGCCGCGGTGGCACCCGTCAGCGCGCGCGACACGCACGCGCAGTTCGATGACACGCCGATCATCGATACCGGCTGCTACATCCTGATGGGAAACGACGCGTATCTGCACCGGCAGATCGCGGACGGAGAGCACGAACGGGCCCGCGACTACGTGGCGTGGCTCCTCCGCACCACCAAGGGATACGCCGTCAAGATCGTCAATCCCGGTGGCATCGAGCTGTGGAAACGCAACGTCCGCGAGGTCACCTCGCTCGACGACGCGGCCGGGGACCCGAAAGTGACGCCGCGCACGATCCTCGAAACGCTGGCCGGCGCCGCCAACGCGCTCAATCTCCCGCACCCGGTTCACATTCACTGCAACAACCTCGGGATGGCCGGCAATGTCGGCACCACGCTCGACAGCATGCGCACGCTGAGCGGCCGGCGAGCCCATTTCACCCACCTGCAATTCCAGAGTTACGCCGGCGAGCGCGGGAAATCCTGGGCGTCGGGCGCCAAGCAGATCTCCGAGTACATGGCGGCGCATCCCGAGACCAGCGGAGACGTCGGACAGGTGATGTTCGGCCAGGCGTGCACGCTGACCGCGGATGGCGCGGTCGAATACCTGCTTCACACGAGCTCGGGGCGGAAGTGGACGAACATCGACATCGAGCTCGAGACCGGATGCGGCGTCGTGCCGTACACGTATCGCGAGAAGGCCGCGGTGGCGTCGCTGCAGTGGGTCGTCGGTCTCGAGCTGTTTTTATTGTCAGGCGATCCCTGGCGCCTGGTGCTGTCCACCGACCATCCCAACGGCGGATCGTTCATGAGCTACCCGCAGCTCATCCACCTGCTCATGGACCGGTCTTTCCGGGACGAACAGATCAAGCGGATCAATCCGAAGATGCTCGCCGGCAGCGCACTCGCCGACGGTCTGTCGCGCGAGTACACCCTCAACGAAATCGCGATCATCACGCGAGCGGGGCCCGCCCGGTTGCTCGGCCTGTCCAACAAAGGTCACTTGGGTGTCGGCGCCGACGCCGACATCACGATCTACACGCGGGACGCCGACCGGTCTCGCATGTTCGCCACGCCGCGATACGTGCTCAAGGCAGGCACGCTGGTCGTGGAAGAGGGACAGCTCCGCCGCGCTCCCCAGGGCCGGCGCCATCAATCGAGCCCCGCCTACGATCCGGCGGTCGAGCGCGACATCAAGCAGTATTTCGGCCGCTACCTCTCGGTGGCATTCGAGAACTACGGCGCATGATCCATCCGGACGCTGCCGTACGAGGCCGTGATGGCTGATCGGCCGGCGTCGATCCACGGCATTCCCGTGGACGACACGTTCGCCGAAGCGTTCGGCATGCGCGGCGCGCGCGTGATCATCACTGCCGCCACACCGCGCTGGGCGCGGCAGGCCGCCACCACGATGACGGGATTCGCCACGTCGGTGATCGCCTGCAAGTGCGAGGCAGCGATCGAGCGCGAGCTGCTCCCGCGCGTCACGCCCGACGGGAGGCCCGGCATCAGTGTCCTCGTATTTGCCACGGACTCCGACGGGCTCCAGAAGCGGTTGGTCGAGCGGATCGGGCAGACGGTGCTCACGTGTCCCACGACCGCCTGCTTCGATGGGCTGCCCGACGCGCCGGAACGCATGCCTGTGGGCAAACCGCTCCGGATCTTTGGTGATGGATTCCAGGCGAGCAAGGTGATCGCGGGCCGCCGGTACTGGCGCATCCCGGTGATGGAAGGCGAGTTCCTCGTGCAGGAGGATTTCGGCAAGGCGAAGGGCATCGGCGGCGGAAACTTCCTGATCCTCGGAGAATCGGCCGAAGCCACGCTCGCCGCGGCGGAGGCGGCAGTCGAAGCGATGGCGGGTCTCGCCGGCGTGATCCTGCCCTTTCCAGGCGGAATCGTCCGCAGCGGAAGCAAGGTGGGAGCGAAGCGGTACAAGTCGATGATCGCGAGCACCAATGATGCCTACGCACCCACGCTCCGCCCGATCACGGCGAGCGACATCGGCGATGGCGTCAACAGCGTGCTCGAGATCGTGCTCGATGGCCTCGATTTCGAATCGATCGCCGGCGCGATGCGCGTCGGCATCATGGCCGCGTGCCGGCCGGGCGTGCGGCGCATCACGGCCGGCAACTACGGCGGGAAGCTCGGCCCCCACCATTTCCATCTGCGCAAGATCCTGGGCGGCGACCGCTCACCGGGAACGGAGCCAGGCGCGCTGGCTCCGTCGGCAACTCCCGCATCGGGAACAGCTCCGGTAACGGCTCCTCGCACAGCTCCAGGAGCGGCATCGTGAGTGACGCCGTGACACTCACGCTCAAGGACGCCGTCGAAGGGCGCGTCGTGGCGGATGCCATCGTTCCCGGCCGGCTCGCGACCCTGTCGGCGAGCGAGATCGCGCATCTGCCGGTCTGGTTGACGCGGCACGCGGCGACACCTGCCCTGGCGGACGCAACGGGTTGCGACACGGACCGGGCGCGCGAGGCGGACCACCACTCGGTAGACCTCGGCGATCTCTTCTCCGTGCGCGGTGAACGATCGGCCATCGTCCGGATGCAGGGCAATCTCGGCAACGTCGATGCCATTGGCGCGGCCATGTCGGGTGGCACCATCAGCATCGATGGCAACGCGGGCCGCGAGCTGGGCCGCACGATGACCGGTGGCACCATCGCCGTGCATGGCAACGTAGGTGATGATGCCGGCCTTGCGATGGCCGGAGGCGCCCTGCTGGTATGGGGCAGTGCGGCCGACCGCGTAGGGGGCGCCCTCCCGGGCGCGTCCCGCGGCATGACGGGCGGCGAGATCTTCGTCCGGCGGAATGTCGGCCGCGACGCCGGCACCGCGGTCCGGCGCGGCCTGATCGTCGTGGGCGGCGATGCCGGAGACGGCACCGCCCGCGCCATGATCGCCGGAACGGTGCTGGTAATGGGCAAAGCGGCCGGGGCTGTTGGCCTGTGGAACAAGCGCGGCACGGTGGTCGCCCTCGGTGGCGCGGCCATCCCCGCAGCCTACCGCTACGCCTGCACATATCGCCCGCCCCACCTTCGCCTGATATTTGCCTATCTCCGGCGCGCCCACGGCGTGCCGGTCGACGACCGGTACGTGAACGGCCGGTACGCCCGGTATTGCGGCGACCTGTCGGAGGCCGGGAAGGGCGAGTTGTTGCTGTGGGCTGAGACGTGATCGGCGGCCTCCGGGCGTGGGGGTGTCCACCCATTGCCGTTCGGCCGGCTATCATGTGATTCTCGTGTCGCGCGGCGGCGCTCGTGGGCCCCGTTACTCAGGACAGGAGGACCCTCGTCCGTGACCGCTCCCCGACGTACTGGCACCGTAGCGGCAACACCCGTCCTGGGGCGCGAGGGACAGTCCACCGCGCCAGCCCGCGCCGTGTGTCCGGCGCTCGCGCTCAATGAGCACGCCTGCGCAATGGCGGATGACCTCATCGCCCGCGCGGCTGAGTTCCGCGTCGCGTCCTCGATCCTCGCGAACGGTGCTCGCGTCATCGATGCGGGAATCGCCGTTCGCGGCGGGTACGCGGCAGGCCGCGCCCTGGCCCGGATCTGCATGGGTGGCCTCGGCCACGTGCAGTTGCAGACGGTCGCGATCGGAGGAACGATGTTCCCCGGCGTGGAGGTCTGGACTGATCATCCCGCGATCAGTTGCATGGCCTCGCAATACGCCGGCTGGGCGATCAAGACCGGCAGCTTCTTTGGGATGGGCTCGGGCCCGCTGCGCGCGCACGCGCGAGTGGAGACGGAGCTCTTCGCCAAGCTCAAATATGTGGAAGCCACCACGCACGGCGTGCTGGTGCTGGAGACGCGCACGCATCCGACCGAGGATGTCGCCGCCTGGGTCGCGGAGCGCGCCCACCTCACGCCGGCCCAGCTCACGTTTCTCGTGGCGCCGACCGCGAGCATCGCGGGGTGCGTACAGATCGTCGCGCGAATCCTTGAGACGGGATTGCACAAGATGGACACGCTCGGTTTCGACATCACCCGCGTCGTCAGCGGGATCGGTACGGCACCGATCCCCCCAGCTCCCGACGGTGATCTGCACGGCATCGGGCGCACAAATGACTGCATCCTCTACGGCGGCCAGGCCCGGTATACGGTGGACGCCGGTGACGACGAGCTCTCGGCGCTCGCGCCGAAAGTGCCAGCCGAAGCCTCACGCGACTATGGCACACCGTTTTACGATACGTTCAAGCGCTACAACAATGATTTCTATAAGATCGATCCGCTGCTCTTCAGTCCGGCCGAGGTGTGGTTGACCAGCGCCTCCAGCGGCCGGACGTTCCACGCCGGCCACCTCAATCTGGACGTGCTCGCCAAGTCGCTCTATTCGTAGACCGGCACGTTCGCCGGTGCGTGGCCGGCGCCGTCCGCTCGTGTTCTCCTTCCGCATCCGTTCTCCCTGCCCTTCACTCTTTCCTCCTGACCTCTATGCCAGCGCGCGTCATCGTGCTCTACAATCCGCCGAAGGATCCCGCTGCGTTCGAGCGCTACTATGCGGCGACCCATCTCCCGCTCCTATATGCGAACGCCGTGGAGATCGGGTACACCAAGGCCGAATTCGTGAAGTTCACCGCGGCCCTGGATGGAGCGGCGCCGGCGTTGTACCGGAAAGCCGAACTCACATTCGCGTCGATGGATGCGCTCAAAAAGGGGACGTCGACCAACGGATTCAAGAAAGTGGCCGGCGACCTCGCCAACTTCGCCACCGGTGGCGTCGCGGCATACATCGGCGACGAGACAAACCAGCAATAACCACTCGGCATTTCCCGCCGCGCGCCCTGCGCGCGGTCTGCACCTCGCGATCGCATGCACGTCGCGATACTCAGCGCCCGGAAGGGTTGGCACACCGACCAGCTCTGCCGCGCTATCAGCGCCCGGGGTGCGACGGCGGAGCTTCTCGCGTACGAGGGTCTCATTGCGCGACTCGGCACCGCCGGTCACGCGTCGGAGCCGGCCAACGCCGCGGCATCGGGCGCCGCGGCATCAGGCGCCGTGGTATCGGCGCCATTTGCGATCGGCGCCGATGTCGTGCTCGCACGCATCATCCCGGCCGGCTCGCTCGAACAGATCATTTACCGCGTCGACGCGCTGCACTGGCTGGAGGACGCGGGTGTGCGCGTGGTCAACTCGCCGCGCGCGATCGAGCGGTCGGTCGACAAGTTCTACACATCGGCCCTGCTCCAGATGGCCGGACTCGCGACTCCGGAAACCGTCGTGTGCGAACGCAGCGAGGATGCGATCGCGGCGTTTCGCACGATGGGCGACGCCATCGTCAAACCGTTGTTCGGCTCGATGGGCCTCGGGATGGTGCGCGTGCACGATGAGGAGATCGCGTGGCGAGTGTTCCGCGCGCTCGATGCGATCCGCGGCGTGTATTATCTCCAGCGCACGATCGACCATGGTGGCCGCGACATCCGCGCATTCGTGGTGGGCGATCGCGTCATCGGCGCGATCGAACGGCGGTCATCAGACACCGGTCCCCAGTGGCGGACGAACTACTCTCGGGGCGGCGCGGTGCGGGCACTTACTCTGTCACCCGCCTGGGCGGAGTTGGCCGTGCGCGCCGCGCGCGCGGTCGGCGCGGACTACGCCGGGGTGGATCTCCTGCCGGCTGAGGACGGCACCGTGTATGCTCTGGAAGTGAACGCAATTCCTGGATGGCGCGGCTTGCAGGAAGCGACCGGCATCGATGTCGCGGACGAGCTCGCACGGCTGGCGGTTGGCGGATAGCCCTCGGGAGCGATGCCTGCCCACATTCCCCCCGCGCTTCCCCGGTCTCGTCAGGTGTTCCTTTTCTCCTGACTGATCCATGCTTCCCGATTCGGTCGCCACCGCCGCGCAGTTCGCGTGCCTGCTCGAAGCCAGCGCCCCGAAGCCCGGCAACGTGTCGCCCGGCCGCCATTTTCACGACACCCGCTACGAAGACTTCCTCGCCAGCGCCGCCGCGATCGGCCCCGCAATGGCGCTCGCCGGACAGCGGCCGATCGGCCCGACCGTACTCGCCGCCGTTGAGGCGACCGCCCGCTGGGCTCCATCCAACACGAACCTCGGCATCATCCTGCTGTTCGCGCCGATCGCGCGCGCCGCGATCGAGACGGCACACACGCCGGCCAGCGAGCCGGGAGCACAGGCTGAACGCGGCATCTCGATCGCCACACTGCGCGACGGCGTGGAGGCCGTCCTTGCCGCGACAACGATCGCCGACGCGCGGGCGGTGTACGCGGCCATTCGCCTCGCGCGGCCAGGCGGATTGGGACAGGTGCCTGAGCAGGATATTCGAGAGGAACCGGATGCGGCGCTGCAGGTGGTAATGGCGCTCGCCGCGGAACGCGATGCGATCGCCCGTGAATACGCGACCGGATTTGCCGCCACGTTCGACACGGGGCTCCCGGCATTGTCGCGAGCCAGAAGCGACGGCCTCTCGTGGGATTCAGCGGTCGCCGAGACGTATCTGGTGCTCCTGTCGGCCACGCCGGACACACTCATCGCGCGCAAGCTGGGCGTCCCCGAGGCCGAGAGCGTGTGTCGGGCAGCCGCCGCGATCATGGCCGCCGGAGGCGTCCGGACCCCCACTGGCCGCTCACGCATCGAAGCGTTCGACGAACGGCTGCGCGATCCCCGCAATACGGGCAATCCCGGCGCGACCGCCGACCTGACAGCCGCCTCGTTGTTCGTCTACCTCCTGGCCGGCGACTACCACCTGCGCCCGATTGTCCCCTAACTTGCCCTCATGATCCCGTCCGGCGGCTTCCGGATTCACGTGACGAAGGACTATCTCGTCTTCTCATCTGCGCATTTCATCACGTTCGCCGGGCATCGCTGCGAGTCGCTCCACGGTCACAACTACCGCGTGGGTGTCGCCGTCGAAGGCACGATCGATGCCGAGAGCTGGTATGTGCTGGACTTTTCGGTGCTGAAGCGGCTGGCCAAGAAGCTGTGTGATGAGATCGACCACAAGGTGCTGCTCCCCCGGACCAATCCGAAACTCTCGGTCGCAGTGCAGTCCGGAACGGTGGCCGTCGCCTACCAGGGCATCCCGCGCTACGTCTTCCCTCTCAGTGATTGCGCGCTGCTCGACATCCCGAACACCACGGTCGAGATGCTCGCGCAGTACCTCACCCATCGGGTGATGGCGGAGCTTCCACGGGCTGTCCGGGCCACGGCGATCGAAGTGGAAGTCGAAGAGAACTTCGGACAATCCGCCGCGTATCGCGAAGAGATCGGGGTGCACCCCGACCCCGCCGCGAACGAGCCGACCGAGACGCACTAGCGGTTGCCGCGCCCTCCGCGGCAGCTCGTGGAGTTCTCGCATGACTCATTGGCCCGCTGATCCGGCCGCCCGCACCTGGCGGCGCACCTGGCGGCGCACCTGCCGGCCCGCCGCGATCGTGACGCTGGCGGTCGTTGCACTGGGCGGCCTCGCCGGGAGTACGGCGTCGCCCCACGTACCGCCGCCCCCCGCAGCGGCGACCGCACCCAACACCGGCGGGCGTGCTGGTAATGGCTCCAGTGGTCCGGGACTCCATCAACGCGATTTTCCTTCGCTTCAACGCACACTGGAACGAGCTGGCGGAAACGAACACGCTGACGCAGATGCTGGGCACGGGCCCGCCGACGCAACGCGAGTATCTCGGATGTCTGGTCGGACGCGCCAGCGGCGACACGGTGTGGGTCACGAGCTGGGCCCACGCCCGCAATCTCAAGCAGTTCCAGTTCGCGGTCACGGGCTCCTGCGACTCGGTCGCGGACATGGTCGGCGCGTGGCACACGCATCCGTACCGCGCCGCCCCCGACGGCCATGCACTCAAGGAGCCGGGTCTCTCGCCGCACGATCTCACGACATTCACCGGCGGCAGTGATCGCGCCGTGATCGCGGCATGGGACGTCGATTCCCTCGACGCAGCCGTCCGCGCGGCCGACGGCACAATCCTTCACCCGGCGACGCTGGTGGTGCGGTAGCCGCTACGCCCGCGTCATGGGACTCGGCGATCGCGAGTCAGGACTGCCTCAGCGATCCTTGTCCTTGCACTGCTCGCTCAGCACGGGCCGGTTCTCGCAGGCGATCACGTCGTTCATACCATGCGCGAGTGTGCCGCAGGCGGTGGACTGGGCGGCGCGACGTGCCGCGGTGTTGCTCGCCGCCAATGCGGTCGCGCAGTTGCGCCCCGGGCCAAACGCGACGCAGACATGGCACTCTGCCGCCTGCGCCGCCAGCGTCGACCACAGCAGGTATCCAACGAACGCGAGCCCGATGACCACGACGGCGACGACCCGATAGGTTCGCACGCCACGAATCTAACTGCGGTCGTGCCGCCGCGGCGTCCAGCCATAGCGTGCCGCCACAGCGGTCTCGTGCTACGGCGCCGGCCCCAAAGCGACCGGAAGGTCCGCATGCGCTGCATATTCGGTCCACGATCCGTCGTAGACCCGCACATGCGGAAATCCGAGGAGATCGTGAAGCGCGAAGTACAGATGGCTCGACTCGAGTCCGCCGTTGCAATACGCGATGATGTCCTTGTCCGGGGTGATACCCTGAGCGGCGTATCCGGCGCGGATCTCGTTCGCCGATTTGAAGGTGTGCGCCAGCCCCTCGTTCATGTCCATTGCCCACGGATGGCTGATCGCGCCGGGGATGTGCCCGTGGCGCATTTGGACGCCTGCCGTCCCGCCGTATTGATCCGGCGGCCGCGCGTCGACGAGCACTGTGGCGCCCGCACCCGTCTGCGCGGAGCCCGGACGCCGCTGCAGATAGCCCCGGATGTCTTCCAGGGTCGCGCGGCCCGGGGTGAACGATCCGTCCGTGAAGGAGCCGGCAACCGCATCAGGATAGCGCTGCGTGACGGGCCGCGATTCGAGTTCCCACTTGCTGAATCCGCCGTCGAGAATGGCGACGGACGCCACACCGAAGCCCGTGAGAATCCACGAGAGATAGGTGGCATCGACGTCCCGCGTCTCCCCGGCGCTGTAGATCACGACGGGCCGGTCCCGGCGGATTCCGAGCCGCGAGAAGAGCCCGGCGTAACTCGCCGCCGGCAGCAGGAGATTCGGAATGCCGTCCGCCATCGACCGCAACGATTCCGAGTTGATGTACGCCGCGCCGGGAATGTGCGACTTGAGATACAGCGATACATCGAAGCGCGCGTCGATGATCGTGGCTCGTCCCTTCGGCAAGAGTGATGCGAGCGAATCGGTGGAGATGAGGATGTGGCGCACCGTGGGCCGCGGTTGCGGGATTGGCGGGATTGCGCCGGGAATTGCGCCGGGAGTCGTGCCGTCACCGCCAGCCCGGACAGATGCGGGCCCCCGCCGCCGTGAGAATCGGACCCCATTCCCATCAGCTCGCGCTCCATCTCCAGATACACCCGCTCCGCGTTGCGCTGGCGGCGTGACGCCAGCGACACCGGGCGCCCGCTGTCCGGCCGTGGCATCTGGCGGAGGATCCGGGTCATCGGAGTCCCCTGCCTGACCGCGGCGCGCATCGCCAACCGCAGCGAGTCGATATAGTGCTCGGTCGCTGCGAGCTCCGTGCGGGGATCGGGGTCGGCGCGTCCATGGCCCGGCACCACGATCGCCGCACCGAGACTGTCCAGGTGCGCGAGGGCGGTCGCGAGAATGCCGGAGTTGCCGTCGACGACCATGGTGACGCCGTCTTCGACCACCAGGTCGCCCGCGAACAGGACGCGGGTAGCGGGAAGCCAGATCGCGAGATCGCCCGGTGTGTGCGCGGCGCCCGGCGGGTGGTACAGCGTGATGATGGTGTGGCCGAGGACCAGTGTGGTGTCGTGCGTGATGGGCCAGGTGGGTGTGTCGGCGAACGCGAACCCCTGCAGATCGTGGAGCCCGATGATCCGGTCCCAGTCGGCGAGCAGGCCCTCGTCGCCATTCTCGCGCGTCTGCATCGTGCGATCGGGATGCGCGATGACTCTCGCGCCGTCGCGCGTGAACACGATCGTACCCATCATGTGGTCGGGGTGGTGGTGCGTGAGCACCACCCAGCGCACCGGAGCCGGTGTCACCGTCCGGATCACGTCCCGGAACCGGCGCGCCTCCAGCGGACTCGCCAGGGCGTCGATCACCACCACGCCGCTGTCGGTGACGACGAAGCCCGCGTTGGGCCGCCCCTCCGATCCGCGGCCAGTGTCCCCTGGCACAACGAACACGCCGTCCGCGAGGCGGACGGCGTGATAGGGTGCGGTGGTGAACGGCGGCTTGCCCTGTGAGGCCGCGGTGCGTGTGGCGGCGGCGGTCGCGCCCGCGAGCAGCGCCGCCAGCCCCCACCACCGGACGGTCACGCGAATTTCACGTCCACCGACTGATGGTACTCGCCACCCTTGTTGTCTTTCCAGACCACCTGGACCGGCGCCTCGCGAGAGGCCCGCAGCGGAAAGCGCACGAACGGGTCGCGGCTGATCCCCGAGGTCCATTCGAATCGGGCGACCTGCTCGCCACCGTACATCACCGTGACGGCATTCACGAAATACGCGGGGATCGGATTGCCGCTGGCATCGCGGAAGAACCCGGTGTCCATGGGATGCACGAGGAGCGCTCGCACATCGATGACGGCATCGCGCGCGACGGACAGGGGAAGCAGGATCTTCGCTTCGCCTACCGCGGACGGCGAAACCGGCATCGCGAAGGTCAGCGCCGGCGCGTCCGCCGGGATCTGGTGGTGCATGGATGGCATGGTCGCTCCCCGCTGCTCAGCCGCAGCCGTTGAGGCCGACGAACACCTTGGTGGCCGCCGTCCAGACCTCGCCCGTGTTCATCTCCGCGATCGCGCGGACATACGACGTCCGCCGCATCTTGATGCGCGTTTCGATCGGCCCTTCGCCGCTGGCCGCCGTCAGATGGTACGTGGCCAGGCAGAATGTCGGGATTGTGGTCCACCATGAGATAGTAGGCCGACACGTACGAGTCCCGCGTGATGGGCAGGTCGATGTCCATGATCGCCGGGACGGCACGGCCATCCGGGGCATCGGTCGGGATGTCGAGTTGCACATGCCCGTACTGGATCTTCCGGTCGCCGAACTTGGATTTCAACAGTTGGCGCACGGCCTCGATCATCTCGTCGTCGGGCCCGCGACTCCCGGTCATCCGGGCCGCCGCCATCACCGGCTCCGCCAGCAACGGCCGGCTCAACGCCAATCCCGCTGCCGCGAGGACGCCGGCACGCAGGAATCCGCGCCGTCCTACACTCGTGGCGCCGCTCGTAACGCCGCTCGTGGACCTTTCGCCGGACGCGTCGCGATCCGCGTGCCGGGAAGTCTTGTTTGAGCTCACAGCCCCCTCCGCGTGAGTCATCGCAAGCTACCGCGCGCGGTTCGCGCCCGGTAGTCGCCGGAACGGGAGTCGCGGGAAGGGGCGGCGCAGGAGGGGCGGCGCGCGCCCAAGCCGCTCTCCGGGACACGCACCAAGAGTTCGCCGTCTCTGTCGCGGCCCTTACGGCGAGGAGCGGGACCCGCTCCCTGGATCCGTGGCAGGCTGTGTCACCGGCTCGTTGTATCGCATCGCCGGCGTCAGGTTCCCGATCCGGGGTCGCGAGCCCGGACCACTGGCCACCACGGCCGGGGTCTGATACTCCGACGCGTAATAGAAGCGGAATGCGTGCAGGTCGCACTGCAGCACCGCAAACGCATCACGGCGGCGAACGAGTTTCTCCAGATCGCCCCGGCTCGGCTGGCAACTATACGCGTTCAGCCCGCCGCTCACGCACGTCGTCACGTCGTCCCCCATGCATGTCGTCGGCGTGTGCACGTGAAGCTCAGGCATGCCGTCCGGACATTCGAAATCCACCGCCGACGGACCGGCGTTGCTCACATCCGCATCCCGGATCGCGAAGACGCGAAACACCGTGTCGTCCTGGATAGGCGCGACACGCGATACGTGATAAACGCCGTATGACCAGTCGGTGACGCAATACGCCCGCTCGACTTGCTGGGGTGCGTTCGTCCACGCGGTCTCCAGCGTCTGCCGCGGGAGGTCCATCACGACGCCGAGGTGAACCGCCTGGCCCGTCGCGGGGCGCGCCGCGCCTGCGGTGGCCGCCAGTACGGCCATCAGCCCACCCGCTCTGAATCGCATGCTACCCACGGTCCACGTCATGACGTCCCCTCGTCTGCACGCCCGCCCGTGCCGCCTGTCTCCTCGGCGCTCTCGCCGGCTCTCTCGCTAGCGATCGCGAAACGCAGTTTTCGTGCTCTGACACCTCGCCAATGATTCACTCACCCATCGGCCGGTCTGTACCTCGACCGTCCGATTTCAAAAAAGGCAACCGGGCCAGGGGTGCCAGTACCCGCGAGCCCCGGATACGGCCAGCGGGCCGCCGGCACGCCCAGACCGCTGGTCAGCGACCCCCGGCGGCGCCGTTCACGAATTCGCTCCCTTCGAGATCGAGCCCCTCATGGAGCGCCGTCCCGACGAGCACACCGGCGACACCCACCCGGGCGAGATCCGTGAGATCGGCGGCGTCCCGAACCCCGCCGCCAGCCAGCAGCTCCGTCTCCGGCAACGCGTCACGAATGGACTGCAGCGTGCTCAGGCCGGGACCCGCAGACCGGCCGACCCGTCCAAGGTCCAGAACGATGATGGACCGGACGCCCGCCGCCGCTGCCCCCTGGGCCAGCACGAGCGGCGAATCCTGAGCGAAGGGCGCGCCGGGCCGGGTCACCGGACGGCCATCGCGGAGATCGAGGCTGAACACGACGGCCCTCTGGCCGATCGCGCGGATGATGCCGCCAAGCTCGCCAAACGATGCCAGCGTCTCGAGGCCGACGACCACCCGCGCCGCACCCAGATCGCGCACCCGCGCCGCAGCAGCGGGAGATGCCCGGCTCCCGCATCGGCCATGACAGGGAGTCCCGCGGCGAGAATCCCGTCCAGGCGCTGCGGAGCGGACGCCGCGCCGCTGATCGCGTCGAGGTCGGCCACGTATATTTCCGCCACCTTCGCCCGCTCGCGGTATGCACGGGCCAGCGCGGCGGCGTCGCCAGCCTGTTCCGGTGACACCAGCCGGCTCCGCACCGGTTCATACGCATCCCGCTCTCCGCCCCGCGCATGAACCGCCAACCCGGCCTTGAGATCGATCACGCCGATGACGCGCACCCGATCAATATGCCCGCCGCACCGCGCATCGGGGTGGTGATCCGCCTCCAGGGACCCGCGCCACGATGACGGGCGCCGCCGAGCTGGCCGCCGGCGAGACGACGCGCGGCGTCACCGGATGGGACATTGGCGGCGCCAACACCAAGGCGGCGCGCGTCGCGCCCGCGGGAGTCTGGCCGCGCGTCGCGCAGGACACGCCGATGCGCGCCGCGGTACGCGCCTACGAAATCCAGCGCGACCCGGGCGCACTTCCAGAAGTGCTTCGCGCACTCGCGGAGCAGGTGGGTACGAATCCCGGTGACGCGCATGCCGTCACGATGACCGCCGAGCTGTCGCAGTTCTTTCGCGTCAAGCGCGACGGCGTCGGGTTCGTGCTCGATGCCGTGAACGACGCATTCCCGGCGGCTGACGTCCGGGTGTATACCGTTCATGGCGAGTTCCTGGCTCCGGATGCCGCGCGCGCGGTGCCACTCGCCGTTGCGGCCGCGAATTGGGCGGCCACGGCGCGCGCGGTCGCACGGCTGGTACCGGATGCGATCCTCGTGGACATTGGCACGACGACAACGGACATCATCCCGATCGTGGGCGGCGTGGTTCGAGCGACGGGGTGGACCGACCCGGCGCGGCTCGCGTCCGGCGAACTGCTGTACATGGGTGCGGTCCGCACGCCGGTCGAGGCGATCACCCACACCGTCCCACTCGGCGACGGTGACGCTGGCACGAGCGCCGAAGGTTTCGCCCTCGCCGGCGATGTACATCTCTGGCGGGGCACGCTCGACGCCACGGCGTACACCGCCCCGACACCGGATGGCCGGCCCGCGACGCGCATCTACGCCGGCGAGCGCCTCGCACGCGTCGTATGCGCGGACCGTGAGTTGATCGATTCCGCGGCGCTCGACCGGATCGCTGATGCGGTCGCGACCGCCCAGGTGGGCCGCACCGCTGCCGCCATCGCGCGCGTGCACGCACGGCATCCCGGCATCAACACGGTCGTCGTCACGGGGGCCGGGGATTTCATCGCCGCCGCCGCTGGCGCGCGAGCTGGTCTTGGCGTGCGCTGGCTCGCCGGCGAGCTCGGGCCCGATGCGGCAGTGGCAGCGCCCGCGGCCGCTGTCGCGCTGCTGTTGGCGGCGGCGATGTGAGTGCTGCCGCGGCCCGCGCCGCGATGGCCAATGTCGTGATCAAGGTTGGTGGAGCACTGATGCGGAATCCTGAGGCCTTCGGGCGCGCGGCCGCCGGGTTAGGGCGGTTGCGGCGCGATGCGCGCGTCGTGCTGGTCCCGGGAGGAGGCCCGTTTGCCGACGCCGTGCGCGATGTGGATCGGAAGCTCGGACTCGGCAGTCACACCGCCCACTGGATGGCGGTGATGGCGATGGATCAATACGCCCGGGTGCTCGGCGCGCGGATCCCCACTGGCGTCGTGATACGGAATCCGGGCCGTATCGCTGCCGCTCACAAGGCCGGCCGCGTGCCAATCCTCGCGCCGTACCGATGGCTCCGCCGCGCCGACCCGGTCTCGCACTCGTGGGATGCCACGAGCGACAGCATTGCGGCGTGGATCGCCATCGCACTCGGCGCCACACACCTCGTGTTGCTCAAGCCGGCCGCCGGACCGCTGCGCGAGGTCACCGACGCGCAATTCGGCTCCGTCCTCGCGAGCGCGAAGCCGACTCCGCCGCTCGTGAGCATCTGCACGGCGCGGACGCTGAGCAGCGTGACCGATTCGCTCAGCATCCCGGCCGCGGGCCGCAACCGACAAGGGTAGCGCGCGCAGAAGCCGCTCGCGTTTTCGCGATGACGGCGCCGTGAAAAGATGGCACGTCACGCATGGTGCCGGCCGACACTGGTGATCCCGCGACCCGCGCCCGAGCACTCCGCTCGTGCCAGCGCGGACACGGCTCACGCCATACCGGCGACCCCATGGCCAGACCGGCGGCACGGCTGGATGTCCGAGCGGAATCACACGGCGGCCGCGCGCCCGCGATCGCCCCCGCGGCGCGGCCGGCTTTGCTCCCGGAGTGGTGGCGCGAAGAGACGATCGTTCGCCTCGTGGCGGCGCTGTACCGCTACGTCCGCCAGCACGCCGATCCGTACTCGTTGCTGACGGCGCCCCGGGCGATCGGCCGGGGCCAGGATGCCTGTCTGTCCGCCTACCCCGACATCTACGTGATCCCGCCCGAGCCGGCGTCGGACGGCCGCCGCGCTGCCATCACGTCGCTGCGCCTGGCGATCGACGTGCTGCCGGCAGGCACACCCGCGAAGGTTCCGGTGACGGCCGCATCACGTATGCCCGGTGTGTCGATCGAGGAGCATTGGCTCGTCGATCCGTTCGCGCACCACGTCACGGTGACGCGAGTGCCGGATTCCACCACCCGCCACCATCGTCGTGAGATCATCTGGCGCATCACACCGTACGCGCGGCCGGTGAGTGTTTTCGTGCGTCCGCTGTTCATGCCGGCGCTGGCGTGGCCGATCGTGCTCGAGCCGGCGCCATCGCCCGGACTCGTCGAGGCAGCCGCCGAGATCCTGGGGTGACGCCCTAGGAGACGACGGCCTGGCCGCCTGTTACTGCTCGCGCATCCCCGCTCACGAACCGCATGCGGCCGGCGAGTGCGCGAACGCGCGCGGCCGATATCCGCCCGGTCCGTCCGCCATGACACGCCGCGCCGCGGACGCCCGCCACGTCGGCACCGGCGTCGCGCGCCAGAGCGATCTCGTCTGCTCCCAACGATCCCGCGAGCGCAGCCAGGAGCCCCGCGCGCTGCGCCGCCGCGACCCATGCCGCGACGTCGTCAGGATCCAGCATCGCGAACACCGGGCGGGCACCGCGTTTGTCCAGCGTATCCAGCAGGACACCCGTCGCCCCGCATGACATCGCGATCTCGATCACCGCGTCTCGCCCGAGGCGGTCCCGCCCCGCATCGGCATACGCCGCGAGCACGACGCCGGTCCCCGTTCCCGCCAGAGCATCGGCCAGCGAACGGGCGTGCGCGGCCCCCTGTTGGCTGTTCACGCCAGCCGCGAAGCCCAGCTTGACGAATGACACATCCCCGGCATTCAGGCCCGCCAAGCGCGTTGGTACCGATGAGTCCGGTGCCTCGCCTATCGCCACACTCACCGGGCGTTGGCCACCGGTCGCCGCGATGATCGCGCGCAGCACCGAGGGCGCCACCGCCCCCAGGGCCCCCTGGGTCGCGTCTTTCGCGTCGATGATGTCCGCGCCGCCCTCGATCGCCACCGCGGCATCGTCCGGCCGGCTCACACTCACGAGCAGTCGCATGGGCCAATAACTTACTCGTTCTTCCGTCGGCGCCCGCTCTCTCCCTTCCCTACGTCCTCTTGCCACTCGGCGGCCTCGTCGTGCTCGTCACGGGGGGATCAAGCGGCATCGGCCGCGCGATCGCCCTTGCCTGCGCAGGAGCCGGCGCAGACATCGCCCTCACCTACGCCCACCATGAAGGGGGTGCCCGTGAGACCGCGAGCCAGGTGGCCGCCGCTGGACGCCGAGCCGCCGTTTTTCACCTCGATCTCGGCGCCAACGACGGACTCGAGAAGGCGCTCGGCGGTCTCGCGCGCGACGTCGCCAAGGCATTTGGACGCATCGACGCATGGATCAATAACGCCGGCGCCGACATCCTGACCGGAGAGAGTGCCAACCTCCCCGCGGCGGCGAAGCTCGACCTGCTGTTGTCGGTCGACCTTCGGGGAACGATCCTGGCCTCGTGGGCTGCGGTGGAACAGATGCGCGCTCAGGAGCGCGGTGGCGTGATCGTCAACATGAGCTGGGATCACGTCATCACCGGGATGGCGGGACGCAATCCGCAGATATTCGCGGCCGTCAAAGGCGGCGTCCTGTCCTTCAGCAAGTCACTCGCCCGGTCCGTCGCACCGCTCGTGCGCGTCAACACGCTCGCGCCGGGCTGGATCGAGACGGCGTTCGGGGATAGCCTCGATGCCGGGCGGCGGCGTGAGGTCGCGCAATCCACGCCGCTCCAGCGATGGGGCACGCCCGCCAATGTGGCTGCCGCCGCGGTGTATCTCGCATCGCCCGCCGCCGCCTTTCTCACCGGCCAGACTATCTTTGTGAATGGCGGCGTTGTGATGGGATGACCACCGGCCCCCCGACCACTGACTGATGCCCAGACAAGAGCGCACGTATTCGGACGCGGAGATCGCTGAGAAGCTGTCCGCACTCCCGGGCTGGTACTATGAGGACGGCTGGGTTCGCCGATACTTCAAGACTGATGGGTGGCCGGTCACGCTCATGCTGGTCAACGCCATCGCGTTCGTCGCCGAAGCCGCCAACCACCATCCGGATCTGAGCGTCACCTGGGCGCGCGTCGGCGTCAAGCTACAGACGCACAGCGCCGGCGGCATCACGGACAAGGACTTCTCCCTCGCCCGGCAGATCGAGGAGACAGTGCTCTGGCGCCCGGCGCCGGGCGCGGCGCTCGAAGGCAATCCCAAGAAGTTCGTCCAGAGCGGCGATCGGCGGTAACCCATTCCGGAGACGCCCGGCCCATCGCGCGGCCCTCGCCGCGGGATGGCTGCGGCCGCCCTCGAATCCGCGTGAGCACTGAGTGACGCCGGCCGCCGAGTCGGCCCCAGCAGGGGCCACACAACCAGAGCGCGCAACACAGGATGTGCCACAGGCCGTGCCACAGCATGTGCAGTTCGTCACGGGCCGCCTGGCGGAACCGGCGCTGCGAGCCACGCTCGCGGGAATGGCGCCCAGTTTCGCGTACACGGTGACGCCGCTCAAGATCACCGTCGCCGCGCTGATGACCACGCCGTGGATCGCCCGGTTCCTCGAGGTCCCCGCGGACGTCGATCTCGTCATGATCCCGGGATTGTGTGAGGGCGACCTCGCGCCGCTCCGCGACAAGGCGGGACCCGCCGCAGGCGTCGTGCGCGGCCCAAAGGACCTTCGCGAGATCCCCGAGTTTTTCGGCCGCGCGGCCCGGGCGCCCGACTACGGCGCATGGGATATCGAGATCGTCGCCGAGATCAACAACGCACCGAAAATGACGCGCGCGGAGATCCGGCGGGCGGCAGACGAGTTCCACGCGGCGGGCGCGGATGTGATCGATATCGGATGCACGCCCGGCCTGGAGTTCCCCAGCCTCGCCGATGTCGTCCAGGAGCTCACCGGTGCCGGCTATCGCGTGAGTGTCGATTCATTCGATCCGGACGAGATCCGCACGGCGGTTGGCGCCGGCGCGCGCCTCGTCTTCAGTATCAATGGCAGCAACCTCGATGCGGCACGCGAATTGGCGGGGACCGGCACGCGCGCGGTCGTCATCCCCGATTTCGGCGCCGGGATCGAGACGCTCGCCCCGACGATCGCCGCCCTCGAGTCGTGGGGTGTGCCGTATTACATCGATCCGGTGATCGAGCCGATCGGATTCGGGTTTGCCGCGTCGCTCGAACGATACGCGGCCGTGCACCGCCAGTACCCGGCCGCGGACCTCTTGATGGGGATCGGCAACATCACGGAGCTGACCGCCGCCGATTCGACGGGCGTGAATGCGGTGCTCATCGCCATCTGCCAGGAGCTGGGCGTGCGCGCCGTTCTCACGACCGAGGTCATCCCGTGGGCGCGCGGGGCGATTCGCGAGATCGACATCGCGCGCCGGCTCATGCACTACGCGGTGACGCAGCGGCAACTGCCCAAGCACATCGACGATCGTCTCGTCACGATCAAGGATGCGCGGATCCTCGCCTATACCGAGGCGGAGCTGCGTACGCTCCAGGCGTCGATCACCGACGCGAATTTCCGCATCTTCACCGATCGCGACACCATCACGGTGCTCAACAGCGAGCGCTTCGTCCGCGGCACGGACATTCAGGCGATCTTCGGCGAACTCGGTGTGAACGAAGCGACGCACGCCTTCTATCTCGGAAAGGAGCTCGCCAAGGCTAAGCTGGCCATCACGCTGGGGAAGACGTACCGGCAGGAAGGGCCGCTCTCATGGGGATATCTCACGCCCCCTGACGATGTCCGCTCCGAGCATCTGCGAGTGACCGCACGCCGCACGCGGCCAGCGGAGCAGCAGGCGCCGGACGACGATCTCCCGGCGAGCCCCGAAGCCGGCGGACGTGAGTCGCCGTAAGTGAGTCGCGAGCCCGCGCGCGATCCCGGCCTGGATTCCATGCTGCGCTCCGGCACCGGGACCGCGCGGCGAATGCCATCGCAACGCGTTCCGCCTCACGTCGAAGAGTTGGCTCCCGCGCCGGATCCGCTCGACGTCGTCGCGCAGCTCCGCGACCTCCCGTACCTGCTCTTCCTCGACAGCGGCACGGACCCGCAACGGCTCGGCCGCTATTCATTCGTGACCGCGGATCCTCCGCTCGTCGTCGCCGCGAAGGACGGCCGCGCGACGCTGTTCAGGGAAGGGGATGCGACGCCATCTGCTCTGCCCGGCGATCCGCTCCTCGCGGTACAGCAGCTCCTCGCGCCATTTGCGGCCGATGCGGTTCCGGGCCTGCCCCCGTTTCAGGGCGGCGCCGCCGGGTACATCGGCTACGACTACGGCGCCTCGCTCGAACGCCTGCCTCGCCCGCTCTACGATGACCTGGATATCCCGGACGTCGTGCTCGGTGTGTACGACTGGGTCATTGCGTGGGATCACCGAATGTCCCGCGCGTGGCTCATGAGCACGGGGCTCCCCGCGACTGCGCCGGACGCACGGGACAGACGGGCCCGTGCGCGCGCAACCACCATCCGGCAGCGGCTTCGCACTGCCGCTCCCGCCGCGCCGCCACCAGGCCGGCCAGCACCCCGGGACGCACGCCGGCCCGCGCCACCCGCGTTTCCGGTTCCGGGCCAGCCGGGACTCCATTCATCCTACCCGCACGACGGCTATCTCGCGGCGGTCGCACGTGTCCGCGAATACATCTTCGCCGGCGACATCTTCCAGGCGAATCTGTCGCAGCGGTTCGAAGCGCCGAATCACCGGCGATCGCCGTGGTCGCTCTACCGCCGGCTGCGCGCGCAACCCGCGCCGTTCGCCGCCTACTTCGAGGCGCCGGGCCTCGCTGTGGTGAGCGCATCGCCCGAGCGGTTCTTCAGCGTCGACGTCGGCGGCGCGGTCGAGACGCGGCCGATCAAGGGCACCACGCCCGCGCGGCATCGGGCCCGAGCACGATGCGCGCTCGGCCGCGCGCTCACCGAGAGCGCGAAGGATCGCGCCGAGAACCTGATGATCGTCGACCTGCTGCGCAACGATCTGTCGCGCGTCTGCCGCCCGGGATCGTCCGGGTGCCCGAGCTGTTCGCGCTCGAGCACTACGCCACGGTCCATCACCTCGTCTCGACGGTCGTCGGCGCAGCTCGACCGCCGGAGCCGATGCGATCGACCTGCTGCGGGCGGCGTTCCCCGGCGGCTCGATCACGGGCGCCCCGAAGGTCCGCGCGATGGAGATCATCGCCGAGCTCGAGCCGTCGCAGCGCGGCGTCTACTGCGGGTCGATCGGCTACTTGAGCGTCACGGGCGCGCTCGACACGCAGCATCGCCATCCGCACGTGCCGTCGGCCCGGCACGGCCGCGTGTATACTTCAGGCCGGCGGCGGCATCGTCGCCGACTCGGACCCGGAAGCGGAGTATCGGGAGACGCTCGACAAGGCTCGGGCGCTGATCGCCGCGCTGGCATCGCCGCATGATTCTCCTCATCGACAACTACGACTCGTTCGTCTACAACCTCGCCCGCTACGTGCGCGAGCTCGGCGCACGAGGCGGTCGTGCGCCGGAACGACGCGATCACGCTCGACGACGTCGCGGCGCTGGCACCCTCGCCACATCATCCTGTCGCCCGGCCCGTGCACGCCGGCCGAAGCCGGGCATCTCGACCGATGTGGTCCGCCGGTTCGGTCCGACGATTCCGATCCTCGGCGTCTGCCTCGGCCATCAGTGCATCGGCGCCGCGTACGGCGCGCGACATCGTCCGCGCGGGACGGCCGATGCACGGCAAGGTGTCGCAGGTGACGCACGACGGCCCGGGCATCTTCACCGGCCTGCCGTCGCCGTTTCACGCGACGCGCTACCATTCGCTCGTCATCGCTCCGGACAGCCTGCCGGATGTGCTGCGCGTGACCGCCCGCAGCGACGACGGCGAGATCATGGCGGTCGCGCACCGCGAGCATCCCACGATCGGCGTCCAGTTCCATCCCGAGTCCGCACTCACGGAATACGGGTACTTTCTGCTCGCTGCGTTCCTCAACGGACCTGGCGCGCACTACGGCGCCGGCGCGACGCTGCCGGATCGCGCCGACGGCCGGCGTGCGGCGCACGACGCCGCCGCGGTCACGCGCGATCCGCCGTACGGCGGAGATGGCGGCCCACCGCTGGACGCCGCACCGCCGCCGGTCTCGGTCGTCCGGTGATGCCGCCCGCTCGGCCAATGCCGGATCACGTACAGGCCGGCGCCGCCAGCGGCACGGTGCCCGAGCATCGGCCGGCGAGTTCCCCCCGGTCCGCCTCTCGAACGCGCGATATGCTGGGTAAACGGGCTCCCCGCTGACCCGGATGCTCCGGCGTTGTCGGTAACCGACCGCGGATTTACGCTCGCGGATGGCTGCTTCGAGACAATGCGTGCCTACCACGGCGTGATCTTCTGTCTCGACGCCCACATGGAGCGCCTGTCTGTGACCGCCGCGCGGCTGGGGATCCCCGTCCCGCCACACCTCGAGCAGACGGTGGCCGCCGCGACGCGCGCGCTGCGCGCGGCTCGGGCCGACGCATCGGTGCGCCTGACGGTGAGTCGCGGCGCCGGAGCAGGCGTGGCCGCGCCGCCCGGCCTCGTCCCCACGACCGTGTTGCTGATCGCCCGGCTTCCTGTTGTTCCCGTCGCACTCGCCACGACCGGGCTCACGACCCGCATCGCGTCCGGACGCCGCAACGAATACGCGCCCTCCGCGGGCCTCAAGACGCTGTCCTACACCGATACGGTGCTGGCGCTGGCCGAGGCACAGGCGCACGGCGCAGACGATGCGCTGTTCCTCGACACGGCTGGCCATCTGTGCGAAGGGACGTCGAGCAACCTGTTTCTGGTCGCCAATGGGGCTGTCCGCACGCCACCTCGATCCTGCGGCATTCTGCCAGGCATCACACGACAGACTGTGCTGGGCGTTCTCGAGTCCCTGGGCATCCCGGCTGAGGAGACGCCGATATCGCCGGCGGAGCTCGATGCGGCAGACGAAGTCTTTCTCACCAGCTCACTGCGCGAGATCGCCCCAGTCACGCGGATCGGCGGCCGGCCCGTCGGATCCGGGTGGCCCGGACCGCTGATCGGCCGCGTGAGGGCCGCGTACCACGAGCTCGTCGCAAGCGCGATCGCGGACGAGCTGGATGGCACGATATGACAGGTTCCATATGACAGGCACCATATGACAGGCACCATAGTGACGGCCGCATGATCATCGAATCGATCATCACGACGCTCGATAGCCAAGGCGCCATCAACTTCGCGCCGATGGGCGTCGAATGGGGCGACGAGGTGATCATCGTCAAGCCGTTCCTCGAGACGACGACGTTTCGCAACATTCAGGCGACGGGCGCTGCAGTCGTGAATCTCACGGACGACGTGTTTCTCTTCGCCCAGGCCGCGATCTCCAACCCCCAGTATCCAGCCGGTGCGGCCACGGTGGTGCGCGGTGCCGTTCTCGATGCCGCCTGTTCGTGGCGAGAGCTCGAGGTGCGGTCGATCGACGCGACGCCTCCCCGCTCGCGGATCGAGACCCGCGTCGTCCACCATGGCACGCGCCGCGAGTTTCTCGGATTCAATCGCGCCCGCAACGCGGTGCTCGAGACGGCGATCCTTTCGACGAGACTGCACCTGATCCCGCGCGCCGAGATCGAGTCGGAGCTCGTGAAGCTGCAGATCATCGTCAACAAGACGGCGGGTCCGCGCGAGTTCGAGGCAATGGAGCTGCTCACGGATTTCATCCGTTCCTCGCGTGTCCGTCCACCGGAGCCGCGGGACGCGTGAGCGCATCCAGGCATGTGTTCGTGGAGGCCCCCGCGCGCCTCCATTTTGGCATGCTCGACCTCGGGGGATCGCTCGGCCGGCGGTTCGGCGGCATTGGCGCGGCGGTCCCCGTCCCATCGGTGCTCGTGTCGGCCAGACGGGCACCCGCACTGACCGTGCAGGCCGGCGCGCAGCTCGACCTCAATGACGCGACGTCGCAGCAGGTCGGTGCGGCGCACGATGCGGCGCGGCGCGTGCTGAGCCACTACGGTGTCACGGCAAGCGCCGCGCACGTGACGGTGCACCGGACCATCCCCGCGCACCGGGGATTGGGATCCGGCACGCAGATCGCGCTGGCGACCGCGCGCACGATCGCCGAGATCTACGACCTGCCGCGCAACGCCGCGGAGCTGGCGCGGGCCACGGGCCGGGCACGCCGCTCGGCGATCGGCACCTATGCGTTCGCCCACGGCGGATTCATCGTCGAAGGCGGCCGGCGTCCCGGCCACGATCAGCCCGCACCGCTACTCGCGCACATCCCGATCCCGTCCGCGTGGCAATGCGTGGTGGTGATCCCGGCGGCCCCCCCGGGAGTCAGTGGCGACGCCGAGACTGCCGCGTTCGCGACGCTGCCACTGCCGCCAGCCGGTGAGGCGGCGCGTGTCGCCCACTTGGCGCTGGTCGCGCTCCTTCCCGCACTCGTCGAAGGGGATTTCGCGGGCTTTGGCGCCGCGCTCACCGAGATCCAGCAGATCAACGGAAGCTGGTTCGCGGCCGCGCAGGGCGGACCGTTCGCTACCGGGGCGCCGGCGTCACTCATTGCCAGCCTCGCCGCCGCGGGGGCAACCGGCGTGGGACAGAGCTCGTGGGGTCCCGCGGTGTACGCCCTGGCCGCGGATGCCGCCACCGGTGCCGCCCTCGCGGAGAGCATGCGCGACCGGCCGGAGCTGCGCCCGCAGGCCGCGCCGCAGACCGGTGCGCTGCCGGGAGCCGTCTTCGAGGGTCCGTTCAGCAACACGGGCGCACGGGTGTGGGAAGAGGGGTAGTCAGCCGCCGGGAGGGTCCCGGGACTGGTTTCCAGCCCCGTCTTCTGCTGCGAACGGCCCCGCAATGCCTGGCATGGGATGGGTCTCCGGGCAGCCAACTGTTCCCCCGTTCGGCGGTCAGTCGTCCTGTAATGCGGACCTTTCCGTCCCATGCCCACTCAGACTCGCCCCTCTCGCGCCCCCTCGACGAACGGTGCGGCTCCGGCCCCCAAGCCGAGCCGTGCACCCGCCATCGATGTCGCCTCCCCCCAATCTCTGCTGCCATTGCTGGTGGTGGATGACGAGGAGGGCGTGCGGAGGGCGTTCGCCGGCATTCTCACGCACGCCCACTATACAGTAGATACGGCCGCCTCCGGAGAGGACGCGATCGCGGCACTGGGCCGCGAGCAATTCTCGGTCGTGCTGTGCAATGTGCGCATGCCGGGCCTGGATGGATTCGCGGTCATGCGCCGCGCCCGCGAGGTCGATCCCGAGGTCGCACTGATCGTCGTGTCGGCAGTGGATGACGCGGCCACCGCGACGACGGCGTTGCGTGCCGGCGCGTCCGACTATCTCACGAAACCCGTTGAGCGCGCGGTCTTGGAGGCCGCAGTGGCGCGTGCGCTCACCGAACGCGAAGCGGCCCAGCAGCGGACGACGGTTGCCATCCGTGAAGCGGTCGCGGCACGCACCGCGGCGCTCGAGCACGAGAAGACGGCACTCCGCGCGATGAATGTCAGCATGGCGGAAGCGCTAGTGCGCGCGATGGAGGCCAAGGACACGTTCCTGCGCGGGCATTCGCAGCGCATGGCGAAACTAGCTGCCGACATCGCGACGACGATGGGGTTGGAGTCTGACATTGTGGATGCGGTGCGCCTCGCCGCGCGGCTCGCGGACGTTGGCAAGATCGGCACGCGAGAAACGGTCCTGCATAAACCGGGTGCGCTCACACCGGACGAATACGACCACGTCCAGGACCACGTTCGGATCGGCCTCGAGATCCTGAGCCCGCTCGAACACCTCGGCCCGGTACTCGAATACGTGCGCGATCACCACGAGCATTTCGATGGCACCGGCTACCCGCGCGCCGTCGAGGGTAACTCGATCTCGATTGGCGGCCGCATCCTGTCCGCCGCCGATGCCTTCGTCGCACTGACCTCCAGGCGTTCCTACCGCGACCCGCTGAGCACCAACGAGGCGCTCCGCCATCTGCGCCTGTACGTCGGCCGGCTGCTGGATCCCGCGGTGTTCGCCGCGCTCAAAGTGGTCGCGTCGCGGCAGGAAAAAGGGGAGAGCAGACAGTAATCTGCTCTCCCCTTTCGCTCATCGGCTCGTCCCCGTCCTAGCCGCCCACGATCACCACCCCATAGGGCCGTTCGCCGACCTTGATGGTTCGGACGACGTGCTTGTGGATGACGTCCACTTCGGAGATCTGGTTCGACCGGCCGTCCGCCGTGTACAGGATGTTGCCGTCGGACGTCAGCGCCACTCCCCAGGGCCGCTGCCCGATTGGGATCGTGTCGGTCACCATCATCGCCGCGATACTGAAGATCGAGACGCGGTTCGCGCGCCCATTGGCGAAGTAGGCGGTCAGACCGTCGTGTGAGATGGCGACGCCCGTCGGTTTCGTGCTGTCGCCGACCGGTACCGTCTTGAGCGGCACGTCCTTGGGAAGATCGACGACCGTGACCGACCCGCCCTGCTCCGACGTCACAATGGCCTTCGAGCCGTCGCGCGAGAACACGACGAAACGCGGACGCGCGCCAACCGGGAACTGCGCGCGCTGTTTGCCGGTTTTCGCATCGAGGACGGTCACGGTACTCGAACTCTCGTTCGTCACATAGATCTTCTGGCCGTCCGGCGTGACGAGCACGCCCTCGGGCTCCTTTCCGACGGGCACACTGAAGATCGTTTTCTTGGTCGCGACATCGACCGCCGTCGCCATCGCGGTCTCTTCATTCGACACGTAAAGCGTCTTGCCGTCGGGTGAGATCGCGACCTGTTCGGGGTCGGTGCCGCAGGGAATCTTCTCCGTCATCGTCCGGCTCGCCACATCGACGACGCCGATGGCGTTGTCCCGCCCCAACGCCACGTAGACGGTCTTGGCATCCAGGCTCACAGCCATCCCCCGCGGCCGATTGCCGACCTGCACCGCACCGACGACGCTATCGGTCGCCGCGTCCACGACGCTCAGTGTGTTGTCGCCCTCGTTGCTGACGAAGAGCGTGCCGTGTTCCACCGGGACGATCACAGCGCTGCCAGCCGCCGGCGGCGAAGAATCCGCGGCCGGCGTGGCCCCAGAATTCCCGGACCGATCGGATGTGCACGCTGCCAGGACCAGCAGCGCCATCGCGATAGCTGACGCGACAGCGGGATACGAGTGTGAACGAGAGCCCGGCGCCATGCCCGGGCTAAACCGCCGCAACATTGTGAACCGCGAGGAGCGCATTACGAGTTCCGTGTCAGGATGTAGGGCCGGGCCATGTGGTGTCCTTACCGACCGCTGGGGGGAGGACGGTCGAGTCGCGGCTAGCGCCTGGCTTCAGATGCGGCCGCCCAGGAGCGAGTCCGCCGACAGCGCGCGCACGCAGATAGTTCCAGATGTCTTCCTTCTGCTCGGGCGACAGGAGGTTTCCCCACGTCGGCATTCCCTTGCCCGGACGTCCGTTCGTCACCGTTTGAAAGAACAGCTTGTGGTCGATGGTCCCCTGCGGGCCGACGGACTTCTTGAGTGCCGGCGCGAAGCTGCTGCCCACCGCGTCTTCACCATGGCATCTCGTACAATAGACCTCGAACATCTTCCACCCCTGGTAGACCACGTTGTTGACGGCCAGATGGTCGGTGTCTCCCGGAGCGGTAATCGCGACGGCCGGCGCCTCGGCTGGACGCGGTGCCGGTGGTGCCGGCGGGGTCGGGGCCGCCGCGGCGGCGAAGACGGCCACCGCCACAAGGGCGCCTCCAGCGACTGCGATGCGTAGGAAGCCAGGGCTCCGGCGCGCCGGCGAAGTCGAGTGTTGCATACGGATTTCGCGTCTCCTGGTTGCTCGCCCAGCCGCGACTGCGCGCCATGGCGATTCGTAAGTCCGGTACTCGTGAAGACCCGCGGTCTCGCGGCCTGCCATGCATTTGGCCTGCCATGAATCCGTCTCGCCCCGTGCGCGGCACCCGCACGGTCTACTGCGACGCCGATTCCGTCGTCAGCGGAAGGAGTGGCACTCCGTAGTCGCGCAGAATGGCGTCGATGTCCGCGCGATGCCGGTCGATCAGGGCGTTCAGGCTGTCCCGCAAACCGCGGTCCGCGCGGCGCACGCCCAGGGTCAGGTCGTACGCAAACGGGAAGCCAGTCGCCCGGTCGGTGTCCGGAAGCACGGTCAAATCGAGCGGAATCGCCGAGTGCTTCGCGAAGTACCCCGCCAACGGTCCCCAGGCGAGCGCCACATCGATCTGCCCCTTCGCCACTGCCTCGATGATGTCGCCCGGCCGGTGCTCGGCGTTGTAGAACGACGTGAAGCCGACGACGGACTGGTTGATCCCGCGTGCGCCGAGCGCCTGGGCGGGCGGGGTGTTGGTGTAGTTGTCACCGATTAGCGTGACGCCAACCTTGAGCGTTTTCAACGCGCTGTCATCGAGCGACGAGATCTTGAGGTGGCGGTCCCGCCTCGTGACGGCAACGTAGGCCGACCGGTAGTACGGCTTGGTCGGTAGTACCAGGTCGTAGCCCTTCGGCAATCCAAACACGACGTCGCAATCCGAAGCGGAGAGCGTGTTGCGGACGAAGCCACGGCGCGTGGGCCACCAGCTGTAGGAGACCGAATCACCGAGGTCCTTCGCCATCATTGCCGCGATCTTGTTGTCGAAGCCTGCGAGCTTGTCGTCCGTAGCCGGCAGGTTGTCGGGATCGGCGCAGACGCGGAATGTGTGCGGCGGCCGTGCATGGGCTGTCGCGCCGGACGTGCCCGCGGTTGATGGAGCGGCAGCTTCCGTTTGCTGCGCGGCAACGGGCGGCGAGAAGACCGCCATCATGATCATTGCGCCGGCGATGATGCCCGCGATCGCGCCTGCCGTCGCCAGGGCGGTCCGTCTCGTTCTCGCCACTGCCGCTGCAAGGACCGCAGCCCGCGGAATTCCTCGGGCTCGATGCGACATGCCGTCGTCCATCTATTCAGGCCTCCTGCAGCGCAATGTAATTGCCCTCCCTACAGCCGACCGGGTGCCGCGGGATGGTCTCCGCGACACCCGGTCGTCACATGCTGTCGTCGAAAACAAAATTGCCGGGGCCGCCCTTCAGCGACCCCGGCGAATCTTGTACTACTTGCCTGCGGCCCCAGCCTTGTCCATTGCGAACACGGTGAGCACACCGCCCTGCGTTGTGAAGCTGCCCGCATCACCGAACGCGCCGAGGGCGCCCAGGCCAGCGGTCGGGTCTTCCGCGCCGATACCGGCCGCGACCCCGATGCCCGCCCAGCCGCCGATTCCGGAAAGCACGGCGACGTACTGCCGTCCATCCGGGCCGACATACGTCATCGGGTTGCCGATGATGCCCGAGGGGGTCTTGTACTTCCACAGGAGCTTGCCTGTCTTCGAATCGACGGCCTTGAGCCAGCCTTCCATCGTGCCGTAGAAGACGACATCACCGGCCGTCGCCAGCGCGCCGCCGTACGCCGCGAGGTTCTCCTTGTCTTCCCACACGACCTTGCCCGTCGCGCCGTCCCAGGCGATGAAGCGGCCGCGGTTTCCACCGGGGCCCGGGAACATGCGCACGATCGCGCCGACGTACGGCTGGCCGGCCGTGTACTTCACTTCCACGCCCTCGTAGTCCATGCAGATGTTGTTCACGGGGACGTAGAACAGCTTGGTCTTCGGCGAGTACGCCGACGGCTGCTGATCCTTGAAGCCGATCGCGGCCGGGCAGATCCCCTCCGTGTTCCCCTTCGCGGTGGTCCGCTTGGTCGCATCTTCAACCGGGCGGCCCGTCGTCAGATCGATCGGTCTTGGCCCAGTTCATCGGACCGTAGGGGTTGGCGACGAGCACCTTGCCGTTCGTCCGGTCGAGCGTGTAGCCGAACCCGTTCCGGTCGAAGTGGGTGAGGGCTTCACCTGCTTGCCGCCGATCGTCTGGTCGAAGAGCACCATTCTCGTTGACGCCGTCATAGTCCCACGCATCGTGCGGCGTCATCTGGTAGGCCCACTTCGACCTCGCCCGTCTCCGGGTTGCGGGCCCAGATCGTCATCGACCACTTGTTGTCGCCCGGACGCTGGTCCGGGTTCCACGTGCCGGGGTTGCCCGAGCCGTAGTAGAACAGGTTCAGCTCCGGGTCGTAGGAGTACCATCCCCACGTCGTGCCGCCGCCGCGCTGCCACTCATCGCCCTGCCAGGTCGAGACACCGAGGTCCTTGCCCTGAGTCGACGCGTAGGTTGACGTTAGCGGGTTCGCCGTGATGCCGACGTCCTTGTCCGGGCCCGTGCTGTAGGTCGCGCCACAGCTCGTGGCCGTCCATCGCGTCGAACGCCGTGACGCGGCCGCGAACGCCGAACTCACCACCCGAGATCCCCGTGATGACCACGTTCTTCACCACGAGCGGGGCAGTTCGTCATCGTCTCGCCCTTGTGGAAATCGGCGCTCTTGACCTGGTAGACTTTCTTCCCGGTCTTCGCGTCGAGCGCGAGCAGGTCACCCTGCAGCAGCTCGATGTAGATGATACCTGCCGAGTGATCAGCCGTCGGCGGGTGATACGCGACTCCACGGTTCACGACGTCGCAGCACGCGATCGGAATGACGTTCGCGTCCTGCTCCGGCGTGTACTGCCAGATCTGCGGCGCGCCGTCCTTCGACAGGTCGAGCGCGTAGACCTTGTTGGGGAACGACGACTGCACGTACATCACGTTCCCGATCACCAGCGGGTTGCCCTCGTGGCCGCGCAGCGTGCCGGTCGAGAAGCTCCAGACGGGGTGGAGTTTTGTCACGTTGGCCGTCGTGATCTGCGTGAGTGGGCTGTACCGCTGCAGATCATACGTTCGGCCGGTCATTACCCAGTTGTTCTGATTTGACGTCAGCGTCGTCAGATCCTGCGCCATGGCGGCCGAGGCCACGGCCAAGGATCCTGCGACGAGCGCACCGATTCGCATCGGGCGATTGAGAAGCTTCATGACAGCTGCCCCTTGGTAAGATTGGGAAACTTGACGGTGCGGGCACCGTCGGGAGTACCTGGACGCAGTGGGTTCAACGCTGCTCCCAGTCATGCTCGCGGCACACGCGACCTCCACGCGATTCTGCAGGCGAAGGTATGGCGTGGCTGGCGTGGCACGTGATGCCGGTAGATGGCACCGCCGAGGCGCACGCCGCTGATATGCGGCGGACTCCGTTCATTGCCAACCATACGCCAAGCCTCGAGTTGAATGTCCGAGGTGGGTGGGCTTAACGGAAGGCGCTGCGCCCAGCGCCTGTGATCAGAACAATTGTCGGAAAGGAGTCGAACCCTTACGAACCACAGTCCACCGGATCGCGCTCGATCGTGCGCGTGATTCCGGCCGAACGACTATGGATCACAGTATACGCGTCCAACTCCGGTTTTGGATCTGCCGGTCCTGCACCGCTTGCACATCCCGCGTGCGTCCGGGCATGTGTCTCAGTGTGCGTAGATTGTGCGGTTCGGGCCGTCAGTTGTCAAGCACGCCCGGACCATCGCACCGCCTGCCACAAACCAGGTTTTGAGTCCAGTAGAGTCCGCTTCGCTCGTCTTCGGTTGGCGCAGCCGGCAGCCCGCCAGCGCCGCGCCTCCCACCCGTTGCACGTCCACCAGCCGCCGCTCACCCTCGGGCCGGCTCATCCAGGACGCACATGGAGCCGGCAGTTCGTGCCCGCCGGCCCCATGCGCTCACCTCGCGCCTGAATCTCTTCACGTGCCTTGTTCACGTGCTTCGATCGCCCTCACGCACCACAGTGCACGAGAAGCCATCGCTTAGAAGAACAGCATGAGCCCCGCAGCGATCTGATTCACCTTGTTGTTCTGGAATGCGTAGTTCACCGACTGGAGATAGTCGTACTCACCCACGAACCGGAGGCTCTTCGTCCACTGGTACGTGATCATCGCTGTGCCATCGAGATTGTCCTTGAGCAATGCGAGATTGTCGGTCAACCGGTCCTGGTCCGTCATCAACAAGTTGCTCGCGCCGACGCTCGCGCCGATCGTCCACTTCGGATCGATCTTATAGGTGATCTGTCCGAGGTACCCGAAGCTCGTCCGGGCCTGGCCAACGCCGTCGAAGCCGGCGGTTGTCGTGAACATCAACGTCGTGCCGACGCCCTTGTCGTAGTAGCCCGATCCGACGAGCGACAGCTGGCCAAGATCGAACTTGATACCGAAATCGACCCCCTCTGCGCTTGCCGTCGAATCATTGATGCTCGTGACGGAGTCAATATTGGGGTTGCCATGATAATTGGCCTCCTGCCACGTGCCTCCGATCCAGAGTAGGATCTTGTCGCCTGCGGCCCCGGCAGCAGGCGTTCCCAACTTGCCCGTATACGTCACCTCAGCCTCAACACGCGGAAGCCTGGTGAACGCCGCCCCTCCACTCTCGCCGTTCAGGGAGCTGGGATCGAACAATCCGACCGAAAGCACCACGTCGTTGGTTGCCGGAGAGCTATAGGTGATCTGAGCGTTGAAGTTCGGGTAGGTATAGCCGAACCCAATGTGGCCAAGTGCAGTTCCGCCTGAACCGATTTGGCCGTTTGTGGCGCCGACACCGGTCAGCGTCATGTCGGTCAGGATGTTCTCCCGCTGGTACAGCCCGATCTCACGACCGGCGAGGATTTGCCCCCACGTCCCGCCGAGTGTCAAGTACACCTGGCGCATGTCGATCTGGGCACCGAACTGGTCGTGCGTGGTACCGCCGGCCGAGGGTCCGGTTCCACCGATGGCTCCGTTCTGAATCTGCGGCGCGAAGCCGAAGTGCACGCCGAGATCAAGCGGCCCTTCTTTGCCCTTGACATCGAACACGGCAAACGCGGGAAGAAGACCTGTTCGGACCCGGTTTGTCGTGCCATCAGCCGACGAGACCTGCCCATAGCTGACGTCAGCCGGAGCACCGCTGCTGAACGTCTCGACTTCGAATGCGTTGACGTTACCCGAAAAGCTGAGACTCCACCCATTCCCCATCTGCATCGTGAGCTGGGCGTGTGCGGTTCTCGGAACAGCGGCGATGCTCGCGATCGCGAACGTCGCTACAGTCCCCAATACGGCGAGTCGCTTCATGTCGGCTCCTGCTTGTTGAAGAAAACGGAATTGCAATGACACGGCACTACCTACCGCCCGGTAGTCGGTACCACGAGCATCCACCGGACCGGAACCGGGGCTGCCTCGGCTCGCGTCCGCATCGTGGGCCGGACCCCGCGATTGACGCTCGCCCACTTCCCACTGTTGTCGCCTGCTCTGCTATGGCTGCTATGGCCTGCTCTGCTGCGCCTCCATCTGCGCGTTGATCCGATGCAGCGCCTCGTCAACCGGCACCGTCATGTGGTCCTGCCACCAGTAGAAATCGTCCAACTGCGCCACGTACACCGTTGCCGCGAACGGGAATCGCACCGCGCGCGACGCCCGCAATGAGTCCACGATTTTATCCCGCACTTCGCTTGGGACGCCCGCGCTGCCCGCACCACGATGCAAGGCCATCGCGACCTCCCCCACCTGAGCGTCCAGCGCACCAGCAAGAAATGCCCTGACGTAGGCGTCCTTTCCCTTCCCCGAGAGCGCCTGCCAGTACGACCCTTCATGGGACGCATGGCGCGACACTCCCGTATCACCAACCGTACCACGACCCGCTCCCTGACCCACTGTCACCGGTGCCGGCGCCTGCGGCCACCCGCCCCGCGCCGTCCCCGCCAACCCTATGGCCAGTACCACCGGCACCATCACAGTCATTACCACACCTGGCACGATCCGTCTGGTCCCAGTCATTCTGTCCGGCCGGCAGATCCACATTTTGACACCGCTAACGGCGCTACCGCTTCCTGGGACGCCGGCCGCCTGCGATCTGCTGTCTATCGCCCTGCACCTCCGGCCGCCGGCTTCGCCGCCGCGGCAGCCGTCCGAGGCAAGGAGAAGACCAGCACCGCATCTCCGAGCGGATAGCCAAGCTGGAAATTGCCGCCGCACGCGACCGCGATGTATTGCGTGCCGCCCAATGTGTACGTCACCGGCGCTGAGTTGCAGCCCGCGCCGCCCTTGAAGTTCCAGAGCAACTTGCCGGTCCGCGCATCGAAGGCGTCGAACTGGCCGTTCCCTTCGCCGGTGAAGACCAGGTTGCCGGCCGTGGCCAGCGAGCCGCCCATCATCGGCTGATCCATCTTGTTCTGCCACGCGACCTTTCCGGTGTTGAGATCGATCGCGGTGAATGTGCCGTATTGTGCCTCACCCGGCACGGCCTTGAATGCCGAGCCAAGCCACAGTTTGCCTTTCTCGAGCGGCCCGCTGTGCGTGATGTAGTGCATCGGCTGTTCGAGGCCGGACACGTAGCTGTATCCGAGCGTCGGATTCACCGACATCGGTGACCACTCCGATCCGCCGTTGGCACCCGGCAGCATCCGCGTCCCCTCGGCCGTCGGCTGCGCGAACATGTTCTCGATGCGGTTGAACGGCGCCGATTTGCGAATCAGCTTGCCAGTCTCCGCATCGAGGATGTAGACCCACGCCGTCTTGCCCGCTTCGGCCACCGCCTTGCGGCCATCCTTGAGTTTCACGACGACCGGCGGGCTCGTCGCATCCAGATCCCATACGTCGTGCGGCACTTCCTGGTAATACCATTTCAGCGCACCCGTATTGATGTCGAGCGCGATGATGCAATCGGTGTACAGGTTGTCACCCGGCCGCACGCCGCCGTCGAGATCAGGCGATGGATTGCCCGACGCCACATACATCGTCTTCGTGTCGGCATCGATGGCCGAGTTCATCCAGACGGAACCGCCGCCACGCTGCCAGGCGTCCGAGTACTTCGTGAGGTCGGCCTTCTCTTTCGTGATGTCGCGGTTGAGCGAGTAGTCCCCCTCCCACGTCTTCTCGGACCACTTCCCCTCCCACCCCTGATCGGGGATGGTGTACGTGTTCCACATCTGCTGGCCCGTCTCCTTGTTGTACGCACGGACGAAGCCGCGGATGCCGTACTCGGCCCCCGATATCCCGACCAGCACTTTGTCGTCGAAGATGATCGGCGCCTGGGTCTCGCTGTACCCGGCCTCAGGGTCCGCGATCTCGACATTGAACTTCACTTTGCCAGTCTGCGCATCGAGCGCCACCAGACGCGCGTCGAGCGTGAGCATGTAGACCGTGCCACCGGAGATCGCGACGCCGCGGTTGTTCGGGCCGCAGCAGAAGATGTTGGTGCCAAGCTTGTGCTCGTACCGCCAGAGTTCCTTGCCGGTCCGCGCATCGACCGCCATCGCGACATCGTACGGTGTGGTCACGTACATGACGCCGTCGACGACCACCGGACTGGTCTCGAACGAACCGAGGCGCGAGATGCCGGTTTGATAGATCCAGCTCACGTGCAATCCGCGAACGTTCGCGCTGTTGACCTGGGCGAGCGGCGACCATCGCTGATTGTCGTAGTCGCGGCCGTACATGAGCCAGTTCTTGCCGGCGTCCGAGCGCGACTTCATCAGCATCGCGTCAGTCACGTTGGTGAACGTCGGCGCACTCGCGGCACCCTTCGTGTGCGTCTCGACCTGCTCCTGCGCGAACGCATCCCGGCTCGAAACACCGGCCAGTATGATGCAAATCGTACCCGCTACGGCGAGCCGCGAGATACGCATGGATCCTCCGGGAATTGGGACACTGGGCTGTGGGCGGTCAATCGCATACCACGCGACGCTCGAGCCAAACACGTCGAAAACCTCTCGCCCAGGTCGCGCCCGACCTGTGGAACTACTCGTCGGACTGGAAAGGCCTCCCCCGATGAGACCCTCCACACGCCACGCCTCGCTCTAGGTGACCGGCCTTGAGCTACTCGCCGCCGGGCAGTGGTTCCGCAATGACACCGGCGCACAAGAAGCCCCCGCCAATCAACATCGGGGACGAGGAGATGACGGGGGCCTAATCTGGGGAGGCTGTGACAAAACGCAAGGGTTCGGGAGGGCATTTTCGGACAAAACTCCCACTGAGCATGCCCGCGCAGCGGTCGTTTTGACGCAATTGGTTAGTTGCTAGCCGTTCCTAGCAAACCTCGTGCGACTGCCACGACGCACCCGCATGCGTCCCTCCTCGTCACTCTACATGCCCGGAATGTGGGACCGGAATCAGGAGCCGGTATCGGGACCAGGTATCAGGCGAGGATGACGGGCCGGCCTGCCGTCCACCCAGCCGCCGTGCCGGACCCCACCGGTCCGCATCACTATAGTAGTAGTCCCAGCCCCAGGTCGCGCGGAACCGCCCCACGGCGCGGGTCGTTTGATGCCGCCGCGTAGGGACTGATGTGACCGCCGTTCGCCGGACGACTGGGTTGGGCGTGGGTTGGGTGTGGGTTGGGTGTGGGTTGGGCGGCCTAGCGGTCGCCCGTCGTCACTCGCTGAAAAATCACGGTCAACCGGTCCGGCCCGCCCGGGGTCGCACCCGCCGCGGTGCTGTGCGAAAGCAATGCCGGCTCCACCCGCTCCTGCTCCGCTCATTGAGCAGATCGGTCAGCGCATCCTCATCATCGCGCGGGTGGTTGGTCAGCCGGACCATCACCGCCTGGTATTCTTTCATTGGCTGCGAAGTTAGCGCACTTATGCGGTCGCTGCCGCGGCGTTGCCAAGGGTCGTGATCTCTTCCGCGCTGGCGCGCACAGCCCATGCCAACCCGTGCGCCGCAATCGCCGGCTCGGCCATGCGCGCACCGAGATAGTAGCCGCTGCGCTCGGGGAGCGTGATCCGGTCGACGGTCCGGGCATGGTCGCTGACACCGCCGGACAGATACCGCAGCCGCAACCCCAGGCCCGCCCGGCCGAGATCCGGGGCCGCCGACCGCTCGATCATCGTCTCGAGCTCGCGCACGCGCGCGTACTGACGGCGCCCATAACCGAAATATTCCCACGCGGCATGGCCCGGACTGATCGCGCGCGACACGTGGACCGCTAACCCCTCGTTCAGCACGAGCTCCCGCAACGTCGCACGGCGCCCGGTCTCCCAATATGAGTAGTAGCCCTCCGCATCGGCGATCAGCCTAGACATCTCACTCCGGGAACTCGGCGACGTATAACGCACCGCGTGGGCGATCTCGTGCGCGAGCCACATCGGGATCAGCTCCGAATCGAGCCCCAGGCCCTGGGTGTCGGGATTGTTGATCCCCGTGAAGTGCTCCAGGCAGACGAACGCGATGCCCCGGCCGGCCACCACGAGCTCACCCGCGTTCGCCGCGCCGACGCCCACCATGAGCACGATGTCGATGTCGGTGTCGAAGGCCAGCAGCTCTGCGCACTGCGCCTCGGCGCGGCGGGCGAGCGCGGCGACATCACAGCGCTCGAGCGTGGCGATCAGATCGGAGCGGTCGGCCAGCGCCGCCGAGCGTACGACTTCCTGGAAGTGCGGGCCGTCGGGGTCGAGCACGTAATTGTGCCAATATGCCCCGAGTAATGAACGATGAGTGTCGAAGTAGCGGTAATACGCAGCGATCCGATCCGTGCTGTTGAGAACTGAGAGAAAGTCGGGTATCAGATTGATGAGCATCAACAGCCGGGGCGCGGGTGGCGGCGCGATCGGATGGCGCGAGAAGATAATTGGTCTGGAGCGAAAAGCGAGAGAGAAAAAAAAGACGCACCCAGACCATCGGACATTACTTCCCCACACAGAACTCCGAGAACACCCGATCGAGCACATCGTCGGCGCTCACGGCGCCGATGATCTCCTCCAGCGCCTCCACCGCCGCTCGCAGATGCACGGCCGCCACGATCGCCGGCAACGATCGCGCCCGCCAGACTGACTGGAATTCCGCCAGCTCGCCCGCGGCTCGCGCGAGCGCCGCGCGGTGGCGAGCCCGCGTGACGATCGGCATGTCCGGCGCCGGCACGTTCCATCGAGCGGCGACCGCCGCGACGACCTCGTCCAACAATGCGTGAAGCCCGTGGCCCGAGATCGCGCTGGCCGCGACGATGGGGTACGTGGATGACGCGCTCCCGCCCGCCAGCATCTCCGCCGGCTCACGCGTGGTCTGCACGATGCCGGATGGTCCCGCGTCGCATTTGGTCCACACCCCGACCACCGGCGCTTTCGTAAACGCGCGTATCTGCTGCACCGCGGCCGCGATCGCATCGGGCGTCTCGCCACATGCCAGCACGGCGTGGGCGCCCCCCAGCGCCCGGCCACTCGCTTCGACGCCGAGCCGCTCGACCACATCGGCTGTCTCACGCAATCCCGCCGTATCGGCCAGTCGCAAGGGAAACGGCGCCCCCGCCGGCTCGGCGACCGCTTCGATCGTATCGCGCGTCGTGCCCGGCACGTCGCTCACCAGCGCGCGCGCGCAACCGAGTAGTGCATTGAACAGCGACGACTTCCCAGCATTCGGGACGCCGGCGATCACCACCACGGCACCCGCGCGCACCAACTCGCCGGCTGGCGCGGTCGCCAGCAGGGAGTGGATCTGCCCCGCTGCCGCAGCGGCCGACGCGGCCACCCGGTCGCGAGCGACTGGTCCATCATCCTCTTCGGGAAAGTCGATGTCGTAGGCGATGAGCGCCTCGACCTCGAGGACCGCGGACCGGAGCGCCCGGATCCGCGCGGACAACCCGCCGTCGAGTTGCGTGAGCGCCGCCCGCTGCATCGCGCTGCTCCCCGCATCGATCAGATCCCCGACCGCCTCGGCCTGCGCGAGGTCGAGCTTCCCGTTGAGGACCGCGCGTCGGGTGAACTCTCCCGCAGCAGCGGGACGCGCGCCCGCCGCCACCAGAGCAGCCATCACGGACGCCGGCGCCGCAAGGCCACCGTGCGTCACGAGCTCGACGACATCCTCGCCCGTGTACGATCTCGGCCCAGCATACACCGTCACCACCGGCCGGTCCACCACCACGCCGCTGGGATCGAGAGCCGCACACCGGCGCGCCGTGCGAGGCTCGATCGGCCACGGCCGCACCACCGCGCCCGCGATCGCCAATGCCTGCGGCCCGCTGAGCCGGACCACCGCGAGCGCGGCGCGTCCGGGCGCCGTCGACAGCGCCACGATGGTGTCGTCCGGGCTCATCGCTCTCCTTTCAAACGCTCCGGCTACATCTCGCACCGCCACTCGCCAGCTTCACGGTCGATCGGCGTTCGCGCAGCGTTCGCTGCTAGCGTTCGCTGCGTCCGCAGCGTTCGCTGCTTAGCGTTCGCTGCTTGCGTTCGCTGCTTAGCGTTCGCTGCCTAGGCTCTCACGCGCGCGAAACGTCGCCAGACGCTGGATCGCGGGCCGGTCGCGCTGGAGATCTCTGTGCCTATCGCGCTTTCGCCGCCGCCGCGACAGAGCCGCCGGCAGCGCCGCCACTTGGTCGCGGTTTCGCGCCCCCACCCCCACCCCCACCCGATCCCCCTCCTCCGGAGCCTCCGCCCGAACCCGACCCGCTCCCTCCCGCAGGACCAGTCGATGAGGACGCGTTCGCGCTCGATTTGGCGCGCTCGTTCGCGAGGATCCATTGCTGCGGCAGCGTCGCGACGTTCTGCACCAGGTAGTACAGGTTGAGCCCCGCGGCGACCTTCGCGAGGAACACGGTCATCATGATGGGGAACATGTATCCCATCATCTTCGTTTGCGGGTTCGGAGGCGAGTTCCGCATCCCGATCCACGAGACCAGAAACGACGAGGCTCCCATCAGGATCGGCATGATGTAGTACGGATCCTTGGCCGAGATGTCGTGCAGCCAGAGGAACGGAACGCCGCGAAACTCGATCGTGTTGCGGAAGACGAAATACAACGCGCCGAAGATCGGGAGCGGCAGCATCATAGGCAGGCATCCCGCGATCGGACTCCACGGACTCATGTCGTGCTCGCGGTAGACCCTGACCATCTCCTCCTGCTGCTTCACCCGGTCGTTCTTGAACTTCGACTGGACTTCCGCCAACTCTGGCTGCAGCCGTTGCATCTTGATGCTGGTCCGCATGGCCCGCTGGTTCACGGGCCAGAGCAGGAAACGGATGACCACGCCGAAGATGACGAGCACCCACCCATAATTGATCTGCAGCGTCTGGCGCATCCACAGCACCGTCTGCACCACGAGTGTGACGAACGGCTGCAGAATGGGGTGGAGGAAGCCGCCGTAAGGATTGAGGTTCTCGAAATCGTGCCCGATCGCCCGAAGCCGCCGGTATTCCTGCGGGCCCGCGTAGAGCTGGAAGGCGAACGTCGCCGCTCCGCCGCCCCCCGCCGCCGGTGCCAATGGCAGCACGATGGTAGCCGCGCCGCGCGTCGCCAGTTTCGCCGTCCGCGGTTGCCCCACGAGATCCATCTCGGCGATCTGATGCGCCCGCACACTATCGGCCGCGAGCACACCGACAAGGAAGTACTTGTCCTTTGCCACCGCCCATTCCGCGGGCCCCGCGTGCAACTCGGCCTGCCCCGGATCGAGATGGCTGAACGAGATGCTGGACGGATCCTCATGCACCGGCTTGATCACATACGCCAACTGCTGGAGATCGTCGGTGCTGTCCGCCTCATACGACGGAAACCCGCTCGGCAAATCCACGAGCAGGTAGCCGGGCGCCGCGGGCGGTGCGGGCGGTGCGCTGCCGCCCGGCGCGGCGACGGTGCCCGTCACCTGCGACAGATAGCCGTCGGGGCCGAAGCGGTATTGAATCGCCACGGCGGCCGGCGGCCCGGTCGCGCGAGCCACATCGCCCTGAAACGTCACCTGGGGAGCGCCGTCGGGAGACTGTGACGCGCTTCCCCGGAATCCGACGCGATCGAGCGCCAGCGTATCCCGCCCCATGATGATGTGGTAGCGGAGGAGCGATTCTCCCGGGCGGGCAAGCCGCACCTCGGGACGTGAGGCGGTATCCGCTTCGATCCGGACAGTGGAGCGGTAGTCACGCATCGTGACCGCGACCGGTGCGGCGCCCACACTGGAAAACGAGACACGCGTGCGCGGCGTCGTGACCGTCAGCGTTTCAGCAGCAACGGGTGCCACCACGAGGGCAGGCGACGCGCTGGCGGAGGCGGCCGATGCCGATGCGGGCGATGCGGGCGTGGGGCGAGCAGCCGGCGGTGCCGCCTGTGGCGATACGGTACTGGCTGACCCGGGCGTGACGGCTGCGGGCGCCGACGTCGCGGACCTTTCACCCGCGGCGCGTCCCGGTGAATTGGCAGCGGCGATCGCCGCCGAATCCGCGCCGTGCGGTCCGCGACTTGGTATCGCCGTCGGGAACAGTGACTCAGTGAGCACGATCACGATCGCCGACAGCGCAAGCGCCAGCAGGAAACGTCGGTCCATCATAGGATCACGCGATTCCGGATGGTGCCGGCCGGTGAGAGCAATCCGGCGAGCGGGCGATCAAGCGATCGTTCAAGGGACAGGATCGTATCCACCCGGGTGAAATGGATGACAGCGGGCAATGCGCCGGGCCGCGAGCCAACTGCCGCGCCACGCACCATGGCGGTTGAGCGCTTCGACCGCGTACGCAGAGCAACTTGGATAATAACGGCACGACGCCGGCAGCAGAGGCGAAATTCCCACCTGGTACGCCCGTATGACCCACACGAGGGGCTGGGCAAGCCACCACGACATCGTGCGGCGCTCCGCGGGCTGCCCGGCTGTGGGCGACGTTCCAGATGCCGGCCCCGATGCTAGCCCCGATGCCGGTCCAGATGACGGGGCGGCTTGCGGATGCGATGCCGGTGTTCGCGAGTGCATCGGGTCCATGCCGGCCCGTACCGTCAGTTGCGGGCTGGCGTCATGCGTCCACGCACACCCTCATACACGCGGCCGACTTCTCTCGCGAGAGCGGAGAACGGAGCGCCGTACGCCGTGGGCAGTGCGCGCACGACGACATCGAGCGGCGGAATCGCGACATCGCTCGCGTCGGCGCCATCCCGCGCATTGGCCGCAGCATTCCCCGCAGTATTGGCAACCATCCGTGCCGCCGCATTGGCCCGGGCCGTTGGGCCAGCACTTCCACCCGCGTCCGCGCGGCTCCGCAGCGAGGGGAGGAGACGTGTGCGCACGAGCTCACGCAGGCGGCGCTTGAGACGGTTGCGATCCACTGACGAGTGTCCGTACTTGGGAACGACGAACCCGACGCGAGCGTGCGGCATCGCCGAGGGCATTGCACGCACGTCCAGATATTCGACGCGAATGCGCGTCCCGGACCGTTTCACGGCCACGAGATCCGCCGCCCTCGTGAGCCGGTCCCTTCGCGGCAGTCCGTTAGGCGCCGGAATACTTACTGGGCAGACGGACCGTCAGCCGCTTGCGGCCCTTCTTCCGCCGGCGGCTGAGCACTTCACGTCCCCACCGGGTCGACATCCGAGTGCGGAATCCATGCTTCTTGATACGGCGCTTGTTGCGGGGGCGATATGTGGGCTTGCCCATGGGGCGGCTGCTCCGAATGTCGGTCGATTAGTGATGCAAAGCCCGGAAAGCTATGACCGCCGTGCACATAGATCAAGTTAGCAATATGCGCCATGGCGCGTTTGCTGCGCGTGTGATTGACTTTCCCACATGGCGAATTCATCTTCGCCGGCCCTTCACGATCCCCGATGCCAGACGCCTCACTTTCGACCCTCACTCCGTCTGAGGCCTGGTCGCGGCTTCTCGATCACGCGCGCCACGACCTAACGGAACAAACGTTTCGCACCTGGCTCGAGCCGACCAAAGCGCTCCGCTTCGACGGAAATGCGCTGGTCGTCGGCGCGCCCGATCAGTTCGCCGCCGACTGGAACGACTCCAAGCACTCCCACCTGATCGCCGCCTACGCTCCGGTCGCCCTCGGCCACCCCCTCTCCGTCGTATTCAAGGTCAACGAAGAACGCCGCACGCGGCCGCAGATGGACCTGTTCGTCGCGCCGCCTGCCGATCAGGTCAGGCCACTACAGCAACAGAATGGCGCGAATATAGCGCCACTCAGCGACAGATACACGTTCGAGCATTTCGTCATCGGCAACTCCAACGAACTGGCCGCCGCCGCCGCGCAGGCCGTCGCCCAGGCCCCGGGAAAAGTCTATAACCCGCTGTTCCTGTACGGGGACACCGGACTCGGCAAAACGCACCTGATGCAGGCCGTCGCCCACGAAATCATCACGCGCGTACCCCGATACTCGCATCACCTACGTCGGCACCGAGCAGTTCACCAACGAACTTGTCGCCTCGATTCAGGGCCGCACCACCAACGACTTCCGGCGCCGGTACCGCGAGACGGATCTCCTGCTCATCGATGACGTCCAGTTTCTCCGCGGCAAGGAAGCCACACAGGACGAGTTCTTCCACACGTTCAACGCGCTCTACGAGGCCGGCCGCCAGATCATCCTCACGAGCGACCGCCCCCCATCGGAGATCCCCGGGCTTGAAGCACGGCTCGTCAGCCGCTTCCAGTGGGGAATGGTCGCCGACATCGAAGCTACCGGACCTCGAGCACCGTATCGCGATCCTCCAGCACAAGGCACAGCTCGACCACCTCGAGCACACGATCCCCGAGGATGTCATCCGCTTCATCGCGGAGCACGTCCGATCGAGCATTCGCGAGTTGGAAGGATCCATCATCAAGCTGCTCGCCTACGCATCGTTGCGGCATCGCGCCATCACCGTCGACGTCGCCGCCGAGGCCTTGCACGACAAGCTTCGCACCAGCCGCGACGACGCTCGGTTCCGAAGCCATGGCGGTGGCCGATCGGTGCCGGGCTGACCGTTCAGGCCATTCAGGACACCGTCGCGCAAGGAATGGGGAGTCACCGCCGATGGCCTCAAGTCCAAGACGCGAACCAAAGCGCTTACCACCCCCCGCCAGGTCGCGATGTTTCTGTGTCGTGAACTGCTAAACGTCCAGCTCGTGGAAATCGGCAACGCATTCGGCGGCCGCGACCACTCCACCGTCATCCACAGCCTCGACCGCGTCGCGACTGAAAACGCTGCCAGCTCCGATTTTTCGGCCCGTGTGGAAAACTTGCGCTCCACACTGGAAAGACTGCGCTGAGAAACGTCTGTTTACACATGGGATGCGGATATCTATCCGGCATCCAGGGTTACCAACAGGAAATGTTGAAAGAGGCCTCCTTTTCCACACTAATCTACAACGTCACATTAGCATTTTAACCGCTTACATACCATCACGTTATGGCTCTCCCCACGCTCATCCACAGCCTCTACTACGACTACTAGCTTCTAAATTCATATAGCAAAGCAGTAATAGCAGCCGGGCCAATGTGGGTATGTCGTGGACGGGCGTCGTCAAGCCGGATCAGCTCGCGACCAATCGAGGGATCGAATCCGGTGCCCGATTAGCTCCGTGGATTGCAGTCGGCGGGAGTGATCGGCTGGCCATAACGCCGGCTCGGAAAATAGGTGCGCCGCGTCCATGTACCGAGGCAGCGGCAAACCGCAGCCGGCATTTACGCACGACCTGATGCGGCATATTGTTCGCACCGCGTGGCAGCCGGTACGTATCACACGCCCCGGATGCATGGCACGTTCCACCCGGGTAGCCGGCCGAGCGCGTAGGAATCATGGTGGTTTCCGAAATTCGTGGAGCGTGAATGCGGTTTACGATCTCGCGGGAAAAATTGCAGGAAGGACTCGCCATGGTCGCGGCGAGCATCCCCAGCAAGACGACGCTCCCCGTTCTCGCAAACATCCTCATCGAAACCACGGACAATGGGATCCGGCTTTCAGGCACGGACCTCGACATCGCCGTTAGCACCGAAGTCACAGCCGATGTCGATGTCGCCGGCGCTGTCACCATCCCGGCGAAGAAGCTGACCGAGATCGCGCGCGAGCTCATGCCATCGCCTGTCAAGGTGGCGACCGCCGGTGAACAGCGGGTCACGCTCGAGTGCGGGCAATCCAAGTTCAAGCTGCTGGGAATTCCGCGCGATGAGTTTCCGACGTTCCCGAGTGTCCGCTTCGCCGATGCCTGGCGCATCAGATCGGCCGACCTCCACCAGTTGATCTCGCACACCGTCTTCGCCGTCTCCACGGAGGAGAGCCGCCCGATTCTCAACGGCGTACTCTGGGAGCTGCGCCCTGACCACATGCGGATGGTGGCAACCAACGGACACCGGCTGGCCAAGATGGATGTGCCGATCTCCGGAGGCAGCACCGGATCGAGCGATCTCATCGTGCCACCCAAGGCGCTCGACCAGGTGCGCCGTCTCTTTCCCGCCGAAGAGGATCTCGAGATCGCGCGCGGTGAGAATCACCTCGGCTTCCGGTCGCCACTCACGTCGGTGTTCACCCGTCTGATCGAAGGACCGTATCCGCCCTATGATCGCGTCATTCCGCGCGACAATGACCGCATCGCGATCGTCGACAAGGCGTCGCTGGCCGGAGCGCTCCGGCGGATGGTGATCGTGGCGTCCGACCAGACGCACCGTATCAGAATTTCGCTGAACACCGGCATGGTGAAGTTCAGCGTGCAGACCCCCGACCTCGGCGAAGCGCAGGACGAGCTCGCGATCCGGTACACCGGCGATCCCCTCGACATCGGGTTCAACGCGTCGTATCTGCTCGAGATCCTGCGGAACATGCCCACTGAGGACGTCCGGATGACGTTCAAAGCGCCGGACAATGCCGCCACGATCGAACCCGAAGGATGGAGTGATCCGGCTAAGTACCTCTGCCTGGTCATGCCCCTTCGTTTGGTGGACTGACAGCATCTCGCCGCGCTGCGCGCGCATCGCGCGCTCATCACGAGCAATGCGCCCTGGCGGCGTGCGTACGCCGCGCGCCTTGGCACTCTAGCGGCTCGGGGGTTTGATCCTCGCGCGCCAGTCCGCTTGCTGGTGCAGGCGCTGGACGTGTCCGCTCAGCGTGATGTTGAGATCGAGCGTGGCAACTGTGTGGGCGGAGAGCAGCACCCCGGTCTTGCGGTCGTAGTATTCTTGCGTGGTCCCATTGCCGCTGCCGTAGAGCGTGATGTAGTGCCCGGCCCGGTGTCCACTGCCCGCCATGGTCGTGATGCTGGTATGCGAGATCAGCACGGCGAGTGAGCCGGTGGCGGGATCCGCCACACCCTGGGGCGCCACGTTGTAGTCGCGAGTGGAGCGGGACACGAGCGGAAGACCGCCCAGGCACGAGCTGTCGTTCACCACGTCGCGCCATGTTGCTGAGGGAGCGAACGACCGTGGACGGGTGGTGGCGAGCTTGCGGGCCTGATCGACGCTGGGATCTCTGCCCTGGCACGGATCGAGTGTCGTCGCCGAATCCGGTAGTACCGTGACGAGTCCCGACGCCGTATCGACGGTCGCGCGGAACGTGGTTCGGGTGCCCCGGGCTGTGTCGGCGTGCGGCATCGTGCCGGAGGCGGATATGACTTGCGAAATGATTTCGCCGCTGGCCTCGAGTTGCGAACCCTGCACGCGCGTGTCGTACGACAGACTCGTATTGGTGGTAACAGTATCCTGGCGCCCGGAGCTGTCTCCGGGATCGGACACGAGGCCAACCGCCGCAATGTCGTAAGCCGCGTGGCCTGTGACGAACCGCGATGGAGAGCCGCCACGTTCTGGAGAGCCGCCACGTTCGGGCGCTACGGCTGCGTGCGGTTGCGCGGTGGCGGGCGCCGGCGTGGGATGCGGCGACGGGGACGGCGCGCACGCGGCGGCCACCATCACCACGTACGCCAGCGCAGCTCCCCACCCCCGCTTCGTGATCGCTCCCATTTCCTGATTCCGTACCCGCTGATCGAATGCGTAACCCGTCATCCGCGTACCGCCGGTCTGTAAGCCGGGTCCTGTCGGGCCACGATCTGTTGTGGTCCGGACGGTCATTTCTCTCGGGATACGGTCACCCGCATCCTCTAGCAGCCTACCCGCGGCGTCTTGATCGGGGCGGGCCACCCCTCGCCGCATATTTGGCCTTGCTCCAGCTGGGGTTTACCGTGCCGCTCACGTTGCCGCGAGCGCGGTGGGCTCTTACCCGTCCGCAGCCTTTCGGCTGCCACCGTTTCACCCTTGCCTGATCCTCCGATCGCTCGGAGGCCATCGGCGGTTTGTTTTCTGTGGCACTATCCGTCGCGCATCGCTGCGCGCCCAGGCGTTACCTGGCAGCCTGCCCTGCGGAGCCCGGACTTTCCTCGATCCGGCACCAGGAACCTTGCGGCGCCCGGCGCCGTCTCGCGACCGTCCGACCGACGGCACTGTGCGGGATGACGACGCCGGAAATCTAATACGGCCTGGGTGGGGCCAGCGATGACAACCGGGTGACTCTGGCGGACTATCCGTGAGCCGCCATGCCATGTCGCCCGTGAGGTGCCAGTGACACGACGCCAATGATACGACAGCCGTTGGTGTCCACCATGCTGACCGCCCCCGAGCGCAGTCGCGTCGACGCAGCCGGGATCGGCTTGTACGAGACACTGCACCGTGACTCGATCGATGAAGTCACACGCGACGTCCGGCAGCGCGGGGTTGGCGCGATCCTGCTCTCGGTCAAATGCTGCCTGACGGGCCCAGGGGTGCCGGTCGCGGCCCGTGTCGCCAGCATCGTGCGCGATTTTCCCCGGGTGACCGCCGTCGCCCTCCTGACGGAGGCGGACCGGTATGCACCCGCCGCACTGCTGTCACTGGGCCGCAGCGGCATCCGGACCCTGATCGATGCCCGGGTGCCTGCCGGCTGGAGTGCCCTGCGCGATGTGTTGTCACGCCGGGTGGACCGTGTATCGGATGTCGAGAGCGCGGCGACGAGCCGCTTGGGGGAGGACCTGCGAGACGCCCCGTGTGACTGCCAGCGGTTCTTTACGGCTCTGTTTACCGGTCCGGCGCATGTCACGACCGTGCGGGCCCTCTCGTATGCACTCGAGGTGACCCCCACTACCCTCGTCAGCCGATTTGCGCGTAAGGGGCTGCCGTCGCCCAAGGCCTATCTCGCGACGGCCCGCCTGACGCGTGCTGCCGCACTGCTGGAGGATCCAGCGGCGTCGATCGCGATGGTCGCCGCGCACCTCGAGTACTCGTCGTCGCAGAGCTTCGGGCGCCACTTGCAGCTCCGCCTCCGGATGACGCCGTCCGCTTTTCGCAGGATCTTCGACGGCGAGCGCATGCTCGAACACTTCCGCAGCACGCTCGTGCTCGGCTTCCTCCCTGCACTCCGCACGTTTTCTCCCCTCACACCGCCGGTGATCACGCCGGCATCGGCGAACGGCGTTACCGCGCGAGCCGGGGCGCTCGCGATGACCCAGGGGCGGCGAGCCGTCCCTGGTCGCTCAGAACATTGTTCTGCTGTCGCGATCTAGCCGGCGCGACCTCGGGCGCCAGTGGGTTGGCGCGCGTTGGCGGGAGCGCCTCAAGTCCGCGGCGGGTCGCCTTCGCCCGTCCGGGCGTCGATGTCTCGCCGTCTGACCAGCGCGAGCACGGGCAGCCCGCCGGCTTCGATCGCCTCGCGGCCGCCCTCTTCGCGGTCCACGAGCGCCAGCACTCCCGCGACCACACCGCCCGCACCGCGCACCGCTGCGATGGCTCGCTGAGCAGAGCCGCCGGTCGTGATCACGTCCTCGATGATCGCGACGTGGTCGCCGGGTTCGAACGGGCCCTCGACCAGTTTGCCGGTACCGTGGGTCTTGGGCTCCTTCCGCACGGTAAAGGCGCGGAGCGGTCCCCGAGTAGCAGCCGCCGCGCCACGGGCCAGCGCACTCGCATAGCTGATCGCGTACGAGACGGGATCGGCGCCCAGCGTGAGTCCGCCGACGGCGGTCACGCCGCCGCCCCAGTTGCTGGCCTCCAGCATCTCGAGCGCCAGCGGTCCGATGAGGGACAGCCCGTCGGGATGCATTGTCGTGAGGCGGGCGTCGATGTATAAGTCTGAGGTCCTGCCCGATGCGAGCGTGAAGTGTCCCCGGCGGACGGACTGGCGGACGAGGAGATCAACGAGTTGCGAGTGCCGCGAAGAGCGCGACGAAGACGCCGGGTCGGTCATGCGCGCGTTGGACTGCAGGGACGACGGTCCGGCGTCGCAGGTGTCCGGAGTGGATCGGTGGCGGGTGTCATAGGCGGGAGGTTAGGTTCGCCCGCCAGCGGCGTCAACGGCGGGGGGTCATGCGGCTCCCGATTCGATTCTCTACAGTAGCCGTTGCGGCGGTCGTCGGGTTCGTGATCGCCGTGGTGTACATCGCCGACCGCGAGCTCTCGCGCTCGGGTGGTGACCGCGTGCTCAGCACGAGTCTCTGGTGCATTGCGGCGGTGACGCTCGGCGTGCTCACGGTCGCCGTTTTCCACGAGCGCCGCCTGTCGCGCCGGGTCGCGGAACGATCGGCCGAGCTGGAACGGCTGTCGCAGGAGCTCCTGCAGGCCAACCGCGCGAAGAGCGAGTTTCTGGCAACCGTCTCGCACGAGCTGCGGACACCGCTCAACGCGATCGTCGGATTCGTCGATCTGATGCGTGACGGCGTCTACGGCGAGTTGACCCCGCGGCAAGTCGCGCCGGTCGAACGGATCGAAGCGTCCGCCACCCACCTGCGGCATTTGGTCGATCAGATTCTCGACCTCGCGAAGATCGCCGCTGGCCGCGTCGAGCTGCATATCGAGCCCGTCGATCTCCGCCCGTTCATCCTCGACGTCGCGGCCGACATCGAGCCTCTCGTAAATGAGAAGGGACTGGTCCTCACCCTCGGCGTGGGCGGGACACTTCCGAGGTTGCGGACCGATCCCACCCACCTTCGCCAGATCCTGGTGAATCTCCTAGGCAACGCCATCAAGTACACGTACGCCGGCGGCATCGACTTGCGGGCGCGTGTTGTCCCCGCCCGCGACGTGCCCCCGACATTGCACCGCCCGGAGCCCGTGACCGCGCGAATCGCGGATTCACCCGTCGCGGGGCTGGGCGCAGCGGCGGGCGACGCATCCTGTGTCGCGATCTACGTGGCAGACACCGGCATTGGCATCGCCGAACCGCACCGGCAGCGCATCTTCGAAGAGTTCGAGCAGATCGAACCCGGACCGGGAAGCGATTCGGGGAATCGTGGGACAGGCTTGGGTCTGTCCATCTCGCGCCGCCTTGCCCGAGTCCTGGGCGGGGACATCACCCTCGAGAGCGAGCTCCAAAAGGGCTCGACCTTCACCGTCTGGCTGCCCGTGGACCCGGTTGACGCGCTCGCGAACCGCTGATTTGCTTTACACCCACGCCGCCCCTAGCTTCGCGGCGTGGCGCGAGAGCAGTTAGTGGGAACCACGCTGGCAGGGTATACCCTGCGCGATCTGATCGGAGAGGGCGGCACGTCCACCGTCTTCCGGGCAGAGCACCCGCAGCATGGCGTGTGCGCCGTCAAAGTACTCCGTGAAAAACTGCGCGACGACAAGACCGCCATCACGCGATTCGTCCGTGAGGCCAAATATGGCGCGCGTGTCACGCATCCCAATGTCGTCCGCACGATCGAGATCGGAGAGGCGCGTCCCGGCCTGCACTTTCTCGCGATCGAGTGGGCGAGCGGGGAGTTGCTCGAGCGGTACGCCAAGCGGCACGCGCCACTGCCGCTCGCCGACGTCGTGGAGATCATCTGGCAGATCGCGAGCGCCGTGCAGGCCGCGCATGCCGCAGGGATCGTGCACCGCGATCTCAAGCCCGACAACGTCATGTACGATCCGCAGACCCGCCGGGTGCTGCTCCTCGACTTCGGGATCGCGGCCGACACCGACTCTGGCGCCGAAGACCGGCTGACCCGGGCTGGATTCTTCGTGGGAACGCTGTTGTATGTCGCGCCCGAAGCACTGTCCGGTGAGATGGTCACGCCTGCCGCGGATCAGTACAGCCTCGCGACGATCGCCTATTATCTACTCACTGGCACGCACCCATTCGTCGCGAAGAGTCCGCGTGAGATGTTCACGCAACTGCTGACGCAGCCGCCGATCGCGCTCAACACGGCGAAGCCGGGGTTGACGTTCGCGCCGGCGGTTTCGGAGGTCGTGATGAAAGGCCTGGCGAAGCAGCCCGCGGGGCGGTTCGCGAGCACCATCGAGTTCGCCGATGCGCTTCGGGTGGCCGCATCCTCTGGCGCTGGCGCGCGGCGCGCGGCCCCGGCCGCGTCCGGCGGCGGCGTCTTCGCCCGGGTGAAGGGACTTTTCGGCAAGAGCTAGCAAGCGCTTGCCAGAGCCGGCGGGGCACGGTTCGAAACGGCTGAGATCTGGTGCGTCGTGGTTGGCGGGTGATGTGGCCGCCAACCACTTATTTTTTCGGCCATGCCCCCGCCGCAGCTCCCGCCCCGGTCGTCGCCATGCGTTTTCCTAATCGACGGGTACGCGCTGATCTATCGCGCCTTCTACGCGCTCATCGCGAGACCCCTGACGACGAGCCGTGGAGAGAATACGTCGGCTGCGTGGGGCGTGGTCAACTTCCTCCAGCGTCTCCGCGCGACGCACCGCCCCGAGTACCTTGGCTGGGTGAACGACTCGGGCATGTCGTTCCGGCACGTGCGCTACCCCGCATACAAGGCGACGCGACAGAAGCTGACCGATGAGCTGCAGGCGGACTTCGACCGCGGCATGGAGCGAATTTGCGCGATCCTCGAAGCCAGCCACATCCCCATCCTGACGCTCGACGGATTTGAAGCCGACGACGTGATCGGAACGCTTGCCCGACAGGGCACGGATCGAGGGGCCAGCGTGGTGATCGTGTCCGGTGACAAGGACTTTCACCAGCTCGTGCGCCCGGGTGTCTGGCTCCTCAATCCGGGCCGCGGCGGCCCGGCGAGTGTCGAGGAGCAGTGGGTCGGTGTCGAGAACGGCAACGAGCGCCTCGGCGTCCCTCCAGCGTTCGTGACGGATTACCTCGCCATGGTGGGCGACAGCTCGGACAACGTGCCGGGCGTTCCGGGGATCGGTGACAAGACGGCGCGAGAGTTGGTGGAGAGCTACGGGTCGCTGGAGTCGATCCTCGGCCACGCCGCGGAGGTCTCGAAGAAGCGTCCGCGCGAAGCGCTACAGCAGTTCCACGACCAGGCACTGCTGTCCAAGGAATTAGTAACTATACGGGACGATCTCCCGCTGACGCTCGATCTCGAGGCGCTCCGCGTCCGCGAGCCGGACGCCACGCGATTGCGCGAGTTGTACGTTGAGCTGGAGTTCCACACCCTGGCACGCGACCTCGGGCATCCTGCCGCTGCACTCGCGTCGCCGGCCGCGCCGGGCAAGGCGCCGGTTGTCGAAAGGGAGCAGAAGGCGACCAGCTACCGAACCGTCAGCACAGTCGCCGAGTTGCGGGATCTCGTGGCGCGGGTACGGGAGTTGGGCGGGTTCTCGATCGATACCCAGGCGGCCATCGATGCCGGCTCGCCGGTCGCGTTCGATCCGTTGCGGTCCACGCTCACCGGTATCGCGATCGCGGTCGCGCCGGGCGAGGCGTACTATCTCCCGCTACGGCATCGCGATCCGCAATCCGCGGCGGGCGAGCTCGATCTCATGGCCGGTGGGCGGATCGTGGAGGGAACCAGCGGCTTCGCGCGCGACGAGCGGCGTGGTGAACGCCTGGATGGCGGCGGAGCCGGCCCGGATGGAAGCCAGACGGCTGGCGCGGCCAGCTTGCCCAGAACCGCACAGCGGTCCGCATCGGCTGGCGCGGCCGCCCGCGGCGCGGAGTCGATCGCGGCCCGAGCGATCGCGGCCGGCGGAATCCCACCCGTGCGTAATCTCCCGGAGCTCGGTTCGCCGGAGATGGCTCCGCTGCGTGATCTGCTCCAGGACGCCGCCGTTCGCAAGACGGCGCAGAACATCAAGTTCGACATTCTCGTGCTCCGGCGCGCGGGAATCCGGCTCGCCGGGCTGGATTTCGATACGATGCTGGCCAGCTATGTCCTCGATCCCGGCCGCCGCTCACACGGGCTCGACTTGCTCGCGATCGAGTTCCTGGACCACCAGATGACTTCGTACGAGGATCTCTGTGGCCGCGGGAAGGCGCAGATCCCGTACGAGCACGTGCCGGTCGATTGCGCGAGGGACTACTCGTGCGAGGATGCGGACATGGCGCTCCGGCTGCGGGCGATCTTCGAGCCGCAGTTGAGCGAACTCGCGCTCATGCCGCTCTTCCGCGACATCGAAATGCCACTCGTGGAGGCGCTGGCTGAAATGGAGTGGACCGGCATCGCGATCGATATTGTGCTGTTTCGGTCGCTGAAAGCCCGATTCCAGCGTGAACGGGAGCGAGTCGAGCGGGAGATCTACACCGCCGCCGGAGAGGAGTTCAACATCAACTCCAATCCCAAGCTACGATCGATTCTGTTCGAGAAGCTGCAACTGCCCGTCCGGAAAAAGACGGCGACCGGCCCATCAACGGACGCCAGCGTGCTGCAGGACCTGGCGGACGCCGGGCACGCCCTTCCCGAGCTGCTGCTCGAGTACCGCGAACTGTTCAAGCTCGAGGGCACGTACCTCGACGCTTTGCCGGCGATGCTGCTCCCTTCCGACCACCGATTGCATTCGTCGTTCAGCCAGACGGTCGCGTCAACGGGACGCCTCTCGTCGAGCGATCCAAACCTTCAGAACATTCCGGTCCGGCGCGAACTGGGGCGCGACATCCGTCGCGGCTTCATCCCTCGCACGGGCTGGGTGCTCCTGACCGCGGATTATTCGCAGATCGAGCTACGGTTGCTCGCCCATCTGTCCGGGGACCCGGCGTTCGTGTCGGCGTTCCAGGCTGGCGGTGACATCCACCGGCAGACCGCGTCCGTGATCTTCGGCGTTCCGCTCGGCTCGGTCACGCCGGAGATGCGCGCGCGAGCCAAGACCATCAACTTCGCGACGATCTATGGGCAGGGTGCGCACGCCCTGTCGCGGCAGCTCAAGATCGAGTTCGCCGAAGCCAAGCTTTTCATCTCGACTTACTTCGAACGTTTTCAGGGCGTCCGTGCATTTCTCGATGCGGCGATCAGCCATGCGCGCGAGCGCGGGTACGTGCAAACGATCTTCGGCCGCCGCCGGTACATTCCGGAACTTCGCGATCGCAACTTCAACATCCGCGCGTTCGGCGAGCGGCTCGCGCAGAACTCACCGATCCAGGGCTCGGCCGCGGATCTGATCAAGATCGCCATGATCAGAATTCATCAGCGGCTGGCGGCTGGCCCGGGCTCCGCACGGATGCTGCTGCAGGTCCACGACGAACTTGTGTTCGAGACGCCGCCCGATGAAGCCGCCCGCCTTCGCGCCCTCGTGGTGGGCGAAATGGAGCATGCGGCCGAGCTTACGGTCCCCCTCGTGGTGGACGTTGGGGTCGGCCCCAACTGGGTGGACGCGAAGACCGCCTAGCCCGCCAGCCCCGGACGGGTGTCCACTTTCACTATTGCAGGATGCGGTATACGCCGCGTTTCGACGGCCGGAATGGCAGTCGGCTCGCATGGGTCATCAGCGTAAGTGCTGTGTTTGCAATATGTTGACTAAATAGTGCTCTAGCGGTCTCAGCATTGCTCTGCAGTGTCCTCATGACGAGGCATCGATCCCAGCCGGCAGGCCTCAATTTGAGGGTCCGCCAGCCCCGGCACGGCTTCACGTTGATCGAACTACTGATCGTCGTCGTGATCATCGGCATCCTTGCCGCGATCGCGATTCCGAAGTTCGCCAATACCAAGGGCAAGGCGCAGGCGGCCGCTTTGCACGAGGATCTCCGCAACCTGGCGACCGTGCAGGAGTCGTATTTCTACAACTACGCGGTCTATTCGATGTCGACCAGCGCCCTGCAGTTCAACTCATCGCCCGGGGTCACCGTCACGATCACGACGGCTGGCGCGACCGGCTGGAGCGCGAGCGCGTCGAGCCAACTGGCGTCGCCAGGCACGTGCGCGGTTTTCTATGGGACCGTATCGAACCCCGCCACTCCCGCGACGATCGAAGGCGATATCGCCTGCCAGTAGGTGCGGCCGCCGCGGCCCGCGCACCGCATGGCGGCCGCCGGCGGATGACAGAAACACCGGGCAACACGATGACGAGGTGTCCACGCAAGCGGGCGCCTCGTTTCGTTTTCGGTGGACACAAACTCTGTCACATACCCCTGTCACAAACCCCTATCCGCTGCCTCTCACGCTTGGCATCTTCACCGGCATGCACACCGCAATAGGCACCGCGATCGGCATCGTGAGCCTGGTCGTCGCGATCGCCGGGTGTGACCGGTCGCGCTCAGCGCGCGATTCCAACCCACCGCCGTCGATCGCGCCCGCCAATACGGGCGCGGTGGCCGAAGCCAAACCTGTCGTCCGGCTTGCGGGCTGGAACGACACCATCGCCGGCCCCGATCTGCTCGTCGCGGGCACCAATTCGTCGGAAGCGGTCGTGATCATGCCTCGCTACACCGACAGCACGGTCGCCGACGCACCCTCTAGCGATTCCGCACTCGGGCAACGCCCGCGAGTCGACCTGTTCTCACGGCGCGGTCTCGCCGGGGCAGCCGTGCTGGCCGCCGCTGCGGGCGGCAATTTCACCGGCACCTGCACGGCATGGCCGACCGCCACCGTCACGACGGCTCAAGGGCCGCCGCCGGATTGGTCGGTCGGCTTCATGTCGGGTCACGCGACTGCGCTTCCGATGGATTCGATGATGGGGTTGCCGAGTGTCGACTCCGCGCGCCGCGCGGCGGCGATTGCCCGCGCGGCATCCGCGCTGCCCGACGACACCGCGGCGGCGTTTCGCGGATTGCCGTTCGCCCTGCGCGACGCCCATCAATTCATCCTCCCGGGGGGCGACACAGTGCTCGCTGCGGAGGTCGTCCGCCGGCTCAATCAGGAGGCGAGCCCCCAGGAGGAACATCTCCTCATCGTGCTCGAGCGCGACACACTCCCGGCACCTGGCGGCGGTCCGCCGCCGTTTGTTGTCGCCTACTCGGAGCGCACGTCGGGTCCCGAAGACGATGTCGAATCGAGCGAGATGCTCGCCGCCGTCATACTCGGCCGCGCGCCGCGCCAGCACCCGGCGATCATCATTAGCCGCGACTACGGCGACGGCAGTTCGTACACGCTCCTCGAACGCATGGCGGCCCGCCGCTGGCGCGCCCGCTGGAACAGCGCCTACGTGGGATGCTAGCTGGCCGGTCTTATCTCGTACCGCGTGTGGCCTGGCCGACGAGGCGCCGGAACATGCGCATCGCCAGCAGGCACGGTAGGCCGTACACCGCGATCCACGTGATCAGCAGCAAATCAATGAGTCGCGTGCGCGGCCAGTGCCACTGAATCCCGTAGCGTAGGATCGCGACGCACAGCGCGAACGTCACCAGCGTCGGAATCGAAAATCGCAGGTCGTACCGGACGCGCCACGGATCGCCAGAAACCGCGCCGATGGTGACTTCTCCCGACCAGATCGCGCGCAGCGCGCCGGCCTGCGCGCCGCGCCAGGGCGCCGCCATCCGGAACCGGAATCCGCCAATGACATCGTGATGCACTTTGGCCCCCCGCGCGGCGAGCTCGTGGCCAAGCCGAAACGCGATCTCCCGCGTCTCCCGCGCGGTCGGCTGTGGCGACAGCGGCAATGATCCTAGCATCGTGTGTCGGCTCCTGGTTGTAGGCCGGCGACGCACCACTTCACGGCTTGCAATCCCGCTGGTTCACCACTCGCCTCGGTCCGCCGCTTGCTCGCATTGGATCACTCGATTCGCGCGCGGCCCAGGGCCGCAGGGGCTGCGCCTTGCCGCGTAGATCCGGCGAATGCCAAGGCCGCGAGTGTCAGCACGTATGGAAACGCCAGGAACAACTGATATGGCGCGTGCCAGCCCATGGCCTGAAAAAGAAATTGTAGCGCGCTGGCGGCGCCGAATATTACGGCGGCCGCCGCCGCCCCGGCCGGATTCCACCGTCCGAGCGCCACAATGGCGATCGCGATGAACCCCCTGCCAGCCGACATCCCTTCGGCGAAGGTGCCGACTTGCGCGAGCACCAGCGTTCCACCGCTCACACCGCCGAGCACACCACCGGCCATGATCGCGGCAAACTGGACGCGGCGCACGGGGATTCCCGCGACGCGCGCGGCATCGGGATTCTCGCCCACCGCTCGCAAGGCGAGGCCGCCGTATGTCTGGTACGTCCACCACCAGAGCACTGGCACGAGCAGATAGGCGGCATATGCGATCGGCGGTTGGCCGAAGAGTGCCGGCCCCAGCACCGGGATGTTGTGCAGGACCGGAAGTGGCATCGGGTGCATGGTCGGAATCGTCAGGGCCGCGCCCGACGGGCCGAACTCCCATCGGTACAGTGTGCCGGTGACTCCGAGACCGAGCAGCGTGACCGCCGTGCCAGCTATGATCTGGTCCGAGCGGAGTACCGCCGCGAACACGGCGAACACTGCTGCCATCACGGCTCCTCCGGCCGCCGCCACCAGAAACCCCATCGCGACGCCACCCACGGCAGCGCCAGCCACCGCGCCAAATGCACCAGCAATGACGATGCCTTCGAGGCCGACGTTGATCACACCGGCCTGCTCGGCGAGCGTCTCTCCCAGGCCGGCGAACAGAAGCGGTGTTGCGGTTCGTACCGTCGCCTCGAAAAATGCCGTGACCGATCCGCTCACGCCGGATCGCTCCCCGCGGCGGGCGGCCGCACGGCCGGCCGTACGGACCGTCGCAGAAGGTGGCGGATGCCGAGCGACGGCCATCGCGTGCGCCCGCGCGCGGCCGCCGCAGCGAGAATGGCCAGAATGATCGACGCCTCGACCGCCGACACGACCACCGATGGGACGCCGGCATCGCGTTGCATCCCTGCGGCACCCGCCTCCAGCGCACCGAAGAAAATGCCGCTCGCCACGACCGCGAGTGGATCGAGATTCGCGAGCAGCGCCACCGCGATCGCCGTGTAGCCATACCCCGGAGAGATGTTTTCGTAGAGCGCGTACGTCACGCCGGTCACCTCCACGGCGCCAGCCAGCCCCGCAACGGCGCCGCTCACGAGAAACGCTCGCATGGCCGTCGCCCGGACGTCGATCTGTCCAGCGCTCGCCGCGGCCAGCGGATTGGCACCCGTTGCGCGGAGCCGGAAGCCGGACGCGGTCTCGCGGATCATCCACCACGCAATCACCGCCGCCACGACGGCGAGTAGGAATCCGGCGTGCAGACGACTGCCCGGGACGAGTTTTGCCAGATGCAACCCTTGCGGCAGCGCCAGCGTCTGAGGATAGACATGCGACGGCTCCTGCAGTGGGCCGCGGACCAGATACGCGACCGCTTCGGCGGCGATGAAGTTGAGCATGATGGTGCTGATGACTTCGAGGACGCCGAATCGCTGTCTGAGCCAGGCCGCCACTCCGGCCCACGCGGCTCCCGCGGCCGCCCCGCCGAGCAACGCCACTGGCAGCGCGATGGCGGATTGTGCCGGGTGGGGCCATGCGGCTGCGACGCCGGCGCAGAGAGTCGCCGCGGTGGCGCCTGCGAGAAACTGGCCCTCGGCGCCAATGTTGAGCACGCCCGCGCGAAAGGCGATTGCAACGGCCAGTCCGGTCAGAATGAGCGGGGTGGCCCGCACCAGCGTGGCCGAGACGATGGCGTACTCGGAGCCGAGCGACCCATGCCAGAATGCAGCGAGTGCCTGCGCGATGCTGGCGGACTCGATGACCATCAATCCCATTTTCTGGACCGCTCGGCCCCCGCGGCAGGCGATGGTCGAGGTGCGAGCCGCGGTGGCCAGGCGGCCGGAATCGCGACGAGCGGGCCGTTCGCTGGCATTGTGCCCCTCGGATTCTCCACAGTCCTCAGTCTCGGACAGGTCAGCGAGATGCGGCGCGCCACGCAGTGCACGCGCGGGACGCCGCGAAATAGTACTGCCCGCGGCTCTTGACAACGTATACAATCGGGAGGATCATAGGCCCCCGTCGCCCGGCGTGGCCGACGGACGCTCTCGCATCGCCGCGCGCGCCAGCCGGCGTACTGTGCGAGCGAGATGAGGTGCCACGCGCACGGCACGGACGATAGGTGTTTCACGCGGTGCTCCATCCAGTTGGTCGCCGGTCCCATCGGACCAGTGGTTGATACCCAAGAACCCCATCGCGGGGGAGGGTCTCGTGACGCGAAGTTCCGTTCGTCGGGCGGTCTGGCTCATCGCGTGCGCCGCCGGTCTCTGGCCGCCGGCGTACATCGCGGCGCAGGCGACCAATAATCAGGCCCGAGTCGTATCCGGGACGGTCACCCGGGCGGTCACCGGCGGTGGCGGACCGCCCATCTCCGTATGCGACGGTCCTGATCAAGGGAACGACGCGCGGGACCCAGACCGATGCCGCCGGCCGCTTCCACCTCAACGTGCCGGACGGCCCGGCGCAACTCACGATCCGGGCGATCGGGTCCCTGCCCCGTGATGTGACGGTCGCCGCCGGCGACCAGACGATTGCGGTGGCCCTGGATGACGACCCAGCACAGCTCGAACAGATCGTGGTGACCGGACAGGCGACCGGGATCTCACGCAAGAACGCGCCGACGTCGACCGCGGTCGTGGACAGTGCGTCGCTCACGCGCGCGCCGGCCACGACCGTGGACGAGGCGCTTCAGGGCAAGGTTCCCGGCGCCAGCATTCAGACCAACTCCGGCGCGCCTGGCGGTGGTGTCCAGGTTCAGATCCGTGGCGTCAACACGGCCATCGGAGCCTCCGACCCGCTTTTCGTGGTCGACGGCATCATCTACAGCAACCAGACGGTTCCCACGGGGCTCTTTACCGTCACCAACAGCGGCACGCTCTCGGGCAGCGGTCCCCTGCAGGACGATGGCGCGAACCGCCTGGCCGACCTCAATCCCGAGGACATCGCGTCGATCGAGATCCTCAAGAGTGCGGCGGCTTCGTCGATCTACGGGTCCAAGGCTGCGAACGGCGTCGTGATCATCACGACCAAGCGGGGACAGGCGGGCAAGCCCAAGGCCGACATCACGCAGCGTGTCGGGATGGCTCACCTGCTCCGTGGTCCGGAGATGCGGCGGTTCACGGTGGCACAGGCCGATTCCGTGTACACGGCGGCCACCGTTCGTCCATTCGAGGTCAACGGAACCCTGCCGTTCTACGACCACTTGAGCGAGACCGAGGGCAAGACCCCTATCGACTACGAGACGCTGCTCGATCTGAGCGGTGGCAATGAACGCACGCGGTACTACGCGTCGGGTGACATTGACTACACCGGCGGTATCATCGGCAATACCGGCAACATGCGGCAGACGCTGCGTGTGAATCTGGATCAGCAGCTGTCGCGCACGCTTGAGGCGAACTTCAGCGCCAACTACGCCCACAACAACTCGAACCGCGGATTCGTCAACAACGACAACAGCGGAGCGAGCGTCCCGTACGCGTTGGCGTACATCCCGAGCTTTGAGAACATCTTGCCGCAGAACGGGGTCTATCCCCAGCTCCCGTTGACCTATCTCAGCGCGAACCCATTGCAGACGATCGCCGACGGCCAGAACACCGACGAGGTCAACCGGTTTACGGCCGGTGGCACCGGGAACTACAACGCGTTCACCACCGACCACAACTCGCTGCGGCTCGTGGCGGCGGGCGGCATCGACTTCTTCACCGACAATTCGCGCGTGGTCGCCCCGTCGAATCTGTATTTCCAGGCGAACCAGGCGTCGCCCGGCGTCTCGACGCTGGCGTCCGGCGACAGCCGCCAATACAACTGGAATCTGAACGCGATCCACACGCTGATCGAGCCGGCCTTCAGGGCCACGAGTTCGATCGGGACGACGTTCGAGGACCGGGAGCTGGATCTGGCCAACACGTCGGTCACCGGGCTGGCGGGCGGTGCCGTCAACGTGAACCAGGGCACGGTCCCGCAGCTGTTCGAGGAGCGTGAGCACGAACGGACCTTCTCGATCTACGGGCAGGAGCAGGTCACGGCATTCAACGACCGGCTGCTCGTCGAGGTGGGGCTCCGCGCCGAACGCAGCAGCGCGAACGGGAGCGCGAGCGCGTACTACCTGTATCCGAAAATCGCGGCGGCGTACAACTTCCCGAACCTTCTCGGCGCCGGCAGCAACGTCAAGCTGCGGGCCGATGAAGGGATCACGGGCAACCAGCCGCTGTTCGCCCAGAAGTTCACGTTGCTGCAGAGCAATACCGCGATCGGCGGCGTGACGGCCACGGGGCTTGGCACCAACGCGGCCGCCGGTGATCCCAACATTCAGCCGGAAACCACGCGCGAATACGAGTTCGGCACCGACATCTCGGCCCTGACCGGCCGGCTGGATCTCGAGGTGACGTACTTCCACCGCGAGACCAGCAACTTGTTCCTCCCACGCACCCCCGCGCCGTCGACCGGCTTCGCGTCGATCATTGCGAATGGCGGCGTGTTCGAGAATCAGGGTATCGAAATCGGCGGCACGCTCGTACCGGTCAGGACCCGGCACTTCTCGTGGACGTTTGGGACGAGCTTCACGTCGATCAGCAACGACGTCATTTCGTTGCCCTTCCCGTCCTTCACGCCGGCGACGCCCGGATTCGGTCTGGCATTCGGACAGTTCCTGGTGCAGCCGGGACGCCCCATTACGCAACTCATCGGGCAGACGTCGGTCAATTCGGGCGGCGTGTTCAATGTCACGTACATGGGACAGCTCAAGCCCGACTACGATTGGTCGTGGTCGAACGACTTCACGTTCCATCAGTTCGGACTGTCGATGCTGTGGGATTGGCAGAAGGGCGGTGTCGAGCAGAATCAGACCCTTTCCCTCTACGATTTCAACGAGCTCGCAGCGGATGACGGCACCCCAGCGGGGGCGGCTCGCGTCGCTGATGCGTTCAACGGAATCGCCACCCCATTCGTGCAGGCGGAGACGTTCCTCAAGCTGCGGGAGGTGCGCATCAGCTACTCCCTGTCTCCCGCGGCGTCACACCACTTTTTCGGCTCCGATGCAGTGTCGCTCAATGTTTCCGGCCGCAACCTCATCCTCGTGACCAACTACTACGGGTACGATCCCGAGGTCAGCAACTACGGGCAGACGGCGATCACGCGAGGCATCGACTTGGCGCCGTATCCGCCGTCCCGCACGTTCTACTTCTCCGTCAACGCGAGGCTCTGAGATGCTGCGCACATATCGACGCACACCCAGCCCCGCCACACGCCACCTGTCGTTCGGAGGCGGTGCTCTGCTGGCATTGGCCGCGACGCTCATTTTGCCGGCTTGCTACAACTACAACCTCACGGATCCCAATAACCAGACATTGAGCTCGCTGGTTGACAACCCGACGCGGGCCAGTGTCGGCGCGGCGGTTGCGGGCATCTTCGATGCACAGCGCCAGGACGGCGTCTCGCTCATCTGGCGCCTGGGATCAATGGGACGGGAGGGTATCAACCTGTCGGGCAACAATCAGCCCGACTATCAGGAACCATATTTCGGCCCGCTGTCGAGTAGCGAGTTCGGCGCCTCGGACTGGGCCAATGAATTCGTGGCGATCCGCGACGCGAACATCGTCATCGACGCAACCGGCAAAGTGCCGGACATGTCGACGGCGGAGAAAGCACTCACGACCGCGGTGGCCCAGACGTCCAAGGCGCTCATGTTCCTTCATCTGGTGCAGACGCGGGCGCAGTTGGGCGTGCCGGTGGATGTCGATCGCCCGGCATCCGCCGCCCCGGCGCCGTTCGTCAGTGAGGACAGCGTCTATGCCACGATTCTGCACACGCTGGATTCGGCACGGACCAACCTCGCGGCCGGGGCGTCTGCCAGTTTCCCCTTCTCGATCCCGCCGGGCTACTCGAACTTCTCGACGCCGGCGACGTTCGCCCAACTCACCTGGGGATTGACCGCGAAGGCGCTCGTAGATCGTGCCACCGCCCAGCCGCATGCCGCGGGCCAGCCTGGCTCCGCGACGTTCTATGGGCAGGCGCTCACCGCGCTCGCCTCGTCGTTCCTCCCGAACGGTACACCTACCAGCTCGAACTTTGCCCTGGGAGCGTACTTCGACTACTCGACGGGTCTGGGCGACATCCAGAACGGTCTCTCCGATCCCCTCACGGGCGTGACGTTCTTTGCGCTCGCAGAGGCGGACAGTGACGCCCAGTTGCAGGTGGGCGGCACGCAGATCGATGCCCGGGCACTCGCGAAGATTGCACCGATTCCGCCCGGTTCGTCGCCCCAGGTCATATCCGGCGTGCCGATTCAGGGTACGCTCAAGTTCACGGTGTACTTCTCGGGCGGAAACCCCGATCCGAGCGCGCCGATCCCGATTTTGCGCTACGAAGAATTGATCCTCCTACGCGCGGAGGCCGAGATCGGCACGGGGGCGACGTCGGCTGCAGTGGCCGATCTTAACTTCGTCAGGCAAAATTCCGGCAACCTGCCCGCGTACGGCGGCGCAACCACGCCGGCGGCGCTCATCACCGAGCTGATGTATGAGCGGCGGTATTCTCTGTTGTGGGAGCAGGGTACTCGATGGAGCGACGCCCGCCGGTTTGGGGTGCTGAACACTATACCCGCAGCGGTCCCTGACGGACTGGTCCCGAGCGTCATGCCGATTCCAACCACCGAGTGCGACGCGCGGGGTCTCCCGACGCCGTGCGGGTTAGGCATAGCGAGCTAGGCGTGCGACGAGGCTAGAGGGAGCACAGGGCCTGCACGACCATGAGGGCCAGCCGCGATCCTCTGCGGCTGGCCCTCATGGTTTGGCCCTCGCGCCGCGTTACCTGTCCAGTCCCAGCATGGCACGCCCCGCGATCTCCCGGTCCCTGACAACTTCCCGGACCGTGCCCTGGGCCACGATCAATATCCGGTCGGCGAGCGCGAGGACTTCGTCCACATCGCTCGCATAGAACAGCACGGCGCAACCGCTATCGCGGGCGTCCAGCAGCCGCCCGTGGATTGCGACCGTCGCCTGAATGTCGAGCCCACGGCTCGGATTCTCCACGACTAGTGCGCTCGGATGGGCGGCCAGTTCACGGCCCAATACCAACTTCTGCTGATTGCCACCAGACAGAACGGACGCCGGGACGTCCTCCCGGTCTACGCGCACGTCGAATGCATCCAGCAGTTGCCGCGTGTCCGCACGGACGCGCCGCCACGCGATCCGGCCTCGCCGGGTGCCGGCCCCGCGCAGAGCGACGTTCTCGTATAGCGGAAACTCGAGCACGAGTGCGTCCCGCTGCCGGTCCTCCGGCACGAAACCCACTTCCGGCGGGGCGACCAGCGAGCCGCTTGCCACTGCCATCCGTCCAGCGACTGCCCGCAACAGTTCGTGCTGGCCCTGGCCCTCGACACCAGCCACCCCGACGATTTCGCCTGCGTGGATCTCGAAGGACACCCCGGACAGTTTATTCACGCCGCGATGATCTCGTATCATGACATCGTTCGCTGAGATCACGACGGCCGCCGGCGCCTTCGGAAGCTCCTCGCTGCTCACCACCGTTGGCCCGGCGGCTCGGGCACTCGCGGAATCGCCGGCATTCGGCTTCGTCCGGGCACGATCAGTCGTTCCCGCTGCCGTTCCGAGCATCGCGTCCGCGAGGCCGGCTTCGGTCGCGCCGGGTCCGGCCACAGCGAGCACGGTTCGCCCTCGGCGGAGCACTGTGACGTCGTCCGCGACGGCTACCGCTTCGCGGAGCTTGTGCGTGATGAGCACGACCGCCCGTTCGCCGGCCGCAAATGTGCGCAACCAGCGCAACAACTCGGCTGCGGACGCCGGTGCGAGCACGGCGGTGGGCTCATCGAGAATCAGCAGCCGCGCGTCGCGGGCGAGTGCTTTGACGATTTCGAGCCGCTGCTGGGCTTCGACCGAGAGATCGGACACGCTGGCCGCGGGATCCAGCTCGAGCCCCGTTTTCGTGGCGATAGACTGGATGCGATCGCTCACCCCGCGGATATCGTAGCGGCCCCCGAGACCCAGCGCGACGTTCTCGGCAACCGTCATCGCCGGCACGAGCGTGTAGTGCTGGTGCACCATCCCGACGCCGGCCGCAATCGAATCGGCGACGGACGCGAAGCGGCGCCCAATTCCAGCGATCGCGACCGATCCCGCATCCGCTTTGATCAGGCCGAACGCGATCCGCATGAGGGTCGTCTTGCCAGCGCCGTTCTCACCAAGCAGGGCGTGCACGGTGCCGGTCCGGACGATGAGATTGGCGCCATCAAGCGCCGTCACGCCGCCGAATCGCTTGACGATTCCCTGCATGACCAACGCAGGCGGAAGTCCTTCCGCGTTGCGCTCCCGATGGTCCGGTTCCGGATTCACCGGCCGGTCGGCGCCGCCACGAATTCCCATGGGACACCGAAACGCGCCGACAGATCCTGCGCCAGCGCGCGCACGCCAAGTGTCTCCGTTGCGTAGTGGCCCGCGTAGATGATCACGAGCCCTCGCTCGGGCGCCTCGACCGCCGTCCAATGCGGCCCCTCTCCCACGATCAGCGTGTCGGCGCCGAGTGCGACCGCTTCGTCGAGCGTCTCGGTGGACGCTCCGGCGCCACTGCACATTGCCCAGGATCGTGTCCGGCGCGACGATGGAAAGTCTGTCCCATGCGCCTCCCCTCCGTGCTCCCGCGCCAGCCGCGATGCCCGTGCCACCAACTCGGTCGTCGGGACGTCGGCGGCTCCGCGCACACCGATCGCGATCGGCCCGAACCGGGCGAACTCGCCCGACGGCACCAGACCCAGTTCCTTTGCGAGCAACACGTTGTTGCCGAAAACGGGATGGAGGTCGAGCGGTAAATGCGCCGAGTACACCGCAAGGTCATGGTCGAAGATCGCCCGCAGCCGGCTGTACCGGGGGCCGGTAATCGGCAGCACGCCCCTCCAGAAGAGGCCGTGATGGACGAGCAGGAGATTTGCGCCGGCGGCGACCGCGCCATTGATCGTTCGTTGTGAGGCGTCGACTGCGGCGGCGATCTTCGCGACGTGGCCACGATTCGCGACCTGCAGCCCATTCATTGCCCCCGGAGAGTCCGGCGTGGCCGGGATGCCGAGCAGACGATCGAGATAGGCGACGATGTCGGTGGTGAGTGGCACGAGACTCGGGGCGTGAGTTGGCAGGTCGCTGGCCCACGGCGCTGCGTGACCAACGCTCGAGGGGCCGGCCGCGATTCGTCGCAGCCGGCCCAAAGATTACTCCGGCGGTTCGTCTTCGCGAATCACCTCGCGGCTCGCTGCCCCCTCGGCTACTTCTTCGCCCCGCTATCCCCTGCTGCGGCGGCAACCGCGCCAGCCGGAGTTGACGCGGCGGCGGCGGGATTCGCCGCGGTGTCTGCCGGCACGACGAACTTGCCTGTCATCTGCAGCGCCTGTATCGAGTCGACGGCCAGGCGAGCCGCGCCCGGAATGTCTGGCCCCAGCGCCGGGTTGATCAGGAGTTTGACCACTTGCTGCTCGGCGCCAAGTGTGATCACCGCGGGGGTGAACAAACCATCGCGGACCTGTTGGCCGACCATGAATAGCGCATGCGGCAGGTCGATCACGACGCTTGCCAAGGTGACGGCGGGCGCCACGCCGTTCTGATCCGAGTTGGATCCTATGACCCACACGCCTTTCGAGTCCTTGGCCGCCTGGAACACGCCGAGTCCCGCCGCGTCGGCGTTCTGGAATATGACGTCCGCGCCCTGCGTGATCTGCGCGAGCGCCTGCTCCTTGGCTGCGCTGGCATTGTCCCAGTTGCCGACGTAGGACGACAGGACCCGGATCCGCGGGTTCACCGAGCGCGCGCCCGCGGCAAATCCGGCGAAACCGCGTTTGACGGGAGGGAGCTCGGTGCCACCAATCGTGCCGACGACGCCGCTCTTCGATACGCTGGCAGCTATCACGCCCGCCAGATAGGCGCCTTCCCCGAATCGAAAATCGATGCCAGCCCAGTTCTGCCCCGTGCGGTCGCCGGACGTCGTCACGTACATCGTTTGCGGATAGTCGGGCGCTACGCGTTGCACGGCGTCCTGATACTCGAATCCGTTCGCGATCACCAGACTGTACCCCTGGGCGCCGTATTGCCGGAAGTTTTCGTCGAACTCGGCTGGCGTCTTCGTCTCGACGTTGCTGATCTGCGCGCCGAGGCTGTCTCGGATGCGAAGAAGGCCGCGATAGGCGGCGGCGTTCCACGCCTGGTCGGAGATGGGACCAGGCGTCAGCAGGGCCACCTTGAATGCTTTGTGGTCGGCTGACGCCCGGTCGGTTGTGCTTCTACGGCGATGCGTGTCCTGTAGTTGCCCACATGCGCAGAGACTTATGCACAGCGCAATGTGGAGAAGGGCGGGGACGCGCATCAGACGAAAGATGGCGGGTCCTACCTCACGACGGCGACTGGCATCGCCTTTTGCTCCGGCTTGGCTCCCATGCCAATCGATCGGCCGGTCTCATCCATGCGCACCGCGCCGTTGATACGGCCGCCCTCGAGCACGACGATCGATTTGGTGTAGATGTCGCCGCTCACAGAGGATGTGCCCTGGATCTCGACGCGCTCCGAGGCGGTGACCGTCCCGTCGATGCGGCCTCCGACCACGACCTCGCGTGCACTGACGTCCCCTTTGACCTCGCCTTGGCGGCCGACGAGCACCTGCCGGGCGCCGCGGATGGTTCCTTCGACGGTGCCTTCGATCTTGATCACGCCATTCGTGTCAATGTCGCCGTGGACCTTCATCCCGAACGCGATGATCGAGAGTGCCGCTTCGGCGGGTACCCCGGGCTTTGATTCGGGCTTGTCGGGTGAGTCCTTCGTGAACATGGCCATGGATGCAATCGGAAGAGGTGAATCGGAGCTCTGTGACCGCGCGACGAGGGCTATTGGCGCTTCCGGCTGAGCGATTGCACTGCGTCGTACGCTCCGCGGGTGCGGGCACTCGGACGTCTGTGTGACGATTCGTCCTCCCGCCAGGGCACGCGCAGGGTTCACGCGCGGCACGCATCGGGGACGACCAGTGGGTCACACGCGACGCACGGGCAAATCTAGCGAAAGACGGAGAGTGCGAGCGCGGGGTGCCAGGCCCCTCTACTGAGGTTCCGCTTGTGGGCTCGGCGGCGTACCAGAATCGGGGGGCGGTGGCACGACGACATTCTGTGGCGACGTGGCGCCGGCCGCGTTCCGTGCTCGGCGGCGGCGCGGCGTGGCTGCCGGCACCGCGGTGCCTCCGGAGTCGGCTGGCGCCTCGGCACCGGCCACGCCGGCGGCATCACTACCAGCGTCGGCGGAGGCCGGCTCGGAGGGCACATCGGGTGCTGTCGTGGCCCGCGTGGCGGCGCGCACGGGACTGCCTGCGGGCGCACGCGTCCGGATTGCAGGGGCGGGCGTGAATCCAGGAGCGGCGCTCGCGGTGTGTCCGGCGTCGAGTGGCGCGTCGCTGCCCATCATCGTGCGGACCTGATCATAGCGTTTCTGCAGCTCGGAGAGCGACCGCTCGAGCGTATCGAGGCGCTGCGTGGTGTGCTCCATCCGAGAGATCCGTCCGGTGAGAGCCGGGACGCGCGCGGCCTCGACGATCAGGAGCGCTATGATGGCTGCCACGCCCGCCGCGATGAGTTTTCCGCTGCGGGACATGATGAATCGGAGGATCCGGATCTGGCGCGCGGAGAGCACGATCGTGCGGCTCTGCAGTCCACTCTCGCGCTGCACCTGGATGATCATCGATCCGGCGTGCGGCGTGTAAATGTTGCCGTATCCGCCTCCTCGCGCGGAGGCGGCCGCCGGCTGCGTTCCGCCGCCGGATTCTGGCGCCGTCGTGCTGGAGGCGGAGCCGGACAGCTCGGCAGTCACAACGTGTCCCCCGAACGGCCAAGTATGAGATCGAGGAGCCGCTCAAGATCATTGTTGGAATAGAACAGGATGGAGATCTGCCCCTTGTCCTGGTCGGAGACTGCGAGCTTGACGTCCGTCTGGAGATGCTTCCGGAGCCTGTCCACTATCTCTCGGGAATGCGTCTTGACGCGTAGTGACGCTTTACTGGCGCGTTTATGCCGCTTTGATGAGCGTTTTTTCGTCCGCCCAACCTCTTCGACGTCGCGGACAGTCCATCCCCGTGACACAGCCGCCTGGGCGGCAGCGACGATTTCGCGTTCGGAAGTCAGCGCCAGCAACGCCCTCGCATGGCCCAGCGACAACTGCCCGTCGCGCAGCATCACGCGAACCGAGGCAGGTAAGTTCAATAGTCGCAATACATTGGCAACTGTCGACCGCTCTTTCCCGACTGCTTCCGCCACCTGCTGCTGCGTCAGCGAGAAGTCGTGGATCAGCCGCGCGTATCCCTCGGCTTCATCCACCGGATTAAGGTCCGACCGCTGGAGGTTCTCGACGAGCGCCAGCGTCAGGGCGGTCCGGTCGTCGGCCTCGCGCACAACCGCCGGGATCTCGGTCCACCCCAGGCTCAAGGCCGCCCGGTACCGCCGTTCGCCAGCAAGCAGCTCGAATCGGACGCCGTCCAGCGTATCGCGCAGTGTATTGCGCCGGATCGGCCGGACGGTGATGGGCTGCAGCAGGCCCGACGCCTTGAGGCTGTTTGCCAGGTCCGCCAGCTGCTCCTCGGCAAACTGCTTTCTGGGCTGAAACGTGTTAGGGCGGATCTGAACGAGCGGGATCCGTTCGACGATTGCTTCGGCAGCGTGCCCTGCCGCCCTGCTTCGCCCTTCGGGTTCCGCCCCGCTGCCGGGTGGAGCGATGAGAGCGCCCAATCCCTTCCCCAGCCGCCGAGGCGTGTCAGAGGGCATTACCGCACCGTTCCGATCGAATGTTTCACGTGGAACATCTCCCTCGAGACCGTGATCCGGTGCGGCGCGGCTCTCGCTCCTCACCCTCGCTTCCCTGCCCCACCGCCGGAGAGCCGTCGCACTCCCGGGACGATGCCCGGCGAGTCGTCGTCACCGCGCCGAACTCCTGGCTCAGAGTTCGGCCGAACGCTCCCGCCCGCCAGATCGCTCCTCGCTCCCCCGGGTCTCCGCCGCCGCACCACGCTCCCGCCCCGCCGGCGCACTTCTGCTGCCAGCGCTCGCCCGGCGCTCGGCAGCCGTGACCGCCGACCGGTGACGATCGAGCATCTCGCGCGCGACCGCCATATAGGCGAGCGCTCCCGCCGACGTCACGTCGTACAGGATGATCGGCTTGCCGAAGCTCGGCGCCTCGGCCAGTCGCACGTTTCGCGGGATGACGTTCGAGTAGACCTTGGGGCCGAAGTATTCGCGAGCGTCCGCCGCGACTTGCCGGGACAGGTTGAGCCGGCCATCGAACATCGTGAGGAGCACGCCGTCGATCGAGAGGAGCTCGTTCACGCTCTGCTGCACCAGGTGCACGGTGTTGAGGAGCTGTGAGAGTCCTTCGAGTGCGTAGTACTCACACTGCACCGGGATGAGCAGCGCGTCCGCGGCGGCGAGCATGTTGATCGTGATGAGGCCCAGAGACGGCGGACAGTCGATGAGGACGTAGTCGTACTCCTGCGCGATCGGCGCCAGCGCGTCCCGCATCGCCTGATCCCGCCGGTGCCGCGAGATCAATTCGACCTCCGCCCCCGCGAGATCTGGCGTCGCCGCGATCACGTCCAGGTGGGTGAACTGCACGCTGCGGTGGCGGGCGTCGGTCGCCGTGGCGTCGCCGATCAGGAGGTCGTAGACCGTCGCCTCGAGGCTCTCTTTCGCGAGGCCGATCCCGCTCGTCGCATTCCCCTGCGGATCACCATCGATAAGCAGGGTCCGCTGCTCCGCCGCCGCGAGGCTCGCGGCAAGATTGACGGCGGTGGTCGTCTTGCCGACTCCGCCTTTTTGATTCGCGATCGCGAGCACATGGGTCACGGGGCGTGAATATAGCGCCGAAATTCGCCGCTGGGCGCCATTCCGCTATGTTCGGTTCGGCTCCCCTGCCCTGCCGCCACGTCTGCAATGTTCCACGTGGAACATAAACATATGTTCCCAGCTTTGTTCGCTTCTGATCGCTCCGGTTCATGCGCTATATCGGCAACAAGACGAAACTGCTCCCGTTCATCGGCGGCGCCCTCGATCGGCTCGGCGTCCCAACCGGTGCGCGCGCGCTCGACGCCTTTGCCGGCACGGCCGCCGTCGGTGCTTTCCTGAAAGCCCGCGGCGCGACTGTCGTTGGATGCGATCTCATGACGTTCAGTTTCGTCTTCCAGCGCGCGTATGTGGTCGCCGACGGATATCCGCGCTTCAGCGGCGTTCTCGATGACCCCGGATTCCGGTCCGCGCGGCAACGCCCCGACTTCACCGCGCTCGTCAACCATCGGGTGGCGACGCGAACGGCGGCTGCACTTCGGGCCGCGCAACGCACCACGCTGCGCGGGACACAGATCGCTACGCGGCACGCCACGGCGCATGCCACGGCGGACGCCACGCGGCCGCTCGACGAAATGCTCGTGTATCTGGATCACTATCTCGATCCGCTCACGTCGTTCATTTCCAGCCATTTCGCGATGCAGCACGCGGCGATACAGACGGCTGATACCGACGAAGTGCGACAACGGAACGGGGGCGGCGCACGCGCCGCGGTCCGCCCGGGCAGGGCAGGGCACACCCGCCTCGCCGGCGCCACGCCCTCGGCCGCATCGGCGCGCATGTACTTCACGCTCGACGCTGCACGCCGCATCGACGCGATCCGCACACAGCTCAACGACTGGCATACCGCCGCGGCGATCAGCGACGACGAGTACTACATCCTCCTCGCGACGCTGCTTGAAGCCGCCGATGCCGTCGCGAACACGGCCGGCGTGTACGCAGCGTACATCAAGAGCTGGCAGTCGAACGCGCTGCGCGCGCTGCGGCTCCGGCCGCCGGCGATCGGGGCGTCACCGCAACCGCCGCGGGTAGGCCGCGCGCGGTGCGAGGCGCACCACGGCGACGTGTCGGTCCTCGCGCCGCATCTGGGCCGATTCGATCTGTTGTATCTCGATCCGCCGTACAACACGCGGCAATACAGCGCCTACTACCATGTCCCGGAGTTGATCGCCACGGGATGGTTCGGCGATCCGCCCGTGCTACGGGGCAAGACTGGCCTGCTGCCGGACGCCAGGAAATCCGAATGGTCCACGCGCGGCGGATGTGTCGCGGCGCTCGATCGGCTGCTGGCCACGGCCGATGCGGACCACGTCGTCCTGAGCTACAACAGCGAAGGCATCATACCCGAGGCCGAGATCCAGCGGATCTTCCGCGAGTATGGCCGCCGCAACACATACCGGCGCGTCACGCGCCAGTACCAGCGATATCGCTCCGACCGCCCGAGCGCCGCGCGGCGCTACACCGCCGACTCGGTTCGCGAGCACCTGTATTGCGTGCGGTTGAGGGGCGGTGATCAGCGCTAAGAGGTTCGCATCGTGGGCGGGACTGCACTACTGAGACCACGTCTCGCGTTCCGCGTGATCACTGTTCCTGGGCTTCGGCTTTCCATTCCGCTACAAGGGAATCCCGCGACACCGGAGAAAACGCCGGCATGGCGCTCGGCGCAGCCGTCGCGGGGCGCAGCAGGAAGATCGGCCGATCAGGATACTCGGCCAGCAGCAGGGAGTCTCGCGCGTGCAAGTCGCGCACGTAGATGTTGCGGTCCGACGGACCCCCGACTGCGAGGAGCGGCGCGAGCGGCGTGATTCCCGCTGCTGTCTCCTCGACACGACGCAAACAGTGCGGTGAATAGGGGTAGCCCGCCTCGATGTGCGCGTTCGCGCCCGGTCCGAGTCTTCGTCCCTCGACACGCGCAGAATCTGCGAGCAATGGCGCGAGCCGCGGGTATGGATCTAGCCGAGCGGCACCGGCCGTTCCACCGTGTCCCGCCATCGCCTCAAGAGCGGTCGTAGCCGAATCGAGCCGGCACACGTCCACCGCGCGATACAGCGTCTCGACGTGGGGGCGAGAGACTCCCAAAGCCCAGAGGCGCGCCACGAGTTGCTCCTCCCATCCCTCACGGACGAACACCAACGCATCATGCACGCCCGACTGCGCGGCGATCTCGGGAGTCGCCCATCGCTCGGTCTGAAAGTTGTTGTGGTACTCATGGGCGCGGAGGGGGATGTCGGCGGCGGCGGCGATCACCGCGCTGACCGCAAGCCCGAACGCCGTGGTCCGGAACACGAACGTCGCAGCGGCCGGCCGCAACGCCGCATCGGCGCGATCGCGGACCAGGGAAGGGAGTCGTACGGTCCACAGCGCGAGCGCGGGAGCGAGCGCGTACACGAAGCGTGGGCCGAGAAAGTTCCCGTCGGCCCAATAGGCGAAATACAGTGTCGCGAGCACAGCGCAGCTCGCGAGCATGTATCGGTCTGCCGGTCGCACACGCCGTGTCATTGCCAGCGCGCCAACGGCGGGCAGCAGGGCCGGGATGGGCGTTTCGAAGAGGTAGTCCTGCAGCCGGATGAAATACAGGTTGATCAGCTCGAGTCCGCGACCCGGTGTGTGCGGCTCACCCCACGGCGCGGGGTGAAAGCCGAGATCATGATCCGGTCCCCACAGCACCTGATAGCCGAACAGCAGCGGCGCGCCTGTCGTGTGGGCGTTGACATAGAACATCACGCTCATCGGCAATGCCACGCCGGCGAAGGCCGCGATCGCGTCGGGCCACCGGTGCGGGTCGCGAAGCGCTCGCCACAGATACCACAGCGCCGCGGGTGCGGCGAACGCCAGCGCATCGACTGGGCGGATCGTCGCGGCGGCACCGAATCCAAGCCCGCTCAGGAACGCCAGCCAGCGCGTACGCGTACGGGCCCGCGCAGGCGAGCGTCGTCCGGGCGCCGGATCCGCGCCGGCGCTGTCCGCCGCGTCGGGATCAGCGGTCGCATGCACCAGGGCAGCCGCCCCGATGAGTATGCACGTAAGCGCCGTGACGTGATTCATGTGCGAGCCGGCCATGAACATCGTGAACGGTGCAAGCCCGAACAGCGCGGCCGCCGCGACGGCGATCCGGCGGTTCGGTTCCGCGATTCGGGCGAAGGACCCGAATGCGAGAACGGAGATGACGCCGCACAGCGGCCCGACGATCCACGTGGCCCCCGCGAGCACGCCAAGAGCCAGCAGTGCGGGGCCACCGGGCGGGAACTGCGAATAGACCTTGCCCGCCGCATCCACCATGTGCAATGAACTGAAGAACTCGGGGTGCGCCCGCACCGGCAGCCAGAGGTGTCCGCTCGCGAAGATCTGCGCTTGCCGGACCTGTACGATCTCGTCGATCAGCAACGGGCGCCCATGAAAGATCAGCCGGGCCACCGTCGCGTAGAGACCTCCCGCGACCGCCGCCGCCAATCCTACCGCAGCCGCCGGATGTGCCTCCGCCCACGCCCCAATCCGGTCGGCGTCCCGGGCTCGCCAGAGCCACAACATGCGCCGTGAGAGGATCGCGAGGACAATCCCCCCTCCGGCCGCGATCGCGGTCCCTGACGCCCACTGCGCGAGGAGGCTGGGATAGCCCGGCAGCTCGTATCCCCCCGGCACCCAGTTGACCCACGGCAGGAATCCAAGAGCCGCCACGACGACTGCCCCCGCAATCGCCACGTACCGCGTGCCACCGTGGCGGCCGGCTGGCGCGACCGGACGGCGCTCGTCGTGCGAACCGCCCGTCCGAATCGGGGCAGGGATGTGAACGGGATCGCTCACCGGCTGGCGGGATGATTCTCGTTCCGGGGCGATGGGAGACACGGCCATGTGCCTCAGGGACGACCCATCGCTGGGCGGGGACACGGCCCCGAGGTCCCGCGCGGAAGGCTACATCGACGACCCGCGCGTAGGTCCTACGAGCCGGCCACGACTCCGTGATCCGGTTCCGCGGCCTTTCGCCGGCGTCCCCGCTCAATCTCGATCACGAGGTTCTGCAGATCGGTCGGGCTCACGCCGGGGATCCGCGATGCCTGCGCCAGCGTTGCCGGGCGAACTGCCGCGAGCTTCTGCGCGCGCCTCGAGGGAGAGCGACTGCATATCGGCGTACGGCAGGGCAGCATCGAGCGACAGCTCGCCCATCCGCCGCATCTCGGCCGCCTGCACGCGCTCGCGCTCGAAGTAGCCGGCGTACTTGATCTCCAACTCCGCCGTCACGACTGCATCGCGGGGCAGCCCGGCTCCGACGCCGGCTGCGGCGAAGACAGATCGGCGAGCGTCACACCCTGACGCCGCGCGAGCTCCGGCGCATCCGGACGGCGTGCGCGAGCGGCGCGCTGCCTGCCGCGGCGAGCAGCGCGCCGCCTGCTCGGGACGGACCGTGGTGCGACTCGGCGAGTCGCGTGCGCCTCCGCTACCGCGTTGATCCTCGCTCCGACGATCTCGCGCTCGGCCGTCGGTAAATGCCAGCGGCTCCGCGATCGGCGCGAGCCGTCGCGAGCGCGTTGTCCTGCCGCACCGTGAGGCGAAACTCCGACCGCGACGTGAAGAGCCGATACGGCTCGTCGACTCCACGCGTGACGAGATCGTCGACCAGGACGCCGATGTACGACGTCTCGCGGCCGAGCACGAGCGGCGGGCGCTCCTGCACGGCGACGCGCCGCGTTGAGTCCCGCGACGACGCCCTGCCCCGCCGCTTCTTCGTAGCCGGTCGTCCCGTTGATCTGGCCCGCGAAGTAGAGGCCCGCGACGGCGCGCACCTGCAGCGTCGCGTCGAGCTGCGTCGGCGGATAGTAGTCGTACTCGATCGCATATCCCGCGCGCGTCATTCGCGGCATGCTCGAGGCCCGGAACCGTGCGGAGGATCTCGAGCTGCACGGGCGCCGGCAGCGACGTCGACAGACCGTTGACGTACAGCTCCGCCGTGTCGTGTCCCTCCGGCTCGAGAAAGAGCTGATGTCGCTCGGCGTCCGGAAACTTCACGATCTTGTCTTCGACCGACGGGCAGTAGCGCGGTCCGCGCGACGCGATCGCTCCGCCGTACATCGCCGACTCGCCGATGTGCTCCGCGATGATCCGCTTTCCATCGCGCGCCGAGGAAGGTGATCCAGCACGGCAGCTGCGCGGGATGGCGAGTCGCGGCCGTCCGTGACGCGCGCGGCGTCGTCCAGAAGTGCGACCACGAATAGTCGAACGGCTCGATCTCGCTCTCCTGCCGCTCGAGGCGCGAGTAGTCCGACCGAGCGCCCATCGATGCGCGGCGGCGTACCCGTCTTGAACCGGCCGACCGTCGAGCCCGAGGGCCTCGAGCTGCTCGGCGAGGTGCGTCGCCGAAGCCTCACCCGCACGGCCGCCCGCCACCTGGCGTGTCGGTGCCGATGTGAATGCGACCGCGCAGGAACGTGCCGGTCGTCACGATCACGGCGCGCGCACGAACCGGCGTCCCTCGAGCGTCTCGATCCCGATGACCCGGGCGATCGGGCCACGAGGGCCGCGTTCATCGCCGGGCACGGACGCTGGGCTCGCCGCCTCGAACATCAGCCGCGCGACGGTGCCCTGAATCGTCTGGAGATTCGCGTGTGCGCTCGAGCAGGGACCGCACCGCGCGACGGTACAGTCCGCGGTCGCACTGCGCGCGCGGCGCCCAGACCGCCGGACCCTTGCTGCGGTTGAGCATGCGGAACTGCAGGGTCGCCAGATCGGTTGCGCGACCCATGATGCCGCCAAGCGCGTCGACTTCGCGGACGACCGTGCCCTTGGCGACGCCGCCGATGGCGGGATTGCACGACATCTGGCCGATCGTTTCGAGCGCGCTCGTGACGACACCGACACGTGCGCCCAGCCGCGCCGCGGCGACCGCCGCCTCGGTCCCGGCGTGCCCGGCACCGACGACGAGTACGTCGAAGGAGGCCTCCGTGTGCAGGCTCTTCTGGGCATGCATATTCCAAAGCTACACGGCGCCGCTCGCCCGGCGGGAGACGCCGGCTCGTGATCCGCCCGGCCCCTTTCGCCCCACCGGAATGCCCCTGCCACTGCCCAGCGAGTACCCGACACTCCTCATCCGGCGCGCCGCCTTCGAGCGCGCGCAACTGACGCGGACTGCATTCGATGAGCGCTTCGCCCTCACCCAGGACGACTTCCGCGTCGAGGGTGATCTGATCGCCATTGGACCACTGGTCGGCGACGATACGCTCACCGGGATCGTCGCCGAGCTGGAGGCGCTGGGACTCGTGTACTTCGACGATTTCGTCGAGATGAGCGGCAACTGGCCCGCGTGGCTCACGGTGTTCGCGGCGACGAACCGGTGACCGTCGCCGCAGAGGCGGCCGCACGTCCATCTCGCGGCCTCGCGGCGCGGATCGCGCGGCATCCGAGCGCGCAGGTCCTCGTCGCGATCGTGCTCGGCGTCGCGGTCGGTGCGCTGCGCCCCACCTGGGGCGCTGCCTTGCGCCCGGTCTCGGACACGTTCATCAATCTCGTCAAGATGATCGTCACGCCGGTCATCTTTCTCACCATCGTCATCGGGATCGCGGGGGCCGGGTCACTGCGACGCGTCGGGCGCGTCGGCGTCAAGGCGCTCCTCTACTTCGAGGTGGTGAGCACGGCATCGCTGGCGATCGGGTTGATCGTCGTCAATCTCACGCGGCCCGGCGCCGGACTGGACCCCTCCCGGCTCCCGCATGGCGATGTCTCGCAGTACGTCGGCGGCGCGCAGCAGGGATCGCTCACCGGCATCCTGACGCACATCGTGCCGTCGAGCATCGTCGGGGCATTCGCCACCGGTGACGTGCTGCAAGTGGTTTTCGTGGCCATCGTGTTCGGGGTGTCGCTGGCCGCAGTGGGGGAAAGCGGCCGTCCGGTGGTCGCGCTCATCCAGTCGCTCGAGCGCGTCTTTTTCCGCCTGGTCGCCCTCATCATGCTCGTCGCACCTGTTGGAGCGTTCGGCGCGATGGCCTACACCGTCGCGACGTTCGGGCTGGACGCGCTCCGGCCGCTCCTCCGCGTGATGGGCGACGTGTACATGACGATGGCGCTGTTCGTCTTCGGGGTGCTCGGCATCATAGCTCGCCTCGCGGGATTCCGGTTGTTCGCCTATCTCGCGCACATCAAGGACGAGATCCTGCTGGTGCTCGGGACGTCGTCATCCGAGGCCGCTCTGCCGGGCATCATGGAGAAGCTGGTCACGTTCGGCTGTGCGCGTCCCGTCGTCGGCCTCGTGATCCCGGCTGGCTACTCCTTCAATCTGGATGGGACATCGATCTACCTGGCGATGGCCGTTGGCTTCCTGGCCCAGGTCTTCGGTGTGCACATGACGCTCGGACAGCAGCTCACCACGTTGGCGGTGCTGATGCTGACGTCGAAGGGTGCGGCCGGCGTGACGGGCTCAGGCTTCATCGTCCTGGCCTCGACGCTCGGAAGCACGCACGTCATTCCCGTCACCGGGCTCGCGCTCCTCCTGGGCATCGATCGGTTCATGTCCGAGGCGCGCGCGATCGTGAACCTCATCGGCAACGGCGTGGCGACGATCGTCGTCGCTCGCAGCGAGGGCGCCTTTCACCCGGCGGCGCGTGACTTCCCCGCGACCGGGCAGTAGGATACGCGTGATGCCACGCCGCCGGTTGGCCGGATTGCTCCTGATGCTCGCCATCCTGCAGATGGCGTTCGCGCCCGCCGTGTACGCGTGTGTATCGCATCGCGCGCCGGCGGCTCATTGCCACGATGGTGTGGCCGCCTCGGAATCCGGCGGGATGCCTGACATGGCGGAGTCCCTGGCGCGGGCGTCTGGCCACCCGTCGAATCACTCCCATCACATGCAGGCGTGCTGCGCTGCAGGTGATGCATGCCGCGGCGTCTTCTTCCCGGCGTCGGCCGCCGGACTCGGCGCACCGGTGACCCGGGCGCCGCTTACGCCCGCCCAAGCGGCTGCTCCCGCAGTTCGCCGGGCGGCACCCGACTCGCCGCCCCCGAAGATCTAGCTCTCGTTCCACCCGCGCCGCTGGATCCACCCCGCGGCGGGACGGCGCACCATTCGCACCCGGACTTCCCGGGTATCGATGGCGTACCGTGGCCCTCCCCGAGAGCCCGATGTCCATTCGCGACAGGCCGGCGCGCAGCCGGCTGCCAATTGCATTCATCCTTGTCGTCATGTTCGGGGCGAGTGCGGCCGTGAGGCCGGCCGCAGGGCAATCCCCAGCACCTACCCAACACGCCTCGGGCACGACAGACACCGTTCGGTCGATAAAGGGCATGACGGCCGGCCCGCTCGGGATCGCGATGACCCGGCAGGCCTCCGGCACCTCATGGTTGCCCGAGGCGGCGCCCATGCACGCTCAACTGGTCGGGCTCGGGACGTGGCAACTGATGGTACATGGCACGGAGTTCGGGATGTTCGACCAGCAGGACGGCGGCAGCCGCGGGGCGAACCAGGTGGCCGGCATCGGATGGCTCATGGGCTCGGCCACGCACACACTGGGCACCGGGCAACTCAGCCTCCGGACCATGTTCAGCGCTGATCCGTGGACCAGCTCCGAGCGTGGCTATCCGCTCATCCTCCAGTCGGGCGAATCGTTCGGCGGCACACCGCTTCACGACCGGCAGCATCCGCACAATCTCTTCATGGAGATGGCAGCGCTGTACGACACGCCGGTCGCCAAAGGCCTGGCGATCCAGGCGTACGCCGCCGCCGTCGGCGAACCGGCCCTCGGCCCGGTTGCGTTCCCTCATCGCCCTTCCGCCGAGAGTGACCCTTTCGCGCCATTGTCGCACCACTGGCAAGACGCGACGCACATTTCTTTCGGCGTCGCCACCGCCGGCATCTACACGCATGACGTCAAGCTCGAGGCCAGCATCTTCAACGGGCACGAGCCGGACGAGGACCGAACCGCGATCGAGTACGCGCAGAATGGCCCCACGCTCGATTCGTACTCGGGGCGGATCACGGCGAACCCGGCGGACGCCTGGAGCGTCTCCGCCTGGTATGGATATCTGCACCGGCCCGAGGAGCTGGAACCCACAGTCTCGCAGCATCGGTTCGGCGGATCGATTCTCAATGACCGGCCTTTCGGGAGCCGGGGCCGCTGGGCTACGGCACTGGTCTACGGCGCGAACCTCTACTCCGATGATCCGCGCATCTCGAACAGCGGGCTGGCGGAGACCAATCTCGATCTGGACGGCAGGAACACGGTGTTTGGCCGGATCGAGTACGTCGCGAAATCGCCAGCCGATCTGTTCGTCGCGACACCTGTACCGCCGGCGGACAACCGATTCGATATTGGGTCCTTCAGCATCGGCTACGCACGGGAGTTGGGGACGGTCACCCCGTATGTGGCCACTACGATTGGCGCGGTCGTCACGCTCGACGCCGTTCCGCAGACGCTGGCGGCGACATACCACACGCACACGCCCGGCGGGTTCGCCGTCTACCTGAGAATCCGCCCCGCCCACTCCCACAGCGCGGATCGCATGGCAGGGATGGACATGCGGTGATCGATGGCTGCAGGACTTTCGCGCCTACTGGCCCATCGGCATCGGCATGGGCAGCGGCATCGCGACGAGGATTGCGGTAATCGCCAGAACGAGCATGCCGAGCCCGATCTCGACCGATGCCGACCGCGTGAATGCTCGCACGCCGTCCTGGCCCGGCGCGGTCAGCCGGGGAGTGCCCCGTTGCCAGTTATACGCGCCGGCAAGCAGCACGAGTCCCACGAGCGTCAGCTTGACGAGCAGCGTCCGGCCGTAGCCCGATCGCCAGAGCGACGACATGGCATCGAGATGATTCCACGCCGCGATTGTCCCGGTGATCGCGAGGGTCGCCGCCGACGTCAACGCCACTGGCGAGAACGCGCGCACCAGGCCCGCGATGTCGGCGCCCCATTCCTCGGGCGCCCTCCGCGTCGGTGTTCGCGGGCCGGTGCGCAGCGTGACGGCGGCTAATACCGCGAGAGTCCCCATCCACGTACCGGCACAGAGCACGTGGAGCACGTCGGCGGTTACTACGAGCGCCCGATGCTGCTCCACTGACGCCGCGTGACCCGCAAACGCCGGCGTAGCCGCCAGCCCGGCGGCGCACAATCCGGCCAACGCCCACGCTCGCTTCGATCCGGAGCGCGCAATCGTGAAAGCAATAGCTGCGGCAACAGCGATCGCGACGTGCACCATCCACACCGCGCCCCAATGCGTGTGTGCGGCCATCGCGACGACGAGGTGCACCCAGTCGGAGAACGACTGCCCCGGGTCCGCGAGATCCATGACTTCCGTGCCCAACCGGACGACGGCGGCGGGAAGCAGCGCGATCGCGGCCCACATGCCGAGCGTGGCACTCCGTCGCGCGCGATCCGGCAGGGGTTCATACGGCTGGCCCGCTATGCCCAGCAGCAGCCGGCAGCTGACCGCGCCCAGCGCGATCGTGATCCCGCCCAACATCATCCAGCGGGCGGCCCACGCCAGGACATCGGCCGCCGACACGCCTCCCGTCATCTGTCCCACCATCCGGCTCGCCGGGCCGCCCTATTGGCCCCGCGCGGCGCCAGCCTTCGAGCCGGATGCGGCGATGACGAACTGGAATTGGCCCGACGACACGTGACCGTCGCGCGCCGTGGACCGCCACCAGACGGTGTACGCCCCGGGGCCCGGATGCGCCCGCAGAGGGGCCACGACCGGAGCGGTGGCACCAGTGTCCCTGGTCAGCGGGGCGAGTGCGATCGCGCTTCCGCCCGTGGCCCTGACGCGAATGGTCGTCACCGCGAGCTCGGGTTGCTCCGAGAACCACAACCGTACCGCGCCGGGCGCCGCGGCGACGGTGTCGTTGGCCGCGGGCTCGGACCGCTCGAGGTGCAGGTGCCGGCGCGCGTTCGCGCGAGCGTTCGCCCGAGCGTTCGCCGAGCGTTCGCCCGAGCGTTCGCCCGAGCGTTCGCGTGCGTGTTCGCGTCCGGCGACCGCGCCGGAGGCGACGCAGCCGCGGCAGCACCCACGGTGAGCATTGCTGCCAGCGCGATCAGGCCGGACCGGCGGATGGTGACTGCGGCAGCCGAGGAGCGGGAGGTGGACATTGGCGGTTTGAGGGTGAAGGAGGTGAGGAGGAAATTACGTCGCGCATGGCCTGGTGATCTAGAACATGTCGTAATGGATGGTACCGTAAAGCGTGCGAGTCTGGCCCGGGGTAACGAAGTATCCCGATTCGAGCTCGCGATATTGGGTGTCGAGGATGTTCCGGACACCAGCCTCGAATCTGAGGCCGTGCGCGATCCGGACGCCGCCGCTCGCGTAGAACAACGCGAACGCGGGGCGCGTCAGCCCGACCGCCTCTTCGAACGGCGTGTACTTCCCCTGGAAACTGGTTCCCACCCGCAGGCGCCAGATCGCGTGGTGCGGCGCGACCACGACGGCGCCGTCTCCCACGAAGCGGGACGTGTTGAACACGGGCTGGCCGGAATAGTCGATGCCGGCGTCCGAGTCGAAATACCGCGTATACGTGGCGTCGACCACAGTGAAACTCGTCGAGAGCGTGACGTCGGGCGTCACCGCCGCACGCGCGGTCACGTCCACGCCCCGGCGGCGGCTGGGACCGCCGCTGATGGTGGTCACGCCGTTGAAGGACTGCTCGTTGCTGAGATCCATGCGGAAGACGGCTGCATCGACGTCGAGCGGGCCTCGTTCCACTTTCACACCCGCTTCGTAGTCCCACACTGTGATGAACGGCGTTCTGGGATCGAGGATGACACCATCCGCTTGGCGAAAGCCGCGCGAGACGTTCGCGTATATGCCGGCCCAGGGCAGGAGCCGCACCAGCAGGCCGGACTTGGGCGAGAAGATGCCCTTGCTGAATTGTGCGTGGCTCTGCGGACCCGTCGTGCCGGGTGAGGGCGACACGGGTTGCAGCGACGTACTGGAGAGTTGGTCCGCGCGCGCACCAAGGTCCACGCGGAGGTATTTCGAGATATCGAAGTTGCTCTGCACGAACAGGCCGCCCGACGACTGTTCCGCCCGCACGAGAGCGAAGGGCACGGAGTCTTGCCGGAACGCACTCGCTGCCTCGCCCCAGTTCTCGTAGTGGGAATGGTCGTACCGTGCCTCCGCGCCCGCCGTCACCTGGATCCCCGGCACGCTGTACGTGAGCGCGCTCGTCGCTCCACCACCGTATCGCCCATCGTACTCCCGGGTTTCGATTCCAGACCCCTCCAGCTCACCGCCCAGTCCGGGAGGAGTGCTCAGCCAGAAATTCCATGTGCCTTCTGTCGCATAGACCGTGCTCCGCCAGAACAACGACGGCGAAAAGACGACGCGGAGGCTCGCCCGCTCCTGGGCGTGCCGCTTGAACCCCCCATCACCGAAGTTCGAGACGACGCCGAAATTCCCGGACAGATACGACGCCGTGTCGAGGAATCCTGGTGAGTTGTAGCTCGTGGCAAATCCTTCGACTCCCAGGTCGAGCGTCACCGCGCGGGTCAGATCGTGGAGATATCGTGCGTGCAGTTGGCCGATCTGGTTCTCGGAGTGGGGACGCCACCCGTCGTCGTGGGTGACCCGCAGGCCAAGGACGCCCCGCGTCCCGCCGTTGTCGAATCCGGCCAACACCACACCCTCCGCATTCCCGAATGAGCCACCGGTCAACTGCACCTGAGTCCCGCTGAGATGCTCCAGCGTGCGGACGTTGACGACTCCGGAAAAAGCGAAATTGCCGAACAGCGCGCTCGTCGGCCCCTTGATGACATTGATGTCGCTGACCGCTTCCGGAAACAGCAGGTTGAAATCGTTGTACCCCTCGGCGTGTCCGTTCACGGGTTCGTTGATCGGTACACCGTCGATCCAAAGCGCGATGTCCGTCGAATGGTCGGAGCTGAAGCCGCGAATCGAAAGGTCGGATCCGAACCCTGGCCCCTGCCCCTGCTCATGGGATTCGACTCCCGCCGTCTCTCGCAGCAATTCGTACGGAGAGTTCGCCGGCGTCTGCGCGATCGCGTCCGGCGTTACCGTCACAGCGCTGACCGGCTCTGTCGGCTGCACGGGGGTCGCCGTGACCGTCACCGCGCCGAGGCGCGCGGTATGCCGAGCCAGCGAATCGCGTTGCGCGGACAGTGCGCGCGCATGTTTGCGCGGCGGGGCGCCGGCCAGAGAATCGAAGTACGCCGCCGCGGCCGCGCTATCCGCGGACGTGGTGCGAGGCCGGCCACTCGTGTCGGGCCGTGCCGTTGGGACCTGGGCGCGCGCCGCCCGTGCCATGTCGGTCATCCCGCCGGTGACACCCAACGCAGCGAGGCAGAGCGTCGCCGCCAGGCGCACACCGCGCCCCATCCAGGGTGGCACCCGGCTTCGCTTTCGCCGGGTGTCCCCTACATGAGCGGCCGCGAAAGCGGTGCGCTCATCACTATCGACTGACATGTGGGTCTCCGCACAGTTGGCACGGGCGGAGACGGGATGTCTCCTGCCCGGTGCGGCGTGTGATTCACGCGCCGCGTCAGCGCGACCCCGCGAACGGGGTCAGACGCTCTGTGCGGGAGGGCCGAGCGGAGGCGGAATGACGACGTCGGGCGCGGCACGCGGCGCGACGTCGCGGTAGACAAGCGGTGCGGCTGCGGCGATCGCGACCGGCACGACAGGGATCACGACCAGTCGAACCGCGGGAACACTCACCAATCCGGTCGCACAGCAGGCGCCCGGGCATGTGCACTGATGGCCGTGGTGGCCGCCATGTCCGTCGGGCGCGCCCCCACTGTGACCCTGATGCCCGGCCGGCATCGCATCCGTCATGAGGCCGGGGGCCGGCGATAGGTCGTGGTGGACCACGCCGGCCAATGCCACGGCGCCGAGCCAACCGCCCCCGTGCTCCGGGCACGCCTGCAGCGAGACTCCGGAGACCGTCACGATCGTCCAGAGTCCGAAAAGTCCCGCTAGGAGCCGCCGTGTCGGGGACCGCCGCATGGTGCACAATCTACGGAGAAGCCTGCCCAAGCCAAAGGGCGGAAACCTGAAGGGCGCATCTGGCGTCCAAGTCTCACCAACGATCCCGCGACGTCATGGCGGGTGGCACTCGGCTCGACAGGCATTACCATCCCACTCGTGCGGCTGCGCAAACTGCATTTACGGCTTCTGGCGCTGGGTGTCGCGCTGGTCCAACTCTCCGGACCGGCCGCCGCGTCGTTGGCGGATGCGCAGCTCGAAGCAGCGGGCAACGGTCCCCATGCGGCCTCACACATCGAGGCGCACGGCCGGCCCGAATGCGCACGAGTCCACGCCGATGACTGTGCGCTCTGCCAATATCTCGCTACCGCATTTGACCAGCCCGCACCCCCGGCCGCCGCCGCTCCGATTTCCCTCGCGGCCATCCGGCCGCCAGTCGCCGAGCTCCTCGGCCATGCGCCCACCGCACTGGGGGCGCTCCCTTACTCTCGCGGACCACCGGCGCTCGTCTAGCCGGACCGCTCCACGCGCCCGTTGCTACGCGACGGCGCGCGCCCTCCTCTCGCTGATCGGCGCTTCGTAGCCCGGCTCCATTGGGCCGCGGCTGCCCGCTCGGTCGTGCGAGCGGTTTCTCCGCGATCCGGCCTCCGCAGCTGTCGCCATGACAGGCGCCCGCCCCCGCGGATGCGCCGCGCCGTGGCCGGGGACGGCGCATGTGCGGCGTCCTCGCCATCTCCTGCCGACGAGGATCGCTCCATGTTCACCATGCTTCGCAGACTCCGCGCGTCACGCCACGCCCGGCGTGCGTGCGTGCTGTCCTTTTGTCAGATGTTCGCTCTCGGGGCATTCGCCCCTCCAGCCCACGCCGCGGCGCCCGCGGATCTACGTGCCGCAACTGCCGGGTCGCACCCGTCCAATCCACCACTGTCCGGGGACGTCGTCGGTGCGGTGGCCGACAGCAGCAACGATCGCCCGCTGCCCAGTGTCGAGGTCACCGTCCAGCGTGGCACCAACATCGTCGCCAACACGACGACCGATCAATTCGGCCGATTTATCATCCACGACCTTTCGGCCGGCGACTACACGATCGGTGTGCATTTCATCGGCTATGCGTCGAATACGCGTCCACTCACGATCACCAGCGGCACGACGCGAATCGACTTCCGGCTCGCGCCGGCGGCAGCGGCTCTCGAGGCGGTGCAGGTCTCCGGGCAGTCACCCGTGTCCGTCAACACCCGGACCGGCGACCAGACGTACAATGAGGCCGATTCCCGAACGGCGCCGAGCACGACGACATCAGGGGTGATCCAACAAGCCATCGCCGGAGCCGCTCGTGCGCCCACCGGCGAGGTGCACATCCGCGGACAGCACGCGGAATACACCTACTTCATTGATGGAGTACCCGTGCCCCCGGGGATATCGGGCTCGCTCAACGAGCTGTTCGATCCACAGGTGGTGCAGGCCATCGATTTCCAGACCGGAGGATGGGATGCCGAGTATGGTGGCCGCATCGCAGCCGTCATCAATATCCAGACCAAGGTCCCGGCTGGGCCGTTCCACATGGAAGAGTCGACGTACGACGGGACCTACAACGCGATGGGGCAGGCGCTGACGATGAGCGCCAACACGGGCAAGTTGGGGATGTTCTTCTCCGGGGAAGCGCAGGGCACCGACATGCGGCTCGAGCCAGTCGTCGGCGGAACCAACAATGCGCCCATCAACTACCACAATCACGGCCAGGATCTCTTCGGGTTCGGCAAGCTGCAATACGCGGCGGGGCCGCACGATCTGATCTCAGTGGACGGGAACTACTCGACGACGCATTTCGACGTGCCGTACGATTCGACACAGCAGGCGCTCAACGACCACCAGACTGACGCCAACGCGTTCGTGAACCTGTCCTATCGCCATCGGTTCGGGGACTCGCTCGGCACGGACGAGCGCAGCCAGCCGCCGGAGTTGTTCATCGGACCGTACTTCCGGCAGGGATCCCTGAACTACCGCCCCGGCGCTGCGGACGCTCCGTCGTTCGTCGACGCGAGCGACCCGACGGCGACGCCACGCGACGTGTTCGAGAACCGGAGCTTCGACATCGTGGGAGTGAAGGCTGACTTCTCCTTTCCGATCGTGACGGGTCTCGTGGACGGTAAGGTGGGGACGACGTATTCACATACCTCCGGACACGAGAACTTCCAGCTCACGGCCCCGGCCGGGGTGCAGCCGCCGATCGCGTCGGTTTCTGGACTCAACGGCTACGACTGGGGCACCTACGCCGAAACGTCGGCGCGTCCAGCGGAATGGTTCGAGCTTCGCACCGGACTACGGTTCGACAGCCACGTCGAGCCGTTCGCGCCGAATCAGACACAGGTTAGCCCACGCATCCGGCTCAACTTCTTCCCGACGCCGTCCAACACGCTCTACCTGTACTTCGGGCGGCTCTTCATGCCGACCAACATCGAAGATCTCCGGTCGATCACGCAGCAGGCCGATGAGAATGTCGCCACCTCGCCGACGCTGCCGGAGCGTGACGCGTTCTACGAAGTGGGCTACATCCACCGGTTCCCACTCGGCATCGTGACCAAACTCTCCGGGTATCACAAGGAGAGCACGCCGGGCATCGACGACAATACGATTCCCGGATCCGCCATCACGACTGATGTGAATATCAATCACGTCTGGATCACGGGACTGGAAGGCGTCGTCGAGTTCAAGCCTGTCGGTCCCGTGTCTGGCTATCTCAACCTGGCTCTCAATCACGCGTACGGCCAAGGGCCGATCACCGGCGGTTTCTTCCCGATCCAGACGCCGAACGAGGCGTTCGATCTCGACCATGACCAGCGGGGCTCGGCCGTCGCGAATGTGATGTACAGCTCCCACGGGTTCTACATTAGCGCGACCGGCATCTTCGGCACCGGCCTCACGAATGGCTTCACACCCGACGCCAACGTGCCCAACGACACGGGGAGTGTCGCCACCGGCACGCTCCAGCCCGGGAACAAGAGCTTCTGCACGAGTCTCCTCTGCTTCAACACCGCCTTCAAGGTGCCGCCGAGCTACATCCAGAATCTGAGTCTGGGCTACACGTTCTACGGCGGCGCGACGTATGTGCGGCCGGAGATCTTCATCACGAACCTGTTTGACCACACCTATCTGCTGAAAGGCGCCTTCTTCAGCGGCGAATCCGTCGGCCGTCCGTTCATGATCCAATTCCGGCTGAGTCTCGGCGTGTAGCGCACGTAGCTGTTGCGGCCAATGGCCCCGCGATCGAATTGGCAGGACGACACGCAGCCCGTGGTGGCGATGATTGTGATCATCATCGTCGTGACGCTGTGTGCCGTCCTGTCACTCGGCAAGATCAACAACGAGCGTCACTACCGAGCCGTCGCTGCGCGCGGCTAGAGAGCTATCCGGTCGTCTTGCTCAATTCCGTGGGCTGTGGCTCGGGCGTCAAGGCGCCCTCACGGAGAAATCCCTCCCAGCCGCAGCGCATGCACCAGCGTTTCCGGAGTTTCGGAACGAGGCGGCCCATCAATCTGGATTGGACGCGAGCGGTCGCCGCGTCACAATTCGGACACCGGTCGCCCTTCGGGAGGATGTAGTAAAAGAGGACCGTCGCGGCAATAAGGCGCAGCACGAACATTCCTCCGAGGACCAGAGCGAAGATCACGATGTCGGACATGTGCCCGTTACCTCCCGGCGCCCCGGCGGTTCCGCGTGCCCCTGACTCGTCGCTCTCACCGTGTGCGGTCAGCACACAGATGTTGTCTCCATCCGCTACAATCGTGCCTCGACCCGATCCCAGGGCTCGACATACGCGATGCCGTCCTCGATGCGCTCGATCACGACTTCCGCACCCGCCACGAGCAGCACGCCATCCAGCCCTGCCGCGCGAGCCGTCAACGTCGCGCCATCGCTCTGGTACTCGATCGTGCCGGCCGACCCGTCACCAGCAATCGAAAGGACTCGCGCCGGCGCACCCTGGAGCACATACCGCTCATCGACGACTTCGGCCTTCGCGGCAGGGATTGCCCAGGCGGCCACGAGCGTCAGCGCGCCGGCCGCGCCAGCCGCGCCGGCCACCAGCGCGATCAGCACCTCAGGAACTCGCGACAGCGTCGTGTAGCGGGCGAGCAGATATCCCGTCGCCCCGAACCCTGTGGCAAAGCCGGCAGTCGTCGGGAGGTTGATCACGAACCGGGGTGGCGCTGGTACGGGCGCGCCGCCAGGCGCTGCCCGCGACTTGCCAGCCGTCTTCGCTGGCCGCTCGATCCCGTGCAGCATCGCGCGAACGGCTAGCAGAAGCCCGATGACGAACGACGCGAGAAAGACAATGGACATGCGGAGATCCCGTCGCGGAAGCCGATACTGCAGCAAGCCGATGCCGGCGCGTTGCCGCCGTCACGGCTCCCCGGGCTCTGTCTCCCCGGCCTTATGCATGAAGGTACTTACGAAACCGGGGACCGTGAATGACGCCCGCATCGGATCACCGCGATGGCTGCATCAATCGAGATGGCGTTGGAGGACCGTACCAATGCGCGCGCCTGCGGGGGATTCCAGAGGCGAGGCGCAGGAGACAATCGGTGACGCGGGGCGCCAGCACCTGCAAGGCCAAGGCTCCGAAGGCCGTCCGGCAACCATACCAGGCCGCTGCCCCCCGTCCCCGGCTTAGCCCATCCGCGGGGCGGCTAACCCCCCATTGCGATATATCGGCAGGCGCATTAAGATATATCGGAGATATATCGATGATATATCGTACGTAATTACTTCAACGGAGTCGTTCTATGTTCGGTGGCGATTGGAGCGGCGGATGTGGCCCGCGCGGAGCCCGAGGGGTTCGCGGAGGATCGTGGGCCTGGGGTAGTGGTGGCTGGGGCGAGGGCGGATCATGGGGACGTGGACCTGGCACGGGGCGAGGCAGGCACTGGGGTCGCGGTGGCCGGATGTTCGAGCAGGGCGATCTCAAGTACGTGATCCTGCACCTGCTGAGCGAGAAACCACGTCACGGCTACGAGATCATCAAGGCTCTCGAAGAGCGGCTCGGCGGGACCTATTCACCCAGCCCGGGCGCAGTGTATCCCACGCTGACCATGCTGGAAGAAATGGGCTATGCTCGCGGGACGACCGACGAGGCAGGGAAGAAGGTCTACGAGATCACGGCGGAAGGGCGTGCGTATCTCGAGCAGAACAAGAGCTCCGTCGATGAGATCTTCGACCGAATCTCGGAGTTCGCGACGAGCTTCTTCGGGCCGCCGATGCTCGAGGTGCACCAGGCATTCAAGAACGTCGCCCGCGCGACCTATGCGACGGCGACGCGCCTCAAAGATCCCGAACAGCTCAAGCGGATCAAGGAAGCCCTCGACCGTGCCGTGACGGAGATCGAGAAAGCGGGCGAGAAGACCGGCAGCTAGCGGCTGGCAGCTACGGCTGGCAGCGGCACCCGGCCGCCCAGCTTCACTGAATGACATAAGCCGGCCACTCTCCGACGTGGCCGGCCTGTTTTTCCGGTGACGCTTCCTCCAGTCAGGCACTTTGCACGCGATCTAGTTCAGCGTGGCGTCCAGCTCGATTTTCACATTGCCTTTCAACGCGCTCGACACCGGACAACCATCCTTCGTCGCCTGCGCGATCTTCTGAAACGATTCCGCTGTCGCGCCGGGGACGGTCGCACGGACGGTCAGCTTCATGGTCGTGATCCTAAAGCCCTCAGCCACCTTGTCGATCGTGCACGCCGCCGATGACTCGATACGAGTCGCAGGCGTGCCCGCCCCTTCGAGCCCGCCGCTCAACGCCATCGCGAAGCATGCGGCTTCCGCGGCCGCCAGCAGCTCCTCGGGGTTGGTGCCTTTTCCGCTCTCGAAACGAGACCCGAACGAGTACGCGGCGTCTATCGTGCCCGTCTCCGTCTTGAGACTTCCCTTCCCGGATCGCAATCCTCCTTCCCACACTGCGCTTGCTCGGCGCGTCGGCATGGCGATGACTCCTTGCAGTATTGGTCGGTGTTTGGACAGGAAAGTTAGCGGTGAATGTCTGGCCGCTGGTTGAGGTGAGGGCCAAAGGAACGAGTCGCGGCCGGTGATCGCTTCCGCGCCGTCAAGCGCAAATTGCCGGGGGCCCGGTCCACCTTACGGCACAGCACCCCGGTGTCCGTTTTTGGGATTGGCGATCCCAAGCACGGATCAGACCGAGAGAACCCCAGCGTCATCGCAAGATCGTATCTCATTGCTATTATAGAAGATAAGTCAGCCTTTGCGTTCGGCACGGTACTTCCTTAAGGTGGCATCACCGTGGATATCGTACGCACTCCGCCGAAACACCGGCGCCGCTACTTCATCATCGCTCTCGCGGTGGTCGCCGTGATCTCGGTGACCATTTCGGTCAGCCGCCTCGAATCCCGCGCTCCTTCGGTCGAGCGCGGTACACTATGGATCGACACGGTCCGCCGGGGCACGATGCTCCGCCAGGTGCGGGCCCCAGGCAAGCTCGAACCGGAGCACGTTCGCTTCGTGTCGGCCGTGACGGCGGGCCGCGTCGAACGCCGCGACGTCTTGCCGGGCGCCCACATCTCTCCAACCACTGTCCTGGTTGAATTGTCTAACCCGGACGTGCAGTACCAAGCGCTCACCGCCCAGCAACAACTCGCGGACGCCAAGGCCACTCTCGTGAATACGCAGACCCAACTCGAGTCCCAGCGTCTCACCGAGTCGTCGCAGCTCGCGACGGTGCAGTCGGATTCGGCTGAAGCCGCCCGCAACGCCGCCATGATGGATGCGCTCGACAAGAAAGGATTCGCGGGCGGGATGGAGCTGGCCAAGGCGCACGACAAGTTGCGCGAGCTCGACTCGCGTCTCTCCACTGAGCGCGACCACCTGCATCTGCTGACCGAGTCCGTCAGCCGGCAGCTCGTGCTGCAGCAGCAGCAGATCCAGCGGCTGCAGGCGATTGCCCAGTTCCAGGAAGACCGCGTGGCGTCGATGCGCGTGGTCGCCGGCGACAGCGGGGTCCTCCAGGAGTCGTCGCTCGACCTCGGCCAGTGGGTCGTGCCGGGCCAGATTCTCGCCAAGGTCGCCCAGCCGGGAAAGCTCAAGGCGCTCCTCAACGTGCCCGAGACACAGGTCGTCGATGTCACGGTCGGCGAGGTGGTGTCGGTCGATACGCGCAACGGCGTCGTTCCGGGACGCGTCGTGCGGATCGCGCCGGCGGCCCAGAACGGCACCGTCGAAGTGGAGGTGTCGCTGCCCGGTACGTTGCCCGCGGGCGCCCGGGCGGACCTCAGCGTCGATGGCACGATCGAAGTCGAACGACTCGAGAACGTGCTGTACGTCGGCAGGCCCGCGTTCGCACAGAACAACCTGACTGTCGGCGTGTTCAAACTGGATCCCAATGGCAATACTGCTGCACGCGTACCGGTGACATTCGGGCGCGCGTCCGTCACCACGATCGAGATCCGGCAGGGGCTTTCGGCCGGCGATCACGTCATCATCTCCGACATGTCGGCCTGGGACAACGTCAACAAGGTGCGCATCGAATGACCACTGCGTCTGCTGCTCCGCAGCCCCTGCCCGGCGCCGGTACTGGCGCCGCCGCGCTGATCAAACTCGACGGCGTCAAGAAGGTCTTCCTCACGGACGAGATGGAGACGCACGCGCTCGCGGAGATCCATCTCGAGATCCGGGAAGGCGAATACGTCGCGATCGGGGGACCGTCCGGCTGCGGCAAGACGACGCTTCTCTCGATCCTCGGTCTTCTCGATACCCCGACGAGTGGCCGCTATGAACTGGCGGGCGAACCGGTGGACTCGCTGTCGGCGGCCGATCGCGCGCGCGTCCGGAATCGCCAGATCGGTTTCATCTTCCAGGCGTTCAATCTGATCGGCGATCTCACGGTCGCGGAGAACGTCGAGCTGCCGCTCACGTACCGCGGGATGCCATCCGCCGATCGCCGGCAGCGTGTCCAGGCAGCGCTCGAGCGCGTCGGGATGGCACACCGCACCAAGCACTATCCGGCCCAGCTCTCGGGTGGCCAGCAGCAGCGCGTGGCCGTCGCGCGCGCCGTGGCCGGCGAGCCGCTGATCCTGCTCGCCGACGAGCCGACCGGCAATCTCGACTCGCAGAACGGCGAGGCGGTGATGGGCCTGCTTCGGGAGCTGCACGAAGGCGGCGCGACGATCTGCATGGTGACGCACGATCCGCGCTTCGCGAGGCACGCTGAGCGCACGGTGCACCTGTTCGACGGGCGAGTGGTCGAGGAGGAACACGGCCCGCAACGCGACGCGGATGCGCAGACTCTTGGGCAGAGCGGATTCGGCGTCTCATGATGTGGCCGCGGCGCCCCGCCGGCACGGCTGCCGTCGCTGAAACGAGAACCAATGCGTTCTCCGAGCTCCACGGCCCGCTGATCTCGCTCCGCGGCGTCGAGCGCTCGTACGACGCGGGCGGCCAACGCACCTACGTACTGCGCGGCGTCACGCTGGACATCGAGCGCGGCGACTTCGTCTCCATCATGGGCCCGTCGGGCGCCGGGAAGTCCACGCTCCTCAACGTGCTTGGCATCCTCGACAGCGGATGGGCAGGCGAGTACCACCTGGCCGGCTCCGCTGTCCACACGCTCCCGCTCAAGGCGCGCACGGCACTCGGACGCCGCCACATCGGTTTCGTCTTCCAGCAATACCATCTGCTCGACGAGCTGACGGTGGCCGAGAACCTCGATGTGCCGCTGTCGTATCGTGATGTGCCGAAGGCACAGCGCCAGTCGCTAGTCGCCGATACGCTCGACCGGTTCGGCATCGTGGGCAAGAAGGACCTCTATCCGCGGCAGCTCTCGGGCGGCCAGCAGCAGCTCGTCGGCATCGCGCGCGCATTGATCGCGAGCCCCGCTGTGATCCTCGCAGACGAGCCCACGGGCAATCTCCATTCGAGCCAGGGGCGCGAGATCATGGATCTGTTCTCGGAGCTCAACGCCGCGGGCACGACGATCGTGCAGGTCACGCATTCCGAGGACAACGCCGCGCGCGGCAAGCGTGTCATACAGCTGCGAGACGGCTGGATGGCGTGACCCGCCGGCCGGTCCCGCCACGCGGACGCCGGCCGCACCAGGCTCACTCATGGATGCGCTCACACTGGATGTCCGCCACGCGATCCGATCCCTCCTCCGGAGTCCGGGCTTTGCGCTGACGGCGGTGCTCTGCCTGGCTGCCGGGATCGGAGCCAGCACGCTCATGTTCGGCGTGCTCGACGTGCTGTTTCTGCAGCCACCGCCCGGTGTGCAGGAGCCGGCCCGGGTCCTCCGGCTCGCGATCGTCCGGCAAGCGGGGATGCTCACTTCGGGTCCTGAGGGCGGCGGCGGTTCGTATCCGAATTACCTCGATCTCCGCCAGGCGACGCACGCGTTCTCGGCCGTCGCCGCGTATCTGGATGAGACGTACAGCGCCGGCCGTGGTGCCGATGCCCGTCGCGTATCCGGCAAAGGGGTTACCGCGAGCTACTTCACCGTCCTCGGTGCGCGTCCGATCGCCGGGCGATTCTTCGCGGAGGACGAGGACACGCCGCCAGGCCCGCACCGGGTCGTCGTCGTGAGCCACCGGTTCTGGCAATCCACTCTCGGAGGGCGGCCCGATGCGGTGGGCGGCACGCTCGTCCTCGACAACCAGCCGTACACGGTGGTGGGTGTCACCGAACCGAATTTCCGCGGCGAATCCAGCGACTACGTCGATGTCTGGGTGCCGCTCTCCGAGATCCACAGCGAATTCGACGCAATCGCCGGCACCCGCCTCACGTCGACGTTCCGGTTCCTCGGGCACCTTGCGCCGGATGTCCCGCCGGCCAGCGCCCTGCGGGAAGCGACGACATTCGTCGCGCGCGGCGATGCCACCGACACCACCGCGGCCAGCGTGGCGCCCGGCGCTCCGCCTGTACGCGCGCTCGATCCGCATCCGGTCGTCGTGGGCGCGCCGCTCCTGGAGGCGCGTGGGCCCGAGCGCCCGGCACAGGCGTCGCTCGCGCTCTGGCTCTTCGGTGCGGTCATCTGCGTGCTGCTCGTCGCCTGTCTCAACCTCACCAACCTGCTGCTGGCGCGCGGCACACGCCGGCGCCACGAGCTGGCGGTCCGTCTCTCACTGGGTGCCAGCCGCGCGCGCATCATGCGGCAATTGATGGCCGAGTGCGGAATCATTGCCGGGGCCGGCGGCGTGCTCGGCCTCGTCCTGCGAATCTGGGGTACCGACATTGCACGCTACTTCGGCGTTGCGGATTCGCGTCCGGCCCTCAGCGGCGGCGTGTTGCTTTTTACGGTTGCCGCGATCGCCATGGCGACCATCGTTGCCGGTATCGTACCAGCCATCGTCGCGAGCCGGGCTGGCGTCTCCATGCCGATGCGGGATAGCGCAGCGCGCGGATCAACCGCGACGTTCCGCGTCCAATCGTGGCTCATGGGTGGCCAGGCCGCGCTGTCACTGGCGATTCTGGCCGCGGCCGGATTGTTCCTGCGATCATTGCAACACGCTACGCGTGCAGACATCGGCGTCGACACAGATCACGTCGTGCTGGCGTCCACCGATCTCAAGTCGGCGCGCTACGACTCGGCCGGCGCGGCCGCACTGTACGACCGGATGCTCGCGCGGATCGCACTCCTGCCCGGCGTCACGGCGGCTGCGATCGAGGATGTGCCCATGTTCAGCGGGAGCGAAGCCTTTCCCGTGACACTCGCGACCGGTCCAGCACCGCAGCTGCCGTCCGGACCAGTCGTCAACTTCGTCGGGCCTCATTACCTCTCGGCGTCCGGGCTTCGGCTGATCATGGGGCGAGACATTGACGACGGCGACCGCGCGGGCAGCCAGCCGGTCGCCATCGTGTCCCAATCGATCGCCCGCCACTACTGGCCCGGACGCACGCCGCTGGGCCAGTGCCTCAAGATCGGCTTCGGCGCGCCGCCGCCAACGCCCTGCACGCAGGTGGTCGGAGTCGCGGCCGACTCTCGAACGGACATCTCGAAGGTGCCGACACCACGGTACTTCATCCCGCGGGCGCAACACAGCCAGTTCTGGCAGCCCACGATCGTCATCCGGGCGCGCGAGATCACGCCGCCGCTTCTCACACGCATACGAGGCGCCATGCGCGGAACGGCGGCCGATCTTCCATTCTTGAACGTGCGGCCGGTCAGGCAGGAGCTGGCGGGACAGATCCAGCCATACCGCACCGGCGCGCTGCTGTTCACGAGCTTCGGCGTCGCGACACTGATTCTCGCGGCGCTCGGCCTCTATGGTGTCGTCGCCTACATCGTGCTTCAGCGCACCCGCGACATCGGGATCCGCATGGCGCTGGGTGCGGACTCGGCACGCGTGGTGACTTCGATGATGTGGCAGGGGCTGGCGCCCATCGGCGGCGGCGTGGCCGTTGGGCTGCTCCTGGCGATCGCCGCGTCCGGGTTCCTCCGCAGCCGTCTCTACGGCGTGACCCCGGCCGATCCCGTAACGTTCGTGATAGTCGTGGCCGTGATGGGCGCAGTGGCGACGCTCGCGTGCTTTGTTCCGGCGCGGCGTGCCGCGCGCGTCGATCCGGTCATCGCCCTGAGGGCCGAGTGATTCCCCGGAGGATGGAGTGACCGAAACGACGGTCGTGGCCCGGCGCCCGCGGATTCTCGTTGCCGACGACCAGCCCGACATCCTCGAAGCCCTCAGGCTTCTCCTTAAGGGAGAGAACTATGATGTCGAAACCGCGCTGTCGCCGGCCGGGGTATTGCTCGCGGTGCAGGGCGGCGATCTCGATGCCGCGCTCATCGACCTGAACTACGCGCGCGACACGACCTCGGGCGACGAAGGGATCGACCTCCTCGGCCGCATCCGCGCGGCGGACGCGACGCTGCCGGTTTCGGTCATGACCGCATGGGGCAGTGTGGACGGCGCGGTGGAAGCGATGCGGCGCGGGGCCTACGACTACGTCGAGAAGCCGTGGAGCAACGAGCGCCTGGTGCTCACCCTGCGGCGCCAGGTGGAGATGGGACGCGCGCTGCGCGCGGGCCGGCAGCTTCAGACCGAGATCGATACGCTGCGATCGAGCCCCGGGCGTCCGCTGCTGATTGCCGAGTCGCCGCGCATGCGGCCCGTGCTCGACCTCATGGCGCGGATCGCACCCTCCGAGGCCAACGTGCTCATCACCGGGGAGCACGGGACCGGAAAGGAGCTGGTCGCGCAGTGGCTGCACGCCGCTTCGGGACGCGCGCAAAGGCCGTTCACCGCCGTCAACCTCGGCGGATTGTCCGAAGGGGTGTTCGAAAGCGAGATGTTCGGCCACGTGCGAGGCGCGTTCACCGACGCCAAGACCGACCGCGCTGGCCGCTTCGAGCTGGCCGACGGGGGCTCGCTCTTTCTCGACGAGATCGCCAATATCTCCATGGGACAGCAGTCCAAGCTGCTCCGCGTGCTGCAGACGCGCGAAGTCGAGCGGGTCGGATCGTCGCGAACCAAGCGGGTGGACGTCCGCATCATGGCCGCGACGAACGCCGATCTCCGCGACGAAGTGACGGGCGGACGCTTCCGCGAGGACCTGCTGTTCCGCATCAACACGATCGAGATCGCGCTTCCTCCACTCCGAGACCGCCGCGAGGACATCCTGCCTCTCGCCCGGCATTTCCTCGATCAGCATGCGCTGCGCTACGGCCGCCGCGGGCTCACGCTCGATGCCGGCGCGGCGCAGGCGCTCCTCACGCACAATTGGCCCGGCAACGTGCGAGAGCTGGATCACGCGGTGGAGCGCGGCGTGCTGCTCGCGCAAGGCGCGACGGTGCGCGCGGGGGATCTGGGCCTTCGGCCGCCGGGTCCGCCTGCGCGTCTCGAAGACCTGACGCTGGCCGAAGCCGAGCGGGCAATCATCGACCGCGCGCTGTCGCGATTCGGCGGAAATGTCAGCCAGGCCGCCAAGGCACTGGGATTGAGCCGGAGCGCGCTCTACCGCCGCTTGGAAAGCAATGGCCAGTGATGTGCGCACGGAGAGACCGGCCACGCGCGCCGGCGTGCGGGATACACCCGGCGTCGCGGTAGCAGAGGCCGGCGTGAGCGGCGCCGACGCGCCGTCTGTACCAACTGAAGGGATTGCGCCCGGAGGTGACTCGCCGGGTTACTGGTGGCAACGTGTGCGCCACGAACGGCGGGTGTTCGCGCTGGCGCTCCTCCCCGCGCTTCCCGCTCTGATCGTCGCGGCCGTGTTTCTCGAGCGCACGACCATGCCGGCTCTGGCCCGCTGGGCGGCGTTGGCCGCGCTCGGCGCCTCGTGGATCGGCGGCGCGCTCGCCGTGCGTGCCGTCGTGGTGCATCCGCTGCGGACGCTCTCGAACCTGATCGCCGGCCTCCGCGACGGTGACTACACCCTGCGGGTTCGCGGGGCGCGGCCCGATGACGCGCTGGGTCTCACGCTGCTCGAAACCAATCTCTTCGGTGACCAGCTTCGCACCCGGCGGCTCGGCGAGATGGAAGCCACGGCGCTGCTCCGCACCGTGATGACGGAGATCGACGTCGCCGTCTTCGCCTTCGACGAGGACGGGCGGCTGCGCCTGGTCAACCGCGCCGGCGAGCGGTTGCTCGCGCAGCCCGGCGAGCGATTGCTCGGGCGCGAGGCGGCGGCGTTGCAGCTGGCGTCCGCCCTGACAGGCGAGGTGCCTCGTGTCGAAGACTTTGCGCTGCCGGGCGGTGCGGGCCGTTGGGGCGTGCGACGCACCCACATCCGCCGGGGCGGCCGCTCGCATACGCTGCTCGTGCTAACGGACCTCAGCCGGACTTTGCGCGAGGAGCAACTCGTGGCGTGGCAACGCATTGTCCGGGTGCTCAGCCACGAGATCAACAACTCACTCGCTCCCATCCAGTCGATCGCATACACGCTCCGCGAGATGGTCTCCCGCCAACCGCCGCCGGCCGATCTCGGCGGTGACGTGAGCCGCGGGCTCGCGATCATCGGATCCCGATCCGAAGCGCTGTCGCGCTTCATGTCCGCATACGCACGCCTGGCGCAGCTTCCGCGGCCACGGCTCGCGCCGATGGACGTCGGCGGCTGGGTGCAGCGCACCGCGACGCTCGAGGCGCGGGTGCCCGTGCGCGTGGAGAGCGGTCCGGTGGTCACGATCGCCGGTGACGCCGATCAGCTCGACCAACTGCTGATCAACCTGGTGCGAAACGCCGCGGATGCATCTCTCGAAACAGGCGGTGGACTCGCCATGACGTGGACCGCCGGCGACGGGCACGTGGATGTCACGGTGTCGGACGAAGGGCCCGGGCTGACCGCGACGGCGAACCTGTTCGTTCCGTTCTTCACGACGAAGCCGCAAGGGTCCGGCATCGGCCTCGCGTTGAGCCGCCAGATCGCGGAGGCCCACGGCGGGACGCTCACGCTGGCGAACCGCGATGGCGCGCCAGGCTGTCTCGCGACGCTGCGTCTTCCGACCGCCGTACCAGCTTGAGCCCACGGCGCCGCCGCCCGTCTCGCAGCCCGTGGTACCGCCAGCTATCTTCGCTCGCGTTTCCGCTCGCTCGGCTTGCACCGTGGGCAACCGCCGCAGTGGATGCCGTGTCCCATGAAGGCCGTGCCCCTTCGCATACTTTTCTCGTTCGAGGACGTTGAATGGCAGACCGTCGAGAGTTCCTGAAGCAGGGCGCCGCTGCCGCCGCCGTGCTTGCCGTGCACACTGGCCGCGGCCCCCTCTGGGAATCCCCGGTACTCGGGATGGCGAGACACGATGCGCCGGGCGACGCCGCGGCCGTCATCGGCGATCCGCCCGCGGTCAAGGAGTTGCTCGCGGCCGCGCTCAATGCCGCGACAATGGCCGGCGCGCAATACGCGGACGCGCGCATCCAGCGCCTTCAACGCAACTTCGTCTTCACGCGCGAGCAGCAGATCCTGAACGTCGTGGATCTCGACACGATCGGTTGCGGCGTCCGCGCCATGGTCGACGGCACCTGGGGGTTCGCGGCCACACGCGCGCTGACGCCGGATGCGGTGGCGGCCGCGGGGCGCCAGGCGGTGGCGACGGCGCGCGGTACTCGCGTCGCCCGCGACGCCGCCGTGGTCCTGGCGCCGGCGCCCGCGTATGCCGACGTCACCTGGCAGAGCAACTTCACGACCGACCCGTGGACGATACCGCTCGAGCAGAAGACCGACGTCCTGCTCAAGGCCAACGCGGCGGCGCTCAAGGCGCCCAATGTCAAATTCGTCACGAGCGGCTTGTTCTTCGCCAAGGAAGAACGGAACTACGCCTCGACGCTCGGGTCATTGATTCGCCAGACGCTGATTCGCAGCTTCCCAACGATGCAGATCACGGCGGTGTCCGCCGACCGCACCGACTTCCAGAACCGGACGAATGTCGTGGCACCGATGGGCCGCGGCTGGGAATACGTGATCGAAAAGGATCTGCCGGGCCACGCCCAGCAGTGGGGCGAGGATGCCAACCAGCGCCTCTCGGCCAAGCCGGTCGACGTGGGCCGCTACGATCTCGTGCTGCATCCGTCGAATCTCTGGCTCACGATCCACGAGTCGATCGGGCACCCGACGGAGCTCGATCGCGCGAAGGGATACGAGGCGAACTTCGCGGGCACGAGCTTCGTGACGCCGCCGGAGAAAACCCTCGGGCATCTGCGCTACGGCCCGCCGATGATGAACATCCAGGGCGACCGCTCCCAGGCGGGCGGTCTGTCGACGATGGGATACGATGACGACGGCGTGCGTCCCGAGGATTTTCTCATCATCAAGGACGGCATCCTCAACGACTACCAGACGACGCGCGAGCAGGCGCCCTGGCTCAAGTGGTGGTACGACAAGCAGGGCCGGCCGACAAGGTCACACGGCTGCTGCTACGCGCAGGACTGGGCCAACGTGCAGTTCCAGCGGATGCCGAACGTGTCGCTGCTTCCGGGAAAGGAAGACCACACGTGGGAGGATCTGATCGCGGCCACCGATCGCGGCATCGCGATCATCGGCGACGGCTCCTTCTCGATCGACCAGCAACGCTACAACGCGCAGTTCAGCGGGCAGCTCTTCTACGAGATCAAAGGCGGCAAGATCACGGGCATGCTCAAGGACGTCGCCTATCAGATCCGCACACCAGACTTCTGGAACAGCATGAAGATGATCGGCGGCAAGCGCTCGTATGAGCTCAACGGCTCGTTCTTCGACGGCAAGGGCCAACCCCCGCAGATCAACGCGGTGAGCCACGGCGCGGTCCCCGTACACTTCTCACAAGTCAACGTGATCAACACGGGGAGAAAGGCATGAGCCGCTTCACGACTTCCGCGCCGCTTTCCCGCCGCGAAGTGATCCGCGACGCGGTCACGACGCTGGGTGGCCGCCGCCATCGCGACACCGACGCGTTCACGGTGCTGTCGCGCGATGCGATGCAGGGGATCGCCGACCGCGCGTTGAAGCGTTCGACGGCCGACGGTTGCGAGATCACGGTCACCAGCACCGTGGCCGGCAACACCCGCTTCGCCGCGAATCAGCTCGCGACAGCGGGCGATGTCACGGACACCACCGTGACGGTCAACACATTCGTTCGGCCCGAAGCACGCCATCGTCCAGATTAACGACACGTCGGACGATGCGATCGCCGCCGCGGTTGCGCGATCCGAAGTCCTCGCCAAACTCGCCCCCGACGATCCGGACGCCATGCCGCCAGTGGGGCCGCAGCAATACCCGTCAGTCGACGCGTATTTCGAGGGGACCGCCTCCGTGACTCCGGAGCAGCGGGCGCGCGCCGCGCTTACTGCCCTCCAGCCGGCCCGCGCGTCGTCGGGCGCCGAGGCGTCGGTCGCCGCGGGGTACATCATCGTGGTGTCCCGCGCGACGCTGCTCACCAACAAGACGGGGCTGTCCGCGTACCACCGTGACACGGACGCCAACTACACGCTGACCGTCCGGACGGCCGACGGTACGGGCTCGGGCTGGGCCGGCGCGGACGAGCGGGATTGGGGCAAGATCGACGCCGGGGCGATTGCGACCCACGCGCTCGAAAAGGCGCGCCGGTCACGCGATGCCGTCGCGGTCGAGCCCGGGCGCTACACGGTAGTGCTCGAGCCGCAGGCGGTCGGCGATCTCGTGCAGCTCCTGAATTTCTTCCTTGATGCGCGGCAGGCAGACGAAGGGCGGAGCCCGTTCACCAGCAGCTCCGGTGGATCGAAGGTCGGGCAGAAGGTCGCCGATTCCAGCGTCACGCTGTTCTCCGATCCGGCCGACCCCCAACTGCTCGCGGCGCCCTTTGACGGCGAGGGCTATCCGCTCACCCGGCAAGTCTGGATCGACAAGGGTGTGCTGGCCAACCTCTCCTACAGCCGGTTCTGGGCCAAAAAGCAGAACAAGCCGTTCTCCGGGATCCGCAACTCGATCAAGCTGGCGGGCGGCTCGTCGACGCTCGACGACATGATCAAGGGGACGGAGCGCGGGATTCTCGTCACGCGCCTGTGGTACCTCCGGCCCGTGGATCCGCGCACGGCGCTGTTCACGGGATTGACGCGCGACGGGACCTACCTGATCGAGCACGGCGCGGTCACGCACCCCGTGAAGAACTTCCGGTTCAACGATTCACCGATCTTCCTGCTCAACAACGTCGAAGCCATGAGCGCGCCGGTGCGGCTTGCAGGAACCGAAGCGGGCGGCGATGTCGCCATGCCCGCCGTCAAGGCTCACGACTTCAACTTCACGAGCCTGTCCGATGCGGTGTGACCGCGGGCGGTAGCGGGAAGGCATCACCGGGGCCTTCGGGGATGGCGGCACCGTCGTGGCGCGGGTCGGACGCACCAAAGTGCACACCGGCCGAATCACTCATCACGGCCTGGCCATAGCCGAACTCTCCGGTGCGCGCGGGCAACACCTTGAGTTGATGGCCCAGGGCGGTGAGGCTGGTGCGCGTGGAATCGCTCACCAGCGATTCGATCTCGACATCGCAGCCCCCGAACGTCGGCTTGGTGAAGCGGCCGGCTTCGAGCGCTTCCTGGATATCGAGCCCGAAGTCCGCGATCCCGGCGACGAACTGCGCATGGGCCTGGGCCTGATTCCATCCGCCCATGATGCCGAATCCGATCCGGGTCTCGCCCTTCTGCATGAAGCCAGGAATCAGTGTGTGCAGCGGCCGCTTGTGTGGTGCGAGGGTGTTGGCCTGGCCAGCCACGAGACTGAAGAGGGCGCCGCGGTTCTGCAGGACGAAGCCCGTGCCCGGTGCGACGAGTCCCGAGCCGAACGCCGAGTAGTTGCTCTGGATCAGCGATACGATGTTGCCCGCGCGGTCGACGACGCTCAGATAGATCGTCTCGCTTCCCGCGGGTGGTTTCGCGCCAGCCAGCGTCGATGGCTGCACATCGCACTGGGCGCGCTGCGGGTCGATGAGCGCCGCGCGGGCGGCCGCGTGATCCTTGCTCAGCATCGCCTGCACGGGAATCTCGCTGAACCGCGGGTCGCCGACGTAGCGCAGCACATCGGCGTACGCGAGCTTCTTCGCTTCGATCATCACGTGCAGCGCCCGGGCGCTGTGGAATCCGTATTCACCGAGTGGGAACCGCTCCATGATGTTGAGCATCATGAGCGCGCCGGCGCCCTGGGTGTTGGGCGGCAGCTCGCTCACCGTCCAGCCACGGTAAGTGGTCTGTATCGGCGTGACCCACTCCGGCTGGAACTCCGTGAGGTCGGCGGGTGTGAGCGTGCCGCCCTCGGCATGCGAGAACGCCACCAGTGCGTCCGCCGTGCGCCCGCGATAGAACCCATCGCGGCCATGCGCCGCGATGGCGCGGAGCGATGCCGCCAGATCGCGGTTGTGGAACAGCGTACCAGCGGCGGGCGCGCGGCCTCCGGGGAGATACGTCGCACTCGCACCGGGATCCGCCGACAACAGCACCTGCGCTTCGCCCCACATACGCGCGTCCACTTCGCTCACCGGAAATCCGGACTCGGCGTAGTGGATTGCCGGGGCGAGTATGGTGGAGAAGGGGAGATGGCCGAATCGTTCGCGGAGCGCGTCCCATCCCGCGACCGCGCCGGGGACTGTCACGGTGTAGATGCCGCGATTCGGCATCCGGGGGGCGCCCGTCTCGCCCGGGTGCGCGGCGCCGCGGGCAGTCACCAGCCCGGGCGTGAGGCCCGTGGGGGCCCACCCGCTGGAGTTGAGGCCGTAGAGTTTTCCCGTCTTGGCTTCGTAGACGATCGCGAACAGATCGCCGCCCATGCCATTCATCATGGGCTCCATCAAACCGATCGTCGCGTTGGCGGCGATGGCGGCATCGATGGCATTCCCGCCGCGCTCGAGGATCTGGATGCCCGCCATCGATGCGAGCGGCTGGCTCGTCGCGACTATGCCGTACGTCGTCGCCACGACGGACCGGCCAACCACCGGATGCACGGGCGCGCCGGGTGCGCCCTGTGCTCCCGCGGCGAGCGTGAAACCGGGGATTCCGGCGACCACTATCGCGACCACTGTGCGCTGGTGATTCCAGACGCGCGCGATTCTCTGGCGTGATTGCAGCACGCGACCTCGAGTTGGTGGACGGTCATACATGAGCCGATGCCGGAGGATGGTGGCCGCGTGGCGGCAGCCGTTGGACCCCGGGCAGCCTGCCATCGTCCATCCGGCTCCGATCTTATGCGGGCACTCACGCGGTGTCGAGTACGTTCGCGAGAAACTCCGCGACCCGCCATTCCGCATAGTAGAACGGACGCCATGGCGGACCCATCACGAAGCCGACATGGCCGCCGCGCGGCACGAACTCCAGCATCAGCGCCGGCGCGCGGGCGGCGACCGCCTGGACCTCGCCCAGCACCTCAGGCGGAAGAAACGGATCATCGATGGCGCTCAGCAACAATGTGGGCACCCGCACCGAGGCGAGGTAGCCGAGTGAGCTCGATCGCGCGTAGTAGTCATCGGCGTTCCGGAATCCGTGGACCGGAGCCGTCACCGCGTCGTCGAAGTCGTAGATCGACCGCGACCGCGCCAGCCGGTCCGGGTCCGTGAGATCGGGATATTGCTCGAGCTTCGCGAGCGTCTTTCGCTTGAGGGAGCGGAGAAAGCTCGACTCGTAGACGCGCGCGAATCCCTTGCCGATGTGGCGAGCGCCACGCGCGAGATCGAACGGGACCGACACCGCGGCCGCCCCGCGCACCTGTGCGGGCAGATCAGTGCCGCGTTCGCCGAGCCATTTGAGCAGCACGTTGCCACCCAGCGAAAATCCCGCGAACACGAGGGGCGCGTGCTCGTATTCACGGATGATATAACTGGTGACGAAGGCCAGATCGCTGGTTTCACCGGAGTGGTAGAGGCGCCGCGCACGGTTGAGCGTGCCGGCGCACGACCGGAAATACATCAGGTCCGCGCCCCACCCGCGCCGCGCGGCTTCGGCCAGCATGCCCCGTGCGTATCGCGACTCGGGCGTCCCTTCGAGGCCGTGGAGGATCACGAGCCTCGGCGCGCTGGAGGTGGCGCCATCGAGCCGGTCGAGTTCCAGCACATCGCCATCGGGGGTTTCCAAGCGCTCCCGGCGGGTCGCGACAACGGGGAGCCGTCGCCCCAGCCGGCCCCACAGGGTCCGTAAGTGCCGGCCTGGCAACCACCAAGCCGGCCGGTACCGAAGGGGAACAGCGCGTCCGGGCGGCGACGGGGACACCAGTGACTCCAGTGGCGATAGCGGTGCGGGCGCGTGCGAGCCGAGCTCGGCAATGCTACATTTGCGACGCCCCGAGTGCCACTGGTTGCCCTAGAAATTCCAGTGGTTCGTGCGAGTGGCCCGTGCGTGCTGGAACGCCGGCCGCTCGGTGCTGCGTCCGAGATCGCCCACCCTGCGTCCGGAGGAGCCTCGATGCCGCCAGTCGCTCTACGTCCGCGTTCCACGACGGAATTGATCGATGCCGCCGTCCAGTTGCTACGCCAGCACTATATGGAGATCGTCACGGCGTCGGCCATCTTCCTGATTCCGGCGTTCATTATCCGGCTGTTCCTGCCTGACGTTCGTGCGGGACGGCTGCCCGGCGGCGAGCAGCTGTTCGCGCTGTTCATCGGGGCCGTGATCACCGTGATGTTCAGCATCGTGTCGACGGCCGCTGTGGTCGTCGTGATCTCGGACAGCTATCTCGGCCGCGAGGTCTCCATCGTCAACGCCGTGCAACGGGTGATCAACCGGTTCTGGTCCGTGCTCGGCGTCGCGGTGCTCCAGAGCATCATCACCGCCATTGGCTTCGTGGCGTTCGTCATCCCGGGGCTGCTGTGCCTGGCCTGGCTCTTTGCCGGCACGGCGATCGTGATGATCGAGGGAAAGACCGCGGTGGCGGCATTGACGCGGTCCCGGCAACTCGCTGCCGGATCGGTGGGCCGCATCCTCGGCGTGCTCTTTCTCACGCTGCTCCTCGTCGGGGTCATCGAGATCATCGCGCTCTTCCTCGTGGGCATCGCCGGGGTGTTCATCCATGCCGGCACGGCGCTCACGACGCTGGGCGGCAACCTCGCCAGTCTGCTGATCTATCCGTTCTTCACCGTCGTCATCACGCTGCTCTACTACGATCTCCGCATTCGAAAGGAAGGGTTCGACCTCGAGATCATGGCCACCGAGCTGGCGCAGGGCGGGCAGTCTGCCGCTCCGTCAACGGCGTGACCACCGTCACGGAGTGGCACGACTCCTCATTCACCCGAGAGGCAGGCAACCAGATTGGAAGTCCAGATCTTCGGTACAAAGAAGGACTCGGACACGCGCAAGGCGCTCCGGTTCTTTTCGGAGCGCCGGATCCGCGTGCATTTCGTGGATCTGCAAGAACGCGCGGCGTCGCTGGGTGAGCTCAAGCGGTTCGCGCAGAAGTTCGGAGCGGAGGCGCTGATCGCGCGAACCGGAAACCGGTTTGCCGAGCGAGGGCTTGGAACCGCCCGGTATTCGGACGAGCGATGGATGGAGCTCCTCGCGGGCGATCCGATGCTGCTCCGCACCCCGCTCGCGCGCTGGCAGCACCGTCTCACGATCGGCCTCGACGAAGCAGCGTGGAAGGAGTGGATCGCGGCGGACGCGAATACGGCTCCGGGCCCGGCGCGCCACAAGGCCTGACGCTGCGGCCGGACCGGGCGCGTTCCACGCGCCGGCCCCGTCCGGGCGGCCAGGCACCGATATTTCGGGCGGCCGGATCCCCGGCCGCGGCAGTCTCCTTCCTGAATCCATGACGCAACTCTCGCTGTCGAATGTCGGCGTGTCCTTTGGCGCCACCGAGTTACTCCACGATGTCACCGTGACCATCGCCGCCGGTGACAAGTGGGGGATCGTCGGCCGCAATGGCACGGGCAAGACGACCCTCTTCCGGCTGATCACGGGCGCGCTCGAGCCGACGACGGGACAGGTGTCGCGTGTCGGCGGCGTGCGCGTGTCGCTCCTGGAGCAGCACCGCGATTTCGGCGACGCCACGACGGTCTGGGAGGCAGCCGCGGGCGAGTTCGCGGAGCTGCTCGCCCTCGAGCGCTCGTTGTCCGAGCAGGCGATCGCCCTCGGTGCGGATGCGAGCGAGGCCGCACTCGCACGCTACGGCCGCGACCTTGAGCGATTCGAACACGACGGCGGCTATACGATCGCCCCACGGGTCGATACGGTTCTTCACGGGCTTGGCTTCGACCCCGCCGATGCGCGCACGCGTCCCCTCGCCGCGCTGTCGGGCGGAGAGCGCGGACGCCTGGGCCTGGCGCGCCAACTCGTGGTGTCCGGCGACGTGCTGCTCCTCGACGAGCCGACCAATCACCTCGATCTCGAGACCACGCAGTGGCTCGAGCAATATCTGCAGGACACGACATCGACCGTCGTCGTGATCAGCCACGACCGGGCGTTCCTCGCCGCGGTGGCGGATCACGTCCTGCACGTCGAGGACGGCACCGCGACGCCGTATACGGGGGACTATGCCGCGTTCGTCACGCAGCACGGCGAACGCCGCCTCACGCAGCAGCGCGCGGCCGACCGCCAGCGCCGGGTGGTCGACAAGGAGCAGGACTACATCCGCCGCAACATCGCGGGACAGAACAGCCGGCAAGCCAAAGGCAGGCGGAAACGGCTCGACCGGCTACCGCGCCTCAGCCCGCCCCCGTCGGCAGAAGGCACGATGGCGGTCGCGTTCGACGTTCGCGAGCGCGGCGGCGACCAGGTGCTCGAGGCGCGCGACGCGCGCATCGCCATTGAGGACCGCACACTGGTGCGGGACCTCGCCGCCCGCATCATGCGCGGCGACCGTGTGGGCCTGATCGGGCCGAATGGAGCGGGCAAGTCGACGCTGCTGGAGACGATCGTCGGCCGGCGTGCCACTGCGGCCGGCGAACTGCGGCTCGGCGGGTCGATCAGCGCGGCGTACTACCGGCAGGATCTCGCGCAGGTCCCGCTCGGAAAGAATCTCTACGACATCATCAACGAACTGCGCCCGCTCTGGACGCGGGGCCAGATCCAGGGGCACCTCGGGCGCTTCGGCTTCTCGGGTGATGAGGTCCTGCGGCGGGCCGACACACTTTCGGGCGGCGAACGTGCGCGCGTCGCGTTGGCCATGATCATGCTGTCGGGCGCGAACCTGCTCATCTTCGATGAGCCGACGAATCACCTGGATGTCGAATCGATCGAGGCACTCGAGGACGCGGTCGAGCGCTATCCCGGAACCGTGCTGCTGGTCAGCCACGATCGCGCGCTGCTGCGCGCGCTCGCGACGCGGGTATGGGTGCTGCACGAGCAGCGCATCACGACGTTCGACGGCAGCTTTGCCGAATGGGAGGTGGCGAGCGCCGAGCGTGCGCATGCCGCGACAGTGGCCGCCGCGGAGGAGGAGTCGCTGCGGCGCGTGCGGGAGCACCGGCGCACCGAGCGTACCGCGCCGGACGCGAATCGCGAGCGGAACGCGCTGCGGACCGCACGGCGGACCGCCGCTGCCGCCGAAGACGCCGTCACGGCCGCGGAGAGCACCGTCGCGACGCTGGCTGCGGCGCTGGAAGATCCCGCGCTCTATACGACACCGGACGGCGTCGCCCGGAGCGCCGAGCTTGGCGTCTCCCTCGAGCGCGCGCGGCGGACGCTCGATGCGGCGCTGGAGGCCTGGACGGCGGCGACCGAGCAGCTCGAACGTCTCGCGACCCAGCGCACGCCGTAGCCGCGGCGGCGTGTCACCCCTCGCGCGGCCCTCGTGCGCCGCATCTACCCACTCTTCGCACCCGGCCATAGTTTGAGCATCATGCGACTGATGTTTCTGGGTGTCGTGGTGGCGTGTTGCGCCGTGATGCCCGCGCAGGCCCAACAGACTGCCACTCGCCCCGGCGCGCGCGACAGCGCGCAGCACGCGGCGCAGCCAACGGGCGTGGTTCTACCGCCCGAGCCCACCGAGCACGTTGGTTCCGGCGACAGCGCCGCGCGCGCGGCTCGGGCCCTCGTGTACGTGGCGCGTGGCGAAGCGGCGACGCGTGCGGGGATGCGTGACAGTGCGCGCATCGCCTACGAGAAGGCGCTCGACGAGGACTATCGTTGCAGCGACGCCGTGGTGGATCTGGCGCGCATGATGGTGGAGGATGGTGACGGCCTCCACGCCCAGGGCCTGCTCATGACCGCGCTACGGCGCGATCCCACCAATCCGAAGCTCCTCCACTTCAGTGCACGGCGGATCGGCGCCCCGCCGGATTCGTCCACGCCGTAGCGGCACCGAACTGCTTTGGGAGGGGCCGGTCGCGGCCGGCCCTTCGGATGCCGGCCCCACACCGGCGCATTCTCATGCGACCAGCCGCGCTGCGCCCGCCGCCCCGGTTGTAACAAACATTTGTGCGGTCCGTAGTGTCGCAGGCGGGTCTCGTGGGCCTGCGACGCTCGATGTTTTCCTGCTCAAGGGAGACCCATCACCGATGTCCCTACGCACCCTCGGGCTCGCGATACTGATCGCGAGTCCGGCCACCGCGCTCACGGCCCAGCAGCCTGAGGCCGCCCCATCGCCAGACACCGCACCGGTCATCCATGGCATCGACCGCGCCGATCTCGACACGACGTGTGCCGCGTGCCGGGACTTCTATCGGTTCGCGACCGGCGGATGGCGGGCGCGGAATCCGGTGCCTCCGGCGTTCGCGGATTGGGGAAGGTTGAATGTGTTGCAGGCGCACAACCGTATACGGGTCCGGCAGGTTCTCGAAGAGGCGGCACGGGATACGAACGTCACGAACGGCGGGGCTGCCCAGCGCGACATCAGAAAGCTCGGGATCTTCTACGCCACGTGTATGGATTCGGCTGCGGCAGAGATGCAGGGGCTGTCCCCCCTTGCGCCCGAGCTCGCGAGAATCGCCGCGATCGACGGACTGCCTGCGCTCCACCAGGAAGCCGCGCGCCTGCAGGCTCGCGGGACCCACGTCATGTTCATCATCGGCTCCCGGCAGGATGCGAAGAACAGCAACGAGATGATTCTGTCGGTGTCCCAGGGCGGCCTCGGCCTTCCCGATCGAGACTATTACCTCAAGACCGACTCCGCGGCGCTAGCGATCCGCGCTGCGTACGTCGCGCACATCGCGCGGACCCTGACATTGGTGGCCGGCGACAGCGCGACGGCGGCGGATGAAGCCACGCGGGTCATGACGCTCGAGACGGCGCTGGCACGGATCGCCCACCCGAACACCGAGCGGCAGAACCCGTACGCCGTGTACCACCGGATGTCCCTGGCCGCGGCGGAGCGGCTCACTCCGCATGTTGGCTGGAGCGCGTGGCTGCGCGACGCGGGCGCGCCGGGCGTCGCATCGTTCAACGTCGCCGAGCCGGGTTTCTTTCAATCGCTCGACACGTTGCTCGCGACGACACCGGTGGCGGATTGGCGCGCCTACCTGCGCTGGCACCTCCTCGATGCAACCGGCGAATGGCTGGATTCACGCGTCGCCGCGGAAAAGTTCCGGATGGACGCGGTTCTGAACGGCGCGACCGAAATGCAGCCCCGCTGGGAACGCTGTGCCAATGCGACCGACCAGGCGATGGGCGACGCGCTCGGGCGTGCCTTCGTCGCGCGCACGTTCTCGCCCGAAGCCAAAGCCCGGGCCCTCGCGATGGTGCGCAACATGGAATCAGTGCTGCGCAGCGACCTCGCCACACTCAACTGGATGAGTCCCGCGACGCGCCGGCAGGCGATCGCGAAGCTCGACGCATTCGAGAACAAGATCGGCTATCCCGACAAATGGCGGGACTATTCTGCGCTCGCCATCGGGCGGCAGGCGTTCGTTGAGAATGTTCTCGCGGCGAACGCGTTCGAGTTCGCGCGGCGCGCGCACCTGGCAGGACTCCCTGCCGACCGGACGGAATGGACGATGTCACCGCCCACCGTGAATGCGTACTACAGCGCGACCAACAACGAGGTGGTATTCCCAGCTGGAGTGCTCCAGCCGCCAGTCTTCGATCCTGACGCACCGGACCCGGTCAATTACGGCGGTATCGGCGCCGGGATTGGCCACGAGATGACGCACGGCTTCGATGACGAAGGGCGCCAGTACGATGCGCGCGGGAACCTTCGCGACTGGTGGACGGCGGGCGACGCGAAGAGCTTCGCCCATTGGGCACGAGCGGTCGTGGAGCAGTTCAACGCGTACACCGTCAATGATTCGCTGCACGTGAACGGCAAACTCACGCAGGACGAGAACATCGCGGATCTCGGAGGCCTCAAGATCGCCTACGCGGCACTCGAACGATCGCTGGCGGGCAAACCGCGCCAGTTATCCTCCGGCTTCACCCCCGAACAGCAGTTCTTCCTGGCGTGGGCGCGTCTGTGGGCGACTACAACGCGTCCCGAGCTCGCCCGGGAACTCGTGCTCACCGACCCGCACGCACCGAACCGGTGGCGTGTAAACGGCCCGTTGTCCAACATGCCGGAGTTTGCCGCGGCCTTTCGGTGCCAGACCGGTGACCCGATGGTCCGCCCTCCAGGCCAACGCGTCGCAATCTGGTAGTGGTTGCTCGCGACAGCTCGGCAGTACTGGCGGCCGCCTCGGGCCAACGGTCCGCGCTTTTTATGCGTACCCATAGGCTGGCCGCGTCTACTGCCTCCGCGCCGGACACGGCGTAGATCCTGCTGCTGCAGCCAGTGCAAATCGCCGGCTTGCTCACCGGCGCCGCTCCGCGCCGTTCGCTCCCACAGCCGAGGTCCCTCTCCCCCATGTCTGTCAATCCGGTCGTCCTCGCAGTCCTGATCGCCGGCGCGCCGGTCGCGCTCTGGGCCCAGCAGCCCGCGGGGCCGCCGGCGTTGTCCGATACCTCGGTCCTCGTGCACGGGATCGACCGCGCTGATCTCGACACGACGTGTGCCGCCTGCCAGGACTTCTATCAGTTCGCGACCGGCGGATGGCGCGCGCATCACCCCATTCCCGCGGCGTATCCGCGGTGGGGCAGCTTCGACGTGCTGCAGGAGCACAATCGCGAGACTGTCCGCGAGGTGCTCGAGGAGGCGGCGCGGGAGGCCACTGGTTCTCCATCCGCGAGCGCGTCGTCCGGATCGGGCCACGCCGGATCGGCCGGAGACAAGGCCGCGCGCAGCTCGACCGAGAAGGTGGGGCTCTACTACGCGACGTGCATGGATTCGGCCGCCGTGGAAGCCGCGGGCCTGACGCCGATTAAGCCCGAGCTCGCACGCCTCGCGGCGGTCACGACTCCAGCGCAGTTCCGGCGCGAGGCGGCCCGTCTGCAGGCGATGCGCGGGAACGTCGTGTTCGGCGTGAACTCGCAGCAGGACGCGAAGAACAGTAGCGCGGTGATCCTTCAGCTCTCCCAGGGCGGCCTCGGTCTCCCCGACCGCGACTACTACCTCAAGACCGACTCGGCATCCGCCGCGGTACGGGCCGCGTACGTGGGCCACGTCGCGCGCGTTCTGGTCCTGGCCGGGGACGACGAGGCGACCGCCAAGGGTGAGGCGGACCATGTGATGGCGCTCGAGACGTCGCTGGCGCGCATCTCCCGCCCGCGCACCGAGCGGCGCGACCCGTACGCGGTCTATCACCCCATGCCGCTGGCCGATGCCGAGAAGCTGGTGCCGCACGCCAGTCTCGCCCAGTGGCTCGTGGAGGCGGACGTCCCGCATGGGACGACGGTCAACGTCGCGGATCCGGATTTCTTCCGGTCGCTCGATTCGCTCCTCACGACGGTCCCGGTCGCGGACTGGCGGACCTATCTCCGGTGGCATTTTCTCGCTGGCGCCGAGCCGTGGCTCGATTCGCGGTTCGTGAACGAAGACTTCCGCATGGAGAGCATTCTCACCGGCACGAAGGAAATGCTGCCCCGGTGGAAGCGCTGCGTCCGTGTGACGGACCAGTCGATGGGCGAAGCGCTCGGCCAGGCCTATGTCGCGCGCACGTTCCCGCCCGAGGCCAAGGCCCGGGCGCTGGCGATGGTGCGCAACATGGAAGCCGTACTTCGGGAGGACCTCAGCACGCTGGCCTGGATGAGCCCCGCGACGCGCCAGCAGGCGATCACGAAACTCGACGCTTACCTGAACAAGATCGGCTACCCGGACAAATGGCGTGACTATTCCAAACTCGACGTGGCGCGGCGGCCGTTCATCGAAAACTTCGTGGCGGCCAACGACTTCGAGTACGCGCGCCGCATCAACAAGATCGGCCGCCCCGCGGACCGGATGGAATGGACGATGTCGCCGCCGACGGTGAACGCTTATTACATGCCCAGCATCAACGAAGTCGTGTTTCCGGCGGGGATCCTGCAGCCGCCGTTCTTCGATCCGAAGGCGCCGGACGCGGTCAACTACGGCGGTATCGGTGCGGCGATCGGTCACGAGATGACACACGGCTTCGACGACCAGGGGCGGAAGTTCGACGCGCAGGGCAACCTGCACGACTGGTGGACGCCGGAGGATGCGAAGGGATTTCAGGAGCGGGCGCAGGGAATCGTGGAGCAGTTCAACGGCTACACGGTCAACGATTCGCTTCACGTGAACGGCAAACTCACGCAGGGCGAGAACATCGCCGATCTGGGCGGCCTCAAGGTCGCGTACGCGGCGCTGGAGCGGTCCCTCGCGAACAAGCCGCGGGAGATGGACGCCGGGTTCACACCCGAGCAGCAGTTCTTCCTGTCGTGGGCCCGAATCTGGGCAACCACGTCTCGTCCGGAGTTCGCGCGCAACCTGATTCTCACGGACGTGCATTCGCCGGGACGGTGGCGCGTCGATGGCCCGCTGTCGAACATGCCGGAGTTCGCCGCGGCGTTCCATTGCCAGGCGAGTGATTCCATGGTCCGCCCGGCGGACAAACGCGTGTCGATCTGGTAGCGCGTGTGTGGCGGCTGGTGGCGCATGGCCACCAGCCGCCAGTGCGGTATCTACGCCACGAGCACCAGCAGGTCGTAGCAGGCGTGGGTCCACGCGGTGATGCCGAACCCCCGGCTCACGTACAGAACACTGAAGGCGATGCCGCCGAGCAGGCGGAACACGAACGAGTCGAGCCGCAGCGGGTCGCCGTAGGGACCGATGTAGTGGAATGCCGCGAACGTCAACGCCGACACGCTGACCGCGACGGTGCCGCCGATCCACGGCCGCCAGCCGAACACGCGCCGCGCAATCATCGCGATCCCCGAGACGAGGATCACCCGAAAGAGCAGCTCCTCGTACAGGCCGGCGCCGAGTGAGAGCATCACCCGCGTCGCAGCCGGTGCGCTCGCGAGCGGGCTGGCGGCCGGCGACGCCGCCATCATCGCCCACGCGGTGGCTGCACCGGGGCGCACGGCGGACTGCACCAGGTGAGCGGTGAGCGTGCCCACCACGGATCCGAAGCAGAGCGCGAGCACGAACGACTCGCCGGCCATGCCCAGGAAGAACCGTCCTTCGAGCGGCGTCCGCGTCCTGCGCAGGTCGCGGCCGACGAGCCACACGCCGAAACCGATCAGTGACAGGCCGAACACGAGTGGTGCGTACTGCTTGCCCGCCACGGTCAGAAAGAAATCCCAGAGCAGTACGTCGGCGCCGTTACGCAACTCGGGTCCGCGCCCCGTCGGGAGAAACGCGGCCATCGCTTCGTAGAGCAGCAACAGCGGCAGCGCAAACAGCACGCTGTATCGTGGCGCCCGGCTTGCCTGCCAGTACGAGACCATACCGGCCGGCACCAACGCCGGTCTCGCGCGAGCGGGCATATCTTCAAAGATGACCTCGCTGCGCCGGATCTGACCAGCGCTCGCCGTCCACCGCACGGTCGTGACGGCGGCCATTCTTCTGCCTCCCATGCGACAACGCAAACCTCTGGCCTGCTGAGTGTTACCCCTGTTTGCGGTGCTCGCGGCAGCCACCGGGCCGCCGGCCCTTCAGGGCACGTCCCGGGCGCCCCCGCGGGACTCCACGGCGGATTCGGTCTATGCAACGCCGATGCTGCGCTCACTGGCCGGCCGGGTTGCGGCCCGGAATTCGACGGTGCCGCCCGGCCTCAATTCGTATCGCGTGACCATCGAGAGCGAGCTATCGGTCTTGCTGCGCAGTCCCGATGGACGGGAAGGCGCGACACAGATCGAACAGGCCGCGACGGTCGCGCGATGGCAGCGGAGCGGCGCGTTCACGCAACGCGTCGTCGGATACCGGTCGCGATTGGCCGGCTTCGACATCTCGGCGCTGAGCGTCCTCAAACAGGCGTGGGCGGTCCCCGTCCTGTACGGCAACCGACTCGGTCTCTTCCTCGGTGGCGACACGACGCGCCGCGCCCGGCGGGCCGCCGCGCGCGACACCCTCGTGCGCGTAGTCCATCCGTTCGGGCGGGACCGGGAACAGGTCTATCGCTATTCGGGCGGCGATACTGCGGTCACGATCCGTGTGAACGGCCAGACGATCCCGGTGGCGCGCATCCACGTCGCCCCGCGCGCGCATCTCCAGCACCGCGTCGTGCTGTTCGAGGGTGACGTCGACGTCGATCTGCGATACGCCGAGATCGTACGGATGCGGGGAGCGTTCGAAGCGGTGGGCGGACACGAGAAACTCGGCGCGCGCCTCGAGGCGCTCGCGATCCAGGGCGTCGCGTTCATCGATCTCACAAACCGTGAAGCCGGCAACCGGTACTGGCTCCCTTCGACCCAGCGCATCGAGGTCGAAGTGGGCTCGCCCGTGGCAGGCGAGAACCGGACGCTGTTGCGCATCGTGTCGCACTTCGGCGAATACACCCTCAACGACGCAGGGGCGAACGCAGACGCGAACGCAGACGCGAACGCAGGCGCGAACGCAGGCGCGAACGCAGGCCCAGACACGAGCGCAGCGGCAGGCGCATCAGCCCTCGCCGCCGGCGCGGCGCCTGACACCAGCGTCCGTGACGGCATCCGTGACAGCGTCCCGGCGGGTGGCAGGATGCGGATGCTTCCGCACACGCTCACGTTTGCTCCGGCCGACAGTGTCTCGGGGTTTACTGCGTGGCAAACGCCACTCGGCACAGCGACCACCAGCGTGCGTGCCGATGACTTCGCGGCGTACATGCCGGACCGCTGGCGTTCGACAGGGCCTCCGCGACTCGGCTTCGGGACCCAGCAGCTCGCGGACTTCATCCACTTCGATCGCGTCGAAGGGTTGTTCACGGGCGCGGGCGGCAGCCTCCGGTTTCGTGACGCGGCCCCTGGGCTCGTGCTGCGGGCCAACGCCGGATGGGCATGGACCGAACGCACCGCGCGGGGCGGCGCCACGCTCGAATGGCGGCAGGGCCCGTGGCTTCTCGGCGCCAACGCGTCGCGCACGCTCGACAACACGAACGATTTCCGCACCGTCTTCACGAGCGGCCCCTTGCTCGAAGCCCTCATCGTCCAGGATGACTACGACTACGCCGACCGGCGAACCGCCACCGCGTACGCCGTGCACCAATGGCTCGGTCCCGGCGACGGGCCCGGTTTCGTGGTGCGGATCGAAGGCGGCCCGGGCGAGGACGCGGGCGACCGCGCGCGCCTTACCCGCGGGATCTTCCCGCCGCGGGTGCTGATGGCCGATTCGCTGTTCCGGCCCAACCGGAACGTGCTCGCCGGGCGGTATCTCCGCGGCGCGTTCACGATCGACGTCCATCCGGGTGTCGACGCCGGATTCGTCCAGCAGGGCGTGGGCGTGCGGCTGCACTATGAGGTGGCGGGCGGCGAGATCGGGTGGCAACGCGCCGAGGCGCGCGTATCGGCCGACCGGACATTCGGGCCATTCACGCTACTCGGCCGTGCCGACGGGGGGATCGTGGCGGGACCCCGTCATCCCGCCGCAGCAATTGTTCGAGATCGGGACCACCGAAGGGCTACTCGCCTACGACTACAAGCAGTTCGGCGGCGACCGCGCGGTGGTGGTGCAGGGTGAGGTGCTGTACGCGCTGCCGTTCTGGAATGCCCCGCTCCGGCTGGGCGGCCTCGTGCTTCCCAGCCCGGCGCCCGCGCTGGCGGCGGGGCTGCAGAGCGGGATGGGCTGGCGCCGCCGGACGCATCGGGTCGCCGCGCGCTGATCGCACTGGGTTCGCGGGTCGACCCGGCGACGAATGTGGTGCTGCGCGACTCGGCAGGTATTCCATTCCCCGTATCGAGCCCGACCAACGGCGTCCGCACGTCGGCCGACCTCATCCTCCGGTTCTTCGGCGGGGCGGCCGGTGCCGGCATCGCGCGATCGTTCGACCCGGGTGCACGTGTCCAATTCGTGATCCGGCTTGGCGCGGCGCTCTAATGGGTGCGGTGCAAATCCCGGCACGCCGGCAGCGCTCCCGTCACGACTTCTTCAGAACTCGCCGATGAACCCGATCTCGGGCTCGAGCCGCTGTTGGCATTTCTCCCACACGGCATCCTGCGCGATCGGATCAGACCGCGGACGTCACTGGCCGTCGCGTGACCGAGGTTGACCATGATGTTGGCGTGGATGTGCGAGATCTGCGCGTCGCCGATGCCGGAATCCCTTGAGGCCCGCACTGGTCGACCAGCCGGCCGGCGCCGACGCCTTCGATCTTCTTGAAGATCGATCCCGCGCTCGGGTGCCAGTCGAGCCACGGGTGCTTGGCGCCGCGCCAGCTCAGGTTCTCCTGCATGATCCGATGCATGTCCGTGGGCTCGCCGCGGGTCGAGCTGGAACGTCGCCGAGAGCACGACGTCTTCGGTGATGCAGGCGTGGTGTCATAGCCGAACGCCATGGCCACGCGATCGGCGCTGGCTTGTTCACCCTCTTCCGTCAGCAGCTCGCACGACTCGAAGACTCGTCGATGAACATCGTGCGCTCGCGTTCCGGCGCGGGCGAGAGGAAGTGCAGATTCTGCCAGATCGCGCCGCCGACGGTGCTCGGGATGCCGACGTAATGCTCGAGCCCGGACCACCCGCGACGACGGCCTCCGGAATGAGCTGCGCCATCACGGCGCCGCTCTCGACCCAGAGTCGGCCGTCGTCGTGGAACGCGAAGTGCGAGCGATGTTCCGAATGACGAGACCGCGAACACCCCGGTCGCCGATCAGGATGTTGGCGCCCAGCCCGAGCACGAAATACGGAACGCCGAGCGTGCGCGCGGTTAGGACGGCATTTGCGAGCTCGTCGGCCGACGTGGCCTCGTACAGGAGATCGGCCGGACCGCCGATCTTGAACGTCGTGTACGGCGCGAGCGGCTCGTCGCGGCGGAGCCGCGGCGTCCAGCCGCGCTGCGAGCGCGCCAAGCGTGTCATCCGAGAGAGTCGTCGCCATGCAGTCAGGTGGAATGTGCCGCCGCGCGTGGTCCGCCACAACGCGTGCCATATCGACGGGCATTGCTTCGGGTCAGGCGTACCTTCGCGGACGCGTCCCGTGCGCGACACCGTCACGAGCCGATGGCCATGGCCCGGGTCCTCGTGCCAGCCGCGTGCACGGTCGCCAGTTCCGCTCGCCGGCGGACTCGCGCCAACAGACGCACGCCGCACCGGGCGGCCCGCCGCGGCCACGGCTGGTGCGCCGTGCGAGTGCACGGGCCGGCCGCGATCCCGGCGGCCGGGACGCGGACCGGCGTCGGAGCGGGCGAACTCGAGCGTGCGACGCGCCAGCGCGTCCTCGCCAACGGGCTCGAGGTGATCGTCGTCGAGAACCACGGCGTGCCGCTCGCCACCGTCGAGATCGACGTGCGCAACGGCTCGTTCACGCAGACGCCCGAGTACGAGGGGCTCTCGCACATGTACGAGCACATGTTCTTCAAGGCGAACGACGACTATCCCGAGCCGGAGCAGTTCGTCGATCGCGCGCGCGGAGCTCGGCGCCGTGTTCAACGGCAGCACGCAGGAGGAGCGGGTCAACTACTACCTCACGGTCCCGTCGGACAGCCTCGCGGGCGGCATGCGTTCTCGCGGCGGCGTTCCGCGACCCGCTCTTCCGCCAGGACGAGCTGGAGCGCGAGCGCCAGGTCGTGATCGGCGAGTACGATCGCCAGGAGTCGAGCCCGTTCTTCCAGCTCGACGCAGACGATGGACAAGCGCTCTATGCCGGCGGAATGGAGCCGCAAGAACATGATCGGCGACCGCGACGTCATCCGTCGACGACGCCCGAGCAGATGCGCAAGATCCAGCACGCTACTACGTGCCGAACAACACGGCGCTCATCGTCACCGGCGACGTCGACTGCGGACGCGGTGTTCGCGCTGGCGCAGACAGATCTTCGGCGACTGGCCGCGCGCGGCGCCGATCCGTTCGTCGCGAATCCGATTCCGCCGATCCCGCCGCTCGACGGGCAACAAGGCCGTGATCGTCGAGCAGCCGGTGAACACGGTGACGTCGTGATGCAGTGGCAGGGCCCGAGCGTCGCAACGGACCCGGCGGCGACGTACGCGGCCGACGTCTTCTCCGACGTGCTCAACCAGCCTGGCTCGCGCGTTCCAGCAGCGCCTCGTCGACAGCGGGCTGTGCCAGGACGTCGGTCGTGAACTACTACACGCTGAACCAGATCGGGCCGATCACGATCAGCGGCGAGACGACGCCCGACAAGCTCCGCGCCGCGCTCGCCGCGCTCGACGAGGAAATCGCGAAGTTCGACAGCCGGGCTACTTCACCGGCCGAGAGCTCGCCGAGGTGAAAGCAGCAGCGCGCGGTCGGCACGGCACTCGGGCTCGAGCGCGCGTCGGGGTTCGCACACAGCTCGGGTTCTGGTGGAGCGTCGCGAGGTCTCGAGTACTACCTGGGCTACGTCGACAACATGGCCAGCCAGACCCGCCGGACCTCGCGGCGTACGCGCACACGTACATCGTCGGCAAGCCGCACGTCACCGGCGTGCTGCTCTCGCCCGCCGACCGGCAGGCGATCAATCTCACCGAGGCCGATCTCACCGGAGGCGTCCAGTGATCACTGCCCTGGCCCTGGCGGCCGCACTCGCCTCGTCCGGCGCCGCACACGCCACGGCCGCCACGGCACCCGACACCGCCACGAGCCGCGTCGTCGTGGACGGGATTCCGGTGATCATCCGCCGCGTCTCGGCCAACGACGTCGTGACCGCCAACGTGTACCTGCTTGGCGGACTCCGGCAGGTGACGAACGACAACGCGGGCATCGAGTCGTTCCTGCTCGACGTGTCCGAGCGCGGGACGCGGCACTACAGCCGCGACCGGCTCCGGCGGACGATGGCGCGGCTCGGCACCGCGATCGTCGTGGATCCCGCGGCCGACTGGACCACGCTCGGCGTGCGGGCGACGTCCGCCACGTTCGACTCGACGTGGGCCGTCATGGCCGACCGGCTGATGTATCCGTCGCTCGACTCGGCGGACGTGGAACTGATCCGGGAGCAGTACCGGTCGGCCGTGCGCCAGCGTGGCGACAGTCCGGACGCTCTCGTCGAGTTTCTGGCGGACAGTGCAACCTACGCCGGCACCGCGTACGGGCGGTCGTTGGCGGGGACCGAGCATTCCATCTCCAGCATCACGCGGGCGCAACTCCGCGCGTACGAGCAGACGCAGATCGTCCGGTCGCGCTTGCTCGTCGTGGTGGTCGGCAACGTGGTGCCGTCGCACGTCGCCCAAGCTCGTGCACGCGACGCTGGGGCGGATGCCGGCGGGGACATACCACTGGACGATCCCGCACGCGTCACCACTCGCGCAGAGCGTGCTCGTGGCGCGCCAGCGCGAGCTGCCGACGAACTACATCCTCGGGTACTACCAGGGACCGCCGGCGTCGAGCGCGGACTATCAGGCACTGCGCGTCGCCGCCGCGGCGCTGTCCGGCCAGTTCTTCCAGGAGATCCGGTCGCGGCGCAATCTGTCGTACGCCGTCAATGCGCCGTTCGTCGACCGGGCGCTGTCATCGGGGGGATTCTACGTCACGACCGTCGCCGCCCGACTCGGTGCTCCAGATCATGCGTCACGAGCTGGGCGCGTTGCAGAGCAACCTGGTCGATCCCGGTGCGCTCGACCGGCTGGTCCAGCAGTTCATCACCGAGTACTTCCTCGACAACGAGACCAACGCGGACCAGGCGAACCTGCTCGTTCGCGCCGAGCTGTATCGCGGCGACTACCGGGAAGCGGACCGGTTCGTCGATGAGCTGCGCAAAGTGACGCCCACCGACATCCAGCGCGTGGCCCGGACCTACATGAAGCACGTGGCATTCGCCTACGCGGGCGACACGACGCGTGTCTCCCGGGGCGTGGTGGACGAGTTCTAGCGGCCCGCCGCGCGGCGCGGCAGGCCGTGGGCGGCCGGGCGGTCCTATTTCGTGTCCGCGGTCGGACCGTAGATGTTCGGTAGCGGGACGTCGTTCAGGCGCAGGTACACGCTGAGTTGTCCGCGGTGGTGCACGATGTGATTCATCACGAACGACCGGAGCACGGCAACGCGCGGCATCGTGAACGTGACCTTGCCGGCGTTCTTGAGCGACCAGGGCACGAAAAAATCCGCGTCGGGGGTCGCCTCGAGGACCGCGCGCGCGGCCTTGGTGTTCGCGTCGAACACGGCGAGCATCGCCGGGGTGGACTCGAATGGCGTGGAGACGAATCCAGGACCTTCGACCGGGTTGACGTCGATCTCCGTTTGCCTGAGCGTCCCGGCAACCCATTGCGGCAGCTCCGCGATGTGCATCGAGAGGCGGCCGAGTGCCGTGGATTTCGGGTGTGGCTTCCACGCGGCCTTGTCACCGGGGACGCGCTCCAGGAGCGTACGCGTCGTGGCGATCTCGTGATCGAACTCGGGCAACATCGATTGCGCGATGGACATCGGTCTCTCGGTATCAAGGGGGGGACGCTCCGGCTCCTCGCTCTGGCGCCGTCATCGTGAACGTAGTGACGGAAAACGCAGCGAGCCACCCGGCGCGCCGGGCGGTTACGTCTTCGCTCCCAGGTAGCCTTTGCGCCCGACGTGCAGCAACGCGCGGACCTTCGGGCCGAGCGCGGCGTTCGTCGCGACGCTGCTGCCGCCGAACGCCGTCGGCACCCCGGCCCAGTCGGTGAACTGCCCGCCCGCCTCGGTGATCACCGGGTGCAGGGCCGCGGTATCCCACGGCGCCATCACCGCATCCATCATCGCTTCCGCGCGGCCGGTGGCGACCAGGAGGTATCCGTAACAGTCGCCCCACGTGCGGCCGATGGCGGCGCGCTCCGCCACGCGATTCCATCCGGCGAGCATGCGCTCACGCTCGCTGCGCACGTGCGCCGCACTCGCACCGGCATCGGCGGTCACGACGGGGAACCGGTCGTCCGTGGTCAGAACCGTGGCGCGCGAGAGATCATCTTCGGCGGACACGCGGCATCGCGCGCCATTCCACCAGCAACCCTGGCCCACGGCGGCGGCGACCATCTCTCCCGCGGCGGCGCAGTAGATCGCGCCCGCCAGCACCGCCTCACCCTCGGCCACCGCCACCAGCGTGCCCCACAGGGGCACGCCGCGCAGGAAACTCTTCGTTCCGTCGATCGGGTCCAGCACCCAGCGCCGGCGCGCGCCAGGCCGGATCATGCCCAACTCTTCACCAAGGATTCCATCCAGCCGGAAATGGCGCTCGATCCATTCGCGCGCGGCGGCTTCGGCGCCCCGGTCCGCGGCCGTCACGGGCGAACCATCGGCCTTGTAGCTGACCGGCAGCTCCGAGCGCCGCGCCTGGTCGAAATACCCGAGCGCGACATCGCCGGCGAGGCGCGCAAGCTCCGCGACCGCGTGCAGAAGCGTCTGCGTGCCTTCGGCCATCTCGTCGCGCCCGGCATCATCGGCGATAGGGCGGGTCGCGCGGTCGGATACCCCTCCATCCATACCGTCGGTGACGCGCGCTGCACCCGAGCCGCGGCTCGTCCGGCGGGGCGTCATTCCTCGAACTCTCCGGCGGCCGCGCCCGGGTCGATCGCACCAGAGTAGAGCGCGAGGCCGACGATCGCAGCGGACACTCCGCGGTCCGAGAGCGCGCGCAGGTCGTCGAGCGACGCGATACCGCCGGCCGCGTACACCGGGATGGACGCCGCGTCAGCCACGTCTTCCATCAACGCGAGATCCGTCCCGCGCTGGAGGCCCTGCCGGTGAACAGCGGTCACCAGGACGCCGGCGAGCGGGAGGGCATTGAGCTCGTGCACCGTCTCGATAATGTCCGCGGGCAGCGTGCGAAGCCACCCCCGGGTGACGAGGCGCCGGTCGCGCACATCCGCCGCGACGATCAGCTCGTGCGGGAATCGCGACGCGACGTCGTCGAGCCACTCCGTGTCCTCGAGCGCCTGTGTGCCGACGACCACGCGCCGGGCGCCGCGCTCGAGCAGGCGCTCAATGTGGTCCTCGGTCCGGATTCCGCCGCCGACCTGCACATCCATCCGGGTGCTGGCCAGTACGTCGCCGATGACCTGGTCGTTTCCACCAACGCCGAACGCCGCATCGAGATCGACAATGTGCAGTTGGCGGAACCCAATGCGTTCCCACATGCGGGCGACCCCCAGCGGGTCCCCGATCCGGAGTTGCTCGCGGCTGTATTCTCCGCCCGCGAGCCGCACAGCAGCGCCGGCGCGCAGGTCGAGTGCGGGAATCGCGATCACTCGGCTCCGTCCCGGCGTACTCCGTCCAGCACTCCGGCCACCCGTACTCCGTCCATGGTGCTCCTTCAATGTGCCCGCCGGAACGGCGCCCCCGCGGTGCGCGCCGCCGACTGCTCACGGTGGAGGCTGGCGTGCCGCACGGGCGAGATGCCGAGTGACATGCCGTATCCGGGCGTAGCCCGGTCCAGAAACACGCGTCCCGAAGGGCATCCGGCGCAACCGCCGGCCCCTGAATCTCTTATACCCGGCCCTGCCGCGCGATCCCTGCCGTGGCTGCCGGCAGGACCGGCAGGACGGTGCGCGGCCCGCTGCGTCACCGGGGCGGACGCGCCTGCTGCCGACGCGACCCCGCGGAGCGCCGTGGCGCGCGGCATGCGTACCACGGAGGCGGATTCACGGGCTGCCGCCATTCGTATTGCTGCATCCCCTTGCAGCGTGCGCGATTGAACTCCCGTCCTCCCGTGAATACCTTCACAAGTTGCGCACACTCGCGCGGCAGACCACTCACCAACGGGTCAGTGCACCGACCGATCGACTCTGATACGAGATTCGGGGAGGCTTGAAAGAATGCGGTTCAATGGAGTAGTGCTCACGGCCGGCGTCATCGCGCTCGGCGCGTGTAGCGGAGGCGGCGACAAGAACGCGAGCAGCACGCCGGACACGACCGCCGCGGCCGCTGCCGCGCCAGCGCCGGCCGCTGGTGCTGCCGCACCGACAACGGCCGCCGCCACGGGGACGCCCGCGCCCATTACGGGCAAGACCTGGGACGTCAAGATGATCGGTGATCAGAAGGGGTACCGCTTCGAGCCGGCGAATCTGACGATCAAGGTCGGCGACGGCATCAAGTTCACGAACGTGACCGGCGGCCCGCACAACGTGGCGTTCAACACGCTGCCGGCTGAGGGCGCGGATTCCGCCAACGCGAAGCAGCTCGCGACCAACATGCCGGGGCAGACCGGCGCGGGCCCGAGCGCGAAAATCGGTGACCTGAGCAGCCCACTCCTGACCGCGCCCAACGACACGTACACGGTGTCGTTCGCGGGAGTCAAGGCGGGCAAGTACGACTTCAACTGCACGCCGCACCTCGCCCTCGGCATGAAGGGTGTGGTCACCGTCCAGTAACTCAGACCCGATCACCGGATGGCCGGAATGACGCCGGGCAAGGTGCGGCGCGCGCGCCGCATGCCGAGCACTGAGCGCCGTTCGCGGGGCTGATCCCGAGTACCCGCCGCCGGCGCGCCCGGCGGCGACGATCACGCAATGGCTGGCGGCGAGGGCGCGCAATGCGCTCCGCCGCCCGTTGCGCATTATCGGGGTGAGTGCCGCGGTCTGCGCCGCCGCGTCGCTCGTGCTGCTCCTCATCCCGCGCCACGCGACCCGGGCCGCGTCGCGGCTCCTCGCGGAGAGCGCGGACCGGCCGGACACGATGCCCTTCATGCAACACGCCGCGGAGACGCGAGTGGCGGCCGCCGCGGCGGAGTCGGCACTGGTGCGTGCACGCGTCCGCGCGCTGGCGCCACGGCCCGCGCCGGACTCCGCGCGCGGCGCAGCCGACACGACCGCAGCCGGCCGGGCACATCGCGACTCGCTCCTGGCGGCGGCCGCCGAGCTGGATCAGCTCCTCACACGGGCGGAACGGTCGCCGCTGCCGTCGTCATACCGCGCGCTCGGCGGCGCCGCGGCGCTCACCGGGATGCCGCGGGTGCAGGTGCTGCTCGATTCCCTGAGCAATGTCGCGCGGGCACGCGACGCGTTCGACGCGGCGGGCGGCGTGGATCCCATCTTCGTCGCGCTCACGGGGCGCGTCAACGCCATCGGGCACGCCATCCAGTCCATCGCCGAGTCCCGGCGGGCGGCCCTGCGTACGGCGATCGCGCGCAGCGCGCCGGCGCCACACGCCGTGCCGCGAACGGACGCCGGCGATACGGTGCGACTTGCCGCGACCGCGGATTCGGCGCGGCGCGCGCTGGACGCGATCCTCGTGGCGTTCGCACGCGCGCGGGCGCGCGACGCGGATCTCGACGCGCGGGCGGCGCAGGCCCGGGCGATCACCGACCAGAGCGCGTCACCGATCGCGCTCGCCGGCGCGGCGCTCGTGCTCGGCCTGGCGCTCGGATTCGCGATGACATTCGGAGCCGAGTTGCGCCGGCCGCGCGTGGCGGACGGTGCGGAGGCGGAGCGCGTGGCCGGCGTGCCGGCGCTCGCGACGATCACCCCGCGCCCGATCGACACGTTTCGCGCGCGGCGCGCGGCGGACCGCGCGCTGTCGCCGCTGATCGACGCAACGGCGGAGACCTACCGGGTCATCTATGCCGACGTGAGCGATCCGCAGGGGACGACCCCCATGGCATTCCCATTCGTCGCGGTGACCGGGGACGAAGCCGCGCTCGTCGCGACCGTGGCGACGAACCTCGCCGTCGCGGCGATCAACGATTTCCGGAGTGCGCTGCTCATCGACGCGGATCCCGACGCGGGACTCGTCGCCGGGATCGTGTCCGTGCCGCGGGAGCCGGGTGTCGCCGACGTGCTGGCGGGGCGGTCGGACTGGGCCGCGGTGACGGTGCCGGCATCCGCCGGACGCGACCGGATGCTCGACGTGATACCCGCGGGCCGCCGCGGGACGCCGCAAGGCGACATTGCCCGTGAGGAGTTGCGCGCCGAGCTGCTGCGCCTCGGGCGGCGGTACGAGTTGATCGTCGTGGCCGCGCCGCCGGGCGCGCCGCAGACCGGAAGCGACAGCATTCTGCCGGTCACCGAGGCCGTCGTGTGTGCGCGGATCGCGTTCACCACGCTGGCCCGGCTCGCGGCGTCGGTCGCCGTGTTGCAGGATTCAGGACTTCGCGTGCGCGGCATCGTGCTATGGGACGCGGATTCGCCGCCTCGCGTGTAGCCACCCACCACCGGCCACCAAGCCAGCCGCTACGTGTTCGCCGATACCCTCCTCCAGTTCGAGCGCGATTACCTCATCCGCCTCGCCGTGTGGGCGCACATCAGCGTGCTCTCGGGCGCACTCCTGCTGCTCTGGCTCGTGCGCCGGCGCGAACGGTCGCCGCTCCTCTTTCACTTCGCGGTGCAGACCGCGGCGTGGGGCGCGTTCGCGGTTGCGCTGGCCGCTTTCCAGTGGCACGGTCTCGCGCTCCGCGACCTCGCGGGGGCGACGCGCATGGACCACCAGCTCTGGCTCGCGATCGGACTCGATCTCGGCGGCATCGGCGTGGGCGCCACACTGGCCATCACCGGCTGGACCGCGGGGCAGCGCCTGGGCCTCGTGGGTGCGGGCCTCGGCATCATCGTGCAGGCCGCGGCGTTTTTCGTGCTCGATGCCCGGTTTCTGGCTCAGCTTCAGGGACTGGTGTAGGGCGACCGGATGACCGCGCGCACCGAGTCTCCGATGGCCGCCGGCGATCTCGCCGGGCGGACCTTCTTCATCACCGGCGCGACCGCCGGCATCGGCCGGGCCGTGGCGCAGGGTTTGGCCGCCCGTGGCGCCACGCTCATCATCGGGGCGCGGTCCGAGCCGAAGGCAGAGGAGACGGTCCGCCGGTTGCGCCACCTGTATCCGCGCGCGCAGTTCTCCATCGTATCGCTCGACCTGTCGAGCCTCGCCTCCGTGCGCGACGCAGCCGGCCGGGTGCTCGCATCCGGCCGTCCGATCGATGTGCTGATCAACAACGCCGGCCGCCGGGCGGGGCGCGGCGGCACGACCCGGGATGGATTCGACGTCACGATCGAGACCAACCACGTGGGACCATTCCTGCTCACGGAGATGCTGCTGCCGGCGCTCACGGCAGCGCCGCAGGGACGAATCGTGAACGTGGCGAGCCGGGCGCACATACGCGTGCGGCGCTTCGGCTGGGGTGCGCTCGCGCGGCCGCCGCGGGTGCACGGCGGGTTCTTCATCTACGGGATGTCCAAGCTGATGAACGTGTTGCACGCCAAGGAGCTGGCACGGCGGCTGGCGGGCACACGCATCACGACGTACTCGCTGCACCCGGGCGTCGTGGCGTCCGACTTCTGGCGCGAGCTGCCCGGGCCAGTGCAATGGCTGCTCAAGCTCCGGATGATTTCCAACGATGCGGGCGCGCTCACGCCGCTCTATTGCGCGACCGCCCCGGAGTTGAGCACGAGCTCGGGACGCTACTATGCCCGGTGCCGGGAGGTGCAGCCGAGCCGGCTGGCGCTGGACGCTGAATTGGCCCGCGAGCTATATGACCGGACGGAGGCCGCGATCCAGTCCGTGCCCCCTGACCGGTGACCCGGCGCCCTTGTATCCTTCCCGAATGGCTGGTGTCGTAGGCTATTCCGACCGGATCAACCACGCGTTCGCGTTCGCGGCCAAGCACCATGACAAGCAGGTGCGCAAGGGGACCGCGCTCCCGTACCTGACCCATCCCGCGAACGTCGCAGTCATTCTTACGCGCTACGGCCGCGACGAGAACACTGTGCTCGCGGGGATCCTGCGAGACGTCGTCGCCGACAGTGTGCGCGATGGACAGACGCGCGAGGATCTCGAGGAGCGGGTCGGCGCAAAGTTCGGCCAGGATGTTCTCGCGACGGTGCTGGCGGTAACCGTGCGCACCACCAACGATGCCGGCGTGGAGATGGCGTCGGACGAGCGCAAGGACGATCTGATCGAGCGCCTGGCGAAGGCCGGCGAGGCCTCTCGCTGGCTGTGCGCGGCGCACACGCTGCACAACACGAGCGCGATCCTGGCGGACCTGAAGCGGACGTCGTTCGCCGATTCCGTGTGGGCGCGCTTCAGCCGCGGCGCGGAGCCGACCGCGCACTGGTACCGGCGCGTGTACGACCGGTTGCACGAAACCGGCTTTCGTGCGCCGATCATGGACGAGCTGCGCTCCGCGGTCGAGCGGCTGGAGGAGTCACCGTCGCGGGCGACACCGGCCTCTCTCGCCACCGGACTCGCGCTGCTCGTGTGCTGCGTGCTGACGCTCGGCGCCGCCGGCACGGCCGTGGCGCAGAGTGCCCCGCAGAAACCGAAAGTTCCGGATTTCTCGGGTGTCTGGACGCTGAATCTGGCGCAAAGCGATTTCGGCGGGTCGCCGGTGCCGCGGAACGACACGTCGAAAATCGTGCGCAGCGCGGCGATGTACGTGATGGACCAGACGGGCGATTTCGGCCAGGCCCGTGGCGGCGTACAGCACACATTGTTCAAGTGGCCGGCGACTGACGGCGAAGCAACGACGCAGATGCCGCATGGTGCCGAGCTTTATGTCAAAGTAACGATCAAAGGCGATACGTCCGTCTTCACCAGCAAGTTCTCGATGTCCGGGCAGCCCATTCTCGAGCAGACGGGGCGCGACTATCTCGGGGCGGGGGGTAAGCGGTTCATCCACGAGACGGATATGAAGCAGCTTCAGTTCGGCATCCAGGGCAACACGGTGGAACCGATTCACATGGTGTTGGTCTACGACAAGGTGTTGGCCGCCGGGAAGCGATAGGCGAGAGCGACAACAGGCGGCAGGACAAACACGAGGGCCGGCGACGCGATGGCGTTGCCGGCCCTGATCATTTCTCTCGCTCATGGCGCGACCCGGTCGCGCACCACTGGCCGCTAGCTCGCCGTTCCCCAGCGCAGTGTGTCGAGGCAGTCGTGAAGACGGGGGAGCGTGTCGCCGATCGACGGCACCGCGAACAACGCCTGGCCACCGGGCCATTCCATCAGCATCGCGAACTCAGGCGGCTCGTTCGGATCCTGCGACATTCCGCCGGACGCGATCGCGACGGCCGTCGCGGTCACCATCCGCACGGGGCCGATTTCGAAGCCGACCGGCAGGTCACTGGCGCTTCCTTCCACGAGCGCGATACCGCCTCCCACGAGTGGTGTTCCGGCGGGCGGCTGGGACGGCGAGGGCGGGAGACCCGCGTTGGGACGGAAGCACATGCCATCCGGCCCCGCGTAGAGAATCCCGGACATCGAGGGGTTGTGGCGGACCGTGGCGGCGGGCACCGGCAGACTCGCGTCGATCGGGCCGCGGCCGAGGAGTGTGCAAGGGAGGTAGTGCGTGTAGCCGGCCGCTGGCGGCGGATCGGCGGTGACCAGCGTGCGGTAGTACCGGTCGAGCGATCGGGTGCGGCTTCGGCGCACCGGTTTCCGGCGGCTCAGCATGAAGCCGGGGACCGCGCCGGCGAAGATCGCGACTTCGGCCTCGACGAGCGGGTGCCGGCCGAGCGTTCCAATGACGGTGTGCCAGTCCACCACTGCGGCGCCACCAATCGCGATCCCGAGGATCACGGCGATGATGCACCAGGTGACCTTCGACACGGCGAGCGCCTGGGTGATCGGCTCCCGAGACTTGATCGGCGTGAGGCATTCCATCGTCTGATGGACTGGACCGGCTCGGGCGAGGTAACTGCGATGGCTAACTGGCGGTGGCGGGCCAGGTTGGCCGCTGGAGGGCCCGTGTTGTCTCTCAGGGGGCGCAATCGTCAGATCCGAGCATCATGCGGACCGCCGAACAGGCCCCTGGCTGCCTCGTCCTGCACGAGAGTCCGTGGGGAGTGCGCGCCATTGGTGCGCTCCTCGCCGCCCTTGGCGCGGGCATCCTCCTCCTCGTTTCGGTTGACAGCCGCGGGGAGGGCAGCGCGTGGGTGGCGTATGTCGTGGGCGGTGCGTTCCTGATGGCCGGTGTGGCGGCGGCGTTGACCGCGGCGGACTGCCGTCTCGAATTCGACGCCGTAGCGGCCACCGTGCAGATGGTGCGCCGCGGGTTGCTCGGCACGACCAGCACGTCGTATCCGTTCTCGTCGATCCGCGACATCGGGCTCGAAGTTTCCGCAACAGGCCGCGGCGGCCGTTCGGCCGGACTGTATCGGTCCGTGTTCGTGTTGCGGGATGGCACCCGTGTGCCGTGGACGAGTGCAGCGACCGGCGATTTCGGCAGCCAGGCGCGACGTGTCGCGACCGCGCGCGCCTTCGGCGGGTGGGACCGGACGGCACCGGAGCACGGATCGGCGAGTGCGCCGACTGCCGGGGGATCGCGCCCGACACCGTTGACCGCGATGCCGGCGACCTCATTCCCAGGCGAGCCGCCGCGTTACGGTGAGCCGCCGCGCATGCAGAACGCGGGGCTGGTCGGGTTCGTGCTGGGCGCGTTCTCGCTCGTCGGCGTCGTGATGATGGTCGTGGAAGCGGAGCGCCTCATCGTGTGGCGCCCGGTACCAGCCGTGGTGCAGGCGAGCTCCGTGGAAGCGGTGCGCGGCAACAAGGGCAGCACGAGCTTCCGGCCTGTCGTCACGTATCAGTACGCGGTGAACGGACACCGGTATGCGTCGACGCAGGTGAACGTGCTGTCGGTCTCACGCAGCTACGGATGGGCCGAGTCGATGAGCACCCGGTTCGTGCCAGGGGCGCGGACGACCGCGTACGTGAATCCCCAGGATCCCACGAGCGCGTATCTGGTGCACGAAGTCAGTTTGCTGCCGCTCTGCATCACGCTCATCCCCGCGGTCTTCGGCGGCGTGTTCATGCTGGCCACGCGGTGGAGCGATCGGCAGGCCGAGCTGGCGCGCGGTATCAACGTGCCGCTGCTGGCGGCGGCGAGCCTACCGGGGGACGCCGGGTTGCGGTGAGCCCATTCGCGGTGGGCCGCATCGCGGTGAGCCGCATCGCGGTGGGCCGCATTGCGGTGAGCTGCCGGACGGTCCAGTGCCGCCCCGATCGCAGCCCCGCCTTTCTTGTGTGTCTCGTGGGCGTGTCCACTCGCCCCACCCGTGTCCCATCTCTAGCTTGTCCCAAGGGTAGCGGCGGCTCGAGCCCAGCAGTTTGATTATTCCGCCGGTGTACCGGGTACCATCATCCATGCGACGGCACTGGGTGGAGCGACCCGTCTTCGCGCGCACGTGAGCCGCGTATGCGAAACGCGTATGCCAGGCCGCGGATGCGACCACGGTGAGTCCGATGTGGATTGAGAGGGTGATGAGCGAGAGGCGGGCGACCCCGTTTCGCACACGAGCCAGAACACGAGTGCTGGCCTGCACGCCGATCGTGGTCGTGGGAGTGCTGGCGGCCATAGCGGGCTGTAACAGCGTCCGTACGACGTCGCCGAATCCCGGCACCACGATGCCCGGCAAGCAGAACATGTACGTCGTGGTGACCAACGGGAGGTGGGACCTCGTGGGGTTCGTGCCGACCCTCACCGGCGTGTCCGCGGCGGGGAGCGGATTTCAGGTGACGCCATCGGCCTCCGTGCTGCACAACCGTGCCGTGACGACGGGGCGGGCCAATGGCGCCGATTCGCTCACGCCGACCTTCGTCATCGTGGGACCGCCGACGGGCACCGACCTCAAGACCCCAACGTACGAAGCGTTCGACAAGGCGGGGAACGCGTGGGTCTCGGTGCACGGCACGGGATTCAACGGATCGGTCATCGAATACACGCCCGCGGACCAGAAGACCGGCGACTCGATCCCGCCTTCGGTCGGCATCGGCGGGCTGCAGTATCCCGAGGGGCTGACGTTCGACGGGCCGGGCAACCTGTGGGTGCTGGACGGGCAGACGGACCGGTTGTCCGGATACGCACCGGACCAGCTCAAGACGGCGGGATCGCCGTTTCCTGCGCACACCGTCTCGCTCGCGGCGCTCAACATTGGCGGGGCGACGTATTCGCCGCTCGTAGTCGCGCTGGATCCGCAGGGTGATTTCTGGATCTCCGCGAACATCCAGAGCCGCCCGGCGTCGGACGCCGGCGACAGCCTGCCGGCCTTCGTGGTCGCGAAGTTCACGAGCGCGCAGATCGCAGCGGGCGGCGCGCCTGTGCCCGTGATCACGATCAGCATGCAGGGCGTCTTCCCGGGCGGGTACGGTCCGGGGATCGCATTCGACTCCGCCGGCAATCTCTGGACCGCGAACGCCGACTCGGCAACGCTGACCAAGTTCGTGGCCGCTTCGCTCACGGACGGGAGCCATCCCGCACCCGTAGTGCGGATCGGGCACCTCCTCTTCGGTGAACCGTTCCTGAACGGGATCAGCGACGTGGGCATCGATCCATCGGGGATCCTGTTCGTGGCGACCGGATACGCGCGGGTGCCGGGCGCCTCGATCTTCGGATTTCTGCCGAGCCAACTGCAGACGGATGGGAGCCCGAGCCCGGTCATCGCCTTCCTGCCGGGGGCGGGCGTCACGCACATGGCGGTCAGGCCGTAGCGTCGTCCGCGAGCCCCTGACGGCGTTCTTGCCGGGGCGGCCTCGCCAGCGGTGCCTGTGAGGGGGTCCCGTGAGGGGTCCGGTGATGGGTCCCGTGAGGGATCCTGTGAGAGTGCCGCCGCGATGCGGCCAGGCGAGAAGCTGCTCATTTCAGGAGGCCCGGCGGCGGCGCAACGTTGATCCGGGGTCGCTCGTCACCTCCCCAGAGACGGAACGTCCTGGCGCCCCCCTCCAGTCACATCGTGTGCAGCCTGCTCCCGGCGTAGAACACCAGACCGCCCGCGAACTCATTCCGGGCTTCACCCTGATCGAGATCATGGTCGTGATCGTGGTCATCGGCATTCTCGCCGGGATCGCGATCCTTCATCTCTCGCCGCTCAAGGACAAGGGCTACACGACGACGCTGATCGAGGATCTGCGAAATCTCGAGACGGCGGAAGAGGCGTATTTCATCGAGTACTCGACGTATACGCCGTCGCTGCCCGCGGCGAACTACATGCCGTCAGCGAACGACACGTACAGCATCACGACGGCCTCGATCACGGGCTGGTCGGCGGTCGCGACGACGAGCAAGCCGATGGTATCGGCTCCGTCGTCCTGCCACATTGCGAACGGGTCGGCCGCCACGACGGCAGCGGAGTATCCGGGCACGGTGTACTGCCCGTAGCGGCACGGTGGCCCGCCGGGTTGATGGCGAGGCGGCGCCGGCGATCGAAACAACAAAGGGCCAGCGTCCGCGTCGCGGAGCTGGCCCTTCTTCACGTCACGTGCATAGCTACACGGGCGTAGCTACACGGCGCGGCGGCCGGCGATCAGGTTCCACAGAACCGAGATCACCGCGAGCACGAGCAGAATGTGGATCAAGCCGCCGGCGACGTGGAACACGCCGAAGCCAAGAATCCACAGCACGAAGAGTACGAGCGCGATAGTCCACAGCATGGTTCGGTCCTCCGGGCAATGCGAGAAGCAGTGCGAGAAGCAGTGCGAAATCGGGCCAGATGCGAGACGTATACGAGGGTCTCGTGAAGACCGAATAACGCACATGCCGTGCCGGAGACGCCGTCGCATCTGCCGGGGCCGCCGCTACCGGCCCCTACCACACCCCGGCGGCGTCAGAGCGCCGTGGCTGCATCTCTCACGCGGTGATTCTTGCGCCCGTTTCGGCTCCCGCGCTACCTGCCGTTGGGCCGGAGGGTCTTCGCGTACGCGATCCGGAAGTCGACACCCGACGAGACGAGCGGAGGCACACCGACGCGGGCGGCGATGTCATTCGCCTTGGCGACCCAGGCGTCGTGCTGCTCCTTGGCTTTGCGCTCACGCTCGGCTTGCACCGACGTCGCGGCCTGGACCGATGTCTTGGGCTTCGCCGCAGCGGTCGTGGATGTCTTCGGCACACTTCCTCGCAGGTTTTTTGTGTCGGCCCGGCGTTCAAACGGCGCGTGTGTGATGCAGCGTGCCGCGGCCGGATGCGCGGAGCGCCATACTCGCTCCGGGCTCCGCTCAATCTACCGGGTTGCGCAGGCTTTTTGGGTTCCGCCACGCGGGGCGGGGTCCCGCACGCCCGAACATTTACCGGCGCGGCATGACGCGCCAGCGCCGGTCAGGGCCCGATGCGCCGAGCGGGGTCGCTCTGCGGGAGGGCCTGCGCGACGGCTGCGACTTCGACGCGGAGCGCGTACACCTCGTTGCGCAGTGCCATGAGTTGGGCCGACGCCGACGTCTCGAGAGTGTCCGGGTTGGCCTTCCGATGGAGCCATGCCGCCATCGCGCCGCGCGTGGACGGGAACAGCAACGCGCCCATGAACGCGACGAGGCCGCACCCAAACGGGATGGATATCAGCGGTATCACTAAGTCCGGGTTCACGACGCTCGTTGCCTCCTCGGACCATCGACATCGGGTGGCACAACGGTCAGGGTCCGGACGCTGCCGGACTGCGCGTCCTAATCCTACGCCAAATCTATTCCGGGTGTTTCGGGCGGAATATCAGGCGGCTGGCTTGGTGATCTCGAACCGGCAGCGGGTGCCGTCGTGGCGGTCGCAGTGCTCCTCGACATGGGCCCCGGTCACCGTCGCGAGGAGGATCTCGACGGCGGAGCAGAGTTCGGGGCGAGCGGCGACGGCTTTGGAGAGGGGGCAGCTACAGCCCGTGATCACGAGCGATTCTCCTTCGCCGGACAGCTCGACGACGCCGCCAAGCGACTCGAGGAGCGCCACCCCGGCGGCCGCCCGCGTCTGGAGATCACCGTGCGCGACGGGTGCGCCCGCGGCGAGGCGCTCGCCGGTCGCGCGCAGGAGATTGCCCAGGGCGGGCTCCGCGACGTGATCCGGCAGCGCGGTGAGGAGCGCGGTGAGCACGGGGGCATAGGCGTGCGAGAACGACGCCTCGGCTTCCGGGGCGATCTCGTAGAGTGTGGCGGGCTTGCCGCGCGGCTGCGGGCCGCCTTCCCGGCGGCTGGCGCGCCGCACCACGATGCCGTCGCGCTCCAGGGTGGCGAGGTGCTGGCGGACGGCATTGGGCGTGAGTCCAACGGCGCGGGCCAGCCCGTCCACGGTGCGCACGCCCCGGCGGAGGAGCGCCGTGATGCGGGCGCGGGAGTCGCCTTCAATCATTCGCGGGTGGGTTGTTCGCGCGTGGGTCACCGAACTCATCCGTAAGTAGAATGCCCAGTTGAGAAGCTAGCGAATCCGACGGGGCCGATCCGAGCGTAGCCACGGGTCGCCGCCAGCCCGTCCAACCTCCGACAGGCTTATTTACATAATATACTAGTTTTATTGTAGTAAATGCAGTATCGTTAGGGGCGGCCGAAAACATCTCACCCGTGCGTTCCAAACAATCACAGAGGTACGCCATGTTCCGACACACGTTGCAAACTGCTATGGCACTTGGCCTTAGCGCGAGCCTGTTCGTCGTGCCCGCGGTTCTGCCCGCCCAGGCAGCGGCCAAGCTGGATGACCCCACGATCGTCGCCATTTTCGATGCCGCGAACACCTGGGATATGGAGTCCTCGGGTCTCGCCGTGAAGAAGAGCCATCAGGCGGACGTCGTCAACCTCGCCAAGATGTTCGTGCGCGACCACTCCGCAGTCCGGCAGCAGGGCCGGGACCTGGCGAAGAAGCTGGGTGTGACCCCGACGCCGCCGGCGGACTTCGGGATGGCGAAGGATCACGCGGCAGCGATGGCCAAGCTCGAAGGCCTCTCGGGCGCGGCGTTCGATCGCGCGTATCTCGAAAATGAAGTCGCGTATCACAAGGCGGTGATCGACGCGATAAACGGCACGCTGCTCCCGGCGATCCAGAACGCCGAGCTGAAGGCACTCGTGGTCAAAGTCGCGCCCGCGTTCCAGGCGCACATGATCGCCGCGCAGCAGTTGCTCGACAAGCAGTCCAAGTAGAGCACGTTCCAGCAGCGCGCGGGTGGCGGGTGGTTGGCGGTTCAACCATGTGCCACCCGCTCTGCATTTACGACCAGCCGGCCACGGCGCTCACCACAATCTCCGCGATCTTGTCGCTGCCTCGCGCGGAGGGCACGGTCTCGTTGGCGTAGTCTTCCGGCTCGTCGCATGCCGCGCGGACATTGATGATGGGCGCGTGCGCCGACCACGCCGCGCGAATGATGGCGTCGTTGAAGATGGCGAACGCGGTGGTGGTGACGGCCTGCAGTTGCGAGCCGCCGAAGTTGCCGTTGCCCATCGTGCAGACCGCGACCGGCAGCCGGCGCGTGCGGACACTGCGCAGCATGCGCCGGTAGCGGCGCTCGAAGCGTTCCGCCACTTGCGCGACCTTCCAGAGCGCGTCCGCGACCGTCGCCGCGCACTCGGCGAGCATCCCGACATCGCTCAGCACGTCGGTCATGCCGGTGCCGACGACGAGATGCGATGCGCCAGCGGGCAACTGCATGGCCTGACGCGTGACTTCGTCGATCGTACTTCCGTCTTGCGCCAGAAGGACCGCAGACCATCCCGCGGGAAGCCGGGCCTCGATCGCGGCGATCGCCGATGCGCCCAATGCGACGTACGCCTGATTGTCGAACACGGAGTCGCCCAGCAGAACAATGCGCCCTGATGACATGCCCGCCGTCGCGGTGAGTGGAATGGAAACGCATGCAGGCAGAACGACGGATCACGGTTCCGCGGCCGCACGCCGTACAGCTTCTCGACACCTGTCTCCCGCCGGGTCACCTGAGCGGGTGAAGACCGGGCCAGTCCGGGAGGCTATTCGCGTGACGGGCCGGGCATCGTAGGGGTCACTGTTTGGGGGTTGGCGGGGCGTATCCGTTCCGGAATAGGCACGCGAGTGCCAGACCGTGACAGTGCGACCGCAGCGCGTGATAGGCGGCTGGAAGCCGATCAATAGATTCGCTGACGTACACTCGTGGGCCCGGTACGACACCGGTCCCGCGGTTCTCGGATGGGCTCAGTATGCAAGCACTTAGACGGTTACACACAACAGCAGCCCGGCGTGGCGTGACGCTGATCGAGCTGATCCTGGTCTTCGTTCTGGTCGGGATCCTCGCAGGCCTCGCCATACCGATCGTCAATGCCCCGGGCTTCCGCGCGGACGCGGAGGCGCGGAATACACGCACGGTCCTGGAGATGGCGCAGCGCCTGGCCATCACGCACCAATACAACGTCGTGGTCAGCTTCGACACGGTCAAAATGCGGATCCGCGTCCTCGAGGACACGAACAACAACAGCGCCGCCGACGCCGGCGAGCGGGTGACGTGGCACGGGTTCGAGTACGGGATGAAGTTCGCGACGCCGCCGTCGAGCGTTGGACTGAACGGGACGACCGCCACCCATGCGATCGCGGGGACCAATCTGATCAGTCTGGGCGGCATGCCGAGCATCGTGTTCCTGCGGAGCGGCTCGGCGAGCACCGATGCGCAGATCTATCTCACGTCGCCGCGTCCGTACACGGATGACTACCGAGGCATCTCGGTGACGCAGTCGACAGGACGCACCACGTACTCGCGGTATCTGCATTCACTGTGGAGACTGGCCAGCATATGAGACTCTTCAATCGCTCCAGACGCGCGCCGGCCTCGCGGCCGGCCCACCCTTCCCTCCGTCGCGGCATGACGCTGATCGAGGTCATGATCGCGCTCTCGATCATCACGACCTCGATGCTCGGGCTGGGCGCCTTCCTGCCGAACTTCATGCACGTCTCGGCGAAAGGCACGATCCTGTCGGCGGCCAGCGACCTCGCCGTGTCGCGCCTCGAGACCATCAAGGCGTGGCCGACGTACTCGTCGCTCGCGACGACCTTCAATGCGACCGAGACGACCGGCCTCACGGGTTGCACGGGCTGCCACCGGGTCACGCTCGTCACGCACACGTCGACCGCGAGCGCGGACTACGAGACGGTGTCCGTGACCGTGACCGGGCCGAACATCACGACCCCGGTCGAAAAGACGACGGTCATCGCCTCATTCTGACCGAGAGCCACCGATGCTGATCACTGCCACGAGCCCGCGACGCCAGGCGAGAGACCGCCGGGCGTTCACGCTGCCCGAGATGCTCATCGCGACAGTGCTCATGCTGTTCGTGTTCGCCATGGTCATCCCGTTCATGCGCGTACAGACGCGGCAGATCGGCACCAGCGCCGGACGGCTCGATGCCCTGCAGAACGCGCGTTTCAGCCAGAACGCGATCGACCGGGAACTCCGCATCGCGGGCGTCGGCGCGACGCCCAACCAGCCGATGCTCGTGCAGGCGGCCCCGATGGCCGTCACGTTCAACGCCGACCTTTCGACGCGCGACTCCACCGATCCCGACGCGATCTACTACGACCCGTACGTCGATACGCTGGCCACGGGTGCACTCCCGACCGCGCGATCGGTCACGCTTCCGCTCTCCACGACGACGTACCCGCTCGCGAACTACCAGTCGGCGCCCGGCATCATGGGCAGCGCCGAGACCGTGTCGTACTGGCTGTCGCTCGATTCGAGCAGCTCCCTGGCCAACACCTATGTGCTGTGGCGGCGCGCGAACGACCGGACGGCGACGGCGGTGAGCACGGGCATCTACGTGGCACCTGGCAAGCCATTCTTCCAGTATTTCAAGGTCGACCAGACCACGGGGGCGCTGGATTCGATCCCGAACGCCAGCCTCCCGCTCATCCACTCGATCGCGCAGCACGCGACCGTAGCCGACACCGGCTCGGCATCGCTGATCGACAGTCTGCGCGCGGTGACGATGAACGTGGTCGGCGTCTACCGCGACCCGCAGCTCGGGGCCGTGTACCGGACCGTCAGCACGACGACCAAGCTGCTCAACGTCGGACTGCTGAACAACACCCGCGTGTGCGGGCCCGCGCCGCTTCCGATTCCCGCGGCGCCCGTCGCGACCGTGTACGGCACGACGCCCGACTCGGTGAAACTGACCTGGTCGGCGTCGCCGGACCAGGACGGTGGTCTCCAGAGCGTGCAGCGCTATCTGATCTACCGCCAGCCGGTCGGCGGGACGACGTGGGGAGACCCGGCGGCCGATGTGTCGGCCGGTGTCGCGACCTACAAGTGGATGGAGACGGCCTTCGCGTCGATGCATGGCGCGTGGCACTACGCGATCATCGCGCAGGATTGCACGCCCACCAACTCCACGCTCACGACCAGCAACAACGTCACACTTCCCTGAGGAGCTGACCATGCCGTCGTCGCGTACCCGGCCTCACCAGCCGCTGCCCGATCGCGTCGGGTCAGCGCTCATTCTCGTGCTCGTCATGACCGCAGGCCTCGCCGCACTGGCGATGTCGGCCATCTTCCTGGCGTCGAGCTCGAGTCTCATGACCAAGTACTACGATCGTGAGCGCAACTATCGCTACGCGGCCGAGCAGGCGTTGCAGATGGGAGTGAGCCGCCTCGCGAAGGACACGTCGATCCATCTGGCGGACACGGGCTACGTCCAGCTCCTGACAAATGCCAACCTGACGGACGCCAACGGGACCACGATCCCGAACACCAAAGTCAATCTGTACCTCGGGCTGACGGGTAACACGACGGGCCAGTTCGGCCAGTTCGCGAGCCTCGTCGCCGAAGTGCACGACACGACGGGCAACACCCGCTACGTGCGCCGGCTGGAGCTCATGGCGCAGAACTTCGCGCGCTACGCGATGTTCACGAACCAGTTCTCGACCGGGCTGGCGTACGGCACCGGTGAGTTCATCCGCGGACTCGGGTTCAGCAACCAGGGCTGGTACTCGACCGGGAGCCCGACCTATTACGACACCATTCTCGGCGGTGCTGACCGTGAGTGGCGGATCTCCGACGTATGTCCTGCCGAGCCGGTCGGGCGCGTCACCGATCGCATTCCCGACCGTGTCGCGCCTCGCGGCACTTCCCGGGTACGCCTCGGCGGCCAACTACAGCTTCACGCCGAATGCACGCGGCGCGATGCGCATCGAGTTTCTGTCGATCAATCTGAATCCGACGATCGACACCGACTCCAGCGAAGCCAACGAAGGCTTTTTCCGCGTCTTCCAGGACACGGTCTCGTACAAGACGGCGGCGGCCTACTACGATGTCGCCACCACGGCCACCGATTCCATCATCTTCAACCAGCAGTGTGGCGACTGGCATACCGTGAACGGCATGATCGAGTTTTTCCCGTACGCCGTGCACAGCAAGGCCTGGTTCACAACTCTGATGCGCGCGGCGGCGCCAGCCGGTGGCGGCCTGAGCGCCGTCCAACTTGCCGCTGACACACTGGTGGGGGGCGTGCACGGGAAGGCGATCGTCATGTCGCACACCACGCCACGACAGGCGCGCTGCTATCCGTCCGGCGACCCGCATCTCGTCGCGGTCGAACGCAGCACGGCGGGCGGCGCCTACGTTGCGGCGGACACCACCAAGGGTGGCTACGACACGACATTCACCGCGGTCACGCGGCGCGGGTACTGGGTGGCGTGGCCGGGCGCGATCCCGGCGCCGTTGACGGCGCTCACGACACGCACGGCGGCGGAAAAGCAGTACGACTTCCCGCTGTACCGCGCGTACAATGCCAACACCAAGGGCGTCATCTACGTGCACGGCAACGTGTACACGTCGGGCCTCCTGAACGGCTTCGTGACACTGTACGCCTCGGGGGATGTTTTCTTCACCGACGATCTCACCTACGTCACGGATCCCGCGAGTGTCATCTGCGGCAATCTGCTGGGCGTGATCGCGGGTGACAGCGTGATGATTGCCGACAACGCGATGAACTCGCCGCAGAATCCGACGGCGACGACGGCCCCATCCACCTCGCCGAGTACGATGTGGATGAGTGACAACCAGAGCTTCTATCTCGACGGCGTCACCATGAGCCTCACAGGCACCGTTGGCGTCGAGAACCCCACCACCGACGCGTACAACATGACCTCGTGCAACGGGACGACGATCGGCCGGGGATGCATCGCCCAGATCGGCGGCGTCATCGAGCAGTCCATCAGTGCAACGTGGCAGGGGAACAGCGGGCACAACACGGGCTTCATCGAGAACCGCGGCGTGGACCAGTGTCTCTACCAGGAATCGCCGCCGTACTTCCCGCTCACCGGCAAGTACACCCAGAACCGATACTTCGAGATCGACCCGAGCCACTACAGCCCGCCAACGCTCTATGACCGGTTGCAGGCGCTGTAAGGACGGCGGCGCGGCAATCTGACGCAGAACACCCAGCAGCACCGAGGGCCGGCTATCGCGACTGATAGCCGGCCCTCTGTGTTTTCCGGGGCCGTTACCGAACGGCGGCCGCTCTCTACCCGGCATCCGTCTGCGCCGTTGCCCAACCGGGCGACCTACGGTTCCCGAACGGCGCCTACTGCCCTCGACGACAGGTGGTGGTGGGACGGCAACTACGGTCATACGGGGCCAGTCGTGACGGGCGTGGATCAGGATCGAATCATTCCGCGTCCAGCATCGCCGCGTCCACGCATTCAACTGTTCCCGAGATATTCGACGTGCACGTAGGTGCCGGTTCGCGTGTTGTAGGCGAGGTACCAGCCGTCGTGATCGGGGTCTTCGTAGATCACGATCTCGTCGGAGTCCCAGAGCCAGCCATCGCAGTACCCGACGTCATACGGTGCAACGTCGAAGTAGAAGCCGCCGAACCAGAAGCGCCCGGGGCCACCGCCACCGAGGCGCCAGACATGGTGCGAACCGAAACCACCGTTGAAGTGACCGTGTGCCCAGGGGTGGTCCATGTGATAGTGCGAGTCATTGCGGCCGGTGCCGTGCCCGATCCACTCTCCGTTGTCGTGCACGTGTGGCGCGTCCGGGTGCCCTGGCTTGTCGGCGAAGTGATGATTGTCAGCGGGGGGTGGTGCGTGGGATTCGCGGGCGGGCGGCGGCCCGTGCTCGGGCGGCGCGTGGTGTGCTGCCTGATGGTGGTCCTGCGCGATCGCGGGGATCGCGTAGAGCATCATGGCCGCCGCCACTATTCCCGCCGTGCCTATCGCTGCTCTCATATCGCCTCCGGTTGCGTGAACCCGTGCCTGGCCGGACCGCCGGACACGGGGGCCATCCACTGCGGCCCGCTATCGCGGCCTGTCATCTCAGCAGGTATCGCACCCCGAACTGAAACGGGAAGTACGGCGACTCGCTCAACTCGCCGGGTCCAGTAAACGCCAGGGTGTAGCGGGCTTCGAAGTACGCTTGTGCGCCGCGGCCGAGGAGGTAGCGGAGACCGCCGCCGAGATTGATGCCGACGCCGGTGCTGCTGCCGTTGTCGGTGTTGCAGATGACGGGGTTGCCGACGGCATCGGTGCCGCAGAGCGCCGCGATGTCTTCGGATACGTTGTAGATGCCGAACCCCGCGAGTGCATACGGCTGGAGGAGGCTATTGGGGATCACGACGTCGTAGAGGGCGTCGATCGCGAGGTGGGTGATGTTGGAGCTCGCGGTGAAGCCGGAGACGCCGAAATGGTCCCACCCGACCTCGGCGCGGAAGGACAGCGGTCCGGTCTGGGCCGGGTGGTACTCGAGCGCCGCCATCAGGTCGAAACCCGTGTTGAGGGCGTTGCCGTAGTCGCCAGTTGGAATCGCGAAACCAATCGCGCCGTCGATTGCAAACTGGTTGGGCGCAATGCGTTGCGCAGATACGGGCGCAGTGGCCGCCAGGAGGGCCGATCCTGCCACGGCGGCGATCGCCATGAGTCGCTTCATTCCCTTCACCTCTTGGTTCGTGTGATACTCTGGTATACGCACGAATGATGCGCGGACGCTGGGCCGGGTAGTTTTGGGTGGCGGCGGACGGTGCCGGTGGCTGGTGCCAGTAGATCGTGGCGGATATCTGCGGACATCGTGAGGAACGGTCGTGAATCGCAGACTGACTGAGATCTCGGATTTTCTCGACGCATCGCGGGCCGGGGTGTATGCGGCGATCGACGGGATTGGTGCCGAGCGATTGGAGCGCGTGCCGGCGGGTGGGGGGTGGACAGGGGCGCAGGTGCTGCAGCATCTCGCGCTGGCCGAGTCGAAGACCAGCCAGTATCTCGCGGCGCGGCTTGGCAAGGCGATCGCGGCGGGCTTGGCGCACGAGCAGGACGAGTCGTCCGTGCTGGCCGCGGCCGGCGGATTTGCGATCCCGGGGCGATTGACGGCGCCGGAGGTGGTGACGCCGGCGGCCGGGGTGGCGGCCGGCGACGCGATCGCCGCGCTCCGCGCCTCGCACGACGAGGTGCGAGGGTTGCTGCGGTCGGCCGATGGCTGGGCGCTGGCGGACGTGCAGACCCGGCATGCGCTGTTCGGGCCGATGCACATGTACCAGTCGCTGCTCTTCATCGGGTACCACGACCGGCGCCACACGCCGCAGATCGCGAGAGCCGCGGCCGCGCGCTGACGCTCGCGCCCCTCGCCATCGCATCGCCATCGCATCGCCATCCGGCGAGCGGTGGGAGCAAGTCCCACATTTCCGGACAATGGGCTCGTGGAGCAACCAACGGCGCCGGGCCGTGGTCCAAGTGCGGCATGCGATTCCGGACGAACGGTGCGGCCACGCGGTGATCGCGCAACGGCACGAGGGCGGGGGACGGCCCGCCCTCACCAGGGACGCATGGTGCGGCGGCCGTCTCGCGAGTGCGGCGGCGGCACCGGCGGGTGATTCCGCATCGCATGACACGTGGGTTCGCATCGCCGCGGCCTGTCCTGATCACACCGCATATGGCACTTAGTCCCACATCGGGTTACCATAGCTCGTGCTTCTGATTCTCGGTGCCGCGATGGCCGTCAAGTCGCTGGCCATCGCCCATCGTGATCCACCAGCACCGGTGCCGGCGCTCGCGCCTGCCCGAGGCGTGGCCGCAGGCGTTTCATCCCGTTCCGCCACCGGAGTGGCGGGACTTCCACCCGGGGTGAGTCTCAGATTCGGCCGCGGCCCCGATTCGCTCCCTGCCCCCGTCGTCTACAACGGCCGCGCGGGGCAACTCGCGGTCAAGGTCCCGCGGATGGATGCGGACATCGATGTCGACGGCACGCTCACGGCGCCGGCGTGGCAGCATGCGGCGGTGCTGACCGGGTTTTCGGAGTATCTCCCGGTCGACGGCCAGGCGGCCCCGGATTCGACCGATGTCCTGGTGTGGTACTCGCACTCCGCGATCTACTTCGGGATCCGCGCGTACGAACCGCACGGCGCGGTGCATGCGGCGCTCGCGAACCGCGACGCGATCGATGCCGACGACAACGTCCAGCTGATCCTGAGCCCGTTCCTGCATTCGCGGCAGGCGCTCGTGTTCGCGGTCAACCCCTTCGGCGTCCAGGAGGATGGGACGATCACCGAGGGCACCACCTCGCAGGCCGGATTCGGGATGGCCAACCTCACGGGGCCGCCGCCGACTGACCTGAGTCCCGACTTCGTCTATGAATCGAAGGGGCATCTCACGCCGACCGGGTACGAAGTCGTCGTCCGGATTCCGTTCCGGAGCATCAAGTTCCAGTCTGCGGGGACGCAGGACTGGGGACTCAACATCGTCCGCAAAGTGCAGCACTCGGGCATGGCGGACACATGGTATCCGACCAAGCTCGCGGCCGCCTCCTTTCTCGCGCAGGCGGGCACGCTCACCGGACTCACGGGACTCGAGCGCGGACTCGTGCTCGATCTCAACCCGTTCGTGACGGAGAACGTGACGGGCAGTGGCGAGGCGCCGCCCGCCGCGGGGTGGCGCTACAACGCCGAGCGTCCGCAGTTCGGCATGAACGTCCGGTGGGGGATCACGAACAATCTGACTCTGAACGGGACCTACCGGCCGGATTTCGCCGAAGTCGAATCCGACGCGACCCAACTCGTGCTCGATCCGCGCAACGCCGTGCAGTATCCCGAGAAACGGCCGTTCTTCCTCGAGGGGCTCGAGCAGTTCAACACGCCGAACAATCTGATCTACACGCGACAGATCGCGTCGCCGATCGACGCCGTAAAGCTCGTCGGAAAGGTTGGCAACTTGAACGTCGCGTATCTGGGCGCGCAGGATGACGAAGGCTCGCCGTCCGCCGGCGGTCTGGGACATCCGACCTTCAACATTCTGCGGATGCAGCAGCCACTCGGCGAGGCCTCGCAAGTCGGCGTCGCGCTCACCGACAAGGAGAACGGCGGCTCGTACAATCGCCTGGCGAGTGCCGATGCGCGATTCACATTCCTGAAACTGTATTCGATCGCGGCGCAGGCGGCGGCCAGCAGCACGCGGGGCGACACGGCGCAGGCGATCTACGGCCCGTCGGCGGCGCCATCGCTGCAGGCGACGGCGGGCCCGCTGTGGGAAACTCACTTCGTGCGCGCGGGACGCACGTTCGGCATGGACTACGACGTGACGGGGATCGATCCGGAATTCGTCGCGGCCAGCGGCTTCATCAGCCGAGCGGGCGTCGCCAACGCGACACTCGATCATCGTTTCACGTTCTACGGGCCGCCGGCGCGGCTGCTGCAGACGATCGGAGCAGACGTGTCGCTGATCGACACCTGGGAGTACCGGCGCTTCACGTCCGGGCAGGCGCCCGAGGACCGGCGCTACCACTTCACGGGGATCACGTCGCTCCGCGGCGGGTGGAACATCCAGGCGGGCATCTACTTCGAGTCGTACGGCTACGATCCGACCCTGTACGGCAACTACTATCTGGGCCACATCGGGCCGCACGACACGACGTACACCAAGTTCACCGGGACCCCGACGATCCCCAACACCGACTACATCTTCCAGCTTAAGACGCCGGAGTTCTCGAAGTTCGATCTGACCCTGCTCCAACTGGCGGGGCGGGACGAGAACTTCTTCGAGTGGGCGGCGGCCGACATCTACGTCACCGAGCTGACGACGAACTGGCGCCCCACGGACAAGCTGCGGGCGCAGCTCATGTACAACGCGCAGATCTATCTGCGGCATACCGATGGGTCGGCGGTCGCGCGGACGTTCATCCCGCGGCTCGACATCGAGTATCAGCTTTCGCGGCCGATCTTCTTCCGGATCGTCGGCCAATACGTGGCGGCATACCAGGACAGCCTCCGCGACGATGCGCGCACAGAGCTGCCGATCTTCACCTTCAATCCGGCAAGCGGCACCTATACCCGCGCGGGGTTGTCCAACAGCAACCAGTTCCAGGTCTCGGGCCTGTTCTCGTACCAGCCCGTGCCAGGGACCGTCGCCTTCATCGGCTACGGGAACAACCTGGCCGAGCCGGAGGCATTTCACTTCACGACGCTGCGGCGGACCGCGGACAGTTTCTTCGTGAAGTTCAGTTATCTGTTCCGGCTGTAGCGACGAGCGGGGATCGCCGGCGAGTCGTCAGGCGATTATTAGAATCTTCTCATTCTGGCGTATTCCCGCCGGAAGGTCATAGTTAAGCGCGTGACGACGCTCCCGCGCTGGCCGTCTGCAGGGTGGCCCGCCGGCCGCTCGCGGCGCGAGCCTGTTGTGGGCCATTTACCACTGGAGGTTTCATGCGCGGGCAGTTGCACCAACATTTTCCTTCTGGATGCGGGATGAGCGCGGCGCTGGCACGCCCTGCGCGATGCGGGTTTCTGGCGACATTGGTGATAGTAGGAATGGCAGGCGTGACGGCGGCCGCCGGCGCGCAGCAGGCATCCGTGGCGCCGTTCTCGCAGAGTGTGCTGGCGGCACCGGCGACAACCGCGACGCCAACTCCGACCGGCACGCCGGCCGCGCCGGCGTTGCAGCCAGCCGGCGATGCGCCGGCGCTGGCCGCCACGACGCTGTCACCCACCGGGGGTCCCGGACACATTGATGCGTCCTTCGGCATCCAGAGCGGGTCGCTGGGGTTCTTCGGCGTATCGGTCGCGAAGCTGATCATCCCCAACGTGGGCCTGCGCGCGCAGTTCAACTTCTTCAACTTCGGCATCAACAATACGGTCAGTGACATCAAGTACAGCGCGCGCGTGCGCTTTCAGAACCTCCCTGTCCTGGTGGACATCTTCCCGTGGGCACGTGGCGCCTTCCACGTCACCGGCGGTGTCGTGTTCAACCAGAACCGCTTCTCGGGCACGGGCGAATCGGATGCCGCGGGCAACATCACGATCAATCACGACTCGTACACTATGGCGCAGGTCGGCACGCTGTCCGCAGCCGTGCGCTACCCTGCCACGGCGGGCTACGCGGGCCTCGGATTCGGCACGCCCTCGCGGAACTCGCTCATCGAGTTCGTCGCCGACTTCGGTGTGATGATTTCCACGCCGAAGGTGTCGCTGAACGCGACCGGCGCCGGCAGCAACCCGCAGCTGCGGAGCGATCTGCAGGCGCAGCAGGCGTCGACGCAGACGTCCATCAACAAGTACGCCAAGATCTATCCGGCGATTTCGGCGGGGCTCGCGGTCCGGATCTGACCGGATCCCGTGGGACTGTCCCGGCGCCCATGTGCGCCGGGTGACGATGCCCAGTTTCCAGCCGCCCTCCGCCCGTCGCGGGGGGCGGCTGGCTTTCTGGCCGGACCCTGCCGGCTCGCGGGCTCGATGAAGGGGCCGGACGGCCGGGGTGTGGCGAGCGGCCCGGCGGGGGCGCGTGGCGTCTATGTATTGGCCTCCTCGAGGGGGCCTCGACGGCACCGGACGCCGCGGCCGCCGGTTACTCAGTCTCCCGGGCCTCGAGTGCCGCTCCCGGGACTCCTTCGTCATCTAATGAGTGCCAACCCGGGCTCGCCGTGGCGGGGACAACCACTACCACGGGATTCCGTCATCGATACTGGGCGCCACCTCGTTGAGGACCGCGCCGGACCTTCGGCTGAAGCTCGGCAGAACGTGAACGAGAGTGCATCGACAACAGCATAGGCGAACATCGATCCGGCTTGCATGCGCCGCCGCTGCCTTCGTGGCCAGCGGGGGCTTGCACGCGCAGCAGGCATCGGATGTACACCGGGCGCCCGCGCGGCCGGCGAGTGCAATCGCCAACGCGGCGCCGACCGCGACGCCCTCTCCGGCGTCCGCGGTGCCGGTGGCTGCGCTCCCGCTGCCGGATCACCCGCGCTTCACGACGCAGCACTTCGGTGATGAGTTCGGCCTGAGCGTGGTGACGGTCAACGCGCTCGCGCAGGACCCCGAGGGGTTCCTGTGGATCGCGACGCAGACCGGGTTGTACCGGTACGACGGGTCGCGCGTGACGAACATGAAAGCCGTCGAGAAGATTGTCGGCCACTACATCGACGAACTGGAGATCGCGCCCGACAGCACGTTGTGGGTGAAGGGCTCGTACGGCGTCGCGCATTTCGTGCACAACACCTTCCAGCGTTTTCCGCTGCCGCCGGTCACGACGGAGATTCGCGGGAGCGGGCAGACATTTGCGGTCAACCGCGCGGGCAATGTCTTCGTGATCCTCGCGACGGGGATCCTGCGCTCGTCCGTTCGCGACCCGCAGCACCCCGTGATGTACACGCCGGCGAATGGGCTGCCCGGCGAGCCGGGCGTCATCGCGGTCGGGCCTGACGATTCGGTCTGGTTTACCGCCGGCCGCCAGATCGGACACTTCCGCCCCGGGTCGGGCGCGCCGGTCATCGATTCCACCATCACGCTTCCCGACGAAGATGTGTCGGGCATCCGGTTCGACGGTACGGGCGCGTTGTGGATCCGCACGGTGACTCGTGTCGTGCGCATCGACCTCGCACACCACACGCTGGTCTATGACGACATGGGTGTGCCAGGCGTCGGATCCGGACGTCGGCCGGCCGTCCACCGACCACACGGGTAATCTGATGCTCCCGTCGGTCGCGGGTCTCTACCTTCGCGACCATGGACGGTGGCGGGCGATCACCGACCAGCAGGGTCTCACGAGCAACGACGTGCTGACGGCGCTCGAGGATCGCGAGGGTGTGATCTGGGTGGCGGGATCTGGCGCGGGGCTCGACCGGGTCGTTGGCATCCGCGACTGGGAGGCGTGGACGACGGCCGAGGGTCTGCCCGACAACGCGATCTGGTCGACGGTTCGCGACAGCGGGGGGCGGCTCTGGGTCTCGACAGCGCACGGCCTCGGCATCTGGGATCACCGGCACCACAAATGGCTCATCCCGAACGACAGTCACGGATTCGCGAGCCACGAGACGCGCCAGCTCGAGCAGGCGGCCGACGGATCAATCTGGGCGCTGTCGCCCGTGGACGGGATGGTGCGCATCGATCCGCGCACGCTCGCACTGCAATACTCGCCCGCGTTCAACGGGAAGAAGTACATCTTCGAGGCCGTCGCGCCGGACGGCAGTATCTGGGCGACGACGCCGGAGAAGCTCATCCGGTTCGACGCGCACTCCGCGGACCCCGCGTCCGATCGAGGTGCCGCTGCCGCGGACCGCCCAGGGCGAGATCTACCGCCTCGCGTTCGCGCCGGACGGGGTCCTGTGGGTGACCGGGCGCTCGCGGGTCATGCGCTTCGACGGTCACGACTGGCGGGTGTTCACGCAAGCGGATGGCGTGGCGGGCAAGTCGGTCACCAGCATCGCGGCGCTCGGCGGCAACAATGTCTGGATCGGATACGACGACGTGGTCACGATCACCCATCTCCGGTTGGATGCCCACGGTGCGGCGCATGCCGAGCAGCACGACTGGGACTATTTCGTGGTGGGCCGGGATTCGAAACACCGCGTCTGGCTAAGCGGCACCGCGGGACTGACCGTCGTGTCGCCCGACGGCGAGGTGCGTGATCTCAATCATGCCAATGGCCTGGTGTGGGACGACATCAGCCCCACGGGTGTCCGCGAAGAGGCCAATGGCAGCTACATGATCGCCACGTCGCGCGGACTCGCACGCTTCGCCCCGGCCGCCGCGCTGTCCGACGCCGCACCGCCGGAATGTCGCATTCACCGGTGTGTCGCTCGGCGGCCACGAAGAGACGGCCAGCAGCGGCATCGAAGTCAAGCACAACGAAAACACGTTGTCGGCGTTCTTCACGCCGCTGACACTGATCAATCCCAGCGCGGTGCTGTGCCGGTACCGGCTCAGTGGCTTCGAGAATGCATTCACGACCGCGACCATCCGGGAGATCCACTACACGTCACTCTTGCCCGGCCACTATTCGCTCGTGGTGCAGTGCCGCCGGGGCGCATCGGACTGGTCACCGCACGCGGCGACATTCGCGTTCACGGTGCTGCCGGCGTGGTGGGAGACGTGGTGGGCGCGGCTCCTCGAGGCGATGCTCGTGTGGGCGCTGGTCTGGGGCGTCGTCCGGCTCCGGACACGCGCACTCGTGGCACGCCGGCGCGTCCTCCGCCAGGCGGTCGCGAGCCGCAACGCGGAACTGGTCGAGAAGAACCGCCAACTCCGGGAGATGTCGCTCACGGATCCGCTCACCCGGGTGCGGAACCGCCGCTATCTCCAGGAGACGATCGACGCGGAGATCGCACAGGTCCTCCGGATGCGCGGCGGCTCGTACACCAACGGCGAAAAGCCGGAACACCCGGGCGAGATCATCTTCGGGATGGTCGACATCGACACCTTCAAGCCGGTCAACGACATGTATGGCCACGCCGTGGGCGACCGGCTGCTGCAGCAGTTCGCGCAGCGGCTGCTCCGGTTAATGCGGTCATCGGATGTGTTGATCCGCTGGGGTGGTGAGGAGTTCCTGATGATCTGCCGGGCAACGGATCGCGCGGGCGCGGAGGTGCTCGGCCGGCGCGTGATCGCCGACGTCAGCATGGAACCGTTCGACCTCGGCAACGGGATCCGGATCCACAAGACCTGCTCGGTCGGATGGGCACCGTTCCCATGGACTGGCGACGGATTCAGCGGGCTGACGGTGGAAAACGTGATCGAGCTCGCGGACCACGCGCTCTATCTCGCCAAGCACGGGGGCCGCAACCAGAGCGTCGGGATCCTGCCGTCGCCGCTCGCGCTGCGAATGTCGTCGCAGATGCGGATCAATGTGCTGCGCACGTATCCGCCCGATCTCGTCCAGATCGTGCGCGCGCTGGGCGAACCGTGCGAGCCGTGCCCGGTAACGGAGGCCGGCGCGCCGGACGGCGCGAAGTCAATGGTTGGTGCGGGGTCGGAGAAGGCCTGATCCGGCGGGCGCCGTTGCCCGAACAGGGCGACCTACAGTTCTCGAACGGCGCCTACTGCCCTCGACGACAGGCATTGCGGCGACGGCAACTACAGTTCTACTAGGCTCGCTACTTCGCTGGTCGCTTCGATGTCGAATGATCGAGGCGGCGGGAGTCTTCCGATGCTTCGATCAGTTTGGCGAGGCGGCGGGCGCGGGTTGCGTCCTGTTTGGCGCTCGTCACCCACCACGTCGCGACGCGCTGGTAGCCGGGCGGCAGTGAGCGGAAGAATGTCCATGCCCGCCGGTTCGCGCGGAAGAGCTTCGCATCCGACTCCTCGAACTCTCGCGGCCTGTTCTCGTACGAATAGAGATTCACGCGCTCCGGGTCGCGGCCTTCGAATGCGGCGCGTCCCGCGGGGCGCATCCGGCCCAGTTTCGTGAGCTCACCGGCGCGCTTAATGTTGGTGGCGCTCCGAATGCTCCGCGGCTTCCTGGGGCTGAACCGCCTCACGTAGGAGTCGCCGTCGATCCGCTTCAGGAGGCCGTCGATCCAGCCCACGCACAGGGCTTCGTCCAGTGCTTCCTGATAGGTGACACCTTTCCGTTTCACATGCGGTTTGAAGAACGTGACCCAGCACTCGCGCTCCGTCGCATGGCGCTTCGCCAGCCACACGCGCAGCTCTGCTGGCGTCTCGAAGACGATCCCGTCCGGGATCATGCGGGCAAATCGGCGGCGGGAGACGTGCCGGGAGCGAGCGGCTTCGTGAACGAGATCTGGGATTTCACGATGGCGTAGCCGCGGTTCTGATAGAAGCGGTGTGTGGCGGTCCGTATCACGTTCGACCGAACGCGGATCACGGTGTGGCCTTCCGCGACCGCCCACTGTTCGGCGGCGGCGACGAGGTCGCGGCCCACGCCATGGCCGCGCGCGGTTTCGTCCACGACCAGCCCGCAGATCTCGGCGAACGGATCCGATTCGAACACAGAGCGCGATTGCACGTGGATCCACCCCACGAGTTGGCCGCCGGCGGATTCCGCTCCCAGGAGTCCCTGGCCGGGTTGGCCGAGTATGCGCTGCAGGCGCCGCTGGACCTGCTCACGCGTCGCGGGATATCCGAGCTGCGCGCAGAGCGGAACGAGGGCGGCCGCATCGTGCGGCTCAAGAGGACGGATTCGCACCATGTGTTGTCATTCGGTCGGTGTGAGCTGTCTCCAATCCGGCCCGGGAGAGTCCGTCGAGTTCACGATCTGGCCCTGGCCATTGATCCAGTAGTTCGCTTTCGGGCCGGTGAACGCATTGTGCGGGTTGCCGAACGGGTCGACCGTGGGCGTGATGCCGTTCAGGGCATTGAGGAAGCCATCGACCTGCTTCTGTTTCGCCGCCTGGCCGCGCTCGAACGAGTTCACCTGGTTCTGCATCGCCTGCATGTTGGTCTCGAACTGCGCCACCTGCTGCTGGATCTGCTCTCTCCGGCCCATCTGGCGCCGCCGCTGGTATGCGACGGCATCCGCGTCGTACTGCTTCTGTTGCGCGGTCCACGCCGGCTGTTCGTGATACGATTCCGTCATGTGGAGCATGACGGTGCGTGCGAGCGCGGCCTGATCCGGTGGCGCGACGTAGCTGACGACGCGTGGCACGAGCCAGAATCCGCCGAACAGCATCGTCTCGCTCGAGGCATACGCCACTCGCGGACCTGCGTCTCCCGGGCAATCGTATGACACCTGGCCAGCCGAGGATTGCGAGGGCTGCAGTTCTCCCGCTCCGAGGACGAACGGCGGTACTGGCGACGGTCCATTCATCGGGTGGGGCGTGAGCGTGGAGCATACGGACCTGAACCGCGCCGGGCCGTACGCCGCGGCGAAATCGGAACCGTTTTTGTACGGCGCGACGGTGCCGCGGGCCTGCGCACCGAGGTCGTAGATATCGCCGGCGCAATGCAGGTTGTCGGGAACGAAGTAAATGGGGATCGCCGCGTCGCCGAACCGCACATTGATCTTGCCATCGGGCGAGGTGACATCGACCGTGGGCCGGTGGTCGGAGTACCCGAGGCGAATCAAGCCGCCGCGGGCGGTCCATCCCTTCGGCACATCAATCGTGAAGGCGTGCTCGTTGGGGTCATCGAACTTGACCCATTCGGGCGGCGCGATCGCCAGCGTGCGGGGCACAGCCACAGCCAACCCAACCACGGCCGACAGGTACAGAAACCTCCGATCGTTCAGCATGGCGGACCTCTGGCTGAAGTAGGGGCTTCCGGGGGGAGGACGAACCGGCTGGAAATATCACGCGGACCTCGTGGAGGCCAGAACGGAGGGGGCGGGCACCGGGCCGGCCCCGGCGGAAAGCCGGCGTATCGGAAGTCCCATTATTTGGCTCCGCTTGCCAATTCCTGAATTGATTCATACATCTGTCGCCCGATCCTCCAGAGGAGCCAGATCGCCCATGGGAACGTGCCGGCAGCTCGTGATCGTGATGGAGTCCCTGATGCTCGCGGGCGCCGGTGTGGCCGGTGCCGCGTTGTCCGTCCAGGCGCAGGGTGTGTTGCAGACCGCCGATCTCACCCAGTTCCGATCGGTGGAGGAAGTCGCGCTCTCGCCCGACGGCCGGAGTGTCGCCTACACGGTCGCCATGCGCGACCAGCCGGGGCGCCCGTACACGCAACTCTGGGTGGCGGATATCGCCACGCAGAAATCCACGCGCGTTGGCAGCGAGCACGCCTCGGGGGCGTCACCGCACTGGTCGCCGGACGGGAAGTGGATCGCGTACGAGGGCGCGGATGGGGACCAGAACGGCCTGTGGGTCGTGCATCCCAATGGGTCGGGTGCGGCCGTCGTCGCGCCGGTCGCGAGCTCCAACGCACCGCTACCCGACCGCGGCCAGGACATCTCGTGGGCGCCCGACGGGAAGCAGATCGCGTTCATCTCGTCGATCCCGGGACCGGAGACCGAGGCCGCGACTGGCGACCCCAAGGTCTTCACCCGCTATCTGTACCACGCGACGGCGGAGGAGGGGCTGACGCATTTCAACGACAACCGGCATCTCCACATCTTCATCGTGGACCTCGGGTCGAAGCAGGTGCACCAGCTCACGAAGGGTATTCGTGATGAGCACTCGATCGACTGGTCGCCCGACGGCAAGCACATCGTGTTCATCTCCAACTACGAGCCGAACTCCGACGAGTTCTTCAACTACGACGTGTTCACGGCGGACCCCGCGGACGGCGCGATCCAGCGCCTTACGACGACGGAGAACGCTGAATACGCGCCCATGTGGTCGCCCGACGGCAAGCACATCGTCTACTCGGCCACCACGCGCGGGCTGACCGACCGCGAGACCACGATGGAAGACACCCACGCGTGGGTCATGGACGCCGACGGCAGCCACCGTCACGAAGTAGGCACCGTGGACGCCCGCCAGGGCCATCCCAAGTGGTCGGCGGACGGCGCCGCGGTATACGTCTCGGCGGAACAGCGCGGGAGCGTGCATCTGTTGCGGATTCCGATCTCACCGGCGGGCGTGGCGGGCACGCCGCAGGTCGTCGTCAACGACATCGGGTGGGCCTACGAGTTCTCGGCGGGCAAGGCGGGACAGGTCGCGTACGGCCTCACGACGACGAAGGACATGGCGGAGCTCTACGTCCGGAGCGGTGCGACCGCACCCCGGAAGCTCACCGATCTCAACGCCGCGATCCTCACGGGCAAGCAGATCGCAAGCGTGGATTCGGTCGTCGCGATCAGCAACGACAACAAATTCGAGGTCGAGTCGTTCCTCGTGCGGCCGGTGGGGCTGACGGTCAATTCCACCGACACGTCGCCCGCGAAGAAGTATCCGCTGATCGTCGAGATCCATGGCGGCCCGCACGGCCAGAACGGACCCGAGTTCGAGTTCCAGGACCAGGTGTACGCCGCACACGGGTTCGCGACGCTGCACGTCAACTATCGCGGCTCGACCGGCTACGGGCAGAAGTTCGCGGACGCCGTGTTCGGCGACCAGGATGGCAACGAAGGGCAGGACGTGCTGTACGCGGCCAGCGCGACGCTCCGCCGCAATCTGTGGATCGATCGCGAACGCATGGGGATCGAAGGCGTCAGCTACGGCGGGCAGCTCACGGACTGGCTCATCACGCAGACCAACGAGTTCAAGGCGGCGGTGCCGACGGCGGGCATCAGCAATCTCGTGAGCTTCAACTACATGACGTACTACAACCAATACCTGGAGATGGAGTACGGCCAGTTCCTCCACCAGGGCACGACGATGGATCTGGTCTGGAACCACTCGGCGATCAGGTACGTCGCGCAGGTGCACACGCCGACGATGTTCATGCACGGCGAGAACGATCCCGATGTGCCGATCGGGGAGGCCGAGCAGTTCTATGTCGCGCTCAAGGACGTGGGCGTGGAGACCATCTTCGTGCGGTATCCGCGAGAGGGACATGGCCTCGCGGAGACGAAGCACATCCAGGACGGGATCGACCGCAAAATCAAATGGTACGAGGCGCACTTCCCGAAGGCTGGATCGGAAGGGGTGACGAATACCCAGCCCTAATACGGCGCGCGTCGTAGACGGAAAAGACAGCGGGGCCGTTTGTGAACGGCCCCGCTGTGCTTGTGGGCAATCGTGTGCGGCGCGAACGCCACCCCGTGTCAGCGCGGCGGTCTTGCTCGCGGGCGCGGGGCTGCGGGGGCTGTGACCTTCGCCTGACTGATCGTGCTGCGGCGCGGTGTGCCGGGTGCGCGGCGGGCGGGGGCGCGGCGTGCGGCCGCTCCATCCAGTGCACCGTCGCCGGCGGTGTGGGCGCTGTAGCCGAGGGTGGCGGAGACCGACGCGGCGGCGGACATGGCGGCGGCGGCCATCGATCTCGAGCTTGCCCGTCGCGCGGTGTCTCGGGCCCGCGACCGTGAGGGCCGCCGGCACCCCGCCCTGATGATCGTGGATCGGCACGCCGACACCGACCACATTCTCGACGTGCTCGCCGTTCACGATCGTGTAGCCGCGCTTGCGGGACTTGTCCAACTCGCGCATCAGCTCCGTGGGGTCGGTGATCGTGGTTTGCGTGAACCGCTCGAACGGCGGGCGCAGCAGCGCCTCGTGGCGCGAGGGGTGCGCCCACGCGAGCAGGGCCTTGCCGCCGGCGGTCGCGTGCAGTGGCATCCGTCCCCCGAGTAGCCCCGGCAGCATGAGGGGCTGGAAGCTCTCGACGACGTCCACCGTCACGCCCTCCTGGCCGTTCAGCAGCATCAGCGTCGCCGTCTCGCTCGTGGTGGCGCTCAGCCGGTGGAGCACGGGCGACACGATGCGCTGGAGCGACGTCGAGTGCCGGGCGAGCTCGCCGTAAATGGCCAACCGGATGCCAAGCCGGTACAACCCGGTCCGCTCATCGCGATCGAGAAATCCGATCTGCTGGATGCGGCTCAGGATCCGGTACGCCGTGCTCTTGGGCCATTTGAATGGGCGCGCAATGTCCCGAACGGACAGTTCGGCACGATCGGGCGTGAACAGGTTCAGCACTCTACTCAGTTTTTGCAGCATCTATCCCTCCCTGCACATGATCAGACCAATGGCCAGACGGCGATGCCTCGCCGTCCTAGTGAGTACCTGCCGAGGCTCGCTCGGATACCGCGCGATCCTTCTCGAACCGGTCGAGCGCAAATGCTTCGATGAGCGGCGGCACCTTTCCGGTTGCCACCAGCTCCGCCATGCCGATGCCGGACGCCGGGATGGCCTTGAAGCCCCACGTCCCCCAGCCCGACGACAGATAGAACGCCTCGACCGGCGTCACGCCCATGAGCGGCGAATAGTCGGGCGTCATGTCGCACACGCCGGTCCATTGCCGCAGGATCTTCAACTTCGAGAGAAACGGAAAGAGGTCCAGCGCGCGCGCCGCCGCCGAGGACAGGAACGGGTACGTGGAGCGCGTCGAATAGCTGGTATACGGATCGATCTCGGCCCCGATCAGGAACTCGCCGCGCGCGCTCTGTGACACGTAGATGTGCAGATCGGCCGACGCCACGATCGGATCGAGCGCGGGCCGGTACGATTCGGTCACGAACGCCTGCAGCGGGTGCGTGATGATCGGCAGCTCCAGCCCGACCATGTCGGCGACCAGCGTCACATAGCCACCGACCGCGCTGACGACTGCGCCCGCCCCGATGTGGCCGGCCGTCGTGTCGACGCCGACGCACCGGCCGTGCTCGACGCGCACGCCGATCACGGACACGCCCTGATGGATATGCACGCCGCGGCGCTGCGCCTGGCTCGCGTACGCCCAGGCGACCGCGTCGTGCCGGATCGTCGATCCCGGCGGGTGGTACGCCGCGCCCATGATCGGCCGCGTCCCGCCGCCCGACATGTCGAGCTGCGGGCAGATGCGCTGGATCTCGTCCGGCGACAGATACACGGTGTCGACGCCGAAGGTCTGATTTTGCAGTGCGCGCTCGATCTGGTTCTGCATCTGCAGCTCCGAATGCGCGAGCCAGAACAGCCCGCGCTCGGAGCGCAGCATGTTGTAGTCCAGCTCCTGGGCGAGCCCGGCGTACATGTCGAAGCTGGCCTTGAAGAACTTGATCGTGGACGGCGTCTTGTAATTCGCGCGGAGGATCGTCGTGTTGCGCCCGGTGCCGCCCGACCCGATGTACGACCGCTCGAGCACCGCCACGTTGGTGATGCCGAAGCGTTCCGCGAGATAGTACGCGGTGGCGAGCCCATGGCCGCCACCGCCGATGATCACGACATCGTAGTGCGGCTTGCGGTCATTGGTGCGCAGGTACGTCCGCTTCCGCAGCCATCCACTCGACGATGCCACTCGCTCGCGTGCCGTGGCGGCGATGTGCGCCGCGGCGCGGCCGGCGCCACGCAGCGCACGGCGAACGGGCGCGGCGCGCCGGCCTGTGGCCCGAGGTCCCGGCACACGCCGAAGATCCGGTGCGGGAGGTGATGGCCGAGGTTCGACGGGGTGAGCACGTGGATCTCGCCGTCTCCGGCGATCGCCTTGGCGGGAATCGACGCGACGGCGCCCTGCACGAAGGCCGGCCGCTCATCGGGCAGCCGGTTCTCGGAGAGACGGGCCCAGACCTCGGCCGCATCCGCGCCCGAGACCGTGCACACACTCCAGGCGTCGGTGACATCGATCGCGAGCCCGGCCGATCCGGCCCGCTCGAGGTACGCCGTCGTGTAGGCGAGCAGCTCAGCGGCCGCGCTCGCGGCTCCGATGAACAGGAGCTCCTCGCGCGAGACGCGCGCGCGGAACGCGCCGCCGTGATCGGGGATGCGGTCCAGCACCTCCGCCGTATCGAGGCAGGCGATGATCGCCGCCCGCGATTCTGTGATTTCAACCACGGAGTTTCACCGATTTCGGGTCATAGAACGGGGCGGTCACGACCTCGCCCTGGTCGCGGCGCTGGCCGCGGCTGACGGCGACGACTCGTGCCGGTCCGGTGCCGCCATCGGTGGCGAGCCATCCGAGTGCGACGCCGCATTCGAGAGCGGGCGAATACCGGCTGGACGTCAGATATCCGACGTGGCGATCGCCGTCCATCAACTGCGCGCCTTCATCGGGCGCGCTGGTCCCCGCGAACCGCAGGGGCACGAGTCGGCGTTGCGGGGGGCGGCTGGCGAGCCGTTCGAGGGCGGACCGTCCGACGAAGTACGGCTTGTTCATCCGCACCAGTGATTCGAGCCCGATCTTGCCGGGAGTCGTATCGAAGTCGGTGTCCTGCCCGACGAGAATGTGTCCTTTTTCCAGCCGCAGCAGTTTCAGCGTGTCGAGACCGTGCGGCCTGATGCCCAACTCCTTGCCAGCGGCGAGCAGGGCATCCCACAGTTCGACCCCGCGCGACCGTGGATGGTGCAACTCGAAACTCAACTCGCCCACGAACCCGACGCGGAGCGCGATGCAGGGAATCCCCGCGACCGTGATCTTCTGGAGGCCGCCGTAGGGCAGCGTGTCGTTGCCGACCGGATCCTTGGTCAGCCGCGCGAGGAGGTCCCGGGACGACGGTCCCGCGAGATTGATGGCGCCGAGTGCGGTCGTCTGGTTGACGATGTGCACGCGGAGGCGCCAGGTCTCGGCCCAGTCGCGCATCCAGGCTTCGGCGGCATCCGCGCCGCTCGACGTCGCCGAGACGAAGTACTCGTTCGGCCCCATCGCGGCGACGAGGCCGTCGTCGAAGATGTGGCCCGCTTCGTTGAGCAGCAGACCGTACCGGCTTCGTCCCTGCTTGATCGTGCGGACATCCATCGGGTACAGCCGGTCGAGGAACTCCGTCGCATCCGGGCCGCACACCCGATACTTGCCGAGCGTGCCGACATCCATGACGCTGACGCCGCGCCGCACGGCCCAGTACTCGGCGAGGGGATCGTCATATGACGCCGCGCGTTTCCACGCACCGGCCCAGTCCATGCGCGCACCGCGATCGACGTGGCGGTCGTGCAGCACGGTGCGCTGCTCGATCGCGTGTTCGACACCGGCCGCTGCCTCTTCCATCGTCAGCCCGCGGGCGGGCGGCCGCGCGGTCGTCGGTGCGCCGGCGGGTCCGGCTGGTCCGGCCGGCGAGCGGCTCATGACGAACGCGCGCAGGTGCTGGTGGCAGAGCAAGCCCTGGCACGGTCCCATCGTGGCCGTGGTGTAGCGTTTGAGCAGCTCGGTCCACCGGTAGCCTTCATCCCAGGCAGCCGAGAGCTCCTTGGTGGTGACATCCTCGCAGGTGCACACGATGCCGCCGCCCGGAGGCGCGCCCACCCCCGGAACGACGGACATCGGTGCAGACAGCGGCCGGTCGGCCGCCGCCTCGCCACTCGCAATAGCTCTGGCGACCGTACATCCTGGCTCGGCGACATTGCCTGCGCCGTTCATGATCGCGACCGACGCTTGCCGCAGCAGGCCATCGCGCGGGACGAAGCCCAGCGAGACGGCCAGCGCGTCACATGGGACGACGGTGCGTCCGGCCGGGCTGGTGATGACGACCGCCCGGAGCGACCGTCCGCCTCGCGCTTCGACGACCGTGCCATCCACGACGACCGGAATCCCCGGCGGTACTCTGCGGCGCGATCGCGGCGGGTGCGACGACGAGGCGGATCGCGGTGCCCGACTTGCGCAGCGTCTCGATGTGCTCGAGTGCTTCGGTGGTCCCGGCGACGACGACCGTGGAGCGGCCGGGCGCGAGGCCGTGCACACCGGCCATGCGCGCCGCGCCGCGTCCGAGCCAGACGCCTGGGAGGTCATTGCCGGGGAACACCGCATGCAGCTCGACGGCGCCCGTCGCGATCACGATGCGTGCGGGGTGGATCCAGTGCGCGACGCCTTCGCCGGCGGCGATGACGAGCGGTCCGTCATAGACGCCGATGACGCGTGTGTGCTCGAGGATCGTGACCTGCGGGTGTGCGCGAGCGCTGGCGAGCAGCCTGGTGATGGCCGACCGAGTGGGGCCCGGTGCCACTTTTTCACCGATCGCGCCTTCATCCGCGAGGAGAACCGATTCGCCGCGGCCGGCCGCGCGCAGCGCCGCGGCGAGTCCCGCGGCGCCGCCGCCCGCGACCACGACATCGGGGTGATGATTGCGGCGCAGAATCCGTCCCGGCCGCGCGGTGGTGTCGACCGGCCCGATGCCGGCGACGCGCCGGATGTAGCGTTCCGCGAGGGGCCACATCCAGCGCGGCTTCGCGAAGAGCTTGTAGTAGAAGCCGACCGGCAGCAGCGCGCGCATCCACCAGGCCGAGACGAGGATGTCGTGTTCGGGGGACGGCCACGCACTCGCGCGCGCGACGCGCTGGCCATTGGCGGCCGGCGTGACGCACGAGCGGACGGCGGGTTCGCCATCGACCGTGACCATGCAGTGCGCGCAGTCGCCGCTGACGCAGTACAGGCCTCGCGGGCGGTGGTACTTGAAGGAGCGCGAGAGGATCCGCACGCCATCGCGGTAGAGCGCCGACGCGACCGAGTCGCCGGCGTGGATGGGGACCGGGCGTCCCTCGAAGTCAATCGCCGGCATGGACCGTATTGGTTCGTGTATCGCGTTGGACCGTGAGCCACTGGCGGCAGCCCGCGAAATGGAACCAGCGCTCGGCCTGCAGGCCCGCGACGTTGCGGCGGTACCAGACGCGTCCGAACTCCGCGCTCGCGTCAGTGGGTGCGCCGGGCGCCGGCGGTGCGGCGGGCAACTCGCCGCCGAACCAGTACTCGGTGTAGGCGCGGCTGCCACAATTCGGACAGGTGATCAGGAGAGCCATGGCACCCGTTTCCACTCCTGACTTGACACGTGCGGCTGCCGGATGGAGTATCGTTTTACGGTACTGCGTCTCATTTGTGGCACCGGTCCGGGATTATAGAGTCCCCGGCAGCAACTCGCAAGATGGAACCGCCGGCCCCACGGCCGGCGCCGAAAGGACTGGCGGAACGGGACACCGCGGCGCATGTAGCGGCAACGTGCGAGACTGCAGGCGTGTCTCTCGCAGCACGGGCGCGAGCACGGGCGCACGCACAGGTGCACGCACAGGCGCGAGCGCGGGCGCAGCGGTACACTGCAGCGAACGGCCCGCACACCGCACCAGCAGTGGGAATCGCACGTCACGGCGTACGAGGAGCGAGCATGACTGCAGCACGGCATCCGGGCGGACAGGAAAGCGTGGCGCCAGGCCGGCGCGGGCCCGAGGCGAGCCGGGACGGATTCGTCAAAGCGTTGTCCCGATTCGACGCGACGATGCTCGTGGCCGGGTCGATGATCGGCTCGGCGATCTTCATCGTGCCCGCGGGGATCCTGCGGCAGGTCGGGTCGCCCGGGCTGCTGCTGCTCGTGTGGCTGATCACCGGCGTGGTGATCGTGTTCGGCGCGCTGAGCTACGGCGAGCTCGCGGCGATGTATCCCGAGACGGGCGGCTTGTACGTCTATCTGCGCGAGGGGATCTCGCCGCTGTCCGGTTATCTGTACGGCTGGACCCTGTTCGCGGTGATCCAGACCGGTGCGATCGCCGCCGTCGGCGTCGCGTTCGCGCGGTTCGCGGGCGTGCTCTGGCCGGCGCTGACGCCGGACGTGTTTCTGGGGACGACGCTGCATCTGCCGAGCGGGCCGATCGAGATCGGGTTGTCGTGGCAGCGGGTGCTGGCGATCGCGTCGATCGTCTTCCTGACCGGCGTGAACATCCGCGGCGTGAAGACCGCGGCGGTGCTGCAGACGACTCTGACCGTCATCAAGACGACCGCGCTGCTCGCGCTGGTCGTGCTGGGGCTGAGTTTCGGCCGGCAGGCGGCGGCCGTGGCGGCGAACTTCGGCGCGGGATTCTGGCCGGCCGGCGGACTCCGGTGGGGGATGCTGCCCGGCATTGGCGCGGCAATGGTGGGGTCGATCGCGGCCGCGGACCTCTGGTACCAGATCGGCTTCTCGGCGGGGGAGATGCGCGATCCCAAGCGCGACATCCCGGTCGCCATGCTGGCGGGCGCGACGCTCGTGTGCATCCTGTATTTCCTGACCAACGTCGCCTATCTGAGCCTTCTGCCGGCGGCGTCGATCGCGTCGGCGCCGCAGGACCGGGTGGCGACGGCGGCCCTCGAGGCCGTCTTCGGCGCGCCGGGGCTCTATGCGATGGCGGCGGCCGTGATGCTCTCCTGCTTCGGGTGCAATGCGGCGCTCATTCTGTCCGGACCGCGGGTCTACTACGCGATGGCGCGGGACGGGCTCTTTTTCCGTGCCGCCGGGGTCCTACATCCGCGGTACAAGACCCCTGCGGCGGCCCTTGCCGTCCAGGCGGTTTGGGCGTGCACTCTCTGCCTTTCCGGCACCTACGGACAACTGCTGGAATACATGGTTTTCGCGTCCTTGCTGTTCTACATCCTGACTGTATCTTGCCTCTTCGCCCTGCGGATCAAGCGTCCAGACCTTGACCGGCCCGTGAAAGCCGTGGGATACCCCGTGTTGCCGGCCCTGTACCTCGGTGCCACGGTGTTGTTGTGCGGGGACCTCCTGGTCGAAAAGCCGCAATACACGTGGCCCGGCCTGGTGATCGTCGCACTTGGTATCCCGGTGTATTACGTGTGGCGTGGAAGAGCGCACCGGCCACCAGCGGTGCCAGACACCTGATTTCGGGCGGGCGCGCCCGTCCTCGGGTGAGCCGCCTCTCTGTGTGAGCACGCCGCATGACTGACTCTTACGATGTGATCGTTCTCGGCCTCGGTGCCATGGGAAGCTCGACGGCCTACGAGTTGTCGCGCCGCGGGCTGCGGGTGCTTGGTCTCGACCGGTATCCGCCCGGGCACACACATGGGTCGTCGCACGGGGACAGCCGGATCATCCGCGAGCTGTACTACGAGGGGGCGCTCTACGTCCCGCTGCTGCAGCGGGCGTACACGCTGTGGGAGGAGCTGGAGCAGGCGTCCGGCGCGAGTCTGCTGCGGATCACTGGCGGGGTGATGCTTGGCGCCCCCGACGCGCACGTGGTCAAGGGTTCGCGACAGACCGCCGAGCGACTGGGACTGCCGTACGAAGATCTGACGGCGGCCGAGATCCGAAAGCGATTCCCGGCGATGGATCCGCCGGATGATTTTGTGGGCGTCTGGGATGCGCGTGGGGGATATCTCAGGCCGGAAGCGGCGATCGCGGCGTATCTCGAACTGGCGGCGGGGCATGGCGCGCGGTTCGAGATCGGCGAGCCGGCCGCGACGTGGGTGGCGGACGGAGAGGGAGTGACCGTCACGGCGGGCGAGCGGCGATACCGAGCCGACCGGCTGGTGTTATCGGCCGGCGCGTGGATCACGCGCCAGGTGCCGGATCTCCATTTGCCGATCACGATCGAGCGGCAGGTCCTGGTGTGGTACGATCCGGCGAGCGTGCCGGCTGGTGCGCCGGATGCTTTCGCCGTGGACCGGTGCCCGATCTACATCTGTGAGCATCACCCGGGGCAGTCGGTGTACGGGTTTCCGCGGCTGACGACGGGCGTCAAGGCGTCGATCTTCCACGGCGGCGAGATCGTCCCCGACCCTGACGTCTGCCAGCGGCCGGCCAATGCGGCGGAAACGAGGCAGTTGCAGGAGTACCTCGGGATCTTCATCCCGACGCTGCGAGATGCGCCGGTCCGGGCGACCATGACGTGCGTGTTCACCAACACCAGCGATGGGCGGTTCATCATCGACCGCCATCCTGCACACCCACAGGTGATCATCAGCAGCCCGTGCTCGGGACACGGCTTCAAGTTCACCAGCGCCGTTGGCGAGGCGAACGCCGATCTCGTGACGGGCGTCCGGCCGCACACCGATCTCTCGGCGTTCTCACTCGGACGATTCGCGGCCTCGGCCCGCGATGCGCCGCTCGCGGCCGCCGTACACGCGCCACAGCCGTTGTAGTTCCCGCATCACCCCACTCGTCCGTCGCAACGTCATAAGTCCGGCGCCGTAGCTCAGGCGCCGGCAGCCGGCCCGCGCTGGTCCTCGCGCGCGAATTCGCGCGCGAATTCGCGCGGCGTGTCGCGATGCCATCCGTCCGACTCACCGCCGCACCCGATGTAACCCTGCCCTGCGGTTACGTCGGACCGTGTGGCATTGCCACGCGGGTGGCTGGCGCGCGTGGCCTCGTGATTTGGGCACTCGCGCGCCGTGCGCATCCGGGCGCATCGCGGCCGCCACCGAACATCTCCCGCACTGCGGTGCGGGCGTGGCGGGAAGTGTGGCGGCCGCGCCTCGTAGCCCCCGTCTCACCGAATGGTCCCGGCGATTGACAATCGTCCCGTGGCCGGTATTATGGCCTAATCGAGACTCGGGACCGAGAAATGGGACACCCGGTTTCGTGCGACGGGGAGCCGGACGCTGCCGTGTATGGCGGCGTATCGCAAACGTGAGCGGCGTGTGCGTGCGCCGATTCTTCCTGGGGGAGCACACATGAGCGTTGGGCGGTTCGCTTCCGTGGTGCGAGCGGGCAGTGCGTTCGCGATCGCGGGCCTCGTGAGCGTGATGGGCGCGGGCGTGCGTCCTCTCGCGGCGCAATCCATCGAGCAGCGCCACGCCGAAGCCCTCGCGTACATCGCCGCGCACGCGGACAGCGAGGACATGACGATGATCCCGATGCGCGACGGCATCCGGCTCTACTCGCTCATGCTGTTCCCCAGGGGGCAGCCGCGGCAGAACATGCCCACGGTGCTGCTGCGGAATCCGTATCTGACCAAGGGCATGGTCGACGGGTTCGCCGACTACATCGCGAGCCTCCTGAAGAACGGCTACGCGGTGATGATCCAGAACGAGCGTGGCCGGTACTGGTCCGAGGGCACGTTCACCTATCTCGTGGGCTCGGGCAACGACGGCTTCGATACCGTGAAGTGGGTCACCGAGCAGCCGTGGTCGAATGGAAAAGTCGGGACCCTCGGGTGTTCGTCGAGCGCCGAGGAGCAGCACAAGTTGCAGGGGACGCATCCGCCGGGGTTGGCGGCGGCGGTGCCAATGGGGTCGGGCGCGGGGATCGGGCACGTCGGGCCGTACAACGAGATGGGCAATTTCTATCGTGGCGGCGCGATGCAGATGCTGTGGTTCTCGTGGTATTTCGACGCCGGCTACACCTACCGCCCGTCGTTCCCGTCCAATCTCACGCGGGACCAACTGCGCAAACTCGCGCGCTTCTGGGATCTCGAGCCCGAGCACATCCCGACGCCGGGCATCGACACCCTGATCTGGACCTTGCCGATCAACACAATCATGGAGCGGATGGGCGCGGTGCCGAGTGATCTCGATGACTTCGTGACGCGCCAGCCGAACGATCCGAAGTGGAAGCAAACGGACTTCGGTGGCGAGGGCGATCGCAACAGCGCGCCGTCACTGTACATCAACTCGTGGTACGACGTCTCGATCGGTCCCAACCTCGCGATGTACGACTACCAGTCGAAGAACGCGGCGACCGAGCAGGCCAAGAACAACACCTTCACCGTGATCGCGCCGACCACGCACTGTGCAGAAGGGCGGATCGAGACCGAGCACACGATCGTCGGCCAGCGGGACATGGGCGATGCGCGGTTCGACTACGTCGGACTGATCCAGCAGTGGTTCGACCACTTCCTGAAGGGCGTGGACAACGGCGTGACCAACCAGCCCAAAGTCCGGGCGTACATGATGGGCGCCAACAAGTGGCGCACGTACGACGGCTGGCCGGCAAAGCAGACCTTGTTTGTCCCGTATTACCTGAACGGCGAGGCGGCGAACTCCGTGAACGGGAGCGGGCGGCTGACGACCGAGAAGCCGGCGAAGGAGGGGTCGGACGCCTTCACGTACGATCCGATGCATCCGGTGCCGTCGCTGGGCGGGAGCATCTGTTGTTTCAGCCCCAACCTCGTGGGGGGCTCATTCGACCAGGCGGCGACCGAGATGCGCAACGACATCCTGGTGTACACGACGGCGCCGCTGGCGAAGACGATCGAGCTGGCGGGGCCGGTGAAAGTGTCGCTGTACCTGTCGTCGGACCGGAAGGACACGGACCTGACGATCAAGCTGCTGGACGTCTACCCGGACGGGCGGGCGTTCAACCTGGATGAGAGCATCGAGCGAGTGCGGTGGCGGGACGGGTGGGACAAGCCCGTGTTCATGGAGGCCGGGCATGTCTACAAGGTCGATATCGGGCCGCTGCAGACGAGCAACGCGTTCCTGCCCGGGCACCGGATCCGGGTGGAGGTGTCGAGCAGCAACTTCCCGCGCTTCGAGCGGAACCTGAATACGGGCGGGAACAACTTCGACGAAAAAAACCCGTTGGTGGCGCACAACGTGATTCACCACGGGCCGCAGTACCCATCGGAGATCGTGCTGCCGGTGGTCAACGCGGGTGCGACGCCCGCGACCGCGGGCAACGAGGACTGACCCCGGTGCCACCAGTGTCCGGGGGGAGCGGCCGTCCGTGCCGGACGGCGCCGCGGCCCGCGTGCGCGCCAGTGTCAGAGCCGTGTTACCGCGCGCGCCAAGGCGGGCGGGCGGTCCGTTACCGCCTGTTGACAAAGGATTAGCCGACTGTAATATCGGAACGACAAAGGGGGACTCAATACCAAAATATGGGAATTGCCCTTTGATGGGTGATGCGGTTCGTTGGGCGCCGGAAGTCGTGGCATGTCGTTCGGTTCACCACTGAGAGGAGGGCTCGTGATCTCACTCGTCGTCAGGCTCCGAAGTGCCGTGTGGGTCGGAGCCACCCTGCTCACCGCGCTCGGGCTCGCGATGCCTGCGCGCGCCCAGCAACAGGCTGCCACCAAGATCACCGGGAAGGTGGTCGATGCGGCCGAGCATGAGCCGCTCGCCTCAGCGGCCGTGATCGTGACCGGTACGACCATCGGCATGAACACGTCGGACAGCGGCACGTTCTCGCTCCGCCTGCCGTCGGACGCGAAGTCGCTGACCGTGCGCCGCATCGGCTATACGGCGACGACGGTGCCGATCGTCGCGGGCAAGACCGAGTACACGATCCAGATGGCGAAGGACGTGCTGCGTCTCGAGCAGCAGGTCGTGACCGGTGTCGCCACGACGGTGTCGACGCAGAACGCCGCCAACGCGGTCGCCGTCGTCAGCACGCAGGAAGTGACCGAAGTGCCGGCGCCGACGGTCGAGAACGCGCTCCAGGGCCAGGTGCCGGGCGCGGTGATCAGCCAGAACAACGGTGGCGCGCCGGGTGGCGGCATGCAGATCCAGGTGCGCGGTATCACCTCGATCAACGCCAGCGCCTCGCCGCTGTACGTGATCGACGGCGTCCTGGTCAACAACGAGACGATCAACGGCGGCACCAACGCCCTGACCCTCGCCAACGGCCAGGTCTCGCCGAACCAGGAAGACAACTCACCGAACCGGATCGCCGACATCAATCCCGACGACATCGAGAGCATCCAGGTGCTGAAAGGCGCCTCGGCCTCGGCGATCTACGGATCGAAGGCGTCGTCCGGCGTGGTGATCATCACGACCAAGAAGGGAAGCGCCGGGAAGCCACAGTGGAACCTGTCGCAGAAAATCGGCCATTTCACCCCGACGAAGAGCTACGACCTTCTGTCGTTCCCCACCCTCGCCAGTGCGCAGGCGTGGGGTGCGCGGCTCAACGTGCCCGCGTCCAAGATCTCGGCGACGTATCAGGGCCCGCAGGATTTCCAGAGCTCGCTGTACGGCAACGGGCAGGCGGCCTATGAGACCGATGCCAGCGTCGGCGGGACGCTGAACCAGACGCAGTACTTCCTGTCCGTTCTCGCCAAGTACGACAACGGCTCGCTGCTCAACACGGGCTACAGCAAGCAGACGGCCCGGACGAACGTGACCCAGCAGTTCAACAACGCGGTCTCGGCAACGCTGAACATGATGTTCGCGCACTCGAACGACCGGCGCGGCGTCACCTCGAACGAGAACAACGGTATCGCGCCGGCCGACGTGTTCAGCACGACGCCCCAGTTCGTCAACCTGAACTCGCAGAACTCAGCCGGTGCATGGGCCCCGAACCCGTACGGCCTCGCGAACCCCTACGCCGACGCGGCGGAGATCCAGACCCCCGAGGAAGTTCTTCGCTTCATCGGTGGCGGCAGCATCGACTGGTCACCGTTCACGTCGGAGCACCAGAGCCTCAAGTTCCGCTTCATCGGCGGCGCCGACCTGACGTCACAGCGCGACCAGCTCTACGCGCCACCGACGCTCCAGGTCGAGCAACTCATCACGACCGGCTTGCCGGGCGTGGCGACGATCCAGAACGACCTGACGGAGTACTTCAACTACTCGATCAACGCGATCTATCACTACACGCCGTCCTCGGCATTCGACGCCACGACGTCGATCGGCTACGGGCGCGACCGCCGGAGCGACAACACGCCGGACATCGTGTCGCAGAACCTGCTCGCCGGTGTCAACACACCGACCGCGGGCACGGTCACGTCCGTGTTCTACAACCGCGACGCGACGCTCGACCAGTCCTTCTATGGGCAGGAGCAGTTGCTCCTGCTCAACCAGCGCCTGGCGCTGACGGGCGGTGTCACGGCCGAGCGGACGACGAACGATGGTGACATCAGCAAGTTCTACATCTATCCCCGGTTCTCCGGGTCCTACCGGGTGCCGCAGTTCGCCGGATTCCTCAACGACCTGAAAGTCCGCGTCGCGTACGGCCAGGCCGGAACGGAGCCGAACTACGGCGTGAAGTACACACAATTCCCGAACCAGCTCGTCAGCGGGTCCAACGGTGTGTTCCCGGACACGTTGCGCGGCAATTCGAACATCCGGCCTGAGGCCGAGACGGAGATCGAGACCGGGTTCGACGCGACGATGTTCAACTCGCGCGCGCAGTTCGGGTTCACGATATACCAGAAGCGGATCCAAGACCTCCTGCTGCAGGCGCAGGTCGCCCCGTCGCAATACTTCAACTCCCAGTGGTTCAACGGGGGAGAGTTCACGAACCAGGGTATCGAGCTCTCGTTCAACGCGACGCCGATCCTGCTCCGGAACGGCTTCACCTGGAACACGATGGTGTCGTTCTACCGGAACTACAGCGTCGTGAACTCCCTGCCGGTTCCCGCGTTCGCGGTCGGCAGCACATTCGAAGGCATTTTCGGGAGCGAAGGGTACCTCGCGCCGGGCCGTTCCGTGTCGGAACTGGCGGCACCGGGGAATCTGAACTCGGTGGGTGTGCCCACGCAGATCGGCGATTTCCAGCCGTCGTACGTGATGAGCTTCTCCGAAGAGTTCCAGTTCAAGGGCTTCCGCCTCTACGGGCTGCTCGACTGGCACCGCGGCGGCTCGGTCGTCGACGTCACCAACTTCATCTACGACTTCACGGAGAAGCTGCTGGCCGACACGGCAGCGGCGAACAAACGCATCGCGGCGTTCAACAAGGGCAGCCCGTTCCCCTACGTCGAGTCCGCGTCGTTCGTGAAACTGCGCGAAGTGACCCTCAGCAAGCAGTTGCCCTCCAAGTGGGCTGGCTGGCTGGCGGCCCGCTCCGGGCTCCATATCGAAACCGCGCGCCTGACGGTGACCGGCCGCAACCTGCTGTCCTGGTTCCCATACACCGGGCTGGACCCCGAGGTCAGCGTGTTCGGAAACCAGAACATCACCACCGCGCAGGACGTGTTCGAATATCCGACGTCCCGCAGCTTCTTCTTCTCACTCGACCTGGGCCTCTAACATGACCGCATATGCGAAGCACGACGCGGCCGGTGCTGGCGGCCGATTCACGTCACACAGCACGGGGCACCGCCGATGGGCGCGCGCGGGGATGGCGCTCGCATCGCTGGTACTCGCCAGCTCCGTGGCCTGTAAGGATTCCAACATTCCGTTCTACAACTCGCCGACCGGCATTTCGAACACGCCGGACGGCGTGCAGAACGCGGTCACGGGCCTGATCGCGGCGTCGCGGCAGGACGTCTCGAACTACATCTTCTACATGACGATGTTCGCGCGCGACGAAGCGAACATTCAGGCGGACAACCCACAAAACACGCTGTATGGTCTGGGGCTCGATGCCATCCCGACCAGCCAGGACGTCGCGTGGGACAACATGTATCTGAGCGTCGGGGCCGCGATCAACGTCATCAGCGCGGTGCCGACCGTCGTGCCGGCCTATTCGGCGCAGCAAGCCGCGGCGGTGATCGGTATCGCGCAGACGATCGAGGCGCTCGACCTGATGATCCTTGCTGAGACCCGTGACACGATCGGCATTCCGGTTCACGCCGCGAGTGCCGGGGGCGTCGGTCCGGTGTATTGCAACAAGGACGTCTGGATCCAGATCGTCGCCGAGCTGGATTCGGCGAACAACCAGTTGCAGACGGCGGGAGCGATCCCGTTGCCGGTGAAACTGCCCGCGGGCTTCAGCGCGGTCAACACCGTCGTGGCGCCAAGCACCACTCCAGGCTCGTTCGCGGCGTTCAACCGCGCGCTGGCGGCAAAGGCGGGGCTGCAACTGGCGTACGCGATTGCCCGGAGCTCGGCAGGAACGGCTCCAACGCCAAGCACGCCGGGCTCGCCCGACGTGACCGCGCTCACCCGCGCTGATAGCGCGGCGACCGCATCGGCGCTCTTCACCCCGACGAGTCTCTCGCCGGAGCCGACCGGCGGCTGGGTCAATTCGTCGGATGGCGTGTTCTGGGACTGGAGTGCCCAGGCCGGCGACGTGGTGAATCCGCTCAACTCGGCACAAGGCGTCTGGGTGACCCTCAGGACGCTGGTCGCCGACGTCGACACGATCAACGATCTGCGCTGGAAGGCGAAGTTTGGGCCGAATCCGTTCGGCCTCCAACTCGCGGCCTACGACACGGTCACCGTGCGCACCCTGTACACGGCCTACGCGGCGACCTCGACCCCGATCCCGATCATCCGGTCGGAGGGCCTGGTGCTGGACGAAGCACAGATCCAACTGGGTCTCGGGAACTTCGCGCAGGCGATCACGCTCATCAACGATGTTCACACACAGGTCGGCGGGTTCGCGCTGCCACTGGCCATCGCTGCGACCTACACCGCGGTGCGCGATTCTCTGATGAAGGAGGAGCGCATTTCGACCGTATTCGAATCCAGCAACGATCGCACGGTCTCCATCCGCATGTACAACCTCGAAAAGACCGCCGATACGACCTACCATGCACTCGATCTGCACACGACCGATCATTCCGGTGCCGTCAGCGGAGGTCCAGGGCCGCGGCGGGCAGTACACGATCACGTGCCCGACATTGCCGTAACCGATGCATGACCGGCGGCTGGACGACGATGCTCGTCGCCAGCCGCCGGGTAGCGCGATAGGATTCACACGACGAAGTTCCTCCTGTACCTCCGTTCGCGACGCTCGCCAGGGTCGCGGGCGGAGGTCTCGTGTCTACATCGTTTTCTCGATATCGTTTCTCCATCGTTCGGCCCAGGAGAGTGGACGGTGCTCTACGCACACGCACCCGCTCACACACCGTATAGCGGCGCGTATCGCGGCTGGGATCCTGTTCGCGGGTCTCGCCACGATCGCCGCCGCGCAGAACGCACCAGCGGCGCACCCGGCACTCGACCAGGCCATCGACCAACTGGCGGTCACCCGGCGATACGATGAGGCGGTCATCTCTCCGGACGGCAAATGGGTCGCGTGGGTGGAGTCGCTGCCCGCGACGGCCGATGCCCCGTCGCAGGGATCAGCCATCTGACGTGGCGCCCGTGGCCGGCGGCCCGGTGGCAAAGGCTGGCGCAAAGGGCGCGGCGGCCAAGTCCGCCGCGGCGGCGGCCGCCCCGCAGCGCATCACCGCTGTCTCTGGCGACGCGCCACACGACGAGCACGGCGTCTCGTGGTCTCCCGACGGGAAGTCGCTGGCGTTCCTGTCGGACGCCGCCGACGCGGGCCAGCTCGAGCTGTACGTCGCGCCCGCGGCGGGCGGTGCGGCGCGCCAACTCACGAAGCTCAAGGGCTACCTCGCGGTACCGCAGTGGTCGCCGGACGGCCAGACCGTCGCGATCCTGTTCACGGAGAACGCGCCGCGCGCCTCGGGCCCGCTGCAACCCCGGACGCCGGACGTGGGCGTCGTCGAGGACCACTATTTCGAGCAACGCCTGACGACCGTCAACGCGGCGACAGGCGACGTGCATCAACTGTCACCGGCGGACCTCTACGTCTACGAATACGACTGGTCGCCCGACGGCAAGCGGTTCATCACGACGGCGGCGCACGGCGAGGGCGACGACAACTGGTACATCGCCGAGCTGTACACGGTGGACGCGCCGAGCGGCGAGAGCCATTCGATTCTCAAGCCCAGTACCCAGATCGCGGTCCCGCGCTGGTCGCCCGACGGCAAGCAGGTCGCCTTCATCGGCGGCATCATGAGCGACGAGGGCATCGCGAGCGGCGACATCTTCACCGTCGCTGCGGCGGGCGGCACGCCCGAAGAACATCACGACGGGAATGAAAGGCTCGGCATACTGGCTCGACTGGCTTCCCACCGGCATTGCGTTCGTCGCGGCCATGGACGGCGAGAGCGGCGTGGGCCGCGTCGCCGCCACGGGGGGGCCGGTGCAGGTCCTCTGGACGGGACCCGAGTCGATTCGCGGGGCGGCGGATTTCTCGCTGGGCGTCACGATGTCGCGTGACGGCAAGACGACCGCGCTCTCCCGCGAGTCGTTCGCGCAGCCGCCGGAAGTGTGGGCCGGGCCGACCGGCGCGTGGCGCCAGATCACGACCGACAACCGCGACGCGCATCCGTCGTGGGGCGAGAGCAAGAACCTGCACTGGAAGAGCGACGAGTTCACGGTGCAGGGATGGCTGGTCTATCCGAAGGACTACGACGCGTCGAAGACGTATCCGATGGTGGTCTACGTGCACGGTGGTCCCGAAGGCGTCGTCACGCCCAGCTATCCGGGCACGTTCGGGGATGCGACTGTGCTCGGCAGCCAGGGGTACTTCATCTTCTATCCGAACTTCCGTGGCAGCGCGGGGCAGGCCGAGAGCTTCACGGCGGCCAACGTGAAAGACTACGGATACGGCGATCTCCGCGACATCCTGTCCGGACTCACGGAAGTCCTGCACACCGTCCCCGTGGACAGCACCCGGGTCGGCGTGACCGGCTGGAGCTACGGCGGTTACATGACCATGTGGGCGGTCACGCAGACCCACCGTTTCCGGGCGGCCGTCTCCGGCGCCGGGCTCGCCAACTGGCTGTCGTACTACGGCGAGAACGGCATCGACAAGTGGATGGACTCGTATTTCGGCGGCAACGTGTACGACAATCCGGCGGTCTACGCCAAGAGCTCGCCGATCACCTTCATCAAGAACGTGACGACCCCGACGCTCGTGGTCGTCGGTGATCGCGACATCGAGTGCCCGCCGCCGCAGTCGTACGAGTTCTGGCACGCGCTCCGGACCATGGGCGTGAAGACGCAATTCGTGATCTATCCCAACGAGGGGCACGAGATCGGCCAGCCCGAGCACCGCCGCGACATCATGCGGCGCATGGCGGCCTGGTTCGCGGAGAACATGCCCTGATCTCGCGACCGGCGGGCGCTGCGGCCGCCGCGCTGGTCCTGGCGGCATGCGGCGCAGGATCGGGGGGAGGGAACGGCGCCGCCACGACTCACGTCGTCGGGGTCACGCTGCTCACGCGCGAGCAGCGGTTCTATCAGGATCTCGAGGCGGGCCTGCAGGCGGAAGCCGCGCGGAAAGGCTACCGGCTGATCATCACATCCGGGGACTTCGATCTCGCGAAACAGCAGGCGCAGATCGAGAACTTCGTGGTCCAGCACGTCGATGCGATCATCGTCTGTCCGGTCAACTCACAGGGGATCGGGCCAGCCATCGGCCGCGCGACGGCCGCGCACATCCCCGTGGTGAGTGCCGACACGAAGGCGGCGGATGCGCCGGTGCTGTCGGCGGTCGCCTCCGACAACCGCGCCGGCGGCCGGCTGGCTGCCACGTTCATGACGGGCGCGCTCGGCGATTCCGGCGCGGTCGCGGTGATCGGGCAGCCCGAGACGCAGACGGGACTCGACCGGCAGCAGGCCTTCATCGACGAAGTGACGCATCATCCGCGCATGTCCGTCGTCGCGGTGCTCAATGGCGGCGGCGTCCGCGATCGCGCACTCAAGGCGGCCGACGACATCCTCCAGGGGCACCCGGACTTGAGGGGCATCTTCGCCATCAACGACGAGACGGCGCTGGGGGCGCTGGCCGCGGCGCGCGCGCGCGGCAAGACGGCCGCGACATTCACCATCGTGGGCTACGACGCGACGCCGGAGGCGGTCGCCGCCATCACGTCGCACTCCATGCTCAAGGCCGACATCGCGCAGCAGCCGCGGGAGATCGGGGCCAAGGCGATCGATGCGGTCGCGGGGTACTTCGCCCATCAGCCGGCGGACTCGGTGATCACGGTGCCGGTGCGGCTGGTCGAGGCGGGGACGCCGTGAGGCCGGCGGCGCGGACTGCACCAGGGCCGGATCGGTGCAGTTCGGATGACTGTGATGCCGGAGCACGCACATTGGCCGCGGCATCCGTCGGGGGCGGTTCCCGAACCGCCCCCACTGCCCTCGACGACAGGCGATCGCCTCACGGCGACTACAGAGGGCGGGTCATGACCCGCCCCTACGAGGGACGAATCTCCAACGAGAGACGAAGCGGTGTGGTGCCGATGCGAACGGCCGTCGCCGGATGATGACGGGGCCGGTGCTCTCGGCGGCCGGGATCACGGTCCGGTATTCGGGAGTGCCGGCGTTGCAGGACGCCAGCATCGATCTCTACGCGGGTGCGATCCACGCGCTGGCTGGAGAGAACGGCGCCGGGAAGTCGACGCTCATGCGCGTGCTCGCGGGCGCGCGCGTCCCGGACAGCGGCACGATCACTGCCGGCGGGGAGCTGCTGCGATTCCGGAATCCGCGCGATGCGCACCGCGCCGGCATTCGCATGATCCAGCAGGAGCTGAGCCTCGTCCCGAGTCTCTCGGCTGCGGAGAACATCGTGCTGGGTGCGGAGCCGAGGCGGTGGGGGGTGATCGACCGGGATGCGGTGCGGTTGCGGGCGGCGAAGGCCATTGCCAGCCTCGGCGTTCCGATCGACGCGGATCGGCCAGCCGGGCGCCTGTCGCTGGCACACCGGCAGATGACCGAGATCGCGAAGGCGCTGGACGCTGGCGGCGCCAGCACGCTCCGCGTGCTCATCCTCGACGAGCCCACCGCAATCCTGCCGGCCCATGAAGCCGACGCACTGCACGAGCGGCTGCGGGCACTTCGCGCAACCGGGTTGGCGATCCTCTATTGCTCCCACCGGCTCGATGAGATCGAGCGGCTGGCCGACCAGGTGACCGTGCTTCGCGACGGGGCCTGCGTCGCCACCGGTCCAGCCCGCGAGATGCCGGCGTCGGTGATCATCCCGCTCATGGTGGGGCGGGCGATCGAGCGCCAGAGCTGGCGCGCGGCGAGTGGCGCGGCGCCCGGTCCGGTCGTGCTGGCCGTGGATGGCTTGTCGACGGTGCCGCCTGCACAGGACGTGGCGGCGCGTGGCGAGAGGAGGGCGCCGGGGGGGGGGAGCAACCGCCGGAGCAACAGCCGGAGCAACAGCCGGAGCGAGAAGCGGGGAAAGAGCGGGAGCACCAGCGAGCGCGCGGCTGGGCGATCCCGCGATGGGGTCCGCGACTGGCGTGGTTGACGCGAGCTTCGTGCTGCGGGCTGGCGAGATCGTAGGGCTCATTGGTCTCGTGGGCGCCGGGCGCAGCGAAGTCGCGCTCGCGCTCATTGGCGCGGTGCGGCGATCGGCCGGCAGCGTGACCTTGCGCAATGTGCCGATCCATCCGCGGTGGCCGCGCGATGCGATCCGCCTCGGCATCGGCTACGTCCCGGAGGACCGGGCGGCGAGCGCGCTCATTCTTCACGATCCAGTGCGCACCAATATCACACTGGCCTCTTTGCGGCCGCTGGCGCCGTGGGGACTCGTCAGCAGAGCACGCGAACGCCAGGTGACACAACGGTGGACCGATGCCCTCCGCATCAAGACGCGGTCGATCGAGACGCCCGTGCAGCAACTGTCCGGCGGCAACCAGCAGAAAGTCGTGCTGGCACGCTGGCTCGCGGCGGGCGATCCGTCGCTGAGCGTGCTCATCGCGGATGAGCCGACCCGCGGCGTCGACGTAGGGGCGCGCGCGGAGATCTACGGCACATTGCGAGATCTGGCGGACAAGGGAACGGCGGTACTCGTCATCACGTCCGATCTGGCGGAAGCGATGGCGCTGTGCGACCGGCTGCTCGTGATGCGCGAAGGGCGGCTGGTAGGCGAGCTGGCAGGCGACGACCGGACGCCGGAGCGGGCCGCGTCGCTCATGGTGCCGGCATGAGACGGCCGGAGCGCGGCACATGAGTGCATTCGCGGCGGCGTTCTTCTCGCTCGGCAACCTCGTCAACGTCGCGCTTTCGATCGCCGTGATCGGCATCCTCGGTGCCGGGATGACCGCGGTGATCCTGATTGGCGGGATCGATCTCTCCGTTGGTTCGGGCATCGCACTCGCCGGAGTCGTCGCGGCATTGGCGGCGCACGCCGCGGGCGGCGATGGCGCGGGCGGGTCGCTCGTGGCGGCAGGCGCCGCCGTCGTGGCGGCACTCGCCGTGGGCGCGATCGGGGGCGGGATCACGGGCCTCGCGGTGTCGCGGCTTCGCGCCCCGTCGTTTCTCGTTACGCTCGCGCTGCTCTCGATCGAGCGGGGGCTGGCGTTTCTCTTTTCCTCGGGGCAGGCGGTGAGCGATCTGCCCGCCGGTTTCAACTGGCTCGGGCAGGGCATCCTGCTGGGCGTGCCCGTCCCGGTGTGGCTGACCGCGGCGTGCTTCGGCGGCGGGTGGTTCGTGCTGTCGCGGACCGTGTGGGGACGGTGGATCTACGCCCTTGGCGGCAACGAATCCGCCGCCTGGCTCGCGGGCATCGACACCCGTGCGGTCGCGCTGGGCACCTACGTCGGGAACGGATTACTCGTTGGACTGGCTGCCGTCGTCCTCACGGCGCGGCTGGGCGCGGCCGTCCCGAATGCCGGCGCCGGCTACGAGCTCGATGTGATCGCGGCGGTCGTCGTCGGCGGCACGTCGCTCACCGGCGGCCGCGGCACTGTGCTCGGCACACTCGCGGGCGCGGTCTGCATCGGAACCCTCGACAACGCGCTCAATCTCGCGAATGTCGATCCGTACATGCAGCGCGTGGTGGTGGGCGTGGTCATTCTGCTCGCCGTGCTGGGCGAACGCATCCGCTCCCGTGGCCGCGCATAAGTCCCCGCCAGTGGCGGAGACGATCATCGGCCTCGACATCGGCGGCACGAAGACCGCCGTCGTCGAAGGAGATCCCGCGACTGGTGCGGCACTGCAGCGCGAGGAGCTGCCCACCCAGGCGCAGGTACCGTTCGCGGCGCGATTTCCCGCGATCGCGCAGGTCATCGATGGCATCCATGACGCGGCCGGACGCGCGGGCCGGCGGGTCCGCGCGATCAGCGTCTCCGTCGGCGGCCCGCTCAGGATCGGCGACGGCGTGCTCATCGACCCTCCGCATCTCCCGGGGTGGCATGGCGCGCCGCTCCGCGCGACACTCGCGGCACGGTATCCGGCTCTCCCCGTGCACGTGGAGCACGACGGAAATGCGGGGGCGCTCGCGGAGTTTCACTTCGGCGCGGGTGCGGAGCGTCCGGGGCTCAGGCATCTCGTCTTTCTCACGGCCGGCACGGGGCTGGGCGGCGGGATCATCGCCAACGGCGCGCTCCTGCGCGGGGCGAGCGACATGGCGGGCGAGTTCGGATTCTTCCCGATGACGACGCCCGCGGGCGGCGGGGACCGCAACGCCGGCAGTTGGGACTACCTCGCGTCCGGATCGGGGCTGCTGCGGCAGGCGCAGGCGATGTTCCCGGAGCGGTGGGGTACCGAGGCGACGATCCGCGATGTCGTGACCGCCGCCGTGCGAGACGACGCCGATGCGCTCGCCGCGGTTGCGCGGACGGGGGAATGGCTCGGGCGCGGGCTGACACTGATCATCACCGCGCTCAATCCGGAAGTGATCGCTGTCGGGACATTGGGCGTGGTGCTGGGCGACCGCCTCCTGGCGCCAGCACGCGCGATCGTCGCCGCGAACGCGCTGCCGGCTGCCGCGCGCGCCTGTGCGATCGTTCCCGCGGCGCTCGGCATCCGGATCGGCGATACCGCCGCGATCATGGCCGCGATCGCGGCCGGGTCATGAGGTCAGCTCTGCGGGTGCACGGCGGCGGACAGGACCTCGTGAAGCCGGCGGCCGACAATCACATCTTCACCGGGCTGCATCATCCATGGGCCGACGACGATCGTGTTCGCGTCGGAATGGAGACCCGATGCGCCAGAGGGCTGGCCCGTGCCGGGATTGAGCTCGATGGACGGCGTGCCGTTGCGAAGCGCGACCGCGACGTCGGCCGGCGAGATCCCGATGTGCTGCTGGTCGTACCGGATCATCAGATGCGGGATGTGGTTCGCGACAGCCGGGACGAAGATCTCCGTCGTGAGCGTGGGAAGCGAGTGAATCGTGGCGGCGATGCGTTCGCAGCGGTGGCGGGCGTCCGCTTCGATTCCCTCATCGGTCTGGGCGAGCAGCCAGTCCAGCGCGGCGACCATGCCGACGATCTGCTCCTTGGCGACCTTCATCCCGCGGCCGACCGAGCGGTCGGTGGGGTTGTCGTTGAGCGCCGCGGCGTCGATGAGATCCTTGCGGCCGAGCAGGAGGCCGGCGTTCTGGGGGCCGCGGATGCCTTTGCCGCCCGAGAACGTGACGAGGTCGAAGCCCATCTGCGTGTAGTTCCAGAGATTCGCGATCGGCGGCACATCGGCGGCGGCGTCGATCATGCACGGCACGCCGTGCGCGTGTGCGACGCGCACCCAATCCTCGCGCGAGACCTGTCCCGTTTCCGCGGCGTTGAAGAAGAACGCCATGCCGGTCTTCGGGGTGAAGGCCTGTTCGTAGTCCGCGAGCGTCTCGACCTCGACCAGCTTCGTGCCGCACATCTCGATCGCGTGGTCGTGCGGGAAGCGATGGCCGTGCTGGATGAGTACTTCGTTCTTGAGCGCCGACGTCCGCGCGGGGACATCCTTGGACGCGTCGGGGTTGCCCACCGTCAGGCATCCTGCGGTCCCCAGGGACAGCGCGGCCGCCGCGCCCGACGACACGAGCGCGGCCTCGGCCTTCACGCGCTTCGCGATGTACGCGCCGGCGGCGGCCTGCAGGTCTCGCAGGCGGACCGGGTGGGAGGCCGCGAACGCGACGGCGGCCTGCACCTCAGGCGGCATGATCGAGGCGGTGAGATACGTGTACGTCCCGGCGGCGTTGATGATCCTGGCGACGCCAAGCTTGGCGTAGTAGTCAGCGGCGGCGGGCGATTCCGGGGTTGCGGGGCGCGCGAGCGCTTCGAGTGCCGAGGGGCGAAGGCCGAGGAGGGCGCCGCCGGCGACCGTGTTGCGGACGAACGTGCGACGTGTGGTCATCGCGAGGATCCGCCATGCGTGTGAATCGCGACCGACGCGATCTCGATCTTGGCGTTGTTGACGAGATGCGCGACCTGCACCGTCGCACGCGTCGGTTTGGGATCCGGGAAGAACGTCTTGTAGACCGAGTTCATCTTGTCGAAATCATTGATGTCGGCCAAGTAGACCGTGACCTGCACCACCTCGCCCGGTGTGTAACCGGCCGCATCGAGCACCTTCTTCACGTTTTCGAGGGCCGTTCGCGTCTCCGACTCGATGTCGCCGCTGACCGTGCCCTCGGTGCCGGCGACCCAGAGCATGTTGCCTACCTGGATGCCGTTGCTGAACGGCAGGTTGGTGGGTGCGCCGGGCGGGTTGAAGACTCGGCGTTCCTGTGCGTGCAGCCAGGCCGGGGCCAGCGAGAGACCGAGCGAGAGACCGAGCGTGAGAGACAGCGCGGCGAGCAGGCGGGAGGGCCGGGTGCGACGCATGGTGTGCTCCAAAGCGGGAATCCAATGCGGGACGGGAGTCGCGGGTCCGCCGCAGGCCAGCCGGCGGCCGCAGTGACAGGCTCCAAAGTGCCATACGCCCGGGTGCGGGTCAATCACGTCTCGGACTGTGAGACACACGGCGACCAACGCGAGAGGAGAGCGGTGAGAGGATACACGGTGACTGGCACGGGGCGTGTCCGCTGGACCCTCGTGGGCTGGCTGTGCGTGCTCAGCACGATCGCGTACCTCGACCGGGTCAACATCGCGGTCGCGGGGCAGACGATCGCGCGGGAGTACCATCTGTCGAACGTGCAGCTCGGGTGGTTGTCGAGCGCACTGCTCCTGGGGTATGCGGCGTTTCAGGCGCCGGGCGGGCGGGCGGCGGACCGGCTGGGCCCGCGCCGCATCCTGACCGTCGCGGTACTCTGGTGGGGTGTGTTCAGCGCCGCGATGGCGATCGTGCCGGTCGCCGGTTCCGCAATCATCATCATGGCGGCGCTGCGTTTTGCGCTGGGGTCGGGAGAAGCCGTGATGTATCCGGCGGCCAACCGGATGGTGGCCTCGTGGATACCGGTGCGAGAACGGGGCGTGGCGAACGGGCTGATATTCATGGGACCCGGCATTGGTGCGGGGATCACGCCGCCGATCGTCACGGCGCTGATGGTGAGTTTCGGGTGGCGCGCATCGTTCGTCGTGTGCGCGGCCGTGGGCGTGTGCGCGGGCGCGGTCTGGTATTTCCTCGCCCGCGACACGCCCGCGGCGCATCCAGGCGTCTCGGCTGATGAACGCGCGTACATCGAAGCCGCGATTCCGGCGCGGGTGGCCGCGCCGCCGCTGGCGTGGCGGACGATCTGGGCCGACCGCAACGTCCGGCTTCTCACGATGAGCTATTTCTGCTATGGCTATCTGGCGTGGATTTTCCTCGCCTGGTTTTTCATCTACCTGCGGACGGCGCGCGGGATGGATCTCAGCACGACTGCGCGGTACGCGATGCTGCCGGGCATCGCGATGGCGCTCGGCTCGGGCGGCGGGGGCGTCCTCAACGACATCGTGTCGCATCGATACGGGCGCCGGGCGGGCCGCTGCGGAATCGCCGCACTCGGCATCGGGCTGGCGGCGGTGTTCATCGCGCTGGGGACGCAGGCGGAGGGCGCGCGGGTCGCGAGCATCACACTCGCGGCCGGCGCGGGATGCCTCTATCTGGCGCAGAGCTCTTTCTGGTCGGTGAGCGCGGACATTGCGGGTTCGTCGGCCGGCGCGGTGTCGGGCGTGATGAACATGGGTGCGCAACTGGGCGGCGTCGTCACCGCATCACTGACACCGTGGATCGCCGGCGTATTCGGGTGGACCGCGTCGTTTCTCGTCGCGGCCGCGCTGTGCGTGCTGGGTGCGACGGCGTGGGCGTTCGTGCGGCCGGAAGCAGCGATCGCGGGCGGCTAGACAGGAGAGAGAGGAGACGGCTGGCGGCTACAGGCCGATCGTTCCGAACGGACCTCTGATCGTGGCGCTCAGGCGAGGCGAGGTACCGGGCGTGGCGGGAAGATCGATGCCGAGTGCGGTGGCGGCGGCGGACCAGCGAGCGGCGTCCGAGTACGTCACGGCGAAGCTTGCCAACTCGCAGCCCGCGGGGGCGCTCGCGGAGGGATGGATGGATCCCGCGTCCCACTCAATGAAGAAGGGCAGGAGGCCGTTCTCGTCATCCTCGAGCACGACCGTGCGCCATTCGAGCTTCGTGCCGTCTGGCCGGATGCGGGATCCGGCGTGTGGTCCGGTGCAGGCGATCCGTGCATCGCGCAGGTGCTGCGCGACGGTGCCGATGTCACCGGCTCTCGCGGCCCAGCCGATGAGGCGTGGCGTGTCCATGTCGCGGATGGCGCCGAACCATTCGAGCCGGGGTTGGGCGGGATCGGGCGCCACGATCTCGAGGTAGCGCAGGTCGCCGAGGGAGAGCAGGGCATTGCGGGTGCCCTTGCCCGGGTGGGAGCCGCCCGGGGCAGCGCGCACACCGGTGGCGGCTTCGATCGTCGCGATTGCGTGGGAGAGATCGCGGCATCCGGCGATGACGTGATCGGTGACCGTGTGAAGCGGCGCGGGCGTCACCTGCGTGTCACAGCCTGCGTGTCACTCGTTTTGTCACAGCGTGCTTGTCACAACTCGCGGGTCACGACGCCTGGCGGCGGCGCCGGGGGGCGCGGGTGGCGGGCGACACATCGATTCCCAGTGCGACGACGAGCCCGACGACCGGCCAGAACGTCCAGTTGCCGCCGAACCAGTTGTGGACCGCGGTGTACCACAGCAGCGTGGTCGGGAGGAAGATGAACCCGATGACCGGCCACAGGACGGACGGGAAGATTCCGCGGAACCAATGGGTAGCGAACCAAAGCACGACGACGACCAGTCGTGGTGCGGCGAGCGCGAGCAGAAAGAACAGACAGGGCATTGCGCGAGCTCCGTTGAGACGTGCGAATGCGAAAGCGACAGCGAATGCGACAGCGAATGCGACAGCGAATGCGACAGCGAATACGGAAACAAGTGTGAAGGCGCTGCGACGGCGCGTTGCAGAGATCGTGCGACGGGCGGTTACGGCGTGCCGAGTGGTATAAACCTTTGGTGCAAACTGCCGCTGGCCGAACCTGTATCATTGTTGGCCGACGTGCACCATACCGAACCCGCATCATATAGTAGTAGCTGCCTAGCGAACACGGCAGAAACCCAGCGCCATGGGTGGCACGAAACGCACATGCCGGCGTGCCAGCGAGCGCGGCGCATGGCGGATGTTGGCAGAAAACCGGCCGTTCGGTGACCTATGTAACCCCATAGATCGTGTAAGTAACCGTACCGTTCACCACGCGGGAAGATTGGGCGTTGCGGCGACCGAGTATCAACTCTACGTTACCGCACCTTCCCTGGGAGTGCGTCAATGCTGCAGAAACTCGGCAAGGTTCTCGCGCTGTTTTCACCGGAGCAGCCGGAGCTCTCGGTGCGCGAGATCGCCCGGGTTTTCCGGTGGCCCAAGAGCACGGCCTACCGCATTCTCAGCCGCATCGAGGCGAGCGGTTTTCTCGATCGTGATGAGCATTCCGGTGCGTACCGCCTGGGGATCCGCCTTGCCGCGTACGGCGAGTTGGCGCGTCATTCGACATCGTTGCAGCGGGTCGTGAGCCCGTGGCTGCGCAAGCTCAGCGACACGACGAGTGAGACCGCGACGTTGATGCTGTTCAACGGCACCGAGGGTGTGACCGTCGATGTCGTCGAGAGCTTTCAGCCGCTCATGCTGCCGGGATTGCTGGGCGGAAGCATGGCGCTGCACGCGACGGCTGGCGGCAAGGCGCTGCTGGCGTGGGCGCCGCCCGGCCGGCAGTCGGCGTTCATGAACCGGCCGCTCCCCAGGTACACGCCGAACACGATCACGGATGTGGCGGAACTGGAGCGCGAACTCGAGAAATCGCGGAAGCGCGGCTACACGACGGTCAGTGGCGAGCGGGTGGAGGATGTGTACGGCGTGGCGGCGCCGGTATTCGACCATCGTGGTGAAGTCAATGCGGCGCTCACGGTGGGCGGCCCGCGCCGCCGTGTGACGGCGAACTGGGACATGATGGCGGCCGCGGTGATGGATGCGGCGTCGTCGGTCTCGGCGGCGCTCGGCTACCATGGGCGCGTCGCGCAGCCCGCCCAGCGGTCGCGTGTCAAAGCCGGGGCGACGGGCGCGGCGGTTTCGCTCGCGGGTGCGAAGAAGCCAAGCGTGACCAAGCGAGCCATCGATGGGGCGCCAGCGACGAATGGCCGCCGCGCGAGCAATGGTCGCGCCCACGACTTGGTTGCCGCCACGACGCCGCGCCGATCCCGGCGCGCTCACTCACTCGACCCGGCGAGCCGGCGCTCGAGCCCTGGCCGGTAGCGGCGGCTGACCCGGAGGCGCGCCCCGCCGGCCAGCACGATGATGCTGTCGCCCGATCCCCACGGCTGAAGCTCCACCACTCGATCCAGGTTGACCAGCGCGGATCGGTGGATCCGGCAGAACTGCTCGCGACCCAGCCGCTGCTCGAGTGCCGAGAGCGTTGTGCGGGCCATATCGGTTTGCCCGCGGTGATGGATCCGCGCGTAGTTACCGAGCGACTCGGCCCAATCAATGTCGCCCACCGGCACCGGCCGGGTCCGTCCGCCGCGGCGGATCAGGAGCCTGGCTGCGTGGCCGGCGCGTGTGGCGTGGCCTGACGCGTCATGCTGAGGGGGCGCATCGGTCACATCGCTGCCACCGGCGCGCGCGGTGCCACCGGCCGCGCCCAATGCGGCTTGTATGGCGCGGAGGAGCGCCACCATGCGCGCGTGCCGCCCGACGATCTCGTCTCGCCCACGCAGCAGCGCAGCCCGTGAGACGGCGCGCCGGAGCCGCTCGCCATCGATCGGTTTCAACAGGTAATCCACCGCCTGGACGTCAAAGGCGCGAATCGCGTGATCGTCGTGTGCGGTCACGAACACCACGAACGGCATCGCCGCGGAGCCGACTGCCCGCAACACGTCAAATCCATCGCATCCGGGCATGCGGATATCGAGGAAGAGCAGATCCGGGCGATTGCTCGAGATCGCGGCGATCGCTTCACGACCCGACCCGCATTCTCCGACAATCTCCACACCCGGCTCCTGCTGGAGGAGACGACGGATGCGCTGGCGAGCAAGCCGTTCGTCATCCACGATCACCGCGCGGAGCGGACGGGCCTGGAGCGCGACCGCATCGACGTCCGGCATTGTCACCTCGCGCTGGGTTGCAGCCGCCGTTCCCGCGACCGGCCGGTGGTGGCGCGGTGCCGGGTGATCGCTGGTGCCACGTAGGGCAACACGATCGATATACGGACGCCGCCGTCCGGCCGCGGGTGCACCACCAACTCCTGGCCGCCGCCATACATGGCGCGGAGGCGCCGCCGGGTGTTGCGAAGGCCGACGCCTTCGGGCCATGCGCCGGCCGTGCTGGCTGCGCCGTGGCCGTTGTCGCTGACATCGATGACCAGCTGGTCATTCTGGCGCCGGATCTCGACGTCTACCTGACCGCCGGTCTCGCGTGGCTCGACGCCGTGCTTGATCGCGTTCTCCACGATGGGTTGCAGCAGCAACGCCGGAACGAGTGCCTCGGCGGCCGCGGGGTCCGTCCGGACCGTCACGGTGAGCCGGTCGCCGAATCGTACGCGGATGATGCCCACGTACGCATCGAGCAACGCGAGCTCTTCGCGGAGACTTACCGCGGGGGTGCGACCGGCATCCACGACTCGCCGGAGGAGTGCGGCCAGCCGCATGATCATGAGGTCGGCGGCGGCCGCGTCCACGTGCACGAGTTCCGCAACCGCATTCAGCGTATTGAACAGAAAGTGCGGCTGCAACTGCCCTCGCAGCGCGGTGAGCCGGGCGCGCGTGAGCTGCTGGGCGAGACGGATCGCCCGCACCTTGCGGATCGCCAATTGGCGGCGGTCATGCGCGGCGTACGCGAGGAGGACGATCACGGCGTAGCTCACGCCATCGATGAACACCTTGCTCACGAAATCGGCGGCGATGGGCACCGGCGTCGCGGGTGGCGTCCAGTGGTATCGGGCGACGTCCATCAATGCTTCGATCCCGGTGAGGATCAGCGCCGCGAGGATGTGGACAGGGGTGGTCGCTGGCCAGTTAGCGCGGGTCACGCGCACGCGTGCGGCGAGCCAGAGGATCGCCGGGGTGTACAGCGCCCACAGCCACACGCTCCACATCGTTTCGCCGAGCAGCGCGGACCAGTGTGGGTGGCCACCGCCGAGCTGGATCGCGAGGTACGACTGGTTGGCCGAGAACAGGCCGACCAGCGTCCACACGGTGACGATGACGGCCGCCGTTCTGAGGCGGCGCCGCACCGCGTCAGGCGCTCGGGACGGGTGGGCCTTCGAATGGGTCATCGGTATCCGCTCCAGTCTCGCGGGTGGCCATCCAGCGGAAGCTGCGCTGTCCATTTCGCCGGTCCAAGATAGGCCCCGTGCCGCCTGGCGGATCCATCGTTGCCGGGCGGCACGCTGGACTCCGCATTTACGGGGTTGGCGAGACCGCTCCCCCGTCGTTGAGATAGCGCCACGTACCGTCCGCCTCGTGCTTCCAGACGGTCATATACTTTCCATAGGCGAACGAAGCGGTCGTGTTGCCGATTGCCGAGAAGAACACGTATTTGCCGACCGAGAACGCGAGGTCATTGCTCGTCGCGACATCGGCGTGTGCGGGCACCCAACTCAGGACGGTCGTCAACGGCGTGCCGGCGTACGCGGCGCTGATCGCCTGCCGTCCATACACATAGTCGGCGAACATTTGGATGCCGAGCGAATCGGCGTAGTTGGTAAAGGACAGGGGTTGGCCGGAGTACACCGACGCGTCGGAGAATTCCGCATCGGTGCCCAGGACGGATTGCCGATCCGCGGCGCGGCCATCGGACGGAAACGACGGGAGCGAGGTGGTCACCGGGGTGGCGAACGGACCCGTGGGCGCCGTCCCGGCGGGCGAGCCCGGCGAGTCGAGACTCGTGAGCCATGCCTCCAGTTTCCAGGTGCCGCCGATCTTGCGCCAGAAGGCGAGGTAGAGGAGCGGATACGTACCGGCGGACGGGTCGGACGGCGGGTACACCTGGGTGCCGACGCCGTACGTGTAGCCGACATCCGCGTGCGCGGAGACATCCGCGAAGTACGGCTGCCACGCCAGCGAATACCCGGGGCCGGAGTATTCGGCGGTGAGCAGCGCGCGGATCGCGCTCACGCCGACCGGGATACCTGGTCCGCTCTCCAGGTAGATCCCGCTGTCTGCGAATCCCGTGATGAATCCGGCGGGGATGCCATTCTTGACCGTAACGGCCGACAGCGCCGCGTCGGCCTGTAAGAGCAATGCGCGGGCCGTGTTCAATGACGTGTGCGCCGACGTTGAGTCGCTGCATCCGGTCGTCAAACCCGCGACTGCTCCCGCGACGAAGACGGTCGTGCCCACTCTGCGTACCAAAGACAATCCCATGTCTCCCCCATTGCGATAGGTGTGGCCTACGTGCGGCCAGGCTAGGGCGCGGGAGAGAGAGGGTCAATCAGAGTGTGATCACTGGCACGCGGATCGGGACCAGCGGCACCAGGGCGACCACGTGCCAGCTCATGGCGCCCAGTGGGGGGCGGTCGTCCACTTCGTCACGTCGAACAATTCGGGACTCAACTGGACGTTCGTTTTGATCTCGGCGTAGTCCTCGATGCGCTGGCGTGTGGCGCCGACATAGAACTCGACATTCGGCGCGATCCATCCGCCGCCGATCGGGCGCCACTGATTGAAGCGGATGTCGCGAAGCGCGGTTGCGCCCGGCTTGGTGGGCGTGAAGATCCGGACGAGGAGCAGCCGCTTCGCGTCGATCCAGAGCTGCGGTGCGCCGAGGTTCCCGGAGTCCGCGCCCACGACATAGACGGGCATACCCTGCCACTGGTCCATGTGGACCTTGGACAAGTCGTATCCGGCGGAACGGACGACGGCGACCGTCTGGCCAACGGGCGCGACGTACACATCGAACGCCATCGTGAGGAGGATGTTGCCGCCGGCGCGGGCGGCCGTGACGGCGCCGTGCTGGACGACGAAGGTCGAGTCGTGCGTCGCGAGGACGCCGTTGCCATCCGACCGCGGGGCGAAGTCGATGCGGATCGTGCCCGGCACCTGCAGACTCTCGTACCAGGTGGCGACCGTCTTGTTGCCGGTGGAATCCCACGCCGTGGTCGTCTGCACGAACGTCATGTTGTGGTACCACTTCCCGGCGTAGCGGTCGTGCATCTGCCGGATGATCTCATCGCCGGACGGCGCGGAGGGTGCAACCCGTGACGCCGGAGCGGGTGCACGGCCGTGCACGGGAGGCGCGATGAGCGCGACGGATGCGATGACACCCCATGCGAGTGGCGACACGGTTTCCTACCTCCATCTCATTTTACGGGATCGGGACTCTCGGATTGGCAACGGGTCCGGCGCGGCAAGAATGGACCCAGCACGGGCCGCGCGCAAGCGCGGCCCGTTGGCGGCCGTTCCCGAACGGCCGCTACTGCGTAATCCTCCGGCCTCGGTGGGTGCGACTGCTGCTTGTTGTGGCTACGTGCTGCTGCTACTTGCTACTGCTACTTGCTACTGCTACTTGCTACTGCTCGCAGCCGCTCCGGCTGCGTAGAGGACGGGCGACGGGCTGTAGAGCGCGGGGAGCGCCGATTTCAGCCGCTCGACCTTGGGCTTGTCGTTGATCACGATGTACGGCGAGTCCGGGTTGTGCACGAAGTAATCCTGGTGGTATCCCTCGGCGACGTAGAACCCCTTGAGCGGCGAGATCTGCGTGACGACCGGGCGCGAGTAGACCTTCTCCGCGGTGAGTTGGCGGACGAACGCTTCCGCGGCGAGCCGTTGCGCGTCGGAGGTGTACCAGACGGCGGAGCGGTACTGCGTGCCATCGTCCGGACCCTGGTGGTTGAGCTCCGTGGGATCGTGGGCGACCGTGAAGAACACCTTGAGCAGATCCGCGTACGAGACGCGTTTGGGGTCGAACGTCACGCGCACGGATTCCGCGTGTCCAGTGGTGCTCGTGCTCACTTCCTCGTACGTCGCGGTGTTGGCGGCACCGCCCGTGTAGCCTGACGTCGCGCTGGTGACGCCGCGCACGTGCTCGAACACTGCCTGAATCCCCCAGAAGCATCCGCCCGAGAACACCGCGACTTCATCGCCCGGCGCCGGGGCCGCGAACGTGGCTGGGGCGGCAACGGCGGACGATGACGCGGGGGTGCGGTGCGCGGCGCCGAGCGATGCGGCGACGAGTGCCGTACAGACGAGCGCGGCGATCCATCCTTGCCGGCGGGCACGGGAGTCCGCGCGCAGCCCAGCGGCTGCCGACGTACGATCGCGCTGCGTCATCATCTGGCACTCCTTACGGGTGAAACGGGGTGTTTGGGCTCCATTCAGCTCCCTAACAGTATGCCGGAGCGGGAGCGGGGGTTCCCGGTCATGTAACATATCCATACTCTATGTAACCCGTTCCTGGCGTGGCACTTCGTCTCTGGCGTAGCGATCTCGGCAGCACCACATTTGGTGCCCCGCCAACACAGAGCCAGCGATGCCAGCGTCTCGCCGCCGTGCCCGCCATGCACGCGCGATCTCGTGGGTGGTTCCCGCTCTTGCTGCAGTGTCTTTGGGGTTGTCGTCCGGCGCGGGTCCGGCGCGCGCGCAGCAGGCGCGGCCAGCGGGATCGAGCGCCGCGCAGATCCCGCCAAACTCCAACAGCGCCGCCGCCGCCGCGCCCGTGGCGGGGCCTGCCGCGCCGGCGCCGCCGGTTGCGGTGGCCGCTGGAAGCGGGGCGGTCGCCACGATGTTCGCGCGCGTGATTCGCGACACGACACTCGCCAACGGTCTGCAGGTGATCGCGATCGAGAATCACCAGGCTCCGCTCGCCACCGTGGAAGTCGTCGTGCATACCGGCGCTTTCACGCAGGAGCACGGGCAGGAAGGCGTGCCGCATTTGTACGAGCACATGCTGTTCAAAGCCTACAGCGGTCCGGGCGGCAAGGACTGGCGGCAGATGATGGGCGAGCTCGACGCCGGCTACAACGGCGAGACCGGCGATGAAGATGTCCGCTATCACGTGACCGTGCCGTCGAACAAAGTGGAAGGCGGCATGCGGGCACTCGCGGAGCTGGTGCGCGATCCCGACTTCACGCAGGACGATCTCAACGAAGAGCGGCGGGTCGTGCTCGACGAGTTGAATCGCGACGCGTCGGATCCGATCCGCTCATTGTACGACCGCGTGAATCAGCGCCTGTGGACGACCGCGTGGGGCCGCAAGGATCCCGGCGGCGACCCGGCCTCGCTCGCGGCGGTGACGCCCAAGCTGCTCAAGCAGATCTTCCAGCAGTTTTACGTGCCCAACAACGCCGTCGTGATCGTCAGCGGCGACGTGACGCCGGCGCGGGTGTTCCAACTGGCGGACGAGCGGTTCAGCCACTGGAAACGGCAGCCCGATCCCTTCGCCAGCGCGGCGCCGTACACCGTTCCGCCGATGGCGCGGTCGCAGGCCGTGATCGTGCAGGGGGAAGCCGCCGACGTGATCCTCGTCGTCGAGTGGCAAGGTCCCAGCGTCACTGCCGATGCCGACGGGACGTACGCCGCGGACATGCTGTCGGCGATCGCCGATCAGAGCGGATCGTCGTTCCACCGGCATCTGATCGATACCGGCCTGTTCGCGTCATGCCAGATCGCGTATACCACGCGCGCACACGTCGGGCCGATCATCCTCACGGCCCACATGAGCATGGACAGCGCCAAGCGGGCGATGGTCGTCCTCGCGAAAGAACTGCAGCATCTCGCCGACAGCGACGCATTCACCAACGACGAGCTGGTGAACGCGCGGCAGAGCAAACGCGTCGGGCTGGCGCTGGCGCTTCAGGAACACGAATCGATGGCCTACGAGGTGGCGGAGTTCTGGGGGAGCGCCGGGTTGCCGTACTTCCGAACGTACGCCGACCGAATGGGCGTGGTGAACCGCGAGGAGATGCAGCGATTCGCGAGCCGGTATCTGATCGGCGCGCCGATGGCGATCGGTCTGCTCGTGCCGCCGGGAACCGGCGAGCAGATGCGTCCCGCGGTGCTGGCTTTCCTGGGGGCCCAATGAGCACGACAGCGAAGATGTTGCGCGCGATCGGGGTCGCGGTCGCGATCGTCACCGGTATCGGGCCGGCCGGCCTCGTTCTCCCCGCCGCGGCGGCGGCCGGCACTCCACGGACCGGCCCTCCACCCGACACGCTGACATCCACGTACACCGTCGCCGGCGTTCACGTGGTGCAGCGTCTGACGCCGGCGAACGACATCGTCGCGGTGAACCTCTATCTGGATGGCGGTGTCCAGCAACTCTCGGCATCGACGGCCGGCATCGAGGAGCTGGCGCTCCGGGCATCGGTGTACGGGACGACGCGGTACCCCGGGCTCACGTCGCGCACCGCGTTCGGCAGGACCGGGAGCCAGTGGGTGCTCGACCCGGGGACCGACTGGACGATGACCGGCTTCCGCGGCGTCACCGACCAATTCGATTCGGCCTGGGCGGTGTTCGCCGACCGGATCGTGCACCCGACACTCGACTCGGCGAGCGTCGCGCTCGTCCGCGACCGCATGATCCGGGAGGCGAGGCTCCAGTCGCTCGATCCCGAGCGAGCCGCGTTTCTCCTTGCCGACAGCCTGGCGTTCGAGGGGCATCCCTATTCCCTCAGTCCCGCCGGCACGGAAAGCTCGCTCTCGTCGCTCTCAGCGGACATTGTCCGCCGGTACGTGAGCGACGAGTTCGTGACGTCGCGCATGCTGGTGGTGGTGGTCGGCAACATCCCGCGTGCGCGGCTCGAGCCGCTCATCGCCGCGACGCTGGGCACCCTGCCGCCGGGGTCGTACCGGTGGACGATCCCGCCCGGCGTGCCGCGGCGCCCGTCGTCCCTCACGTTCGTGCCGCGGCTGATCCACACCAACTATATCGTTGGCTATTTCGCCGGGCCGCCGGTGACGAGCAGGGACTATGCTGCGTTCCGGATCGCGACGGCGATCCTGAGCAGCCGGCTCGCGTCGGCCATCCGGTACAATGCCGATCTGTCGTATTCAGCCGGTGCGCCGTACCGCGACCGAGCCGTCGCAAGCGGCGGGTTCTACGCGAGCACGAACTCGCCGATGCTGGTGATGGCCCTCATGCGGCAGCAGCTCGATTCGATGAAGAAAGCGCAATACGACAACTACGGGCTGAACCAGTTCGAGACCGGGTTCCGGTCGGATTATCTCATCGAGAACGAGACCAATGAATCGCAGGCCGGGTTACTCGGCCGGGCCCAGCTTCTCGAAGGCGACTACCGGCGGGCGAGCACGGAGCTGGATGCCCTCGAGCACGTCACGCCGCTGGAGGTCGAACGCGCGACCAAAACGTACATGCGCGACATTCAGTTCGTGTATGTCGGCGATACGACGCGGGTGCGGCGCGACTGGATGAAGTCGATGTAGGTCTTACGGGGCGGGCCATGACCCGCCCCTACCATGGGCCGGCGCCCTAGTACGGCTGTCCTAGTCTCCGGTCAGGTATGTGACCAGGGCGTCGACCGTGAGCGGGTGGCCGGTCGCGCGCATGACTTTCGTGGCCCAGGGGATCCGGCCTCCGTCGGCGTAGATGTTGGTCGTGAGCCAGGCGGCCACGCGCGAGTCCTGGGAGAGGTCGCTCGTGTGGAACTGGTCGCGCATGGCGGCGCGGAACTGCGTCGCGATCATGTTGGCGTAGAGGTACGACTGGAAATAGAGCGGGCCGGTCGCGAACATGTCGCGGTCGCCGAAGTACTGGCCCGGCGGGAGCTCCACGCCCACGAACCGCTGGTAGGATTCGTGAGTCAGCGCCTCGAGATCTCCGTGAAGATTCGAGTACGCGTTGAGCTCGATCCAGGCGTTCAAGCAGATCGAGCGGCGGAGCCAGAGCAGCAGTTGCTCCTTGCCGACCGTTTCGAGGGCGGCGGCCTTGGCGGGCGTGAGGTTGGCGGTGCGCGCGAGCCAGTGCCGGTCGTACGCGAAGTGTCCGACCGTTTCGGCGGTGCCCTCGCCCATCGGTGTTTCGTCGCCCGCAAAGAAGATCGGCGACAGGTCTGGCCGCATCAGGACGGCGTTGAGCGCGTGGCCGTACTCGTGAAAGAGTGTCTCGTAGAAATCCGAGCCCGTGAACGGATTCGTGAGGAGGCGCGCCTCGAACGGCGGGCGAATCGGGAAGGTGATGCCGCCGGTCGGCACGTCCCAGACACGCACATCGATCGGGAGGCTGTCGGAATGGAAGCCCAGCGCCTTGAAGAGATCGTGGAGGCGCGTGAGCCCCTGATCTTGCTGGTACGCGTCGGCGACTCCGCGCTCCTGCAGCGTCAGCCAGTAATCGATGTCCCACGGTTCGACGCGCGCGATGTGGAGGTCGTTGCGGGCGCGGGCGAGCATAGCGAGATAGGCGGGACGCGTGGCGCGCTCGAATGCGTCGAGATCGTGGAGGACCTGGGTGCGGTTGAGGCTCGAGAGTACGAGACCGGCGTCCGCCCCGTTCGCGAATCCCTCCTGCCTCCCGATGCTGTCGTTGAGTGCCATCGCGCGGAGGACGCTGGGGCCGATGACCGGCGTGCGCTGGGTCGCGGCCACGTACGCTCCGCGCCGGAGCTCGCGATCACCGGCCGTATCCACGATCTCCCCGAGTGCGGTGGACGTGTAGTGCTGCCCGCCGAACGTGTAGCGAAACTTCTCGATCGAGTCCTGGATCGCGGACTGCAGCGTCACGAGCGCCAGCACGAGGCGCGGGTTGGCCTTGGCCTGCAGGAACGCCCGGGCGTGGAGCTCCACGCGCCGCGCGAGCGTGCTGTCGGAGACCTTGCCCTTCCAGGCGTTGACGATCGCCGCGTAGTCGCGGTGGTTCAGGAGATCGTTCGCCAGGGCGTTCGTGGCGGCGGCCCGGTGCGTGGTCTCGCCGCGCCACTGGTAGTAGGTCTCGACGCCGAGTGCGGTGTTGATCGCGAACTCCTGCGATTCGAGATCGTCGAGAAAGGCCTTGAGATCGGCTTCGGTCCGCACCGTGGGCGGCGCGCCGCCGAGCGTCATGCGTGCGCGGGCGGCGTCCTGGGCGTGGAGGCCGGAGGGCGCGGCGATCGCGGCGGCGCCGGCGAGGAGCGCGACGCACGCCGGCATCGTGGCGCGGCGGAGGCGTCGCGCGGGGGCGGGTGACCGGTCGGTGTGCGTCATGCGTTCAGGCTTGCCTCACGTTGTCGTTTGTGTCACGGGCTGTTGTTTGTCCGCAGGCAACTCGTACAGCGTTGCACGCCAGACCCACGCGATGAGCAGCCCCTGCACCGGAAGACGGACCCACAGAATCGCCTCGAACCAGTGGGGCGCGTGGGCCGCTCTCGCGCTCACGAGCATCTGCACGTTGGCCGGAAAGACGGCGATGAGCAGGAGGATGAGACCGCGGCCGGCAAGAACCCGGACCTGTGGAAAGAGAACGCCGATCCCGCCGGCCAGCTCCGCGAGTCCCGAGACATAGACCAGGACGAGCGGGTGCGGGAGCATGTAGGGGACGATGCCGGCGTAGGGTGCCGGCCGAACGAAATGGAGGATTCCCGCGCCGATGAAGAGGATCGCGATGCCGGCCGGCGAGAACGCCCACCGGCGCCAATTCACAGCGCGCGCGCCGGCTGTGGATCCGTGCAGTTGCGCCTATGGCTGCGCGTGGCGAGGTAGAGGCCGGGGCGAGAGGCGGAATGCACCGGGGAGAATGTAGAGCGGGCTTTCGCCGCCGCTATCCCGGTAGCGGGGTGGGGGCAGCGGCACGCTGATGGCGATAGCTTATTACGGCGGCCGTAAGAGAGCCTCGTGCTCCGGCCGGCGGATCTACCCTCACCATGGCCGAGCCGATGGCGCGTCGCGCATCCACTCCGAAGGCCACTCGGCGAGTCAGGCGAGAGCCTCGCATCGCGGGGGCGACCGCCGCGGTGTATTCGCTGTGCGAGCATGCGCGCGACGAACGGACGCGGGTGCGGGCCGAGGCGTTTCGTGTGCTGGGGAGAGTCCCGCCCGACCGGTTCGCCATCCCGACATTGATTGGCGGCATGCGTGATCCGGAGGCTGTCGTGCGGGTCGCGGCGATCCGCGCGGTGCGGCATTACGCGGGCGAGTCCGCGGCCGGTGTGTTGCTGCCATTGCTGCTCGATGTGCTGAACAGCGCGCGTGGCGCGGAGCGTGACGCGGCATCCCAGGCGGTGATGGCGCTGACGGGAAATCCGGCGCGCCGGTGGACGCGGACGGCGCGCGACCGTGTGGAGCGGGCGTTGACGCACGAGCTGGCGCGCCGGGAGCTGCCGGAGCTTCCGACGGAATCCGATCGCGAAGCCGAGAATGCCGGCGCCGGTGCGCGACGGATAGCGCCGCCGCGGTGCGGGCACGCGGGAATTACGCCGCGTGCAAAGACGAAACTGGGGGTTGCGCATTGTTTCCGGCGCGCTCATAGTAGCGTCGAGCACGCAGTCGCGCGACCGGCCCAACACAGGGGGCGCGCGACAGGGCAAAGCCGCCGAAAGGCGGTGACGCAAAGCTCTGGGGGCTACGGCCAGCGCGGGACGAATGCGCGGCTACGCCAGCCCGGCTACCCCACATTGTGGCATGAGGGACCAGCCATGCGCCCAGCGCACGACTGTGGCCGCGCGTTTGCGCGGCCGCGTGGCTCCATCACGCGCGGCACGCACCGCGCTCGCACTCGTCTGACGGTTGTTGCGGGGCTGGCGGCGGGACTGGCCGCCGCGGGCTGTACCGATACGTCGCGCAATGTGCCGACCGCGCCGCCGCGCGATTCCGCCGATGCGCTCAGCATGGCGGTCCGCACGATGCTGGGCGGGCCGTTGCCGGGACTAAACGCCGCCGAGCGTGCGCGATTCGCGCGTGGGGCGGTGGTGTTCGCGGACTCATTCGGCGTGACGCAGGGCATCGGGCCGCTGTTCAACGGCTTCTACTGCTCCGACTGTCACGCGACGCCCGTGAGCGGCGGAGTCGGCGGCGACATTGAGCGGCACGCCACGGCGTATCGCAACGGCGTGTGCGATCCGCTGACGGCGCAGGGGGGATTCGTGATCCAGAACCAGGTGACGCCGTCGATCACCGCGTTGTACGGGATGACCAGCGTCCCGCTTCCCGCCGGCCGCACCGGCGTGGGATTGCGCACGACGCCGCAGGTGTTCGGGCGCGGGCTGCTCGAGGCGGTGCCTGATGGCGAGCTGCTGGCGATCGCGCGGGCGGAGCGGTCGAACCCCGACAACATCGCGGGGACGCCGAGCATGATCGGCCGGCGCGTCGGCCGATTCGGCCGCAAGGCAAACGAAGCGACACTCGACAGCTTCACGGGCGGTGCGTTCATCAACGAGATGGGCGTCACCAATCCGCTGCATCCGCACGAGTACGGCTACATCGGGAGCTTCGCCATCCCCGACAGCTTGATGTCGCACGGGCTGGAGGTCGATTCGGGGCGGTTCAACGACGCGGTTGCCTTCATGCGCTATCTCGCGCCGCCGCCGCCGAAGCCGCCGACGCGTGAGACCCAGGCTGGCGCATTCGGGTTCAGGACGGCGGGCTGCACGGGATGCCATGTGCAGACCCTGTATACAGGGTGGAGCCCGGTCGCCGCGCTACGGAACCAGCGGGTGAACGCGTACAGCGATCTGCTGCTGCACGATATGGGATCGGGACTCGCCGACATCTGCCTCAACGGCGCGACGCCGTCGCAATTCCGGACGGAACCCCTCATGGGGATCAGCGAGCGCACGACGTATCTGCACGATGGGCGGGCGAAGACCATCGAGCAGGCGATTCTCATGCATGGAGGGCAGGCGAACATGTCGCGCGAGCGGTTCAACCGGCTGTCGCCGGCGCAGCGCGCGGCGATCCTCGCGTATGTCGGATCGTTGTAGGGGTAAAGACAAAGGGGAATGGGGCCGTGGCGAGGGCGCGCGCCGCGGCGTCCGGTGTGAGACTGGTAGGGGCGGGTCATGACCCGCCCCTACCAGACCTGATGCTGTGGTCTAGGCCGGCGCCGTGCGCATTGCGCGGGCGACGAGAACGGTCGCGAGCAGATCGCCGGTGGCGTTGAGCAGGGTTGCGAAGATGTCGGGGATCGCGTCGACGGCGATGAGGATGCCGATGCCTTCGACCGGAAGGCCGATCGCGATGAAGAGCGGCGCGAGCACGAGGAATCCGCCGCGCGGGATGCCTGGCGAGATGAACACCATGAACACGCTGGCGAACGCGATGATTGCGAGCTCGGGCAGGTGGAGGGGGATGCCGTAGAAGCGGGCCACGAAGAGCGACCCGACGGTCCACGTAACCGGTGCGGCGGGCTTGAAGACCGACACGGCGAGCGGCAGCACGAAGCCGGACACGCTGCTGTCGATCTTGAGATCGCGGTCCGCTCCCTCGACGAGCCCCGGCAGCGCCGCGATCGAGGAGCTCGTGCTGAACGCGATGAGCTGCCCGGGGAGTGCCGCGCGGGCGAACTGGCGGATGGGGACACCGCCGCCGATCGCGGCGGCGGGATACAGCAGGAGGACGACGACGATGCAACCGATCGAGTAGATGGCGATATACAGGCCCACACCGCCGGCCAGAGCGGCCGCGCCGCGCGCGGCGAGTGGCAGGATCAGCGCGAACACGCCCACCGGCGCGAGCGCGACGACCCAGCGCACGAGCTGCAGCATCGCGTCGCACAGGGCCTCGAAGAAGCCGACGAGCCGTTCGCGGGAGGCGGCCGGGCTTCGCGTGATCGCGAGCGCGAGCAGAATGGTGAACACGACCAGCGGCAGCATCGCGCCGGCCGACGCGGCGGCGATGGGATTCTGCGGGACGAGCGACGTGAGCCAACTCGCGAAGCCGTTTCCTGTCTCGGCGGCCACGAGCTGGCCCGCGGCGGCTGCGGCGCCTTCGGGGAGCGGCGGCCGAACGGATCCGGTCGCGGGCAGCATCGCGAAGACCGCGACTGCGGCGGGGATGAAGATGAGGGCCGTCACGGAGAGCTGCGCCACGAAGATGGTGAGCGTGCGTCCGCCCATGCGGCCGATCGACGCGAGATTTCTGGTGGACGCGATTCCCGTGATCAGCAGGGAGACCACGAGCGGAATCACGGTCATCCGGATGGCATTGACCCAGAGCGTGCCGAGGGGGGCGACGAGATCCGCGGCGTGGAGGAGCGCGGGGCTGCCAGAGGCGGCGATCGCGGCGCCGATCAACAGGGCCAGGGCGAGCGCAACGAGAACGGCGACGCTGCTTTTCATCCCGCCAATACTACATCATCAGGTCGCCGCCGTTGATGTCCAGCGAGGTCCCGGTGAGGTAGCCGGCGGCTTCCGAGGCGGCAAAGCAGATGAGGTCCGCGACCTCACGGGCGGTGCCGAGGCGGGGCACCGGGAACGAGGCCGCGATCTGGGCGAGGCGTTCCGGCGTCGCGCTCTCGTGCGTGAGCTCCGTGCCGATCATCCCGGGGCAGACCGCGTTGACGGTGATGCCGAACGGTCCCAGTTCCTTGGCTGCGGCGCGGGTGAGGCCGAGGAGGCCGGTTTTGGAGGCGGTGTAGTGGGCGCCGCCGAGGGTGCTGACCATGCGGCCGGCGGTGGAGGAGATGTTGATGATGCGGCCGTAGTGCTGCGCCTTCATCGTGTCGAGCGCCGCCTGGATCATCAGGAACGGCGCCGTCATGTTGACCTCGAGCGCGTGGCGCCATTCCGCGGCGGAGATCGCGGCGAACCGCGTCGTCTGGGCACTGGCCGCGTTGTTGACGATGATGTCCACGCGGCCGAACTCCTCGAGTGTGCGGCGCACGATCGCGCCGGGCACGCCATCTACCGTGAGGTCGCCCGGGACGGCGAGCGCGCGAGCGCCCAGCGCCTCCACGACCGCGCGGGCCCGCGCGTCGTCGCGGACGTTGACGGCGACGGACGCCCCGCGCTCGTGGAGACGGATCGCGGCGGCGCGGCCCAGGCCACGCGCGGCGCCGGTGACGATCGCGACCCGGCCGGCGAAATCCTGCGAGCTAGGGCCGGACGTCATGAGACGGGCTCCGGGGTGTAGGCGCTGGCCTGATCCAGCCGGCCGATGGCGCTGTGATCGAGGTGGAGCGTCGTGGCGGTGACGAGATCGCCGAGCTGCCCCGGGGAGGTGGCGCTCGCGATCGCCGCGGTGATGCTGGGGCGTGCAATCAGCCACGCGATCGCGATGGCGGCGAGGCTCGTGTGGTGTTCGCGCGCGATCTCATCGAGCGCGGCGACGATGCCCAGTCCCCGGTCGTTCAGATATTTCTTGCCGACGCCCGGGCCGCGCTTGCTGGCGGAGAGGTCACTGTCCGACCGGTATTTTCCGGAGAGAAACCCGTTGGCCAGCGAGGAGTACGTGATGACGCCGAGGCCTGCTTGTACGCAGAGCGGTTCGAGCGCCGTCTCGTAGCTTGAGCGGTCGTAGAGATTGTACAGCGGCTGCAAGCTCTCGTAGCGGGCATATCCGTGACGGCTGCTCGTTTCGAGCGACGCTTCGAGCCGCGCGGGCGTGTAGTTCGACGCGCCGATGACACGCACCTTGCCCTCGCGGACGAGCCGGTCGAAGGCCTCGAGCGTTTCGTCAGGCCACGTGTCCGGGTCATCGCGATGCGACTGATAGAGATCGATGTAGCTGGTCTGGAGCCGGGTGAGCGAGCCTTCGACCGACGCCAGGATGTAGGACCGGGAGAGACCTTTGCGGGTTGGACTCAACTCCCATCCGACTTTCGTGGCGACGATCATCCGGCCGCGGTTGCCGCGGCGCTTCATCCATTCGCCGATGATGGTCTCCGACTCGCCGCCCTGATTGCCCGGCGCCCAGATCGAGTAGCCGTCGGCGGTATCCAGGCAGTTCCCGCCGGCCGCGGCGTACGCATCGAGGACGGTGAACGACGCATCCCGGTCCACGGTCCAGCCGAAGACGTTGCCGCCGAGGACCAGCGTGGATATCTCGAGACCGGAGCGGCCGAGTTTCCGTGTCTGCATGGGAATGCGAGAATGGGCGGGCAGGCGAGCGAGCGCGAGAAAGATACAGGTTCGCGTTTATCTGGCCAATGTGACGGCCAACTCCCTGTTCGCCCGCGGCTTCTGTCACGGCCGGCCGTACGGGAAACGAGCGGGTCCTCGAGGATCGCCTGGGGGCCGCTGGCGGGCTAGATTTTCGGTGTTTTGCCACCCCGCGCCCGGGCAGACAGATGACCCGCGGGGCTGTGGTTCGTCTCCTGCCGGGGAGCTGCGGGCCGGGAGCCGGTAGGCGGCTCCGGCAGGGCTCAACGAGTTTGTCCCGAGTGTCTGGCCAACGGCCATCGCGTGCGACGGCAATGGATTCGTGAGAGCAGGCTGGGACGTCACCCGAAGACCGACCGACGACGAGGCTCACGCATGTCCACGACGCGCACCCAATGGAAGGACACCACCACGGGTGTGACTCGCGTGGCGAAGCACATCATCCTGCGCGTCCCCGGGGTCAGCACGGTGGCGCGGTATCTGGCCCAGCGGGTTCGGGACGCCCGTGTGAGGGGTACCGAGGCGTATTGGGAGTCGCGGTACAGCCGTGGCGACGGATCGGGAGTCGGTTCCTACGGTGTGCTCGCGCGATTCAAGGCTGATGTCCTCAACGACTTCGTCGCCCGGAACGGCGTGCAGACGGTGATCGAGCTCGGATGCGGGGACGCGGCGCAGCTCGCGCTCGCGGCATATCCCTCGTACGTGGGCGTCGATCTCTCGCCGACGGCGGTGGCGCATTGCCGCCGCCAGATGGAAGGCGACGCGACGAAGCGGTTCTTCACGCTGGCGGACACCGACGCTTACCGCGGTACGTACGACCTCGCGCTGTCACTCGACGTGGTCTACCACCTGCTCGAGGATCCGGTGTTCGCGGCGCATATGCAGGCGTTGTTCTCGCTGGCGAGCAAGTACGTGATCGTCTACAGCTCGAACCATGATGGGCCCGGTCATGCGGGGCATATCCGGCACCACTCGGTGACGGATTGGGTGGCGGCGCATGCGCCCGAGTGGCAGCAGATCGATTTCATCAAGAACCGGCACCCGTTCGACCGGAAGCGGCCGGGCGAGACGTCGTTCGCGGATTTCTACCACTTCGGCCGGCGGTAAGCGCGGCTGGCCCGGAGCGCTCCGGGGCTCATCGGGATAAGCCGTTGCGGGACGGGGTGTTAGAGGGGTGATTCGTCCGCTGGTCCCAGGCGGACCGAGGGGCTCCGCGGGTCGCGGGTGTGGGCCCGGTGGTGGGGCGCGCGGCGGGTGTGGGTTGCGGTCCGGCCAAATGCCGCAATGTTAGACGCCCCGCGCGCCAACCAGATGCCGGCCGGCCGGACGAGCCGGGACCGGGCATCCCCCACCGGTGTGCCGCCTGGAGGTGGTACCATGATCCCTCTGTCGCATCTCTGGCTCCCGATCATCGCTTCTGCGGTTGCTGTGTTCGTGGTGAGCGCACTGCTCCACATGCTCTTCACGTATCACAATACCGACTACCGGCGGGTGCCCAACGAAGACGAGGTCCGCGCTGTCATCAACAAGGGCGGGCTGACGCCGGGGCAGTATGTGCTGCCGTACGCGATGGGTCCCGGGGCGATGAAAGACCCGGCGATCGTGCAGAAGATGACGGAGGGTCCGACGGGATTCCTGCTGCTGCGGCGCCCTTCGGGCCCGGCGATGGGGCCTGCGCTGGGGCAGTGGTTCGTGCTGACGCTGGTGATCGCGTTCCTGGTCGGCTATGTGGCGGCGCTGACGATCGCGCCGGGCGCGGACCATATGGGTGTGTTCCGGGTCGTGTCGGCGATCGCGTTCCTGGCTTATGCCGGCTCGCAGGCGCAGGAGGCGATCTGGCGGGCGGTGCCGTGGGCCGCGGTGATCAAGACGATCATCGATGGTCTCGTGTTCGCGCTGGTGACGGGGGGGTTGTTTGCCGTGATGTGGCCCGCGCAGTAGGCGCCGGTCATTCGACGCCGTACATCTCGCCGGCGAATCCCGCGCGCTTTCGCGTGCGCTCTCGCGGTGCCGAACACGGACGGGACGAAGAGGTAGGCGAGGAGGACGAGCCAGAACTCGCGGAGCAGGGTGATATCGAGGCTCGTGAGGACGCCGGCGTTGACGCCGAGGTGGGCGGCGACGCCGGTGGCGGCCGCGAGGCCGGCAATGATGATGAGGGCGCTGTTGCCGAGCCGGCGGTGGCGGTGTCCGAGCAGTGCCGAGAGGGGGATGAAGCCGGCGGCGAGGAAGACGCCGGGCAGATAGAGGTGGTACTGGCCGGACGCGAGGCCGAGGGCGGCGAATCCGCCGAGGAGGCCGGCGACGCCGACGAGGTCGGAGGCAAAGCGCCGGGCGGGGTACGCGAACATGGTATTCGGCTCGGCCTGTTCGCCGATCAGGTGGCCGTACCACACGATGTGGTAGGTCAGAAACCAGACGCCGAACCACATGGCCCAGGGGATGGGTCCGTCCTCGCCGAGGGGGTGTGTCCGGGTGGCGGCTTCGACCCACCAGGAGATGGCGGCGCCGAGGGCTGCGGGGTAGAGCAGGCCCGTGACGGTGCGGTAGCGGACCTTTCCGCTGATGCCGTTCATGTCCGGTTCAGTTCACGTGGTCCACGTCCCGATGACGGCTCGGGGTGGGGCGGGGTTACCGCGGGCAGGGCTAAGGGCCGCCGAATCCGTGCGGGGCCGTTCTCGAACGGCCCCTACTGCCCTCGACGACGAGCGTTCGTGCCTTGGCAACCACGGGCGGGTCGGTACACGCCTCCACCAGGCACGCAATCGTGCGGTCCGGCACGCAATCGTGCGGTCCAGGGGCGAAATGGTGCGGCGCTGATGGTTTCGACGCTGAGCCGGCGTGATGACGGCGGCGAGTCGCTACTGGCGGTTCCAGACCGTCGAGCCGAGGGGGCCAACCCATGACAGGGTATGGGGATCGGTGACCTGGTAGGTGCCTTCGAGCACCCGGCCCGTGTTCGATGCCGTGCGCCAGCGGTGACTCGATGTGGTGAGGGTGCCGGCGTCTTCGGTTGTCGACGTGAGGTGGTACGACCCGTCCGGGCGGCTGTCGATCTCCTGGTGGACCACAGATCCATTCATGATCGGCGACGCGTCCCAGATTCCGAACAGCTCCGACGTGTGGTTCGGGTTGACCGATGAGGGCTGGCGGGTCCACTTCACGGTGCCGGCCGAGGTGGTCGTCTGGAGCGTCATCGGGTCGATGAGGATGTAGGTCCCATCGGTCACGGTCTGGGCGGTGGACACCAGGTGGAAGTGGCCGGGCGATCCGGTCATCGTGCCGGATTCGAGCAGTGACACCTGGAGATGGTAGGTCCCGTCCTTGGTGAAGCTCAGGTTGGAGACCCAGTGGCCCAATGCGTCATCCTTGGTGACGTTCCACTGGCCGACGAGCGCACCGTCCACGCCTCCGGCGCGGCCGAGTATCGCGTACCCGGCGATCGCCAGGACGAGGACGACGAGTCCGGCGATGCCCATCTTGCGGCGGGATGCGGCGGCGCCGGCAGACGGCGGCGCGTGGGCCACGCTGGACGCGGCTGGCGGTGAGGAGGGCGGGGAGTAAGACGGCGCGGGGAACGCTGGTGATGCGGGACCGCCGGCAGCCGCGCCCGCAGCAGCGCCCGCATTCGCACCGGCATTCGCACCGGCATTCGCACCGGCATTTGCCGACACGAACGGCGGTTCGTGCAGCGGCGGCGGGGCGGGCGTGTCCATCTCCGGCGTGTCGTCCGAGGTTTCGCTCGGTGGGCCGGGGCGGGACAGCAGCAGGGTGACGGTGCGCGCGAGGTAGTCGAGGTGCTGCTCGAGCGGCGGCGTGAGGGCGTCCAGCCAGTGCTGCGCGCTGATGAAGTACTCGAGCGACTTCGACATCGGGACATCCTCGATCCGGAACGGCACGATCGGGATTCCCTTGTGCACGCCGCGTTCGACCTCGCGGCGGATCTGGCCGGACTCGTTGGCGCTGGCCGAGTAGACGAGGACCATCACGCGGGCGCCATTGATCGCGTCGATGATTTCCGAGCCCCAGTCCATTCCCGGCGTCACGTCGCGTGGCGCGATCCAGCAGCGGATGCCGCGCGACTCCAGCAGCGCGCAGGCGGCGTCCGCCACGACCTTGTCGTGCGAGGAGTAACTGATGAACGCGTCGTGTGCCACGCAGCCGACCCGGTGAAGACGTTTCCGGCGTTGCACTTGCCCGGCCGCAGGGGGCTGCGAAGGGCCCCGAATGCGGCCGCGTCCGGTATGAGGCGCTGTAAAGGTTGCTAGATTCACAATTCACCGCAACGCCACTCCGCGCCGGGTAGGGGAACCACATGACGGCGATCGCGATCGGCTCGCGGCAGCGGGATCCACGAGGTGCGCCCGACCGCCCGACGACCTGGCGAGAGAAGGTGGCCATCATCGGTGCGCTGCCGAAGCTCCTGGGACTCGTCTGGCGCACCCACCGCGGATATACCACCGCCATGGTGGGCCTGCGGCTGGTCCGAAGCGTCATTCCGGTCGCGACGCTGTGGGTGGGGAAGCTCATCATCGATGCAGTGATCCACGCGGCCAAGGGCGGCGCCACGGCGCCGCTCTGGCGCTATCTGGCCATCGAGATCGTCATCGTGCTCACGGGCGAGTTCCTCGCGCGTGCCTCGTCGCTCGTCGAGTCACTGCTCGGCGACCTCTTCTCGAACGTGGTGAGCGTGCGGCTCATGGAGCACGCGGCCACCCTCGATCTCGCGCAGTTCGAGGATCCAACGTTTTACGATCACCTCGAGCGCGCCCGGCAACAGACCACGGGGCGCATCGGACTGATCGCGTTGGTCGTCGGGATGGCGCAGGGGGCCGTCACGCTCGCGACCCTGGCCGCGGCGCTGCTCGCGTACAACCCCTGGCTGCTGCTCCTCCTCGTGGCGGCGGTGTTTCCGAGCTTCCTCGGCGAGACCCACTACGCCGCGCTCAGCTACTCCCTGCTGTTCCGGCGGACGCCCGAGCGCCGGGAGCTGGACTACCTCCGCTACACGGGCGCGAGCGATGAGACGGCGAAGGAAGTGCAGCTCTTCGGCCTCGCGCCGTGGCTGACGGAACGGTACCGCGATCTCTCGAACCGGTACTTCGAGGAGAACAAACAGCTCTCGGTCCGGCGCGGCGCCGTGAGCGCGCTACTGTCGGTGCTCTCGACGGTGGGATACTACGCCGCGTACGTCGTGATTCTCCAGCGGGCGGCGGCCGGCGAGATCACGATCGGGCTGCTGACATTTCTGGCCGGCTCGTTCATGCGGAGCCGGGACGGGATCCAGCAACTGCTTCTGGCGGCGAGCAATGTGTACTCGCAGACGCTGAACCTCCGAGACCTGTTCGCGTTCTTCGAGATGCAGCCCACCATCGTGTCGCGCGCGGATGCGCCGCCGGTACCGCAGCCGATCCGCGAGGGTTTCACGTTCATCGACGCGGGCTTTCAGTATCCGGGGAGCGACCGGTGGGCGGTGCGGCACCTGAATTTCACGATCCGCCCCGGTGAGCGGCTGGCGCTCGTGGGGGAGAACGGCGCGGGCAAGACGACGATCACGAAGCTGATCGCGCGCCTGTACGAGCCGACGGAAGGGCGGGTGCTGCTCGATGGGCGGGACCTGCGGGAGTACGATCTGCTGTCGCTCCGCCAGGCGATCGGCGTGATCTTCCAGGACTTCGTGCGCTACGACATGCGGTTCGACGAGAACGTCGGCGTGGGCGAGATCGAGACCACGCGGCCGTATCTCGAGCGGCTGAACGCGGGGGCGCGCGATGGCGCCGCCGCGGACGCGGTGCCGGAGCCGATCACGGAGGCCGCGGACCGGTCGCTCGCCGCATCACTCCTGCCGAAGCTGCCGCACGGGTACCGGCAGATGCTCGGCCGGCGGTTCGCGGATGGTGTCGACCTCTCGGGCGGGGAATGGCAGAAGATCGCGCTGGCGCGGGCGTACATGCGCACGGCGCAGCTCCTCATCCTCGACGAGCCGACGGCGGCGCTCGATGCGCGGGCGGAGTACGAGGTGTTCGTGCGGTTCGCGGAGCTGATGGCGGGGCGGATGGCGATCATCATCTCGCACCGGTTCTCGACGGTGCGCATGGCGGACCGGATCATCATGCTGCGGAACGGCGAGATCGCCGAAGAGGGCACGCACGACGAGCTGGTGGCGCGAGGGGCGGCGTATTCCGAGCTGTTCGAGATGCAAGCAGCGGGATACCGCTAAGGCGGCATCCCGCTGTGGTCCAACACGAGCCTGGTGCTACGGCAACGACGGAGGGCGGGTCATGACCCGCCCCTACCTACTCCGCCGCCTGCTACTCCGCGGCCTGCTTCTGTGCCGTGGGGGGTAGCACGCCGTTGAGGCGGAGGTAGATCGCGACCTGGCTGTAGTGGTCGGCCCAGTCGCCGGTGGTAATGGTCATGAGGGCCGCGCGGGATTTCGTCTTGCCGCCGAAGAAGGGCAACTGTTCGCCGAGCTTGGAGTCATCGACGCCGGCGAGCGCCTTGTTGCAGAACTCGAACGTTTCCTTGAGGCGGGCGACGAGGACGTCCTTGCTGTCGGTGTTCGCGACCTTGGTGCGCGTGGGGGCCTTCATCCCGCCGATGGCGCCACAGAGGTAGTCATTACCCTGCGCGAGGTGCGTCATGATGGCGCCGAAGGTCATCTGCGCCGGCGTCGGCGCGAAGGAGAACTTGTCCGCCGGCATGAGTTCCGCCGCGGCGGTCAGGTTTTTCGCCTCACTGCCCGCGAAGTCACGGAACGCGCCGGCGACCGGCGCCGACTGCGCGGCGGCGACAGCCGGCAGGAATGCGAAGGCAACGGCCAGAAACGGGACACGCATAAGAAGGCACTCGGGTTGAAGAGACGTGGATGTTGCGTTGGATGACACCCAAAGTCCAGCCATCGCAGCGTCACAACTGGCGGCGGGGCCGCACCCGGAATTTCGGACGCGCTACCGCCTGAGTCCGCAGTGTACTGAGCGCCGGGTGTGGCCGCGCCGGGTGCCGCCGCGTGTGTCTACAGCGGTCCGGCCAAGGCTGCGTCTATTGCTGCTTCGTCAGGCGGTGGCGGTGATGGCTCGGCGGCTCAGTCACATCCGTGGCATCGTATTCGTCGCGCAACGATTTGCCGCCGCCGGTCACCACCAGCCGTCCGCGCTCGCCTGACACCACTTTCCCGTCCTGCAGGACGTCGACCGCGTACACGACGCTGTCCGCGTACGGGTGCATCGTGCAGCGCGTCATGACGCCGCTGCCGGCATCGCGCAGGGCGCCCTTCGTGGTGCACTCGAAGCCGGACTTGACGGGTCCTTTACCCATATCTTCCGTCGCATCGACCCGCAGGGCCTCACCCACGATCGTAAACACGATGCTCTCGCTCTTGGGTCCCCCGTGGTCGTCCGGGGCGGTGGCCGAGTCGTACACCCAGGTGCCGGCGAGTTTGCCGTAGATCGCCGGCTGGGCGGCGAGACGTTCGCCGGACGCGGCCAGCGCCAGCGTCGCAGCCACGGCCGTGATCGCGAGACGACGGGTCATGTGACACTCCCAAAAGGTGGTACCGCACGAGATACGGGTCCGCCATCGCGCGGCGGTCGCGAATAGTAGCGGGCCCCGGCCGGGATGCCACCGGGGGCTGCAACGGCGCGACGGTGCTGGACAGCCGCTCAACGGTGTGCCGGGCATGCAAACCGTCCACTGCGAGGCGCTGTCAGAGGGGCAACATATCCCCGGATCGATGACGCCATTCGCACTGACGGACTTTCGGGATGCCGTGCGTGGCTTGCGCCGCACGCCGACCGTCACCCTTTGCGCCGTAGCGTGTTTGACACTGGGATTGGGCGCCACCACGGCGATCGCCAGCGCGATCGACCAGGCGCTGATCCGCCGCCTCCCATTTCGGGATCCCGGCAAACTCATCGCGGTCTACCGGACAGCGCCGCAGGCGAACGACTGGCCATTCTCACCGGCCAAGTTCCTCGATCTCGCGCGCAATGCGCGCCGCCAGGAGCTGGCCGCGTTGGCCCATGCGGTCCAAGTGATCTCGCTACCGAGTGAGGGCGTGCAGGTCCCGGTCCTGCGCGTCACCGGCAATCTCTTTCCCATGCTCGGTGCGCGGGCGCTGCACGGCCGCCTGATCGGCGTCGCCGACGACAGTGCGGGGCAGGGCGCGGTCGCGGTGATGAGTGATGAGTTCTGGCACCGGCAGTTCGGGGCCGATCCCGGGATCGTGGGGCGTACGATCACCGTGGACGGCACACCGACTACCATCATCGGCACACTGCCGCCCGGATTTCACGTTCCGCATGGGGCGGCCGAGCTGAGTGCCCCGCTGTGGGTGCCGATGCGGTTCACGGACATGGAGCGCGGGCATCACAACGGCAATTTCCTCAACGTGCTGGGACGGCTGAAGCCCGGGGCCACGGTCGCCAACGCGGACCTCGAGCTGCGGTCGCTCGTGGACGCGATCATCGCGATCTACCCGGAGCTGCGCGGCGAGTCGGCGCGCGCCGTGCCCCTTCAGTCCGACAGCGTGCAAGGTGTGCGGACGCCGCTGCTGCTCGTGTTCGGCGCGGTGTGCGCCGTCCTGCTGATCGCGGCCGCGAACGTCGGGAGTCTCATGCTCGCGCGTGGCGTCCGCCGCGAGCGCGAGACCGCGGTGCGCACCGCGCTCGGCGCCAGCCAATGGGACGTGATGCGGCCCGTCCTCGCCGAGTGCCTGATCCTCACGACAGCGGGCGGCCTCGCGGGCCTCGCGATGGCGTGGCTCGCGGTGCATGCGATCGGAACACTCGCGACCACACAACTCCCGCAACTGACCGGCGTGGCGATCGAGCTCCGGATCGTCGTCTTCGCGCTGGCCCTGTCGGCGCTCGTGGCGCTGGTATGCGGCGCACTGCCAGCCTGGCACAGCACGACCGCCGATCCACAGAACGCGCTCCGTGGGGGAAGTGGCGGAGGCGCGAGCCGCGCGCAGCACCGGGCGCTCAGTGGCCTCGTGATCGGTGAAGTCGCGCTCTCGCTGACGCTCCTCATCGGCGCGAGCCTGGTGCTCCGCGGGTTTTCGGCGCTCGTGAACCGCGACCCCGGATTCAACCCGCGGCCGGTGCTGACACTCACCGCAACGATTTCGCCGGAGCGGTACGGCGAAGGCGGCGTCGCGAAGAAGTTCCTTCGTGCCGCCCTCGCGGCCATCGAGCAACTGCCCGGCGTGCAGAGCGCCGGTGCGATCTCCGATCTTCCGTACTACCAATGGGGATCGAACTCCAACATCCGCTACGAGGGGCAGCCCAACACCGATCCCGAGCATCTGCCACTGGCGGACGATCGTGATGGGACACCGGATCTCTACCGCGCGTTCGGACAGCGGCTCATCGCCGGGCGGCCGCTCCGCTGGGATGACGACGACCGGCCCGGCATCCCGCGGGTGGTCCTGGTGAACGAGGCGCTCGTGCGCCGGGATTTTCCGCACGAGGATCCCGTCGGCAAACGGTTCTACATCGGCATGAACGACACGCTCCTTGCCACGATCGCCGGCGTGGTGAGCGACATCCCCAACGCGGGCCCGATCGATCCGCCGGTACCCGAGGTGTACTGGCCCTATTCGCAGGGGGGAGCAAGCAACAACTCGACATACGGCATCGTCGTGCGCGCGTCGCGCGGCGATCCGGCCGCGCTCGAGCACTCGGTGCGCGCCGCGATTCTCTCCGTGGATCCCGGGGCCGCGATTTCCCGGATGAAACCGATGACGGATGTCATGGCGGAAAGCATTGGAGCGCCCCGGTTCTATCTCACGCTCATCGGAACGTTCGCGCTCGTCGCGGTCGTGCTGGCGGTGGCCGGTCTCTACGGCGTGATGAGTTACGCCGTGGCGCAGCGCACGCGCGAACTCGGGATCCGGGCCGCACTCGGCAGCCCCCGGTCGCGGATATTGCGCATGGTGACCGAGCGCGGGATGCGGCTGGCCGGCATCGGAGTCGTGGGCGGCGCGATCGGCGCCGCGGTCGCGACGCGTGTGCTGGCGAGCCTGCTGTATGGCGTGAGTCCCGCCGACGCGCCGACGTGGATCGTGGCGACGCTCGCGCTGGTGGCGGCGGGGGCGGCGGCCTCGGTCATTCCCGCCGTGCGCGCGATGAACGCCGATCCCGTCATCGCGATACGAACGGAGTAGCCGCGAATCTGGCTGGCTCGCGCGCGGGGGGTACTCCGCGTACGTTCGTGCGCATGTCCGCCCGATTCACTGCCGTCGCCGCCGCGCTGGTGGCACTCGCGTGCGCCGGGCCGGCGGGCGCGCAGGACCAGCCGACGCCCATCCGCCCCGATTCCGTCATGACCCCGGGTGCGATCCTCGATGTGGGCGATACGGACATCTGCACCCCCGGCTACGCCTCGCGCGTCCGGCACGTGACGGCCCAGACCAAGCGTGAGGTGTACGCGGAGTACGGCATTACGGTGCATGCGCCCGGCGCCTACGAGGTCGACCACCTCATCAGCCTGGAGATCGGTGGCTCGAACTCGATCAAGAATCTCTGGCCGCAGTCGTATCTCACAGAGCCGTGGAACGCGCGTGTGAAGGACGCGCTCGAGAACCGGCTGCACCGGATGGTGTGTGCGCACACCATCGCGCTCAAGACCGCGCAGGATGCGATCGCCAGGGACTGGATCGCGGCGTACCAGAAGTACGTGCGCAAGCGGCGCCGGGTCGTGGATCACTGAACGCGAGAGACGCAATGGCACTGAACCAGAAACTCACGCACGTCATTGCGGGGCGGTCAGTGGCGGGTGCCGACATCGATACGGCGCAGTGCGTCGTGCACTTCGATGATGGGTCGAAGATGACCGTGAAAGTGGCGGCGCCGCCGGCGTCGGCGGACAGCCGGGGCAAGGTGACGCGCGTGCGGCAGGCCGGGACAACGCTCAACGTCGATCTCGATGGCGGCGCGACGATCTCGTTCACGACGCCGGAGCCGATGGCGAGCGTGATGGTGCGGGCCGCGAACGGGTCGCTGGAGTACGTGGACTAAGCTGGGTGACCATGGCCCCCTCGCGCGGGGCATTTGGCGGGACAGGAACCCGCGCGGGGCCGGTCACCAGGTCTGCCGCTTGTCCGCGAAACCTGCCGGGTCATGCTTGCGTCCTGGTGCCGTCGGTCATAATATTATCAGTACAGACAGAATAAGACTTTGTACATATGCCCAATATTTCGCATGCCGCCAGCCAAATCCACCAAGCGTCGCAAGCGGTCCACTCCCGTTCGCAAGAACTTCCGGCTCGATCAGAGCCGCCTCGATGCGGCCCGCGAGGCGCTTGGCGCTCGTACGGAAACGGAAGCCATAGAGAGAGCGCTCGACCTCATTCTGTTCCGCAATGAGCTTGTCGACGGCGTCGACGCCCTGGCCGGGACGACGATCGCACCGTTCGGCCGGTAGTTCCGCTCGGGCTCGATCGCCGATCACGTGGCCACGCCGGCCAAATACGCACTCGACGCGAATCTGTTCATTCGAGGATATCGCGATCGAGCCGGAGCGGCAGAACTCAAACGATTCCATGCGCTCTTTGCCCCGTACGAGTTCCTGAGCGCCATCGTCGTCCAGGAGCTGCGTGCCGGTTTCCGCGCCGCGGACGCAGTGAAGCGATTCGATCGCACGGTCGTCGGGCCGTTCCTCCGCCGAGGACGTGTGATCACTCCGACGTTTGCGACGTGGCGTGAGTCTGGCAGGGTGCTCGCGACGTTAGTCGCGGAAGATGGACTCGAGCTTCGTCGCGTTCCCAAACACACGGTCAACGACATCATGCTCGCGTTGTCGTGCCGTGAGGCGGGAATCACCCTTGTCACGGAGAACAACAAGGATTTCACGAGGCTTCGCAGGATCGTGGCGTTCGACTTCGTGGCGCCCTGGCCGGCACCACACTTATAGAAGTTGGATCACCGCGCGGCGACGACCGTCGCGGGCGGTTGTACGTTCACGAGCAGCGGTGCGGTCAGGACCACCCCGTTCCGCTTCACCTGCACCCAGACGTGGTACTGGCCTGGCTGCGGGAACGAGTACGGGAACGACACGGTGTCGCTCGCCGGCATGGGCATCGTCATGGCGGCCGTGCTGGCGGCGATCCGGGTCGCGACCTCTCCATTGATCGTGTCGGCCGCCGTGCGCACCGCGAATGCCATCTGTGAGGCCGCGGAGATCGTGCCCATCGGATGCAGGTGGATGAACACCGAGCCGTCGTCGCGCTCGACCACGGCGTGCCCGGACATGCCCATGTAGGGTTGCAGCGTGGCGGGGTGTCCGTCCGGTGCGCCAACCACGAACCGGAGCCCCGCATCGCCGCCGGCGATTGGCGCGGCACTGCTGCCCACAAGACGGAGCGTGGATCCATTGGCGAGCGTCACCTGGCTACCAAACGGGATGGCCGCCGCGGCGGTCCATGTGTCGTCGGAGTCACGAGCGGCGTCCGTCGCGGCTCGGGCGCCTGGTGCATGTGTCGCGGCCCGGGCGCCGGATGGCGTCGCCCCCGGGGCCGGCGCTGGGATGGATGGTGCGGGCAGATCGATCGTCGCGACCAGGGTCTTGTCGAATCCGCTCTCGTGTACCATGTCCGCGAACACGCGGTAGCGGCCCGCTGCGAGCGGCGGGATCTGGACGGTAAATGTGTTCGAGTCGACGGTCGTGGGATGCAGGTGCGCGAACGCGAACGGCGCCGAGTCGCTGATCAGGAAGAGATGCATGATCTTGCCGTGGTCCGGGATCAGCGGGCCCCAGTCGGTCGCCCGGTGTGCGATCTGCCACGTCGTGTCGCCACGGTGGGTCCACTCGCTGTCGGTGATCGTGAATGCGAGTGCGCGGCCGCCGTCCGTCACCTCGGCGCGCGTCGCCATCGGGTGGTACAGCTCGCGCTGGAAACTCTGGTCCTCGCTGTTCCACCAGTTGCGTCCGCCGTACAGGATGAGCGCCACGAACACGGCCGTCGCGGCCATCGCGTACCGCGCCCGCCGCCGGCGCGGCGCATCCGGCACGGCACCCGGCGGTAGCGTGCTCTCGCGCACCGCGGCACCGGCGATCGACACGGCGCCGAGGAAGAGCGCGAGGCCGATGACGGCGAGGACGGCACCGAGCCAGGGGTAGAGCGTCAATCGTTGCGTCGCGACGGCGACCACCGGCACGACCGCCGTGCCGGTGCCCGCGGGTCCCGTGACCTGCACGGTGACCTCGTTCGAACCGGACGCCATGACCCAGAGCTTCCCCAGATACGACCTCGGGTCGGCCGCATCGCGCGCCGCGTCCTCGAGCGGTGGAGCGGTCACGGTGCTGAAGTGGTTGACGCCGACGGCGACCCGGCTGGGCGTCGTGCCGTTCGCGCCGGCGACGCGCACCGCGATCTGTGCGACGCCGGGCACGACGCCGGGCATCCTCACCACCACCAGCACATGGTACGGACCGGCGGCTCCTTCGTAATACACGTCGGGGCTGCCGATGTGGGCGGAACTCGCGGCGACGATCGCCGCGAGCCCGACGAGGCGCCACGGCGTCCACAGAACCGTCAGCGCGCGCGACCACCGCGCCGCGCGATGCCTCATCGTGTCACGCGGGACATGCCATTGCCCCACCACAGCCCGACGCGGGCCGACACGGCCGCGAGCAGCGTCGCCATCCCCAGGCCGCGGGCAAATGGTACGAAGGCGAACGTGTGGTGTGGTCCGTCGAGTCCCCAGTACTGATAGCGCCAGCTTCCGAGCTGGGAGTTGTAATCCCACTCATCGGCGGCGAAGAAGAAGTTGCGCGCCCACGGTGTGAGCATGAACTCCGACCAGAACCAGTGCACGGCGACCATGATCGCGACGAACGTGATCCCGAGCAGGAGGGCGAGGAGCCAATCGCTGGCGCCGCCGCGGATCTCCGGACCGGACCCCGCTGCCTTCCGCACGGCCGCGCCGGATCGCCGGAGCTCGATATCGAGCGCGGCGGCCGGGATGACGAGCAGGAGCGGGAAGAACGGCGGCACCATGTGCGTGACGGGATTGTAGATCGGCGCGAGCTTGGGCGTCGCGGGGAAGAGCTGCAGCGTCCACATCATCACGAGGACGATGACCATGTAGACCGCGGCGGTCTTCGTGGCCGGCGATGCGAGGCGAGAGGCGCGGGCGAAGGCGACGAGGAAGACCGGGAAGACGGCACACGACACCTCGTAGAACATGGCCGAGTGCATGCGGTTGGCGGCGGCCGCGTACTGCATGATCAGTGTCGCGATCATGGTGATGAGAACGCCGCCCGCTATCGGGTAGCTCAGATCGAACCGGTGCTGGCCATCGGCGGTGCGGGCCTGGTTCTGCGCGGCGAGCACCATGAGGAGCGCGCCGGCCTTGATCGCGACCATGCCGAGCGCGAGCACCATGTGCGGCGGGCTGACGATCTTGACGTCGAGGCCGTAGGCGTTGTGCCACCAGTCGTCGAACGGCGCGGACGCGATCATGAGGATCGTGCCCCAGATGCAGACCCAGGCCCCGAGGGGCCCGCGGAATCCCCAGAATCGGACCGTCGCGCCGCGGGCCGCGTCGTCGCCGGCGAACGTCGTGCGGAGCACGAGCCAGCCGCAACTCAGACCCGACAGCGTCGCCGCCGAACTGCTCGAGGACATGGGGATACGTCCAGAACGTGTCGCGGCCGACCGTGCGGTGCCACGAGATGTCCCAGATCAATCCGACGACGATGCACGCCGACGCCGTGAGCACGGCGTAGAGCGTCCACGTGGTGTCGATGGGGCGCGACCGGACACTGGCGCCGGCGAAATCCCTGTGATCCACAACCGTGGCAGTCATGTGTTCATCCTCGGGATGGTGCGCGGGGCCCTTCCCGAAGGGCCCCTACTGCCCTCGACGACAGGCAAATGGGCGGGCGACGAAATCCTCCGGCCCTTTGCCAAGGCCAATACTCTCTCGACGACAGGCAAATGGCTGGGCGACGAATTCTCCGGCCCTTCGCGAAGGGCCGCTACTGGCCTTGACGACGGGCATTTGGTTGAGCGAGATCGTACAGTACCGCGGGTGCGTCTCGGGGGTGTCTCGTAAGCGTCTTGGGGGGCGCCGCCCAAAAGAATAATGCGCGGCCCGGTTCCGGCCAGCGGTCAAAGCCGGGGCGAACGGCGTCCGGATCAGCGTACCGATTCCGGGGGCTGGCCGTTGGCCTGAAAGAGCGAAACGAATGTCGTCAGGTCCGGTTCCGCGACGTCGGAGACCGCCCAGAACGTCATCCCGTCGCGCACCCAGTGGCGGACGTGGTATCCGCGCACCGTGCCGGGCGCCGCATTGCGTGGCGCGCCGGGTGGTGCATTCGTCGCGGCGGGCCAGATGAACAGGTTGACGACGTGTTTCGCGCGCCCGTACACGAGCGCGGCGACCGGGCGGCCATCCAGATAGTCCAGCCGGCCCCCGACGAGCGGGAAGCCCTGGGTGGCGAGGTCCGGCACGGGGGGCGAGAAATCGAGCTTCCCGTCGAACCACGGCTTGACCGTATGGCGGTCCGAGGACGCGACATTGATCAGGTGGCTGGCCTGGAGCGACCGCACGTGGCTGGCGACCACCGCGTCGCGCAGATCTGATCCAGCCGCTCCGGGCGCGCGCCCATGGGCGACGCCGAGCATCCAGGCGGCGCCGCCGACCACGATGTACAAGGCAGCCGCGGCGAGCCATTGCGGCCGGACGCGTGGTTTGTCGTGCGGTTTGTTGCCGCGCTGCATGCCGAAGTGCTCCGCGCCGAGCCGTTGCGGACCCTGGCTCGTGGCACCCGGTCCCTCCGCGGCGGGCGCCGCCGTGCGGACGGCGTCCATGATCCGCGCCCGCAGCGCATCCGGTGCGGCCAGAGCAGGCAACTCATCGCGAATCGCGCCGCTCAGCGCCCGCATCTCGGCCAAGTCCCGCGTGCACGCTTCGCAGCCGGCGATGTGCGACTCGACGGATTGCACGGCGGCGGGATCGAGCTCGCCATTGAGGTACGGGCCGATCAGCGGCCGGATCTCGTCACACGTCATGGCGCGGTCCTCCGGCGAATCTCCGGCGCGAGCGCATCGCGCAGGCGCTGCCGGGCTCGCGCGAGCCGCGACATGACGGTGCCGACGGGCACACCGGCCACGTCCGCGATCTCCTTATAGGAATATCCGTGGACCTCGCGCAGGACCACCGCCTCGCGGAACTCGAATGGCAGCCGCCCGACCGCTTCGCGCACCGATTCGGCGGGCACGTCGTCCGTGTGGGCGGGTGCCGCGCCGGCGTCCTCACCTTCCGGTGAGTGGAGCTCTTCATCGAACGAAGCCGTGAGAGTTCCCGTGCGCGAGCGCTGGTAGCGTGTGCGGCAGGTGTTGCGAACGATGGTGAGCAACCATGCCCGGCCATCGCCGCCGTGGAACCCTCCGAAGTACGAGAGCGCGCGCAGATACGCGTCCTGCACGGCATCGCGCGCCTCGTCTTCGTCGCGCAGGAGATAGCGCGCGAGCGTGTAGGCCGCGTCCATGTGTGGCACCACGGCCTGCTCGAAAGGCGTCATGGCGTCAGCCCACACCTCGTCATCGTTTGCGTGTCCGGCCGCGACCATCGCACGTAGCATTGCATATCAAGAGACCTCGGCACCGCGCAAGATATTCCCGCGGCCCTTCCGGCGCCCCTTTCCGGGTCCGGGAATAAAACCGGAGCCCGCGGAGTCACCGCATGCACAGCACATGGGGCGGCGGCTTCGGGACGTGCCGGGCCGCCGCATACGCAATCGGCCGAGGAGGGGACGGTGGGCGAGCGAGAGAGCGGCGTGACCGGGGCAATCGGGGCACACACCAAGTACATCACCGATGACATGGGGGCGGCGGACGGCCTTGACCGTCGCGGCTTTCTGACCTGCATGGCGTGGGCGGGGAGCGCGGTGTTGTGGAGCATGGCGGGTGGAGTGCCGGTGTCGGCGGCGCTCGGGAAAGCGGGGACAGCGCTTGCTGGCCGCGCGGGCAAGTCCGGGCTCTTTTTCGCGCAGATCAGTGACAGCCACATGGGATTCAACAAAGCGGCGAACAGCGACGTGGCGGCGACATTTCAGGAAGCGATCTCCCGGCTCAACGCGCTGCCGCAGCAGCCGGAGTTCCTGCTGCACACGGGCGACATCAGCCATCTGTCGCAGGCGGCCGAGTTCGACGCCGTGGACCAGATGATCCGCGGCGCGCGGACCAAGACCGGGCGCGTGTTCTACGTGCCGGGCGAGCACGACGTGCTGAACGATGCGGGCGCGCAGTACCTGCAGCGCTACGGCAAGGGTGCGACGGGGCACGGGTGGTACAGCTTCGATCACAGCGGCGTGCATTTCATCGGACTCGTGAACGTGCTGGATCTCAAGCCCGGCGGGTTGGGCAATCTGGGCCCCGAGCAGATCGCGTGGCTGGCGCGGGACGTCCAGGGGTTGGCGTCGAGCACACCGATCGTGGTGTTTGCGCACGTGCCTCTCTGGGCCGTGTATCCGCAGTGGGGGTGGGGAACGGACGATGGTGCGCAGGCATTGTCGCTGTTGAAGCGGTTCGGCTCCGTGACCGTATTGAACGGCCACATCCACCAGGCCATTCAGAAAGTCGAAGGCAACATGACATTCCATACGGCGCTCTCGACTGCGTTCCCGCAGCCGGCGCCGGGTACGGCGGGTGCGCCGGGTCCGGTGGACGTGGGTGCCGAGCGGTTGCGGAGTTTTCTGGGGATCACGAGCATCCGCTACGCGGCGGCGCCCGGATCGCTGGCGATCGTGGACAGCTCACTCGCCGGGACTCCGGTTGCCGTCGCCGGGGCGGGCTCGGAGAACCCCCGGGCGAAGGCTCGCCAATCGAAACCACTCGCGGCCAACGAAGTGGGCATCGACAACTTCAGCTTCATTCCGCCGGACCGCACCGTCGCGGCGGGCACGACCGTCACCTGGATCAACCGGGACGACGTGCCGCACCGGATCGGGAGCGCGGACCAGAAGTTTCCACTCGGCCCGGTGATCGACACCGACCAGCGCTACTCCTACACGTTCCCCGCGCCGGGCTCGTACCGGTACTTCTGCACGGTGCATCCGACGATGACCGGCGTCATCACGGTGACCGGCGGGTAGCGTCTGGCGCACACGCACGCGGTGGTCATACACTTGACCGCGTGCGTGGACCATGGACGAACGGACATCTGCGTTGTTGCCGGGGCATCCGTCGGGGGCGATTCTCGAATCGCCCCCACTGCCCTCGACGACAGGCATCTGGTTGGCGACCACCGGGGCGAAGAGGGGATGGGGCGTGAGCCGAATCGCTGTGGGGGCGGCGTGGCGCGCTCTCGCGTTTGCGTGTGCAGCCGCGGTCCCGGCGCGAGCGCAGCACTATCTGCATGCTGGCGACATCGATGCGATCGCCGGCCGGGCGGGCGGCGGAGCGCATTTCGTACGGGCCGGACTCGCTCGAGTTCGGAGAGCTGCGCGTTCCCACCGGCGCGCGCGCGCCGTATCCGGTCGCGGTGATCATCCATGGCGGGTGCTGGGTGGCGCGGTATGCGACGCTGCGCAATACGGCGCCGCTCGCGAACGCCCTGGCCGGCGCCGGCATTGCGACGTGGAATGCCGAGTACCGGCGGGCGGACCGGCCGGGTGGTGGATGGCCGGGGACCTTTGAGGACGTGGGCCGGGCGGTGGACTTCATCCGGACGCTCGCGCCGAAGTACGGACTCGATACGACGCGTGTGATCGTGATGGGGCATTCGGCTGGAGGGCATCTGGCGCTGTGGGTTGCCGCGCGGCGGCGGTTGCCGGCGACGTCGGCGCTCGCGCCGGCGACCACGCCGCTGTCGTTGCGCGGCGTCGTGGCACTGGCCGGGCCGCCCGATCTCCGGTCGTTTTACGCGCCGGATACCGCGTCGTGCGGAGAAGGAGTCGGGGAGCTGCTGGGGGGACCGCCGGCGCGTGAGGCGGAGCGGGCCCGCGACGGGTCGCCGTCGTCGTTCTTCCCGCTCGGTGTCAGGCAGATCTGGCTTGGCGCGGCGGACGACCGCATCGTGCCGCCGGCGGAGCAACTGGCGCCGTGGGCGGCGGCGGCCCGGCGGGCGGGCGACCGAGTGACATTCACCGTCGTCCCGCGCTCATCGCATTTCGAACTGATTGCGCCGGGTACCGAGGCGTACCGGCAGGTGCTCGCAGCCGTGCGGTCGCTGTTGGGCGGGGCGCCGTAGGCGGCGGGTGATGGGCCGGCGATGGTGCAAATTGGGGATTGGGGATTGGGGATACCTGGGACAACTGGTGGGGCGGGGCAGGCAGCGGTAACCGCCGGTGAGAGTTGGCGCGGCGGTTTTGCGCATAGCGGGTTACATCGCCCACCCGACCCGACCAGGAGACACACCAGGAGGCCGCGGGCCCATGTGACAGACCTTTCGCACCGTGTTCCCGGGCATTCGTCGTTCCGTTGCACCTGATGGCGTACCTGGTACTTGCCGGCTTCCGCCGGCGTGGCCAATTTCGCCCCCTGTGGTACCGCAGCGCCCGGTACAGACATGAGCCGTTTCCAATCGGTGAGTTATTCGCGGTCTCCCCATCATTAACGGAGTGCTTATGAAGTCGCTGATGCGTGCAGTTTCGCTTTGCTGTGCCACCGCCCTCTGTGCGGCGTGCTACCACGCGACGATCGTGACCGGAAAGCCGGAATCGCAGACCGTGGTCGAGAAGCAGTGGGCGTCGTCGTTCATCTTCGGGCTCGTGCCACCGGACGTGATGGACGTGTCGAAGGACTGCCCGGACGGCGTCGCGAAGGTCGAGACGCAGCACAGCTTCCTGAACGCGCTCGTGGCCGCGATCACGTTCAACATCTACACCCCGATGGATCTCAAGGTGACGTGCACCGGCTCGGGCGGACACGCGTCGGCGGACTACACGGTGCCGGAGAGCGGATCGCCGGCCGAGCGGCAGGCGGTGATCAACGAGGCCGCGAACGCGGCGATCACGAGCGGCAGGGCCGTGACGGTGAAGTTCTAGTTTTTCGCTGGCCGGCCCGCCCAACGGCGAGGCCGGGAAAACCAAACGGCAGGTGGGCTCAGCCCCCCTGCCGTTTCTCATCCTGTCGTTCAGGGATGCATGCCCAGCGCGTCGAGCCAGGCCGGGCGGTTCTCGGGCGGACCGGCCCAGCCGAGGCGGGCCAGCATCGCGATGAAGAGACGCCGGTCGTAGACCGAGGGGTAGACGAACGGATCGTAGTCCACGATCTCGTAGCCCCATTCCAGCGCCCGGCGTCCCAGGTCTTTGGGATCGTCGCTCGAGCAGACGAGGGCACCGCGGGGCGAGCCGAAATCGCGGAGCCAGGCCAGCGCCGCCGCGGATTCGCCGCGCGGACCGATCGCCGCGAACGGGGATACGAGCCCGATCCCGAGGTCGCGGGCCGCTTCCCGCCAGAGTGTCGTGATGTGTTCATCGACATCGGTAATCGGCATACGGCAGGCTCACCCTGGTGAACGTACTGGCCGGTGCCGTGCGGACCGTTGAGGCCCGTCACCGATCCGGCCACCCGAACAACCCATCGTTTTCGCTGTCCTTCCCGGGGATCCGGGCGTCGCGCGGCGGCGTGCGTCCCGCCAGATTTGCGACGGCTCAGGAACCCTGGTCCAGCCACGCCAACGCGCACATCCCACGCGTACCAACTGCTCACCAACCCTCTGTGGCACGGGGTTGTCGAACCGCCCGGAGCACGTGTAGATCCAGCCGCTGATCCACCGTCGTCGTCCCAGCCCGCAGCCCCCCACATATGACTCGCCAAGCCCCTGTGATGGCACGCCTGCCGATCCAGCCCCTCAACGGGGTTTCCCGTGCGTCCCGCACGGCGCCCCAGATGGCGCGCCACGCCCGCCGCCGCGCCGTCCTCGCCGCGGTTCTGATGGCCGGCATCGCGACTGGCGCGAGCCCGGCGGCGGCCCGAGGCCAGGGGGAGCCGCAGACGCGGTCTGCGCACACGGCGCACTCGGCGCCCATCGCCGGCGTGCGATACGACGTGACCCTCGACTCGGCTACCAACCGTTCGCGGACGCTCAATGTGGCGATGCATTTCACGGTGGGCGGGCCGGGGCCGGTCGTGCTGGCGCTTCCCGCGTGGAGTCCCGGCCACTACGTGCTCCTGTGGTTTGCGCGGCGGGTGTCGCACTTCACGCCCACGATGGATGGGACGCCGCTCGCCTGGCACCAACTCGATTTCCAGACGTGGGAGCTCGACGGGACCAAGGCGGGGGCGAATGTGACCGTCGATTTCAAGTATCTCGCCGACACCATCGATCGGGCGGTGGCGTGGACGCGGCCGGACTTCGGGTTCTTCAACGGCACGAACGTGTTCATGTATCCGGTGGGGCGCGGCTTCGGCTGGCCGGCGCAGGTGACGATCCACACCGATCCGGGGTGGAACATCGCGACCGGGATGCACGAAGTGGCGCCGGTCGCGGCGGGCGCCGGCGGATCGGGTGGAGCCGCGCGCACGTTCTCCGCGCAGAACTACCACGATCTCGTGGACATGCCGTTTTTCGTCGGCCGGTTCGATTTCGACAGCGTACAGGTGAAGGGCCCAACGGGAAGCCCGGCCAGCGGCCCGGCCAGCGGCGCGGCCACCCATTGGGTGCGAGCGGCCAGCTATCCCGCCGGACTCATGACGGGCGCGCGGATGACGAGACTCCTGGGCTGGCTGAAGGGGCTGGCCGAGTCGCATGCGAAGGTGTTTCGCGACATGGAGTGGGGGACGTACACCGTCCTGCAGATCATCGACGCGCATCCGAATGGCGGAGGGCTCGAGCATCAGAACTCGCAAGTCGACGAGTTTCGTCCGGAGGCGATCGACGCGACGGGACTCGCGGGACTCTACTCGCACGAGATGTTCCACTCGTGGAACGTGAAGCGGTTGCGGCCGGCGGACATGGTGCCGTACCGCTACGACGATGCGGAGCCCACGGGGTGGTTGTGGGTGAGCGAGGGCTTCACCGATTACTACGGCGATCTGGACGTGATGCGGTCCGGGATCGGCGACTCACTCGAATTCCTGGCGACGACCGGGCAGAAGATCACGGGTGTGGGCACCGTGGTGCCGACGGCGCTCGCGGACGCGTCGCTCGGCGCGTGGGTGGCGCCGGTGGACGGCTCCGCGGGTCTGTACTATCCCAAGGGCTCGCTCGCGGGGTTCATGCTCGACGTGCTGATCCGCGACGCGAGCGACAACCATCGTTCGCTCGACGACGCGATGCGGTCGTTGTACGAGACCACGTACAAGCAAGGACGGGGCTTCACGCCGGCCGAGTGGTGGGGGGCGATGGCGGCGGCCGCGCGTCCGGGGGCGCCGGCGGTGCCGTTCGCCGAAGTGAACCGCCGGTACATCGAAGGGCGTGACGCCTATCCGTGGGACATCGTGCTCGCGCGGGCCGGGCTGCGGATGACGACCGACACCGTGAAGACCATGCAGGTTGGCGCCGGCGTCGCGAGCGACGCCAACGGCGTGTTGACGGTGACATTCGTCGCGCCGTCGGGTGCGGCGGCGGCCGCGGGGATCCAGGCGGGGGACCGGCTCGTGCGGCTGGGCGACGTAGAGGCGCACGGGGATTCGTCGCTGGTCTCCTTCCGGCAGCGGTACGCGAGCGCGTCCGGCTCCGTGCCGGTCGTGATCTCGCGCGGCGGGCAGGAGATGACCATGCAGGTGGCGATTCAGGGCAGGACGGACATCCTCGCGCATCTCAGCGTCGCGCCGGACGCGCCGCCCAAAGCGGCGCGGGTGCGGCATGGGTTGTTCACGGGGACGACGGACTGAGACGCCGGACTAAACAGAACGGGGAAGGGGAGCGGGGAAAGGCGATTGGTGGCGCGGCCGTTGCGTGGCGAGAGGGGTAGTAATTTTCCGCCGGTCCCATCGTCGCCTCCGACCCATTCCGTCATGTCATTCATATCTCACGCCGCCACGCTGTGTGCGGTGATTGCGTTCGCCGCGTTCGCATCCCACCGTGTTTCCGCGCAGGAATTCTCGGCCGTGATGGTGGATTCGCACGGCAGCGACATGGCGCGCACGCCGTTCAACGTCGGCGACGGCAAAGTGCGGTGGGCGACGACGCGCGGTGATTCGGTGACCGGTGCCGTGATCCTGGATTTCCGGCGCCGGACGCTGGTCGCGCTCGACGATCAGACGCAGCAGTACTACACGCCGTCGGGCGACGACCCGGTGACCGAGATGGCCGATCTGTTTTTCATCATGCGGCCGTCCGACGTCCGCGATCCGTGCAAGGGCTGGAACGCGGCGGCGATGGCGGACAAGGCGGAGCCGCCGCACTTCGCCTGCCAGCATCTGGGTGCCGACACCGTGAACGGGCGGCCGGCGGACAAGTGGCAGCTCACGTACAAGCGGAGCGGCAAGACCGGGTATGCGTGGATCGATCCGGAACTGCACTACCTGGTCAAGATGCAGGATCCCGCGGCGCAGACCACGATGCAGGTGCGCAACGTGAAAGAGGGACCGCAGGCGTTGTCGCTGTTCGCGGTGCCGCCGAGCTACACCAAGATGGATCCGCCGGCTCCACCTCGTCCGTCGCATCCGTAGCGGGGACTGGGGATTAGGGACTGGGGATTGGGGCTAACTGCGACAGACTCGCGGGCGTAGCTTAGAAGCCGTTCGCGGTTCGCCGGTTCCCTTCATCCTCCCTGCCATGCGCAAATACGTGACTGAGGCGATCGGGACGTTCTTCCTGGTGCTGACCGTCGGTCTGACTGTGAGCCAGAGCGTGCCGATGGCGCCGCTCGCGATCGGCTCGTCGCTCATGATCATGGTCTACATGGGCGGCCATATCTCGGGCGGGCATTACAATCCCGCGGTGAGTCTGGCGGTGTTCCTGCGCGGGAAGCTGCAGGCGCGCGATCTCGTGTGGTACTGGGTCTCGCAATTCGTGGGCGCGATCATCGCCGCCGCCGTGGTGTACCTGGCGCTCGGCGCCACATTCGCGGCGAAGCCCGGCGACGGCGTGACATTCTGGACCGCGGTGATGATCGAACTGGTGTACACATTCGCGCTGTGCATCGTGGTGCTGCACACGGCGACCACGGCCGACACCGAAGGCAACTCGTACTACGGGCTCGCGATCGGATTCACGATCACCGTCGCGGCGTTCGCGGGCGGGGCGATCAGCGGCGGGGCGTTCAATCCCGCGGTGGGGATCGGGCCGGCGATCTACGCGGCGTTCCTGGGACAGGCGGGTGCGCTGTCACACGTGTGGATCTATCTGATCGGACCGCTGGCGGGCGGCGCGCTGGCCGCGGCGGTGTTCCGGGTGCAGGTCCCGCACGCGATCGAGACCAAGCGGCCGCCGATACCCGAGCCGTGATACCGGAGCCGTGATACCGGAGCCGTAGCGCACCTCGCCTCGGCGCCGGATCAGAGCCGCCGCTAAATCGGCGGCTCGTTGCTTTCGGTGAGGGGCGAGATCGTGACGGTGTGACCCGACCACCAGCAGCGGCCGTTCACGGCGATCGCGAGCCTGTTCAGGACTTGCGAGATCGGCAATCCCCGGAACGTCCGGGTCACGCGCCGCTGCGCGAGCGATGGGTCGGAGATCACGATGTCGATGTCGTACCACCGCTCCAACTCGCGGACGACGTCGCCGAGTGAGCTGCCGTCGAAGACGAGCTCCCCGCTGGTCCAGCCTTTCATGCCGGCGACGTCGGCGTGGGGAATGACCGTCGTCTGGCCGCGCGCATCGACGCGCGCGATCTCCCCCGCGGTGACGATGGTCGCGCCTCCCTCACCGACCGCCGACACCCACGGGCGGGCGGGGGGCGTCGCGGGCGGGGATTCGATGCGGACGGCGCCCGTTGCGACGGCGACCTGCATCCGAACCTGCATCCGGAGCTGGTTCAGGGCGGCGGGCGTCCCGCTCGGCGCGCCGCCGGGCGTCTGGTCGTGCGTGTAGGCGTCGACGACGAACTGCGTACCGATATCGCGGATCCGCTCGCCGGCGGCGATCACGGTGAACGGATGGAGCGAGTCGTGGACCACGTCGAAGTACGCCTTGCCGTCGAGCGTGACCTCGCGGGTGGTGCGGCCGAATCCCGCGGGCGCGGTCAGCCTGCTGTCGGGGGCGAGCGTGACGTGGGTACCGTCGAGGAGCGCGACGGTGAGACGCTGGCCACGGCCCGTGATGGCGACCTGCGGCGATTCGGGCGCCGCGACGGCTGGTGTCTGGCGGGCGGAGGGCCGCAGGGATTGCCAGCGCGACGCCGGCCGCCAGCGCGCAGATGCCGGCGGCCGCCACGGCGCCGGCCGTGTTCCCCAGCCACCGCGAGGACGCGGGGCGTTCGAACGGGGATCCGATGCGGACGGCCGTGTGCGCGCCGGGGGTATGCATCTGGCGCGAGACGGCCACCCATGCCGCATCGGCGTCGTATCGCGGGCGGCGAAGGCCACCCGCGGCCGCGGTCACGCGGGCCACCATCGCCCGCCGGCGCTCGTCGGTGCCGGCCCAGCGGTCGAACGCGAGGCGTTCTCCCGGGGACGCTTCGCCCGCCAGGATCCGCTCTACGAGATGCCGGTCCACCGAATCGTCACCGCCGGGGCGGCCGGGCGTTTGGTCGTGCAGTGCGCGCCTCAGGTCCTGTGTTGACCAAAGATACAATTGAGACGCGTCTGCTCCTTCATTTCGTACACGATTCTGGCCACGATGTGGCGGGCAGGCGGATGACTTTACCGGGCCGTGACGGCGACGGGCAAACCGACCGGTCCAGCGGCTGGCAGCCTACCTCTTACGTACGGAGCTGCTCCAACGCTGGGCGCACCATGCGGAGGGCCCGGCCGACCCGGGTTTCGACGGTCTTGACCGGGAGCTCGAGGACGCGGGCAATCTCCGCGCAGGTGAGGCCGTGTTCCCACCGCAGTTGCAGGACGGGAGCGTAGCGGATGGGGAGGGCGGCGATCGCGCGCCGGACGCTGGCGTCGACCTCTTCCGATTCCAGGCGGGTGTCGGCGTTGGAGGTGACGCGGATCTCGGCGGCGCGGTCGCGGTGGGACCAGGCACGGGTGACGTAGCCGTCGAAGAGGCGCTCGCGCTTCCAGTGGTTCAACGCGTGGTTGCGCGCGGTGGCGTACAGATACGTGCGGAGGGTGTCGCGCACGGTCCACTCTTCGCGGCGGATCCAGAGTGTCAGGAACAGCGACTGCACCAGCTCTTCGGCGACGGCTTTGCGGCGGACGAGTCCTTCGACGAAGCGGCAGAGGGGATCGTAGTACGCGCGAAAGAGATCCTGGAACGCGCGTTCGTCACCGCCGCGGATGCGCGCGACACATGCCCGGTCTTCGTCGAGCAGCGACAGAATGCGCTTCCGCGGAACGCATGCGAGCGGTCCGTGGGTGCGCTTCCGAAGAGCGCGGCGCCTGTGGTGCGTGACCAATCCGAGGCATGATCGGTGGTTCCGCTCGCTGTGACAACACGGTGGCCGGCGAGTGTCCGCTCGTGGCCCGATCTCGTTTGACACATCTCGCGCCCATTGCGCGCACATGCCGCGTGGACCGCCTTCCGCGTCCGTGAATGCCCCCCATAGTGTGAAGCGCGACGGACTCCCACAAGGCCGGCCGAGGTCCCATGTTGTGGGACCGCTAGGCTAATGTTGGGACCGAGCGTCTGTTGGCCCGCCGGACACGGGGCCAAACAGGGTGTTTCGCGAACGAGTTTTTGGGTGCGCCCGGCGGGTGCCAGGGCGGGCCGTGCTACGGTCGCGACGCCGGGACTGGTCCCTTTTTCACGCGCGCGGTGACGACTTCGGCCAGGCCGATCGCGATCAGGCCGACGGCGACGTGGAGTACCTGGATCATCCAGTGGAGGTTGCCCTTGAGCAGCTCGCGCTGCGACATCCCGAACCATCCGATCACGATGCCCCAGATGATGAGACGGGCGGGGAGGACGTAGCCGATCCGGCTGGTGAGGCCGATGACTGCCACGACCCAGAGGGACAGGACGAAGAAGACGCCGAGGAGGGCGTGGGTGCGGATGAGGGCGTCGCCGTGGCCGGTCCAGATGATGATGCCGAGGACCAGTAGCGTCAGTCCGGCTACCCGCACGAACATCTGCGCGATTCGAATCATCCGAGACAATCCGCCTCCCTGGCATTAACTGCTGACCGGCACTGGTTGCCGGTGCGTACCGCTGGCATCCTACGTCGTGACCATCGACGCGCCGTTCACGACGGGCGTTCTTCAATCGCTCGTTCGCATCAACTCCGTCAACCCGTCGCTCTCACCAAGCGGCGCGGGCGAGGCGGAGATTGCCCGATACACTGCCACCATGTTGGCAGGGCTCGGGCTCGACGTCCAGACCCACGAGCCGTTGCCCGGCCGGGTGTCGGTGACCGGCCGGCTGCGCGGCACCGGCGGCGGGCGGTCGCTCATGCTCAACGCCCACTACGATACCGTCGCGGTGGATGAGATGGAGGCCCCATTCGCGGCGACGATCCGGGACGGGCGGTGCCATGGGCGCGGTGCGTACGACATGAAGGGGAGTCTCGCGGCATGCGCGGGCGCGGTGAAAGCGCTGCGCGACTCCGGTGCGGCGCTACGGGGCGACGTGATCATCGCGGCCGTGGCGGACGAGGAGCATGCGAGCATCGGGACGGCCGATCTCATTGGGCGGTTCCCGGTGGATGGCGCCATCGTCACCGAGCCGACGAGCATGCAGATCTGTCTCGCGCACAAGGGATTCATCTGGATGGCGGTGACCGTCGAGGGCCGAGCGGCGCATGGGAGCCAATTCGCGCAGGGCATCGACGCGAACGTGCGGATGGGTGCACTGCTCGTGCGGCTCGGCGGGCTGGCGAGGCAGCTCATCGGGCGTCCGCCGCATCCGCTCGTGGGGCCGCCGTCCCTTCACGCGTCGATGGTGAGCGGCGGCACCGGCATGAGCACCTACGCCGCGTCGGCGACCGTGCAGATCGAGCGCCGGACCATCCCCGGCGAGACGACCGCGCAGGTGACGGGCGAGATCAGGGAGCTGATCGCCGAGTGCGCGCGCGAGGATCCCACCTTCGCGGCGGCGTTGCGCGTCGTGCTCGTGCGCGAGCCGTTCGAAGTCGCGCGTGACCGTGCGATCGTCCGCACGCTCAGCGACGCCGCGACCGCCGTGCTCGGCGAGCGACCGCCGTACGTCGGCGAGAATCCGTGGATGGATTCCGCGCTGTTGTCGGGTGCCGGCATCGAGACCGTGGTGATGGGGCCGCATGGCGCGGGAGCGCACGCCAAGGAAGAGTGGGTCGATGTCGGGTCCGTCGTGCAGTTCGCCGAGGTGCTGGCGGCGGCAGCGGCGCGGTATTGTGCGTGAGTGGCGCGCGGGCGCCAGATTATCCCGCCTATGACATCCCAGTCCTCGTTCGTGCCGAGCCTCCGCGTGGCCGCGTTGTGCGCCCTCGCCGCCGCGTCCGCCCAAGCCCAGAGCAGCACCGTGAGCACCACCGTGAGCCCCCCCGTGAGCACCACCGTGCCGCAACCGTCCGCCGCCGACCGCGCACTCGCCGTGAAAGTCCTGCGCGAGACGCCGCTCATCGATGGCCACAACGACCTGCCGTGGCGCATCCGCGAAGACACCGTGCGCCGGCGATGTCGAAGGCGTACGACCTCACGAAGCACATGGCCGGGCAGACGGATCTCGACCGTCTGAAGAAGGGCATGCTCGGCGCGCAGTTCTGGTCCGTCTACATTCCCGGCGAGCCGGCGACCGTCTCTATCTCCCGAACGGCAAAGTCTCGAGCGAGCCGGGATATGCGCGGGTGCAGCTCGAGCAGATCGACATCGCGCGACGCACGATCGCGACGCTATCCCGACCGTCTGGCGTGGGCGACCACCGCGGCCGATATCCGGCGCGACGTTCAAGCGACGGCAAGGTCGGCTCGCTGCTCGGCATGGAAGGCGGCCACGCGATCGAGAACTCGCTCGGCGCCCTGCGCGCGTACTACGACCTCGGCGTGCGCTACATGACGCTGACGCACAACGTCACGCTCGACTGGGCCGACGCGGCGCTCGACAGCGCGCGCCACGGCGGCCTCACGCCGTTCGGGAAGGAAGTCGTGCGCGAGATGAACCGGCTCGGGCATGCTCGTCGACCTCTCGCACGTCTCGCCCGGCACGATGAGCGACGCGCTCGACGTGGCCGAGGCGCCGGTCATCTTCTCGCACTCCGGGGCGCGCGCGCTCGTGGACCACCCGCGCAACGTGCCGGATTCGATCCTCCGCCGCGTGCCGAAGAACGGCGGGATCGTGATGGTGCCGTTCGTGACCGACTTCGTGTCCAAGGCGGCCTTCGCGCGTGACGAGGCCGCGGCCGCAGCAGCGCGCCGCGCTCAAGGCCCAATTCCCGGACGACAGCGCCGCGCGCCAGCGCGGCATGAAAGAGTGGGCAGCGGCGCATCCGTCGCCGCCGGCGACGCTGACCGACGTCGCCGATCACATCGACCACGTGCGCCAGGTCGCCGGCGTCGATCACGTCGGCATCGGCAGCGACTTCGATGGCATCACCGACACCGTGGTGGGACTCGAGGACGTCTCGAAGTATCCCGACCTGTTCGCGGAGCTGGCGCGCCGCGGATGGTCGGAGGCGGATCTGCGGAAACTCGCCGGCGAGAATCTGTTGCGGGTCATGACGCAGGCCGAAGCGGTCGCCGCGCGGCTCCAGCGCGAGCGGCCGGCTTCGACGGCGACGATCGAAGAGCTGGACCACACACCGCCGCATTCGTGATTCGGGGGCGGATGGGACTGGGGACTGGGACTGGGGACTTGGGATTGGGGACTGGGGATTGGGGACTCGGGACTGGGGACTGGGGACTGGGGAGTGGGGATTGGGGTCGCAACAACGATTTTCGTATGACACGATTCGGATGACAGCTCTCACATGACACCCGTAGACCAGAGGACGGCGCCCGCGACCATCGCCGGCATCGAGACACCGGCGGCGGTCGTGGACCTCGGCACGCTCGCCGCGAACCTCGACCGGGCCGCGTCCTACGCGACCCAGCACGGGATCGCGCTCCGGCCCCACGTCAAGACGCACAAGTCGCCGGTGATCGCGCGGGAGCAATTGCGACGCGGGGCGGCGGGGCTGACATGCGCGACGGTCCGCGAAGTCGAAGTCATGGCGGAGGTGACCAACGACGTGCTGTTCGCGTACCCGCCGGTCGGCGGCCCGCGGCTCCGGCGGCTCCTGTCGGCTCCGGCGAACGTCCGGCTCACGGTCTCGCTGGATTCCGACGCCGCGATCGATGCGCTGGCTACGACCGCGGCCGCCGCGCGCCGCACGGTTCGCGTGTACGTCGAAGCCGATGTCGGGATGCACCGCGTCGGCGTCACGTCGGCGGACCACGCGGTGGCGCTCGCCCGCCGGGTCGCGGGAAAGCCAAGTCTGGAGTATGCCGGACTCGCGTTCTACGCGGGGCACATCCGGCAGCCGCCCGCGGCGCAGGACGAGCGTCTCGCCCGGCTGAACGACGAACTCGGTGTGATCCTCGGCGCGTTGTCCGCGGCCGGCCTGGCGCCGCCCGTCGTCAGCGGGGGATCAACGCCGACGCTCTGGCGCACGCACGAGCTGCCGGCCGTGACGGAGATCCGGCCCGGCACCTACGTGTACAACGACCGCGCGACCGCGGACCTCGGCACCTGTGCGCTCGACGATTGCGCGCTCACCGTTCTCGCCACCGTGGTGAGTACTTCCGTCCCCGATCAGGCCGTCGTGGACGCCGGGACGAAAGCGCTCGGCCGCGAGCCGCTCGACGATCCGAGCCACGTGGGCTTCGGCGCCGTGGCGGATCATCCGGAGGTCGTCGTATCGCGGATGTCGGAGGAGCACGGGATTCTCGATCTGCGCCATACGTCGTGGCGGCCGGCGACCGGTGACCTCGTGCGCATCATCCCGAATCACGTCTGCGTGGTCGTGCATCTCAACGACGTGGTGTACGGCGTGCGCGGGGAGAACGTCGAGAATGACGTGGCCGGTCGCGGCGCGCGGGCGGGTCTAGGGGCGGGGGATTGGGGATTGGGGATTGGGGATTGGGGATTGGGGATTGGGGATTGGGGATTGGGGATTGGGGACTGGGGACTGGGGACTGGGGACTGGGGACTGGGGACTGGGGACTGGGGATGGGGACTGGGGACTGGGGCTAGGCGACCGGCGTGGGGCGCACCGGATTCGCTAGCTGATTTCCGACGGGGAGCTGGCGGATGCGGCGGCCCGTCGCGGCGAAGATCGCGTTGCAGAGGGCCGGAGCCGTGGGCGGTACGCCCGGCTCGCCGACGCCGCCCGGCTTCGAGTCGCTCGGCACGATGTGCACGTGGATCTCGCGTGGCGACGCGTCCATCCGCATCACGCGATAGCTGTCGAAGTTCGACTGCACCACGCGCCCGCCGCTGAAGGTGATCTCGGATGAGAGCGCGTTGCCCAGGCCCATGATGGTGGCGCCTTCCAACTGGGCGCGCACGCGCTCGGGGTGCGCGATGAATCCGGCGTCGATCGCGATGTCCACGCGCGGGATGATGAGCGTGCCATCGGGCATCACGCGCACCTGCACCACGCTCGCGACGTAACTCAGGAAGCTCCGGTGCGCCGCGATACCGCGGCCTTCGCCGGCGGGCAGCGGTGTCCCCCATCCCGATTGCCGCGCGGCGAGCTCCACCACCCCGCGCAGGCGTCCGGTCTCGATCGGATACTCGGCGAACGTCGCGCCGTAGTTGGACTCCTTGCCCGTCACACCCACCTTGGCCATGTCGATGGTGCGGTCAGGCCCGAGGAGATCGAGCAGGAAGTCCCGGGAATCCTTGCCCGCGGCGTGCGCGAGCTCATCGACGAACGATCCGATCGCGAACGCGTGCGGGATGTTGATCACCGAGCGGTACCACCCGATCCGCGTGTGCGCCGGCGCGGGCCCGGCTTCGGCCTGGATGTTGGGGATGTCGTAGGGCAGGTCGGTCATGCCCTGTCCGAGCTCGCCTTCATCCTGGTAGAGCACCCCCGGCGCGAAGGTCGAGCCGATCGATGGCAGCGCCGACCGGTGCAACCACGACGTCACGGCACCATGCGCATCGAGGCCGGCCGACAGATGCTCGGCGGCGACCGTGTGGAAGAAATCGTGCTGCAGGTCGTCCTCGCGCGTCCACACGACCTTGACCGGAGTTCCGGTGGCGCGGGACAACAACGCGGCCTCGAGGATGAAATCGGAGAACGATTTGCGCCCGAAGCCGCCGCCGAGCAGAGTGACATTGACGCGGACATCGGAGGCGGGGATGCCGAGGAGTTTCGCCAGCCCATCACGGGCTTCCTGCGGATTCTGTGTGGGGGCCCAGACCTCGCACCGGCCGTCGTGCACGTGCGCGAGCGCCGACACGGGCTCCATTGGTGCGTGTGCGAGATGCGGGAGATAGTACGTGGCGCTCACGCGGCGCACCGCGTGGCCCAACTCGCGCGCGGCGTCGCCCTGCTTCCGTCCCACGCGTCCCGTGCCGCGCGCCGATTGCTCGAGGTGCGCGCGGTAGGCGACTGATTCGTACGACTTGTTGGGTCCATTGTTCCAGGTGATCGCCAGCGCCTTGCGGCCCTGGATGGCGGCCCACGTACTGGTGGCGATCACGGCGGCACCGCCCGCCGGCAGCATCCCCGACGGCGGCGGCGTGTGATCGAGGCGCACGATCCGCTCGACGCCCGGGACGCGTTCGGCCGCCGCGGCATTGAGCGTCGCGATGGTGCCTCCATAGACCGGCGGCCGCGCGATCACGGCGAACCTCATCCCGTCCATGTGCTGATCGATCCCGTAGCGGGCCCGTCCCGTCGTCATGTCCACGAGATCGATCCCCGGGATCTCTTTCCCGAGGAAGCGGAACTCCGACGCGGGCTTGAGCCGCAGCGACTCTCGCGGCGGCACGGGCAACGTGCGGGCGATGGGCACGAGCGCCGCGTAGTCCAATTTGCGCCCACTCGGCGTGTGCACGACCTGATGGTTCCGGGCACGGACCTCCGTCACCGGCACCTGCCACTGCTGGGCGGCGGCGGCCTCCAGCATCGCGCGGCCGGTGGCACCCGCTTCGCGCATCGGCACCAGGAAATCCTTGATGCTGTGCGAGCCATCAGTGTCCTGGCCGCCGTAGGTCTTCTCGTCGCCCGGCGCCTGCTCGACGTGCACGCGGCTCCAGTCCGCTTCGAGGTCATTGGCGACCGCCATCGCGAGACTCGTGCGGATCCCCTGTCCCATCTCGGAGCGGTGCACGATGACCGTGACATCGCCATCCGTGCCGATGCGCAGGTAGACCGCGGGCGTGAGGGGCGGGCCGCCGGCGTCCGGCGTATCGCCGCGCCGTGCGATCCGCCGCAGCTCATCCTGGACCCGCCGGCATCCGGTCGCGGTCGCGACGATCAGCAGGCCGCCCGCGGCCAACTCCTGCAGAAACACTCGCCGGTCCACGGGATGGCGGCTCATTGTCCGCGCTCCGTGTCATTCGGGCTGGTGCTGCCTGGCGCGGCATCCGATGCGGACGCGCCGGACGCGGCGGCGTGGATGGCGGCGCGGATACGGAGGTAGGTGCCGCACCGGCAGATGTTGCCACGCATCGCCGAGTCGATCTCGGAGTCGGAGGGCGCCGGGGTGGTGGCGAGGAGCGATGCCGCCTGCATGATCTGGCCGCTCTGGCAATAGCCGCACTGCGGGACATTGTGCGCGCGCCAGGCGCGCTGCACGGGATGCGTGCCGGAGCTGCTCAGGCCTTCGATCGTGATGACGCTTTTCCCCTGTGTCGCGGAGAGTGGCGTCTGGCAACTGCGAACCGCGCGCCCGTCCAGGTGTACAGTGCAGGCGCCACACGCGCCAATGCCGCACCCGAACTTGGTCCCTGTGAGCCCGAGCTCGTCGCGGAGATACCAGAGCAGCGGTGTGTCCGCATCTCCCACGAAGTGACGGCTGCTCCCGTTGACGCGAATCTGCATGTCTCGCATATCAATCGCAGTGAAAGGGTGCCGGGGTGTTCATGGACCTCTCAGGAATCTCGAGTAGAACGCTGCGAACACCAGGACGATTCCGATATTCACCGTCAGCCGTTCCCAGAACCGGTTTCTGAAGAACGCGAAGTCTACCCCGACAATGATGGCTACCATCACCACCACGAACAGTGCGATCGTCAACTGTCTGCCCATTTCGGTCCTCCACCTCCGGGCACCGGGGCTCGAACCGTCCCGGGTGGGTTCGGCCCACACTCTCTGAGAGTAGAGCATTTACCTGCCCCGGGCGAGCCCATGCGCGGGTCCGCTCGCATTCCAGCCGGTCTCCCAACGAAACGGCTGTACCGGGCGAAGTCGTCATGAACCATTGCTCACCTGACATAGGAGTCCGACCATGAGCCTGTCTACCTCAGGCCCGTCATTCCCCCGCGCTCGCCGGCATCGCGGTGGCGCGCTGCTCCTTACAGGCGTCGCCATGGTCCTCGCGACCGCTTGGGCCGCGCCCGCGGCCTTTGCGCAAGGCACGCCCGGGAGCGCGGGCGCCGATTCAGGCCGTGGCGGCGGACGTGGGGCGGATCGGGGCGCGCAGATGATGGAGGCGCTGTTCAGCGGGATCACGCTGACCGATGCGCAGAAGAAAACCGCCGATTCGATTCACGCGGCGTACCAGTGGCAGATCGCCAAGGTGGTCGGGACGACGCCGTGGATCACGCGGCGCAATCTCCGGCAGAAGGAGGCCGCGGATCTGCGCGGATTGCTGGCGCCGGCGCAGCAGCCGGCCTTCGACAGGAATCTGGACGCGATCCGCGCGCGGATGATGATGCACGGGCGGCGGGACAGTACCTAGGACGGTGGGCTGTGGTTGCGCGAGCGCCAGGCTTCGAACTTCTGGCGCTGGTCGGGGGTCAGGATGCTTTCGATCTGGCTCCGGGTGGTGTCGAGGATCGCGCGCATGCGCGGGCGGACGGAGTCCTCGATGGCGTGCCGTTCCGCCATGCTACGTCCCATGATGGAGTCCACCTGTGTCATTGGGCGGGTGTGAGTCCCAGCTCCGTCTCGAAACGCTGGCGCATCCGGTCGCTGGGACCCGAGCGTCCGCCGTCGCCGCCCCAGGGGCCATGCGGTCCGCGTCCGAAGCGGCCGCCGAATGGGCCGCCGTGATAGTGCATGACAAGCCGCCGGTCGGCTGCCATGCCGGCAACGATCCCGGTGAGCAGTGCGACGACGACCACCAGTGTCGCGAGCGCTCGCGGGCGGCGGGTGGCCAAACGCACGCCAGGTGCGCCCCCGGGCGTGATCGGTGCCGTCACTGGCTCACGACCTCACTGAAGAGCGAATCGCGAGTCGCGGGACCGGCCGCGGTCGTGGTGCCGTTTGCTCCGAGGGTCTGGAGCCATGCGCCGGTGTTGGAATCCCCGGCGTCGGCTATCGCCACGGATGGCGATGCGAGTACGACCGCCGTGGAGATGGCACTCACGACGAGCGCCGCGGCGATCGCCGGCCGCGCCCACCCCGCGGTCACCTCCCACCACCGGCGCGGTGCGGGGGGCCGCAATAGCCTGCGGGCACCGTCGCCGTCGTAGGCTCCCCGCTGCCGCGCCGCCAATTCGCCGCGGCCGTCCTCGATGATACGTGCCGCCAGCGCGTTCCAGTCCACCGAAGCGGCGGGTGCGGGCTGGCTGTGCTCGCGGATCAGCGCGAGAAGAGCCGTGTCCGGCCCGCCGTCATTTGTCCCTGGCATTTACCGCCTCCGTGATATCCGGTCTCGCGTGCGCCGAGTCCGGAGTGGTGCCCTGCTGCGGCGGCGAGATCGCCTGATCTGCCGCATTGTCTCGTTTCGTCGTGCGCGCCAGCGGTGCGAGCAGGCGGCGGAGCGTTCGCCGGGCCGCCATCAAGTGCCACCGCATGGTGACGGGCGCGAGGTCCAGCATGGCTGCGACTTCGGCCGGCGTGTACCCGTCGATCTCGATCAACTGGATCGCGAGCCGCTGGCGTTCCGGGAGCATGTTCATCGCAGCGCGTACGCGCGTCCGGATCTCCGAGTCTTCGGCGCGGCGGTCCGGGGCGGCGGTGGCGGGTGCCTCGAGCAGCTCCGCCGGCTCGGACGAGCGGCGCCACAGGCGGTCGCGGCTTCGCCGCGCACTGCGCGCGTGGTTGAGGACCACGCGGCCGAACCATGGCGCGAACGGGCGCGTGACGTCGAACGTGTCGAGGCGCGCGAGCGCCGCCATGAACGATTGCTGCACGACGTCTTCGGCATCTTCACGATGCTGCAGGACGTGATACGCAATCGCGAAGGCGGAGCGCATGTGACGGTGGACGACCATGGCGTAGGCGGCGACGTCGCCTTGCCGGACGCGGATGATGAGCGCGGCGTCGGCCGCGGCTTCGCTGCCGTCGTGCGGTCCCGTACCCGCGCCGGCGGTCATTGGAGTTCTGGCGGGCGTGGCTGCGGGGGTGGCCGCGGCGCTACCCGACCCGTTCAGTGCGCGGCGCGGCGGTGCGCCGGCACTCGCGCGCGGCGAGCCGTCGCCTGCCCGGGCGCGTGGCGCGGGTTGGCGAGGGCTGCCTTCCACTCGAAGTGCCGCAATGCGTTCAGCCCGATCCACCGGATTGGCCACCCGGGTGGTGTCCGCCGGACCGGCCGCCTTCGGCGTCGTCGCGGGGGATTCCTGCATTGAGCATTGTCCTGACGCGTTTCTCGAGATCGGTGATCGCGTTGCGCTGATCGGGATTCAGAACCTCGAAGGCGGCCTGGCGGGCCGTGAGATCGTTGTCGTGGATGGCGCCCATCGTCTGGGCGATCGCCGCGCGCGTCTTGACCAGCGAATCGCGGCCCGCGGCGTCGAGGTGCGCGTAGTCGGGCTTGGCGTTGACGCCTGGCGGGCGCAACTCATTGAGCTTGTTGCGGAGCGGTCCGTTGTCGATCCTGAGCCTCGATTCCAGCATCGACAGCACGACGGTCTGGCTGTCGGTGAGCTTGATCTCATTGCGATCGCCGAGGATCATCGGGATCGGATCCTCCGGATCGGCGGAGATCGATTTCGCCATTGCGACGATGTGCGGATCGGGTGCGTTGAGCAGCGAATTGTTGTCGTTGCCGCGCCCGCCGCGTCCGCCGCCTGGTCCGCCGCCCTGCGCGGCGGCGGGCGTGAGCACGCCGCTCGCGAGCATGGCTGCGGCGAAGACAACCGTCGCGACGACCGCCCAGGTGCCGAGCCCGTTCGCCAACTCGCCGGCGATGCGGATCATGGCAGCGCCACGCCGAGCAGATCGGCGATCAAGTACCAGACGCCGACGGCGACCGGCAGCACGATCAGCGCGACGCCACCGATCTGGAGCATGTCGATCGCCCCCGATCCCCGGAGATACGCGGCCCATACCCGAGTGAACGACAGGCGAACCATGGAACGCACCGAGAAAGGAATTCAGTCCGTGCCGCGCGACTGCCCGCGGCCGAAGTGCTACTTCCATGGATACCCCCGAACGACGTCAAATGTTGGGTGGAGCGGCCGAGCGTGCGGCTCGCATTCCAATGCTCACCGCGTGCGCGCCGGGCGCCAGCCGTTCACACCGTCCTATTACCCGCTCGCGACCAACTCGGCCCCACGGCGCCAACCAACTCGGCGCCATAGCGGCGCGCGACGTACTCCTCGAGCATCGCGAGGAACTCGGGGACGATGTCATCGCCGCGCAGTGTGAGCGCGAGCTTGCCATCGACATAGACCGGGGCCTTGGGCTCCTCGAACGTGCCGGGGAGCGAGATCCCGATGTTGGCGTGCTTCGATTCGCCCGGGCCGTTCACGACACAGCCCATGACGGCGACGCGCATTTCTTCCACGCCGGGATATTTCGCGCGCCAGACGGGCATTTGCTCGCGCAGATACGTCTGGATGTCTTCCGCCATGTGCTGGAAGAACGTCGACGTCGTGCGGCCGCATCCGGGGCACGCGGTGACCTGCGGGGCGAAGCTGCGGAGCCCGAGCGACTGGAGGATCTGCTGCGACACGAACACCTCTTCGGTGCGGTCGCCGCCGGGCTTGGGTGTGAGCGAAACGCGGATCGTGTCGCCGATGCCTTCGGCGAGCAGGATGGAGAGGCCGGCCGTGCTCGCCACGATGCCTTTGGTGCCGAGTCCCGCTTCGGTGAGACCCAGGTGGAGCGGGTAGTCGCAGCGGACGGCGAGGCGGCGGTAGACATCGACCAGGTCGGGGACCAGCGACACCTTGGCGGAGATGACAATGCGATCGTGGCCGAGGCCAGCGTCTTCGGCGAGGGCGGCGGAGCGGAGCGCGCTCTCGAGCATGGCTTCGACGTAGACATCGCGGGCGTCGTCCGGCGCGGGTCGGCGCGCGTTCTCATCCATCATCGTCGTGAGCAAGTCCTGATCGAGCGAGCCCCAATTCACTCCGATGCGGACCGGCTTGCCGTTGGCGACGGCGATCTCGATGATCGCGCGGAAGTGTTCGTCGCGGCGTTTCGCGCCGACATTGCCGGGGTTGATGCGGTACTTCGCGAGCGCGCGGGCGCAGGCGGGGTATTTGGAGAGGAGGAGGTGGCCGTTGTAGTGAAAGTCGCCGACGATCGGGACCGGCGTGCCGAGGTCCGCGATGCGATCGGCGATTTCGGGTACGGCGGCTGCGGCCTCGTCGTTGTTGACCGTGACGCGGACCAGTTGCGACCCGGCGCGGGCGAGCGCCGACACCTGCGCGGCGGTCGCGGCCGCGTCCGCGGTGTCGGTATTGGTCATGGACTGCACGACGACCGGGTGGGAGGACCCGATCAGCACCCCGCCCACATCGGTAGTGACGGTCGTACGGCGGACAGGCACGGAGATCCCGCGGCGAAGGTTCGACAGTATGGGCACGACGGCCGGCCAGCCCTGAATCTACCCGCTACACTGCCCGGGGCGAATTGACGGATCTCGCGGCGCGTGTGCATATCGGAGCCCGGCCGGCGTTCCTATAGAGAGGGCTGCCAGGAAGGGCCTGCACAGACCGCGTGCACACAGCAGCGGCGCAGTGGAAACGGCGATCGGAGGACCAGCGCAATGTCACGACAGCTCGCGTACCAGGCGATCAGCATTCCGGCCGTGCTCGTGACCGCGGGGTTGGCGGCGGGACTCGTGGCATCGCCCGGAGCGGGCGTGCGAGACCGTGCCGAGCGGCCGGTTGCGGCCGACACGGGGGCGCGGCCGTTGTACGAATCCTTTGCGACCGCGCTGTTCCGGGATGCCGCGCAGCATGGGAGCGGCAACGTGTTCGTGTCGCCGGTGAGTGCCGGCGTGGCGCTGGGGATGGCGTATGGGGGAGCGCGTGGGCAGACGCGCGAGGCGATGGGGCGGACGCTGGGGTTCGGCGCGATGGCGCCGGAGAGCGTGGCGGCCGCGAACGCGCGGTTGCTGGCGTCGCTGCGGGATCAGAAGGACGTGCGGCTCCTGATCGCGAACGCGCTGTGGGCGCAGCAGGGCGTGCCGCTTTCTCCCGAGTACATCGCGGATACGCGGCGCGATTTCGGTGCGGACGCCGAGACCGTGGATTTCGGATCGCGGGCGGCGGTGGATGCGATCAACGGGTGGGCGTCGCGGAGCACCGAGGGGAAGATTCCGGCGATCCTCGCGGCGCCGCCGGACCCGCGCCCGGTGCTGATGCTGACGAACGCCGTGTACTTCAAGGGACAGTGGGCCGCAAAGTTCGACAGCACGCAGACACAGTTGCGGGGATTCACGCGGCTCGACCGCAGCGGCGTGCAGCACAAGATGATGACGCGGACCGGGGAGTACGCCGTCCGCATGATCACCTCACCGGACCGGATCGCGGTGCTGCGGATGCCGTATGCCGGGAACCGGTTCAGCATGTACCTGCTGCTACCGGACAGCGGGGCGGGGTTGGCCGGGGCGTATCGTGCACTCGAGACGGCGCCGTGGCAGACGCCCGGGGTGCGCACGCAGGTGCACGTGGTGCTGCCGCGGTTCACGATCCGGACGGACCTGCGGCTCAACGACGCGCTCAAGCGGCTGGGGATGGCGAGCGCGTTTTCGGACGGCGCGGATTTCAGCGGGATGATGGCCGCATTGGGAGGGGGGCCAGGGCGGCATTTCGCGATCAGCGACGTACGGCAGGCGACGTACATCGACGTGTCGGAGGAGGGAACGGAGGCGGCGGCGGTGACCTCCATCGGGATCCAGGCGACCTCGGTCCGCATCGGCGGCGTCGTGCAGTTCGTCGCGGACCATCCATTTCTGGCGGTCCTGCGAGACGATCAGACCGGGGCGATTTTGTTCATGGGGCAGGTGACCGACCCGTGAGGCGGGATTGGGGATTGGGGATTGGGGATTGGGGACTGGGGACTGGGGACTGGGGGCGTGAAACAAATTCCTGTGCGGCGTCGTGGGGAATGAGACTGGTCGTGCGGCCCTGGGGCCGGGCGCGGCTGGCGTCCGCAGGTGGACGACGTATCGTTCAGGCGTATCGTTCAGCGGTGCGGGATCGCACCCGCCGCCGGCAGATGCGTAGACTTCCTACTTCGGCAGACAGCTCATGACCCAGCCATCCGACATCCCTCCGCGCGCGATCAACACCGCCGATCTGGCGGCGCAGGCTGCACCCAAGAAGCGGCGTCACTGGGGGCTGATCGCGCTCCTCGTCATTGTCATTCTGCCGGGGACGCTGTTCGCGCTCTACACGTGGTCGACGCTGAGTTTCGTGTACTCGAGCGGGGAGCGGACGGGATTCGTGCAGAAGATTTCGAAGAAGGGGTGGGTGTGCCAGACGTGGGAAGGGCAACTCGCGTTGGCGAGTTATCCGGGGACGACATCCCAGATGTTCGATTTCACGGTGCGCAACGACTCGGTGGCGAAGTTCATCGAGGCGAACGGTGCGAAGCGCTTGTCGGTGGCGTACGAGCAACACCGGGGGATTCCGGTCTCCTGCTTCGGGGATACGGAGTATTTCGTGGTGAGCGCCTCGGTCGCCCAGTAGCGGCCGCAGCGGCGCCCCATGGGGCCCCGAGCGCTAAGTCGCTCAGGGGGAACGGCTTAGGTCTGAGCCGATCCGTCAAGCTGACTCTTGCGGGTAATGGGACACATTATTATTTTCGCGCCCACGAGCCGGGTGATGGTGCGCCACGGCTGGTGGGTTTAGCGCGAGAGACCCCGAGTTCCCGCGAGTCAGAGTTTGTCAGGGTAACGGCGCGTTCCGCTCCCTGAACAAAGTCTACAAGTCAGGAGTTTGGAATGCGCACGACCGGTAAGGTGAAGTGGTTCAACGACGCGAAGGGGTTCGGTTTCATCACGCCGGACAACGGCCAGAAGGACTGTTTCGTGCATTACAGTGCGATCCAGGGGACGGGCTTCAAGTCGCTGGCCGAGGGTGACGCGGTGGAGTTCGACATTGTGCAGGGGCAGAAGGGTCCGGCCGCCGAGAACGTGACGAAGGCGGGGGCGGCGGCGCACTAGGGGCACCGCGAGCCTGAGCGGTCGTACGGCAGCGCGGTCGTACGTGAAGGAGCTGAGGGGTAGCTGAAGGTGACGGGAGAGCGGGGCGCTTCGGAGAGAGGCGCCCCGCTCGTGTTTTGCGCTGGGGCGTTGGGGATTGGGGGTTGGGGTTGGGGATTGGGGGTTGGGGATTGGGGGTTGGGGATTGGGGATTGGGGATTGGGGACTGGGGACTGGGGACTGGGGATTGGGGGTGGGGGGGACAAAGGACGTCCTCAGAACCTTCAGCGCGGGCTACCAGATAAATGAATGACCATTTATCATGGTGTAATGAGTCCACGGCCACGGTCCGCCAGCAATGACGACATCCTCGACGGGGTGATGCGGGCGATCGCGACGGTGGGGCCGGCGCGGCTGGCGCTGACCGACGTCGCGGAGGAGACCGGGCTGGCGCCCGCGACCCTGATCCAGCGGTTCGGGTCCAAGCGGGGGATGCTGCTCGCGGCGCTCGAGCGGGGCATCGCCGGCGCCTGCGCGGCTCGGTGAGATCCGCGCGCAGCAGCCTTCGCCCCTGGCGGCGCTCGTCGCGGTCGCGACCGATGCAGCGCGACCAGGTAACTCACCGGCGACCGTCGCGAATTCTCTCGCGTTTCTGCAGGGCGAACTGGACGACCCCGACGTGCACCGCCTTGCGCTCGAGCGGTCGCGGCGGGTGGTGGCGGGGTATCGGGGGCTGATCGGGGAGGCAGTCGCGGCGGGGGAACTGGTGGGCGCGGACCCGGCCCGTCTCGCGCGCAGCGTCCATGCGGTCGCGAGCGGATCGCTCGGCCAGTGGGTGGTGCATCGTGAGGGCGCGGCCGCCCGATGGGTGCAGGACGACGTCGAGGCCCTGCTTGCGCCGTACCGGCCGCGGGGCCAGACGTTGGGGGGCCCGCGGGCGCGGCACCGGCTGTAAATTCACCGCCTCTGCCGGACCTCTGGAGGCCGCCCATGTTCCTACGTCGTCCAATCCGTATCGCCCGTGCGGTGACCCCCGTGTTCGTGGTCCTCGCCACCGCGCTCGCCGCGTGCTCCGTCTCCGCGCCGACCGGTAGCAGGTCCACGCTCAACCTGCCGTACGCCGTGGTCTTCGGGCACGTGACCACTGGCACCAACAGCACGGCCATTCTCGTCAGTGGCGTGGCGTATCTCGACAGCGCGAGCGCGCTGACCCGCCAATCGCCATTCGGCGGCTTCAATCCGATCAATGTCGACGCGCAGGGGCGGTACTCGGCGACGGTGATCTCGGAGGTGCCGCGGAAAGTGTATTTCGACGTCATCGCCTTGAGTTCGCGCACGGAGACGGCGGACACGGACTTCGCGATCCCCGTGCAACTGGACAGCATCGGCGGCACGCCGCCGCATGACAGCCTCGAGCTCGATTTCCAATTCCCGTAGTCCAGTGGCACGACACTCGCCTCTCGAACCGGCATGCGTCATCGCCGATTCGCCGGGGTGATCCTCGCGTGCCTTGTGCCGGCGGCAGGGCTCGCTGCCTGCTCGAACAGCACGCAGGCAGTCAATCCGCACAACCTGCCGTACGCCGTCCTGTACGGCCACGTGACGACTACGAACGGCAGTACCGCGGTCCTCGTGTCGGGGCAGTCCTATCTGGACAGTACGAGTGCGTTATCCGGTGATTCGCTGTTCGGCGGGTTCGCCAGCGTGCAGGTGGACGGGAATGGCAATTACACGCGGCGCGTCACCAGCCAATCCGTGCAGCGGCTGTTCTTCAACGTCCAGGCGGCGAGCACCAATCCGGTGGGCGCGGGATTCGGTCATGGCGGTGCCGGTCCAACTGGACAGCGCCGGCGGTACGCCGCCGCACGACAGTCTCCGGATCGATTTTTCGTTGCCGTGATATTCGGCGCGATGCGCCGTGGCGGGCGAGTGAGTGATGTGGGGTGGCTGCGGCGGAGTGCGGCACGGGTTGTTGGTGCGATCAAGGAGGCGGCGGCCGAGGGGCGGCCCGTCGTCTCCGACGTGCTGGGGCTGCGCGTGGCGGTGCTGAATACGCGGCCCGATATCGCGACGTCGTTCGTGTTGTCGCGATTTACGGCGGCCGTGTCGCTCATCGAGCAGTATCAGCCGTGGCGGCTGCGGCATCTCCGGCGAGACGTGGATCGCATCCGGATCGCGGCGTTTCCCTCGCGTGGCGTGTATTTCCCCGGCGAGCGCACGATCGTGACGGAGCTGAGCTTTCTCGCGCGCGAGGCGGAGTTCACGCCGGCGCAGGTGGCCGCGTCGCTTCTCCACGAAGGCGTGCATGCGCGCGTCCACGAGATGGCGGTGCACCTCGGTTTCGATCTGGCCAAGCGCGACATGGCGCGTGAGGAACGGATGTGCCGGCGTGCGGAGATCGCGTTCGGGCTGGCGTTACCGGAGGTGCTGGGCGCTCCCGTCGTCGCGCGCGCGGCGGACGCGCTCGCGCTGGACGATGCCGGCGTCGCGCCGGCGGTCGATTGGCGGGAGGCGCTCGCCGCCAAGGCGCGTGCGGACCAGGAGGCTGTTGCCGCGTGGCGGCAGAAGCGAGGCGATGCCGGGTAGCATCGCGACGGTCATGTCGCTGGGGCCGCCAATGGTTCTGATGTCACACGGCGGTGCCGGTCGACCCAGGCGGCCCAGGGGATGAAGATCCAGAGCAAGAGTGCCGAGCCGCCGAGCAGGCCGACGCTGGAGGGTGGGGGGCCGCCGGAGGCGGCGACGAAGATTCCGGCCTGCACGAGCACGAGCAGCCAGAGCCCGTAGCTGCCCATCCGGTCTACCGCCGACGTCGTGCGCAGGTACACGGCGAGACCGCCGAAGTAGACGACGCCTTCGAGGACCATCGTGAGCGGGATCGAGTTCCACGCGCCGAGTCCGACGCGCGGGCCGCCGGGGTAGACCGGCAGATCCGGGGCGTGCACGATGACGTCGAGTATCCAGTGGCTCACGACGAGCGCGCCGACGATGAGCGCGGCGCGGGGCGCGTGACGGACCGCCATGTAGATCGCGCCGATCAGCACACCCCATCCGATCGCGGCGAGCAGGCTGTGCGAGAACGGGTAGTAGGTGAACTCGATCGGCGATGCCGCCATCAGGCCGGGAACGATCCGCACCTTTTCGATGCCGGCGAGGAGCAGCACCGGCCACAGCTCATCGAGCCACTGCGCGGCGAACGTCAGCGTGCCCAGGGACGCGCGCGGCGCGGCGCGTTTGGCGGCGAAGGCCAGGCCATAATGTCCGAGAAACACAGTCTCCTCGTGTGTGGCGAGTGTTGGGTGCGAGCTACGGCGCGGGAGGGGGACGGCAATCGGAGGGCGTTGCCCGCGATGCGATGCCGGCGTCGTGATTGCGCCGATCTCATAGTACGCGGACCCGCTCAGGAGGCGCCATGTTCCACTCACCAGCCCGGCGGGTCCCTCTCTCCGTCGCGAGTATCGCGATCGTGGCCCTACTTGCGGCCGCCTGCGGCGGATCGGACGGGCTGGCCACGGCCCCGGGCGGCGGCTCGGGTGGCGGTTCGAGCGACACGCTGCTCGCCAAAGTGAGCGGCGACAGCCAGACCGCGACACTCGGCACCGCCCTCGCGAACCCGCTCGTGGTGCGTGTGACCGACGCGAATGGCCACGCGCTCGCGGGCGTCACCGTCGCGTGGGCGGCGTCCGCCGGATCGGGCAGCGTGAGCGCGACGTCAGTGACCGACGCCGCTGGCCACGCGGGTGCACAGTGGACGGTCGACAACACCTACATGGGCGACTCGCTCGTGGCATCGGCCGCGGGCCACCATCTCTCGTTCGCCGCGTTCGGCAACGGCAGCGGAGACCTCGGCGGCCGCGTGATGTTCCCGGCCGATAACGCCTGGAACACGGACATCTCGAACACCACGCAATATCCCGTGGCCGCCATGTCCGGCACCTGGATCGCGAGCTGCGGCGCATCGAGCGCGCTGCATCCCGACTTCGGCACCGTGTACGCCGGCGCGCCCAACGGCATCCCCTACGTCGTGGTGCACGGGACCCAGGCCATGGTGCCCGTGGACTTTTCGCCATACGCCAGTGAGAGCGACCCCGGACCGTATCCCATCCCGGCCTACGCGCCCATCGAGGGCGGCGCGGGGTCGGCCGGCGATCGTCACGTGATCGTCGCCGACGCCGACCACTGGATGCTGTACGAGATGTTCGATGCGTTTCCCCCTGCGGGAGGCGCGGATTGGACCGCGGGCTCGGGAGCGGTCTTCGACCTGGCGAGCGATGCCCTGCGCCCCGCGGGCTGGACATCGGCGGACGCCGCCGGACTCCCGATCCTCCCGGGACTCGTCCGGTACGATGAAGTCGCGATCCATCACGCGATCACGCACGCGCTCCGGTTCACCTGCCCGAGCACACAGAACGCATTCATCGCGCCGGCCCGCCACCAGGCCGGCTCGGCCAACACGAGCCTCCCGCCGATGGGGACGCGCGTGCGGCTCAAGGCGAGCGTAGACATCTCCGGATATTCCGCCAACGTCCAGGTCATCCTCCGCGCGCTCCAGACCTACGGGATGCTCCTGGCCGACAACGGCTCCGCGTTCTACCTGAGTGGCGCGCCCGACCCCCGGTGGGACGACTCCGACCTCCATACCCTGACACAGTTGCACGGGAGCGACTTCGAAGTCGTGGACACCGGGCAGCCCCTGATGCACTGACCTGGCGGCGCCCGCCCCCAGCTGGGTGGCAACGCCGACGGCAACGCCGGACGGCAATTGCGAGTGGGCATCACAGGCGGCCAGCCCCCTCCGGCCTTTCCCAACTCCGCTGCATCGACTAGCGTAGGCTTCGTACCGCTCGGACCCGCGTGAACCGGACCGGGCCGTGGCGTGCCGTTCGCCCCATCGCGGCCGGGAAGGCAGCGGAATTTTTCAGGGCCGCTCCATGTGTGCGGAACTAAGCAGAGTCCAGCTTGGTATCCGAGTGCACCGGTGACCCACCCAGCCGGGGTGCGCATCCCTGGATTACCACGAGGACCTGTGATGCACGGGACTAGCTCAATGACCCGGCGAGGACTGGTGTCCGCCCTCATCGCGCGCGCGGCGATCGCCGCGGCAGCGGTGTCCATCGCGATCGCGCTCGCGATCGCGCCCACGCGAGCGGACGCGCAGTACTTCGGCCAGAACAAGGTCACGTACCGCAATTTCGATTTCAAGCAGATGCACACCCGCCACTTCGACATTCTCTACTATCCGGCGGAGTCGCTGGTGGTGGCGGACATGGCGCGCATGGCGGAGCGCTGGTACGAGCGGCACTCGGAGTCGCTGCGCGACACGTTCGCGCGCAAGCCGATCATCCTGTACTCCGATCCGCCGGCGTTTGCGCAGAACAACATCGCGCCGCAATTCGTGGGTGGTTCAGTCGGCGGCTTCACGGAGCCGTACCGGGACCGTGCGGTGCTGCCGATGAGCGGCGACTACGCGAGTGACGACCACATCCTCGGCCACGAGCTGGTGCACGTCTTCCAGTTCGACATCGCCGGGACATTCCGCGGCGGATTCAGCAGCATGAACCGCCTGCCGCAGTGGTCCGTCGAAGGCATGGCGGAGTATCTGTCGATCGGCCGCGACGATCCGAACACGGTGATGTTCCTGCGCGACGCGGCGCTCCGCAACAAGCTGCCGACGTTCAAGAAACTGGTGACCGACCCGCAGGGCTATTTCGCCTACCGGTGGGGCCAGGCGCTGTACGCGTACATCGGCGGGAAGTACGGCGACGTGCAGATCCCGGCACTCTATCGCGCGGGCCTTCGGCGCGGCATCGACCCGGCCATTCGTGAAGTGCTGGGGATCACGCCGGACTCCCTCATGAAGGAGTGGCTGGCGACGATCAAGGGACAGTATCTGGCCGACGCGAAGACGCGGACCCTGCCCAAGGATCTGGGGAGCCGGGTGCTCAAGCCGTCGTCGAAGAAGTACGGCGATCTCGACATCGCGCCGTCGCTGAGTCCCGATGGCAACGAAGTGGCCTTCGTGACGAGCCGCGGCCTCTTCAACCTCTATCTGTACATTGCCGACGCGAACACCGGCCACATCATCCACAAGCTCACCAGCCCGAACGGCGATCCGCATTTCGAGGCCGTCAACTTCGTGAGCTCGTCGGGCGCGTGGTCACCGGATGGCAAGAAGCTCGCGGTCGCCGCGTTCGTGGGCGGCGCGTCGGACATCGTCGTCTACGACGTCCAGAGCGGGCACCAGGACAAGCGGATCCGCATCCCCGGGCTGGGCATGATCAACTCGATCAGCTGGGGACCGGACGGGCAGCTCGCGTTCTCCGGGATGGCGGGCGGCCTGACGAACCTGTACGTGTACCACCTGACCGACGGCCACACCGACAAGCTGACCGAGGGGCGGTACGCGCGGCTCGAGCCGGCGTGGTCGCCGGACGGGCACTCGATCGCGTACGTGACCGACAGCGCGCCGGGCACGAACTTCGACCAGCTCGTCTACAGCCCGATGCAGATCGCGGTGATGGACATGACCTCGCCGTCGCACGCGACGCGGGTGCTGCCACTGTTCAACGGCGAGGCCAAGAACATCAACCCGCAGTACGCGCCCGACGGACAGTCGCTGTACTTCATCTCCGACCAGGACGGCTACTCGGACGTCTACAAGACGGATCTGGCGACGGGGCAGATCACGCGGTCCACGCGCGTCGCGACCGGCATCACCGGCATCCTGCCGGGCCGCGCGAGCTCCGGTGCGTCGCCGGCGATGTCAGTGGCGATGGGGAGCGGGCGGATGATGGTCAACGTCTTCGAGCAGACCGGATATTCGCTACACAAGCTGGAGCCGCAGCAGCTCCTCAACACCCCGGCGTCGCCGCAGGCGGCGGACTCCACGGCCGGGACGGCGATCGCACTGGGCATCCTGCCGCCGCCCACTCCACCGGCCGGCAACGCGGTGACGGAGCGGCTCCAGGATCCGGAGACGGGGCTGCCGAGTGAGCACGAGTTCCCGAACACGCCCTATCACGCGGCGCTCGCACTCGACGGGATCGGAACGGCAGGCGTCGGCGTCGCGTTCGGCGGGCCGGCGGGGACGGGCGCGGCGGGCGGCGTGGCGTTCCAGTTCGGTGATGAGCTGGAGAACAACATCGTCGCGGCGACCGTGCAGGCGTCCGGCTATCTGCAGGACATCGGCGGCCAGGTGGTGTACGTGAATCAGACCCACCGATGGAACTACGGCGTCGCGCTGTCGCACATCCCCTATCTGCAGGTGGGGGAGTTCGCGTACGACTCGACGATCGTGAATCCCGGCGGGTCGCAGACGCCGGCGCAGGTGCTGGAGCTGGAATACCTCCGCACCTACTACGAGTCGGGTCAGGTGTTCGCGCAGTATCCGTTCTCGCCGACGCGCCGGATCGAACTGGGTGGCGGGTTCACGTATCTGCACTACGGCATCAACGCCGACAAATTCCTGATCCTGCCGGACGGATCGCTCGATCAGATCGCGTCCAACCAGGGACTGCCGGTGCCGCCCGGGCTCACCCTGTTTGACGCGACGGCGGCGTTCGTGGGCGACTACTCGAGCACCGGATTCACATCGCCCGTCGCGGGTTCGCGGTACCGGTTCGAAGCCGACCCGACATTCGGATCGCTGACCTACACGGGCGTCACGGCCGACTTCCGCCGCTACTTCCTGTTCAACCCGGTGACGTTCGCGGTGCGGTTGTTCCACTACGGACGGTACGGTCCGGGGGGCGACGACCCGCGGCTGTCGCAGATCTACGTGGGCGATCCGTATTTCGTGCGCGGGTACAACGTGACCTCGTTCACCGCCAGCGAATGTTCGGCGCTGGTGTCGGGAACGGGATCGTGCCCGCTGCTCACCAGACTCGAAGGCAGCAGGATCGGCGTCGTCAACGCAGAGCTGCGGATCCCGCTGCTCGGCGTGAGCCAGTACGGACTCATCAACTTCCCGTATCTGCCGATGGAGATCGCGCCGTTCTTCGACGGCGGGATGGCGTGGACGAGCACGAGCCACCCGGTGCTGACGCTCAATTCGAACTCGACAGGCGACGCGCCGGTGTTCAGCGCGGGCGTGACCGCGCGCTTCAATGTCCTCGGCTACATTGTGGCAGAAGTCTATTATGCGATTCCGTTCCAGCGGCCTGGTGTCGGAGGCCAGTTCGGGTTCCAGATCCTCCCCGGCTGGTAGCCCGCGGAAGGCGGGAGACACGCCGGCCGCGCAGGCCGGCGCTGGCGCGCCGGGTGGAGTAACGGGCCTTGTCACAATCGGCGGTCGCGTGATCGCGCGGGCGATGGTGCCGGCAGTCGCGTTCGTGATGGTGCTGGCGGGACCGGCAGCCGCGCAGGCGCAGGACAGTAGTGCGGCGCATGCCGCCCGGTTCGCGCGCATCTCCGGCATCGTGATCGACAGCCTGCACGAGACGCCGCTCGCGAACGCCGATGTCGTGATCGACGGCACCAACCGGTCGGCGCGTACGGATGCGTCGGGCGATTTCCGGATCGACAGCGTGCCGGCCGGCGCGGTCAGGATCGGCGTCTTCCATCCACTGCTCGACTCCGTCGGCGTGAGCATCGCATCGCCGCCGATCGTGGCGCACCCCGGCGATTCGCTTCTCATCACACTGGCCACGCCATCCAGCGCGACGATCGCCGCGCGCGCGTGCCAGAACGTGCCGTCGGAGACGGGCGCGCTGGCCAACGCGCAGTCCACCGGGCCGGGCGTCATCGTGGGGCGCATCCTCGACGCCGACACCGACGAGCCGGTGCGAAACGTTCAGGTCTCGTTCATCTGGGTACAGCTCGAGGCGAGCAAGAAGACCGGCTTCCATCAGTTCCGTCACGTGCGGCTCGCGACGACCGGCGCCAGCGGCATCTTCCAACTCTGTCATGTGCCACTCAGCGTGGACGGCTCGCTCGAAGCCGTCCGCCGCAACGGCGGCGCGGCGGCTGCCGCCGAGCCGATCAGCCGATCACTGTCGCCGCGGGCGCTGCTGTCGCTGGTGACGATGCACGTCCCGCCGCTGGTGACGCCGACGATCGCGTCGCTCGCCGCGACCGCCGTGGTGACGGAAGTGACGGTGCCGGCATTGGCGCCCGGGAGCGCGCCCGCGGCCGCGCCTGTCGCGCCGGCGCCGGCATCGGCGGGTTCATCGACCGTACCCTCGAAAGCGCCCGCACCCGCTGTGACCAGCTCTCCGGCGCGCCGCTACGCAACGGGATCGGCGGTTCTGAACGGGCAGGTGTTCAACATCCAGGGGCAGGCGGTGGCGCAGGCCGCGGTGTTCGTGAAAGGCGCGGCGGATTCCGCGCTCACCGACGCGACCGGGAAGTTCACGCTGCACAACCTGCCGTCGGGCACGCGCAGCCTGGTGGTGCGATCGGTCGGCTACGAGCCCGTCGTGCGGCCGGTGGAGCTGACGAGCCGGGCGCCCGCGAGCGTCGTCGTATCATTCACCCACACGGCGATGCCGGCGTTGGCGCCGGTCGTCGTCACCGCGCGGCTCGACGAGGGCCTCCGGAAAGTCGGCTTCGAGGCGCGGAAGCATGCCGGCATGGGGACATTCTGGACCCTGCCGGACATCCAGAAGCATCAGGCCTACGAGTTCCACGATCTGTTCGGGACATACCCCGGGCTCAAGATCGACTACAACGAGCAGGGGCAGGCGTCACTCATGGCCACGCGTGGCCAGTACGCGTGCATCGGCCAGAATCCGCAGGGCCAGTCGACCGTCGGGTCCAACTGCGGTCCCTGTGTCGCGTACGTGATCGATGGGCATCCATTCCTCGAGTCACAAGAGGGCGAGGTGGACGAGTACGTCCGTCCGAGCGACGTCGGCGCGATCGAGATCTACCAGGAGACCGAAGTCCCGCATTCGCTCGCGGGGACACACACCGACTGCATCAACATCGTGATCTGGACGAAGGGGCGGCTCGGCGTGTAGGCGGCGCCGGGCGCGGTCAGCGCCGCTGGCAGTGCGGGCAGTAGTAGGTGGAGCGCGTGGCCTGGACGATGCGTTTTATGGGGGAGCCGCAGCGGCGGCAGGGTTTTCCTTCGCGATCGTAGACCCGCCATTGGCGCGCGCCGTTTTCACGGTCGGTGTATCGCGCGGCTGGTGCGCGCTTGAGCACATGGCGGATGGCCTGCACGAGGCGCGCGCGGCGCACCGGCCCCAGGGCGGCGGCGCTGGTGCGCGGATCGATTCGTGCGAGCCAGAGCGCTTCGGCCGCGTAGATGTTGCCGAGGCCGGCGACGACACTCTGGTCGAGCAGTGCGACCTTGACCGGTCCGCGTCTCCGGCGGAAGGATTCGCCCAGGCTGGCGGCGGAGAAGTCCGGCGAGAGCGGCTCGGGACCGAGGTCCGCGAGGACCGGCGTGCCGGCGGCGTGATAGCGGGCGGTGCCGAGCGCGCGCGAGTCGGCGAGCGTGATGCGGGAGCCGTCGCTGAAATCGATCGTGAGGCGAGCGAAGGGTTCCGCGGGCGACGTCTGGGTGCCGGCGACCCATTCCCCGGTCATCCCGAAGTGAAACTCGAGGATGCCGTCGTCATCGAGTGTCGCGAGCATGTGTTTGCCGCGGCGCGTGACGTCCGCGATCGTGTGGCCCGCGGCGCGAGCGGCATCTGCTGGAGGCAGCGACCGTGCGTAGACCGGGTGGTGCGTCGTGACGGCGGTGATCGTGCGGCCGGCGGACGCCTCGCGGAGGAGGCGAGCGCCGAGTTCGACCTCTGGCAGCTCGGGCATGACGACATAGTCTAACGGTCCGGCCGAGCGGTGTTTTCACCGATCGTGCTGCGCCACCGGGGCGTGCATCGGGTTTGGCGCGAAGCGGTGGCGGAACTCCATGCCGAGGCGGTAGTCGGGGCGGGTGACGCGGATCGGATCGGCGCTGTGGAATAGAAGGAGCATGGATTCCGGGCTCAGCGTGCGCACCTCACCGGGGGTAAGGAGCGGGCGGGCGTGCTCGGATTCGGAGTGCGACGTCCGCGTATCGCGTCCGTGAAGCATCGCGCCGGCACCTGTGCGCTCGGACCGGGAGCTGGCGGGCACGCGAACCGTGGTGGTACCGAGCAGGCCGGAGACATACTCGGCGGTCTCGAGGTCACTGGTGCCGAATGTCTGGAGAACACCGGCGTTGGCGACGAAGGAGGCCCAGGACTCCGGGTAGAGCGCGCGCAACTGTGAGAGACTTTGTGCGAGGAACCAGCATGTGGCGCCGTACCCGCGCGCGAGCGTCGCCGCGCGTTCGAGCGGTGGCATGGGACCGAGGGCGGGAAACTCGTCGAGGAGGAAGAGGACGCGGTGGGCCGGAAGACCGGGCGTGCGGATGAGCGCGTTGAGCGCGGATCCGACCATCAGCCGGAGCCACCGGCGGCAGGTATCGATGCGATCGGGCGGGACGATGAGGTAAATCGTCATGCGGGAAGTCTTGAGGCTGGAAAAGCTGAAGGAGGACGTGCTCAAGACATTGGCGAGGCGGGCGCTCTCGATGAAATGCAAATGGCTTTGCGCTTCGGCGATGACCGACGACCGGACGCGATCGGCCTTCTGCATCACGCGGTGGCCGGCGCGCTGGATCGCGCCATCGGCGCCGGTGCTGGCGGACATCATGCGCCAGAGCTTCGTGAGATCACGGGGCGGGACCGACAGGATCTCCCACACCGTCGCCAGGGTGTGCATACCGCCCGACTCGGCCACGAGGAGAAGGAGACCGGCGATAAGTGCCTTGGCTTCCTCCGACCAGAACATCGTGTCGCCGGACGCGTGCGGATCGCGGACGACCAGCATCTCGGCGAGTGCGGCGGCGTCATCGGCGCACAACGAATCAGCGACATCCAGCGATGCCATCGGGTTGAAGGAGCCGGTGCCGCCGGCGATCCCGAACGGATCGAGGGCGACGACCTCGTGGCCGATGGAGCGGCGGTAGTCCGCAGTGACCGCGTAGTTCTCGCCTTTCGGATCGATGACGAGGACCGAGCCCGGGTAGTCGAGTAGCGTGGGGATGACACAGCTCACGCCTTTGCCGGCGCCTGTTGGTGCGAGCGTCAGGATATGTGCATCCCCGGTGTAGCGGAGGAGTGGCGGCCGGTGCCAGCGGCCGCTTCGTCCGACGATGAAGCCGTGCGGCGAGCGGCGTGGCGATTCGAGGTGGCGCGTGGAACCCCATCGGGCACTGCCCAGCGATGTTGGGTGGGCGCGGAAGGGAAACGAGAGGCCGGCGCGGCGGATGAGCCATACCGTGGCCGCGGCGGCGAGGATGGCGGCGATCGTGAGGTTGGCGCGGCGTGCGTCGGCGACGGTTGGAGAGTGGCCGAGGTGGTGGGCGTAGAGGCGAGCGGCGGCGATGACCGCGGCTGTGAGGAGAGCGATCAGCGCGATCGGGCGGCCGGCGAGGCGCGCGATGAGGTAGAGCGCCCGGGCGATCAATAGCCGATACCGGTGTCATGGCTGCGGATGCAATTCGCCCGGCGGAACGCGCCCGGTCCGGAGCAGATCGGGCATGCCAGGTTTTTGTGGCTGCCGTTATGAAGCCAGGTCTCGAAGCCGGGCGTCACGTTTTCCCACGTGCGGGCGAGGACGAGCTCAATGCCCTCGGCGACGGCGCATCGCAGGAGCGGAGACGTCGAGCCTCGGCGGTGCTGGCTGAGGCGGCGTTCCAGGCTGGTGGTGAATCCGACGTAGTGGCCGGCGTGCTTGTACGGGCGGCTCAAGTGCAGGAGGTAGACAGTGCCGACGATCGATTCGCCTGGGCGAGGTAGCCAGTCCACAGGTCGCCGTTTCACGGTATTCGCGCCTCCGGCGCGTCGCGTGAGAGTGGCCTGCCCGCCGCCACTTTTTCTTCGCGCGGCCGAGGATTCGGCTGGCGGATGCTCCGGGCGCCGTGGCGGTGCGGCCGGGGCGGGGCCGGGGATCAACTACCGGCTAAGGTAGGATCACCCACGTCTCGCCGTCAACAGGCAAGACAATCATAACACTATATGTAACATACGGTTACAACGTATGTTACATCGGGATACTACGGGGTAACCGAGGGAGGGCTCCCGGGCCGCGCGCCGGCCCCGGAGTTAGCGGCGGCGGTCGGGCGCGGTGCGCTCTCCGACCAGCTCGATTATCGCGCGCTCCATCTCGTCGCGAACGCGGTACGCCCAGTACTCCGGGCCGGCCATCTCTTCAGGCCACCCCTCCGTGTGCTCCGAGCCGCGCCATCCTTCGCCTGGTCCGGGCTCTGGCGGTTCCCAGCCCGGTCTGCTTCGGTGGTTCATGGTGCACCCTCCTGCCCTGTAATGTCCATCTTCCGGACGACTGCAGGCGCAGGGTGAAACAGGGTACCCGGCTGCCGCGTAGTGAAGGTGCGAGTGAGAGTGTAGCGAACAGGCGGCACGGGTCAGGGAAACAGCGGGAAACAGCGGGAAACATCGGATCGCGGGAGCAGACATGGGTGCCCTCGTCAAAGGCCTCATACTCGGTACGATCGGCGCGGTGCTGGCCGTTCCAGCACTCATCATTCTGGCGATTTTCGGCCTGCCGTTCTTCATCGCCGGCGCGGTGCTACTCGGCGTCTTCGTGGCGGTGCCGATGATCATTCTGGCCGCCCTCGCGCTGCCGCTGTTCGTGGTATTCGCGGTGTTCATCGCGCTGTTCGTGGTGGCGGTGGTGCTCGCGCTCAAGCTGGCGCTCTTCGTGGTGCTGCCCATCCTGCTGATCGGGCTGGGGATCAGTTGGCTCGTGCGCACCGCGCATTCACGCCGGGACGAGCACCTCTACGCCTGACGCTACGCCTGACGCGCGGCCGGTCAGCGGACGTCGATGACGTCCTGCATGACCGGCTGCCCGTATTCCGCCGCGCCGACCACGACGCGGAGGTTGGGGCGGATCTGAACGCCGGCGCCGCCGTGGGTGTGGCCGCAGAGCACGAGCAGCTCACGCTCCGGGTGTGCCTCCGCGGCCTCCAGTAGTGCATCTCCTACGGCGCGCGAGCAGAAGTGCGGGAGCCACGCCGGGTCGGAGATCCGTCCCTGATACCACGAGGCTTCCGGGAAGGGCGGCACGTGAGTCAGCACGATCGCGTGGGGGAATCGCGCCAGCGCTTCGGGTAGCACCCGCCGGAAAAACGCAGCGGCCTCGTCACCGAGGGCGTTGAGCACCGACAGGCGCTCGGGCGCCGAGAGGCCGGTCAATTCGCGGATCAGGCGATAGTCGTTGAGCATCACCCGCGACGTCGCGTAGTCGCCGCAGCGGCCGTCCGCCCACCCGTCGTGGCCGACGAGGGCGGTTTCCTCGCCCACCTGCACGATTCCCGCTTCGGGCATCCACCGGAGATGTGCCGATGAGGCGGCGAGGGCCGAGATCGCGGCGCGGACATCCACGATGGAGCCGTTGTAGAAGTCGTGGTTGCCGAGGACGAAGTACACCGGCATGGGGAGCGCCTTATCGAGCGCGCGCAGGTATCGCTCGACGCTCTGTGCCTGGCCGATGTCGCCGGTGATCAGGAGGCCGTCGGGTTCCGCGGCGATCACGGTCTGGCAGAAGGCGACGATCTGATCCACCGATGCGAACTCGAAATGGATATCGGTGGCCCAGGCGAGTCGCGGCATCTGGTTCGGATATTAGCGGTCCGATGCGGGTGTGGGCGCCATCCCACAGCAGGGGTGATGAAATGGATGGCCGAGCGGAACAGCTCTTGCCTCAACCGATCGTGTCCGTCACTAAGCCGGTGCCCGGTGGGCAGTCTCGAGACCGTCGGTCAGCGCAGCATCCAGCGGTGGGCGATTACGCTCGCCGCGCTGGGGCTTGCGGCCATCGCCCAGGGCGGCTGCTCGGGGCCCACCGACAGCAAGCCGGTCGCGGCGATCGATATCCAACCGGCCTCGGTCGGCGTGCTCGTCCAGAGCCAGACCACACTGCGTGCGATCGCGGTCGATGCTGGCGGGAAACCGATGGGCGTCGTCCCCATGCACTGGTCGAGCGCCGATACGGATATCGCAACCGTGTCCGGTAGCGGCGTGGTGACTGCCGCAACTCCGGGGCGGGTCAACATCGCGGCGAGTGCGGACGGCGTGACCGGGATCGCCATCGTGACCGTCTCGCCTGTCACCGTCGCGCGGGTCGTGGTGGTGCCCGAGACCCTGACGGTGATGCCAAAGGCGAGTGGCCAACTCGAGGCTGCCGCGTTCGGCCCATCCGGCGACCAGGTCGCCGGTCTATCCATCGTTTGGGGAAGCAGTCACCAATCGGTGGCGACCGTCGATGCATCGGGCAGGGTGACAGGCGTGAGTCCGGGGACGTCAACGGTGACCGCGGCGATGGGCGGTCATATCGCGTCGGCGACCGTGGTCGTAGAGAAACCGCCGCAGCAGCCGCCACCGACGCCGCCGCCGGCCACACCGCCACCCGCAACGCCGCCACCGGCCACACCACCACCGGCCACACCACCACCGGCCACACCACCACCGGCCACACCGCCACCGGCCACACCGCCGCCGGCAAAACCGCCCAAGCCGCCGAAGGCACCAAAACCGCCGAAGCCGCCAAAACCGCCGAAGCCACCAAAACCGCCCAAGGACCAACCGCCGGCACAAGATTCTGGGCAAGGGACGCCAGGACCCCGGGCAGGGGGAGGCCTCGGTCCATCGGCGTAGTGGTTAGTCGCGGGCACAATCGTGCGGTGCCCCCAGCAAACTCTGCAGCGGTCTACTCAACCGCGACCTGCGAGAAGAGTTCAGGCTAACGGAAATCCGTTTCCTGCCCTATTAATAGCCCGACCGCTCAAAATCGCCCGACGGCTCAGTTACTAGCCGCACGGCTCTTGCGACGATCCTGCTTGAATCGATATGGGGGCAGGTATGGCGCATCGCAGAGAACATGATGGACAACTGACGACGTGGATTTGCATCACATGCGGCGGCGAGATCTATTCTCGCGGGCCTGCGGCTGGGCGACTGGCGTGTCCCCGGTGTGGCGGGTCGGTGTTTCGTCCGTTCGATACACCGTCGCCGAGCGATCATGTCGCCGAGGATTATCTCGAGGACGTCGCGCGGCGGTTTGAGCCGAAGGACAAGAACGCCGCGATCCGGGATCCCAGCATGCATGAGCGACATCGTCCATGATGGGTCGTCCATGATCGACCGGTTGCGGAGCGATGATGGCGGTGACGGCGGAGTGGGCCCGCCGATCGACCTCATCACCGTATCGCGCGAGTTCGGCGCCGGCGGCAGCGTGCTCGCGCATATCGCCGGCAACGAGCTGCAGTGGCCGGTGCTCGACCGCGATCTCCTGCGCCTGGTTGCGGAGCGGTTGCGGCTCGAGCCCCATCACGTCGAGGCCGTGGATGAACAGCCGCCGGGACTGCTGACGCGGCTCATCGCATCGGCCCTGCTGATGGCGCCGCCGGAGTTGCCGACCGAGGTGCAGACGGACCGGTTGCATCCCGATTCCGTCGCCGCGGCGGCACGCGCTGCGATTCTGGCCGCCGCGGAATCTCCGCCGCTCATCGTCGTCGGGCACGCGTCGCAGTGTCTCTTCCACCATCGGCCCGGGACGATGCACATCCGGCTCGTCGCGCCGCTGGCGCTCCGGCTGCAGCGTGTGTGCGCGCGCATGCCGTGCGACTCCGCCAAGGCGGTGGCCGAGACCCGCCGCATGGACCAGGCGCGGGCGGCGTACGTGCGCCGGCATCATCAGGCCGATTGGCGCGACCCGCTCCTGTACGACATGGAGTTCAACACGGGCCGGGTGACGATCGAAGAGGCGGCGCGGATGGTCGTGAGCGTCGTGACCGCGCGGAACGGGGTCCGGGCCCTCAGCGACTAGCGAGACCGGCTAGACCGCCGGCTAGTCGACCGCGCTGACGGTGACCGCGTCCGTCCGTTCGAAGACGCGACCAGTGAACCGCATCATCAGCGACAACTGGCCCGCATAGCCGAGGGCGAACGCGACGATCGCGAACAGCGTCGCGGGCGGTGCCGAGACGAAGTGTCTCGCGACCCAACTCGCCAGCACGGCCACGCCGGTCGGCATGACGAACGCGAGCATCGCCCCGATGAGCGACGCGATGCGCGTCAGGAGAATCTGGCCGACGCCTTCCGCGCCCGCGCCTCCGACCGCCGTGCCGAGCGCACGCGCCGTCGGGAAGAGGAGCGCCATCGCGTTGCCGATCGTGGCCGACGTCGCGTCGAGCGCCGGGAGCACGATGGCCGATATCACGAAGACCGAGGCGCGCGCGCTGGCCAGTATCGGCCGGTGTTCTATTTCCGGCGGACAGACCAGACAGGCGATCATGACCAGCGAGAGCTGCGTGATGGCCAGCGGCAACACCGTCGAGGCGATCGACGCGGCCACGATGCGGACGCCGGACAGCGGGTACGTGCGGAGGAGCGCGAGGTAGGCGACATCGCGCCGCAGGTCGTTCTGAAACGCGACCGGTCCGAGGAACGCCAGCATCCACGCGAGGGATGCGAGCCCCGCGGCCAGCGCCAGCGCTGGCGATCCGGTCATCGAGCGCTGGCCGGCCATGACAATCGTAGCGACCGCGACAATGAACGCGGCGGTCATCCACACCGTCCGCCATCCGCCGCGCTGCAGGGCGATCGTGTTCTTCCAGATGATCGCGACAGCGGGCTGGCCGGTGCTGCGCAGCCGGAACCACGCGCGCCGGGGGTGGCCCGGCTGGCCCGGTTTCGTCTGGAGCGGCGCGCCGCTCATGAGCCGCCGGCGCATGAGGCGGATCCGGTCGGCGAGCGCGGCGGATGCGTCGGCCGCCGCCTCCTCGAACGGCACATCGATGCGGAGCACCCAGAATGTAGTGGACCGCGAGCAGCGGAACCGCGAAGACGAGGGCGCGCGACCACGCCTCGGGGGATGTCGCGAAGAGCGGCGCGAGTGCAATCCGGAACGGCAACAGCACGGCCCCGACCAGCGGGCTCCGGAGCACGGTGCCCAACGCATCGAAGATGCCGCCCACGCCGGCCGAATCCGTCCGGGCCGGCCATGCGGTCACGAGGCCAATGACCATGACGACCGCCACCGCTCCAGCCACCACCGCCGCGAAAACCGGCCGCTTGCGGCTCGGGCTGGTCTGTCCCACGCCGACGCGGACCAGTGACGCGCCCAGATGGTGGAGATAGAGCGTCACGAGAAACACCCACGCGCCGGCCATCCGCAAACCGGCCGGCATCTCGGGGTCGATCCGGATCGTGACGACACTGATCACGAGTGCGCTGACGAGAAGCTGGATCTGCGCGGTGAGGAGTTTGTACAGGAGCAGATCCCGCCTGCGCAGTGGAGCCGCGAAGAGGAACTGCACCTCGGCTGGCGCGAATGCGAGCACCGGCGTTCCCGTTTCGAAGAGCCACCATCGGCCGACGAACACGAGGAGCCCCAGGGACACGACGCGGATGGGGAGATCGCCGAATTGGACGGGCTGGCCACTCGCATGCGATGGGAGGCCAGCGGGGTACGACCGGAGGAACACGGCCCAGATGTAGAAAAGGCCGAACGCGAGGCCGGCCAGGTAGCGCGGATGCCGGAGCCGCCGGATGCGCTGGAACAGGCGATTCCGGAACGTCGTGGCTACGAGGAAGAAAAACGCACGGAACACGCCTACAAGATGTCACCCGGGAGCGGCCCGGGAACGGGGCCGTTCGCCTCAACAGGCGACCTACGGTTCGCCCCAACAGGCGACCTACGGTTCGCCCCAACAGGCGACCTACGGTTCGCCCCAACAGGCGACCTACGGTTGGCCGACAGGGAGCGCGCCGCCGCATCCGTCGGGGGCCGTTCGCCCCAACAGGCGACCTACGGTTCGCCCCAACAGGCGCCCTTCGGGTCTCGAACGGCCCCTACTGCCCTCGACGACTGGCGATCGTGTACGACGACTACAGTGGACGGGGCGTGGCCCGTAAACGAAAGCCGCTTGGTCAGCGGACGCCGATGACCACTCCGTTGCCGCGGGGCGTGTCGCGCGGCGGGGCCATTGCCGCACGCGCGGCTTCGAGTTGCGCCTGGAGCGCGCCGGGGCCGGTGCCGCCGGTCAGGTCGCGTCGTTCGACGGAGCGGCGCGGCGAGAGCGACTCGAACACATCGATCCCGAAATCCGGGTGGACGGCCGCGAACTCCGCAAAGGGCAGCTCGTGCAGCTCGAGACCCTGCGCATCGGCGACGCGGATGAGCGTGCCCACCGCGCGGTGCGCATCGCGGAACGTGACCCCGCGGGCGACGAGGTAGTCGGCGACATCGGTCGCCATCATCCCACTGCCGACCGCGGCCTGCATCCGGTCGCGCCGGAACACCAACTCGCCGAGCGCGCCCGTCGCGGCCGGGAGCACCAGCATCAGTGTATCGACGGCGTCGAAGAGCGCGCGTTTGTCTTCCTGCATGTCCTTGCTGTAGCCGCTCGGCAGACCCTTGAGCGTCGTGAGTAGCGCGACGAGGTCGCCGAGGGCGCGGCCGCCGGATGCGCGCACCAGCTCGAGCGCATCGGGGTTGCGCTTCTGCGGCATCATGCTCGATCCCGTCGTGAACGCCTCGCCGAACTGCACGAAGCCGAACTCACTCGACCCGAACACGATCAGATCTTCCGCGAGCCGCGACAGGTGCGTCGCGAGCAGCGCCGTGGCGAACAGCACCTCGGCGACGAAATCGCGATCGCCAACGGCGTCCACACTGTTGGGCGAGACAGCCGTGAAGCCGAGGCTCTCCTTGAGGAGCACGCGCGAGATCGGGTAGGCCGACCCGGCGATCGCGCCGGAGCCGAGCGGCAGAGTCGCCATGGCCGAGCGGCCGGCGGAGGCGAGACGGGCGCGGTCGCGCTCGAGGGGCCAGAAGTGATTGAGCAGCCAGTGCGCGGCGGCGACGGGCTGCGCGCGCTGCAGGTGCGTGTAGGCCGGCATGAGCGCGTCGCCGAGCGCGGTCGCCTGGGCGATCAGCGTCTCCTGGAGCGCGCGGACCGCGGTATCCAGACCCGCGACCGCATCCGCGCACCAGAGGCGCGCGGCGGTCGCGACCTGGTCGTTGCGGCTGCGTCCCGTATGAAGGCGGCCCGAGAGCTCGCCCACCCCGGCGTTCAGCATCCGGTCGATCATCGTGTGCACATCTTCATCGCCCGTTTCCGGGCGTGCGCCATCGGCGAGCTGCTGGTGCACGGACGAGAGCCCCATCTCGAGGCGCTGGCTTTCCTCCAGCGTGAGGACCCCGGCATCCCAGAGCGCCACGGCCCACGCCATCGACGCACGCACATCGTGCGGCCAGAGGCGGAAGTCCGTGCCGACCGACCGGTTGAGCGCCTCGAGCGCCGGCGCACTCTCGGCGGCGAAGCGGCCGCCCCAGAGGCGGTGCGCGCGTGCGCGCGCGGGGGACGGGCGTGCGGCGTCTTCGGTATCGGTCACCGGATCACCCGGCCGAACCGGCGGGGGCGTCATGCGGCCCCCACCGCGACGCCGGCCGTGGCGCCTTCCCCGATCTCCGCGTCCGTGCCGGCGAAATCCGGCGCCGCGTGCGCCGCTGTATCCGCGAGCGCCGCGGCGGCGCGTTCACGAGCCTGGAGCGCCGCGACGCGCTGCGGGAGCGCGAAGAGGCGGATGAACCCGGCGGCGTCGGCCTGCTGGTAGACATCGTCGGCGCCGAACGTGACGAAGCGTTCGTCGTAGAGCGCGAACGGGCTCGTACGGCCGGCGATCGTGACATTGCCCTTGTAGAGACTCAGCGTGACCGTGCCGGTGACGTGCTGCTGCGTGACCGAGACGAGCGCGTCGTACGCGGCGCGCTCGGTGGTCCACCACCGGCCCTCGTACACGAGATCCGCGTAGCGGCTGGCGATGAAGTCCTTGGTGGCGAGCGTGCGGCGGTCGAGCGTCAACTGCTCGAGCTCACTGTGCGCGGTGTAGAGCAGCGTGCCGCCGGGCGTCTCGTAGATGCCGCGGGACTTCATGCCGACGAGGCGGTCCTCGACGAGATCGACGCGTCCGATCCCGTGGCGCGCGCCGATCGTGTTGAGCGTGCGGAGGAGCGTGACCGCATCGAGCGGCATCCCGTTGACGGCGACGGGGACGCCTTGCTCGAAGGCAATCGCGACGGACTCCGGCTTGTCGGGCGCGAGGGCGGGTGCGACCGTGAGCTGGAAGACATCGGCCGCGGGTGCCTGGTTGGGATCCTCGAGCGCACCGCCTTCGTGCGAGACGTGCCAGATATTCCGGTCGCGGGAGTAGATCTTCTGCGCGGTGGCGGCGACGGGGATGCGGCGGGCGGCGGCGTAGGCGAGGGCGTCCTCGCGGCTCCGGATGTCCCATTCGCGCCAGGGGGCGATGACTTTCAGGTCGGGTGCGAAGGCGGCGTAGGTGAGCTCGAAGCGGACCTGGTCGTTGCCTTTGCCCGTACATCCATGGGAGAGGGCATCGGCGCCAACGCGGCGCGCGACCTCGACCTGGCGGCGGGCGATGAGCGGGCGGGCCATCGCGGTGCCGAGGAGGTATTTCCGGCCGTAGACGGCGCCGGAGAGGACCGTCGGCCAGATGAACTCCTCGACGAACTCGCGTTTCAGGTCTTCGACGATGCAGTCATCGGCGCCGGAGGCGAGGGCTTTGGCGCGGACACCGAGGAGCTCGTCGCCTTGTCCGATGTCGGCGGCGACGCAAATGACGCGTGCGCCGGGATAGTGCTCTTTGAGCCAGGGCACGATCACCGACGTGTCGAGCCCGCCGGAGTAGGCGAGCACGATCGTGGAGACCGGACGGTCGGGGTGGGTGGGTGGCATGCCGCCTCGCGGTGTGTATTTATGCGGTGATAATGCATAAATAAACATTCGGGACGGGGGACGTCAACGGCGGCGGGTGTTACGAGCGGGTGCGGCCCAGCCGGCGTTCGAGGCGTTCGCGGGCGGCGGCCGAGCGGCAGACGATGAGGATCGTGTCATCGCCGGCGATGGTGCCGATCACGTCCGTGAGGTGTGAAGTGTCCAGGGCCTTGGCGACGGTCTGGGCACTGCCCGGCGTCGTGCGCACGACGAGGAGCTCGGAGACGCCGTCCACCGACGTCACGAGCTGGGGGAGCAGGGCTTCCAGGCTGGGGCGGACCTCGTCGCTGGCGCCGGCGTTGTCGGCGCGGGCGTACTGCACGCCGTCGCCCGTCGGGACACGGGCGAGGCGCAGCTCGTGCACGTCGCGCGAGAGCGTAGACTGGGTGACGTCCCAGCCGCGCAGGCGCAGCAGCCGGCGGAGGTCTTCCTGGCTGGCGACCGCGCGAGACTCGATCAATTCCAGGATCAGCGCCTGGCGATCGCGTTTCGATGGCATCACGAAAAGCTACAGAAAAACGGCGTGCCCGCTAAGGGCGGACGCCGCCTGGACCGCGGTCGTGGGCCGGGCCGTAGATTGTGCCGCAGCATGCCTGGTCCGTCCCCTCGCCGCCGGCCGGCGGAATCCGCGTCCCGGGGGCTCAAGTCCGCGTTCGACGCGGTGCGGTTCGCTCCGGACTGCATCCTCAATCTGCGCGCCTCGTTTCCGACCGGGGCGGACGCGGCGTATCGCGCGGAGTCGTGGCTGCGGGAGCGGCAGGCGTCGGGTGCCCGGGAAGTGTTGATCATCACGGGACGCGGGCAGGGCAGTCCTGACGGCGTCGCCGTCGTGCGCGAGTCGGTGGAGCGCTGCTTCGCGGGGCTCCGGCGCACCGGTGTGATCGCCGCGGTGCACGTTCACGACCCGGGGTCGTTCGTCGTGGAACTCGCGACGCTTCAGGCGCTCGTGGGCGCGCCCCGCCGCCGGCATCATCCCCGGCCCGAGCCGTCACGCGATGCCGGCGTGCTGAACGGACTCGATCCGGAGATCCTCGGCCTGCTCCGCCGGCTCGCGATCGTCGCGCTCGAGGCCCATGGCGTCCACGGTCCGTCCGAGAGCTTCGTCGCCGACGAGATGGCGCGGCATTTCTCGCGGCTGGCCCAGGGCGTCGCCGCGGGCGAGGATCCCGGCGTGGCACTCCGGCCGCTCGTCGAGCGGTTGCTGGACGAATACGACGCCTGAAGCCGGGGCCCAACTTTGGGGCGCCAAACCTGGGGCGCCAAACATCGGGACCCGGCACAGCGCCCACGGCTCCCAACATGACCGGGGCGCGGTCAACGTGACTTGTCATTGCGTCCTTCACCACACCGCGTTGGCTGCGGCGTGCGAGCCGGCGATGCGCGCGCGTGCGTGATGCGCTGGACATCGTCCGCGAGGTCCGCTTCCTTTTACATGAGAGCCCGCCAACGCATCGGGATGGAGGTCCCATCGCTCCTGCATCGCGCGCCGAGAGTGCGCCCGCAACGCCCCCGACGCCGTTCGTCATCATCGGTGCGGACGGGTATCTGGCGGCGCGGCCGGCGACCCCGGTGCAAGTGGCCCATGCGTGCCGTGCCGCGGGCTACGCGGCGGCGATTCCGGCGACGTGGGGCGATGAGCTGATCGCCGAAGGGTGCGCGCGGCGGCTCGCGACGCGCACGCTGCCCAGCGCGATCTTCTGCTCGTGCCGCCGGGTGCGGGACCGCCTGCTCGGACCGGGAGCGGACCTCCTTCCCTTTCTCGTGTCGTTCGTGGCGCCGCCGGTCGCGACCGCGCGGTATCTGCGGGAGCTGTACGGCGAGACGCTGATCGACATCACGTACGTCGGCACGTGTCCGTCCGCGAGCAACGAGCCCTCGATCGACCGGCAGGTCCGGCCGGAAGAGTTCTACGCGTCGCTGGCCGGGCGCGGCATCGTCGTGGCAGAAGAGCCCCTGGTGTTCAACTCGTTTTTCGCACCCGATCGCCGGCGTTGCCACTCGCTGCCCGGGGGGCTGCCGATCGACAGCCTGCTGCAGGATGGTGTGGTGCAGGCGGCGGACGATGGCAGTGACGAGGATGACGACGCGCTGCCGTTCATCCCGCGGTCGGTGGTGGAGATCCGCGAAGTCGAGTACGCCGCGGAGCTCGCGCAGTACCTGATCACGGGTGCGCCGGTGCTGCTCGATCTCGGGCCGCGGCTGGGTTGCGCGTGCAGCGGCGCGGTGAGCGGCGTGACGGCGTCGCAGGCGCGCGACGCCGTGATCGCCCTCGAGCCTCCGCGATCGCCGACCCCGGTGGTCGAGCCGGACGTGAGCGCGGACGTCGATCTCGACCCGGCGGCTGACGACTCGCAGGGCGTGCTGGTCGCGGACCGGGCGGCGCGAGCCGACGAGGCGCGGGGCAAGGAGCCGCGCGCCGGCGAACAGCGTGGCACCGAGCCGCGTGCGGCTAGCGCGCCACCGGGTCCGCGGGAAGCCGCGTCGTCATTCGCGGCGGCCGGCTGGCCGCACCGCGACAGCGGCATCGCGCAGCGCGGCTGACGCCGCGCCGAAGCGCGTGGCGAGGTCCGCGACCTCGCGTGCCACCAACGCCGAATCGCCGGACCGCACCGCTTCCGCGATCGACGGGAACGCCACGTCGGCGTACCCGTTGTCTTCATCCGAGGCGTAGATCAGACTCCGGTACCATGGGCGCGAGCGCAGTCCTTCCGGGCGTGTGAGGGCGCGTTCGACACGCATCAGGGCCGCGTTCGCGCTGCGAAGCGCCGCGGTGTTGGGACGGGCGGCGGGTCCGGCGCCGGCAGGATGGCGCAGCGGTCCGGCCGCGCTCGCGCTCGTGCCGCCCGCGAGTGCCGAGTCACGCGCTCCGGCCCAGGCGCCGGCCGCGGTCTCCATGTTGGCGATCGCCTGTGTGAGCGCGGTGACCGGCACGGACCATCCGTGCGCCGCGACCGCGGCTTCGATGCCCGGCAGGTAGCCACGCATGGTCCGCGCGTATTCGCCGTAGTCGTACGGCAGGATGTCGGCGTTGGCCATGCGGAGCAGCAGCGCCGCTCCGACGCGAGCCGATGCGGCGTGCCGCTTGTAGCCGGGGTCGCCGAAGCGGGATTCCCAGTTGTAGTCGTCGTATGCGGAGTGATAGACGCCGCCGGAGCCACCGAAACCCCACGACAGAATCGGGACACCGAGGTGATTGGCGAAGCCGGCGAAATCCGATCCGCCGCCCGGGTCGCCGAACTCCGGCCCGCCCGAGTCTACCCGCGGAGTGGCCATGGGATCGCCGCCGCGCCAGGCATCATAGATGCTGACACCGGCGCTGGCGTCCGGGTCGGGCACCATCTGCGTGACCTCGCGGGTGATCGCGCGGAGCGATGGTGACCCAGTCGCGCCGAACACCGGGCCGTCGGCCGAGACATCCTGATTGAAGTAGGCGACCGCGCCGCGCACGAGGCGGAGGGAATCGTCCTCCACGTATTCCGTCGATCCGATGAGTCCCCACTCTTCCGCGTCCCACGTCGCGAGCACGATCGTGCGCTTCGGACGGTGCCCCGCTTTGACCTCGGCCGCTAACGCGCGCGCCATCTCGAGCACACTCACGACACCGCTGACATTGTCGGCGGCGCCGGGTCCCCAGGCATCGCGATGGCCGCCCGCGATCACCATCTCGTCGGGGAATTCGGTGCCGCGGATTACGGCGAACGTATCCCAGATGGTGTGATAGCCGGCCGGGCCGGTTTCGCCCGTGTAGGCGACGCGCGCTCGCACCGGACCGGGGCCCACGTGGTAGCGGAAGGGCAGGCCGCCTTGCCACTGCTGCGGGAAGCGCACCTCACTGCGGGCGAGGCTGGCCGCTGCTCCGGCGGGGGCATTGCCGTTGCCGCGCAGGTCGCGGAGGAGCCGGGTCGCGTTGCCGTAGGAGATGGGCACGACCGGGATGTGCGGGATGGGCATCTGGGCGGGATCGGTGCGGCGCGCGCCGGTGGTGCTCGGGTATCCGGGCGTGCTGGGGTCACCGTTGTCGTTCATGATGCTGCCGCGCTGGACGCCCTGCTCCGGGCGCATCGGGCCTTCGGGGTAGACATCGCCGCGCGCGTAGCCGTCGTCGGCCGGATCACTGTAGATGAGGAGCGCGGCCGCGCCGTGGCGCTCCGCCTCGCGGGCCTTGATTCCGCGGAAGGAATGGCCGTAGCGTGCGATCACGACCTTGCCGGCGACCGAGACGCCGACCGAGTCGAGGTGGGCGTAGTCCTGGATCAGCCCGTAGTTCACATACACGACCTCACCGGCGGCGCTGCCGTTCCCGCTGTACGCGTTGAACGTGGGGACCTGGGGAAAGGCCGACGACGTGGAGTCGCCAGCCACCGGGCCTTCGGCCAGCGGCAGCTCCTCGGAATCGGCGGCGGTGGGTGCGCCGAGGCGCCACACGTGCAGCGAGACCGGCTGCGGCATGTAGACATCGTAGGCGCGCACCTCGGTGGTGAGACCCCAGCGGCGCAGGAGGCCGACCACATAGTCGCGCGTGCGCGCCTGGGCCGGCGTCCCGGCCATGTGCGGCTCGCGGGAGAGCGCGCGGGACATCGAATCGGCGGAGGCCGCGTCGGGGTGCGCGATCACCCGATTCTCGGCCGCGGCCTCGGCGACGGCATCGGCAGCCGTGTAGCCGGCGAGCGGCTGGGCCGGCGTCGCGTGGGCCGGCGTCGCATGGGCCGGGGTCGCGTGGGCCGGGGCCGTCTGCGCCCCGACAGGCACGGTCAAGAGAACGGCGCCGGCGAGCGCCCACGTACAACCCCACGCACCGATCGACGCGCTACTTCCCCATCGCATCCTGAACTCCCGTGATGACGAATTGGACCGCCAGGGCGGCCAGTAAGAGACCCATCATGCGGGTCATGATCTGGATCCCCGTGCGTCCGAGCCGGACGATGAGACGATCACTGACCCGGAGCACGACCCAGCAGATGAACGCGGCGAGCGCGATCGCGCCGTAGACGGCGGCCGCGCGCGCCGCCGTGTGGGCCTGGCCCGCGAGGACCATGACCGTCGTGATCGCGCCGGGGCCGGCGAGCATCGGGACGGCGAGCGGCGTGATCGCGACGTCGTCCTTCTCCTGCCCTTCCACGATCTCGGCGGGCGTCTCCTGCGTCGTGCGCTGCGACCGCAGCATGTCCATGGCGATCAGCCACAGGATGCCGCCGCCCGCGATGCGGAACGCGGCCAATGTGATGCCGACGAGCTCGAAGATGACGCGGCCCGCGAACCCGAACGCCGCGAGGAGGATGCCGGCGGCGATGCAGGCGCGGCGCGCCGTGCGGGCGCGCTGCTCCGCGGTTTCGTTGCGGGTGATGACCAGATACGTCGGGATGACCGCGATCGGGTCCACGATGAACAGGATCGACGTGAACGTGATCAGCGCGAACTGCAGGTAGCTGTACACGGCCCCGTGAGCCACTACCCGGCGATCACTTCGGTGCGGCCGCCAGCGACGCCGGCGTGACGATCACGTGGAGGTTGTGATTGATGCGCACGCCCGCGATGCCGTCCGTGGGGACACTCTTCGCATCGATCGTCGCGGCCACCTGGTCGTTCACGTAAAACCGCACGCGGTCGGTGACCGCGACGCGCAGCGTGTAGGAGGCCTTGCCCGACGCGTCAGCCTGGGGGACGGCCGGACTCGCCGTGAACGGCAGTACCGTGCGTGCGTCGTCGCCATCCCGGACCTTGACCGCGAACTTCCCGTCGCCGCGGACGAGGAAATAGGCGTACCGCTGCCCCGGCCCGTCGAGCTGCTGTCCGCCGATGAAGATCCCGTAGGCTTCCGGGTGGTGGGGGGCTTCCACCTGATCGAACTTCGCCGAGACCGTGTAGTGCGTGTGCGCGACCAGGGATGGCGAGTAGAGGATATGCGCGGGTCCCGTCCGCACCTCCCAGGTGCCATTGGCCGCGGCGGTGTACTTCGCGCCGGAGATGGGCGACCCGGCTTCATCCGTGCGCCCGACGAATCCCGCGGGGACGCCGCTACCGGCGACCGCCTGGTCGGGGTCCGCGCTGGCACCGGCGGGGGCGGCGGCCGGGGTGGTAGCGGGGGCAGGTGCGGCAGTCTGGGCGGCGCTGTCCCCGGTTCCTCCGGACTTGGCGGGGGATCCGCTGCAGGCCGCACCGGCGAGGACCGGTCCCAGGAGCGCACTCAGCAGTGCGAGACGAAGACTCATAATTCGGGGCTGCTCACGGCCGGGAAAGAGGTGGCGGCCGAGACCCGTCCAGCGGGTCCAGCCAAGGGGACGAATATACCGCACGCCCCCGGGGTGCGGGGGGCGCAGCGGGTGGCGGTGCGGCGGGCGCTCGCCTGTCGCGGTACAGAGCGTGCCTTGCTCTAACGGTCTCCCCTGCGGATCTTTTTGACGACTCCGCGATCACCCCACCTCTCGGGAGCTGCACCCATGGCAACGAAGCGCAAATCTTCCCGTAAGGCCGCCAAACGGACCAAGTCTCGCCGTAGGACGGCCAAGAAGGGCGCGCGAAAGGTTTCAGCGAAGCGTGCAGTAAAGCGCACGGCAAAGCGTACGACGCGTGCAGCGAAGCGCGCGACGAAACGCGCCGCCAAGCGCGTCACCAAGCGCGTCACCAAGCGTGCCACCAAACGCGTGAGCGCGACGCGGGCCCGCGCGAAGAAAGCCGGGAAGGCCGTGAGCAAGGCGATCACGAAAGCCGTGCACAAGATCGAACGGAAGGCGCCGAAGCAGCAGGCCGCGGTGAAGAAGGCGGTGACCAATGCCGCGCAGGCGGCGGGCGCGAGTGTCGCGCGTGTGGCGACAGCGGTCGCGCAGGAAACGCGCGAAGGCGTCACCAAGCTCGGAGAGATGGCGTCCGGGCTCGTCGAGCGCGTCACGCATCCGTCGGCACCGGCACCGGCGCGTCCGGTTTTCGGACCGGGGTCGTCATCGGGTGGCACGACGGGGAGCTGACCGCGCGCCAACGCCGCGAGTGGGGAACCGCTCGCCGGACGGACGAGTCGTGAACGAACCGAGGGCCGGCTGCGGTTGCAGCCGGCCCTCGGTGTTTGTCCGGCGCGAGCCGAAAGGAGAAACATTCTCTCCTACACCGCCTTCACCTCGGTGATGAGCTTCGTCAGCGATGCCTTGGCATCACCGAACAGCATGCTCGTGCCGGTCTTGAAGAACAACTCGTTCTCGATGCCCGCGAAGCCCGGGTTCATGCTGCGCTTGAGGACGATGACGGACCGCGCCTTGTCGGCGTTGAGGATGGGCATGCCGTAGATGGGACTCGACGGGTCCGAGCGGGCCGCGGGATTCACGACGTCATTGGCGCCGATGACGAGCGCGACATCGGCGCGCTCGAACTCGGGATTGATCTCGTCCATGTCGTAGAGGCGATCGTACGGGACATTCGCTTCGGCGAGCAGCACGTTCATGTGTCCGGGCATCCGGCCGGCCACCGGGTGAATCGCATACTTCACCGTCCCGCCGCGGGCCTCGATCTGCTCCGCCAGCTCGCGCACCTGGTGCTGCGACTGCGCGACGGCCATGCCGTAGCCGGGGACGATCACCACGAGGCTCGCGTAGGCGAGCTGCAGCGCCGCGTCTTCCGCCGAGATCGAGCGCGCCGTGAGTCCAGCCGATGTCTTGGCTGTGGCGGCGGCCGGTGTGCCGAACGCCCCGAAGAGCACATTGGCGAACGACCGGTTCATCGCTTTGCTCATCAGCACCGAGAGCAGGAATCCCGATCCGCCGTCGAGGGCGCCCGCGATGATCAGCACGTTGTTGCCGATCGCGAATCCCGTCGCGACCGAGGCGAGGCCGGCGTACGAGTTGAGGAGCGAGACCACCACCGGCATGTCCGCGGCACCGATCGGCAGCACCATGGAGACACCGATCGCGAGGCTGAGCGCCAGCATCACGTAGAAGAGCGTAGTGCTTTCGGGGTGGACGACGAGATACCCGAAGATCCCGACCGTCACCGCGAACAGGGCGATGTTCACGACGTTCTGCCCGCGGAAGGTCATTGGCCGTCCGGGCAGCACCTCCTGCAGCTTGCCGGCTGCCATGAGGCTTCCCGTGATGGTCAGTGCGCCGAAGAGCGTCTCGAACCCCAGCGCCATCATCCGTCCCGGGCCGACCACACCCGACGCCGTGTAGTACTCGGCGACTCCGACGATCGTCGCGGCCAGTGCGCCGAACATGTGCGAGATCGCGACCTGCTGCGGCATCGCCGTCATGGGCACCCACATGCCGAGCGGGTAGCCGATGAGGGCGCCGACGGCGATGCCGGCCGCGATCCAGTGGTAGTCGACGATCTCGTGGTTGACGAGCGTGCCGACAATGGCGAACACCATGCCGGCGGCCGCCATCTGCATGCCCCGCCGCGCCTTCTCGGGCCGCGTGAGACTGCGGAGCCCGAGGATGAACAGCACCGACGCGACGAGGTACGTCGTCTCGATGAAGATCGTGCGAGCCATCGGCTACCGTGCCGCGGGTGACGAGCTGCCTGTCGCGGCGCCGGCGGGTGCGCCGGCGGCCGGTGCGCCGGTCTTTTCGGCTGGCGCTTCGGCCGCGCCGCGGCCAGCCGGGCGGAACATCCGGAGCATGCGGTCGGTGATCAGGAATCCGCCGACGACGTTGACGGTGGCCGACGCGACGGCGATGAAGCCGAGGATGGTGCTGACGCGATTGTAGTGGGCACCGGCGATGACCATGGCGCCGACGACGGAGATCGCCGAGATCGCGTTGGTGGCCGACATGAGCGGCGTGTGGAGGAGTGGCGGAACCCGGGTGATAACCTGGTAGCCGACGAATCCCGCGAGCACGAACACGTACAACTCCGTAATAGTCGTTATCTCCATTCCATTCTCCCTGTGGGAATCGAGGCGCGTCCCGTCATGCTTCCCGTCATGCATCCTGTCATGCGGTCACGCCGTTCGTCACCGCCATGGCCTTGGTGATCTCGTCGGTCATGTCGATGGCCAGTGCGCCGTCCTTGATCAGATGCTGCAGCAGCGTGACGACGTTCTTGCTGAACATTTGGCTGGCGTGGAACGGCAGCATGCTCGGGACATTGAGCGGGCCGAGGATGCGCACGCCACCGGATTCGACGGTCTCACCGGGCCGGGTCAGCTCGCAGTTGCCGCCGGCTTCCGCGGCGAGATCGACGATGACGGAGCCGGGCCGCATTCCGTGCACCATCTCGGCGCTGATGAGACGGGGTGCGGGCCGCCCGGGGATCTGCGCGGTCGAGATCACGATGTCCATGCCGGTGATGTGGCCGCCGATGGCGGCCGCGATGCGGCGCTGCTGGTCTTCAGACTGTTCCTTGGCGTAGCCGCCGGCCGTCTCGCCGTCGGCGCTCACCGATTCCGCCGCGACGAACGTGGCGCCGAGGCTGGCGACCTGTTCACGGGCCGCGGCGCGGACATCGAACGCGCTGACGACGGCGCCGAGGCGGCGCGCGGTGGCGATGGCCTGGAGGCCGGCGACGCCGGCGCCCAGTACGAACGTCTTGGCGGGGGGCAGCGAGCCCGCGGCCGTCGTCATCATGGGCAGGAGGCGCGGCAGTGCGTCGGCGGCGATCAGGACCGCCTTGTAGCCGGCGACGGTGCTCTGTGACGAGAGCACATCCATGGATTGCGCGCGAGTGATGCGCGGCACGAGCTCGAGGGCCAGACCGGTCACGCCGGCGCCGAGCAGTGCGCGAACGGTTTCGGGGTGGGAGGCTGGGGCCATCAACGCGATGAGGAGCATGCCGCGGCGGAGGCGTGCGATCTCGTCCGGCGCGGGGCGTTGCACCTTGACCACGACATTGGTGTCGTAGATCGCGGCCGGATCGCTGGCGAGCGTGGCGCCCGCCGTTTCGTAGAGCGCGTCGTCATAGTATGCCCGTGCTCCGGCGCCGCGCTCGACGACGACGGCCGCGCCGGCGCGCACCAATGCGCGTACGCCGTCGGGTACAACCGCGACCCGTTGTTCGCGCGCATCCGTTTCCTTCGGCACCCCGATCCGTACAGCCACGTGGTCTCCGATAGCGTGGTACTGGCCGCCGGCGTCTGTGCCGGCCGGCGTTACGACGGGCGGGTCATGACCCGCCCCTACATTGATTCATTACATCGATCCACCAGTCCTGTGTGCGGCCAGCCACCTCTCTACGCACGAGGATACCTCTTCGTGGCCGTGGTCCACGGTGATCACGTGGCCGCCGTGGTCGATCCAGACCAGCCGCTTGTCGGTTGCGCCGAGGGCGCCGAGCGCCCACTTGGCGGTGGCGGGGCGGATGCGGTTGTCGAAGCGGGACTGGATCAGCAGGGTTGGGATCGTGACCTGCGGCAGGGCTGCGCGGGCGGCGCGCACGAGGTGGGCGAGCTCGTTGACGAGCCGCGGTGTGGTTACGCCGTAGGCGAGGTTCTTCTCGCGTTCGGCCTCGTCGAGAATCGATGGGCCGCCTCCGGCGTAGGCGTACGGCATCACTGGTGCGATCACGTGGTGGAGGGCGGCCAGCGTCCGCATCCACCAGGCCATCGCGAGGTACGGGGCGATGAGGACGAGGGCGACGATCCGCGCGGTGTGTCCATCGCGCGGGGTGCTGGCGGCATCGCGGGCCGATTCCTCGGCGGCGAGCACCGACGCCAGCGCACCACCCATCGACAGGCCCACGAGGGCGACCGCGTCGTGCTGGCCCCGGAGCGCCGCCAACTCGGTGCGTGCCGCATCCAGCCAATCGGCGGCGCGGGTTCGCGCCCATTCGCCGAGTGTGCGGCCGTGGCCGGGGAGGAGTGGGACGCGGACCGTCCAGCCGTGGTCGTGGAGATAGACCGCGAGATGGGCGAGCGTTTGGGGCGTGTCGCCGAAACCGTGGAGCAGGAGCGCAGCGGGTTGGCGGGTGCCGGGTGTAGCCGTGGCGGGCAGGCTGATTGGGCCCGCGCCAACGATGATGCCGTCCGCGCCGAGCGGGAGGCGTGCTGGCCGGCCGCGGGCGTACCGGCGCGAGGTGAGCAGGCGGAGGAGGACGAGTCCCGCTGCGATGGCCGCGAACGCGGCGGCCCAGGGCAATGCGGGAACGCTCACGACGGCCAATATACCATGCGCGATGAGGTTCAGAAGACGTCAGGCGACGTCAGAGCGTGCGAGACTCACCGTGCGCGGGGATCCAGAGGCGGTCCGGGGGCAACCCGGCGGCGGCCCATGCGCGGCGTGTGCGATCGGGCGGCTCGTCCATGGACTCATCGGTCAATTTGAACGTGCCCCAATGCATGCCGGCCATGATGGGGATGCGTCCATCGGGGTGGGGGGCCGCGGCGGTCGTCTCAGAAAATGCGGCGACCGCATCTTCGGGCGACATGTGCACTGGCGCCATGAACCATTGCGGGTCGTAGGCACCGACCGGCATCAGGATGGCGTCGAGGGGGCCGAGTGCGGCGCCGATTTCGGCGAAGGCGGGGTGGCGGCCCGTGTCACCGGCGAACCACACCGACCGGTCGTGTGTGCGGATGTTCCATCCGCACCAGAGCGTGCGATTGCGCGATGTGAGGCCGCGTCCGGAGAAGTGCTGGGCCGGCGTCGCGGTGATCGTGAGGGGCGACGGGAATCCGGGGTCCGTCCATTCATCCTGGTCCCACCAGCTGAACTCGCGCACGCCGCGTGCGCCGCGTCGTTCGAGCCATGACCCGACGCCGAGCGGGGCGTACCAGCGTGGCGGGGGATCGAGGCGCGCGAGGCGGCGGATGATCGGGTCATCGAGGTGATCGTAGTGATCGTGGGAGATCACGACCGCATCGATCGGCGGGAGGTTCGCGAAGGGGATGGCGGGCGGCGCCCAGCGTTTGGGGCCGAGCCATTGGAACGGGGAGGCGCGGCTACTCCACACCGGATCGGTGAGGATGTTGCGGCCGCCGATCTGGATGAGGAAACTTGAGTGGCCGGCCCAGGTGATGACGACGTCCGGCGGCGGCGCGCGCGGCGTGGGGAAGTCGTTGGTTGCCAATGGGAAGCGCGCGGCGAACTCTCGGCGCGAGATCGAGTGCGCGGGGCGCGATAGCAGCCTCTGCACCGACCATTTGAGGACTGCGCCGAGGCCGGGGAGGCGGCCGCTGGATCCCCACGGGTTCGCGAAGGTGCCGTTTGGGCGGCGAGCGATCTGAGCGGCAGCCATGCGCGGCAACATAATGTAGGTCATTAATGGAGGTTGCCCGGTATTCCGTATACGGTATATTCACAAAATGCGAAAGGGCCTGCTCACACCGAAATACAGCACCACCGATCGCAGACTGCTCGAGGAGATGGCGTCGGGCATTGCCGTCGCGAACGCACTACTCAGTGCGCGACTAGCGCTCGGGCTTTCGCAAGGCGACCTGGCCTTTCGGGCAGTCACGACACAATCGAGAATCTCCGAGATCGAGGGGATGACCGGCAACCCGCGCTTCGGTACGCTCGATCGTGTCTCGCGAGCCGTGGGGCTGATGATCACGCTCGTGCCACGAGAGCCGGCATCTGGCACCCGAGAGACGTCGCGGCAAGGGACCTTCCCGGGTCCGAGGGGACCGACAGGATAGGAGTCGCAGCAGTCCAGAGCGTTTGGCTGCCGAGGCCGCGTTCCGCAGCGCAAGCCGGTCTCTATATTCTCCAACAATGGCCGTTCACGAGATACTCGCCGCGCCGCCCGTCAGGGCGCCCGCGTTTCCGACCAATCTGGACTGGATCAATACCGGCGGAGAGGCGCTCACGCTGGAAGGATTGCGGGGCAAGATCGTGCTCCTCGACTTCTGGTCGTACGGCTGTATCAACTGCCAGCATGTGATACCCCAACTGCGGGAACTCGAGCACCGGTTCCCGGCGGAGCTGGCGATCATCGGCGTGCACGCCGGGAAGTACACGGCCGAACGGGAGACCGGACGTATCCGGGCCGCGGCGCGGCGGCTGGGGGTGATGCACCCGATCATCAACGACCGGCAGTACCGGATCTGGCGCAGCTTCGCCGTGCGGGCGTGGCCGACGCTCGTGTTCATCGATCCCACCGGTGCCGTACTCGGGTCGCACGCGGGGGAGTTCACGGCCGAGATGCTGGCGCCGCTGGTGGAGCGTCTGATCGCGACCCACGATCCGATGGGGGAGATCGACCGGGAGCTGCTGGCGTTTCCGCCCGATCCCGATCCCGTTCCGTCCGGCACCCTCCGTTATCCGGCCAAAGTCGCCGTGCACGGCGATCTGATCGCGGTGGCGGACACCGGGCATCATCGCGTGCTGGTGGGATCGTTGACCGGCGTGTATGGCGAGGGACGCGGTGGCGGCGGGCGGCGGATGGTGGTTACGCATGTGGCGGGTGACGGGGTGCCGGGGTTCGTGGACGGGCTGGAGGCGCGGTTCAACAGTCCGGCCGGCGTCGCGTTCCAGGGCGAGAGCCTGTTCATCGCCGACATCGAGAACCACGCCGTGCGGGCGCTCAACCTCACGAACGGCGGCGTGCGGACCGTGGCTGGCACGGGGCATCAGCTCCGGACGCGCCGCGAGCGGGCGGCAGGCGCGATGTCATCGCCGTGGGATGTCGCCGTGGCGGGCGACGTCGTGTACGTGGCGATGGCGGGCACCCATCAGATCTGGTCATTGCGCGGGAGCGGCGCGCACTCGGGCGCGGACGTCGTCGCGGGGAGTGGCGGGGAGGACATCACCGACGGGCCGGCGGGGGACGCGCTGCTCGCGCAGCCGATGGGACTGACGCCGTCGCCCGATGGGAGGCGCTTCTATTTCGTGGATGCCGAGTCGAGCTCCGTGCGATCGCTGGCGGTGGACGAGCCGGGAGCGGGCCGGCCGACCGGCGACGTGCGGACCGTGGTGGGGACCGGGTTGTTCGACTTCGGCGATCGCGACGGCGACAACGAGACCGCGCGGCTGCAGCATCCCCAGGGGATCGCGATCCATCCCAGCGGGCGGGTTCTGGTCGCCGACTCGTACAACGATGCGGTGAAGTGGGTCGATCCGATCGCGCGAACCGCCGAGACATTCATCCGGGGATTTCGCGAGCCGGGCGGGCTCGCGTATCACGCGGGCCGGGAGCTGCTGTACGTGGCCGACACGAACGCGCACCGGATCGCCGTGGTGGACGAGCGGACCGGCGACGTGTCGGCCCTCGAGATTGCTGGAGCGCCGGCGGCGTGATGGGGGTGGGGACTGGGGACTGGGGATTGGGGATTGGGGATTGGGGATTGGGGATTGGGGATTGGGGATTGGGGATTGGGGATTGGGGATTGGGATTGGGATGGGACTGGGGATTGGGGATTGGGGATTGGGGATTGGGGATTGGGGATTGGGGTGATGGCCAAATGAAGGGGGATGTTTGAGGTTCGGGCACGCTTTGGTGATGCAGGGGTTCGTTCTCTCCGTTGTGGGGGCGGCCGGCCGGCCGGCGGTGGCCCAGGAGGCCGGCGCTGGGGGCGCAAAGGCGCCCGTGTATACCGAGCAGCGCAACGATCCGTTCTACACGACCGACCGCATGGACTGGCCGGGTCCGAACCAGTTCCGGGACGCGTCCGGGTCGCCGGGGCCGGCGTACTGGCAGCAGCGCGCCGACTACACGATCGCGGCGACGCTCGACACGGCGTCGCGGACGATCAACGGCACGGTGACCATCCGCTACACGAACAACTCGCCCGACACGCTGCGGTTCGTCTGGCTGCAGCTCGACCAGAATCTCTTCCGGCACGGCAGCAAAGGCTCGGCGCTCTTCCCCGCGGACTCGCGCTGGGGCGTGCGCAACTTCGAGGGCGGCTACAAGCTGGGCGACGTGACGGTGAACGGCGCGGCGGTCGCGCCCAAGATCGACGACACGATGATGCGGATCGATCTGGCGCAGCCGCTCGCGCCGCATGGCGGCAAGCTGACGATCGTCGTGCAGCTACGCGTTCGAGGTGCCCGAGCACGGCTCCGACCGCATGGGACGCGACGGCGCGCTGTACGAGATCGCGCAGTGGTATCCGCGCATGGCCGTCTACGACGACGTCCGCGGCTGGAACACCGACCCGTACCTCGGGCAGGGCGAGTTCTACCTCGAGTACGGCGACATCGACTACGCCGTCACCGTGCCCGCCGGCTACACCGTCGCCGGGAGCGGCGTGCTGCAGAATCCCGCCGAAGTGCTGAGCCCATCGCGAGCGGCAGCGGCTGGCGTCGCGCGGCGCGTCGACACGGCGGTGGTGCCGATCATCACGGCGGCGGAGGCCGCGCGGCGAAGACCGACGCACCGGGCGGGGACGCGGACGTGGCGCTTCCGCGCGACGAACGTGCGCGATGTCGCGTGGGCGGCGGCGCCCGATTTCCGGTGGGATGCGACGCAACGGGGCGATCGCCGGGAATCCGGCGGTGTGCTGTGCCAGGCGTACTACGAGGAGCCGAAGGCGGGGAAGGCGTGGGAGCACGGCGCCGAGCAGACGCAGTGGACGATCCGGCACTACTCGCGAGCTCGTGTCTCCCGTATCCCGTATCCGCAGGCGACATCGGTCGCCGGCCCGGTGGGCGGGATGGAGTATCCGATGTTCGTGATGGTGCACTACGGCAACGCGACGATCCCGCGTCGATCTTCGGGACCATCGACCACGAGCACGGGCACGAGTGGTTCCCGATGATCGTCGGCTCGAACGAGCGGCGGTACGCGTGGATGGACGAAGGCTTCAACACGTACATCAACGCCTTCGCGAACGAGCGCGCGTACCCGGGAGCGAGCTCGTGTCCGGCGTACATGGCGCAACTGGCGCGAGACCGTCGAGCAACGGCGACCAGTCGCCGCTGATGACGCCGCCCGACCACATCGATGCGCGCCGCGCTCGGCGCGATCGGCTACCGGAAGCCGGGCGCGGTGCTGCTCACGCTGCGCGACAACGTCGTCGGGCGTGAGACGATCGATCGCGCGTTTCGCGAGTACGTGCACCGGTGGGCGTTCAAGCATCCGACGCCGGGCGATTTCTTCCGGACGATCGAGAACGTGTCCGGGCAGGATCTCGTCGTGGTTCTGGCGCGCGTTCTTCTACTCCGACCGACGTGCTCGACATCGGGATCGACAGCGTGGCGAACCATGCGGACAGCAGCAGATCGCGAGCGCGGTTCGGAGCGCGATGGGCCCGGCGACCCGGACGACCGACAGCTCGGTGGCGCCGGTGGCGGCTGGCGGGGCGGGTGGGCGCCAGCGGATCCGCGGGATCGGACGGCGGTGATCTACTTGCGCCGGAACACGTCGATCGTCTTCCCTGTGACCCTCCGGCTCAAACTGAGCGACGACACCACGCAGGACGTCTCGCTCCCGGTGGACATCTGGGCGCGAAGCACGGAGTTCGCGGCGACGGTGGCGGTCAAGGCCGCGGTCGTCGGCGCCCGGCTATGGCCGGAGCGCTTCGTTCCCGACTGGAATTCGTCGAACGACACGTGGGGCACACCCCTCCGGGCGCAGGCACGGCAGGACCCGCGACGACAGGCGGGCTCAGCGGCCTGGCTGGGCATCCGGTCGCCCAATGGGCGTAACGGGAGGCCAGGGACCGGGCGTGCGGAAGGACGTGCACGACGGTCCGGCGGGATATAAGTCGGAGGATTGTCCGTTAAGGGTCCGATTCGCGGGTCTGGACGGCAGCAGGGGCGGGTGATGGAGGTCTGTGGCCCGCGAGGAGGGCGCGACGCGGCTTGCTCTCGAGCCGTGGCGCGAGAATGATCTGCGTCTCACAGGAGTGCACACGCAATGCATGCTTTGGCGGGTTACGGGCACCTCTCGCAGCACTGGTGGATCCCGGTCCTGTTCGTCGTGGTCGCGGGACATCTCACGAACGTGTGCGTCACGCTCTTCCTGCATCGCGCGCAGACGCACCGCGGCGTGACGCTTCCACTCGATCGCGGCGCTGCCGATGCGGATCTGGCTGTGGCTGACGACGGCGATCGTGACCAAGGAGTGGGTGGCCTGCCATCGCAAGCATCACGCGTTCGCCGATCGCGAGGGCGATCCGCACAGCCCGCTCGTGGAAGGGCTGCGCAAGATCGTGCTCAAGGGCGCGTTCTACTACCGGAAGGCGATCCGGCAGCCCGGCATGCTCGAGAAGTACGGCAAGGGCACGCCGAACGACTGGATCGAGCGCCATCTGCTCGAGCCGCTGAACTGGCTCGGCATCTTCCTGATGCTCGCCATCGACATCTATCTGTTCGGCTTCTTCGTCGGGCGCGATCGTGTGGGGCGTGCAGATGATCTGGATTCCGTTCTGGGCCGCCGGCATCATCAACGGCGTCGGCCACGCGCTCGGCTACCGCAACTTCGAGGTCAAGGACGAGAGCCGGAACATCTCGCCGATCGCGATCTGGCTCGGCGGCGAGGAGCTGCACAACAACCACCACGCCGACCCGCACTCGGCGAAGTTCAAGGCCAAGTGGTACGAGTTCGACATCGGGTGGGTGTACATCAAGATGCTGTCGTGGGTGAAGCTCGCGACCGTGAAGTACGCGAGGGCGTAACTACCGCACGCGGTATCTGACGACGAAAAGCCGGCTCCGAGAGGGGCCGGCTTTTTTCAGGTCATTGTCGTGACGATCGTAATGCGCTCGCCGCGGGCCGGGTGGCGTTTCTCCCGGGCGTACCAGAAGCGGATTGCGCCCATCATCTCGGATTTCGTCAGGCGGCGGAATGCGACGATGTCCCAGGTGATGTGGCGGTCGGCTTCTTCCATCAGGTTGTGGATGTCGGGGGCGGCGGGCATGGCTGCCGAAGCTTAGTCGTGGTGCGGCATCAGAAGGGCCGGTAGTGAGTCAAACTGACCCGCTACCGGCCAATAGGCGCTGATACAGGTTGTATCTGTGCCCGGCCAATACCGGTCTCGAACAGTGAGTTTTGGGGCTGTGCGGAGGGCACCCCGGACGCATCACGACCGAGTCCTCGAGTTCTCGACGAGTTCAGTTCTGGTCCCCACCCCGCTCGGGCGCTAAGCTACAGAGCTCGTTCATGTCGCCTCACGTCCTCGGAGTGATCACGGTGTCCGAGCCCCAGCTTGGTGGGCCATCCTCGTCATTGGGCCAAGTGGGCGTGGCGGGACCGAATCCGCGGCTAGACGCGCCACGCACGCTCGTCTTTCCAGGCGGTCGCGCCATCATCCTCGTCGTCGAACGAGATCCGCACGTCCGTGACTTGGAGGCGTACTTTCTGAACGAGGCCGGATATGCGGTGGAGTTCGCCGTCGATGGTGTCGCCGCGCTGGAGATGGTGCGGACGCTGGCGCCACAAATTGTCATCACCGAGATCCTCGTCCCCAAGCTCGATGGACTTGCGCTCTGCCGGGCCATCAAGGAGGATCCCGCTCTGCGCGGCACGGCGGTATTGGTCTTTAGTATCCTGGCCGCCGAAAGCCGCGCCCGAGACGTGGGTGCGGATGCCTTTCTCATGAAGCCGCTCGCCGACCGCCGGCTCGTGGATACCGTGCGCGCGCTGATCGCGACACGCACGCCGCCGTCGCCGCCGACGTCCACCACATTGCCGGTGGTCCGGTGACGGGACCCGTGATCGGCGGCCAGCCGGCCGCGCTCGACGGTGGCGTACCGGCGAGTCTGTTCCCGCGCATGAGCACCGGCAACTCCCAGGCGGACGAAGTGCTTGGCGGCGGCTTCCCGGCAACTCGATCAACATCGTCATGGGGCAGCCGGGCACGGGGAAGACGATCTTCGCCGAGCAGCTGCTGTTTCGGAACGCGGGCGCCGACCGGCCGATCGTGTACGTGAGCACCCTCTCCGAGCCCATGTCGAAGATGGTGAGCTACGTCCAGCGCTTTCCGGTATCTTCGACGTTCGAGCAAGCTCGGCACGCGAAATTCAGTACGAGGACATCGGCCCAGCGCTCGCGAGCGACGGTCCCGGCGCTCTCGTGCCGTGGCTCACGGAGCTCATCAAGCGCGTCTCGCCCCAAGATCATCGTCATCGACTCGTTCCGCGCCATTCACGATCTCGCGAGCTCTCGCTCCGGAGACGCGTCGCATGGTCGTCCAGATCTGGCCGGGCTGCTCCGGCGTACGACGTGACGACCTGCTGCTCGGCGAGTACACGCAGCGCCGACATGCAGCGCTATCCCCGAGTTCGCGTCGAGCGACTCGATCATCGAGCTCGCTCGCCAGACACTCGGCACGCGCGACGAGCGCTACCTGCGCGTGCTCAAGCTGCGCGGCTCGTCGTATCGCGAGGGACAGCACGCCTTCCGCATCACCGAGCGACGGGCATGCCGCTCTTCCCCGTCTCATTTCGCCGCGTATCCCGGACGACGTACACGCCACATCTCGACGCGAACTCGACGGGCGTCGACGGGCTCGACGCGATGCTCGACGGCGGGGTCTGGGCCGGCACGACGACCCTTCTCGTCGGGCCCGACCGGCTCGGGGAAGACGACGGTGGCGATGCACTTCGCGCTCGAGGGCGTGCGCGCAAGGAACCGACGCTCTACGTGAACTTTCAGGAGAATCCGTCGCAGCTGCGCCGACGTCTTCGCTGTCTCGGAGCCGAGCTGTCGGAGGCGCGCGAGGCACGGGCTCGACCTCATGTACGTGTCACCGGTGGAGCTGCAGATCGACAGCATCGTCGTCGGCATCTTCGAGCGCATCAAGGACGGAGGGCGTCCGACGCGTGGTCGTCGATGCCGTGGGCGATCTGGTGACCGCCGCGAGCGACTCGCAGCGGCTGCACGACTATCTCTACTCGCTCGTGCAGCACTTCGCGGTGAACGGCGTCACCAGCGTGCTCACGCTTCGAGTCGGGACTATCGGCAGCGTGCTCGCGTCGACGTCGCCGAGCATCGCTTCAGCTACATGTCCGACAACGTGCTCGCGTTGGACTTGCGGCGGCGAGGAGCGCACGCGTCGCACGATTCGCGTGGTGAAGACGCGCAACAGCGACCACGATCCGGTCGTGCGCGAGCTCGCGATTCGTGCGGGAGGCGCACGGATTGTCTGAGGACCGCCGACGCCTGACCGACCGCCGCGCGCCACCCGGCCCGCCCGCGACGGGCGATGAGGCCGCCGCGGCGGCCGCGGCGCCCGCGGCGGCCGCGCCGAGGCCGGTGCGGCGGGCCGATCCGCGTTTGTGGCAACTGACCCGACTGAGCCGGGCCTTTACAAACACGATGTCGCTCGCCGACCTGCTGCGCCTAGCGGTTGAGCAGGCGGCGAACCTCCTCAGCGCCGACCGGGCCGTGCTGATGGTCACCGATGCCGAGGGGATGCTCCGTGTGCGGGCGGCAGTCGGGGTCGACGACGAGGTGGTGGCGCGTTTTCGACAGTCGTTCGATGAGTCGTTGGTGACGCGGTTGCAGGGTCTCTTCGGCCCGGGCGCATCGGACGGATTCATTGGTGTACCCCTTGTCGTGCAAGGCCGGGTCACAGGACTGCTCGCAGTGATCCGGCCGCGCGCCAGTCTGGTGACCGCCGACGATGAGACGCTGCTCTCAGCGTTGGCCGACCAGATTGCGGCCCCGCTCGAACACGCGCTCCTCGCGGAGCGGATGGAGCGGGCGACCCTGGTGGCGGACAACGTACGACTCTACGAAGCGGAGCGCGCGGCAAGGCTCGCGGCCGACGGTGCGCGTGCCGACGCTCAGGCGGCGAACCGCGCGAAGAGCGAGTTCTTGACCAATATGAGTCATGAGCTTCGCACGCCACTGAACGCGATCAGCGGGTACGTCGAGTTGATCGACATGGGGCTGCGGGGGCCGGTCACGGACGAGATGCGTGAGGACCTTCGCCGCATTCGAGCCAGCCAACGCGTGTTGCTTCGCCTCGTGGAGGATGTGCTCGACGTGGCCAAGGTGGAGACCGGGCACGTCGAGTTGAACATTTCGGACGTCGCATTGCACGACATCCTGTCGGGCGCCGAAGCGCATGTCTTCCCGCAGCTCTACGCGAAGTCACTCCGATACCAGTACCAAGGCTGCGATCCGACCGTCACCGCGCGGGCGGACCGTGAGCGCCTGCAGCAGATCGTCCTGAATCTCCTCACCAACGCCATCAAGTTCACGCCGGCCGGCGGCTCGATCACGCTCGGCGTGGAGGTGGCCGCGGGGGCTGTGCTCGATCCGCGTCGAGGACAACGGCCGCGGCGTTCCAGCGGACAAGCTGGATCAGATATTTCAGCCGTTCGTCCGCGTCGGGACTGACATTGCCGGGGCCCCCGAGGGCGCGGGCCTCGGGCTCGCGATCAGCCGTTCACTGAGCCGGGCAATGGGCGGCGACCTCACCGTCGACAGCACCCTGGGCCAGGGCTCGATCTTTACTTTGAGACTGTTCCGGTCCTGATCTCGAACGGCCCCCGCCGTGTTTGACCGCGGGCTATTGCGGCGCGAACGTGATTTGCCACACCGGCGAATGCCATCATTGGCCGGCAACCTTAGATTCCCCAGTATGGACATCACTTGCACCCGCTGCGGGAACACCCGGGCGGGATTCGTGAAGCCGCCGTTTCCCGGGCCGCTCGGCGCGCGGGTCGTGGGCGGGATTTGCCAGGATTGCTGGGGGCAGTGGCTGAAGCAGCAGACAATGCTGATCAATCACTATGGGCTCAATGTGATGGACCCGCAGGCGCGGGGCTTCCTCACCAAGAACCTCGAGGCGTTTCTCTTCAAGGCCGGGCAGGGCGAAGACGTCGATACCACGAAGCAGGGCACGATCAACTGGTGAGGTCGCGCCGGGCGTGGTAACGAGTCCCTACCGCCAGTAGTCCCTAGCCGGTGACCATGCCTCGGCTTCTCAGCACGATTTCGCGCCTCGCGGCGGCCCTCGGGGCCGGGTTTCTCTCGCTCGCGTGCGGGCACCATCCGGCCCCGCAGACGGCGGCCACGCCGGCGCCGGTCCTGGCCAACCGGCCGATACGGGTCCACGACCCGTGGGCCGATTCGGTGCTCGCGACCCTCTCGCTCCGGCAGAAAGCCGCGCAGATGGTGTGGCCGAATCTGCTCGGCGACTACGCGCCCACCGATGCGGTCGCGTGGCGGAAACTCGTCAAGCTGGTCACGGACGAAGGCGTCGGCGGACTCCTCATCTCCATCGGGTCGCCCGAGGAGATCGCCACCAAACTGAACGCGCTCCAGCACGCGGCGGCGATTCCGCTGCTCGTGAGCAGTGACTTCGAGTACGGCGCCGGCGAGCGCGCGCGCGGCGGATACTTCCTGCCCAACGCGATCGACCTCGGTGGCGCGACGATCTTCCCGCCGCAGATGGCGTTCGGCGCGATTCGCGACACGATGCTCGCCTACGAGGAAGGGCGGATCACCGCGATCGAGGGACGCGCGCTCGGCGTCCACGTGGACTTCGCGCCCGATCTCGATGTCAACAACAACGCCGCCAATCCCGTCATCAACACGCGGTCGTACGGCGAAGATCCGCGGCTCGTCGCGGCGCTCGGCCGGTCGTTCATCCGCGGTGCGCAGGAGCACGGGATGATCGCGACCGGGAAGCACTTCCCGGGGCACGGCGATACCGAGACCAACTCGCACCTCGCGCTTCCCATCGTCCGCGCGTCGCGCGCACGGCTCGACACGGTGGAGCTGGTACCGTTCCGGGCCGCGATCGGCGCGGGTGTCGATGCGATCATGACGTTCCATGGGTCGATGCCGGCGCTCGATTCCTCCGGCGTGCCCGCCACGCTGTCGGCGCCGGTGCTCACCGGGCTGCTGCGCGGGGACCTGCAGTTTCGCGGGCTCATCGTCTCGGATGCGATGGACATGGCGGGCGGACTCGCGCACTTCGGTCTCGCCGAAGCGGTCAAGCGTGCGGTGGCGGCCGGTGTCGATGTCGTGATCCAGCCCACCGACGCCACGCAGGCCATCGACGCGATCGTCGCCGGCGTGCAGGAACACCGCTACACCGAGAGCCGGATCGATTCGTCCGTCCGCCAACTCCTGACCCTCAAGCACCAACTGGGGCTCGATCGCCAGCGGTACACGGATCTCGACTCGCTGCGCGCGATCGTCGGGGACTCCGCCAACCAGGCAGTGGCGCGCGACGTCGCCGAGCGTTCGATCACGGTGGTGAAGGACTCGCTGCACGCGCTGCCGCTCGGCCGGCTGACGCGCGCCGCGCGCGTGCTGTCGATCACCATCGCGCACCGGGCGGACCTCGGCGCCGGGGTCACGTTCGCGGCAACACTGCGGCAGACATTCCCCAATCTCCGCACGGAGTTCATCGACGCCGACAGTCCCGGCGATGTGCCGTACCGGCTGCTCAGCGAAGCGGATTCCGCGGACGTGACGATCGTCGGATCGTACGTCGGGCAGTTCTGGGCCATCACGACGGTCGCGGTCAACGCGCCGGTGGTGACATTCATCCAGCAACTCGCGCAGCGCGGGGCGCGGCCGGTCGTGGTGGCGTTCGGCAATCCGTATCTGCTGCAGCAGGTGCCGTCGGTGCCGGCCTACGTCGTCGCGTGGGGTGGATTCCCGGTGTCGCAGCAGGCGGCGGCGCGCGCGATTCTCGGCGCGATTCCCGTGACCGGCACGCTGCCGATTTCCATCCCGCCGTACGCCGCGCTCGGCGCGGGGATCGCGATTCCGGCGCGGTAGTCAGGTGGCGATTGGGGACTGGGGGAGCGCGATTGCGATTGGTTGGTTGCGCTTGGCGTGGCTGGTCGTCCATTCCCGATGCACTCCATCTCGCACCGCGCCGGGTTGATCGTGGCGCTCGCCGGCAGTTTGCTCGCGAGTGCGGCTCCCGCATCCGCGCAGGTCCGGTTGGCGAGAGCCGACGCGCAGGGGGACGGGCCCGCGGCGCCGCCGGTGTCCCGGACCCTGGTCGCGGTCCACGCCACGGTGGACGGGAAAGAGGTGGTGCGGAGCGCGCGCCGGTTCATCGGCGTGCCGTACCGGCTGGGCGGGACGAATCCGCGGGCGTTCGACTGCTCGGGTTTCGTCCGGTATGTCTTTGCGCTGCATGGCATTACGATGCCGCGCACCGCCCATGAGCAGGCGGCGGTCGGCGAGGCACCCGCGCCCGGCGACCCGCTCGAGCCCGGCGATCTGCTGTTCTTCTGGGGCGGGCATGGCGCGCAACACATTGCCATCTACATTGGGGGCGACTCGATCATTCATGCCTCGAGCTCGGCCCATGCGGTGCGTCTCGACCGGTTGTCGGGCGAGCGGATGCGGCGGACGTGGTTCGACCAGCGGTTGATTGCGGTGCGCCGAGTGCTGCCTCAGGAGGGAGTGTGGTACGTGCCGGCGGAGAGTCCCGAGTTCTCATTCATCACGCGGGTGCATCCCGGATGGTGACCACGGGGCGCCGGGTACTGGCGGGGGTTGGAGTCGCGTGACCGAGGACGACCGGGTTTATCGCCGGCCGTTGCCGGGTGGCGGCTACGTGGCGATCGAATCGTCGCCGGACGCGACGGGCGATTCCGGCGTGAAGGCGCACGTGCTGGTGGAGCGGCGGTCGGATCCGGGGCGGCGGGTGGGGCATGTGCCGCCGGTGGTGGCGGAGATCGAGGCGACCGACATCGAGCACGCGGTGGAAGAGCTTTCGGAGATCGCCGGCAACAACGTGGAAGTCGCGCGCGCATTGCAGCGGTGGCAGGCGCGGCGGTCGGACGAAGCCGCGGCCGCGGACACGGCGGAATCCGATTCGGACGAGACACCGGGGGCGTAGCACGGACCACTTGACTTTAGTATCCACTGGGTACTAAATCGTGGCGTGCGAGACCGATCCGTTTCCGCTGCGCGGCGCGCGGGGTATTCCGTCGACGTCGTGCTCGTGACCCCGCTGGACCGGCACTTAGCCGTCCTGCTGGTGCGTGCGCCGGAGGGGTCGATCGAGCGGTGGACGTTGCCGTGGGGCGTGCCTCAGGCGTCGGACGGGACGCTCGAGGGGACGGCGATGCGCGTGGCGCGGAGCGCGCTGCCGTCGGCGCCTGCGTGGCTCGAGCAGGCCGGCGCGTTTGCGGACGGCCGGCGGCATCCCGGGGAGGCCGATCTCTCGGTGGCGTTCGTGGGGGCGGTGCCGGTGGGCACGCTCTCTTCTCCTGGTGAGGACGCGGCGTGGTTTCCCGTGTCGGAGCTGCAGCCGCTGGCGCCCAGGCAGCGCGCGATCGTGGGTGCGGCGGCCGAGGCGTTGCGGGTGCGGCTGGACTACGCGCCGGTGGCGTTCCGGTTGCTGCCGCCGGCATTCACGCTGAGCGATCTCCAGCGCGTCTACGAGATCCTGCTGGGGCACCGGCTGCACAAGGCGAGCTTCCGCCGGGCGTTGCATGGGGCGGCGCTGGTGGAGCCGACCGACGAGTGGCGGAGCGAGGGGCGGGGCCGGCCGGCCCAATTGTTTCGCCATGCGACCAAACGGCGGCGGCCTCGCCGGCGGACCGTGCGCTTCGACCTGCTGCCGTAGCCTGCTCCAGTCGCGCACGGGCCGTGGCGCGACGGGATGGCGACTGTGATGCCTGCAAACCGGCGGGGCGAACGCGCCGTCATACGGGTGTATCACAGGCGTAGGCGCGCAGCGTTACCGGGGGTGGCGGTGTAACGTCACTGTCTCGCGTGGACCTTGCACTTGCGTGGGCTCGCCCAATAGTTGCAAGGTGTATCTAAGGCCATGGCGGAGGCACGTATGCTGGCGTACCTCGAGGACCTGTGCGGGGCGTTGATCGCCCATGATACGGACGCGATCCAGCGGTTGCTGGCGCACCCGCTCGCGCGCTCGCTTCCGCGGCAGGTGCGTGAGGAGGCGATCGCCATCAGCCGGGCGAGTGCAGCGAGTCTCCGGGCGCCGATCCAGACGCTGCGCTTCTATCACCAGACATTGCAAATGGGCGCACCGGGCCAGGAGACGCGGGCGGAGGAGCCGGGGGCGGAGGATTCAGGCGACACGGAGCCCGACCGGGGCCCGTCGCACGTGGTGAAAGCCGGCGATCCGTACGGGCGTGATGCTCGCGGTGAGGCGCACGGGCGTGACGCGCAGCAGCGGCCTCACACGACCGGCCGCGAGCAGATCGAGCTACCGCTCGAGCCACCGAGGAAAGCGCAGGCCGCGTAGCTCTCCCCGGACAGCGGTTGCCGCGACGGATTACTCGGCGGCGGCGCCCTTCACGACTTCGGATGCTTGCGGTCCTTTCTGTCCCTGGACGATCTCGAATTCGACGTGGTCGCCTTCAGCCAGCGACTTGAATCCCGTTCCCTGGATGGAACTGAAGTGCACGAATACATCTGGGCCGCCTTCTCGCGAGATGAAGCCGTAGCCCTTCGCGTCGTTGAACCATTTCACGGTGCCTTGGAGCCGTTCCATTGCCGACGCCCTCTCCCCGAACGGGGCTAACTGTGAAGCCACTCGCCGATAAACAGATCGCGCATCTCCGGTAAACGGATGTACGCGCTCCTCCAGTCATAGAAGAGCAAGTATTGTGCGCGCGAGCGCTGCTTTTCCTCACGGATGGGGACGCCTTTGCGGCGGCGAAGGGGATTCGCGACGGTGCTGCGGCGCAGGGATGTCGCGGGCCCGGTGCGGCGTGCGTGCCGGGGCCGTCCTACTTTCTGATACCGGTTCTCGGTTCAGCGTCGCCGGCCGGCGGTGCCGATGCCGGCAACGCGACCAGGGTGTTACGATCGCATCGCTGCGATCCGATTCGCTATGCGGCTCCGGCGATATACCGGGCGAACCGCCCGCAGCGCGTGCACTTCAGCGTCACGTGGGATTTCGGAGGCGGCGGCATGCGGGTCGGATCGCGTTCGATCGGTCCGGAGCAGGATGGGCAGCTCAGTGGCGAGCCACTTCGATCGCTGGCGATCAGGTGCAGTGCTTGCGCAGGATTGTACGTATTCGGACGTGGTTTGCGCATGAATGCCTCCAAAGAATCCGCCCGGGCGCGACCAGATGATCCCGCGCACCGGCTGAGCCTGAAATCTAACCGGTCCTGGCGGGGACCCTCCGCCCGGCCGGTCCCCCGAGCGAACGGCCGCGCCCGCCCAGGCTGGAGGCGAACACGGCGCGCGGACCTGTATACCGCCTCCTGTGGAAAACGTTCCGGGGGGTGGGTTCGGGGGCATTGGCCGCCGCATTCCGGCGGGGGCCGTTGGCCAACAGGCCGACCTACGGTTCCCGAACGGCCCCTACTGCCCTCGTCGAGAGGCATCCGGTGGGGGGCTTCAATGGCGGTATCGGTGTGGTTTCCAAATTGCCCTGGTGCATCGGCCGGAAAGGAAGCGGGCCGACGGTTCTACTGGGCGGGTCATGACCCGCCCCTACCAGGGATGAATTGGTGCGCCTTCGCCGGCGGGCCTTCGGCCGGCGGCGGACCGCCTAGGTCACATAGACCACTTCGCCGGTCGCGGAGATTCCCATCTCGTGTTCCTGGCCGCAGACGCCGCAGGTCTTGGTCACGCGCCAGGTCTCTCCGAGCTCGGTGCGTTTGCTCGGAGGCGTCTGCTCGATGACGAGACGCTTGTAGTTGTATTCCCCGCAATTCTCGCAGGCGTGACCGCGGGCGATGCGCTCGGCGCGGTCCAGGGTGATCGGGCCAGACGGCTTTCGCAATTCCAACGTCCCCCGCTTGGTGTTATTTGCTGCCGGGTGGTTTGCCGCTGGCGGTGCCTGATCCGTCGGCGGTGCCGGAGCCCAGTCCGGGGCCGAGGAGGCCGGGGGGCGGAGGCCAGGGGGAGCCGGGGCTGGGGATGCCGCTGGCCTGTCCGGAGCCGGGGTTGCCGCGGCCGGGTGCTCCGGCCGGGCGGGTGCTGGCCGGCGTCGTGAGCAAGGAGCGGAGGCTTCCGAGTGCGGCGAGGACGCCTGTCGCTTCGGACGGGAGGAAGAGCGTCGTCGCGGGTCCCTGCGCCACGGCGGGGAGTGCTTCGAAATAGCGGAGCGCGAGCAGATACGTCGCGGCCTGCAGCGTTTCGGTCTCCGGCATCGCGCTCGCGATGCGAACGATCGTCTCGGCTTCCGCCTGCGCCATTGCGAGGCGGGCTTCCGCCATGCCCTGCGCGCGCAGCACCGCCGACTCGCGGACGCCCTCCGCCTCGAGAATCGCGGCGCGTTTCCCCGCCTCGGCGTTCGTGACCGCGGCGCGCCGCTCGCGCTCGGCCCGCATCTGCAACTCCATCGACTGCTGGATGTCGCGGGGCGGTTCGATCGCCTGCAGCTCGACGCGCGTGACGTCCACGCCCCAGCCGATCGACGCTTCCTCGATCACATCGCGCATCCGCTTGTTGATCGTGTCGCGGGAGCCGAGGGTCTGATCGAGCTCCATCTCGCCGACGATGTTGCGGAGCGTGGTGCGCGTCAGCGTCTCCAGGGCGAACGGGAGATTCTGCACGGCGTACGTGGCCTTCTGCGGATCCGCGACGCGGTAGTAGATGACCGCATCGATGTCGATGGTCACGTTGTCCTTCGTGATCACCGGCTGACTCGGGAAATTGAGCACCTGCTCACGGAGATCGATGCGCGACGTCGCGCCCGCGCGCACGCGCTTCACGCCATTGACGTCCGTGTCGAATACGCGGACATCGATCGTTCGCGGGCGGTCGATGAACGGCATCAGGAAATTGAATCCGGACCGTGCGACGCGATTGAACCGGCCGAGGCGTTCGATCACCATGACCTCGGCCTGGCCGACGATGCGGAAGGAACTCCTGCCGACGGCCAGCACGATCCCGATCAGGACGACGAGAACAGCGATTCCTGGCATGGGAGCGGGGACGGAGGGTGGTGCACACACCGGCAGGGCCCAATCACCTGCGGTCCCAGAAAGCTAGATGGTCCTGCAGGCGCCTGCAGGAGCGGTGCGGGGCGGTTAGAGCGACCGCCTGATACGCGTGAGGCCGGCCATTGAACGTGGCCCCAGGCCGCTACACCGTATCTGCTTGCAGCGCTCCGTATTACGCCGTGGAGCGTCTGGCTTTAGCGCGATCTGGCTGCCGATGCAGGAGCTGAAACGCCGAAGCCTATTGTGGCGCGGGATCGTATCTCTGCCGGCCTCAGGGACCGTAACTATTCCGCAGGAGGTGACATGCATGACTCAAAGGAGCGGCTGTCTGTATTTTGGATCTTCACGCTATTGAACTCGGAACACGACTATGTCGAAGAACGTGTTGACGGCCGGCACGCTTTCAGCCGGACCTGGGGAAAAGCGGTACGGTGTGAACGAATTTGTGGTGCAGGATGAGCCGTATCGGCTTCCGATGTGGCTCATCAATGGAACTGGGGAAGGGCCGACGCTCGTGGTGACGGCCGGCGTTCACGCGGCGGAGTACGCCAGCATCGCCGCGGCGCTCGAACTCGGACGCACTCTCGATCCTGCGAGCCTTTACGGGCGCGTCATTGTGGTGCCGGTCGTGGATATCCCGGCGTTTACGGCGCGTTCCATTTACGTCTGCCCGCTCGATGGCAAGAATCCGAATCGCGTGTTTCCGGGCGACGCGCACGGCACTGCCTCCGAACAGATCGCAGATTGGCTGTTCCGCAACGTCATCATGCAGGCCACGTGTTATGTGGACTTGCATGGCGGCGATTTGATCGAGGCGCTGGTTCCATTCACGATCTTCTCCCGCTCCGGCGACACCCGTGTCGTTGCAGAGTCGCTGGAAATGGCCAAGATCTTTGGCATTCATTTTCTGGTCGGTAGCGAGGTGGCGGGGTCGACGGTGTGTGCCGCCTCGCTCGCCGGCATCCCATCCATTCTGACCGAGTCCGGCGGACAGGGGATTTGGGCACCTGAGGATGTCCGACGGCATGTGCATGGCCTCAACCGTCTCATGCGCCACCTCAGAGATGATTTCAGGTGGGGCTCCGGAATCAGTGCCGTTCACTGTACTCGACCGGTTTCTTTGGTTGCGCAGCGACCATGCGGGATTCTGGTATCCGGCGGTTGCGGTCAATGAAGCCGTCAAGGCCGGCCAGAGCCTCGGCAGCGTGCAGGACTGCGAGGGGCGCGTGCTTCAAGCGGCGGCCAGCCCTGCCGATGGCACGGTGCTTTTCATCGTGTCATCGTTGGCCATCAACACGGGTGATCCACTGCTGGCCGTCGGCGCGTGACGCGCGTTCCAGAGGACGAACGAAATAGGCCAGCCGGACATTCCCGGCTGGCCCTCATTTCGTCCCGACGTGACTACGCCGGACTCATTTGCCCGCTGCGTCTACCCGCTCCCTCTGTCCGCTCTGCCGGCCCTACTTCGTCCGGGTCGCGGGCATCGCTTCCGCCATCTGCTGCGCTTCGACGAACAGGTCTTTCTGCGACTGGCTGTGCTCGAGGAGATCCATCGCCTTCTTGAGCTGCAGATCGACGTCGAGGTTCCGGCGCTTCTCGACCGAATCGCCGTACACCGTTTCGGCGACGCGGGCGGCGATCACGCGGTCGACGTATCCACCGAGTGAGTCGTACTGCGCGCGGTCGATGGCGACGCCCGCTTTCTTGAGGCGGTTGTAGAAATCGTCGCGCCACGGCTGCTGCACCGTGAACGACGGCGACTTCACCGACGGCTTGACGTCGAGCGCGAGCTTCGCGAGCTCCTGCAGGACCGGTTGCAGCTTGGGAGCGATCAGCTTGTTGAACGCCTGCTGCTGCGAGGTCAGCGAATCGAGCTTGACGACGACGTCCGGCGTGATCGCACCGCCGCCGTACACGATGCGGCCGGCGTCAGACTTGAACGCGGGGCGCGCCTTGCGTGCGGAGTCGGTCTCGAGGGAATCCGGGTGCACTTCGATGAACTCGCCGTCCGCGAGGAGCTTGCGCTCCTTCTGGATCGAGCGCCCGCTCGGCGTATACCATTTTGCCGTGGTCATCTTGAGCGCGTAGCCGCCATCCAGCGGGAAGAGCGATTGCACGAGCCCCTTTCCGAACGACGTCGTACCCACGATGAGCGCGCGGTCGTGATCCTGGAGCGCGCCGGCGACGATCTCCGATGCGCTGGCGCTTCCGCCGTTCACGAGGACGACGAGCGGTACGTCGGGAATGAGCGGGTGCTCGCGGGCGGTGTAGATCTGCGGCGGGGAATTGCGGCCGCGGACACTCACCAACTGCTGCCCCTCGCGCAGGAACATGTTGCTGACACTGAGCGCCTGATCGAGAATGCCGCCCGGGTCATCGCGCAGGTCGAGCACGATGCCCTTGGCGCCGCCCGTGCGAACCAGCCGGTTGAGTGACGCTTCCATGTCTTCGGAGGCATCCTCATTGAACTGCTGGAGCGGGATGTACGCGATCTTGCCGTCGAGCATGATCGAGAACGGAACCGCGGGCACGTGGATGATCGCCCGTGTGAAGCGCAGCGCGATCGGGTCGGTGACACCGGTCCGCGAGAAGCGCACCGAGACTTTGGTGCCCGGCGTTCCGATGAGCGAATCCGAGACCTGGGCCAGCGTCCATCCGGTCGTCGGGGCGGATTCGATCTGCACGATGTGATCGCCCGCGGCGACGCCCGCCTCTTCGGCCGGCGTGTGGGGGAACACCTTGCTCACGATGACATTGCCGCCGACATCCTCGATCGTCATGCCGATCCCGCCGTAGCGGCCGCCGGTCTTCCGCGAGAACTCCGAATCGCGTTTGGGCGTGAGCAGTTCGCTGTACGGGTCGTTGAGCTCGCGCACGAGACCCTGCGCGGCTTTCTCGTACAGCACGCCGGCGCCGAGGGTGTCGACGAAGCGGTCGTTTACCAACGAGAGGACCTGATCGAAGACGCGGGCGCCATCGGTACCGGAGCGCGACTGCATGGCGAACCCGCCCGCGAGCAGCGGGACGAGGACCAGCGTCGCGATCGCAATGGTACGAGGCCGGGGACTACGAAATCGTGGCATTCGGCGGGATGTCAGAGTGGAAAGGGCAACGCCGGGGAGCTACTCAACCACCGGCGGGCCGGAAAAGGGACCGGTCCAGCCGCGAGGGCCGGACCGGGCCGCAACTCGAATCGCGCCCGCGTCGTGCCAGCCGACTCGGACCGATAAGCTACATACTCGGCGCCGATGAGGGTGTTCCCCCACCGGAGGCCGAACCTTCTTCCTCTCCGCCTGCCCAGAGACTCCGCCAGGTCATCTCTCGGCCTTTCCGGTAGCCCTTCTGGGTGATTTTGATGCCCGCAGGCGAGATGGCGACGGTGTATGCCTGACCGTCCATGTCCAATTCACGCTTGATCGTCTTGTCGAGTTTGGTTGCCATGACCTGGTAGCCGGTTGTCGGTGAGCGGTGACGCGCTTACGCCAGTCCATAGTGGACGACCCACTCCCGCCTTTGTTGCCGTACGGCCGCGGACCGTAGAACACCGGCTGCTTTGAGCAATGAGTGGGCCGGTTCGAGCACGCGCTGGAGGTGCGAGGGGTAGCGCTGCGACAGGGGAAGCTGTTCCGCGAGGGCCTCCAGCGCAACGTCCCACTCCGCCGGGCCAGTGGAGTCCGCTTCGGATCCGGACCGGACGGCGGCGAGGAGCCGGTACAGGCGCCGGGCTGTCGGGGAGGGCAGATCGAAGTAGCGGGCGGCGGAAAGGGTGACTGTATGCCCGGCCGCGAGGTTCGCCCGGAGGAGGGGGGCGAGGGTGACCCGGGCCTCCCCTGGCTCTCCGGTGGCGAGCACCGGGAAGAGCGCCAACTGGTCCCGCTCGGCTGCCCGCCGCCGGTCCACCGAGACCGCCGTCAGCAGGGTCAACCGCTCGTCCAGGTACCCGGCGGACGCGGCCTGGCCCGCGACGAAATACGACCCGGCCGACTCCAGGACCGTCCGTTCGAGGCGGGTGAGCGCACCGCGCAACTGCTCATAGGTCCGCCCATCCACGCGGCGTCCCATCGCACGCAGGAACGCGTGCAACGTGAACGCTATCGTACCATCTGACGGAGCCCCGGCATCGTGATAGCGGCGGAACAGCTCTATGTAGACATCCTGGTCGAACGTGCCGGGAAGCCGGTCGCCGGGAGCCGGCAGGACCCGCCACCGCGCACCGGGCGGGTGCGGCGGGCCTGGCGAGAACGACACTGCCCCATCCTCCGATGAATCGCTCAACCGGAAGAGCGGCAGCAGCTCCAGCGAGCGATCGAGCTGGACGTGCCGGGGGTCGCGGCGGGAGGAGGGGTTGCCGATCAGCCGGACAGCCGGAGGATTTGCCCGGTGATGGCCCGGGCTGCGTTCGAAGAGAGAAAGACGACGGCGTCGGCGACAGCTTCGCGCTCGACATAGCGCACGTCCGATCCCATGTCGCGGACGTTGTCGCGGGTGCGGACCGATATCGGCGCGACGGCATTGGCGCGGAGCTGCCGCGCGCGGCCCTCGTCCGCGACCGACCGCATGAGACCCACCACGGCGGATTTCGCGGCGATGTAGCCGATCATGCGCGCGCTCGGCGCGCCGGGCAGGACATTGGCGGACGCGAAGTACACGACGCTCCCGCCATCGCGCACCAGCGGCACGAAGGCGCGCGACGCGAAGTAGGCGGTCATGAGGTTCGACTGGAGCATGCGATCGAGAACCGTGGGATCACTCTCCCCGATCGCGCCACTCATCGCGAACCCGCCGGCGATGTGCACGAGCGCGTCGATCCTGCCCGCGGGCCGTCCGCCCGCCGCGGGTGAATCCGCCGCAATGCGCGTGGCGGCCTGTGCGACCTGGTCTGCGTTCGAGAGATCGCACGCGACGGCGGTCGCGGTCGCGCCAGCCGTCACGAGCGTTGCGGCGCGGGCTTCGACGGCGGCCTTGTCGCGGTCCAGCAGGATGAGCGAGGCGCCTTCGGCGGCAAAGGCGGCGGCGATCGCCTCGCCGACCTGGCCTTCGCGGCCGACGCCCGTGAGGACGACCCTCGCGCCATCAAAACGCCGGGCCGCCATGACCGCTCCCTTATTTCCCGCCGCGCGCGATCGCGGCGCGCACGGCCTCACGCATGGCGGTGAGGGATTCATCGCGCGCGGCCGGGGAGTCGTCGCGGACGTGCAGCTCGATGCCTTCCGTCACGGGAACGCGGCGCCAGCGGACCGGCCCATCGTCGTCATGCGAGACGGCGGCGAGGTTGCCGGCGCCGAGCGCGGGCGCGAGGGCCTGCGCGATCCGGCGCTCGAGGGCGTCGCCGGTGATCGAGACCATCTCGCGCTTGATAACGTCGAGCGTCTGGCCTTCGCGCTGGCGGATCTTGATCTCGAGCAACTGCAGCAGGTGCCGGTAATGGTAGGTCGCGGCGGTACCGGCTCCTTCGGGGCGGTCGAGCAGTCCGCTCGCGACGTAGAAGCGGACGGCGCGGGCGCTGGGCGCGGCGCGCGCCGATGCATTCGTCGGGCGCATGCCGGCGGCATCGACCAGCGCGGTGGCGTGCGAGGCGAGCCCTCTGGCGTTCCAGGGGGCGTTATTGGCGTGAGCGCGGAGGAGGGCGACCGGGGACTCGGTCATGCCCCACTATAACAGTGTAGGCTTGCCGTCGCGATAGTGGCGGGCCGGCAGCGCGGCGGTTGGGAGGAGATGCCGCCGCGCGGGATTGGCGCGTGGAGCTCAGCGCCGTCCTTTTTTCGAAGCCTTGTGGGCCGCCGGTTTGGCTTTGGCCTTGGGCTTGTGGGCCGCTTTTTTCGGGGCGGCCTGACCCTTCTTGGCTGCCTTGTGCGCGCTCACTTTCTTGACCGCCTTCTTGGCCGGGTGCGTCTTGGCGGCGGGTTTTGGCGCGGCCTTTTTCGCTACCGGTTTGGCGGGCGCCTTGGCCGCGGGTTTCGCGACGGCTTTGGGTGCTTCGTGGACGACGGGTTTGGCGGCCGGCTTCGTGGGCGCGGGCGCGCGTGGTACCAGGCCGCCGCCGGTCTTGGATCCCGCAGGGCGGCCACGGCGTCCGCGCGGGGCGCCGCCGAACAGGTCGGCCTCTTCCTCGTCGTCCTCTTCGACGACTTCAGCGACGATTACGCCTTCGTCCTCCTCGTCGTCATCGCCGTCCTCGGCGCTGTCCCAGAGGTCTTCGCTGTCGTCCTTGGTGATCGCCCACCCGCCGTCCTCCTCATCGTCGTCATCGTACGACGCCCCGCCGCCCCCGCCGCCGACCCCTCCGCCATAGCCGAGGTCATCGCTGTCGTCGTCGCGTTCGGAGAACTTGAGCTCTTCCTGCAGCCCATCCCGCAGCTCATCACCGCGCGGCATGACCGCCTCCCATTAGAGTTTGTTTCGCCCGTACACCAGCGCTGCACGGCTCGTGCCCCACGACGCCCCAGTGCCGTGAGCCCCGGTGTGCGAGCGCTGCTTGCATGCGCTGTCCGCCGAGACACCGAATACACTGAACGGCGTCCCGAGTCAAGCGCAAAGAAGATAGTGGGTGGCGAAAACAAAAGTGGGGGACGCACAGTGGTTTTTCTCCACTCGTCATCACCCCGTGACCGAGCGGGTTCGGTCAGTCCTCGAGGAACGAGAAAACGAGCGACTTCTGGCGGAGGATGACGGTGGCCAGCGCCTTGTAGACGTCGGGGTCGAGGAGTCCCGCCGCGTGGATCGCCAGGTACTCCACAGTCTGCTTTGGACTGATCGGTTCGCGGTAGGCCCGCTTCGACGTGAGTGCGTCAAACGCGTCGGCTGCGGCGAGGATCCGGCCCCCGATCGAGATGCCGCTCGCGGCTTTCCCGTTGGGATAGCCGCGTCCGTCCCAGTGTTCGTGGTGATCGAGCACGAACGGGAGGGCGGGGCCGAGGTGCTTCAGCGGCTCCAGGATCGCCATGCCGATCCGGACGTGCTGCTTGACGTGATCGTATTCCTCGGGCGTCAGGGGTCCCGGCTTGTTCAGGACAGCCTCGCGGATGCCGATCTTCCCCACGTCGTGGACCCGGGCGGCCATGCGGACATGTTCGATCGTGTCCTCGTCCAGTCCCAACTCCGCGGCGATGGACGCCGACAGCTCCGCCACGCGCTGGGAGTGGCCGCGGAGGTAGACATCCTTGGCTTCCATCGCGTTGATCAGGGCTTCGACCGTATTGATGGCCTGCGAGTGGAGCGCCTGCTTCTCGGCTTCCAGCTCGTCGGTCCGCGCGACGACCTCCTCGCGGATCACGCGTTCGATGGCCCGGCGGTCGATCTCGAGGCCGCGGCGGTGGAGCGCCCGTTCGATCGCCTGGTGGAGATCGGGGAGCTCGATCGGCTTGAGCAGGTAATCGAGGGCCCCTGTCGAGAGAGTGCTGGTGGCAGTGGGTGCGTCGTTCACACCCGTGAGCATGAGGATCGCGAGATCCGGGTCGATCCGGAGGGCGCGCGGCACGGTCTCGACGCCCGAGATGCCGGGCATCCGCACATCGCAGAGCATCGCGACGAAGTGGCTCTCGCCGAGTGTGGCGAGGGCATCCTCGCCGGAGCGTGCCGTTTCGACCTCGTAGCCGCGCGTGCGGAGGAACCGCGCGACGGCATCGGTGACCGTCTGCTCGTCGTCGACTACGAGCACACGTTTCGACGAGGCTTCGGCCGATACCGGGAAGTCGCGCGCCGAGAACGGGTGCGGCGACGTGGCTTCGATCATCATGGGCGTGTGGCCGGGCCGGAGGAGGGCGCGGACGGCGAGGGTGAGGCTGCGACGGGTGCAGCGGGTTTGGCGGGTGCATCGCCTGGTTCGGACCGAATGACGGGCACGCTGGCGCGGCGGCGGCAGGCGGACGTGGGTGCCGGCGCCGGCACCTGCTGGGCGCGGATCGGCAGCACCACCACGAACGTCGAGCCGGTGCCCGGCGTGCTGCGGACCGTGATCATTCCGCCGTGCGCGTGGATGATGCCGTAGCTGACACTGAGGCCGAGCCCCGTGCCGACGCCCGCGGGCTTGGTCGTGAAGAAGGGCTCGAAGATGTGCTTCACGAGCTCCGGGGCCATGCCCGTGCCGGTGTCGGTGACCTCGACGAGGACACGTCCGCCGTCGGGCGCATCTTCCCACGCGGTCCGCACCGTCAACACGCGGGTGTCCTGCCGGTGCATCGCGTATTCGGCGTTGACGATCAGGTTGAGCAGCACCTGCTGCAGCTTGCGATCGTCGCCGGGGATGGCGGGCAACTCGGCCGCGAGCTCCGGGCGGACCTGGACGCCGGCCGTCTGCAGCGAGTACGCGCGCAGCCGGAGCGTCTGGTTGACGAGGGCGTTGAGATCGACCGCGACCATCCGCGGGCCGGTCTTGCGGGAGAAGGCGAGGAGGTCCCGGATCACGCCGACGGCGCGATCGGCTTCGCGCTTGATCATCCGCACCGATTCCCGCTGGTCTTCATTGAGCGATTCGTCGAGCAGGAGTTGCGCGAACATCGAGATGCCGGTGAGCGGGTTGTTCAACTCGTGCGCGACGCCGGCGACGAGCTCGCCGAGTGCGGCGAGCTTCTCCGTCTGGTGCATGGCGTCGGCCAGTGCGCGTTCGCGCTCGCGGCCACTGCGTTCCGCGGCCGCGACCTGGGCATTGCGCAGCGCGGCGGAGATCTGTGCCGAGAGATCCTCGAAGAGGCGGCGTTCGCCGTCATCGAACCGGTGCGCGGATTGGAACCACAGGACGAAGACACCGTGGATCGCGCCGTCACCGGGGAGTGGCAGCATCGCCATCGAGCGGGCCGACGACGCGCGGACCGCGCGCGTGACGGCGGCGGGCAGCCTCGCGACGATCGCCTCGATCGCCGGCACGTACTCCGGGGCTCCGGTCGCGGCGACGGTCGCAGCGGTGGCGGCCCAGCATTCGTTCGCGGTCCATCGCACGTCATTCTTCCCGCCGCCGGTGTGCACGATCTCGAGCCGGGTGCTGGACCGGCCGGCGAGCAAGACACTGAACCAACTGGCGCCGAGTGCATTCTGCGCGATCAGGGCGATCGCGGCGTAGACCGCTTCCGGCGTCGTGGAGAACGCGAGCGCGCGCGCGGCGGTGGCGAGCGCGTGGGCGTGGCGCGCGGTGTCGGAGGCTTCGCGGAAGCGCCACGCGTTGCCGATGGCGACGGCGCCGTGATTCGCCAGGTCCGTGAGGAGCGCGGCGTCGTCGTCGTTGAACTCGCGTGGCGGACCGGCGAACACCGTGAGCTCGCCGATCGTTTTTCCGCCGAGCGTGAGTGGCGCCGAGACGTGATGCGCGCTGGCGGCATCGGGTACCTCACCGAACGTCGCGGCGGGGGAGAGCACGCCATCGGTCGTGAAATCCACGCGGGCACTGTGTGCGCCGAGGAGATCCGCGGCGTGGCGGGCGAGGATGCCGCCGACCTGATCGATTTCCAGCGACTGATAGATCTGTCGCACCATCCCGGCGAACGCGTCGCTTTCCGCAGCAGGACCCGCGATGGGAAGAGCCACCGCCGAATTCAATGTAGATGGGGCGCCGACGAACGCGCCGCGACGAGAGTGGGGGGCGGACCGGCTCACAACAACAGGACGCCCCGCCGGAAATGGCTGTAACGCAACATTCGCGACACATTCACCTCGCCGCCGATTCGATCGATCGCGCACGTCCGGCGTGCAGCCGGCACCCAGAGATTAGCACGCGCTCATGTGTCTGCACCAGGGCAACCACCGCCCGCGGCATCCGTCGGGGGCCCTTGCCTAACCCGGCGACCTTCGGTTCCCGAAGGGCCCCCACTGCCCTCGACGACTGGCGTTGGCGCGACGGCAACCACAGAGGGCGGGTCATGACCCGCCCCTAGCAGGGACATGATGGTGCGCCATGCCGGCGGTCGTGTGTGCCGGCGTGCGCTTGCCACCACATCAGTCCGCGAATTCGATCTCGACCGGGCCGGGAATGATGCCGGCGGAGACCCCGCGGCCGATCAGCTCGTGTACTGCGGCGCGACCGCGTTCGCCGTAGTCGAGCGTCGACTCGTTCACGTACATCCCGACGAACGTGTCGGCTTTGCGCCGCGCGAGGCCGCGCGCGTACTGCATGGCGTGGTCGAGCGCCGCGTCGCGGTGGGCGAGACCGTAGGCGATGCTTTCCTTGAGGTGGCGCGAGACGGTGGTGATGAGCTCGGGGCCCAGGTCTTTGCGGATCACATTGCCACCCAGGGGGAGCGGGAGGCCGGTCTCCTCGTACCACCACTCGCCCATGTCGGCGACGAGGTGGAGGCCCTGGTCGGCGTAGGTGAGTTGTCCTTCGTGGATGAGGAGCCCGAGCTCCGCGTCGCCCGAGAGCACCGCGGCCTCGATCTGGTCGAACGGAGTGGGGACGGGAATGAAGTCCGGCTCGTAGAGGCGGAGCGCGAGATAGGCGGTGGTAAGCGGTCCCGGGATCGCGACCCGGCGGCCCCGCACATCGCGGCGCGACCATGCCTGGCGTGCGACGAGCCGGGGGCCATAGCGATCGCCGATCGACGCACCGTGGGGGAGGAGTGCGTAGCGGTCCGTCAGGTAGGCGTAGGCGTGAATGGAGACCGCGGTGACCTCGAGCTCCGCGCGCCGGGCGCGCTGGTTGAGCGTCTCGATGTCCTGCAGCTCGTGCACGTACTGGATCCCTTCGGTCTCGACATTGCCGTTGGCCAATCCATAGAACATGAACGCGTCGTCCGAGTCCGGACTGTGCGCCAGGTGGATGACGCGGCCCGCCCAGGGCTGGCTGGCGGCGGCGCGTGGCGCGGACGCCGTCATTCCTGAATCCCCATCTTCTTTCCCTCCGCGATCGCGGCGTCGATGTCGTTGCGGTGCCGGGCGTATTCCGGGCGCGCCTTGGCCGTTTCGCCTGGTGCGGCGACGAGGAGCCGGCGGTAGAACTGGCGAGCGGCGGCCGGTTGCTTGGCGGCGGTGGCCGCGTGGGCGGCGAGTGCGAGCCCCAGGAGAATGCGTCGGGTCGGTCTTGAGGATCGTGTCGGCTTCGGCGCGTGCGAGGCCGTTCACGCCGGTGACCTCGCCGATCCGTCCGAGATCGTAGTGCTGGTCGGCGTTCAGCGGCCCCATCATTTGATAGGCGGACATGACCATCGGGGCGAAGAACTCGACGCTGTCCTGCTTGCCCTCTTCCTTGAGTCGCATCACCCGGTCGAACAGGCGGTCGGCGCGCTCGCCCGGCGACATCGAGGAGATGTCGGGTGCGCGAACAACGCCGGCGCCACTGGCATCGCCATTGGCATCGCCATTGGCATCGCCATTGGCATTGGCGAATGGCGCGTCGCCGGCGACGGGTTGGCCGGCCGTGGAGGCCTCAGGCTGCGGGGCGGATGCGGACCGGTTGAACCCCAGTCCGAAATTCCGTCCGGCGACGAGCGCGATGAGGGCGACCAGGGCGATCGAGGCGATGGCCCAGGGGAGCGTGGCCGATCCGCGGGCGTCCCACGGCGGGGCGGCGCCAACGGCGGAGCCGCACCGGTGGCAGAACTTGGCGCCGGTGGTGAGGGACGACCGGCAGGCCGCGCACAGGGCGCCTTCGAAGGGCGCGCCGCATTCCGCGCAGAAGCGTCCGCCGGACGACGTCGCGCCGCAGCTCCCGCACTGGCGTTCCGAGGGCGGGACAGGGGCCGGCGTGGCTGGCGTGGTCATGCGGGTAAGCTAGTAACCGAGGCGGTGCGGGGCGATTGGGTCATGCGGGCCCTGAGGCCATCAAATACATTCGCAGGGAATGAATCCGCCGGCTTCCACTCATCCGTACTCCTCCAGGGCGACCACTTCGCCGCCCGGGGGGGAAGACCGTGAACTGGTGGCCCGGATGAGTGCTGGTGATGATGCGGCGCTCGCTCAGCTCTATGACCGCTGGTCGCGGCCGGTGTTTTCGCTCGTGCTGCATCTGGTGCGCGATGCGGACGACGCCGAGGATGTGGTGGAGGAGGCGTTCTGGCAGGTGTGGCGCCAGGCGTCGCGCTACGACCGGTCGCGGGGCGAGGTGGGCACCTGGCTCCTCACGATCGCGCGCACGCGCGCGCTCGACCGGTTGCGCTCGCGCAAGCGGCTGCGTGAAGAGCCGCTGACTCCCGTATCGCTCGGCGATGCCGAGAACGGCGGCGCGACCCTTGGCACCGACGACCCTGCGGCGCGGGCGGAGGCATCGGAGCGCCGCACCGTCGTGGCGAAGGCACTGCAGACGCTTCCGAAAGAGCAGCGCGAAGTCCTCGAACTCGCGTATTTCGCGGGATTGAGCCAGTCCGAGATCGCGGACCGGACCGGGCAGCCGCTCGGCACGGTGAAGACCCGCACGCGGCTCGCCGCCCAGAAGCTGCGCGAATGCCTCGGTGCATATCGCAACGACGAGGAGGGAAGGCCGTGAGCCGGGACGTGAGCCACAGCGAGGCGATGGAACTGCTGAGCGAGGCGGCGCTCGACGCGCTGCCGCCGGACGATCAGGCGGGCGTCGTCGCACACGCCACGGGATGTCCCGAATGCGGGCCGGCCCTCATCGCGCTCCGCGACGCGGTCGCGCAAATGGCGTTCGCGGCGCCGCCGGTGACGGTCAATGCCGTGCGGCGCGCACGCGTGCGCACGCGGCTCATGGCGCGCGCGCGCGCCGATCTTTCCGTTGCCGGCGCGCCGTCCGCCGCGGGCGAGCTGGCGGATGCGCCGGGTGGTGGTGCGCCACCATGGGAGGGCACGGGCCAGGGGGTGCGGCTGATCACGGGGCAGGGCGGGCCGTACCAGAGTGACACGCCACGCCGCTCGTGGGCGGCGGCTGCGGCGCTTGGATGGGGGCTCGCCATCGCGGCGGGACTCACGCTGGCCGTCGTGCAGCGTCGCGCGGCGTCCGACGGCCGCTTCTTCACCAGCGAGCGGCGCGTGCTGCTGGCGCGCGTGAACGCGCTGCGCGACTCCGTGGAATCGCGCGACACCTTCGTGCGCGCCGTCACCGGCAAGCACATCTCGTCGATGCAACTGACATCGGGTGCGGTGCGCGCGGCGTGGGCGTGGATGTTCTGGGATCACGCGACCAACAAGTGGACGTTCGTCGCGCGCGATCTTCCGTTGCCGGCCGCGGGGCGCACGTATCAACTGTGGCTCGTGACATCGAAGGCGAAGATCAGCGCCGGGACATTCAGCCCGCGGCCGGACGGCGCGGCCGAAGTGGAGGCGACCTACGCGCTCGCTCCGGACTCGCTGGCCGCGATCGCCGTGACCGATGAGCCGGCTGGCGGCGTGCCGCAACCGACGGGTGCGCTCGTCATTTCCGCCACCGCCAATCGTCCCGGAAAGTAGGCCGCAGGCGCTGGCGCTCGTCCGAACCAACATCCTCGCATCCGTATTATTGGACCATGCCAGATGGGCCTGAGATGCATCGTGTGTCCGTGAGGCGCGCGCCGTGACGGGGCCGGCGATCCTGGCGCCACCGATCGCCAGCGGCGCAACTGCCGGCACGCTGCAGGAGCGCTTCAGCGCGGGGCAGACGTTCCCTGACTTCCTGTCGCATGCGGTGGCCAACGCGGAACTGTGGCGTGCGGTGTTTGCGCGCGCGCACGCCGAAGACGCGGCCCTCGCACGCGCGGCGTCGCTTGGCGGGCCGTGGCATCTCCTCGTGCTCGTCGAAGACTGGTGTGGCGACGCGGTGAACACACTGCCGGTGCTCGGCCGGCTCGCGGAGCACGCCCCCAACATCGACCTCCGCGTTCTGGGCCGCGACACGAATCTCGACCTCATGGATGCGCATCTGACCAAGGGGTCGCGGTCGATTCCCGTCGTCATGATCCTGGACGCGACGTATCAGGAGCGTGCGTGGTGGGGTCCGCGCCCGGCCGAGCTGCAGGCATGGGTCATGGGACCGGGGCGGGCCATGACCAAGGAAGACCGGTACCGCGAAGTCCGGCGGTGGTATGCGCGAGATCATGGTGCGACCACGGTGAACGAAGTGCTCTCCCTGATCGCGGCCGCTCCCGGCGGAACGGGTGCACCCGTGACGATCGCCGGGCTTCAGGAGGCCGCCACGGGCGGCCCTCCAGCCGGACCGGGTACGGGTTAGACCAGGGGCGGGCGTAACGGTGGCCCAGGCCACTCGTCGAGTAGTGAGGATTGTTTAAGCGTTTGCTCATTTGCGATCCGGTGGGAGCTGGTACCTCCAGCCGGGTTGTGGCAGGCAGGCGCGACACTCAACTACGCGACATGTCACACGCTTCAGGGGCCGCGCCGTCCGCGTCATCCGCGCGTCCCGTGCCCGCGACACCCGCGATCATCATTCTCGGCGCCGATGCGCTGCTGGCCGTCCGGCCGGCCACGCCTGGGCAGCTCACGAACGCGTGCTACGCAGCGGGTTACAGCGCGGTCATCCCCGCGAGCTGGGGCGACGAGCTCGTGGCGGCGGGGTGTTTGAACCAGATCGCCGCGCGGGGGCAGGATTCGGTGGTGTTGTGTTCGTGCCCGCGGGTCTCCGAGCGGTTGCGGCGGGTGGGGAATCTCGCGCCGCACTTGCTGCCAATGGCATCTCCGCCGGTGCTGGCGGCGCGGTACCTCCGCGCACGGGCCGGCGCGACCGGCGTCCACATCACCTACGTCGGGGACTGTCCGGGCGCATCGGACCCGGCGATCGACCGCCACGCCACGCCGTCGGCGCTGTTCCGCAGCCTGGCTAAGCGCGGCATCGTGCCGTCCGAGCAACCCTCTGACGTCGATGAGCGGCTGACGCGCGACGCGCGGCGGTTCTACTCGCTGCCGGGCGGCGCACCCGCACCCAACTGGTTGTACGCCGAGAAGCGCGGGTACACGCTGATCGAGCCGACGGCGCGGGATTTCCTGGCCGAAGTAGCGTTCCGGATCTCGGAGAAAGAGCGGCGCGTCATCGATCTCGCGCCGCGGCTCGGATGTGCGTGCAGCGGCGCGGTCGTCGGCGAGCCCTGGACGGGCGCGCGCGACAACGTCGCTGCGATGGAGCCGCCGCGCGCGGTGCACGAAGTGCTGGACCACGACGTGCCGCTCGAGATGAGCGCGCCGATCGAGCCGTGGGCCGGATCCGCCGCGGACGGCGAGCCGACACTCGCGCTGCCACTCGCGGAGCTGGCGGCGATGCACGACCCGCAGGCGAAGGCGCCGGCCGTGCGGCATTCGCCGCCGCCGCCGCTGACGCGCGGGAATCGGCCGGCCGTGCGCGGCCCGGGCGAGCCGGTGACCGGTGCGGGCCCTGCTTTTGTGAGTCCGCCGGCCGGAGCGTCCGCTGCCGCATCAGGTGCGGCACCAGCGGTACCAGCGGCGCCACCCGTCACGCTCGGCCGGCCGCGTCCGCCGGAGCCGCGGACTTCGCCTCGCGCGGAGCCGGCGACCAGTCCGCGTGCGCGTTCGGTGACGCCGCCGCTCGTGCCGGTGTTGCCGCCGGTGCCGCCGATGCCGACGAATCTCGCGCCCAAGGGTGCGGGGACGGCGGGCATACCGTGGGCCGCGTTCCGGGCGCCGACACCGGTGAAGTCCGCGACGCCGATCTTCACGCCGGCCGTTCCAGTGGCGCAACGGCCGACGCCTGCGGTGGCCAATTCGGCGGTCGCATCGGTCGTGGCTGCCGCGAGCCAGATCGCGCCGCCCGTTGCGGCGGCGAACACGCCGCCGGTTGCAACTGCGGTCACACCACCGGCGGCACCATCCGTCGCACCTGCGGTCGTGTCCGCAGTCGCGGCGGCGGCCGCGGCGCTCGGCGCGCCTGTCGCGCGGCACACGCCGGTGCTCTCACACCCGGCAGTCACTCCGCCGGCGGGGTCGCCTGTCGCGGAGCCGGATCATTCGCGATTCGCGCCGCCAACGGAACCGCGTGTGCAGGCGAACGTGCCACCGGAGGCCCCGCAGCGAGTGCAGCCGCGGATGCCGATCGCGTCGCACTTCGATCTGCCGTCCGAAGCAGAGGCGGCGGCCGCGGCCCTGCCGCAACCGGACGTGCCTCCGGCGGTTGCGGCGGCCGAGATGCGGGCGGTAGCCGCGGCGATCGCTGTTGCAGAGCCGGGAACGGGGCGGGACAACACGTCAATGGTTGGCGCGCTGTACATCGAGCCGCGCAACAGCAGCGCCATGCTCGAGGGTCCGACCCTGCCGCGGCGGCCGCGCCGGAGCCGCAAGCGTATGTGGGTGATGGTCCTCGCGTGCATCGCGCTCGTCGTGGCGGGCGCCGGGGTCATGATGTTCCGGATCATCTCGCGACCGAGTGCGCCATCGTATCCAGCGCAGCCCGCGCCGAGCATGACCCCGGGTCCATCAGCGCCAGATATGAGTACGCCGGCCGCGCCGAGCACCGACACGATGGGCGGCAGCCGTCCGGCGACGACGACCGTGACCGACACGGTTGCGCTGGTGGGATCGGCGCTGACGCAGCGGCTTCCGGTGGGACCGGCGCCGGTGCCGGCGACGTACACAGGGCGAGGGGCGAAAGCGATCCGTGGCGGCGACGCGTCCGCGCAGACGCGGCTCCCCTCCGATCCGGCCACGGTGTACGCGCCGGGCGCGGTTTCTCCGATCTCGGCATCGCAGGCAGCGGCGGCCGCCAGACCTGTCGTCGCGGCCAAAGCCGTGCCGAAGACGCCGGCCGAATTGCGCGCGAGCGCGGCGTTCCGCGGGGCACTCACGCCGGAAGCGGCGGCCGAGATGGCGGCAGTGCGCAGCGAAGTCTCAACGAAGCGCCACCGCGACGACTCGATCAAGCGGGCCGCCGACTCGGCCGGCACCCACTAGGCGACGCCGCGCAGGGCGGTACGGGCGGGGATCGTTTTCGAACGGTCCCCGCTTTCGTTTTGCCGGCCGGGTGAGACTGTGGAGAGGCGACGGGAAAACGGAGCATAGAACAAACGGCAGGTGATTACTGGGTCCTGCGCAGCGGCTCATATTGATGACCGTGGCTTCCCCGGTACTGACCGACGTGCATCAGCCGCGCTCCGCGTGGCGCGCCGTGGTCGCGCTCGTACTGCTGGCGGCCTGTATCGCGGCCGGGTCGATGCGACTGGAGCCGGCGCCGGCACTGGGGCCGGCCCTCGATCCGCTGAACGGCATCTGGGCGGTCGCGCGCCGCACCGAATTGCCGCGCACCGCCACCGGGCGCATCCCTGGGCTCAGCGCGCGCGTGGACGTGCGGTATGACACGCGCGACGTGCCGCACATCTTCGCGGCATCCGAGGAGGATGCGTATCGCGCGCTGGGGTACGTCGTGGCGAGAGATCGTCTGTTCCAGATCGAGCTGCAGGTCCGGGCCGGAGCCGGGACATTGACGGAACTCGTCGGGCGGCCGGCACTCTCGACCGACCAGCGAACGCGCGGGTTGGGAATGCCGCGCGCCGCGGAGCGGGAGATGGCGGCGCTCGATACCGCATCCGCGGACGTGCACGCGATGCGCGCCTATGCCGATGGCGTCAACGCGTGGATCGGCCAGATGCAGCCGGCTGATCTGCCGATCGAATACCGTCTGCTCGGCCGGACCCCGCGGCCGTGGTCACCGGTGGACGCCTTGCATCTGCTCAACCGGATGTCGGCGCAACTCTCGTTCGACGACGTGGAGCGCCGGCGGATGCTGGCGGCCGAAGTCGCCGGGGACACCGTCGCCCGCGCGCTCTTCCCCGTGCATTCACCGTTGCAGCAGCCGATCGTGCCGACGAGCGTTCCGGGGCTTCGCCTCCGGAAAGGAAAAGTGCCGCCTCCGGAGACGGCGGGCGCCGGGCCGGCACTCGACACCGCCGCGAGCGGGCTGCCAGCCACGGACGACGCGGCCGAAGCGGTGGCGGGTCTCACGCACCGCCGCGACGGTGGCGATGGTGTCGTTGGGAGCAACAACTGGGCAGTCGCGCCGCGCCGGACGAAAGCCGGCTACGCGCTGCTCGCCGGCGATCCGCACCTCGACATGACGCTGCCGTCGCTCTGGTACGAAGTGCATCTCGTGGTGCCGGGGCAGCTCGATGTCGCGGGGGTGACCATCCCCGGCGGACCCGGAGTGATCCTCGGCTTCACTCGCGACCTCGCCTGGACATTCACGAACACGGGCGCCGACGTCACCGACTATTACGTGGAGCAAGCCGACGACATGCGCAGCCCGCGCCGCTACCTGCTCGATGGCACGTGGCGGCCGCTGGAGTTGCGAACGGAAGTGTATCGCGGGCCGCGTGGTGAAGTATTGCAGGTGGACACCGTGCGCTACACCCATCGCGGCCCGATGCGGCGCTACGCCGGAAAGTGGGTCTCGATGCGGTGGACCGCACTCGAGGGCGGCGGCGCGTTCGGGGCGCTGCGCGCCGGGCCGCATGCGCATACGACCGCCGAGTGGTTGCGGGCGACGGCGGGGTACGACGTGCCGGCGCAGAACATGCTCGTGGCGGACCGTGCGGGGAGCATCGCCATCCGTTCGACGGGGCACTATCCCATCCGTCCCGGCGACGGGCGCGGTGATCTCGTGCGCGACGGCTCGAAATCGTCGAGCGACTGGACCGGCATGCTACCAGTCATCCGCTATCCGGCCGCCGTGGATCCGGTGCAGGGATTCCTGGCATCCGACAACCAGGAGCCGGCCGACCCCGATATGCCGGATCCCACGGGCGGCGCGTACCTGGGCGCGAACTGGGAGACACCGTGGCGCGCGGCGCGCATCAACGAACTGCTCCGTGGCGATTCACTCGTGACACCGGACGACATGCGGCGGTGGCAGACCGACCCCGGGAGTGTGCGGGCCGACTACTTCGTGCCGTACTTCCTCGCCGCGGCGCGGCGGGCCGACAGCGCGGGGCGCGCATCGCCGCCACTGCGGGACGCGGCGCGGCTCCTCGGCGAGTGGGACCGCCGCTACACGCGCGACAACGAGCGGGCCGTGTTGTTCGAGGCGGCGATGTCGGAGTTGTCGCACCGGGCATGGGCGCGGCTCTCGCCGGCCGTGTACCCGGCGGTCGCGGCGGTGCCGCTGCCATCGAACGCCGTGCTCGCGGAGCTGCTCGACGATCCGTCGAGTGTCTGGTGGGATGATCCGCGGACGGCGGAGATCGAGACACGCGACGATGTGCTGGCGGCGAGCCTGGCCGAGGGGCTCGGCCAAGTGATCGCGCGGCGCGGACCGCCTGGGGGCGGCGGGTGGCGGTGGAGCGGCATCCGGCACGCGAACATCAACCATGTGCTGTACATGCCCGCGTTCTCGCGGCTCGGGCTTCCCGTGCAGGGTGGAACGGAGACACTGAGCCCATCGAGCGGCGACGGCGTGCTGGGGCCGAGCTGGCGGATGGTGGTGCAACTCGGCCCGGAGGTGCACGGGTGGGCGACGTATCCCGGCGGGCAGTCCGGCAACCCCATCAGCCGGCGCTACGACGATCGTCTGCCGCAATGGCTCGCGGGGAGGCTCGATTCGGTGCGGATGCCGCACACGCCCGGAGAGTTGGCGGCGTCCGACGTGCGGGCGACGCTCACGCTGGAGCCGGTGAAGTGAGGCGATTCGCCGTGTGGTCCGGCGAAGTGGTGTTGCTGGCGATCGCGATGGTCGCGGCGACCGTGGTGGGCGGATGGTGGGGCGTGCTGGCCGCGGCGTTCGTGTGGGGGGCGTGGTCCGGGCGCGCGGGTGGCGTGGCGATCGCCGCCGCGTGTGCGTGGGGGAGTGTGCTCGTGTGGACGGCGGCGAGCGGGCCGTTGCCGGCGCTGGTCGCGGCGCTGGGGGCGATTGCGGGTGCGCCGGGGTGGGTGTTGGTCGTGGCGACGCTGGTGTTTCCGGCGGTGCTGGCGTGGAGTGCGGCGGTGGTGGGCGGGGTGGTGCGAGGGGGATAGAAAAGCGAATGGGGACTGGGGTTGGGGATTGGGGGTTGGGGATTGGGGACAACAATCGAAACGAAACACAAGCAGGTAGAGCGTCGCGCCTACCTTACAGCGCGGTACATCAATTCCATCAGTTCGTCGTACATCGCTTCGCCTTCGCGGCCGCCGGTGCGGATCGCCGACGTTGCGCAGTGTTTCAGGTGGTGGCGCATCAGCTCGCGGCCGACGGCGCGCAAGGCTTCGTGCACGGAGGCGATCTGCGTCAGCACGTCGGCGCAGTAGCGGTCGGATTCGACCATCCGCTGCAGGCCGCGGACCTGGCCCTCGATCCGGCGCAGGCGGAGCAGGTTGCGATCGCGGGCTTCCGCGTCCGGGGCGACTGCCTTCCGTCCGTCGGCTGGCGCCGGTGCGGGTGTGGCGGGGCGGCGGCGCGGCGTCATTGGATGTTGGCGCGGCTCAGGCGCAAGCTGTTCGTGACGACGCTCACGGAGCTCACGGCCATCGCGGCGCTGGCGAGGATTGGCGACAGCATCACGCCCCACAGGGGATAGAGGATGCCGGCCGCGACCGGGATGCCGATCACGTTGTAGGCGAACGCCCAGAACAGGTTCTGCTTGATGATGCGCATCGTGCGGCGTGACAGCGTGACCGCGCGGGGTACACCCTGCAGGTCGCCGCGCAGCAGCGTCACGTCCGCCGCTTCGATCGCGACATCGGCGCCCGTGCCGATCGCGACGCCGACATCGGCCGCCGACAGCGCCGGCGCATCGTTGATCCCGTCGCCGACCATCGCGACGACGTGGCCGGCGCGCTGGAGCTTCTCGATCTCCTCCACCTTGCCGGCCGGGAGGACACCCGCAATCACCCGCGTGATCCCGGCCTCGCGGGCGATCGCATCGGCGGCCCGCGGCGCGTCGCCGGTCACCATCACGACGTCGAGTCCCAGCGCGACGAGACGGGCGACCGCGTCGCGCGATGTAGGACGGATCGGATCGGCCAGGGCGAGCATCCCGGCGAGCCGGCCGGCCGTCGCGACATACATCACCGTCTTACCGTTGGCCCACGCGTCACTCGCCGCGGCGGACAGGCGGCCGGTGTCCACGGCAAGATCCGCCATGAGCGTCGCGTTCCCAGCCGCGACCGCCACACCATCGACCGTGCCTGTCGCGCCCTTGCCCGGCACCGCGCGGAAATCGCCGGCTCGCGCGAGTGCCACGCCGTCCGCCAGCGCGCGCGCGACCACCGCGCGGCCCAGCGGATGCTCCGACGACTGCTCGAGCGAGGCCGCGAAGTGCAGCAGGTTCCCGGTGGATCCCTCGGCCGCGACGACATCGGTCACCGCCGGCTTGCCCTCGGTGATCGTCCCCGTCTTGTCGAGCACGATCGTGTCCACGGCGCGCAGGCGCTGGAGCGCTTCGCCGCCCTTGATCAGGATGCCCAACTGGGCGCCTTTGCCGCTCGCCACCATGATGGCGGCGGGCACGGCGAGACCCATCGCGCACGGGCACGCGATGATGAGTACCGAGAGAGCGGCCGACAGCGCGCGCACCCAGGCCGACGCGGGGCCGCCGGGTGCGGCCAGCAGCCACACCACGAACGTCACGGCGGCGATCGCCATGACCGTTGGAACGAATACCGCGCTCACGCGATCGGCGAGCCGCTGGATCGGTGCGCGCGTGCCTTGCGCGGCGCGCATCAGCGCGACGATGCGGGCGAGCGTCGTCTCGCGGCCGACCGCGGTCACGCTATAGGCGAACGCGCCCGCGCTGTTGAGCGCTCCGCCGATCACGAGATCGCCAGGCCCCTTGTCCACGGGCAGCGACTCGCCGGTGACCAGCGAGTCATCCACGGCACTCGTGCCGCGCACGATCACGCCATCGACCGGAATCCGCTCGCCGGGGCGAACCTCGACCACATCGCCGACGCGCACCGCGTCGAGCGAGACCTCTTCCGTGGTGCCATTGCGTTCGATGCGGGCACGGGCCGGGCGCAGCGCGATGAGCGCGCGAAGCGCCGCCGCCGTCTGCCGGGTCGCACGCGCTTCGAGCGCGTTGCCGACGAGGACAAGGGCGATGATGAAGACCACCGCCTCGTAGTAGACATCGGGCGTGACCCCGCGGCTGGTGAAGAGCCCCGGCACCAACGTCGCGAGCGCCGACATGAGGAACGCCGCGCCGGTGCCGACGGCGATCAGCGTGTCCATGTTGGCCGAGCGATGGCGGGCGGCGGACCAGGCGTGGACGTAGAAGAGGCGGCCGGGGCCGGCCACGACGGCGAAGGTGATCGCGAGCAGCGCGAGGCGCGGGAGCGGCGCCACGGCAACGATCACGCCGGCTGCGAGCGCGAGCGCCGCCTTGCGCGACAAGTCGCGGAACGCGGCGGCCTGGTCGCGGTCGAGCGACTCCTGCTCCTCGATGGCCGACGCGTCATCGGCCGGCGCTTCGGCGTCGTATCCCGTGGAGCGAACGCGGCCGACGACCGCGGCGGGCGTGACCGACGCGGGATCGTAGGTCACCGTCGCGCTGTGCGTCATGAGGTTGACGGCGGCGGCGGAGACACCGGGCATCGTCTGCAGCGCGCCCTGGACCCGGGCCTGGCAGGCGGCGCAATGCATGCCGGACACCGGAAACGTCTCCGTGCGGGACCGCCGCGGCGGGGAAGCGGTTGATGACGCCATACCGCAACGTAGCATACCCCTTGGGGGTATAGCAACCGGTACATTTCGGCCTCCCATGGCGAAGTCACCTCTCAGCGAGTTCCACCCGGTCGTGCGCCGGTGGTTCACGGAAACACTCGGCCAGCCGAGCCCGCCGCAGGTGCGCGGATGGCCCGCCATCGCCTCCGGCGCGCACACGCTCATCCTCGCGCCGACGGGGACGGGGAAGACCCTCGCGGCATTTCTCTGGGAGCTCAACGCGCTCATCACCGAGGGGCAGCGCGAGCCGCTCCCCAACGCCGTGCAGATCCTGTACGTCTCGCCGCTCAAGGCCCTCGGGAACGACATCCACCGGAACCTCGAGCAGCCACTTGCCGAGCTGGCGCGGCGATTCGAGGAGGCGGGCGAGGCGTTCCCGGAGATCCGGGTGGCCGTGCGGAGTGGCGACACCAAGCCGGCCGCGCGTGCGCGCATGCTGCGCGTCACCCCGCACATCCTGATCACGACTCCGGAGTCGCTCAACATCCTGCTGACCACGGAGCGCGGCCGCACGCTCTTCCCCGGCGTCCGCGCGGTGATCGTCGATGAGATCCACGCCGTCGCCGGCACCAAACGCGGCGTCCATCTCGCGCTGACCCTCGAGCGGCTCGACGCGCTCTGTCTCGCGCAGGGGCGGGACGCGCCACAGCGGATCGGGCTCTCCGCCACGCAGCGTCCGCTCGATGAGATCGCGCGGTTTCTGGGCGGGTGCGAGGCGCCGCGCCCATCGGGGACTGGGGATTGGGGATCGGGATGGGGACTCGGGACTTGGAGGGCGGACCGGGCGCGCCCGCGGCCCAACCGGACGGCGCGGCGTTCCGTCCGGTCGCAGTCATCGACTGCGGACTGGTCAAAGCGATGGAACTGACCGTCCGCACGCCCGTCGCCGACTTCACCCACGTGGGTCCGACCGTCTGGCCCTCGGTGATCGCGCTCGCACTCGACGCCATCCGCGGGCGCCGCACGACGCTGGTGTTCGTGAACAACCGTGCACAGGCGGAGCGGATCGCCGCGCGCCTCAACGAACTCGCGGGGGCGGACCTCGCGCGGCCGTACCACGGCTCGATGTCGCGCGAGCGGCGCCTCGAACTCGAGCGGGCGCTCAAAGCGGGCGAGCTGCCGGCGCTCGTCACGACCAGCTCCCTGGAGCTGGGGATCGACATCGGCTCGGTCGATCTGGTCCTGCAGCTCCAGAGCCCCAAACGTGTCTCGGCCGGACTGCAGCGCGTGGGGCGTGCCGGCCACCGGCTCGGCGACGTGAGCCACGGGATCATCGTTCCGACGTTTCGCGACGATCTGGCCGAGTGTGCGGCGCTCGCGGCGGCGATGATCGCGGGGGAAGTCGAGGCGACGCGCGTCCCGCAGAACGCGCTCGACGTGCTGGCGCAGAGCCTCGTCGCCATCGCATCGGCCGAAGAGACCACCGCGGACGCGCTGTTTGCGCTCGTCCGGCGGGCGTACCCGTATCACCGGCTCACGCGAACGGCGTTCGACGAGACCCTCGCGATGCTGGCGGGGAAATATCCGGCGGATCTGGCGAGCGAGCTGGAGCCGCGGCTCACGTGGGACCGTGCCACCGGGCGCGTGTCGGGGTCGCGCGGCAGCCGGATGATGGCGGTCATCTCCGGCGGGACGATACCCGATCGCGGTCTCTACTCGGTCAACCTCCCGGACCGTACGCGGCTCGGCGAGCTGGACGAGGAATTCGTGCACGAGTCGCGGATCGGTGATGTCTTCCAACTCGGCTCGGCGACGTGGCGCATCGCCACGATCGAGCACGACCGCGTGATCGTCGTCCCCGCGCCCGGTGCGCCCGCGCGATTGCCGTTCTGGCACGGCGAGTTTTCGACGCGGAGCGTCGATCTCTCCCGGCGCGTGGGGCGGCTCCGGCGCGAGCTGGCGGCGGGCGAGATCGACGACTCGGCGCTCGGCGCCACGTACCGGTGCGACGAGGCGAGCGTGCGGAATCTTCGCGCGTACATCGCCGAGCAGCGTGCGGCGACGGGTGTCGTGCCCGACGACCAGACGATACTCATCGAGCATTTCCGCGACGAGATGGGTGCGGTGCGGGTCATCGTGCACTCGATCTACGGCGGCCGGGTGAACGCGCCGTGGGGGATGGTGCTCGCGCAGCGGATGCGCGAGGCGTTGGGCGACCACGCCGATGTGCAGGTACAGACGAGCGACGACGGCATCATGCTGCGGCTGCCCGACCTGGGCACCGCGCCACCGATCCAGGCTCTGCTCGACCTCTCAGCGGCCGACGCCGAGCAGCGAGTGATCAGCGAGGTGGGAACCACGCCGCTCTTCGGTGCGCGGTTCCGGATGAATGCAGGCCGGGCGCTTCTCCTGCCCCGGGGCTCGGCCCGCCGGCGAATGCCGCTCTGGCTGCAGCGGCTCAAGGCGCTCGACCTGCTCGAAGCCGTGCGCCAATTCCCGGCGTTTCCGATCCTGGTGGAGACCTACCGCGAAGTCCTGCAGGACGCGTTCGACGTGAGCGCGCTGTCGGGCGTGCTGCAGGCGATCACCGATGGCAAGATCGCGCTGCGCGTCGTCGAGACCAGCAAGCCGTCGCCATTCGCGGCGGGGCTGCAGTTCGCGTTCGTGATGGACTGGTTGTACGTGGACGATACGCCGCGCGCCGAGCGTGCGGCGTCGTGGCTGGCGGTCGACCGGTCGATGCTGGACGAGTTGATGGGGAGTGAGGGCGCCGGCGTGGACGAGGCGACCGAGCGGGCCCTCGCCGCCGTCGTGGCCGAGCGGCGCGGGACGGCGCCTCGGCGGCAGGCGCGGGATACCGACCAACTGGCGCATCTGCTCGAGCGTGCGGGCGATCTGACGATGGACGAGCTGCGCGAGCGCGTGGCGCCGGCGGAAGCGCGGCGGTCGTCGGATGATCCCGTCGCCGCGCTACTCGGCAGCGGGCGTGCCGTGCCCTTCCCCGTGAACGGCAGCGAGGCGGCCGAGCGGATCATCGCCGCCGAGGACCGCGCGCGATATCAGGCTGCGGCGGACGGCGATCGTGCGGCGCGGCGCGAGATCCTGGCGCGCTACGTCGCGTTGGCGGGGCCGGTGACCGTGGCCGAAGTACAGGCACGGTACGCGTGGCCCGCGCGGTGGATCGGCGGGCGTCTCGACGATTGGCAGCGCGCGGGGCGCCTCGTGCGCGGCGTGTTCCGGCAGGGCGTGACCGGGCCGGAGTGGTGTTCGCGGTCATTGCTGGAGCGTGCGCGGCGGCGGGCGCTCGCAGCGCTTCGCGCGGAGATCAGCCCGACGGACATGCCGGCGTTCGCGGCATTCCTGCAGCGCTGGCAGCACATCGATCCGCGCGACCGGCTCGCGGGCGAAGCGGGCGTGGCGCGAGTCATTCAGCAACTCGAGGGGCTGGCGCGGCCGGCCGCGGCGTGGGAGCGCGACGTCCTGCCCGCACGGGTGGAGCACTACGAGCCATCCTGGCTCTCGCGCGTCGCGGGCAATGGTGCCGTCGTGTGGGCGGGCGGCCAGCGGGATGATGGCAGCCGAGCGGCGGCGGGCGGCGGGGCTGCGCCGGCGTTGGCGACGGTTCGGTTCTTCGAGCGCGGGACGGGCGCGGTGTGGTTGGCGGCGCCGGACAGTGCGGTGCTCAGCGATGGAGCCGTCGCGGTCCGCGATGTGCTGGCGCGGCAAGGCGCGTCGTTTCTACCGGACGTGCAGGCGGCGGCCGGGCTCGGGCTCTTCGCCACGCGGGACGCATTGCGGGAACTGGTGGCGGCGGGACTCGTCACGAACGACACGGCAGAAGCCTTGCGCGAAGTCATTCGTGCGCGGGCGCTACCGCTTCGTCCGCGGCGGGATGCGCCCGATCCAACGAGGTGGCTGCCGGCCGATTACACGCCGAGCAGTGGGCGGATCGTGCAGCGTCGCGTGAACGTGACGCGGCTGCCGCGGTGGCGGAGGCCGGATGGGCCGGGCCCCGCGCCGAACGCGGGGTGGGTTGGGCGGTGGTCGCTGATCGCGAGCGCGGGGACACTGGGGCCTGAACTGCCCGAGGACGAGCATGCGGCGGCGATCGCGCGGCAGTGGCTCGACCGGTACGGCATCGTCGCCCGCGACTGGTGGCGCCGCGAGCGGCCGCCGGTGAGCTGGCGGTCCGTCTACCGTGAGCTCAAGCGGATGGAGTATCGCGGTGACGTACGGCGCGGGTATTTCGTGTCGGGGCTGGGCGGTGCGCAATTCGCGCTGCCCGATGCCGTGGAGCAACTCCGCGCGGTGCGGGAGGATCCCGGTGCGCCCGTGGTCGCGATCGCGGCGGGCGATCCCGCGAATCCGTATTCGTTGCCGCGATCGGCACTCGCGCCCAAAGCGGGGCATGATCCGCTGCTCCGGCCACGTGGGGCGGGTGCGGTGCTCGTGATGCGGCGGGGCGTCGTGTTGCTGTCGGCGGAAGGCCGCGGGCGGCGGATCACACTGGCGCCCGAGATATCGGATGCGGACGTCCTCGCGGCCGTGCGGGCGCTCGTGGAGTACCTGTCGCGTGGGGGTGCTGCGCAGCGGCGACGGCAGGCGACGACGCTGGAGACGATCGATGGCGTGGCGGCGATCTCGAGTCCGCGGGCGCCGGTGTTGCGCGAACTGGGGTTCCGGCATGGCGGGGTCGGGCTGGACTACCCGTAAGACGCGACAAACCGGACCGGGTGTTACCCCGGTCCGGCCATCGGCTACCTGATGATTACCGGCGCGCTGACGGCTGCTGCGTGGCGGCGGATTTCGATTTCGGGCCACGGCGGCCGGTGATCTCCGATTCGGTGGAGAGTCCGACCTCGCGGTCCGCGTCGACGTTGACCGATTGGAGTGCCAGCGTAGTCAGCAGTTCGTCGGCCTCGCGTTCCTCCTCCAGCGTTTCCTGGAGGAGGCGGGCGTCCTCGTCGCGCCCCAGCTTCTCGGCCCAGGTGCGCACGGTGCCGTACCCCGCCATCTCGTAGTGCTCGACGTGTTGCGCGGCTGAAATCAGGCCTGCGTCGAGGACCTGCGGTTCGGGTTTTTCCTGGATCAGTTCGGCGCCCTCCTCGAGAACTCCCTCCATCCCGTGGCATTTCTTGCCTTTCGGGCTCTCGTCGAGGCTCTGGAAGATCGTGTCGAGGCGCTTGACGTGGTTTTCCGTCTGTTTCATGTGATCGGTGAAGGCTTCCTTGAGCTCGGGGTGCTCGGTGGCCCGGATCATCTTGGGTAGCGCCTTGAGAATCTGGTTCTCCGCGCTGTAGAGATCCTTGAGTTCCTCGACGTACAGGGCCTGCAGTGTGTCCAGCTTCATATGCGACTCCGGCAATGATTCGGCGAATGTGCGTGGTCCTCGTGCCGGTGTCATTGGCAAGACGCGTACGCGAGTTGCGGCTGACATCGGTGGGGAGGCGAGATTGCCGGCATTCGCTGCTCGCCGGTGGCGGGGGGGCGACGGTACGTGACGAGATCGTGGCAGCAGGCTGGAAATACGACGGCCGGGGCGGAATCTCGCCCCGGCCGCTGTATTTCCCGCTACTGCCGGCGCCTCAGGGCGAGGAAGCCGACGCGGTGGCTGACGGGGTGCTGTAGCGCTTGTACCAGCTCAGCATGTAGAGCTGCGTACGAATGGCGTTCGTCGGCTTCTGTCCGCCGGTGCCGTGGTATTCGCTGTCGAAGCGGAGCAGTGTCGTCGGGACGTGCCGCATCTTGAGGGCGACGTAGTACTCCTCGCTTTGCGGCATCGGCGTGCGGCGGTCGAGCTCACCCGTCATGATCAGCGTGGGGGTCGTCACGTTCTTGACGTACATGAGCGACGACTCCTTGAGCCACGCGCCCGGGTCTTCCCAGTACGGCTTGTCGAACCAGCCGAACGTGAACAGCGGAATGTCCGTCTCGCCGGCCATGCTGATCCAGTCGATGACCGGGCAGCGCACCGCAGCCGCCGCGAACCGGGTCGTGTGTCCGATGACCCAGCTCGAGAGCACGCCACCACCGCTGCATCCGCCGATGAACAGGCGCTTGGTGTCGATGTACCCGCGTCCGATCACAGTGTCAACGCCGGCCATGAGATCGTCGTAGTCCACACCCGGGTACGCCTTGCTGATCGCCGCGCCGAACTGCGTGCCGTAGCCCGTGCTGCCACGCGGGTTGACGTAGATGACGACGTAGTTGTTGGCCGCGAAGTTCTGCAGCATGTAGCTGAACCCGACATTGTACGCCGCGTGCGGGCCGCCGTGGATCTCCATGATCAGCGGGTATTTCTTCGACGGGTCGAAGCCCGGCGGCTTGACGACCCATCCCTGGATGCGTGCACCGCCGCTCGACGTGTAGTCGATCTCTTCGAGCGTGCCGAGGTGGATCCGGGAGAGCGCGGCCTCGTTGACGTGCGTGATCTGGACGGGTTCAGGGGTCTTGGCGTGCAGGTCGATGCGCGCGACTTCCGGCGGCCGCTGGCTCGTAGCGCGGGTAATCGCGGCGACGCCGGTGTTGGAGATGGAGCCGAGTGCGACCACCATTTGCCCGGAGGTGACGGGGCGGACAGGGCCACCGGCGGCCGGCGCGAAATGCATGTTGTTGGACCCGTGATCTTCGGCGACGAAGTACACGCCGCTGCCGTCGTGTGCCCAGTGGAGCTCACCGGCGTCGCGGTCGAACGACTCGGTGACCGCGTGGGCGTGCGACCCGTCGGCGTCCATCATGTAGAGATTGCTGGCGCGGTACGTCTGGTCCGTCGCCGGGAACCCGATGTAGGCGATATGGTGGCCGTCGGGCGAGACGGCGGGTGAGCGCCAGTATCCGTGCTCGGTGGTGAGCGCGTGGGTGCTGCCGGATGCGACGTCGACCGCGTAGAGATTCGCGTCGCGGAAGCGGTAGTCGGCTTCCGGGTCATTCAGCCCCTCGGCGATGATCGTCTTGCCGTCGGGCATCCAGTCCCAGCCGACCGCTCCGGTCGCGAGGCCATCGAAGCGGGCGCCGACATTCCAGTCGCCGCTCGTGAGCTGGCGCGCGGGTCCGCCGTCGACGCTGACGACGAAGAGGTGACGGAAACCGGGCTCCTGGAAGCCGCGGCGGTCTTCCTTGAAGTGCAGCGATTCGACGATGCGGGGGGCTTTGGTCCAGTGTGCCGAGTCGGGGGCTTTGGGCATGTCGATGGCCCAGACTACGGGCTTGGGGACGAAACTCGTGAAGCCGATGGATTTCCCGTCTGGCGACCACTTGATGTCGGCCGGTGATTCCGTGAGGTGCGTGAGTTGAGTCGGGCCCTGTTCGCCTTCGGTCCACCGCATGTAGATCTGGGCCCCTTTGGGCTCACCATCGGCGAGGTACGCGATGCGGGTGCCGTCGGGCGACCACTGCGGGTCGGTTCCTTTGGTGAGCATCCGGTTGTGCGAGCCATCGGCGCGCATGATCCAGAGCGTGGACTCATATCGGTCTTCGACCTTGTTGACCCAGCGGCGGGTGTAGACGATCTGCGATCCATCGGGCGAGATCTGGGGGCCGCTGACCGCTTCGAGGTCGAAGAAGTGGCCGACCGTCAGGAGCGTGTCCGACGGAGTTTCCTGCGCAGCGGCCCGGCCGACCGCGACGACAGAAACGACGGTCGTGGCGACGAGGGCGAGGGCGGCCATGCGGTGTGCGCGCATCACGAAAATCTCCAGAGATCCAGGGTGTGAGAGATGCTACGCACGGGGTAGCGGGCCGTCCACCACGGCGACTGCCGCGTGGTGCTGCGCACGGCGCGAGAAGGGTGCGTCGCGTAAATGCCTCCTAAGACTATCTTCAGGAAGCAATTACTTGACATTTGGATATCACTGGGCGAGATTACAGTTCGCTAGTCAAGTAAACGCGTCCTATAATAGGCATGAGGGGTCGATTTATTGACCCCCGGCAGCGGATCCGGAATCCACCGCCACAGCCGCTCAGGCCAATGCTATTCCTCCCAGACACATACTCGCACTCCCAGGTGCTGGCGAAACGGGTAGAGCGCGGCACCTTACGCCGATTGGCCCGGCGTATCTATTCGGACAACTTCGATGAGCCACCCGAGCAACAAATTGCCGCGGGTCTTCTCGCGATCGTTGGGCACTTCTACCCGAACGCATACATCTCGCACAGTTCGGCTGCGCTGCGAAGTGCGATTGGCGGCATTCTGTTTGTCTCGGCGGGCCAACACAAGCAGCGCGCCATCCAGTTACCCGGCGTACGCATCGTGCGATTGCCTGCGCTCCGGTACCCGGAAGCCGACCGGATAGAGGCGCCAGTCTCAGTCATCCGGACGCGCGACGACGAGCCGCGCACCGTGATGGTAGGAGTTTCCAGTGCCCTACAGACGGTGTTCGAATGCGTCATGCCTGCCAAGCATTATCCAGGCAAGAAACTTCCGGACGCCGCACTGCTGGAACTGATCGGACAGCTCAGCGCGAAGGATCACCAGCGGGCGGGGGCCTTCGCGGAGCGGAACCAACTCCATCGAGAGTACGGGCGATTCCGCGAGCTGGTGGGCGGCATTCAAGTGCGCGCGGACGTGAGGGGGGCAAGCCATCGCAGTTTCGACCTGTATTTCTATGACTGGCAGGTCGGAACCCTCGCTGTTCTGAGCGCCGGCGAGTTTCGCTTTACCTACGCGCCCGATTGGGCCATCGGCTTGTCACGCGAACTCCCACTCCGAGATGGCGGCGGGATCAGCTACGAGGGTCCATCCATGCCGGCGTTCTTCGAGAACTTCCTTCCTGAGGGATGGGCGGAGAACCGCATAATCCAGACGTATGGAATCGATCGGGATGACCGGACCGGCTTGTTGGCGAGTACGCGAAAGTATCTATCAAACTTTACACTGCGGCCACTGGGTATTCCGCTGCCGGAATTCAGATTCGACAGTCTGGCAACCCGTCTCGCGGACGTGGCACCGGACGACGCGACGATCATCGAATGCAGCGAGCACGTCGCACGCAATTCGGAAACGCCCGGCTTCTGGCGCGAGATGAAAATGCGTGGCGCGGTGGGCCTGTCGGGGATTCAGCCGAAACTTCCCGTGTCGCTCAGCCTCGAATCGGGCAGACCCTCCATCCGGGTCGGCGACCTGCGAACCCCGTGCACTCACATTCTGAAATTTCAGTCTCCTCACTATGAGTTCCTCGTTGAGAACGAGTGGGTCACCATGGAACTGGCGCGGCGTGCCGGCCTTGATGTCGCGCCGGCGCGGCTCGTTGCCTTTGACGATCCCAGCCCATTTCACGGGTACTCCTTGCTTGTCGAGCGGTACGATGTTCCGGATCGCGCGGCCCTCGAACGCGCCGATCCTGCTCTCGACCTCGTCTTGCAGGAGGACGCTTGTTCGTTGCTGCTCCTTCCCCGGTCGGAGAAGTACCGGACATCCCTGGAACGCGTCGCCACGGCACTCCGCGATGCCGGGCTCTCGAGCGAGCCGGTGCAATCCGGACTTTGGTCGCTGGTCCGCCATGTGGCGTTTTCGTGGCTGGCAGGCAATGGTGATCTCCACGCGAAGAACATCTCTCTGCTTCGCATCATTCATGGCGGCAAATTGGGCGCACCCCCGAAAGTCGCCGGTCTTCGGTACTCACCCCTGTACGATCTGCTCAATACGGCAGTGGCAATCGGGGATCAGGAATTTGCGCTTCCAGTCAATGGTCGCCACAACAACATCCGGAGTCGTGACATTGCCGAGCTGGCCACCCGATGGAACGGGAGCCGCTTCATGGCGGAAGAACAAATTCTGGCCGTCGCGCAGGGGATACGCAGATCACTCGACGATGTCCTGCAGTTTCCTTTCCTACCGGACGCGATGCGCCAGCGCTACCGCGAGGTAGTGATTGGCCGCCTGCAGTCGCTCGGGGTCGCATGATGGTTGTGACCGTGTCCCCTCACGTGTCTTCCGAACGTTAGATGGTAAACGGCCACATCCGGCGGGACGGCTGGGAGTTCTGGGCTCTCGTCGCGCTGTCGATCGGCGGTGTGGTCCAGATCCTCGGCCTGCCGCTCATCGTCGGCGCGCTCGAGGACCACTGGGGCTTCACCGCCGCCACCTCCGGCTACATCACGTCGGTCGATCTGGCGGGGTTGTTCGCCGGATCCGTCACCACATCGATGTGGGCGAGCCGGATCAACTGGAAGCGGTACGTCGCGGGAGCGATCCTCCTCTGCATCGTTCTCAACGTGCTGTGCGTGTGGTTCCACACGCTCGGCATTCTCATGGTGCTTCGATTCGGTGCGGGCCTGGCATCGGGAGTCGCGTACGCGTCGTCGCTGGCCCTCATGTCGCGGGTGCAGGACACCGCGCGCGGATTCTCCATCGTGATCTTCGCGCAGGTCGTGGCGAATGCCGCGGTGCTCGAAGTGTTTCCCGTGATCGATGCGACGTGGGGGCCTGGCGGGCTGTTCGTCACGATCGCGGCGGTGATGGCGGCGACGGCGGTCATCGTGCCGCGGTTGCCGGGGCGGGATCCGGTTGCAGAAACGGATCCGGCGGCGGCGGACGGACGGGCGGGTCATGACCCGCCCCAACCAGGGCATGGCGGTGCGGCATTGGCACCGCCTATCGCACGGGTCACGATGTCAGCGCTCGGACTTGGAGCGGTGGCGCTGGTCTATCTCGCCATCGGCAGCTATTGGGCGTATGCCGAGCGAATGGGCATCACGTTCGGTCTTTCGGCGACCCTCGTGCACCAACTTCTCACGGCCAGTGTCTTGCTCAGCACCCTCGGATGCCTGGCGGCATTTTGGTTGAGCCGGAATGTCGGGCAGTCACGGCCGCTGCTGGTGGCGCTGGGATTCTTCTCGGTGGTCCTGCTCGTGCACAGCATTGCACCACATCCGGTGATGTACGTCGTGACGCTCGTGGTGATGCAGATGTGCTGGAACTTCATCGATATCTTTCAGCTTGGCACGCTCGCGCTCGTCGATCCGGCGGGACGTGCCGCAGCGCTCGTGCCTGGCCGCCCAGGGCGTGGCGCTTGCCGCGGGCCCTGCGGCGGGCGGCCTGGCGTTGACCGCCGGCGGCGGGTATTGGGCGGTGCTGCTGCTGGCGGGCAGCGCGGCGGCGCTCGCGACATTGTGCTACTCGATCGTGTATAGACGATTCCTGAGGGTGGCGGAGTCCCGGCCGGGGATCGCCACGTCGTGACACCGTGAGTCATTCGCCAATGCCGGCATCCCGGAGCAGCGAACCGAGTCGTCGCGCGTCGTATCCCGGCGGCTGTCTGAGCATCCGTGGCGGGCATCTGTGGGCCGAGGAGTGCGACGTCGTGTCGCTCGCCGGGCGATTCGGCACGCCGCTGTACGTGATGTCGAGCGCCCAGCTCCGGGCGAATTGCCGGGCGTTGCGGTCGGCGTTCGAGCGGTACTGGGGCGGGCCTGTGGAACTGCTGCCGTCGCTCAAGGCGAACTACGTGCTTGCCGTGCGGAAGCTGTTGAACGACGAGGGAGCGGGATGCGACGTCTTCGGCGCGAACGAGCTACGGACGGCGTTGCGGGCGGGCGTCCCGGCGTCGCGGATCTCCGTGAACGGTTCGGCGAAGAGTCCAGAGCTACTGCGGGCGGCGGTGTCGGCCGGGGCGACGCTCACGCTCGACAGTGCGCAGGAGCTGGACGACCTGTGCGCGATCACCAGCGAGATGGGCGCGAGGGCGCGGGTGCGGTTGCGGGTGCGGCCGGACCATGATGCGCTCACCGAGGATTCGGATTTCTTCCCGGGCATGGCGATCCGGGATGCCGCGCAACTCTACAAGCCGGGGATCGAGCCGGGTGCGGCGCGCGAGCTTGGGCGGCGTGCACTGTCGCATCGGGGGATCGAGCTTACGGGACTCATGACACATTCTGGGGCGGCACAGTGCCGATCCGGCGGTGTGGGCGAAGATGGCGGCGGGGTTTGGTGAAGTAGTGGCCGGGTTGTGCGAGGCGTGGGCGCCGTGGACGCCCAGGGAGCTCGACGTGGGGGGCGGATTGCCGGCGCCGCGCGACCCGACCCATCCTGACAGGCGGGCGGCGGAGCCGGCCGAGCGGTATGCGGATGCGATTGCGACCAGCTTGCGTGCGTCGCTGGCATCGGGCGGCGTGGACGCGGCGGGGATCGTGCTGCAGATCGAGCCGGGGCGGAGCCTCTTTGCGGATGCGGGGGTGCATCTGAGCCGGGTGATGCACGTGAAGACGCAGACGCGACCGGTAGCGAGTACGTGGGTGGAGGTGGATACGACCGAGATGTTCATGCCTGACCTGTTGATGGAGCATGCGTATTTCCGGCCCGTGTTCGCGTCGCGGGCGGACGCGCCGGTTGCGGGGGTCGCGCACATCGTCGGCATCTCGTGCAACTTCGACCTGATCGCGCGCGACGTTGCGGCACCGAACGTGGAGGCCGGCGACATCGTGGCGTTTCTCGATACGGGTGCGTATCAGGATGCGGCGGCGTCCAATTTCAACGTGTTGGCGCGGCCGGGGACCGTGCTCGTGAGCGGCAACCGGGCCCGTCTCGTGAAGCGGCACGAGACCGTCGAGGACGTGCTGGGCCGGGACGAGCCGGACGCGCCGGACGCCATCATCATATGAGTATGGTGCATCATATCGGGCTGACCGTGTCGGATCTCGAGCGGTCGATCGCGTTTTATCAGGCGGTGCTTGGGGCGACGATCCGGGAGCGTTCGGAGAACAGCGGCGATGAAGTGGCGGAAGTGACGGGGTTGCCGGGCGCGCGGATCATTGCGGCGGACCTCGATCTGCCCGGCGGGGGGTGGCTGGAGCTGGTGCAGTACGTGGCGCCGCCGGCGGAGCGGCTCGAGCAGGAGCGGCATCAGCCCGGGCATACGCACATCGGATTTCTGGTGGACGATGCGGACGCGGCGTACGAGCGGCTGGTGGCGCGGGGCGCGGTGCCGACATCGCGGCCGGTGCGGATCCACGAGCCCGGGTCGGTGTGGGATGGCGCGCGGGTGTTGTACGTGTGCGATCCGGACGGGCGAACGATCGAGTGTGTGGAGATGCGAGGCGAGGCGAGCTAGGGCGGGTCGTGATGGCTCGGGGTCTCCCCCGGCCGGAGTGCCGCCGGTCAATCGCGGCGGCGTCGCGGAGCGGCGCGAGCCGAGGGTTGCCCCTTCCGCCCCCGGCCGATGCGCCGCATGTTGGAGGGCCGATCGCTGTCCACCTTATCGGCTCACATTGTGGAATGCGTTCCCGCACCGTTCCACCGCCCAGATCTTTGCTTCGACGCGCGTCGGGAAGCGCCGTGCCGGCGGCGAACCGCCGCCCGGCTTCCCCCTGTCGCCGAAGCGCGCGATTGCTCCTCCGTTTTTCACCCCTGTATCTGTGAGGCCAACATGAAATTCGCGACCTGTCGCACCCGCCATTCTCGGATCCACGCCGTCGGTGAGCCGGATACTGGCTGGGCTGTGCGTACTGCTGCTCGCGCCACTCGCCGTCACCTCCGCGGCGCACGCGCAAGCGACCGCCGCAGCCCCCACCACGTGCAAGGATGGAACGACCTCGACCACGACGGGCAAGGGCGCTTGTTCCCACCACGGTGGCGTGGCTGCCGCGGCGTCAACGGCCCCTGCTGCGGCAGCGGCGGCTCCGGCGAAGGCCGCCGCGCCGGCGGCGACTGCGGCCACTGTGACGTGTAAGGATGGATCGAGCTCCGCCGCGGGCCGTGGTGCCTGCTCGCATCACGGCGGCGTCGGCACCGGTGCCGCGACCGCCTCAGCGGCGCCGACCCCGGCGGCCACCACCCCTCCAGCTTCTGCGAAAGCCGCGGCACCGGCAGCCGCACCCGCCATGACGACCGCCGCGAAGACCACGACGGGCTCCGCCAAATCGGGCACATCGGAGAACAGCGATGCGACCGGCGCCATCGCCAAGTGCAAGGACGGCCTGTACTCGCATAGCACGCACCACGCCGGGACCTGCTCTGGCCACGGCGGTGTCGCTCAGTGGCTTGACGCATCCACGAAGTGATGCGGGAATCCCGCTCACATTTCACGCTAGCCGGAGCACACGATGATCGATGAACTCGTCGCCAAAGTGTCCGAGCGCACGGGGATGCCCCCCGACAAGGCGCGCGCCGCCGTTGACACGATGGTGCAAACGCTCAAATCACATTCTGCCGCCCGCCATGGCCAATCATGTCGATGGCTTGCTTGCGGGCACAATTCCCAGCGCCGCCACCATTGGGGCGTCCCTCACCGACATGGAAGCGCAGGTGAAGGGCAAGCTGGGCGGGTTGTTCACGTAGGGACACTCGTTCGCGGGCAGGCGGGCGCCGATCGTTTCCTTACCGGCGCCCGCTTGCTCGCCGTCCTTATGTGACCGACCGGTGATCGAGGTGCGGCATTACCCCGATGCGAACGTCCCCTTACATCTTGGGTGACGTCGCGGGTTGCGAAATGAGCCGCTGGAAGCCAGGGTCGCCTTTGAGTGGCGCCCATGTCGGATCGATCCTGAGCCAAGCTGGCGAGATGAAGTAGGGCTTGGCGAGTAAGGCGCCGAGTTGCTCCAGCGCGTGCGGATGGTCTCCGATCGTCACATAGATCCACGCGAGCAGGTGGCGGGCGTAGGGGATTCTCACGTACTGATCTCCCGTGGCCTGCGCCAGCGCGAGTGCGTGCTCTCCCTCCCGCGCTGCGGCCGCGCGTTGTCCCAAGTAGGCGAGCGCCAGCGCGTGATACAGGTTTCGCCTGACGTCGTCCGGCATCGCGCGGAGCTGTGCCTCGTACGCGATCCGTGCAGAGTCGGCATAGAGCCGTGAGTGTTTCGTATCGCCGGCCAACGCGTAGAGCTTCGCGCGCGACAAGCCCCAACTTCCGCGGTCGTCGTCGAACGCGGCGGGCGGCAGCGCCAACACGACGGCGCGGTCCGCGCTGTCCAGCAGCCACTGGAGATGCCAGTTGGTGATATAGAATACCGCCAGCGCGGCGCGGTCCAGTGTGGGCGGGACGTCCCGTAACCCAGCTTGGGCGGCCGCGAGGTCGCCGTCGCCCAGTTGGCTCATCGCATGGTGTTCGGTGAGCGCGAGATCGGCCGGGGCGATCGCGAGCCCACGCTCGGCTTCCGCGCGCGCTTCCGGGTAGCGGCGGAGCCAGAGCAGTACCCGGATCAGGCGATATGCGGCGTCTGTCGAGCGGGGGTCGAGCGCGACCGCCTGGCGGGCGTGGCCGAGTGCTGGCGTCCACTCTCCCGCGGTCATCTCGGCAGCCGCCAGCCAACGCATCGCCTCGGATGACGAGGGGGCGAGCCGGAGCGCGGTCTCGTACGCGGCGCGGGCGGCCGCTGCGTCGTGTGCGACGAGGAGCGCGAAGTATCCGCGCGCGATGTATCCGTCCGGCGCGTCAGGGGCGAGCGCGACGGCGCGTTCGGCCGCCGTGCGGGCGGCGTCCGCATCGGTGCGGGTCGGGATCGTCGCGTTGTAGATACGCGCGTGACGCGTCGAGACGCGCGCCCACGCCGCGGCGAAGCCGGAGTCGAGGGCGACCGCCTGCTCGGCGGTGGCCAGCGCGAGCCGGACGGTCGCCGGATCGACACCATCGAGTGCGGTGCTGCGCAGGTAGGCATCGTACGCGGCCAGGTTCTGCGTCGGGCGGGCGGCGAGTTGTGTCTGGGCGGGCGGGCTCAGGACCACCCCGAGCTTGTCGGCCACTTGCGACGCCACGGCCGTTTGCACGTCGAACACATCGGCGAGCGTCGTGTCGTATGACTGCTGCCACCGCGTCTCCGGCGCGGCGCCGTCTCGCACCTCGACGAGCTCCGGACTGACCCGGACGCGCCGCGTGCCGTTGGGCTCCTGCTCCCAGTGAACGCGGCCGGTGAGTAGAAAACGCACCCCGAGCTCGCGGCCGATCTGCTCGGGTGGTTTGACCGTGTGCCGGTACTGGTTGGAGCTGGTCGAAGCGATGAGCCGCAGCGCGGGGAGCGCCGACAGTTTGCTCCGGATCTCATCCGTGATCCCGCTGGCGAAGTAGGCGTTCGCGGTATCGCCTTCGCTCTCGAACGGGAGCACGGCGAGTCCCAGGGGACCGGGGGCTGGTGCGCCACTCTCGTAGTGCCGCCAGGCGAAGAGCGCACCGGCGCCAACGAGAAATCCAAAGATGAGGAGCGCGACGCCGGCCGGGACGCGGCCGGTGACGCGCGCGGTCGCGCCCATTTGCTCGGCCGCGGCGAGGGCGCGGGTGAACTCCGCCGCAGTCGCCCACCGATCCGCGGGCGCTCGCGCGAGCGCGCGGTGCACCGCTGCATCAACCGCCTGCGAGATGTCCGGCCGCAGCACCCGCACCGAGGGCGCCGCACTCGCGAGCATCTTCGCCACGACGGCCTGCGCGGAACTCGCGACAAACGGCGGCTCGCCGGCGAGCATCTCGTAGCACACGGCGCCGAGCGCGTACAGGTCGCTCCGCGCATCGAGCGTCCGTTCGCCGGAGGCTTGTTCGGGGCTCATGTACTGCGGCGTCCCGACCGCCAGGCCGGTCTCGGTCAATCCCGGCCCGTCCGTGGGTCCCGTCAGAGCACGGGCGATCCCGAAGTCGGCCAGGAGCGCTTCGCCCTGTGTCGTGAGCAGGATGTTTTCCGGCTTGATATCGCGGTGGAGCACGCCGTGCTCGTGTGCGTAGCCGAGTGCACTCGCCATTTCGCGGGTGATGCGGAGTGCGTCGGCAACCGGTAGCTGGCGTTCGCGCCGCAGCCGGTCGCGGAGCGATTCTCCTTCGACGTACGGCATGGTGAACCAGAGGTGCCCCGCAGGGGTTTCGCCGGAATCGAAGACCGACAGGATGTGCGGGTGCTGGAGCCGGGCGGCGACCTCGATCTCGCGGCGGAAGCGGTGGGGGCCCAGCGTCGCGGCCAGCTCGGAGTGGAGGACCTTGAGGGCGACCGGGCGGTGGTGCTTGGCGTCGTGCGCGAGATAGACCGTCGCCATGCCGCCGCGCCCCAACTCGCGTTCCAGCGTGTATTGCGCACCGAGCGCCGCCTGCAGCTGGTCCCGCAGGTCCGACGTTGCCACCGGAGTGCCGCCGAGTTGAGAGTGCTCGAAGGTACGGCGGCGCGGGGGATCGGGCTAGCGACGAACGTCGCCGGCGCTGACCCAGGGCTCTTGGCTCGCGCCGGCTATTTCGGTGGCGGCTGCGCGAGCAACTCGCGCGTGTGCGTGAGAGCGTGCGGATCCATCGGCCCGTGTCCTGGAATCACCATCGCGATCTGCGGGAACGCCGCCTCGGTGTGGTCGAGTGATGCGGGCCATGCTGCCAGGTCCGCATCGGCGATGTTGCCCAACGCCGTCGCCTTGCTGTCCTTGATGAAGCAGCCGCCGAAGAGGACACGTTCCTTCGGGAAATAGACGACGACATTGTCACGGGTGTGTCCGCCGCCGGGGAAGAGGACCTGTGCATCGCTGGCGATGGATACTGGAGTAGGCGGCGCGGCGAAGGCATGGTCGGGGATCGCGGTTTTGTGCGTCGTGCGGGCCAGTTCGATCGTCGCGGCCGTGGCGTAGACCGGGATGTGCCGCCGCTCCAATGCATCGGCGCCGCCCAGGCGATCGGCGTGAAAGTGCGTGACGTACGCTTTGGTGACCGGGTGTTTCAGCGTTGTTGCAGCCCAGTCCGCGAGCGCGTCCGCTTGCTGTGGATTCCAGCCTGCGTCGATCAGGACCGAGTGGTCGCCGTCTTCGATGAGGGCTCCATTGGCCAGGTAGGGCGAGCCATCGTCCAGTTTGCCGACGGTGGTGTGGACCCAGAGGCCGGGGCTGATCTGGGCGACGTAGACCCCATCGGCGATCCGTTCCATGTCCGGAACGGCGAAGCCGGGCGGGATGTCGGGAAGGGGGTCAGCGGGACGAGCGCCCAGCGCGACCGCTCCGATACAGAGAGCGGAGAAGAATCGGAGACTGCGGGGTGATTGCAGGCGCAGCATTAGTCCCGCCAATCTGGAGAGAGTTGGACTCGTAGAGTACACGGCGGTCCGGCGGGGAGGCAGTGGAGCACTGGTACAAACTGAAACCGTGCGGGCAGCGGGCTGACTTGTCCGAAGCCCAACGGCGGGAATAGCTTATAGTGCTCTTTTGGCGCGGTAGCCAAGTGGTAAGGCAGCGGTCTGCAAAACCGCTATTCGCCGGTTCGATTCCGGCCCGCGCCTCTCGGAACTAGTTGTTGTGTAGTAGGGGCATCGGGTTGTGCCCCGTGCTAGGCGAACAGCTCACGGCACCAAGAATAAGCCCGCTGGACATATCGGGTGAGCGCTACTTGTTCCCGATAGGGTAACGCCCGGAGTCACCGCGCTCGCTTCCGAGTCGCGGTGCCTGGCGCGAAGTGCTCCGCGAGCGCGTCCTGGAGAAACGCGGCCGCCAGGCCGAGTTGTCCGAGGTGACCGGCCCGTACGAAGACAATCGCGGCCGAGAGCGTCACGCCGGTACGAGTGAACTGCTCCAGATGCCGGCGCCGCGGATGCGTGGCGAGGAGGCGAGCCGGCACGACCCCGAGCCCCAATCCAGCGGCGACTAGCGACAGCTGCATCTCGACGTTGTGGATCTCGGCGGCGACGCGGAACGGTAATCCCATTTCGCGCAGCTTCACTTCGAGTGCCTGCCGAATGAGACACCCCAGTGGATTGACCACCCACGGCGCGTCGAGGTCGGGCCCGGGCAAACGGCGTTCCCGGTCGCGCGAGCGGATCAGCACGAACCGTTCCGTCGCTACGACGGCGGCGTCCATGTCGCTCGGCGCGCCCCCACTGGCGGGCATGAGCGTCAGCGCCGCGTCGAGTGCGTCCGTCCGCAGCTGTTCGAGCAGCGTCCGCGTGAGATCCGTCGTGATCACCGGCCGCAATCGGCTGAACCGATTCGTCAATCGCTGAATCGCGCCCACAAGACTGGCCTGCGCGAGCGCGTGGGCAATCCCCAATCGGAACGTGCCGGACGGCTCGGCATTCGGCGACGCCGTGGCCTTGAGATCATCCATGACACGCAATACGTAGCGTCCTCGATCGAGCACCGCCCGACCCGCGCGGGTGATGCGCGCCGGCTTGACCTCGCGATCGAGGAGCGATGTCCCGAGCGCCTGCTCCAGGCGCTGGATCTGCCGCGTGAGCGCCGACGGCGTCAGGAACAGCCGCTCGGAGGCGCGCCGCAACGAGCCGGACTCAGCGAGCACGACGAACGATCGAAGCTCATCTAGCATATGGAGCAACATAATAGTGCAAACATTGCATTTGACGCAACTCCCAACGAGGCGCAGATTGGCGGCATGACAGGTGTTATTCGCGTCACTGCCACGGGCGGCCCCGAGGTACTTCGCTGGGAGACGATCGAGTCTCACGGGCGGTCGCGGCGTCGATGTCGTCTGCGGTGGCGGGGCCAGCGGGGCGGTGATGCGCGCCCCGAGTTTCTGCCACTGACCCTATGGGCCCGGCGGGCCGCGGCAATCCCGACCCCGGGCTTAGGCGGTTCCAGTCCTCCAATCCCTGCTCGCCGAGGTGCTCCGTGAACCGTCTGTATGCCATCCCCGCAGCACTCGTGGTGGGTATAGCCGCAGGGTGCGCCACCGTTCCCGCTGCCGGTGACGCGATCGCGGCCCACTCGGACTACGGCCCCACGTTCGTGGTAGTCTCGAACAGCAACCTTCACGACGCCGAGGTCTATGCCTACCGGAGCGGAGTGCGGTTCCACATCGGGTTCGTCCCGACCGGCAGCACACAGTCCCTCCTTGTCCGACCTGGCCTGTTCGATCCGGGACACGCGCAACTATACGTCCACTTCGTCGGTGCCCCCGACACCTATCTGTCCGACGAAGTCGACGTGAACGACGGCGGCCGGGCGGTCCTCCAGCTACTCCCCGTGCTCAATCAGTCCACACTGATCGTAGTGTCAGGGGGCGCCTCGGCGCCCCGGTGATGAAGCCGCGGGCGTCCGCGCAGTAGCCGGCGAATCGGCGGCGGCGTCGGTCTTCGACATGCTGGCGCGGGGCGCCATCACGCCCACCATTGGCGGACGATACGCGCTCGCCGATGCGGCAACGGCGCACCGCGATCTCGAAGCGCGCCGCACCCTAGGCTCCATCGTATTCACCCTGTAATCGAGTGCCGCATGGCTAGACACGCCGTCACCACGGATAAAATCGCCAAGCCAGCCGGCCCTTTCTCGCCGGCCATTCGCGCCGGCTATAGGCTGTACCTGAGTGGACAGGTCGCTCAAGATCCCGCGACCGGCCAGCTCGTGGCCGGCAATGTCGCGGCCCAGACGGAGCGGATCTTTCGCAACATCGAAGCGGTGTTGCACGCCGCGAAATTGAGCCTGGACGATGTCATCAAGGTGAACGTGTACCTGGCGGACATGAAGGACTACGCCGCGATGAACGAGGTGTACGCCCGTCAGTTCAGCGCGCCGCCTCCGGCCCGAACGACCGTGGCGGTCGTCGCGCTGCCACTGGGCGGGCAGGTCGAGATAGAGGTCCTGGCGTGATGAGTCACGTGCGCCGGCCCTACCGGTATCGCCTCGTCGACGTGTTCACGACGGAGCCGTTCAAGGGGAATCCGCTCGCCGTGTTCACCGACGCCCACGGCCTCGACGACCGCGCGATGCAACTCATTGCCCGGGAGGTCAACCTCTCGGAGACGACCTTCTGCTTTCCGGCCACGCGCCCCGACTGCGTTGCGCAGGTCAGGATTTTCACGGTGACCAAGGAGTTGATGTTCGCCGGCCATCCGACCATCGGGACCAGCTGGGTGCTCCTCGACGACGGTCTCGTCCCGCGAAGCACGACCAATTTCGCGCTGGAAGAAAAGATCGGCCTGGTCCCCATCCGGGCCGACCCCGGCGAGCGGCCGCTGATCTGGTTACGGACGCCGCCGATCACGTATGGCCCGACCCGCAGCCGCGCGACCTGTGCCGCCGCGCTGGGTCTTCGGGTCGACGACCTCCTCGACATCGCGCCGCAGTTCGCCACTGCCGGCCTTCCGATGCTGTTCATCCCCCTCAAGGACCCCGGCGTCGTGGATCGCGCGCACCCGGAGCGTCTCGCCGCGCTCAAGGACGACATGGCCGATCCGTTCGGCGTCTTCGTCTTCGCGCCGACGCCGACGGGCGCGTACTCGCGAATGTTCGCGCCCGACTTCGGTATGCCCGAAGATTCCGGGACCGGGAGCGCGACCGGCCCGCTCGCCTCGTTCATGATGCGGCACGGCCTCCTGAAGGGGTCTCGCATGACCAGCGAGCAAGGCACACAGATGGGCCGTCGCAGCATGCTGCACGTCGTGATTGACGGGGACGCCATCGACGTTGGCGGGTACGTCGCGTCCGTTGCTACCGGCGAGTTCACCCTCTGACTGCCATTGCTATGGTGACGCTCGCCATCGCCGGCATGCTCCAGCCTGTTGCCAACGCTGGCCCATTCCGTCCCCACGCACCGAGGATCCGTTGAACCCGTCCATCGCCGATAGCGATGTCGCTCTGCGACTCGTCGACGGCGGTCGTGGCCGTCCCGGTGTGTCATTGGACCGATGGGGCCCTCATGGGCATCGCGGACGTCGCGCGCGCGCCGCGGGGGCCGCGCTCGTCGGGCAAGAAACCGCGCAAGTTGCGGTCATCTTCGACGACGAGAACCTGCATGCTCCAACCTATGGCGAGGTGATTCTGCGCGGCAACCCGCCACCATGAGAGAACAATGACAATGCTCTAATGTACGCGGCCCGTCCTTTCTTCATGCCGTTCCAACTCTAACGTTGACCATCCGATGGCCGAGGATCTTCTCGTTCCAGGAGACGGCGTGGAGACACACACCGATGTGAAGTCACAAACCGTGGGCGCTCTGAAGTCCCTCCAAACGTTCCTCGAATCGCAGGAGCTGACGCTGGGCGATTCGGCCATCTGCCACGCCTGGCGCCCGGGTAGAAATCGACCTCATCGCAGTGCGTCCCACGGTGCCGGCCCATGATTGAGAATCTGCTCATCGACCTGCGGTACGCGGTCCGCGTGCTGCTGAGATCTCCTGGCTTCGCCTTCATTGTCATCGCCACCATGGCGCTGGGCGTCGGAGCCACCACCGCGATCTATAGCGTGATCGACGCCACGCTGCTGCACCCGTCGCCGTACCCAAATCCCACCGAGCTGATTCACATCGAGGACGACCTTCCGGGCACCGGCGCGACGGACGTCGGCGTCTCCATCCCCGAGTTCAGAGACCTGCAGAGCTCCGGGATCTTCCAGTCCGTGGCGCTTGCCAGCCATGGCGCGAGCACGAACCTCACCGGCGGTGCGGAGCCCGAGCATCTCAGCTTCAAGCTTGTTACGCCGAATTACTTCGCGGTCCTCGGCGTCGGCCCTCAGTTGGGTCACACATTCGATCCGCGCGATGCCACACCCGGCTTCAACCTGCAGGTCGTGATCAGCGACGCGCTGTGGAGGAGGGAATTCGGAGCCGATCCAAACGTCATCGGGAAAACGCTTCACCTGGACAACGACCCGTATCAGGTCGTGGGCGTCATGCCGCGTGGTTTTCGCGATCAGAGCTCAGCTAGCGACGAGCAGAATGTGGAGGGGTGGCTGGGAGCGGGCTTTGCCGGCGAGCCGTTTTCGCCGCCGCAGCGCAATATCCGTGTGGTAGGGGTCACCGCGCGCTTGAGCCCCGGTCTCTCGATGACGGCCGCGCGGCGGCGCCTCGATGCGCTGGTGGCATCGCTGAAAAGGCAATATCCGGCGGACTACCCAACCCAGGTTGCCTGGACCGTGCAGTTGATTCCGCTCAGCGACAGCGCGGTCGCCAGCGTGCACCAATCGCTGGTTCTCTTGTTCGGCGCGGTCGGCTTGGTCCTCCTGATCAGTTGCCTCAACGTCGCCAATCTGCTGCTCGCCAGGGCCAGCGCGCGCGGTCGTGAGGTCACGGTTCGCCTGGCGTTGGGCGCGCAGCGACCGCGCCTCATCCGAGCGCTGCTGACGGAGATTCTCCTGCTGTTCCTGCTTGGCGGGATCGCTGGGTTTGCCATCCTCTTCGGCGCCCAGCGTTTCCTGCTGCGACTTGTCCCGGCGAGTCTCCCGCACCTCAACGACATCGGGGTGGGATGGCGCGTGCTGGGATTTGCGGTGGCCGTCTCCGTCGTCGCCGGAACGATCTGCGGGCTTGCTCCCGCATGGCTCATGAGCCGTGGCGACTTGATCGGTGCGCTTCGGCAGGACTCACGCGGCTCCAAGGGTTCCAGGGAACGCTCGCGCGCCCGAGCGATGCTGGTGATCAGTGAATTGGCGGTTTCCCTGGTGCTCATGGTCGCCGCGAGCCTGCTCTTGCGCAGTTTTTGGGACGTGTTCAACGTGCGGCCCGGTTTCACTCCGAGCCGCGTGATGGTCGTTCAGAGCTGGGTGCCTCGGCCCAACGATTCCACCGCGGATCCCTATCACACCGCCACGCAGGAAGCGGTCTTGCTGCGCGAGATTCTGCGTCGCAGCCGAAATCTGCCGGGCGTAGAAGAAGTGGCCATCGGCAGCGCGGGCGCGCTTCCGCTGGACCACAGCCGGGACGATCTGTTGCCGCTGGTATTGATTCGCGAAGGCCTCGGGACGAAGGCCAACGAGGCTCCCGTGATCGGTAGTGCCCTCGTTTCGCCCGAATACTTCCACCTGTTGGGCATGTCGCCATTACGCGGACGCGCGTTCACCGACCGGGATCTCGAGCATACACCCCAGGTTGCGGTCATCAATCAGGCCGCGGCTCGCACCTACTGGCCGGGCCAGGATCCCGTGGGCACACGTGTCCACCTCAGTGACGACGCGAACGGGTCTGCCAGCTCCGGCTGGACCACGATCGTCGGTGTGACTGGGGATGCGCGCACGGAATCCTTGGCGGACGCGGCCGCTCCGAGGATCTACCTCAGCTTGTACCAGCGGGCCTTCCAGGGCAGCGTGAACCAGCCGGCCTTGCAAGGCCTGGCCGTCTTTCTTCGCGGACAACTCGATCCCCGCGCCATCCCCGCACAAGTTCGCCAGCAGATTCAGTCCGTCGACCCGGGACTGCCCACCTTCGGTGCAGAGACCCTGGATGACGTCGTCTCCGCCTCGCTCTCGGCCAGGCGATTCTCGCTGGAAATGGTGGCGTTCTTTGCGGCCACGGCCTTACTGCTCGCCGGACTTGGCATCTACGGAACTATCTCCTTTGTGGTGAACGAACAAAGGCGTGAGTTCGCGATTCGTCTCGCGCTGGGGGTTCAACGAGGCGATATCCTCGCAATGGTCCTGCGCCGGGGACTCGGTCTGGCCGCCGCTGGCGCAGCGATAGGTTTGGCCGGTGCGCTCATCGTCTCGCACCTCATGGCCGGACTACTCTACGGCGTGTCGCCTACCGATCTCCCCACCTTCGCTGGCGTCACCCTCGTACTGACCGCTGTCGCGCTTGCCGCCAGTTATATCCCGGCGCTGCGCGCCATGCGCCTCGATCCCATCACCGTACTCCACTCGGAATGACTTCTTGGCAGCGAGACCTTACAGGAGAAGCGCCCCGCGACGACTGGGCATGACCCGCCAGTCGTGCCCACGCGTGGGCGGACGTCTGCCACAACGCCATGCCGGGCAGGACGAAGGAGACCACCAGTAGCGGCAGCCGATACGGTTTGAGACCTGCTGCCGCGACGACTCTCCGCGAGCGTGAAGCCCAGATCCTGCGCGTGCCGAATGAACCGGACACGCTCGACCGCCGCCGAATCGTAGTTGCGGTATCCCGACGCGCGCCGAGATGGCGCCGCCAGCAAGCCGCGCCGCTCACAGTAGCGAAGGGTCTGAACGTAGACTGCGGCCTTAGCTGCCACCTCGCCAATGCGCACCAGGTCTCCGGGAAACATGGCGGTACTCTACACTCTATACCCCAGTATAGAGTCAAGTGGCCTCGCCCAATAGCTCGATTTCGCCAGCGAGCAAAGCCCCACCAGGTGCAAACGAGCGCTCCAACCTTAGATTAGGCGTCGTGATTCGCCGACTCTTGTTTGCGCTCGCGCTGGCCCAGCCGCTCGCCGCTCAGCCCGAGCTTACGGTTGCGCGCGGTCTCGTCCACGCCGTCCCTGGGGAGCTCCCGACCGCGATTGGGTACCTCAATGTGGCCGAGTGGTCGTTTCCACTCTCCGAGGCGGTAGAGAACGCGCCGAATACGCCGGTGTCGCTGCCGACTCCGGTATTCCAGATCCGTTTTGCGCGCGGGTGGATCATGGTCGATGCAGGGATGGACCGCGCGCACGCGGTGGCAGCGGGCGACTCGAGCGAGTTCTTCGATGACCGGTACGCCCGCGCGATCGCGGCGCTGCGGGGCGCCGGTCTCATTGTGGTCACGCACGAGCATTACGACCATATCGGTACCGTGACCCACTCGGCAGTCGCCAACGAGCTGGCGCCGAAGACAATGCTCACACGCGCGCAGATGGAGTCGCTGCTCCACAATTCGACGATGACGCTCACGCCGTTCGACTCGGCCCGAGCCGGGCGCTACATCGTGTTCGACTACGACCGCGAGCTACCGATCGCGCCGGGCGTCGTGCTGATCAAGGCGCCGGGCCACACGCCGGGATCACGGATGGTGTACGTCAAGCTCGCGTCCGGACGCGAGGTGATCCTCTCGGGCGACGTTACGTTGAATCACCTCGGCATCGAGACGGAGAAACAGAAGCCCGATCCTGCGCACCGGGTCGGGACCGTCGACCAGGCGGCGATCGCCGGCGAGCTCGCGTGGCTCCATGCAGCAGAGCGGGCCGGTGTCAGCGTCGTCGTAAGCCACGACGGGGCGCAGCTCGAGACACTCGCCCGCGAAGGCGTCCTGAGGAAAGGGTTAGCCGCTCATCATCGAGGCCGGGCAGAGCACAATTGAGGCGTGGAAGAAGCCGTTGGGCTAGTCCAGACAGCGTGTTGATGCCCAGACTCACCGCGACGGAAACGCAGCTCTACGTCCGCGACATCGCGGCCGGGCGCGCGTATCACGGCGTCGCCGGAAGGACCTGCACCTCGAGGTAGCTCGGTTCCTTGGCATCGACCCAGATACGCTCGGTGGCTTTGACGAAGCCGGACGCGTCCGCGTCGTAGATGTTCGGCACGTAGTGTTGCGGATTGCGATCGAACGCAGGGAACCAGCTGCTCTGGACTTGTACCATGATGCGGTGTCCGGCACGGAACGTGTGCAGGATGTCCTGCAGCCGGAATGACACCGGGGTGATCTCGCCCGGATGTAGTGGCTCGGGGTTGGCAAAGGACTTCCGGAAGCGCGCGCGCATGATCTCACCGCGCACGAGCTGCTCGTACCCAGCGTAGTGCACGCTGGTGTCCGGGCGGTACGGGCTATCGGGCTCGCCGGCCGGATAGATGTCGATCAGCTTCACGACGTAGTCGGCGTCGGTGCCGGTTGTGCTGACCTGCAGGCGGGCCCAGAGCTCGCCGCCCAAAGTGACGTCCGCGGCCAATGGCCCGGTTTCGAAGGTCAGCACATCCGGGCGGGATCGGTCACAGCGCTGATCGTCGCTCATGTACTGATAGAGCGTCCCGTCTTCGATCGTCTGGCCGTGGCACCGGCTCGGTACGGGATTCGCCGGGTCGCTGACATACGAGAGCGACTGGTGTGCGGCCGCCGGCGCGGTGGGCGAAAGGGAGCTATCAGCGTGGAAGTAGTAGTGCTGCGTCGTGGCATTGCTCGCCGGCCACTGCGAGAAACTCCGCCACTGCTTGCGGCCGGTGTCGAAGATCAGCGCTTCGGGTAGATCCGTCTTCGCGTTGCCCTTCAGGTAGGCGCGGAAGTACGGCGTCTCGACATCGCGCTGGTACTTGGTCTCGAGCGAGTCGCCAAAATAGATGTCGCCGTGTACCGAGTGCACGATGTTGGACTTCTCCCAGCCACGGTGACGCCAGGGGCCCATGACCAGCATTGGCTTGGCGGCGGAGTCCTGCGTCTTGAGCGCCTTGTAGACCGCCAGCGGTCCGTACAGGTTTTCGGCATCGAACCATCCGCCGACCACGAGCATGCCGCCGTGAATCCCGGTCATTGCCGGGGGAACGGCCCGCGACTGCCAGTACTCGTCGTAGTTCGGGTGGGCGACGACGTCCTGCCAGAACCAATTGTCCTTGTAGTAGCGGGCGGTCGTGTTCTTGAGGGGGCCGAGTGCGAGCTGAAAGTGATAGTCGTCCGACGTGCCGTCCGAGATCATTTTCGGCAGCCACCAGTCCGTGGTGGTCGGACTTGGGGGGTAGATCCCGAAGACCGGGTAACTATAGAAGTACCCCTGGGTCAGCGCGCCGTTGTGGTGGAAGTCCTCGAAGTAGGAATCGGTGGCTGGCGCCTGCGGCGAGGAGACGACGACCGCGGGGTGCCGCGAGAGAGCGCCCATCGTTGCAAGAAAGCCCGCGTAGCTGCTGCCCCACAGTCCGACGCGTCCGTTGTTGCCGAGGACGTGCGCGAGCAACCACGTGATCGTGTCATCGGCGTCGGACGCCTCGTCGACCGCCTTGGGATCGCGCGCCTTGATCGAGTCGGCGACGAATGGCCGCATCATGACGAACTTGCCCTCTGACATGTAGCGGCCGCGGATGTCCTGGTAGACGACGATGTATCTGTCGCGCATCATGAACTCATTCGGGGCGATCGTCCTGGGGTAGGCGTTCGTACCGTATGGCGCGATCGAGAAGGGCGTCCGCTTCAGGAGGATCGGGTAGCGCTTCGAGGCGGAGGCGTCTTTCGGGACGTAGACCGCAGTGAAAAGGCTGACACCGTCGCGCATCGGAATCCGGTATTCGGCTTTCGTGTATTCCTGGCGGACGAAGGAGGAGCCGCCGCATCCCAATGTTTGCACCGCGATGGCTGTGGCGCCGAACAGACGGAGTAGTCGCGTGCAGGCCTGGATGCAGACGCTCTCGGTCACGCTACCGGCGGTATGCGACTCATCCGCCGGCGGGAACATACGCCAACCGAGCGGCGTCGCCGATCACGTCGTTAGCGATGAGCCGGAGCCGCGGCCGGGGGCCGGCGAAGAATGGCGTGCCGGCACCGAGCACCTTGGGCACGAAGTAGAGGCGATACTCATCGATCAGACCCCAGTCGGCCAAGCTTCGCGCCAGGTTTGGCCCGCCGAGGGCAATCTCCCCATCGAGCCGAGATTTCAGCCCGCGTATTGCCCCTTCGATGTCGTCCGCGATGAGCGTGGCATTGGGGCCGACTGATTTCAGCGAGCGCGACACGACCCATTTCGGCATGCGCCGCCAGAGGGCCGCGAATTCGCGGTCTTCCGCGTCCCAGTCAGGCTGGTCTTCGTCCCAATACCGCATGATCTCATACATGCGGCGACCGTACACGCTCCCGGCCAACTGGCCCGCGAACTCGTTGAGATGACGAGCGAGCGCCGCCATGGGTGGGCCGAGGGCCATGTGGTCGACATAGCCGTCCAGGGACTGCATCAGTCCGAATACGAGCTTCGCCATGCGGCACGGTCTCCGATCGAGTTGTTCACCATTGCGTGCAGCCGGCATTGGGCGCCGGCACCGCATGCCAATTCGCCTGCGGCCGGGGTCACTGTTTGCCGACGACGACGCGGCCACCTTTCATGACCCACCGCACACGGTGCGTTACCGCTGAGATGTCGGTGAGCGGATCACCCTCGACCGCGATGATGTCGGCATAGTACCCGGGTGCGACGGCGCCGAGTTCTTTCTCCTTGCCGAGGAGTGCGGCCGCGGTGGTCGTTGCTGTGGCGATGGCCTGCGCCGGCGTCATGCCGTTCTCGACGAAACGGTCGAGCTCCCGGGTATTCTCACCGAACCCCGTGAAAACCGCGTCCGAGCCCATGGCGATCTTGACGCCTGCGCGGAGCGCCCGGCGAAACGTGGCCACGTTGCGGCGCATATACACTTCGAGTCCGGCGGAATCGCTGGACGTGTAGCCGTATTCGTCCTTGTGGGCGATGTAGTAGCGATTGTGGTCGATCGTCGGGACGTAGACCGTGCCGCGCCGCGCCATCTGCGCGAGCGTCGAGTCATCGAGATCGACCGCGTGTTCCACCGACTCGGCGCCCGCGAGCATTGCGGCCCGGCCGCCCGCAGCGCCGTACGAATGGATCGCGATGCGTTTCCCCGCCTGGTGCGCCACCTCGGCCGCGGCTCGCATCTCCTCCAGTGGTGAACGTCTGATAGCCGGACGTGTCCTTGTCGCTGCCGGTGGATCCGTAGACCTTGATCCAGTCCGCTCCCGCCGCGATCTGCTGGCGGGCCACGCGTTGCACTTCCGCGACGCCGTCCGCGGTCCCGGCGTCCGGCGCCGAGGGAATACCGGGGCGAATCGGGCTGCTATTCACATGGAGACCCCAGCCCGCGACGAACATCCGCGGACCGACCATCGCGCCGCGATTGATGAGATCGCGCATGGCGATGTCATTGTAGTCCGAGGAGCCGAGATCGCGAACGGTCGTCACGCCGGTCTCGAGCGTCTTGCGGGCGTTCTCCTGCGCGAGAAATACGGTGACCGCGTCGCCGAGTGTGCCGAGTTGGGCCCAGGGATGCGTGCCGGGCGCGCGGTCCCAGTAGAACGTCATGTGCGTGTGGACGTCGATGAGACCGGGAAGGCCGGTGTATCGCCTCAAGTCCACGACCGTCGCGCTGGCCGGGACGGCGGCGTCGCCTGTGCCGACCGCCGTGATGCGCTCGCCATCGACGACAACGACCGCATCCTGGCGGGCTTGCCCGCGGGCATCGATCAACTGTTTGAAGCGGATCGCGGTGACTTGTGCGCGCGCACCCGGCGCCCCCGCGGCGAGGAAGGCGGCGACCAGCACCAGCACCGCCATGCAGTTCATCACCGCGCGGTACGCGCCCGGCACATTGCTGCGTTTCACAGGCACCTCTTGGATTTCCACGAAGGATTGGGCATCGCGGTCCGCGCAGGTCAGGTGTTGCACAGCGGGACTGCCCGGGTGAGAGTGCCCGAAAGTACGACGCCATCGTGTGGCCGGCCAGCGCAGGTCGGTGGACGCTCCACTCATTTACGGGCCGATGCGACCAACAGCCGAAGGCCGGTGCGGTTGGTGACGCGCAGCCGACCACGACCAGCCGGCTCGACCAGCCCGCCCTCCCGCAGTGTTCTCAGTGCGCGAACGGTGACCTCGCGCACCGTCCCGAGTTCCTCGGCGAGCGCCGCTTGCGTCATACCGAGCATGACCACATCGCTCGCACCCCGGTCCGCCTCCGCCAGCAGCAAGCCGGCCAACCGCGTGGTCGCGTTGTCCAGCGCCAGCCCGTCAACACGCTCCACCAACGTCCGGACCCGTTCGGCGAGCTTGCCGAGTAGCAACCACGCCACGGCGGGCTCGGCGACGATCGCCGCCTCGATCGTCTCTCGCGTCAACAGGAGACAGCGTGCCGGTGAAGTGGCACGCACGGTCGCCGGCGCAGGGCCGCCGGCGAACAGCGGCACCTCACCCAGCGTTCCGCCGGGCCCCTCGGAGTGCAGCACGTGTTGCCGTCCGCGACCTTCTCGAACGACTCGCACGCGGCCTTCGAGCACGATGGCCATCGAGCGCACCTCGTCGCCGGCGCGCCACAGGATCGCACCGGCTGCGTAGCGGCGCACCACCGCCTTTGTCGCGAGCACTCGCCGGGCAGCGAGGGACAGCGTTCCGACCAGCGGCGCCCGGCTCAGCGTCTCCAGATCGACCATGATGCGGGAAGTGAGACTTTCGTTCCAGCGGAGACCTGCACCTTGTCCTACACTGCCGTCCAACCGATACGGGAGAGGTGGTGCAATGAGCAGTCGCACGAAGATAGGCCTGAGCGCGGCGCTCGGGGCGTGCGTGACCGCGCTGGCGCTCGCAACGCCAGCTCGAGCCCAGCAATCGACCGATACGGCGTATCGCGCTATGCAGGGGCGCGGCGAGAAAACGATGGGCGTCGATCAGACGACGTCCAGCCACGGCTTCCAGTCGCTGCCAGACGGCGGCCGGATCGTCCTCGTGCGCGACATCAACGACACCGCCGGCGTGGCGCGCATCCGGGCACACCTCCGGGATATGCAACGTGCCTTCGGTGCGGGCGACTTCTCCATGCCGATGTTCATTCACATGAAGACGGTGCCGGGCGTTTCCGTCATGGCGGCGCGGCACGACCTGATCACGTACACGGCGTCGGCTCTCCCCGGCGGCGCAGCCCTCCGCATCGTGACCACGGACTCGGCTGCCTTGACCGCCATTCACCAGTTCCTGGCGTTTCAGCGGACCGAGCACCACGCCGGCAGCACTCCCTGACACGTCGCCGAGGGCGGCCAGCGTTGGCCCTGGCAGCCGCGCGGGACTTTTGTTACAGTCCAAAGCACACCTGCATTGCCAGTCGCCCCGACCCAAATCAGGAACGCTCGCCAGGGAGTGCGTATGAGTGGGGTGCGAGTTCTCGTCGGTACGCGGAAAGGCGCGTTTGTGCTGTCGGCGGATGGAAAGCGCAAACGGTGGACGGTGGACGGCCCGCACTTCGGCGGCTGGGAGATCTATCACGTCAAAGGGTCGCCGGCCGATCCGAACCGCCTGTACGCGTCGCAGTCCAACGGATGGTTCGGCCAGTTGATCCAGCGGTCGGACGACGGCGGCAAGACGTGGGAGCCCGTCGGCAATCGGTTCACCTACGATGGCGTCCCCGGCACGCACCAGTGGTACGATGGCACGCCGCACCCATGGGAGTTCAAGCGAGTCTGGCACCTCGAGCCATCGCTGGCCGATCCGGATTTCGTTTACGCCGGGATCGAGGATGCGGCGTTGTTCCGCTCGCGTGATGGCGGCGCGACGTGGGAGGAGCTGTCCGGATTGCGCAGCCACGGCTCCGGCCCCCGCTGGCAGCCCGGCGCCGGCGGGATGTGCCTCCACACGATCATCGTGGATCCGACCGACCCCTCACGGATCTTCATCGCGATTTCGGCGGCTGGCGCGTTTCGGACCGACGACGCGGGCAAGACCTGGCGGCCCATCAATCGCGGACTGAGATCCGCGCAGATTCCCGACCAGGATGCCGAGGTCGGCCACTGCGTCCACCACATCGCGATGCACCGGTCGCGGCCTGGTGTGCTGTTCATGCAGAAGCACTGGGACGTCATGCGCAGCGACGATGCCGGGGGGACATGGCGCGAGGTCAGCGGCAACCTGCCAAGCGATTTCGGGTTCGCCATCGACGTCCACGCGCACGAGCCGGACACCGTCTACGTCGTGCCGATCAAGAGCGATTCCGAGCACTATCCGCCAGATGGGAAGCTGCGCGTATATCGCAGCCGGTCGGGCGGCAACGAATGGGAGCCGCTGACGAAGGGGCTCCCCCAGCAGGATTGCTACGTCAACGTGTTGCGCGACGCGATGGCGGTCGACTCGCTCGATGCGTGCGGCGTGTATTTCGGTACCACCGGCGGGCAGGTCTACGCGTCGGCCGACGCAGGGGACAGCTGGGCCCCGATCGTCAGGGACCTGCCGGCCGTCCTGTCGGTCGAAGCCCAGACGCTGTCATGATCCGCGTCGTGCTGCCGACGCACCTGCGGACGCTCGCGCGCGTCGGCGGTGAAGTGACACTGCAGGTCAATGGCCAGGCGACCCAGCGTTCGGTGCTCGATGCACTCGAAGCCCGCTATCCGGTGCTCCGTGGCACCATCCGCGACCACGGCACGCAGCAGCGCCGCGCGTTCGTGCGGTTCTTCGCGTGCCGGGAGGATCTGTCGCACGAAATGCCGGATGCGGCGCTCCCCGAGGCGGTCGCGACGGGGACCGAGCCGTTCCTGGTGGTCGGCGCCATGGCTGGAGGCTGACTCCCACGCCATCGTTAACGCCGATCGGCCAATTGGTGCCGGAGTTGCCCGTCGCTGATGTGGAACGGGCGCAGCGGCACTACCGGGATGCACTCGGTTTCGAGATTGGCTGGCTCCATCCCGGTGAAATCGGGGCGGTGTCACGCGGCAAAGTGGTGATTTTTCTTCGGCAGACCGCTCCGCCATTTGCGAGCGCGATTCACTGGGCGTTCGCCGACGACATCGATGCCACGTACAGCGAGTTGAAGACCCTGGGGGCGACCATTGCCGAGCCCCTGGAATTGAAGCCGTGGGGGTTACGGCAATTCACCGTCGAGGACATCGACGGAAACCGTTTCTATTTTCATCACGGCTGACGCGATGCTGGCTATCGCTACCCGCTGTGACCCGCAAACAGGATCAGATTGCCATCGGGGTCACGTACGATAAAGGTCCGCGCGCCCCACGGCTCAGACCTGAGCGTCTGCGCGAACGCGACATCAGCGGCCTGATACTCGAGGAATAGTGGTTCGGCATCGGCGAGAGTGATCGTTGCCGACAGCACCTGCTCACGGTCGCGAAGTACGCGGCCGACGTCCGGACTGTCGAGGTGGCGCAGATTGAGCCGTGCCGCGTCGCGGACTACCTGTACGTAGAAGGCTGGCTCGCCGTAGCTGAAGGCGACCTTGAATCCGAGCTTTGTCGTGTAGAACCGGATCGACGCGGCGAGATCCGAGACGACGAGTTGAGGCTCCGCCCCTTCGAGCGTCGTCCTACCGGCCGGTTGGGTATGTGCGCCGGTCATGGTGCGATCTCCCTGGCGGAGTGCCTCCCAACTCTCGAATCCAGCCTCTTACGATGAGCCGCCCATTTGTGTTGGCAAGTCTCCGCATCTTGCGCGGGGGCGCTCCCGAAATACGCTGTCCTAGTCGTCGGCGAAGTACGCGTTCAGCGCGGCGTCCGTCAGGTGGAGGCGCTTCGCGTCGCGGTCCGCGGTCGCACCGCCAGGGGCGGCGTATTCTTCCCACGCGGCGTGGATCACTATCACGACGCGTTCCGGCTTGACGCCATCCGACCGAGCCGCGCGCACACAGTGGCGAAGTGTCTCCATCCCGTCATGCTGCTGGGCAACACACTGGCCGACCGCGAGGCGAAGCGCGCGCGCTATTGCATTGTTTCCGTTGTCGGGCGGCGGTGCCGCGCCCAATGATCCGTCACGTGATTTCAGTGGCGACATGGATTCCGCTGACGTGTCAGGGAACTGCATGTGCTTCGCTCCACCGGTGTCGCCGACGGCATCGCTCCACACGAGCGCCGGGTCTTCGATCGTGCACAGGTGCTCCGCGCATCGCCTCGGGAATCACGCGACATCCTCTCGAGCAAACCCCGGCCCCAGTCGTGCGCGCGCCTACCAGTGTAGGGGTGGCACGGCCACGCTGCAAGACACCGATGCGCAGCGAGCTCGCTTGCGGCGATTCTCTGTACGCTGTCGTACCGTGTGTTTCGGTATCCATCCAACGAATTACGCGCGAAATTGACGCGCCAGCGAGTCGCGAGTCGAGCCTACGCGGTTGGAGACGTGCGGCTGACCAGTGTCCCTAGAAGTTCGTCGTACGCGACGACCGCCGCGGTGTAGCACTCGCAGGCGGCGGCTTCGAGCCCCGCTCGATCCACGACGGTGATGTGTCCGTGCCGGTAGCGGATCAATCCCGATCGCTGCAGCGTGCCGCAGGCCTCGGTGACGCCCGCGCGCCGGACGCCGAGCATGTAGGACAGAAACTCCTGCGTCAACACGAGCTCATCGCCGTCCACCCGGTCGTGCGTCATCAACAGCCAGCGTGCGCACCGCTGCTCCAGCGCGTGCAGCCGGTTGCAGGCGGCAGTCTGTGTGACCTGCTCGAACAGCGCCTGCGCATATCGCGCCAACAGATCCCAGAGGATGGCAGTGCCATCCGCCGGTGCGTGTCCGCCGTCGAGCGAGCGAGCGACGGCGGCACGCAGCGCCGGTGTCGTGATGCGCCAGGCGCGTCCCGGGATCTGGACGATACAGCGAGTCGACATCGATATGGCACCGGCGAGGACGCTCGCCCCGACGACGCCTTCGCGTCCGATCGTGCCGACTTCGATACCAGCGCCGTCCGTCATCTCCCGCACCATCGAGAACACCGCTGTCTGCGGGAAATACACATCCGTAATCGGTGCGCGCGGCTCATAGGCACGATGTCCATGCGGGAGCGTGAGCAGCTCACTCTGGCGGAGCAGGTCGGCGCGAGCGCGTGGCGACAGCGCTCGGAGCAGACTATTCGGTTCGATCGCGGGCGGTGAGGAACCGTCGTCGCCGGAGCCGCCGGCTGATCCGCGAACCCGTCCCTCCGGCTTGGCGGGGCGTTTGCTGGCCGCCGTGCCCGTCCGCGGACGACCTGCGGCCGCGCGCGATGCGCCGCCACGATCGGGCGAGTGCTCGACGATCTCCATAAGACTCCCGGGTTGCCGCACATGGGGTGAAAACACCCATCAGTCGGCACGGGAGGCGCAGGCGGAGCCGCGGCCAATGTCGAGTGCTGAATGCCGGCCACGAAGCGCCGGATCGCACACTGTGTAACAAAGGAACATACCACTCTTCGGGCCTTGAGGTCGCACTGGTTTCGGCTCGATTCGTGCGGTACCGTACACACTGGAGATTGGAGCCGCGGTGGTCTTCACCAGCACCGCCGGCCGACCCAACGCACATTTGTGGCGCTTCTGGCGGCGCTCGTATCTGATCAGCATGCCTGATCGAGGCGCCATGGCGACCGAACTCAACGATTCGCACGATCGGCACGCTGCCATCTCCCCATCGATGTGGATGCGGCGGGATCGCCTTGAACGGCAGTTCCTCGACAGGGTGCGCGCCATGGCGGGCCTGCATTTGGCTGCGGGCGATGGTGTGGAGGGCGCCGCCTATGAGCTGGTCGACGAACTGCGCGAGGAAGGTCTCCGCTGCGAGCATATGCTCCTTGCCCTGAAGGCACTTCTGAAGCGGAGTCGCGGCAGAGCCGTACATGCTCATCAGGGAGATCGTGCCGCTTTGTATCATCTACTACTACAAGCCCCAGGTCATCCGGGGCGCGACCGCGCCCTGAGTTTCCCTGGGTCGCGCCGTTAGTCCGCTTGCAGCGCCCGTGCGGGGTCCACGCGACTTGCGAGCCGGGCCGGCACGTACGCCGCGATGAGCGCGACCACGAGCAGGAGCGTGCAGGCGCCGATCAGGGCGACCGGGTCGTTCGGACCCACCTCGAACAACAGCGCTTGGGCGAAGCGGGACACGAGCACCGCAACAGCCAGCCCGATGGCGGCACCGGCCGCCGACACGCCCATCGCACGCCGCAGGACATCGCCGAGCAGCCGTTTCGGGCTCGCACCCAGCGCCATGCGGACGCCCAGCTCGCGGGTCTGTTCGCGGACCGCGGATGCCATGACGCCGTACAGGCCGATCGCCGACAGCAGCAGCGCGACGAGCCCGAATCCTGACATCAGGAGTGCGCTCATCCGCGGCTGAGCGAGTGGCGCATCCAGGAACTGATCCATCGTGCGCGCGCGCCAGAGGCCAACGCCGGGGTCGACGTCATTCAGTGCGCGCCGTATGGCGGGCAGGACGGCCGCGAGGTTGCCCGATGTCCGTATCGCGATGTAGCCCTGCCAGACGAACTGGTGATAGGGCATGTAGACGGTCGCGTTCGCGTTACGCAGCGAGCGAAAGCGTACATCCCCAGCAACACCCACGACCGTGCGCCACACGCTGTCGCCCTTCCACCGGAGGTGCTGGCCGATCGGATCCTTGCCAGGCCACAACAGGCGCGCCATCGTCTCGCTGACGACCGCAACCTGCGGCGCGTCCTCTCGGTCGGTCTCGAGGAACCCGCGGCCGAGGCGGATGGGAATTCCGAAGGTACGGAAATATTGAGCGTCGCCCGCCTCGAACGGCACCATTGGCGCCGGGTCTGACTCCGCCGAATGTCCTTCGGCTTCCCAGGGCCCCGTCCACACGCTCGAGCCCAGAAAGGGCGGGATGAGCACCGGCGTCGCCGCTACGACACCCGGCGTGGCCGAGAGATGCGGCCCGATGGCGTCGTACAGCCGCACTATGCGCGGCATCGAATCGTACTTCGCCCACGGAATAGACAACTCGAGTATGGAAAGGTGGCCGGTCCGGTAGCCCAGATTCGGATCTGCTCCAGCCGCTGCAAGGTGCGGCCCAGCAGTCCTGCTCCGGCCAGCATCACGACGGCCAGCGCGATCTGTGCCGCCACCAGTCCGTGCCGCACGTGCCGGCGTTGGCGAGAATCGCTTCCACCGCGTGCGTCGAGCCGCGCGGGCGACGTGGGATTGCGTCGCACCGCGACGAACGCCGGCACGACGCCGAAGAGCAGCACGGCCAACAGGGAGACGGCGGCGGCGACGCCCGACGGGGAGACCTGCGGTCTTCACGACGTCCACACGCGGCAGTTGCGTTGGCGCAAGGGCGACGAGCACCCGGCGCAACGCTTCGGCGCACGCCAGTCCGAGCAATCCGCCTCCCAGGCCGAGTAGCGCGCTCTCGGTGAGGAGGAGACGGACGATCGCGGCGTAGGTGGCGCCGAGGGCACCGCGAACGGCGAGTTCGCGCGAGCGCATGGCCGCGCGCATCAGGAGCAGGGTGCCGACGTTGACACAGGCGATGAGGAGCAGCAGTCCCACGGCCGCCGTGAGCGCGACGAGTACAGGTTTGACGTTCCCGACAATGGCCGTCTCAAGCGTCGTCGCTTCGAACCGGACGGGGAGAAAGTGCCCCGGAATGTCCCGGTCCATGCCTTGCACGAAGGCGGCAAACTCGGATCGTGCGGCGGCTGATCGAGCTCCCCGGGCCAAGCGACCGAAGACGCTCGGAAAGGGCGGCCATGGAAGGCGGTGGTGATCCAGCAATCGACGCCCACGGGATAGTCCAAGCCGGGTGGTGCGACTCCGACGATGGAATAATTGATCTGAGTCCCCGGATCGGTCAGCACGTGACCGATGGCTGCGGGGTCGCCGCCGAATTGCCGCTGCCAGGTGGTGAAGCTGATCACCATCACAGGTGCTGCACTCGGAACATCGTCCGAAGGTTGCAAGAACCGTCCGAGGGCTGGCCGCGCGCCGAGCACGCCGAAGAAGTTGCCGGTGACCTGGGACGAAGCGAGCACCACGGACTGGCCGTCGCGGCCTACCAGCGGGAAGGCAAAAGCCCCCCAATGCGCGAAGCCGGCCATATCGCGCATGGTGCGGCTTTCGTCACGCAGCCGGTCGAAGTTGCTTCGCTCCAGCGCGACCTCCGTGCCGCTCTGGTCGAAGGCAGCCGGGACGATGATGGCATTCTGGTCGCGCACCGGCAGTGTTCGCAGCACCACGGCGTTGAAGACGGTCCACATCGCGGCGGCCATGCCGATGGCGACGGCAAGGATCGCCACGGCGCTCACGGCGAACGTGGGATTGCGGCGGAATCCGCGCAACGCGACGCGGACGTCCTGAACGAGGCGGTCGTTTCCCATATTCGTCAGAGCAGAGGTGTTCTAGGTTTCGCGGGCACGTGTCGTCCAGTGCCACAGGCCGTTCGTCACTGGCGCCGGGAGGCGATGCCCGAGCTGGCGGGCGAGCATCACGATCTGTCCCCGGTGATGCGCTTCATGAGTGGTCAGGTAGGTCAGCACGTGACCGACATCGAGCGGCAGGTTGCGCCATACATAGGCTGACGAGGGCGGAATCACCCCTTCGTGCTCGATGCCGAGTTGCAGGACGCCGAGGACACCGGCGCTGCTCTGATTCAATGCTCGGGCGAGTTCTTTCGGTTTCACCTTGAAGCGATCGACGGCACGCGGCACCGCGACGCCGTGCTGCTTGCCGAGTGTGCGGATCCACATGCGGCGGGCATTGTGCAGGTGGCCCGCGATCATCCGGACCGTGCGGCGCGGTGCGCCCGGGACCGTCTCGTCCCAGAGGCCAGGCGGCAAGTGCTCGACCAGGTAGACCGTGACGCGGTTGTTGGTCTTCCAGGCGCCGAGGATCGTGTCTCGGAGATCGGGTGGAGAAGACAAGCCGCACCTCCTGAGCGGCCAGCAAGACGCTCGCAGGCCGGATGGTCACGAAGAGGTAATAATGATGCTATCGGGCTCGCGCATTCGCACGGGTTTGAGGCGGATGAGCAGATCGGGCATGCACTAACGCGAGCTACCGGGCCGCGCAGGCCGGCGGAATATCGAACGTGATGTCCTGTGCCCCTTCCCACACCACGCGGCGTTCCATCTCGCGCAATCCGTCACCATCGCCGATCGTGAGAAAGTGGTTGCCCGAGAGTGGCCCGCAGATGCAGGCGAACGCTGTCACGCCGTACGGCATGAGGATCTCCGTCGGGCTCTGTCCCTCCGGGTAGAACAGCACCTGGCCGGGCGACGGGCGATGCAGCTCATTCTCCGGGGCGAGGCGGATATGCAGATCTTCGAGCGGCACGTAGGCCGCCCGGCCACTCCACCGCGCCTGCAGCAGTTTGGCTCGGAGCGGCAGGAGTGCAATGAACGCCGCGCATGTGGCTGGCGCGCGCTCCTCCTCGAGCGTCCCGGCCAGAATCAGATCGCCAATCGTCACCCGGATCTGTCGCATCATGCACGCCTTTTGCGTGTCGGTAGAATGCCGAGAGCAGGAGCCGGCCGCGGCTGGCGGCCTGCGGGAGCGGAACGGAAATTCTAGTGGCCGAGCAGGGGCGCCGCTGGCCGGGACCGTTCCGGAACCGTTCACGGAGGGCTCCGGCTGCGTTATCCTCTGACGGCGATGCCGTCCCTCCGCAGTCCCGAACCCGTCCAATGATATCGGTGACATCGGCGCGCGCCTGGACCGGCTGCCGGTGTCCCGGTTCCATTTCGCGCTGCTCGGGATCGCCGCCGCATCGCTTCTGTTCGATGGCCTGGATGGCGTCGTCATGACGTTCGTGTTGTCGAACCTCCGGAGCGTCTGGCAGATCGGGGTCGCCACGATCGGAGTCGTATCGGCGATCGGGTTTGGCGGGTACCTTGTGGGCGCGGCGGCGAGCGGGTTCGTCGCGGACCGGATCGGCCGCAAGAAGACGGTGCTGCTGACGCTCGTGTGTTACTCGCTGTTCTCCGGCGCACGCGGACTCGCCAGTGGCGTCGCGTCATTGGCGGCGCTGCATTTTCTGACCTTCATCTTCATCGGCGCCGAGAGCGCGACAGTGCCGCCGTATCTGGCGGAGTTCTGGCCCGCGCGCGTTCGCGGCAAGATGAATGGCGTCGTGATGTCGTTCTTCGGCATCGGGATCGCGCTGTCGCCGCTCTGGGCGCTGCTGATCATCCCGCAGCTGGGCTGGCGATGGGCGTTCTTTCTCACCGCGCCGTTCGCCCTGGCGGCTGGCCTGATGCGGTCCCGGCTGCCCGAGTCGCCGCGATGGCTCGCGCGCGTCGGGCGTCTGCAGGAGGCGGATACCGTGGTGGCGGGGATCGAGGCGCGGGCCGAGCGCGACAGCGGCCACGCGCTGCCGGCGCCTGAGGTGCGTCCAGCGGAACCACACGGCGTGTTGCGCCGGGTGCTGGGTCCGAAAGATCTCCTGGCCGGGGCGTACCGGCGCACGACGCTCATGCTGTGGACGGCGTGGTTCGCCGAGTTCGCGATCTTCTATCTGTATCAGACATTCGTGCCGACGATACTTGCCGGCGAGGGCTACGCCATCGTCAAATCGTTCGGCTATTCGGTCGTCATCCTCGGCGCGGCGATTCCCGCGTTCGTGCTTGGCGGGCAGATCGCGGAGTGGATCGATCGCAAGTTCGCCGTGCTGCTGTCGTTCGGCACCGCCGCGCTGTTCGGCACGCTCTTCGGTCTCTCGACCCAACCGTGGGCGTTCATGGTGTTCGGCGGGCTCACATCGTTTGCGCTCGCGCTTGGCTCGACGGCGGTCTACACCTACACGCCGGAGCTGTACCCAACGGAGGTGCGTGTCACCGGCATGGGCATCGCGTCGGCGTGGGGGCGGGTTGGCGCGATCACGGCGCTGCTCGCCTTCGGGTTCCTGTTCGAATCTCAGGGCAAGTCGCTGATCTTCGTGATGAGCGATTCGATCCTGATCGCCGCGGCGATCGTCGTGGTCATCCTGGGGCCATCGACCCGTGGGCGGCGGTTGGAGGATACGTCGCGTCCGGCGAGCGGCGACGGCGGCTAAGTCCTTGGGCGCCGTGAGATCGCCGCTAGCGCGAGCTAGCGGGCGAGTTATCGCGAACTGACGCGTGATGTGTCGTTCGTGTGACCGTATCCGGCGAAGAACCGCCGGGCAAAATCGCCGAACGAATCCGCCGGCGGTTGCGAATCGGACGCCGCCTGCTCGCGCAGTCTTGCGAGCCGGGTGGCGTTCGCCTGTGGTTCGTCGAATTGCCACATGCCGTATTCGCCGGTGCCGCTCTGGGCGATGGCCTCGGTGAGCTCGGCAATCGCCGCCGCATCCCCGCGTGCGAACGCCGGCGCGTCCCACATTTGCACGGCGCCGTCGCTCGAGGAGGCAATAATCCGGTTGCCGGTGGCGTCGAACGCGACACTCCATGGAACCCCGTGAATTCGCATGGGCCTGCGGATGCTCAGGCCGGTGGCGGCATCCCACACCTGGACCGTGCTGTCGCCCGACGACGTGACCAGGCGCTGGCCGTCGGGGCTGAACGCGACGCTCAACACCCAGAGCTTGTGACGGAATGGTTCGCCCAGCGGCGCACCGGTCGATGCATCCCAGATTCGTGCAGTCCGATCGCTGGAGGCGGTCGCGATTTGCTTTCCATCAGGACTGAAGGCGACCCAATTGATCTCGGCGCCATGGCGCGGCTTCGATGCCAGGAGCGCGGCGTGCGTGTTGACGTCCCAAATCTGGGCCGTGCCGTCGTAGGACCCGGTGAGCACGCGCCGGCCATCGGGGCTGAAGGCGGCACTGCGGACCAACGCATTGTGCCGGAGCGGCGTGCCGATCGAATCGCCCGTGCTCGCGTCCCATACGCGAGCGGTGCTGTCGCCGCCCGCAGTCACAATGCGTGTGCCGTCGGGGCTGAACACCGCGCCAAACACGATCCCGTGATGCCGCATCGGGGATCCGTGTTTGGCTCCCGTTTCGACGTTCCAGACCTGCGCCGCGCCGTCGACCGATGCGGTCACGATCCACTTGCCGTCCGGTGAGAAGGACGCCATTGCGACCTGGTTGGTGTGCGGCAGCACATGGTGTCGCGCGGCCGCGAGACCCGCGGGGTCCCACACCTTCGCGGTGCTGTCGTCCGATGCCGTTACGACATGCTGCCCGTCGGGACTGAAGACAGCGCCATGGACGCCCGTGCCATGCGCGAGAGGAGGACCGACTTTGGCGCCGGTTCGCGCGTCCCAGATCTGGGCGCTGTGGTCACCGGAGGCGGTCACGACGCGCAGCCCGTCGGGGCTGTATCGCGCGGTCTCGACAAGGCCGAGGTGGTGGAAGGGCCCTCCCACTTTGGCACCGCTCCGCGCATCCCAGATCTGGGCCGTACTATCGGCAGAGGCGGTGATCACCTGGCGGCCGTCGGGGCTGAACACGACGCCGATGACCACTCCGCGATGGCGCAGAGGGCGGCCCACCCGGGCGCCGGTCCGCCAGTTCCAGATCTGGGCCGCCGAATCGTTGGAGGCCGTCACCACGGTTTGGCCATCCGGACTGAAGGCGGCGTCCTCCACGAAATTGGTGTGGTGAAGCATCGGGCCGAGCTTCCGGCCGGTGCGCCAATCCCAGACTTGCGCGTTCCCGTCGATACAGGTGGTTACGACGTCCGCGCCGTCGGGACTGAAGGCGGCGCTGGCCACGTTGCCGGGATGATGCAACGATGCGCCGAGCGGATTACCGGCCGACCAGTCCCAGACCTGCGCGATTCCGTCCTCGGATGCCGTCACGACCTCGTGGCCGCCGGGGCTGAACGCGGCGGTGTTGATCTCTCCTTTGACGTCGTGCATCGGCAACCCGGCCGGGGCGCCGCTCTGCGCATTCCACACCTGTGCCATGCCGCCGGACAATGCGGTGACCACGTACTTGCCATCGGCGGAATACGCTGCCGTGCGAACGCGGCTGCCGTGCCGGAGCACCTGTGACGCATGATCGAAGACCTGTGCGTCCCATATCTGCGCCGTGCCATCCGCGGACGCCGTTGCGACGAGCCGGCCGTCGGGGCTCAAGGCCGCGGACCAGAGGCCGCTCGGCTGGTAGAGTGCGGGCCGAGTCGCAAGTGCGGGCCGGTCCTCGGTGGACCACACGGATGCCCGTTGCCCCAGAGTCGCGAGCAGTACTCCGCCGGCCGTCGGGACTGATCGTGGCCCTGAGCACCATTTGCGACTCGTGCAGCGGCGCGCCGATTCTTGCTCCGGTCATGGCGTCCCAGACGCGTGCGGTGCTGTCGGCGGAGGCGGTCACGACGCGCTGGCCGTCAGCGCTGAATGCGGCCGACAGGATCGTGCCCGTGTGGCGCATCGGCAGGCCGACCGTCGTCCCGGTGCGGAGGTCCCACACCCGTGCCGTACTATCCGAGGAGGACGTGAGCGCACGCGTGCCATTGGGGCTGAACACGGCGGAGTTGACGAAGGCGCGGTGACGCAGGACGACGCCGGTTGGTGCGCCGGTTGTGGCGTCCCACTGCTGCACGGCGCTTCCGGCGGAATGTCAGAATGTGTTTGCCGTCGGGCGCAAATTCGGCGGTGTAAACACGGGCGGTGTCTCTGAGCACCGGGCCCACGGAGTCTCCCGTCGCGGCGTCCCATACGTTCGCCGTGAAGGCCCCCGACGCCGTCACCACCCGCGTCCCGGTGGGATCGAACGCCACGGAGTATACAGGGCCTGCGTGATTGAGCCGCTTCCCGTGTGGTGCTCCGGTTCGCGCATCCCACACCTGAGCGGTGTTGTCGTCGGAGCCGGTGACCACGAGGCGTCCGTCGGGGCTGAACCGCGCGACTCGCACGCCGCTCTGATGGCCCATCTCGGGAGTCAGCGGCACGCCCGTGACCGCGTCCCAAATCCGCGCCGTGTGGTCGCTCGACGCGGTGACGATCCTGGTGCCGTCGGGACTATAGGCGGCGTCGGCGACGGCTGGTCCGCCAATGCGCGCCAGCGGCCATCGGCGTGTGCCGAGCAGTGACAGGGCCAACGACCGGGCACCGCTGCTGCCGGGATCGAGGGTCATGGCGTCCGCCGCCCATCCCAGCGCGGCCGGGCCATCACCGTCCTGCAGTGCGTGCGCTGCGGAGCTCATCTCCACGGATGCGGCGGTGTGCCGCGACTCGATGGACTTCCGCCACGCGAAGACCCCAGCGGCCAGACTGGCGACGGTCAGAACGGTCATGAGGCTGACCGTCACCCGGCTCCGGCGGGCCTGCCGCCGCGCGTCCGCCAGGGACGCTTGTGTCCTGGCCGATTCGGCGCGGACGCGGGCCAATTCCTCCGCTGCCTGTCGCGCGTCGCGGCTCTTGCGCACCAAACTCGCGAGCACGTCGTGCGTGAGCTCGACCCGGGGCGGGCGGCCCTCCGGCTGATCGACGCGGATCAGGCGGCGTGCGACCAGCCGCTCGACGACCGCCCGAGTCACGCCCGGTACCGCCAGCATGTTCTGCAGGGCTTCGCTGTTGCGGTATCCATCGACCGTCAGCAGCCGCTCCTCGATGAAGCGGCGCGCCGCGGGATCCAGGTCATCGACGCATCGCGCGTAGAAGTCGCCCAGGATCGCATCGCGGTTGCCCTCGACCAACTCGTCGGTGATCGTTGCCTGGCCGAGTGCCTTTCGCCGCTCGTTGACCTCGCGGCAGAACAGGCTGAGGATCGCGGGGTCCACAATCAGGTCGTGGAGCGGCAGCTCGATGTTTGCCGCCTTGACGTCGGCCACCACGCGCACGATCCGCTCCTGCAGGCTCTCGGCCAGCAGGGCACCGCCGGCCGCCGTCACGCGTAGCGCGGCGTCACCACGTAGCGGGCCGAGCTCCATGCGGTTGCTGACCACCAATGGAATGCGAGGGCGGAGCGTCTCGAGCTGGGCGAGAAAGTCGGCGCGCAGGCTGAGGAGAATCTTGTACCCATGGCGGGAGGAGTCGAACGCGCGCGCATCGTCCGTCCCTGCATCCACGCGCGCCTTGACATCGGCCGGCGGCCGCCCTTCGATCAGATCGGCCAGCTCATCGATGAAGCGTTCTGTTCGCGCCGAGTGTTCGGGCGTCTCGTGGCCGAGCGTGAACAACTCCTCGAACTGGTCGAGCACGAGGATCGGACTGACTGGGTGATTGTCGGCGGTCCAGTAGCCACCGCCGCGCCGGTGGAAGTGCTCCCATAGCGAGCGTGTGGAGTCAACGGCTGGCTGCTCAATGCCGTCTGCCTGGGCGGCTCGCGCGATGGCCGACAGGACCTGCTCGCGGAGCGGAGCGGCGTCGTCGTCGTACCGCAGGCGCATGTACACCGGAAGCGTCGGCTCATCGCCAAGCTTCGGGAAGAGACCTGCCTGGATGAGCGAGCTTTTGCCGAGCCCCGACAGGCCGTAGAGGACCGTCAGGCGTTCGCGGCGGACGAGGCGCAGCAAGTTGCTGGACTCGGCCTCGCGTCCCCGGAAGAAGCCGGCGTCTCCCTCGTGGAATGATTCCAACCCCGGCCAGGGGTTCTCCGCATCGAGGCCGTGCGCGCCCTCCGAGTGCGCGGCGATCGTCCGTGCCGCATCCGCGGCAGTGGCGGTGGCGGCAGGTGCCACCGGTTCGGCTGGCGGCGCAGTCACGCCGTGGACCGGGCGAGCTGGTATTCGCGGTAGAGCGTGCGGAGCCGCTGCACCACATTGTCCATGCTGTCGCGGCGCAGCTCCATCCACTGGGCGCGACGGATGGACTCGGGCAGCTCGGGCGCGTCGATAGGCACCTGCCCGGAGCGGACCGGGACCATGAACGGGATGTTGGGCGCGGCTCGCATCGCGACGTCGGCGGCGATCCTCCATTCCTTGCGGAAGTACCTGCGCTCCGACGTCAGCACATTGGGTCGAGAGCAGCGGCACGAAGAACGACGCGTGTTCGATCCTGTCCTGGATCTTGGTGTCGTAGTCGTCGCCTCCCTCCAGCCCGCCGCTCCGGTCGAACCACACCGGCAGCCCGGCCGACCGGATCGCCTCGGCGAGCGCCTGCGCCAACGCGACGTCTTCGCTGGCATAACTGATGAACACCGGGTCGGCTCGATCCGGGACCGGCGCCGCGACCGGCTGGAGCGGGACCGTGCCTTGTTGCGCCGTCCAGCGGTCCGACAACTCATCGATGAACTCGATCGCCCCACCGGCGAAGATCTTCGTCTGGGTGTTGAAGTGCCGGAGGAAGTGACTCAGCGACGCGTCGTCGCGGGCGCGCGAATCGGCCACGATGTCGGTCTTCGACCGTGCAACCAGCAAGCGCTCCCGTTTCGCGATGCGGAGGAAGAAGCGCGCGAGCCAGTCGGAGTATCCGTTGCCGATGATGAGGAGCGAATTGGAGCAGAGCCCATTGAGCAACAGATTCGGGCGGTGATTCTCGGATTGGAGCGTGTGGATGAACTCGAGCGTATCCTCTTCCGTCACCGCGTATTCCGGAAACGGCGACATGCGTCCCAGCAGGTGGTAGACCAGTGGGCAGGACAACTCGCCCACTGCAGCCGGCAGGTCCTCGACCTTCTGGGGCGCGTAGGCCCGGACCTGAGTCCGATGCTCGCCATGGAAGCGCTCTTCGTCGATCGCCTGCTCCAGCAGGCCATCGAACGTCGTCGTGACATACAGATTGAACGCCGAGATGCGCGCCAGCTTGCGGAGCGCGGGCGGCGGTTCCACGGAGAGACCTTCCGTGGCCAGCTTGACGGTGCCGTAGAAATCCTCGTCGAGTTGGCCACCGCGCTCGCCAACGAAGCGGCAGGCCACGTCGTGCAGCGTCACGCGCTCGGTGGCCGGCGATGATTCGAGTTCCAGCATCTCCTCGAGGCGCCGGGCGACGTACTCGACGAAGGGACGCGAACCGAGCTCGCCGTCGATGACGACGGCATCCGGGCCGACGACCGGGATCACGCGCCGCTGGGCCAGCGATGCGAGGAGTTGCTGCCAGAACAGCGCCGGTGCGACGGACCCCCCGGAGCCGCGCGAGACGTAAGCCGGCCGGGGGGCTGCCGGTGTGGTGGAGGACCCCGCCGGCTGTTGATCGATGTCTGGCGTCGGCACGAGTGTTCGGCTCCTGGGCGGGTCTCACAAAACGCGCCGGAGAGGACCGGCCGTGACGCGCGGGTCGCGGCGCACGAGCACCCGTGGCCCACGTTAGGACCGGGCGGATGGGTTGTCAAGACGGGCGGACAGTGGGTGTTGTCGCGCCGCCGGCGGGTGTTATTGGGTGGCGGCTGCGGGGGCGGCTCGTGTGGCTGCCAGCCAGGTCGCTCGCCAGCGGCTCGGTGGCAATCCATAGGCTTCCTTGAACTGCCGGGTCATGTGGCTCTGGTCCGAGAAGCCGCAGGCGAGCGCCGCTCTGGAAAGTGAATGGCCCGCGCGCATCATCGATCTGGCCTTGTCGAGACGGCGGAGCGTCAGGTAGCGATAGGGACTCGTGCCAAGAGTCGCGCGAAAATGGCGCGCGAGCACATACCGATCCAGACCGGTGATGGCTTCGAGCTCCGCGGACGCGACCGTCCGATCGTAGTGTGCGTCGAGAAACTGGCGCGCGCGTTCCACGGACATCGCGCACACGGGGGAAAGCGGCTTCTTCGCGATCGACGTGTCGAGCGCGCGCAGCGCGTCCGCGATCGCGAGCACGGCCCGATCGGCCGCCAGCTCGTCCAACTCGTGATCGAGGTCGTCCAGCGCCGGGCGGAGCGCCGTCATCAAGGGCGCATTCCTGAGAACCGGGCTCCGAACGAAAGGCAGCGGGCCAGTCTCATGGCCCAACGCGTGGCGTATCAGGCGGGGCTCGATGTAGAGCAGCCGATATCGAAAACCACCGTTCGCACCGGCGCGTCCGTCGTGAAGCTCGTCGGGGTGCAGGACGATGACCTGACCCTTCGTGCTGTCGCAGCGCGCACCGCGATAGTCGAATGACTGCACCCCTTCGACCGTGTACCCGATCGCATACGTGTCATGGCGATGCGGGTCGAAGGCGTAGCCTCCGAAGACAGCTTCGATCCGCTCCAGGCCCGGACGCGACGGGGCGAACCGAATCCAGTCGCTGGGCAATGAGCCGCACGATCGTTCAAGACGACCGGGGCGCGCCGGGCTTAGCGTATTGGTCACCACATCGAATACTACGGCCGCCGGCGCTCGTTGTTACACGACAGGCTACGCCGATGGGGCGAGCTCTGGCCGGCCAACGTCCATTTTTCCGGTCTAAGTGCAGTGCGGCTGGATAGTTGACGCGATCCAAAACACACAGGCAGCCGTGGAACTCGTCATCCAGAATCTGTCGAAGACCTACCCCAATGGCGTGCGTGCACTTGCAGGGCTCTCCCTGACCATTCCCAACGGAATGTTCGGGCTGCTCGGCCCGAACGGCGCCGGCAAGTCCACGCTGATGCGGACCATTGCGACCCTGCAGCGTCCGGACGCCGGGGCCATTCATCTGGGCGAGCTGGACGTGCTGGCGAAGCCGGATGAAGTGCGGAAGCTGCTGGGGTATCTGCCACAGGAGTTCGGGCTCTACCCGAATCTGTCCGCCGAGATGGTGCTCGATCATTTCGCTTCGCTCAAGGGCGTGAGTGACCGGCGCGAGCGGAAAGCGCTGGTCGACGCGCTGCTGCTGCAAACGAACCTCTACGAAGTGCGCGCGAAGCGTGTCGGCGGTTTCTCGGGCGGGATGAAGCAGCGCTTGGGTATCGCGATCGCCCTTGCCGGGCAGCCGCAGCTTCTGATCGTCGATGAGCCGACCGCGGGGCTCGACCCGACCGAGCGCCGCCGGTTCCTCAATTTGCTGGCCGACATCAGCGAGGATGTCATCGTCATCCTGTCGACCCACATCGTGGACGACGTCCGCGAACTGTGCCAGCGGATGGCGATCATCAATCGCGGGCAGGTGGTGCTGGCCGGCGACCCGCGGCAGGTGATCGATGCGATGCGGGGCCGGGTCTGGTCGCGTACGGTGCCGCGCGCGGATCTGGCGCCGTTCCTCGCCAGCCACGACGTCATCTCGACCCGTCTGGTCAGCGGCATGCCGACCGTGCACGTGTACAGCGAAACCGATCCGGGCAGCGGGTTCGCGGGGGCCGAGGCCGGGCTGGAGGACGTCTACTTCCATCGGATCGGCGCCCTGAACGCGGCCGACTAGGAGACCCGGCCGTGTTCTGGACGATCCTGCGAATGGAGCTGGCGTTCCTCCGCCGGCGAGCGACCCCGTACCTGTACTTCGCGGTGCTGTTTTTCATGGCGTTTGGCGCGACCGTGTCCGACGAAGTCCAGAAAGATTTCGGGACCGGTTCCGTGTTCCGCAACGCGCCGGTCACCGTCGCGCAGACCTTGCTGGTCCTGACAGTGATCGGACAGGTGATCACGACAGCGATCGTCGGGGCGGCCATCCTCCGCGATGTGCAGGTCAAGGCGCACGAGCTGCTATTCACGACGCGGGTGACGCGGCTCGGGTATCTCGGCGGCCGCTTCGTGGGTTCGGTCCTCGCGATGATCGTGATCTACGCCGCACTGCCGCTCGGCGCGATGGCCGGTGTGTTGGGGCCGTGGGTGGACCACACGACGCTCGAGCCGTTTCGGCTGGCCACCTATGCGCGGCCGTTCCTCCTGATCGTCGTGCCCGACGTCCTGATCGTGAGCTCGCTGTTCTTCGCCGTCGGGGCGCTCACCCGCAATCTGTTCGCGATCTACACCCAGGGCATCGCACTGCTCGCGGGCTTCGCGATCGCGCGGCGAGTGCTCGACGCCCTCGACCAGCGGACACTGTCCGCGATGATCGACCCATTCGGCGTCGCCGCGTACAACCTGTTGACGCGCTACTGGACCGTGTCCGAGCGCAACACACGGCAGATCCCGTTGAGCGGGCAGCTCCTCGCCAATCGTCTCATCTGGTTCGGAATCGCGGCGGCGGTACTGCTGTTGACATTCCTCCTGGTGCGGCTGGAGGCGGAACCACGGTCGCTCACGTGGCGTGGATGGCGCCGCCGGGCGGCAGGCGCGGCCTCGGGGTCGTCCTCCGCGCGTCCGGTGGTGGCGAGCACGCCGGCCCTCGCTCTCCGGCTCCCGGCGGTGACACTGTCCTTCGGGCGCGGCGCCCGCCTGCAGCAACTGGCTGATCAGACCTGGTTTTTCTTCGTCACGATCGTGCGCGAGCCGCTGTTCACCGGGATCGCGATCATCGGCACGGTCCTCGTGTCGCTGTCCGAGTGGTTCACGGACCTCCAGCATGGTACGGCGTTGTGGCCGGTGACGGGTGAGATGCTCGCGACCATCCTTGGCGTGTCGTACCTGTTCATCGTCATTCTGACCACGATCTACGCCGGCGAGCTGGTTTGGCGCGAGCGTCAACTGCGGGTAGCCGGCACGACGGACGCACTCCCTGTGCCGACGGCGATCACCATGGGCGGCAAGTTCATGGCGTATCTCGGTGCGATGGGCGTCGTCGGGGCGTTCTCGGTGCTCGCGGCGATGGCCGTCCAGGTTCTCAAGGGATACCACCACCTTGAGCCGTGGCTCTATGCGCGCGGCATGATCGGCATCGCGGCGCCCACCGTTCTGGCGGTCGCGGCGCTCGCGTTCGTCGTCCATTCGCTCGCCAACGAGAAGTACATCGGTCATCTGATCATGATCCTGTACTTCGCCGGCACGCTGGTACTCGACAACCTCGGGTTTCAGCGGGTGATATACCACTATGGGTTCGCGCCGAGGTACGTGTACTCGGACATGAACCACTTCGCGCAGTACAGCGGGTTGCTGTCGGGCCTTGCGTTCTACTACACGGCCGGGGCACTCGGCCTGCTCCTGATTGCGTATCTCCTGTGGCCGCGCGGGGCGGACACCAGCGGCGCTTCGAGGCGCGCGGCGGCGCTCGAGCGGTGGCGGTTGCCTGCCACGCGGTGGGTGGGAGGCGTGACTGTCCTCGCCACGGCCGCAGCCGGCGGATCCGTCTGGTACAACACCGCGGTGCTCAACCGATTCACGAGCCGGAAGGACACCGAGCATGAGCGCGTGGCGTACGAGCGAGACTTCAGGCACTACAGGTCGCTGGCCGCGCCCCGCATCGTCGGCATTCACGTGCGGGCCGACCTCGTGCCCGAGCGGCGCACGATGGCGCTGTCGAGCGTGTACCGGATCGTGAACAAGCAGCGGCGGCCGCTGGATACGCTCTACGCCAGCGTGTCGAGCGTGCCGTTCCACTCGGCAATAGAAACGGGGCTGAGCGCCGGGCAGGGCTATCATGTGGATTCCCTCGTGTGGAGCAGGCCGGTGCAGCTCCTCTCGGCCGACTCGGCGCGCGGCGTGTATCTCTATCGTCTCGCGCGCCCACTGGCGCCAGGGGATACGATCGCGCTCGCGTTCGGCGCCCATTACTCCGCCGAGGGGTATCCCAACAGCGAGCCGAACAACGACATCGTCGCCAACGGGACGTTTCTCAACTGGCGGTACTTCCCGAGCCTCGTGTACGACGATGGCGTGGAGCTGGCCGACGATGACCGGCGGAAGGCGGATCACCTGCCGCCCAGGCAGCGTGTCCCTTCGATTCACGACGAGGCCGCGCGCGCGAACGCGGGCGCGTCAGCCGACGCCGACTGGGTGATGTTCGACGCGGTGGTGAGCACGGCGCCCGACCAGATCGCGATTGCGCCGGGGTACCTCGAGCGAGAGTGGACCGAGAACGGGCGGCGTGTGTTCGCGTACAAGATGGACAGGCCGATCCTCAAGTATTTCTCGATCCAATCCGGCCGCTATGCGGTACAGCGAGACAGCAGCCAGGGCGTCGCGATCGAGATCTACTACCATCCGGGGCACGAGGTGGACCTCGGCCGGATGGTCGAAGGGCTCAAGCGCGGCCTTACGTACTACGACGCCAATTTCAGCCCGTACCAATTCCGCCAGGTCCGGATCGTGGAGTTTCCCAGGTACCAGGACTTCGCCCAGTCCTTTCCGAGCACGATCGCGTTCTCGGAAGGGCTGGGGTTCATCGCGCGCGTGCGCGACGCTGACGATGATCTGGACTGGCCGCTATTCGTGACCGCGCACGAACTCGCGCACCAGTGGTGGGGCCATCAGATCACCGCGGCAGACCAGCAGGGTGCACCGGTGTTGTCCGAATCGCTGGCGGAGTACTCGGCCCTCATGGTGATGAAGGGCAAGTACGGAGCAGCGCACGTGCAGAAGTTCCTGCGCTACGAACTGGACCGGTATCTGCAGGGCCGGGCGACCGAGCGGAGAGGAGAGGAGCCTCTCATGCTGGCGGAGGGCCAGCAGTACATCCACTACTCCAAGGGATCGCTGGCCTTCTACGCGCTCAGCGACTACATCGGCGAGGACTCGCTCAACGCCGCGCTGCACCGGTTTCTCCGCGACAAAGCGTTTCAACAGCCGCCGTATACGAACACCCTCGAGTTTCTTCCTTATATCCGGGCGGTGACGCCGGATTCGCTGCAGTACGTGGTCCACGATCTGTTCGAGACGATCACCCTGTACGACAACAAGGCGACGGAAGCGACGGCGGTGCGCACGGCGGGCGGCAACTATGCCGTGCGGGTGACGTTCGACGCACGGAAGTTCCGTGCGGACAGCCTGGGCACGCAGACCGAGATTCCGATCGCGGATTACATCAATGTGGGGGTGTTCGGTGGTCCCGAGAAAGGGAATCCGCTCGGCAAGCTGCTGGCGGTGCGGAAGGTGCACGTCACGCAGCGGATAATGTCGGTGGATTTCGTGGTGCCGGAGCGGCCGGTGAGGGCGGGGATCGATCCGTTCAACAAGCTGATCGACCGGACGCCCGAGGATAATGTGCGGAGGGTCGAGGTGAGGTAGAGAGCTTGGCCGGTCAGCCGGCGCCCGTAACGGCGCCCAGGCGCTGCAGGACGGCGGGCAGGTCCGGTTTGCCTTCGAGGACCGGGGATACCGGATCGGTGCCCAAGCGCTCCATTCGTTCGATCGCGTTCTTGATCGTGAAGGCCTTCGGGTCGAGCGAGTCGTTCACCTCGTCCCACAGGAGCGGCATCGACACCGTCGCGCCCGGGCAGCGGGCGCACGCTGAATGGCGCGACGATCGTCTGGCCGTGCCGGTTCTGCAGATAGTCGAGATAGACCTTGTCGCCGCGCTTCGTCACGTGGCGCGTGATCGTCGCGATGTCGCTTCGTCTCACGCAGCACGACGCGCGCGAGCAGCTCGCCGAGCGTGCGCGACTGCTCGTACGTGCACTGGCGGCCGAGCGGCAGCAGGATGTGCAGTCCCGTCTTGCCCGTGGTCTTCACGTAGTTCGGCAGGCCGATCGACTCGCAGAGCGCGTGCAGCACCTGCGCGCGTGCGCATCGACGTCGGAGAACGGCGCTTCCTTCGGATCGAGATCGATCACGCACCAGTCGGGCAGCTCGAGCGAGCCGACGCGGCTCGCCCAGATGTGCAGCGGGATGGAGCCGAGGTTGGCGATGTAGAGCAGCGATTCCTCGTCGTCGCAGACGAAGTAGTGGATCTCGCGCTGCGTGTCCTCGCTCCAGATCGGGATCGTGCGGATCCACTCGCGGCGCGAACTCGGGCGCGTCCTTCTGATAGAACGACTTGCCGTCGATGCCGTCCGGGAAGCGCGTCATCACGACCGGGCGGTTCGCGCAGATACGGCAGCATCCACGGCGACATCGCGCGGTAGTAGTCGATCAGGTCGCCCTTCGTGTATCGCTCGGCCGGCCAGTAGATCTTTTTCGAGATTCGAGAACGCGATCGTTCTCGGCGGCGGGCTGCGGCTGTGCTGGCGGCGGCGCGGCGGCGCCGCTTGCCATCGCCGCGCGGCTCACTGTCCGGCGGCTGCGTCGCCTCGCGCGGCGTGGACCCGGCGCTCCAGCCCTGACGCTCGCAGTCGCGCGGATCCTTGTCGGCGCGCATCCGCAGGAACGCCGCGTGGCGCAGCAGGCCATCCGGCGTCCATTCGCGATAGCGCACCTCGCAGACGTACACCGGCTCGACCCACGTCGTCGTCTTCGTCTCCGGGAATCTCGCTCGCTGGCGAGCGGCTCGGCGCACCGGGTGCGAACGACGGGCCAGCGCAGGGCGGGTCCTCGCGCACGATCGGATCGAGCATCGCCTTCGAGCTCGCCGAGCAGCGCGTCATCGAACCCGGTGCCGACGCGGCCCGCGTAGACGAGCGTGCCGTTCACCATGTCCGCGAGCTGCAGCGCGCCGAAGTGGCCGCGGCTTCCCTTCGGCGCGGTGAAGCCGACGATCACGAAGTCGCCGGTCTGCTCCGCCTTGATCTTGAGCCAGGCATCGCGTGCGGCCGCCGCGATACGGCGCGTCGGCGCTCTTGGCGATGATGCCCTCGAGTCCCAGCGCGCTCACCTGCTCGAGGAACCGCTTCGCCCTCGCGCTCGATGTGATCGAGCGCGCGCACGGCGCCGAGCTTGGGGAACGCCTCGAGCAGGAGCGCCTTGCGCTCCGAGAGCGGCAGCGGGCGCAGGTCGAAGTCCTCGAACGCGAGGAGGTCGAACGCGAAGAACGTCGCCGGCAGCTCGACCGCCGCGCGCTTGCACGTCGATCGGCGACGCGAGGCGGCCGCGCTGCTGCAGCCGCGCGAAGCTCGGCTTGCCCTGCGCGTCGAGCACGACGACCTCGCCGTCGATGATGCAGCTCGTCGAACGGAAGCGCCTCGACCGCGCGCGCGATCTCGGGGAAGACCGCCGTGTAGTCGTTGCCGTTGCGCGTGAGGAGCAGCGCTTCGCCGTGCGACTTTGCTCGCGATGCAGCCGGTAGCCGTCGAGCTTGAGCTCGAACAGCCAGCCGTCGCGCGTGAACGCCTCGTCCGACGGCTCGGCGAGCATCACCTTCGACGCGGTGCGGATCGACGCGCGTGCGCGGGCGCATCGGTCGGCCTCGAGCGCAGCGCGCAGCGCGTCGGCCCGGTTGCTGCGCCCGCCTTCACCTCTTCGACCGTGAGGCCGGAGAGCACCGACGTCTCGGGGAACTGGTCGCCGGGCGACTTCACGCACGCGTCGCGCTCCTTGATGAGGAGCCAGTCCTTCTCGCTCTTCTTGATCTTCACGAGCGTCCACTTGCCGTGGAGCTTGTAGCCGCGGAGCTCGAAGAGGAGCTTCCCCTTCTCGAGCCCCTCGCGCCAATCCTCGAGCGGCGACCCACTCGCCGCGGTCCCAGACGATGACGCCGCCGGCGCCGTAGTTGCCCGGCGGGAATGATCCCCTCGAAGTCGCCGTACTCGAGCGGGTGATCCTCGACCTTGACGGCGAGCCGCTTGTCGGCCATGTCGTACGACGGGCCCTTCGGCACCGCCCACGACCGCAGGACGCCGTCCATCTCGAGGCGCAGGTCGAAGTGCAGATGGCGGGCGGCGTGCTTGTGGACGACGAACAGGCGCCCCGGGACCGGCGACACGGTGCCCGACCGGCTCCGGCGACGTGTCCGGGGACCGCTTGGCCCGGTAGGTGCTGAGGCTATCTGTCGGTTGTGCGGTCGCTACTCCGTCGCGGGTCATCGTTGCATGTTCATCGCCGGTCGAGGTGCCGTTCGCCGTTCGCCGATGCCTGCGCATGTACTCAATCCCGCATCACTCGCACTCAACCTCGTTTCCCGGCCGATCCATGCCAGCACGCTCAATCGCCACCGCCACCATCTCGTTCGGTCTCGTCTCGGTTCCCGTCAACCTCTACTCGTCGTCCGAGTCCAAGGCGAGCGTGTCGTTCAACATGCTGCACAAGAAGTGCGGCTCGCGCCTCAAGCAGCAGTACATCTGCCCCAAGGAACAACGAAGTCGTCGCCCGCGACGATACGGTCAAGGGCTACGAGTTCGCGAAGGATCAGTACGTGATCCTCTCGCCCGAGGAGCTGAAGGCGCTCGAGGAGAAGGCGACCGAGCATGATCGACGTCATCGAGTTCGTTCCGCTCGCCAAGGTCGACCGCGAGTACCTCGAGAAAGTCTACTACCTCGGCCCCGACAAGGGCGGCGACCGCGCGTATCGCCTGCTCGCGGCGGCGCTGAAGGAGACCGGCCGCGCCGCGCTCGGCCAGTACGCGGCGCGCGGGCAGCAGCACCTCGTGCTCCTCCGCCCGCTCAACGGCGTGCTCGTGATGGAGCAGCTGCACTACGCCGACGAAGTTCGGCCGACGACCGAAGTCACCGATCCCGACGGGCGACGTGAAGCCGGCCGAGCTGACGCTCGCGAAGCAGCTCATCGAGCAGACGGCGAACGACGACGTTCGAGCCCGAGAAGTACAAGGACACGGTGCGCGAGCGCGTGCTGGAGACGATCCAGCGCAAGGTCGACGGCCAGGAGATCACCGCCGACGCGGCGCCGGACGGCGGCGGCAAGATCATCGACCTCATGGAAGCGCTCAAGGCGAGCCTCGCATCCGCGCACGCGCAGCGGACGAGAGGCCGACGAAGAAGGCGACGGAAGGCGTCGTGAAGCTGCTCGCCGGGACGAGCGGCTACGCCTTCAAGGAGTGGAAGGGCTCGTTCTATCCCGACGATCTGAAGGACGACGGGATGCTCGGCTTCTACGCCGGGCAAGTTTCCGACGGTCGAGATCAACAACACGTTCTACCGGCTGCCGAAGGAGCACGTGCTGCTGGACTGGGCGTCGCAGGTGCCGGAGACGTTCACGTTCGCGATCAAGGCGAGCCAGCGCATCACGCACCACGCGCGGCTCAAGCCGGAGTGCGCGAGCGCGCGTCGAGTTCCTGCTCAAGAACACCGTCGGCGCTCGGCGACCGGCTCGGCCCGATCCTCTTTCAGCTGCCGCCGAACCTCAAGAAGGATGCTGCCGCGGCTGCGCGCGTTTCTCGGCACGCTGCCGCCCGACCGGCAGTACACGATCGAGTTTCGACACGAGAGCTGGTTCGACGACGACGTCTTCGACGCGCTGCGCGAGCGCGACATCGCGATGTGCATCACCGAGCAGCCGGAGTTCGCGTCGCCGGTCGTCTCGACCGCGTCGTGGGGATATGCGCGGCTGCACCGGCTCGACTACGACGAGGCCGCGCTCGCCGAGTGGGCGCGCGCAGATCGCGGCGCAGCCGTGGAGCGAGGCGTACGTGTTCTTCAAGCACGACGAGGGCACCGGGTCGGGACCGCCGGCGGTCTCCACCTTCACGCGGGAATTCGATCGGCCCACGTCCGGCTGACGGCGGCGATCCCGGCCATCACCTCTGCGTCCGTGCGTCCAGACGACTTGAGGACGTGGAAGCTGTGGTCCGCGCCTTCGACCCATTCCATCTGCCAGGGTGCGGTCACCGTGGTGAGGGCGCGTTCCATCAGCGCCGGGGTGCAAAGCGGGTCTCGCGTTCCGTTGAAGCACAGCACCGGCATCCGGATCTGCGGCAGATGCGCATCGCGGAGCTTCTCCGGCTTGCCGGCGGGATGAAGAGGGTAAGCGAGTAGTAGCAGTCCGGCGGCTTCGAACCCGCGAGCCGCGAGCATAGAGGCCGCGCGGCCACCCATTGAGCGCCCGCCGATGAGGAGACGGTCTGTTCGGAACTCCTTCGCCGAGCCCAATTCGGATCGTACCCGCTCGACGACTGCCGTGACGGTGTCCATCAGCTTCGGCATGAAGTCTGGCCGGCGGTCGCCTTTCTCCTTGTAGACGAAATTGAACCGCACCACGCCGATGCCGGCGGAGCGCAGCGCGGCCGCCGTGGCGAGCATCCCTTTGTCGGACATACTGCCGCCCGCGCCGTGTGCGCAGACGAAGAGTGCGGTATCGCCGCCTGCTGTTCCGCTTTCGTAGGCTGCGGTCACGTGGTCGGATCCGACCGCCACCTTCCATTCCATCGTGCTCACAGAGCGACTCCGGGCGTCAGGCCCATCTCGTCCAGGAACTGGTGTCCCCCGCTCGGCTTGCCGCCCCGCGCGGCCGTGTACGTCAGAACGAGGCGATCCACCGTGCGGGTCATCCCGACATAGAGCAATCGTCGCGCCTCTTCGGTCTCCTCGATAGTCGGCGGCTTCTTCGGGTGGCTGCCGGGTAGTTGCTCATCTTCAGCGCCGACGATGTAGACGCGCGAGAACTCGAGGCCTTTGGTGGAGTGCAGCGTCAGGAGATTCACGCGGCCGCGGTCGGGTTCGTCGCCATCCCATTTCGACAGGACGGCTCGTTCGAGGAAGAGTGGCAACTGCTCGGCGAGCGTGCCGCCCGGGATATCCGAGATCAGCCGCCGGAGTCGTGACATCGCGGCGGGGTAGCGCTCGTCCGCGGTTTTCTCGGCGCGGATCTTGAGCATGAGCGTAACGCCACCGAGGCGATCGATGATCTCATCGACAGACGGGATCGTTTCGTCTCCGCTTTCACTCTGCTCGCGCTCGTAGAAATCGAGGCATGTGCTGTATCGTCCGAGCGCGAATGGCCGGGCGTAGTGGCGGAAGCGGCGGGCCTCGTCAGGCAGTGTGTCGTCGCCGGCCAGCGCGAGCGCGATGCCGAGGTGGCCGAGCAAATCGGCGAGGGCGGTCTTTCGGGCGCGGGAGGCCTTGGACTCGCCGAGGGCGAGCAGCACCTTGGCGAGCGCCGTGGTGTCATCGAGCGCGCGGTGTGACGTACCGGACGGAACCCCGAAACGGCGCGCCAGGTCGACCAGCCGGCCGCTTGTGGGGAACAGCTCGCGGGCCAGTGGCAGCGAGTCGTAGGTGCACAGTCCGAATGGGGCGGCGATCTCGTGCACCATGCGGCGAAGAATCGGAAAGTCGAAATCGTATCCGTTGTGAGCGACGATCACGTCATCGCCGCAAAACTCGCGGAAGCGCGGCCACATCTCCGCGAATGCCGGGGCGCTGGAGAGCATTGCCTCGCTGAGACCGTGCGTCGCGGCGGCGCCGGGAGCGATCGCCACGGCCGGCTTGACCAAACTCGTAAACGTCTCGGCGATCTCTCCGTTGCGGACGCGGACCGCGGCGATCTCGACGATCTCGGCCGACGCCGTATCGCGATCCGTCGTTTCCAGGTCGACTGCGGTGAAAGTCACGAACGGCGTCGTGGCGCCATCCATCTCGATGAGTTGCGCGGCCTTGAAGACGCCGAGCGCCAGCCCGACGGAGGGCGTATCATTGGCGCCGAGGTGGATGGCGCGCGCGTTCGGCGGGCTAGCGCCGCGTACGGCTTTGATTCCGATTTCGGCGAGCATGCCTTTGAGCGCGATGCCGATCCCGCCGAGTGGTGGGATCCAGACCTCCACGCGCCGGGAGCGGGCGTCGCGGAGCCGCGCGGCGAGCTGGACGACATCAGCGAGCGACGCCGGGTCGGTGATGTCATCGTGGTGGTCTTCGAGCACCGGGACCACCGGGCCCACCTTTCTCGACAGGAGCTCCTGCACGAGCGAGGCGAGCGTGGGGTGCTGTTTCCCGACCGCCTCGAGGTTGCGCCAGTCGGCGAGCGCGCGGCGAATCTGGCGGGCGGTGGCATCCGCGCGCGGGAGCTGTGACGCCATTCGTTGCAGGTGTGATCGCAGGCCGACGCGGCGTTCCTCCGATCTCGCGAGCGCCTCGTCGTAGAGTGCGCGCCTCAGTACGACCCGGAAGAACGCATTGCGGCGGATCAGGTCGTCCGGTTGCGCGATAACGTGGGCGGCGGCGAGCACGTAGGCGACGACCGGGTCATCGGCGAGCGCGCGCCCCTGGGCGAGCCGGCATGGGATACCGCCGGTGAGCAGTGCGGCCTCGAGACGATCTCCGATGTCGTGCTTCCGGTAGAGGAGCGCAACGTCGCCCCAGCGGTGATCATGGCGGTCGTGGTCCTGCCGCAGGTCGCTCACGATCCACGTTGCTTCTTCATCTTCCGTCGGAAAGCCGAAAACCTCCACGACGAAGGGCGAGTCGCGGTCCGCCCGTGGTACGATCGCGCCGGTGAAGATCGGCGTGTTAGCGGCGACGAGCTTCCGTGCCAGCGCGAACACATTGTGCGGGCAGCGTCTGTTTTCCGCGATGTTCTTGGTCGACGACAGCCCGAAGTCGTTGAGGAAACTGGTGAACACGGCCGGATTGGCGCCGGCCCAGGAATAGATCGACTGCTCGTGATCGCCGACGGCGAAGACATGCCGGTGGTGCTGGGCGAGCGCGTGGATGACCCGATACTGGACGGGGTTCAGGTCCTGGAACTCGTCGACCAGTACCGCATCCCATCGGGACTGAATCTCCGCGGCGGCCGACGAGTCTTCGAGGAGCGTGGCGGCGCGGATCACGAGCGTGTCGAAATCGACGACGTTGCGTTTGGCGAGGTACTGCTCGTATTCGCCGAACAGGACCAGGTTGTCGTGGGACAGCGCGTCGCCGCGAAAGCGGTGAGCGGAGAACTGGGTGAGCGTACTGCGATGCCAGCGGCGGGGTCCTTCGATGCGGCGCAGGACGCCGAGCTGGTAGTCCTCGTCCGCGATGCCGAAGCCGGGGTCGAGGCCGGCGTGCTGGCCGTGGGTCCGCAGCAGTCCCGCGCAGAACGAGTGGATGGTACCGCGCGTGATGCCTGCGGCGGCGGGGCCGAGGCGGCTCTCGAGGCGGTGGGCGATCTCGCCGGCGGCTTTGTTGGTGAACGTGAAGGCGCAGATGCGGGCCGGATCGAAGTGGTGGTGTTCGATCAGGAAGCGGATCCGCTCGGTGAGACAGTACGTCTTGCCGGCGCCGGGTCCGGCGAGGACCAGGAGTGCGCGGGGCTCGGCCTCGATCGCGTCGCGTTGCGAGGGCGACGGGACCGTGGCCGACGGGCCGGTGGTCGTGGAAGCCGTGGGGCCGGGGGCCGAGCTGCTCACGCCAACCAATTGGCGAGGGATGTCCACCCATGGAAGTGTGTCTCGCCGCGAGGGACGCTGCAACAGACCCGATTTCTCGCGACTATAATTCCGGTATGAGTAATCCACCCGCGCGACGCCGGTCGCGCCGCTCTCGCCGGCCGCGGGCCGCGGGCCAGGGTCGAGTTCACACCCTCACGTCGCAGCCGACCGGCCGGGCCGCGTATACCGCGACGCGGGCGTCGCTGCTCGAAGCCCATGGGCCGGTGTGCGCGTACTGCGGCCGCCAGAGCAATCCCCGATCGATCACACTCGATCACGTGACCCCGCGCAAAGGGCAGCGGGCGTATGACCGCCGCGACAACCTCGTCCTGGCGTGCCGGGCCTGCAACGCCAAGAAGGCGGACATCCCGCTGCTCGCGTTTCTGCTGGCCGACCGGACGCGGGCGGCGCGGCTGCTGCGGTACGGGGACCATCTGAGCGCCGGCCTGATCGATCTTGCGGAGGAGCTGGCGGGGCCACTCGGGGGCTACAGCGCTGCGGTCTGGGCCGAGGACGAATCGCCTTACCGGTCCTAGCGGCGTGCGGCTTCGCGCCGCCGCCCGTTCGAGCCTCCCGTACCGCTTCCCGTACCGTTTCCCGTACCAAATCCTGGGTCTCTGCCCCAGCAACTGGCGCAGCCACCACGACCTGCCGTAGCGTTCAGCCGGCACCCGATCCGACCACCCTCAGGAGCTTGTTGATGTCGCGCAAGGAGATCCCGCTCGCCCCGTCCGTGTTCGCCCAGGCCCGGCGGCGCGTGTCCGCCCACGCCTATCACACGCCGCTGCTGACGTCGCGTTTGTTGAGCGAGGCATCGGGGTTTGACGTCCGGCTCAAGGCCGAGATGTTCCAGAAGACCGGATCATACAAGATCCGGGGGCCGCTGAACAAATTCGCGGAGCTGACGCCGGAAGAGCGGCAACGCGGCGTGATCTGTTCCTCAGCGGGGAACCATGCGCAGGGCGTGGCGCTCGCGGCCAAGATCTATGGCATCCGCGCAGTGGTGGTGATGGCGACGAACGCGACGCCATCGAAGATCGAGGCCACCAAAGCGTACGGTGCGGAGGTCGTGTTACACGGCATGATCTGGGATGAGGCGAACGAGAAGGCGAAGCAACTCGTCGCCGAGCGTGGGCTCACCTACATCCACCCATTCGACGATCTCGATCTGATCGCCGGGCAGGGCACGCTCGGCCTCGAAGTCTATGAAGACTTTCCCGATGTCGATGTGATCGTCGTCCCGATCGGTGGCGGCGGGCTGATCTCCGGCGTGTCGATGGCCGTGAAGGGGCTCAAGCCCAGTGTGAAGATCATTGGCGTGGAGTCATCGGGTGCGCCGGGCATGCTCGAGAGTGTGCGCGCCGGCCATGTCGTGACGCTACCCGAAGTCGACTGCATCATCGATGGGCTGCGGGTGAAGCGTGTGGGCGAGAACAACTATTCGGTCGTGCGGCAGTTCGTCGATGAGATCGTGACGCTGCCCGACGAGGAGATTTTCGAAGGGGTCCGGTGGACCATGGGCCACTGCAAGCTTGTCGTCGAGGGCGCCGCGGCCGCGCCGGTCGCCGCGTTGCGGAAGGGGTTGATCAAGGCACCCGCGGGCGCGAAAGTCGTGTGCGTGTTGAGCGGCGGGAACATCAATCTCGATCAATTGAAAGGACTGCGCTGGAATTAGCGGCGGCGGGGAAGGAGATCGTCCGCGGGCATTCCGGGCGACGCCCAGGGCACGTGAGACAGCACCGTGTAGCCGCGGCATCCGGCGGGGCCGGTCATGACCGGCCCCTGCCAGGGCTATCATCAGTGCGCGGCGATCGGGCCATTGACCCGGTCATCGTCCGGCGATCGGTCCGCCGCGTTATCCGCGTGCGGCGATCAGTCCGTCATTGTCCCTATGCTCGTTTGAAATACTGAACGGCGCGTTCGTGTTGTTGTGCGGCGGCTAGTGATTTGAACGTGCCGAGGTTCCGGCGTTTTCCGGTTTTCGGATTCTTCTTCCGTGAGTACAGGCGATAGCTGCCTGTCTTGAGCTTCCGGATCATCAGTCCTCCCGATTGGACTTCGATGGCTTGCGGAGGGGATACTCAGACGGCAGCGATTTCGCGACCTTGGTGGTGCCGTCCGTGCATTTCGGGTGTCCCCAGCCGCTCTTGCTCTTGTCGGTCTTCGGGTCGAGATCGTAGACGATGTTGTCGTCTTTGGTGTCGCGGAGCTTCTTGACCGGGTCCACGCCCGAGGGCACATAGTCGAGCTCGAGGAAGTGGCGCACCTTCCATGCGATGTTGTGATCGGCGCAGGAGAGATCGCCGGACACGCCAAGGCCGCCGATGACGTGGCCTGTCGCATCGTAGAGTGCGAGCCCGCCGCCGAACACGACGATGCCGCCGATCTGTTTCCCGACCATCGGATCGCGCTCGGTGCCGGCGTTGGCGGGGTCGCCGTCGTACGCCGCGTGGATGTTGAGCTGGTTCGATTCGAGCAGCCCGAACAGCGGGCCGCTGGGCTGGACGCCGGCGTACAGATTCGCGGTTGAGAGCGCGAGACCGTCGAGACTGAGTCCGTTGGCGGTGTTGGCCTTCTGTGCCGAGATAATGCGGCTTCCGGGCCATTGATCGCTCACCGTCGGACCGGAGAACGCGACGGCGACCACGGTCCCGCTCCGGTTGACGACGGTTGCCCACATGTGAAAACCGAGGCCACCGTTTTCGGTTTGCTGCGCCTTGATCAGCGCCGATCTAAGCTGTTCGTACCCTGGCAGCCCGCTCCGGCGGGTTGCCCGCTTCGACTCCACCATCGTGACCATCACCATCTCCTGCGCCCTGCGGGCCCGATTCGGGTATCAGATGCGCGCGTATCGCGCGTTGTCCCGTGCGCAGAGTGGCAACTCCCATACCTACTGCGGTGAGTCTGCCAGCAGCTATCGTGTGCTCGAGGCTGGCCGGATACGAGCGAGGTCGCGCAGCAGCGCGTCATCGGTGAGCGGGCCACCGAGCAGCTCGGACAGCACGTCGCGGGCGGACCGCGCGAGTCCGAACTGCAGCAAATGCGCGGACAGCCAGGGGTACCACGACGGATCGCCGGTGGCAAACTGGCCGTGGACCGCGGCGATGCGCTCGCGGATCGCGGTCACGATCACCGCGCCCAGGGCGTAGTTCATCATGTAGCCCGGCGCATCGATCAACTGCCCGCGCATCGCCCACCACGACATCTCCGGGTGGGGTGTGATGTGGAGATAGCGCGACGTGATGGCAGCCCACACCTCGTTCGGATCCGCATCGGGGTGGTCATGCAGGCGGACCTCGAAGAGCGCCCACGCGATGTCGAGCATGATGGACGCGTATTTCGCGCGCGTCGCGACCGGCGTGGTGACCGAATCGCCGAGGAAGCGATACTGCCATGCGGGCTCATAGACGCTGAGCGCCGGGATGTCGGCGATCGCTTCGGTGAGCGGGTCACTGTCCGGCCAGTCCACGTATTCGGGCCGCTCGTGAATGGCCGCGAGATGGATGGCGTGCCCCGTCTCGTGGACCAACTCGTCGAGATTGCCCAGGCCACCGGTCTCGTACGTCGCGAATACCCACGATTCCGACGGGATCCATCGGCCGTCCGCCTCATGGCCGCGCGAACCGAACGTCGTGTTGGCGACGGGAGTCTTGCCCGGGTGCGGAGCGAGGTCGTAGTGCACGCCGAGGGCTGGGACATCCGCACCGAGCGTCTGGTAGTAGCGGATCGTGAGCGGTAGCAGCGAGTCGCGCGGGACGTGCGCGTCGAGCTGGCGGTCGGCGGCGGCCGCGGCGTAGAGATAGTCCCACGGTTCTGCCGCGGAGTCCGGCGTTGCGGTCCGCCACGCATCGAGGATCGCGACGAGCCAGCGTTCGAGCGTCGCGGGGCCGATGCCGATGTCCGGCGCGCGATCCAGAGGCGATGGGTTGGTTTCGGGGTCCTGGCTCGCGCCGAACAAGAGCAGGGCGCGGTACGGGCTTCGCGGGCCGTCATCGCCATTCACCGCGCGCCACACCGGTGCGAGGGCGAGGAAGAGGCGCTTGCGCTCTGCGGCGTCCGGCGTCTCCGCGATGCGGCTCAGGATCGTGAGGCGGTCCACCGTGTCGTTGCCAACCGCGACCGCCGTGGCCGCGCGTCCGAAGCAGTCGTAGATGTGACGGCGGTAGTCGTTCGCCGCGGTGGTGTCGCCGGGTGCGAGCGCGGGTGGAGCACCAGTCGTGGCGCAGTTCGTGTGTGTATCCGGTGACTCGGCGGCTGCCGGGCTTCCGGCAAGCTCGGTGGACAGAGCGTGGGAGAGTGTTGCGAGCGCTGCGCGGTCCCTGGCGGGGAGGTGTGCCGGGCCGATCGCCGCGAGTTGCTGCGCGACGACCGAGCGCGCGGTGACGAATCGCCGATCGCCGGAAGGGAGCGACTCACCGGACGGAGTCAGGGTGAGACCGCGGGCGCGGGTGATGTCGAGCGTATCGCGAAGGGAGCGGAGAGCGGTGTAGCTGGTTTCGAGGCGGGCGAGTTGGGGGGTTGGTGGCGGCGGTGAGGAGTTGGGGGTGCAGGCGGTGGCGCCGCCGGCGAAAACAAGTGCGGCAAGACAGAAGATCGGGGGCAGCGGGTACTGTCGGGCGCCCTTCATCGGGATCAAGCGGGTATTGCCTTGATTCGGTAGAGGGTAATCTGCTGGTGGATTTCGCCCTCGTCGAATGGGAGTGTCACCTTTGATACCACTTCGAGGCTATCGGTGGCCAGCCCCGCCAGGAAATCCGGGGCCGCGATGCGGCCAGGGTCGGCGATGATGGCTTCGCCGCCGGGGGCGAGCACACGGGCAATCGCGGCCGACAGGAGCGGCGGGTAGGTCTTCTCGTACAGGACGTCCGCCGCGACGATGCGGTCGAAGCCTGGGAGATCCACGGGGAAATCGCGCCAGTCGATGTGACGGGTCTCGGGTTCGCGGCCGAGGGCGCGGGCGGCGTTGGCGCGGGTGAAGCGCAGGGCGTCCTCGTAGTAGTCGGTGGCGAGCACTTCGTAGCCGGCGCGCATGGCGGCCATCGTCACTAGTCCGAGACCGCATCCCAGCTCGAGCAGCGACGGCGGGCGGCGTGCGGGCCGGGGAGGCATTCCGCCGGGCTGGAACCGATGCCGTGCCGGTGCGGCTCCGTGATCGGGGGCGCGCGCTGTTTGCAGCAGGTAATCGGCGAGAATGCGCGACGAGGGCCAGAGGTCTGCCCAGTATGGCAGCCGGTCGTCGCGGACGAAATCCGCCTCGCTGATCAGATCATCGGAGTTGCGGGGCCGCAGCAGCTCCACCGGCCAGTCGTGCAACGTGACGGTGTCCGTCGCGGTGACGAACTGCCGCATCAGCGTACGGCGCAGATCCGCGTGAGCATCGGACGTATCGGCCGGGGCATTCGGGCGTGTCATGACCGCCGGGTCTCACTGATCACCCGCGACGCCGTCAGTGCCCACTCGTTGGCGTGCCCGGACCGGACGATGACCTAAGTCCCACATCACTCAATGCCGCGTGGGCGGACGTGATGACACCGGCGGCCGCGTCCCGCGCGTCGCGCTCCAGCTCCCATCGCATCTCGTAGCGCGAGATGATCCAGAGCGTCAGCGTCGTGAACAGTCCCACCACCAGCGCGATCTCCAATCGTCCATATCCCACCGCGGCCCCGACGATACTGGTGGACCAGATCGCCGCGGCCGTCGCGGTGCCGCGGACCCGATTGCCGTCCTTGACGATCGCGCCACCGCCGATGAATCCGATGCCGGTCACGAGTCCCTGCAGGATGTGGGTCTGCTGGTCGGACGCGATGCCGAACACCTGTCCGGCGAGAATCACGTAGCCGCATGATGCGACCGCGACGATCGGAAACGTGCGCAGCCCGGCGCTCTTGTCATCCTTGTACCGCTCCACACTCACGGGGCTCGTGAGGGCGACCGCGATCACGATCTTGATGAGGAGCGACACGAACAGCGCAAAGTCGAAGTGCATCTTGCCCAACACTTCGTTGATCATCGATTCCATCGGCGCTCGTCCCGTGAGATGTCGCGTTGCCGGTTGTCACTGCAAGCCGCGATCTAAGAATGGGCCTGGAGGCCGAAATATCCAATCGGTTTGCCACCAGGCGCGCTACCGTGAAGGGGCCGCTCTCTCATCAGGAGATCTGATTGTCCTCGATTCCAGTGATTCGTCTGGCTCTCGGCGCAGCCGCCGTCGCCTGCTTCGGGGCGCCGAGCGGCGCCCAACCCGCCGCGCCGGGCCAAGCACAATCAATAGAAGTGCCACTGACGCCTGCGCAGTGGAGCATCCAGGCCGACCCGCCACGCACGCCGGATGATACCGCGCGGTTCGAGTCTCACCTTGGCCAGGCGAGCCTGCTTCTGACTGGGGGATTCGCGTGGGCGAAGGGTGTCGCACTGCGGAACGGTACCATAGAGGCCAATGTCGCGACGTCGCCAAAGGGCGCGTTCTTCGGTGTCGCGTTTCACGTCACGTCGCCGGACCAATTTGAGAACATCTTCTTCCGTCCGGGCTCGAGCGGCACGATCCAGTACTCGCCGTCGTGGTTCAACATGAACGCGTGGCAGTTCTACCCCGGATCCGAGTACACTGCCGAGCCGGATTTCCCGAAGGATCGCTGGGTGCACGTGCGCATTGCCATCAAGGGATTGCAGGCGAGTGTCTACTTCGACACCGCGACCGCGCCGGTGATGGTCGTCAAGAATCTCGCGCAGGGCGGCACGTCGGGGACGATCGGCTTCTGGGCCGTCGGCGGCGGGGGGTATATCTCCAACGTGCGGTACCAGCCGGACGCGGCGACGTATCCGCTCGAGCCCACCCGCTCCGTGATCCCGGGCGCGATCACCGAGGGGTGGTCGCTGTCGCAGACCTTCGATGCCGCGAAGACCGACCCGGGGATCTATCCGAGCGTCGCCACGATGCAGTGGCAGCCCGTGAGCGCTGAGCGGGAAGGGATCGTGATGATCGGACGCTATCGAAAGGATCCGCGGGTTTACCCCTCCACGCTCCCGCCGGAGTATCCGGCGAAACCCGCACCCATTCCGGGAACCCAAGTCGTTTTCGCGCGGACGACGATCTCGGCGCCCCGGGCGGCCGTGCGGAAGATGTGGGTGGGATACAGCGACGACGTCGTCGTCTATCTCAACGGCCGGCCGCTCTACGCGGGGCGCAACGCCAGATCGTCGCGGGAGCCCAGCTACTATGGGTGGTTCTATCCGTATGCGGATGCGGTCTATCTGCCGCTGCGGGCCGGGCGGAATGAGCTCGTGCTTGCCGTGAGCGAGACATTCGGCGGGTGGGGATTCCTGTGCGCGTTCGACCAGTGACCGTGGCGACTGGGGGATTAGGGACTGGGGATTGGGGATTGGGGATTGGGGACTGGGGACTGGGGATTGGGGATTGGGGACTGGGGATTGGGGATTAGGGAACGGAGATTGGGGACTGGCGACTAGGGCATTCGAAAGACGAGCGCGGCGTCGCCGACTACGGCGACGATATACCGCGCGGATCAGGTGAGCGCTTCCAGGACGGCCTTTGCCGCACGCTGGCCGCTCGCGATCGCGGCGTGCACCGTGCCCCCTCGCCCATCGGGGTCCGTTGCTTCGCCAGCCAGAAACAGCGTCTTGCCAATGGGTTGGCCGAGTACACGTGGCGCGTCGATGCCGCCGGCGACACCATAGCTGTAGGATCCGCGCGAGAACGGATCGTTGTGCCAGTCGTGGTACCAGGATCCGGCGAGCATCCCGCCGAGCCGCGCCCTCGGGATACCGCACGCACGGGCGAGCACGCGGAGGGCTCGATCGGCCACCTCGTCGCTCGTCAGGCTGGCCATCGCTTCCGCCTGGGGGCCGCCCATCCAGGCCGTGAGGACACTCGCGCGCAGCGGGAACGATGTCCACCACACGGCGAACTCGTCGCTCTCCATCGAAAGAAAGCTCAGATCGCTCGGCGGCTCGCCTCCGCCATCGACCGGCAGCGCGTCCCAGAAGGCCGTCTCGAAATGCATCACGATGCGGAGCGCCGCGCCCATCGCGACGCCGTTGAGAGCCGAGCGCACCGCCGCGCCGAGATCGGGGCGGAAGGCAATGGGCCCCGGCGTGCCGTCCGCGCGCGCACTCAGCACGCCGAGCGGGATCGTCACGATCGCAACGCGTGCGGTGACCGTCGTCGTGTCGGCGAAGACAGCGACCCGGCCCGGCTCCCATTCGACCTCGCGCACCACGGTCGAGAGACGGATGGCGTCCGGTGGCAAGTGCGCGGCGATGGCAGCAGGCACCTGATCGTATCCGGCGGGGATGCGGTACTGGTGATCGTGCTCATCGCGGCGTCCGGCGATCTCGGAGACCGCGAGCCATCGCTCGCCCACCCGGGCGGGATCGGCGGCGTCGAAGCCCTGGACATATCGGAGTGCGTCGGGGATCGCAGCGACGGCGGCCGCGGACGCCGCGGGGTCCGCGCGCAGCGCCTCGAGGAACTCGGCGAACGTGCGGTCCGGCGTCCGGCCGGGGTCGAGCTGTTGCATCACCTTGCCGACGGCCCAATCATCGTCGCCGGGCGCATGCAACTTTCCGCCGGCGACACTCCACCAGGCGTGTGACATCTCGCCCAGGAGAATCCCGGCCGAATCGGCGACGGCCAGCGTCTCGCGCACGCGGCCATGGACGAACTCCGCGCCCAGCTCGACCGGCAGTGCGAGCCCGGGGACCCGCCGCGTGTACACACGGCCGCCGAGCCGGGGGCGCGCCTCGAGCACCACGACACGCAGATGCGCATCGTGGAGGGCGCGCGCCGCGGCGAGGCCAGCGACACCCCCGCCGATGACGACGACATCGGCGGACGTCGCCGGCGGCGACCCTCCTACGCCGACTTGATCTCGGTCCACAGCTGGTCCCATTCGGCCGTCTCGCGGCCCAGGTCGATCTGATATTCGAGACGCCGCAACTGATCGGGCGTCGGGTACGGGACCGGGTGCTCCATCCGTGCCAGCGCCTTCTCGTTGGGCGTGCCGTACCCGGTGAAATCCGGAGATGGCGGCGCCGACCTCGGGCCGGAGGATGTAATTCATGAACTCGTGCGCCGCGCGCGGGTGTGGCGCAGAGCGCGGCATTACGACGCTGTCCGCCCAGATCGTCGATCCTTCACGCGGAATCGCGTACTGGATCGCCGGCTGCTCGACGCGTGCCTGCGTCGCGTCGCCGTTCCAGAGTTGGGCGATCCACACATCGCCGGAGATGAGCTGGCCTTTGACGGGCGCGGAGAGATACGCGCGCAGGTTGCGCTTGGCGGAGATCGCATCGTCTTTGGCGGCGGCCAACTCGGCCTGATCGCGCGAGTTCAGGGAGTGGCCGCGGTAGCGGAGCCACGATCCGATGACATCGCGCCCATCGTCAAGCTGCGTCATCTTGCCGGCGTAGCGTTGGCTCTGCAGCACCCCCCAACTATCGGGGGCATCGACCTTGTCCGAGCGGTAGGCGAGGCCGGTAATGCCCCACTGCCACGGAACGGAGTGGGCGTTGCCGGGGTCGAAATCGGGATTGAGAAAGAGCGGTGCGACGTTGCCCCAGTTGGCCAGGTACGAACGGTGAAGCGGGCCGGCGAGGCCCGTGGCGACCAGCACCGAGAGTGCGTAGCTGCTGGGGAACACGAGGTCATAGCCGCGAGCGCCCGCGAGCAACTTGGCGAGCAGCTCCTCGTTGCTCTCGTAGACGTCGTAGGTGACACGGACCCCGAACTCGCGCTCGAAGTTCGAGATGGTGTCGGGCGCGACGTAGTCCGACCAGTTGTAGATCGCGAGGCGGTGCTCGATGGGTCCCAGCGGCTCAAGGGCTTCCGCGGCGTCCCGTGCGGCGCGCGCGGCGGGTGCGAGGCCGTCACCGACCGGCCGGCACGCGGCGAGCCAGCCGGCGATCGTCGTCGCCGATGCGCCGATGGCGAGCGCACGCCGTGCGAACTCGCGCCGGCCGATCGATCCCGCCGCCATTGCACGGAGCAGCGCTTCGGCGCGGGTTTCAGGCATGGGAGGGTTCATTCCGCCGGCTCATGCGGTCCGAGACGTACAGCAGCACCAATGTCGCGACGACGATCAGGGCGCTGATCGCGTTGATGCTCGGCTCGACGTTGCGGCGCACCATGCTGTAGATCACGAGCGGGAGCGTGCTCGACCCGGATCCGGCGACCAGGGACGTGATCACGAAGTCATCGAACGAGAGGATGAACGACAGGAGTGCGGCCGAGAGGATCCCCGGCCAGAGCAGCGGGAGCGTAATGCGGAAGAAGGTCGTGACCTCATCGGCGCCGAGGGTCATCGCGGCTTCTTCGAGGTTCTCGTCCATGCCGGCCAGCCGGGCCACGACGACCACGACGACGAACGGCACGCAAAAAGCCACGTGCGCGATGATGATCGTCGCCAGTCCGAGCGGTATCCGAAGGAACACGAACAGAACGAGGAGCGAGATGCCGGTGACGATCTCCGGCGTGACGATCGGCACGTACATCATTCCCTCGTAGATCGTGCGGCCGCGGAAGCGGTGGCGGGCGAGCGCGAGTGCGATCAGCGTGCCGAGCGTGACCGCGATCGCAGTCGCCGTGATGCCGACGATGAGGCTGGCCTGCAGTGCGTGGAGGATGTCGTCGCGCTCGAGCAGGCGGCGATACCAGCCGAGGGTAAAGCCCGTCCACGTCACCGCGAATTTCGATGCGTTGAAGGAGAAGGCGATCAGCACCAGCACCGGCAGGTGCATGAGGAAGAGGCACACCGCGGTGAACGCGATCAGCCAGCGCGGCAGTTTCCCAAGCCGGATGTGCCCATCTCACCAGCCTCGCGCGGTGTCGGCGGCCGCAGGCGCAGATAGACCAGCACCGCGGCGAGGACGACGATCATCAGGATGAACGACGCCGCCGAGCCGAACGGCCAGTTGCGCGCGGTCGAGAACTGGTTCTGCACGAGGTTGCCGATCAGCAACTCCTTGGCGCCGCCGAGGAGGTCCGACGTCAGGAAGGAGCCCAGTGAGGGGATGAAGACGAGGAGGCAGCCGGCGATGAGGCCGGGGGCGGAGAGGGGCAGGGTTACGCGGCGGAAGCGAGCGGCTGGGCGGGCGCCGAGCACTTCGGCGGCTTCGAGCAATGCGGGATCGAGCTTTTCGAGCGATGCGTAGATCGGGAGGATCATGAACGGCAGGTAGCCGTAGACGAGCCCGGCGAGCACGGCGAAGGGTGTGTAGAGCATCGTGACCGGCTCTTGCCGCAGCCCGCTGGCGATCAGCCAACTGTTGATCAACCCCGTATCGCGCATGAGAAAAATCATGGCGAACGTGCGCACGAGGAAACTCGTCCAGAACGGCAACACCACGAGAAAGAGCAACAGTGACTTCCAGCGTCCGCTGCGGGCGATCACGTATGCCACGGGGTAGCCCGGCGAGCGCCGAGAGCACGGTCGTGGCGACGGCGAGGACGAACGTCCGTTCGAGGATCGTGAGATAGACCGGGATGAAGAACCGGGTGTACGCTTCGAGCGTGAATCCGGGCTCGACGCCGCCGTACTCGCCTCGCGGCATGACGCTGTACGCGCACATCACGATGACGGGCACGAGGAAGAACCCGAGCATCCAGACCGTACCGGGCGCGAGCAGCGTCCAGGCCTGGGCTTGCGGACGGGGTGCGAGCCAGGCGAGCGCCCGGCGGCGCAGACCGTTTCCGGTGGGCGAGCGCGGGCCTTCGGCCTGCAGCGGCGCGTCCAGCGCCGTCATTCGTCCTCGAGGATCTGGCAGTCCTCCGGCCGCCACGCGACGGTCGCCGGGTCGCCGCGCCGCCAGGGGAGCGGGTTGATCAACTGGCCTTCGTTGCGGAGCGCGACGGTGATGTCCGGCGCGGACGGTGCGAGACGATGACGTGCATCGTTTCGCCGAGGTAGACGACATCGCGGACCGTGCCGGGGATGCGCGTTCTCGCCGGGGGGCACCGCATCCGGCCGACACACATCGAGCCATTCCGGGCGCACCGCGATGCGCACATCCTGTCCGGGCGCGAGGCCATTGAGGACCGGGATGCGGAAGCGTATGCCGCCGCGTCCCTCGACCTCCCACCACGCATCGGCGCGATCCGCGATGCGGCCATCGAGAAAGTTCGACTCGCCGATGAACTTCGCGACGAACGCGGTGCGCGGGTTCTCGTAGATCTCGGCTGGCGTTCCCAACTGGGCGACGCGCGCGTGCGACATGACCGCGATGCGGTCGGACATCGTGAGCGCTTCCTCCTGGTCGTGCGTGACATACAGGAACGTCGTGCCGAGCTGTTTGTTGAGCGCCTTGAGCTCGAGCTGCATCTCCTTGCGGAGCTGGAGGTCGATCGCGCCGAGGGGTTCGTCGAGCAGCAGGATCGCGGGATCGAGGACCAGGGCGCGGGCGAGGGCGACGCGCTGGCGCTGCCCGCCGGAGAGTTGCGCGGGCGAGCGTCGTGCGAACGTCTGGGGTGCGAGGCGGACGAGGTCGAGTGCGCGGGCGACGCGGCCCGCGATCTCGGAGCGGGGCGTGCGGCGCTGCTCGAGCCCGAAGGCAATGTTGCGCTCGACCGAGAGGTGCGGGAAGAGCGCGTAGTTCTGAAAGACCATCGCGATCTGGCGTTCGTAGGGCCGTTTGTGGTTCACGACCTCGCCGAGGATGCGGACCTCGCCGCCATCCGGGTCCGGCGCTCTCGAAGCCGGCGAGCAGCCGAAGCGTCGTGGTCTTGCCACAGCCGGAGGGGCCCAGGATCGAGAAGAATTCGCCGCGCTCGATGTTGAAACTGATCGAGTCGACCGCCTTGGTAGCGCCGAAACTCTTTGAGACGTGATGAAACTCGACCGCGGGATGAGTCAATGCGGTGCGAGCCTCGAGGCGCTGAGCGCCTCGGCCATCACATCGAGACCTTCGTCCACCACTGCGTCGGGCGCCGTCAGCGGCACCAGGACGCGAATCACATTGCCGTACGTGCCTGCCGAGAGGAGGACGAGACCGCGGCTGAGGGCCGCGGCGACGATGCGGCTGACGCGTGCGTTGTCGGGCGCCTTTGTCGTGCGGTCCTGCACGAACTCCAGGGCGACCATCGCGCCCAGGCCGCGCACATCGCCGATACCGGCGTCCGTGTCCGCCCAAGCGCAGAAGCGCCGCTTGATGCGTGCGCCGAGCGCAGCGGCGCGCTCGGCGACCTTTTCCTCGGCCATGACGTCGAGGACCGCGAGCGCGGCGGCGCAGGCGAGGGGGTTGCCGCCGTAGGTGCCACCGAGGCCTCCCGCGACCGGCGACTCCATGATCTCGGCGCGACCGGTGACCGCGGCCAGCGGCAGGCCGCCGGCGAGCGACTTCGCGGTGACGATCATGTCGGGTACGAGCGAATAGTGCTCGCAGGCGAACATCGCGCCGGTGCGGCCGAAGCCCGTCTGGATCTCGTCGGCGACGAGGAGGATGCCATTCGCGCGCGCAAACGCGGACAGGGCGCGGACGTATTCGGGTGGCGCCGGAACGAAGCCACCCTCGCCGAGCTCCAGCTCGATCACGATCGCGGCGACGGCGGCGGGGTCGACGATGGCGGCGAACTGTTGTGCGAAGCGTTCGGGCGAGGCGAGACAGCAGGAGCCATCAGCGGGGCGGCCGGCGGAGCAGCGGTAGCAGTACGGGAAGGGCAGCCGGTAGATCTCGGGGGCGAAGGGGCCAAAGCCGGTCTTGTACGGGCGGACCTTGGACGTCATGGCCATCGCGAGATTCGTGCGGCCGTGAAACGCGTGCTCGAAGCAGACGACCGCCTGCCGGCCGGTGTGGGCGCGCGCGATCTTGACCGCGTTCTCGATGGCTTCGGCGCCGCTGTTGACGAGCACCGTCCGCTTGTCGTGCGTGCCGGGCGTCACCGCATTGAGCCGTTCGGCGAGGGCGACGTACGGTTCGTAGGAGACGACCGGGAAGCAGACGTGGGCGAAGTGATCCAACTGTGCGCGGACCGCGGCGACGACGCGCGGATTCCGGTGGCCGACATTGACGACGCCGATGCCGCCGGCGAAGTCGATGAGGTGGTTGCCGTCGGCATCCGTGAGGGTGGCGCCATCGGCCTGGACGACCGCGATCGGCGTCACGGACGGTACGCCGCGCGGGACCGCGCGTGCGCGGCGGGCCATCAGCGCATCGCTGGCTGGGCCGGGCACCGCGGTCTTCAGCTCGATCACTCGTCCCATGGGCGATCCGCGTCCATCCTCTGGTGCCGCTTGACCGTTCTTCGATGAAGCCGAAGACGCCTGAAGCGACGGGTGCCGGCCGGTGGGTACTGGCGGAGCCGGGCGGTGGCCGACCGCCTCGACTGCGCACGGGGAAAGCTATATGATGGGGCCCACCACACCAGCACAAAAACAAGCACAAAACCAGCACCGATCCGTACCAGCACGTTTCCCTGCCTGGGACATCCCTGGGACAACTGCCAGGACCACCGCTGTCCGCCCGGGCGCCAGCCCGAGCACAGCCCGCACCGGCACCCGATCCACCCTCCCATGACACATGTTCGCCCGCAGTTTCCCAGCCGGTGGCACGTCGCGCTGCCGTCCGTCGCGCCACGCGCCGGAGCACCTGTCGTACCGTCCGTCATCGCGTTGTTTGCCGCCGTGCTGTTGGGCGGCTGTGGCGGTGGCGGGAGCCACTCGAATGCGCCGCATGCGGCTGGCGTCCAAGATCTCGATCACGGCGACCGGCGATGCGCGGGCGGACGCGGCGGCCTATCTCAAGCAACTCTGTCCGAAGCCGATCGGCGGTGAGCTCAACTTCATGGTCTGGGAGGGCTACACCGACTCGCTGTTCACGGCGCCGTTCGAGCGTGCGTGCGGCGTCAAGGTCAACGCGACCTACATGGGGTCGAGCGACGATCTCGTCGCCAAGCTGCGCGCGGGCGGCGCACAGACCATCGACCTCGTGTCGCCGTCGAGCGATGCGATCACCGCAGATCATCCAGGCCGGGCTGGCGGCGCCACTCGATACTGACGCGTCTGCCGAGCTTCGGGGATCTCATGTCGGGCTTCCGGGCGCTGCCGGTGGCGCGGAGAGGACGGGAAGATCTACGGCGAGCCGTGGGCCTTCGGTCCCAACCCGCTGATCTACGACTCGACCAAGGTGACGCCCAAGCCCGTGTCGTGGGCCGTGCTGTGGGATGACCGGTACAAGGGCCGCATCTCGCTCCAGGACGACATCGCCACCCTGTACATGGTGGCGCAGTACCTCGGGCTGGACGATCCCAAGGATCCGGCCAAGCTCTACAACCTGTCCGATGCGGACCTCGACAAAGGTCAAGGCCAAGATGCTGGAGCTTCGGCCGCGGGTCCGGAAGTACTGGTCGACGGCGGGCGACATGACGCAGCTCTTCCAGAGCGGGGAGGTCGTGCTCGGCGAGGGTTGGCCGCTCATGACCCACCAGTTGCGGGTCGGCGAAGTTCCCGGCCGCCGAACTGATTCCCAAGGAAGGGACGACGGCGTGGGCCGACCACTGGGTGCTGACATCGGGCGCCCAGAACCTCGATGCCGCATACGCCTGGCTCGAGTACGCGGCGCAGCCATTCACGCAGAAGATGCTGTCCGACGTGACCGGGTACATCGTCGCCAACCCGAGTGCGCAAGGGCTACATGACGCCGGAGCAGGCCACGAGCCAGCACGACATCGCGGAATACGGCGCGCAAGGTGAACTTCTGGCAGTGGGGATCGAGGCGCGACAAGTATCAGGAGATCTGGAACGAGGTCAAAGCGGCGCAGTGAGCGCCGATCGTCGAGCTGCATCGGGCTGACCAAGCGGTTCGGCGAGTTCGCCGCGCTCGACGACATCTCGCTCGCCGTCACCGACCGGCGAGTTCCTCACCGTGCTCGGCGCATCCGGGTCGGGCAAGACGACCACCCTCCGCCTGATCGCCGGCTTCGAGCCGGCGACCGACGGGCGCGATCCTGATGGACGGGCGCCGACGTGGCGGCGCTCCCGCCGTTCAAGCGGCCGGTCAACACCGTGTTCCAGCAGTACGCGCTGTTTCCGCACATGAGCGTGCGCGACAACGTCGGCTATGGGCTGCGGATGCAGCGGGTGTCCGCACCGCGAGATCGGCCCGCGGGTGACCGAGGCGCTCGAGATGGTGCAGCTCGGGCCATTCGGCGGAGCGGGCGCCGCGGCAACTGTCGGGGGGGCAGCAGCAGCGGGTGGCGCTCGCGCGGGCGATCGTGAACCGCCCGCGGGTGCTGCTGCTCGACGAGCCGCTCGGCGCGCTCGACCTCAAGCTCCGGCGGGCGATGCAGCTCGAGCTGAAGCAGCTGCAGATCGAAACTCGGTATCACGTTCATCTACGTGACCCACGATCAGGAAGAAGCGCTGACCATGTCCGACCGGGTGGCGCTCATGCGGGGCGGGCGCATCGAGCAACTCGGGCCGCCGCGGGACCTGTACGACCGGCCGCGCTCGCGGTACGTGGCGGACTTCATCGGCGAGACCAACCTGCTGGCGGCGGTGGCGAGTGACCGCGATCCCGCCGTCGTCACCGTCGCGGGACCGGCGGGTCCGATTCCCGTGCGGGTAGAGGTGCGGGCCGAGGGGACGGGGGCGGACATGCCGCTCTGGCTGTCGGTGCGTCCGGAGTCATTGCGCGTCGTGCCGGCCGATGCGCGGCCGCGCCGGCCGCGTCCAATGGTGCCAACAGCCTCCCCGCGACCGTGCGCGACATTGTGTATGCGGGGTCGGTGGTGAAACTGCACATGGCGCTGGCCGATGGGACGACCCTGGTCGCGCTCCGGTCGCCATCCGATCCGTCGTTCGCGAGTGGCGCGTCCGTTCACGTTCAGTGGCCGGCGAGCCAGGGCGTGCTTGTCGCCGATTGAGGGAGCGCCGGTGGCGGCAGCGGGCGCCACCCTGCTCGACCGTGTCCGGACCAACCGCCGGCTCAAGACCCTCGTGGCCAGCGCGATTCCCGTGACGTGGGTCGTGGTGTTGTTGCTGTTGCCGTACGCGCTGCTGTTGGTCCAGTCGTTCTGGCGCCTCCGGAACGGGACCCTCACGCACGAGCTCACGACCGAGAACTACCGGCGGCTCTTCGGTACGTCCCTCTATCCGGCGACCATCCTGTATTCCGCCGGCGTCGCGCTGCGCGTGACCGTGATCTCGCTGCTGCTCGCGTTTCCCGCTCGCGTACGTGCTGGCGTTCAAGGTCCGGAAGCACAAGACCCTGCTGTACATGGCGGTGATCATCCCGCTCTGGGTCAGCTATGTCGTGCGGGCCTACGCGTGGAAGATCATTCTCGGCCAGCAGGGCATACTCAACGGGCTGCTGATGTCGATGGGGATCATCCGGGAGCCGCTCACCGTGCTGCTGTACAGCACCGCCGCGGTGGTGCTCGCGCTGACGCACATCTACACGCCGTTTACGCTGATGCCGATCTACGCCGTGCTCGACGCGATCCCGCCGGCGCTCAAGGAGGCGAGCCAGGACCTCTACGCGAACCGGTGGCGGACCTTCTCGCACGTGATCCTGCCATTGTCGCTGCCGGGCGTGGTGGCGGGCTGCACCTTCGCCTTCGTGCTGAGCATGGGCGACTTCCTCGCGCCGCAGCTCCTCGGCGGTAACGACAGCGCGCTCATGGTGTCGAATCTCGTCTGGAGCCTGTTCGGCGTGGCGTACAACTGGCCGCTGGGCGCCGCGGTGTCGGTGGTGATGCTGGCCCTGACGCTCGTGCTGCTCTGGGTCGCCGGGCAGAGTCGAGGCCCGGGGCAGCTATGGCGGTGAGGCGCGATCGTCGGTGACAGAGTATGCCGCGCCGGTCTGACCCGCTCACGGCGGGGCTCTGGGCCAGTGCGGGCGCGGTGTTCGCGTTCATCTATGTGCCGCTCGCGGTCGTGATCCTGTACTCCTTCCACGACAGCAGCATCATCGCGTGGCCGCTCCGACTGGGCACACTGCGCTGGTACGGCGTGCTGGCGCACGACCGGAGCATGCTTGCCGCGGCGTGGGCCAGCGTCAAGCTGGCGGTGCTGGCGGTCGATCATCGCGCTGGCGGTGGGTGTGCCTGGGGCGTTCGTGCTCGACCGCTACGACTTTCCTGGGAAGGGCGCGTTCCGGCGGCTGGTGCTGCTGCCGCTGATCTTGCCTGGGATCATCACCGGCGTGGCGCTGCTCAGCTTCTTCTCGTTCGTGGGTCTCAGCTTGTCGAGCGGGTTTCCGCTCGTTCCGGGGTGGCCGGTGGTGCTGGGGCATGGGGCGGCGCTGACGTCGGTGGTGATGACCCAGGTGTATGCGCGGCTGCAGCGGTTCGACCGGGCGCTCGAGGAAGCGAGCGGCGATCTCTACGCGAACGAGTGGCAGACATTCTGGCGGGTGACGTTGCCGTCGATCCGGCCGGCGGTGCTCGGGGCCGCGTTACTGGTGTTTACGCTCAGCCTTGACGAGATCGCCGTGACGTTTTTCCTGATCGGCCGCCAGAACACGCTGCCGCTGCAGATCTGGGGGCTGCTGCGCCGAGGGATTACTCCGGAAGTGAATGCGGCGGCGACGGTGATCTTCGCGGTGTCGCTCTTGACGATCGTGTTGTGGTCGCGGATGATGCGGGATGAGAAGGGCAGGGAATAGGGATTGGGATTGGGGATTGGGGATTAGGGGTTGGGGACTGGGGAGTGGGACAGGGATTCCGGGGGGATACGATTGTGGCGATGACGAGCAAGGCCAAATCCAAATCCAAGAGCAACGGCGCGGCATCGAAGAGTGCGCCGTCGAAGAGCAATGGTGCGCCGTCCAAGAGCAATGGAGCGCCCGCCGCCGTGCGGCGATTCCAGAATGTACATCGACGGCAAGTTCGTCGACGCGTCGAGCGGTAAGACATTCGACGTCTTCGATCCGGCGACCGAGGCGGTGATCGCGACGTGTCCCGGCCGGCGGTGCTGGCGACGTCGATCGCGCCGCGAAGGCGGCCAAGCGTGCGTTCTACGACGGGTGGCGCGGGACGACGGCGCAGGACCGGGGGCGGGTGCTGTTCCGGCTGGCGGAGCGGGTCCGGGCGCGCCGGGCGGAGCTGGCGGAGCTCGAGACGCGGAACTCGGGCAAGCCGATCGCCGAGTCCGAGTACGACATGGACGATACCGCCACCTGCTTCGAGTACTACGGCGGGCTGGCGACGAAGATCAACGGCGAGGTGCTGCCGGTGCCCGCGGCCGCGGTGGCGTTCGCCCTGCGCGAGCCGATGGGCGTGGCCGGGCAGATCATCCCGTGGAACTATCCGCTGCTCATGGCGGCGTGGAAGATCGCGCCGGCGCTCGCGGCCGGCTGCACCGTGGTGCTCAAGCCGGCCGAGCAGACGCCGCTCTCGATACTCGGCGCTGGCGGAGGACTTCGAGGCGGTCGGGCTGCCGCCGGGCGTGGTCAACATCGTGACCGGCGACGGGCCGGGCGCCGGCGCGCCGCTCGTCGCTCATCCCGACGTGCGCAAGATCGCGTTCACCGGCAGCGCCGAGGTCGGGCAAGCTCATCATGCGGAGCGCGGCCGACCAGCTGAAGCGGGTGTCGCTGGAGCTGGGCGGCAAGTCGCCCAACATCTTCTTCAGCGATGCGGATTTCGAGAACGCGGTGGACGGCGCGCTGTTCGGCGTGTTCGTCAACCAGGGCGAGGTGTGCTCGGCGGGGAGCCGGGTGCTGGTGCAGCGGGACATCTACAAGAAGTTCGTCGACGCGGCGGCGGCCAAGGCCAAGACGATCCGCGTCGGCAGCGGCATCGACCGCAACAACAAGATGGGGCCGCTGGTGAGCGCCGAGCAGCGCGACCGGGTGGTGGGCTACCTCAAGATCGGGCGCAGCGAGGCCAAGGTCGCGGCCGGCGGCGGCGTGCCCAAGCAGCATGCGCGCGGGTGGTACGTCGAGCCGACCATCTTCTACGACGTGGACAACGCGCGCCGGATCGCGCAGGAAGAGATCTTCGGGCCCGGTGATGAGCGTCATCCCGTTCAAGGACGAGGCCGACGCGATCCGGATCGCCAACGCCACGCCCTACGGACTGGCCGCCGCGGTGTGGACCCGGGACATCTTCAAGGCGTTCCGGGTGGTGCAAGGCGCTCGAGGCGGGGATCGTGTGGGTGAACCACATGCAGCCGACCTTCGTCGAGGCGCCGTGGGGCGGGTACAAGGCGTCCGGGCTTCGGCCGGGAGCTGGGGCACTGGGGCGTCGAGGAGTATCTCGAGACCAAGCAGGTGTTCATCAACCTGGACGAGAAGCCGATCGGGTGGTATTGAGAGGGGCATGAGAGGGATTGGGGATTGGGGGTTGGGGGTTGGGGATGTCTGTGATCCCATCCTGAGTGGTGTTCGCAGAGGAGTAGCGGTATGAAAGACCGGGTCAAGCCGTCGGAGTCCGTGGGTGAGCTCGACTCCGATCCCGTGCGGGATCGTGAGCTCGGCATGGATCGCGACATCACGCGGCGTGATTTTCTCAATGGGATTGCCGTGGGGGCGGGCGGGTTGCTCGCCGCGGCGTGGCTGCCGGGGATGGGGATGCCGGGTGCCCCGCTGCCGGCACCCTGGGGGGCGGCGAGAACTGGCGTGGTGCCGGGGCCGCAGGATGCGCCCGGGTATTATCCGCCGGCGCGCACGGGGATGCGCGGGAGTCATCCCGGTTCGTACGAAGTCGGGCACGGGATGCGGGACGGGTCATTCTGGAAAGCGGCGGGTGCGCCGGTGCAGACCGGCGAGCATTACGATCTCGTGGTCGTGGGTGGCGGGATCAGCGGGTTGTCGGCCGCGCATTTTTATCGGGCGCGCCGTCCGTCGGCACGCATCCTCATCCTCGATAACCACGACGACTTCGGCGGGCATGCGAAGCGGAACGAGTTCCGGGCGGGCGGCCGGCTCTTCGACTGATGAACGGCGGCACGTGGTCGATCGAGTCGCCGTTCAACTACAGTCCTGTCGCGGCCGGACTCCTGACCACGCTCGGGATCGATCCGGCGGCCCTTCAGGAAAAGTGCTTCCGGCCGGACACCTATCGGGGTCTCAAGAACGCGGTGTTCTTCGACAAGGAGACCTTCGGTGCCGACCGGCTGGTGGCCGGAGTGCCGTCGCGGGCGCGGCGGGACCGGAATGCGTCGACCGGCGTGGCCAACCAACTGCGGGACAAGGCGCACGAGCAGACTGAGCATGAGGCGTCCTGGCGGAGTTTTCTCGCGAAGACGCCGATGACAGCCGCGGCGCAGCGCGACATCGTCCGTATCCAGACCGAAGTCGTGGATTACATGCCGGGGCTGACGTCCGACCAGAAGAAGGACAAGCTGTGGCGGATGAGTTACAAGGACTATCTGCTCCGCATCGTCAAAGCTGACCCGGGTGTGATCCCGTACTACCAGACGCGCACACATGGGTTGTACGGCATCGGGATCGACGCCGTGCCGGCGCAGGACTGCTGGGCGATCGGGCTGCCGGGATTCGATGGGCTCGCGCTCGACCGCACACCGGCGGGCGGCAGGCTGAGCTTCACTGCGGCGGGCGACGTGACGCCCGGGAAGAAGGAGTACTTCTTCCATTTTCCCGACGGCAACGCGTCGATCGCGCGGTTGCTCGTGCGGTCGCTTGTGCCGGGGGCGATTCCCGGCAGGTCCGCCGAAGACATCGTGACGGCGGTGGCCGATTACGGGAAACTCGACCGGCCGGCGAACGGCGTGTGCATCCGTCTCAACAGCACCGTCGTCGGCGTGAAGCACGCCGGCGGGGATCCTGCCCGAGCGACGGCGGTGGACGTGACGTATGCGCGGTCGGACGGCACGGAGCACAAGGCGTACGTCGTGCGCGCGAACGACGTCGTCCTCGCATCGTGGAACATGATGATCCCGTACATCTGTCCGGATCTGCCGGATAAGCAGAAAGACGCGCTCAAGTACGGGGTGAAAGTGCCGCTCGTGTACACGGGCGTTGCGGTCAAGAACCGGCGGGCGTTCGACAAACTCGGCGTGTACAACGTCGCGACACCCGGGATGTTCCATTCATCCGTCGGGCTCGACGTCCCGGTCAGCATCGGCGCCTACGAATTTCCGTCGTCGCCGGACGATCCTGTCGTGATCCGGATGGAGCGGACGCCATGCCAACCGGGACTTTCGGCGCGTGACCAGCAGCGTATCGGGCAGGCCGATCTCCTCGGCACGTCATTCGACGTGTTCGAGCGGAGCATTCGCGACCAGTTGGGCCGAGTGCTGGGGGGTGGAGGGTTCGATCCAGCGCGGGACATCGAGGCGATCACGGTGAATCGGTGGCCGCACGGATACGCGTACGAGTACAACCCCCTGTGGGATCCGGCGTGGGCGCCCGGGGAGGCGCCGAACGAGATCGCGCGGCGGCGGTTCGGGCGGATCGCGATCGCGTGCGAAGATGCCGCGGCGGCGTCGTACACCGACCAGGCGATCGACCAGGGGCATCGCGCGGTGGAGGAACTGCTCTCGGCCACGTAGCGGCGCTAGCGGCCGGTCCAGTCCTGGAGCTTGTACCAGGCGGCGATCAGGGGGAGGCCCCATTTGACCGCGGCGTGCAGGCCGGGCGGCGCGCCGCGGAAGGGGATATCCGCGAAGGGATTGTCCATCGGCGCGCCGCGGAGCTGGGCGGCGATGAGGGCGCCGGCGTACGTCGCCATGGCGACACCGTGACCCGCGAAGCCGGCGGCGGCGAACATTCCGCCGACCCGCGCGACGTGGGGCATGGTGTCGAAGCAGAAGTCGAGCGTCCCGCCCCACGCGTAGGCGACGTTCGTGGCCGCCAACTGCGGAAAGACCGACACCAGATCGCGGTGGAGGATCGCCGCGCTCCGCGCGATCGTGCGGTCCGTGGCGGGGAAAAACGCGGCGCGTCCGCCGAACAGCATCCGGCGGTCCGGCGTGAGACGGTAGTAGTGGAGGAAGTGCCGCGAGTCGAAGATCATGCGGTTGCGCGGACTCAACTCCCGGGCGAGGTCTCCCGGAAGTGGTTCAGTCGCGATGATGAACGAGCCGATGGGGATGATGCGCCGGCGGAGCATCGGGGCAGCACCGTTCGTGTAGGCGCCGGTCGCGATCACCACCTCGGGCGCGAAGACACGGGATTTCGGGCTGGGGACTGGGGGCTGGGGATTGGGGACTGGGGATTGCTGTTGTGCAACCACTTCGTAGCCGGTCGTACCATCACGGGACGCCGGGCGGATTCGTGTGACCGGCGTGTGCTCGTAGATCGCGGCGCCCGCGGCCATGGCCGTTCGCGCGAGGCCGGCGGCGTAGCGCGCCGGGTGGAGTCCAGCACTTCGCTCGTCCACGATTCCGCCGGCGTAGGATCGCGAGCCGATCTCGCTCGCCAACTCGTCCGGGGGAATGATGCGAAGCCGGGAATCGAAGTCGCGGGCCAGGTCATCCACGAGGTGCGCGTAGCGCGCGAACTGCGAGGAGGTGCATGCGACCTCCAGGTGCCCGCACCGCGCGAAGTCGCACGCGATGCCGTGCGTGCGGATCAGTGCCGCCGAGTGCTCGACAGACGCCAGAGCGGCCGCGTACATCCGCTGCGCCGCGGGGAGACCGTAGCGGGAGCGGAGGACACTCGTCGCGACCTTCAGACCGGGGAGTACCATGCCGCCGTTTCGCGAACTGGCGCCCCACGCCGTGCTGCGGGCTTCCAGCACGACGACCCGCGCGCCGTGCGACGCGAGCTCGAACGCCGCGGAGAGACCGGTGAATCCAGCGCCCACGACGACGACATCGGCGCGCGCGGGCAGCGGTCCCGGCGTGGTGGCCGGAAAGGACGCCGAATCCAGCCAGTAGTTACGGCCGATCGCGATCATCGCAGTCCGTGGAAGTGGCGCCCAATCTGGACGGCCCGCGGGCCGCGCGGTAGGCTAGGACCATGAGACCGGACGACGAACGCGATCCCGCGCATGACCCCATGCATGACGCCGCGCATGATCCAGCGCATGACCGCGCGCTCGGCATGGGGTGTCCGATCACGCGGCGCGATTTCGTGAACGGCATGGCCGTGGCGGCCGGCGCGGCGCTGGTGCCGGGTCTCGGGCATGGCCATCCGTGGTGGGCGTTTCAGGAAGGTGTGTACGCGCCGGAGCGCGACCCGCACTACTACCCGCCGGGGTTGGGCGGGCTGCGCGGCGACCACGCGGGCTCGTTCGAAGTGGCGCACCAGATGCGCGACGGTGGAGCGGCCTCGCTCATGACGGGTGCGCGGCCGACCAACGAGACATTCGACCTCATCGTCGTGGGCGGCGGGATCAGCGGGCTCGCAGCGGCGCACTTCTACCGGAAGAGCGCGGGACCATCGGCGCGCATACTCGTGATCGACAACCACGACGACTTCGGCGGGCACGCCAAGCGCAACGAGTTCCAGGTCGGATGGCCAGACACTGATCGGCTATGGCGGCGCGCAGTCGCTCGACGGTCCGGCCAACTACAGCGCGGTGGCGAGGGGAGTACTCGCGGACGCGGGCGTCGAGCCGATGCGATTCCATACCGCGTTCGATCAGCAGTTCTATGCATCGCGGCATCTGGGCGACAGCGTCTTCTTCGACAAGGAGACATTCGGCGCGGATCATCTGGCGACGGGAGCGGGGAGCAAGCCGTGGGCGGACGTGCTGGCCGGGGCGCCGTTGTCCGAGGTGGCGCGGCGGGACATCGCGCGGCTCTATGACGAAGAGCGCGACTATCTGCCGGGGCTGACGCGGGCGCAGAAGCGGGCGCGTCTCGCGCGGATGAGCTATCGCGACTACCTGCTGCACGTGGCGGGCGTGACGCCCGATGCCCTCCCGTACTTCCAGCGCATCACGGCCGATCTCTGGTGCGCGGGCATCGACGTCATCTCCGCGATCAGCCCGTACAACGATGGCTTTCGCGCCGGCTACCGGGGCATGGGGCTGGGCGATGACGATCCGCCGCCCGGCACGCACCTGGGTCCGACGCCGCCTGACGGGGAAGACCCGTACATCTTCCACTTCCCGGATGGGAACGCGTCACTCGCGCGGTTGCTCGTGCGCCGGCTCATTCCTGCCGCGGCCGCGGGCCACACGATGGACGACATCGTGACCGCGCGGGTGAACTACGCGCAACTCGACGATCCCGCGCATCCCGTCCGCGTCCGTCTGAACAGCACCGCGGTGCGCGTGCGGCATATGGGCGACCCCGCATCCGCGCACGAAGTGGAAGTCACCTATGTGCGGGGTGGCAAAGCGTGGACCGTGCGGGCACCCCACGTCGTGCTCGCGTGCTGGAACTCCGTGAGCGCGTATCTCTGCCCCGAACTGCCCGAGCCGCAGCGACACGCGATGCTCTCGGGGGTGAAAGAGCCGTTCGTGTACACGAACGTCGCGCTCCGCAACTGGAACGCGTGGAGCGCGCTGGCCACGAGCTTCATTTACGCGCCGGGGAGCTACTACAGCATCGCCGAGCTGGATTTTCCGGTGAGCCTTGGCACGTATCATTTCGCGCGGAGTCCCGCCGATCCGATCGTCGTGCACATGATGCGGGCCCCGTGCGCGCCGGGGCTGCCACGGCGGGAGCAGTATCGGGCGGGGCGGGCGGAGCTCCTGGCGACGCCGTTCGAGGTCATGGAGCGAAATACGCGGAACCAACTGGCGCGGATGTTGGGAGGGGGGGGCGGCCATTTCGATCCGGCGCGCGACATCGCAGCGATCACCGTGAACCGGTGGGCGCACGGTTACGCGTACGAGTACGACCCGTATTCCGATCCGCCGCCGCCGGCGGGGCAAGTCCGTCCGTGCGTGACCGCGCGGCAGCCATTCGGGCGGATCACGATCGCGAATTCCGACGCCGGGGCGAGTGCGTACGCGAATTCGGCGATCGACCAGGCGCACCGCGCCGTGGTGGAGTTGGGGCGGAAGGTGACGACCGGGTAGAAGCCTAGACCGTCAGGGCGGTGCTGATGTACTTCGTTTCCAGGAAGGCATCCATGCCTTCGGTGCCGCCTTCGCGGCCGAGGCCGGATTCCTTGTAGCCGCCGAAGGGGGCCTGGGCGACGGAGGGGAGTGGGTCGTTGACCCCGATGATCCCGTACTCGAGGCGCTCGGCGACGCGCCATGCGCGTGAGAGATCGTTGGTGTAGAGATAGGCGGCGAGCCCGTAGGGACCGGCGTTCGCGCGGTGGAGGACCTCGGCCTCGTTTTCGAAGCGCGCGACCGGTGCGACCGGGCCGAAAGTTTCCTCGCGCATCACGCGCATCGAGTCCGTCGCGCGGTCGAGGAGCGTGGGCGCGTAGAAATAGCCGCGGGCGAGGTGGGGTGGACGGTTGCCGCCGACCACCAGGCGAGCACCGGCGGAGACGGCGTCCCGAACGTGGGACTCGACCTTCTGGACACCGGCCGCATCGATGAGGGGGCCGATCTGCACGCCGTCGGCGGTTCCGTCGCCGACCGTGAGCTGCCGGACCAGGGGGGTGAGCGCTTCGAGGAACGCGTCGGCGACCGAGGCGTGGACATAGAAGCGGTTCGCGCAGACGCACGTCTGGCCGGCATTCCGGAACTTGGAGATGATGGCACCACGTGCGGCCGCGTCGATGTCCGCATCCGCGAAGACGATGAACGGCGCGTGGCCGCCCAGCTCGAGCGAGACCCGTTTGACCGTGCCGGCGGCTTCACGGGCGAGATACTTGCCGACCTCGGTCGAACCGGTGAAGGTGATCTTGCGGACATCAGTGTTCTGGAGGAGCTCGGTACCGACCGGTCCCGGATCGTGGGTGGGGATGACATTGCAGACACCGGGCGGCAGGCCGGCTTCGCCCATGATCGCGGCGATCTTGAGCGCCGTGAGCGGCGTCTGTTCGGCGGGCTTGAGCACAACGGTGCAGCCCGCGGCGATCGCGGGTCCGATTTTCCGCGTGACCATCGCGGCCGGGAAGTTCCACGGCGTGATCGCGCCGACGACGCCGACCGGCTGGCGGAGGGCGAGCAGGCGTTTCGCCGGCGTGGACGCGGGGATCACGCGGCCGTAGGTGCGTTCCGCCTCACCGGCGAACCAGCCGAAGAAACTCGCGGCATAGGCGATCTCACCCCGGGCCTCGGGGAGCGGCTTGCCGCCTTCGAGCGTCAGCGTGCGTCCCAGATCGTTCGCGCGCTCGAGGAGGAGGGCTTCGGCGCGGCGCAGGATGCGGGCGCGCTCGAGGCCGGGTGTGGCGCTCCATGCCGGCAGGGCGGCGGCAGCCGAGCTGATGGCGGCTCGCGCATCATCGCGCGACGCGTCCGCGACCTGGGCCAGGGGCTCGCCCGTCGCCGGGTTGGATACCGTAAACGTCTTCGACGCAGCGCGCCATGCGCCGCCGATCCAGAGGGAAGTCTCGTTGCCGTCGCTCAGGGCGTTGCTCATGCCGAAATGTACTTCGTCCGGGGCGCACGAAAGGTGGCGAGGGACGCTCGAATTTCTTGACACTCCAGAAAGCCGCCGGTACATTCGCGCGAATCAGACCGGGACCTCATGACGGGGCCCGGGGGGGAGATAACAGCCACCTCTGCACGCCAGCGCGATGCGGCCGCCATGTGCGTCGCGCTCTCCAGGTGATGGGTCGTGCTCGCGACCCCGCCGCGGCGGTGACTACTGGCCTGCGAAAAGGCACCTGCGAACGGCACCTGCGAACGGCACCTGCGAACGGCACCTGACGAATTCGTCGCGCGCGCTGCGTGCGACCGTGCATGGACGCCCTCGCCACCCTCGTCCGAGGCGAACTTGTGAAATACACTCGCTGTCTGATCACGACGGCCGGCATCGTCGCTTTCGCCGGCCTCGCCGGGTTCTCGCACCGTGCTGGGGCTCAGGCGACGGCACCGCCCGGCGATGCGATCGTTACCGGAGTCGTCACGGTGGCCGGCGGCAATCCGGTGAATGGCGCGACAGTGGCGATCGTCAGCCTGCGCGCCGGAGCGACCACTCGAGAGGACGGTCACTACTCGTTCACCGTACCGGCGGCCAGTCTGAACGGCCAGCCCGTGACCATCACGGCGCGATCGATCGGCTACAAACAGCAGACCGTGGATGTGACGCTGGTAGCCGGCACCAATACCCAGAACTTCACCCTCGAGACGACCCCGCTGCAGCTCGGCGAGATCGTCGTGACGGGTGAGGGGACGACGGCGACGGCGCGCGAGCTGGCGACCGCGCGTGGTGCCGTCACCGATTCCGCGATCCTGAAATCCAACGAGCCGAACATCGCGACAGCGCTGGCGGCGAAGGCGCCCGGCGTGCAGGTGACCTCGACCTCGGGCGATCCGGGCGCATCGACACAGATCGTCATTCGCGGGATCAACACCCTCGGTGGCGGCGCAAACCACGGCGATGGCAAGCCGTCGGACCCGCTGTTCGTCGTTGACGGCGTCCCGATCGACAACTCGTCGATCACGCCGTCATTTCTCGATCCGCAGGCTTCGTCAGAGGGCGGGGCGGCGTCGCCGAACCGCGCGGTCGACATCAATCCCGACGACATCGAGCACATCGAGATCCTCAAGGGCGCTGCGGCGGGTGCGATCTACGGGGCGCGGGCCGGTCAGGGCGTCATCATCATCACGACCAAGCACGGCCACGCGGGACAGACCCACTACTCTTTGAACACCTCTTACTCGATCGATTCCCCGAATCGGTACGTTCCGCTGCAGAACCTCTTCGGGCAGGGCTCGGACGGCCAGCCCGATCCCTGCGCGCAGAACCAGCAGGGACTGGACTGCACCGCGTCGGAGTTCACGTGGGGCGCACCGCTGGCGAAGGGCACCAAAGTCTACGATCACTCGAGCGAGATGTTCACGACCGGCAACACGATCAACAACACATTGACCGCGTCGGGTGGCAACGAGCGGACCACCTTCTACATGTCCGGCTCGTACATCACCCAGTCCGGGACAGTGGTCGGCCCCAACGACTACCTGAAGCGGTCATCGCTCCGGCTCGTGGCGGATCATCGCCTGTTCGACAAGCTGCGCATTGGCGGCAGCATCACAGTGGCTGAGACCAATCAGGGCGGCGTGCAGAAGGGATTCAACTTCAGCAGCGTGACGTGGACGTCGTACATGACACCGCCGGAGTTCAACAACCGGCCGTTCCTGTCACCGTCGGCCGGCCTGCAGCGATCCTACATCGACCCGTTCCCGTCCAACGCGTCGGCGCTGGAGTCGCGCGGCTTCGACAATCCGTTCTGGACCGCGTTCACCGCGGTGAGCACGAGCAACGACCCGCGCACGCTCGGCGACGTGCACGCGCAGTACGATCCGCTGTCGTGGCTCAAGCTCACGTACCAACTGGGCTTCGACAACTCGAACGATTCGCGTCTGCAGGGGCAGGGGCAGAGCAACTCCAACAGCCTGAGCCCGGCCGGCCAGGTGCTGACGCTCGCCTTCAACCACAACACAGTCAACCAGGACGTCGTCGCGACGGCGACCTATGCGAGAGGCGACAAACTGAGTGGCAGTCTGGCGCTGGGCAGCAACCTCGAATCACAGAACGTGTACGAGAACGGGTTGATCGGTGACGGGCTGCTGACCCCCGGGCTGTATTCGCTCAACAACGTGGCGAGCGTGCGGTCGCCGCTGACGATGGAGACCCACCAGCGGGTCGAGGGATTTTTCGCGCAGGACCGCCTCGACCTGCTGGACCAGGTCTTTCTGCAGGCGGGGCTGCGCTACGATGGCGCGTCCACGTATTCGCCCGGCAATCTGTGGGCGCTCTTCCCGAGCGCGAGCGCGGCGTGGGAGTTCACCAAAGTGACGGGTCCGGTTGGGCCGATCAGCTACGGCAAGCTGCGCGTGGCGTACGGCGAAGTCGGCACGCAGCCGGCGCCGTACCTCTACCAGGCCTCGTTCTCGCCGACGCGGCAATTCACGAACGGGTACGGCGGATTGTTCGTGTCGCCGCAGGGAATCGGCGGGCTGACGCTGCCGGCGGAAGCGCCTGCGATCAACCTCCATCCGGAGCGCACGGGAGAAGCGGAAGGCGGATTCGATCTCGGACTCTTCGGAGACCGGGCGGACCTCAACTTCACCCTGTACCGGCGCCGGTCGACCGACGTGATTCTCGCCACACCCGTGGCCGCGTCGACCGGGTTCACGCAGCAATTCGCGAATGGCGCCACGATCCAGAACCAGGGTGGTGAGCTGGGCATCAACATCCGGCCGATCACGCGAAAGGATCTGAAGTGGACCGTCGGCTTGAACGCGAGCGTGAATCACAACGACGTGCTTTCGCTGCTCGGGGCGCCATACGTGACCTACGGCGGCAGCGGCGGATTCGGGATCGTGTTCGCGACCGTGGGGAACTCCGTCAACGCCTTCCGCGATCTCGACTACGTGCGGTGCGGCCGGGGCGTCACCCTCTTCACCAGCGGCGGCGCCTCGTACAGTGTCGACGCGCACTGCAGCCCGGCGCAGCGAAAGGGCCGCGCGTTGTTCATCAGCAACGGTGGTCTCGTGACGGCGGCGGGCGATCCGGGAGACGGACCGGGGTTCCCGCTGATCGATCCCACGGCTCGCACGCTCGGCAACCCCGATCCCAAGTGGAACGCGTCGATCTCCAACTCACTGACGATCGGCAAGCTGTCGCTCTCCGCGCTCGTGGATATCCGGCGTGGTGGACTCGTGTACAACGGAACCGCGGCGGTGCTCAACTTCTACGGAACCGGGGCGCAGACGGCTCGCCGCGGGCAGCAGGTGGTTTTCGGGCAGACATACATGCCGGGATTCGGCAGCCAGAAGGGGATGGTGGCTGGTCCGGGCGCCGGCACCAAAGTCACCCTCGACCAGACCTGGTTCCAGAGCTACGACGGCGGCGTGTCGCCGGCGCCGATCGGCGCGCCGTTCTACGAAGACGGCAGCTTCACCAAGCTGCGTGAAGTCTCGGCGACGTACGAGTTCGCGAGCCAGGCGATCTCGCGGCTCGGGCTGAGCTCCGTTTCGCTGCGGGTATCCGGGCGAAATCTGTTCGTGTGGACGCGGTACGCGGGGTCCGATCCGGAAGTCAACGACGTGGGCGCCGAGACCGGAGCGCACGGCATCGACTACTTCGGAGATCCGCAGACCCGCTCGGTCATATTCACCGTCATCCTCAACAAGTGAGGCGGCCCGTGAAAACGCTTCGAAGGCTGACTCGGGATCGGTGGATCGCGGCCGCCGCGCTGGCGATCGTCACCGCCAGCGGCGTGGGATGCAACCAGTTCCTGACGGCCGCCAAGGACCGCAACGATCCGAGCAATCCCACCAGCGCGAGCGCCGACAATCTGTTCCTCGGCATCCAGCTCAACGTGGCGGCGCGGATGACCGACGTGATCGCGCAATCGGTCTGCATCTGGATGCAGCAGTGCGCCGGCCAGCAGACACCGTTCCTCGACTGGGGCGAGTATTCGATCGGCACCGACGATTATTACGGGCCGTGGTCCGACTTCTACAGCGGCGGCGGCCTGCTCGGGTTGCACCAACTCGAGGCGATTACCATCGCCCGGGGCGACTCGCTGTACACGGGACAGGCATACGTGTTCGAGGCGCTACTGGTTGGCACGCTCGCGGATGTGTGGGGCGACATCCCGTATTCCCAGGCGGGAAGCAGCCAGTTTCCGCAGCCGAAACTCGATCCGCAGCAGCAGGTGTACGACAGCATCCTGACGAAACTGTCGACCGCGATCACCTACATGAACGCGTCAAGTCCGAGCAACAGTGGTGCGCTCGGCAACGATGCGTCGTACGGGGGGACGCCGGCGCTCTGGATCGCGCTCGCCAATACCCTGAGGGCGCGGTACTTCATGCACATGGCGGCGAAGCTGGGGCCCGCAATGTACGACTCCGCGATCAATGCGGCGGCCAACGGGATCCAGCCCGGGGGCGACTTCATCACGGCGAATCTGGCGACCGCCAACCAGGCGAATCTCTGGTATCAGAATGGAGACGGTGTACACGCAATTCATCGTGGCCAGCAGCGCGATGGTCGATACACTGGGCAACGCATCGGATCCGCGGTTGAGCGTGTACTTCGACCCGAACGATGCGAGCCAATTCGTCGGGGCGGACCCGGGGCAGACGGGTGGCGATTACTCGCAGCTCGACACGATCGCGAGGATCAAGCAAGGCTTCCAGCAGCCGATCGTGACGTATGCGGAGAACCAACTGATCATCGCGGAGGCCGAGTTCCAGACGGGGCACCCGGCGCTGGCGCTCACGGCATTGAACAACGAGCGGACCGAGCAGGGGGTCCCGACGCTTGGCGCGGCGACGCTGCACAACATCATGACCGAGAAATACACGGCCCTGTTCCAGAACATCGAAGTCTGGAGCGACTGGCGGCGGACGAACATTCCGGCGCTCACGCCTTTCAACGGTGGGGTGATACCACGGCGTATCGTTTATCAGGATGAAGAGACGGCCGCCAACAAGAACATTCCGGGACCGGGGCCCCAGCGGAACTGGAACGATCCTTGATCTGAAAGCCGGGGTCGCTGCGGGGCTGGGGACTGGGGACTGGGGACTGGGGACTAGGGACTAGGGACTAGGGACTGGGGACTGGGGACTGGGGACTAGGGACTAGGGACTAGGGACTAGGGACTAGGGACTAGGGACTGGGGACTGGAAGTTGGGGAGGGGCCAGGGGCTGGACTGGGGGGAATGCCCCCGGTCCGGCCTTGTCGTCCCTGGGGCCGGGTTGTCCGGTGTTCTGGGACTGGGCGGCCGGGAACTTCCGGCGCCCGAAAGGGCTATCTAAGGCGTATGCCTGGTAGAGAATGAATCAGCAGTGCCCATCATGCAGCGGCTCGCGTTGTCGCTGACCCTGACGCCCCGAAGCTGTGCGGCGATCCAGAAGACCGTTGCCGCGGCCGGTTTGGGTGCAGATGGGGGCGGTTTGCGGATTGCCGCGCGTCATCGGCGGAAGGGGATGGAGTACCGGTTTGCGGTCGAGGCGCAGCCGGCTGAGACGGATTATGTGGTAGAGCGGCATGGAGCGCGGGTGTACGTTGATCCGTTCTCCGCGCAGGATGTCGATGGTGGCACGATCGACTACGTGCCGGCGGGCGAGGATCATGTGTTTACCCTCACGCCGCCCCGGTCGAGCGCTCGTGCCCCTAGGCTTGTGGCGTAGTCAGCGGAATGGGCTGCCGAGGAGCATTACGGGCGGCCGAGGGCGCGGTCGCCCGTTTTTATTCGTGCGGTTCTTATGCGGGGCCAACAGGACGATCAGAGCAGGGGTGAACAATAATGAAGGCGGATGACATGGCGGGCACGACCACAAAGCGGCGCCGGACGCAGCCAGGCGGACAGGCACCGATTGGGGGAATCGAGGGGCAGGAGCTGCTCGACCTCTACATCGGTGAGCTGGGCCGCATGCCTGTGCTGTCCGCGGCTGCCCAGAAGGATCTTGCGCGGATCGTCCGCGACACCCGCCGCTCCGCGGCGGACCGGGCGGAGGCGCGCAAGTCGCTGATCAATGCGAACCTGCGGTTCGCGTTCTCGATCGCCAAGAAGTACCAGCATCGCGGGCTCCCGCTCGAGGATCTGGTGGGCGAGGCGAACGCGGGGCTGTGCCGTGCGGCGGACAAGTACGATCCCGATGTCGGGGTCAACTTCATCAGCTACGCGGTGTGGTGGATCCGGCAGGCGCTGCACGCGTCGATCACGACCAAGGGACGGTCGGTCCGGTTGCCGCTTGGCCGGGCGGGCGACTTGTCCAAGGTCGTGAAGGCGCAGGCGGTGCTGCGTGCGGCGCTGCATCGTGAGCCGACGAACGCGGAGATCGGTACCACCTGCAGCCTCTCGGTGGATATCGTCGAGAGCCTGTTGGGATTGGTGCAACCCGAACGCTCGTTCGACGACCCGCTCGATGGGTCGAGCGGGGGCGATGGCCGGGCGCGGACGCTGGCGAGTGTCGTGCGGGCGGACGACGATGGTGACGACCGGTTGCCCGGGATGCTGGAGGAGGAGTCGCGGCGCGAGGCAGTGCGCCGGGCGCTCGCTCCGCTGCCGCCCCGCGATCGCCGGGTGATCGTGCTCTACTACGGACTGGATTCCGGCGAGCCCAAGACGCTCGACGAGATCGGCCGGATGCTCGGCGTCACGCGCGAGCGTGTGCGGCAACTGCGCGACCGCGCGTTGGCGGCGCTTCGCGACGGTGGAGCGGCGTCGGTGCTACGCGACTGGGCTGCGTAAGAGCCGAGATGTAGCAGGGATTGGGGGCGAAAGACTGACAACGCGTGAGAAGAGACAAAGAAAAAGGAGACGGCGTTTGCCGTCTCCTTTTTCTTTTCTATCGCTGGTCTTTCGCTATTTCAGCGGCGTGGCCAGGTTGCCGCAGGCGATCACGGTACCCGTGTTGTTGGGGGCGGCGAGGACGTAGATGTAGTATTGGCCCTGGGACGGCGTCGCGACCTGCAAGGTTGCGTGAGAGCGGGCCGTACCATCGCCCTGCACCTTGAGCGGCGGGTAGTCGGCTGGCGAACCGAAGGGGCCCTGGTCGGTGCCGCATTGTCCCTGGCGCACGGCCCACGGGTGCAGGCCGTTGGCTGCCGCGTTCGTGATCGAGATGTTCGCGGACGTCCGGCTGCTGTCCGTTGCGGACACCGGGCCGATCCACGCAGAGCCATGGATCTGAATGGCGCCCGCGAGTGACTGCGGACTCTCGATCGTGCCGTTCCAGCGCGAGTGCAGCGGCACGGTTGGCGCCGGATCGATCTCGGTCGCGTGGTGACAGCTACCTATGAGGGCAAGCGTCGTGACGACGACGAGTAGATCCATACATTTAGCCTGCATGGGTACTCCTTAGTAGATGGGGCACGGGGCGATGCGGATGAAATCTGTTAGTTATCGACACGGATGTCACCCCTGGCCGGATGCCGGGTGGATCGGACATTCCCCTGGCCGGATGCGACCCCGAGTTGATGTCATCCCTGACGAGGAGCAAGCGTGGCTGATGTAGCGCCTGCGGCGATGCGGTATGTAGCCATGGGGGAGCCTGGTGGTCCCGAGACGTTGCACATTGACACGACCGTGGTCCCACGTCCCGGGCCGGATGATGTCCTCGTCCGGGTGGCGGCCGCCGGTGTGAACCGTCCGGATCTGCTACAGCGGCAGGGGCGGTACGCGCCACCCCCTGGGGCATCACCCATCCTCGGGCTCGAAGTCGCCGGCACAGTGGCCGCCGCCGGAGCGCGGGCCAGCCGGTGGCGCATCGGCGACCGCGTGTGCGCGCTGCTGGCGGGGGGCGGGTATGCCGAATACAGCGTGGCGCCTGCCGCGCAGTGTTTGCCGATACCGGGGCCGCTCAGTTTCGTGGAGGCGGCGGGTATCCCGGAGACGTATTTCACGGTGTGGACGAATCTCTTCGAGCGCGTGCGGCTGCGTGCGGGGGAGACCGTTCTGATTCACGGCGGCGCGAGCGGCATCGGCACGACCGCGATCCAACTCGCGCACGCGTTCGGGGCGCGGGTATTTACTACCGCGGGATCGCCGGCCAAGTGTGAGGCGTGCCGCCAGCTCGGCGCCGAACTGGCGATCGACTACAACACCGAGGACTTCGTCCAGGCCGTGACCGCAGCGACGGGCGGGCGTGGCGTCGATGTCGTCCTGGACATGGTGGGCGGCGCGTACGTCCAACGCAACATCACGGCACTCGCGGTGGAGGGGCGGCTCGTTCAGATCGCCTTCATGAAAGGGAGCCGGGTGGAGGTGGACCTGCAGGCGCTGATGGTGAAGCGGCTGACGATCACCGGGTCCACATTGCGGCCGCGGACCGTCGCGCAGAAAGGCGCAATCGCGCGCGAGCTGGAGGCGATCGTGTGGCCGCTGCTGCGCGATGGAACCGTGCGGCCGATCATTCTCGCAGACATTCCCGCTCGAGAAGGCGGCGGACGCGCACCGGGTGCTGGAAACGGGGACGCATATCGGGAAGCTGATCCTGACCACCTAGCCGGAGGCGGTCCGGCCGGCCGTCTGTCTGTACCCCGCCTGTAGCACGCCACCCGCAATTCGCTGTCGACATCCCGCGTCACCGTCACTGTTGTGTACGGAGGTGTGGCGCTGTAATACGTTGATTTATATACAGTTAACGGTTTGGCACTTCTGGCCTGGGTCTCGCTTTTCCACCGGGCGTGGACACACAGGCCAAGCGTCTCCGGTACTCGTTGGTAGCGGTTCTGTCGGCGGCGCTGGTGGTGCCCGCCGCCGCGCATATGCGCCGGCCCGCCGTCGCTGTCGTGCGTGCCCGCGACGGTGCGGTACGGGCCGAGTACGCACCCAGACGCCGGGCGGCGTTGGCGCAACTGGAAATCGAGTCCCAGCAGCCGTCGGTGATCTACGCGGATGCCCGCGCGTTCTCATTCAACAGCGGGTTCGGATCGGCAGTGCGCCCGGACCTTCTCGTTTCATTCGGCACATCGCCGCGCCCGGTGAAAGACGATGGCACGTGGGAGATCGCGTTCGCCAAGACCGTGACGTTTTTCTTCGCACCCGACTCAGCGAATACGCGCGTGCCGGGGGCGTTCGCGCTCTGGCGGGAAGTGAACGACGCGGCGCCGCAGGTCCTCGTGCGCAACGTGCTGCCTGACACACTGCCGTTTTTCGTGTACAAGTGCGCGGGCCAGGATCCGAGCGGCGACAGTCTCGCGGAAGTGCCGGCGGAGCGGCTGCCGATCACCTTCGCGGACACGTCGGAGGCGGGGATCGACGCGCAGTCCATACGGGCCGTCGAGCTGCATTTCCTGGTGACGAATGGTGAGCGCGGCGCCGCGCAGAAAGTCGAGCGTGTGAGCGTGGTGGCGATCCTGCCTGGTGCGGGCGGGGCCGTGCAGCCGGTGGCGGGCGAGCATTCGAGTCCGGTGGCGGGACTCGCATCGCTGACACGGCATCGCGCGGCGAGCCGGGTGCAGCAGCGGAGCTAGCATTGCCCCGGTAACGGGCCCATGCACGGGCGCTGATTCGCAAACACGTGTCTGCTGTGCCCGCGCCTTGCATTTCCGGCGCGCGAAAAGCGAGCTTCCGGGGATGAGCAGTCCCTCCCGTAGCCGGGCTATCGAGCTGTTCGAGCGGCTTCCGGAATTGAGCTCGGCGTTCGTGGCGGGAATCGCGACGATCATTCTCGTGAGCTGGTCGCGCGGCGACCGGCAGGGGTTGCCCGCGCCGAGTGGGCCGTACGTGATGCTGCCGAACACGGCGATCGGATTTCTGATCGCGTCGGTGGCGTTGTGGTTCGGGCGCAGCCCGCGCGCCGGCCGGTGGTCCCTGGCGATCTCGCGGTTTCTCGGCGTCGTCATCACCGTGGGCGGCACCCTGTTCTTCGTCGAGTCGATGCTCGGGCGCGACCTCGGGATCGACCTGCGCCTGTTTCACGGCGCCGTGCTGCAGAGCGGGTGGTCCACGACCGGCCGGCTGGCGCCGAATGCCGCGGTGGCGTTCCTGCTGCTCGGGATCGCACTCACCCTCCTCGATCTCGACCGGGACGCGCGGCGGCCCGCGTTGTGGGCGGCTACCGGCGCGCTGCTCGTCGCGTTCGCGGCGATCGTCGGCTACGTCACGGGCGCGGCGCAACTGTACACGTTCGCGCCGGAATTCGGCATGGCGCTGCTGACCGCCGTGTGTTTCGCGGCGCTCAGCCTGGGCGTGCTGTTCGCGCGGCGGGACCGGGGGCTCGCGGCGATCCTGGTCGATGAGGCGGCCGGCGGCGTCCTCGCGCGGCGGATGCTGCCCGCGGCGGTGCTCGTGCCGATCGCCCTCGGCTGGTTGTGGGGGGTGGGGCAACGGGCCGAAATCTGGAACCATGCGAACGGGCCATCACTGTTCGTGGTCGCGAGCAGCGTGGCGCTGGTGTGGCTCGTCGCGCGGAGTGCGCGAGTCGTGCACGCGGCCGATGTGCAGCGGGCGCAGTTTCTCGAGCGCGAGCAGGAGGCGCGTCGCGAGGCGGAGACCGCGAACCGGACCAAAGGTGATTTTCTCGCCGTCATGTCGCACGAATTGCGAACCCCGTTGAGCGCGATCATCGGCTATCAGGAGCTGCTGGCCGACGGCATCACCGGGCCGGTGACCGAGCAGCAGCGCCACCAACTCGGCCGCATCAAAGTCAGCGCGCGGCATTTGCTGGAGCTGATCGACGAGATCCTGACCTATTCGCGCGCGGAAGCCGGCAAGGAAGAAGTCCAATACGAGGTCACGTCCGTCAACGCACTGGTGGACGATGCGGCGGCGCTGATCGAGCCGCTGGCTGCCGACAAGCGCGTGCGGTTCACGGTGATCCGGCTCGATGCGCCGCTCGAGATCCGCACCGATCCGCGGAAAGCCCGGCAGGTTCTCGTGAATCTCCTTTCCAACGCCGTCAAATTCACCGATGCCGATGGCGCGGTCACGCTGCGCGCCCAGCGTGCGGGTGACAAGCTCGAACTGACGATCACCGATACCGGCATCGGCATCGAACCTGATCATCTCGACCGGATCTTCGATCCGTTCTGGCAAGTGGAGCAGAAAGCCACACGGCGGGCGGGCGGCACAGGATTGGGGCTCAGCGTGTCACGCCGGCTCGCGCGGCTGCTGGGTGGCGACGTGCTCGTGTCGAGTGAGCCGGGGCACGGAAGCTCATTCACCGTCGTGCTCCCCGCGGGATCTGTCGCGGCGAATGGGGCTAGCAGTGTGCGTGTTGCAGCCACGCGCCCTGGTGCGCCGGCCAGCGCCGGGTCCGTTGTCGAACGGTCCCCGCTGCGCGAGTCCGCAACGACCGCGGTGGCGACAGACCCGTAGGACGTCCGCTGTTGTCAGGCATCCGGTGGGCGGTAGATATGGGCCGGTCATGACCGGCCCCTTCCACGAATGAATTCGTGCTGCCGGCGGTATCAGGGACGAACTCGTGCTGTTGGCCGCGCCCGATGCCTGCTGGACCTACGGACTACAGGCGGCGTCAGGGTCTGGGTGCGGCGCAGAGTCGCCGCTGAGTTTGAGCGTGGCGCAGCCGAGTTCTTTGCGGGCTTGCGGGTCCTGGTTCTCGGGGTCGAGGCGGACGGCGCGCACGTAGAAACGGCGGGCCAGCTCGTAGTTCCCGGCCAGGTATGCGCGGTGGCCGTAGCGGCGTAGCGCGGCCGCTTCGGGGTGTGGCCGTGCAGTCGCCGTGGGCGCTCCGGTCGTGTGGCGGTTGGTGACGGCGAATCCGGCGACCAGGCACGCAGCGAGGCAGATCCCGGCGATTGCCGGCCAGCGTACCGGCCGGACTGATTCCGCCTGGATACCCGGGCGCGATGCCGTGCGGGGCACTGGGGCCGAGGCCGCGCGCGCGGGTGCGGCGGGGGTCGTGGCGGCGAGCGTTGTCGCCCCGGTGATTGCCGGATCGATGCTGACGGGGCGCGTCGCGACCGGTTGCGGCGTGCTGGCGGACACCAAATTCAGTGGTGCGACGGGCGAGAGGCGGTGCGCGGCGCCATTCGTCCCGTTGGACAGCGGCGGCCCGCTGACGTGCGGTGCGATGCCCGATTCCACCGGGTGCGGGTGCACCGGCGGCAGCGATGATCGCGCGCGCACGAGCGCCTTGAGGGCTGACTCGCCGGCCGCGCGTTCGCTCTCCGTGAACGGGATGTTGTCGAGCGCGGACACGAGCTCATTGGACGAGCTGAATCGCTGCTCGGGCTCCTTGGACATCAGCCGATGGACGATCGCGGTGAGGATCGCCGGCGAGTCCGGCCGCACGATGCTGGGATCGGGCGGTGGCGTGAAGCAGTGTTGCTGGAGGATCTCGGGGAGCGAATCACTGTCGAACGGGACGGCGCCAGTGAGCAACTGGTAGGCGACGATGCCGAGGGAGTACTGATCGGCCTGGGCGCCGGCCGGTTTGCCCGCGCATTGCTCGGGGCTCATGTAGTGCGGTGTTCCGATCATGAGACCCGTCGCCGTCAGGGCCGCCGACTCCATCGCGCGCGCGATGCCGAAGTCGGATACGACGACGCGGCCATTGCGGTCGATCAGGATGTTGGCGCCTTTGATGTCGCGGTGGACGATGCCGTGCTCGTGGGCGTACGCCATCGCGCGCGCGGTCGCGCGCAGCACGGTGAGCACGACCGGCAGCGGGAGCGGGCCCTGGGACGCGACGAGACCGTCGAGCGCGCGGCCATCGATGTACTTCATGGCCATGTAGAGGACGCCGCCCGTGTGGCCGACGCGGTACACCGGGATGATGTTGGGGTGGTCGAGTGAGGCGGCGAGCCGCGCTTCGCGTTTGAAGCGTTCGGCGATGGATGCGACGGGAGCGAGATCGGGTGGGAGCACCTTGAGCGCGACGGTGCGCTCCAACTCCTTTTCGCGGCCCTTGAACACCACCGCCATACCGCCGCGGCCGACCTCGCGCTCGACATCGTAGTCGGCGGCGAGCGCCCTACGGACCGAGGCGAGGAGGGCTTCGCCGGGTTCCGGCTGTGTGGTGCCTTCGACGTCCGCGGGATCGGTCATCCGGGCTCCGCATGTGGCGCAGAACCGGGAGTTCTCCACGACGGCGGAGCCGCATTGGGCGCAGAACATGGCACCCTTCGGACGGGACCATTGGGTGCTACGTCACTGCTACGGGCGGGTTTGGGGGTTGGGGACTGGGGGTTGGGGACTAGGGGTTGGGAAGCGGGTCTCCCGAGGGGTCGTGGCGTTCTCGCTGGGCTCCGATGACGGTGCCGGGGCCGTTGAGCGAGATCTCGCGCACGACGGTCCAGGCGGTGCGGAGGAGGAGCACGAGGCCGCAGCAGGCAGCGACGTCGGCCAGGTTGAAGACCAATTCGTGGGAGGGCCCGGTGGTGACCGCAATGAAATCGAGCACGCCGCGGGGCGAGGTGATGAGGCTGGCGAGGTTGCCAGTTGCGGCGCCGGCGATGAGTCCCAACATGACCGGTGCCCAGGAATCGAGCGTCGCGAGCGCGCGGCAGAGCATGACGGTGAGGACCAGCGCCACGAGCGTCAGCGCCAGGTTGATATGCCACGTATACCGACCGAGGGAGACGCCGAAGGCGGACTGGTTGTTGAGGACCACGGCGAGGCGCACGCCGCGGCCCAGGGCGGGCAGCCGCATGGTTCCGTGGAGGCCGAGGCGGGCTGCGGCGATCTGTTTCGTAGCCAGGTCCGTGACAGCCACGGCGGTCGCGCAGATGGCGAAGGCAGCCATCGGAGAGACCCGGCGGCTGGGGGGCGCGGACCGGGGTTGGCCGGGGCCGCGTTCGTCGGGTCTGGGTGGCATACGCCCCTGCCCAGCCGCACGTTACATACCCGGGTGCCGATTCTGTAAATTGTGGTGTCCAAACGAGTTATTCACCTGATGCGCCCGTGCGGCGTAGCACACAAACGACAACTGTGTATATGGCGCCAAAGAAGTCATTGCCGGCCGTGCCGGCGTTCGAGATTCGCCGGTCCCGGATCCAGGGCCGCGGGGGGTTTGCCACCAGGAGGATCAAGCGGGGGGAGCGAGTCGGGGAGTACACCGGCGAGCGCATTTCGCAGGGGGAGGCGGACCGCCGGTACGACGACGATGCGATGGCACGTCATCACACCTTCCTGTTCGCCGTCAGTGCGCGGACGGTGATCGACGCCGCCGTCGGCGGCAACGATACGCGCTACATCAATCACTCGTGCGCGCCGAACTGCGACGCCGTGATCGAGCGGGGGCGGGTGTTCATCGACGCGCGGAAGCCGATCTTCGAAGGCGAAGAGTTGTTCTACGACTATTCGTACGAGCGGGAAAAGGACGCGGGACCTGACGCCGAGTCGCAGTATCCCTGCTGGTGCGGCGCGCCGAAGTGCCGGGGTACGATTCTCATGCCGAAGAAGCGGGTGCGGTCCAAGGTGCGCCGCGCCAAGCGCTCCAGGACACGCGGCGCGCGCAAGACACGCGAGACCAAACGGCAAACCAAACGGCAAACCAAACGGCAAACCAAACGGCGAACCAAAGGGCAAACCAAAGGGCGGACACAGCATCAAAGGACACGCCAACCAAAGCGTCCGGCATCGCGCAGGCGTGGCGCCGCCAGGTGAACGGCTGCCGGCGCCATCCGTCCGGCGCGGTTCATGCGCCAGCCGTTCTGTCTCTCGCTCCTGGAGCCATGTCCCGTCTCTCATTCCGCCGGGTCGTTCGTGTCCCGGTCTTTGCAATCGTCGTTGCCGCGGGGGCGTCCTGCACGCGTCCCCAGCCGACCAGGCTGGCGCCCCGTGAGATAACGGAGGACACGAGCGCGGGCGGGGGTGTGCCGGCCAAGACGTCCAAGCTGGTGCCACCGATCGACGCGACGGCGAGTCCTTTCTACACGACCAACCGCATCGACTGGCCCGGTCCGAACAGCTATCGCGACGCGACCGGCGCGCCGGGCCCCGACTACTGGCAGCAGCGTGCGGATTACACGATCGTCGCGGCGCTCGACACGACGGCTCGCAGCATCACGGGTACCGTGACGGTGCGCTACACGAACAACTCGCCCGACACGCTGCGATTCGTGTGGATGCAGGCGGACCAGAACCTGTTCCGGCCCGGGAGCAAGGGCGACATGCTCTATCCGCCCGATGCGCGCAACAGCTCCGGCGGATTCGCCGGCGGATACACGCTCAGCGACGTGACAGTTGGCGGTTCACCCGTCACGCCCAAAGTGGATGACACGATGATGCGGCTCGATCTGGCGGAGCCGATCGCGCCACATGGTGGCACGGCCACGATCGTCATCCGGTACCAATTCCGCGTACCGGACAAAGGCGCCGATCGCATGGGCCGTGACGGCACCTTGTACGAGATCGCGCAGTGGTATCCGCGGATGGCCGTGTACGATGATGTGCGTGGGTGGAACACCGATCCGTATCTCGGGCAGGGAGAGTTCTATCTCGAGTACGGCGACATCGACTACACCGTGACCGTGCCGGCGGGATTTCTCGTGGCGGGCAGCGGCGTGCTGCAGAATCCGGGCGATGTGCTGAGCGACCAGACGCGCCAGCGGCTGGCGAAGGCGATCACGTCGTCGAACGTGGTGCCGATCCGCACGGCGGCTGAGGCGACCATTGCGAGCCGGACGGCGGTGCCGGGGAACAAGACGTGGCACTTCCGCGCGAAGAGCGTGCGCGACGTCGCGTGGGCGGCGGCTCCGGATTTCCGGTGGGACGCGACGAGCGTTCGCGGCGTGCTGTGCCAGGCGTACTACCAGTGGCCGAAGGCGGGTCCGGAGTGGGAGCAGGCGGCCGAGAACACGCAGTGGACGATCCGGACGTACTCGGAGCTGCTCACGCCGTATCCGTATCCGCAGGCGACGGCCGTCGCCGGAACCGTGTCCGGTATGGAGTATCCGATGTTCGTGATGGATGGCTACACCGACAATGATTCGCCGGGTGATGTGTTCCGCGTGAACGATCACGAGCACGGGCACGAGTGGTTCCCGATGATCGTCGGCTCCAACGAGCGCCGGTACGGGTGGATGGACGAGGGGATCAACACCTACATCAACTCGTTTTCGCAGGAGCGGCGTTACGGGGCCGAGCTCAAGTCATGGCCGCCGGGCATGGACAGCTGGGTGAGCTTCCTCGGCTCCTGGGTGCAGACGCTCATGGCGGGGCTCGACCAGCCGCTCATGACCGCACCGGATCACCTGAGCGCCGACGCGCTGGGGAACGACGCGTACGAGAAGCCCGCGGCCGTGCTGCTCGCGCTTCGCGACCATGTGATCGGGCCCGACGCGATGGACCGGGCGATGCGCGAGTACGTGCACCGGTGGTCGTACAAGCATCCGGCGCCGGGGGATTTCTTCCGCACGGTGGAGAACGTGTCCGGGCAGGATCTCTCGTGGTTCTGGCGGGAGTTCTTCTACTCGACCGACGTGCTCGACATCGGCATCGACAGCGTGGCCACTCGAGGGGCCGCGCCTGGCGACAGCGCGGCAGGGATGACCGCGGCGGTCTACCTCCGGCGGCACACGCCGGTGGTTTTTCCCGTCGAACTGCGCCTCAAACTGGCGAACGGCGCGACGCAGGATGCCCGGTTCCCGGTGGACATCTGGGCGCGCGGTGCGACGGCCGACGTGCGGATCGTGGTGCCGTCACAGGTCGTCGGGGCGCGCCTCTGGCCCGACCGGACGGCGGTCCCCGATCTGCGTCCCGACAACGACGTGTGGGGCGATGCGCCTCCGCCAGCCGCGCCCGGTGCGGCGACGACCGGCGGACTGGCATCGCCCATCGCGCCGCGATAACTTGGCGCGGACACGACACATTACACGACCTGAGACATGACGACCACACAGCAACTGCCTGAAGACCGCTACGTCCCGTTTGCCGGGCCCAAGGGCTGGGGTGCCGCGGCGTTCATCGTGCTTCTCGCCGCCGCGCTGGTGTTTGGCGCGTACTCGATTCACAAGGCGACGTACAAGCCGCCGACGGATCCGACGAACCTCGATGGCGTGACGGCGACGCAGTAGACCTAGACTGCGGGGACGGGGGACGGGGACGGGGACTGGGGATAGTTATCACGAACAAACGGCCGCAGAGTACTGCGGCCTTTTTTGTTCCGTGTCAGCCCGCGGACGGTACCGCCATGCCCATGGCGTGGTACCCCTTGTCCACGTAGACCGTGGCGCCCGTGATCCCGGCCGCGAGCGGGCTCGCGAGGAAGGCGGCCGTGTAACCCACCTCGGACGGCTGCACCGGCTCCGGGAGCGGCGTGTTGGCCGCGCAGTACGCCACCATCTTCTCGATGATGCCGATGGCGCTTGCCGCGCGCGACGCGAGCGGGCCGGCGGAGATCGTGTTGACGCGGATGCCGTATTTCCGGCCGGCTTCGTAGGCGAGCACGCGCGTGTCGCTCTCCAGCGCCGCCTTGGCGGAGGACATGCCGCCTCCGTATCCGGGGATCACGCGTTCGCTGGCCAGGTAGGTGAGCGACAGCACCGACCCGCCGGGGCGGAAGAGCGGGCCGAGGCGGGCGACCAGCGCGACGAGGGAGTACGCGCTGACGCTCAAGCGCGGTGAGGTAGCCGAAGCGGCTCGTCTCGAGCAGCGGCTTCCTGACGTCGGGGCCATTGGCGAGGGAGTGCACCAGGATGTCGAGCGGGCGTTCGCCGAAGTCGGTGGTGAGGCGCTCGGCGAGGCCGGCCGACCGAAAAATCGCCCGCGTCCTTGTACCGCTTGTTGGTGCGGATGTCTTCCGGCGCGTCGGCGAGCGTGTCGTAGGCGGCGTCGAACGGATAGATCCGCTCGAACTCCAGCTTCGAGCCATCCGTCATCCGGCGGCCTTCGTCCATCTTGCCGCGCTCGAGCAGGTTCCGGAAAATCGTGAGAGCCGGCGGCCACGTCGCCACACTCACCGTCGCACCGGCCTCGGCCAGCGCCTTGGCGATCGCGAAGCCGTAGCCGCCGTCGTCCGCGACGCCTGCCACGAGTGCTCGCCGTCCCGCGAGATCGATCTTGAGCATGGCCGGATGATGGTCAGGGCGAGCCGCGCGGGGGAAGCCCGGGGCCCGGACAGCATGGCGGCGCCCGGCATTGCGCGCCCTGCGGCAGCCTTGCCGACGGCCTGGCGGTGGAGGCGCCTGGAGCGTGGCGCGGGGCACCCGAGGCGGGCATGTTCTTTCTGTGAGTTCCGAGCCTCTGTCCCGAGTCACCCCGTCCGTGCCGGCCGTCTCCGTCGCCGGCCGTCTCCGTGCCGGACGTCTCCGTGCCCGGCGTCTCCGCGGCGCTCGCCAAGGTGGACCCCGCGTCCGTCGCGGCGGCTGAGGAGCAGGTTCCGGCACCGATCGGGCCCGGGCCGTCATTTGCCCGCGGCCTCTGGCGGATCGCGGCGGCGGACGTGTCGAGCGGCAACCGCGTCCAACTGTTGCGCGACGGTGCCGCGACCTTCAGGGCGATGCTCGAGCTGATCGACGGTGCGCGAAGAGTCGTGTCGCTCGAGGACTACATCTTCCGGGGCGACGAAGTGGGGCAGCGGTTCGCGGCGGCGCTTGCGCGGCAGCGGCCGCGCGCGGCGTTGCCGTCCGGCTGCTGGTCGATTGGGTCGGGCGCATGGGCACACCGCGGTCATTCTTCGACGACCTGCGGAAGGCGGGCGTCGACGTCCGCATTTTCAATCCCCCCTCGCTGACGCGCCGGTGGCTCGGGTCTCGTGCCGCGCGACCATCGGAAGCTGCTGTCCGTGGACGACGCGGCCGGCGTGACCGGCGGCATCGGCATTGGCGACGAATGGCGGACGGGCGTACTCAAACGCCGCCGATCGCCGTGGCGGGACACCGCCGTGCGCATTGACGGGCCGGCCGCGCAGGACATGGCGCGCGCATTCGATCACATGTGGGAGCGCGCGGTGGGGCGAGAGCGGCGCGGAACGCACCGCTACGTGATGCGGAAGTCGCGTGGCGCGCACCTGGATCCATCGACCGACGCGCCGGCGCTCGTCGGGATCATTGAAGGCGAGCCAGGGCGGTTCCGGGTGGCGCGCGCGCTGCAGATCCAGGCGGTGTCGGCGGAGCGCTCGATCTGGATCGCGAGCGCGTATTTCGCGCCGTCGTATTCGGAAGTCGAGGCGCTGAACGGCGCGGCGCGCGACGGCGTGGATGTGCGCATCCTCGTGCCGAGCCGGTACGACCATCCGTGGATCCGGCTGCTCACGCGGCAGTTCTACCGGCGGCTGCTCATGAACGGCGTGCGGGTCTGGGAATGGAAGGGCGAGATGATGCACGCCAAGACCGCGGTGATCGATGGGCGATGGATCCGCGTCGGGTCGACGGATTTCAATCCGCTGGGGCTGGCGGTCAACTTCGAGCTGGACGCCGTGATAGAAGACCGCGCGCTGGGCGCAGAGGCCGAGGCGATGTTCGAGGCCGATCTGCGCCAGTCGCGGGAAATCCAGCCGAGCGCGTACCGGGTCGCGGGCGGCCAGCCGGAGCGTCCGTGATGTTCGACGACGAGATCGCGGACTGGCGCCGCCCGCCGGGATTTTTCGTGCTGGCGCCGATCGGCGGGCCGGCGGCGGCAGCTATCCGCGCGCTGCAACTTCTCTACGACCCGAAGCTGGCCGCGGGGCATCCGCCGCATTTGACGCTGTCGGGATCATCCGGTGTGGGTCCGATCATACCAGGGACACCGCCTGAAGAGTTGCAGTGGCGGCTCGCCGAAGTAGCGCGTGCATTGTCGCCACTCTCACTTCCGTTCGGGGCGCCGCACCGGTTCATGCAGACCAACGTCGTGAGCCTGCCGCTCGACCCGAACGGTCCGATCCGGGCGTTGCACGAGCGGATCGCGCGGTGCGGGCTGCCGTTCGGACCGAGCCGGTTCACGTTCACGCCGCACGTGACGCTCAACCTGTACCGGACCCTCACACCGGAAGCGATGCGGGCCCTGCTTCTCGTTCGTGTGCGGGAGCCGGCGGTGATCGACCGGCTCATCGTGACGGCGACGGACGATCCGCGGCCGCCGCGGACCGTGCTGGAGTTGCCGCTCGGGTGACGAGATCGTGATGGGCTGTTGGCCAAATGGGCGCCCTATGGGTCTCGAACGGCGCCTATTGGCCTCGACGACTGGCGACGGTGCGACGGCCGAGATGCGCCGTTCTCGAACGGCGCCTGCTGCCCTCGACGACTCGCGCTGGTGGAACGGCAACAACAGTCTGGTCTCACTGCGGCGATTATGACCAGGCCTGCTACAGCGCGGCCCTGATGGCGGCTGTGAGGTCCTGGTCGCCGCCCTCGCCCGTGTACACGATCGATCCTTTGCGATCGATGATCACCACGTACGACGTTCCGGGAGCGCCGTAGGCGTCTACTGCCGCACCCGTTTCATCGTACAACACCTGGGGCACGAGGCCGTGTGCCTTCGCGTAGGTGCTGACCTGGGCTGGCGTCTCGTCCACCGATGCCGCGATCGTCAGGAACGTGACGCGCGATCCATAGGCGTGGTGTGCGGCGGTCATCTTCGGTTCGAGCGCGCGGCAGTTCGGGCACCACTTGGCCCAGAACTCGATGACGACCGGCGACTTGCCGATATAGCGCGACAGATCGACGGGGGCGCCGCCGAGCGTCTTGACCGCGGCGCCAGGGGCGTGCTGGCCGACCGCGAGCTGCGGCGTCTCCGCCTGGGCTGACGCCGTCCCTGCCGCGACCGACGACCCGGCGCCGAGCGAGCCGGCGCCGATCACCGCCGCGATGAGAAGCCGTCGCATGTCCCCTCGTCCCGTAAGAGCGGTGGCGGCCGGAGTGGCCGCGATCCGCCAACGCCGAAAGTTAAGGGACGAGCGTTACGACGGCGATGCTCGCCGCCGGGACGGAGACCGCGTACACGCCGCCCGTCGTATAGACCGGGCTGTACGTCCCGGGCGTCCACGTGCCATTGGATCCGACCGCGGCGCCGGCGTAGGTGACACCCGACGTGGCGTCGAGCGAGGGGCCCGTAAGGCGCAGCGTGCCGGCGCTCCGGAACGTGCGGCCTGGCGTGATCCGCACCTGCACATTGGTGTTCGCCTCGTTGTTGATGGCGACCACGCGGAGCGTGCCATCCGACCCGAGGGCCGAGTGGACCATGACATTGCGGTGCGTCGTGACCGAGACCGGGATCGTCTGGCCCCGCGCGGCGTCGTGGAAGAGCAACATCGCGTAGTAGAGCGGATGCGCGACGTAGCTGCCGCTGCCGCCGCTGACGGCCTCGTAGTTGCCGCCGCTGAACGTGCCGTGGAAGTTGATGCCGACGGCGCCATTCTCCGCCAGCGTGAACATGTGCGCGACCGCCCACAGACTCGAGGCGTAGACATTGCTCACGCCGGAGAGGCCGCTGCCGCCGACCGAGTTCGATTCCGTGATGCGTAGCGGCAGCCGGCCGCTCGTCGGCGTGGTACATTCTGCTGCACATTGGAGATGACGCGGTTCTCGGCGAACTGCGACAGGAGGTTCGCGATACTCGGATAGTATGTCGTGCCGGGCGCCGCGCCATTGAACGTCGGGTAGATGTGTTCACCCGCGATGACGAGCCGTGGGTCCTCGGCCCCCACGAACGCATTCATCCAGGTCGTGCCGAGGGCGCAGCATCCATCGAATCCCACGAACTTCACGCTCGACGCCCGCGCGTTGATCGCATCCGCGTAGCTCTCCCATTCATTCTGGAAGTCGGCGTAGCCCCACCCGCTGCTCCGGAGGCCCTGCGTGACGTACTGGTCGGGCTCATTGCCGATCGACACGGCGAGCAGGGAGTTGCCACCGGCGGCCACGAGGGCCTGGACCTCAGCGGCGGCGGTGTCGGGCATCAGGCCGACGAGGTTCACCGTATAGATCACCGGCCATCCGGCGGCGCGGGAGAACGCCGCGATGTTGGTGAAGTCCGCATTGATGAGCGTGGGTCCGCCGGCGGGGCACCGTGTGCGGGTCGTCGGGTTCCAGCATTGCTGGTCGGCGGTCGAGCCGCCGTACCGGAGGATGCCGGGGCCCAAGTTCTTGAGGAATTTCGGGAGCACCGGATCCTTGAGGCGCGGCTGGTCGGTGGCGTCCCACGCCTCGAAGCTCAGGCCGAGGAAGTTTGCCGGAATCGTGAAGCCGGGCTGATTGATCGCCGGCGTCGCATAGACCGTGTCGGGTTCAGTTGGCGCGGTCGCGCCGCCTGCGGGTGGCGGCGGTTCGTAGCCCAGCGTGCCACGGGGTCCCGTGGGGTCAGTCGTGTCGTCGACGAGCGAGCGACCCCGCTCGCATGCGGTACACAGCGCGAGGGCCAACAGCGCGCCGAGCGTACCGGCGAGCACGCCGAGACCGCGGTCGCGTGCGGTGCCGACGATGGCTTGCATGACGGCCCGTGCCGCTGCGTGCAGCGGGGCACCACCAGAGGCCCCACCAGCGGCCCCACCAGCGGCCCCACCAGCGGCCCCACCAGGGGCACCTGTCGTACGGCGAATCCGCGGTCCTTGAGACAGAGGCGTCGTTCCGTGCATGGCGTCCCCCTCGGGGTATCGCGGACGTGGAGCCGGGTCCGCTCTTCTGCACGGGGACGATCATTTTTCGGTGTGGATACATCGTGTAACATGTTGTCCTCTATACGGTTACGTTCGGTCAAGAGAACCGACCATCGCGTGCATGCAAAGCGCCCGATGCGAAGCTGGCCACTGCGCGGCCGGAGGCGATTAGGATTCGGGCGGCATTGGCACTTGCGGTCGTTTCATCCTCATCAATCGGACATTCCGTGGCACCGCAGTTCATCTATGTGATGAAGGGTTTGCGCAAAGTCGTCCCGCCGTCGCGGGAGATATTGCGCGACATCTGATCTGTCGTTTTATCCTGGCGCGAAGATCGGCGTGCTCGGCGCGAACGGCGCGGGCAAGTCGTCGCTGCTGCGCATCATGTCCGGTACGGACCAGGATTTTCAGGGTGAGGCGTGGCCGCATGCCGGGACGCGTATCGGCTATCTGCCGCAGGAGCCGCAGCTCGATCCGGACAAGGATGTGCGTGGCAACGTCGAAGTCGCGGTGAGCGCGACGCGTGCGCTTCTGACGCGGTTCGAGGCGATCTCGGCGAAGTTCGCCGAGCCAATGTCGGACGACGAGATGACGAAGCTCCTCGACGAGCAGGCGAAAGTGCAGGAGAAGATCGAGGCGGCGAACGCGTGGGAGCTGGACCGGCAGATCGAGATCGCGATGGATGCCCTGCGGTTGCCGCCGGGCGATGCCGGCGTGACGACGCTATCGGGCGGCGAGCGGCGGCGGGTCGCGCTGTGCCGTGTCTTGCTGGAGCAGCCCGACATGCTCCTGCTCGACGAGCCGACGAACCATCTCGACGCCGAGAGCGTGGCGTGGCTCGAGCGGCATCTCGCCGAGTTTCCGGGGACGGTGGTCGCGGTGACACACGACCGGTATTTCCTGGACAACGTTGCGGGGTGGATCCTCGAGCTGGATCGCGGGCACGGGATCCCGTACGAGGGGAACTACACCGCGTGGCTGGACCAGAAGCGCACGCGGCTCGCGCAGGAAGAGAAGCAGGCATCGGCGCGGCAGCGGACCCTCGAGCGGGAGCTGGACTGGGTGCGGATGGCGCCGCGCGCGCGGCAGGCGAAGTCGAAGGCTCGTGTCCAGCGGTATGAGGAGCTGGCCGAGGCGGACACGGGCGACCGGGTGATGCAGAACGAGATCGTGATTCCGCCGCCGCCGCGACTCGGCAACGACGTCGTGACCGCCGTCAACCTCAAGAAGAGCTTCGGCGACACCCTTCTGTTCGAGGGGATGTCATTCGCGCTGCCGCGTGGCGGCATCGTGGGCGTGATCGGGCCGAACGGCGCGGGGAAGACCACACTGTTCCGGATGATCGCCGGGCAGGAGAAGCCGGACAGCGGGACGCTGTCGATCGGCGAGACCGTGCAACTGGCGTACGTGGAGCAGGGGCGCGAGCTCGGATGCGGTGAAGACCGTGTGGCAGGAGGTGAGCGGCGGCCAGGAGACCATGCTGGTCGGCAAGCGCGAGATGAACACGCGCGCGTATCTGGCTTCCTTCAATTTCCGGGGCGCGGACCAGCAGAAGAAAGTGAAGGATCTCTCGGGCGGAGAGCGCAACCGGCTGCATCTGGCAAAGCTGCTCAAGACCGGCGCGAACCTGCTGCTGCTCGACGAGCCGACGAACGATCTCGATGTCGACACGCTCCGCGCGCTCGAGGAGGCGCTGCTGGACTACGCGGGCTGCGCGGTGGTGATCACGCATGACCGGTGGTTTCTGGACCGGATCGCGACGCACATCCTCGCCTTCGAAGGGAACAGCGAGGCGGTGTGGTTCGAGGGGAACTACCGCGCGTACGCCGAAGATTTCCACCGGCGGAAGGGCGTGGACGCGGAGCGGCCGCACCGGATCAAGTACAGGGCGTTGGTGCGTCAGTAGTCAGCTGCGTGATGAAGCGCGCAATTCCACCTCAACTGGAGCAACCATGCATTCCGTGTCACTGCTATGCGGCACGATGGCCGTGTGCGCCGCGGCGATGGTCGGCTCGACGCACGTCGTTTCCCCGCACGCCGTTTCTGCGCCCGCTATTTCAACGACGCAACAGCGTTGGGCGGCAAATGGGGGCGGTGCATGCGCCAAGTACTTCTCCCCCGAGTTCGTCGGCGCGGTCCTTGGAGGTTCACCCGAGCCCGCCAAGGTTACCAGCGATTCGAGTTGCCTTTCCGGCATGCTTTACATCACGCTCAACTCGATCAGCGCCGAACAGTTTCGACAGCAGATGCCGCTTATCGCCTTTACGCATCCGATCAGTGGCATTGGTGACGTCGCCTATTGGAACGAGGCCGGTACGGTGTCGTCGGCAAAAGGACAGGGCCGCGGTTGCAACATTGGCGTGATCGTCCCACAACAAGCGAAGCTTCAGAAGGAGGCGCTCGCGCAGAAACTCGGCACGATCTGCAACAGTTTATTCGCCTTGCCTTGACCCGCATATCGCCGATGCGGTGAACTGGGGCGGCAGGAATCGAACCTGCAACCTCGCGGTTAACAGCCGCGCGCTCTGCCAATTGAGCTACACCCCACCACATGTGTCCGCGCACGACGGCCCTCGCTCGCGCAGCGAGGGCCGTCACTTGCAACATACATGATCGAAGTGCGGCTACAAGCGGCGGTTCCGGCCTATGACGTACCGGAAACTGGCACTCGCCGTGCGATCCGGCATCCGACGGCTATTGGCCCGGCAACGCCTCGACGGTCGACTTGATGACTTCCTGGATGGGCTGGCTCTCGCCGCCGGCCGATTCGGTCATCGACATTGCGACGTGGGTGGACTGCGTGCCCGCCGATCCGAGGAACACACCGGTCTGGCTCAGCAGTTGTACCGAGCGAATCGTGCCGTCGGCCGACAGGTGAATCGGAATCCCTTTCTCCATGCCGTCGCCGGAGGTCGACAGGACTCCATTGCGCTCGACACGCCATGCGTGCTGTCCCGCGACCGTCGTGTCGCCGGCCACCTTGGACGTCGTCACGGTGGACGTCTTGATGTCGAACTCGCCGCGCCTGAAGGACTCGGTGGTCGTGTCGGTCCACGTCGTGCCGGCCGCCAACTGGGGCGGGACCGCGGCGAGGAATCGCGAGAACGCGCGGTAGAGCGCGATCTTGATGCGGTCCGTTTCTCCCGTCGCGGGCGCGAACGCGTAGGTCTTGCCCTGCGGTGAGATCGTCCCTTCCATCCGCGCCCCGCGCAGGCCGTCGGTGTTGGCGGGCGGCGCGTCGAGCGTCGAACTCACCGCCACCGAATCGAGCGTGAGGGCGAGGGCGAGCGTGTCGCGTGTGCGTGGCGTGAGCGTCAGCGTGACGAACTGCGTCGTCGTGGTCGTGAACTCGAACGGTGCGCGGCCGCCTGCTTGATTCTGGGTGCGCGTGTCGACCGACGTGATGCGGTAGCGCCGGGTGCCGCTCGCGTACGTGAACGGGCTGGCGGCGGCCGTGTGGACGAACGGGCGGGCACGGCTTGCCGGCTGTGCGGCCGCCGGGATGGACATCACCGCGATCGCCGTGGGTACGATCATGGCCAGTGCCGCGATCTTCGTGATGGCGAGCCGGCGATCGGCGCCAGGACGTCGGTACATAAGGTGCTCCCGTGGAAGGACCGTGGTTCGAGCGGGCCGTTTGGCGCCAGGGCCGGGGCCCGCACACTGAAAGTTACAGTCCCAGACTCTGGATCGGCACGGTGCGCTCGAGCCCGGTTGGGTCAGGGCATGGGCGTGCCGGGCACAGAGTGGGCGCTCCGAGAGTAGAAACCCGGAAGGCAGTAGTAGGCGAACGGCCTGGGCGGGCCCGATATTGACACGTCTCCTGAGCGTCCGCATTGTCGAACCGCAGCTTCATGACCCTCTCCACGCCGATCCGGCCAGTGTCCGATGCGATGGTCCCTGCCACCACGCTGGAGCGGGGGCCGGCCGACGACGTGCGCCAGCACCGGACGCTGGACGGCGGGCCGCTCGCGGATCTGCGGGACCGTGCCGAGCGGCAACTGAACGCGGTCCGCGCGGTGGTGCTCGCGCTGCTGGCGGTGGCCGCGTTCGCGTATGCGCCGTCGCTGACGCCCGCGCTGCGGGTCGTGAACGTGTCGATCCTCGTCCCGACGCTCGCCTGGACCCTGGCGCAGTATCTCCGGTGGTACGACCGGCCGCGGCTGCCCGCGTGGCTGACCCTCGCGAATCCCGTCGTGGACATCACCGCCGTGACGGCGAGCATGGCGGGGTATGGTCTCACGCAGTCGGCGACCCTCGCGCTTCGCTCGCCGATGTTCCTCGCGTACTTCGTGATTCTCGCGGCGCGGCCCGTGACCTCGTCGACGCGGCGCGCCGCCGCGGCGGCGGCGCTGACCGTGGCCGAGTACAGCGTGCTCGTGGGGTTTCTGCTCATGCAGCGCGGGGTGTCGTTCGCGGCAAGCCCGCTGTCGGCGGCGGCGGGCACCGGCATTGCGACGCTCGATGAAGGCGCCAAGCTGCTGCTGCTGGCGGTGGCGGGGGCGGTCGCGACCTATGCGACGGCGTGGCACGAGCGCCTCGCGGTGGCGTATGCGCGGGCGGCGCGGGAGCGCGAGCGTCTCGAGATGCGGCTCACGCAGGCGCAGCTCGAGAGCCTCAAGAACCAGTTGCAGCCGCATTTCCTGTTCAACGCGTTGAACGCGATCACGGCGCTGATTCCGACCGACGCGCGCGCGGCGCAGCGTACCGTGCATGGGCTGAGCGAACTGCTGCGGCTCTCGCTGAACAGTTCCGCGGAGAACGAAGTCCGTCTGGACCGGGAGCTGGAGCTCCTCGGCCACTATCTGGCGATCCAGCGGCTGCGGTTCCAGGAGCGGCTCACCGTGCATCTCGAAGTCGATCCGGACGTGCGGCGGGCGTTCATTCCGAACCTGCTACTGCAGCCGCTGGTGGAGAACGCGATCCGCCATGGTATCGGGCCGCGCGCGGCGGGCGGGTCGATCGGGATCCAGGTTGGGCGGCACGAGGACGTGTTGCGGCTGCGGGTCGCCGACGACGGGATCGGCGCGCGGCTGTCGGCCGAGCAGCGGCTCGCCCGGGAAGGTGTGGGGCTCGGCAACACGCGGGCGCGATTGCAGCATCTTTATGGAGACCGCCACCGGCTGGCGCTCACGACCGCTCCGGGCGCGGGCTTCGCCGTGGAAATCGACGTTCCCTACCGCATATGACGCCGCGGCCATTGCCCGCATCGACCCCTATCCCGAGTCCTGCACACCCTGGAGCCGGCGCGCCGGGCGAGGGGCGGCGGTTGCGCACGCTGATCGTGGATGATGAGCGGCTCGCGCGGGAGCGGCTGCGGGAGCTACTGGCCGGCGAGGCCGACGTGGACATCATCGGCGAATGCGGGAACGGCGACGACGCCGTGACGGCGATCGCGCGGGATCATCCCGACCTCGTGCTGCTCGACATCCAGATGCCGGAGCTCGACGGCTTCGACGTCGTGCGCGCCGTGGGAGTGGAGGACATGCCGGCGGTGGTGTTCGTGACCGCGCACGACGAGCACGCGGTGGCCGCGTTCGAAGTCCACGCGGTGGATTACGTGCTCAAGCCAGTCGATCCGGAGCGGCTCGCCGAGGCGGTGCGCCGGGCCAAGCGGCGGATCGCGCCCGCGCCGGGCAGTGCGGCGCGGGACGACGACCGTGATTTGCGCGAGCGGCTCGCGGCGCTGGTGGCCGAAGTCTCCGCCGCGGTAGTGCCGGGATCACCGGCGACGGGGCGGCTGGCGATCAAAGGAGAGGGGCGCGTGGTGTTCGTGCGCATCGCCGACGTGGATTGGGTCGAGGCGATGGATAACTACGTGCGGCTGCACGTCGGGCGTGACGTGCACATGATGCGCGAGACACTCTCGAATCTCGAAACGCGGCTGGCGGGCACCACATTTCTCCGCATCCATTGCTCGTCGATCGTCAACATTGATCGGATCCGCGAGGTACAACCATGGTTCGCGGGCGACTACGTCGTGATCCTCACCGACGGCACCAAACTGACGACGGGCCGCCGGTATCGCGCGGCGGTACAGGGGCTCCTCGAGCGGTGACATTTCGTGGTGGCCGGCGCGTGCGGCCGCCACCTGCGCCATTCGCCCCGCTTACCTAGTCATTCGCCCCAGGCGGCGCGCGGCGCGTCTTCGCTTCGTCTAACGTCCGCGAAGCACGACCCTGGGATCGGGTCCGGCATCCTTTCGATGGGAGCAGGGGTCATGCGCAAAAACCAACCTCGTCTACATCTAATGAGCGGAATCGCGGCAGTTGCAGTCGCCGCTGCGGGATGCGCCAACGTGCCAGCGCTCGACATCGCGAACCCCGGTACGGGCGGCACGAAAGCACTGGGCGGTGCGAGCAGCGTCATCGAGGCATTGGGTACGTCAGGCAGCGCGAAGTACGGCAATCCGACGCCCGGCGTGTACTTCTTCAGCCCCAACCCGGACACCGTCGTCGCGGGCGCGCCGATGCAGTTTCAATTCGACGACGTGATGCACACCGTGACGTGGGTGCAGAACCCCGGCAGTGTGGCGGACATCCCGCCCACGAGCAACGCCGATTCGACGCGTGTGCTGGCGGCCGGCACGTACACGTATCACTGTTCGATCCACACGTACATGACCGGGACGATCGTCGCAAAATGACCAGTCATGCGGGACGTCATGTCGTGGGACCGGTGATCGGGCTGGCGGGCGCACTGTGCGTCTTGCACGCCGTGTCACTGAAGGCGCAGTGCACCCCGCCGGCCAACAGCAACGAGGCGCGGCTGCTGGCGTTCTACGAAGCGCCGATCGTGTTCTCGACGGCCGATGCGCCGATGCGGCTCGCGCCGGGGAGCGTGGCATTGACCGGCGAGCTGACCGGCGTGCCGGCGCCAGCGGCGAACGTACAGGCGGCGAACTTCTGTTATCCAGCCAAGCAGGACGCGACGCATTTGTCGCCGCTCCTGCCGCGGCTTCGCCTGACGGTGGGCTTGCCGTTCGGGTTCGCGATCGAGGGCGCGTATCTGCCGCCGGTGACGGTGGACCGTGCGCAGCCCAACCTCGGCAGCCTCGCGCTGTCGTACACGCGGAGCCTGGTGCCGCAGGGCGCGAATGCAGCCGGCATTGGACTGGTGCTCCAACTGCGCGCGCACGCGACGATGGGGAGCGTGAAGGGCCCGATCACGTGTCCGCAGTCCGCCCTGCAAACGTCGAACGAAGCGAATCCGTGCTTCGGGACGACCCCGTCCAACGACGCGTTCTACGCGACCTCCGAAGGTGGCGAGGGCACGCTGGGCATCACGGCGCCTGGCGGCCGGATCTCGGCATTCGCGGGGGCCGGGTACACATCGCTGTCGCCGCATTTCCGTGTCGGCTTCACGGATGGCAACGGCGTGAAAGACCGGACGCTCGTCGAAGTGAATCTTCAGCGCGGAGCGGTATTCGGCGGAGTGGATGTGCAGATCATTCGTGCGCTCGATGCGGGCGCCGAGGTGTATTCGGTCCCGTCCGATCTGACGACCTGGCGGCTGACCGCACGCTACCGGCTGTGGTAGGGGTACCAGTCGTGCCCGACGAACCCGTCGAGGCGTCGGTCCCCCGGCCTGGCCGAGAGCACGCGGGGGGCGCGGCTGCAGCCGGCGGAGATCCTGCGGTGGGTGGTGGTCGCGATCTTCGTGGGGGCGGGGAGCGCGAAGCTGCTGGGCTTCCCGTCGATGGTTGCGCTGTTCGACGCCGTGGCCATGGGGCAGTGGTTGCGGTACGTGGTCGGGATCTGCGAGCTGACCGGCGCCGCTCTGCTGGCATTCCGGCGAACCGTGCTGCCGGCAACATTCCTGCTCAGCGGTCTCCTGGTTGGGGCGGCGATGACCGAAATCGTCGTATTGCGACGGCTGCCGCTCAAGTCCGCTGCTACGCTGTTGATGGTGTTGATCGTCGCCATGACGCGGCTGCGGCCGCGCACGCGGGAATAGCCGCGAAGGCAAAACTGCCGTTCAAACCCCGGTTCGGACCGCGGGTGGCAGACTGGCTTGACAGGGCGCTCGGCGGCTGTGTAGCCTACGCGTTATGACCTCGCGATTCTCGCCGCGCCCGTGCTGCCACTCCTCCATGTGTTGTCATGCCTGTGCCGCTCCCAGGCGGCCCGGACGGAGTGCGCGCGCGGCGTAGCAGACGAACCCGAATCCCGCGCATGCTTGACCGGCCGGCCGCTCGATGGCGGCCGGTTTTTGTTTTCACGAACCCGTAACTGGAGCACGACATGGCACCAACGACAGCAACACCAGCCTCCACACCAGCTGCAGCACCGAGCGTCCCAGCGGCGGGCGCCGATCCCGCGATCGCCGCGAAGGGATACGCGCATCCCGAAGTGCTGGTGACCACCGAATGGCTCGCCGAGCATCTCGACGATCCGAAGGTCCGCATCATCGAGAGCGACGAGGACGTGCTGCTCTACGACACCGGGCACATCCCGGGCGCGCAGAAGATCGACTGGCACACGGACCTGAACGACGCGGTCGATGCGCGACTACGTCACGCGCGAGCAGTTCCAGGAGCTGCTCCGCTCGAAGCGGCATCGACGAGTCGACGACCGTCGTCTTCTACGGCGACAAGAACAACTGGTGGGCGACGTACGCGTTCTGGGTGTTCCAGCTGTTCGGCTTCACGAACGCGCAGCGTGCTCGACGGCGGACGGAGCAAGTGGGAGCAGGAAGGGCGCCCGATCATCGACCGACGTGCCGCAGTATCCGCGCGACGCAGTACGTGGCGCCAGGAGCGCAACGACGCGACGATTCGCGCGTTCCAAGCCGACGTCGCGCGCAGCACTCGAAGGCGCAGAAGCCGCTCGTCGACGTTCGCTCGCCGGACGAGTTCACGGGCAAGAAGCTCGCACATGCCCGACTATCCGCAGGAAGGCGCGCTGCGCGGCGGCCACATCCCGGGCGCGAAGAGCGTTCCGTGGGCGCGCGCCGCGAATCCGGACGGCACGTTCAAGACGGCGGACGGAGCTGCGCGCGATCTACGAGAAGGAGCAGGGGTCTCAGCCGGACGACGACGTGATCGCGTACTGCCGCATCGGCGAGCGCTCGTCCCACACGCTGGTTCGTGCTGACGTACCTGCTCGGCTATGACAAGGTGCGGAACTACGACGGCAGCTGGACGGAGTGGGGCAATGCGGTCCGGGCGCCGATTGCGAAGGGTGCGTAAGACGCGGCAAGGGCAAAGCGCTTAGGCGAAAGGAGATACCCTAGTAATAGCGGGGGCCGTTCCAAGACGGCCCCCGTTATGTTTGGGGGGCAATCCTGTGAGGGTGGCCCACTATCCAACGCGGCACCGGTTGATGGCCGGCAAGAGACCAACAGCGCATATGCAGCGATGGCACCGCACGCTGGCGGCGATGGCGACGGTCCTGGCGACGGTCCTGGCGGCGGCATTGGCGGCGCCGCGGGCGTCCGCGCAGAGTACGGCGGCCGACAGCGCGTCTCGCGCAGCGGCGGCGGCGGTGCCGGCGGCTGCCCCGTCGTCTTCGATCGAGCTCGCGTCCGGGACGCGGCAGCCGAACGCCGCGGCGCTGTCGCTCGCCGAGGCGGTGCGAGTCGCGTTGTCGAAGAGCGAAGCGGTGCGGATTGCGCAGGCCGGCGTGCTGCGGGCGCGGGGTGAAGTGTACGAGGCGCTCTCGAACTGGTTTCCGCAACTGACCGGCACGGCCGGGTACACGCGGACCTTGCAGACCCAGTACACCGCACTGGCGAAGGCGACGGCGACGCCGGTGGACTCGACCCGTCCATTGCAAGTCGCGTTGTGCTCGCCGCGGATCGACTCGCTGTCGAGCCCGGCCCAGCGCCAGGCGGCGTTCAACAGTGCGCTGTCCTGTCCTAACAACAACGGATTCGGCGGCATCAACTTCGCGAACGTCGGGTTCGGCTCACTCAACCAGTACACACTCGGCCTCAACTTCTCGCAGACCCTGTTCAACGGGCAGGTACTCGCGCAGAGCCAGGCCGTGAAGTCGCCGCGCCGGTCGGCCGAGATCGAAGTCACGGCCCAGCGGGCGCAGGTGACCTTCGACGTCACGCAGGCCTACTACGATGCGGCGCTGGCCGACCGGCTGGTGACGATTGCCGAGTCGACATTCGCCCAGTCGGACCGCACGCTCAAGCAGACACAGCTCACCAAGCGCGTCGGGACCCAGTCCGAGTTCGATTTGCTGCAGGCGCAGGTGACGCGCAACAACCAGGTCCCGATCGTGATCCAGCGGCGCGGGGATCGCGACATCGCGTACTACCGGCTCAAGCAGCTCGTGAAGCTGCCGCTCGATGCGCCGCTGCAACTCACGACCGACGTGGAGGACTCGACCGCCGCGCCGGACGGCGTGCGTCTGGCGTCCGTTCAGACCGTGGTGGATTCGGAAGGCGTCGTCATGGCGGCCGAGACCATCAAGCTGAACGCCGACACCGGTGCGGACCGGCGGTCGACCGTGCGCGAGCAAGTGGAGACCGTCAAGGAGAACTCCGCGCTGTTGCGGGCCGCGACGTCCGAGCGGCTGCCGGCGGTCGTGCTGACCTCGCAATACCAGCGCGTGGCGTATCCCCTCAACCTGCCGTCGTGGGCTGATTTTCTGACGAACTGGAACGTCGGCGTGGGGTTGTCGGTGCCGATCTTCACGGGGCGGCGGATCCAGGGCGACAAGATGGTGGCGCGGGCAAACCTCGACGAAGCGCGCACGCGATTGCAGCAGACCCGCGAGCTGGCCGTTCTCGATGCGCGGACCGCGATCGAGACATTGCGGGAGGCACAGGCGGCGTGGGCGGCGAGCGTCGGGACCGTGACCCAGGCGACGCGCGCCTATCAGATCGCCGAGCTGCGCTACAAGGAGGGCATCTCGACCCAGATCGAGCTGACGGATCAGCGGATCGCGCAGCAGCAGGCGCTCGCGAACCGCGCGCAGGCCGCGCGCAACCTGCAAGTCGCGCGCGTGCGGCTCGGGCTGATCGCCGACCTGCCGTTGTCCGGCGCGGGTGCGGGGGCGAGCGCGTCGCAGAGCGCGGCGCAGGGGAATCCGACCGTTGCGCCGGCGGGCGCCACGCAGCAGACGACAACGAGCGCACCGGGCGGTCCGGCCATTCCCGGATCTCCCTCGTCGGCCGCGACGCCGCAGACCCCGGCGTATCCGGCTGCGAGCCAGACCGGGAGTCCGTCGCCGTGATCGCAAGGCGAGTCGAGGAGGTGGCGGGATTGATGGGGCGCGGGTTGATGGTGGCGGGCGTGCTGGCCGCGGCGGCGTGCGGCCACCAGGCGGCGCCGGCGGACACCGCGATCCTGCTCGGCCCCGAGAACGTGGCGGTCGTGAAGACAGCGCAGCTCCGGAGCGGGCCGGTGATCTCCGGGACGCTCGCACCGGTACGTGACGCGCAGATCCGCGCGCAGGTTGGCGGTTCCGTGGTGCGCATCTCGGCCGATCAGGGGCAGCGCGTCGCGGCCGGGCAGGAGCTGGCGCAGATCGACGCGACGGGATTGAGCGACGCCTACGCGTCGGCGAAGTCCGCGATGACCGCTGCGCAGACCGCGGCGGATTACGCGGCCCGGCAGAGCCAGCGCTACGACACCCTGTTTAAAGCCGGTGCCGTGTCCGACCGGGACCGCGAGACCGTAGACGAAGCGAACGCGCAGGCGCAGGCCGCCCTCACGGACGCCAAGTCGCGCCTCGTATCGGCGGGCAAGCAGCTCGCGTACACCGCAGTCCGGGCGCCGTTCGCCGGCGTGATCTCGGCCCGCAGCGTGAGCGCGGGCGACGTGGTGCAGCCGGGGGCGATGCTGTTCGCGGTCGTGGACCCGTCGGTGCTGCAACTACAGGCGGCGGTTCCCGCGGAGCAACTGGGCGTCGTGCGCGTCGGGCAGCCCGTCGCGTTTGCGCTCAACGGCTACGGCGACCGGCCGTTCGCGGGTACGGTGACCCGCATCAATCCCGTCGCGGACCCGAGCACCCGGCAGGTGCAACTGTACACGACCATCCAGAACCCGAACAACTCGCTCGTCGCGGGGTTGTTCGCGAGCGGCCGAGTGGTGAGCGACAGCGCGCGCGGGCTGGTGGCGCCGGCGGATGCGATCGACACCCGGAACCTGCGCCCGGCGGTCGAGCGGCTGGCGCGCGGCCGGGTCGAGCGGGTGGACGTCACCCTCGGACTCCGCGATACCCAATCGAATCAGGTGCAGATCACGGCCGGCGTGAACGCCGGGGACACCCTGCTCGTCGGCTCCGCGCAGGCGATCAGCAGCGGAACCCGGATCCGCGTCACCGCGGTCACCGACTCGACGACCGCCGCGAGATAGCCCGTGTTCATCTCCGACTTCGCGATCAAGCGGCCGATCGTCACGGTGACGACGATGATCGCGATCGTCGCGTTCGGCATCTACGCGCTGTTCAAGACCGACGTCGACGAGTTCCCCGACATCCAGCAGCCGATCGTGCTCGTGGCCGTGCCGTATCCGGGCGCGTCGCCGGGGCAGGTCGAGCGCGAAGTCGTGGACCGGATGGAAGAGCAGTTCAACGCGATCAGCGGGATCGACCAGATCACGTCGACGTCCACCGATGGTTTCGCGCAGATCATCGTCCAGTACGTCTTCAGCAAAGACCCCGACCAGGGTGCGCAGGACATTCCGGGACGCGATCTCCGAGATCCGGGACAAGCTGCCGACGGAGATGAAAGAGCCGATCATCAAGCGGCTCGATCCGGGGAGCTGCCGATCGTGTCGCTCGCGCTCACCTCGCAGACGATGAGCCCGTCCGAGTTGACGATCCTCGCCGATCCCGGGATCACGAAAGAGCTGCGGTCGATCACCGGCGTCGCGCAGGTCACGATGTCGGGCGGCGTGGACCGCACGATCGCGGTGAACGTGCGGCCGGCCGATCTCCAGGCCGCGCACGTGAGCGTGGCCGACGTCGTGAACGCGCTCAACTCGCAGAACCTGGCGGCGCCCGTCGGCGCCGTGGTCGGGACCCTCACCGAGCAGCAGATCCGGCTGCTGGGGCGGCTCGACACACCGCAGGACTTCCTGCAACTGGTCGTCGCGCAACCGGGGCGGGCAACTCGTGCGGCTCGGGCAGGTGGCCGACGTCAAGGACACGTCGGTCGAAGCGCGTTCGCGTGGCGCTGTTCAACGGCCAGCTCGGCATCGGCATCGACATCACCAAGTCCAAGGGTATCAGCACCACGCGGCGTGGCCGACGACATCAAGCGCACGGATCGCCGGTCTGCAGAAGACGCCTGCCGCCGGGCGTGCACGCTGACCCTCGTCCGCGACGCGGGCGTGCGGGTGCGCAACTCGGTCCGCAACGTCGAAGAGGCGCTCATCGAGGGCGCGCTGCTGACGGTGCTGGTGGTGTTCCTGTTCCTCAACAGCTGGCGCTCGACGATCATCACCGGGCTCGCGCTCCCGGTGTCGACGATCGCCGCGTTCATCGCCGTCTGGGCGTGCGGGTTCACGCTCAACACGATGTCGCTGCTCGGGCTTGTCGCTGGCGATCGGCATCCTGATCGACGACGCGATCGTGGTGCGCGAGAACATCGTGCGCCACATCGAGCTCGGCGAGGATCACGTCGCGGCGTCGCATACGGCACCGACGAGATCGGGCTGGCGGTGACGGCGACGACGTTCTCGATCGTCGCCGTGTTCGTGCCGGTCGCGTTCATGAACGGCAGTCGCGGGGCAGTGGTTCAAGCCATTCGCGCTGACGATCGCCTGCGCCGTGCTCGTCTCGCTCTTCGTGTCGTTCTCGCTCGATCCGATGCTGTCGGCGTACTGGCCCGATCCGCAGCTCGAAGCGCATCAGCGGCGGAACGCGCTCGCGCGGGCGCTCGACCGGTTCAACGTGTGGTTCGACCGGCAGGCCGACGCGTACAAGAGCGTGATCGGCGTGGGCGCTCGACCATCGGGCGGCCATGGTCGCCGTCGCGGTGGTCTCGTTCGTCGGCGCCATCGCTGCTCCAGAACGACATTCGGCGGCGCGGATTCATCCCCGACAGCGATCGCTCGGAGTTCGACATCGACGTCGAGACACCGCCGGGATCGAATCTCGACTACATGCGGCTCAAGCTCGACGAGCTGGGGCGTCTGGTGCGCGTCGCATCCCTGAAGTGGACTACACCTACGCGACCGTCGGCGACGCCGCTGGATCGGGGCGGGTGGACGACGCGGACATTTACGTGCGACTCGTGCCCAAGTCGCGGCCGGCATGTGTCGCAGCAGGTATTCGCGCAGACGGTTCGCGACGAGATCGCGCGCGTCGGCGGCGTCACGCCGTACGTCTTCTCGAACGGGTTCGGCGACCGGCGGAAGCAGATCGAAGTGCAACTGCGCGGCACGGACGAAGCCGTCTTGACGCGGTTCGCCGAGCAGGTGCTGGCGCAGGTGCGAACGGTGAAGGGCGCGGCGGACGCGGGATTGTCGACGAAGGGCCAGCGTCCCGAGCTGCAGATCGATCTCAATCGGGGATTGGCGGGCACCCTCGGCGTGTCGGTCGGCACCGTCGCGCAGTCGCTTCGTCCAGCATTCGCCGGCGTGCACGCCGGCGACTGGGTCGATCCCACCGGGAAGACACGTGACGTCACCGTGCGGCTGGCGCCCGAGGCGCGGACCAACCTCGCCGATCTCGCGCAGCTTCCGCTCGTGCTTCCCGGGCGGCGGCCATGGCGAATCCCGCCGCCGCGGCGGCGGGCATGGCGGCGCCGCGGGCGGATCTCCACTCACCACCATCCCACTCGGCCAGGTCGCGACCATCAGCACGACCCTCGGACCCGCGCGAGATCGACCATCTCGACCGGGACGAAGTGATCACGGTCGGCGCCAACCCAGTCGGCGCGTCGCTCTCCGACGTCTCGGACGCGATCAACGCCAAGATCGCGAAGCTGCCGCTCCCGCCGGGTGTCCGGATCACGCAGGGCGGCCAGGTGAAGGATCAAGCGACCGTGTACGGCAGCATCTTCGCGGCGCTCGGCCTCGCGGTCATGCTCATGTATCTGATCCTCGTCGTGCAATTCGGATCGTTCCTCGATCCGCTGGCCATCATGATGTCGCTGCCGCTCTCGCTGATCGGCGTCGTGATCGCGCTGATCGTCACGCGAGACACGCTCAACATCATGAGCCTGATCGGCGTCATCCTGCTCATGGGGATCGTGGCGAAGAACGCGATCCTGCTGATCGACTTCGCGAAGTGGTCGAAGGAGAAGAACGGGTCGTCGACGCCGCGACGCGCTGATCGAGGCGGGCCGGATCCGGTTGCGGCCGATCCTGATGACGACGCTGGCGCTGATCGCCGGGATGATCCCGGTGGCCCTCGGATTCGGCGAAGGCGCCGACTTCCGCTCCCCGCTGGGACGGGCCGTGATCGGCGGCGTGATCACGTCGACATTCCTCACGCTGCTGGTCATCCCAACCTTCTACGAAATCCTTGACGAGTGGCGAACCGGTATGCAGGTGTTCTTCCGGCAGCGGGCCATCGACTCGAAGAAGGCGAAGGGAGAGGCGGCCGGACCTGGCGGGCGTGGACTGCCGGGTAATCCGCCGGTCCCCGGGCCTGCTGCTGGAGACTGAGGGCTCCGGTCCCGGTCCCTCACTATACCTTTCCCCCCGTGTTTGCCTTCGTAGACCAGTTGAGTTCGGTGTGGGCGTACATCACGCTCGCGGCCGTCAGCTTCATCACCTGAGGAGTTCGCGCCCATTTCAGGGGGCGTCGCCGCGCACAACGGCCACCTCGTGATCATGTGGGTGGCGATGAGCTGTGCGCTGGGGACATGGGTGGCCGACATTGGTCTGTACTACCTCGGCCGGTGGCGTGGTGCGTGGGTACGGAACCGGTGGCCGAGGATCGGCCGGGCGTTCACGCGAACCCTCATGGGCGTGCGCCGAGCGCCGTGGCGGTCGTCACTGGCCGTGCGGTACGCGTATGGGCTCCGCATCACCCTTCCGATTGCGTGCGGGGCCGCGCATGTGCCGGTCGCCGAGTACGTGGCAGGCAGCGCGATCAGCGCCCTCACGTGGGCGAGCCTGTTCACGGTGCTGGGGTGGGTGTTCGGACGGTCCGCCGAACTCGTGATGCGGCACATTCCGCCGGTACGAGGACGTCATCGGACTCGCCGTGGCCGGGCTCATTGGTGTGCTGGTGCTGCTGTACGTCCGGCGCACGGAAGAGCCTGCCGGCGATCTGCCTGCGCGCGAATTCGAGCGGCAACTCGACATCCTGAGCGGTGAGTATCCCATCCTGCGCGACGAGGCAGAGCAATCGGAGAGCGACCGGCCGAGCTACGGCGATGCGAAGGCCGAGGGAACCGACCCCGGGGACGAGATGGAGCCGCCGGAGCAGGGTCGCCGGCGCGCCTAGCAACGTCGCTCTCAGCACCGTCGCCCTCAGTCACGCCGCCAAGCGCGACGTCACCTCGCCGGGCATGGCGTGCCGCCGTGCTCTCGCTGCTGGTCCCCGGACTCGGGCATCTTTATGCCGGGGAAGCGCGGCGAGGGGCCGTGGTGTGGCTGGTGACGCGGGTGGCGACCGCGGGGCTGCTCGAGGCCGCGGTGGCCATAGGAGGGCGTCCAGGGCTCTCTGTGCAGGTTGCAGGAGCGGCTGCCGTGTGGGCGATCGCGGCGGCTGACGCGGCGCGAACGGCGCGGCGAGCCTCGCCGGACTACAGCCTCCGGTGGTACAACCACGCCTTCATGTATATCAGCATCTGCGCCGTCATTGGCGTGGGGACGGTACCCTGGCAGGTGCTCCTCGGGGATACGGTGGCCGAGATGCGCCGGGTGCCGAACGACACCATGGCGCCGGCGCTGGTGGCCGGCGATCACGTGTACACTGTGCCGCGGCGCGGCGGCGACGTCCGGCGCGGCGACATCGTCGTTTACCGGAAGTGGGGCACCGGCTATATCAAGCGCGTGGCGGGCGTGGGTGGCGACACCATCGCGATGCGCGGCGGCGTGCTGTCAGTGGATCAGCGGCCGGCCAGCGAGCCGTATGCAATTCATGCGGGTGAGGGTGAGAGTGGCGACCGGCGGTTCGCGTGGCAGCGTCCGCTCGTCGCGGATTCCACGCACAGTCCGTACGCGCCGACGGTGGCGACGTGGGGGCCGCTGGTCGTGCCGCGTGGCGAGTACTTCCTGCTCGGGGACAACCGGGGGGAGAGCATCGACAGCCGGTATACCGGGTTCGTGCCGGATAGCGAAGTCGTCGCGCGGCCGGTCGTGATCTTTTTCTCGCGCGATCCGGTGACCGGGCATTTGCGGTGGGGGCGGATCGGGCAGCGCGTCGGGGAGTAGCGGGGGGTGCTAGCGGTGAGCGGCGGCGGCTTCGTTGCTCTTGAAGACGCGGAACAGGTAGGCGAGCGACGGGAAGAGCACGAGACCGCCGACGGCGAGGGCGGCGAGGATCAGCACCAGCGTCTCGCGGGGCGCGGCGGCGCGGCTGATGGTAAGGTCCGGCGGAACGATGAACGGATACTGCGAGATGGCCCAGCCGCCCAGGATGAGGATCACCTGGGCCGCCGCGGCGACGCGGGCCACCCGGTATGCGCGACGGATCAGCGCGCCGATGGCGGCGACCGCGGCGGCGCCGGTGGCGAGGTGGAAGGGGATCGCCCATGGATTCATCACGAGCGCGTCGCGGACGCGGGGCGCGGTGAGGTGCGCCGCGATCAGGGCGGCGGCCGCCGTCGCGAAGACCGCGGCTGCCGCGGCCAGTGCGCGGCGGCGGAAATCCTCCTGGAGCGCGCGATCCGTTGCCGCTTCCACCGTGAGATAGACGGCCGCGAGGAACGCGAAGAGCGAGAGCGCGAGGGCGCCGACACACAGCGCGAACGGCGTGAGCCAGGGCGCCAGGTACTGGTCCGCGAACGACGCGCCCGGCACCCCCAGCGGGGCGCGTCCCACGCGCTCCGAGACGATGGCGCCGATGGCCATGCCGAGGAGTACCGGCGTGACCACGCTCGCGATGGCGAAGATGCGGCCCCAGCGCTCCTGCACGGCGCTATGCGCGCTGTCGTACGTCCGGAACGTGAACGCCGACCCGCGCAGCACGATGCCGATGAGCAGCAGCGTGAAGGGAATGTGAAGGACGATCGCGAGGCGTGCGAAGGCTGGCGGGAAGCAACTGAAGAGCAGGACGACGATGATGATCAGCCAGACGTGGTTGGCTTCCCAGATCGGTCCGATCGCGTGCGCGATGAGGTCCCGCTGTGCCTTGCGCCGCGGGCCGGACGCCAGGAGGTCCCAGACACCGCCGCCGAAATCGGCGCCCGCGAGCAGCGCGTAGGCCATGAGCGCGACGACGATGATGCCGGCGATCACGACCGCGAGCGGCGACGCCTCCGCCGCGTTCATGCGGGGACTCCGGTGTCCGCGTGCGGCTCGGCGATCCGCGGACTCTTGAGCACCTGCTGATAGAGCAGGTAGGCGACGATGGCGCCCAGGAAGCAGTAGAGCAGCGTGAACGTCAGGAACGGCACGATGAGACCCGGCATCGGCGTGACCGCGTCCGCCGTCCGCATGATGCCGTACACCACCCAGGGCTGGCGTCCGACCTCGGTGACCGTCCATCCCGCTTCGATCGCCACGAAGCCGGCTGGCGCGATCAGGCTGAGCGCCCAGAGGAGCGGGCGGGAGCTGGCCGGGTCGCGTTTGCGCAGCAGGACGACGAGCGCCCACACCGACACGAGCGCCATGATGGTGCCGAGTCCGACCATGATGTCGAAGGCGACATGCGTGATCGCGACCGGTGGCCAGCGGTCCTCCGGAAGATCGTAGAGACCCTGGACCGTGGCGTGCGGGTCGTGGAAAGCGAGGAGTGAGAGCGCGTACGGAATCCGGATCGCGCCGTGCGTGACGCGCCGCGACACGTCCGGGAGGCCGCCGACCTGGAGCGGCGCGCCGCGCTGCGTCGTGAAGTCCGCCTCCATCGCCGCCAGCTTGACCGGCTGCCAGTGCGCGACATAGCGGGCACTGATGTCGCCGGAGACCGGCTGCAGGACCGCGGCGGGCGCGCCCACGCACAATCCGACGAGGAGGGCACGGCGGTGGAACGCGTTGCGCGGGTCGCGGAGCAGCATGAACGCGTGGATGCCCGCGACCACGAGACCCGTCGCCGCATAGGCCGCGATCGTCATGTGCAGCGTCTCCGGGAACGCCGCCGGAGTCGCCATGGCGCGGAGCGGATCGACGTCCACCGGGACGCCGCCCGAGAGGCGGAAACCGGCCGGTGTATTCATCCAGGCGTTCGCGATGACGACGAAGATGCCGGAGACGGCGCCGCTGACGGCGACGATGATGCCGGCGCCGAAGTGTGCACGGGGGGCGACGCGGTCCCACCCGTAGAGGTAGACACCGAGGAAGATCGCTTCGGTGAAGAAGGCGAAGCCTTCGAGGGAGAACGGCATCCCGATGATCGCGCCCGCGTACTGCATGAAACGCGGCCACAGGAGACCCAGCTCGAACGACAGGACCGTTCCGGAGACCGCGCCGACCGCGAACAGAATCGCCGTGCCCTGGGCCCACCGCTTCGCCAACTCGAGATAGTGTGCATCGCCCGTGCGGAGCCACCGGGACTCGGCGATGACCATGAGCGCGGGCATTCCGATGCCGACGACCGCGAAAATGATGTGAAAGGCCAGCGACATGCCCATCTGCGAGCGTGCCGCCAGCAGGTCACTCATTGGCGTCGCGGGGGATTCCAGCCCGTTCGGCGAGCCGTTGGGCGGGCCGAGGGGCGAGCGTCGTGATCGCGACCGCGGCGACGATCGCCGCGCCGGCCGCAGCGGTGCGTCCGCTCAGCGGCTCGCCCGCGATGGCCCATCCGAGCAGCACCGCGACGACCGGGCAGACGAAGGCATATGTGGCGGTCATGGCCGGCGCGACATTCCGGACCAGCCACATGTACGCCGTGAAGCCGATCAGCGAACCGAAAATGATCAGATACACGAAGGCGATCCACGACGTGGCCGAGATGCGGGCGACGTCCAGCCGTGCGAACTCACCGGTGGCGCCCGCGGCGACGGCGAGGGCGAGACCGCCCCAGACCATCTCCAGGCCGGTCGCGAGCGCCGGCGAATCGGGGAGAGGCGAGTAGCGCGCGTAGAGCGACCCGGCGGCCCAGGCGCAGGAGCCGCCGATGAGGACAATGGCAGCGAGCGGTGACACGTGCTGAGGCCCTCCCTGGCGCGGATCGATCAGGATCGCGAGGCCCGCCATGCCCAGAATGATACCAGCGATCACGCCGCGTGACGGGCGGCGGCCGCGCATCCACTCGAAGACCGACATCCAGAGCGGCGTCGTGAGCAGGAGTGCCGTCACGCCTGTTGGCACCTGCTGCTCGGCCCAGATGACGCTGCCCGTGCCGCAGGAGAGGAGCAGGATTCCGGCCACGGCGGTCGTCCGCATCTCGCGGTTGCGGGGCCACGTGGCGCCGCGGGCCAGCGCGACCGCGCAGAGAATCACGCCCGCGATGAGGAATCGCGCGGCGCCCATGAGGAAAATGGGGATCGACTGGATCGAGTAGTAGATGCCGAGGTACGTCGATCCCCAGATCGTGTAGACGGCCGCGAAGGCGACCACGACCAGCCGCCACGGAGGGCGGTGGCCCGCGGCGGGCGCTACAGGCGTGTGCGGGTGAGCGCGGGCATCGCCCGTCTCACTGCTCGCCCAGGAACGGATACTTGTGATCGAGCGCGGGGGTGAACGTTTCCTTGACCGACCGGGCGCTGACCCAGCGGGTGAGATTCAGCTTCGAGCCCGCCTTGTCGTTCGTGCCCGATGCGCGCGCGCCGCCGAACGGCTGCTGGCCGACGACCGCGCCGGTCGGTTTGTCGTTGATGTAGAAATTGCCGGCCGCGTGGCGCAGCGCCGTTGCGGCCTCGCCGACCGCGCCGCGGTCGCGCGCGAAGACGGCGCCCGTGAGCGCGTACGGCGACGTGCGATCGACGACATCGAGGATCTCGGCCCATCGCGCGTCCGGGTAGACGTACGCGGTGACGACCGGACCGAAGATCTCCTCGCACATGAGGCGCGCGCCCGGATCCGTCGTCTCGACGAGCGTCGGCTCGATGAAGTACCCAGTCTCGCCGCGCGCCCCGCCGCCCTGGATGATCGTGGACGACTTCTTCGCCTCGGCCAGGTAGCCGCTGATCTTGGTGAAGGCCCGCTCGTCGATCACGGCGCCCATGAAGTTCCGGAAGTCGGCGACATCGCCGACGCGGATCTCGCGCATCATCGCGACCATGCGGTCGCGCGTCTCGGGCCAGAGCGACGCCGGGATGTAGACGCGGCTGGCGGCGGAGCACTTCTGTCCCTGGTACTCGAAGCCGCCGCGGACGATCGCGACCGCGAGCGCCTGCGGGTCGGCCGACGCATGGGCGACGATGAAATCCTTGCCGCCGGTCTCGCCGACGATGCGCGGGTACGACCGGTAGCGCGACATGCTGGCGCCGATCGTCTGCCACATGCTGTTGAAGACGGCGGTGCTGCCGGTGAAATGCACGCCGGCGAGATCGCGGTGCGCGAGCGCGACCGCGGAGATGGCGGCGGCATCGCCCGGCACGAGATTGATGACACCGGGCGGCAGGCCCGCTGCCTCCGAGCACGCGCATGAGGTAGTACGCGGACAGCATCGCGCTCGCCGCCGGCTTCCAGACCACCGTGTTGCCCATGAGCGCCGGGCGCGGTCGGGAGATTGCCGGCGATCGACGTGAAATTGAACGGCGTGACCGCGTAGACGAACCCTTCGAGCGGGCGGTAGTCGAGCTGGTTCCACGTGCCGCGAGCCGGCGGGGCTGATCGGCTGCTCGCCGTAGAGCTCCTGGGCGTAGTGCGGGTTGAACCGCCAGAAGTCGATCAGCTCCGCGGCGGCGTCGATCTCCGCCTGGTACACCGTCTTCGATTGGCCGAGCATCGTCGCGGCGTTGACGGTGTCGCGAAACGACGAAGCGAGAAGATCCGCCGCGCGCAGGAAGACACCGCTGCGGTCTTCCCACGACCACCGGCTCCAGTCGCGGTGGGCTTCCGTCGCGGCCTCGATCGCCTGCGTGACATTGGCCGGCGTGGCGCACTGCCAGTCGGCGAGCACGTGGCGGTAGTCATGCGGCATCACGGCGGGCTTGGTGGTGCCCGTCCGGATTTCCTCGCCGCCGATGATGAGCGGGATGTCCACGCGCTCGCTCGCCATGGAGGCGAGCCTCGCCTTGATCGCGCGCCGCTCGGGAGAGCCGGGCGCGTAGGTGCGCACCGGTTCGTTGATGGGTGTGGGGACGCGCCGCACGCCAGCGAAGGGAGTCATGCGAGAAAGTTACCGGACAAAGGCGGTGCACTACAGTCCCCCGGGTGGCGTCCCACGTAATGGTGATCGGGTGGCGTATCCGCGAGTTCTACCGGGCGGGTCATGACCCGCCCCTACCAGGGCATGGTCTGGTTTGCGACCGCGGCATGGTCTGGTTTGCGATCGCTAGTTTCTCGGGTGATGCATGCCGTTGCGCGGTCCTCCCTAAGTCTCGTTTGCGCGCTCGTGGTGAGCGGGTGCCAGCAGCCCGCTGTCGCGTGGAGCGGGGATCCGGTGGCGCTCGGAGGGACGCTCACGGATGCCAGCGTGCTCGTGCTGCGCGGTGTGCCCGACGACGTGCGGGCCGTGCCGCAGCCGGTGCCGGTTCCGCAGGGCGGGCTGCCGCCGCTGGGGGCGGGGAGTTGTCTTGCGTCCATCCGGTTCGCGCGGGCGTTCGTGGGGACGCGGGCGCAGCCGCTGGGGGAGCGCCGTGCTGTGGCGGCGGTGTGGTGGGCCGCGCGGCCCGACAGCAGCGTCGTGCTCGAACTCGCCCGCTCGCCGGACGATGGTGCGCACTGGGATACGACGATGACCGCCGACGCGCGCGACCGTGGCGTGCGGGGGTGCCAGCGGCCGCCGCCGGCGATCGCGTCCGATCCCGTGAGCGGGTACACGCACCTCGCATATTTCCTCGAACCCGCGCCGGGCGCGGGTGTGTTCTACGAGCATTTGATGGATCTGCCGGCGGCCGGTGCAGCAGGGGCTGGAGGGGCGGCACCTCACAGCATCGCAATGTTTCACGCCCCCGTCGCGATCGTCTACGGCGAGGTACCGCGGCGTACGAGTGTCACGGGGCATGGTGACACCGTGGCCGTCGCCTATGAGGACCCGAACCGTGCCGCTCCACAAGTTGCGCTCGCGGTGTCCGTGACCGCGGGACACACGTTTGCACCGGCCGTGCCGGTATCAGGGGACAACGTGGAAGCGCGTGATCCCGTGATCGGACTCGATCGCGCGGCGGTAGCCGTCGCGTGGCGGGAGTCGGCGATTCGCGCGGATGGCGCCGCGGACACCTCGGCTGCCGCGCGCGCCGTGGTTCGCACCGGGACGTTCCGATGACCACCTGCGCGGGCCGCCGGGGGAGCGCCGAATGACGGCACTCGCATGACGGCACTCGCATGAGGGCGCTCGCATGATGGCACGCGCATGAGGGCACTCGTGGCGGACGACGACGAGGCCATGCGGCTTCTCGTCGAGGCGATCCTGGCCGACGCCGGGCACGAGGCGCTTCCCGCGGCGGACGGGGAGGCTGCGTGGGCCGTGTACGAGCGCGAGCGTCCTCCGCTGGTGCTGCTCGACTGGCAGATGCCCAAGCTGAGCGGCGTCGAACTGTGCCAGCGTATCCGGGCGGCGGAGGCGACGCGGGACGCCTACATCGTGATGGTGACATCGCGCGGGGCGACGGCGGATCTCACGCAGCTCCTCGACGCGGGCGCGGACGATTACGTGTCCAAGCCACTGACGCCCGAGTCGTTGCGCACGCGCATCGTGATCGCCGAGCGGGCGATCGCGGTGGATCAGGCCCGGCGGGCGGCGGAGGAGGCGCTGGCGCGCGCGCAGTGGTACGCGGGCATCGGCGAGACCGTGGTCGCGGTGCAGCACGAGATCAACAATCCCCTCACAGCGCTCCTCGGCAACGTCGCGCTGCTGACGGCGGGGCTGGCCTCTCCCGCAGAGGAGAAACAGTGCATGGCCGTGATCGCCGAGCAGGCGATGCGGATCGCCACCGTCGTGCGGCGCCTCGGGTCGCTGCGCGAACCTCGGTCGGTCGAGTACGTAGCCGGGTCGAAAATGCTGGACCTCAGCGGGAAAGACAGCGGGTAGCGGTTCCCCCTCTCACCTTGCGCCTTCGTTGGTGGGGTGTACTTTGCACCGCGTCTGCCCCTCCGCGCGCGGGCGCGTGCGCTGGGCGGGCACCGGACCCGCTTTCGTCCCACTTCCGAGGAGCGACACCCGATGGCCACAAAAAAGAAGAAGGCCGCAAAGAAGGCGAAACGTCCCGCAAAGAGAGCGGCGAAGCGGCCGGCGAAGAAGAAGACCTCGAAGCGCACGCCGAACGCTGCGTTCATGAAGCCGATGCAGCCCGAGGCGGCAGCTCGCGGCGGTCGTCGGGTTCGTCGCCGATGCCGCGCACGGAAGTCACGAAGAAGCTCTGGCAGTACATCAAGCGGAAGGGCCTGCAGGATCCGAAGGAGCGCCGCATGATCAACGCCGACGACGAAGCTCAAGCCGGTGTTCGGTGGCAAGCGCGCGTCTCGATGTTCGAGATGACGAAGCTCGTCAACAAGCACCTCAAGTAGTCGCCATAGTTCCGTACTGCGCCGAGGGGGCGTCGCCGGCGATAGTCGCCGGCACGCCCCTGCGGCGTCGTGCAAACAGGGTGGCCATGATGGCCGGTGCGCCGTCAGGGCAGATGTCACCTCGGGCGTCCGGCCCAGCGGCGGTCCGGCGCACCACGGCGCACGGCGGGCGAGCAACCAGCGCCGCGCCGAACGGCTCGCCGGACCGTCCGCCCGCTCCTGGGAGAACGTCAAGTCGATCGCTCGGCGCGATCCTCATCTACCTCTTCGATCAGCACGTTCCTCGTCGAGGCGTATCGCATTCCGTCGGGGAGCATGATCCCGACGCTGCTCGTCGGCGACTGGCTGTTCGTCAACAAGCTGGTCTACGGGCCGCACATCCCGTTCACGAACACGCATCTCCCGGGATACGCGGAGCCGAAGCGCGGCGACGTCGTCGTCTTCGTCTCGCCGCCGCAGATCGATCAGCCGGACGATCCGACGCCCACGCTCGTGAAGCGGCTCGTGGGGCATGCCGGGCGACACGCTGTACATGCGCGACGGCATGCTCTGCACGTGAACGGCGATCGCGCAGCCGCAGGGGCCCGAGTTCGCGGGCAACATCGAGCTGGCCCGACAGTCTGCGCAGCCTCAGACAATCCGCTGTTCGACTGGCAGCACCGGATCGAGCTGCAAGCGTCGCGCTTCGGCACCGCGCCGCGCGACCCGACGCACGACAACTGGGGCCCGCTCGTCATCCCGCCGGATCACTACTTCATGATGGGCGACAACCGCTACTACTCGAAGGACAGCCGCTACTGGGGCGTCGTGCCGCGCGACAACGTCCGCGGCCGGCCGCTCTTCGTGTACTACTCGTACGATACCGAAGCCGGGCTGCCGTATTTCCGGATCCTCACAGAGATCCGGTGGGGCCGCCTGGGGCACTGGATCCACTAGGGCGACACCGCCCGGGTCCACTGCCGGGGTCCGCACTGGCGCCAAGGCGCCGGGTCCCGGTTTTGCACGGCACGGCTCGCACGCACTCCCCTCCCGAGGAGCCGATTCTATGGCAGTCCGCCTCCGCGAAGTTCATCCCGCCGTCGTTCACGCTCCGATCGCACTGCTCCCGCTGGCGGTCGCCGCGGACGTGCTCGGCCGCGTAACGGGCCGCCGGTCGCTCCGTGAGGCGGGGCGCCACCTCATGCCGGTGGCAGCCGTGGGTGCCGCCGCAGCGGCCCTGACGGGCCTCGTAGCGCAGCACGAGGTGCAGGCTGACGGGCGCGCGCGCGACATGCTCGTGACACACCGGAAGGTGAACCTGACGGTGGTCGGCCTGACGACCCTGCTGGCGACGTGGCGGTGGCGCCAGCGCGCGCCCTCGTCGGGATATCTCGCGCTCGGGCTCGCTGGCGTGGGGCTCCTGGGATATTCGGCGTATCTCGGGACGAAAATGGTATACGCGCACGGTGTCGGCGTGGATGCCGCTGGTGGAATTCGTCCTGCGGGAAGGACAGGTCCCGAGCGTGGGAACGCGGCTGCCGTGCGCACGGCGGCGGGCGACATGCTGCGCGGACTGACGCATGCGGCGTCGGCGCGTATGCATCGCGTGGCGCTTCATCGCGAGCCGATCCGAGTACTCAAGCCGAACACCGCGCCGAACACCGCGCCGACATTCTGCTACGGGCCGCGCCGGCGACTGAGCGCGCGTTCGTGCCGGCCACGGGTCGCGTCGCGGCCCGGGGTCCAGTAGGTTAGGCACTACATGCCCGGCTTCTTCCCGCGACACTCGATCGCATGGAAGGTCGAAGAGCCGCCAGCGTTTCGAGCACTGACGCTGTCGGTCGTGGAAATCGGGCTCCTGACCGGGGTGATTTACCGCCTCGTGCGGGCGCTCCTGCTAGCCCACGTACCGGGTGAGCATCCCGTGTATGTGTTCGGCATCTATGTCGCGCTCGGGCTTCTCCTCTGCGGAGCGGCGGCGGCGCATCTCGGCAACTATCCGATCAGCACCTGGCTATGGCGCGTTCCACTGTTCACGGTTCTCGAAGTGTGCGGGGAAATGGGAACCAGCATGATCCTCGTCGCGACGCATCGCGAGCGTCTCGGCACATTGCCCGCCGACTGGGACGACGTCCCCTCGATGGCACTACAGGCGGTGGCGCTGCGGGCGCTGGTGCTGTGCACCTTCGGGCTCGTCCTCGCCGGCGTCGTTCAGGTGGTACGCACCGCGTTGCTGCGGCGTGCGGACCGCGGATCCACCGTGGACGCCATTCGTGAGGGCCGGACGGGCGAATAGCGTCGTCCGCCCGGGGCGCGCGCCGTGAGCCACACCTCCACCGCAGCGACCGCCATACGCGGGCCAGTGCGTCGTGCCCGCGTCCGCGTACCCGGCAGCTCATCGAACCTCGGTGCGGGCTTCGACTGCCTGGGCATCGCGCTCGCGCGGTACGTGACCGCCGAGTACGTGCCTCATGATTCTCCTGATGACGCGCCCGTCCTGCGCGTCGAGCGGCGCGGCACGCTCCGGGCACTTGGCGACGGGCCCGACGACCGCGACCTCATCGTCCGTGCGTTTCGGCGCTACGCCGAGTCGCTCGGCATCGCCCTGCCTGGCGGGACGTTGACCCTCGACTCCGAGATCCCGATCGCGCGAGGATTCGGGTCGTCGGCGGCCGCCGTCGTCACCGGCATCGCGCTCGCTGCCGCGGCCGCGGATGTCCCGCTCGAACCCCCGAACGCGCTCCGTATCGCGCGGGAGTTCGAGGACCATCTCGACAACGTCGCCCCGTCGATCCTCGGCGGCCTGGTGGCCGTCGCGGCTGGAGACGACGGCGTGCCGCATGCCTTCCGTCTGCCGTTGTCGGACCGCGTGGGGTTCGCGTTCGCGGCGCCAGGAGTGGAGCTCGAGACGCGGCGCGCGCGGGCCGCACTGCCGCGCACCGTCGCGCACGCCGACGCCGTGCACAACGTCGGCGCGATGGCGGCGCTTCTCCGGGCACTGGAGACCGGCGACGCCGATTTGATGCGGCTTGGCCTCTCGGATCGTTTGCACGTGCAGTATCGCCTGCCGCTGATACCGGGCGCGGTAGACGCCATGCGGGCCGCGCGTGACGCGGGTGCGTGGGGTGTGACCGTATCGGGCGCGGGATCAGGGCTTCTGGCCTTCGCGGCGCCGGATCGGACATTCGACGTGGCGGACGCGATGGCGGCGGCGTTTCGCACGGCGGCCGGAGCGGGCGTGGTGTTCTTCGCCGCCGAGCCGGACGCGAGGGGTGCGACCGTTGAGTGAGACCAGTGGTCCCGGCGTGAACAGCCGTGCGCGGGGCGTGCTGGCGCGCTACGCCGCGCTTCTGCCCGTCACGAGCGCGACGCCGGCGCTCTCGCTGCAGGAGGGGGACACCCCGCTGCTCGACGTGCCGCGGCTCGCCGCGTGGGCGGGCGTCGCGTCGCTGTACGTGAAATTCGAGGGGATGAATCCCACGGGGTCGTTCAAGGACCGCGGGATGGTGGTGGCCGTGGCGAAGGCCGTGGAGAGCGGAGCGCGCACCATCATGTGTGCGTCGACCGGCAACACCGCGGCGAGTGCGGCGGCCTACGCGGCGCGGGCGGGCGTGACCGCGGTCGTGCTGCTGCCGCGCGGCAAAGTCGCGGGCGCCAAAGTGTCGCAGGCCCTCGCGTACGGAGCGCGTGCGATCGCGCTCGACACCGGATTCGATGCGGCGCTCGACGTGGCGCGCGGGCTCACGGCCCGGTACGCGGTGGAGCTCGTGAACTCCGTCAATCCGCATCGGATCGCGGGGCAGGCCACCGCCGCCTACGAGATCTGCGACGTGCTGGGGCATGCGCCCGGCGTGCTGGCGTTGCCGGTGGGGAATGGGGGGAACATCAGTGCGTACTGGGCGGGATTCCGGCGCTACCGCGACATGGGGCGCACGCGGTCGCTCCCGTCGATCGTCGGCGGCCAGGCGGCGGGCGCGGCGCCGCTGGTGCTCGGCCATCCCGTCGAGTCACCGGACACGATCGCGAGCGCGATCCGGATCGGCCTGCCGGCGAGCTGGGAGACCGCGGTGGCGGCGGCGACCGAGTCGGGCGGGGAGTTCCGGGCGGTGAGCGATGCCGACATCCTCGACGCCTATCGCCAACTGGCCCGCCGCGAGGGGATCTTCTGCGAACCGTCATCGGCGGCCGGACTCGCCGCGCTCCGCGCCAGCGTGGCCGCGGGGCGGACACCGGCGGACAGCGAGTGCGTCTGCGTCTGCACGGGGCACGGCCTCAAGGACGCCCAGTTCGCGCCGGCGCTCGAGGACGACGCGGCGCCGTTGCCGGCGACCGTCGAAGCAGTGGCGGCGGCACTGGGCGTGGCGGAACGGCGGGGGGCGTAGGGCGGGGCCGTTGCCCGAACAGGGCGACCGATGGTTCTCGAACGGCCCCTACTGCCCTCGACGACAAGGCGTAGATGTCGTGCGGAGATCCGTCTCCGGTCCTCTGTTTCCAGGTGGGCAGGCCCTCGGGGACGCGATACGGAACCCCGGGGCATCCAGGCGGATATGTTTCGGCAGTGGCCTGTATCTCAACGGAGTGATGCGAATCCATGTATGACGAACGCTTTGTGGCGCCCATGCGCCAGGAATTGACCCGCCTCGGGGTCTCGGAGCTGCGCACCGCGGCGGCCGTCGATGATGCGATCAAGAACACGCCCGGGACCACCCTGGTGGTGGTCAACTCGGTATGCGGGTGCGCGGCGCGCAACGCCCGTCCGGCCGTGGCGAAGGCATTGAGCCATGCGGTGCGTCCGGAGCACCTGACCACCGTCTTCGCGGGACAGGACACCGATGCCACGCAGAAGGCGCGGAGCTATTTCACCGGTTATGCGCCGTCGTCGCCGCAGATCGCGCTCCTGCGTGATGGGCGGGTCGTGCACATGATCGAGCGCTATCAGATCGAAGGGCGCGGGGCCGACGAGATCGCGCGCGATCTCACCGATGCGTTCGACCGGTATTGCCAGCCGGCAACGACGACGGCAACCGCACCGGTGGAGCGGACGACGGTCTGACCCTGGCCGGACGGGCGGCGGCGAGGCGGAAGCGATACCATGCGCGTCCTCGTCGTCGAGGATGATCGGGAGCTCGCCGGAATCCTGGCTCAGGGTTTCGGCGAGCATCACATCGAGACCGTCGTGGCGGAGACCGTGGCCCGGGGCCGCGAGCGGGCCGCGCTCGGCACGTACGACGTCATCGTGCTCGATGTGCTGTTGCCGGACGGCGACGGCTTCGACCTGTGCGCCGCGTTGAGGGCACGCCACATCGCGACGCCGATCCTGATGCTGACCGCGCGCGACGCCGTCGACGACCGCGTCCACGGGCTGGAGGCGGGCGCCGACGACTACCTGGTGAAGCCGTTCGCGTTTCGCGAACTGCTGGCCCGCGTGCGGGCGCTCGGGCGGCGGCGGCCGGCCATCGTGCCGGAACAGATCCGGATCGCCGATCTCGAAGTCGATCTCGCGGCGCGGCGCGTCGTGCGGGCCGGCCTGGCCGATCTCACTGACGGCGCGAGAGTTTGCGCTCCTGGAGTTCTTCGCGCAGCATGAAGGGACGGTGTCCGACCGGGCCGCGATCGCGGCCCATGTCTGGGACGACAACCATGACCCCTTCACCAACGTGCTCGAAGTCCTGGTCCGCCGGCTGCGGCGGAAGATCGACGACGAGTTCGAGCCCAAGCTGATTCACACCGTGCGCGGGGCCGGGTATCGCTTTGGCCTCTGATCCCGAGGGCGGTCCAGCGCGGGCTCCCGCTCCGGTGACCGTCCCGGCGCTGCGACGGATCCGGCTGCAACTGACCGCGTGGTACGTCGGGACATTTGCGCTCGTGCTCGCGGTGTTGGGGATCTCACTCTTCTCCGTGATCGCGCGGCAATTGGCGCGCGATCTCGATGCATCGCTGCACGCCGCGGCCCGCGCCGTCGCGCAGGCCGCGCAGATTCGCGAAGTCGAGGCGGTTTCGGCGACGGGCGGGGTCGTCGACGCGGTCGAGGAGCTGACCATCCCGGGCCGCGAGCTGTATCTGTTCGACTCGGCGGGCCGGCCGCTGACGCCGCCGCGGGCCGACGCGCATGTCGTCTCGGTCGCCGAGCGTGCGGCGGGCGCGGGCGTGGCGGACGAGCACTTCAAGCGGCGGGATCCCGCGGGCGATCGCAACCTGCAGGCGCACGCCGAGCGGTTCACACTGAAGAGCGGAAAGATCTACGTCGCGGCGGCGGTGGCGGACCGGGTGGAACTCGAGGACCGGTACGCGGCGCTCATCGGCGCGTTCGCGGGCGCGGCGGCCGCGGCGCTGCTGCTGGTTGCCGCGGGCGGGTGGTTCCTCGCGGGGAAAGCGACGGCGCCAATGGCGCGCACGCTCGCCCACATGCGGCGGTTCATGGCCGACGCTGCGCACGAGCTGCGGACCCCGGTCGCGGTGTTGAGAAGCCGGGCCGACGTGGCGCTCCAGCGTGAGCGCGAACCCGCGGCGTACGTGGCGGCCCTGTCCGCGATCGGCGCCGAATCGGAGCGCATCGGCGGGATCGTGGACGACCTGCTGATGCTCGCGCGGGCGGATGCGGGGGAGCGGCCGCTCGTGCAGCGGCGCCTCTACCTCGATGACGTCGTGCTCGAGGCCGTGGCGGGTGTGCGGGTCCTGGCGGAGCGCCGGGGCGTCGAGCTGGTCGTCTCCGAGTTCGAGGAAGCACCGGTGGATGCCGATCCGGTGCTGCTGCACCAACTGGTCGTGATCGTGCTGGACAACGCGATCAAGTTCACGCCGTCCGGCGGCCGTGTGTCGCTGCGGGTGCGTGCGGAAGATGGGCGCGCTGTCGTCACGGTGGACGACTCGGGCGCCGGGATCAACGCCGCCGAGCTGCCGTTCATCTTCGACCGGTTCTACCGGGGCGTGGAAGCGCGGTCGCACGGGCAAGGCGCGGGGTTGGGGTTGTCGATCGGGCGGTGGATCGCCGACGCCCATCGGGCGACGATCGACGTCGAGTCCGGCCGCGGATCGGGCACTCGCGTGACGATCCGGTTCCCGGTCTCCAGCGCGCAGCCCGTGAGCTGATAGCGAAACGGCGGGGGTGGGAGCCGGATCGCGGCGCCCCGGACCCGGCCCATCCCCCGCCGTTCGCCAGTCAGATTCTGCCGGCGATCATTTCGCCCGCTCGACCACCAGCAGCGTGAAGCTGCCCGGGACCGGCTTGGGGCGTTCGTTGCCTTCGGCGGGCGCGAACTTCGCGCTCACGAGGTAGATCGTGTGCGTGGCGGGGTCGAGCGCCATCGTGCGGGCGCCGAGCACCGTCTGGACCGATCCCAACTCCGTGAACTTGTCGGGCGAGTCCTCGTGGACGACCGTGAGCGTGCCGTCACCGTTCGAGCTGAAGGCGTCGCCCGTGCCGGCGTCGAAGCGATTCGCATCGACGCGTCCGCCGATCGGCACCGTGGTGATCACCTTGCCGGCGTCGGCATTGGGAGATGGCCATGACCTTGTTGTGGCAGCCGCTGAAGAGCCGGTGATGCGCAACGTCGATCGCGAGGCCTGACGGGCTTTCGCAGGGGGCGAGCGACCACTGGCGGACGACCTTGAGTGACGCGAGGTCGATCGCGACGAGGAGACTGTTGTCTTCCATGTTGGCGTAGACCGTGCCGCGTCCGTCGGTGACGGCGAACTCCGGCTTGCCGGGGAGCTTCACCGTGCCGACCACCTCTCCCGTGGCGCCGGCGACCACCGTCGCGGTGCCCGCGTCGCCGTTCATGCTGACGGCATAGTGCGTCTTCGGGTCGTACAGCATGGCGTCGTCGTCCGGATCGGCCTTGGCGGTGCCGATCTGCTTCAGCGTCTTCAGGTCGAAGATGTGGATGGCCGAGTCACCGGCGGCGGTGATGAAGCCGCGGCCGAGATCGGGGGCGAGGGCAACCCCGTGCACGTGAGGCGTGCCGGTGATGTCACCGATGAGGGCACCCGTCTTGGGGTCGATCACGATCACGTGTGTGCCGTGCGTGATGAAGAGCCGGTGGCCGGCCGGGTCGAACTCGAGGTAGTCCCATCCCCCGTCACCGGGGAGCGGGATCTGTTTGGCGAGCGCGTAGCCCGTGCTCTGCGCCCTTGCAGTGACGGTGACAGCTGCCACCACCGCGATCGACGCGGCGAGCAACGCCAGCGTGTCTCGAATGCGGCCGATAGAGAAGTGAGCGGACATACGTCCTCGAGTCAGAGGTTAGACACGCCGGTCTCGCGCTGGATCGCACCTTCCGGAGACGAACCTACTCCGCGAATCTGACCGCACGATTACAAAGCGGGCCTGGGGGCGGCCGACGACGGATCGTGACGTAGCCGGGACTGACGCCCCGCGGCTGCGGTGGGCGGCCGTTCCCGAACGGCCGCTACTGCCCTCGTCACCTGGCCAGCGTGCCCCAGCGTCCACCCTATTCGGGCACTCCGCATGTAATCGTGCCGACAGCTTTGCGCGCTACCGTTCGCGGCATGGGTGCCCGATCGGATGGGTGCGGCCTGATGGGTGGGGCTGCGACCCGCGCCATCGTCGTGATGGCGGCGGCCGTCGCGGCGTTGGGGGTGGTTGGCGGCGCGGCTCACGGCCAGGCGGCCGCGCCAGGTGCGCAGCCCGTCCTGACGCCGATGACCCGGGCGGGGGCGATCGATGCTGCGGCGAGGCGGGGTCCGCGGGGCGCATTTGCGCTGCAGGACTCGGTGGCCGCGCATGCCGATCTCACGGTCGCACGCGGCTATCCCAACCCGGTGGCGGATCTGACGTATTCGCGCGCCGTGCCGTTCTACCACGGCGTGCTGAGCGTGCCCGTGGACTATCCGTGGGTGCGAGGGGCGCGCGTGCATGCGGCGGAACTGGGCCTGCGTGCGGCTTCGTACCGTTACGCGTTCGAGCGGGCGCAGACCCGCTACGACGCCGACACCGCGTACACGCGGGCGCTGGTGGCGGCCGGGCATGCAGCGCTGTCGCACCGGAACGCCGTGGACGCCGACAGCCTGCACCGGCTGGCCCTTCTCAGGCGCGAGACCGGCGACGCGAGCGACCTGGACGTCGATCTGGCGGCCATCAACGCGGGGCAGGCGGCCAACGCGTCGGCGGCGGATTCCATCGTGGCGATCAGCGCGCTGCTCGATCTCCAGGCCGTGCTGGGACTTCCATCGGACCGGCCTGCCGTGACACTCACGGATACGCTGGCGATGCCGGGCGATCCGGGGGCGGGGGTGGCGCCGGTGAATGGCGCGGACCCGCTGCCGGTCGCGGCGGCGGCGGCAGCCGTCCAGTCGAACGAGTCCGCGCTCACCTTGGCGCGCCGGTCCGTGCTGGCACAGCCGTCGATTCAGGCGGGGCTCGAGGCCGGCGATCCGGGCCAGCCGTATCTCATGCCCACGGTGGGGGTCTCGCTGCCACTGCCGCTCTTCAACCACGACCACGGCGAAATCGCGCTGGCGACGGCGAACCGGGACCGTGCGAAGCTCGAGCTGGACCTCGCGCGGCGCGAGTCGGCGGCGGCGATCGCGCGGGCCTCGCGGGAGCTCGACGCGGCGATGACCCGTGCGCGGCGCGACGGCACCCTGCTCGACGCGGCGGATCGCGTCGCGGCGCGGTCCCTCGTCGCGTTTGCCGAGGGTGCGAGCGGATTGGCGAGCGTCATCGAAGCCCAGCGCAGCGCGCGCGACGCACGGGGGCAGTATCTGGACGATCTCGCGGCCGCGAATACGGCCGTCGCGACCGTGCGACTGGCCGGACTCACCGCATCGTCCCCATGACACAGCCCACAGCGGTCCACACGCAGGGATCTACGGCAACGACAGATGCGCCCTTGCCCGAAAAGGGCGACCTTCGGTTCTCGAAGGGCGCCTACTGCCCTCGACGACTGGCAATGGTGGGACGGCAAGCACGGGACGGTAGCTGCTGCGTGACGGGTTGGCGGTGTGCGAGCCGGATCGCTGTCGCGTGTACCTTTGCGATCGCGTTCGTCGTCGCCGGCGGGTGCCGGGGAAAGGGCAGCGCGCCGGCGGCGTCCGATTCGACTGCAGCCGCCGCACCGGCCGGGAAGGTCACGCCTGCGGCGGGCGACCATGCCGACGCGGGCGCCGGCGACACAGCGCACGATGCCGCGGGTGGGGGTGACGACGAGGAGGCCGCCGTGCCGCCGGTCGTCGGGGCGCACACCGCGGTGGTGGCGCGGCAGGCATTCGGCGAATCGATCACGGCGATCGGTGTCGTCGCGCCCAGGCCGGGGCACTACGCGGAACTCGCTCCGGCAGCGGCGGCGCGCGTGGCGCGGATCTTCGTGGCGCCGGGCGATCGTGTGAACGCCGGCGATTCACTCGTCGCGTTCGAGCGGGCGCCAATCGACGCCGCGGCGGCGAGCGCGGATGCGGCGCTCACGCTGGCACAGCATGCGTACGACCGTGCGCAGCGGCTTGCGGCGGCCGGGATCGCCGCCCGCAAAGACGTCGATCAGGCGGCGGCAGATCTCGCGAGCGCGCGGAGCGCCGACGTCGCGGCGCAGCGCGCGCAACAACTCGCGACCCTGCGGGCGCCATTCAACGGCGTCGTGACGCGGCTCTCCGCCGTGCTCGGCGCGACGGCCGATCCCGGCCAGCCGGTGGCGAGCATTGCCGACCCCAACGCCTTGGACCTGGTGTTCAGCCTGTCGGCAGCGGAAGCCGCGCGGGTGCACCCCGGCGCCGCCGTGGCACTCACCAGCGGGCAGGGAGTCCACGGCGATGCGCTGGGGCAGGCCGTCGTCAGCACCGTGGGAGCGGCGCTCGACACGACGACGCGAACGGTGGCGATGCGGGCGCGGCTCATACATCCCGCGCGGGTGCTCCGTATCGGCGAGACCATCTTCGGCCGGATCGACGCCGGCGTCCGCCGTGACGCGGCGACGGTGCCCGTGCAGGCGCTGGTGCCGGACGGCGACGGACTCAAAGTGTTCGTGGTGGGGACCGACGGGATCGCGCACGCGCGTGCGGTCGTCGTCGGGGGGCGGACGGAGACGACGGCGGAGATCGTGGACGGCGTGCACCCGGGCGAAACCGTCGTGACCGAGGGTGCCTACGGCGTGGAAGATCGCGCGAAGGTCGTGCCAGTCCGGTGACCCTGTTCGACCACCTGAGCGCGCACCGGCGCTTCGTCTACCTGATCGTCGCGCTTCTCAGTGCGGCGGGCATCGGAGCGGGTCTGCGGCTGCCGTCGGCGATCTATCCGGAGCTGACATTCCCGCGCATCACGATCGTCGCGCGCGGCTCCTCGCTGGGCGCCCGGCAGGTCGTGTTCAGCGTGACGCGTCCGATCGAAGAAGCGATCAGCGTCGTGCCCGGCGTATCCCGCGTGCATTCGCGCTCGATCCGCGGCGCGAGCGAGATCACGGTCACATTCGCGCCGCGCACCGACATGCTATACGCACTGCAACTCGTGCAGGCGCGGATCAACGAAGCGCGCGGCGATCTGCCGGCGGGACTCGACATCCAGGCCGAGCGGCTGACACCGTCGATATTCCCCATCCTGTCGTACAACCTCGAGGGTGGCGACGCGGCGGCGCTGTTCGACATCGCCCGGTATCAGGTGCGTCCCGTGATCTCGCGAGTGCCGGGCGTGGGGCGCGTGGACATCGAGGGCACCGACGTTCGCGAAATCGAAGTCGTGTGCGACCCCGCGCGCCTCGCGGCGCAGGGCCTCTCGTACGACGATGTGGCTCTCGCGATCCGGCAGGCCACGGCCGTGGACGCCGTCGGGCGCCTGCAGCAGGACTACAAGCAACTACTGATCGTGACCGACCAGGAGGCGCACACACCGGAGGACATCGGCAACATCGTCGTCACGGCCGCTGCCGGCCCTGGCGTGCGAGTTCGCGACCTGGGCACCGTCGCACTGGGCACGGAGGATCACACCCGTATCGTCGCGGGCGACGGCGCCGGCGGCGCAGATCAACATCACGCGGCAGCTCGGGGCCAGCACAGTGGCGATCGCCGACAGCGTCGCGGGCGTGATGCGCGCCCTTGCGCCGGCCTTGCCGCCGGGCGTGCGGGTGGAGCCGGTCTACGATCAGGCGGCGCTGGTCCGGGATGCGGTGGCGTCGGTGCGGGACGCGATGCTCATCGGCGCGCTGCTCGCGGCCACCGTGCTTCTGCTGTTTCTGCGGGACGGGGCGATGACCGCGGTGAGTGCGGCCTCGATTCCGCTGACCCTGGCGATCACCGTGTTCGCCATGTGGCTGGTTGGCCAGACATTCAACCTGATGACCCTGGGTGCGCTCGCGATCGCGATCGGGCTGGTGATCGACGATGCGGTGGTGATGACGGAGAACATCGCGCGTCACGTCGCCCTGACCGGCGGGACGGACCGTCATGCGGCGGTGCGGGACGCCGTGCAGGAACTCATCTGGCCCGTCAGCTCATCGACCATCACGACGGTGGTCGTGTTCCTGCCGCTGGGGCTTCTGGAGGGCGTGGTGGGGCAATTCTTCATCGCGCTGTCGGTGACGCTGACCATCGCCGTGCTCGTGTCGCTGGGGTTGGCACTCACCATCATCCCGTTGCTCGCCGAGCGATTCATCAGCGCCGGTGTGGCACACGAAACCGAAGCGATTGCGACCGGGGACCCCGGCATACCGGGGCACGACTTCGTCCGGCGGCCGGGCTTGTTCGACCGGGTGGTGAGGGCTGCGGGCGCGCTTGCCGGTTGGTACGAGCGCGCACTGGCCCGGGTACTGCACCGTCCGTGGACCGTCGTGGCCGCCTCAGTCGTACTCATGATGAGTGGTGCGATCGCGCTCCGATTTGCCGAGACGGGGTTTCTGCCGGAGATGGATGAGGGCGCGTTCGTGCTCGACTACATCAGTCCCGGCGGGACGGCGCTCGCGGAGACCGACCGCCAGGTACACCTGATCGAGCGCATCCTGGGCCGGACCCCGGAGATCGTAGCGACCTCGCGGCGGACGGGCGCCGAGCTGGGGCTGTTCGCCACGCAGCAGAACGTGGGGGACATCGTCGCGAGGCTGTCACCGCGGCGTGAGCGCTCGCGGGGGATCGAGGAAGTCATGGCCGACGTGCGGTCGCAGGCCGAGCGAGCGGTGCCTCGGCTGCACATCGAGTTCGTGCAGATCCTGTCCGACGTGATCAACGATCTGGCGGGCGCCTCGCGGCCGGTGGAGATCAAGCTGTTCGGCGAGCAGCTCGTTCAACTCGAGCAGTATGCCAACGTGCTGGCTCCCGATCTCCGGAAAGTGCCGGGCCTCGCGGACCTGTATCCGGGCGTGAGCGATCCATCGTCCGAGCTGCTGCTGCACATCGATCCGGCCGAGGCGGCGCGCGTGGGTATGACCCCGCAGCAAGTGGGCGCCGACGTGAGCGGGTCGATGCTCGGCGTGGCTGCGGGCGAAATCCGGCGCGACGACCGCTCGATCGGCATCCGCGTGCGGGCGCCGGATTCGGTGCGGTACGATCCGCTGCGTCTCGAGTCGCTTCCCATCATGGGGCAGGGCCGCCGGGCGACGCCACTTGGCGCCCTCGCGACCATCCGGATGGCGGATTCCCGCGCGGAACTGACGCGTGAGAACCAGCAGCAGATGATCGCCATCACGGCCGACAAGGACCAGCGATCGCTGGGCGACGTGATGCGGGGGGTACTGGCCGTGCTGAAGGCGCATCCGGCGCCCGCGGGGATCCGCGTGGAAGTCGGGGGGCAGTATGCCGGCCAGCAGGCGGCGTTCCGCACGCTGCTGATCGTGCTGGTGCTGGCCGTCGTGAGTGTCGTGGCCGTGATGGTCGTCCAGTTCGAGTCCTTCGTCGAGCCGCTGGTGGTCGTGCTGGTCGCGCCGGTGTCGTTCGCGGGGGCGATCGCGCTGCTGCTGGTCACCGGTACCCCGCTCAACGTCTCGTCGATCATGGGGCTGATCCTGCTGGTGGGATTGATCGTGAAGAACGGGATCATTCTGCTGGATTTCACCCGGCTGCGGATGCAGCGCGGGGATGTGTCGCTGGAAGAGGCGATTCGCGAGGCCGCGCGGATCCGGTTGCGGCCCATTCTCATGACCACGCTCTGCACATTGTTCGGGTTGTTGCCGCTGGCGCTCGGCGTGGGGGCGGGGAGTGAGCTGCAGCGGCCGCTGGCGCTGGCGGTGATCGGTGGTTTGGCGCTGTCGACGCCGATCACGCTGTTCGTGGTCCCGACGCTGGTGCTCGCGCTGCGGGGCGGGCGTCCGCATCCTCTGCCCAAACTCGTCGTCACGGGGTGATGCGCGGGCCGCGGGCGGTGGTGGGACGGCAACTACAGAGGGCGGGTCATGACCCGCCCCTACCAGGGACGGTGGGGTCGCGAGAGGGCGGGTCATGACCCACCCCAATGCTCGGACAGGGCCAGCCGTAACACTCGGGTAACATGGCCTCACAGGCACGACGAGTTGGCGGCGCGGCTCTCATTTTCATGCGGATGACAACCGACATGAGCCGCCGCGAGTTGTTGCGGGCGGCGACCCGCGCGGCGGGCGGCGTCACGTTTCTCGCTCTCGTACCGACTGGATGGCGGCGGTTTCCGTTCGCGCTGCCGGCATCGTCGCCTGCCTCGCCGGGCACGGCATCGCGAGTTCGCGAGCGGCCCCTGCTCTTCACCGCGCTTCCCTACATTCAGCCGGGGCCGGCGGGCGTCCTGGTGGCCGGGCAGGAATCGCTGGTGGTCGCGTGGCAAACCGAAGATCGCGCGGCGGAGTTCACGGTCGAGTACGGGGCGACGCGAACGTACGGGCAGGAGACCACCGTGTCGGTGACCACGCGTGACGCCGGCGCCGGTCCAGCGGGCGGCGCACGCCGCAACTATGCCGCGACGATCTCCGGTCTCGCGCTCGGCGCGCGATACCACTACCGCGTCCGGGAGGCCGCGCGGCCGATCGTCGAGGGGTACGTGACGACGCGCCGGCCGCGTGGCGTGGCGACACGATTCGTCGCCTTCGGGGACAACGCGTACGGGTCGGCGGGCCAGCGTGCGATCGCGTGGTACGCGCACCAGGCGCGGCCGGACTTCGTGATGAACACGGGCGACAACGTGTACGAGGGCGGCCTGGACACGGAGTACGCCAGGTACTTCTTCCCCATCTACAACGCCGACGTCGGTGGCCCGCGGACCGGGGCGCCGCTCCTGCGGTCCGTGCCGTTCTACACGGTGCTCGGGAACCACGACGTCCACACACCGGACGCCAACGGGCAGCCCGCCGCCAATTTCGACAAGTCGCCGGACGCTCTCGCGTACTACAGCAGCCTGTATCTCCCGCTGACCGGCCCGGAGACGCCGCCTCAGGCGACGCCGGTGATCGCGGCGGGCGACGGAGCGGCCGCGTTCGCGAAGTTCCGCGAGTGCGCCGGCGCGCGGTTCCCGCGGATGGGCAACTATTCGTTCGACTACGGCGACGTGCACTTCCTCTGTCTCGACTCGAACGTGTACGTCGATCCCACCGATGCCGGGTGGCACGATTACATCGATCGCGATCTGGCGGGAACCGACGCGGCGTGGAAGATCGTCGTGTATCACCATCCGGCGTTCAACGCGGGCGACAAGCACTACAAGCATCAACACATGCGGGTATTGAGCCCGCTGTTCGAGCAGCACAAAGTCGATCTCGTCCTGTCCGGCCACGAGCACATTTACCAGCGCACGCGCCCGTTCACGTTCGCGCCGTCGGGGCCGGGACATGCCGCAGCGAAAGGGAAGGCTGACCGGATGGTGCCGGGCACGTTCACCGTCGACACCGAGTTCGACGGCCACACGAAGACCGTGCCTCGAGGCATCATCTACGTGACCACCGGGGCGGGCGGAAAGGAGCTGTACGATCCCGGGTTCACGAGCGATCCGTCGCGATGGGTTCACGAGGAGGACGAGCGCGTTCCCTACACCGCGCGCATGCTCACCGACCGCCACTCCTTCACGGTGATCGACGTGGATGCAAAGCGCTTGCAGCTCCGGCAGATCGATGAGGCGGGGCACGAATCCGATCGCATCGTGGTGACGAAGGCGGCGCCGGTCTGAGGAGGGCCGGGGCGCCGAGTGTGGCGTCCCGGCGTGGCGAGTTGTAACGTCGGAGGCATGTCCCCGACTTCCGGCCAGGATCCGGCAGCCAGCGCCGATCGCGCGCCCGAGATCAACTGGCGCGTCGCGTTTCTGCTCTTCACGCTGGCCGGGCTGCTGCGGTTCCTGTACTTCTATCTCGACGATATCACCCGCGGCATGCAGGGCACGCTGGTGCGGCGCGTCCTCGAGGAGTCGACGGGCGCATACGCGGCGCTGTTGCTGTTCCCCCTCATCGTCATGGCCGAGCGCCGGTATCCGTTGTCCGCGGGCCGGTGGCGTGCGAACTGGCCGGCGCACGCGCTCACGTACGTTGTTTTCAGCGCGGGGCACACGACGCTGCTCGCGCTCAGCCGCCGCGTGCTCTTTCCGCTTGCGGGTCACGGCGTCTACGACTACGGCCGCATGCCGGCCCGGTATTTCATGGAGTCGGCCGAGGACGTCATCAGTTACACCGTGATCGTGGGCATTCTCACCTTCATGCGTGTGCAGCGCTATCTGCGCGACCGGGAAGTCCGCGCGGCGACGCTGGAGCGGGACGCGGCCACGGCGCGTCTCGAGGCTCTGAGCGCCCGGCTTCAGCCGCATTTTCTCTTCAACGCGCTCAACACGATTTCCTCAATCGTCTACGACGATCCTGTCGCCGCCGACGACTTGATCGGGCGGCTCGGCGAGTTGTTGCGGCGTGCATTGCAGACGAGCGAGCGTCAAGAAGTGACGCTGGAGCAGGAACTGGACACACTCGATGCCTATCTCGCGTTCGTGGAAGCGCGGTTCGGGGACCGCGTCCGCTGTACGCTCGATGCCGGGCCGGAGTGCGGGGCGATGGGCGTGCCGCCGCTTCTCCTGCAACCGCTCGTCGAAAACGCCGTCGTGCACGGCGCCGCGGCCGAGTTCGGGAGCACGGACATTCTGATCCGGATCCGCTGTGATGGCGAGGATCTGGAAATCCGCATCGAAAACACGGTGGCCGGCGCGTCACCGGCCGATTGGCGGGCGGGCACGGGCCTTGGGACGACGCGGGACCGGCTGCGCCTGTCGTACGGCGCGCGGGCGTCGCTGGACACCGTCGCGTCCGATGGTTCGTATCGCGTGACCGTGCGGCTTCCCGCGCGCCCGGTGTCCGCCGTCGTGGCCCCTGCCGATGTGGAACATGCGCGCGCTGATCGTTGACGACGAGGCGCCGGCCCGTGCGAAGATCCGCCGAATGCTGGCCGCGGCGGGAGGTGTCGAGGTCATCGGTGAAGTGGCGACGGGCCGCGAGGCGATCGCCGCGATCAAGCGGAGTGGCCCGGACATCGTCTTTCTCGACATCCAGATGCCTGGATTGGACGGCTTCGGAGTGGCTGAAGCGCTCGATCGCGACGGCGGCCCGTATGTCGTCTTCGTGAGCGCGCACGGCGACCATGCGATGCGCGCCTTCGAAGTCGGGGCGGTGGACTATCTCCTGAAGCCGTTCACGCCCGGGCGGTTCGACCGCATGCTGGAGCGGGCGCGCGAGCGGATCCAGACCGGCGGTTCGGCGAGGGACCGAAATGGAGGTGCACGGCCAGCGGTAGCGGAGGGCCCGAAGTATCTGCGCCGCATCCTCGTGATCGCGGACGGCCGAGCGCTCTTCCTGCCGATCGAGCGGATCGATCGCGCGGCATCGGAGCGCAACTACGTGGTGCTGCACAGCGGCGCCGACCGGCATCGGCTGCGCACGACCATCGGGTCGCTGGCCGAGCGGCTGGATCCCGGGCAGTTCCTGCGCATCAACCGTTCGGAGCTCATCCGGCTGGAAGCCATTCGTGAGATGCACGAGTGGTCGCACGGGGATTTCCGCGTCATCATGCGCGATGGGACGGAACTCAACTGGAGCCGGCGATACCGGGCCGGCGCGGCGCAGGAATTCGGCGTGGGCGGATAGCGCGTTCATCCTCGCCGCATCCCGCTGGTCCCCGTGGCGACCCGCTCGTCCCAAACGGCTCTGCGGCCAACCACTGGACCGATAGCTTGGAGGCGACCCTTACCAGGATGCGCTCGTGGGCCCAAGCCGGTTGCCTCTCGTTGATCGTTGGCGCGCGCGGGTCGCCATTCGCGTAGCCAGTCTGCTCGTGCTGGGGGCGAGAGCGGCCGGCGGGCAGGCCGCGCCGCCGGGCGAGTGGACAGCATACGGGCACGACCAGTCGGGCAGCCGGTTCTCGCCGCTCGCGCAGATCACGCGCGGCAACGTCAAGACGCTGGCGGTGGCCTGGACATACCGGACCGGCGACGTGGCCACCGAGACGCGGCAGCCGACGAAATTCGAGGCGACGCCGCTCATGGTCGATGGGGCATTGTACGTGTCGACGCCGTTCGGCCGGGTGATCGCGCTCGACCCAACGGCCGGCACGGCGCGGTGGACCTATGACGCGCACGTCGACCGGGGCGGCGACTGGGGCGATTTCGCCAATCGCGGCGTCTCGACGTGGCTCGACCCGCACGCCCCGCGCGGCGCCGTCTGCCGGCGCCGCATCTACCTCGGCGCGATCGACGCGCGCATCATCGCGCTCGACGCCGACGACGGGCGCGGTGTGCCGGGACTTCGGCGACAGCGGCACCGTGAACCTCCGGCGCGGGCTACACAACCCACCGGCCTATCGCCGAGGAGTACGAGCTGACGTCGCCGCCGGCGGTGGTCAATGGCGTGATCGTCACCGGATCCGGCGTCGCCGACAACAACCGCACGAATGCGGCGAGCGGCGAAGTGCGCGCGTACGACGCGCGCACCGGCGCGCTTCGCTGGAGCTGGGATCCGATTCCCCGCGATTCGACTGATCCGGCGTGGGCGAGCTGGCGCGGCCTGATCGCGCACATGACGGGCGCCGCGAACGCGTGGTCGGTGATCGCCGCCGATTCGGCGCGCGATCTCGTGTTCGTCCCGACCGGCGAGTCCCGAGTCCGGACTACTACGGCGGCGAGCGCTCGGGCGACAACCGCTACGCGAACTCCATCGTCGCGCTCCGCGCGTCGACCGGCACGGTCGTGTGGTCATTTCAGACCGTTCATCACGACCTCTGGGACTACGACAACGCGTCGCCGCCGGTGCTGGCGACCATCACGCACGACGGCAAGCGCGTGGACGTGGTGCTCCAGGCGACGAAGACCGGACAGCTCTTCGTGCTCGACCGGGACACCGGGCAAGCCGGTCTTCCCTGTCGAAGAGCGGCCGGTGCCCGCGAGCACAACTCTTCGGCGAGCACGCCTCGCCGACGCAGCCGTTCAACACGGTGATTCCGCCGCTCAGTCCGCAGGGGCTGACGCTCGACGACGTGTGGGGTCCGACGCCGGAGATCCGCGACGCGTGCCTCGCGATCGTGCGGCCGCTCCGCAACGAGGGCGTGTTCACGCCGCCAAGCCTGCAGGGGACGCTGCAGCGGCCGTCCAACATCGGCGGCGCGCATTGGGGCGGCGTGGCGTTCGATCCGGAGCACGAGATCGCCGTCGTGCCGGTCAACACGATCGCGGCCCGAGTGCAGCTCATCCCGCTCGACCAGATCGACACCGCCGACGCGATGCGGAACTCCTCGCGGCTCGGCGATCAGTACACCCGCATGCACGGCACGCCCTACGTGATGCGGCGCAACATGGTGACCACATCGAACGGGATCCCGTGCACCAAACCGCCTTGGGGGTCGCTCGTCGCGATCGATCTCAAGACCGGCGCCCGGGCGTGGGATGTTCCGCTCGGCGACCCCACGACCCTGCGGGCGGAGTTGCGTGGCGTGTCAACGACGCCGCTCGGCACCCCGAGCCTCGGCGGTCCGATCGTGACCGCGGGCGGGCTGGTGTTCATCGGCGCGACATTCGACCACGTGTTGCGCGCGTTCGACGTCGAGACGGGGCGCGAGTTGTGGCGCGGGCCGTTGCCGGGCGGCGCGCGTGCGACGCCGATGACGTATCAGGCCGCCGGTCGGCAGTACGTGGTCATTTCCGTCGGCGGCAGCGAGGACTGGGGAAAGGGGGACTATGTCGTCGCGTTCGCGTTGCCGCGATAGCCATCAGGACGCTTGTCTGATCCAGCGGCCCAGCTCGCGGAGGCTCGGGCGCTTGCCGTACATGAGGAGGCCGACGCGGTAGAGGCGGGCGGCGATCCAGACGGAGACCCAACAGGCGAGGGCGACGCCCACGAGTGTCGAGACGACCTCGAACGCCGACACCTGTGTCACGCTCATGCGGACCGGCATGATGATCGGCGCCGTGAACGGGAACCACGATGCCACGCGTGCCGTGGTGCCGTTCGGATCGAGGAGGGCGGGGACCACGAGCACGACGGCCAGGACCACGAGCATCGTGACCGGCAGGGCGGCCTGCGTCGCATCCTCCTGGTTGGTGACGATGGCGCCCATCCCGGCGAACAGAGCGGCGTAGCACAGGAAGCCCAGCACCCAGAACGCCACGAGCGCGAGAATCGACATCGCGTTGATCGTGGGGAGCGGGATCGCCGGAATGTCGAGATGGAAGAGATGCAGCAGGGGACCGCGAGTCTTGTAGACGACCGTGGACATCACGACCCAGAGCAGCACCTGCGTCACGGCGACGCTGCTGACGCCGAAGACCTTGCCTGCCAGCAGCGTGTCCGGTGACACACTCGCCACCACGACCTCGGCGACCCGGGACGATTTCTCGTCTACGACGGCCCGGAGGATCACGTTCCCGTAGAGCACGATCATCGTGTACAGCGTGAACGCCACCAGGTAGGCGAAGATCGTGCTGAGCTCCGCGGACCCGCCGCGACCCTGATCGGTGATCCGGTCGGCGTTGATCTCACTTCGCACATCGGTGAGCGCGCGGATGCGGCGCGGATCGAGACCGACGGCTTCGAGGCGTTGCGCGAGGATGCTCCGCCGTACGGCCGCCGTGAGGCGGTTCATGTCCTGCACGCTCGATGCGTTGCGGCCCGCGTAGTAGACGTCGGCGCCGGCCATCGCCGCGCTGTCGATGACCAGGTATCCGATCCAGCGGTGGTTGACGATCTCGGCGGTCGCGGCATCCTGCGCCGTCGGCAGGCCGCCCGACACCACGGGCCGGACCACGGCCGCCAGCGTGTCGCCGAGCGGGCCGCCGTTCAGGGCCTTGGCGATGCGGGTACCGAGGTCCGTGTGCGTCGCATCGAGGATGACGATGTGGGACACATCGGCGGACGGGTGTGCCTTGCGGGTCAGGAGCTGCGGCACCGTGATCACCGACCCGAAGAAGACCGGGCCTGCGACCGTGGCGAAGATGTACCATCGGGACTGGATCCGCTCGAGATACTCGCGGCGGAAGACCGCCCAGAACTTCTGCATTGGACCTGCGGGGCGCCTACTCATCGCCCACGACCCCGTTTTCCACGCCGTTCGCTCCGACGGTCTCGAGGAAGATCTGGTGCAGCGAGGGCTGGACCAGCTCGAACCGTTCGAGCGGCGCGCCCGCTTCGATCAGCCGGCGGAGCAACACCTGCGCGTCGGCGCCCGGGGCCAGCTCGACCTCGACGTAGCGGTTCGAGTCGTCCGCGCGGAGGACGAGCGCCGGATCGCGCAGGACCTCGACGACCGCCGGCGGCGGGTGCACGAGAAATCCGACCGCGACCGACCGGCCGCTGTGCGCATTGCGCACCTCCGTCACCTCGCCGTCGAGCACCTTCTCGCCGCGCGCGATGATGCACACCGAGTCGCACATCCGCTCGGCGTTGTCCATCACGTGCGTGCTGAAGATGACCGTCTTGCCGCGCTCCCGGAGCTCGACCACCGTGTCCTTCAGCGCCTGCGCGTTGATCGGATCGAGCCCGCTGAACGGCTCGTCGAGAATGACGAGATCGGGATCGTGCAGCAGCGTCGCGATGAACTGCACCTTCTGCTGCATGCCGCGCGACAGCTCGTCGACCTTCGCGTCGCCCCAGTTGCGCTCCGGCGTGATGAGGCCGAACCGCTCGAGCCATTCGTCGATGCGCTTGTCCGCTTCGCTGCCGCGGCACGCCCTTGAGCTCGGCGAGGAAGCGCAGCACGCGGCGCACCTGCATCTTCTTGTACAGGCCGCGCTCTTCGGGCAGATAGCCGACGCGGTCGAGGATGCCCGGCGTCGTTGTTGGACGTGCCGAGCAGCGGATCGTCACCCGCGTCGGGCACGATGATGTCGAGGATCATCCGGATCGTCGTCGTCTTGCCGGCGCCGTTGGGGCCGAGCAGGCCGTAGACCGAGCCCGCGGGGACCTGGAGCGACAGGTCGCGAACGGCGACGTGCTCCTCGAAACGCTTCGTGACGTGTGACAGCTCGAGTGCGGCGGGCATGACTCCCAGTTCGTAGGGCTGCGTTACCGGCAGCCCACGGTGTCATCGCTGAGGATGCCGCCCGCGCCTGCTCCGTGTCTGCTCATTGCCTGTTCTGTGCCGCGGAAATCTACCCCGCCGGGCCTCCCGGTGGGATGCCGCATGAGCGCTGCAGCGCGCCGGCCACAGGTCCTGTGACACATCTGTGCTGCACAGACACTTACGCACCCGATTCCTGCCCGCCGGGATCCCACTCGGCCGATTTGGCCACCGGCCGAAGCGAAGCGATACTATGGGCCATGCCCACGGACGGAACGCGTGTGACCCGGCGGGAGCGGATAGCGGCTGGTGGGTGACCGGGCGGGGTACCGCATCGCGAGCGTCGTCACGGCGTTGGCCGCGTCGTTCCTGCTGCTATTCCTCACGGTGCCCGTCGCGCAACTGGTGGCGGCCGCGGGAGTGCCGGGGCTCGCGCAGCTCGGTCATGACAGCGAGCTTCGCGATGCGCTCCTTCTGACGGCGGTGACCGCGTCCGGTGCGACGCTTCTCGGCATGGTCGGCGGCACACCGCTGGCGTATCTGCTCGCCAGGCGCGCATTCCGCGGGCGCGCGGTGGTTGCAGCGGTGCTCGACCTGCCGATCGTGATCCCGCATCCCGTGGCCGGCATCGCGTTGCTGCTGGCGTTGGGCCGCCAGAGCGCCGTCGGCTCGGGACTCCTCGCGCTCGGGCTCCGTCTCACGGGATCGGTGACCGGGATCGTGTGCGCGATGCTGTTCGTCGCGGCACCGCTGTATCTGAGCGCGGCCCGGGAAGCCTTCGCCCGGGTCGACCCCCGGTACGAGGCCGTCGCCCGGACGCTGGGCGATCCGGCGTGGCGTGCGTTCCGGCGGGTGACACTTCCGCTGGCGCTTCGGGGACTCGTCGCGGCGGCGGTCGTGATGTGGGCGCGCGCGGTGAGCGAGTTCGGCGCGATCGTGATCCTCACGTACAATCCCAAAGTCGCGAGCGTATTGAGTTACGATCGGTTCACGAGCTATGGCCTGCGCGCCGCGCTGCCGGTCGCCGCGGTGCTCGTGATGTTCGCCGTCATTCCGCTGGTCGCGCTGCGCGCGCTGCGCTACGACCGGAGCGCGGCCGGCCGTGATCACCGTGACCGGACTCTCCGCGCGGGCCGGATCGTTCCGGCTCGCCGACATGACGTTCGAGGTGCCGAAAGGGGAGTACGGCATCGTGATCGGGCCCGCCGGCGCGGGCAAGACGACACTGCTCGAGGCGATCGCCGGCATCGTCCCGGTCACCGGCGGATCCGTCAGTCTGGGCGACCGCGACGTGACCGCGCTGCCGCCGGACGCGCGTGGCGTGGGGCTCGTGTACCAGCACGCGTATCTCTTCCCGCATCTCTCGGTCGAGGCGAACATCGCGTACGGGGCGAGCGACGCGGCGATCGGGCGTGACCTGAGCCAGCGGTTCGGCGCGCGTGAGCTTCTCGGGCGCGACGTGCGGTCACTCAGCGGGGGCGAGCGGCAGCTGGTCGCGCTCGCGCGCGCGCTGGCGCGCCGGCCGTCTGTGCTGCTGCTCGACGAGCCCTTCAGCGCGCTCGATCCGCGCCGCCGGGCGAGCGTGCGCCGCGAACTTCGGGCCTTGCATCGCGAGGCCGGGTTCACCGTCCTGCAGGTCACGCACGACTTCGCGGAAGCGGGGCTGCTGGGCGACGTCGCGATCCTGCTCGATGGGGGGCGCGTGTTGCAGGCTGGCACGCCGGAGGACGTATTCCGGAAGCCGGTGTCGCCGTATGTCGCCGAGTTTCTGGGAGCCGAGAACGTTTACGGCGGGGAGGCACGTGTCGTGGACGGTGGAGCCGTCACCGGGCCGCAGACATTCGAGTTCCGGGTCGCGCCGGGCGGCCTTACGATGATTGCGGCGGGCGACGGCGTGCCAGGTCCCGCGCACGCGGTGATTCGCGCCGAGGAGGTGGTGGTGTCGCTGGCGGAGACCGCGTCATCGGCCCGGAACGCGTATCGGGGGCGGATCGTGGAGCTGGCGCCGTCCGGAGCACTGGTCCGGGTCACCATCGACATCCATGGGACACCGCTCGTCGCGGCGCTCACGACCCAGTCGGCGCGAGAACTCGGGCTCGCCGCGGGCATGACCATCCACGCCTCGTTCAAGGCGATGGCGGTGCATCTCTGTTAGTGGGGAATAGGGACTGGGGGCTGGGGATTGGGGGACTACGAACACGATGCCCCTACCTGCGGTCCGGCCTGGTCGTTTCAGGGCAGGATGTTGCGCGCGAACTTGCGTCCGTAGTACGCGCCGAAGCCTGTTGCGATGGTGCTGATGATGAACGCGGTCATGATCCCGAGCCCGCTGCCGATCCACCAGCCGATACTCCCGGTGATCGTCGCGACGATACCGGTGATGATCTTCTCCACGTCGCCTCCGGTGACACAGGACAGACGACTGAGCGGCGAGGGGGGTCAGGAGGGGACAGGGATTGGGGATTGGGGATTGGGGACTGGGGGCTAGGGACTGGGGGTTGGGGCCGGCGATTGGGGGCAGCAACCTGTCCTACGCGTCTCGTTAACTGGGCGGGAGGTTGCCGGGCACGGCTACGGCTTCCCCATGTAACTTTATGATTAGCGACCAGAGCGCACCTGAGAGGTGAGGTAGAGTCATGGCACACGCCACCGCCGCCCCCCCCGGCCCGGCGCCAGTCCGGAGCGAATGCCGGCCCGATTGCCGCGGCCGACCCGCGCGGGGCGGAGCCGTATGCCGGCCGCAACAAGATCCGGATCGTCACGGCGGCGGCGCTGTTCGACGGGCACGACGCGGCGATCAACGTCATGCGGCGGATCCTGCAGGCGAGCGGCGCCGAAGTGATCCATCTGGGCCATGACCGGTCGGTGGACGAAGTCGTGAACTGCGCGATCCAGGAAGACGCGAACGCGATCGCCATGACCTCGTATCAGGGCGGTCACGTCGAGTACCTGAAGTACATGCACGACCGCCTGAAGGCGGCCGGCCGCGAGGAGATCCGGATATTCGCCGGCGGCGGCGGTGTGATTCTGCCGCAGGAGATCGCCGACCTGCACGCGTACGGCATCGAGCACGTGTACACGCCCGACGATGGCCGCGCGATGGGGCTGCAGGGGATGATCAACGACCTGCTGCGGCGGAGCGACCGGCCGATCGGCCGCGATGTGGGGCAGGCCGAGCTGGAGGGCGCCAAGCGGCGGGATGCGGGCTCGATCGCGCGGCTGATCTCGGCGGCCGAGAACTGGCGCGAGGAGCATGCGGCCTTGCTGGACGGGATTCGCGCGGAGGCCGCGCGCACCAAAGTGCCGGTTCTGGGCATCACCGGCACCGGTGGGGCGGGCAAGTCGTCGCTCGTGGACGAACTGGTGCGGCGCTTCCTGATCGACCAGCCGGACCGGACGATCGGCATCATTTCCGTCGACCCGACCAAGCGAAAGACCGGCGGCGCCCTGCTCGGCGACCGGATCCGCATGAACTCGATCAACGATCCGCGCGTGTACATGCGGTCGCTGGCGACACGCCAGGCGAATCTCGCGTTGTCGGGGCACGTCCGCGACGCCTCGTCGATCCTCAAAGTCGCCGGCTTCGACCTCGTGATCCTCGAAACCTCGGGTATCGGGCAATCGGATACCGAGATCGTGGACCACTCCGACGTCTCGCTCTACGTGATGACGCCGGACTTCGGCGCGCCGACGCAGCTCGAGAAGATCGACATGCTCGACTTCGCCGACGTGGTGGCGCTCAACAAATTCGACAAGCGTGGCGCGCTCGATGCGCTGCGGGATGTGCGGAAGCAGTACCAGCGGAACCACAAGCAGTTCTCGCGTCCCGTCGAGCAGATGCCGGTGATCGCGACGATCGCGTCGCAATTCAACGACCCCGGCACGACGCGGCTCTACCGGACGCTGATCGACCGGATCGCGGAGAAGAGTGGCGCGCACTTCGACACGTCGGCGACGGCCAGCGCGGAAGAACCCGAGAAGATCCACATCATCCCGCCCGACCGGCAGCGGTATCTCTCCGAGATCACCGACACGATCCGCCGGTACAACACGTGGGCCGCGCAACAGAGTACGCTGGCGCAGCGGCTCCAGTCGGTGATCGACGCGGAGCGTATCGCAGAGGGCGACGCGGGCGTGCTGCCGGCGAAGCGGGAGGAGCTGGAGCGGCAACTCGATGGCGCGAACCGGGCGCTGCTCGACCAGTGGGGCGCGACGCGCGAGAGCTACGAGGGATCAGAGTTCGTCTACCAGGTGCGGGGCAAATCCATCCACGTCCCGCTGACGAGCGGGACGCTCTCACATCTCGACGTGCCGAAAGTGGCGCTGCCCACCTATCGGGGGTGGGGCGACATTCTGCGGTGGATCCTGCAGGAGAACGTCCCGGGGGCGTTCCCGTACACGGCGGGTGTCTTTCCCTTCAAGCGCGAGGGGGAGGATCCGACGCGGATGTTCGCGGGGGAGGGAGCGCCCGAGCGGACGAACCGGCGCTTTCACTACGTGTCGGCGGGGCAGCCTGCGCGGCGGTTATCGACGGCGTTCGATTCGGTGACCCTGTACGGCAACGATCCCGCGACGCGGCCGGACATTTACGGCAAGATCGGTAACTCCGGCGTGTCGGTGTGCTGTCTGGACGACGCGAAGAAACTGTATTCGGGATTCGATCTCGCCGATCCCAAGACGTCGGTGTCGATGACGATCAACGGACCGGCGCCGATTCTGACGGCGTTCTTCATGAACGCGGCGATCGACCAGCAGTGTGAGACGGTACATTGCGGAGCATGGGCTCACCGATCAGGTGAACGCGGCGATCGATGCGCGGTTCGCCGCGCTCGGCGTCCCGCGCCCGCGATATGCCGGTCCGCTTCCCGACGGGAACGATGGCCTCGGGCTGATGCTACTCGGTGTCACGGGTGATACGGTGCTGCCGCGCGACGTCTACGATCGGATCCGCGCCGACACCATCACGAAAGTTCGCGGGACCGTACAGGCGGACATTCTGAAAGAAGATCAGGCGCAGAACACCTGCATCTTCTCGACCGAGTTCTCGCTGAAGCTGATGGGCGACGTGCAGGAGTATTTCACGCACCACAACGTGCGGAACTTCTACTCCGTTTCGATCTCGGGGTATCACATTGCCGAGGCGGGGGCGACACCCGTCACGCAACTGGCGTTCACGCTGGCGAACGGGTTCACGTACGTCGAGTACTACATCTGCGCGCGGATTGCCCGTGGACAGCTTCGCCCCGAACCTGTCGTTCTTCTTCTCGAACGGCACCGATCCCGAGTATGCGGTGATCGGGCGGGTGGCGCGGCGAATCTGGGCCAAGGCGCTCAAGCTCAAGTACGGCGCCGGCGCCGCGGTCGCAGATGCTCAAGTATCACGTGCAGACGAGCGGCCGGTCGCTGCACGCGCAAGAGATCTCGTTCAACGATATCCGGACGACGCTGCAAGCGCTCTACGCCATCTCCGACAACTGCAACTCCCTGCACACGAACGCGTACGATGAGGCGATCACGACCCCGACCGAGGAGAGCGTGCGGCGGGCGATGGCGATCCAGCTCATCATCAACCACGAGTACGGGCTGTCGAAGAACCAGAATCCGCTGCAGGGCTCGTTCATCATCGAGCGGCTGACGGACATGGTCGAGGACGCGGTGCTCAAGGAATTCGACCGGATCAGCGACCGTGGCGGCGTGCTGGGTGCGATGGAGACCATGTACCAGCGCGGCAAGATCCAGGAAGAGTCACTGGCCTACGAAACGCTCAAGCACACCGGCGAGCTGCCGGTGATCGGCGTCAACACCTTCCTGTCATCCGACGGGTCGCCGACGGTGCTCCCGCGCGAAGTGATCCGGTCGACGGAAGCGGAGAAAGAGGCGCAGATCGCGACCGTAGCGGCGGTGCAGGCGCGGTTCCGGACGGAGGGGCCGGCGGCGCTGGAGCGGCTGCAGCACGTCGCGCTCCGCAACGGCAATGTGTTCGAGGAGCTGATGGAGACGAGTAAAGTGTGTACGCTCGGTGATATCGGGCGGGCGTTGTTTGCGGCGGGGGGGCAGTACCGGCGGAATATGTAGGGACTGGGGGCTGGGGACTGGGGACTGGGGGCTGGGGATTGGGGGTTGGGGGCTGGGGACTGGGGATTGGGGGTTGGGGATTGGGGGTTGGAAACTGCTGTGGGCCGGCGTGTCAGCCGATTGCGTTTGCCAGTGCTTTCCAGGCTAGCATGGCGCAGGGGATTCGCGCCGGGACGCGGGACAATGTCGCGAATGCCTGGAGTGGGCCGAGGCTCGTGTCGTGGGTGGCGGCTGCATTACCCCGAAGTAGTGCCTCGAATCGATCGGTGAGCGCTGCGATCTCGGTCTGACTCAGGCCGCGGACCAGGTCCGTCATCATCGACGCGGACGCCTGGGAGATCGAGCAGCCGTCTCCCGTGAAGCGGATGTCGCGAACGCGGATGTCCGGGCCCGTGCGGTCGAGCGAGACTGTCACTGTCGCCTCCTCGCCGCAGAGCGGGTTACGCACCGTGGCGGTGGCATCGGCGGCCGGCAGCGTTCCCTTGCCGTGCGGGTGCCGATAGTGCGCAAGGATCTGTTCCTGATACAACTCCTCGAGCGCGGCGGATCCGGCGGGATGAGTTGCGGTCATGGCAGATGCGCCGCGACGTTCGCCCGACATCCTCGCACGTCCGTGATCGGCCGCATCGCGTCCGCGACCGAGAGGCTCGGCCTTTTCGGCTGCACGCGATGAAGCCGGGTCACTCTCGTCACGCGTGCGCCGATCGCCATCAGTGGCTCGTGGCGACGGAGTGTGCGGGGCTGCCCGGCTGGGCGGTGCGTGCGCCGTGGAAGAGTGCCTGGGCCGATTGCACGCCTCGCACCAGCGCGTCCACGTCCGGCTCGTCGTTGTAGACGAAGAACGATGCGCGCGCGGTCGCGCTCACGCCCAGGCGGCGGAGCAAGGGCTGCGCGCAGTGGTGGCCGGCGCGGACGCAGACGCCTTCCTGGTCCAGGATCGTGGCGAGATCGTGCGCGTGGATGCCGTCCACCGTGAAACTCACGACACCGCTGCGCTGGCCGGCGTCCGGGCCGTAGAGGCGCACGCCGGAGATTGCACCCAGGCGCTCGATCGCCATCGCGGTGAGGGCCTGCTCGTGGCGGCGCACCTCCGCCATTCCGATCGACGACAGGTACCCGACCGCGGCCGCGAGCGCGACCGCGCCGCCCACGTTCGGCGTGCCCGCTTCGAACTTGTGCGGGAGCACGTTCCAACTCGTGCGATCGTCGCCGACGACCTCGATCATGTCGCCGCCCATCTGGTAGGGCGGCATCTCCTCCAGGATCGCGCGGCGTCCGATCAGGCCGCCGATGCCAGTTGGCGCACCCATCTTGTGCCCGCTGAACGCGTAGAAATCGACATCGAGCCCCTCGACATCGACGGCCATGTGGGGCGCGCTCTGCGCGCCGTCCACGACCACGAGCGCACCGACCGAGCGCGCGATCGCCGCGACCTCATCGAGGGGCGTGATCGTGCCGAGTGCATTGGAGACGTGGGCGACCGCCACCACCTTCGTGCGCGGCGTGACGGCCTGGCGTAGCAGATCGATATCCACCCGTCCATCGGGCGTGAGCTCGACGATGCGGAACGCGGCGCCGCGCGCGAGCGCCAACTGCTGCCAGGGGACGAAGTTGGCATGGTGCTCCAGGCGGGTCACCACGATCTCGTCTCCCGCGCGGACATTGTGCATGCCCCAGGCAGTGGCGACGAGGTTGAGCGACTCCGTCGTGCCGCGGGTGAAGATCAGGCAGGCGGCGTCCCGGAGACCGAAGAACTGCGCGATCTCCGTGCGGGCCTCCACGTAGCATTCCGTCGCGCGGGCCGAGAGTGCGTACGCGCCGCGATGCGGGTTCGCGTAGCTCGTCTCGTAGAACTGACGCTCGGCGTCGAGCACGACCGCGGGTTTCTGTGCGGTCGCGGCCGAGTCCAGGTAGTGAAGCCCGGGTTGCCGGACGAGGAGCGGGAAGTCGGCGCGGCGGCTCATGACAGTCGTCATGACGAGGGCAGGCGGGGGCCGAGCAGGATAGCGTCGCCGTCGATGCGGACGGCGAACGCGGGGACCGGCTCGACGGCCGGCAGGCCGCGGACCGCGCCCGTGCGGCAATCGAAGCGTGCGCCGTGCCACACGCACTCGATCGTGCCGTCGTCCAGCACCTCCCCCGCGGAGAGCGCGTACTCCTGGTGGGAGCAGCAATCGAGGAGCGCGCCGATGTCGCCATCGGCATTCATGAGCACCACCTGCTCACCATTCGGCGCACGAACACTGAGGAGCCGGCCGGGCGGAACATCGGCGAGCGTGGCCACGGGAGTGAACGCCCCGTCCGTCACGGTGAGACGCGGGCCGAGGGCACACCAGCGTCCGGCGTACCAGCGTCCGGCGTACCAGCGATTGCCGCATGCAGCGCGTGCCAGGCCAGCGTCGCGCATTTGACGCGAATCGGGAACCGTGACACCCCCGAGAGCGCGGCGAGGCGGCCCATCGGGCCATCGGACGGCTCCGGCGCGGGGACCTGGCCGGTGACCACCGCCCGGAACTGATCCGTGAGTGCGGTGACTTCGGCGGCCGTCTTGCCCTTGACCGCCGTCGTCATCAGCGACGCCGACGCCTTGGAGATCGCGCAGCCGGTCCCGACGAAATGGACGTCGGCGAGGCGCTCGCCGTCCATCCGCACCCACACCGTGACCTCATCCCCGCAGAGCGGGTTGCGTCCCTCGGCGTGTCCCGTGGCGTCCGCCAGAGGACCGTAGTTGCGGGGGGCGCGATTGTGGTCGAGGATGACACTCTGGTACAACTCGCGCAGGTCGCTCATGGGCGAGTACTCGCAGAGCGGTGCATGCGAGCCCTCGTGCGGGTGCGCACGGCGAGGACGCTACGGAGGATGCTACCCGACACTCGCCGGCATCGGGCCCACGAACCGTTCGCGGGCGAGCGCCTCCAGCCCGGCGCGCACTGTGAGATCGTCGATCCGCTGTACCACGTCGGCCGCGAAGGCATACGTGAGGAGCGTCTTCGCCTCCTCGAGCGCGAGGCCGCGGCTCCGGAGGTAGAAGAGCGCCAGGTCGTCGAGCTGCCCGACCGTCGCGCCGTGCGTGCACTTCACGTCGTCGGCGAAGATCTCGAGCTGCGGCTTGGTATCGACGTGGGCATCGGGGGAGAGCAGCAGGTTGTTGTTGGTCTGCTTGCCGTCCGTCTTCTGCGCCTCGGGGTGCACGTAGACCTTGCCGTTGAACACTGCGTGCGCCGCACCGTCGAGCACGCCCTTGTAGACCTCGTGGCTCGTGCAATTGGGCGCGATGTGCTCGATCCGCGTCTGGTGATCCAGGTGCTGCGATCCGTCGGCCATGTAGAGGCCGTTGAGCGTGACCTCCGCCCCCGGCTCGGCCAGCACCGTGTAGATGTTCATGCGCGACAGCGCCGCGCCGGTCGCGAACGAGAACGACGTGTAGCGCGAGTGCCGGGCCTGGTGGGCCTGCGTCGTACCGACGTGGAACGCGCGCTCGCTTTCGCGTTGCATCCGGAGGTGCGTGATGTGCGCGTTCTCCGCGACGGCGACCTCGGTGACCGGATTGGTGAAATACATCGGGTCCCCGACGGCCGCGTAGCTCTCGACGATCGTGGCCTGCGCGTTGCGTCCCGCGACGATGAGATTGCGCGGGTGCGAGACCGTGCTCGCGGCCTCGGCATCGGTCACGAAGAGCAGGTGGATCGGGTATTCGACGATCGCGTCGGCCGGGATGTTCACGAACGCCCCGTCCACGAAGAGCGCGGTATTGAGCGCCACGAACGCGCCGTGGCCGAGTGCGGCGAGCGAGGTGAGGCGCTCGCGGACGACGGGGCCATCATCGCGGAGCGCGTCGGCCAGACTGCGCACCTCGACGCCGCGGGGCAACGAGCCTGGCGACGACAGCTCGGGCGCGTAGCGTCCGTTGACGAAGACCAACTGCGTCCAACCCGTCTGGCCGAAGCTGAGTGCGTCGAGGTCGGCCGCGCGCACGTCGCCTCCGCCCGCCTGCGGCACGAACTCCGCGTTGGCGATCGGCGCGACGCTCGTGAAGTGCCAGTCCTCGTCGTGCGTGGTGGGGAACCCGCGTTCGCGGAACCGTTCGATCGCGGCGCGCCGGATCGGGAGGAGCCAGGCCGGATTGCGTCCGTGGTCCGCGGCGAAAACCGAGAAGGCGTCTACGTACGACTGGACCGTCACACTCCTGCCCCGGCGACGCCCGCAGGCGCGCCCGCCGGCGCACTCGCAGGCGCGACATCGACCAGCCAGTCGTAGCCCTTGGCCTCGAGCTCGAGGGCCAGATCCTTGCCACCCGACTTGACGATGCGGCCGGCGGCGAGGACGTGTACCTGATCGGGCACGATGTAATTGAGCAGCCGCTGGTAGTGCGTGACGACGATCGTCGCGTTGTCGGGGCGGCGGAGCGAGTTCACGCCGTGCGCCACGACGCGGAGTGCGTCGATGTCCAGACCCGAGTCCGTCTCATCGAGAATCGCGAGGCGGGGTCCGAGCACGGCCATCTGGAGGATCTCGTTGCGCTTCTTCTCGCCGCCCGAGAAGCCGGCATTGACGGCGCGCGAGAGCATCGCGGGATCCATGTCCACGAGGCGAAGGCGTTCCTCGACCAGGTCCCGGAAGTCCATCGGGTCGATCTCGTCCTGGCCCCGGGATTTGCGGATCTCGTTGAACGCGGCGCGCAGGAAGTACGCGTTGGTGACGCCGGGGATCTCGACCGGGTACTGGAACGCGAGGAAGATGCCCTTCTGGGCGCGCTCCTCCGGAGGGAGGGCGAGGAGATCCTCGCCATCGTAGGTGGCGGAGCCGCCGGTGACCTCGTAGGCCGGGTGGCCGGCCAGGACCTGGGCGAGCGTGCTCTTCCCGGATCCATTGGGTCCCATGATCGCGTGCACCTCGCCCGCGGCCACAGAGAGTGAGATGCCCTTGAGGATCTCGCGGTCGCCGATCGCGGCGTGCAGGCCTTTGATCTCGAGCATCAGCCGACGCTGCCTTCGAGCGTGATTCCCAGCAACTGCTGCGCTTCGAGGGCGAACTCCATCGGCAGGTTCTGGAAGACCTCCTTGCAGAACCCGCTCACGATCAGCGAAATGGCGTGCTCGGCGCTCAGGCCGCGCTGTTTACAGTAGAAAATCTGGTCCTCTCCGATCTTGGAAGTGGAAGCTTCGTGCTCGACGACCGACGAGTTGTTGCCGACCTCGATGTACGGGAACGTGTGGGCACCGCACTGATTGCCGATCAGCATCGAATCACATTGCGTGTAATTTCGTGCCCCCTCGGCTTTGCGCAGCACCTTGACCTGGCCGCGATAGCTGTTGTTGCCGCGGCCCGCCGAGATGCCTTTGGAGATGATCGTGGACTTCGTGTTGCGGCCCATGTGGATCATCTTCGTGCCGGTGTCGGCCTGCTGGCGATTGTTGACGACGGCGACAGAGTAGAACTCGCCGGTCGAGTGATCGCCCTGCAGGATCACGCTCGGATATTTCCAGGTGATGGCGGAGCCGGTTTCGACCTGGGTCCACGAGATCTTGGAGTGGACGCCCGCGGCCTTGCCGCGCTTGGTGACGAAGTTGTAGATGCCGCCTACGCCTTCCTTGTCGCCCGCGTACCAGTTCTGCACGGTCGAGTACTTGATCGACGCGTGATCCAGCGCCACCAGCTCGACGACGGCCGCGTGGAGCTGATTCGTGTCGCGGCGCGGGGCGGTGCATCCCTCGAGATAACTGACGGACGCGCCTTCGTCGGCGACGATGAGCGTGCGCTCGAACTGGCCGGTGTCCGCGGAGTTGATGCGGAAGTACGTCGACAGCTCCATCGGGCACTTCACGCCCTTGGGGATGTAGCAGAACGATCCGTCGCTGAACACGGCGGCGTTGAGGGCGGCGAAGAAATTGTCGCTGTACGGGACGACCGACCCCAGATATTTCTGGACGATCCCGGGGTGTTCCTGGACGGCCTCGCCGAACGAGCAGAAGATGATGCCGAGCTTGGCGAGCTCCGTCTTCATCGTCGTGCCGACCGAGACGCTGTCGAAGATCGCATCGACGGCGACGCCGGAGATGCGTTTCTGCTCAGTGAGGGAGATGCCGAGGCGCTCGTAGGTGCGCAGGAGCTCGGGATCGACCTCGTCGAGGGAGCCGAGGGGCTTGTTCGATTTGGGGGCGGAGTAGTAGCTGACGCTCTGGTAGTCGATCGGCGGGTACGAGACGTTGGACCAGTGCGGCTCCTTCATCGTGAGCCAGCGGCGGTAGGCGCTGAGGCGCCATTCGAGCAGAAACGCGGGCTCGCGCTTCTTGGCCGAGATCTGCCGGACCGTCTCTTCGGAGAGACCGCGCGGCAGCGTATCGGCCTCGACATCCGTGACGAACCCGTATTGGTAGTCACGGTTGACCAGGTTCTCGATTGCTGTACTCATCCCGACTCCAGGTCCGGCTGACGCGCGTCAGATTGAGCGAGGGGTGAGTCCCAGGGCTCGCGGTGCGAACCGCACCTGTGAGCCGCACCCATGACGCGGGTCTTGGTCCGACGGCGTTGCGTCGCTGAACACCAGCCAAAATGCGCCGCGGCCTCTAAGGAAGCGAATCCTAAGTGTATTTGTCGGCATTGTCAATCGAAACCGGCAGGCGGGCGGCAGAGTGTAAGCGATTACGCGACAAGTGTTTGAATCGTTGGGGAAAAAAGAGCGACTGCCCGATTGGCAGGCTCGAGCGTGAACATTTCGAACGGTTGCCGGAGTGGCGAAAAAGGGAGCTGGCGGCGGTGCCCAAAGCCGGCCGGGATCGTCGAACTCATGCGATGGGCTACGTCGAGTTCGAGGGGGACGTGCGCCCGCTGGGTCCGGGGGTGCTCACGATCGGGAGCGCGCCTGGGGCTGGCTGGCGCATCCTGGGGCATGGGCTCGAGCCCGTGCATCTGTTGCTGTCGGTGGAGACGGGTGGCCGGGCCCTGCTGATCCGTGGCGCGCCCGGATCGGTCATGCGCGTCAATGGCGTCGAGCTGACCGTCCCGCGGGCGCTGTTGTCATTCGGGGATCGTGTGCAGGCCGGGACGGCAGAGCTGCGCTACCGGCGCATGCCATCCGGGCCGGAGACCTCGCCCGACGCGTATCTCCGGGACACGCGGCGCGGGCGGTTGTACCGGTTGCACGACCGGAACACCATCGGCCGGGATCCCGGGTGCGCCGTCGTGGTGCAGGAGCCCGACGTCTCGCGGGTGCACGCGCATCTCGTGCAGGGTGGCGAGTCGTACGTGATCGTGCCGCATCCCGCGAGCGTGACCTCGCTCAACGGCGTGCGCCTGCTGCTCCCCACCGGATTGCAGGAGGGCGACGAGATCGCGGTCGGCCGCACACTGCTCCGGTTCACGACCGTCATTCCCTCGGGCGCGACGGTGGCCCCGGAGCCAGCGGCGCGGGCGGACAAGCCCGGACGTGAGGCTCGTGCGGCGACCACATTCATGGGCACGATCGAAGCGCGCGACCGGCGCTCGCGCGTGACCCACCGGCGCGTCATGCGGATGACGACCATCGCGCTCATCGCGCTGGCCATGGCGGCGGTGGTGCTGACCGTGTACGCCGACGTGCACAATCCGGCGGGTGGCGCACTCCGCTCACTTCGGCCGGGGCGCCGCGCGACGGGTGGCACGGCGAGCAGTGGATCGCCTAGCGGTGTGGCGGGCCTCGCAGCATCCAGAGGGCGACCAGGACCACCACCGCCACCAGTATCGCGGCCGTAATGGCCATCAGCCGTCCGCGAGTGGCGCGCGTCTGGACCGGGGGCGGCACCGTGTTGGGCTCGTCCGCGCGGTAGATGGGCGTCGGTTGCGGGGCGCGGGGGCCGGGCGCGACGTCTCGTGGTGCGACGATGCGCGTGCCGGGGGGTGGCTTCGTGGTGAATCGCAGCGACGACCCGCCGATGCGGATCGTGTCGCCATCGGCGAGTGCGCGCGGCGTGCGTCCCGCGGGCGTGTCGTTGAGCGTCGAGCCGTTGGTGCCCATCGAGCGGAAGACATAGGCGCCGGTGGGCGCGCGGCGGACATCGGCGTGGAAGCGCGACGTCGCGGCGTCCTTGAGCACGATGTGGTTCACGGCGTCGCGGCCGATGCCGACGATGTCGTCGCCGAGCGGGTAGGCGAGCGACGCGCTGAGATCGACGAGGTAGGCGCGGGCGGCGGCGCTGGGGACTGGAGTGGGACTGGGGACTGGGGATTCGGGACTGGGGACTGGGGACTGGGGATTGGGGACTGGGATTGGGGAAAGAGCGGGACTGGGGATTGCGGGCGGCTCGGATGTTTCGGTCTGCACCGGGACCGGAATAGAGATGCGCGGGCCGGGTGCGTCGAGGCGTGCGAGGTAGACGAAGATGCCGGCGCTGGCGATGATCTCGTCGCCGTGCTCGAGCGGGTGAGCGCCTGTGAGCTGCGTGCCGTTGACCTCGACTGGCTGCGTGCCGTAGGGGGACAGGACGGCCTGGCCATCGCTGCCGACCGAGACCGTGAAGTGCCGCGGTGCGAGATTGATCGTCTGCAGGCGCCAGCCGGCCTGGCTGCCGGCGCCGACCATCGTTTCGCCGGCCGTCAACTCGCGAGTGACCCCGTCGTGCTCGAGAAAAGGCATATTAGGTGACACCTATGCGAGTCTTGGCCACCGCGCGCGCGTCATTGCGTCGCGCGCCGCGGGCACACGGTCCCCGACAGCGCTCCTTCAGCAGACTGGCCGGCAGTCTCACCTTCGTATTTACGCTCGTGGTGGTGGTGTGTGGCGGCGCGCTGGCCTGTCCTGGCCGCCGGACCGCTTCCACCCCACAGGACGATACTACTGCCGCGACCGCGGACAGTGGTGGCCGCACCTCCAGCGACACGATCCTCGCGCCGACCGACCGTGCGGTGGCCGCCGCGGCGACTGCCGCCGCCGTACCGCCGCCGCCCGCACCGCCGCCACGCGTGCTCACGCCGCTCGCCGACACGATCGCCCAGTATCTGGTCTTCGCGCCGACGGTGCAAACATGGTTTCTCGCGGCGAAGCGGGGCAAGAGACTCCTCGTGGATATCGGGCGGGTGGACACCGACGTCCGGCACGACCATCACCGGGCGCTCGCCTTCGCGGAGGCCGTGGATGCACTGACGCCCGTTCCCAAGGGGACCTTGCTGCGGCTATTCGGCCAGTGGGGCGTGGACACCGTGCCGGTGACCGGGTTCGGGGACTGGAACGGCCGGATCGTCGCGACGATCAAAGTGCCGCCGCACCTCGATTCGCTGGTGCGTGCGGCGCCGGCGGCGTTCGCGGCGGCCGAGCGGGTGGATACGACGACGCGGGCCGACAGCGCGGTGGCGGTGGACTCGACCCCGCGCGGCGACTCCCTCAGAGTCGCCGACAGTGCGCGCCGGGCGGACAGCACGCGGCACGCCGACAGCGTCCGAGTCGCCCGCGACAGTTGCGTGGCCGACAGCATGCCGGCGGCGCTGCTCGCGCGCGCGGTTTTTGTCCGGGATTCCATCGAGTTGTGGCTTCGCACCCAGCCGCCGCCGCCATATGACCGGCTGCTCGCGACCGAGAAATCGACATCCTCGCAGGTGGCCGGGTGCTTCGGCGGGGGCAACCGGCTGGCGCTGGCTGTGGATCTCCGGGCCGGCGCGAACGAGTGGGTGAAAGAGCGAGCGGTGCTGATCGATACCGCGGGGAAAGTGACCACGCTCCGGATCGACGACTACCGGTTCAAGGGTCACGATTTCCTGGCGACGCTCGATCCGAACGGCGCGGGAATCGACGGGATCGTGGCCAAGGGCGTGACCGAGGCGTCGGGCGCCACGGTGATCCTGGCCCTCGGCCCCCGCAACCGGGCGGCGCGGTGGGTGAGCGGGTTCGCGTGGGAGTCCCGCTAGCCGGAGCCAGCGCGGTTGCGGGGTCTCACCCGGAGCCCCCCGGGGGTGGTGCCGGACCCACCAGGACCCCCGTTCGAACCGCCGGGGGTGTCATTCGTACCATCGGGCCGGGATTGGCGTTGCTCAGGATGCGATCGCCCCGTCGACCGCGTGTCACCCACCGGTGGCGACGCGTCATTCGACGCGATCCTGGGAGCGGCATCGGTAGCCAGCAACAGCGTTGGCGGCTTCCATGATTTCCCCTCGCGAAACACGGGATGGAGCGCATGCGCAAAGGATTCACCCTGATCGAGTTGCTCATCGTGGTCGTGATCATCGGCATTCTGGCCGCGATTGCGATTCCGAAGTTCGCGAACACCAAGCAGCAGGCGTATCTGGCGACCTTGAAGGAAGACCTGCGTAACCTGGTGACCGCGGAAGAGGCGTACTTCTCGAACTTCACGACCTACACCGGCACGCTTACGACGACGCAGTTCAGTCCGTCGGCTGGCGTGACGTATACGGTGTCGAGCGCGACCGGTACCGGTTGGGCGGCGACCGCGACGCACACGGGTTTGGTGGGCGCGTCGATCGCGGGCTGTCACGTCGCGATTGGTGCGGGCGAGACGACCGCGACCAACAACGAAGGTTCTCCGTACTGCCCGTAACGCCGTCCAGCTACCGGGCAATCCCGCGCGACCGCTAGGCGGCCGCGTGTAGGGGGATAGAAGGGCCGGCACCAGACACCTGGTAGCCGGCCTTTCCGTATCGTACATCCTGCCCCGGACGGACCGACGGCCCTGCGGGCGGCACCGGCGTGACCCGCACTACGCGCCATTGGTGCGGGGCGCTTATTTTCGTTCCATGGAATCCCGGACGCAGATGGCCGCGGCCCGCCGCGGAGAGATCACCGCCGCCATGGCGTTCGTCGCCGAGCGCGAGCAGCTCGCGCCAGAGCTGGTGCGCGACGAAGTCGCGCGTCGGCCGGCTCGATCATTCCCGCCAACATCCACCACCTCGCGGGCGCGCTCGAGCCGATGGCGATCGGCAAAGTCGCGCGCGTGAAGATCAACGCCAACATCGGCAACTCGGCCGTCACGTCGGATCTGACCGAGGGAAGTCGAGAAGCTGCAGACTCGCCGTGAAGTACGGCGCCGACACGGTCATGGACCTCTCGACCGGCAGCAACATCGACGCGATGCGCGAGGCGATCATCGCCGCGTCCACGGTTCCGATCGGCACGGTGCCGATCTATCAGGCGGTGCTGATGGGCAAGGAGCTCGAAGAGCTCACGGCCAACGACTTCCTCGACGTGATCGAGCATCAGGCGCAGCAGGGCGTCGACTACATGACGCTGCACGCCGGAATCCTCTTCGAGCATCTGCCGCTCGTGTACGGCCGCGTCACCGGCATCGTGAGCCGCGGCGGGTCGCTGCACGCGGTGTGGATGATGCATCACCGCAAGCAGAATCCGCTCTACGAGCGGTACGACGACGTGCTCGACATCCTGCGCCACTACGACGTCACGATCTCCCTCGGCGATTCAGCTGCGGCCGGGCTGCATCGCCGACGCCAGCGACCGCGCGCAGTTCGCCGAGCTCGACACGCTCGGCGAGCTCACGCGGCGCGCGTGGGCGCGCGACGTCCAGGTGATGGTCGAAGGGCCGGGCCACATCCCGATGGATCAGATCGAGATGAACGTGCAGCCGCATGAAAGAAGTCTGCAGCGAGGCGCCGTTCTACACACTCGGGCCGCTCGTCACGGACATCTCGCCCGGGTACGATCACATCTCGAGCGCGATCGGCGCGGCGATGATCGGCTGGTACGGCGCCGACATGCTCTGCTACGTCACGCCCAAGGAGCACCTCGGCCTGCCCAACGCCGAAGATGTGCGGCAGGGCGTGATCGCGTACAAGATCGCGGCGCACGCGGCGGACATTGCGCGCGGCCGGCAGGGCGCGCGCGATCGCGACGACGCGCTGTCACGCGCGCGTTACGCGTTCGACTGGAACGAGCAGTTCCGTCTCTCGCTCGATCCGGAGCGCGCGCGCGAGTATCACGACGAGACGCTGCCCGCCGAGTACTTCAAGAGCGCGGAGTTCTGCGCGATGTGCGGGCCGAAGTTCTGCTCGATGCACCATTCGCGGACCATCGATGAGGGAATCGCGGCGATGGCGCGCGAGGCCGGGCTGGTGGCGGAGCCGGTGGTGGAGCAACTGGCTGAAGTGCAGGGGTGACGGCTGGGGACTGGGGACTGGGGACTGGGGGGCTGGGGTGGGGATAGGGGGTAGGTACTAGCGGCCTTTCGCGAGCGAGGCTTCGCGGTTCGCGCCGATCGTGTCGCCCGTCGAGGCCAGCATTGCGGCGTAGCTGCGGTGGAGTGCGCGGTTGCGCGGGTGGTCCGAGAGGCCCAAGCGAAATGCGATCACGGCGTCGCGGACGTCGTCGATCTGCTGGGCCGCCTGCGTCAGCACCATGAGAGCGTCCACCGAGTCGCGCTGCATCACGTAGGCCGAACGGGCCCACGTGATCGTACCCTGGTAGTCACGCGCGGCGTAGCGCACCCATGCGCGGCGCATCGCGTCCTCGTACGGACTCGGGTCGACCAGGCGCGCACTGTCGAGCAGCCCGCTCGCCTCGGCGTCGCGGCCGTGTGCGGCCAGCAGTGCGGCCGGGGCCTGATAGAGGAGCGGCGCCACCGGGTAGAGCGTCCGCGCGATCGCGTACTCGTGCAGGGCACCGTCCAGATTCCCGATGCGATAGATGACCTCGGCCGCGCGCTCGTGCACGCGGTAGGATTCCGGCTCGCCGGCGAGTGACGCGACCAGCATCGTCTTGTCGTTGCGCCAGACTGGCGTGCGGGTCCACGTGCGGACGGCCAGCACGACCAACGCCAGCAGCAGGATGCTCGTCTGGAGCCGGCCGTACGGCAATGCCCGCATAGTCTCCGCGGGCGGCCGAGCCGCGGACAAGGTGCTGCCGTCCGAGAGCCGGTGCGGTGAAGCGCCACCTGAGAAACGACCGAGTGCGGCGCCGTCCGAGACGCGCTTGATGGCACCTGCCAGGGCGCGCCGCCGGTCCGCGAAGACATCCCACGACCACGCCACCAGGATCGCGAGGCCGATGCTCGGCAAGTACAGCGTGCGCTCCGCGACCATCACGCCCGACGCGAAGAACACATTGGCCACGGGGGCGATCGTGCAGGCGAAGGCGAGCACCGCGAACGCCACGACCGGTGCGCGTTTCCAGGCGCGGATCGTGACGATCACCGCGGCGATCACGATCGCGAGACCAACCACCACCCCCAGCGCCGGCTGGTGCACGACCTCGATCGAGCGCGGCATGTAGTCCACGTGGAGCTGGAGCGGCACGAGGAGCAGGCGCGCGTACTCGGGGACAATCCGCGCCACCGTGAGCAATCGCTCGACAGTGCTCGCGTGCATCCATGGCTCGGCCACACGTACGAGCGGCATGTCGCGAAAGAGGCGCGCGAGGATCGCCGCGTATGCGGCAGTGACGGCGGCGTAGCCGGCGTAGAGCGGCCATCGCGCCACGACATTGACAGGAACCGACGTGCGCAGGCTCCACCGCGGCGGCTGGCTCTCCCACACCGCGAGCGGACCGGGCAACAGGAGATCCGACGCGACCGCGAGACCGATGAACGTGACGCCGCTCTCCTTGGCGAAGAGCGCGGCGGCGTAGCAGGGCACGGCAATCCAATGACGGCGCCGGTGGGCGAGCAGTGCGGCCAGCGTGAATGCCGCGCTGATGACATCGCTCCGGCCCACCAGGTTCGACACCGCCTCGACGTGCACCGGGTGGACCGCGAAGATAAGCGCGCCGGCGAGCGCGCCCGAGCGGGACGTGAGATCCGACAACACCCGCCAGACGAGCAGACAGGCCGCGACGTGCCACAGGACATTGGCGGCGTGCAGCCACGCGGCGTTTCCGCCCGAGATCACCCAATCGAGCGCGAACGTGGCCATCGTCAGCGGGCGGTACTGGCCGGCGCCGGTGGCCTCGGGCCAATACGAGTGCGCGAACGCCTGCCACGTGCCCGCGAAGTGGTGAACGAGCGGGTTATTCAGGACGACATCGTTGTCGTCGAGGGCGAAGCGATTGGCGAGGGCGTTGGCGTAGACGAGGGCCGCCACGAGCACCACGACCAGGGCATCCCGGCCGTGCCATGCCGAGGCCGGGCCGCTGCGATGAGCGGGGACGGTCTCGGTATTGCCATCAGTAGTGGTGAAGGCCATCCCGCGCTCGACGCCTCATGGGGGTTGCGAGCAACGAACCGGTTATCGTGCGGCGTCGGGGGCTGGCCGCAGCATCCGTCGGGCCGGTTGCCCAACAGGGCGCCCTTCGGGCCCCGAACCGCCCCTACTGCCCTCGTCGGCAATTCATTGTGAGACGGCAACCACAGTCTTACTGGGCGGGTCATGACCCGCCCCTACCAGGGATCGATTGGTGCGGTGCTGATGGTTGTGATACAGAATCGACCACATTGGCCGCGGCATCCGTCGGGGGCCGTTCCCGAACGGCCCCCACTGCCCTCGACGACTGTCGATGGTGGGACGGCAACTACAGACCTGCTGGGCCGGTCATGACCGGCCCCTACCAGGGATATTTCCGGCCCCTTGCTACGCCGGATGAGCGCGGGACGACTCGTCGAGGGGGAGCAGGAGCTGGCCGTCGTCGGGGGCGGCGGCTCGGGCGCGGTCCTCCTCTGAGCGGCCGCAGCGGATCCCATACACGGCGCAGAGCTGGCGCACTACGCGGTGCAGGCCCTCGCGGTATCGGGCGCCCGCGTCATGGCTTCCGGCGTAGGCGACGCGGTAGCGGGCGGCGAGGTGGGGGAACTCCGCCTCGATGAAGGGGAGATACCGTTTCCGCGCCTCCGACTGGAGGCGGAGCGCGCCGGCGTTGACGTGCGATGCGCCCGCGGCCGCCACGCGCTGGATGAGTGCGCGGATCCCGGCCGGGGAGTCCGTGATGCCGGGAAGCACGGGCATGATGTTGATGCCGGTGTCGATGCCGGCGGCGGCGAGGCGCGTCAGTGCGCGGATCCGGGCGTCCGGCGTCGGTGCCCGCGGCTCGAGGCGCCGAGCGAGGTCGCGGTCGAGCGTGATGAGCGAGAGGTGGACCGTGAGGCGTGAGTGGCGCGCGAGCCGCCGCAGCACGTCGATGTCCCGCGTGATCAGCGCACTCTTCGTGATGATCACGATGCGGAGACCCGCGTGATCGGCGAGCGTCTCCAGCACCGACCGCGTGAGCCTGAAGTGCCGCTCGGCCGGCTGGTACGGATCGGTGGCCGTCCCGATGACGAGCGTCTCGCCGCGCGCCAACTCGGCGTGCCGCGCGCTGCCGTGGCGGAGCGCGTCGCGAAGCACGTCGGGGACATTGCGCTTCACGAAAATCCGCCGCTCGAACGCGAGCCATGGCGGCATGGCGGGGACCGGTGGTGTGGCGTCCGGCCCATCCGGTGCGATCGTTTCAGCCTGCTCACTCGCCGCCGCGTTTCGTTCGCTCAGGTAGCGGTGCGCGTAACGGGCGTAGCAGTACGCGCACCCGAACGCGCATCCGACGTAGGGATTGATCGACCAGTAGGGCATCCCCGTCTGTTCGGGGCGGTTGAGGGCGGTGCGCGCGGAGATGCCGACATACGTGATGTCGCCTTGCTGGCCGATCGTCGGGAGGACCCGGGGGAGCCGGGCCATCGCGTCGTCGAACAGAGCGGTCTGGCGAACCGGGAGAGAGCGACGCACGTTTACGGTCCGGTGGAGGGAGTCTCCGTCTACCGAATAAACACCGAAATACAAAAACTAGCATTCGCCGCCGCCGGCGCAACCGCCTCCCGGGGTTTTCGGGGGTATTCTGTCTGGCTCCGCGCTCGGTGGTTTTCCCCTGGAGATGTGCGTGATGCGTGAGTTGCGCCGGCTCGCTGGCCGGCAACTTTGCCGTCTTGTGTGTTTGTCCGTCCGGCGCCTGGCTGCGGGCGGCGGGGCGGTTCTCGCGTCCGCCGTGCTGGCCGCGTGCGCGTCGAGCGGTGGCGCGTTTCCGACCCCGATCGGCGATCCGGGGAACGTCGTCGCGCATGCGAGCACCATGATCGAAGAGGCATCCGTCGCGGGCGCCGACACCCTCGCGCGGGACGTCATGGCGTCGGCGCGGCAGCATGTCGCGGACGCCCAGATCGAGCTGCGGGACAAGCACACGGCACGGGCGTCGCTGCGCGCGCGGGAAGCGGTCGCCGACGCGACCTACGCCAAGGCGCTCGCGGACCGGATCATGGCGGAGCGTTCGAGATCGGCCGAGGAGGCGCTGCTCCAGCAACTGCCGCTGACGCCGGCGGCCGGGACGCAGGCCAAAGGACCGGGACCTGGGAGGAGCGAGTGAGCATGCGGCGGATCCCGATGCTGGTAGTGATCGCGGGGCGGCCGCCGCGTGCGCCTCGACCCAGAAGCCGTCGGCGCTCACGCAGGCGGAGAGCATCTACTCGTCGCTCCAGAGTGCGAGGGCGGACCAGCGCGTCGAGGGGGACATGATCCGCACGCGGGCGACGCTCGACACCGCGCAGACCGCCGTGGCACAGGGGCAGAACCAGGAGTATGCCGACGGGATCGCCGGCATCGCACTGCGTACGGCGCAGACGGCCGAGGCGCATTTCGCGCGCGTGATGGCGTTGCAGGGGGCGGACAGTCTGCAGAAGCTGCGGCTGTCGCGGCAGCTCGCGCTCTCGCAGGCCCGGCAGGCCGCGCTCGAAGCGAAGCAGGCGGCGCTGGAGCGGCAGACCGCCGCCGCGAACGCCAGAGCGGATTCGCTGCGGCGGGCCGCGGCACTCGCGGCGGCAGCGGCGACGGCCGACAGTGCGGCGCGGGCGGCGGCTGATAGCGCGCCGCAGGACACGGCGGCCCCGCCCGTGGGAGATTCGGTGCCGCGGCCCGCGGCCGACACATCGCGCCGTCCCTGACCGCACGCGCAGCGGAGTGGCAGTTGGCGGATATCAGCGCGTGACGGGGGGGCGGCTCGGGGCCGCGTTCCTCGTGGGCGGGCTCGCGTGCGTGATCGTCGCACTCGCGACCGCGTCGCCGGGGCCGGGGCTCGATCCCGACGCCATGTCGTATCTGGGCGCCGCGCAGTCGCTCGTGCGGTACGACGTGTATCGCGTGCCGACGAGCAGCTGGGCCGCGTCCGACTCCTCCGAGCCGCTCTCACATTTCCCGCCCGGGTTCTCGACCGCGATCGCGGTGCCCGTGCGCGCGGGCCTGTCGCCCGTGCAAAGCGCGCGGGTGCTCATCGCGCTGGCGGCGTTCTGCACGTGGGCGGGCATCGTGCTCCTCGTGTCGGCCGCGGTGGGCACGGGCGGCGGCGTGATGACCGGAGTCGTGGCCCTCGCGACCCCCGCGCTCCTCAACGTGCATCTCTCGGTGCTGAGCGAGCCGCTGTTCCTGGCGCTGCTGGTGGCGATCCTGGCCGGCATCGTGAAGATCATCGATCCGGGGCGCCGAGTGCGTGGGCGGCGCGAGTGGCGCGGCGTGTGGGCGGCGCTGTGGACCGGGCTGCTGCTGGCGGCGGCCGTGATGCTGCGCTATGCGGCGGTGGCGCTCGTGGGTGCGGCGGCGATCGCGGCGTTGATCGGGCCGGTGGACCCGCGGCGCCGGTGGCGGACGAGAATCATCCGCGTGGTGCTCGTCACCTTGCCGGCGGCGTACGCGCTCTCGGCGTGGCTCGTGCGATCGGTGCGGCTCGCCGGAGCGAAGAGCGTGCGGCAGCTCGGCATCTACGGCAACCTGGGCGAGACCCTGCGCGAGGGGTTGGGGACGGCGAGGGACTGGTTGGTGCCGGTGGGCGACGGCCGGTGGCGCGGACCCGTCGCGTGGATCCTTGGCGCCGGGGCCATCATGGTGGCAATCCATGCGTGGCGGCAGCGCGGCGAGGGAGCGGCCAAAGTCGCGTGGCTCCGGCAGAACTCCGAGATCGATGCCCATCGGGCGGCGGTGCTGCTGCGGGCCGTCGTGCTCACGGGCGGCGTGTATCTGGCGTTCGTGGCGGTGTCGCGGGCGGTGGCGGATCCCAGCATCCCATTCGACGAGCGGATCCTGGCGCCGGCGATCCTGCTGGCGGAGATCGGGCTTGGCGTGGCGCTCGCGCTGTGGTGGCCGGGGCGGGGGCAAGCGGCGCGTGTCGCGGCGGGGATCGTCGTGCTCGCGTGGTTCCTCGCATCGACGGTGACGAGTGCGACGCGGGTGCAATTCGCGCTGGAAGACGGCAACGATTTCGCGGGCAGCGACTGGCGCGATTCGCCGACCGTGGCGTGGGTGCGGGCGCTGGACGGAGGCGCGAACCGGGTGTTGTACACGAACTGGCCGGCGGCCCTGTATTTCAACGCGGGGCGGGCGTCGCACGACGTGCCGGACGTGACCGACGCGCTGACCTTGCGGCGGTTCCGGGACCGGCTGGCGCGGAGCCATGGCGTGGTGGTGGCGTTCACGGCGCCGAACTCCGACGTGGCGCCGCCCGATTCCGTGGCGCGGGTGCTGGGGCTCCGGCAGATCGCGCGGTTCAGCGACGGGTCGGTGTGGGGGCTGGCGCAGGACAGCGGGTCGGCGGGCGCCGGGGTGAAATGAAAACGCCGGCCCGAGTGGGGGGCCGGCGTTTTGATCGATGCGAAGAGCGGGTCTACGAGCGGACTTACGAGCGACGGCCGCCGGCGACGATCCGGAGGATCGCGAGGAAGAGATTGATCAGCGCCATGTAGATGCTGATCGCCGCCTGCACGTACTGGTCGGGACCGAAGACATTGCGGATCTGCCATGTGCGGAAGACGAGGAGGCCGCCGAAGATGAACACCGTCATCGCCGCGAGCCAGAGATCCACGTGCACATTTTGAAAGAACAGGTTGATCAGGCTGGCGCCGATCAGGACCCAGAGGCCCGTCACGAAGAATCCGCCCCAGGCGCTGAAGTCCCGCCGGCTGACGAACGCGTAGGCGGTGAGGACGCCGAACGTGGAGCCGGTGAGGAGCGCGGCTTCGCTGATGACGCCGGGCTGCGTGCGGCTGAAGAAGAAGAGCAGGGGCGAGAGCCAGAGCCCCATGATAAACGAGAAGAGAAACATGAACCCGACGTTCGCGGGGAACGCGGTGTCCATGCGGCCCGCCATCCAGAGCGGGGCGAAGACGATCAGGAAGCTGATGAACGGGTGTGCATTGACCGCGCCCATGATCTGGGGCTGCGTGAAGCCGAAGGCGACGCCACCCATCGTGACCAGGATGCTGGCGAAGACCAGCAGGTAGGTCCGGCGGATGAGGGTGAGCCGTTCTACCCCGGTGCGGACGACGGCGGGAGCGGCGTACGAGACGCCCATAGCCAATTCCTCGAGAGTTAGCGGACGGGAGAAATATAACCGTCCGGGGGGCCGAGGTTCCGTCTGGGGCCCTGTCAGGGAGGGGCTTACTAGCGCTTGCGCGGCGTGCCCGACTGGAGGACGATGTCCCCGCTGAACGTGACGACCGTGATCCGGGCGCCGCCTTTGCCGAGCGTGGCGTCGAGGTGCTGGGCGGAGGGGCCGGATTGGCCGCGGGGCTGGATCGTGATCGGGAAGTCGGAGGTGATCTCGCCGCTGAAAGAGTCGAGGGACACCGTGGCGCTGGCGTCGCTGGGGAGCTCGAGGTGGACGTCGCCCGAGTGGGCGTGCAGGTCGTAGGTCCCGGACGGGTCGAGCCCGCCGCCGTAAGTCAGGTCGCCGCTCACGCTTTCCATGCGGACATTCCGGGACGTGGCGTGGGTGAGGTAGCCGTGTCCGCTGACCGACGTGAACGTGATGTCGCCGGTGACCGCATTGGCTTCGGCGTCGCCGCTGACCGTGCGCAGGTGGAGATCGCCGCGGACATTGTGGACCGTCATGTTGCCGGAGAGGGATTCCAGCGTGGCATTGCGCGCGACCTCATCGACGCGGATGTCGCCGCTGACCGAGCGGGCCTCGATTTCGCCGCGCGTGCCCTGGACCTCGAGGTCACCGGAGATGCTGTGGAGGAGGACGCGGGTGCCGGTGGGGATGGTGACCGTGTATTCGACATCGTTGTCGCCGTCGTCATCATCGTCGTCATCGCCGCGGGAGTGCCGGTAGCCGCGCGAGTCGAGGGAGAGGCGGCCGGACTCGTGCTCGAAGCGGACGGGCACGTGGTCGCTCGTCACGTGGACTCGCGCCTCGGGGCGAGACCAGGCGGTGACGGTGATCTTGCCGGACATGAGCGAGAGGTCCGCGACGCCGCCCGTGGCCGCGAAGGCGACCGTGGTGTCGATCGTCGTGGTCTCGCCCGAGTCCATGCTGCTGGAGTGCCTGTTGCGGTGCCGGCCGTGCTCGTCGTCCTGCGCACCGGCGCGTGGCGCAGTCGCGGCGATCGCGACGAGCACCAGCGCGCCGGCAGTCAGAGAGTGCAGGGTGAAACGCGACACCATATAGCGCGACATCTTCGGAATCCGTGCTGAGAGTGGTCGGTCAGGTGCGAGCGGGGAGCATTGCGACGGTGCGCAGGAGCTCGAGCTTGGTATTCAGCGTCGCGTCCAACTGCCCGGCGAGGAACCCATTGGCGGGGTCGCGGGCGAGGGCGGCGCGGCTTTCGGCGATCGCGGTATCGATCACGCGGAGATTCCTCTCGATGATCGCGACCGTCTTGGGGTCGAGCCGGTCGCGGCGCTGGTCGAGAATCTGGCGCATGGCCGAGATCTGCTGATCGTAGATGAACTCGGAAGTGCGGGCGGGCTGATTGGAGACCGGGGAGAGACTCGTGCGCGGCTGGACGGTCGTCCGCGGCTGCGCGGGCGTGCCCGTTCCGGTCGTGGCGTTCCACGGGTGGGTTGCGAGGAGCGTGACGCTGGCGGTGGCGATGACGAGGACCGCGGCGCGGGCGAGCGGTGCGCCGTACCAGCGCTGGCTGAGCCACCGAGTGGCGAGCGGCCGTCGTGAAGCGATTTCCTGGGGCACCGTCTGGATGCGGCCTTCGATCCCGGCCCAGAGATCATGAGGCGGGTGGAGCGTGGGCAGCGAGGCGGCGCGGGCGCGGATGCGTTCCATGTCACGGACCAGGGCGCGGCAGGACTCGCAGGAGACGATGTGTGCGCGTGCGGCGCCGTCATCGGCGAGCGTGCCGTCGAGGTAGTCCGGGAGCGTATCCTGGAACGCCGTGCATTCATTAGTCGTTGTCATCGGTCGAGCGCCTCTCGTAAGAGCATGCGAGCCCGGTGGAGCTGAGCCTTGCTGCCGCCTGCGGTGATGCCGAGCATCGTGCCGATCTCTTCATGCCGGTAGCCTTCGACATCGTGGAGGACGAAGACCCGGCGTGCGCCGGGCGGTAATCCTGCGATCGCTTCCTCGATGTCCATCCATTCTCCTGGAGCGAAGTTGGAGGGCGCCGTGAGCGTCGCTCCGACATTGCCGCCTTCGTCGCTGCTTTCGTCTTCCGTCATGCTGATCATTCGCTTCTTGCGTCCTTCCGTCTTGTGCGCATTGAGCACGACGTTCACAGCCAGCCGGTGGAGCCAGGTCGAGAAGCTGCTTTCACCGCGGAACTGCGCCATCTTGGCCCATGCGCGTACGAACGTGTCCTGCGTGAGCTCCTCGGCCTGGACCGCGTTCGCGGTCATGCGGACGCAGACGGAGTACACCCGGTCGCAGTGAGCCTGGTACACCCGTTCGAAGGCCGACCGGTCACCGGCGGCCGCGAGCGCGACGTCGGCGGCGAGTCCGGGGGCGTCGGGGGAGCCGCCGGTCTCGTTTGCCGTCGCCTGCGTGCGTCGGTCAGGTGGTGCCACGGACATTCGCAGGGATGGTCACGGGTCTCGTGTGGTGAGATGCCCGGATGGGGTGGAACGTTTGAATGGCGCGGGTTGGGCGCGGGTGGGGCGGGTCGAGGGGAAAACTACTGGGATTGGGGATTGGGGATTGGGGACTGGGGATTGGGGACTGGGGTTGAGCTGCCGACCCCACTGCCCTCGACGACTGACCGGCCGTCCTATATTCGTACTCGATCCAGAGCAACCTTCAACGTGCTCACCCGGATGTCATGCTTACGCGTGTGAAGGCGGCAGTCAAAGGGGCGTTGCGGCGGATCTCGCTGCGTTTGCCCGCGGGTGCGCGCCGAACGCTTCTGGATGCGATGACCGAGAGTTTTGGACGCGCCATCGTCTTTCGCGACCTCGGGCGCACCTTTGCCGTGACATCGCTCAGCGTGCGCGGTGACTATGGCACCATTCACGGATCGCTGGACGATCTGGTCGTCTTTCGCCGGTACATGGAGACGAAGACCTGGGCGCCGGAGCTATCCGGACTGGTCAGCAGCGTGTTCGCGGCGCACGGCGGCGGGACATACCTGGACATCGGCGCCAACATCGGGCTCACGACCGTGCCAGTGGCGCAGTCCGCGACGGTCCGTTGCTATGCATTCGAGCCCGAGCCCACGAATCTCTCCTACCTTCGCCAGAACGTCGCCGAGAACTGCCGTCACGGGAACGTGTCGATATTGCCGATCGCCCTCTTCGACCGGAGGGCGACGCTGCAATTTGCACTGTCGAAGGAGAACTTCGGGGATCACCGCATCTATACGGTGGGTGATGGCGCGTTCCGCGAGGGCAGCTGGTCCACGATCGACGTGCAGGCGGATCGTCTCGACGACGTGATCGACGCCAGCAGCATCGCGCGCCCACTCGTCGCCAAGATCGATACGCAGGGGGCGGAGCCCCGCATCTTCGCGGGCGGCCGAGGAGTCCTGTCGCTTGCCAGTCTCATCGTCCTCGAGTTCTGGCCGTACATGATGAAGCGGTTGGGTGGGGACGTCGGCGCCGAGATCGGCTTTCTCGAGGCCAACTTCAGGGAGGGGTCGGTTACCCAGGGCGACTCGGGTGCCGCTCCGGAATGGAGGCCGATCGGCGCCGTCGCGGCCGACCTGCGCCGGTATGCAGCGGATGACGGGATCAATGTTGCGTACTTCGATGTGATGGTTCGAAAGTAGAGCTGCCGCGCGCATCGAGACCGAACGACAACGTGCGGCGTGGGATGGGGGCGATTGCCTCGTGCGGCGGCCGCTTGGGCGGGTCATGACCCGCCCCTACCAGGGATGAATTCGTGCGGTGCGGATGCCTGTGATGCGGCAATCAACGGCGACGCCCGGGATCCCGGTCATTTACAGCGGGCGCGGGGCTAGGCAACCGGCGGCAGCGAGTCGAGGAGAGATGGCAGGCTGCTGATGTGTTCCAGCAGGTGGGTTGGGTGCGCGGATTCCAACACCGTGCGGGAGTAGAAGCCCCAGACGGCACCGACCGTGATCACACCGGCGGCGTTGCCGGCGCGGATGTCGTGCGGGGAGTCACCGACGAAGACGGCGCCTGCTACTGGCGCGTGTAGTTGCTCGAGCGCGTAGAGAACTGGGGCCGGGTCGGGTTTGTGGCGGGTTGTGGATTCCTGGCCGACGACTGCGGCGAAGTATTGTGCCAGTCCGACGTATGCGACCGTGCGGATGGCCATTTCGTTGGACTTCGATGTGACGACGGCCATCGGGTGACCGCGTTCGCTCAGTGCGCGGATCGGTGTCGACGACGCCCGAGTAGGCGTGTGTGAGGCGATCGAGGTTCGCGCGCTGGTAGCCGCGGTAGGATTGTCTCGAGAGCGCTGACGTCGGCCTCGTCGACGGCGTAGGGGCGGAGTTGGGACGAAAGTGGTGTGCCGATGCCGGCGATCCATTCCTCCGTCGTGGGGACGTGTCCTGTGCGACCCTTGAATGCGTGGCGCACCGATTCCAGGAGCAGCGTGATCGTGTCGACGAGGGTGCCATCGAGATCGAAGAGCAACGCGCGATGCGAGACGTCGGGCATGGCGCTCACAAACTAACGCGCACGCCGTCCCGCGCTATGTTGTCGCGCTGAAAGAGGATCAGTGCGGACACGACGATGCCCGCAGCTTCGTCGTGGGTGCTGGCGCTCGAGTGAACGCGGGCTTCGGGGAGTGCGCCGGTCGTGTCTCGCGGGCCGTAGCTGTCTCCGAACGCCGCGACCGCGAGCAACCAGGCGCGGTCGGACATCTCGGCCGCCGGCAAGCTCGCCCAGCACCCATTCCGCGCCGGCGCCGCAGCGTGTGGTGGCGGCGTGCCGAGCGCGGCGGATGAGTGACGAGAGCCGCGGCCGCAGGTGCGGCGGTGCCTGACGCGCGATCGTCGCGATCCGGACGAGCACGCGCCGACGGGCGCTCGTGCCGGCTACGAGCAGTCCCGCATCATCCGCGGCCCGCCGGCGTCCCGACCATTCGCTGATCGCGACGATCGCCGCGCGGCACGCCAACTCATCTAACGGCACTGGTCTACCCTCTGCTCGCGACACTGCGTGAGCGACCGCTTCGGGTGAGTCGGTGACGGTGTCGCTCCCGGACGTCAGTAGCATCGGCTGACCGTCGCGCACGCATGCAGCGAGCCATCCCGCCGAATCCGAATGGACCGCGGCGCAGATGATGCCAGACGACTCGCGCACGGTATGCAGGCTGTCGCCGCTCTCCAGCCGCCAGCGGCGCACAACGGCGCGCGCCGCGGCGATGTGTTCCGGCGGGCTTGGCGCGGCCGGAGTGCCGGCCGGGTCTCCTGGCGACACCCCGCCGGGCAGAATCGAGCCTGACACGCCAATCGCGCGGCCAGCCGCGTCGAGCTTCGCCCGCAGGCGCCGCTCGACGCCGAGCAGTGTCTCGGCCGACACAGGTGGCGCGATTGCGTATACGTGCACGCGATGGTGCGAGGATCCGAGTCTGGCGACGCGTCCGACGCGCTGCGCGAGCCGCGCGGGGGTCCATGGCATGTCGAGGTGCACGACAACGGATGCCTCCTGCAGGTTGACTCCTTCGCTCAGCAAGTCCGTCGTGAGCAGCAGATCGATCCGCTCGGCGGCGTGGGGCACCGGACTGGCGGTTCTCGATGCGGCCGGTGCGAACTGTGCCATCACAGCGGCGCGGCTCATGCGCCCGTTGGCGATCACGGCTCCTCCGGCGCTCAGCACACATGCGCGTTCGGTTGGCGCGAGAAACCGGTATAGCGCGCGCACCGTGTCCTCGAACGCGGCGAACGCCACGACTTTCGTATCGGGGTGCGCGCGCATCACGCGCCGGATGTGGTCCGCGCGTTCAGCGTCCGCGTCGGGGGCGGCATTGAGCCGGGTGAGCAATGCGCGAACGGCGGCTTCGTGGGCCCGGACCGATTCGAGTAGAGCGGCGGCGTCGGCCGACGGGGGGACCAGGAGCTCGGGAAAGGCGAGTTGGACGGCGCCTTCGCCAAGGCACCAGGCGCGGAGGTCGCGGTAGGAGGGGTGGCGGCCAGCCGTGAGCGCGGACGCCATTGCGGTTGCGCGTGCCAGCCGCCGGCGTAGTGCGGCGCGCAGTGCTCCGGTGCTCGACGCCCATTGGCGGATGAGGGCGAAGCTGACGAGGGCCGCGGCGTTACCGCCATCACGCGGCGGAACCGCGTCGGGAAGAGCCACGAGCGCGTCCAGTGTCTCGTGGTCGTCCCGGAGGGCGAGCCGGTGTGGCCCGTCAACGGCGGGGACCCGGGATGCGGGGCCGGCGCCCGCCTCCAGAGGCGCGACCATTGAAGGCTTGCGGCGGACGACATACCGTGCGCGTTCATCATCCGTGAGCGATCGCGCCCGGGCGCCGACGAACAGCTCGAGCATCGCCACGAGATCGTCCGTCTGGTTGTGAACGGGTGTGGCGGACAGGAGCAGGACCCGGATGCCCGCTGTGAGGCGCGCGAGTGCGCGGTAGCGGCGGGTCAGCGGATTTCGGAAGTGGTGGGCTTCATCCACGATGATGAGATCCCATCCGCCTTCGATTCTTGGCGCGGACTCGCCGCGACTCAGCGCCTCGGCCGACCACATGGTCACGCGGACCCCTGCGCGGGCCGCGGCCTGCAGCCACATGCCACGGAGCCCCATTGGGGCGATGACCAGGGGCCGGCGTGCTTCGCGCGCGAGCGCGAGACCGACGAACGTCTTCCCGAGTCCGACCTCGTCGGCCAGCAGTGCCCCGCCGAACCCGGTCATCAGAGTTCGGATTTCGCGCACGGCAGCCATCTGGTGCGGCTGAAGGGAGACGGCACCCAACTGAGCCTGCGTGTCGTCCGCCCGTTCGAGCCAGCAGCCGGCGACAGCAGCCCGAGCGGCTGCGGCGTCCACTACGTGCAGCGTCATCCCTCTGGCCACGACACCAGGGGCGCCAACGCCCCGGATGGGAGACCATATGCAGCGGCTACCATTGCTGACAGCTCGTCGCTGTCAGGCATCTCGCCGGCCGCGGCCCGCTCGCCGACGGGTCCGAGGGCTGCGCGGGCACGAGCCCAGTCGCTGGGGATCGGCAGGAGACCTACCGTCCACGCGAGGTATCGGTGAAAGCCGCCGCGCGCAGGCTCGGCCAACACGTTGAGCCATCCCGCGGCGACCGTACTATTGATGATGGCGCACAAGGCGTGCGCATCCACCTCGTCGGGCGCCCGTACCGCGTAGCAACTGTTCAGCGGGACAGAGTGGTCGCCCGCTGGGAGAACGGCGGATCGCGACATCCGGCCAATGTCTGCCCACACGACCCGCGGCCACTTCGCGCTGGCGCTGTCCGTCCGGAACAGTGCCCACCAGGGTGCACGTCCGCGCGTGTCACTGCGAGCCGCCAGCCGGTGGCGCCACGGGGCCAGCCAACGAGCCGCGCCGGGCGGAAGGGCGGCCATCGGTCCGACGGCTCCAGTCCCGTTCTCCTCGTGCGTCCAGAGAATCCACTCCGGTGCGGCAGCGCCGCCCGGGTACTGTTTGCCGATCGGGTGACCTGTGGGGCCGGACTCCGGTTGCGGGGATGCAGGCTGGCGTGTCACGGCCCAGCGGCCAACAGTCCGCCCGCGCACGACGGGCCGCAGCATGTGCCGCTCGACCAGTCCCGCGCGCGTGGGGGCGCCGGGCCGGGTGCTTCGAACGCGAACGAACTCGGTCTCCTTGGGTGCGTCCGGGTCGAGCGAAACCAGGAACGCTTCATTACAACCGCATTTCACTCCCAACAACGGCAACCCAAAGACGCTTTCCGACAGTGGGGCGCCGGCAGCGGCGAGGGCGTCGAAGGCCTGGCGCGTCTCGGGAGGGACGAGAAGCCAGGGGCTCCCGGCCGACGCGTCCAGTGCGAGAGCGTCGGGCGGCAATGCCCACCGTCGCGCGCCGCTACGCGTGTGGACGGCGGCGGCGATCATCCGTTGCGGGCCGTCCCGTCCAGTCATTTGAATGCGCTTGATCTGGATGCGCTCGATCCGGCGACCGCGAGAAGGCCCTCGCGTCGCGGTATGCCCTTGCGTGCCACGAGTAGCGAGGGATAGACGGCGGCGTCAAACCCCGAACGCGCAGCAGACCAATCTTCCAGGGCGTGGATTGAGGTCTCGCCGGCGAGCAGCCGGCGCACGCCGCCACCGGCCAGGCAGCGCCAGAGCTTCGCCGGGAGCAGCAGCGCGACGATGCCACCCTCACACGTCAGCGAAACGGCGCGTTCGACGAACAGCGCGGCGAGGTCGACTTGCGCGCCGAACGAGGTCCCTCGACGTGGTTGGCCGCGTGGGATCCACGCCGCGGCGCGGTTGACCCTGAACTCGCGTGCGAGGCGTACCCGCTCCGTGAGTGGAACGGCGTGGGGCCGCACCCACGGCGGGTTGCCGAGTACGATACCGAACCCGCCGGCTGTTTCGGCGTCGGCGAACTGCGCCGCGAACATGAATGGCAGGGCGGCCCCGCCGCGGAGGGCACGCAGGCGTGCGCGCAACGTTCGCGCGCGGCGTCGCAATTCAGTTCTTCGGATGCGGATCAGCCGGCCCGCGCTGCGTGGGATCGCCGAACAGGTCGCGTCCGCGGGCGGTGGTCACGGCATCGCGCCGGGCCCTGATCACCCGCGCCAGGTCGCGCTCCACCGCTTCGATCGCCCGGGCCCTCTCGGCGCGATCGAGCGTCCCGAGTAGCTGGTGTTTGCGCGCGCCGGCCGAACGGGCGTAGCGCTCCCTGAGAGTGGCGAGCCGGTGGGCTGCGCGACTCGTGGCGGCCAGATCGCCTCTGGCATGACCAGAGCGGTCGCAAAAGGTTCCGCCGGACAGCGCGTCGCCGACCCGCACATTGTGATCGAGGTTGGGCAACGGCGACACGCTCGCGGGATCGCATTCCGCCGTCTCGATCACGACAGACAGCCAGAGCCTCAACTCGCAGAGCCAGACCGCCGTCGGGTTGACGTCGACGCCGAAAATCGAGCGCGTCAGGACGGCGCGGCGACGGTCGCTCACGGTGCGTTGATCTCCGGCGGCCGCAGCAATCGCTGACAGGGCTTCCAGCGTGTAGACGAGGAACGCGCCGGACCCGCAGGCGGGATCGAGCACTCTCATCTGCCCGATGCGCGTGCGCACTGCGTTCCGCACCGAGGGATGAAGGGCCGCACCAGGCGCACCCCGGATCAGCGCGTCGGCGTCGGCGGGCGAGACGCCGGGCAATGCCAGCGCCTGTACCAACGCTTCCCCTGCGACGCGTTCGACCATCGGCTGCGGTGTGTAGAACGCTCCGGTCACCCGGCGCTCGCGCGGCTCCATGAGCGACTCGAAAGCCTTCCCCAGCATCTCCGGATCGACCGCCGCCTCCGACCAGGTGCGGGAGTCCTCGCGCGCGGTGAAGCGGTATCGCTCGAGTACCTCGCCGAAGAGCGCACCGAGGGCTGAATCGGTGAAATCCGCACGCGCTTGCTGTTCCAGCACGGTCGGTGCGAACAGCCCGCCGTTCAGAAATGGAATTCGCCCGAACGCTCTCGCTCTTGGCGCTCGCTGGCGCGTGGGCGTGTTCAAGGTCCCGAAGAACAACGGTCGCAGGACGCGCGCGTGGTATCGGCCGGCTCCGCCGACGCATTCAGCGTAGGTGCGCGCCAGAAATCCGCGGTCGCTGTCGAGCCAGCCCTTGGCCTCGAGGAAGGCGAGGAACAGCAGGCGGGATGTGCAGACCAATGCGAGCGAACGCCGGTTGCCGCCGGTCAGGTGGCGGGCGGTCGCGGGCACGAGCATCGTGTGTGCGAGGCGGTCGACCGCGCGGTCGAGGGCGCGATAGAAACGCTGCGTGAGCGCGTCGCGGCCGAGCACGGCCAACCACCGAGCATGCGTGAGCGTGTCGTCGGGACCGGCCGCCGCGGCGAGTGCGCAGAAGGTTTCCGCGTCACTGTCCACGACATCGTCACGATCCAGGGCGAGCGCGGCGACGCGGGGCGGATGGCGATCGGCGGACCAGGAGACGAGAGCGAGTGGGCGCCCTGTATCCCGGCTCGCCGCGATGCACAGCCATCCCACATGTGGCGTGCGCCGCGCCATGCGGGCGGCGAGCCGGGGCAGCGTCTCACGAAACGATCCGCACCCGGCGGCTGGTCCGATGTCGATCAGCAGGGCGCGCAAACAACCGGGGCCGCGCGCGACTCGCACGTCCACGGCGGCCGGGTCTCCGCCGATGACGGCCAGGCCTAACCGGTCGCGGTCTGCCGGGGCGAGTGGATGCGGTGGGCCGTCGCATCCGCATGCGGCGGCGAGGCGGGCCAGCGCATCAGGGTCGTCGGCCGCCAGCAGCGCCGCGGCGGCACGAAGGGTGAGCATGACCGAGGATGCCCGGGGTGCGTCGAGGGGGCGTCATCGGATCAACGCGGGCGCTACTGAACAACGCGCGGCGATAAGGGCTGGCAATGCGGCGTTCTATGTGGGCGAATGCTTGGCCGAGCTGCTATCGCGAGCTGCTATCGCGAGCTGCTATCGGTAGTATCGGGCGTGGTGGTGCGCACCGTCCCTTTGAGCTCCTCGGTCCGTCTCGCGTTCGGAGCCGGGCCGGTCATGACCGGCCCCCACCAGGGATATTGCCGGGTTACCGGGGATTTGCCGGGTACCGGGGGTATGCCGGGTACCGGGGATATGCCGGGTTATCGGGATATTACCGAGGTACCTGGGACATTTCCGGGCGCTTCGGACCGCCCTGCATCGTGACGCTCTGGCTATGCAGACCTTAGCAGGTGAACATTCGAAGAGAGGTTGGTTTCGAGTTCTAGCCACCATCTGGTGGTGTTCCCCCAGGGCGGGTTTCTCATGGCCGACAAGAGTGGCGCCGAGCTGATCAGCGAGGCCAGGAAGCGGATCAAAGAGGTCTCGGTCGCCGAGGTCCTCGCGATGCAGGCGCGCGGTGAGCCCGCGGTTTATCTCGACTGCCGTGAGCAGAACGAGTGGAATCTCGGCCATCTGCCCAAAGCCACGTTCCTCCCGCGCGGCGTCATCGAGACGACCGTCGAGCAACGCGTCCCTCGCAGCGCCAAGGTCATCATCTACTGTGCGAGCGGGAACCGCTCCGTGCTGGCCGCGGAGACAATGGAGCAGATGGGATACCACGATGTCGCCTCCATGGCCGGCGGCATCCGCAAATGGGCCGACTCAGGTGGAGAGATCGAGGGATGAGAACGGCCAGACCGCGGGCGCCGTGAGCGACGCGACCCCCACGCTCGCGGTGCTCGCCGAGCGGATGCGGAGCCGGGCCGTGCAGCCGACGCCGCTCCCGGAGTCGAGCCATATGTCGGCCGAGGCGTCGGGGACACCGCGGGCCGCGGTCGTGCTGTTGTTCAGGGAGACGCCGGCCGGGCTCGAAATGCTCCTGATCAAACGCGCCGAGCGTGACGACGATCCGTGGAGCGGGCACGTGGCGCTGCCGGGGGGACGCGAGGAGCCCGCCGACGCGTCGCTCCAGCAGCACGGCGGTGCGGGAGACCCGGGAAGAGACCGGCATCGACCTCGAACGCGACGGCGAGATACTCGGCGCCCTCGAACCCCTGCACCCGCAGGCACGGCCCATGGCGATCGTCGTGCAGCCGTTCGTGGCGGCACTTCGCAAGGACCCGGCACTCGTCACGAGCGACGAAGTCGCGGAAGCGTTCTGGGTGCCGCTCGCGACGTTCACCGGACCCGAGACGGCCACGGAGTCCCAAGTCCGCGTCAACGGGACCGACATCCGCGTCCCGAGCTTCCGCCACGGGCAGTATGTGATCTGGGGGATGACCGAGCGGATCATCCGGCAGATGCTGGCGCTGCTCGCGCCAGCCAGCCCGCCGTAACGCAGGCCAGCGCCGCCCATGTACTCGCGCATCCTCATCCCGCTCGAACACTCGGCGGCGGACGCCGGCATCCTCGAATACGTGCGCCCGCTCGCGCGGATGTGCGGATCGACACTCGTGTTCATCCACGTGGCCGACGGGTGGGCCGCGCGCAACATCAGCCAACTGCAGCTCAAGGAATCGGATGAGATGCGCGACGATCGCGCCTATCTCGAACAGATCGCGGCCCAGGTGGCGGCGGAAGGATTTCAGACCGAAGCGATCCTCGCGACCGGCGACCCAGGGACCGAGATCGCCCTGGCCGCGACACGCGAGAACTGCGCGCTCATCGCCATGGCGACGCACGGGCACAAGTTCTTCGCGGATCTCTGGCGGGGGAGTGTCGCCAATGAAGTCCGCCATTGGTCGCTCGTGCCGGTGCTCCTGGTGAGGAAGAAAGTAGAGAGTAGAAAGTAGAGAAGGCATCCAAGGGGCGTCGTTAGCTTTCGCGCATGCTCTCTCGCTGGGGGTTGGTCGCGGCTCTGATCTGTGCCTGTCCGCCCGCGACCGGGCGCGCACAGACGACCCAAACGACGCCGGGCCGCGCGGATTTCGATCGCCATCGATGAGCGGCTCGCGGATGATGCGCATCTCCGCATTGGCGATCGGGTCGTTCTTTCCGCCGCACCGGGAGCGGGCGTGGCCGGGCGGGGCGATACCGCCGTCATCGCCGCCATCACCAAGCAAGGCGCCGATCCGTCCGAGGTCGCACGCGACGACTATCGCGTCAGGCTTCACCTCGGCGATCTGCAACGGCTCACCGGTGATGCGGACCGGGTCGACCGGTTCGCGATCCGCACCGCGGGCGGCCCGGCCACGGACTCCGTGCGGGCGCGCATCAATGATGCCGCGTTCGGGTTCCACGCGTACCGGTCGGCCGATGTCGCCGTCGGTACGTCGCGCACGTTCCAGGTGGTGAGCCGGTTCCACCGTGCGATCGCGCTCATCACGATCGTCGCCAGCGGGATCTTCCTGCTCTGCATCCTCCTGCTCCGCGTCGAGGAGCGCCGCCGAGATATCGCGGCGCTACGGCTCATGGGGATCTCGCGGCGGTCGGTCGTGTGGTCCGTCGTCCTCGAGGCCGCGCTCATCTCGCTCGTGGGCAGCGCGCTCGGCACTGGACTCGGATGGCTGGGGTCGGTGCTGATCAACTGGCACTATCGGGGCGTGTATCGGACGCCGCTCGCGTTTGCGCTCGTGACCTCGCACATCGTATTCGTCGCGGTCGTGCTGGCCATCGTGCTCGGCGTGGGTGCCGGGTACCTCGCTGCGACGCGGCTCGTGCGGACGCCGCCGCTGACGCTGTTTGGGCGATGAGGTGGGGACTGGGGATTGGGGACTCGGGACTCGGGACTGGGACTGGGGACTGGGGACTGGGGACTGGGGATTGGGACTGGGGATTGGGACTGGGGATTGGGGACGGCTGTTTGGGGCGGCGGGCTTGCTGACCTGCCTTAGATGATACGGACGCTTGCGGTCGCGTCTCTGCGGCGGCATCCGGCGCGTACCGCGCTTGCCATTCTGGGCGTCGCGGTCGCCGGCGCGCTGCTGCTCGACATGGTGATGCTCGGGAGCGGCATGCGCGAGTCGTTCCGGCGGTTTCTGCTCGTGCAGAACTTCCAGCTCCGCATCGCGCCCAAGGGCACGCTGCCCATGGACACCGAGGCGACGATCGACAGTGCGGGCGCCATCCTTCGCACGCTCCGCACCAATCCCGACATCGTGGCCGTGACGCCCGTGCTCGGCGCCCAGATCCACGTCCTCCAGGGGACGCGTGCGCTCACCAGCTTTGCCGTCGGGATCGACCCGTCCACGGAAGCCGACTACCAACTCGAAACCGGCGCCAACGTCGGGTTTCCCGACCGGATCGTCGCCAACGCTGCGTTCCTGAGAGTCATGCACGTGGCGATCGGCGATACCGTGGACGCGGTGACCGGATTCGATCCGCAGCTCCGCACGTACTGGGCCGGCGCAAACTCGTCCTCGTCGGGCAGGGGCGCTTCTTCTATACGAGCGCCGAGCAGCCGGTCGCGGCGGTGCCGCTGGCGACGATGCAGGCGATGGGCGGGCCGCAGCGCGCCGACCGGGTGTCGCTGGTCCTGGCGCGGGTCAGGGATAGCGCGAACGCCGACTCCGCGGCCGCGTGGGTCGATCGCGCGATACCGCGCGTGACGACCATCTCGACCGACGCCGCACTCCGGCAGGTGGATGAGCGCCTGAGCTACTTCCGGCAGCTCGCGGTGATTCTCGGCGCGGTCAGCCTCGTCGTCGGATTCCTTCTCGTCACGACGCTGGTGACCGTGTCGGTGAACGAGCGGCTCGGCGAGATCGCCGTGATGCGCGCGATCGGCGTGCGGCGCGGGCGCATCGTCCAGCAGATCGTGCTCGAAGGGGTCGCGCTGTCGCTGATCGGCGCGGTCGCGGGGCTCGGACTCGGACTCGTCACCGCGCGCTACCTGAACGCGATCCTCTCCGATTTCCCCGGGCTGCCCTCGACGTTCGACTTCTTCCTCTTCCAGCCAATCGCGGCGGTGCGGCGCTCGGACTGCTGATCGTCGCCGGCATACTCGCCGGGGCGTATCCCGCGTGGCGTGCGGCGTCGCTGCCGATCGCCGGGACCCTTCGGCGGGAGGCCATCGCATGACGGTGACCGATACCCTACCCGTTCCCGGGCCCAACGCTCGCAAGCCCGAGCCGCTCGTGCGAGTTCGCGACGCGTATCGCGACTATCCGATGGGTCACGAGACCGTGCACGCGCTGCGCGGCGTCTCGCTCGAGATCGCGCCGGCGAATACGTGGCGATCGTCGGGCCGTCGGGGTGCGGGAAGTCGACGCTGCTCAATCTGATCGGCGTCATCGACCGTCCGACGCGCGGGCAGGTGCTGATCGACGGGCGCGACACCAGCGCGATGCGCGACCGGGAGGCGACGGATTTCCGGCTGCGGCACATCGGGTTCGTGTTCCAGCGGTTCTACCTCATGCCGATGCTGACGGCGCGGGAGAACGTCGAGCTGCCGATGGCCGAGGCGAGGGTGCCGTCCGCCGAGCGTGTCGCGCGTGCGCGGGAGCTGCTCGACTACGTCGGGCTCGCGGCGCGCGAGCGGCATCGGCCGGGCGAGCTGTCGGGGGGCGAGCAGCAGCGCGTCGCGATCGCGCGGGCGCTCGCGAACCGGCCGGCCCTTCTGCTCGCCGACGAGCCGACCGGTGAGCTCGATGCCAGGACGGGCGCCGAGATCATCGATCTCTTCCGCCGCCTCAACCAGGACGGGACGACGATCGTCGTCGTGACGCACGACGAGGAGCTGGCGGCCGCGGCGCGGCGGACGATCCACATGCGCGACGGCCAGATCGTCGCGCAGCCGCGCGGTCAGAGCGCCGAGCGCGTCGTGTTCTCGCTGCTCGCCCTCCGCAACTTCCTGCACAAGCCGTGGCGCTCGGCGCTCCTGTTCCTCGGCTTCGGCCTCGGCGTCGCGGTGATGATCGTGCTGCTCTCGATCGGCGAGGCGATGGTGACGCAGGCGAAAGACGAGCGGCTGGTCGGCGGCGGCGACGTGACGGTGCTGCCGGAGGGGATCGACATCGAAGTGATGAAGACCGGAGGGTTCGGCGGTCTGTTCTTCTCGATCGACAACGCCCGGTTTCTCTATCTGCAGCTGCTCGCCGCGCCGCGGCTCGCCAGTTCCGTGCAGGCGGTCGCGCCGCAGAGCGAGGGGAAGCTGCTCTACCTGACCACGCCCGATGGCGCCGAGCAGACGGTCCGTGCGAGCGGGGACATTCCGTCGGCGACGGCGGCGGTCGGCGCCGCGCCGGAACTCGCCGCGGGGGCGTGGCGCGACGATTCGGCGGATCGCCGGTGGACGCGTCCGACGCGGGCCGAGCTGGAGGCGGACATCGATCACTTTCACCTGCCGCCCGCGCGGCTCGCGAACCGGAAGAGCTGGGCCGAGTGGCACTACTTCAACGTCGTGTCATCCGACCGGCGGCGGTGGGCGTTCATCACGTTCATGCTGGCGGGCGACGTGCCGGACGGTCAGTGGGGCGGGCAGGTGCTGATCACGACGCATGAAGCGCCCGCGGGCGGCGGTCCGGCTCGCGAGCGGCGGTTCACGGCGACGGTGCCGCCGGCCGGCATCACGTATTCGACGACGAGGCCCGATCTCTCGATCGGCACATTGCACGTCACGGTGCTTCCGGACGGCCGGTACGCGATCGCGGCGACGGCGCAGGAGGACGGGGGCGGGGGGGGCCGTGGCCGGGTGCGGGTGGATCTCGTCGTCGATCCGGTGCCGGGGGCGTATTTCCCGGGGACGGCGATCGAGACCGGCGACTTCGCGTCCGGGTACACGGTGCCGGGGCTCGAGGCGAATGCGACGGGGACGTTGTGCGTGGATGCGGCGTGCGAGCATTTCGACGGCGTGCAGTCCTACCACGACCACAACTGGGGCGTGTGGAAGGGCGTGACGTGGGAGTGGGGGTCGGCGCGCGCGGGGAGTTACGGGCTGCTTTACGGCCGGGTGCAGCCGCCGGATTCGCTGGGTGCCTCGGCGCCGCTGTTCGTGTATCTGGTGGATTCGCTGGGATTCCGGGCGGTGTTCCGGCCATCGGCGATCGTGTACGACGACGCGCGGGTGATCCGAGTCGGGGGCCGGGGGGGCCGGGAGCTGCACGTCCCGGCGAGCGCGGTGATGACCGACAGCCGGGGGAGTGATTCGCTGCGGGTGGAACTGGACGTCGAGGACGCGGTCGCGACCGATACGCGGGGCCAATTCATCGAGCGGGGCGAGGGGGAGGAGGCCAGGCGGCTGGCTCACCCGTACTTCATACAAATGAAGGGGCGGGCCCGGATCAGCGGCCGGGTGGGTGGAGCGCCGTCTCCGGAGAGGGAACGGGGTTCTTCGAGACCTATCGGTGAGGGCTGGGGGATTGGCGGGATTGGGGAGGTTGGGGACTGGGGGTTGGGGACTGGGGATTGACACCGATATCGCTGCGCGTCCGATTCACTGCGTGAGCCAATCGACTTCAACGTCAGCGGCATCGTCGCGGCGGTCAGCGCGTGGCCCGGGCGAAGTGCGGATCGGGACCCAGGGCTGGAACTACGGCGCGTGGATGGGATCCTTCTATCCGTCCGAGACCCATCAGTCGGAGCTGTTGACCGTATACGCGCGCGCGTTCGACACGGTGGAAGTGGACTCCACGTTCTACGCCACGCCGCCGGCGTCCACCGTGCAGAGCTGGGCGAGCCGAGTGCCGGCGAAGTTCGTGTTCGCACTGAAAGTGCCGCAGGAGATCACGCATCACCGGCGGCTGCGGGAAGCCGAGGATGTGACCGCGGAGTTTTTCGATCGCGTGCGCGGGTTGGGGAAGAAGCTCGGACCGGCGCTGCTGCAATTTCCGCCCGACTTCGGGCCGTCGGAACTGCCGGCGCTGGCGAACTATCTGCCGATCCTGCCGCGCGATTGCCGGGTGGCCGTGGAGTTCCGGCATCGGGGGTGGGTGCACGACGGCGTGCTGGCGCTCCTGTCCGAGCACAACGTCGCGATGGCGATCACCGATGCGCGGTTCATCCCGCGGAAGACCGCGCTGGCGCTGGCGGAGCGGCCGACGGCGGATTTCGCGTATCTCCGGTGGCTGGGACCGAACCGCGACCTCGTGGATCATTCGCGGATCCAGGTGGACCGGTCGCGGGAGACCGAGACCTGGGCGGCGGCGATCCGGGTGCTCGCGACCAAAGTGAAAACCGTGTACGGCTACATGGGGAACCACTTCGCGGGGCATGCGCCCGCGTCCGCGCGGGCGTTACAGGTGCTGCTCGGGCAGCAGCCGGTGCCGCCCGAGCAACTGGGTGACCAACTGAGCCTGTTGTGAGCCGGCTGTGACGCCGGCGGGGGCTGGCGGCCGCGCGATGCGTGCGCGCGACGTCGTGTTTCTCGTGGCGGCGGTGGTCATGGCGGCGGTGTTCGTGCGGCTGGGGTTCTGGCAACTCAGCCGGCTGGCGGAGCGCCGAGCGCGGAATGCGCTGGTGGTGGCGCGGCTGGGGGAGCCCGCGGTGCCGTTCGCAAGACTGCCGCGCGACAGCGCGGAGGCGCGTTACCGGAGAGCGCGCATCAGCGGCACGTACGACTTCGCGCATCAAGTGGTCTTCGTGAACCGGATCCGTGATGGTGCGCCGGGCGTGCAACTCGTGACGCCGCTCGTTCCCGACTCGGGCGTGCTCGGCGACACCGTGGTGCTGGTGGATCGCGGGTGGGTGTACGCGCCGGACGGGACGACCGTTGATACGGCGGCGTGGCGTGAGGGTCCGCATCTCGACGGGTCTGGCTACGTGCAGGAGTACCTCGTGCTCGGTGATTTCGCGGCGGTGCTGCCGGGTCATCCGACCTGGTACCGGTGGCTGGACCCGTCGGTGATCGCGAAGGCGATCGGGCGTCCGGTGGCGGGTTACTACGTAGTGCTGGACAGCGGAGCCGGCGCCGGACCGCGGTTGCCGCAGCGGGTGCCGACGCCGCCGCTCGATGAGGGGCCGCACCTGAGCTATGCGATCCAGTGGTTCTCGTTCGCGGCGATCGCGCTCGCCGGCAGCTTCATGGGGGTGTTCGTGCTGCCCAAGTACCGGGCCGGCTCGCACGCGGGAAGCCGTACAGTGGAATGATTAGTTTTTCGGCATGACAGATACGACATCACAGGGCGGTACGAGCGCCACGCGCGTGGCCTTTCTCGGTCTCGGTGACATTGGGGCGCTGATGGCGCGGCGGGTGGCGGCTGCGGGGTACGAGCTTGCCGTCTGGAATCGCACGCCGGCGCGGACCGAGCGATTCATCGCGGGACTCGCCGACCGGTCACGCGTTCGGCACGTGGCGAAAGCCGCCGAGGCGGTGCGTGGTGCGGATGTGATCGTGAGTTGTGTGTCGACGTCGGCGGATGTCGCGTCGATCCTGGCGCCCGCGCACGGCGTGACCGGCGCGCTCAAGCGAGGGGCCGTGTGGGTGGACTGCACGTCGGGTGATCCGCCGACGTGCCGGCAGATCGAGGCCCAGCTTGCCGCGTGCGGCGTCGCGTTCATCGATGCGCCGGTGAGTGGCGGGACGTCCGGTGCGGAGCAGGGGACACTCACCGTGATGTGCGGTGGCGATGCGGGTATGCTGGAGCGTGTGCGGCCGGTGCTCGCGACATTTGGCGCGAAGATCGTGCACTGCGGGCCGGTGGGTGCGGGCGATGCCGTCAAAGCCGTGAACAACGCGTTGCTTGCCGCGTCGCTGTGGGCGGCGGGTGAGGGGTTGGCGGCGCTGCGCAAGGCGGGGGTCGCGCCGGATGTCGCGCTCGACGTGATCAATGCATCGAGCGGCCGGTCGAACGCGACGATGAATCTGATTCCGCAGCGTGTCGTGACGCGGGCGTTTCCGCGGACGTTCCGGCTGGCGCTGCTCGACAAGGATGTGGCGATCGCGGCGGAGTTCGTGCGGGAGCAGCGGGTGCCGTCGCCGTTGCTGCAACTGACCGCGGAGATGATGCGGCTCGCGCATGCGAGTCTGGGCGAGGCCGCGGACCATGTCGAGGCGATCAAAGTGATCGAGCAGTGGGCCGGGGTGGAGATCGCGTAGCGGGCCCGATTTTCCGGTGCGTTGTCGCTGCTAGGTGGTGGGGCGGGGTTTCTTCGCCAGGGCGGAGGCTACGGCGTCGTACTGGGAGCCCGGGTTCCAGAGGACCCAGCCCTGGTACCCCGCGTCGTAGACCGCTTTTTTCTGGGCGGCCAGCTCGGCTGGGCCGTAGCGGGGGGCGCCGAGTGTGAAGGCTTGCAGCCAGGGGCGCACGCGTTCGCCGGTGAGACCGAGTGCGACATTGCGTTTGTGCGCGGCGGAGATGGCCGAGTAGACGACCTTGTAGGGGTCGGCGTTCGGGTGGGCGACGTTGAAGGAACCGGGCGGGTAGTGTGACGGGTAGACCATTGGCAGGAGCGCGTCGGTGCGCGGGGCGAGCTGCTCCCACTGCTGTCCGACCTCGAGTGCGCCCGAGACGCTCGTCACCATGCCGAAGATGTCGGCGGTCGTGCGCACGTTGTATTTGTCGAGCCGGGTACGTGCGGTGCGGAGGAACTCGGCGAGCACCTCCGGCTTGCGGCGGTCGCCGGCGCCGGGGAAGACCTGCGTCGGGAGACTCTTGTACGGCTCGGGGAATCTGATGTAGTCGAACTGGATCTCGCCGAATCCCATACGGGCAGCGTCTTCCGCGACGCGGAAGTCGTATTCCCAGAGAGCGCGGTCGTAGGGGTTGACCCAGGTGAGCCCTTTCTTGTCGCGCCAGGGTGCCCCGTCCACCGTGCGGATCGTCCACTGCGGGTTGGCGCGGGCGGCGACGGAGTCCTTGAAGACGACGATGCGCGCGATCGCGAGGATGTGGTGTGCCTTGAGCGTGTCGAGCAGCGCGGGGAGGTTGGCGATGACACCGCCGCGGCCGGCATTGCGGCGGACGAGAGTATCGGCCGAGATGTAATTGATACCGAATTCGTCCTTGATGTCGATGACGAACGCGTTGATCTCGGTCGAGTCGGCGAGCGCGATGAGGGCCCGCATCTTTCTCGGGCTCTCGGCGGCGAAGCGATTGACGTAGAGACCGCGGACCACGCCCGGCGGGGGCGCGTCGTGCACCGAGTCGCCTTGCTGGCTGGTGGCGACCGCTGGACCGACTGGAACCGCGGGTGTGCTGGGCGTAGCGGACGCTGGGGGGCTCGGCGGAGTGGACTGACGCGCCGGTGCGGTGGCGGCGGTCGCAGCGGGGACGGCGGCGGCGGGACGGGTATTGCAGGCGGCGACGGATGCAGTCGCGAGCGCGACCGCAATGCAGCGGTGGCGGCGGCGGGCGGATCCTGAGAGAGTCACGCGATCGGGGACCGGCAGACGGAAGTGGCGGGGGCGGCGCGGCGAAACTTATGGTGGCGAGCCGCGGCGACAAGCGGGGCAACGCGGCGACGGGCGAGAGCGAGGGCGAGCAGCGACAGCGACAAGCGACCGATCAGCGACGACGGATTACGACAGCGAAACAGACAGTGAGAACGAAAGGAAGCGCGAACGACAATGACCGGCGAGAGCGTAGTGGGCGGTGAGCGCACCGCCCCCGGGGCAAGACTATATTCCTCCGGGATGCGTCACGGACCGTCGCGGCATGGCCGACAGCGTGGCCGGACCCCGCCATTGCGCGTTCGGATGCGTGCTGTGCTGGCGGGAGGCGCCGTGGTCGTGGTGGTAGCGGCCTGCGAGCGGCGTCCCGAGGTCCATCCGCCGGCCCCTCCGCGTGCGGACTTCCTGCTGGCGGCCGGCGATTCCACGTTCTGGGTGACGACGGGCCCCAAGGGTGTCCGGGTGCGGGGGTCGCCGCTGGTGCTGGCGCGCTACGACGGGAAGTTCTACGAAGTCTACGTCGCCGACGAGGATCATTCCTTCTACGACGCGGTGTTCACGAGCCAGCGCATCTACCGGCGGGATCTCCTGACCGGGGATTCGATGGCGGTGTTCCTCGATTCGGGCGTGGTGGCGGCGTCGCAGCGCTATGCGATCGTGCACCCGGACGAGCAGCCGCTCCAGTCCGACGAAGACGCGTCGGACGACCCATCGTCGTCGGTTACAGGCGAGGTGGACATCGTGGACGTGCACGGGCCGTATCTATCCTACGAATACCGGGGCACCGAAACGGCGAAGGGTGCAGCCAGTGCCGACAGCCTGGGTGGCGGGGGCGGGCGGCAGATCCTGCGCCGAGGGGTGATCGATCTGCGGTCTGGTGTGCAGATCACGCCGCGTGCGCTGTTCGGGCAGGTGGGTGGCGACAGCGCGGTGGCGCGCGGGCATCGTGCATTCGCGACGACGCTGGGGGCGATCCGTGCGGCGCGTGCCAGCGGAAACGAGCGGGCGAGGCTGGCGGCGGAGGCGGCGCGGGCGTTCGTGTTCGATCCGAACAGCTTCGCGCTGACCGATGCGGGCCGTGATCCGGGCGCGCAATTCTTCGCTCCGGCGCGCGGGGCGCGGGGGAGCGGGCTGACACTGCCGCTGGCGCCGGTGCCTGTGCCGGAGGCGGCGGACCTGGATTGGTGGACGGCCGAGCGGGTGTCGTTGCCCATTGGGGGGCCGGATTCGGCGAGCGATGTGTGGACGCGGCCGGGGCTCGAGATCGTGGCGCATTACGACACGACGGGCGGACCTCAGGAGGGACAGGGCGTGGTGGTAGCGATCCGGCAGGTGCGAGATGCGCGGGCGGTGGCGGGCAAGCCGGCTGGCGGGAGCCGCGGGAGCCGCGGGAGCCGCGGGGGACGGGCGCCGGGAGATCGCGGGGCGGGAGTGGCGTGTGGGGCGGTTCCCATCACCGACGCGGCGGCTCTACTGGCTGGACCGGCCGCAGTTGGACAGTGCGGGGCGGCGGGCGTTGGTGCGCGCCTTCAACGAGTCGGCGCTCTATGGGGACGACGCACGGAGTGCGCGGCACGAGCATGCGCCGGCGACGCGGCTGCCCCGGGCGTCGTGGGTGGCGTATCGGCACCGTCCCGGCCATCGCCGTCCGGGGAACGCGCCCAGGGAGGCCGCCCATGAGCGCGCCCGAGGCGCGGCCCTGCCGGGAGTCGGCGCACGAGACGTCCGAGCTCATGATGCCGCAGGACGCGAGCGTCATTGGCAACGTGTTCGGTGGCGTCATGCTCGCGATGATGGACAAGACGGCGGCGATCTCCGCGTTCCGGCATGCGCGGTCGATCTGTGTGACCGCGTCGATCGACCGGGTGGACTTCCGCGAGCCGATTCACGTGGGTGATCTCGTGATCATGAAAGCGAGCGTCAATTTCGCGGGGCACACGTCGATGGAAGTCGGTGTGCGGGTGGAGGCGGAGGATCTCATCGCGGGCAAGCGGCGCCACACCAACTCGTGTTATCTGACATTCGTGGCGGTGGACCGGAACGGGCGGCCGGTACCGGTGCCGCCGGTGCTGCCTGAGACGCCGGATGAGGTCCGCCGGTATGATGCGGCGATCGAGCGCCGCCGCATCCGGTTGGCGGAGCGGACGGCGGAGGGGCGGCAGTAGTGGGCGCCCCAACGAGATTATCCTGCCAGACGTGACGCGCACCTACACGCCGGAGCTGGCGAACCGCAGTCTGCCGCTCGTGCGCCGGATCGTCGAGGACATCGTCGCGCAATTCGCGCGGTGGCAGGCGCGGGTGCGCGAGTTCGAGATCGTGTCCGCGAGCAACTCGATGTCCGATCCTGATCCGCGGGCCGAGGAGCTGGAGCGTGAGGTGGCGTCACTCGCGGCGGAGCTCGAGCACTTCCATCAGGAGCTGACGGCGCTCGGCGTCGAGTTCAAGGACTACGCGCTGGGCCTCGTGGATTTCCCGGCGGAGATGGATGGGCGGCCGATCGAATTGTGCTGGCGGCTCGGGGAGCCGACCGTGGCGTACTGGCATGAAGTCGACGCCGGGTATGCGGGGCGGCAGCCGCTCATGCCGAAGGCGGCGATTGGGGGGTAGGCGGAATGGCGACCGTTCTTCTTTTGTGCGTGTCGAACGTGTTCATGACGTTCGCGTGGTATGGGCACCTCAAATACGGGCATGACTGGCCGCTGTGGAAGGCGGTGCTGGTGTCGTGGCTGATTGCGTTGGCCGAGTATTGTTTGGCGGTACCGGCGAACCGGTTGGGGTATGGGCAATTCTCGGGGTTTCAGCTCAAAGCGGTGCAGGAAGTCGTGACGCTCTGTGTGTTCATGGTGTTTGCGGTCGCGTTTCTCAAAGAGCGGTTGGCGTGGAATTATCTGGTCGCCTTTGGATTGATCGCGGCGGCCGGTTTTTTCGCGTTTGGGGTGAAGGGCGCGGCGTCGTAGCCATCCCGGGATGGGGATTGGCGGGGATTGGGATAGGATGGGGATTGGGGACTGGGGACTGGGGACTGGGGACTGGGGTGGCGGCCGATCAGTCGCGAAAGGGGATTTCGATTTCCAGGCCGTCGCGGGCGATTGATGATGCTGGGAATACCGCCGTTGCTTCGCGTTCCAGGTCGCTTGTGTCGCGGGAGTAGCGGGCGGAGATGTGGGTGAGGAGCAACTGGCGGACGTTTGCCGCCTTGGCGACGGTCGCGGCTTCGCGGGCGGTCGAGTGGCCCGTTTCGGCGGCGCGTGGTGCTTCTTCTTCCGCGAACGTGGCTTCGTGCACCAGCAGGTCGGCATCGCGGGCGGCTTCGATCGTGGCGTCGCAGGGGCGGGTGTCGCCGGTGATGGTGATGCGGCGTCCGGGGCGGGTGGGGCCGACCAGGTCGGCGGGATCGACGGTGGTGCCATCGCTCAGCGTGACCGTGCGGCCGCGGTGCAAATCGCCCCAGAGGGGGCCTTCGGGGATGCCGCGTGCGCGAGCGAGGTCCGGGTGGAATCGTCCGAGTCGCAGGTCTTCGGCGAGCGTGTAGCCGACGGCGGCGCTTCCGCGGTGGGAGGCGGCGAAGGGGATGATCGAGTATCCGTGGCCGGCGATCGGCGTGCCGGGCGTGACCTCGTTGGTGATGACGGGGAAGCCGAGTCGTTCGCCGGTGAAGGCGGCGGCTTGCTGGAGAAATTTCGCGAGGCCGCTGGCCCCCAGATGCGGAGCGGCTCCGTGCGATCCTGGAGCTGCATGGTGCGTATGAGGCCGATGACGCCGAGTACGTGGTCGGCGTGGAAGTGTGTAAAGAAGATGCCGGCGGGGAAGAGGGAGATCCCGTAGCGCATCATCTGGCGCTGCGTGCCTTCGCCGCAATCGAAGAGGAGCGTTTCGCCGTCGCGTACGAGGGCGATCGCCGAGACATTGCGTTCGACGGTGGGGCGTGACGCGGCCGTGCCGAGGAAACGCAGGATCAGCGGCATGGCACGGCAATATAGTGGCGCTTGCGGCGGCTATCGTCGTTCCGGCGTGGCACTTGCAGCCGGGGGCGGGGTACGGGCAGATGGTTCAGAATGACCGGTTCACACCGGAATCCGACAGGATTCTCGCATCCGGGCAGGCCACGGGTTATATCAGCAAGGGGGGCGATTCCGAGCGTGATTGGCGATCGCCCCCGATAGATGCTGGTCCGGTGCTGGCGATTTCTGGACCTCGCAGGCGTGGGTGGGTGGTCCGTTCCCGTGGATTGTCCCAATGTGGCGACCGTGTCGGTCAATTTGCCGTCGTGGTCCCTCTTTTGCGGGTCGAGTCTGTCACCCATACTATTTCTGGAGCATTGAGACGGAGGGAGCATGCCAGATCGAAACGAGATGGAGACGGGACGCGATGCAGGGCAGATGGACGGTCGCACGACGCCGCGAAGTGGGACGAGCAATCGCGGGTTCGCATTGATGGATCGTTCGCGGCAGCGGGAGATCGCGAGCAAGGGTGGGCGGGCCGCGCATTAGAAGGGGACCGCGCACGAGTGGACGGCGGACGAGGCGAGAGTGGCTGGCCGGAAGGGTGGTGAGACGGTGAGCCGCGACCGGGAGCACATGGCCGCGATTGGCCGCGAGGGCGGTGGTGCGCGGAGTGCGAGTGCACGCCGGCGTGCGTTGAGCCAGCGCAATGAGGCGGTGGTCGAGGATCGGAGCCGGATAGCCCGCGCGCAGCGCGGTGACGAGGCAGAGCGGGACGAGATGACGGGGTAAGCAGGCCCGTTGGGAGTCGACGAACCGCGCCGCGCCGAGCTGGCGCGAGCGCGGTCGAGCGACACTCGGGTGGAGTTTGCCCGGGACGGTGGTTCGGTGAAGGACCGGCCGAACTTCGCGAAACACAGCAGGAAACACCGTAGTGAGTCGCCGCACCGCGTGCGCGCGGCAGCGTCATCGTGGTGCATTGTGACCATATCGTGAACTGGGCGGGAACCAATTCTGCCCGGGCGGTGTTACTGTGTGTGAAGAGAGTGTTTGTGGCTGTGTGCCGGGCGTGCGAACCGGAATACTGCGCGGCAGGCGAACACCAGGAGTCTGATCGGGTAGGGCAGGGCTCGACGGGTCTGGATGCGGTTTCGAGTTACCTTGACTTCCACCCATCCGTCTCTACGTTGAGTGCAGCGCCCGGGGCTGTAGCTCAGTTGGGAGAGCGCTGCAATCGCACTGCAGAGGTCAGGGGTTCGACTCCCCTCAGCTCCATGGACGGTTTTCCCGCCGAGGTCTGGCGGAGTGGTATAGAAATCGCATAGCAGGGTTAGAGAAGAATTGCCCGCCGCCGCTCGGTAGGACGGAGAGTTCCAATGACGGCGCGCGTGGCAAACCCCTGATTTTCGCCGCGGTGGGTACTGCGGCGTTTTTCTTTTGTGGGACCTTCGTTGCCGGATGGTAGGGCCCTACGGCAACGACAGAATGCGCCGTTGGCGCCGGTTGGCGGCGTCCTACGGCAACGACGGATGCCCCCGTGGCGCCGGATGGTGGCGTTCTACGGCAACGACGGATGCGCGGTTGCCCGAAAAGGGCGACCTTCGGTTCGCGAACGGTGCCTACTGCCCTCGACGACAGGCCATAGCCTGACACCGACTGGTGATTGCGGGACTGATCGCCTCAATGGGTCGTGCTGTCGGCTGTCGGTGGGCCGGGTGGCTGGTGCAGCGCCGCGTCGAGATCGGCTCGCAGTGCCGCGAGCACTTCCACAGAGAATGCGTCTTCCTGTCTGTCGGAGGGGCCGGCGAAGTCGCCCATGGCGGTGGCGCCGAGTCCGCCGAGCCAGCGCATGATGGTGGATTCCTGGACCGTAATGCGGGCGGCGCGGGTGAGGACCGTTTGTGCGCCGGCCGAGTCGCGGATCGTGACGCGGTAGGTGGTGCCCTCGCCGGCGAAGGGTTGGCGGAGGGGGGATTTGACGAAGTGGTCGGCGAAGAGGGGCAGGTGCCAATGGGGATCGTGGTGGAAGCGCAGGTCCCAGCCGCGTTCGTGCGGGGAGTGGAGCACGGTGAAGTCGGCGAGGAGCTCCGTCATGCCGACCGAGAAGATCCAGACCTTCCCGTGGATATCCGAGAGCAGATCGAGCGAGTCCGGCATCGGCCGAATGGGGCCGCTGAGGGGGGCGAAGTGGCCGTCGCGGGTGGCGCGGAGGTCGATCGTGATTTCGTCGTGGTTCAACAGCAAGTCGAACCAGGTGCCGGCGGTGGGGTCGCTGAGCGAGAATCGGAGGCGGGCGGGCGAGACGTATTTACGGAGGTAGGCGGCGAAGGCGGAGTAGGTGGGTTGGAGAGTATTGGCGTGGATGCCGTAGGCGAGGTGGATGGTGGCGGATCCGTCATCGTGTGGCGTGGTGGTGACGGTATCGATCGAGAACATCTTGCCGAGTGCGGCGGTTGTGTGCGGGAACGTGCTGCGTGATTCGGCGGCGAGAGTGGGGCCGGGTGTGGTGGCGGCGGCGGTGAGGATCGAGCCGGCGACGCGGTCCAGGTCATTGGGGGTGATGGGGCCGAGCGTTTGTTCGACGGAGGTGGACCATTCGTACTGGTTGTGGGCGAGCTGGGTCAGGCGGATGACGTGTCGCGCGTCGGCGAAGTGCGCGGGTGCAGGGGCGTCAGGCGCGAGGGCGAGGATGTAGTGATTGCCGGCGAAGTGGCCGCTGATGGCGACGGTGTGGGGACCGCCGGGGGGCATGGCGGTCCAGACGGAGGAATCGTCGTAGGCGTGGCCGGGTGTGAGGGCGGCGCGGCCGAGGATGGCGCGGGCGTTGGCGAAGGCGGCGCTGCGTTCGACGTTCGTGAAGCGTTCCTGCCAGCTCGCGAGGAGGGCATCGCCGCGTTCGTGGGCGGCGGCGGGGTTGGGGCCGAAGGCGAGGGGGGTATCGCGGCAGGCGGTGGTGGCGATTGGCACCGCGATCGCGAGGGCGAGGGCCCAGGGTGCGGGAGACCGGAGTTGTGGAGTGGGGCGTCGGCCCATCGGCGCGGATCGGGTGGCCGCGGGGCGGGTGCGGCCATGGGTTCGGGAGGGGTTGAAGGGCTGGATGAGCGCCAATAGCTTGTGCCACTACTACATAAGGTGCCGCATCCGGGCCGGGTGCGAAGTATACTCGGCCGGAGACAATTGATGGATCGGATGTCCAGATATTGCCCCTTGGTGTAACTGGCAACACGCCTGACTCTGGATCAGGAGAGTCCTGGTTCGAGCCCAGGAGGGGCAACTCGAAGGCCCCGCACTGCGTTGGCAGTGTGGGGCTTTGTTCATTTTTCGCCCGCTGCTATCGTTTCTGCTTTCGGTAGGGCGGATAGCCAATCTTCGTCGGCGGAGACGACCGCGTGAGAATGAGAGTGGGTGGTGCGTGGTCGCTCGCCGTCTCCTCGGCAGGAATCGCCCTTGCTACGATTCACCTGCATGCTCAAGCGGCCCCTGGCCGAGAGCCTGTAGGAGTCGAAATACGGGCGGCCCGAAGCGTCTACGATTGGGTCCAAGCGGCGATCGGAGCTCGCGAACTCCGCCGTCGCGATACGGTCATTGCTTGCGCGGGCAGTGAACTTACCGACAGCGTCACCACATACCGCGATAGTGAGAACGTGGTCCGGGGTCTGATCTGGCGCGGCGGAACCGACGATCAAGCCGAGCAACTCAGGTACTACTACGACTCGGCTGGTCGTCTCAGGTTCGCGGTTGGCAAGCGCGGAGCCGTCAACGGAACCGAACAAGAAGAGCGTGTCTATTTCACGGAGAGTGGTGCGGTGATTCGTCGCCGGGATCGCACCACGCACGGTCTGGGCTACCCTTTCGGCGAACTGCCTGCCTTGCGAAGACCCGCCGATCTTGTGCACGAGTTCTGTGGATGAGCAGTGACTTTGGAAGACCGAACCCCGCGGTCGTGAGCGGGTCAGGGTTCGACGGCGCTATGGCTTCAGAGGGAGACCTGCGGCGTGCGGGTAGAAGGCTATCCCGATTGGTCCGTTCAGCGTCGCGCCGTGGATTGTCGGTTCGGGGCTTCCGCTTGATGCTAGTTGATCTCTGGTGAACTCGATTACGGACGCGTTCCCCTGAACGTTGGAGATCCACAGGTTGCCGCTATTGTCGAACGCTATGCCTGCCGGATCGTCGAGCGACCCATTGCTGGCGGTCAGGAAGACGGCAGGGTCGGGCGCACTTGTCGAGGTCGAGCTGACTCGCCGACAGCTCCACGATGGTATTCGAGCCGCCACAGGCGATCCACAGATTGCCATGCGCGTCGAACGCGAGCCCCTGCGGGTTCGTAAATACGATCGATGGCGGCGTCAGAGTAATCGCGGGCGTGGGAGTGCCACTCTGAGCCAACTGACCGGGAGTGTACTCCACGACCGAACCTCCGCCGCTATTCGTCACCCACAGGTTGCCGTGCGCGTCAAAGGCGAAACCGAACGGGTCGCTGAGGGAACCGTTCATTGCGCCGATGGTTACCGCCGGGGTCAGGTCAGCGCTCGCTGCGAGCTGACTGGCCGAATACTCGACGATAGTGTTGGCGCCAGGGGCGAAGTTCGTCACCCACATGTTTCCGGTTGCGTCGAAGGCCACAGAGGCAGGAAAGACCCCTGAGCCGCCGCTCGAGGTGAGCGTGACCGCTGGTGCCGGAGTACCGCTGGAATCCAACTGACTGGCAGAGTACTCGACCACCCTCGCGAGCGTAAGCACCGGCACCCACAGATTGCCGCTCGCGTCGAATGCGGCACCGTACGCGCCCTGCGGAGTCACAATCGTTGTCGCGGGCTGTTGCGACGCTGTGCCGGTGAGCTGCCGCGCCGTGTAGGCAGCGACCGACGATACGAACGACGATACGGGTTGATTGATCCCGAGCCACAATTCACCTGTACCGGCCAGTCGCGCATACATGACAGTCGTCACCGTCGATGGTGGTCCGCCTACTGACGCGGGCGTTCCCGTGACTGTAGCGGCGTGAGATGGTGTTGACGATGGGATCCGTGACGGTGACGGAGGCCGCGGTCACCGCGTAGCTCCCGGCTGCGAGGCCGCGCAGAGTCGCGGATGCGCTCAGTGATCTAACAAACCCGTTGGGTCCGCGCACCGTGACATTCGGCGTCACGCCTTGGGGAGTGGTGATCGTGACAGTGAGTACGCCGCCGTTGGGACCGGTCGATGATGCGCATGCCGCGGCCGACAACGCCGCCGCTGCCGACGCGAAGAGCGTTGCGAAAGAGCGAATGAGTCCGGCGCGTATTGCCATGCGTGTCATTGCGGCCCAGCCCGGTGAGGGTGTCGGCGGTAAGCCGGGATGGAGTCCACGGCAGTCATGGGCCTTGCGGCTACCTATGGCTTCAGCGGCAGGCCAGTCGCATGCGGATCGAACGCAATGCCGACCGGTTCGATCACGTTGACGACGGCGATCCTGGGAACGGGGTTGCCGGTCGACGCCAACTGCGCTCGGGTAAACTCGACGACCAATGCGTTCCCTTTGAAGTTGGATACCCACAGGTTGCCACTGGCGTCAAAGGCGATGCCTGCCGGATCATCCAGCGAACTGTCGGTCGCGCTCAAGACGACCTGTGGCATCGGCGAACTCGTGGAGGCGAGCTGGCTCGAGGACAATTCGACGATTGTGTTGGTGAAGCCGCTCGTGATCCAGAGATTGCCGTGTGCATCGAAGGCGAGACCCTGCGGCTCCAGGAACACGGCCGGAGTAGGCGTAACCGTGACCGCGGGAGCAGGCGTGCCGGACGCCGCCAACTGAGCGGGCGTGAACTCCACCACCGTGGATTGTCCGTCGTCGTTTCCAATCCAGAGGTTGCCGCCAGCGTCGAATGCGATCCCGAACGGCTGATCAAGCGATCCACCGGCCGATCCGATGGTCACTGCAGGAGCTGGACTGCCATCCGTGAGAATCTGGCTGGCGGAGAACTCCACGACGGTGTTGGCGCCCATGGCCACATTCGTCACCCAGAGATTGCCGTTCGCATCGAAGGCGATTGCTGCCGGCGAGTTCAACGATCCCGCGTTGCTAAGCAGCGTGACCGCGGGTTCCACGGGGCCCGACATACTACCGTTGGACTTCAGCTGAATGGCCGTGAATTCAACAACCGCGTTCATGCTGAACACCGGGACCCACAGATTGCCCGCACCGTCGAACGTGGCGCCGAACGCGCCCTGCGACAGTACACTCGCCGCCGGCAGATCTGTCTGTGGCCTGGCCAACTGGGCGGACGTGTATTCGCCAATCGCGGAAAACCCCCCGAAGCTCGCGACCCACAGCCCGCCTGTCCCGGATTGGAGACCATACGACACCACGACGGTATCTGGTGTCAGCGATCGCACCACGGATGCCGGGCTACCGGAGATCGCCCCGACGTAGACCGATTCGACGATCGAGTCAGCGATCGTTACCGGCGCGGCCGTGACGGTATACGTGCCTGGCGCGAGGCCGGGCAGCGTCTCCGACGCCGTCAACGATTTCGAGAATCCGTTTGGGCCGTGGACGGTTAGGGCGGGCGTGACGCCGTCGGGTGCGGTGACGATGGCCGCGAGGGAGCCAGAATGTGGACTGGTCAGAGATCTGCAGCCCGCGGCGGCTGCGGTCACTGCGACGAGAGCCAACCACAACGATCGCACGCGAGGGCGCATTGCCGGCACTTGGTGGAAGGTGCTCTACGATACTGCCGGGGCTGCTCCGGGTCGAGGGATTGGATGACCCGGTATCGCTCCCTTGGTGTAACTGGCAACGCGCCTGACTCTTGTTGGGAATCGACAGGCCGAGCGTACCTTGGCTGACGTCTGTATTCTTGTCTTCCATGCGAACCTACCTAGCAGCGCTACTTTTGGGCGCCAGGATGGCGGCGGCCCAAACGCCACACGTGCATCAGTTGCCCGCCACGCCAACGACCGTGGCGTGGGGATACTACAGCGCCGCCGCGAAGCCGGTGCTGCACATCGCCTCCGGCGACATCGTCGTGGTCCACACGGTGCTCACGAACGTTCCGGACCGATTGGAGCAGGCCGGGCTTCCGGCGGCGAGAGTGCAGCAATCGCTGCGTGATATCACCACACAGGTCACCGACAAGGGGCCTGGCGGCCACATCCTGACGGGGCCGATCGCGGTCGACGGCGCCGAGGTGGGCGACGTACTCGAGGTGCGGATCCTCGAGGTCCGGCCCGACATCGACTACGGGTACAACGGCTGCAGCGGGTTCCTGCGCGAGAACTGCACCGATTCCGGGCGCACGCGCATCATCCAGCTCGATACGGTGCACATGACCGCGTCACTGGGACCGGATATCACGATTCCGCTCCACCCGTTCTTCGGCAGCATGGGCGATGCGCCGCCGCCGGACTCCGGGCGGCTGTCCAGCAATCCGCCTGGTACGCACGCGGGGAACCTCGACAACAAGTATCTCGTCGCCGGGACCACGTTGTTCATCCCGATCCAGGCGCCGGGCGCGCTCTTCGAGATCGGTGACGGGCATGTGGCGCAAGGCGACGGGGAGGTCGATCAGACCGCGATCGAGACATTCGCTCGAAGGCCGCATCCGATTGGTCGTTCGGAAGGATCTCCATCTGACCTGGCCGCGGGCGGAGACACCGACGTACTACATCACGATGGGAACCGACAAAGATTTGACGCAGGCGACGAAAGTCGCGGTGCAGGAGATGGTCGATTTCCTGTCGTCGACGCGGGGGCTCTCGAAGATGGAAGCGTACCGACTCGCGAGCATCGCGGCCGACTTACACATCACGGAGCTGGTCGACGGCAACGTCGGTGTGCACATGATGATTCCCAAGTCGATCTTCAAGAAGCACTAGAGACGCGGGAACCAGGAGACGGAAATGAGAAAGATCATTTGACGCCGTACTTCGGATGGTCGGCACCATCGCCAAGCCAAATGACGTGTTGCACGGCCGCTGTGGGCGCAGCCCGTCTATCGCACGATGAACGGCGTGAGGTCACCGACTGATCCGTCGATCAGCGGGATGCTCTTGATCACCTCCTTCACCGCCTCCTCGGGAAAGCCCGACTCGAGCGTGAACTGGTAGCCAGCGAACGCGTCCAGATTGTCGTCGAGGCCCCAGAAGAAGAAATTGTGATACGACGAGCGCAGCATCTGCTGCATCAACCCGTTCGGGTCGTGGACGCGGTGCAGGTTGATATGATGTCCATAGTACTGCGGGTACACGCGCAACCAGATCGTCGACTGGTGCGTGACGGTGATGTAGATCTCAAAGCGCGATGACCAGTGCAGTCCCTTGTCGTAGAAACCGTCCAGATCGAACGGGTTGTTCGCCCGATACCAGCGGATCTCCCGCGCCGGTTCGTATGTGGCGATCACCGCCTTGACCTTCTCCAACGTGACGGCCTGAACAGAGTCCGCGGCTGACTGGGCGGCGAGCGGCTGGAGCCCGCCAGCTGCAAGGACCAGCGCGCATGCGTGCCAGATAACGCCAACCCGGCCAGTCATCTCATCGCCGCGAAGTTTGGGTAGATCATGCCCGAGGAGGCAGAAGCGCACTTTCTGCTGCGCTCCTCGATCGCCTCGACCGCGCTTGGCACTCTCAAGATGGCGGATTGTCCATTCCGAATCCACGACTCACCGATTGACCGCGTGCTCGTTGGTACCGGAGCATCCCTCCAATCGGCCGCCCTTATCGGACCCCTTTCTTGATTTGACCGGCGGCAAAGTCGCGCATCGAGAGCTCCGGCGACTGTGACACCAGAGAACTGGACGCCGCAGCGCTGATCATGAACCCGGCGATGACCGATCGGCACACCGGCTTCATGATGCTTTGCTGTTGGTCTTGTCCAACGCCGCGCGAAGCCCGCGTGCGAGCGTGACCGCGTCGGCGTTGCCCCAGAAGTGCATGAAGAAAAGGCGGGGCTCCTCGCCGAGCATGTGACTGTGCACGGCCGTGACGGCGATGCCGTTCTGCGTGAGCGCCTGGATCACCGGGTTGACCTCGGCCGCCGTCAGCACGAAATCGCCGGTCGTCACGGCCTTGCCGTTTGTGGTCGGCTGGAAGTTGATCCCGGTGGCGACGCCCATCGCAGGCGGCACGGTGATGCCATCCTCGCGAATCGTTTCCGCCCGCGGGACGCCCACCTGATACACGGTGCCGTTCAGCTTACCCGAGCGACCCAGCGCGGCCGCGATTGCCGCGGTATCGAGCGGCGCCGGTCCAGAGGCGGTCGCTGGAGCGGGTGGTGCGACGAACGGGGTCTTGGTTAGCGCGAGGGCCGCGTGGATCGCGCTTGCAATGTGTGCCGGATCGCCATGCGCCCGGATGTGCATGTACATGATCGCCGGCGACTCGCGGAGGAGGTGATTGTGGAGCGCGGTCTCTTCGACGTCACCTTCGCGGAGCTTGCGCATGACCGGACCGACTTCGTCGTCGCGCAGCACGATGTCGCCCATGGCCATCGCCTCGTTGTCGCCGGTCGCCTTGAACGCGACCCATCGACCCAGCGCGAGGGCGGGTTTGATGGTGACGCCGTCGACGGTGACGTCGAGATCACTGCGCGGGAAGGCGTACCGGTAGACATCGCCGGGCTGCATCGCCCCGGTCTTGCCCATAGCGCGATCGACCAGCGCCCAATCGATCGAGGCGGGCGTCCGGGCGGGGACACCGGCGATCGTCGTGACGAGTGCGAGAGCGAGTGAAAGACGAAGCATGGGGACCTCCGGAGGCTTTACGCGGCGTCGCGCGCCGGAACGGTGGGGGTGAACAGCGACGTGCCGGCCAGGCCAATCGGGCCGGCCACGACGAACGGCAGGGACGGGCGGAGACGTGCCGCAGAGGTGGCGTGCTTGCCTTGGCCCAAGTCCCATGATACAGTTGCATCATGTCTCTGGCTTCATCTGCGATAAGCAAACGGCGCGAACGACGGACCGCAAGCTCGGCCGCGCGGTGGGTGCTCCTGATCCACCAGATCCCGCCGAAGCCGGATTATCTGCGGGTGAAGATCAGCCGGCGCCTCCAGCGCATCGGAGCGGTGGCCATCAAGAACTCGGTCTACGTGCTCCCCGCCGGTGATGCGACCCTCGAGGACTTCCAATGGGTGCTGCGCGAGATCACGACCGAGGGCGGTGACGGGTCGGTGTGTCGCGCTTCCTTTGTCGATGGGCTCACCGATGAAGAAGTCGAGCAGCTATTCCGCGCCGCCCGGTCGCGCGACTTCGAGGAGGTGGCGGCCGCCGCGCGTGCCGCGCTCAAAGTGCTGACGGCGGCAAAGGCCGCGGACGCTGGCCAGCGGGCCCGCACCCGCGGCGATCTCACCCGGCTCCGGCGGCGGGTCGCGGATATCTCCAATATCGATTTCTTCGGGTCGCCGGCGCGCACGCCGGTGGACGAGCTGCTCGAACGCCTCGAAGTCCGGCTCCGTGCTGCCGCACCGTCGGAACCGTCGGCTGTCACACGCGCGAACGGCGCGCGGGCAGTCGTCGATCCCCGGGAGGTTCAGGGTCGCACGTGGGTCACGCGTGAGGGAGTGTTCGTCGACCGAATCGCGAGCGCGTGGCTGATTCGCCGCCGCATCGACTCCGGCGCGCGGTTCGTGTTCGTTCCCGCGGAGGGCTACGTTCCGAAGCCGGGCGAACTTCGCTTCGACATGTTCGAGGCGGAATTCACGCACGAGGGGGATCGCTGCACCTTCGAGACACTCGTGGTGCGGTTCGGCCTCCAAGCGGACACCGCGCTCAGAGCGGTCGGCGAGATCGTCCATGATATCGACGTCAAGGACGCCAAGTTCGCGCGCGCGGAAGCGGCCGGGGTGGAACGTCTTTTGGAAGGGATCGCGGCCGAGTACGCCTCGGACGGCGATCGGTTGGAGCATGGGGCGGCGCTCTTCGACGGTCTGTACGCGGCGTTTCGTCCGGTTTCACCAACGCGCACGGCGCGCAGCCGGCGCTCGTGAATCGACCCGTATGCAGTGGGTGACCCGGCGCCACATCCGCGTGAATCGCGCAGCGACGGCGTGGTTCATCTCGCGGTTCGTCGACCGCACCCCGCATTTCATCTTCGCCGAGCCGGAGGACGTCGCCCACATTCAGCACATGACGGGCGCGATCGGCTTCGACGCGCCGGGCGCCCGCTATTCGCACCGCGACGAGGCGGACCGCTGCTCCTTCGAGGCCATGGTCGCCGCATATCAGCCGCGCGACCGGGCGCTGGCTATCATGGCACGCATCGTCCACGGAGCCGATTTCGCTGACGCGATCGACTGTACGCCGGAGTCAGCGGGATTGCGCGCGATCTCGCAGGGGTTCCCGCTGGTCGTTCACCACGACGATGTGACTGTGGAGCGCGCCTCGTTTCTGTACGACGCGCTCTATGCGGCCTTGCGCGGGCGATGCAAGCGTGGATCGTGACGCGGCATCATCGGGTGGCCCGGTCACGCCCGCGACGCGCGGGAACTCGTATTCTTCGACATGAGACGCGCGGCGTTTCTCGTGCTGGTGGTTGGAACGCCCGTCGCGGCACAGAACCCGGCGACCGTTCCGGGGAACGCGGTAGCGCGCGATGCTGATGCGGGACGGTACTTCGTCACGGCGGGGGTCGCGCGTGGCGTCGTGCCGATGGACGGGCGTATGGACGGCGAGGTGTGGTCCTCGGCGGATTCGATCGCGGACTTGCGGCAGCGGGACCCGGCCGAGGGGGCGGCCGGGAGCGAGCGCACCGTCGCCAAGATCCTGCGCGATCGGGACGCACTGTACGTTGGCGTGCGCGCGTACGATCGGGAGCCGGGGAGAGTTCGCGCCGCGCAGCTGCGGCGCGACGCCGATCTCTCGTCCGACGACAACGTCATGATTCTGATCGACAGCTTCCACGACCGGCGCAGTGGGTTCCTCTTCCAGACGAATCCGAATGGCGCGCGCTGGGACGCGCAGATCACGAACCAGGACAACATCAACCAGGACTGGAACGGGATCTGGGAGGTGGCCACGAGGCGCGATGCGTCGGGTTGGACGGCGATATTCCGGATTCCGTTCCGGACCTTGCGGTTCGCATCCGGTGCCGGCGCGGCGTTCGGCTTCAACGTGCGCCGTTTCATTCGCCGCCGCAACGAGGAGGATCTTTGGCGCGGATGGCGCCGTACCGAGGGCATGTACCAACTGCTCTCAGAGGGCGAGCTCACAGGCTTGGGCGGGGTGAGCCGTGCGCGCGACATCGAAGTCAAACCGTACGTGCTGGCCGATGCGTACCAGGCGCCGCACGATTCAGTCCTGAACCGGATCGGCGGAGCGGGAGTCGCGGGCAAGGTCGGCGCCGACGCCAAGCTCGCGGTGTCGCCGACACTCACCGCCGATCTCACGGTGAACACAGACTTCGCCCAGGTCGAAGTCGACAGTCAAGTCATCAACCTGACACGATTTCCGACGTTCTTTCCGGAGAAGCGCGACTTCTTCCTCGAGTCGAGCGGGATCTTCGACTTCGGGTTCAACCAGAAGGCGCTGGTCTTCTATTCACGCCGGATCGGCCTGACCGATAGTGGTGCGGTCGTGCCGATTCTCGGCGGCGCGCGCCTCTACGGGAAAGCGGGGCCCTGGACGGCCGGCGTGATCGATGCCCGGACGGGCGGGGCCGATGATGCGAACGACGTGGTGGTCCGCGTCAAGCGTGATCTCTTCGACCGCTCATACATCGGCGCCATTGGCACCCTCCGCACCGGGTCGAGCGTCCACGGCCGCGATGTGACCGCCGGGTTCGACGCGGATTTTCCGCTGGTAGTCGCCAAGCAGAACATCGAGCCGACATTGTGGATCGCCGGGACCCAGACCCCGGACACGTCCGGTACCCGAGTCGCGTGGCGTCTCGCCACGGACTTTCCCAACGATCTGTTCGACAGTTTCGTGGGAATCGCGCGATACGACTCGGGATTCGCGCCGACGCTGGGGTTCGTCCGGCGGACGGACGTGTGGGAGACATACGGCCATTTCGACTTCATGCCGCGGCCGCATGCGCTGGGCATCCGCCAGCTCGACTTCGAGCTGCCGAACTGGGACATCTACGCGAACCACAACGGGTCGGTGGTCAACGCGCGCGACTGGCAGAGCGCGACGATTCAGTGGCTTCCATTGAGCGGGACGCTCGAGGCCGGCGATCAATTTCAGGTGCTGATCGTCCGGAATATGGACGCGCCGGCCGACATCTTCACGGTGGCGCGCGGGGTGAATATTCTCGCCGGGCGGTACTGGTGGACGCAGGCCGGCGCACAGATTCAGAGCTCCGTCGGGCGGCCGCTCAGTGGCTTCGCGTTCGGATCGACCGGCACGTTTTACAACGGCCACAGTACCGAGACCGACGGCGGCTTGACGTGGCGCTCGGGCGGCCACCTGATCCTCGGTGGAAGTCTGTCGCGCACTGAAGTCTGGCTGCCGGCGGGGCATTTCGTCGCAGTCCAGTCCACCGGGCGGCTCGAGTATGCCTTTACGACCCGTGTGGATTTCCTCGGATTCGGGCAGTACGACAACGCGCTCAACCGAACGGACTTTGACCTTCGGCTTCACTGGATACCCATCATCGGGGACGATCTCTACGCGGTGTGGAACTCCGGCTATACGAACGACCCACTCTCACGCTTTCGTTTTCCTGATAGTCGCACGATCGGCCGCCCGTTGACCGCTACGTTCACCGTCAAGTTCGTCCACCGAATCGCCCCGTGAACTGACCATGCGCCGCGTCACTTTTGTCGCCCTCGTGGGTCTTGCCGCTGCCCCCTCGCCTGCACCGGTTCTTCGCACCGTCGCCGATGTCGCCCTGCCGGGACCGGCAGTCCGGTTCGACTATCAGAGCCTCGATACCGCGACGAACCGCCTCTATCTCGCGCACATGAATGCGGGGCAGATCGTCGTCTTCGACGTGGCCTCGCGTCGCGTGGTCGCGAACCTCGCCGGGTTCGATCGTGTGCACGGGGTGTGGGCGGTGCCCGAGCTCGGGCGCGTATACGCATCTGTCACTGGGAGACACCAGGTTGCCGTCATCGACGCCAAGACGCTGACGGTACTCGCCCGCGTAACGGGTGTCGACTATCCGGATGGGATCGCGTACGCGCCGGGCGCGAAGCGCGTGTTCGTCTCCGACGAACGTGGCAAGGCTGACGGGGTCATCGATGCGACGACGAACGCGTTCGTCAGGTCCGTGCCGCTCGGAGGCGAAGCGGGAAACACGGTCTACGATCCGACGGCGAAGCGAATCCTGGTCGCGGTGCACGAATCCGCCGAGCTCGCCGTACTGGACCCCGCGACAGCCGCGATCACGTCACGGTATCCGCTGCCGGGGCTCAAAGAGCCGCACGGGATCTCGCTCGATCCGGCGCACAACGTGGCGTTCGTGGCGGGGGAGGGAAACGCCAAGCTCGCCGTGGTCGACCTGTCGACGATGAAAGTCTTGGCGACGCACGCCGTCGGCGAGGACCCGGACGTGCTGGCGTTCGATCCGGTGTGGAAGCGGCTATACGTGTCAGCGGAGTCCGGCACGGTCTCGGTCTTCACGGAGCACACTGGCGCGAATGGCGTGACGCTGCGCCACGATGGCGACTTCTACATGCCGCACGCGCATACGGTGTCGGTGGATCCGCGGACGCATCTCGTGTATTTCGCGCTCGAGAACATTGATGGAAAGCCACTGCTGCGCATTATGGAGGGAGATGCCCCGGCTCGCTGAACGGGTTCGTCTTCGCATAGAGCGGCGGTGGGACCATAGGCCCCGGACGGTACCGGATCCGGGCACTGGCGATGGCGCGGCACGTCGTCGTTGCCCGGTATGGTTGGGTCCTACGGCAACGACAGATGCGCCGTTCGCGAACGGCGCCTACTGCCCTCGACGATCAGCAAATGCGCCGTTGCCCGAAAAGGGCGGCGACCTTCAGTTGCTCAAACAGGGCGTCGCCACTACCTCCCTCCTAGCTGCCGCGGGGTTTCGCCGCGTCTCACGCGGGTACGAGACTCAGTCCCCATGCGGCGGCATTGGCGCGGACGCGGTTGTCGGTCGAGAGGACGGAAACCGGGCCGACGGTTTCATCCCACATCTTCAGTGTGGCCAGGTGTAGTCCATCTAAAGCGCGGACCGGCTCGACCGGAAAGTCGCGCTTGGCGCGATCGAGGACACCGGCGTTCAGCGCCAGAATACTGCAGCTTCGGGCGAACCGGATCAGCCACTGCTGGCCATTGTTGAACGCCGTGGCGTCGAGACGGCCGTCGAGCCGGGCGCGCCGAAGTCCGCGATCTGCCTCAACCAACGTCAACTCGGACGTGATAAGGACCGGCGCCGCCGCGAGGGCGGTGGCGAGTTGTGCGTCACCCTCGAGCAGCACGCGTAACACCGCGCTCGTCTCCGCATAGAGCGGCGACGGGGCAGCAGGCGATCCGACAGTCCCGGATCCAGGCACCGGAGATGGTGCCGGTGCAACGCGCCGCCGGGGGGGCATTCGCTACTCGCCCCGATCGGCGTCGAGGATGGCTTGGGCAGTGCCTGACGGAAGTCCCAATCCCCGCCAACGTGCCCATGACCGATCGTCGGGGGTGGCTGCTGGGCGGACGGCGCCGGAGGCCAGCAACTCCTGCAATCGGAGGTCGGCTGTCGCCGTGGAGCCGGGCATCCGGAGCTCAGCGACAGCACGGCCGCGGTCCGTGATCAGCACGATCTCACCGCGGGCCACCCGGCGCAAGTAACGGCTGAGATGGGCTTTGAGGTTGCGGATGCCGGTGGCGACCATAATGATGAGAATGTAGTCTCATGTGGTCACATTGGCAACCCCTCGCGCGGCACATGCCACCACCGGCCGAGCGCCGCTCCCCGCCGGCGGGGTCGCCGCTCGTTTCAGCTATGGATCGCCGGAAGTCCGAAAGCCAAAACGAGCTTTGGGTCAAGGAAAGCGGTCATCTCGACGATCTTGCCCCCTTCGATTCGCAGGAGCTCGATCCCGCGCACGGTGGACGGGGTCGGCGGGGGTGCTGAGGTAGAGGGCGCACGCCGGCTGCCGGTTCGCACTATTGCCACCTTGCGCATGTGCCCGACATACGTGGGCGACTGGGGCTCGAGCGCCGCGCGGAGCGTGGCGACGATGACATCGCGGCAGTCGTGCCACGCCGGAACGGGCGGCATCGTAGCCCGCGCGTTCTCGCTCAGTAGCGCGGCGATCGCGGTGCAATCGCGACGGCGGCTCAGTCGTAGCGGAGGGCGCGCACCGGATCAATCCGGCTGGCTCGCATGGCAGGGAGAAGGCCGGCGCCCATTGCGACGAGTGTCAGGAGGCAAGCCGAAGCCGCGAATATCAGCGGGTCGTCGCCCTCGACCTGGTACAGGAGGGCTGCCGCGCTGCGGCCCAACGCGAACGCCCCCACCATCCCGACTGTGCCGCCGATCGCCGTCATCACGCCCACCTGGCGCAGCACCATGCCGCGCACGCGACCGCCGTCCGCGCCGAGCGCCATGCGCACGCCAAACTCCCGCGTTCGCTGGGTCACCGAGTATGCCAGCACACCGAACAGGCCGATCGCGGCCAGCAGCGTGGCGAGTACCGCAAACGCGGCTGATGTCGCCGACATCATGCGCTCGAGGAAGACGTTTTCCCGTACCTGCTGTGGCAGCGTCTTGAGGTTTTCGAGGGGGAGCTTCGGATCGAGCGTGCGCATCGTTTCGCGAATTGCGCGCACGGTCTCGGCCGTCGGCAGCGCGGTTCTCACATAGAACGTCGTCGGACCGGATTGCCTGGTCTGGCTGGAGGGCAGCACCAGCACCGGTGGGACGGCCTGCGTGACCGCGGCGTACTTCGAGTCCTTCACGAGCCCGACGACCTCGATGTTGAGCGAGTCGTTGCCCACTGACAGCCGCTTGCCGACGGCGTCGCGTCCGAGATCGAACTTTCTGGCGAAGGCTTCATTGACAATCGCGACCTTCTGGGTTCCCGCATTGTCGCCGGCATTGAAATCGCGCCCGGCGATCATCGGGACGCCGAGGATCTCGAAGTAGCGGGCCCCCACGGCGTTGAACGACGTGTTGTCGTTCGCGTCCGCCGCCTGCCGGTATCCCTCGACCGACACATGCTGGCTCCAGTTGTCACCATCGAGAACCGCGACGAGGGCGGTGGTGGTCCCGCGTATTCCGGGGATGGCGCCGAGTGCATCGCGGGCGCGCTCGACGAGCCGGTTGGCGCGTGCGGTATCGTAGCCGCTCAAGTGCGGTGAGATCGCGAACGTCACGACGTTCTCGACATCGAGGCCCAACTCCACGCGGGTGACATTGTGGAGGCTCTTGACGAACAGACCCGCGCAGGTGAGCAGCATGATCGAGAGGGCGATTTGCGCGGTGACGAGTCCCGTGCGGAAGCGCGCCGCGGCGCGTCCGCCCGACAACTGGCCGCCGCTCCCGCGCAGCGCCGTCACCACATCCGGGCGCGTGCTGCGGATCGACGGCGCCAGTCCGAACAGCAGGCTCGTGGCCAGCGACAGGGCACCGGTAAACAGCAGAGCCGGGCCACTCAGGTGGAACCCGATCGCCGTCACCGCTTGTGGCGGCAGCATCGTGGTGACGCTCGCGATCGTGATGAGTGCGGCCGGGATGCTGGCCAATCCGCCGAGCACGGCGAGCAACAGGGATTCGGTGAGAAGCTGCGCGACGAGCTGCCGGCGTGTCGCGCCGATCGAGAGGCGAACGGCCATCTCCGTCTGCCGGCCGGCGGCGCGGACGAGCAGCAAATTCGCGACATTGGCGCACGCGATCAGCAGTACGATGCCGGTGATGGCGAAGAGCAGTATGAGGGGAGTCCGCGCTTTCACTCGTACCAAGCTCTGCCCGCCCCGGCCATCGGCGAGCCGGATCTGTCTCGCCTTGAATTGCGCCAGTGTGTTGTCGCTCATGCTCGTCTGGAGCGGCGCTTCGACGTCGCTCAGGATCGGGCGGTAGACGGCATTGATGGCCGCCCGGGCCTGATCGATCGACAGCCCCGGAGCGAGGCGCCCGAACAGATAGAGCCAATGGACGTCGCGCTGGCGCTCGAAGCCCGTGCCGCCGGCGGTGAGCACGCCCCGCATGGTGATCGGCACATAAAGGTACGGGCGTGAGCCGAGTGTAGTGCCGTTGAAGCCGTCCGGGGCAACGCCGATGATCGTCAGATCACGGCCGTTGACGGTGATCGCGCGGCCGACGGCGTCCGGGTCGGATGCGAGCTGTGATTCCCAGTAGCCGTGGTCGAGAACGGCGACGTACCCTGTGCCGATCGCCCGGTCGTCCTCCGGCGCGATCAGGCGGCCCAGCGCCGGCCGGAGACCCAGCACCGGGAAGTACGATCCGGAGACGTATACGCCTTCGCCGTTGATCGGCGTCTGGCCGGCGATTGCGACATTCACGCCAAAGGTGCGGTGTGCGGCCAGTCCGGTGAAACCGGTGTTTGCCCTCTCGAGGTCGCGGAACATCGGGTAGCTGAACACCTCGTCGCACTCACCGGCCTGGTTGCAGGAATTGGTGCCGGAGTGGGGTCCGGGCGCCGCGAGGTTCACGAGCCGTGAGGGATCGGCGGCGGGGATCGGCCGGAGCAGCATCTGGTCGAACATTGAGAAAATCGCCGCGTTGGCGCCGAGCCCCAACGCGAGCGTCAGCACGACCACAACGGCGACGAACGGGCTCTTGGCCAGCGTCCGGGCCGCCAGCTTGAGATTGCGCATGGTGGAGCCCATACGGGGCGGCCGGGGGGGCGGTTTCAGCTCACGACCGGGCGCGGAGAGGGCGAGCGTCCGTCGGGCGCCAGCGGGCGGAGACTCCGATTTGTCGAATTCCGGTCCGGCTGTTCGTAGCCATAGTGAGGGCAGGGTCAGCCGGCCCGCCCGAAGAGGTCACCGGGCTATTCTCGGGGTGAAACCGATGCGGAACACGAACGTTGGCGCAATCGCAAAGAGCTTCGCACTGCTTCTCGTACTTGGTACGGCAGATCGAGCGATGGCACAGGACGCTACGGCACGTTATCCGAGCATGGCCCCGGTCGACCAATACCTCGTGACGGATCGGGTCGCGGAGATAGACCTGGCGCGAAGTGCGGCGCCGGAGTCGGTGTCACGCGATGCAGCAGTCCTGGTTCTTGGACGCCGCGGGTTCGAAACGGCGATCAAAGGCAAGAACGGCTTCGTGTGCGTCGTCGAGCGCTCGTGGACCTCCGCACCCGATCCTGACTTCTGGAATCCGAAAGTGCGGACCCCGATCTGTTACAATGCGGCGGCGGCGCGTTCCTACCTGCCACGCATTATGAAAAGGACTGACCTGATCCTGGCGGGACGCACGAAAACGCAGACGGACGAGACGATCGTGGCGGCGGTCAACAGGAAGGAACTACCGGCGATGGAGTCTGGGGCAATGTGCTATATGATGTCGAAGCAGGGGTACGGTGGCGAGAGCGTCGCACACTGGCCTTCCCACCTCATGTTCTTCTATTCGCAGACCGACCCCGCGAGCTGGGGCGCGGGTTTGCCGGGTTCCCCCGTGCTTGCTGCCAGCGACACGGCGGAGCACCTGACCGACTTCGTGGTTGTGGTGCAGCGGTGGTCGGACGGCACCGACGGGCGCTAGTCCGAGTACGCACAGGGCGCGTTCTGCGTATTGCGGCGGAGCTTGCGCACGGCGGTCGCAACGTCCATGTGCGGCTCGGGAACTCGCCGCCATTGCGCATGCCATCGAGTCGTATCACCATTGGTGCACTGGATACGAATGCGCTTCGGCGGTCGTGAGTTGATCGCGCGCACAGTTGGTTGACCGCGAACAGGAGTCGCAGCGATGAAGAGAACAGTCATACTGAGCAGCGTGGGCACTGCGGTGGCATTTGCCGTCATGGGCTGCCAGCCGGCGGCTCCTCCCCGTGACGCCAAGTACTCGCTTCAGGTTCCGAATGGGCTCGCGTTCGCGGACTTCGAGGGGTACGAAAGCTGGCAGACCATTTCGGTCAGTCATAACGGCGATAACCTTGCTGTCATCCTCGGGAATCCCGCGATGATCGCCGCGTACAAGGCCGGTATTCCCGGTAACGGCAAGCCATTCCCCGACGGCGCCAGGATGGCGAAGATCCATTGGAACCTGGAAAAGAACGATTCAGAGCCTGGCCAGCCGGTGGTGCCCACTACGCAGCATGATGTTGATTTCATGGTGAAGGACAGCAAGAAGTACGCGGACGGCGGCGGATGGGGGTATGGCGAGTTCGAGTATGACGCCGCGTCCAAGACATTCCGGCCCGGCACAACGGCGGATAGTCCGCCGCAGGCCAACGACGCCAAGTGCGGGGCGGCGTGCCACACCATCGTGAAGACGAAGGATTACGTCTTCACGAGGTACCAGACACGGTGACGGAGAGTCCTTCGCTCTCACGTCCATTTGATGCGATTCAGATACTAGTACGTAGTTCCGTCCTGGCCCCCCAACGGGATCTGACGCCGCAGGATGTGTTGCGCGACATCTGCGGCGCCCACGCCACCGCCCGAATATTTGGCGTAGCGCAATTCCGGGACGGTGTTGGAGAACGCGACGACCGCCACGCGCATGGCGGGGTCGAAGACAATCGACGCGCCTTGCGACCAGCTCACGCCGTCTTTGCTCACGAACGTGCCGCCTGGGGCGTTGCGCATCTCCCAGCCCAGCGCCTGCATTCCATCGATCGGCGGTGCTGGCCAGGCGGACGCTGAGCTGCATCTCGGTGGCGGGTGCGATGCGGGAGCCCGAATCCGGCAGTATCGCGGCGGCGAACCGCGCGAGATCACGCGGCGTGGAGTGAAGGCCGCCAGCGGCGGCGAAGATGGCCAGGTCCATCGGGGGCTCGGGCGTCAACGTCGCGCTGTGACCTTCGGCCAGACGTGACGCCATTGCGGCCGTCGGACGAAACGTGGTGTCCCTCATCGCGAGGGGGCCGAGCACGCGCGTTTGCAGCAACGACTCGTACGGACGACCGCCGCGATGCGCTAAGGCCATGCTGAGGAGGGCGTAGCCGGTATTGCCATACGCCCATTCGGCGCCCGGGGCCTTCGCCAGACGGAGGCCCGCGAGCCACACTTTGAATTGCTCAAGGCTGAACCGCGGGACAGCCTTCATCATGAATGCCATGTCGAATGACTGCGGTTCGCCGGGGAAGGGCGGCCACCACGGCAGGCCGGAGGTGTGGGTCGCCAGGTCCGCCAGTGTGACCTGACGCCCGCCGACATCGGGCACATGGAAGTCGTCCGGCAGGTGTCGGGCGACGGAATCACCGAGTCCGACCTCACCGTGCAGCGCCATATCGGCCAGCAGTAGTGCCGTGAACACCTTGGTAATCGACGCGATTTCGAACACAGTGTCGGGCGACACCGGCCGGCTCTCCCCCGATCGCTCGTGGCCCCAGGTCACGATGCGCTGATGATCCGGGGTGACCACGCACACGGCCATGCCGAGGGAGCGCTTCTCAACGTCGATACGGCGTCGCAGGATGTCTCGAATCGCGTCGTCGTCATCATTCTCGAATGTCCCGGCCGCTCTGCAGACGGCGGCAGCGCCAAGCGCCAACATGAATTCTCTGCGGGTGAGCATGCCCTTCGCGCTGGAGTGACCGTTGTCAGTGGAGGGAAGCGCCGTGATACGGCATTGGACATTCAGAGTCCGATTTGCGTTTGCAGCGCAGTCCAAGCCCGGCATGGCGGCGGCCTGGCGAGCATTGTCGATCCGGTGGTCGCGCTCGCGTCCAGTTGACACCGACGGCGATGGACGTGACTGCTAGACGCCAACGGAACCGCGCGTCAACGTTCTGCCCGGGTGAGGCTGGAGGCTCGTTCGCCGGGACAGCGCGGACGTGACGTGGCTACTTCTTCCGTTTGTCCGGGGCCGGCCGTGGCTTGTCCTTCTTGTCGTACCCGTGGAAACGTGAGCGGTCGCCCGCATTCCATGCCTCGCGCAGACCGGGGGTACTGAGGTCCCAGTCCGGGCGGATTTCCCGCGTCACCGCGCGCAGGTCGTGCCAGAGATCGGTGACGGACGGACGGCCCCAGAACCAGTAGCCGTTGTAGATGCTGTGGATCACGAGGCCCGGCTTCAGCACGAGCGTGTGCGGAATCATCGGGTTGTTGGCCGGGTCGGTGTACTCCTGGATGTCGAGGTCCTTCTGAACCTTTCGTTCAGGGTCGGAAAGGAACGGCCACTGGGCGCCGACCGACGCGCGGAATTCCTGGAGCGTGTGGTGGTCGTCGGTGGAGATCGTGACGATCTGGGTGTACGCCACGGCGATCTTCGGATAGAACGCGGCGAGCTCCAGATGCTGCTGGTGCTCCTTCGGGCAGTAGTGGCCGCGCGCGAGCGTGAGGATCAGCGGATCGTCGCCCTGCAGCTCGCTGAGCTTGCGCGGGGTGCCCGTGTGATCGGGCAGCTCGTAGTCGGGGAAGACGCCGCCAGGGACGATGTCAGGGCGAATGTCTGCACTCCTCCATCAGGGTTTCCGGCGTCTCAGCCGGCTGGGTGCCGCGATGCCTCGCCGGCGTCACTTACCGAATCGGAATGAGCAAGCTGTCGGCTCACGCCGAGCGATTGTTCGTGGCCTCTTCGGAAATCGAAATCATAGGCTGGCCCGCGACCACTCCAGCGGCCGCGGGCCAGACCCGATTAGCAACGAGGTGCCACGTTGCCTCTTCAGGGGCGTGCCCGGCCTCTCCCGAACAGCAGATAGAGAATGACTATCAGCAGGAGGAGGCTGATGCCGCCGCCACCATAATAGCCCACGCCGGGGCCCATGTAGTAGCCGCCGCCGCCGAACAGCAACAACAGAATGATGAGGATGACCAGCAGCATAGAATGGAGTAGCAGGGCCGTCTCACTTGGCGTCGACGGCGAAAGGATTGCGTGCCTCTGGCGCGTTCAAGGTGGACGTCGCCGATCTCGTGGCCGCCGTCCCGCGCCTGAATACCGGCATAAGCAGGCGACGTGCCAGGCCGAACCGGCTAGACGCGGCCACGAGATCCTGGCACCAATCTCGGATCGAAGCCAGAGAGGATGGTGGGCGCACCTCCGTCCGGCGCGAGCGAGCACGTGTGTCCGAAATATCCAATACCTTGCCTGGCGGAACCAGCATACATGGAGCATGACAATACTCTCAGTGCTGCCTCTGATTGCCGGGCTGCTGCTTCCCTCCATGCCGAACGCCTCACCCGATACCACGCTCAAGCGCGAGGTGCTTGGTGATGGCATTTACCTGTTTCGTGCTCCGGAGGCACTCGACGTCTGGACGGCCACCAACGTCGTGGTGATCGTCAGCGACCAGGACGTGACGGTCTTCGACAGCAATACCCGCGCGGCGACGGCGCGGATGGTACTCGCGGAGATCCGGAAGATTACGGACAAGCCAGTCCGGTGGCTCATCAACTCGCACTGGCACATGGACCATTGGTCGGGTAACGCCGAGTATGTGCGGGCATACCCTGGCGTGCAGATCATCGCCACGACCGAGACGCGCGACTTCATGAAGCGGATGCCGCCGCGATTCTTCACGAATGAGGCGGCAAAAGCTCTGGCGCAAGTGCAGGCCGCGCTCGATACGGCGGTCCGCACTGGAAAGCTCGATGATGGCACGCGGCTGACGCCAGTCGCCCAACGGATGATGGAGGCCGACGTCGCCCAGACAAAGCAATTTGTCGCCGAGGTGAACGCCGTCCCGCGAGTGCTGCCGACCGTCGCGTACCGCGATACGCTGATCTTCTGGAGCGGCCGGCGGAGGTCCGGCTGATCAGCGCAACGGGTGATGCGACCGGCTCGACCGTGCTTTACCTCCCGGCGGAGAAGCTGCTGGTGACGGGCGATGTGTTGGTCGCTCCCGAAGACGGTGCAGGACCGCCTCCCTGGGCGACCAACTCGTATGCGATTGCGCCGTGGCTTGCGAGCCTGCGTGGGCTGGGCACCCTCGATGTCAACACCATAGTCCCTGGTCAGGGCCCTGCGTTCCACGACAAGGTGTATCTGACGCTCACTACGAATCTGTTCAGCTCGATCATCTCTCAGGTGCACGCGGCTTTGGATCGGGGCTTGGTGACGCTCCCGGAGGTGCAGAAGGCGGTCAACGTCGACTCCATCGCGGCGCAATACACGCCGGGCCACCCCGTTCCCGAGTACTTCCATCACACGTTGTCGGCGCTGACGAAGAAAGCGTATCAGGAGTCGCTGGATGGCGCGGCACAGGAGTAGGAGCGTGGCGCCCGTGATTCATCGTCCGACGTGCGAGATGACGGGCGTGGGCTCATCAGTGGCGATGTGGACGCGGCGGCCAACGGGGGGCATTGGAGTGTAGTTGGGGCGCGCGAGCGCGCTCGCCGAGCGGGTGGTACATTGGAGATCGGGAGCGCCCCTTGGCCGGGGGCGATGTTGTCGCTGCGTATTCCGACCGAGTCTCGGCCGCTCGAACTGCCGAACTGACCAATGTGGCCTCGCACGCGCCTCTCGGCCCGGCTCGGGATCGACTATCCGATCATCCAGGGTCCGTTGGGCGGCCTCTCGTCTCAGCGGCTGACGGCTGCCGTATCCAACTTCGGCGGGCTCGGATCATTCGGTGCGTTGGGGCTGAGTCCGGAGGCTATCGGCAATGTCATCGCCGAGATCCGGGCTCTGACATCGAAACCGTTTGCCATCAACTTGTGGGTTTCGATGGAGGACGAAGGCGCGTTCGCGTCGACCGCCGGCCATTTCGCGCGAAGCCTCTCGCCGCTGACCCGGCACATCGCGAGCGTCGGAGGCGCGCAGCCGTCGTACGTACCTTATGCCCCCACCATCCGGTTCGAGGATCAGGCGCGGGTCATTCTGGACGCGCGGGTTCCGGTATTCAGCTTCATCTTCGGCGTTCCTCCGCGGGAAATCCTGGATGAATGCCGCGCGAGGAACATCGCGACGATCGGGACCGCGACGACGCCGGATGAGGCGGCGGCGCTCGAGGCGGCCGGAGCCGACATCATCGTCGCGTCCGGCTTTGAGGCGGGCGGGCATCGCGGTTCGTTCCTCCGCCCGTCCGAGGAGTCATCTGACCGGCACACTCGCACTGGTGCCGCAAATTGCCGACCGTGTGGAGGTCCCCGTCGTCGCCGCTGGTGGTATTGGCGACGCCAGAGGGATCATCGCGGCGCTCGCGCTTGGAGCGCAGGGCGTACAGATGGGAACAGCTTTTCTCGCGTGCGAGGAGTCAGGGGCCAGCGAGCTGCACCGGCAAGCGCTCCTGAGTGGGCGCGCCGGCCGCACGGCGCTCACGAAAGGATTTACCGGACGCCTCGGCCGGGGGATCGAGAACCAGTTGCTGGCCGATCTCAACAAGCCGGGCGTCGAGGTCCTGCCTTATCCGCTGCAACGCGCACTTGTGAGGAGACTCGCTGTTGCGGCCGAGAAGGCGGGACAGCCGGAACTGCTCCCACTCTGGGCGGGGCAGAGTGCAAACCTGTCGCATTGCACGGACGCGGCGACCCTGCTGCACACGCTCGTGTCCGAGGCGTCGTCGATCGCGGCGGATGTCTTCGCGTGGACCGAGGAACGCAAGTCGGGGAGACCGGTCGATGCATCGTCCGAGGCGGCCAACCCTGAGGGCCAGCGGCCGGATCGCTAGCGCGTGCCGTCGTCTGGAGGAGTTAGTTCGGCATCGCCGTACGTCCCGTGGACGCCGGCCGTCGGCGGCGAAGTCCCGGACCATTCTGAAATAGCCCGCGACAAAGCTCGTCGAGATGCGAGACCCATCCGGCGCGTTCTCGAACAGCGTCAGGCCGTGTTCCGCGCGGGGATAGTACGCCACCGTGAACGGCCGCCCTGCGGTGACCAGCGAATCGAGACGCCGGCGTGTCTCCGCACTCGGCGCCTGGTAGTCCTCGCCGCCAAGTATCCAGAGTTGCGGGACCGTGTCACTCCGCAGCGCGGGCATGGGGTCGTAGTAAAATGGTGTGTGCCACCTGAACTGCGCGCCCATCGTCCGGAGCTTCGCGGACGTGTGGGGCATCAGGAAGAAGGTGAAATCGCCTTCCAGGTCCTTGTACCACGGGGCGCTTCGATACTTGGCCCGCAGTGAGTCGAAATCCGCGAAACCGCGGGTGAATCCGCTCGACATGATGGTTTCCGCGGCGCTCGCCACCGATTGCGCGTTCGCAATATCGGCGGCGGGAAATCCTTTCTCGCGCAACTGGATCTCGACGGCCTCCTGATCCTCATCGATCACGTTGACGGCGAGTCCGTAGCAGACGATCACGAAATCAACCGGAACGCGGTTCGCGGCGATCGGACTGACCCATCCGCCCTGGCTGCAACCCTGATACCCAATGCGGCCGACGCGCGTCCCCGCCAGACGCCGCGCTTCTCGCATTGCGGCGATGCCGTCGTCGGCCAGCAGGCTGAAATCCTGCGTGTACGTCCCGCCGGATTGACCGGTCCCACGCTTGTCGTACACGAACGCGCCCACGCCAAGGGCGGGCAGAGATGCGTTGCTCGAAGTAGTTCGTCAGTGCAGACGCCTTCTCCGCACCGTGCAGCAGGACAACGATCGGTACCTTGTCGTCGCCGGCCGGCATGAGCAGGCGCCCAACGAGCGTCACACCGTGACTCTCGAATGATGTCGTCCTGACAGCGAACACCATCCGTTGTCCCGGAACGCCGGCGAACTGCATGCGCCCTTCGGTGCAAGCCGAGAACGAGACGACCTTGCCGTCGGCGCGATCGGTCCAGCCGCTGGTGCTCGTCCAGGCACCCTTGGCCGTTCTGTGCAGCACGCCGGTTTCTCCATCGAGCTGAATCCAGCGAAGGGTGTTGGTATCCTCTGGCGAGATATCGACCAGTGTTCCGTTGCTCAGCCGATAGGTACCGACGTGGCAACCAATGACGTCATCCGCGCGGACGACGGACGCCGTCGCGCAGAGCGGGATGCAGACGAGGCACAGCCTAGCAAATGGGTTCATGGACCGATGACTGGGTTGAGGGCGCGAACGGCAAATTTGCGCCCGCATCGGAGCGTGTCTTGGACGGATTGCAGGGGCGGGCAGCGTCCCGGCATGCCACACTCAGCAATTTCCGGCGTCCGCTCCTCCGATCCTGATGTCTGCCGAGCGGTGCACCGGGACACCCCGATCCCCGGCGTAGCGTGCAAGGGGCCAGGGCGCGAGAGTCCGGGATGGCGACGTACTGATCGGTTCCCTACATTGCGCGTACCGGCTCGCGGGCTCGCGAGCCCGGGGTGACGGTCCTCGTATGACCCGACGGCCTAGAATATTGCCGGTGCCTGATCGCCCATGAGTGCCCGCTCTGACGCCCCAGCAGCACCCGACCTGTTCATTGGCGACGGGGCGATGGCCGCGCTCATGCGGTCGATCGATTGGAGCGCTACGCCGTTGGGGCCAGTCGAGGAGTGGCCGCAGAACCTGCGAATGATGGTCCGGCTGCTGCTGGCCAACCGCTTCCCGCTGCTCCTCTGGTGGGGGCCGGACTACATCCAACTCTACAACGACGCCTACCGTCCGGTGCTGGGGACCAAGCATCCGGCGTCAATGGGGCAGCCGGTCCGCGAGTGTTTTCCCGAGATCTGGCATATTCTGGGGCCACTCATCGACACGCCGTTCCGCGGCGGTCCGGCGACGTGGATGGAAGACATCTTCCTCGAAGTCAGCCGGCACGGCTTCGTCGAAGAGACGCACTTCACGGTCGCCTACAGTCCGGTGCCGGGTGATGACCCGGCGGGCGGAATCAGCGGCGTGCTGGCGACCGTGCACGAGATCACGCAGAAAGTGATCGGCGAGCGGCGGCTTGGGGCTCTCCGCGACCTGGGCGGGCGGTCCCTCGCAGAGTCCCAGACCGCGGAGTCCGCGTGCGCCACGGCCGCCGAGATTCTGGGGATGCATGCGCGGGACGTCCCTTTTGTCTTCATCTATCTGATCGACCGCGACGCGACCGAAGCGCATCTCGCGGGCGCCGCCGGCGTCGAGTCTGGTGCAGCTATTGCCCGCCGCGTCGTCGGCCTCGCGGGGGACGCTTCAACGGGTACTGACTGGCCGATCCGCGACGCCATCCGCACGGGCGCCATCCAGACTGTCGAGGGGTTGGCCGGCCGGTTCGGCCGGCGTGCCACCGGGACCATGGACGGACGCGCCTCACACCGCCGTGGTGGTACCCATTCCCGGTCAAACGAGCGATCGATTCGTCGGCGCGCTCGTCGCCGGGGTCAGTGCGCGTGTCGCGCTCGATGAGCAGTACCGAAGCTTCTACGTGCTCCTTGCCGCGCAAATCGCCACCGCGATCGCGAACGCGCGTGCCTACGAGGCAGAGAAGCAGCGTGCGGAGGAACTCGCGGAACTCGACCGGGCAAAGACGGCGTTTTTTTCGAACGTCAGCCACGAGTTCCGCACGCCACTCACCCTCATGCTCGGACCGGCGGCCGACCTACTCGCGAATATGGCGGCGACCCCCGCCGATCGTGAGCGTCTGGAACTCATCCATCGCAACGCCCTCCGGCTGCAGAAGCTGGTCAACTCGATGCTCGACTTCTCACGTATCGAGGCGGGCCGAGTGGCCGCGTCGTACGAGGAGACCGATCTGGCCGCGTTCACGGCGGAATTGGCAAGCGCGTTTCGCTCCGCGACGGAGCGCGCGGGACTGGCCCTCGTGGTGGACGCGCCGCCACTCCCGGCTCCCGTGTACATCGATCGAGACATGTGGGAGAAGATCGTGCTGAACCTGCTGTCGAACGCGTTCAAGCACACATTCGAGGGCGGCATTACGGTGCGGGTTCGCGACGCAGGCGCCGGCGTGGTCGTCGGCGTGAGTGACACAGGTGTCGGCATCGCTCCGGATGAGTTGCCACGGGTCTTCGAGAGATTCCATCGTGTGCCGAACGCGCGCAGCCGCACGCATGAAGGGACGGGGATCGGGCTCGCATTGGTGAAGGAGCTCGTGCGCTGGCACGGTGGGCGGGTCGAGGTTGAGAGCCGAACCGGTGAAGGCACGACGTTCACGATCACGATCCCATACGGGACGGCCCACCTGCCGGCACACCGGCTCGTGGAGGCGGGACGCGCGCCGCCGCGGCAACAGGGGGCGACCCGGCTCGGCGTATTGCCGTACGTCGAGGAGGCGTTGCGATTGTTGCCGCGCCCAGCGCCGCCCGACAGGGGACTTCGCGTGGGCGACGCCGCAATCGGTGCGATCACGTCTCCTGCCGCGGAGACTACCCTAACCGCCAATGACGTACCGCGCATCCTCCTGGCGGATGACAACGCCGATATGCGCGAATATGTCGCCCGTTTGCTCAATGATCGTGGGTGGTCCGTCGAGGCTGTCGGCGACGGCAATGCGGCACTCGCGGCGGCGCGCCGCACACGTCCCGATCTGGTTCTCACCAATGTCATGATGCCGGGATTGGACGGCTTTGCGCTCATGCGGGCGCTGCGCCGGGAGCCAGCGACGGCCACCGTCCCGATCGTGCTGCTTTCCGCGCGCGCCGGGGAAGAAGCTCGCATCGAGGGCTCCGAGGCGGGGGCTGACGATTACCTGGTGAAACCGTTTGGCGCACAGGAACTGCTGGCGCGCGTCGGCGCGCAACTCGCGTTGGGGCGAGAACGGGCCCGGGCGCTTCAGGCGGCCCAGGCCGCGAATCGCGCCAAGAGCGAGTTCCTGGCGGTGATGAGCCATGAGCTGCGCACGCCGCTCAACGCCATTGGCGGGTACGCGGAATTGATGGAGCTCGGGGTACATGGTCCGGTCACCGCGCAGCAGCGGACCGCGCTTTCCCGCATCAAGCAGAGCCAGGAGCATTTGCTGGGGCTCATCAACCAGGTGCTCCAATACACGCGCGCCGAGGCAGGAAGCGTACAGTACGACGCGGTCGACGTGCCCGTGCGTGAGGCACTTGCGGCGGCCGAGGCGTTGATCGTGCCGCAGGTGCGCGCCAAGGGACTGACCTACAAAATCGCCGAGTGTGATCCCGCGATGTGTGTTCGCGCGGACCGGAACAAGCTGCAGCAGATCATGCTCAATCTGCTCTCGAACGCGGTCAAGTTCACCGACGTGGGTGGCGAGATCGGTGTCACGTGCACCGCTCGGGAGGCGATGGTTGCCATCACGGTAGCGGATACCGGTATCGGGATCGCCGCCGAGAAGCTCTCGGCCGTATTTCTGCCGTTCGTGCAGGTCGACCAACGTCTGACGCGACGGAACGAGGGTGTGGGTCTCGGTCTGGCGATCAGCCGTGATCTGGCGCGCGGAATGGGTGGTGATCTAACTGTACAGAGCACGATCGGCGCCGGATCTACCTTCACGCTCATGCTGCCGTCGGCGCATCGCGACATCGCGGGCGAATGATGGGGAGTGCTGGGACCCTCAGCGGAAATGTTTCAGCAGGCCGCGAAACATCCGCATCGGCCGCGTAATGCGAAGCAAGGCCGCTGTATTCGGCTCACGGCGTGGCGATGCCGTTCCTGGCGTCTTCCCGTACGCGAGGCGCGCCAGCACGGGCGTCAGCTCGCGGTGCGGGCGGTCCCAGGACATGCCCAGCGTCTGATGTGCCAGCTCCTGCAACTCCCGCAAATGCGCTTCGCGGTCGATCGGCCAGCCGACGGAGCATGCCATCTCGGTCAGGGCGGTCCGATAGTGGTTGCGCTCCGCCAACAGTCGTTCGCACTGCTGGCACCCTGGGCCGACCGTGGCGGTCGCGGTATGCGCGGATGTTGCACTCGGAGTGGGCGCTGGCGCCGGCGCGGCCGAACCGATTGAGAGTGCGACTGGGGGGCTCATACGAAACCAACGGGTATATAGGAGGTGTGTGGACGGAGGCTAACGGGCCTATTGGGTCACTGGCGAATGGTTCGCGGCACGATCATGGGCGCTACGCGTTCTCCTCGGACACCAACGTCAGAAATGCATCGACGAGCTCCGGCCGCCACCACTTCGCGCATTTCCGGATCTCGGCGATCACTTCGTTGTGTGGCATCGCCGCGCGGTAGCTTCGCGTACTCGCCATCGCGTCGTACGCATCGACGACCCCAATGATCTGCGCGGTCAAGGGGATCTCGTCCCCCGCCAACCGGTCGGGGTATCCGCTGCCATCCATCCTTTCATGGTGCCATCGGATGATCGGTTTCACCTGCCATGGAAATTCGATCGACGCCAGCAGCTCCACGCCGTACAGCGGATGCTGCTCCATGATCTCGCGCTCCGCTGATGTCAGCCGCCCCGCCTTGTTGAGGATCTCGTGCGGCACGCGCACCTTCCCGACGTCGTGCAGATACGCGCCGATCCGGACCGTCGTGATGCCGACATCGTCGAGTCCGAGCGCCGTGGCCAACTGAGCCGCGTGCCGCGCCACCCGCTCGCAGTGACCGTGCGTGTACAGGTCCGCCGACTCGATCGACCGGCCCCATCCTCCGACCACTTCGAGATAGATCCGTTCGAGATCTTGCATGGTCGAGCCGACATTCTGCCAGTCCGCCCGGGCGCCGCGCCGCTGGAATAGCCGGTGGGCGGTGTTGAGCAATGTCAGGGCTTCATGATTGCAGTCGAGGCGGCGGTAGAGCAGCGCGAGCTCGCGCGTGGCCTCGGCCTCCTCGAGAACGGCGCCTCCCTCATTCGCCAGGGCGATGGCCGACTCGAGCCGGGATTTGGCGAGTGCCGTCGAGCCGGTCTCGCGGTACACCATCCCGAGGAACTTGTACGCTTCCGACCTGCCCTGTCGCACCCCGAGTTGCGCGAAGAGCCGGAGCGCCTCTTCGGCGCCTGCTTTCGCGTCTTCGTAGCGCTGACACGCGATGTGCACCTCAGTGCGATTGAGCAGCACCATCGCACGCAACTGGAGATCACTGAGCTTGTCGGCCAAGGCGAGACTGGATTCAAAGAACGCGTAGGCGTCGTCCCACCGCTGACGATCGGCGCTGATCATCCCGAGGTTGTGGTAGGCGACGGCGGCGCCTCGGTCGTCGCCCGCGGCCTGGAACGCCTCGAGCGCCTGCCGGTAGCGGCGAAGCGCGGTCTCGAAGTCGCCCTGGATGTTCGCAATGATCCCGAAGTTCTGCTGCACGTGGCCGCGCAACGTCGCGTCATGGCCGCCGACCGCCAGCGCCTTGTCGAGTGCCTGCGTGGCGTCCGGCCATTCTCCGCGCTCGGAATGGATGATACCCAGTCCGTTGAGAGCGTTCGCCGCCGGGATCGTCAAACCCATCGCGATCGCGGCATCGTAACTCTGCTGGCACAGCGTCGCTGCCCGTCCATAGTCCTGGCGGCGCCGGAGAATCGACGCATGGCGGCGCAACGCTTCGGCACGCGCCGCCGCGTCCTGCCGACGGTCGCCAGGACTGGCGACCGTGGCCTCGTATTCCCGGATGGCGTCATCCAGTCTGCCAGCGCGCTCGCAGTCCTTCGCAGCGAGCAACGACGCCTCCGCCTGACCCAGCCCCTCGACCCGGTCCGTGCGGGGTGGGTCGTTCCAGCCGACCCGGCTCCCCATTGCCTGCCCTGCGCCCATCGGTCCTACCTTCCTCGGCTCGAGGTGCGCGACTCTGATGCGGCGTAGACGGAGAAATGCTGGATCAGTCCCTCGACACTTTGTTTCAACTTCTTGTCTTTCGAAGGGACCATCTGGATCATTTCCGTCATCTTGTTGTTGACCAGCACGATGGAGAGCGTATCGGCCGGTTGCACCGTGCAGTGTTTGTAACTGAGCACCAGCGTCGCCGGCTGCTTGAACTGCAGACCTGACGGGCCAAACGTGACGGCCAGCGTATCACCGTGGAGCGTTGCCGCGGTGATCGGTGCCGGGGCGCTGAGCGCTCCCGCCGGTATGATCAGCGAGTGCGGGCCGAACGTCACTGTGCCGCCAGCCGGGCCAATCACTTTCGCACCGGTCACCGGATTCTGCCCCCCCTTGCATGAAAACAGCGGCGGCGGCAATGCGGTCGCCACGCGGCCGACATCAATCATGGGCGCGCTCAGGTGCGCGAGCGGGGCAGCGGAACTTGCCGGCGTCCGCCCACTGGATCCGCCGACGGCGGGCGCCAACGGCTGGCCGCCATCTCCAACGCACGCGAGCAAGCCTACGACGGTGAGCGTCGCCGTCCAGCCGAACGATCGAATCCGGGTCATTCTGGTGTCCTGCGTCTGAATACAGCGTCAACTTGCGAGTGACACGATGCGATCGGAAGCGAGAAACGCCTGTACGCCGGCGTACATCGTGTGGCACCGTGATCTCGCGGTGCCGCAAGGGGATAGGGCAACCCTTGGTCCGCCGGGAACGCACGTGTAAGTGCTTTATTGCCAATGAGGCCGCCGGCCTCTCGCGTGGACGCCCCGTGCAGTCCGCACGACTTCGTGCAGGTTGCGCCGGCGTGCAGTTTGGTGACAGTTGGCCAAGGGCTGCGCGCGAGTGGTGGCGTGGCGTGCGAAGGACTGGGGACTGGGGGTTAGGGACTGGGGGTTCGGGACTGGGGGCTGGAAACGCTGGTGCGCCGCTCAGCGATGCGTGCAGCACCTTGCGCGGCGGGCGCTATCCGGGCCCTCGTCTCCGTGAAGGCGCGGATGGCGCCGAGCCGACTAGCTCTCGCGCGGCTGCCGGCTCTGTTCGTTCGAGGCGATGTGCCGAGGGCGAGTGCGTTGCGAGTGCACTCGCCCGGCAACGTTCCTACGCGGTCGTCCCGACTTTGCCGTCCAAGACCTGCGCGCGGTCAAGATGTGACTGCACGGTGGGCTCCGCGCCGGCAATCAGCGCCTTGAGCCGCGGGTTCTGAGCCGCGCCCTCGAGCTGCTTGAGGAGACTCAGTACCATGCGGTGATCTGCAACCTGCGCGTCCATGTACACCTTGTCGAACGGCGCGCCGGTCGTGGCGCTGAGGGTTTGTGTCTCCTGGTCAGCCTTTTGTGGAAGCGAGTCGGGTGAGGGCGGTGCCGGGGTGATGGAGAGCGAATCCGCGAGCGACTTGCCGGCGTTCAGCATTTTGGTGTGGTCACTGATCATCCGGCGGGCGAAACTCTTGACTTCGCTGCTCCGTGCTCTCTGCAGTGCCATTTGGCCAGCGGCAATCTCCGCCTGGTTGGCTTCAGAGAGCTCGGCCAGGATATTCGCGTCAGATATTGCCGACATCGTACCGTGCGACGACGTTGGTGCGACCTCACCAGCCGCCGCCGTGGTTCCCAGGGAGTCGCCTGCATTGTTTGCCCGGCTCGCGTCTGTATGCTGTCCGCTGCACGCCGCGAACACGCCAACTACGGCGACGAGTTTGCCTCGCATGGTCATCTCCTGTTGAGGGGCCTCTCAGCTCAACCAACGCAAAGCCGGGGCCGTGCAAGGGAGTGCAAGCAGCCTCAACGCGGTGCGTGCACGTCTACATCCGAATGACTGCTTTGCCATGGACGCCGCCGTGACGGAGGCGATCGAGTAGTGCGCCCGCGCCATCCAGCGGCTCCGTGGTCGTGATGCGGGCCGTGATCGTGCCTGCCGCAAGCAGACGCCCAACTTCATTGAGCCCCTGACGCGAGGCCAGTGGATTTTCAAATGACGCGATATTGTGCGCCGTGATGTGGCGCTCGGCGAACCACGGGACGTCCGCCGCATACGTCGTAGATACGATATGGCCGCCGGCTTTCAGGACGCCGGCGTCATGCCGGATGCCTTCCGCACCGCTGACGACATTGAGTACCGCGTCCACGCCTTGCGGATGCCTGGCTTTGATGGCCGCGACGACGTCGCCGGTCTTGCTGTCGTACACTTCCTCGGCGCCGAGCCGCCGGGCCTCATCGGCATCGCCCCGCACGATCGCGATGACGTGCGTGCCTCGCGCCTTGGCCATCTGCACCGCATACCCGCCCACACCGCCCGTGGCGCCCATGACGGCGAACCACTGCCCGGCCGCGACCTGGTTCAGCTCGAGGGCCCCGAACGCGGTGATGCCAGGGATCGGGAGTGCCGCCGCATGATCATCCGAGACGCCGTCGGGAATCCGTGCTACTGCGTTCCCTGGAGCGCCGGCCGGAACGGCCGTGTACTCGGCGTATGTGCCGTGCACTCGCGCGATGCCGAATACCCGGTCTCCGGTGCGCAGGTCATGGTCGCCCGGCGGAACGCGCTCCAGGACGCCGGCGAAGTCGACGCCCAGGATGTACGGATACGCCGATTTGGCGGTCAGGCGTTCGACGGACTTGTAGTCGACGGGATTCACGCCCGCGTACGTCACCCGGATGAGGTAGGCGCCGGGAGCCGCCGGCATAGGAACATCCGCGAGGGCGGGTGCATCGCCGAAGCGCTGTACCGAGTATGCGCGCACGATGAAGTCTCAGTTGAGAGTGGTGTCGGGTTGGCCAGATACAACGGCCTCCCGAGTAGCAGCACCTATGCCAACCGGTGTTGCGTGCCCAACTGTTGAGAGTGACAGCGGGCGTTAGCCGCTGTTGCGCGCGGGGGCTACTCGATGGCGCCGCCGGGTATCACCGCGAAGACGTCTCGCGAGCGTGGGTGACGGCGGTTGGCGCTCTCATTGCTTGCATGCCGCATGCGGGTCTTGCTGCTTGGGGGCATCGAGCGCAGGCCGCACCGGCGCATTCGCCAATGCCACTGCCGCGTCGTACACCATGCGCGTCACGCGTGCGAGATCCGGGAAGTCGATGTACTGCACCTCGTCGGTGACCTGATGGTAGTCCAGGTGCTCGCCGCGAGACAGCGCGACGGACGGAATGCCGTATCTCGCGTAGCTGTAGTGGTCGGCCCGGCAGTAGTACTGCAGTGGATGCCCTGGGACGTCGTACTCGTAATCGAATACGAAGGGGGTTGGCTGCCTGGCGTTCGCCGCCTCGAGCACCGCGCCGAACTGCTTCGAGAGCCGCTTGGCCCCGACCACTTCCAGATAGGTGGGATCGCCGGCGCCCTTGCCGCCGCGCGGAAAGTCCGTCGGCTTGCCACGACCGACCATATCCTCGTCGATTTCTCCGACGATCGAATCCAATGGGACCGTCGCATGGTCGGTGTACCAACGCGAGCCAAGCAGTCCGGCCTCCTCGCCCGTGTGGCTGACGAACAGAATCGAGCGTTTGAGCCGCGCGTTGCTTTTCGCCAACTTTTCGGCGATCTCGAGGATTGCGACCGTGCCGGTGCCGTCATCGTCGGCGCCGTTTCGGATCGAGTCTTTGCGCGGCGGACGCTGGCGACGCGCGCTGTCGATGATCGCGCGAATACGCGTCCACTCATCCGCGGTCGGGTCGCGGACCGGCGAGTCGGCGCCCATCGGCCGGATGACCCGGTTGAAAGCGCGCAGCGAATCATGGTCCACGGGGCTGTGGTCGAACCCGACGTGGTCATTGTGCGCCGTGAGCGAGACATATTCGCCGCGGAGCCGTGCGTCGCTCCCGCGCAGCACCGCGACCACGTTGCGCGCCGGGAATGGCACCGGTGACCGGGGAATATCGAAATGGCCGCTGACCGGAATGCCAGCCGCTCCCGGGGTGAGCGTCGAGGGCACTCCGCCGAGCAGGAGGGCGGCGGTGTGTCGCGAGACGACGAGCACGGGCGTCGCCGAGGTGTCGCGCGCCGAATCGGGAATCGGGACACCTTCACGGAGCCGGGCGGACGATTCGCTGCCCAATTGATCGAGTGAGGCCACGGCGACCGCGACGGATGAGTGCCAGTGGGGCAGCAAACGGCCCACGCCCCGCAACACCGTACCCGGTGGGACATTGAGCACCACGATCTTGCCGGTCGCCTGTGACGACGAGAGCCATCCGGCGCTGTCCGTCGCGACGCCGCCATACACGACGTGCACGCCATCGAGTACGCGGCCGGGCGCTCGTATGCTCGCCGGAATGAAGTCGGGACCCACGTGGAGCACCGTGCCCTGGACGGTGAGCTGCGACGACGGATCGATCGCCGCCTTCCAGAAGGGCACTGTCTGAAAGTATGTGCCGCCTTCGCCGGCGGGTTCGAGGCCCAAGCGCTTGAATTCCGAGGCGACGTAGTCAGCCGTCATGTAGTCGCCCTTACTGCCCGACTCGCGGCCCATCATCGAGTCGTCGGCGATGATCTTCAGGCGGTGTTCGAGGTCCGCGGTCGTGATGTCAGCCGTCGTTGCCTGGGCACCCAAGGCCTTGGCTGCGAAAAGCGCGAGTATCAGGAGTGTACGCATTGTGGGTGGAGTAAATACGGTATGAATCCGAACTCGGCTAGCCCCTGTGTCGTGCTAGCCATGGGATCTTTTTTCGCGTCACCACGGCCGATCCTTCCGCCAGCGGATCAACTCGGACGGGCGCCGTGCCGTGCGAGCACCTGGTCGATGGCCGGACTACCGGACGGGAAGCCCGCCGCGCCGACCCGCGCACCGGCGACCAGCAAACGCTCGATGATGGGGATGTAATCGACCGGTGCAAACCCACCCGCGCGAAAGATGCCTTCGACGTGCATCGACGCCCAGATCGTGGAACCGAGCACCGTGCCGCCATAGTTGTTCCTCGCTTCGAGCGGTGCGTTCCGACGCAGCAACAGCTCGACGATGTCCTGGTGCCCCTGAAAGGCCGCCCAGTGCAGAGCCGTGAAACCTTGCTCGTCCTTCGCGCCAAGGTCCATGCGCTGATCAGACAGGAACTTGGTCACGTCCAACCGGCCCAGTGTTGCAGCCCAGATCAGGGCGCGCTCTGCGTGCGCCTGCGGGTTCCTGGCGAGCCGGATCCACGGCGTCGATGCGAGGGGCACAGCTGCAGCCGGCTCGCCGTTTGCTATCACAAAGGACCGTACGACGTCCAAGCGTCCAAGTCCCGCCGCCGCGAGGACGGTATCCACCCTGGCACCTCGCCGCGCGAGCGCCTCGGCGGCATCCGGGTAGCGGAACGCGAGCGCCGTCAGGAGCGGCGATCCGTCGCGTGTAACGCCCTCGATCGCGGCTCCAGCGTCCAACAACAATTCCGCGAGTGGAACCTGCAGCGCAGCTCGTGCGGGGTGCACGCTCGACACCAGCAGATTGAGTGTCGTCATCCAGAGTCCGCCGCCGTAGGTGTCTGCAGTCGCATCCACCTCGGCGCCGGCCTCGAGCAGCATGCGGGCGATCGCCACCGCGTTCGCGGGCGTACGCTGGCGGAAGTCCTCGACGCCGTTCGCGGCGACGTAGTGCAGGAGCGTCGCGTGGTGCGCGCGCGCGGACCGGGCGCGGATCAGCGCCGGATCATCGCGCAGCAACTGGGCAAGCACCGGTTCGTGACCAGAGGTCACCGCGCCGGCTGCCGCCTCGAAGCGCGCCACCGATGGATCCTGGCGCTCGAGTCCTTCGACATGCGACGCGAACACCGGCCAACTGCCGAAGCCGTGCTCGCGCGCGATGACGAATTGCGCGTCTGCTAGCATGTACGCGTCGCGTGGGACGGCGCCCGCCTGGCCGCGGACTCGCAAACACTGATTCATCCGCTCGACGGCGCCGGGGTCGCCAGCGCGGGTGGCATGCAGGAGGTCTTTCGCCTGCTTCCGGTACTGCGCCAGGCTGGGACGGGGTGGGAGCGCTTTGGCATCCATACGAATCTCCTTTCATCGCGCCTGGAGTCCGCCCTGCTCAGGCTGAAAGAAGGTTCGTAGTTGTCGAATGGGGTGGGCACGGCCCTTTCCGCGGACTGGAGGCGCCCCTCGCGCTCAGCTCAATGTTAGGGCGGCGAGCTGGCCGAGGCAACAATAATAGAGGTAGCGATGCGGTACAGCGCTTGCTTTGCAGAGTCGCCATGGCATGGTCACTCGCGGATCTTCCGGCGATCGACGAGCAGTCAGGAGTCGTAAACGCGATCGTCGAGTGCCGCCGCGGTCATCGGAGCAAACTCAAGCACGATCCCCAGGCACAACCTATTTGCGCTCGACCGTCTCCTGCCCGACGGTGTTGCGTTCCCGTATGACTTCGGCTTCATCCCGTCCACGCTCGGCGAAGACGGAGACCCGGTCGACGTGCTCATTGTGGGCGAGGAATCGCAATACGCCGGGTGTGTGGTGCCGGTGCGAATCGTAGGCGTGATCGAAGCGACGCAGGTAGAGACGGACGGCAATGAAGTCGAGAACGACCGGTTGATCGGCATTGCCGCGGCGTCCGTGATTTTTCATGACGTGCACGAACTGACCGATCTCGCTGCTGGGGAAGTGTCGCAGATCGAGTCGTTCTTCGTCAACGCTGTGAGAGGGACCGGAAAAGTGTTTCACCCGCACGCGCGTCACGGTGCGGCCCGTGCCAGCGCGCTCGTCGATGCCGGCATCAAACGGCGGCGCGATCGAAGCCGGTCGCGCAGCCGTGGCAAGGAGGGGCGGAAGTAAGCCGCGCTCTACTCGGGACGTTTCGGGATGGGGTTTTTCGCTGGAAAGCTGTCGGCTATCAGCCAGGCCGCCGCGGTGATCGCCCAGGACACGACGAACTCCGTCCACAGGCCCCGGCCGCCCGCCGGCGTGGCCACGATCCTCGGTCCCCAGACCACGAGGGTAAAGACAGCCAACATTCCTGCTTCCAGGCTCGCCGCCAGGCGCGGCAGGACGGAGAAGAGCACCCCGAGGCCCGCCGCGATATGTCCGGCGCCTGTCAGGTAGGCCCACCCCGTTCGGAACGGGAGCCACGCGGGGACGAGACTCACGGTGTTCTCGAGATACGCGAAGTGTGAGATCCCGATGGGGATGAGAAACAGGCCGAAAATGATCCGGGCGATGCGGAGGCCTTGCTCACCGGTGGCGAACGCAAACCGCGATCCTTCTCCAAGGCCCGGCGTCGTGGCGAAGAGAACCCACATCCCGCTCACGAGCGTGGCGACCTCGCCGATGCTCTCCCAACTGACCTCGGCGAATGGTGGAATCACCAAGCTGGGGACTTGCACGAGAAACCCGAGGATGAAAAATGGCAGCAAGATCCGAACGGACAGTGCGGTCGTGCGTTCCCGGAGCAGGCCGAGACCGCCCAGCACCATGACAATGCCCGACGCGTAGGCAAAGCCCGTTCGGCCAGGGATCCACGCTGGAACGGTTTGGCCCATTTCCGCGAAGTCGCCGAAGACGAGGGCAAGGACGCCGAGGCCGATGATCCCGATGGCGAAGAGTATCACGGGGGCCTGCGAGCTTCGTTTCACGGCGATTGATGTATGGGGTGGGCCGAGTGGCGGCAATGGCGGGCTGTTAGGCCGGTCGTAGCTGGTTGGGCACTTGTCTACTCCACGGTGGCGTCCAGTGCATCGCGCCTTGTCGGACCGCCCGGGCATTTCTACCTTGGGCAGAGCGATGCTGCGTATCTATCTGCTTGGCCGGCTGGAACTTGGACCCACTGCGGACGCTGGCCAGACGTCCATCCTCTCGCAGCCGAAGCGCCTCGCATTCCTTGCGTATCTGGCGGTCGGCGCGGGCAAGTACCATCGCCGGGACACGCTGCTCGCTCTCTTCTGGCCAGAGCTCGACGATTTCGCCGCGCGGCGCGCGCTCCGCAATACACTCTACCAGCTTCGCCTCACCCTCGGTGACGATGTGTTCCTCGTCCGCGGTGACGACGAGGTCATGGCCAATCCCGCCGCGCTCTGGTGTGATGCGGCGGCTCTTCGCGAGGCGGTTGCGGGCGCACGGTACGAAGAGGCCGTCGGCCTCTATCGGGGCGAGCTACTCGAAGGCTTTCATCTCGCCAACGGTGGCGAAGGGTTCGAGAGCTGGCTGACGCGTGAGCGGGCAGAAGCACTCTCGGTGGCGTTGCGCGCGCTCGACGCACAAGTCGCGCAGTATCAACAGACGGGGGACGCTGCGGCCGCGGCGCAGTGCGCGGTCCGCGCGACATTGTTGGCGCCGTTCGACGAAGTCTGGCTGCGCCGCGCGGTGACCGCACTCGACGCGGTCGGCGACCGAAGCGGAGCGGTGCGCCTCGCCAATGCGTTCGTGCAGCGGATGGCGACAGAGCTCGAGGCGCGGCCGAGCGCCGAGACGATGGAGTTGATCGAACGACTTCGCTCCGGGGTGGACAACCGTGTCCCGCGGCGTGACTCACCGCCTGGGCCGTCCAGGAGTGATCCCGGCTTGGCGGGCAAGCCTGGCCCAGCACGTCCTGATCCGTCAACTCTCCTCCGACCGCACTCGAAGGGCGGCCCGGCGAACGAGCAACCCCGGGGCGATACGGAGCCGGATACGGACAGCGTGCCCGCCGATTCTGGTTCGCCAGCGGCCCGGGGACGACTGCCCGCATCGTGGCGACGGTGGCCGGTGGCCGTGGCCGCAGCCGTCGTGCTCATCGCCGCGAGTGCGCTGGCGATTTCCCAGTCCCGGCATCCTGCGCCGCGAAGCCGCGAGCGCGTGCTCGTGACGCTCTTCGACAATCGGACCGGCGACAGCACGCTCGATCCCATTGGCGACATGGAAGTCGATTGGCTTGCGCGGGGGCTCGTCACCTCGCAACTCGTCGATGTGGTCGATCCGCGAGCATTGCTTGCGCGCGGCAGGACACGGGCTGGACAGCCGGAGGATCCCGGACAACTCGCGCATTGGATCGGCGCGGCGCTGGTGATCACCGGGAGCTACTATCGGTCGGGGGACACGCTGCTATTTGTCGCGGGCATCGTCGATGGGGACGGACGCGTCCTTCGGACCGTCGGGCCGCTCGCCGCGAGTCTCGCCCGTCCAGTTGATGGGGTGGACGCGACACGGGCCCGCGTGATGAGTGCACTCGCGTCGATCGTCGACGTCCGATCGCGGGCGGACTGGAACATCGTCGCGTCGCCGCCGCGATTCGAAGCGTACGAGCCCTACGTCGCTGGATGGGACAATTTCTGGCTCGGCCAGTATCCGAAGGCCGAATCGCTGTTTGTGTTGGCAACGACGCGTGATACCGCCTTCGACGCCGCGAGCGTCGCCGTGGCGACGGCCGCGGCCAATCTGCAGCGTTGCGGCGTGGTCGACTCGGTCGTTCGATCGCTCGCCCGGCGGCTCCGGGCGATGAATGAACTCGACGGGTTGAATATGCGGATCGCCGTGGCGCACTGCCGCGGCCACAACGACGAAATGATGCAGCTTGCGACGCAGCGGGCGCAGTTGATCTCGACGACGTCCCCCACGCAGAATGTCGACCGCCAATGCCGCGCTGTGGGCCGATCATCCAGCCGATGCCGTCGCGGTCCTCGACCGCTTGAACCCTGCGGTCGATCTCGACTGGATGCCGATGGCCGACCATCTCGAGTATTGGGGGAGTCTGACCGAAGCGTATCACATGCTGGGCCAGCACGACCGGGAGCTGGCGGCGGCGGATCGGGGCCATCTCCTGGGGCTGGGCAGATTTCTCCACCGGGGCCGCGCGCTCGCGGGGCTGGGCCGATCGGCCGATGCGCTGGGCGGGCTCGACTCCGCCTTATTGCTGCCCAGCGAACCGGGGCTCTCCGGCGGTATGGCGCCGAACACCGATGGGCGTGGCGAGTACACGGGGTCGGCGGCGTGGGTCGGGTTGTGGGTGGCACACGAGCTGTATGTGCATGGCGACTCAGTGGGGGGCCGGACCGCAGCGATCCACACACTCGGGTGGTTCGACCGCCTGTCGCAGCGAGATCGCGAGGCACCCGAGATGCGGCTGTTCGAGATCCAGTTCCTCGAGCAGGCCGGGCGGACGGCGGACGCCATGCGCGTGGCGAACGCGTTGGTGGCCGAGGATTCGTCGAACGTCGACGCTCGCGGGTTCATGGCGGGGCTGGCCGCCGAGAGCGGCGACACCGCGTTGGCCGCCCGTCTCGACGCCTGGCTCTCGGCGCTCCCGCCGGAACGGGCCCTTTGGGGCGCCTCATTCTATCGGGCGCGTCTCGCCAGCTTGCGGAGCCGTCCGGCCGAGGCGATGGGACTGGTCCGCGAGACCCTCGCGCGGGGCGCGTGGCCGTATTGGCTGCATGCCGATCCCGCGTTGCATCGGCTGGCCGGGCGGTCGGATTATGCGGCCCTGATGGCGCCACGGCCGTAGGGGCTGGGGGCTGGGGATTGGGGACTGGGGGACTGGGGATTGGGGACTGGGGTTGGGGACTGGGGGTTGGGGACTGGGATTGGGGACTGGGGAGCTGGGGACTGAGAAAGGGGGATCGGGAGAGCGGAAAGAAGAAAAAAACCCCTAAAAAAAACGACAAACGACGGCCAAGTGACGGCCAGTCGTATTCTGCGCAGACGTCCGGCTCCGAGTTTGGATCCCGCGAGTGCACACTCGCTCGGCGATTCCAACCCGGAGAGGACTATGAAGATCTGCGTCGTCACGTGCTTGTCGCTCGCGGTGGCCTGTGTTAGCGGCGCCCAGCAAACCTCCCCTTCCGGCACCAAAGCGACTGGAAAGACCGCTGTGGCCAGTGCGGGTGCTGCCGCGGATGACCCCTGCCGGTACCTACTCGCCAGCGAAGTCGAGCCGTACACCGGGCCGCTCGTCGCGCCGCCATTTCGGGCCAACGCCGATTCCGGCTATGCCAGGCGGACGGGAGACGCCTGCCTCTATCGCGGCAAGGATGGCCGCGGCGTGTACGTGCAATACAGCTCTGCCGGCGGCCGGGTGGCGGGAACGGCGGCGCGGCGCGTGCCGGCCACCCTGGATCGTACCATCGCCGGGGCTTCCGGCAACCAGGATGGGACCGAGCACCAGGGCATGGGGGCTTCGGTCATGGGGCCGGCGGGTCCTGGCCCGTGGGACAACTCCAACTGGTTTCCCACCGGCACGATCATCGTATACAAGGGCGACTCGTCGTTCGACATCGACATCTCGCCGACGAGCGCTGGCAAGGACGCGGCGATCGATCTCGCGACCAAAGCCATCGGCAGGCTCGGACATCCACTCGCCTACGACGGAGCCAAAGCGGTTGCGACGGCGCCGAAGCCCGTACCGAAAGTGCCACCGTGCGATCTCATTCCGCGGGCACGCGCTGAAGCAATACTCGGTCCGATGGCTCACCCGCCGGTCGCGGACGACAAGGGCGCGACGTGCACCTACACCGTCTCGTCGTCCGATGGCGAGATCCCCTATGCCGTCGCGATCACGTGGGGCAACGGCTACAAGGGTCTCAACATGCTGAAGCACGGCATGAGCAACATCATGGGGCCGATGCACGCCTCGCAGGACGCGATACCCACTGGGCGCGCGGGGGTGGGGCAACTTCCGCCAGCGGGCAGTGCGATGCCCACGATGCCGGCGCTGGACTCGTCGCAGCAGAAAATGTTCGGGGCATTTACGAAAGCGGTCGGCATGCCGCAGGCGGCGGGCATCGGCAAGCGTGGGACCGCGACCGATTCGACACTTGCCGGCCCATGGGACTCGGCCGCGCTGGTCAACGGTCAATGGCTCATCGCGTCCCGGCACGACGTGGGGGTCATGATCAATCTGGGTAATGCCGATCTTGACAAGGCAAAGGCGCTGATCACCGCCGCATGCGAGCGCCTGTAATGTGGCGGCTCATCGTGGTGGCAGGGTGCAGTGCGGTCATCGCGTCCATGGCGGCGTCTCAGACGACTGCACCGACGACTGCGCCATCGACCGTGTCGTCACCGTCACCGAAAGTCGCGTTGGTCGCCGGCATGCGCCTGGGTTGGGCGTGGCGTGGTGACTCGATCGAGGGCGACTACACGCCGACGATGTTCGTGTCGAAGATCGATCCGTCCGGGGTGACGATCCTGACCCATGCGTCGAAAGACAAGAAGGGCGGAGGCAGGGAAAACGACAACTTCGACACCCGCATGCTCCCGTCGGCCATGGCTGACGGACGCATCTACCGGCAGGTGTGGATCAGCACCGACCCGCTCGTGATGAAGGGAACGACGAGCATGGTGTTATCGGCGGCGGTCATGCACGATATCACGACGAAGGGGTCGGCCGCGCTGACGATCGTGGATGATGAGAGTTCTCTCGGCGGTGCGCCGGCGGGGGCGTTCTCATCGCTCATGAATGCCCTAGGCAGCGACAGTACTGCCACCGGTACACCGTTCGAGGGGACGATGACCCGGGCCGAGCCGGGGACGATTCCGTTTGTCGTGCTGTTGAATGACAAGCCGGCGACACTCCCCGCGATTCATCTGCGTGGGGTTCTGACGCACAACGGCACGCGCTATCCGAGCGACATGCAGGTGCTGGCCGACCCGGCGTTCCCACTGGTCCTCGCCCACGACAAGGGCGGCAAGACGCGCACCGGGGCGGCCCAAGGCGGCCGTATCATCTCGATCACGATCCCCGATTCGGGCGCGGAGAAGCGGCTCGAGAACGATCTCGCGGCCAAGAAACCGGTCGAGATCTACGACATCTACTTCGACTACAACAGCGCGACAATCAAGCCGGAGTCCGACTCGGTACTGCGCGAGCTGGGCGCGATCATGCAGCGGCACCAGGACTGGAAGCTTCGCGTGACCGGCCACACCGACAGCATCGGCGGGAGCGGCGCTGGGAACCGCGTGCTGTCGGAGCGCCGGGCGGCCGCGGTCAAGGAGGCGTTGACGACACGCTACGGCGTCGCGACGGCCCGTCTCGACACTGGTGGGGCGGGCGACAGCCAGCCGCTCGAAACCAATGCGACGCTGGAAGGCCGGGCCCGAAACCGGCGCGTCGAACTCACCCGCGAATAGGCCTGACCATGCGCACACCTTCATTTAGCCGCACGTTCACCGGCGCGTTGACGTGCGCGCTTGGCCTCGTCTTCGTGTCACCGCCCGCGCACGCACAGGCGCCCAGCCAGGACGAGCCCTCGGTGACATTGGCCGTGTCGCCGGACGAAATACCGGTCAACGGGCACGTCAGCATTTCAGGGCTTGGCTACCCGCAGCCGGGGACGCCGGTGAGTGTCACGGTGACCGGGCCATCCGGCGCGCCGACGACGACGACTTCCACGCCCGACAAGAATGGCCACTACAGTGTGACGTTCAGCCAGACGCCCGTCGCGGGCAGCTATACGATCAGCGCTCAGATCGGGGCGAAGGGGGCCCCGGCCAAGGCCACCTTCACCGTGCGCACCTATCTGATCGACATCGACGACGACGTGGCCGACAACAAGTCGTTTCTGGAGGACATGAAGGATTACGTGGCCAAGGTGAAGAAAGGAGTCGACGACCTCCCCGACTCGCCGGCCCGCACGGAGATGGAACAGAAGATCAGTGGGTTAGAACCCCAGTTGGAACCGCTGGCGCAGCAGTCGGCACAACTGACATCAGCGCTCGGGCATTACAAGGACATGGTGAGCCAGAACCCCGACGCCGCGACGACACTGCAGCCCTTCTTCGATCACCTCGCGCAACTGGACCAGGAGACGAAAGCGCGCCGCAAGCAGGCCGATGAGGAGATCAAGGAGAGTGAGAAGAATCTCCAGGCGTGCGACGCGATCGATCACGCCACCGTCGGGCTGAAGGCTGTGCCGGAGATCCTGAGCCTTCTCAAGAAACCGTACGAATTCGTGTTTGCATACACCATCAACATGGCCCAGTCCGTTGCGCCTCCCGCTGCGGGCGCTGGCATCGGCGCAGCCGGGAAGATGGCCAACGATCTGCCCAAGGCTGTGAGCAAGCCAACGGAATCGTTGGCGGAAAACGAGATGGAGCTAGGATCGGAAACGGAGATCGCTGAAAAACTGACCGAGAATATTCCCGAGTCAGTCCGGAGCACACCGGGCTACAAGTTCGTGGTTGCCGAGACGAAGAAGTTCGTACCGTCGGCGATGGAGGGATCGAAGAACTCGCTGGACATGTTCGACAAAGTCACCAAGCTGGCGGGCGACGTCGCGGCGTATGCCAACGAGCAGCTCTTCGCGAAGTATTGCGAGAAGTTCTCGGGGCCGTTCACGGCGACGATGACCGCGCACTTCTATAGTAAGGCGCAACCCGGGGTCACCCCTATCGAATGGTGGTCGTTCTCTACGGCGATCAAGGGCGTGCTGACCCTGCGCTACCCGAAGGGTGCCGAGGGGAGAGCGGTGGCATTGAGCGGGCAGTTCGAGGGCGGGGCGACACGTTTCACATACAAGGAAGACGTGTTCAACTCCGGGCTGTTCGGCACGATGACAAAGGGCGGGAGAGTCTATCTGGTGGACGTACCGCCCGCCGCGGTGGATAACGCTTCGGGCGGCATGGTGAACGACATGGTGTCACCCACGTCGTTCTTCATCCCGGTGACGGGCCAGATGACCGATGGGAATGTCACCCTGACGCTCGGCGATGCGCGGTCCGATTTCAACGACTCGTACACGCACGCGCATACCGTCTACATCGTTGTCGCGCCGACGACGCTCATGTTGCCGGTGGCGGGACATTTCAGCCTGCCGTACATGAACGCCCACTTCATCCTCGATCACATCCTCGGCAAGGACGGTTTCACCGTCCAGCAGACCGGTGAATCAATGGTGATGAAGCGCCAGCAGACCAAGGACCTGCCGGGTCCCGGGAACGACGCCGTCTATACGATCGACCTCAAAGCCTGCAATCCGGCCTGTGGTGATAAATGAGCCGGCTCATACCTTCACGACGGGTGACCCAATGACGAATCGTTACGCTGTGGGGCTGTGTGTCCTCGGTGTCGTGCTTGCCGCGTGCTCGAAAGGCGCGTCGCAGACGGCGGGGGGAACGGCCACCGCATCGCAGACTCCGGCCGGCAACGCCTGCGACCGTAAACTGCTCACGGCGTCCGACGTAACCGACCTCCTTGGTGCGCCGGTGACGGAGACCAAAACGATTCCTGGTGATGCGGAGACCTGCGTGTTCAACACGGGGGGCTTCAATTCCGTCAGCGTGACGCTGCGTCCCGGACTCGGGGACGTGACCGTGAAGACGTGGCTCGACGGCAAGATGCCGGTATCGGCGGTGGCGCAGCCGGGGGTAGGTGACCGGGCGGCCTGGGTCTCGGACCTCAGCGAAGTGGTCGCGACAAAGGACAACGTCCTCTGTGACATTCAGTTCAGGGGTGGTGGGACGAAGACCGCGACGCAACAAACGGCGATCGGGGGGCTGTGCAACAAGCTCTTTGCGGCGAGTTAGGCGGGGTCGCTCCTGGTGATTCGGGGCGGATCGGGATCGCGCTGCTCCCGTTCGACGGGGCTATTGCGACACCTCACGCCGCCGTGTAGCATCGCACTCCGTATGAAATCGTTGAACACGTGGCGACTGCACCGTTCACCCCAACCTCGGCGGCATGGGGTGACTGGATTGGCCGGTTACCGGCGCTGCGTGTCCGGATTCCGCCGGCGATTCGCGTGAGTATTTCCAGTTCCGGGCGCGAGACGCGCTCCTTCAACCTCTCCCCGCCAATCATGCATCGTTCCGCCCCGTTCGTCGCGCTGGTCGCGCTGGTCTCCGCGTGTGCGCATCCTGCGGCTACCTCTCATCCGACACCGGTCGCGGCGGCGGGAGCAAACGCCGACACCGCGAATAAGAAGCCGAAAATCAAGCCGTATGCGAAAGTCATCACCGCGGATGCCGTGACGGCGCGCGGTCTGGTCATCACGCACAAGATCGACCAGCAGTTGTTCTTCGAGATCCCGCGATCGGTGCTGGGTGCGGATTTGCTGGTCGAGGGGCGGTACGCCCGGTCGGCCCCGCAGCCGGGCGACTTCGACGGGTATGGTGGTGACGAGTTCGGCACGCGCGTCGTGCGCTGGGAGCAGGACGGCAAGCGGATCGTTCTACGGAGTCCCAACCTCCACATCACGGCGGATTCGGAATTGCCGGTGGCCGAAGCAGTCCGGAGCTCGGACTACCCGCCGGTGATCGCGGTCTTCAACATCGAGGCATTCGGCCCGGACAGCGCACCGGTGATCGACGTGACGCCGCTGTATACGACGGCGGTGGCCGAGTTCGTCGCGTTGCGTGGGCCACTTGACGACAAGCGGTCGTACATCGAGCATGTCGCGGCATTTCCCGACAACGTCGAGGTGGAGGCGACGCAGACGGCCAGCCCGCCGCCGCCACGACCTGGCTCTCCCGAACCGCCCCCGGCCGGCCCCCAGCCGGTGCAGAGCGTGCTTGCGCACTGGAGCATGGTGCGGCTGCCAGTTCATCCCATGCAGCCTCGTCTGGCCGACGATCGCGTCGGCTATTTCACGGCCAATGTCCTGGACTACGGGCGGACGGAGCAGAAGGCCGTCACGCGTAAGTACATCGATCGGTGGCGGCTGGAGAAGAAAGATCCGAACGCCGCGCTGTCCGACCCGGTGCAACCGATCGTGTATTACATCGACCGGGCGACCCCCGCGCAGTGGGTGCCGTACGTGAAGGCCGGCATCGAGGAATGGCAGCCCGCGTTCGCCGCCGCAGGATTTCGCAACGCGATCGTCGCGCGCCTAGAGCCGACCGCGGCCGAAGATCCCACCTGGTCGCCGGAGGATATCCGGCACACGGTCGTGCGCTGGCTCACCTCCACCGTGGAGAACTCGGTCGGGCCCAACGTGCATGACCCGCGGACGGGCGAAGTGCTGAACGGATCGGTGCGGATGTTCCACAACATCCTGAATCTGCAGCGGGCGTGGTACGTAACCCAGGTCGGGCCGCTCGACTCGCGAACGTGGAAGCTGCCGATGCCCGACTCCCTCATGGGCCGGCTCGTGCAGTTCGTCGTCGCGCACGAAGTCGGACACACGCTCGGCTTTCCGCACAACATGAAAGCGAGCGCCGAATATCCGGCGGACAGCGTCCGGAGCAGGACGTGGGTGCATCGGATGGGGCACAGCCCGAGCGTGATGGATTACGCGCGCTTCAACTACGTCGCGCAGCCGGAAGACTCGATCGCACTCGATGATCTGATCCCGCGGGTGGGGCCGTACGATGTGTACGCGACCCGGTGGGGATACACGCCGATACCGAGCGTGCACTCACCGGATGCGGAGAAGCCGACACTTGACCAGTGGTCGCGCGAGCAGGATACAGTGCCGTGGTACCGGTTCTCGACGGAGAATGACCGGGGTGCGGACCCGGGCAGCGAGTCCGAGGCGATCGGTGACGCCGATCCGGTCAAGTCGACGACGGCGGGGATGCGCAACATCCGGCGTGAGATGGGCCATCTGCTGGCTGCGACCGACGAGAAGGGGGAGAGTGTCGCGGACCTCAGCGAGTTGTATGACCGGCTGATCGGCCAGTGGTCGACCGAGCTGCGGCACGTCGCGAACCAGGTAGGCGGCGTCGAGTCGCAGGAGAAGTATGGCGGGCAGCCGGGCCCCCGATTCACCCCGATGACACGGGAGCGGCAGGCGGCGGCCGTGGCCTTTCTCGGCACGAATGCGTTCCAGCCACCGGAGTTCTTCTTCGACAGCGCTGTCGTCCGGCGTATCGAGCCTGATGGTGCGATCGCCCGCATCAACCGTGGCCAGCGCGACGTTCTGCAGTCGCTGCTCTCCAGCGGACGGGTCGACCGGCTGATCGAGTTCGAGGCGTTGACGCACGACCCGAACCGTGTCTACCGTCCCGAGAGTTTCCTCGGTGACGTGCGGCATACGATCTGGTCGGAGCTGGCCGGCGGGGCGGTCGTGATCGGCGCGGTGCGTCGCGGCCTGCAGGACGCGTACATCGACCAGATCGACGCCCTCCTGCATCCGAAGCCATTTCCCGTTCCCGCCTCACAGCTGCCACCCAGACTGCTGTACTTGCTCGACCCAATGTCGAATGACGCCGGCTCGCTGCTCCGGCAGGAGCTGATTCTCCTCGACGGCGAGATCCGGGCCGCACAGGGGCGAACCACTGATCCGGAGACGAAGGCGCATCTAGCCGCCGCGCGCTACCGGATCAGTCACGTCCTCTACCCGGAGGCGAAGGGCGAGCAGCCGCCGAAGGGTTGAGGTCGTGGACGCCGTCGAGGTGCGGCGGGTATAGAGCGGCTCGCGGGCGCGGGCCGCCCATCGCGTAGACGGGCGCCCCACGCGCGAAGGACTCAATCAGCGGTCGTCAGCGATCTTCTGCTCGTCCTTGCCGAGCTGTTCCTGTGCTTTGCCCTGATCCTTCTGGAACTTGCCCTCGGCTTCGAGCTGTTTGTCGTCAGTCTGCTTGCCCACCTTCTGAGTCGCTTTCCCAGCCGCCTCATTCGCGGCGCCGTCAATCGTATCCGCTTCACCCTTGCGGCCAATCCCGTTGGCCTGTTCGCGATCGTCTGGCATGATGCCCCCGGAAAGAATGCATGCTCGTCGTCGTTGCTGAATGCGTGGGACCAGCCATGCTGGTCTGATGCCGAGAAGGCATTTCGCGTGCCGCGCGCCGGGTCCGATTACTCTCGCAACGCCAGGACCGGATCCAGTGTGGCGGCTCGCCGGGCCGGGAAGTAGCACGCGGCGACGGCGATCGCGGCGATGGCGGCCGGTACACCAACCAGGATGAGCGGATCGTTCGCTTGGACCGCGAACAGGAAGCGTGACATCAGGCGCCCGGTCGCGAAGGCGCCTGCCAGGCCGAGGGCGATGCCGGCGGCGGCCAGGCGCAGAGCGTTGCTGAGGACGAGCCAGAGGATGTCCGCGCGTTTGGCGCCGAGCGTGACGCGGACGCCGATCTCTTTCGTGCGCTGCGCGACGAAGTAGGACACGACGCCGTAGACACCGATGATCGCGAGCAGCACGCCGCTCGCCGTAAAGAGGCCGAGGAGCGTCGTGCTGAGGCGGCGGTCGGTGGTCTGCTCGGCCATCAGGTCACCCATCGTCGCGACTTGCGCCAGTGGCAACTCGGGATCGAGCGACCGCAGCGTCTCTCGGATCGCGCCGGTGATCTGGTTGCCGTCCGCGGCGGTCGTATGCACCACGAGACTTTTGAACCCGACGTTCATGTCGCTCATCTGGCGGAACAGGCCGACGATCTCCGGATCGGGATCGAGGGCGAGCCCACGATTCTTGGTGTTACCGATGACGCCAATGACTGTGGCGAGGTCCGTCGCCGTGTCGGTTGGCGACGACACATCGAGCTGGCGGAGACGTAGCTGCTGGCCGATCGGGTCACGGCCGGGGAAGTACTGGCGCACCAGCGCCTGATTGATCAGGACCACCGGCGGATTCGCGGCCACATCGGATTCCGCAAAGTCGCGTCCGGTAACGAGCGGGATACCGACGGTACCGCGGTAGTGGTCGTCGGTCACGCCGAATCGGGCGGCCGGCATGTCATCCAGGTGTGAGACAGCCTGCCCGTCGATCGTGAACCGTCGCGTGATCCGGTTCGCAGGCGGGAAGAAGGTCGTCACCGAGGCGTCCAGTACTCCGGGGATTGCCCGCAGCCGCGCCGCGAACGTTTCGCAGAACCGGGTGATGGCTGGCGCGTCCGCATAGCGGGACCTGGGCAGATACAGGCGCGCGGTCAGCAGGCGATCGTTCCGGAACCCGGTGTCCTGATGTTCGAGGCGGAGCAAACTCTTCACGAGGAGACTGGTCCAGAGCACGAGCACGACGCAGCATGCGATCTGCGCGACTACCAGCGCATGCTGTTCGACCTGGCGTCTGCGGCCGGCCGTGCCGGATCGTCCGCCCTCGCGAATCGTGGTGCCGAGATTGCCGCGCGTTGCTGGCAGGGCCGGGATGATGCCGAAGAGCACACCGGTGCCGACGGAGAGACCCAGGGCGTAGAGCAGCACGCGCGCGTCCATGTGGACGCCGGCAAGTTGCGGGAGATTCTCCGGACGAAGATTGGCGAGGATGACGACCCCCAGCCACGCGACCGCGAGGCCACCGGCGGCGCCGAGCAGGGCCAGGGTCAGGTGCTCAGCAACGAGCTGGCGTACGAGGGCGAACCGGCTCGCTCCGAGTGAAGCGCGGATCACGAACTCGTGCCGCCGTCCAGTGTGGCGGGCGAGAAGGAGACTCGCGACGTTCGTGCAGGCGATCAGGAGGATCATTCCTGCAGAGGCAAGCAACAGGAGGAGTGTGGGGCCGAGTTTGCCGGTGCGAGTCTCCGACAGGGGTACGACGCGTGCGCTGAAGCCGCGATCGACCGGATATCGTTCGGCCAGCCGTTCCGCGATCCGCTGCACATCGGCTGTCGCTGCCGACACGGAAATCCCGGGCCGGAGCAGTCCGATCGTTTCGCCCCCGCGATCGGCGCGGTGCAGCGGCCCGTAGGCGTCATCCGGGATGACGCGCGGCGTCCACATCGCGACCTGGCCCCGCCAGGCGGGTCCGACGTTCACCCATTCCGGAATCGCGTCGGGCATGACGCCGATGATGGAGTACGGCTCTTCATTGATGCGGACTGTCTGGCCGAGCGCGGCGCGCGAGCCCGCGAAGTGCGCGCGCCAGTAGTGGTCCGATAGCAGCACCACGTGATCATTACCGGGGCGCGTCTCATCGGTGGTAAAGACGCGGCCGATTATCGGAGTGACGCCGAATGCCGCAAAGTATTCCGAGGGGACGAGGCCGATGCGCATCTGTTCGGGGCGGGCTTCCGGCGTGTTGCCGCTGACATTCTTGGGCCAGAAGTCGTAGAGGACGAGTGTTTCGAACGCATGCGACTCCGTGGAGTAGTCGCGGACATCACCATCGGACGGGCCGACGGGATTGCCGTGGCCGACCGAGTAGAGGCGAACGAGGCGATCGGCGTGGGCAAAGGGTAGTGGGCGGAGGAGTACGGCGTCAGCAACGCTGAACACGGCGGTGTTGGCTCCGACACCGAGGGCGATCGTGAGCACGGCGACAAGGGTGAAGGCCGGGGCGCGGGAGAGCATGCGTGCGCCGTAGCGCATGTCTCGCCACACCGATTCGGCCGATGGGAAGCTCCACATGTCCCGGACCCTCTCGCGGATGGCAGTGACATTGCCGAACTGCCGGCGTGCGGCGCGGCGGGCGGTTTCCGGATCGACGCCCGCCGATTCGATCTGGGATGCCCGCATCTCGAGGTGAAACGCCAACTCGTCGTCGACGTCCGCATCGAGGCGGCGGCGGTGGGCCAGCGTGCGGAGGCGCAGCAGCAGATCGTGCAGGAAGCCGGTGGCCATGTGCGCGTCTCCAGGCGGTGGGCCTTACGCGGTGCGCATCACGAGCGCGATCGCGCCCGCGAGGTGTTGCCAGGACTCGGCTTCCGCGGCGAGGTGTTTCCGGCCGGTGGTGGTGAGGGAGTAGAACTTGGCGCGGCGGCCTTTGTCGCTCACGGCCCATTCGGCGGTGAGCATGCCCTGGAGTTCGAGCCGGTGGAGGGCCGGGTAGAGGGCGCCTTCCTGGACGCGCAGGACGTCGTTGGATGTCGCGCGGATCCACTCGGCGACGGCGTATCCGTGCAGGGTGCGGCGGGCGAGTGCCTTGAGCACCAGCATGTCGAGCGTCCCTTGGACGAGCTCGGGCGGTCGGTCCTTTGGCTTTGGCATAAACCGTTTAGGTAACAGGATAGGGCGCGGCTGATTGGAGCGCAAGCGGGTGGAACGGGGAGAGAACCCCTTACCGGTCCGGGCGTGTCGGACTGAGGTATTCCGGGACGCCCGATCCTTCGTGGGGAGACCACATGAGTGTTCATCGCGAGTTGCTTGCGCGGGTTCGTTGGTCGTGGTTCGTGTTGCGGTGCCTGGTGCTCATCGGATCAGGTCTGTTCGCTGCGGCGCCGGCGTTGGGCCAGACCGAACGCAAGGTCACCAAGCTCGCCGACGGCGTGTACGAGATCGAGCATCGTGACGCGGGTGACGGGTTCGCAAGCGGCAATACGACCGTGATCATCGGCAGCAGGCAGGTGTTCGTGGTCGATGCCGGCTTCCTGCCGGCCGTCGCCAAGGAGGACATCGCGCAGATCCGCCAGTGGACGGACCGGCCGGTCAGTTTCCTTCTGAACACCCACTTCCACAACGATCACAATTTCGGGAATCGCGCGTACATGGACGCGTTCCCGGCCGTCACGATCATTGCGCACGTACAGACGAAGAAGGACATGGATCAATTCGGGCCCGGCTCGGAGGGGCGGGAGGAGAAGGGGACCGCCAGCTATCAGGAGATGCTGGACAAGGGGAAGGCCGGTGACGGGACGGCGCTGACCGACGCCAACAAGGCCGAGCTGAGGACGATACTCGCACACCGGAAGCAGGTGCAGGAGGAGCTCAAGGCGGTGACGTTCCAGAGTGCCACGCTGACATTCGACCACGACTTCGCGATCGACATCGGCAACCGCGAGGTGCAGATCAAGTTCCTGGGGCGCGGCAACACGAACGGGGACGCCGTGGTGTACCTCCCCAAAGACAAGATCGTGATCACCGGCGACCTGGTCGTGTATCCGCTCCCGTATTTCTACGACGGCTATCCCAGTGAGTGGGTGCAGACGATGCAGAACCTGGGCGACCTGGATGCGGCCACGATCGTGCCTGGGCATGGGAGGATCCTTCACGACAAGGCGTACATCTACCTGATGCGGGACCTGATGCAGAGCGCGGTCGACCAGATGAACGAGGCGCTGAGGAAGACCGGGCCGGCGATGTTCCGCACGGTGGATCAGGTGAAGGGTGGCGTCGATCTCAGCGCGTTCCGGCAGCGGTTTGCGGGGACGGACAAGGACTTGTCGGCGGCGTTCGATCAGGACGCCGAGGATCTCGTCAAGCTGGTTTTCCGGGAGGCGAGCCTGCGGTAGTGGCCCGGCTCGCAGGCGGGCGGGGCGGCAGGACCGGTCGCCGGGGCCCACCCGGGGTCGGGGTCGGGGTGAACTTTTCCCCTGGTCGTGGCATTTTGCTGGAATGGACCCCCTCTCGGACCTGCTGCGGGTGGTGCGGCTGGACGGCGCCTTTTTCTACCCCGTCGAGGCGGCCGGGACGTGGAACATCGAGATTGCGGCCGCTGACGAGCTGACGCCCCGGATCCTGCCGGGGGCCGAGCATCTCGATTTCGTATCACATCCTGACCGAGGGGCGGTGTTACGGGGGGCTGGTCGGTGAGGAGCCGGTGGAGCTGGTTCCGGGCGATGTGATCCTGTTCCCGCAGGGCGACAGCTACGTCATGTCGAACCGGGCCGGGGATTCAGGTCCGTCCGTACGCGAATGCGAGCGCGCCCGCGCGGTATCCGCAGACGGTGTTCGTGGGTGATGAGGGGCCGCGCGAGACCTCGTTCGTCTGCGGGTTTCTGGGCTGTGACCGCCGGCCGTTCAACCCGCTGCTGGCGGCGTTGCCGCGGCAGCTGCATGTGCGGGGTGTGGGAAACGCGTGGCTTGGCGGTTTCACGCGGCAGATCGCCGAAGAGTCGCGGTCGGGGCGCGCGGGGGCCGAGACGGTGATCACGCGGCTGGCGGAGGTGATGTTCATCGAGGTGCTGCGGCATTACCTCGACGGATTGCCTGCCGAGGGGACCGGGTGGCTTGCGGGGCTCCGGGATGAAGTCGTGGGCCGGGTGCTGGCACTGCTGCATTCGCGGCCGAACCATCCGTGGACGCTCGATGAGCTGGCGCGGAGGGCGGCATCGTCCCGCACGGCGGTCGCCAAGCGATTCGTGATGTTCGTCGGGCAGCCACCGATGCAGTATCTGGCGCAGTTGCGGATGCAGATGGCGGCGAACCTTCTCATCGAGACGAGCGCCAAGGTTGCCGCGATCGGCACGGATGTCGGGTACGACTCCGAGGCGGCATTCAGCCGGGCGTTCAAGAAATCGACGGGCTACGCGCCTGGTGCGTGGCGCGAGGCTCGCCGCGTGGCCCGGGTGTAGCGGGTTCACCCCCGCGGGTCCGGCGCGCGCGAGCAGGAAATCGGGACGGGCGGTCATGTGGAGTCTGGCGGGGTGCGCTACCATTAGGTCTGCACTCGCCGTGGTGGCGCGTGTACCCCTAAGAAATCAGTGGAGATCACCATGAGCCAACGTAGCGAAGCTCTTGCCGCGCGTCTCGAAGCAGGTGCGGCGGCGCTCGACTCCTTTGCCAACGGCTTGTCGGCGGCCGAGTGGCAGACGCGGGTGCCGAAGGACGGCCGGAAGATCGGCGTGGTCGTGCATCATGTGGCGAGCGTGTATCCGATCGAGATCCAGCTTGCCCAGAAGCTTGGTGGAGGCGAGGCCGTTCAGGGTGTGACCTGGGACGACATTGCGAAGATGAATGCCGGCGATGCCAAGGACAACGACGGTATCACGAAGGAAGAGGCGCTGGCGCTGCTCAAGAAGAACAGCGCGGCGGCGGCTGCGGCCATTCGGGCGCTCAGCGACAAGCAGCTCGACTCGGCTGCTGCGCTCTCGTTGAACGCCGACGCGCCGCTCACGTGCCAGTTCATGCTCGAGGATCACGCGGTGCGGCACAGCTACCATCACCTGGCGAAGATCAAGGGAGCGCTGGGCAAGCACTAGTGGGTGCGGTGGTGTAGGTCCCGAATGCGAACGTAGCCTGGGCTTTGCACGCTCGATCCAGCGCAGGGGCCAGGCTACGGCTGCATGGTCGTGCAGCCGCGTGAAAGAAACCGCGGACGGATCGCGTTCGTAGTGACCCACGTTGAGCGATCCAGTGCTGGTTGCACGACCACCTCATCATGCCCATGAGAACTTCACATCCGGCGGCCGTACCGCGGTGGTGGGCGATCCTGCTCGCATTCGTGCCTGCCACGCTCATGGCGCAGGCTCCGGTCATCCCGAGCGGTCCCGGCGTCGACTCCAATGAAGTGCGTTGGCTTGCCGCCCGCGTATCAGCGGCCGACGCGGACACCCTATTCTTCCTTCTTGGCCGGTTGTCGCAGCCGGAAGCCGTGCAACTGCTGCCATCGCTGTTCGATCTGGATGGTGGGAGGGCAAGACGGCTGCCTGTGGGGGAGCAGTACATCGATTCGCTCGCCCATCGTCCACCGTCTGGTACCGCCGGGGTGGTACGCTCCGCCTACCTGATCTCGCGACTGCGGTCCGGCATCGACAGCCTATTCGCGGCGGGCGGATTCTACGCCATGGGGTTCACGGGACAGCAGCACGTGCCCACGAGCCACGCGGGGGTTCAGCCGGCGACGAGTCCCACCATCCATCTCGCGTTTGATTTCGCGCCGGCCGAGACATTGATGGCAATCGTCGCGACGCGTGATATTGGCGCAGGGGAGGCGCAGCGGCGCCTCGCGGGCCCCGCGTTCGACGCACTGATCGAGCACCGGAATCAGAGCTTTTACGGCTTTCCGATGTCGCGTGAGCAGGCCGGGCTGGCGTTGGCTCATGCCGCGAGCACACAGCCGCTCGATCTGCTCTACATGTACATGCTGCCGGGGGCATTTCTCGACTATGGGGACGTGAGACGTCACTGGAGCGAATACCGCGCGGAGCTGGATAGTCTGCGCGCCCACGAGCCGGCGGTCCTGGCATCCATCAATGGCGCGATCGCGCCGTACGTGCCCACCGGCACGCGTGTCGACCGGAGGGTGTCGTTCTTCTTCGGTACTGGTGCGGATGGCTGGGCAACGGGGGACGTTGCCGCGATCGACCTCGAGTTCTTCAAGGATGACTACGAGCGGATGCTCGCGCTTCTCATACATGAGACCTTCCATGCGGCGCAGCAAGCGGCGCTGGTACCGGACAGCGCGATCGTTATCGGGACGCCGGCGGACTCACTATTTCGCGCCGCGCTCGACGTCATCTATGCCGAGGGGACGGCGTCGTTCGTGTCGCCTCCATCGGTGAAGGCGCCGGCGGCTGTTGCCGCGGCGGCGGCCGAAGGATCGCGACTGCTCGACGTCGTGTATCGGCCTGCGGAGGCCCAAGCGGCGCAGAGTGCGCTCAACACGGGGCAGGCCGGTGCGGGCCCGTTCTATTGGCTTGGCGTGGAGATGTCCCGGACGATCGTCGACGTTCTGGGCAGGCCAGCGCTGGCAGCGACGTTGCGCTCGGGAAGTGGCGGGTTTCTGCGTACCTATGTGAAGGCGGCGCGGCGCAAGCCGGGCGCGCCACGGTATCTGTCGCCGCAGATCATGCGTTTGGGCGAGGGGCCGGCGAAGCACTGACTGGCTTCAGGATCCGAACGCCTAGCCGGTTGAGCGTGGTCGCGCGAGCCCGTACGTTTGCCGCGTGCCTCACGCCGATGACACCGAACGCGAGACGAGTGCCGACTCGGGTGACGGGCGTCCACGACCGCACGAGCCCTTGGACGAGTGGCTCCGGCACGAATTGCAGGCAGAATATGGCCCCGAGGGCGATGTCAGGGGATGGCCAGGCGCAGAAGTAGCTCGAGTGATGGCGCGGCTCGAATCTGTCCGGAAGCGTGGACCGCCGCTCACGGCAGACATTCTCTGGGTTCGGGAGATCATAGCCTTTACCCTGCCCGGCCGCTTCGTGTACATCTCCCGACGCCTGCTCGAGCGCTGCGCGAGCGATGACCCCGTAGCGTTCGCGCTGGCGCATGAAATCGCGCACCACGAACTGGGGCACTTGCATGGTGCTGACGAGGCTGCGGCGGCTCTACCCCGCGGAGTGCCTGGTGTGGGCGCGGGGCGCATGGCCCTTGTCGTGGCGGCACTTCTCATCGAACGCCGAGTTCACGGTCCGGAGAACGAGGCGGCCGCGGACGCGCGAGCCCTCGAGCTGTGTCTTGCCGCCGGCTATGACGGCCGACGCTGCATCCAGTTGTTCGATATTCTCGAATCCGACGCGATTGATCGCGGCGACCTCGATGGTGTGTTTGGACTCGAGGACGCGGTCGACCCGGCTGCTCAGGAGGGACACGCCTGGCTCCTCAAAGCGCGGGTCTGGGCGTGGGAGCGGCTCCGGGGGTATTTACCGATTCGCGAACGCAAGGCGCGACTGCGCAGGCTGCTCGCGCAGGCGCCGCCTCTTGCGCCTCCGGGCCCTCGACAACAGACTTAACACCTGATATAATGGTCACTAAGTGGATTTAACGACTATTCTGCTGCACATTAAATATGATCAGCCGTACGTCGAACAGACTACCTTCAGCGGTACGACGGTCACTCGCCAAGCTTGGGCGGGACATTGGTATCGCGCGCCGCAAGCGCCGGCTGACCGCCGCGATGATGGCCGAGCGTATTGGTGTGTCGAGAACCACGTACGGCAAGATCGAACGAGGCGATCCTACGACCGCGATCGCGAGCTATGCGATGGCAGTATTTGTCTTGGGGCTGGGTACGCCCTTTGGGGATCTCGTCGATGCCGGACGTGACGATCAAGCGCTCGTTCTCGACGTGGAGCGGCTGCCTGAACGTGTCCGAACGAAAACACAACCGACCGGCTTATGAAGCGCGAGATAAACGTGTACATCGGTGAGGCGGCGCACCTCGTGGGCCTGCTTCACTACAATCACGATGCAGGCCGGGAGAGCGCAATCTTCGAGTACGATCCATCGTGGCTTGCCTGGCGGGATGCGTTTGCGATTGAGCCGACGCTGCCATTGCAGGCGGGGCCCCAATTCCACCGGAAGCCACGCGACGGATCCGTCTTTCACGGCGCCATTGCTGACACCGCACCTGACGGATGGGGCCGAACTGTCATTCGGCGTGACCATGCGAAACGACGCGCTGCTGCACGCGAGACCGGTGCCGTCGTTCCGCCGATCGTGGGAGAACTCGACTATCTGCTCGAGGTCGATGACCCGAGTCGCGTTGGCGCGCTGCGATTCCGCGATGAGGAGGGGGTGTTTCGGCGCACGGTCGAAACCGGGCGTCGCTCTGCCCCACCGCTCATCGAACTCGATCGCCTTTACGCCGCTACTCGTGCCGTTGAGACAAATAGTGAGACAGCGGCCGATCTCGAGTACCTTCGGGGCCGCGGTAGCTCGCTCGGTGGCATCCGGCCGAAGTGCACGATCATCGACAACGAGAGTCGACTGTCAATCGGGAAGTTCCCCAGCGTACAGGACGAGCGAGCGGTTACAAAGGGAGAGGTCCTCGCGCTGCGCTTGGCTGCTGACGCAGGTATCCGTGCAGCGGAGGCCGATCTGGTGATGGCGGGTGACACGCCGGTCGCGGTCATACGCCGCTTTGACAGGGTGACGAGCAATGCGCGCGTCATGTACATCTCTGCAGCGACACTTCTTGGTGTCGATAGTGGAAATCCCGAGCAGCACACCTACACCGAGATCGTTGACGCCCTGCGAACGCACGGGGCCGCTGCTCAAGCCGACACTGACGAGCTATGGCGGCGGGTCGCCTTCTCGATCCTGATCAACAATGTCGATGACCATCTGCACAATCACGGCTTTCTGCATGTGGAGGCGGGCAAATGGCGGCTGTCTCCCGCGTTCGACATCAATCCATTTCCCGACAGGATCGCGGAGCTCAAGACGTGGATCACGGACGAGACCGGACCTGAATCAACGATTGAGGCACTTCTGTCAGCAGCCCCCTATTTCGCGGTCTCGCTCTCCCGCGCGCGGACGATCTTGAGTGACGTCGAGTCTGCGGTCGCACGTTGGCGTGATGTGGGCCGGGGTATCGGCATGAGTGATCTGGAACTCGATCAATTTGCCAATGCTTTTGAACATCCTGAGCGAGCGGCGGCCCGCACACAGACGTAGCAAGCGGCCGTCCATGAACACGCTCCATCGATCGCTATCTGGCAGGTGATCTCGCCGAACTGCATCCGCGGCGCCGCGATATCGTGTCTGGTGCCGCGACTACTGCGCTTTGAGTTACTCGCCGACGATTAGGTCGCGCGGATATACGCGCAGCCGGCCTGCTCGGCCCGGATCACGCCGAATATCCCTGACGGCACGAGTGTGACGCCGGGGACGAGGCCGTCGGTCAGCTCTTTCATCACGACGTCGTCGGCCTGCTGTGTTTTCTTGGCGATGCGGCCCGCGAATCCGCCGAGTGCGAGGTTGCAGGCGAGGACGATCGTGCCGCGTCCAATCAGAGTGTCGAGACCCCCATCGGGCCAGATGAGCGTGTACTTGTCGTCCTTCTTCGCGTTGAGGAACGGATTGCGGAGCGCCCATTCGTTTGTCGTGGGGTCCTTGAGCTTCGTGGTCTTCTTCCCGAGGAATGGGTAGTGGGCCCACACGGCATCGCTCAGGACCATCGGGATCGCGATATGGCGGGCGACGATCACCGCACCCAAGTCAGCGTCGGCGGAGTTGTAGACCTCCTTGTAGTTGACAAAGAACATGCGCGCCTGGTGCAACGCCGCGCCTTCGGCGATTTCCGGCGAGTCGAAGACCTGTCTATGGGTGGTGGCGCGTTCGACGCGCTTTGTCCACGAGAGATCCCACGAGTGGCGCTCCGCGCTTGCTGCCGCCGCAGACGCGGCGTGATTCGCCGAATCGGCGGCCGATCCTTGGGCCGGCGCCTGGGCGGGTGCGACCGTCTGTGCGGGGACTGCTCTCGTGCACGCAGTTGCGGCGATGGCGGCAGCGGTTCCGACCAATTGGCCGATGAAGCGGCGGCGTTGGGTCGGGGCTGAGGGGTCGTCCGGTGCCAGTTCGTTGGGGTCGCGTGGGTCAGGAGGCATGGTGGGGCGGAGGTGAGGTTGGACAGCGCCGTGGAATAATGGCGCGCGGCTGTGGCGGCGAGTAGATCGCCAGTTAGGGCAGTCTTGCCGGTGCGGGGGTTGCAACCTGACCCTGGGTTCTCGAGACCTTGCCGGGGGGCCTACCGTTTGAGAACGGCATCCGCCGCGCTCGGCGACAGGTGGTGGCGCTGCGGCGACGACACAGGGCGGGTCATGACCCGCCCCTACCAGGGACATTCTGGTCCGCCGCCGACAACGCCTTTACCAGGGGCGGTGGATCAGGGCGCGGCGGTACCAGTCGCCCAGAGCGCGTCGTCGGTTCCGCGGACCTCGAACGTCTTCGGCCGGCCGTTCGCCGGCGAGAACTGCAGCGTGGCGTAGTCAATGACTTCGATGAGTTCTCCGCGGTCGATCCGTCCCAAGAGGTACAAATCGCCCTTCTTCTGGATCAAGACGTAGTCGGCGTACGCGGGATCGCCGAAGAACGGTGGATCGAGCGTCGCGTGGAGCTCGCCTCCGGTGTAGCGCACGGTAAATGCCGATGGGTGGTGTGTCGTCGTGTCATGTGCCGAGGGATCCGGCGCATTGTTCCAGCGATAGGTGCCGGCGACGCGTTGGGCGGCGTCCGGCGGTACGGCAGTCGTGTAGGTCGGCGTGACCTTGATCGCGAGCGGCACGGATACAGTGTCCCACTGCATCGTCAGGATCATGTTGCTGTTGCCGACCACCGGGAACGCCCAGGTCAGGACTTCGGTGAAGGCGTGGTGTTCTCTTGGAATCATGAAGCGTATCTGGCCGGGGCGGCGGCTCGGGCCATTCGTGTGGTACAGCGTCGTGTCGTGGTCAAGCACCAGCTCCCAATCGCCCGGGGCGACGACCATCCAGACCGAATACTTGCCCTTCGCTACCGAGTGCCCGTTGATCGAGACATCCTTGTTCACGGCGAGCGTCGTCGACTGATTCGCGCCCGGCGTCCACACGTGGCCGAACTTCACCTCGGTGCCGAATAGACCCGTCCGCCCGCGCGCCCTGGGCCGCGAGTACTCGACGGTGACCTTGGTGCCGTCGACGACCTGGGAGACCGTCGCGAACTCACTGGCGTTGAGCGTCTGCGGGCGCGCGAGCGCCGGGGTTCCGGCCAGTGCGATCGCCAGCACGAGACCGCGGGTCGCGGTGCACGTCGAGGGCCGGAGGCGAAGGCTCATATCAATCGTGAGGCGGACCTCAATCGTATTTGGCGTCGATCGCTTCTCTAATCTCGGCCAACGACTTGCCGGCGCCGTGCAGGCGGTACGCCATGCGCCCCTGGCCCTGGCAGGTGTGGCAGTCCTTGGCCATCCCGTCTCCCTCGTAGCAACTCAGGAGCGAGTACCGTTTCTTGTCCGTGGCGCATCCACAGTGGCACCGGATCCCGTCAATGATCTCCGGGATCTGCCGCACCTCATCAAATGCGGGGACGGCGATGGTGGCGTCCTTCAGTTGCTCGGCCTTGAGGACGTGCGATGCGTCGATGCCGGGCCGGGGCGTGGGGTGCGGTCCGTGATCGGCGCGGCCTGCACCATGACCGCAGGAGGGCCGCCGCAACCGGCTTGCGCCCAACAGGGCGCCGATGCCCACCACGAAACCGCTGGCCACGAACGTCCGGCGCGACAGCAACGCCTGCGGCATAGTGCGCCTCCGGGGGATGCGATCCGTGTCCCGAAATGTGCGCCTCACTACTGGCCATGGCAAGCGGAAGTGGTCGCCCTATCGTAAGTGCAGGATGGCTAGCGCATCGGCGCACCGGAAATCAGCTTGCACGGCGAACCTCTGACCCGGAGCTGGAAGATGGGTGCACGGCGGAGCGCCTCCCTAGCCCTTCTGATCCTGTCGGCGGCCATCGCGATTGGCTGCCAATCGGGATCGTCCGATCGCGCGGCCTCGACGCAGTCCCCGCTGGCTGCGTTCAAGGATGCGATACCGGGCACATGGCCCCACCCGATCGACGCGCCGCCGGTGGTCGCCGCACACGGGATGGTCGCCACGGACGCGCCGCTCGCGACCCATGTGGGAGCCGATGTGCTACGGAAAGGGGGGAATGCGATCGACGCGGCGGTGGCGACGGCGTTTGCACTCGCCGTCGTTTTTCCGGAGGCCGGGAACATTGGCGGCGGCGGGTTTCTCGTCGCGAAGATGGTGGACAGCGCCCCGGTGGCGCTCGACTTTCGTGAGCGGGCGCCTGGCGCCGCCAAGCGCGACATGTACATCGGTCGCGACGGAAAGCCCGACAACCGGTCGCTGACCGGCGATCTCGCAGCCGGTGTGCCGGGGTCGGTTGCCGGCCTGTACGAGGCACACCGGCGGTTCGGATCGCGGCCGTGGGCCGAGTTGCTGGCGCCGGCGATTCAGTTCGCCGACAGCGGGTTCGTCGCGGACTCGGATTTCGCCAATGCGACGCATTACGACAGTGCGCGCCTGTCGATGTTTCCCGCGAGTGCGGCGCTCTTCCTGCCGGGCGGGCACGCACTCCGCCCAGGTGATCGCTGGCGCAATCCGCAACTTGCAACAGTGCTTCGGCGGATCGCCGCCAAAGGGCCATCGGGCTTTTACGCGGGACCGACCGCGCAGGCGATCACGGCCGAGATGCACCGCGGGCACGGCATCATCTCACTCGCGGATCTCGGCTCCTATCAGGCCAAGTGGCGGACACCGGTTGCATTCGACTATCGCGGCTACCACGTCATTTCGATGCCGCCGCCGTCCTCGGGTGGCATGATCATCGCGCTCATGGCGCACATCCTCGCAGGCCGCCACCTCGACTCACTCGGATGGCACACGCCGGCCGAGCTGCATGTCCTCGCGGAGGCGATGCGGCGGGGGTTCGCCGTGCGGAACCACTTCCTGGGGGATCCCGGCTACGTCAGCATTCCGTCGGAGCGGTTGCTGTCGCAGGAGTTCGCGGACAGCCTGGCGGCGACCATCCGGCCGGACAGCGCGACACCATCGGCGGCCGTCTCGTTTCCGACGGGAGCGCCGCCGGAAGGGAAGCACACGACCCATTTCTCGGTCGTGGACGGCACGGGCAACGCCGTCGCGCTCACGACGACGATCAACTCGGGGTTCGGATCGGCGTCCACCGTGCCCGGGGCGGGATTTCTGCTCAACGACGAGATGGACGACTTCACGGCACAGCCCGGGACGCCGAACAGCGAGGGGCTGGTCATGGGCGACGCGAACGCGATCGCGCCCGGCAAGCGGATGCTCTCGTCGATGACCCCGACGATCGTACTGGGGCATGACGGGGCCCCATTGCTGGTGACGGGCGCGAGCGGCGGCGGTCACATCATCACGGCGGTGTTTCAGGTACTCTCCAACGTGGCGGATTTCGGGATGCCGGTCAACGCGGCGGTGAGCGCGCCGCGCGTGCATCACCAGCATCTTCCCGACACGCTGATCTTCGAACGGAACGGTCTCCGCGACTCGGCCGTCGGCGCATTGCGCGCGATGGGCCACGCCGTTGCGCCGTCGTTCGGCGCGATCGGGATCGGTGCGTCGATCATGCGAACGAGTACGGGGATCGCCGGCATGGCCGATCCCCGTGTGCACGGGAGTGCGGAGGGCTATTGAGTCCCAGCTATGGCCGGCTGGGCATCATCAGTTACGCCGGGATGCCGGCCCGATCACGAGGAGAAGCGCATGGAGCGGCCGGGGGCACCGAATCGCGGGGCGCTGTTACTGGCGCCCGTGGGCATCGCGATGGCGATCTATCTCGGATCATTTCGCAAACCTACCTACGCTGATTCATACGAGAGGACGACAACATCCATGGCAGGACTTCCGACGGCAGGAACAGCGGCCAGGCCCACCGCTCCTGGCAACGGCATCACCAGTATTCCGAGCAACCATTCCGTCGATGAGACAGTCGCGCGGCTCACCGGGCTGCTGCAGGCGAAGGGTGTGACCCTGTTTGCGCTCGTGGACCACAGTGGGGAGGCCGCGAAGGCGGGGCTCTCGATGCCGCCGACCAAGCTGCTCATCTTCGGGAGCCCCAAGGCGGGAACGCCGCTCATGCTGGCGGCTCCGAGTATTGCGATCGATCTGCCGCTCAAAGTGCTGGTGGCCCAGGATGCGGCGGGGAAAGTGACCGTGTCGTACAACAGCCCCGCGTATCTTCAGCAGCGGCACGGCATCCCGCCTGATTTGCTGCCGAACATTGCCGTGGTCCAGGTGCTCGCCGCGAAGGCTGCCGAGTAGATGCCTGGACGGCCGGGTGGGTATGCGAGGAAGCGCTGGTGGCTCGCCAGGTGACCAAGAACGGACAGCGGCTGGCCGGGCTGGGCGGCCGGACGACGGACAGGACCTCTACCCGCGAGACAGGTGACCAATGACGACTTTGCGATCGATACCAGGCGCGATGTTGATGCTGGCTGGGGCGGCGGTGGGAGCGGGGGCGCAGAGCGCGCCAAAGGCGCACGTCGCCGTGCCGGTGATCGCGCCGAGACCGGAGGATGTGAGCAGCATCGAGGCGATCGTCAAGGCGGACTACGAGTGCATCTCCGGGGGCGTGGGCGTTGCGCGGCAGTGGTCGCGCGACCTCACCCTCTATGATCCCAACTCGCGGTTCTTCGAGGCGTCGGAGGATCCCAAGACCCACGTGGTGAAAACGTGGACGCCGTCACAGCAGGAGTACACGGATGCGACCGACGGGCAATTCGTGAAGGGCGGGTTCACCGAGCGTGAAGTCGCGCACAAGATTTTCCGGTACGGAAACGTCGCGACCGTCGTCAGCAGCTACGAGGGCAGGCTCACTGCGACCGACAAGCTGGTGTCGCAGGGCGTCAACGTCTACCAGCTCTATTTCGATGGAAAGCGCTGGTGGATCTCGTCGGTGTCCTGGGATGGCAATCTCGATCCGAGCGCCATTCCGGCCGATCTGCGGGGGAAGTGATCGCCTGATGCGGCATGCGGGGCCCTGTCCGGAATCGGACAGGGCGTCCTGCAGGCGAACACCTTGTGCGGGACGACCCGGGGTTGCGGGGCGCTAGCGTGGATCAAGTCGTGGTTTGGCGGGCACGGTTATTCCGTTAGGCGCGCGGCATGGACACTCTCCTCAGTGATCTTCGCTACGCGGCACGGAAACTCGCGCTCACACCCGGATTCACCGTCGTCGCGGTTCTGACGCTGGGGTTGGCGATCGGCGCGACGACCACCGTCTACAGCGTCGTGGACGCGGTTCTGATCCGGCCGCTGCCCTTCACGCATCCGGAGCAACTGGTCCGGGTCGGGGCCACGGCGCATGGCGGCGTGATCTCCGAAGCGTCGCCGCTCGACCTCGAGGACTACCGGGCGCAGAGCCACACGCTGGTTGGCCTCGCCCCGATGAGAACAATCAGCAGCATCAGCGTGCAGCGGGACGCGGGTGCGACGCTGCATCTCACCTGGGCCGCGGTCGGTGCCGACTTCTTCTCACTGATGGGCGTCCAGCCGCAGCTCGGGCGCACCTTCGCGCATGGTGAGGATCTCCCCGGCAGCCACAAGATCACGATCCTCTCCGATGCCACCTGGCGCGACGTCTACGGCGCCGACCCCCACATCATCGGTCGCACCGTCCGGCTGAGCGACGAGCCGTATACCGTCGTCGGCGTCGCGCCGGCGGGATTCCGGTATCCCGACTCGCCTGACTTCTGGGTACCACTGGTCTACGCCGCCTGGGAGACGAAGCCGGCGGGCCGCTCGCTGCGAGAAGTCTACGCAGTCGGCCGGCTCCGTCCGGACGCCGATGTGAGGGCGGCGCGCCGAGATTTGAGCGCTATCGCGCGGCGTCTGGAAGAGCAGTATCCGGAGGCGAACATTGGCTACGGCGCGTCGGTGGTCCCGCTCAAGTCCCAGATGGTCGATCCGGCGCGCAATGCGCTCCTCGTCATGCTCGGCGCCGTCGGCCTGGTCCTCCTCATGGCGTGCGCCAACGTCGCGAACCTGCTGCTGGTCCGAGCCGCCGCGCGAGAGACGGAAATCGCCGTCCGGGCCGCCCTCGGTGCGAGCCGCTGGCGCGTCGTCCGCCAGATTCTCGTCGAGAGCGCCGTCCTCTCGGCAGCCGGCTTCGTGCTCGGCGCCGCGATCGCCGTCTGGGCCGTCAAGGGGATCGTCGCATTCGGGCCGCACGGGCTTCCGCGCCTCAATGAGATCGTCGTCAACGTCCGCGTGCTGGCGGCGACAGCGGGGATCGCACTGGCAACCGGCTTGGCGTTCGGGCTGATCCCCGCGCTGCAAGCGACCGGGCGAACCGAAACCACACCGCTGCGCGAGGCCGGGCGCGGCGTGACGCGGGCGGCGGTCGCGCGCACACGCGGCGTGCTCGTCGTGGGCGAGATGGCGCTCGCGGTCATTCTGCTGATCGGAGCGGGACTCCTGACCCGGAGCCTCGCCCGGCTGACCGGTGTCAATCCGGGGTTCCACCCGGGTCAGGTCGCCGCGTTCGATCTCGCGCTCAACACCGTGCGGTACCCGCACGACGCGCAGATCAACGCGCTGGCCAACACCGTGAGCGACCGGCTGAGAGCACTCCCGGGGACCGAGAGCGTGGGCATTTCCGACGCCCGCCCGTTCGAGGCGATCCGGAGCTTTGAGATCACGACGACATTCGACATCGAGGGCCTGCCGAAGGCCCAACCGGGCAAGGAGCCGTATACCGAGCTGATGCCCGTGTCGGCCGGATACTTTCACGCGCTCGGCATTCCGCTCACGTCTGGCCGGACATTCACCGACGCCGACGATCGCCGCATCGGGCAGCCGGTCGTGGTGGTGAACGAAGCGTTCGCGCACCGCTTTTTCCCCGGGGCGAACGCGCTGGGCCAGCAGATCGTGCTCGGCATCACCCACGATACGGGCGCGACTGCTGCCGATACGGCGACCTCACGGGGCGCGATCGTGGGCGTCGTCGCGGACACGAAGGACGTCTCGCTGGCCGACACCGCCAGCCCGCGGACCTACGTTCCGTTCAGCAGCCTGCCGTTCCACGTATCGGTCACCGTGCGCACGACACAGCAGGCGGCGACCCTCTTTCCCGCGATCCGCTCGATCGTTCGCGACATCGATCCGAGCCTCGCGATATACGACCTCACGACGATGAACCACGCGCTCGACGCCTCCGTGGCCGAGCCGCGGTTCTACGTACTGATCCTCGGTGCTTTCGCGGCGATCGCGCTCGCGCTCGCGGTGCTCGGTATCTATGGCGTGATCTCGTACGCCGTGAGCCAGCGCACAAGCGAGCTAGGGCTCCGCATGGCACTCGGCGCATTGCCGCACCAGGTGCTGCAGCTCATTCTGGGAAGCGGACTCGCACTGACCGGCGTTGGCGTACTCGCGGGCGTCATCGGGGCGGCCGCGCTCACGAAGGGCATCTCGGCACTGCTGTTCGGCATCACTCCGCTGGATCCCGTGACATACGCCGCCGTCATCGCGGGCCTGTTCGGGGTCGCGCTGCTCGCCTGCTGGGTCCCCGCGAGGCGTGCAGCCCGGGTGGACCCGGCGATCGCGATGCGAGTGGTATAGAAGCGAGCCGGCGGTCCCATTGATTGGGCCGCCTTGCGGGGAGCGGCCGGGCGGCCGCATCGTTGCTGCCATGACGAGCCTCATGAGGACGCATCGTACCGGCGCCCGCTGGTCCACGCTGGCCGGGGCTGTCTCGTTCGGACTAATTTTTGTCGTGGCCAACGTCTCGGGTGCACAGGCAGCACCGGCCGGTGATTCGGCGGCTCCGCCAGCGGCTCCGGCGGATGTCCGATCCATCACCGCGGTGATCCATGCGGCGTACGACGTCATCTCCGGCCCCGCGGGGCCGCGCGACTGGAACCGCTTCTATTCACTCTTCGCACCGGGTGCACGGCTGATCCGGACCCTGCGCGACTCGAGTGGCGCGACGCACCTCCAGCCAATGACCCCGCACGAATTCGCCGCGCTGGCCGGGGAGTATTTCAAGACGAATCCCTTTTTCGAGAGAGAGATCGGCCGGGAATCGAACACCTTCGGCGCGGTAACGCAGGCGTTCAGTGCGTACGATTCGAAGCGCGCGCCCAGCGACGCGAAGCCGTTCGCGCGAGGGATCAACAGCTTCCAACTGTTCAACGACGGCAAGCGCTGGTACATCGTGACCATCTATTGGGATGATGAGCGCTCCGGCGAGACGATCCCGGACCGGTATCTGCACACCGCTCCCTAACACCTCCTCCACATTTCCGGACTCATGAAAACACGTGCTCTCCAGGCTCGTGCGGCCGCGCTTGCGCTGGCCGCTGCCGCGTCGCTCGCCGTGCCGGCGATCGTGCACGCCCAACTGATCGACACCAAAGTCGTCAGTCTGCAGGGTGCCAAAGCAATCGCCGTGGCGGCGGAGACGGAGGCGAAGAAACATGGATGGGCGGTCGCGATCGCCGTGGTCGATGTGAGCGGCAACCTGATCGTATTCGACCGGATGGATGACGTGCAGATCGGCAGCGTGGATGTCGCGATCGCCAAGGCACGTACCTCCGCGCGATTCCGGCGGACGACGAAGGCGCTCGCGGACGCACTCGCGGGTGGTGCGACCGGGCTGTTGTCAGTCGAAGGAGCGACCGCGCTGGCCGGCGGCGTTCCGATCATGGCAGACGGGAAAGTGATCGGGGCGGTCGGTTGCAGCGGAATGACGGCCGACCAGGACGCTGTCGCCGCCCAGGCCGGAGCGGACGCGCTCCAGCACTAGGATCACGATGCGCGCGTGGGGGATCGCAGCGCTGCTGCGCTGCGGTCCGACAGTCTAGCGCGAGCCGGGCTGGCGATCGGGTGGGCGCACCACCGCGATCTCGGTCAACTGCCGGATCCATCGTGCGGGCCGCGCATCGCCCGGCACGACAATGCGGAATGGGCCGGTGTGGGCGTCGAGGGGTTGTCCATCCTTGCGATCCACGACAAAGACCGGCCTGTCGGAAAACGCGCTGTCGAGCTCCGCGAGCGTGAACACCACGCGATAGCCGTCGGGGGCGGAGCACATGACGTATGTGGCGAGCGCGGGTCCGTGGAGCGCGGAGCCGAAGGTGACACCGGCGCGGGCGAGGACATCGCTCAGCGCGACTCCCTCGTAGCTCGCTTCGGGCTGGCCGTGCTCGGCGGCGCGGATGGTGCGCCGGGGCATCGACCTCAGCCCGGAATCCGATAGCGAGAGCGGGTGCGGGACATCGCCCGAGATCTGGATCGACGCGGTTGTGGCTAGCGGCACGGCTGGCCTCTGCGCCGTGCCGGGCGCGACCAGCACCACGGAGCCGGGCATCGCCAGTGATGCGATCGCCATCATCCGCCGAAATGCGCGCGTGGTCATCTTGTATACATCCTCGGAAGGGAACTGCGACGGGTTCGCCAACCGCGGCATGTCCTGGCCGCGCTCACGGAGGAACAGGATCGTGTCACGCGAGGAGAAATACAAGCTTTTTCGTGCGCTTCACGAGCGTCCTGGCGCGTTTGTCATTCCAAACCCGTGGAACGCGGGTACAGCCCGCATTCTGACCGCGCTGGGTTTCGAGGCGCTGGCGACGACGAGTGCGGGGTACGCGTTCAATGCGGGACGTCTCGATTCCTCGGCGGGGCTCACTCGCGAGGGAGTCCTGGAGAACGCCAAGGCGATCGTCGAGGCGACGCATCTGCCGGTGTCCGCCGATCTCGAGGATGGCTTCGGGCGGTCGCCGGCCGCGTGCGCCGAGACCATCGGGCTCGCGGCGGGCATCGGGCTTGCCGGCGGGTCGATCGAAGATGCGACGGGTGATTCGGCGGCGCCGATCTATGACTTCGCACTTGCCGCCGACCGCGTCGCGGCGGCGGCGGAGACGGCTCGCACGCGGCAGTTCGTCCTGACGGCGCGCGCCGAGAACTTCCTGCATGGGCGTCCCGACCTCGGCGACACGATCCGGCGGTTGCAGGCGTTCGAGCAGGCGGGCGCGGACGTGCTCTATGCGCCGGGGTTGCCGAGTCTCGACGCGATCCGCTCCGTGTGTGCGTCGGTATCGAAGCCGGTGAACGTCGTGATGGGGCTCAAGGGTGCGGCGTACACCGTCGGCGAGCTAGGCCGCGGCTGGCGTGCGGCGGATCAGCGTGGGTGGGGCGTTTGCGCGCGCGGCACTGGGGGCGTTCGTGCGGGCGGCGCTTGAAGTCCGCGACCAGGGCACGTTCGGATTCGCGGCCGATGCCATGCCGTACGCCGAGGTGCGGAGCTACATGGATTCCTCGAAGCGCCAGGCATAGAAAGGCGAGGCTGGCGCCGTCGCCAGCGGCTTGCGCACGGGGTGTCCGATCTGTTCAAGACGGGCGGAACCGACGCCGGTACACTTGGAGCCACGTCCGCTATGTCACGTGTGCCTCACGCGTACCGCCTCGGAGGTTCTGACCGTGCGATCCGTACTGGCAGTCTCCACTATTCTCCTGACATTCGCCTCGTATTCCTCCCACACATCGAACCGTGCCATGACACCTCCATCTTCAGGTACCGAATCCGCCAGCCAGAACGCCGCGAACGACCATCGCATCGACTACATCGAGATGCCGGCGACGGACCTCGCCGCCACGAAGCAGTTCTACACGGCTGCGTTCGGGTGGAAGTTCACGGACTATGGTCCGGACTACACGAGCTTTGCAGACGGGCGCATGACAGGCGGCTTTGCCAAGGGGCGTGCCGCTCCGGCTGGCGGGGTGCTGATCGTGATCTACGCGGTGGATCTTGCGGACGCCGAGCGCCGTGTGCAGTCGGCGGGCGGCAAGATCGTCAAGCCGCCGTTTTCATTTCCCGGCGGCCGTCGCTTTCACTTCGCCGATCCGAGCGGGAACGAACTGGCCGTGTGGAGCGAGCGCTGATTCACTCGCCCTGAAGCACCGTACGCGGGTCGACCGCGGTCGCGCGCCGGGCGGGAAACCAGGCGGCGATCGCGGCGACCAGTGCCATGAAGACCACGGCACCGGCGAGGACCAGGGGGTCGAGCGCGCTCGTGCCGAAGAGCAGGGACGCGATCACCTTGCTCAGCACCATGGCGCCGCAGAGACCGACCCCGATGCCGATGACCGTGAGCGTGAGTCCCTGGCGCAGCACCATCGCGCGGATCGTGCCGCGGCCGGCGCCGAGCGCCATGCGGATGCCGATCTCTTTTCCGCGGAGCGTGACGACATAGGACAGGATGCCGAACAGCCCGACGGCCGCGAGCGCCAGGGCGACCGCGGCGAAAGCCGAGAGAACGCGTGTCGTGAAGAGGCGTTGGGCCGAGCTTTGGCCGATGATGTCGTCCAGAGTGGCGGGTTGTTCGACGACCAGTTGGGGATCGAGCGCGGCGACGGCTCGCCGGACGGCGGGCTCGATGGCGAGGGGTGGTCCACTGGTGAAGATCACCTGGGTCAGCGACCAGTTCCGGTTGCCGGCGAATTGAAGGTGCGGGTAGTAGACATACGGCTCGGTGGCCCCATCGACCGTCATGGCGACATCGCCGACGACACCGATCACGGTCGCTTCCTGGTCACCGGCATAAAGGCGTTGTCCGATCGGATCTACGCCCGGGAAGAACTGTTGCGCCGCCGTGCGGCTGATCACGACTCGTCGTGCCGCGCGAGCGTCGTCGCGGGCGTCGAAGACGCGGCCTTCGAGGACGGGAATGCGTGCTGCCGTGAAGTAGTCGCCGGATGCGACGCGGTTCTCGGTAGCCGCGTTGGCGCGGCGGTCACCGGCGAGGGGGCCGGTCAGCGCGACGCCCCCCCACTGGTGGTACTGGCCGGTGGCGGGGAGCCGCGAGATGCCGCCCGCCGCTCGTACCCCCGGGATGCTGGCGAGACGGCTGGCGAGCGTTTCGTAGAATTCCGCGCGGGCGACCGAGTCGAATCGTGCCCCGGGGAGAGTGATCCTGAAGGTGAATTCGTGATCGGTCGGGACACCGAGCGGCGTCTGGCGGAGGCGGGCAAGGCTGGTCATCAGCAGGCCCGCACCGACGAGCAGCATGAAGGCGAGCGCGACCTGGGCGACGACGAGTGCGGCCCGCAGGCCGCCATGTCCAGCGCGGGAGGACGCTCCGGCTGTCTGCTCGCGCAGCGCGGTATTCGGATCGGTCCGTGCGGCGCGAAGGGCTGGTGCGAGGCCGAAGACCAGAGCGCTGAGCGACGACGCGAGCAGTGCGAAGCCCAGCATCCGTAGGTCGAGCGTGAGATGTTCGAGGCGCGGGATGGATCCGGCGCCAAGGCGTACGAGGGCGGTCATTGCAATGCGTGCGACGAGAAGGCCGACAAGACCACCCGCGATCGCCAGCGTCGCGCTCTCGGCGAGCAACTGGCGTACGATGCGAGCGGATCTGGCGCCGAGCGCAGTCCGGACCGCGATCTCGCGGCTGCGCTCCGAGCCGCGGACGAGGAGCAGGTTCGCGATGTTGACGCATACGAGGAGGAGCACCAGGGCGACGGCGCCCAGCATCAGCTCGAGCGCGCGGTCGGCGGGGCCGACGACATCGGTCTTGAGCGGAACGATCCGAATCCGGGCATCGCGCGCGTCGGGGTAGGCGACCGCGAGAGCGCTTCCGAGGACATCCGCCTGGGCCTGTGCCTGCTGGACCGAAACCCCTGCACGCAGGCGGGCGATCACCGTGAGCCAGTGGTTCGTGACGTGTGAATTGTCGGCGGGGCCTTCGTGGATGCCGACATTGACCGCCGTCCATGCGTCGACCGTTCCGGCGACCGGGTCGTGGAGACCGGGCGGTCCGACCCCGACGATCGTGTGTGGAACCGCGTCCATGACCAGCGGGCGGCCGATGACGTGTTCATCGGCGCCGAAGCGGTGCAGCCAGAAGTCGTAGCTCAGGATCACATCGGGGGCGCCAATGTTCTCTTCCTCGGCATTGAACGCGCGTCCGAGGGCAGGCTGCGTGCCGAGTGTGGCGAAATAGTCCGCGCTGACCGGGAGGATGCGGATGCGTTCCGCGCCATTTCCCAGATCGACGTCAGCGCCTTGGACATCGTACGTATACGTCGCTGCCGCATCCGAGACCGCGGCGAGCTGTGAGCGTACGGCGCGGAAATGCGGCGTACTGACGAACGTCCGGAGATCCGGCGACCGGATGTCAGTCGTGTAGACGCGGACGAGCTGGCTCGGTTGCGCGTAGGGGAGCGGGCGGAGGAGGACCGCGTCGACGGCGCTGAACACCGCGGTGACGCCGCCGACGCCCAGTGCGAGGGTGAGGATCGCAATGATCGTGAAGCGGGGCCGGCGCACGAGGGTGCGGACCGACCAGCCGATGTCGGTGATGAGCTCTTCGAGCAGGCGGGTCCCGCGGGCGTCGCGGACGTCTTCCTTGTGCTGTTCCATCCCGCCGAACGCCTGCCTGCCGGCCATTTCCATGTGGAATCGCATCTCCTCGTCCATGTCACGCTCGTCGCGTGCGCGGAAGACGAGGGCGCGGAGCCGTTCGACGAGATCGGAGAGGATGCTCATGCCAGCACGAGGTTGACGGCGGCGGACGCCTGCTCCCACGTGGCGCGCTCGATGTCGAGCTGGCGGCGGCCGGCGGCGGTGAGCTCGTAGTAGCGCGCGCGGCGATTGTTCTCGGTGGTGCGCCAGCCGGCGGTGATCCAGCCGCGGCGTTTCATGCGCTGCGAGGGCGGGGTAGAGCGATCCTTGCTGCACGAGCGAAGACACCGCCCGAGATCTGCTCGACGCGCTGGGCGATGCCCCAGCCGTGCATCGGCTCGAGGAGGAGCGTCTTGAGGACCAGCATTTCGAGCGTGCCCTGGAGCAGCATGGCTTCTCCTGTAGACCGTCTACAGGAATGTAGGGAATGGCCGTGGGGTCTGCCAGGGCGCGGTCGCCGCCCGCGGGCGTGCTACTCCGTATCGTGAATGCCGTGCGCTACTATAGAAGAGCGTAGCCGGGAGGAGCCGGAGGACGGACGGGTGCAGAGAGTTCCGGCTCGGCTCGTGCTCTCTCTACCTCGCCTCTCTATCAGATGCGGCACGGGGGGGAAGGGTTTGAAGACCAGTTATTGGGGGAGCGTGGTAATGGATCGTTTGCTTCAGGGGTATCGCCGGTTTCGGGCCGAGGTGTGGCCGAAGGCGGAGGCGCTCTACGAGACGTTGGCTGACGAGGGGCAGCGGCCCGAGACACTGCTCATCTCGTGTTCGGACTCACGGGCCGACCCGCAGGCCGTGTTCGGCGCCAGGCCCGGGGAGATGTTCGTCGTGCGGAACATCGCGGGGCTCGTTCCGCCGTACCAGCCCGACGCGCGTTATCACGGGACCAGTGCCGCGATCGAGTACGGCGTGCGCATCCTGGGCGTCTCGCGGATCGTGGTGATGGGACACGCGCAATGCGGGGGGGTGCGCGCGTTAGTCGAAGGCGCGCCACCGGCGGCCCGGGATTTTGTCGAGCCGTGGATGGCGATCGCCAAGTCGATACTTCGCCGTCCCTCCAATCCCGACCGGGCGCCCAACCTCGTGGATCATTATGAGTCGGAAATCATACGGTTGACGCTCGCCAATCTCCTGACGTTTCCATGGATAAGGGATGCGGTGGAGTCGAACCGGCTCAGGCTCGCCGGATTCCATTTCGACATACGCACGGGTGTCCTCTCGATTCTCGAGGGCGACGAATGGACGGCGGTTCGCTGACTGCGATGCCGTGCGGACAATGTCTCGCGAGCCGGCTCGCGGTTGCGCGTCGCCTGGCCGGGGGTGTCTCATTTCGGCCGTGGCCGGTGTCATCCCAGGCTCGCGTGCTGGCGGGGCCCGATCCCCGTGCTACTTGCTCTCGCGCACTACGCGTCCGTTGAGGGGTTGGGGAGGGCGCACATCGTGCGGGAACAGTTTGGCGAACGCCGCGATCTGTGCCGGTGATATCTCCACCGGAGACTTGAGCACGATCCACGTGACGCCTTCGGTGCATGGCGGCGCCGTGAGGGATCCCATGTACGTGTAGTACCCGAAGCTGGCCGGCAGGAGATCAGCGGGGTTCACCGTGGCCCCGAAGATCGCCTGATCGGGGCCCGGCGTCGTCGGCATGTGATCCCAGAGCTGCTGGACCGTGGCATTGGCGGCGCCCGGCTTCAACAACACGGCGACACCGGCGATTTTCCCGTCGCTGGATTTGTGCATCAGGTGGAGCACCATCGGATATGGTTTGCCGCCGAATGTACTCCTCGCTGGGGCGGTGGAAGTGGAACTGCACCAACTGGTAGCGGGTGTCTCCGACGATCAGGAAGTCGCCTGAGCGCCCGGGCGGGTAATTCACGCGGATCGTGACGCCGTTGTTGTCGATCACGAGCGGCCCGCTTCGGTAGTCGAAATGGAGCGCGGGCAGTGATGCCTTCGACGCGGCGCGGATGTCGACCGGGGATTGTTCCTTGCCGTCGCAGGCCGCGTACTCCGGGGCGAGTGTGCCCCAGTGATCGGGTCCGATGGCGCCCTGGTAGCCCCATTCCGTCTTCCACTCGCTTCCGCGGGCGACCTGTGCGCGCGCGGCCACGGGGGAGAGTCCCAGCGCCGCGACCAGCAGCGCGGGCGCGATCGAGTCGTACCGCAATCGTACCTCCGTTGGATAGCGGTTCCAGGATAGCATCTTGCCCGGCGGGAATGGTTCGTCTATCATGGAACCATGGACGATACGCCTGGCGTTGCGGCCATCGCCGGACTCATCGGCGACAGGACGCGCGCAACGATCCTGATGGGGCTGATGGAGGGCCGGTCGGTGACCGCGAGTGAGCTGGCGCGGGCGGCGTCGGTGACGAAGCAGACGGCCAGCGCCCATCTGTCTAAGCTCGTGGACGCGCGGCTCGTGGCAGTCGCGAATGCGGGACGGCACCGGTACTTCCGCATCGCCGACCATCACGTGGCCGGTGTGATCGAGAGCCTCGTGGGGCTCGCGCACCGGCTTGGGGCGACGCCGATCGAGACGGGGCCGAGTGATCCGGCGATGCGCAAGGCGCGCGTGTGCTACGATCATCTGGCGGGCGATCTGGGCGTGCTCGTCTTCGACAGCCTGAGCCAGCAGGGATGCCTGCGGACTGGCGGCGCCGGGCCGGCGCTCACGGACAGAGGCGAGCGATTCTGCGGCGACATGGGGATCGACGTGGCGGCGCTGGAGGACGGACGCCGGCCGGTGTGTCTCGCCTGTCTCGACTGGAGTGTGCGACGTCACCATCTGGCGGGCGCGCTCGGCGCGGCGATCCTGAGCCGTATCTACGCGCTGGGCTGGGCGCGGCGCCAGCGGGGATCGCGGATCGTTTCGTTTTCCGCCGTGGGCGAACAGTCGCTCAGGGCGCGGTTCAACTATCGGCGGTCGTAGGCCATGGCATGTGGGAGGAAAGCAGAGGGCCGGCTGCAAGTGATGCAGCCGGCCCTCCATGTTTTCAGTTGCCGCCGGCGTTCCGCCGGCGCGTGCTACTTCATGATCATCAGGCGGTCGGGGCGATCAGGCTTTTCACGGCTGCGGCCAGTTTCTGCACCTTGGGCGCATCGCAGGACCCATTGGCATCGCCATCCAACTGCGTTCCCAACTGCGTGAGTGCGGTCTGCCGGTCGGCACCCGACGCTTTTTCCGCGCCAGAGAGCGTCTGGCGGATCGCCGAGATCCTGCCGGACGGCAGGCAGTTCGAGCGGGACAACTGGTCCGTGTACGCGCGTGCCAGCGCGAAGCTTGGCGGCCAGACGTACTTCGGCTGGCCCTGCACATTGAGCTCCGTGAGGTGGACCGTCTTCGCGGCGTCGATCTCGTTCTGGGAGACGAGGCCACTGGGGGTGAGCTCGAGGACATCGAGGCCGCGCGAGATCTCGGAGCCGACGATCACGCCGTTGTACCAGTAGGCGGACCATTCGCCACCGGACGCCATGCGCGTCGAGTCCACCGGGCCGCGATCGAAGAACGCGATCTCCTTCGGGTGCGCGGCGTCGGTCCAGTCGAACACCGAGATGCCGCCCTGATACCAGGCCTGTACCATGACGTCGCGGCCGGGGATCGGGATCAGCGAGCCGTTGTGGGCGACACAGTTCTCATAGATCGTCTGGGCCGCCGGCATCTTGTAGTAGGACTGGAACTTCATCTTGCCGTTGTCGAGCGTGAAGAGCGCGTCGGCGCCCCACTCCTTGCGGTCCGTGGCGCGGCACTTCGGCTGGCCGCCGCCGCCCCACTCGTCGGAGAAGAGGACCTTGGTGCCGTCGTTGTTGAACGTGGCGGAATGCCAATAGGAGAAGTTCGAGTCCGACACCGCGTCGATACGAACCGGGTTAGCCGGATCGTGGATGTCGAGCAGCATCCCATACCCTTCGCATGCGCCGCCCGCGAGTCCGATCGCGGTATAGACCGTGATGTCATGGCACTGCGTCGGGCCGATATTCCGCGGGCGGTCGCCGACCATTCTGGCAATCATCGCGGGAATGGCGGCACGGAGCGCGGCGCTGTCTGCTCCAGTCGGGTCGCCGGTCCCCCCGCGGGCCTTGACGATGCTGTCGAGCCGGGGCTTGGTGAATCCGCTGGGCAGCACGAAATCGTCGCCGCCGAAGTTGGCGACGAACGCACCTTTCGCCTTCGCGTCCGCGATGGCAGCCACGTCCGCGGGAGCGGCACCGTGCTTCGGTGGGGCGGCAAGATCGTTGAAGATGCGGGGCGAACTGACGATGGCGGCCTGCTCGGGGTGTGCGAGCGGCACCTTGATGACCTCGATGCGGAAGTACGCCGAGTTGGGATCCTGGTCCGGCATCGCCTTGGAGCAGCCGGCGAGCTCACTCGGTGAGCGGATGCCGGCCGAGCCCGAGATGTAGACGTAAACCTCCTGCGGGTCATTGGGCTCCGCGACCACCGTGTGCGTGTGCGAACCGCGGCACGTCTGCACGTTGGCGACGTACTTCGGGTTCGTGATGTCGGTAATGTCGAAGATGCGGAGGCCGCGGAGGCGAGCGGAGCTCACCGTGTCCGTTACACCTTGCGCGCCGCAGTCGAGGCGGCCGCTCGTTCCTTCGCCGGAGACGAAAAGAAGATTCTTGTACACCGAGACATCGCTCTGCGATGCCGGGCAGACGTACGACGTCTTGAGCGTGGGCTGTTGCGGGTTGGAGATGTCCCACACCTGGAACCCGTTGTAGTTGCCCTGGATGGCGTACTGGCCGGTGAAGGCGAGGTCGGAGTTGGTGACGCCCTTGAACTTCTCAGACGGCGGGGTCTGCGAGACCACGTGCATGTTCCACGTCGCTTCCTGGGCGTTGAACTGGCCCGCCTTGAGGCCGACGCGCGGGTCGGGGCTCGGCGCCGACGTGGACGTGTTGTTCGCCGGCGCGGGATTGTTGCCGCCTGACGCCATGGAGTGGGTACACGCCGCCACGGAGAGCAACGCGACAGCGAGCGGCAGCGACGAGGCCGCGCTCAGACGCATCGCGGGTCGGCGGGCGTGGTACACGGGTGCCATTGAGAGTTCCTCTGATTGGGCGGAAAGGAGCGATTGGATCTGCGACAACGAACCTGGAACAACGAACCTGGAACAACAACGGGAATCACTGGGCGCCGCTCAGGAGCTGCGCGATGGCCAGCATCTTCTCCATGCGTGCGATCTCGGTCGTCTGGTCGACATTGACGTCGGACGCGAACTTGAACACCAGCTCGTCCTGTCCGGCGCCCTGCGTCTCGAAGAGATCGTGGACCATCGAGACGGCTCCGCGGTGGTGCTGGATCATGAACGTGAGAAACAGGCGGTCGAACTCCAGGCCCTTGGCGTGATCCAGCTCGGTCATCTGGGCCGCGGAGAGCATCCCGGGCATGAGCATGACCTGCTCGGTGCCGTTCATCATCATCTTCATGCCTGGCGTACGTCCGTCCGGCACCATCTGCTGGCGATCGGCGAGCCAGCGCTGCATGGTCACGATTTCGTCCTGCTGCGAGTTGATGATCCGGTCGCACAGCGTGCGGACGTTGGGGCTCGCGTCGTGGGTGGGTGCCCAGCTGGCCATGATGATGGCCTGGGCGTGGTGACCGATCATGCCTTGCATGAACTGCACGTCCGCCGTCGTGTAGGGGTGCCGGACGCTGTCAGCGCGGGCCTCCGCGATCGCGGCGGGCTGGCTCTTGACCGGGCAGGCCGGTGCGCCGGCCGTGCTGGCGGCGGCGGGCGCCGGGGGGGAGCGGTCTGCGCGGTGTTCGCCGAACTGCTCGCGCAGCCGGCGACGGCCGCCGCGAGGACGACGGTGCCGAAGCGCGGGAATTGTGTGTGTCTCATGGCGTTCGATAGCCGAGTAGAGGGTACAGCGGGGCCGGCGTCAGGTCGCGCGCCCAGCCCTGAATTCTATTGCTGGTAGCCGGGAGTCGTAAGCGCGAGAGAACGATCCCGGGCGTCGGGTAGACACGCACACGGCCAGAAACGTTGCAATCGGGCCGTGTCGGCCGTTCGAGGCTGTTTGGCGGGGGCCGGCGCACACCGGGCGCGGCGGTTTGCCGTGGTTTCCGGAGGGCGTCACCCCTTCGGACGGCGGTCGACGACTCGTTTGGCCTTGCCCTGGGAGCGTTCCAGCGAGCCCGGCGGCTCAACGATCACCGTCGTGGTCACCCCAATGGTGTCCTTGATCGCGTTCACCAGGTGCTCGGCCTGGACGGTGAGCCCGGCTCCATCCCACCGGTCCGGGCGCGCCTCGGCGTGCACCGTCATGGCGTCGAGGCGTCCTTCGCGTGTCATCTCGATCTGGTAGTGGCCGCCGCACCAGTCGGTGGCCAGCAGGGCCTCCTCGATCTGGCTCGGGAAGACATTGACGCCGCGGAGGATCAGCATGTCGTCGCTGCGGCCGGTCACCTTCTCCATGCGCCGCATGCCGGGGCGCGCTGTACCCGGGAGCAGCCGGGTCAGGTCCCGGGTGCGGTACCGGACGATGGGAAACGCCTCCTTGGTGAGCGACGTGAATACGAGCTCTCCGAACTCGCCACCGGGGAGGACGCGGCCGGTCGCTGGATCGATCACTTCGGGGAGGAAATGGTCCTCCCGAGATGTGGAGTCCGTCCTTGGTTTCGACGCATTCCTGCGACACGCCCGGGCCGATTACCTCGGAGAGCCCATAGATGTCGGTGGCGTCCATGCCGAACGCCTGTTCGATCTCCTGGCGCATGGCGTTGGTCCAGGGCTCCGCGCCAAAAATGCCGAACCGCAGAGAGGTGCCGCGCGGGTCGATACCGTGGTTCCGGAATCCATCCAGGATCGAGAGCATGTAACTCGGCGTGACCATGATCACGTCGGGTTTGAAGTCGGTGATGAGCTGGACCTGCCGCTCGGTCATGCCACCGGACATCGGGACCACGGTGCAACCGAGGCGTTCGGCGCCGTAGTGGGCGCCGAGCCCGCCCGTGAACAGACCGTAGCCGTACGCCACGTGAATCATCATGCCGGGCCGCCCGCCCGCGGCGCGGATCGAGCGGGCCATGACATCGGACCACATCTCAATGTCGCGCCGGGTATAGCCGACGACGATCGGCTTGCCCGTCGTGCCTGAGGATCCGTGGATCCTGGCGACCTGTTCTCGCGGGACCGCGAAGAGTCCGAACGGATAGTTGTCACGCAGGTCCTGCTTCACCGTGAACGGGAACTTCGCCAGATCCGGAAGATCGTGAAAATCCGATGGATGCACGTCCGCGGCATCGAATGCCCGGCGATAGTGCGGCACGTGCTCGTAGGCGTGATGTAGCGTCCAGGCAAGACGCGTCCGCTGCAGCGCCACGATCTCATCGCGCGAGGCGCGCTCCGCGGAGTCGAGGCCATCGACGAGCGGTGCCGCGGCATCCGCCCGGGACGCCGTCACGGTGCGCTTTCGGCGGCCGCCGATTTCACACGGGCGCGGCGAGCGCGCAGATAGATGAATGTCCCGGCGGCGTTCACGAGGATCACGAGGCTGCTGATCTTGACCGCAAAAGCGACGCGGCTCACGACCGACACGATCGGGAGCACCGACAGGACCACGTAGAGCACCGTCGTCGCGAAACCGGCCGCGGCGGCGACGGCGATCCAGCGTGGGGCGCGCTCGCCGGTGCGGGCGAGACCGACGAGTGGGATGGCGAAGAGGACGAGATACGTGAGGCCGTACAGGATACCCGCGGCGTTGTCGAGGAGCTGGAACGCCTCCTGTTCGCCGACATTCACCATGCCGGCAGCGGCGAAGGCGAGCGAGCAGCCGCCGATGAACAGTATGGAGTTCATGGGCGTGCGGTATTTCGGGTGGAGGCGGGAGAACCAGCCGGGGATGAGGCGGTCCCACCCCGCCACCATCGGCATCCGGCTCGTCGCCGTGAACAGCACACTCGAATTGGCGATCGTGCGCGCATTGACCGCCATGACGGCGAACGGGATCAGGACGGCAGCGATGCCCGTCGATCCGAGTCCGATGCGAAACGCTTGCGGGATGGGGCCGACGAGATCCACCTGGCCTGGCGGGACGAGCGCCTGGACGGCGGAGGTGCCGAGGATGAACATCAGAGCGATGATGGGTGCGGCGATGATCACCGACTTGCCGATCGTGCGCCGGGCGTCGCGTGCTTCGCCGGCGAGCACGGCGACGTATTCGAAGCCCGAGAGCGCGCCGACCGCGAGCTTCCCGAAGATGTTGACGTTGAGCAGCGTGAGGGCCGGCGCCGTGATCGCGAGTGGGTGATACTCGCGGAGGGTGCCGCGCGCGACGTTGATCAACGGCAGGATGAGCAGAAAGGCGAATGCGGTGAGCAGCAGGACCGCGCCTACGTTGTGCACCCACTTGCTGATGCCCAGGCCCAGGATCGACACGACGATCAGAGATCCCAGCAGGATGCCGGACACGGCACCAATGTAGACGTGATTTCCGGAGAGCCACTCGGCGCTCGGGCCGATCGCGTACACGATTGCGTTGGCGACCGAAAGGCCGAAGGCGCCGAGGAGTACGATCGCGTAGATCCAGAGATTCCAGCCGACGAGGAAGGCAATGCCGCCGTTGAGCCCGAGCTTGGCCCACTGGTAGAGGCCACCCTCGAGAGGGAATCTCCGGCTCAGGTAGACGACGACGGCGGCCTGCGGCAGGTAGAACAGCGCCATCGCGGCCAGCCAGAACGGGATCTGCAATGTGCCGAGCTTGGCGGCGGCTCCGACCCAACTCAGTCCGACGACGTAGAGGATCTGGGTGAGAACCAGATCAGTGAGGCCGAGCTCCTTGTGGAGCGAAGCGCTCTCTTGCTCGACTCGGGCCGACCCAGTGGACCGGGGCACGGGGGGAGTGTCGCGCCAGGCGGGCCGGTCCGCAACTCTGGCTAAATTGTTGGGGACTGGGGACTGGGGACTGGGGACTGGGGACTACGGACTAGGGGCTGGGGATTGGGGGTTCGGGAGTGAGGGTCGGGGTGGTTTCCAAGACAGGGAGATCCAAATGGTCAATGTGGTGAGCCTGGCGGGCAAACTGGCCCAGTTCGACGAGCAGTGGAGCCCCAAGATCATCGCGGAGATGAATGGCTCCCACGTCAAAGTGGCGAAGGTGCAGGGGGAGTTCGTCTGGCATTCGCACGACGTCGAGGACGAACTGTTTCTCGTCGTGCGCGGCCGGCTCCGGATCGAGCTACGGGATGGGTCGGTGACCCTGGGGCCTGGGGAGTTGGTGGTGATCCCCAAGGGCGTCGAGCACCGGCCGGTGGCCGAGGAGGAAGTACACCTGGTGCTGGTCGAGCCGGCGGGGATTCTGCACACGGGCGGGGTGGCCGACCCGCGAGCGGTGGCCGAGTACGAGCGGATCTAGCGACGATCGGGCGGTGACGCTCGATTTATATACTTGAGCCATATGGAAAACGAGCCGAGCGACGGAAGGCTGGCCGGCTGGAAAGAGATCGCCGCGTACTTTGGCCGCGACGATCGCACCGTCATGCGCTGGGAGAAGGATCGTGGGCTCCCGGTGCGCCGGGTCCCGGGCTCGGGCAAGGCGTCCGTCTATGCGTATAAGGAAGAGCTGAAGCGGTGGCTCGCTACCACGGACCAACTCGATGACCCTCCGGTGGTCGCTGCTGCGGGGGCGGTGGCCGAGCGCCCCAGGGAAGCGACCCGGGAAGCGACCAGAGAGGTGACCCGGGAAGGAACCCGCGAGGGGGTGCGGGAGGCGGCGAGAGAGGGACTTCGCGACAGTGGCCGCCAGAATGGGCTGCCGGCGGGCGGATCGGGGGGCGGGGTCAAGCGGTCGCCGTTCCGGCGGGCGCGGTGGGTTGCGATCGCGGCGGTGGTCGTGGTGGCCGTGGTTGTGGGCAGTGTGCTCTATGGCCGCCAGAATGGGGGCGCCCCCCACGGCGTTCCGGGTCCATTCGAAGGCCGCGAACCCCGTAGCGGAGGAGTTGTACCTCCGCGGTCTGTACTACTGGAACAAGCGGACGCCGGACGATCTGCAGCGGGCGGCGGACCTGTTCGTGCAGGCGATCGTGGTGGATCCGAAGTTCGCGCCGGCGTACGCGGGGCTCGCGGACAGCTACAACCTGCTGCGCGAGTATTCGGCGATGCCGTCGGAGTCGGCGTATCCGCGCGCGAAGATTGCCGCCGAGCGAGCGATCGCGCTGGACGACCAGCTTGCGCCGGCGCATCGGTCACTGGCCTACGTGGATTTCTACTGGACCTGGGATCTCGAGGGAGCGCAGCACGAGTTCGAGCGCGCGCTGGCGCTCGACCCGCTCTCGGCGACGACGCATCACTGGTATGCCAACTGTCTGATGCAGCTCGGCCGATTCACGGAGGCGCGCGCCCATATCGACAGAGCGCAGGAGCTCGAGCCGACCTCGAAGGCGATACTCTCCGACAAGGGGCTTCTCCTGTGGATCGCGGGCCAGCCGGAGGAGGGGGTGAAGCTCCTCAAGGAGATCGAGACATCGGATCCGGACTTTCTTTCGCCCCACAGCTACCTGTGGCACTACTACCTGGTGCAGGGCGATGACCGGAACGCGATCGCGGAGCTGCGCCAGACCGCGGCGATCGCGCACAACGCGGGGATGAGCGAACTCGCGGCCGAGGCGGAGCGGGGATTCCAGCGAGGTGGTCATACGGGGGTTCTGCAGGCGATGCTGGCGCTGGAGCGCCAGCGGCTGGCGAGGGGTGAGCAGTCCGCGTTTCGTGTCGCCGAGACCGAAGCGCAGCTCGGAGAGGATTCCAGCGCAATCGCGCATCTGCAGCAGGCGTACGATTCGCACGACAACGAGATGACATCGCTGCGATCCAACGTGCTGCTTCGCCCCCTGCATCGCGACACCGCATTCCGCCGCATCCTGATGCGCGTGGGGCTACCGCCGTTGGCCGAGAGCGAATAGGGCCTCTCCGAGGGCGTTGGCGGAGGCGGGAAACCGCGGGGCGAATCCGCCTCGCTCGCAGACGCGGGCCGCTCACCCCGGATCCCGTGCTTGCCGCCACATAATTGGCCGGCGCGTGTCCCTGGCTCCGTAGCTTGGCCTCTCACTGGACGGACGGCGGCGCGCTCATCAACACCAGGCGTCCGCATCGCGAGTCCAGCCGGGCGCCCTACCTCATGTGGGCCCGGACGTGCCGCGGGAAGCCGCGGCGAGCCCCCGAACCATGGAGCATGCGATGAAGCGCGACTACCGAGTATGGACAGGACTGGCGCTGGCGTGCGGCGCCGCGCTTGGCTGCAGCCAGTCGAGTGCCCCTCATGGATCGGCGCCCATGAGCGTGTCGTTCATGACACGTCCCACGACCGCGGCTGCAGCGAGCGGTACGGTCATCCACGCGGCCGACGTCACGACGACCAATGGGCAGAACACGCTGACGATCACGCGGGCGCAGATCGTGCTCTCGCAGATCGAGCTGCGCGCCGTTGGTGCCGCGGCGTGTGACGCCGACGACAACGATGACAACGACGTGAACGACCAGAGCAACGGATCGGGTCACGACCACGGGTGCGAAGCCCTCGAAGTGGCGCCGATGCTTGCCGATCTTCCCGTCGACTCGGCAGTCGTCTCGGCGTTTCACGCCGACATTCCCGCGGGCACGTATACCGCGCTCGAAGCGAAACTCGAGCCGGCGCGTGGCCACGACGGCGGGGCGGCGGCCTTCCTCGCGGCGAACCCGACATTCGCCGGAGTCAGCGTGCGGGTGACGGGGACCTACAACGGGCAGGCCTTCGTGTACAACGGCGCGCCACGGGCGCACCTCGAAATGGAATTCAATCCGCCACTGACCGTGGCTGACGCTGGCGCCAACGTGACAGTGCACGCCGACCTGACGCAGTGGTTCCGCGACGGCTCGGGGTTCCTCGTCGATCCGTCCACGGCCAACAATGGCGGCGTCAACGCCACCCTGGTGGCCAACAACATCCAGCAGTCGTTCCGGGCGTTCCGCGACGATCGCCGTGACGGGGACAACGACGGGCCGGGTAACGGCAACGGGAACGGCGGCCCCGGACCCGGCAATGGCAATGGCAACGGGAATGGTGGCGGCGATAACGGGGGTGGTGACGGCGACGGCTGATCGGGCTCGCACGTCCAGTCCAAGCGGGTGTCCGACGGTGCCCCTATCCCCGTTCCGGATCGGCTGGCCGCTGCAACAACCGTTACAGCGACTGGCGGAGCAGTCTCCGGATGGCGGGGCGATGGCGGCGGCCGGCGGCCACCCGTGTGCCGTCGGCGAGGACCACGACGTGCTGCGTGCCCGCGAGGGTGCGCAGCTCGCGGACGCGTCCGACGTTGATGGCCGCCGAGCGATGGACGCGCAGGAACATGTGGGGTGGCAGCCGGCGGACGACACGGGTGAGCGTGTCGCGGATCGTGTGCGTCGTCGGGCCGATGTGCACGCGCACATAGTTGTCCATCGCCTCGACCCAGTCGATATCGGCTGGTGGCACGAGCGTGACGCGCCCGTTTCCGCGAATCGCGAAACGCGGGGGATCGGCGGGAGTCGCGGGCCGGCCGGCCGACACGTCGGTAATGAGGGCGGCCAGGGCCGCGACCTCCGCGGCGCGGGAGCGGGCGGATACTGCCGAGAGGCGTTTCGCGCGGGCGACCGCGGCGCGAAGGCCGTCTTCCGCGACGGGTTTGAGGAGGTAGTCCACCGCGTGGACCGAGAACGCCTCGAGCGCGTGGGCATCGTGCGCGGTCACGAAGATCACGAGAGGCATCTGTTCCGCGCCGACGGCACGGACGACATCGAAGCCATCGAGCTCCGGCATCTGGATGTCGAGCAGCACGAGGTCGGGCGGGTCGGCTGTGATGGCGGCGACGGCACCGGCGCCGTCGCCGCATTCGCCGGCGACAATGACGCCGGCGTCGTCCGCGAGCAGGGATCGCAGGTGAGCCCGCGCGAGGGGCTCGTCGTCGACGATGAGTGTGCGGAGCATTGGACGACAATCTGTGACAGCCCCGGATCGCGGTGCGAGGCGAAAGGGGCGAAACGACCATCATCCGTGGCGATCGTCACGGCCGCCGGGGCGGCGTGGGGACCGCCAGCCCTGGGGTTACCCCTCTACTGACGCATGCGCCTGACGCGCGGCCTCTTCGACCGACTGCATGGCGACCCGGTACGGCCCGGGTCCATAGCTAATGCGGGCGACGCCGAGTGCGGCGAGCCGTTTGCCGGAGGGCGCGGTGGGGCGGACGAGGATATTGACCGGGAGCGGGCACTCCTTGCAGACCCGGGCGATCAGGGCCTCGTCGATGAGGCCAGCAGCGAAGAAGCCGCTGGCTCCGGCCCGCGCGTACGCGTGCGCGCGTTCGAGGGCGGCGGTCACGAGCGCGTCGTCGTGGCTCGCGGGGTCCGCCTTGAGAAACAGGTCCGTCCGCGCGTTGATGTAGACGGGGACCCCGGCGCGGTCCGCGGCGGCGCGTGCGGCGTGGACGCGGGCCTCCTGTTCGGCCACCGGGTACAGGGCGTCCGCGCCGATGACCTGGTCCTCGAGATTGAATCCGATCGCGCCGGCCCCGATCGCGCGGGTGACCGTCGCCGCGACCGTGCCGGGCGAGCTGCCGTCAGCCGGCCTCGAGATCCAGGGTGACCGGAAGCTGCACCGCCGCCACGATCTCGCGGAGATTGGCGAGCGCAACGTCCAGCGGAATCTGCTCACCGTCCTGAAAGCCATGGGCCGCGGCGACGGACCAGCTTCCCGTCGCGATGGCCTTCGCGCCCGCTCGCGCGACGGCTTGCGCGGTGCCCGCGTCCCAGACGTTGTACAGGACGACCGGGCGTCCCGGCACGTGAAGCCGGTGAAACGCGGCCGCGTGCTCGATCTGCGTGGGCATGTCAGTACGCTCCTGCCGGCGGAGCAGCCACCCGCATCGCCGGAACGCGTGAAAGTGGGCTGTGCGCGACGGCGGCCGCGATCACGGGCTGCCGGTCACGAGGGCGACCGCAAAACCATCATAGCCTTTGACGCCGACCGTCTGCAGCACCGTGACGCTGACGTGCGGATCGGCGGCCATCAGGTCGTTCAATCGCCGCACCGCGATGACATTCTCGTCCTGGCTCCCGGCATCCGCGATGGCGCCGTCGCGGACGACATTATCCGCGATGATCAGCGATCCGCGTCGCGCCAGCGCCAGCGCCGCCGTCCAATACGCGGGATAGCCGGTCTTGTCCGCATTGATAAAGATCAAGTCGAAGGGGCCGAGACCTTCGGTGGCGATGGCGCGTAGCGATTCCTGGGCGGGGCCGACGCGAACGGTGGCGCGGTCGGCGACACCGGCGTGCGCGAGGTTGGCGCGGGCGACGGCGGCGTGTGCCGGATCCAGCTCGAGCGAGATGAGCCGTCCGCCGGGTGCGAGGGCGCGGGCCAGCCAGATCGTGCTGTAGCCGCCGAGCGTGCCGATTTCGAGGATGGATTTCGCGCGGATCGCGGCGGCGAGAATCGCGAGCCACTGGCCTTGCAGCGGCGAGATCTGGATGGCCGGAAGGCCGGCGGCGTCGCTGGCGGCGACCGCCTCGCGAAGCACCGGGTCGTCCGGCAAGAGGAGCCCTGCCAGATAGTGGTCGACCTCAGTCCACTGCTCCTTGTCCTCATCCCGGCTCATTGAATTCCGTTCCTCGATCGGGGTCGCATTTGCGCGAGGCGTTCGGGCGAGAGATACTCAACCGGCGTGCAGACAAGATAGCGGCCTTCGGAGACCTCAATGGCGACATACATTGGCTTGCTTCGCGGGATCAACGTCGGCGGTAGCAGCATGATCGCGATGAGCGTGCTGCGGGAGTTTCTGGAAGCCGTCGGCTGCGGGCGTCCGAGGTCGTTGTTACAGAGTGGAAATCTCGTGTTCGAGAGTACGAAGCGAACGGGTGATGACGTTGAGCGCTGGCTCGAGGCGGAGGCGGCGAAGCGGCTTCGGCGGACAACGGAGTGGTTCGTGCGGACACCGAAGGAGTGGCAGGACGTGATCGCACGCAATCCCTTCCGGGAGGAAGCAGAGCGCGATCCTGGCCGTCTCCACGTCGTACTGCTCAAGAAGGCGCCGAGCAAGCCCACAGTGGCGGCGTTGCGGGCGGCGATCGTGGGGCGCGAAGTCGTGGCACCCGGCGTCCGTCACCTCTATGCCTACTATCCGGACGGTGCCGGGAGATCGCGGCTGACGACGGCCGTCATCGATTCCAAACTGGGTACGCGGGGCACGGCGAGGAACTGGAACACGGTGCTCAAGCTCGCAAAGCTCGGTGCGCAAGCGGCAGGCTGACCCCGCTCGTGAGTGGCCCGGTAAACTTTCTGCAACCAGACAGACCTGAGGAGGGGGAGACGCATGCGGCTGAGCGACGCGAAAGTGCTGGTGACGGGCGGGGGGTCGGGGATCGGGTTGGCGACGGCGCGAGCGCTCACGGCGCAGGGTGCGCAGGTCGCGATCTCGGGGCGGCGGGCGGACGTGCTGGCGCGGGCGGCAAAAGAGATCGGCGCGACGCCGGTGACGGCCGACGTGACCGACGAAGCGAGCGTCGCACGGCTCATCGAGACCGTCGTGCGCGAGCTGGGCGGCTACAACGTCCTGATCAACAACGCGGGGATCGGCTCATCAGCGCCCCTGTTGTCCGTGACCGCGGCCGACATGCGGCGCGTATGGGAGACGAACGTGCTCGGTGCGACGCTGGTGGCGCGGGAGAGTGCGCGCTACTTCGTCCCGCGCCGGTCGGGCGCGATCGTCAACGTGGCGTCCACCTCCGGCCAGCGGGCGGGCGCGAACAGCTCGGCATACGCCTCGACGAAATACGCGCTCAGCGGCCTCACGGAAGTCTGGAGGACGGAGCTTCGCAAGAGCGACATCCGCGTGATGCAGGTCAATCCCAGCGAAGTCATGACGCCGTTCTTCGAGTCGAACGGTTACGGCGCGCGGCCCGACAGCCCGCGGAAGCTGCACGCCGAGGATATCGCGCACGTGATCGTGGGGATGTTGCAACTCGACGATCGGGCGTTCGTGACCAGCGCGACCGTGTGGGCGACCAACCCGGAGAGCTGACACTTTTCGTCACCCGACGGGCGGACGGCGGTTCAAGGTGTGAGCGGCGCGCGGAAAATTGCGGGGGGTGATGCGGCGACCGACTTGATGGAGCCGTCGTCGCCGAAGCGGTCCCACCCGCTATTGCCGAGGAAGTAGAACCCATCGGCGGTGAGGACGCCGTGGGTGGGGTCGCCGAGCGAGGGTGAGCCGCGCTCGATGACCTTCCAGCCTGTCACGTTCGCGAAGCGAGCGTCGAGCGTGAATCGCACGACCCGTTCCGGCGACGTCCCGTTCTGGACGGCGTACAGCGTGTGTCCCTGGACATACATGCCGTCGATGCCGTTGACGGCGGTGGTGTCGGGGTGCTGGACCCAGGTCACGGTTCCGTCCTGCCGGTCGATCACGGCGAGTCCCAGGGCGTAGTCGGCAATCATGACACGTCCGTCGGGGAGTACGGCCGGCGTTTGTGGCGAGCGGAACGTCCCGCGCGGGACGAGCGTCTCGAGCGTGTCGCGGCCAGCGCGTACCGTGTAAATGTCGCCGCTCACGCCGTCGGAGATGATGATGGTGCCATTCTGATCGACCGTCATGTCGCCGAGGTTGTGGCCACGGCCATCGCGGGGCGCGTCGAACCGGCGTAGCAGGCGTCCGGTGGCCAACTCGTAGCGCAACACCGCCGACAGTCCTGAATCGGTGGCCTTATATCCATCAGCCTGCGGCATCGCGGACGTCGTCGCCCACAGCACACCGTGCCGGGTGTCGATCGCGAGCGCCATGATGCCGTAGACATTATCGCGGCCGGCAGGAACGAAATCGTGCACGGGGCCGTTCTCCGGCACGGCGACGATGGCGCCCCGGTGCACGCTGCTCACGTAGAACGTGCGGCTGCCCGGGTCGTATGCGAGATCCTCGGCCAGCATGTTCGTATCCGCGAGCACGTGCGTCACCGTGGCGGTCGAGATCGCGGAGCGATTGGTGGCCATGGCGGTGCGGACCGCGTCGAAGTCCTTGTGGCCGCGCAACGCCGCAAATGCGGAATCGTCTTCGATCGGGTAGGCGAGTCCCATGGCGGCGATCGTTCGCAGGCGGGAGACCGCCGCATCGGCGTGTCCGAGTCGTGCCTCGCTGCGCGCGATGAGGTAGACGACGTCGGGGTGACCCTTGATGAGCGTCAGGGCGCGGACATACTCGTCTCGGGCCGCGGCGTTGTTATGTACGGCTTCATCCTTCTGTCCGGCCTCGATCGCGGCGCGGTAGCTGAACTCGTTGGGTTTGGCGGGCTGCGCGCCGCCGCGTGAGGCAGGGATCGCCAGCGCGGCTGTGGCCATGGTCATGGCTGCCGCTGCCATGGAGAGGGCGCGGCTGCGGACTCGCGCGCGTGGCCGCGCCGCGGAGCGAATCGCATCGGGAACGTGTGTGAGGAGTGTCATGGTGCGTTGGACAGCAACTTCGCGTGGAGGGTTGGCTGATTCGCGAAGCGAAATGCACAACGGTTGCACGCGCGTTGCGATGTGATGAGCGGCAATATCGGACATGGCGACTGAACCGGCCGCGTGTTTCGGTCGTGCTCATCACGTGATAGCCGTGATCGTCGGTATCGCGTCCTATCAGCTATCGGTGTCCGCGTACGCGACGCGGCCGCCGTCCCGGCCATCGCTGGTCGTGGCGCCATCCGCGCGCGGCCCAGCGAGCGTGCTGCCCGCCTCTGACGGGGTGGGAATACCGGCGACACCTGCGGAGGGCAGCACCAGGGTAAAGGACGACCCGACGCTTTCGCGGCTCTCGGCTACGAGATCCCCGTGCATCGCGCGTGCGAGATCGCGGCTGATCGTGAGTCCGAGACCGGCGCCTTCGTCGGTGCCGGAGAGACGCCGTCCGACCTGTACGAACGGCTCGAAGACCCGCGTCATCTGATCAGCGGGGATTCCGCGGCCGGTATCGCGAACGACGATGGAGATCCGTCCCTCGTCGCGGCGCGCCGAGTTCTCGCAGAGCAGCGTGACGCTGCCTCCCGAGGCAGTGAACTTCACCGCATTGGACAGCAGATTGAGGAGAATCTGGAGGATGCGGTCGCGGTCGCCGACGACCGTGTAGTCGGCATCGCACCGTACGCGCTCGAACGTGATGCCTTTGGTGCGGGCCTGTGGCTCGAGCATGCCGGCTGCTTCGATGAGGAGAGGCTCGACGAGCACCGGTTTCGCCGCGACCTCCACGTGGCCGGCTTCGAGGCGCGCGACATTGAGCACATCGTTGATGAGCGCGAGCAGGTGCGCGCTCGCGCGCCGGATGCGCTGGATGTCATCGAGCTGTGGTGGCAGAAGCGGCCCCCGGATGCCGGCATCGAGCAAGTCAGCGTAGCCGCTAATGGCGTTGAGCGGCGTACGCAGCTCGTGCGACATGCTCGTCAGGAACTCGGATTTTGCGGTATTCGCCGCTTCGAGCTCCATGGCTTGCCGCTGCATCTGGTCCGTCTGGATCTCCATCTCGGATGCCTGCTCCTGCAACTGGTCGTTCTGGGCTTCCAACTCTCGCGCCTGTTTGCGGAGTTGCTCGTTCTGCGTGGCGGCGAGTGCGGCGGCTCGCAGCAGGTACGCATTCACGAGGACACCGAGTAGCAGAGCGATCACGGTACCGAGGACGAGCACGGTCACCGTGAACGCGCGACGGTGATTCAGCGCCGGCGTGCGCCGGGTGAGGAGGAAATCCTCGTCGGCCGTCAGGGCCGCTCCGACGCGGCGGGCGGTGTCCATGAGTTCGCGGCCACGCGTGGGAGACGCCGCCTCGGCCGCGGCTTCGCCTCGAGTCTGGCGGATGGCGATCATGGAGTCGATGTCAGCGAATCGCGCCGTTGCGACGCGGTCGAGGTCATCGAGGCGGGGGCGCTGGTGCGGGTTGTCGCTGGTGAGGCTTCGCAGGAGGGCGAGGTCTTTGGTCGCGGAGTCGGCGACCGCGCGATACGGCGGGATGTCCGTGGCGTCGCCGCTGGTGAGGAACTTGTTGATGGCCGTCCGGGAGAGGCTGAGCTGTGCGAGGAAGTCCGCGGCGACCAGCTTGACCCGGTCGGTGTGGCGGATCCAATTCTCGCGAACCGTGACATCCCGGATGTTCCAGAGCGTGCCGGCGCAGACGAGCGCGACGACGAGGGCAGGGAGGAGGACCACGCCGATGCGTCCGGCGCCGTGCGTCGCTATTCTGGCGGGCACGGTGAGGCCGCCAGCCTGGTTGCCGATGGCGCGCCCGATGGGGCGCCCAATGGGGCTACCGCTGGAGCTGCTCGAAGAATGGTGCAGCGCGATCGCTCGTTACTCGCGTACCGGGATGCTGCCTCCGCTCCCTGCACGTCCAGTTGGGGCTGTGGTCCACGGGGGCCGGCCGAACGGCGGCTGGCCGAACCGAATTTATCACAGACCGTGGGTGTGCATCTACTACGGTCTGGGCAGTTCGCGTGTTGGCTGGGCATTCGTGGCGGGGACAGCGCATTTGTCGTGCTCGCTCGCGCCTGACGCCGCCCAAGGGACGGATGCGATCAGGGCCGGCCATGCAACCGGCCGGCCCTGCTTGCCTACCTTCTATTGTCGCCGGGGCGACGTCAGTGCAGGACGATCCGGGCGCGGCTGGTCATAAGGGCGCGAACACGGTTCTGGCCGCCGTTCGATTGAGCGAGAACGATCCGGATACCCGGCAGGGACTGGCTCGACAGCACGAAGGCGCTGTTCGGGAAGCCGGCGGACGGGGTGAAGAACACCGAGAATGCGGCCGTCATGTTGCCCGAGGAGCACGTCGATCCACTGAGGAGATCCTCAGCGGCGGCGTTCGGAATCGGCAGCGAGAACGTGTGGCACTTGCCGCTGATTCCCGATGCGCCGGCCGACGCGACCGTCACCGAGTCGAAGTTGGGATTGGCCTGGGTTCCGACCAGGTCGGCGACGTCGCCGAGTGTGTCCGGAACAAGGATCTGCGCATAGACCAACTGGCTTACATCGTCGCCGGTCCAGGCGAACTCGATGAAGATCGAGTCACTTGGCACCGGGGTGGGTCCAGCGGTCTGGCCGACCAGCTCCAGGACGCCAGCCTGGAACTTCTGTGAAGCGCCATCCACGCTCAGCGAGATGGTCGCTGGTACGCCATTCTCCGCGAGGAACGCGATCGGGTAGGTGAGGAGCCGGTACCGGTCGAACTGTCCAGCGGCCGACGCAGCGACAGCGAGGCTATCCAAGTGACCGGCCTGCATCGACGATGCGGTCGGCTTCGGAGCGGACGAACTGTGGCAGGCCGCGAGGGTCGCTACCACGAGTGTCGTTACAATGGCGAGACGGCGCGTTTGCATTCAGTACTCTCGACGACCGAGGTCAATGAACGGTGACTTCACGGGCAAGTATGTCATGGGGACCTGCCGTTGGGGAGTGGAAACCGCGAAAGACCTCGCAGGCCGGCTCACGCCAGGCTCGGGGCGATCGAAACGTGACCGCTCACCCCAGCCCTCCGTCTGACTTGATATAGTGGCTTGACGGCGCATGTACACCCTCGCAGCTTCGACGGTATGACCACCACTTGGGGTATTCGCGGCTGGCGCGCGGTGCAGTCCTGCCGCCGGCTCGTTCTGACCGCCGCCGCCGGTTCCGCCGGCGTCCTGGCGGGCTGCTCGGACATGGCTCCAGTCGCTCCGCCACCGGCGCGTGCCGCACTGACGGCACTGCCGGCGGCCCCGCGATACCTCATTGAGCTGCCGTCAGGACAGGCACCGTCGTCGGCGCTCAAGGCCCAGATCCGCGCCGATGGCGGCCGGATCGTCTTCTCGCACGCACCGACCGGCATCGTGGTGGTGGCCGGGCTCTCGGCAACGTCGGCGGGCGCGCTGCGTCTACGGAACGGCGTGCAGGCCGTCGTCGCGGACGTGCACCAAATGCGGATGACCGATCCTTCGTTCGCGAGAATGCGCCTCCGGAGTTTCAAGCCGTCCGCAGTGCGGATGCGCTCGTTCACGCCGCGTGGCGCGGTAGACCCGCGGACCGCGGCGTTCTTCGGGGCACAGTGGAACATGAGCGTGATCCAGGCGGACACCGCCTGGCAGCTCACGTCGCAGGGTGCGGGCGTGAAAGTGTTCATTCTCGACTCCGGCGTGGACACCGCCCACGTGGATCTGGCCGGACGGATCAACACGGCGCTCAGCACCTCATTCGTGTTCGCAACCGACACGTCGACGCAGCCGCTGCCCTTCAGCCACGACGTTGCAGCGCATGGCACGTTCGTCTCGTCGCAGATTGCCACGAACTCGATCAACCTCGCGGCCGTCGCGCCGCAGGCGCAACTCGTGATGGTCCGCGTGCTGAACGACAACGGGCAGGGCAGCTTCATCGGGAACCTCGAGGGGATTCTCTACGCGACCGACAACAACGCCGACGTGATCAACATGAGCCTCGGCGGGTATTTCAACCGGACCAATTCCGACGACATGTCGTTCATCGACATCTTCCAGCGGGTGGTGGACTACGCATTCCAGCGGGGCATCGTGCTGGTGGCCGCTTCCGGCAACGAAGGGGTCGACTTCAACACCGCGACGGCTTCGACGGGCAGCTACGTGGACAGCCTCAACGCGCCTGCCGGCCTGCATCACGTGCTGAGCGTGGGTGCGACCGGCCCGATCGGCCAGGCGAATTTCGACGACATTGCCGCGTATTCGAACTTCGGAAGTGACGGCGTGGCCGTCTTCGCACCTGGTGGTAATGTCGCGGACTCGCTTCCCTCCGACACAGCCGACGCGCAGGCCGACCTGGTGATCGGCGCGTGCAGCTCGGCGAGCTCGCTCTGCCCGGGCGCGGACACCCTGTATCTGGTCGGCGCGGGGACGAGCTTCGCCTCGCCTCTGGTGGCGGGTGAGGCGGCTGTGGTGAAGGGGCAGTCCAACACCGTCGTCGGGCAGACGCTCGAGACGTGTATCGCCACGTCGTCGACGGAAGTGACCGGCAAGCGTCCCGATCCGAACTACGGGTTCGGGCGCATCAACGTGTTCACCGCGGTCAAGTCGAAGAGCTGTCAGTAGGCGGCGAGTTGTGATGCTCAACGCCAGAATCGCCGTCGTCGCGTTCGCCCTGACGTCGGCGCTCGTCGCATGCCATTCGTCGACCACGACGGGGCTGACGCTGCCCGGCGACGCGACCCAGGGCGACGACATCGATCTCTCGAGCGCGTACAACCTCTCATTGTTTGCCGGCGGTCCGGCCGTCGACCATTCGAACGGGGCGACGCTGGCGATGACCCCGACGACCTACACTGTTCGCGGGTTCGGGAACTACGGTGGGATAGGACCCGATAGCGGCTCGTATGTGGCGCTCGATACGTCATCCGTGGCCGGCGTCAATGCAGGCTCGCTGATCTTCACGTCAGTGATTCCGGGAGTGGGGCAGACCGTTGCCACGTTCCTGCTGTCGCACGATTCACTGGTCGTCAACGTGATCCAGCTCGGCGGATCGATTCAGAATACCGTCTGGCTCAAGTAGCCAACCGTCAGGTAATGCGTCACGTAGTGCGTCACGTAGTGCGCGGCGGCCGAGTGGCGAGCCACGCCAGGGCGAGCAGCAGGGGCGGGGCCGCGATCACGACAGCCGGCAGCAGCAGGCCGCCCGTGTAGGTGAGTGAGACGGTATCGTGGCGGTGCAGCACCTCCGCGACCAGCACGTGCCACGCGGCCGGCAACACCTCGTATGCCGCGAGTGCCGACCAGTAGATGCCCCAGGTTCCGACCAGACCCCACGCGCTCCATCGCGGAAGCGTGAGGCGGTTGGACTGTGCCCGGACCGGCGGCATGGCCGGCGGAACGGCTGGAAAAATGCCGGGAGGAACAGCGGCCGGCAGGGCCGGCTCCTGCGTCCGATCTCCCATCTGGATTCTCCGTCGTGTCGTACCGGGGCCGATCGTTACGCCCAGTCGTCGGGCGGGCAATCGAATCTGTCACGCCAGAATACGCGGCGCACGATCCAAACGATGACGGCGATCGGCAGCACCACGAACACCAGCAGCTTGAGCGCGACGATCGTGAACAGTCCCACGGCGATGATGATCAGGAGCGGGACGCCCAGGATCGCCACCGTGAAGAGCGGGCGTAGCGCAAAGAGACGGAGCAATGCCTCGAGCATGAGCGGACTCCGCAGAGGGTTCTGTCATCACTACGGGGGGACCGCACCCGGAGGTTTCGATTGGGCGGTTGCGGGCTGGCGGCCTCTGGCCGATCGTTCGGGGGTCAAGGGCGCCGGATCGTGGGAACCAACTGAGCCGGGCCGACATAGTTGTGGTGTATGACGTCACCAAGGAATGACCGGCGGAGGGCCTACCTGTGGCGCGCGCGCCCTGGCGCAGCGGCGCTGGCAACGACCGTCGTCGCCGTCATCGTGGCCGCTGCGGCCACCTATGCGCTTCAGTTCGCTGTCACGGCGGCTACGTCGCGGCCGGTCATCATCCCCGCCATCATATCGGAGCGCCCGGGACAGCCGGCAGCCGCTCCACGAACAGGAGGCACCATGGATTTCAGCAACTACCGGAAGCCGGGTGAGAAGGAGCTGGAGCACCAACTGACCCCGGCGCAGTTCACGGTCACGCAGCATGAGGGGACCGAGCCGCGCATTCCGGAACGCGTACTGGGACAACCACGCCGCCGGGATCTACGTCGATGTCGTCTCCGGCGAGCCGCTCTTCAGCTCACTGCGACAAGTTCGAATCGGGGACCGGCTGGCCGAGCTTCACGAAGCCGATCGACCAGGCCAACGTCACGACGCGCACCGACAGGGGATTGCTCATGTCGCGCACCGAAGTGCGGTCGGCGCATGCCGACTCGCATCTGGGCCATGTTTTCGACGACGGCCCCGCGCCCACCGGGTTGCGCTACTGCATGAACTCGGCGGCGCTGCGGTTCATCCCCGTGGACAAGCTCGAATCGGAGGGCTACGGCCAGTATGTGCCGCTCTTCGCTGCTGCCGGTGTGACGACGACACCGAGCACGACCCCGGCGCGGTAAGAGTGCAGCGGCGGCGTTCACCGATCATAGGCGGCGCGTGACGATTCCCGACGACCTGCCGCCGCCTCCCCGCATCGAGCGGAACCGGCACGCACCGATCGTGCGTGTGACGCATTGGGTCGCGGTCGTGGCCATCCTCGTGATGGCCGGATCGGGGATGCGGATCTTCAATGCGTACCCCGCGTTTCACCGGAAGGGAGAGACATTCTGCTGCTACCCATTCGAGGGGCGGGCCATTCCTGACTGGCTGACCTTCGGCGGGTGGCTGGGCGGCGCACGCCATTGGCACTTCGCGATGATGTGGGTGCTCGTGGCCAACGGGTTCGTCTATCTCGCCTACGTCTATCTGCATGGCGAGTGGCGCGACCTCATCCCGCGGCGTGGCGACATCCGCGACGTCGCGCAGATGGTGCGGTTCTACCTGTTCGTCCGGCGCCAGCATCCGTTGCAGGGGAAGTACAACGCGCTGCAGAAGGGCGCGTACTTCGCGATGCCGTGGATCGGCGTCCTGATCGTGCTATCCGGCATCGCGATCTGGAAGCCGGTCGAACTGGCGCCGCTGACCACGCTGTTCGGCGGCTACGTGTGGGCTCGCTACTGGCATTTCATGGGGATGGTGGCGCTGCTTGGCCTGGCGGCGGGACACGTATTCATGGTGTTTGCGGTCGATCCGTACGTACTGCCGTCGATGGTTACGGGCCGGTACAACGAGCGGTTCGCACCGGAGCGGCGGAACGGCCGGCCGTTCTATCACCTGCTGCCGCGGTGGGCGCCTCGTCCGGATGCGGCGGACGCGTTGGCTGCGCGGGTGACTGGGGCGATTCCTTCGTCGCCGCCCGAACCGTGAGCAAGCCGATCGTGACCGGGGTGCCGATGCCGCACGCGGGTGTCGCCGGACCCGATGACGAGAGGGCGATCGGCCGGCGCCGGTTCCTGGTCGCGACCGGCGGCGGGATTGGGGCCGCGCTGCTCGCGGCGTGCGGGAGCCGCGGACCGAAGAGTGCGCAGCGCGTACTGCAATACGCCGAGCGAAAGAACGAGGTCGTGGAGCGGGTGCTGTTCCGTCACACGTCGATGGATGCGGCGGGCCGGCGGCGCTGGATGCCGGGAACGCATTCCCCGCGTATTTCATCGCGCCATCGGTGCCGGTGTGGGACGCCAAGACCAGTGGCCCGTGGGCGCTCGAAGTGAGCGGCATGGTCGCGCGGCCGATGCGGTTTTCATTGGCCGACCTGCAGCGTATGCCGTCGGTCACGCAGCGCATCAATCACTACTGCGTCGAAGGGTGGCAGGCGATCGCGTCGTGGACCGGCGTGCGGCTTCGGCGACCTCGCCGCCGTGGTGGGTGCGGATCCGGCGGCGCGATACGCTCGACTTCCAGTCGTTCGACGACGGATATCATGAGAGCTGGGACATCGAGAGTGCGACGCATCCGCAGACGCTGGTCGCCTACGGCATGGACGGCGCGTTCCTCGGTGCGGCGCACGGCGGTCCGGCGCGAATCCACTCGCCGATCAAGCTTGGCTACAAGAACACCAAGTATCTGACCAGGATCGTGTTCATGTCCGTCAGGAACGGCGGGTACTGGAGCGATCAGGGCTACGAGTGGTACGGCGGGATCTAGAGAGCCGGCCTGCGCTGGATTAGACACTGGCGGTGCGCGCTACCCGGGACTCGTAGGCGGTCACGATGTGCGCGTGCGTGACGAGTCCCACGACCTGTCCGGAAACGCGGTCCACGACCGGGAGCGCCGCGGCGCCGCGCACGCCCATCTTGCGCACCGCGTCGAGCAGCGAGTCCGACGGCCCCACGATTTCTGAGGGTTCGAGCGCGTCGATGGCTCGCACCAGGGGGCCGGAATCGCGGGCGGCGGCGGCCAACTGGCCAAGTCCTGTCACCGTGATCACGCCGACGCAGTGGCCCTCGGCGTCCACGACCGGGTAGCAGGGCTGGTTGGAGTCCAGCAGGCCGAGCAGCGCGTCGAGGGGTGTGTCCTCGCCGATCACGCGGGGGTTCGCGTCATACGCATCGCGGACCTGCAGGCCGGCGAGCACGTCGCGGTCGGCGCCCTGTTCGATCGATTCGCCTCGTCGCCGAAGCCAGCCGCTGTACAGGGAATCCGGTTCCCAGCGCCGCGCGATCGCGTGTGCGACGACCACGGTGAGCATCAGCGGGATGATGATCGCGTAGTCGTTGGTCATCTCGAACACGAGCAGGATCCCGGTGATCGGGGCGTCGGTGGCACCCGCGACCAGCGCTCCCATCCCCACGACGGCGTACGCCTCCGGGTGAATGCCAATCGCGGGCCACAGGCGCATCAGGAGCACACCGACACCGCCTCCGGCCGCCGCACCAATGTAGAGGGATGGTGTGAAGACGCCGCCCGAACCTCCACCGGCCAGGGTGATCGCGGTCGCGACGATCCCGCCGGCCGCGAGGCCGAACAGCGTGTACCACGCCAACTGGCCGAACATCTCGGCGTGCAGTGCGAGGTGTCCGTACCCGACGAGCAACCCGTGTGACAGCCAGACCATGGCGCCGACGACGGCGCCGGCGACCCAGGGCATCACCGCCTCGAATCGGGCACCCCGGAAGCGGGCCGCGAGTGCATCGAAGCCAAAGTAGGTGCGGACATACGCGATCGACGTGAAGCCGGTCACGACGCCGAGCAGCGGGAAGAAGATGAGGATCTCGCCGATCGAGCCGTATCCGTACTGCGACGGCATCGGAAACGCGGGGTGGTTGCCGAAGGCGGCGCGCGAGACGATCGCGGCCACGACGCTCGCCACCACGACGGGCGAGAACGACGCGACGGAGAACGATCCCAGGATCTCCTCGATCGCGAAGAACGCGCCTGCCAGGGGCGCGTTGAACGCGGCGCTGATTGCCGCGGCGCTCGCGCAACCGACGAACGTCGCCGTGCGCTGCGGTGTGAAGCGAAACGCCCGCCCCAGCGCCGAACCGATCGCCGCGCCCAGCACGACCACGGGTCCTTCGCTTCCGGCTGAGCCGCCACTGCCGATCGTGATGGCGCTGGCGAGCGTGCGGGCCAGTGCGGGGCGCGCGGGGATGGATCCGCCGCGGCGGACGACCGCCAACTGGACATCGGGGACATTGAGCCCATCACTGCCACGGCCGAGGCGCCGCATCACCCACCAGGCGAGCGCGACGCCGGCGCCTGTGACAACGGGGCGGTACAGCAGACCAACGGCGGGCGGGAGGTCCGACCCAGCCCATCGGTAGAACACGGCGTAGGCGAGGTCGATGGTGCGATAGAACGCGATGACACCGAGGGCCGCGAGCACACCGATGGCGGTCGCGAAGCCCAGCAGAACGGCGTTCTCGCTGTACTCCTGCCGGTTGAACCACGTGGTGAACGCGTTCCACCGCTGCATGATCCCGAGCGCGATCATGGCGGGTGCGTCACCTCCGGTAGCGGCGGGTCAGGTCGTAGCCGAGTGTGGCGCCTGCGCTGGGCAGGATCACGACCCCGATGAGGCTCAACACGCGGAGCACGCCGCCTGCATCGCCCAGCCGGTTGAGCCGCACGAGGGCGAAGCTGCCCGCGCCGCCGACGACCGCGCCGCCGAGGGCGCCGAAATACGAGCCGCTGGCGTGTGGCCCGGCTCCGACGAGTGTCGGGCCGGCGGCCGTGGCGAACACGGCGCTCACATAGGCTCCGGCGAGACCGGCGTCGGATGCTCCGTCAGATGAGGCACCGAAGCGGTTGGCGATCCAGCGGGTGGCGAGGCCGCCGCCGACGAAACCGATCGGCATCGCGACGACGCCGACGCCGGCCTGGGCCGCCACGCGGCCAGCGCTCGGCGCCGGCACCGATTGCGCGGTCGCGCTGCGGGGCGAGAGCAGCAGGGTGGCTCCCGCTATCAGGCCGCTCACCGCTCGGCACATGGTCACGTGCAGAAGTTAGTGGGGCACCGGGCTGACGCCACAGGTCGCACGGAGCGGGTTGCCCGGGCTGGACGGGGCCGGCGGGGCCGTCGCTGGACCAGTGGCCACGGCACCGATTACGTTGCGCGAAGCCTGCTCGTCCCCGATGAATCGGGTCACACGGACAATTTTTCGTTCGGGCGCGATATGACGACACCAGCAACGACGCCAGCAACGACGCCAGCAACGATTCCTTCACCCACGGCCGCGACGCCGCGGCCCGGTGCGGTCACTCAAACGGCCCTCTTCGGCGCGGGATGTTTCTGGGGTGTCGAGGCCACGTTCCGCCAGGTGCCCGGCGTATTGGCGACCCGGGTGGGTTATGCTGGCGGCGCGACCGACCACCCCACGTACGAGCAGGTGTGCACGGATCGCACGGGTCACGCCGAAGTGGTCGAGGTGACATACGACCCGTCTCGCGTGGACTACGACAAGCTGCTGAACGTGTTCTGGGAGAACCACGACCCGACCACGCGTAACCGCCAGGGACCTGACGTGGGGACGCAGTACCGGTCGGTGGTCTTCTACGCGACGCCGGAGCAGAAGGCGGCCGCGACGGCCTCTCGTGACGCGCTGCAGGCGAGCGGCAAGCTGCACCGTCCGGTGGTGACGGAGATCGAGCCGGCGCCGGCGTTTCACCCGGCCGAGGAGTATCACCAGCGCTATCTGGAGAAGCGGGGCCTGGCGTCCTGCCACATCTGATCGTCGGCTCACTCTGGGGGGTCGTCCGGCGTCTCGTTTGAGCGGCGCCTGGACAGAGGAGCTGGCAGCGATCCGGCGGTAACCCGGCTGCTCCGCGGCGCGTCCTGTACCGTATGGATGACACGGTGCAGGCGGAGCAACCGGCGGCGGGCCGGCCGGACCAGCACCGTTCAGGGAGCCTGAGGACATCAGGGCCTCAGACGGGGGGACAGCGGGACGCTGATCCTTCGCGCGGACGGATAGGCAACCCGGGCATCGTGTTGCCGGCCGCGATGACGGCCTACGCGGTGTTGTACGTCGCGTGGCTCGGGTCGGCGCCTGCCGACAGCGTGGTCCGCCAGGTCATTCTGCTTCTGGCGTTCCTCCCGATGAACCTGGGGATCGTCGCGCTGGCGTGGCGTGCATCGCGGCGGATCCCGGCCGAGAACCACGCGGGCCTGAGGCGGGCGCTCGAGCTCACTGGCGCCGGGTTCCTCGGCGTTCTCGCGGGCAACGTCTGCGAGTTCGCGTACGTGCACGGCTGGCATCGCGACCCGAACGACACGCTGCTCGGCATTCCGTATCTGCTTCTGTATCCGTGCTGGCTGATCGCGCTCCTGGCGCTCCCGCGCGCGCGGCGTGTGCGGTCCGAGCAGCGGAAGTTCCTGTACGATGCGGCGACCATACTCCTCGGCGTCGGCATCGCCGTGTGGTATCTCATCGTCGTTCCGACCGCGCTCACCGGTTCGCAGAGCCTGATCGCGCGCTTCTTCAACGTCGCGTACCCGACGGGTGATGCGGCGGTCGCGCTCGGCCTGACCACCGTCATGTTGCGCCGTTTGCCGGTTCCGCGCCGGGTTCCGTTCGTGCTGTTCCTGCTCGGCATCACGGTGTACATCGCCTCCGACCTGGCGAGTGAACTCGTCATTCAGAGCGTCGGGTATGGCGGGATCAAATGGACCGACATGACATTCATGGCGGCGTATCTGATGCTGGCGTGGGCGTGCCAGCGCTACGCCGCCGATCCGCCGCCTGCGGGCGAGCGGGAGCGGCCGAGCGCGGCGAGCGGTTCGCGAATCCAGCCGTTCACGCTGCTGCCGTACCTCGCGGTCGTGGTGTGTTACGGCTTGCTGGTCAATGAGGCGATCAAGCAGTCCGGGGAGCGCTGGGCGTTCCTGGCTGTGGGGTGCGTAGCCCTCACCTGTCTGGTCGTCCTTCGGCAACTGGCGGCGGTGCGAGAGAACGCACGGCTTCTTTCCGAGACGGCGGCGCGCGAGAACGAGGCGCGGTTCCGCGCGCTCGTGCAACATTCGACCGACATGATCGCGATCGCGGACGCCGACGGTGTGCTGCGGTACGTGAGCCCCTCGATCCAGCGTCTATTCGGCTATGTGCCCTCGGATCTCGAGGGCAAGCCCCTGATGGATCTCTTGCATCCCGACGACGCGGTGCACGCGGCCGCGGCGTTCGCGACCGCGAGCGACCCCGGGTCCGTGACGGCGGCGGCCGAGTGGCGCATCCGGCATCGTGATGGGCGTTGGCTGGCGATCGAGGCGGTGGGGACGAACCTGCTGCACGAGCCGACCGTGCGGGGCATCGTGGTCAACGCGCGAGACGTGAGCGACCGCAAGGCACTGGAAGCGCAACTCACGCATCAGGCGTTTCACGATCCGCTGACCGGCCTCGCGAACCGGGCGCTGTTCTTCGACCGAGTGACGCACGCGCTCGAACGGCGGGAGCGGATGCAGGAGGGGTTGGCGGTTCTGTTCCTCGATCTCGACAACTTCAAGACCGTGAACGACAGCCTGGGGCACGCGGCTGGCGACCGGCTCCTCGTGGCGGCGGCGGTGCGGCTCGGCGTGTGCGTGCGCGCGTCCGACACCGTCGCGCGGCTTGGCGGCGACGAATTCGCGGTCCTGATCGAAGACGCGACCGGCGACATGGCGTCCGTGGCGGCCGAGCGGATCACGGCGGCGTTGCGGTCACCGTTCGAGCTGGAGGGGAAGGAAGTATTCGTGACGGCGAGTTTGGGGATCGCGTTCGCCGAGGCCGGGTCAACCGCGTCGGAGCTGCTGCGGAACGCCGACATGGCGATGTACACGGCGAAGGGGCGCGGGAAGGGGCGGTCCGAGCGGTTCGAAACGCGCATGCATCGCGAGGCCCTCGACCGGCTGGAACTGGAGGCGGATCTGCGCCGGGCGCTGGAGCGCGACGAGATGACACTGCTGTATCAGCCGATCGTCTCGCTGGATACCGGCAGCGTGATCGGGATGGAGGCGTTGGTGCGGTGGCGGCATCTCGACCGTGGGCTCATGTATCCCGGGCAATTCATCCCGTTGGCGGAGGAGACCGGTCTGATCGTCGGGATCGGCGAGTGGATCCTGCGGGAGGCGTGCCGGCAGGCGAAGGCGTGGGATACCAAGTGGCATTCCGACGTGCCGCTCAGTCTCACGGTGAACATCTCCGGGCAGCAGTTGCAGCATGCGGGCGTGGTCGACGTCGTGCGGCGTGCGCTGGCGCGATCGGGGTTGCGGCCGCACGATCTCGTGCTCGAGATCACGGAGAGCGTGCTGATGCAGCACACCGAGACGATGCTTGATCGTCTGACCGAGCTCAGAGCCGTCGGTGTGCGGCTCGCCATCGACGATTTCGGAACCGGGTATTCATCGCTGAGCTACCTGCAGCGGTTCCCGATCGACATCCTCAAGATTGCGAAGCCCTTCGTGGACGATGTGGGGACTGGCGAGGGGCACCCGGCGCTGGCGCGTGCGATCATCGCACTCGGCGAGTCCCTGTCGTTGCGGACGATCGCCGAGGGGATCGAGCTGCGCGAGCAGTGGATGGGGTTGCGGGCGTTGGGGTGCGAGATGGGGCAGGGGTATTTCTTCGCGCGCCCGCTCACCGCGGAGGCGATGGGGCAGTTGATCGCGGACAACGCGCGGGTGAAGCTGGCGGCGCCGGTGCCGCCGGTACACCCTACGTCGCGGCGGCAGGTGGTGGCTGGGCTGTAATTTCGTCCATCGTGCGGCCCGATTCGACCGACGTCATCGCATCCGCCGCGATGTCGGATCCCGGTACGGCGAACGCGTCCCGGTGTTTGATGAGCAGCCATGAGGGTTTGGCGCTCGAGCGTCCCGCGCCGAATCGAGTGCGGACGAGGACCCAGGAGCCGCGCATGCGCTCGCCCTGGAGGACGACCTTGAGATCCCCGCGGTCGTACCCGGCCTGGACGGCGGCTTCGTCGCTTGCAGCGGCGGGCATGGCGGGGTCGGCGATGTAGGTCCCGCGGTCCCACAGCATCACGGTTCCGCCACCGTATTCGCCTTGCGGGATCGTGCCTTCGAATGTGTTGTACTCGATGGGGTGATCCTCGACCTGCATGGCGAGGCGTTTGACCGCCGGGTCGAGACTCGGGCCTTTGGGTACGGCCCAGCTTTTCATGACGCCATCGAGCTCGAGGCGAAGGTCGAAGTGGACCTGGCGGGCGGCGTGTTTCTGGACGACGAACCGGAGGGTTCCGGTGCGCGTGGCGGTGCCGCCCGCGGGCTCGGCGGTCTTACTGAAATCGCGTTTGCTCCGGTATTCGCCGAGCTTCGGTGGCGCGGGTTTTTTCGTGGGGCGTGGCGCGGATTTCGATTTCGCTTTCGTTTTCCCGGCGGCGGGCTTCGGCCTGGTTTTTATGCCGGCCCGCGGTTTCGCGCGTTTTGCGGCCATTGCGTCTCCTGGTGTGGTGCGTGTTCTGGACAATCCGTGCCACGGGCGCCTCGCGAAACGGGCGGGGGGCGGGCAGATTCCCCGACGCGAACATACATGGAGAGCGGGACGACATGGCACCGGTACGGATAGCCGAGCATTTCGAGGCGCACGAGCGGGTGGTGCGGGCGAGCGCCGAGCAGTTGGCGGGGGTGGTGGCGACCGTTGGGGAGGCGCTTGTCGCGGCGTTGCGGCGTGGCGGCAAAGTGCTCGCGTTCGGGAATGGGGGGAGTGCGACGCAGGCCAGTCATCTCGCGGGGGAGTTGACGGGGCGGTATCTGCGGACGCGGCGGGCGTTGCCGGCGATCGCGTTGGCGGCGGACGCCGGGACGGTGACGTGTATCGGGAATGATTTCGGGTATGGGGCGTTATTCGAGCGGCAGGTCGAGGCGTTTGGGGTGGCGGGGGATTTCGTGTTGGGGCTAACGACGAGCGGGCGGTCGGAGAACGTGGTGCGGGGGCTTGCCGCGGGGCGCCGGTGTGGGGCGGTGACGGTGGCGTTGACGGGCGCGGCGGGGCTGGTTGGGGTGGAGGCGGATCATGTGGTTCGGGTGCCGAGTACGGTGACGGCGCATATCCAGGAAGTGCATCTCATGCTCATCCATGTGTGGTGCGAGGCGGTGGACGCGGCGTTTCCGTGACCGGTTATTGGGGGACGGGCCGGCACTCTGAGTTGACGTCGTAGTCCGCAGATCGTAGATTTACGACGTCAACCTCAGGACGTCGTCATGGCCAGATCGACCCCCAAGAAGCGCCTCCCCAAGCGAAAATCGAAGCGAATCTCCACGCGCTCCTTGGAGCCGACCTGGGCGGAGGCGGCGTTCGAGGCATCGGTGGGACGCCGGCCGGCGACCGAACTCAAAGAGGTGCTATTCGCCCGGTCGGCGTACGCGTTGTTGGCGCTCGTGCGTGAGATGCCGGAGAGCGTGGTGCGGACGGCGCTTGCGGCGCCTACCGCGTTGGGGTCGATGGCTCGGCTTGTCGCCGAGGGAGCGGTGCTGGCGCCGGGGGCGGAGGCGGCGGAGCCATTGGCGGCGTCGTATGCCCGGTCGGCGGAGCGGAAGCGCCGCGTCATCGAGCGGGCGGGCGGGGAGATCGGCGCGACCGAGGTTGGGACGTTGCTTGGGATCTCGCGGCAGGCGGTGGACAAGCGGCGTGCGGAGGGGAAGCTCCTCGCGATCCGGTCTCCCAGTGGTGACTACCGGTATCCGAGCGTGCAGTTCACTGCTGATGGGAACGTTGTGCCGCATCTGGCCAAGTGGTTGGCGGTGTGCGGCTGGCGCGACGAGTGGATGCAGCTCCAACTGCTGACCGCCAGGGCGGGAACGCTCAGAGGGCGCACGGTGTGCGAGGCGTTGGCGAGCGGTGATGGTGCGCTCGTGGATGAGGCATTGCGCGTCGCCGAGACGGCGGGCGAGCAGGGGGGCTAGCATCACGCGCGCGCCGCTCGTGGAGCGGATCGCGGCGGGCACCATCTGGTGGCGCATTCACGGGCACGGGGATCCGCCCGTGCTGTTTGGCCCCGGGCCGAGTGGATCCCCGCGCCATCCTTTCGATGCTCCCGGCGGCGAGTATCGCATCGCGTATCTCGGGACGACGCGCGAGGCGTCGTTTGCGGAGGCGCTCTTGCGCGAGCCTGACGTGGAGTTTGTCACGATGCGCGGCATTCGGTCGCGCCGGGTGTCGCAGGTCCGGGTCATTCGCCCGGTGACGCTCATTGCGTTGCACGGGCCGGGTCTAGCGCGTGCAGGAGTTTCCGCAGCGGTCGCGACCGGCGATGACTATTTGCGATCGCGCGAAACGGCGCGCGGTCTTTGGGCGACGCCGGAGCAGCCTGACGGCGTGGTTTATCGTGCCCGGCACGACGATGGTGAGATGTCGGTCGCGCTGTTCGACCGGGCATCGGACGCGATCGAGGTGGCCGACTCGCTGCCACTCGACGACGACGTCCGGTGGCTGGCGTCGATGGCTCTTCGGTACGGCTTCGAGTTCGTCCCCTAGTGACGATTCACGAGACCGGCGCCCACGGACATTTCTGGGCGCCGGTTGCAATCCGCCGACGTCGGGTGGCAGGGTGGTGATGCGAACGCCAGGCAACCATCTGGCCCCGGTGCCGGCATCCAAGACCCGTCCGCTCGCGTCGATGAGATCACGTGTCACCGGCGGCACGGTGGCGCCCCCGTCGCCGGCGTCCGGCTGGATCGTGGAGTCACTTAGCGCATGCACCAGAAACCCCAGTGGTTGAAGCTCGATGGCGAAGACATCCTCGATCGAGCCGGCGGATGTGAACCGTCCGATGTAACCGAACAGCCGCACCGGAAGCGGCGCAGTGGTGGACAGGAGCCCGAACACGAGCCGTCCGCCCTTAGCGGGCGCATCGCCCGCCGCGGGCCGGCCCACGAGGTTCGCGCTGGCGAGATGCGGCAGCGCGACTTGCTTGGCAAGCGTATCGGCGACCCAGGCGGCGAGCCGCGTGGCCGCGGTGTCCGTCTGATTCACCGTGACGACGTGGCCGCTGGCGTGCACGCGAACCGCAACGCCGCCGGGCGCGACGCAGAGGCACGGGGCGAGCTGTCGGGCCACGCGATTCGCGAACATGACGACCGACGGGCCATGCATCGTGGCGCCCGTATCGGCCAGCGCGGCATTTCCCACCGCGGTGGCCATTGGCGTGAGGAGCTGGTACTCCGTGCGCAGCGCGACGGCCCGCGCGATCTCATCCAGCCGTGCCGCCGCCGCTCGCCGGCTCAGGGCCGAACGGTCGCGCAACACCTGCAGCGCTTGTACCGACAGGAGAACGGCCAGCGCGACCGCGAGTCCCGCGAGCGCGAAGACCGTCGCCAGCCGGCTCGATGGGATGTACCGTCTGAGCGGCAATCGCATGGACCACAATATGTGGGGCGCTTCGTGCCAATGTGCGCACGCGCTCTCGCACATGCGGCGCCCTGATGAGATCTGAACCGAATCTGAACGGGCCGTTCCATTGCCGGCGTCCCCTGGCCGCGGTATCTCCCCGCCATGAGTGATCCGGCTGGCGCCGCGCAGGCACACAGTCTCACGCCGGCGGCGGCCGCTGCTATTGAATGGCCGGTGGCGGCGATGCGCATTTATACCGGCGTGGTCTTCGCCGCGACCGGCGTTGCGCAATTCTTCGGTCTCGACCCCTGGCAGACGTGGCGCGAGTGGCCGGCGACGCTGCAGCAATATCTCGCGGCCACAGGACAGCACACGGCACCCGGATACGACGTCTTTGTGCGGTCGGTCCTCGTACCGCACGCGGCCCTCCTGGCTCCGATCGTGGCGTGGGCGCACATCATCATCGGCGTCTCACTCGTCCTGGGGCTTTCGACGCGCCTCGCCGCCGGCGCCGCGCTCGTCTGCCTCATCAACTACATGGCGCTGACCGGTGTGTGGCCTTACCACCCCGACCCGATCTCGGCGCTTGCGTCGCTCTCCCTCGCGGTTCTCCTCGCCAAGCCGGACTCGATCTGGAGCCTCACGGCGGTCAGGCGCCGGACACGGGGGGGACCATGACAGCGCCGCAGGTTCCGCAGACCGCCGGCGCAGCGGCGACGCCTGTCGCGAGCCCACCGCTCGTGCCGCCGACGGCGCCCGAGCCTCCGATCGATTGGCGCGCCGCGACGATTCCGCGCTGGACCGTGGTGCCGCTGCGCATCTACCTGGGGTCGGGGTTCATGCTCGAGACCATTGGCCGGGTGGGCCACTGGTCCCGTTGGCACGATGAGGTCCAGGGTTTCCTCAACGGATACCTCCCGTACGCGGCGTCATTCTACCAGCCGTTCATGTCGGGAGTCGCGCTTCGCCACATTGATCTCTTCGCCACGCTCGTGTTCCTCGGTGAAGCGGTCGTCGCGGTGTCGCTGATGCTTGGCGTCGCGACCCGCGCGGGCGCGGCAATCGGCATCGTTCTTTCGCTCAACTATCTCCTGAGCAAGGGCAACACACCCTGGTCGCTGAACAACGACACGGCGTTCATCGTTGGCATGCTGGTGGTGCTGCTCACACGTGCGGGACGGACCGCGGGGGCGGACGCATGGTTTGCCCGGCGGTGGCCGCGCGGGTGGATCTGGTGACCGCCCGCGGGCCAAACGCGATTTCCGCGGCCGATGCCGGGTTGCTCGTGCTGCGGATCGGCAGCGCGGCGTGCGGTGGATTGCTGCTCATCTGGGGCGGCTTCCCGCACGCCGGCGTGCAGGGCATCACGGGCCATGCGTGGGCGATCACGATCGTGATCGTGCTGATGTCGCTGACGGTCGCCGGTGCCGGAACGCGATCGGCGGCGGCGGCGCTGGCTGTGGTCATGGCGAGTGCGACGCTCGCGGGTCTGCGAGGCGGCCAGAGTTTGGTCCAGGAGCCCGCGCGGGGCGTGATGTTCGTGGTGCTGTACGCGGCCATGGCGCTTACCGGCCCTGGCGCGCTCTCGATCGAAGCGTGGGGCGCGTCCGAGCGGGCACGCATGGGGATCGAACCACTCCAGCCCCGAGCCAGCCGCATCGACGAAGGGCTGCTCGTGCTCCGGCTTGGCACCGGAGTTTCGCTCTTCGCGCTGTTCGGGATCACCAAGATCGGATGGGTCGCCGGGCTCGTTCAGTCGCCGGCGCCGTGGAGTACCTGGGGGTTCGCGCAGCTGATCCGCAGCGCCGGCTTTCCGGCACCGGTGTTCCTCGCGTTCTGCGCCGTGCTCAATGAAACGGTGACGCCGGTGCTGATTTCGGCTGGCGTGTTCACCCGGGTGGTCGCGGTGGCGGCCGTCATCGGCATGGCCGGCGCGACGTACACGAGCCTGTGGCTCGTCGAGGAGCCGGTTCGCGCGATGCTCTACGTGGTGGCGTTCGCCACACTCGCGTTCACCGGGTCCGGTGCGTACCGCCTCCGATCGCCGGCGGGACACCGCGGGGGCACAGGTCGTAGCGTCGGAACGCCTGGTTCCCGGTTTGACGGGCTGGTGGCTACGCGCGAGTATATCAGCCGCCGGCCGAGGTTGCTCCCACATTTCGAGCCCCTCGCGAACCCAGCCGAGATCCGAATGCTTACGCCAGAGATCCGGACGCTGCGTCCGGGATTGGTGGTTCTCGCTGCCTCCCTGATCGTGGCATCGCGGCGCGGACACGGGTGGCGCAGGCACAGGCTGTCGCCGACAGCGGCCGGTCCGATATCCTCGGGCCGATTCCGCGCCCGCGACTGGCGGACGATTACCGCGGCTCCAAGTGGGCGCGTACATCGGGACCATTCGCGCTGATTCCGTCGTGCCGAACGCGCCGATCTTCCAGTTCACCGATCTGTTGACGGCGCGGCTGCCCGGAGTGGATGTGCAGAGCGGCGGCGGGATGAGCGGAAGTGGTGCGCGCGTCATCATCCGTGGGCCCGGATCGACTGTCGATGGGTCGGATCCCGTCGTCTATCTCGATGGCGTCCGCATCGCCAGCGATCCCGGCCGGTCGACCGGCGGCGGAACGGATTTCATCGGGCAGGCCGATTTTGCCGGCGCGCTCGGTATGAGCAGGCTGGAATGATCTCAGCCCGAACGAGATCCAGCGGGTCGATGTGCTGACCGGCCCGGCGGCCACCACGCAATACGGTCTCGATGCGTGGAATGGCGTCATCCTCGTCACGACGCGGCGGCCCACATCCCAGCGCCACAGTGGAGCGCGTTCTTCGAGGATGGGGAGTTGTCTCCACCACCGACGCGTCTCGCGGACAGCTACATCGGTGGGGCCACGAACCGAACGGGCAACAGACCGTCAGCGTGTACGATCGGCGCGCAGGTCGCCGGTGCGTGCGTCCTCGACAGCGTCACCCACTTCTCCCCGCTCAACGGCAGCACCACATCGCCATTCACGACGGGCAATCGCGATCGCTTCGGATTGCAGGCCGGCGGTGGCGCCGGTCCGGGGCGGTACTTCCTCTCTGGGGAACGGCAGAGCGAGATGGGGCATTCTTCAAATGCCGGCCATGAGGAGCAGGTCTTCACGACCAATTACGGACACGCGCCCGCGCCGGCCAGATTGCATCCGAACTCTCTCAATCGGACGAATCTCCGCGCAACCGCTTGGCGTGCAACTGGGCGACCACGCCGACATCTCGTGTCTTCGGCAATTCGATCGGCGGCGTGCACCGCTCGGTGGGTGATGAAGCGCTCGCGGAGGATTACGCCGGTGACGAGCGGGGCCCGAAGCTGGCTGCTCGGGGGTTTTCGTCCCAGTATCACATTCGCGACGAGGCGCGGACCGGCTCGAGCGTTACATCTACGGCGGGTCGGCCACGTGGCGGCCTTCATCCGTGCTGAGTGCCCAGCTTCGCGGCGGGTGCCGACCGGTCGAACATGCACACGGAAGATCTAAACCCCGGACTGGGCCGAGCGCGCGCCGTCGCGATTTCAGCCGCGAAACTCTCGAGCATGAAGCTGAAGACGAGTACACCGGGGATGCGGGTGTGACTGCGGACGATCCCAGCCGGCCGCGCCTGGGTGCTCCGGTCGGACGCCGGAGTCCAATTCCGGGAACAGCGGCAAGCCAATGGTGCGATCACTGGGACGTTTCCCAGCGGGCAACCATTTCCCGGATCATCGGGCAACTTCGCGTCTCTCTCGTTGGGGTCCGACGCGATTCAGCGAGGTGCGTACGTCGAGCAGAGCGCCACGTGGGACGGGCGCCTGACATTGACGGGGGCGCTCCGCGGGGAGGGGCCACACGGGCTGTTCGGCAAGGGTACTCTGGGTTTTCCACGAATCGCCGCGTCGTGGATTCCGTGGCAAGACGGATCGGATGTCGTACGCGTGCACGCCGCCTACGGCGTGAGCGGGGATCTGCCTGCGACTCAGGGGTATTGACCTGCAGGCGGAACGTTAGCCGATTCTTAACGGCTGCGGCACCGGGCGGGTTGATCTCTGCAGGGCCGGCCGTGGTGGAGTAGGTGCAGAGGGGAAGCGGGGGCGACGCCGAGCGCGGGCGCATTTCGGCAGGGGCGACTGTCGATCAGCGGACCATCGCGTGACGATCGACCGTCCAGTTCGCTTGCCAATTATCGGCGGGGGCGTATCGGAAGAGGCATCCCCTTCTTCGACTACACGCCGACCGGAATCCATGCGGAACCGGGGCATGGAAGCTGACATTGGCCGGAGCGGTCGTGCGACAGGCCAAGACGCTCGCGTGGGACGGCGAGCTTCAACGGGTGGACCAACGCGAACCGCGTGATTACGCATCGGGGCCAATCGACGGCCGGGCAATTTGGCTTCTCGTATCACCCAGGCTGGCCACCCGATCTATTCCATTTGGGAGCCTACGCTCTCGTACCACGACACCAACGGCGATGGAATGATCGAGCCGAACGAGGTCAGTCTGGGCGACCTGACTGATCACGGGAGCGCGGCCCGACGCGTGGAGCTCGTTGCAGAACTCGTTCACGTTCCTCGGGGCGGTTTCGGGTCGGAGCACTCATTGATTACAAAGGTGGCAACAGACTGGTCGACCCGGTGCTCGTCGACCAGATTGTGTTCGACGAGCCGCGCGTCCTTCGACCCGCACGCGTCGCTAACGCAACAGGCGCAAGCGGTTGCGGTCGAAAGGCGAGACAATCTCGACGAGCTTTCTGCCGGTCCCCCGCAGGATGCATCGTTCGTCCGATTTCGTGAATTGTCTTTCACGGTAACCGCGGCCCAAGTATCGCGCGCGCCCTGCGGACCGGATCTGTCGTCGCGTCTCATTGCTCGCGCGCAATCTGTGGTTGTTGACGCCGTATACGGCGCCGACCCCGAGGTGAACATCGCCGCCAACGCCGACCCCGTCGGAACGCGAGACGGCCATTCCCGCAACCCCGTTACTTCGTCGCTCGCGTCACGCTCGGCTACTAGCTCGCGTGTGAGAACACGAGAGCGGGTGCTGGGCGGGCGCGTTGCGCGGCGGACGGTGCCTAGAAAGGGACCTTCTCGCCGATCTCCACCACGCGGTCGGCGGGCAGCCGGAAGAAGTCCGGTGCTGCGCGCGAGTTGCGGACCAGCACGATGTACAAGGCCTTCCGCCAGCGGCGGAGCGGGTTGTGCTCGGGTTTCGGAATCAGGCGCTCGCTGTTCAGGTAGAAGACGGTGTCTTCCGCGCTGAGGGCGACGTGCTCGAGGCGGCATTCGGCGAGCACCGCGGACAGGTCGGGCTCCTGCAGGAATCCCACGCGGGTAACGACGCGGACGAATCCCTGTTCGAGCGGCGTGATGGAGATCCGGTCGCGGCCGCGTACCCATGGACGTTCTTCGAAGACGATGCGAAGCAGCACGACGTGCGTGGCCAACGCGTGGGCGTAGTCGAGCTGCCGCATGAGGACGCGCGGCGCGCCGTCCGGATGCGATGTGAGGAACACGGCCGTGCCGGGAACGCGCGGAATCTTCTCGCGTTCGAGACGGGCGAGCAGCTCCGTGAGCGGAACGGCGTTCTGGCGGCGGAATGCGACGAGCCGTTCGCGGCCCCACGCCCACGTGGTCATGAGAATCCAGACCGCGGCGGCGATCGCGAGCGGCACCCAGCCGTCGTGCGCGATCTTGAGAGCGTTGGCGCCGAGGAAGGCGCCGTCGACCACGAGGAACACGGCGCAGAGGGGGATGGCGCGCGCGCGAGACCATTCCCACTGTGTGCGGGCAATCGTGTAGAACAGCACCGTCGTGATCGCCATCGTGCCGGTCACCGCGATCCCATATGCGGCGCCGAGTGCGTCCGACGACCGGAACGTCACCACGAGGAGCAGGCAGCCGAGCATGAGCACGCGGTTGATCGCGGGCATGTACACGTGTTCCGACGTGCGCGATGTATGGATGACCGTGAGCCGCGGCGCATACCCGAGCTGGATCGCCTGGTTGGTGAGGACGAAGACGCCGGAGATGAGTGCCTGCGACGCGATGATCGTCGCGATCGTGGCCAGCGCCACGTAGGGATAGAGCAGCATCCGTGGCGCGAGGAGGAAGAACGGGTTCGCGACCGCCGACGGGTCCTGCAGTAAGAGGGCGCCCTGCCCGGCGTAGTTGAGCAGCAGCGCCGGGAACACGAGCCCGAACCATCCCCAGCGGATCGGTCCGGGGCCGAAGTATCCCATGTCCGCGTACAGCGCTTCCGCGCCGGTCACGGCGAGGACCACGCCGCCGAGGATCACGAAACCGTGCGCGCCGTGCTCGATGAAGAAGCGGACGCCGTACAAAGGATCGATCGCGCGAAGGATCATCGGGTCGCGGGCGACGGCCATCGTGCCGAACGTGGCGATCGCGAGGAACCACAGGAGCATCACCGGGCCGAAGACGCTGCCGACGCGGCGCACCCCGAAGCGCTGGACGGCGAAGAGCGCGAAGAGAATGAGGGCGCTCACGGGCACGGACAGGCCGGCGAAGCGCGGCGAGGCGACGTGGAGTCCTTCGACGGCGCTCAGCACCGAGATGGCGGGCGTGATGACCCCATCGCCGTACAGCAGTGCGGCGCCGAACAGCGCGAAACCGACCAGGTAGAGCCGGCGCCGCGGCAACTGGGCATCGCGATCGCCGCGGATGATGGCGAGGAGGGCGAGGATTCCGCCTTCGCCGTGATTGTCGGCGCGCATGATGACCGCGACGTACTTGATGCTGACGGTAATCGTGAGCGCCCAGATGATGAGCGAGACGACGCCGTACACATTCACCGGGGTCGGGGCGAGTCCGTATTCGCGGGCAAAGCACGCCTTGAGGGCGTAGATCGGGCTCGTTCCGATGTCGCCGTAGACGACGCCGAGCGCGACCAGCGCGAGCGCGAGGCCGCCTTTGCTGGCGGCTCTGCCACCGGGTCGGCTCGCGGGTGGGCGCCGGTCCAATCCGGGAGGCTGGGACCCGGACTCAGCGGCGCCGCGCCCGGAAGTGCTTTTGGCTCCGCCGGGCGGTTTCGTGGCAGGCAGGGTCATCCGGGGGATGTGTTGTCCCCTTTCGAGGTCACCAACAGTCTAGGCCAGAGCGCACCGGTTGGGACGAACGCCATCTGAGCCGTTGGGTACGGTACAAGGTAAACGGAAAGCTCGCAACGAGTTATCGCATTCACAGGTCGTCAGCCAGCCGGGGTGAATCTCGGGACCAGCCTTTGCCTGAGAGGGGGTAGCCGGAGGCAACGACATGCAACGAAACAAGTGGTATACCGCATTGATCGCGATCGCCGCGACGGGGGTATTGGGCGCTGTGGCGCCGAACACGCTCGACGCCGATCCTCCGGCGCGGGTTGGCCGGTTGAACTATATGACTGGATCCGTCTCGTTCCGTCCCGCGGGCAGCGACGAGTGGGCACCTGCCGTGCCGAATCGGCCGTTGACGACGGGAGACCGGTTGTGGACGGATAACGATTCGCGGGCTGAGGTGCACGTCGGGTCGGTCGCGATTCGGATCAATTCGCAGACCGAGCTCGATTTCACGTCGGTCGATGACAATACCCTGCAAATGCGGCTCGCGCAGGGCTCGATGACGATCCGGGTGCGGGATCTCGACGATGGCCAGGTCTACGAGATCGACACGCCGAATGGCGCCGTTTCGATCGGACAGGCCGGCGAATATCGCGTCGATGTGGGGCCGGACGGCACGAACACGTCGGTGTCGGTGTGGTCGGGCGATGCGACGGTGACGTCTGCGGGCTCGTCGTTCTCCGTCAACGCGCATCAGCAGGCGTCAATCTCCGGAACGGAGTCGCCGACGTACAACGTGACGGATGCGGCGGCGCCGGATGCGTGGGACCAGTGGGTCGTGAGCCGCGACGCGCGCGAGGACAACGCGGTGTCGGCGCGGTACGTGTCACGCGAGATGCCCGGCTACGAGGATCTCGACGAATACGGGCAGTGGCGCTACGTGAACGGCTACGGCCAGGTGTGGGTGCCGGCGAATCAGGCGCCGGGCTGGGCGCCGTATCACACCGGGCACTGGGTGTGGGTCGATCCGTGGGGTTGGTCGTGGGTGGATGACGCGCCCTGGGGCTATGCGCCGTATCACTATGGACGTTGGGCGTACATCGATGGTGGATGGGGCTGGATTCCGGGGCCGATCGCCCGGCATCCATACTATGCGCCCGCGCTCGTCGTGTTCGTGGGCGGCGGTCCGGGTCCGCGTCCGGGGCCGGGCGTCGTGATCGCGGCGGGAGGGGCGGTCGCGTGGTTCGCGCTCGGGCCGCAGGAAGTCTATCGGCCAGCGTACGCCGTCAGCCCGACGTATGTGCGACAGGTGAACGTCACGAACGTGACCAACGTGACGAACATTACGAACGTGACGGTGATCAACAACAACACGACCAACGTCCAGTACCGGAACCGTTCGGCGCCGGGAGCGGTGATGGCGACATCGGGCAGCGCGTTCGCCAGCGCCCGCCCAGTGCAACTGGCGCGGATGCCGGTGACGCGCGCGATGCAGACGTCGGCTGTCGTGGGCGCATCGCCGGGCGTCGCGCCGACGCGGTCGAGTCTGGGGGGCGCGGCAGAGGGCGGAGTATTGCGGGCGCCGCCGTCCGCGCTCGAGACGCGTGCGGTCGTCGCGAAAGTGGCTCCGCCGCCGGCACCGATTCCGTTTGCGGCGAAGCAGCAGGCATTGGCGGCGAACCACGGCCGCCCGCTGGCGGCGGCGCAGGAGATACAGATCCGGCAGAGCAGCCCGGCGTTGGCACGCACGAACACGACCTTGTACCGTCCGGCCGCGGTTGCGCCGGCCGGTGGCGGGTTGAAGCCGGCGCACGAGGGTCTGGCGGCGGCGACGCCGGTGACCGGTGTAGCGGCGCACGGGTTCGTGCCGCGTGCGGCAGTGGCAACGCCAGTGGCAACGCCAGCGGCAACGCCAGCGGCAACGCCAGCGGCAACGCCAGCGGCAACGCGTGCGGCGACATCTGTGGCGACACCCGCGGCGAAACCTGTCGCGACGCGAACTCCGGCCGGCCCCGCTGCTGGTGGTGCCGGTCGGGGGGGTGCCGTTGCGGCTGGTGCGCCGCCTGTGCCGCCTGCGGCTCCGGCGAATGCAACGGTGCGTCCACCGAACCGAGTACCGACGGCGGCGCGCGTGCCTCCGCCAGCCGGCAACCCAGGTGCGGCGGCGGGTGGGGCGGTGAACGCGGGTGCACCCCGCGGCGCACCCCGCGTTGCGCCGAGTGGTGGCGCGGGCGGTGGGAGTGCGGCGATTGGTGGTGGGGCGAACGGTAGTGCAGAGGGCGGGAAGCCTGCGGGCACGACCGGGAACGTGGCCCATCCGACCGGTACTTCAATTCAGGGGAGCAGCGCGCCGAAGAACGGGACGGTGAACACCCCGCACGTCGTGAAGAAGCCGCCGCAACCGCGGCCGCGGGACGAGGGGAAGCAGCCGGATAAACCGGACAAGCAAGGGAAGGGCAGGTAGCGGTGCGGAGGGGCAGCTAACGGTGCGGATGGCCGTGCATTGCGGTGGCACATTAGCGAGAATTCGGGGTATGACGTAGTGTTGTTGTAGTCCACTCTCTAGCAGGTGATGGAGGCGTCTATGATCTCGGCATTGCTTGGGGCATTCCTGACAGGCTCGGTGGTGGTCGCGCCGGCGCTTGGAGTGGGGAGCGCGGCCAGCGGCGCCGGATCGGCTGGGGTTGCCGACGAGCCCGCGGTCCGTGTCACGCTCAACAGCCAGAACGTGTTCGATGCTGGCGACCGTGCTCGAGTGCGGGTACGGGTCCGGGACGACTCGTATCTGGTCGTGTTGCGAGCCGATCCTGACGGCCGCGTGACCGTGCTCTTCCCGGAGACTCCCGCGGACGACGACTACGTGCACGGCGGCGAGGAGTTCGACGTTCGCTCGCACTCGTCGGAGGGCAGCTTCGTCGTGGCCGCGACGCGCGGCACGGGGACGGTGTATGCGGCCGTCTCGAAGGATCCATTCAAATTCGATCAATTCGCCAGCAGTGGCGCCGAGTGGAACGCCGGTGCGTTTCCCGACACGGCTCGCGGGCAGAATACAGAGGGCGTGATGACGGACGTCGTCCAGGCAATGTCGTCGTCCGGCGGGCGTTTCGACTACGATCTCGTCAACTACACGGTGACCTCGCCGCGCGACCGGACACGCGGCACGTACGCGTACAGCGAGGGGCCGCCGCCGGCTGACGACTACGACGGGTATGCCTATCCGTATTACGGCGCCGGCTACGGCGGTTACGGCTATGGCCCGTACTGCGATCCGTGGTGGGGGGGCTGTCCGGCCTATGGGTTCGCCTACGATCCGTGGTTCTACGACCCGTGGTTTTTCTCGCCGTTCGGCTTCGGATTCGGCTCGCGGTTCGGGTTCGGCTTCGGGTTTGGGTTTGGCGGTGGGTTCTTCCCGGGGCGTTTCGCCTTCTCGGGTGGCCGGCCGTTCTTCCCGGGGCACTCGTTTTTCCCGGGGCATCGATTCGCCGGTGGGGCTCCGATCGGCTTCCGTGGTCGCGGAGAGATTCTCGCGACACATGGCAACGCGGTGTTCGCGAACGCGCGTCTGACGACCTCGCACGGCGGTATCGGCGCCGGCGGATTGCGCGGCGGATTCGCGAGCAACGGCGGCGCGACGGTGTTCCGGCACGTGCAGGCGGGCAATCAGGTCGCGCGGCCGGGTTCGGGGCGGCTCGTGGTCCGCGGTGACGCGGCCGTGGGCGGCGCGATGGCGGGCCGCTTGCCGGCGATGGCCGAGCGGGTTCAGACGGGCCAGGGGTCATTCGGCGGCTCGCGCTATGCGGCGCCATCAGGCGAGCGTGCAATGGGTGGCGGCGGAGGACGCCCGATGGGATCGCCAATGGGGCATCGGGTCGAGGCCGCGCCGCAGAGCATGGGCCCGCGTGAAGGCGGCATGCGTGAGGGCGGCATGCGTGAGGGCGGTATGCGTGAGGGCGGTATGCGTGAGGGCGGTATGCGTGAAGGCGGTATGCGTGAGGGCGGCATGCGTGAAGGCGGCGTTCGGGTGAGGCGCCACGTGAGGCGCCGCGTGAAGCACCGCGCGGAGGCGGAACCGTCCGTGCTTCCGGTGGTGGCGGGCGCTCATACGGTGGCGGCGGCCACGGCGGTGGTGGTGGCGGCGGACATAGCGGTGGTGGTGGCGGCGGGCACGGCGGTGGTGGTGGGCACGGCGGCCACCGGTAATCACCTGGACACACCGGCGGGCATGCACGTGGCATAGCCAGCCGTAGCACTCGCCAATTCAAGCGTTCGATCGTTCCGGCTCCGCGCACCTGTGGAGCCGGAACGTTTTTGTATCCCCGACGGCACGCTGTGGCGCGACGGCAACTACGGTCTTACTGGGCGGGTCATGACCCGCCCCTACAACGGATGCAGCCCCTACAACGGATGCAGCCCCTGCGACGGATGCAGCCCCTACAAGGGATGCAGTGGTGTGGGGCGGATGGTGTGATACCGGAGCCGTGGCCATTGCGGTCGTGACAATGGCGGCGAGTTGTGTCACGGCGCGTAACGATCGGGCCAGGCAAGTGATACAACGCGTGTCACAAGCGTGACGCAGTGCGGTGTCTCGCAGGCGTAGCTTCGGGCGTCGATCCCCCCGCGGCACAACCTCAGCTCGAGAACTCGCATGCGACCAGCCGATGTGCGTTTGCCGGTCCGATCAATCGCCATCATTGCCGCCGCCGCCATCGGGGTGCTCACGATATCACCGGCGACCGCAATCGCCCAGGGCCAAAGCGGCACCGTCGCCGGCCACGTCGTCGATAGCGCGGGCGCTCCGCTCGCCGCGGACATCAGCGTGATCGGCAACGTGCGGTTCGGTGTCAACGCGGGCGCCGACGGTGCGTACGCGATCGCGGCGCTGCCGGCGGGCAACTACCGGCTCCAGGCCCACTTCATCGGATTCAAGCCGGACACGTTTTCCGTGGCGGTGGCCGCGGGGCAAACGACGTATCACCGGATCGTGCTGCACGCCGACGTCAACACACTGAAATCCGTTCTCGTGACGTCGCCGCGTCTCAACGAGACGACGGCGGGCGCACTGCAGGAGCAGAAAGACGCTGACAATATCGTGACAGTGATGTCGGGCGATGAGATCCGCGCCCTGCCCAACGCGAACGCGGCCGAGGCGCTGGCCCGGCTGCCCGGGGTGACCGCGGAGCGGGATGAGGGCGAGGGCAAGTACGTCGAGATCCGCGGAACGCCGCCGGATTTCCAGCACGTGACCATCGACGGCGCCGATGTGCCGGGCACGCTCGCCACCGACGTTCGTGCGGTGAAACTCGATGACGTGCCGGCCGATCTGCTCGGCGCCATTGAAGTCACGAAGACCCTCACCGCCGATCAGGACGCCCGCGCGATCGGCGGTTCGGTCAACCTCGTGACAAAAGTCCCCGAGGGTTCGCCGCACGGTTACTTCGCGGGCAACTACGCCTACCAGTCGTTACAGAGCACCGACAACGGGCAGGCGGACGTCAGCTACGGCGGCCGGGTCGGCGGCACACAGAAATTCGGGTTTCTCGTGAGCGGCACCTACAACCGCACGAATCGTACGATCGACGACGTCGAGCCGTCATTCGGCGCCGACTTCATCGCACCGAATGGCAGCGTCACGCCGGTCAACAGCGGCTCCGCATTCAACCATGTTTACCCGAGCCAGTGGAGCGAGCGGGATTACAACTACTATCGCACGCGCTACGGGTTCGGCGGGGATCTCGACTACCGCTTCTCTCCGACCTCGTCGGTCTTCATCAAGGGACTCTGGAGCGCGTTCTTCGACGAGGCCAACCGGTGGGAGACGTCCATTGGCGGTGGCACGGACGCAATGATCAACGGTATACCGACGGTCACCGGCGCGTCGGTCAGCAACGCGGTGGCGAACCGTGGCCCGATCGAGCACACGTGGGGATTCACCGGCGGCGGGAAGCAGGACCTCGGCCGAGTCCACCTGTCGTACGCGGCCAACTTTGCCGGGTCGCAAGCGACGCAACACGATCACTATGAGGATGACTACAACCCGACCTCGAACAGCCCGCTGAATTCCTTCAACTACACCTACAACACGAATCCCCTCAAGCCGACGTATACCGTGTCGCGTGCGGTGCGGGCCGCCATCGCAAATCCCGCCGACTACGCGCTCGGCACGCTCGTGACGGACAATGAGTTGAACAGTGGACAGACCGTGGGAGCGAAGGCCGACGCGCTCGTGCCGTACGCGCTCGGCGGTCTCCCCGCGTCCTTCAAGTTCGGCGCCAAGATCAGCAACGAGCACAAGGGCTATCTGTCCTTTCAGCCGGCGTTCGACTATGTCGGGAACAATCCTCTGACGTTGGCCACGTTTCCGTCGACGTACACCAATCCGGGGTTCTACAATCAAGTCTGTAACGGGTGCTATGCGCTTGCGCCGTTCGGCAACATGCCAACGGTCAACAAGTACTACGTCGCCCACCAGAGCCAATTCCAGCAACAGGGAGGCCAGGTATTGTCCGACAACCTCGCCACCTTCGCCGGTACCGAGCAGGTCATCGCCGGGTACGCCATGCAGACACTCGACGTGCGGGCGCTTCACATCAACGCCGGCGTGCGGGTCGAGAACACCAACGTGGGGTACGCGGGCCACGCGACGGCCACTCCCGACGACACGGTCGCATCGACCGTCGTGCACGGGAGCAGCGCGTACACCGATCTCTTTCCGAGCCTGCAGCTCCGGTATGCGCTCGACGACAACACCAACCTGCGGGCTGCCGTCACGAAGGGAGTCGCGCGGCCGGACTACATCCAGTTGTCGCCGAGCCTGAGTGCGCAGCAGGCGGAACGCGGCAACATCAACCAGCCGATCAGTCTCGGAAATCCGGCTCTCAAGCCAGAATACGCGTGGAATTTCGACCTACTCGGCGAGCACTACTTCTCGGCTGTGGGCGTGCTCTCCGGTGGCCTGTTTTACAAGGACATCTATGATTTCATTTTCCAGCGCACCGCACTCTACACGGGTGGCCTGACGCAATACGACGGCTTCTACGCTTCGCAGACTCAGAACGGCCCGAGCGCGCACTTATGGGGCGCCGAGTTCGACTACACCGAGCATTCTGAGCTTCCTGCCGGGGGCGCTACGCGGCCTTGGTTTCGATGTGAATTACACGCACGTCGAGTCCAAGGCAGACGTGCCAAACGGTGACGGCACCAACCGGCAGGCGGCACTGCCGCGGCAATTCCCCACGCTCTTCAACGTGGCCTTGCTTTACGACTATGCACCGTTCACCGCGCGGCTCGGCGGGCAGTACACCTCGGCGAGCATCTACCAGTACGGCTCCGACGGGTCGAGCAATCCCGCTTCCGGCGACGTCTACAACTATGCCCACTGGCAGATCGATGGGCAGCTCACGTGGGTGTTCCGCGGCACCACGGCTCTCACGGCGCAAGTCCTGAACCTCAACAACGCCATCTTCGGATTCTTCACGGGCACGACCGCCCACCCCTACAACGCCCAGCGCGAGTACTACGGGACCACCGTCGGGATCGGGATCCGCCAGGGATTCTGATCGCCGGCGTCCGGACAGGTTGACCGAGCGCCATTGGGGCCGCCGATTGGAACCATGACGCGCCGGTCCTGGTAGTAGCCGGACCGCATCGGGCGCCGCCGACTGTCGCGCCGGATGCGGTGCCGAGGGGCAGAGGGCGTGTGCACTCTGCCCCGCTGCGCGCATTTCTTGCGAGAATGCGCGTCCGCGCCAATGATTGGGGCGCCGGACCGACTACCGGGGGCGTGGGGGATGGACCAAATCGGGCTGGATGCGAGCCGGACGGTGTTCGTCATGGTCGTCGGGCCCGGCGAGTCGGAGATCGCCGTGGACTCGCTGGACCGGATCGCGGCGTTCGAGCCCGAGGCGGAAGCGTGGGTGCTCGACGACTGCACGCGCGACGGGACGTACGAGGCGCTGGTGCACTGGGGGCGAGGCCATCCGCAGAGCCGGATCCTGCGGAATCCGGAGGCCCGGGGCTATCGCGGCATCGCGCGTTCGGTATTCGGGGTGCTGTCCCAGATCGCGGCGGAGCCGGGCGTGCCCGGACTGATCGTGAAGATCGACCCTGACACGTGTCTGATCGCGCCCGGTGTGCCCGCTCTGATGCGCACGCGTCTGGCCGCTGCCGGGCCGGGGATCGTCGGGGCGTACCGGGTGAGACCGGGGGGTGCGATCCGCGAGTTCGGGCGGCTCCGGCGCAACATGCTGCTCGACCTGCTGCCGGTCGGCCTCCACAAGGACCGCCAGTCGGTCCGGGTTGGCCGCCCGTACTGGGCGTCGTTTGTGCCTCTCGCGCGGCAGAACGGGTACGAGTTCGGTGAGCACGCGCTCGGTGCGCTGAGCGGGCTTCATGGTGCCACGCTCCTTGGGCTGCGTGATGCCGGCTTTCTGGCGATTCCGGACGACTATCGTGCGCTCACGGTGGAGGAGGATGTGTTGCTGGGTCTCGGGGCCAAGACCATCGGCCATCAGCTCATCGAGATCAATGCCGATCCGGTGAATCCCGACGTCTGGATCCAGTTCCGCCCTCCGGTTCCGATCGGCGCCGATGATCTGATCCAGCGGGGAATTCGCGCCGTGCATCCGGTCAAAATGTCCGCCGATGGCAAGATCATGCGTGCGAATCTCAGCCTGCGCCGAGCCCGGGCGGCGGTACCCGCGTAGCTTCCTTCAGAGCGCCGGAGGGGGTGTGGCTGGTGTGCAACGGATGGTGTGCTCCGTGCCAGGTCATACCGGTGGCCCCGCGTCAGTCCGGGGGCCGGAAAGCGAGTCGAGTCACGAAAAAGACCTAAAACAGTGATGTACGTCACAGCCCTTAACCCCAATTGGGGCGTTAGTTACGCGGACGCCAGACGGGTGCGAGACTTGCGGCTTGTGTGGCCGCGGCCTCGCATGCTTTGGCGTCTGCGCAGGCGGGGCGGTTCAGATGGCTTACCAGGGGGGCCGAGGGGCGTACCAGCCGTCAGCGGGCGGGGTACGAGACCGGCGTCACACTGCTGAGGGAGTAGCACGTGCAATTCGTCATGGCGGCATTCGTACCAACGGTATCTCGGCGAGCGCGCGACGGCGCGCTTCGTGACGCGGGCCGCGCGGGAACGCGCGCCCGTCACGGAGCTTCGGCCGCCGCGCCTGCGCTCGTCGCGATCATGCTCGCCATGACGTGTGGCTCGATGCTGCCGGCGGTCGCGATCGGGCAATCGACGGCCCAGGCGACGCCTGCGCCGGCGACGCCACCGAGTGCGCAGAGTCGCGGTGCATACGATCCGTCGGCACCGGCAACGGATGCGGCCGCGAACGCGATTCTCTATCCCGGCGATCTCGTGCGGCTCAAGATCTGGCGTGAGCCGGACCTGTCGGGTGATTTCCAGGTCGATGAGCACGGGTTCGCCGTGTTCCCGAAGATCGGACAGGTCCATGTGTCCGACATCACGACGGATTCGCTCCGCAAGATGCTGATCGGGACCTATTCGCAGTATCTCAAGGACCCGTCGATCGAAGTGACGATGCTGCGCCGGGTGACGGTCATCGGCGCCGTGAAGAATCCGGGGCTCTATCCGGTCGATCCCACCATGAGCGTCGCCGACGTGCTGGCGCTGGCTGGGGGATCGGATCCGACGGGCATGCAGGACAAAGTCGATGTGATCCGCGGCGGCAAGAAGCAGCGGGTGAAGTTCACACAGCGAACGAGTGTCGGCAGTCTCGCGATCCGGTCGGGGGACGAGTTGTTCCTGCCGGAGCGCAGTTGGGTTTCCCGCAACGGTTATATCGTCGGCGCGATGATCGGCGCCGCGGTTCTGATCACCACCACCGTGATCGTGCAGTCCCACCACTAGCTCGTGCGTCCGGCCGCTCTGCGCCCAATGGCTCTGCAACACCTGCTCACGTCTGATCGTCAAGCTCAAAGGCACCATCGAAGGCACCATCAAATGCACGGTTCACTTTCGTCATTTACTGGCCACATTCGCCAGGCTTTTACCAACTGACTGACATGCTGCTCAACGACGGCCAACCGCCTTCTCAACCCATGCTGCCGCAAGGCGCGCCAATGGTCCCCGCGATCTCGGCGCACGTTCCGCTTGCGGCGATCGACCGGCCTGGCCGGGTCGATCCCGCGACAGTCGGGGGCCTCTGGAGTCTGATCCGGCGGCATCGGTGGACGGTCGCGATCGGCGTCATCATTATGGTGGTCCTGGTCGGGCTGTTCACGTTCCTCGTTCCTCCGCGGTGGGAGGCGGTGGCGGCGGTGCGGCTCGAGGAGACCAAGGTCGATCTTCCCGACCTCGTGACGCGGGTCGGGCAGGACCGTGAGGTCAGCACCGAGCAGGCGGCGCTCGAGAGCCGCCGGCTGGCCGAAGCCACGATCGATTCGCTGCAGCTCCGTGCGGTCACGACGCCGGTGCGTGTTCCGCGCAGCTCGCTGTTCAGCGCGATCGCCGTGGCGCCGAAGGACGACTCCGCGGAGTTCACATTCACGCTCCGGCCGGACAAGTCGTACACCGTGCACAACGAGGATACCGACAAGGACGCCGGCGTCGTCAAGCCGGGCGGCAGCATCGCGCTTCCCGGAGTGACCGTGACGGTGGCGCCGGGGGTGACCGAGGATCAGTTCACCCTCGAGGTGACCAGCCGCGACGCGGCCGTGGACAAGTTCAGTAAGGCCCTGAAAGTGGACCGTCCCGACCGGGATGCCAACGTGCTGACGCTGACATATCGCGGCACGGACAAGATGCTGGTTCGCGACATCCCGAACGTGCTCGCGGGGCTCTTCATTGCCGACCGCGATTCGCAGCACAAAGTGGAAGCAAAGAGCACCGCCAAGGTCCTCGCGCAGCAACTCGACAGCGTGCAGCGCCAGCTCGCCGCGTCCGAGAACGAGCTCGAGGCATTCCGCACGCAGAACGGCGTCGTCAGTCTCCCCGACGAGGCGACGAGCGATGTCAATCACCTGGCGGAGCTGCAAGCCGACCGGAACACAGTCGGCGCCGAGCGTGACGCGTTGGGATCGCTCATGGCGGATGTGACCGCGCAGGCCGCGCGGCAGCGTCCCGACCAGCCGTCGCCGTACCGTCGCCTGATCGCGTTCCCGACGCTGCTCAAGAACAACGCCGCGTCCGAGCTGCTGGCGTCGCTGGCGACGGTGGAGGACGAGCGGACGGCGCTGCTCCAGCGCCGCACGGCCAAGGATCCTGACGTCCTGGTATTGACGGCCCGTATCGAGTCGATCGATCAGCAACTCAAATCGATCGGCCAGACCTATCTGCAGGGTCTCAACAACCAGGTGTCGGCGGACGACAGCGTGCTGCGGACGTCGACGGCCAAGATGCGCGCGATTCCGGCGAAGGAGATCCAGTTCGCGCGGCTGTCGCGCCAGCCGAAGGTGCTCGAGGACATCTACACGACATTGCAGACGCGGCTCAAGGAAGCGCAGGTGTCGGCGGCCGTCGTCGATCCGAGCGTCTACGTGATGGATCCGGCGGTGACCCCGCACAAGCCCGTCATGCCGCGGCCGGGGCTCTACATGGCGGCGTCGGTCATACTCGGGTTGATGCTCGGCATTGGGCTCGCACTGGCGGGCGAAGCACGGGATCACACGATCCACACGCGGGCCGACGTGCTGGCCGCGACCGGCGCGCCGGTGCTCGGACTCATCCCGCGCATCAACCTCGGCGACGAGTTCATGTCGAGGCTCAGGCTCGCCGAAGACCTGGGACCGCCGGGAACCGGTGGCCGGCGCCGGCTGACGGGCAAGCGGCGCTCCTCGTTCACGGGGCCGCATCTCAACGGCAACGGGTCCGACAGCGTGCTGGTGACCGATCCGTCGGCTCGTAACGCGGTGGCCGAGGCGTACAGCACCCTGCAGACGAACCTGGCGTTCATTCACCCGGGCGGCGAGCTCAAGACCATCGTGTTCACGAGCCCTCTGTCCGGCGACGGCAAGACGACGAGCGCGACGAATCTCGCGGTGACCCTCGTCCAGCGTGGGCATTCGGTGTTGCTGGTCGATGCGGACATGCGGCGTGGCGTGATCAACCGGGTGTTCGGGTCGAACCGTGAGCCCGGGCTCTCGGACATTCTGCAGGGCACCACCTCGCTGGAGGCGGCGCTGCGGCGGGTGGATCTGGGCCGGGCGGGGTCGCTCCACTATCTCACGACTGGTGCGCTACCGCACAATCCCGCGTCGCTGATCGACTCGCCGCCAATGCGGACGCTGATGGAGCGTCTCAAGCAGCACTACGACACGATCATCCTCGATTCTCCGCCCATCAACGTTGTGACCGACGCGGCATTGCTCGGGTCTCACGCTGACGGGGTGGTGGTCGTCGTCCGGTCGGGGGTCACGGCGGTGCAGGCGTTGATGTTCGCGATGGAGCAGTTACGGCACGTCCGGGCGCCTGTACTGGGCGCGGTCCTCAACGACATCGACTTCCATCGGGATGCGGCATACGATGGAGCCTACCGGTTCCAGGGCCATCGGGACCGGTATTACATGGCGGAGGCCTAAGAGGCTTGCTGTGATTGCCCCAGCCGGACCCGCCCTGAAGGCACCCCCGAAACCGCAGGCGCCGTCGAAAAATGGCAGTGCCAAGGTGAAGGCTAGCCCTGTGGACCGATTCGCCACCGCGTACAGCGGCGGTATCGCGGCCGCGGCGCGCCTCGGTGTGCTGCCCCCGCGTGCCGCGCGGGCGACGCAGCGCATGCTCGACGCGTGCCGGTACCTCGATGTCGCGGCGGTGCTGGGCGCCGTCGTGGGCGTCTTCGTGCTCACGAACTCCAATCACCCCGGGGCGGCCAGCATTGCCGGCTTCCTCAACATGCGGGTGACGGTCAAGAACCTGCTGCTGCTCGCGGGGTTCGCGGCCGTGCTGCACGCCAGCCTGACGATGTTCGGGATGTACGATGAGCGCCGGCTCGAGGAGCCGATGCTGTACGCCATGCGCCTCGTCCTGGCATGTGTCGTCGGCGGCGCGCCGTTGATCCTTTTTCCCATCGCGAGTACCACGGGCACGGTCCGGCCGATCTCGGTCGGCTATTTCGTGACCGTGGCGGTGGTGACGCTGGCGGCGCTCCGGTGGCTGGTCTGGCTCGCGGCGGCGCCATCGCCGGCGGCGGCCATCCGCAACGTGCTGATCGTGGGCAGCGGGCCTCGCGCGCAGCGGCTCTATCACGAGCTGTACGCGCATGCCGAGGACGCGGTGCAGATCTACGGGTTCGTGGACACGAATCCGGATCCGATCGCCGAGGAGATCGCCGAGCGCATGATCGGCACCCTCGACGACCTGGAGGGGATCCTGATGCGGCACGTGATCGACGACGTGCTGATCACGCTGCCGATCAAGTCGTGCTACGGCAAGATCCAGAATACGATCGCGTTGTGCGAGCGGTTGGGCGTGCGGGCGGCGTATCTCGCCGACGTGTTCCAGTCGTCGCTCGGGCGGCCGAGCTATGAGCAGACGGGCCGGTTCCCGGTGGTGCGGATGCACGTGGTGACCGACGACCACCGCATGCTGGTGAAGCGCGCGATGGATCTCGTCGGCGGCATCGTGGGGCTGATCCTGGCGGCGCCGGTGATGCTGGTGATCGTGATCGCGATCAAGATGTCCGGACCGGGTCCCGTGATCTTCAGCCAGCAGCGGTTCGGGCTGAACAAGCGGCGGTTCGCGATGTACAAGTTCCGCACGATGGTCAACGGGGCGGAGGCATTGCAGGCCGATCTCGAGACGCGCAACGAAGCGTCGGGTCCGGTCTTCAAGATCCGCCACGACCCCCGGATCACGCCTGTGGGGCGGTTGCTCCGGCGGATGTCGCTCGACGAGCTGCCTCAGCTCTTCAACGTCGTGCGGGGCGACATGTCGCTGGTCGGGCCGCGGCCGCTGCCGGTGCGCGACGTCCACAAGTTCTCCGAGTCGTGGCTCATGCGGCGGTTCAGTGTCCCGCCTGGCGTGACGGGGCTCTGGCAGATCAGCGGGCGCAGTGATCTGGCGTTCGACCGGTGGGTCATGCTCGACCTGCAGTACATCGACGGGTGGTCGCTCGGGCTCGACCTGCAAATCCTCGCCAAGACCGTCCCCGCCGTCCTCTGGGGGCGCGGGGCCGCCTGAGCGCTACGCGCCTCGCGAGCCTCGTCGTCCGTCCGTCGCACTGATGCCTCAGGATCCACGCTCCGGCCCTCCGGGGTCTGGCGGGCCTGTGCCCGAACCGCCCATCCCGTCCGTGCCGTGGCTTGGCCCGCGCTGGCGGGGGACGCTGGCGCGCAACACCGCGTGGATGGCGGTCGGGCAGGGAAGCCGGGTGGCGCTGGGCGCGTCGTATTTCGTCGTCATCGCGCGGGCGCTGCACCCCGATGGACTCGGCGCATTTGCCGGTGCGGTCGCGCTGGTGGCGCTGGCCGCGCCGTTCGCGAGTCTCGGGGCGGGCAATCTGATGATCAAGCATGTCGCCCGCGATCCGCGGCATTTCAGCCGGTATTGGGGCGGCGCGCTCTCGACCACGGTGATTTCCGGGCTGGTGCTAGGGATCATCATCCTGGCCGGCGCGCGTCTCGTGCTGCCGGCGACGATTCCATTTCAGGTGGTCGTGTGCGTGATGGCGGCCGACCTGCTGTTCTCGCGGATTCTGGACATCAACGGCCAGGCGTACCAGGCTCACGAGCGGCTATCGCGCACGGCCCAGTTCCCATTGATGATTTCGGTGTCGCGGCTGATCGCGGCGGGCCTGTTCATTCTGATCGGCGACCCGAGCCCCGCGCGATGGGCGATGTGGTATCTCGGCAGCTCGGCGCTGAGCGCGATCATTTCGGTCGTGTTGACCTGGCGTGATCTTGGCCGCCCGGAGCGTGTGATCGGCTATCCGGCCGCTGAGCTTCGCGAGGGTATGTACTTTGCTACCAGCTTGTCAGCACAGAACATCTACAATGACATCGACAAGTCCATGCTGGCCCGCCTGTCTACCCTGGAGGCCACGGGTATCTACAGTGCCGCGTACCGGCTCATCGATGTGTCGTTCGTGCCGGTGCGGTCGCTGCTCGCCGCGGCCTATCCGCGATTCTTCCAGCAGGGCGCGCGCGGCGCACGCGCCAGTCTCGCGGTGTCGCGCAAGCTGCTGCCGTTCGCCGGCGTATACGCGGCGTGCGCGGGCATGGTGTTGTATCTTCTGGCACCACAGCTGCCGCGGCTTCTCGGCGCCGACTATCGCGCGAGTGTCGGGGCAGTCCGCCTGCTCGCCCTTCTTCCGCTACTCAAGACCATTCACTTCTTCGCGGCCGATGCGCTCACGGGGGCCGGATATCAGGGGCGCCGGACCCTCGTGCAGGTGATCATTGCGGTGCTGAACATCGCCGCCAACGTCCCGCTCATCCTGCTGGCGTCGTGGCGCGGGGCGGCGTGGTCCAGCCTCGCGTCGGACGGCATGCTCGCCGTCATGCTGTGGTGGACGCTGCTGGCGACCTGCCGCCAGGAAGACCGGACCCGCGAGGAGCCGGCTGCGCGTCCGGTGATGGCCGTCGCGGGAGGTGCGTCGTGAGCGGCGTGCGGAGCAATGGCCAGGCCAACGGCCAGGACAACGGCCAGGACAACGGCCATGAAGACGGCCATGAAGACGGCGCGGGAAATGGCCAAGCGAACGGGCCGCTCGACGGCCAGGCGAACGACCCGTCGTACAGGCGGCTCGGGTTTCTGTCCGGCGCGCCGCGCGTGTCTACCCGGCGGGATGCCGAGATCGGGGGTCCGCGATCCCACATCCTTGGTGTGATCTCAGGCTTCGAGCACCTCGGATGGTCGGTGCATCCGTTCATCATCGGGGACCGGTCGCCCGGGGTCGTCGCCCGAGATGCGGGTAAGTGGTTGCGGAAAGGGCGCCAATGGGCGCTACTCGCCGACATGACGCGTATCGGCCTCGCGCCGGTGAACCGCCGCGCGGCGTGGCGCACCCTCGCGGGACGCGTGGACTGGGTGTACGAGCGGTACTCCGTCTTCCAGGCGTTGGGGCGGCCGTTCGCGCAGGCGGGCATCCCATGGATCCTCGAGACCAACGAGATGCAGTCCGAAGAGGCGCGCATCGACCGAAACAGTCTCGTGCTCACCTCGCGCGCGCGGCGTCACGAGCGGCAGGCGTATCTCGACTGCGGGATGCTGGTCTGCGTGAGCGAGCCGCTCAAGTCACTGGTGACCGAGCGGCTGAACATCCCGGCCGAGAAAGTCGTGGTCGTGCCGAACGGCGTGGACACCCATTTTTTCCAGCCGCGCCCCGACGCGCCGCGTACGTTCGAGGGGTTCACGATCGTGTACTCGGGCGGCCTCGAGCCCTGGCAGGGAATCGAGCTGCTGCTCCGGTCGATTCATGCGGTGCGCGTGGAAGACGGCTTCGCGCTTCATGCGGTGATCGCCGGCGATGGGCCGGTGCGGCGCAATTGCGAGAAGCTGGCCGCCGATCTCGGACTCGCGGAGTGCGTGCACTTTCTCGGTACGGTGTCGCGCGAGGCGGTGCCCGCGATCATCGCGAGCGGGGACGTCGGCTATTCCGGCCATACGGATACCCAGGGGCGTGCGGTGTTCCGGTCGCCGCTCAAGCTGTACGAGTACATGGCCATGGCAAAACCGATCATCTCCTCGGCCGTGGCGGATGCGGTGGATCTCGTCGTGAACGGCGAAACCGGGTATCTGTTCGACGCGGGGAGCACGGACGGTCTTTCGCAGGCGCTGCGCCGGGCGTACGTCGGGCGCGAGCGGTTGCCTGCGATGGGCGCCAGAGGACGGCAACTGATCGAGCAGGGTCACAGCTGGACGGCGCGGTGCCGGATGATCGTCGAGTCCGCGAAGCGCGTCGCGTTGGAACTCGCGTGACCGCTCCGGCCACCGCGGCCGGCGCGGTGCCGGCGCTGGCGCCGCCGCCGGTGCCCCAGTATGCGATGCTCGGCATCCGGGTCGGCGCGTACGACATCCCCAAGCTCAACGCGTGCATCGCGAGCGCAGTCGAGAGCGGGCAGCGGATCGTGATCGCGAACCACAACCTGCACAGCGTGTACCTGCACGGCCGCGACCAGAAATTTCGCGACTTCCACGCGGCAGCCGACGTATGTCACGCGGACGGGATGTCGCTCATCGCGCTCGGCCGGCTGCTCGGCGTGCCGCTGACGAAGCGCGACCGCGTGACCTACGTGGATTGGATCGGGCCCCTGATGGCGGAGGCCGTGCAGCGCGGCTGGCGCGTCTATTCGGTGGGGGGGAAGCCCGGGGTGTTTGAAGCGGCCGCAGTACGGCTGCGGGCCGAGTATCCCGGGCTTCAGCTCGAGGGGACGCACGGGTATTTCGACGTGGCGCCGGGGAGTGCGGATACCAAGGCCGTCCTGGCGCGAATCGCCGCGTACCATCCGCAGGTGCTCATCGTCGGTATGGGCATGCCACGGCAGGAGCACTGGGTGCACGACAACCGTGCGGCGCTGGCCGCCAGCGCGACGCTGATCGCGGGCGCGGCGATGGACTACGTGGCGGGAGTCGTCCCCACGCCTCCGCGTGGTGCGGCGGCGGCGGGATTCGAGTGGCTGTGGCGCTTCGCGGCGGAGCCCCGCCGCCTGTGGCGTCGCTATCTGATCGAGCCGTGGTATGTGATGGGACTGGTCCTTGCCGCGTGGGTGCGACGTCGCCTGGGAGGTGACGCATGACCGTACCAAAATGGGCCGGTGCCGGCACCGCCCACATGTCGTCGACGCTCGGGCAGTCAGGATCGCACCCCTGGATGGTGCGACCGATTTCCGTTCGGTCCTGGCTCGTCTATCCCGTGCTGATCGTGATCTTCGCGCTCATGGGTCCGTACTCGCTGCATCCCGCGGCAGCCGAGGCGGGTGGCGGTCAGGGGGTGGCGGCCGCGAGCGCCGTGACTGCTGAAGGCGTCCAGTCGGGATCGGCCGTGCGCCGCATGGCCCTCCTCGGCCTCGCCGCGGTCGCGGCGCTGAGTCTCAGCAGGGCGCGCCGAAGCCGGGGCTACGCGCTCCACGAGATCCGCGCGGGGGAGGCAGTCGCGGGCACGACCAGGCGCCGCGGAATTCTGCCCTTTCTCCTCCTCATCTATGTCGCGCTCGCAGGCGGCAGTCTCCTGTGGGCGGCCGATCCGGGGATCACCGGCCGGCGCGCGGTCGTGTTTCTCATCATCGTTTTCGCCGCGTTCTGCTTCGCACAGGCGTGGACGCTGCGCGACCTCCTGTATTTCTCTCTCTGCGCGAACGCGACATTGCTCATTCTCGGACTCGGCGGTGCCATCGCGCGCGGGCAATTCCAACCCTTTGCGCCCGGCTATCGATTCAGCGGCTTCGCGAACCCCAATTTGCACGGCATCGAAGCCGCGTGTCTCATCATCGCGTGCGCCGCAGCCCTCCGCCTTGGGGGCCGGCGAGGCCCGCTCTACGGGCTCCTGCTCTACGGCGCGGCCATCCTGTTGCTCTCCCGGTCGCGGACCGCGGTGGCGGCGCTCGTGCTCGCGGCGGCGTTCTGCGGGGCGCTCGCGATCCGGCGTAGCCGTCTGGTCGCGGTTGCTCTGGTGGTTGCCGGGATCGCGTTCGCGGCGGTCGTGTTCGCCCCGGACATCCTCACCGGTGCACACCACGCGCTCCTGCTCGGCCGGTCCGCCGCCGCGGAGGATCCGACGACGCTCAGCGGGCGCACCCTGCTGTGGAACGATCTGCTGGACTACGCCGGCGACCACCCCTGGCTCGGCTACGGATTCGACTCCTTCTGGACGCCAGACCACATCGCCGAGATCTCGGTGAAGCGTGGGTGGGTGATCACGCAAGCGCATTCGGGGTATCTGGAGGCGCTGCTCGCGACCGGGATCACCGGCCTGACGATCCTCATCGCGACGCTGTTCTCGGGGCTGCGCGCGGCGATTCGGCGGTTTCGCGCGACCCACGCGACGGTCGTGCTCTTCGCGGTCGCGATGTTCGTGTGGTACATGGTGAACATGCTGCTCGAAGCACTCCCCGAGAGCCACGTCAGCACATTCGTCATCATGATCCTGCTCGCCCACTTCGCCCTTCGAAGCGCGGCACCCGACGACGTGGGTGGGCTCCACGCGTCCGGATGACGGCGTGGCGGTGCATGGGCTGACCGGGGGCACCTTCGCCTGCGGCGCCATCGCATGCTGATCGACGCGCGGACAGTCGCCGCCGATTCAGTGGTGCGCGGCGATCTGTGCATCATTGGCGCCGGTGCAGCCGGGATCTCGATCGCCTGGGCGCTCCGGGACCATCCGGTGCGCGTCGTGCTGCTCGAGAGCGGATCATTTTGGCCGAGCGCCGCGACACAGGCGCTGTACCGTGGGCGCAACGTCGGGCGGGGATACTTCCCCCTCGATGGCTGCCGTGTCCGGACGTTCGGCGGGAGCACGCAGCGGTGGGGCGGCTGGTGCCGGTCACTCGATCCGTCCGACTTCGAGCCACGCCCGTGGCTCCCGGGCAGTGGATGGCCGATGACGCGCGACGACCTTGGCCGCTACTACCGGCAGGCCCGGGAGATGTGCCAGCTCGCCGTCACCGAAGGCGAGATCGACCATGGGCCGCCGCTGCCGTATCGGCCCCGGTTTCCGGGTACGCATCCCGCGCTCGCCACCGTCGTCTATCAATTCAGCCCGCCGACGCGCTTCGGTCCCACGTACCGCGACGGACTGGAGCGCGCCAAGAACATTGACGGCTACCTCTGGGCAAATGTCGTGGAGCTGCTCGGCGGCGAACACGGCGGCCCTGTGACGGGGGCCAGGGTCAGGACGCTCGCCGGCACAACATTTCGCGTCGAGGCGACGAGGTTCGTGCTCGCGACGGGCGGAGTCGAAAACGCGCGGCTTCTGCTTGCCTCGAACAACACGCGCCCTGGCGGCCTCGGTAATGAGAATGACCTGGTCGGCCGGTTCTTCATGGAGCACCTCCATGTCCGGCTTGGCTGCTTCGTGCCGGCCCGCCCGGACGCCAATCTCTCGTTCTACACCCAAGGGCGTCGCAGCGTGCGCCGGCCCCTCGGTGGTCTGACCGTCGCGCCCGCCGCGCGCCCCACTCACGGAGTGTACGGCTTCAGTGCGGTGTTCTTCACCCCGCGGCACCGCACCGTGGCCAAGGTGCTGTACAAACAGGCGCAGCGGCAGGACCAATGGGCGCTGCATGGCGTGTCGATCGCACAGGGCGGCGCGATGGGGTTTGGCATGCGGGTGCTGGACAAGCTCGCGCGGGATACGCAGGAGGCGAGCGCGCGATTGAATTTCGCCGTCCCGCAGCGCAGGGGCGACCGGATCTACGAGATCATGGGGCGTGGGGAGCAGTCTCCGAACCGCGAGAGCCGCGTGACAATCGGACGGGACCTCGACCGGCTGGGGATGCCGGTCTGCGAGTTGGACTGGCGGGTCCGGCGCGCCGATCTCACCAATATCCGCACCAGCCTCGAAACGATCGGCGGCGCGCTCGCCGCGATCGGGGCGGGGCGTTTACACCTGCCGACCGACCCGGACATGGCGTGGGCGCAACGGATCGTCGGCAGTTGGCACCACATGGGCACGACGCGCATGCATGCCGATCCGCGCGAGGGCGTGGTCGACGCCGATTGCCGCGTGCACTCGGTTCCCAATCTCTACATCGCGGGCAGCTCGGTGTTCGCGACTGGCGGCTACGCCAACCCCACGCTCACGATCGTCGCGCTGGCCCTGCGGCTGGCGGACCATTCTCGCTGGCCGGGTCACGGGCGCCCCTCCGCTCTGACCCGATCGTAGAGTTGTTCCAGCGCCGCGGTCTGGGTGCGCAGGTTGAACACCTCGGTCACGAACGTGCGTCCCTGCCGCCCCATGCGGGCCGCCAACTCCGGATTGCCCAGCAGTGTGTCGAGCGCGGAGCCGATGGCCACGTCGTCGCGCTCGTCGGCGAGGATTCCGGTCTCGCCGTCCCGCACGGCCTCGGGCATCCCGCCGTGGCGCGTGGCCACGACCGGCACCGCGCAGGCGCTCGCTTCATTGAGCACGAGCCCAAGCGCCTCCTGCTGGCCGGTATCCGTCGTTTGCCCGGTCATCGCGAACACGGTCGCGCGCTGCGTCAGGGCGCGGACCGCGTCGTGGGACTGGTCGCCGAGGAATCGGACGCGCCCGGCGATGCCGAGTGACGTGGCCAGGCGTCGCAGTTCCGCGGTGCGCTCCCCGGATCCCACTTGGACGAGCGTGACGTCGGGGTGGCGGGGCGCGACGCGCGCGAATGCCCGGAGCAGGGTGTCGATGCCCTTCTGAGCCCGGTGGCGCGCGGTGTTGAGCACGTATCGCTCGGAGCGCTCGCCATCGGCGGGGGCGAACTTGTCTATGTCAACGCCGATGTAGTGCCGGACGACCCGGTCCGGGGGATAGCCGAGCGCCAGCAGGCGATCGCGGATGTAGTCCGACACGGCCACGAACGCCGACCCGTGCGACCGCAGTGCGGCGCGCGTCAGGAGATAGTGTCCGACCGTGACACTCGGCTTCCGGAGCAGTGCCCGGTCGGCGATCGTCACATCCCAGCCGTGGAACGTCGCGATCAGTGGCACGCGCAGCCATTTCGCGAGGGGCACCGCGTACGTCGCGTCGGGCGCGAAGTGCGCATGGATGAGCGAGACGCGTGGGAGCGTGGTACGGGCCCCGAAAATCCGTGGCGTCGCGCTGATCGCGTAGCCGATCCGGGCCGCGCGCGATGCGATGTTCCGCCCGCGTCCGCCGATCACGATCGCCTGAGCCGACGGCACCGTGGCCGACGCCGCCGACCGGCCGTTCCATTCGCGCGCGAACACGATCGGCCGATAGCGTGTCAGGGCCCGCATCTGCTCGCGAATGAACGTCTCCGTGCTCACCGGAAAGCGCAGCCGAAAGATCCCGACGTCCGTCATGGTGTCGCCGGGCTGGCGGGCGCCGTGGGCGCGCCCGGTGCGGCGCTGGTGCGCTCGTATTCGTACAGCTCGACGCCGGATGAAACGAAGCTGTCGGTGCGGCGAAATCCCCGCGCGAGAAACGCGGTGATCGGCGCGTCCTCATCGGGTGTGGCGCGACTCAGGAGGAGCCACACGTGATCCTGGCCCTCGACCAGCGCGGCAAGCTCCGCCATGGGTGTGAGCTGCTCGCCGGGCCGCCGAGCGCGCGGGAAGGGCATGAGGTGGGTGGCCGACGGGGCGTAGAACCGGAGGTCCTTCACGGTGAAAGCGCGGTGCACGATGACGACCGCGCCGGTGCCCCCGTGGGCGGTGAGGAACGCCGCGGCACCGCGGTAGTCGTCGCGCGCGTATCGCGGATTGGTGTAGTACCCCAGCAGCGAGACCGCGGAGACCGCGGCCATTGCGATCCAGGTCGCGGCGCGGAGTGATCGGCCAGGCAGGGCATCGACGCCCACGACGATGAGGACGAGGGCGGGCAAGAAGGAAATGATGGTGTACCGCACGTTGAAGGGGTGCACCGTGACGAGGGCACCCACGGCCGCGAAGGCGACGGGAAAGACGAGCCACAGCGCGACGGGGACGCGGCCCGCCGGAAACCGGCGGGCGAGTGCGCGAATGCCCAGCGCAGTGACCACGACGACCAGGATACCCACCGGCACGACAGTGACGGCGGAATGCAGGAGTAAAGCCGTACGGTCCGGCCTATGCAGTTCATCCAGGCTCGGGCCGTAGGAATATCCGACCGCGAAGCTCCACAGCGCGTAGCCGAACTGGATGGGGGAGAAACTGCGTCCGCTGTCGGCGGACTCGGTCGGGGGAAAGCTGGCGAGCCGATAGATTCCCGGGAGACACAGGACGACCATGACGACGAAGGCGGCGATCCATCCCTGCACGCGTTCGCGCCATGGTTGGGGCAGTGGAGTTTGGACGCCGGCATCCCGGGGCAGGACCGGGTCCGCGTGCCGGGTGGCGATCCCCACATACACGACGACGAACGCCATGAACGCGACGCCCACGGTGTGGCAATAGAACGTGGCCGCGGCCGTGACGGCGGTCGCCGCCTTCCACTCCCACCGCCCGGGCCGGGCGAGGGCTTGTTGCAGGCGGTAGATGGCGATCAACGACAGGAAGAGCAGGAGTGCGTACGGACGCGCTTCCTGGCTGTACCAGACGTGGAAGGGCGATACCGTCATGGCCGCCGCCGCGAGCAGGGCGACGCGCTCGTCGAGCCATGCGCGCACGACCAGAAACAACAAGGGGATGCTGAGGACGCCGACGAGGACGGATGGCGCACGCAGCGCGGCCTCGACGCCGAGCGTGCGGCTGAGAGGCAGACTCGCGCCCGCGACGAGGTAATAGAGCGGTGGGATGTTGCTGTTCTCCACGCGCTGGGTCGCGATGTTCCAGGGCGACCCCTGCGCGCTGATCCATGTGACGACCTCGTCGTTCCACAGGCTCTGGTAGCCCAGCCGGTAGCTGCGCAACAGGGCGCCGATGACCATGAGCCCGACGAGCACCATCACAATGTGTGCGCGCGACAGCCCCAGCGCCGCCCCCGGGGCCGGAGCCGGACCGGTGGACGGAGCGGGGGCGTCGCGGCCCGCCGCGTGCGAGACGACGGCGGACTGATCGGTGGGCGGGGCGGGCCGAGCGGATCGCGGGGGCATGTCCTCTGGTTCGAGTCGGTGCAAGGTAGCGCGGCGGCGACGGACCTCGGTAGCGGGCGCCCTGTGCGGTGGATCGCGAGCGGTCGTCCGGTGCGGTGGATCGCGCCCGCACGGCCGTGTGTGATGCAGATCACCGATCGCGACCCGCTCGCCGATTGCGTCGTGAGGATCGCTTGACGGCGGGGGGCGGCGCCCTACGTTCCCGCGCTGTGGCATCGACGACGGGGCACACCCGGCCACGCTGGCCAATGCTCGAGGAGGGGCTGCTCGGGATCGCGCTCGCGATCACGCTCGCTGTCGCGTGGTCTGCCCGGTATTTCCCGTATCAGGACTCGACGAACAATCTGACCCGGTACGTCCTCATGGACCGGGCCTGGTTCGGGACGCCGGCGGCCTTTGTTCAGGTCCGCGCCATTCCGACGCCGTACATCGCGCTCGATCTCGTGGGGGTCGCGTTCGCGCACGTTCTGGGTGCGCCGCTCGCGCTCCGTGCCATGACGGGCCTCCTCATCTGCGTGATTCCGCTCGGGACCTATCTGCTTCTTCGCGCCACGTGCCCCGAGCGCCGCGGCTGGGCGATCGTCGCCGTGCTGTGCAGTCTGAGTTTCTATCTCCTGATCGGGTTCTTCAACTTCGTCGCCGGCATTGGCGCCGCGCTCATCTGGCTCGCGGCGTGGTGGCCCCGGCGCGATCGGACGGATGCACGATCCGTTGCCGGCCTCGCGGCCGGTCTCGCGCTCGTGTTCTTCGTCCATCTGGCCGGCGCGCTGTCCGTGCTCGTCGTGGTGGGAGTCGCCTATCTCCTTGATGTCTGGGCGCGCTGGCGTGCCGCCGGCGGCGGACGCCCCACGGCGGGCATGATGTGGACGCCGCGGCTCCTCACGCTGCTCTCGGCGTCGGCCATGGTCGCGTGCTGCGCGGCGGTGTGGCACCTGAGCCTCGGCCCGGAGCCCCCGTTGCCGGCGATCCCGCCCGATTTCCGGACGCTGGGCAACAAGCTGACGAACCTGGCGAGTCCCTTTTACTCGCTGTCGTACCTGCAGACGCTCACGATGATGGCGGGCTACGGCGCGTCGCTCATCGCGTTCCTCGTCGTCAACCGTCGCACACTGCGCGTGGACGCGATGCTCGGCTCGGCCGCGGCGTTCGTGGTGCTCTTCCTGATCTTTCCGTACCGGGTCGACGGCGCCGGCTTCGTCGACATGCGATGGTTGCTTCCGGCGATACTGCTCCCCTTCTGCGCGGTGGCCGTTGGTCCGGTCGCTCCGCAGCGCGCGCTCCTCGCGATTCCCTTCGTGGCGACGCTGGTCCACGCCGCCGTCATCCAGCGGGCCAGCGCCAGGATCGATTCCGAGCTCGCGGTGTACCGTCACGTCTTGAGCGACGTGCCGGCCGGCGCACGTCTCCTGCCTCTGATCGCGGAACCGCAACATGGGCGTCGTTTGTCGCCCTATCGGCACTTTGCGCTCTGGCACACGATCGAGGGCGGAGGACGAGTGCCCGGGCTCCTCACGGAAGAGGAGCGGTACGACACGAACCCGCCGAGCCTCCCGCACAAGTTCTTCGGACACTTCCGCGAGCCGGCCCTTCTCTACTACCCTGACGAACAGTGGGGGACTGACCGCATGTTCCCGCTCGATTGGCACCGCATTGATACGGATTTCGACTACGTGATCGAAGCCGGCACCGACCCGCGTGTCCGCACGATGCTCGACGCGCACGCCGACAAGATCGACAGCGCCGGAGACGTCGCGCTCTACCGCGTGCGCGCCGGCGGAGTCGCCCGGAGCACCCGCGGAATCGTCACCGCCGCCGCGGTGGCGCTGGCCGCGAGTCCGCTCCGCGCCCCGGCGCCGGGATTGCGTCCGGTGCCGAGATCAATGGCGACGGTCATGCCCGCACCCAGCCCCGCGGACCGTGTCCCGAGGACAGGGCCCGCGTTCGGCGTGCACCCTGGCGGCTTCTACACCGAGGCCCAGATCGCATACGTGATCCAGCAGGTGCACGCGCATCAGCAGCCGTGGGCGGACGCGTACGACCAGCTCATGGCATCCGCGAACCGATTGCGCTCGTGGCAGCCGCACGCGATCGCGGTGTACAACGTGCCCGGGTTCTACCAGGACAAGGCGGGCTTCTTCGCGGCCACCGGGGGACTCACGCATGATGCCGATGCGGCCTACGTCAACGCGCTGGCTTTTCGTCTCACGGGTGACGCGTCGTACGCGGAATGCGCGCAGCGTATCATCACCGCGTGGGCCCGCACCAACACGAGCGTCACCAATGTTGGCGACAGCCAGCTCTCGATGGCGGAGGTGGGCGTCGGCTTCGTGCTCAGTGGGGAGCTGCTCTCCGGGTACGCGGGATGGCCGGCCGCCGATCGCGACGCGTTCAAGAACTGGATTCGCACCGTCTATCTCAAAGAGGCCACGGACCCGATCAAGGACCGCAACAACAACTGGGGCGATTGGGGGACGTTCGGTGCGGTGACCGCGGACTACTATCTCGATGATGCCGCGGGGTTCTCGGCCGAGACGGCGCGGCTGCAGCACCACATCGACCAGGCGCTCGGGCCGGATGGGCATCTCCCCGACGAGACGGCGCGTGGACCGAGCGGCATCTGGTACACGTACTTCGCGTTGGCGCCGATGACCGCGGCGGCTCGCGTCGTGAAGTACGGCGGGGGCCCCGATCTCTTCCAGTGGACTTCGCCGACCGGGAAGCGGCTCAAGTTGGCCCTCGACTATCTGCTGGCCGGCGTGCAGAATCCCGGGGCCTGGCCACACGCGCCGAACCCCGGCACGCCAGGGGCCAAGGATTGGTGGCCCAACGATCTCTTCGAGGCCATGGGCGATGAGTACGGCGACGCGAAGTATGAAGCCTTCGCGGCGCAGCGCCGGCCGATCATGAACACGGGGCACCACTACGCGTGGACGTTTCCGACCTTGATGAAAGCGCCGCCCAGCGCGACGTGACCGATTGGCCGGGTTCGGCGGCCCGGCACGCGCGCCGAGGGCGATGCCGAGGGCGATGCCGAGCGCGATGCCGAGCGCGATGCCGAGGGCGATGCCGAGGGCGATGCCGCGTGTGACGCCCGTGGCGACACTCGCCGCCATCGCGCGCATCGCCGGGCTGGTTGCGGCCGTGTCCACGGCGCGGGCACAGAGTCCGGCCGCAGGAGGGGGAGGCGCATCGAGCGGTGCGACAGTGTTCGGCGCGGGGCGCCAGGCCGCGGCGTCCCAGGGACGACACGAGGTGCGGATCTGCGCCGGGGGCGACGTGACGCTGGGGACGAACCTCGACAGCGCGTGGTCGCGGCGGAACATCGCCGTGACGCGTGACACCGGTGGCCAACTGCACCGGCCGGATGCCCTGGTCGCACCCCTGCGGCCGCTCCTGCGTGGTGCCGACATCGTGGTCATCAACGCTGAGGGTGCGATCGGCGATGGTCCGATCGATGTGCCCAAGTGCGACCTGGATCGCGAGACCTGCTATCTGCTGCGCGCACCGCCCGCGGCGGCGCGGGCGATGCGCCGGCTCGCCGACAGTGGTGCCGTCGTAGTGGCCAACGTGGCAAACAACCACCTGCATGATGCCGGTGCCGGGGGCGTCGCATCGACACTCGCGGCGCTGGACAGCGCCGGGGTGCTCGTCACGGGCGCCGACACGAGCCGGCCCTCGCCGTGACGTCGCGCGGCGACACGATCGCGGTGCTTGGCTTCAGCGTGTGGTCGGTGCCTGGCGTCAACGACCTCGATGATGTCCGCCGCATCGTCGGGAACGTGGCGGACCGCTACGGCCGCGTAGTGGTGACTGCGCACTTCGGGGCCGAAGGTCGCGGAGCACAGCGTACGGCGAACGCGCCGGAGCAGTATCTGGGCGAGGACCGCGGGAACCCGGTCGCGTTTGCGCATGCAGCGGTGGAGGCCGGGGCGAGTGTGATCATCGGGCATGGGCCTCACGTACTTCGCGCGATCGAGTGGTGGAACAGCGCGTTGATCCTGTATTCGATGGGGAATCTGATCAACTACGGACCGTTCGGACTGGCGTCGCCCATGAACCGCGGCGCGATCGTGTGCGCGACGCTCGATTCCGCGGGTCAGGCCAGCGACGTCGTGATGCGCTCGACGCGCCAGCCGATGCCAGGGTCTGTCATGCCGGACTTCACGAACCGGGCGCGCGTGCTCGTGGATTCACTCAGCCGGCTGGACTTTCCCGCGACCGGCGCCCGCATCGACAGGGCGACCGGGGTGGTCTCCGAGCGGGGCCCAGTGGCCCCATCCAGCGACAGTGGCGCGGTCAGCCCGCGCCGGCGCTCACGTCCGGGAGACTCAACTCCGGTATCACCAACGACGAGTCCGCATCGGACTCGGGCATCACCCGACGGACTCCCCGCCACGGCTTGACGCCTCGCACCATCGGGCGAATGAGCGGCGTTTCCACGACACGGCCGGCCTTGCTGCTGGCCTGTACGAAGTGGCCATTCCCGACATAGATGCCGACGTGGGAGATGTGGCGCGTGGAGCCGAACATGAGCAAATCGCCGGGCTGCAGCGCCGCGGTATCGCGCGGCACCGTCTGGCCGCTCATCGCCTGTTCGTGCGCCGTGCGCGGCAGCTCGATCTTGAGGGCCGCCATCACGTACCGCACGAGACCGCTGCAGTCGAAGCCGTGTTCCGGCGTGGCGCCGCCGAAGCGGTAGCGGCGCCCGATCTGGGCACGGGCGAGCGCGACCAGGGAATCGCGCAGTGTCCGGGCGCCCGCTGAGATCACCGCGAAGGGTTCCGAGAAGTCCCAATGCGGCACACCGCGACGTGGGGTGGCCGTTCCGGGCGTGATCGACACCGGAAAGGGGATCGCGACGGGCGCGACGTTGTCGAGAATTGGCGCGGCCGGGCGCTGACCGCCTCTCAGGGGCGATGCGAGGTCAGCCTGTGCCAGCACCCGTTGAATGGGCAGCACACAGGAGACGGCAACGGCACTGAGGAGGCGAACTCGGCTATATGGCATTTGCGGTTAATCTAGACGATCGAGTGTGGTCCACGATAGACGCAGCCGATATGTAGCATCTCTCGTACCTCGACCGATCGCAGCGCCGGAAGTGCCGGGCACATCCGATCCCAGATCCAGATGGCGAGATGTTCGCTGGTTGGATTCTCCAGCCCCGGGATGTCGTTGAGGCAGTGATGGTCGAGCTGTGCGCGCAACGGCTCGAACGCATCAGAGACGAGCGCGTAGTCCATCACCCAGCCGGCGTGCGGATCGACGCGTCCCGCGATCGTGAGCCGAACCGTATAGGAGTGCCCGTGCATGCGAGCGCACATGTGGGTGGGCGGCACATGCGGCAACTGATGCGCGGCTTCGAAGCGGAACTCGGCGAAGAGCTCCATGGGGGAACCGGACGGAAGGGTGCTCATCTGATGCCCAGGAGCTTGTGCGTCTGGAGGCTCAAGCGCCATTGCGGGTTTGCCAGGCAGTACTCGAGTGCCAGCCGGGTGTTGGCGGTGGCGGAGGGGCCGTCCATCGGTTGCAGGAAGAAATTACGAAAGCCGAGTCCGCTGTAACGCTCGGGTTCGCCGCGCTCCTGTGGATACACGAGCTTGAGCTCATCGCCGCTTCGGACCACGAGGGACGCGCCGGCCTTGGGCGAGACACATACCCAGTCGAGCGATGCCGGCGGCTCGATCGTGCCGTTTGTCTCGACCGCCACCTCGAACGCGCGCGCGTGCAGGGCGCCGATCAGCGGATCGTCGAGCTGCAGCAGGGGCTCGCCGCCGGTGCAGACCACGAACCGCCGCTCCTGGCCCTGCGGCCATCGCGCCGCAACCGCATCGGCGAGCGTAGTCGCATCCGGGAACTTGCCGCCATCCTCCGACGTGCCCACAAAATCCGTGTCGCAGAACCGGCACACGGCGGAGGCGCGGTCCGCTTCGCGTCCAGTCCAGAGGTTGCAGCCGGTGAACCGCAGGAATACCGCGGGCCGCCCGGCCTGCGCGCCCTCGCCTTGCAGCGTGTAGAAGATCTCCTTCACCGTATACGTCATGCGCAACGCCGCAACACGCATCGCGCGACCGGCACACCGCGGCTCATGGAGGTGTGAGCGAGTCGTGCTGGTACGGCGCCGGATCGGTGAGCTCGGCTTCGCGAAACCCCTTCTGGCGGAGCTGGCAGGCATCGCATCGCCCGCACGCGGCGCCGGAGGCATCGGGATCGTAGCAACTGATGGTCGTCGCGTAGTCGACGCCGAGGGCGCGGCCGAGCACGATGATATCGCGCTTCGTCATATCGATGAGCGGCGCGCGGATCCGTATCGGCGTCGCGCCTTCGGCGCCGGCTCGCGTCGCGAGATTCGCCACCCGCTCGAACGCCGATATGAACTCGGGACGGCAGTCGGGATACCCGCTCCAGTCGATCGCATTGACGCCAATGAAGATGTCGCGTGCCCCCTCGACCTCCGCCCATGCGAGCGCGTACGACAGGAAGATCGTGTTGCGGGCGGGGACATACGTGACGGGGATGCCCGTGGTCATCGCGGCCACCGGACGATCCTTCGGCACCTCGATATCCGCAGTCAGCGCGGAGCCGCCGATCGCGCGCAGGTCGATGTCCACGATCCGGTGCGTGGCCCCGTATGCGGCCGCGATGCGGGCTGCCGCAGCGACCTCGTGGCGGTGACGCTGGCCGTAGCGAAACGTGAGCGCCACGACGTGGTATCCGTCCCGGGTCACCTGGGCCAGGAGCGTCGTGGAGTCGAGACCGCCGCTCAGGAGGATGATGGCGGCCGGCGCGCCGCCGTCCCGCGTTTCGCGGGGCCCGTTCCGGAGTGCAATGTCGTCCATATCGTGCAAAGTACCGACCGCGAACGCCGCAGGTCAGAGGTTGGGGATGCTACCAGCCTCGTTCGCCGTCGGAGCGCAGGGCGAGGGACGCGCGGCGCGCCACCGAGTCCGCGTGCGTGCCGGTGACCGTCGCTTCCGCGAGGTCCGCAATGTCGGCGCGGACGTCCGCGAGAATGGCGCCGGGCCCGGTCGGATGCTCGTATGTACCGCTCGCCCAATTCGCGAGCACGATCACGAAGAGATCGTGGTCCGGATCGATCCAGATCGATGTGCCCGTGTATCCGGTATGGCCGTACGCCGTGGTGTCCATGTACTGCCCGCAGCTCGCGCCGCCGGCGCACGTGTCCCAGCCCAGCGCGCGCGTCCCTCGCTCGCGTACCGTAAACCGCTCGATGGTGGTGTCGGACACGATCCGCACGCCATGGTAGATCCCGCCGTCGAGCATCATCCGCGCGAGGATCGCGAGGTCGCCTGCCGATGCGAACAGACCAGCGTGGCCGGCGACTCCGCCCAGCGTCGCGGCGTTCCGGTCGTGGACGCGTCCGAGCGGTGCCTCCGTGCGCGCGACCCGGCGGTCATCGGCGCGGGTCGGCCGGAACCGCGTGTTGCGCATACCCAGGCGGCGGTACACGTGCTGCGCCAGGTAGTCATCGAGTCGTTCGTGAGCAATGGCTTCTACTACGAAACCGAGGATGTCGGCGCCGAGGTCGGAATACACGTACCGCTCTCCGGGCGGGTAGGCGAGCGCCGTGGCGAGGACGGCGCGGCGGGCTGCGGCAGGCGTCCGTGCGATACGCCAGAGCTCCCGGCCCGCGGGGAGGCCCGAGCGATGCGTGAGCAAGTCACGGATGGTGACGCGCGATTTGCCGCCGGCGCGCCACTGCGGCAGATAGCGGCTCACGGGCGCATCGAGGTCGAGGCGGTGGTGGTCGTAGAGCACCATCAGGGCCGTCGTGGTGCCGACCACCTTGGTGAGCGATGCGAGGTCGTACATCGAGCGTGCCGGGTCCACCGGGGCGCTCGCCTGCAGCCAGCCGAGGTGCCCGTAGCCGCGTTCGAGGAGCGTGGTGTCGCGGCGGCCGATAAGGACCGCCATGCCGGGATAGCCGCCGGCGAGCAATCCATGTGTGGCGACGCGATCGACGATCGCCAGCGGATCCTGTGGCGAAGCTGGATGTGCGGGGGGTGCGGCGCCGGCTCCGCTGCCGGACTGCTGGACGAGCGCGGCGCACAGCGCCGCGAGGATCACGTGCATGCCAGAGCGACGATCAGGCGGCGAACGCCGTCAATGCGGTGCCGGCTGCGTCGTCGTTGAGGGCGTCGTGGCTGGGGGAGCGGGTGTGGGGCCCGGTGTGGCGGCGGGCGCCGGGTGGGTGGTCCGATGCCGCGGCTTCGGATGGTGCGCGGTGTCAGGGGGTGCGCTCGCGGCGTAGGCGGCGCGCGCGGCCTTGTGGAGTGCGAGCAGGATCGACCGCATCTCGGCTGGCGTCGTCACGATCGTGAATCCGCCGAGTTTGTCGTCGGACACGAAGACGTGATAGCTGACCGTCTGCTCGCCGTGTGCGCGGTCCACGCGGCGCGTCACGGAAAGTGCGCGCGGGCTCGCGGCCTCCTCGATTTCCGGGCGGTCGGAGGCGTGCGCGTTCAGGGCGCGCGCTCCGCGCGCGACGAGCGCCTGCGCATCGCCGACGAAATCGTCGACCGCTCCCGCGTCGAACGTCAGCGTCACGGTGTGTGTGTCAGCGCCGGCGGCGCCGACGTAGACGTGTTTCTCCGGCCCGGCTTTGACGACCATGACGCCATCGCCCACGACGAGATTGGCGATCGGCTGTACCTGGGCTGCAGCGCGCGCCGTCGCGCCGGCCAGCAGACCGGCCGCGCCCAGCAACCAGCACCATCCAGCAAGCGTGCGGCTCACCATCGGCTACCGGCCGGGTGCGCCAGCCGCGGGCTGTTGCTGAGTGAGGCAGTGCAGCGTGCCGAAGCCCCATACGAGATCGACGGCGTGGATGCCGACCACGCGGTGGCTGGGCATGACACTCGGCCAGCGTCGCCAGCGCTTCACGGTCGTTCGGATCGTTGAACGTCGGGACGATGCACCGTGCCGTTCGCGATGTAGAAGTTCGCGTAGCTTGCCGGCAGCCGCTGGCCGTTCATCACCACCGGTCTCGGATACGGCAGCGTCACGATCTGCAGCGCGCCGTCATCGCCACCGGCGAGCTGCAGCCGGCGGAGGTTGTCCTCGGACGACTCGTGGTTGTCGTCCGCCGCATCGGGCTCGAACGCCAGCACGACGATGTCCGGGGCCACGAAGCGTGCGACGTCGTCCACGTGGCCGTGCGTGTCGTCGCCGGCGCATCCCGCACCGAGCCACAGCGTCTGGCGGACGCCGAGGTAGTCACGGAACAACTGCTCGTATCCTTCGCGCGTGAGGCCGGGGTTCCGGACCTGCGGTCGCCGAGGAGGCATTCTTCGGTGACCATCAGCGATACCTTCGCCGTTGGTGTCGATCGCCCCGCCTTCGAGCACAGCCGGGCCCTGTCCGTCCGGCCGTACGGCGTCGACGAGCTGGAGGCCGGCAATGCGGGCGATCGCATCGCCCACCCGTGCGTCCTGGGCGTAGTTGTCGTACTTGGCCCAGGCATTGAAGTCGCCAGCGGATGAGCGCGGGCGTGCCATCGTCACCGAGTACCGTCGCCGGCGCGGAGTCGCGCAGCCAGACGCGGTCGGTCGGAACGACGTGGAGCTGGTAGCCAGCGGAGTCCACGCCGTGGGCGGCGATGGCGGTCCGCGCCTGCGCTTCGACCGCGGCGTCCTGGCAGAGCACGTGGATCATGCTCGCGGGCGCGAGGACGCGAACGATCTCCGCGTAGACCCAGGGGATTGCCTCGAGCTTCCCTGGCCAATCCGGCTCGTGGTGGGGCCACGCGATCCAGGTGGCCTCGTGCGGCTCCCACTCCGCGGGCATGCGGTACGCCATTACGCGCGCGTCATCCCGAGGTATCGCTGGAGGATCGGCCCGTAGGCATCGATCCGCCGGTCGCGCAGGAATGGCCAATTGCGCCGTGTGTCTTCGATGCACCGCAGTGTCGCACTTCGCGATCAGAATCTCGGGCGACGTCCCCGCGTCCGCGATGATGCGGCCGAACGGGTCGCTGACGAACGAATGTCCGAAGAACTCGAGACCGTCGGTGCCCGGCTCGGGTTCGTGGCCCACGCGGTTCGCGGCGGCGACATAGACGCCGTTGGCGATGGCGTGGCCGCGCTGGACCGTGCGCCACGCTTCGACCTGCGCCGGGCCGAACTCCTGCTTCTCGGACGGGTGCCAGCCGATCGCCGTCGGATAGAACAGGATATCGGCGCCCAGGAGGCTCGTGATCCGTGCCGCCTCGGGATACCACTGATCCCAGCAGATCAGGACCCCGATCCTGGCATAGCGTGTTTCCCAGACGCGGAATCCGTTGGCGGCACCGGGCGTGGTACCGCGCTCGTCCTGCGTCGCGTCGCCGGGTGTGAAGTAGTACTTCTCGTAGAACAGCGGGTCGTCCGGGATGTGCATCTTGCGGTAGACCCCGAGCATCGTGCCGTCCGCATCGATGATCGCCGCCGAGTTCCGGTACACACCGGCAGCCTGCCGCTCGAACAGCGGCACGATGAGGACCACCGACAACTCGCGCGCGAGCGCCCGCATGATGTCCGTCGCCGGGCCCGGGATCGGCTCCGCGAGGTCGAACCGTTCGCCCTTCTGCGCCTTGCAGAAGTAGAGCGAGTTGAAGAGCTCCTGCAGGCACACGATCTGCGCGCCTCGTGCGGCCGCGTCGCGGACGTGCGCGACGGCGGCGCGCACATTCGCGGCGCCGTCGGTTTCGACCGCCGACTGGATGAGACCTACCGTGAATGCGCGGTGCATTGCTACAAAATTAGCCCAATCACGATGTCCATCACGTTCGTTCCCGTCTGGCCGGTGCTTGAGCAGGGCGCCGGCGGCGCCGAGGGCGCGGTGTGCGGCGTGGGAGGAGAGGTCGGCGGCCGGATCGCGGCCGGCTGCCTCGACGGCTCGCCACGTCGTGCCGTCCACGATCGCACCGGCGGCGTCGGTCGGGCCATCGCGGCCGTCGGTGCCCGCGGCCAGGATTGCTATGCGGCCCATCTGCTCGCCATCATCGTCCAGCGACCGGGCCGCGGCGAGGGCGAGCTCCTGGTTGCGGCCGCCGAGCGCTTCTGCCGGCGGGACTCCTGCGCCCGCGAACGTCACGGTGGTCTCCCCGCCCCAGATCACGCACTTGGATTTCCGTGCGTCGGGCCCACGCGCGCGTTTCTGGCGGGCCATGAGCTCACTCGCCAGCCGGACCCCGGCGATGGATGCTTCGCCGCTCAGCGGGAGCTCGGCGACCGTGACCTCGTCGATCCCGGCGGTGCGGGCAGCGGCCGCGGCCGCGCTCATAGCGTTCGCGTTGCTGACGATCACCCGGACCGCCACGTGTGCGAAGGCCGCGTCGCGTGGCTTCGGCGTCTCGGGAGCCTCGCCGCTGGCGACCGCTGACAGGTGGCGCCGGGCGGCGCCGGGCAGGCGAGACCAGATCCCGCTGCGTTCGAGACTCGCCACGAGCGCAGCTCCGGTCAGTGGATCGGCGACGCAAGGACCGGAGCTGATCGATGCCACGTCATCGCCCACGACATCGGAGACGATGAGGCAGTGCACCCACGTCTGTGCGAGGGCGACGGCGAGGCGGCCACCAGCCCAACGGGCGAATCGCTTCCGCACGGCGTTCATCGCCGTGATGTCGGCGCCCGACGTCATGAGCGCCGAGTAGAGCTCGGCCAGATCGTTCTGGCTGAAGCCTTTGACATCCGCTGCGGGCGCGGCGGCGAGACTTGTGCCGCCGCCTGAGAGCAGCACGATGACGTGATCGCCGTCGTGGACCGATGCCGCCGTGTCGCCGATTGCGTCCGCGGCCGCGGCCGACTGGGGCGCCGGGGATCGGATGGTCGCCCGCGACGACGCGCAACTGGGCCAATGCCGGCTCGATCGCTTGCGGGATGGAGAGCGTGGACGTGACGGCTGGCGCGACGATCACGCCACCGGCGACCTCGCGCTGCCGGTCCGCCAAACCTTCGATCGCGCCGGCGGCCATGGCGTGTGCCGCTTTGCCGAGCGCGATCACCCAGATCGCCGCGGCGGCGGGGATCTCCAGGGCGGAGACCGCGTCACGCGTGGCGCCGCGAGGCTGGGCGCCAGCGACCGCCGCCTCGAACAACTGGGTCAGGAGACGCCGTGGAGAGTGAATGGCCGGGACTCAGTGAGGAGAGGAGGGCGAGAACGGGCGGCCCTTGGTCTCGTTCCGACAGGAAGGCAACGAAGTCTGCCCTGGCCCTGATTCCATCGCAACGACGGGGGGAGGCGCGCGGTTACGCGGGCGTCGAAAACTGAACAGTTCGAGGGGGCGGAGTTGTCATCGGCCACAGTGACCGGACCGTGACGTCAAACCGGCTGAGGCCGTCCTGGAGAGAACCCGTTCGGCTGTTCCAGCACGCGCCTCCGCCGGTGTTCCAGGCAGCCCGGAGCGGTGGCGTCTTTGGCGCGCGGAGTCTTGTGACCGGCAGTCAGAACAACTCCAGAGAGGCGGCGGTAGCCTACGCCCGATCCAACGCGGCGGTGACCACCCCAGCGCCCATGGCGGGGGCGTGCACGCGGTGCGGAGCGACCGTGGCGGCCGGGTCGGCTGCGTGCCCGCGTTGCGGCTCCGCGATCACCGGATCACAGCCGGCGGAGCAGGCGGAGCGCATCCGGCTGCGCATCCAGGAGTCGATCGGGGACGCGTACCGGCTCGTGGAGCTCATGGGGCGTGGCGGCATGGGCATCGTGTTCCGTGCCCGGGAAGTCGCGCTCGACCGGGAAGTCGCGCTCAAAGTGCTCACGCTCGACCCGATGCTCTCGCCGGAGGCGTACGCGCGATTCGAGCGCGAGGCCAAACTCGCCGCGCGCCTCGACCATCCGAACGTCGTGCCGATCTTCGCGGTGGGCCAGCGCAACACGGTGGCGTACTACACCATGCGGCTCGTGCGTGGCGGAACGGTCGAGGATCTGCTCGCCAATCACCGCGCGCTGGACTTCCAGCATGCGCTCGAAATCCTGCGCGAAGTCGCGCGGGCGCTCGACTATGCGCACGGCCAGAACGTCGTGCACCGGGACATCAAGCCCGCGAACATCCTGATCGGGGACAGCGGCCACGTCATGGTCTCCGACTTCGGCATCGCGCGGAGCCTCGGGCTGGGCGACTCGGCCCTCGGGTCGGGCGCGGTGATCGGATCGCCGGGCTACATGTCGCCCGAGCAGTGGCGTGGCGAGGAGATCGACGCGCGCGCGGACCAGTACGCGCTCGGCGTCGTTGCGTTCGAGATGCTCACCGGGCATCGTCCCTTCGAGACCGTGCGGGTGCAGGACCTCATGAAGCTGCATTTGTCCGCCGAGGTGCCAAACGCGTCGTCCATCAAGCCGGCGTTGCCGCCGTTCGTCGATCTTTCGATCCGCCGGGCGATGTCCAAAGTCCGTGGCGAGCGATTCACGTCAGCCGCGGCGTTCGTCGATTCCCTGGCCGGCAAGCGTCCGGTGTCCGGGCTGACTCGCACCTCGGTCCGGATGGCGGCCCGTGTCGAAGAGCCGGTGGCGGCGGACAGCTCCGGCCGGCTGATGCTCTACATCGTGGTGGCGTTCGTGATCCTCGCGGCGGTGGTGATTGCGGGGACGATTGTGATCGAGCGGCACATGCAGCTCAACAAACCGCAGCCGATCGTGTCCCCGGCACCCTCGACCGTGGCCGCGGCGCCCGATTCCATTCCTGCGAGCGATACGGCATTCGACGCCAACCGGGCCGCTTCGCCCGTTCCCGCGGCTGCGTCGGGCCCTGTGACGCGCCCTGCGGCCGGCCCCGTTGCCGCGCCCGTGCCGGAGCGCGAGCCTGTGTCGTCGGACCGCACGCTGTTCCCGGCGCGCAACCGCATCCCGGCGCCCGACGCGCCCGGGTATGTCCGAGTGTTGTCGCGCGGCGGCACGGCGCGTGTGCGCGTCGACGGGCGGATGTACGGGTTCTCGCCACTCATTGTCCGCGTGGGTCCCGGGGCGCACGTGGTGTCGCTGGAGAGCTCGGGCGATGCGTTCCTCCCCGCGCAGATCTCCGTCAGCGTGGTTTCGAGCGACACCGTTGCCGCGATTTTCTCGGCCCGGCTCTCGGCCGGGGATGGACAGACCCGCGACGGCAATCGCCAGCCGCTGGCGCCAGCGCCGGTGCCGGCCACGACTCCAGCGACAACGCCAGCCACGATTCCCGTTGGTGCGGCGCCCGACCACGCGGCCAATGGATCGGGCGCAAGCACGGCGGCGCCGCCTCCGCCGTCGTCCTCGTCCGGCGAGCCTACACCGCCGTAGCCGCGGGCGCTTCGGCGGCCGCGAGGGCCGCCCGGGCGAGTCGCACGTAGTCGTCCACCGCCCGTACCAGATCGGCCGCGGAGACGAACTCGTGGTCCGTGTGCGCGACGTGGATCGAGCCCGGACCGAAGAGATACGGCGTCCCCCAATTCGTGAGCCTGGGGATATCCGTGGCATAGGCGACGACGCCCGTGTCGAAACCGGGGACTGTCCGCAAGTGAACGGGTGGCACGAGCCTCGTGAACTCGAGGTTGCCCTTGGGCTCCGCCCAATCGCGCAGCCGGGACTCCACGATGCCGGATGGCCCGACCAGGCGCACCATGATTCGCGCTTCCGCCGTGGGTGCCACGACATTCTCGGCGAGGCCGCCGGACAGCATGCCGATATTGACCGTCGTCGCGCCCAGCACCGGGTCGGTGGGGAGGACGATCGCATCGAGACCGGCGAGCAGGTGCACGAGGTCGCGCGTGGCGGAGTGGCCGAGGTGAGGATACGCCGAGTGTGCGGCGCGTCCCATCGTGCGCAGTGTCGCGACGAGGGCGCCTTTGGTGCCGGTCGCGAGTACGCGCTCCGTCGGTTCGCCATTGATGAGGACCCGGCTCGTGGCTGGGACATCGTTGGCGGCGGTTGCGCCATCGTGGGACGACTCCTCGCCGATCACGAAGAGCAGCGCGACGGCCATGCCATCCGCGCGCAGCCGCTCGGCGGCGCAGATCATCGCGGCGGCGATGCCCTTGGCATCGCACGATCCGCGTCCGGAGAGGCGGTCGCCGTCGAGCGCCGGGGCGATGAACGGCGGCACCGTGTCGAGGTGCGTCGAGAACGTGAGCACGGGCGGCGTACCGGTCGTCGCGAGGATGTCGTCGCGTCCGGGTGACACGGGAATCCGCCGCACCTCCCAGCCGCGGCCGCGCAGCAACCGCTCCACCGCGCCCACGACCTCGCCTTCCGCTCCGCTGACTGACGGTATGCGAACGAGATCGAGCGTAAGGGCGATGGGATCGAGCGGGGCGGAGGGGAGCGACATGGGACGACCAGAAAAGGGAAGCCAGGAATGAAGACAGCGTGGAGAAAAACTGAGACAGCCGGGGTCCCGGGCGCCGTGACAGAGGAGAATGTCCGGCCCGATCCCGAATCGCCAGTCACCGGCTAGATTTCATCTCAGCCTGCGCGCCCCACGCGCAGTGGCTCCGGGATCCACGCCGCGCCGATCGGGTGCCGATCCGGCCCGGCTCCGCTTGGCAAGTTGCCAGGGGACCTCACAATGCCACACCCCGATTCGTTTCGCAGCCGCGCGACGCTCAATGTCGACGGCAGGGCTTACACCATCTATCGGCTGGACGCGCTCCGTGGCGTCCCGGGTGCAACGGCGGACCGGTTGCCGTTCAGCCTGAAGGTGCTCCTCGAGAATCTGCTGCGTAATGAAGACGACCGGTTCGTCAAGCGCGCCGACATCGCGGCGCTGGCCTCGTGGGATGTCGCGAAGCCGCAGGACCGGGAGATCGCGTTTCGCACCAGCCGCGTGCTGCTGCAGGACTTCACCGGCGTGCCCGCCGTCGTCGACCTCGCCGCGATGCGAGACGCGATCATGGCGTTAGGCGGAGACCCGGGCCGCATCAATCCCCTGCAGCCCGTCGATCTCGTGATCGACCATTCGGTGCAGGTCGATGAGTACGGATCGGATGCCGCGTTCCTCATCAATGCCGGCCTGGAATTCGACCGCAATCAGGAGCGCTACGCGTTTCTGCGCTGGGGCCAGACCGCGTTCAAGAACTTCCGCGTGGTGCCGCCCGATACCGGTATCGTGCACCAGGTGAATCTCGAGTATCTGGCGCCGGTGGTGTGTACGCGGCCGGAGGGCGACACGACCCTCGCGTACCCTGACTCGCTTGTCGGGACCGACTCGCACACCACGATGATCAACGGGCTTGGTGTGGTCGGTTGGGGTGTGGGGGGCATCGAGGCCGAGGCGGCGATGCTCGGCCAGCCGCTCTCGATGCTCGTGCCGGAAGTCGTGGGTTTCAAGCTGAAGGGCCAGCTCCCGCCGGGCGCCACGGCCACCGATCTGGTTCTCACGGTGACGCAGATGCTCCGGCAGAAGAAAGTCGTGGGCAAGTTCGTCGAGTTCTACGGTGCGGGGCTGTCGCATCTCTCACTGGCCGACCGCGCGACGATCGCCAACATGGCCCCCGAGTACGGGGCCACGATGGGATTCTTTCCCGTCGATGCCGAGACCCTCGCGTACATGACACTCACCGCGCGCGATCCGCATCTGGTGCGTCTTGTCGAATCGTATACGCGCGCGCAGGGACTGTTCCGGACCGACGCGACCCCCGATCCCGTGTACGCCGACACCGTGACACTGGACCTCGCATCGGTGGAGCCGAGTCTGGCGGGACCCAAGCGGCCGCAGGACCGGGTACCGCTCTCGAAGGCGAAGATGATGTTCCGGGAGGCGCTCAGCGCCGAGCTGCTGAAACTTGCGGGTCCGGCGCCGGCGCCGGTGACCCAGCCTCGTCCCGCGGCGGCGATGGCTGCTCCGCCCGATGTCGTCCGTGCCGTGATGGCCGAGGACACCGAGGGCGGCGCGCAGCCCCAGCACGAAGCGCCGGGCGTCTCGTGCGAGATGAATGGGCATGAGTTCGTATTGCGGCACGGGGCCGTCGTGATCGCGGCGATCACGAGCTGCACGAACACCTCGAATCCGTCCGTGATGCTGGCGGCGGGTCTACTGGCCCGGAACGCCGTGCGGGCGGGGCTGGTGACGAAGCCGTGGGTCAAAACGAGCCTCGCGCCGGGGTCGAAAGTCGTCACCGACTACTTCCGCGCGGCCGGGGTGCTGGACGACCTGTCGACACTCGGGTTCAACGTCGTGGGGTACGGCTGCACGACCTGCATCGGGAACTCCGGACCGCTGCCGCCCGCGATCGCCGATGCGGTCGAGCAGGGCAAACTGGTCGCCGCGGCGGTGCTGTCGGGCAATCGCAACTTCGAAGGGCGTGTCAATCCACTGACCCGTTTCAACTACCTGGCGTCTCCGCCGCTCGTGGTGGCGTACGCACTCGCGGGGCGGATGGACATCGATCTCGCGACCGAGCCGCTGGGCATTGGCACGAAGGGACCGGTGTTCCTGCGTGACATCTGGCCGGCGTCGCGCGAGGTGGAAGCGGAGGTGCTGCGATCGGTGCAGCAGGGGATGTTCCGCGAGCAGTACGGGAACGTGTTTGCGGGGGACGACCGCTGGCGGGGGCTCGAGGTGCCGACCGGCGACCGGTATGCGTGGGCCGCCGACTCGACGTACGTGAAGAATCCGCCGTACTTCGAAGGGATGACCCGCACGCCGCCCGGCATCATCCCGGTGGCGAACGCGCGTGTGCTGGCGATGCTCGGCGATTCGATCACGACCGACCACATCTCACCCGCGGGCAACATCCCGGTAAAGAGTCCGGCGGGCCAGTGGCTCATCGAGCACGGCGTGCAGCGGGCGGACTTCAACTCCTATGGGGCGCGGCGGGGCAACCATGAAGTCATGGTCCGCGGCACCTTCGCGAACATCCGCCTCCGTAACGAACTGGCGCCCGGCACCGAGGGCGGGTGGACGCGCACCGACCCGTCGGCGGGGGGGCAGGCGGTGAGCATCTACGATGCGGCGATGGGGTACGCGCGCACCGCGACACCGCTGATCGTGATCGCGGGGAAGGAATACGGGACCGGATCATCGCGCGACTGGGCCGCCAAGGGGACGCGACTGCTCGGCGTGCGGGCCGTGATCGCGGAGTCATTCGAGCGGATCCATCGCTCGAACCTGGTGGGGATGGGCGTGCTGCCGCTGGAGTTCGCGGATGGTGCGACGCGGCAGTCGCTCGGGTTGACCGGTTTCGAGACCTACGAGATCGATGGACTGACGGCGGCACTGGCTCCGCGATCGCGGTTGACGGTGCACGCGCGCGATGGGGCGCGCGACATCAGTTTCAGCGCCGTTCTCCGGATCGATACGCCCGAGGAGATGGCGTACTACCGCCACGGCGGCATCCTGCCGTACGTATTGCGGCAGCTCGTCGGGAACTAAGAGCGGTCAGGCCACTTCTTCGCCGCCGCCGAGCGTGCCGCCGCCGCTGCTGCGCCGTTCGATCTCCCGGCGGCGTTCCGCGGAGGAGCGGCGACCGGACTCGGTAGCGGCGAGCGTCTGCGTGGAGAGTGCATTCACGGGGCACTGGTGGATGAAATCCCCGTCGGCGGGCGACCACTGGACATCGCCCAGCGCGCGGGCCTTGCCCGACGCATCGAGGTGCATCACCTCGGGAGCGAGCGCCACGCACATGCCGCATCCCGTGCATTTCGCGCGATCGACATCGATCCGCACGTGGCGGCAGGGGAAGATGCGCCCGCGCGGCGCGCGGATGACCGTCTCCCAATTCGTGAGCGCTTCCCGAGCGGCGCGGTAGCCTTCGGCAATCAGTGCGTCGGTATCCGAGAAACTCAGCCACCCGACGTGTCCGATGCGGGGACGGATGAGGAGCATCGGCGGGCCTTCCCAATCCGTCAGCGGCACGAGCTGCAGGGAGTGCATCATCGCCGTCGCGGCCCGCATGTAGATCGCCGCGAAGCCCTGGGACAGCACATTCCCCGAATGTGAGAGGTCCGTGCTGCCGACATCGACGGCGATGACCGCGTCCGCATCCAGACCCGCGATCTGGACGGGCAGGTTGTCGATCGTCCCGCCATCGATGCACAGGCGGCCGCCGACGGCACCGGGCGGGAAGAACCCGGGGAGCGCGCACGACGCGTAGACCGCATCGCAGACCGGCACATCGCGGAGGCCAGGCAGGCCCCATACCACCTGTGTGCCGCGCTCGACGTCCACCGTGTTGACGAGGACGGGGACGGGGAGCCGGTCGAACGTGCAGGCCGGCACATTGCCCTCGCACAGCGCGCGGAGCGGCTCGCCGGCGTAGATCGACGACGTGCGGCGGCGTTCGAGCAGCATCCCGACGTGGTTGAGGCGGAACAGATCGCGTCGCTGGAGCCGCGTGGCGCGGTCCGCCATGGCGGACACTTCCATGCCGGAGGCAACCGCCGCCGCCACCAGCGCGCCGATACTCGTTCCCGCGTACAGGGACGGGCGCACGCCGGCTTCGGCCAGCGCTTGCAGCACGCCGATGTGTGCGAAGCCCTTGAGGCCGCCGCCGCCGAGTACCAGTGCTATGCGAAGAGACACGATGCGGTGCGGGGAAACGGGTGAGCGGGCATCCGGCGAACGACGTCACTGGTCATCATCGCGACGCGCATGGCGGTGTGCATGGCGCCGCTCACTACCCCGCTCACGCGGCCGGGTGTCGGCGGCGCGACGCGGACGGCACCGGAGCGACCGCCGACGTTGCGACGACATCAATCGGGCGGACGATACCATCCACGCGAGCGGACAGGTGAAAAGTGGTGGTGCCCGCGCTGGCCGGTAGTGTCCACCGGGCCCGAACGGCTCCCGCGGCATCAGTCGCGGGCGCGCTGTCAGCCAGCGCCCCCGCACTGGGCCGCAGCACGATCCGCACGTTCGGTACCGCGTTGCCCGCCGCGTCGGTCACGCGGAGCACGACCGGTTTGGCGAGTTCCTTTCCCGCTACGCCGCGCTGATCCGATCCGCTGATGGCGGCGACAACGGCGGCGGGTCCCGGGAGAGCCGTGGCGTGAAAGAAGACCGGTTTGACGAGGCGCCCGTTGCCGAGCGTGGCCCGGGCCTGCTGCACGCGGGCGGCGGGTCCGAGCACCCATGAGGCGGTGGCATCTCCCGGCGGCATCGGTGCGGGGGCCAGTTGGCGTGACAGTCCCGCCGTCCGGCGTCGTCCAGGTGACTGGCACGTCGGCGAGCGGCCTGCCGCTGGTGTCGGCCAGGTGGACCACCACGCGGCTCGCGAGGCGGGTGGCGACCGGCGCGGTCTGCCCGTCGGATCCTGAGGTCGCACGGGTATCCGATGCGACCGGCTCGGCCTCGGCCAGCAGGACTGCAGCGCTGTCGAGATTGTCGATTCTGGCGATCAGGTGCTGGCGTCCGGGGAAATCGCCGAGCCGCCACGCGATGCGGGCGCGGCCCTCGGCGTCCGTCGTGGCGGCGCCTGCGTCCGCGGTGCCGCCCGCATCGATGCGCCGGAACCGCACGAGCTGGCCGGCGAGGGCTCGTCCCCGCTGCGACGTGAGGCGGACCATGATGAGAGAGGGGAGCACCGACCCGGCGGCGCCGTCCTGGCCATCGCCAGCGACGACGGCGAGTGCGCCTGGCACCGGCACCACGGTCACGGGAACCTGAGCCGTGGCGCCGGAAATACTCCATGAGACGGTGGCGTGGCCGGCCGCGAGTCCGGTGATTCGTCCGCCGGAGTCCACCGACACGACCGTCGTATCGAGACTGCGCCAGGTGCCGGCGGGCGCCGGCATGACGTACCCGCGGCCATCCGTCGTGCGCAGCGAGACCAGGCGGGCGGAATTCTCCGCGACGACGATGCTACTGTCGTTGGCCAGGTGGATGGCGGCGACGCGGGGGAGGACGACGATGCGCGAGCGAGCGACCAGGTCACCGACGGCGGCGACGACCGTGGCGACGCCTTTGGTTCTCGCGATCACCAGTCCATCGGTGACCGTGGCGACGCTGGAGTCGCTGGACGTCCACCCGATGGTTGCGCCGACGAGAGCGGTGCCGTGGCGATCGGTGACGGTGGCGGCGAGATGGAGCGTGTCACCGATGGACGTGAGGGTGTCGGCCTGGGGTGCCAAGCCCATCCAGGCGGCCCCGAACGTTCCGACTGTCCGGCGGGTGGCGGATCCATCCAGGCCAACGGAATGGACGTAGCCGAGCACCGTCGCGAGGGCGGCCATAGCAGTCGCGATCTTGGCACCCAGGGAGAAGACGTGATGCACCCGGGTCGGTCGTGTCGCGGTGCGCCCCATACGAGAGCAGACGCCCGGTGGAAGGCCGGAGCAACCCCTTTCGGGGCGGTCTGGCGGGCGGTGCAGGGGCGGGTGCGGAGGTTACGACGGGCGGCGGAAATGGGCCGGGAAAAAGGATAGTAAACGAATGAACGTTTATTATTGGATCGGTGGTGGGTCGAATGGAAATGAAAGAGCCGGCCTGCTTTCTGGGCGGCCGGCTCTTCCTGGGCGGGTCATGACCCGCCGCTACGAGGGCACTACAAGGATACTACAAGGGAACGCTATTGCAGGAATAGGAAGAGGCCGTACAAGCCCAAGGCAGCGCCTGCGATTGCGACGACGAGTCCCGCGCCTCCGCCGATGATCAATCCAATGATTAAGGCGGCGCCACCGACGATCATGAGGGCGCCGCCGGTGCCCAAGCCGCCGCCGTGGCGGTCGGCCTCGTGTTTGGTCGCATCAGCAGCGATGTGGGCGTGGATTCCGACGGTCGCGGCGTCCAGGCTTGGACCGGCTGGCGTGGCCGGCGCCTCGGTGGACGCGGGGGCGGGTTGGGCAGCCGGGACTGGTTGAGTCACCGGTGAGGCCGGCTCGATCTGGAACGGTGCGGCTGCGGACGTGGCGCTCTGAGCAAGCGCGAGGCGAGGAAGCGCCGCCAAAGCAGTGGCGACCAGCAGGCGGGACACGACGCGCATTGGATGATTCCTCGGCAGTTGCGGGATCCGGGGCCAGACGGCCACGGCAGCGGACATGTCCCCCTATAGCAAGGACCGCGCTAGTGTCACAAGACGACCGCTGGCGTGGCGCCATCCGGGTGCTAACATAGGCCGCATGACGACTATCCGGAATCTCGCGACGGCGGCCGCCTCCACCTGTGCGCTCCTGGCGACGGCGCATCCGCACGCCTTAGTGGCGCAGAGCGCGCAGGCGACACCGGCCGCGCACGCCACCTCATCCGCAAGTGCCGCTGCATCCGCCGCGCACACCAACACCGGCGAAATCGACGCGCACATCAAGTTCCTCGCGTCGGATCTACTCGAAGGGCGCGCGCCCGCCACACGCGGCGGCCAACTGGCGATGGACTACATCGCGAGCGAGCTCGAGACGGCGGGACTCAAGCCGGGCGTGAACGGGTCGTACTTCCAGCCCGTGCCGATCGACGTAGTGGCGGCCGACCAGGCCAACATCCGCCCGACCACGTCAGGAAAGGTGACGACGACGCTCCGCGATCCGGACGACGTCGTGCTGGCGCCGGGGTCGGCCACCGCGAACAGCTCGGCACACGCCGAGATCGTGTTCGTGGGCTACGGCGTCTCGGCGCCCGAATACCGATGGGATGATTTCAAGGGACTCGACGTCAAGGGCAAGATGCTGCTCGTGCTGGTGAACGACCCGCCGGCGACCCCGGCGGAGCCGACACTGTTCGATGGCAACGCGATGACGTACTACGGCCGGTGGACCTACAAGTACGAAGAGGCCGAGCGGCGCGGGGCGGCGGGAATGCTCATCATCCACACGACGGAGCGGGCCGGATATCCGTGGCACACGGTCGTCGGCTCATTCGCCAAGTCGTTGCGCATGTTGCCGAGGGATCCCAATCTGCCGCCGCCGCTCGGTGTGCGCGGGTGGATCACCGATAGCGCGGCGACGGCACTGCTCGCGCAGGCGGGGCTCGATCTCGCGAAACTCCGCGATCAGGCGGCGACGCGCGATTTCCATCCCGTTCCGACCGGCATCATGTTCGACGTGTCCTTCGCCAACCATGTCGAGCATCTGCAGTCGGCGAACGTCATTGGCGTGGTGCCTGGCCGCGATCCCGTGCTCTCGCATCAGGCCGTCGTCTTCACGGCGCACTGGGACCATCTGGGCGTCGGACCGGCCGTCAACGGTGACTCGATCTACAACGGCGCGGTGGACAACGGATCGGGCGTCGCGGACGTGCTGGCCATGGCCCGGGCCGCGGCGGCGTCGCCGCATCCGCGCCGGACACTCCTGTTCGTATTCGTGACGGCGGAAGAATCCGGGCTATTGGGGTCCGAGTATTTCGCCGAGCATCCGACCGTACCGATCACCGACATCGTGGCGAATCTCAACATCGATGGCGGCAACGTGCTGGGCCGCGTGCGCGATCTCAACGTACTGGGCGAGCACAAGAGCTCACTGGGAGCGTCGCTCGCCAAGTACGTGGCGCCGCTGGGACTGCGGCTCTCGCCCGACGCGCATCCCGAGCAGGGGCACTTCTATCGGTCGGACCACTTCTCATTCGCCAAGGCCGGTGTGCCGTCCGTATCGATCGGGGCAGGGATCGATTTCGTCGGCCGGCCCGAGGGCTGGGGCAAAGAGCAGGACGAGGACTACACCGCGCACCGTTACCACCAGCCGTCCGACGAGTACCGGCCGGATTTCGATCTGACGGGCGCGACGCAGCTCGCCGACATCGTGCTGGGGTTCGGCACGTCGCTCGCGAACGCAACGGCGCTGCCCGTGTGGAGCGCGGGCGCGGAGTTCCACCGCCAGGCAGCGAACGGCGCGGCCCAGCCGTGAGGCGTCCGGCCCGGGGCGGCGTGTGGCCACCCGCGTGGCCAACCCGCGCGGCCAGCCGGCGTGGCCAATGCGCGGCGGCGTACCGGCTGTGATCCCAGCGGCTGGCACGCGTCTAGCTTTATGAGACCAGTGTGAAGCACCGGCACGGTGCGGCCCGGCGTAGTGGCAAACGGTCACGCCGGCTCACGACGGACGGAGGGATGCACGCCGGCCTGCACGCCGGTGATATTGGTTGAAGTGGGGCACGCCGGAATGCTACAATAGGAAGTCCCTCATGCGATGGAGGTTCGTGGAGCCATGCCAACCCCATTTCTGAGTTCCGAAGAGTATGATGAGCGCGCGCATCAGTTGTACAACGACGGCCAGTATGATGAGGCGCTCGATGTGCTCCGTGAGGGACTCACGCTCTACCCGAACGCGGTGGAGCTGCACGTGGGGGTCGGTTACGCGCGCCTTGCTCGCGAGGAATACGCGTGGGCGCGGAAGAGCTTCGAGGAAGCGCTGGTGCTCGATCCCGAGCACGAGGATGCGCTCGCGGGGCTCGGCGAGACGCTCCTGAAGTTCGGCCAGCATCAAGCCGCCATCAAGAACTTCCGCCGGATTCTCGAGCTCGGATACCGGGACGACGTCGAGCTAATGCTGCAGGCGGGACGTGCACTCTTCCGCGAGGCGCTGATCGAACCGGCGCGCGAGTTCTTCGACATCGCCGCGCACCAGGTGCCGGATTCCGCGGAGGCCGTCGCGTGCGTGGGCTATGCGCAGCATCGCGTCGGGGATGACGACGCCGCGATCACGACCCTCCGCCGTGCGCTCCAACTCGACGGCGATCACAGCGAAGCACGCATCTATCTGGGCAACATCCTCTACGACCGGGGCGAGTACGAGGCTGCGCTCTATCACCTTGACCGCACCGCCCCCGATGACCACTGGGACGAACTGGGCATCTGGCGCCTCGTCGAGCTGAAGAAGAGCGTGTACCGGCTGAGCGACGACGACCCCGAGCTACGCCCGTGGGACGCGCGGCTGGCCGAGCTGGCGGGCGACACCGACGACATCGACGAGATGCTGGCCGAGATCGAGCAGAAGGCGACCGACGAGGCCAATGGGGAGGCCCGCAACCAACTGGAGCTGTTCGGGGCACTGCTGAACGATCTCGCGACGTCCAAGCGGGACACGGAGACCCACCGCGTGGTGCGGGACGACCGAGAATACGTGGGGACGTGGGACGACATCGTCTCCGCGATGCGTGATGCCAACGGGACGTTCGCCGGCCGTTCGCTGAGCGAGTTCATGCTCAACGAAGCGCGCCGGGGGCTCTCGATCACGGGTGTGCACATCCCGACGCACGACGCCGAGAGCTTCGTGCGCGGAAGCGCGGACGCGGGGCTGTTGCGCATCGTGCGGTGACCGATCCCGGCGGCGGCGACGCCGCGGGGGGCTCCACCGCCCAGGCGCGGGCCCGCACTCGTTCCTCCAGCCAGGCGCCGCCCGCCGCACCGGCGACGACCGTGCATCGCACCGTCCTGCCGAACGGACTCACCCTCCTCGTGCGCCGGGACCGGTCGGCGAGCGCCGTCGCGATCGTGACCTACGTCAAGGCGGGGTACTTCGACGAGACCGACGACGTCGTGGGGATCGCGCATGTGCTCGAGCACATGTACTTCAAGGGCACGCCGTCGCGCGGGGTCGGCGAGATCGCGCGAGAGACCAAGGCGAGCGGCGGCTATCTCAACGCGCACACGATCTACGACCACACGAGCTACTACACCGTCGTCCCGGCGTCGCGATTCACGGACGCCCTCGCGATTCAGGCCGACGCGTACGCGCGGTCGGTGATCGATGCGGGCGAGCTGGCGAAAGAGATCGAAGTGATCATTCAGGAGGTGCATCGCAAGGAGGACTCACCCGGCGCGATGGCCTCGGAGTCACTCTACGCCCTCATGTTCGACCGGCACCGGATCCGGCGGTGGCGCATCGGGCAACCGGAGCAACTTCGAACGTTCACGCGGAACAGTGTGCGGTCGTTCTACGAGAACTTCTATCGTCCCCGCAACACGATCCTGAGCATCGTCGGAGACGTGGACCCGGATGCAGTCGTGCGTGCGGCCGAGTCGCAGTATGGCGCGTTATCGGACGTGCCAGCCGTGCGGGTGCCAGGACCGGCAGAGCCGCCCGCGTCCGCGGGCACGGGAACGCGATCGCGATATCGCGAGTGGGGTGGCGACATCGCGCAGACACAGGTGGCGCTCGGCTGGCACACCGTCCCGACGATGCATCCTGACTCGGTGTTGCTCGATCTCGCCGCGGTCATCCTCGGGTCCGGCCGGAGCTCGCGCCTCTACCGCGCGGTGCGCGAGCGGCAACTCGCGACGAGCGTCAGCGCGTACGACTACTCGCCGACGGAACTGGGCGTCTTCGTCATCCACGCCGAATGTCCGGCCGGCTCCGCAGGAGCCGCGGCGCGGGCGATCTGGGGGCAGGTCGCGGACCTGCGGGAGCACGGCGTAGCGGACCGGGAGCTGGCGCGGGCGCAGCGGCTCCTCGAGTCCCGCTGGGTGCGCCGCACAGAGTCGATGGAGGGGCAGGCGTCGTATCTGGCCGAGTGGCAAGCCCTCGGCGACTGGGCGCTGGGTGATCAATACCTCGAGCGCGTCCTCGCCGTTACGCCAGGTGAAGTCACGGGCGCCATCCGCCGCTACCTCGATCCGGACGGGGTGTCGGCGATCGTGTACCGTCCCGCGGCCAGTCCTGTCGTCGCCACGGGTGCTCACGGGCTGCTCGGGGTGGGTGGCGGAGCGGCGTCGTCCCCGGACACCGCTCCCGTGGCAGCCGGTGAGATCGCCGGCGGCGACACAGTCGCGCGCCGCCCGCGTGCGCGGGTCCAGGCCGAACGGGAAGTCGCGGGCGTGCGTGTGTACCGGACCGCGGCGGGTGTCCCGATCCTCATCGCGCACAAAGCCGGCGCGCAGATCACGCACGCCGGCGTCTTCGCCTTCGGCGGGGCGCGCGACGAAGGCCTGCAGCGTGGTGGGCTGACGACACTCATGGCGCGCTGTGCGCTCAAGGGCGCGGCGGGGCGGTCAGCGGCGGAACTCGCCGACGCCGTCGAAATGCTTGGCGGCAGCATCGGGTCGAGCACAGGCAGCGAGAACACCGGGTGGTCGATATCGGTGCCCGCGCGGTTCACGACGCCGGCGCTGCGGCTGCTCGCGGACGTCGTGCAGCAGCCGCGGCTCGAGGAGGGGGCGCTCGAGACGGAGCGTACGCTGGCGCTGGCCGAACTCGCGATGCTGCGCGACGACATGTCCCGGTATCCGCTGCGCCTGGTCACACAGTCCGCGTTCGGCGATCACCCGTACGGGGCTGGCGTGCTGGGGAGCGAGACCTCGCTCCGCGCCATCGCCAACCCGGACGTGCGCGAGTGGCACGCCGCCCATGTGCTGCACGGACCCACCGTCATCGGGATCGTCAGTGGTGAGGAACCCGATGTGGTGGCGCGCGACGTCATCAGCGCCTTCGATGCGTTGCGGCCGGGCGTGCCGGGCGAGATCGCGGCACCGTCGTGGCCGCTGCGGCCGGTGGTGCGCGCCGAGCAGCGCGCGAAAGCGCAGACCGCGCTCGCGCTGGCGTTCCCCGGGCCGGCGCGAAGCGACGGCGACCGGATGGTGGCAGAGCTGATCGGCACGGTGGCGAGCGGTCTGGGTGGCCGGTTCTTCGACGAGCTGCGCGATCGCCAGTCTCTCGCCTACACCGTGCGCGCCTTCGCGCTCGAATGGACCCTGGCGGGGATGTTCATCGGCTACATCGCGACATCGCCCAGCAAGGAGACAGTCGCGCGCGCCGGCCTGTTGGGGGAGTTCGCGAAGCTGTGCGAATCGGGCGTGTCGGCGGACGAACTGGCGCAGGCGCAGACGTACGCGGTGGGGACCTATGCGATTTCCCGGCAGAGCGGCGCCGCCGTGCTGGGGGAAGTGATCGATGCGTGGGTGTTCGGCGAGGGGCTGGAGGAGCTAGCGACCTACGAGCGCCGCGTCCGCGCCGTCACCCGGGCCGACGTGCAGCGTGTCGCTCGCGCGTATTTCGATCCTGCGCGCGTGGCCGAGGGAATCGTGCGGGGCGCCAGCGCATAGCGATAGCCGGCTCTTCCTGGGCGGGTCATGACCCGCCCTACCAGGGCTATTCGCGGTTCTTCACCTCGCGACTCGCGCGGGTGACAATGCCTGCCGCGGGCCGCAGGCGTCCGCTCGCGGCGCGCAGTCCCGTGATCGTCTCGTAGTCGGCCGCATCCGCGACGATCACACCCTTGATCGCGGCGTGACTGGCGCCCCACACCACCTCGCCCCACACGGCGTGGGCCTGGGCGTCCTCGCCGTGTGTGGCGGGATTACCGCCCGCAGCGAAGATCCACTGCTCCTTCTGCGCGGCCGGCTGGCGCTGCATCCACCGCTCGGCGATCTGCATGCGGGCGTCGAGCGACGGAGCGCCCCCGAACGTCGGAAACAGCGTAAAGCCCACGACGTCGATGGGAGAGCCCGGCGCGGCGGCCCACTGGTAGAGGGCGCTGTCGCGCGCATCGTATGCCGACGCGGCGATGCCGGTCTTGATGTGTGGATCCACCGCGTGCACCGCGTGCGCGGCGGCGGAGAGGTATTCGACCCACGCGGAGACGGGGAGCCTGCCGAGTGCGCGCGCGCCACGGCCATACGGCTCATCTGCGAGCACGAGGTAGTCGGGGTGCATCTGGTGCGCGATCCGCTCCACGTCTGCGACGCGGGCGGCGCGGTACGCCGGCGGATCGAGGCGGTATGCGGCGGCCGCGTTGCCAGGGTAGCCGAGCGTCACGATCAGGATCGTGCTGTCGCGGCGCAGCGGATCGAAGACCCTGGCGAGCGAGTCGAGCGTCTGGCGGTGTGCGCCTTCGGGGTTGACGACCACACTCGCGATGTCCGCGCCAGTCGTGTCGAGCAGGGCCAGGTCGTTGCGGAGATCGAGCGGAGAGGGTGGCGCATCCAGCGGCGGCAGCAACCGGAGGCCGATCGAGAAATCACTCCCGGGCCGCACGGGAAGCGTCTCCGGCGCGTACCGGTCGTAGCTGTGCAGGGCATGGGTGGCATACGGGAGCCAGAGACCCGTCGCGACGACCCAGGCGCAGGCCTGCGCGGCCAGCACCATCCGGACGGGCCGGCTGATCCTCCAGCGTGGCGGGAACGCTGGTGCGACGAGCGGCACGAGGAGCGCGTAGGGTGACGACAGCACCCAGGGACCGGCGAGTGCGCCGAGGGCCGTGGTTTGCGCGGCGGTGAGCGCGAGGGCCCATGCAGGGGGCGAGCCGCCGCCTCCCCCGAGATAGCGTGTGGCCGCGACGGCCATGAGGAGCAGATCATACGCTGCGATCGGCACGCCGATCCACGGCGTCACGAGCCGGCGGATCGTCGCGTAGAGGGACTGCAGCACGAAGATCGCGACCGTGGCGGGCCAGATCCACGCCACGCCCGAGACCGACCGGCCGGTGATCGTCGAACTGGTCGCGACCGCGATCACGAGCGCTGGCGCGGCGAGCAATGCCGCGAGTCCCGAGAGCGCGGCCACCTCGCGCGGCACGCCGCGTTGCTGCGCAATGTGTCCGGCGAGGAAGACGTCCCATGCGAGGACGACCGCCGCGAGCACGCCGAGGACGATCACCCGCGCGGACGCTGGTCAGTCAGGATCTGTGTAGCCGAGAGCCGCCGGGCGAACACCGCGAGCGCTTTGGCCGCGTCGTGGGTCCGCGGTACGAGGACATCGAGGAGCAGGGAGTGCCGGCCGGGCGCGGAGTGCACCGCGAGATGGCATCCCTGCATGAGAAGAATGCCCGAGACGCCCCCCTGGGGGAGGACATGCACCAGCGGTGATCCCAGCGGCGTGAGTCCCACCGCGCTGGCGGCGGCGATGATCAATCCGGTGAGGAGCGACGCATCCTGGAGCTGGGCTTCGGCCACGCCAACGAAATCGGCGATCAGATGCACATACGCCGGCGCCGGGCTCACGAGCGGCATGCTCATCGATCGTCCTCCCGGCGCCTGCGCCATCCGGAACCAGGGATGATCATGAGAGAGGTCGTCGGGAACGGGACAGCACGACCTTGGGGGGCGCAAGCTAGGCCCGTCCCCGGAGGCTGGCAAGCGCATCGTACGCGGTTGGCAAGCGCTTGGCGGGCCGGATAGCTTCGCGACAATGCGTGCCGCACTCCAGCGTGCCGCGGCGCTTGCACGCGCGGTCATCGTCGGCGTTTGGATGACGGCCACACTGACGGCCACACTGACGGCCGCGGTGACGGCTTGTCTGTGGCCGCGGGTCGCCTGGTGCCAGCAGGCCGGATCCGTTGTGCAGCCCGAGCTCCGGGTTGATCTGCTGGCGGCGCGGTCCTCAGCGGTGCAAGCGGCCGCCGGCGCGGTGTGGCCGGCTGGAGAATATCTGCGCCTGGGGGGCGATCTCGGCGCGGGAGTGGCGGGGGGCACCGGCGGCCCCTTCTTCAGTACGCGAGCCGATTTCTATGGGCGGTTCCATCTCGATCCGCGCGCGGAATCGCGGTGGGTGCCGTATCTGGTGGCCGGTGGCAGCTTCCGCGCCGACCAGCGGGCGCGCGGCCGGTTGTATGCCCTCGCCGCCGTCGGCGTCGAGGGTCCTGCGCATCACGCGGTGGTCCCAGCGTTCGAGCTGGGACTCGGTGGTGGTGTGCGTGCCGGTATCGTCCTGCGCCGCGGTCTCGCGAGTCGTCGCTGACCGCCGTCCTTACGCCGCGGTGGCGCTGCTGCTCTCTGCGCCTTCACCGCGCTTGGGCGGCTGCACAAACCGGTCGCCCAATGTGCGGAGGTCAGCGAGCTGCGGGGGTGCGAGCTCCGGGTACCGATCGGACAGATACGCCATCGTGTCGTGGAACCATTCGGCCTGGTGCGTCGTGTCCGCTCCAATGACTCCGCACTGTATGATCTGCCGAAAGAGCTCGTCGCGCGCCTCTTCAAACGGTGTTGGTGCCGCTACTTCGTGGAACCGGCGATTGCGCTGCTTGGCCATGTCACTCCGAGAATGTGATGACTTCCTGATCATGAAAATATAATCGATCGGCTCACCCGAGGCGGCGCCCTTGGCGGGCGTGCGCGGCCGTATATGTTGCACAGCCGCGAGTGAGCGAACGTGGCGGAACGGAAGCCAAGCCCGCCATGCACGGAATACGCGCCGAGGTACCAAAGCGCTGACGCCGGGAATCGGGAAGCGTAAAAAACCGAGACAGCGGCCGAGCCAGCCAACCGACCGGGAAACCGACCGGGAAACCGACCGGGAAACCGACAGCGAACCACAGTCGAACCGACAGCCAACCGTCCAATGGCCTTCAGGGGATTCCGGCCCGCGGCGTTCGAGTTCTTCCGCGGGCTCAAGCGAAACAACCGCCGTGAGTGGTTCGAAGCCCGGCGGGAGATCTACGAGACCGAGGTGCGCGGGCCGTTGCGGGAGCTTCTCGACGAGCTCGACATCCGACTGGCGACCATCGCGCCGGAACTCGTCGCCGATCAGAAGGGCTCGATATTCCGAATTCACCGCGACATCCGGTTCGCGAAGGACAAGTCACCGTACAAGACCAACGCCGGATTCTGGATCAATCACCGCGGGCTGGGCCGGTCGGCGGCTGCGGTGGTGCACGGCGGTGCCGGCCTCTATTTCCACTTCGAGCCGCGTGCGTCGATGATTGCCGCGGGCATCTGGATGCCGCCGCCGGTGGCGCTGGCCCGGATTCGCCGCGCCCTGGCGGCTGATTCGCGCGGGTTCGAGGGGACCTTGCGCCGGCTGCGCCGGCAATTCGGCCCGCTGAGCGAAGAGGCGGTGTTGCGGCGCGTCCCGCGAGGGTTCGGGCCGGACCACCCCGCGGCGGGGTGGCTGCGCTACAAGTCATTCACCGTGAGCCGCCCGCTCACCGGCGCGGACCTCAAGCGGCGCGATCTGCCGGATCGTCTGGCCCGTTCGTACACGGCGGTCATCCCGTTCGTGCGGTGGCTGAACAGCGCGCTGGGTTTTCCGCCGTCCCTCCGGCGATAGACAGCCCGATAGCAGCCGCGCGTTCGCGGCGGCCCAACAGCGGGCTAGCGTCCGCCGCCGCTAGCTGGTGGGTGTGACGCTTTTCCGCGCCTTAACGAAATCCAGCATCAGGCGCGCCAACTCCTCGGGCATGTCTTCGGGCACCAGGCGGCCGGCTCCGGGGAGGCGGACCAACTGGCTCTCGGGAATGGCGGCCGCGAGGCGTTCCGCGACGGCGTCGTCGAGCCACTCGTCGGCTTCGCCGCGGATGACGAGTGTGGGCATCGGCAACGCGGCGAGGTCCAGGCCTTCGAGATCAGTGTCGTTGACGGCGGCGGCGAGCGCGAGCAGGTGGCGGACGCCATCCTGTCCGACGTAGGGCGCGAGGTAGCGTGCGACGAGCCGCCACGGCATGTGGGCCTTGTCGCCAACGCTGCGCTCGAGCACCGGCGTCAGAAGAGGCGTGACGCCGAGGACGCCGGTCGCGACACGCAGCACGTGGCGAGCGGTATTACGCTGGAGTGCGCGCACGTCGTCGGCGGGTGTCGATTCCGCCGTGAGGCTGTTGATGAGTATCAGATGCGACACCCGTCCGGTGTGTGTGGCCGCGAGGCGCATGGCGACGGCGCCCCCCAGGTCAACCCCGGCAATGGCGGTGCGGGGGATCCGAAGCGCGGCGAGTGCCCGTTCCACGTATTCCGCCTGCGCCGCGATCCCGAAATCCGTATCGAGCGGCCGGTCGGATTCGCCGTATCCGAGCAAATCGACTGCGATGGCCGTGTGGCGCCCTTCGGCCAGGGTCGCCGCGACGGTTCGCCAGAGGAACCCACACGTTCCGAATCCGTGTACCAGTACGATCGGTGTGCCTCCATGCCCGTATCGTTCGACATGGACCGCGCCTGGACCGACCGGGATTCGGAGGATATCTGGCTCGATGCGTCCCTCGTTCGTTGCCGCGCTCAGTGCTGGGTCGTAATCTTCTGTGACGCCATGCGAGTAGTGCGTGCCGCCGAATAATAACCCGCCCCGATCGGGCACCCCCGGGGGCGCCGGCGGCGGCAATGGGGGAGGGGGAGACCGGCCGAGTGATGGGGCCGGGTTCCGGCTTCGGCGCGCCAGCGGCCGGGCCAGCGGACCATTTGAGTGGATCGGATCGCTCCGCGACCGTGTCGCGGCCCAGTGGGGCCGCCGTCCGGGGGCGGTGCGCACGACGATGCTCACTCTCGTCGGACTGACGGCCTTCGCCCTCGGATTCATGACCGCCGCGTGGACACTGGTCTGCGATGGTGGCCGGTGCCCGTCGATCGACGTTCTCGATGCCTATCAGCCGCGGCAGACCTCGAAGCTCTATGCCGCCGACGGCAGCTTCATTGCCGAACTGGGGCTGGAGCGGCGGACCCTGCTGACGCTGAACGACATTCCGAAGACCGTCCGCGAAGCGTTCGTGACGACCGAGGACAAGCGATTCTTCAGCCACCACGGCATCGACTGGGTGCGTGTGGCGGGCGCGGCCGGCCGGAACCTCGCGTCGCGCGGGTACGCGCAGGGATTTTCGACCATCACCATGCAGCTTGCGCGGAATCTCTTTCCGGAGACCCTCACGCGCGAGAAGACCCTGATCCGCAAGCTCAAGGAAGCCAAAGTCGCGCGCGCGATCGAGGGGAAGTATTCCAAGGACCGCATTCTCGAGCTGTACCTCAACCAGATCTACCTGGGCAACGGCGCGTACGGTGTGGAGACCGCGTCCCAGCAGTATTTCGGGAAGTCGGCTCGCGATCTGAACCTGGCGGAGGCGGCGACGCTGGCCGCGCTGCCGAAGGGGCCCGAGCGGTACAATCCGCGCCGGTATCCCGAGCGTGCCGTGACGCGGCGCAACACCGTGATCGAGCTCATGCGCCGCGCCGCCGTGGTGAGCGATTCCGAGGCGAGCCTGGCGCGCGCCTATCCACTCGATCTCGCGCACAAGGGGCAGCCCGGCAGCGGCGGCGAGCAAGCGCCGTATTTCGTCGAGTGGGTCCGCCAGCAGCTCGACGCGCAGTTCGGCCGGCAACTGTACGAGCAGGGACTCAAAGTCTACACGACCCTCGATCCGGATCTGCAGGGCGCGGCGGAGCGTTCGCTCGAGCAGCAGACTCCGCGCCATCGAGGGCGGGAAGTACGGGAAGTTTCCGCACCCGACGTTCGAAGACTATCTCGCCAAGAGCGCGTCCGCGGGCGGCGACCAGAACGCCGCGGCGACATCGCCGTATCTCCAGGGGTGCTTCATCGTGCTCGATCCGCGCACGGGCGCCGTCCGGGCGATGGTGGGCGGCCGCGACTTCGACGACTCGAAGTTCAACCGTGCGACGCAGGCGCTGCGCCAGCCCGGATCGACGTTCAAGCCGATCGTGTACGCCGATGCGATTCAGAACGGGCGCCCGCCGTCGTACATGGTCGACGACTCGCCGCTCGAAGTGCCGCAGCCGGATGGGTCGACGTGGACACCGCAGAACTACGATTTGACATTTCAGGGACTCATGACGATGCGCCGCGGGCTGTATCTCTCCCGCAATCTCGTGGCGATCCGCGTGGGTATGGAGCTGGGGCCCGAGAGCGTGATCGACGAAGCGCGCCGCTTCGGCATCACGACGCCGATCCATCCCTATCCCTCGATCTACATCGGCAGCGAGTCCGTCTACCCGCTCGAGCTGGTGGCGGCGTACACCGCGTTCGCGAACCTCGGGGAGCGCACCTCCCCGATGGCGATCACGCGCGTGGAGAACGCCAAGGGCGAGGTGCTCTGGGAGCCGCCAGTCACCGAGACGCCGGTGATGTCGGCGCAGGAAGCGTGGGAGATGGTCGACATGATGAAGGACGTCGTGCAGCACGGTTCGGCGTTCGGATCCGTGTGGAGCGCGGGATTCCACTATCCCGCGGCGGGGAAGACGGGCACCACCAACGACGGCAACGACGTCTGGTACATCGGCTATACCGCGGATCTCGTCGCGGGCGTGTGGATGGGGATGGATCGCCCGGTCAAGATCATGCGTGACGCTCAGGGCGGCCGGCTCGCCGCGCCGGCGTGGACCTCGTTCATGACCGAGGTCTACCGGCGAAAGCCAGCGCCGCCAGACTGGCCGCGTCCCGACGGATTGATCGCGCGCGAGATCGACCGGACGACCGGGATGCTGCGGAACGCGTATTGCCCCGCGGCGGTGGTGACGACCGAGTGGTACATACCCGGCACCGAGCCCGCGCAGGAGTGCGATGTCCATTCACCGGCCGACACGATGGTGGGCGACTCGATGCACTTCGAGCGGCCTGGGGCGCCGAACGGTGCGCCGGGCACGCCGACCGTGGCGTCGCCGCAGCCGATGGGCGGATCCCCGCCGGGCGGGCCCGGTGTGACGCAGATCGTCCCGGCGCCCGCACCGCAGCCGGTCGCGCGGGCCGTACCGGCTGGCGCGTTCGCGGCGCCTGCCCATCCCGTCGTCGCGGGCACAGGCTCGCCGCTCACCGGCAACGTGCCGGGCACCAATGTGCCCACCGCGAAACCGGCGACCGGCGTCCGTGTCTCGCCTCCAGGAGGGGGGGTGCCGCCAGGCCCGCCACCGCGGGCGCGACCATGAGTTTGACCATGAGCCAGACCGTGAGCGCCATGGTGAGCGCCGGCCGCTCGGAACCACATTCGTGACGCCGACCCGCGATCCGTCGTGGCAGCCGCGCGATTGTCACTCCCACACGACCTGGTCCGACGGCGATCTGCCGGTCAAGGCCGTGATCGCGGCCGTACGGGCGCGTGGCGTCCGCCCGTCGATCTCGGATCATGTGACGCGCGATGCCACGCACGGATTGATCTCGGTGGATCTCGTCCGCGCGTATCTCGACGAACTGGAGTCCCTCGGCGATCCTGACCTGGGGATCGCGGGCGAGTGCTGCTGGCACGATCTTCTGTGGCGCGAGCTTCCGCCCGACGTGGTCCGCCGGTTCACACACCGGATCGGGTCGCTGCACGCCGTCGTGCTTCCTGACGGGTCGTTGCTGGACATGTTCCACGGCGACCTGCCGGCGGGGCTGACTCCGGACGCTTACATGGACGTGCATGTCGCCACGCTGGAGCGGTTCGCGGCGGAAATGCCCGTGGACATTCTGGCGCACCCGACGCTGCTGCCATTACCGCTCCGGCGGATGCCGCTGGAGGATCTCTGGACGGAACCGCGGGAGGCCCGGGCCGTGGCAGCGCTCGCGCGCGCGGGCATCGCGTTCGAGATATCGAACCGGTACCGGCCGCACGAGCGGTTCGTGCGCCGGGCGCATGTCGGCGGTGCACGGGTGTCGCTCGGCTCCGACGGGCACTCGGCGGCCGCCGTGGGCGATGTCGTGTGGCCGCTCGAGATGGCGCGAGCCGTGGGCGTGCGCGACGAGGATCTGTACGACCCGCTGCGGCACGGATCGCGCACACGGCCCCGGACGGGCGGCACGACCCGCGGCAGCCACGCGGCGAGTGGTGCGCGGTAGCGGTGCGCGGTAGCGGTGCGCGGTAGCGCATCGTTCTTCTTCTCCGAGGTGTTCCGAATGGCACGAGCGCTGTGGAAGGGCACGGTCATCGCCGAGAGTGATCGCGTCGAGATGGTGGAGGGCAATACATATTTCCCTGCTGACGCCGTTCGCCGGGAGTTCGTACGACCGAGCGCAACACACACGACCTGTCCGTGGAAGGGAATCGCGAGCTACTACGACGTGGTCGTGAACGGCGAGAGCAATCGCGACGCGGCGTGGTACTATCCGGCGCCCAGTACCGCGGCGGCCAACATCAAAGACCACGTCGCGTTCTGGCGCGGAGTGTCTGTCGAGCGCTGACCGCGCGGGCCGGGCGTCCGTGACCCACTCCCAAGCCAGCGACCACCAGACCAACTACCACGCGCGCTGGGTGATACCGGTGACGCGGCCCGCGCTCGCCGGCGCGACGGTGTCGGTCACCGGCACCCGGATCACGTACGTTGGGCCGCGTGGCGGCGCACCGGCGGGCGAGGACATCGACCTGGGCGATGCGGTGCTCCTGCCGGGTCTCGTCAACGCGCACACCCATCTCGAGCTGACCGCCATGCGCGGCCTGCTCACGGGACTCGAGTTCGTGAGCTGGATCCGGACGCTGACGGCGGCGCGCGCGGCGGTTCTCACGGCGGCCGCGATGCGCGATGCGGCGTGTCTGGGGATCGCCGAGGGGTTGCTGGCGGGCATCACGACCTACGCGGACACATTGGCGTCGGGTGTCGTGCTGGGGGCGCTACGCGACATGGGCGTGCGCGGAACCATGTACCAGGAAGTGTTCGGCCCGGCCGCCGCGCAGCGCGCGGAATCGATGGCGCAGCTCCGTCGCGACGTCGAGGCGCTCCGGCCGCTCGAAACCGAACTCGTACGCCTCGGTGTGTCGCCGCACGCCGTATACACCGTGCACGAAGACCTCATGATCGACGCGGCGGCGTACGCGATCGGCGCCGGGCTGCCGGTGGCGATCCACCTAGCCGAGAGCGACGCCGAGACGGCGTTTCTCCGTGAGGCCGAAGGGCCGTTCGCGGAGGGATTGGTGGCGCGCGGGATTCCGGTCGTGCGACGGTCCCATTCGCCCGTTCATCTCCTGGTGGAGCTGGGTGTGGTGCTCGCGCGGCCACTGCTCATCCACTGCGTCAAACTCGACGCATCGGACGTGGACTTCATCGCGCATTACGGGTGTCCGGTGGCGCATTGTCCCGCCTCCAACGCCGTCCTGGGGCACGGCATCGCGCCGGTGCGCGAGCTGCTCGATGCCGGGGCAGTCGTCGGACTCGGGTCGGATTCCGCGGCGAGCAACGACCAGATGGACATGCTGGGAGAGGCCCGGCTCGCGAGCCTGATGCAAAGCGCGCGGCTGCAGCGTTCCGGCGTGCTGTCCACTGCGGAAGCGCTCGCGATGGCGACGATGGGGGGTGCCCGGGCGCTGGGACTGGACGAAAAAGTGGGATCGATCGAGGTGGGCAAAGAGGCGGATCTCGCGGCCTTCCCGCTCGACCCCGTGCGCGCCGCGACGCTCGGGCCGGAGGCGGCCGCCCTGGCCGTCGCGGGCATGCCGGCGGTCCTGGTGACGGTGGCGGGGCGGCCGCGCGTCCGGCACGGCAAAGTGCTGGGACTCGACCCCCTGCTCGCGGGCCGGGTGAGCGACTCCGCGACGGCGCTCGTGGCGTGGCGCCACAGCTTGCCGGCGCGTTAGTTTTGCACGATGCCGACTCCCAAGATTTGGCGTGACGGCCAGTTCGTGGACTGGCCAGACGCAACGATCCACGTCCTCAGCCACGTCGTCCACTACGGCTCCAGCATCTTCGAAGGGATCCGTTGCTATGCGACGCCGCAGGGCGGCGCCGTGTTCCGGTTGCCGGAGCACATCCGGCGGCTTCACGACTCGGCGCGCATCTACCGCATGCCGCTGCGGCATTCGGTGGACACGCTGATTCAGGCGTGCCTCGAGACGATCGCGGTCAACGAGCTGGATGAGTGTTACATCCGGCCGATCGTGATCCGGACCGGGGACCGGATGGGGGTCATGCCGGAGGACAAGGAGTCGGCGCTCGAGACCTTCATCATCGTGCGGCAGTGGGGCCGGTATCTCGGTGACGACGCGTTGGCGAAGGGCGTCGATGTATGTGTATCGAGTTGGCGCCGTGCGGCACCCGACACGTTCCCGACGTTGGCCAAAGCCGGCGGCAACTACCTCAACTCGCAACTCTCGCTCCTCGAGGCCCGGCAGAACGGCTTCATCGAGGGGATCATGCTCGACTCGTTCGGCCAGATCTCGGAAGGCAGCGGCGAGAACGTGTTCATCGTGCGCGAGGGCGTCGTGTATACCCCGCCGATGTCGGCGGCAATCCTCGGCGGCATTACGCGCGACACGGTGATCCGGCTGATCCGCGATCTCGGGCACGAGGTGCGCGAGGAGGCGCTCCCACGGGAGTTCCTGTACATGGCCGACGAGGTGTTCTTCAGCGGCACCGCCGCGGAGATCACGCCGATCCGGTCAGTGGACCGGATTCAAGTCGGCGACGGTGTGCCGGGTCCGATCACCAAGGCGGTCCAGGAGCGGTACCTCGGTATCGCGAAGGGGCGGCTGCCAGACGAGCGCGGATGGCTGACGGCAGTTCCCGAGCCCGCTGTCGCCTCGAGATGATGCACACGCGGCCGAGGTGCGTGTGATCGCCGGGTGTCTGGCACTCAACGCATCCTTCGAGCCGCTGACAATGGTGCCGATGCGGCGCGCGCTGCGCCTGGTCATCGACGGCAAGGCGGAGGTGGTGGAGTCGGATGCCGAGCGTGTGATACGCTCGGAGCGTCTGACGCTGCCGCGGCCGATCGTGATCCGTCTCACGCGGTTCATCCACGTGCCGCGGCGATTCCGGCGGCAGGTGACCAACACCTTCCTCTTCGCGCGCGACCGCTACCGCTGCCAGTACTGCGGTCGGGGTGTGGCGGATCTCAAGCCGCGCGAGGGGCTCACGCGTGACCATCTGGTGCCGCTCTCTCGCGGCGGCACCAACGATTGGTCGAACGTCGTGACCGCGTGTGCGCCGTGCAACACGCGGAAGGCGAATCGCCTGCCGGAGGAGATCGGGATGCATCCGATCACGCCGCCGGTCGAGCCGCACTTCGTGCATCTGAGCTGGGCGGTCCGCCGGCTGACGCCGACGCAGGCGCGCTACATCAAGCTGTTCTACGGCGCGGATACCCTGCACCACCTCGAGGAGCTCGAGCACCGCGCCGCCGTCCGGAGCGGCACCGCACTCGCCACGATCAGGTAACGGCGGGGCGGCCTGTGCGGGGGACAGCGTTGGCCCCGGCATCCGTCGGGGGCCGTTCGCGAACGGCCCCCACTGCCCTCGGCGACAGGCGGTGGTGGGACGGCAACCACAGTCTTACTGGGCGGGTGATGACCCGCCCCTACCTGAGACGAATTGGTGCGCTGCCGATGCGCGCGTGCGCGGCCGCGTGTCCGGATCAGTGGGCCTTGAACGTCTTCGACCGCACGTCGTAGTGCCGGCGCTCGGCGCCCAGCAAGCGCACGAACAGCGTCCGTAGCCCGCGTCCGAGCACGCCACCGGGGTTCCGCTGGCCGCGGACGGCCGGCGTCAGCTCGCCGCGCAGCCACCGCTCGACCTCCTCGAGATCGTTGAGCGAGAGCATCTCGACGTCGACGACCGCGTTGTAGTAGTACTTGCCGCCGCCCCGTCCGGGGACTAGCGGGACGGTATACGGCGCGCCGAGTGCGGCGGCGAGCGCGGGGAACTGCGAGAACTCGCCGATGACCGTGACAGTCTGGCCAACGAGCCTCGCGGCGCGGTACTGCTTGTCCAGCGGATCGTAGCGGGCGATGACATCCCATTCGCGGGTGCCATCGAGGGCGTTGAACAGACCGCCCGCGTGCCACAGCTCGACGCGGAAGTGGAGGCGTGCCGGGAATCCATTGCGCATCAAGTCGCGGGTCTGGCCCTCCGACAGAATGTCGAGTGCACGGATGGCCGGGCCGGTGCCGTGGGTGTCCGCGGGCTGGCCAGGAACCGGGTCGGCGGCGGCGGGCGGCAGATCGATCGCCAGGCGCGGCGTGCCCTGGCTGGCGGCCGTCCGGGCGGCGCCGCCGGCGAGTGCGATGACGATGAGAGCCGCCAGGGCCGTGCGCACCGCTCAGAACCGCTGTTGCAGGCGAATCGCGAGCTTCGGGCCGTGGCCGTAGTTCCACGGCGAGATGGCCTGCGCGATGTACACGCCGAACGGACCGAGCGTGATGCCGGCGCCCGCATCCGCGAGCGAGGTGCCCAATCCCGGAACGGCATCCGACGGATACTGGATCGTGCCGTCGTGCGGCCCCACCAGCCATCCGCGTCCCGCGTCGGCGAAGAGCACCCACGCGCCATCGCGCGGCACGCCGCGGATAAAATCCGCGAGGCCGACCCGGATGTCGTGGCGGAACTCGACCTGCACCATGGCGAGGCGGTCGCATTGCGCGGGATTGCCCGGCGGCGGCTCGCGGGCTGCCGAACAGGCCGCGACATCGGGGCCAGTGCCGGTGTTCCGGAAATCGAAACCCGGCATCGTACCCGCCCCCCCCAGCGACAGGCGGCGTTCGAGGGGCAGTTGGTCTCCGCCGAGCCAGCCCGCGAGCACGAGGCGGACATTCAGCTGCTCGATCCGGGCCGACGCGATTGTACCGGCGGGCGTCGAGGAATCCCCTCCAGTACTGCACCGGACTGATGCCGCCCGGGGGCGCCGACAGCGTCTCGCCGTCCGTCCGTGGTCCGAAGCTGCTGACATTGCCGTCGCCGTGCTCGACGTCGGCGGTGGCGTACCAGCCCGACCACGGATCGTCCGGATCGTTACGCGAATCGAAATCCACGTGCGCAGTGACGAGGCGGAAGAGACCATCATCGACCTGCGGATTCGGACGCCATGCGGCCGTGTTGTCGAACAGGGTGAACGGGTCGCGCACCGGGCGGGTCGCCCAGCGCTCGTCGGCGTACGACAGCGTGACGCGGAGCAGGTCGCTCGCGCGCAGCGCGGCGTACGTCGTCACCCCGTGGCGCGCGAAGTAGTCGCGATAGTCCCGGTGCAGGAAGAACGTGGAGAGTCCGACCTCGGCATCGTTGAGCCCCCACGACTCGACGGGCGTGATGACGTCGTACAGCCGGCCGCCCAGCGTCAGCGACCGCCCATCCTCCGGCCCGATCCGCAGCTCCGCGCGGGCGGCATAGCCGATGTGGTCCTCGTCCCAGCGCAACTTGTCGGAGATCCGGACGATGCCGTCGGCATCGCCCGAGATCGCGCCCCATGGGAACACGCGCCGCGCGGTCGGCCCGAGGTAGATGGGGAATCCTTCGACGCGGTTGTAGGTGTGCGCCGACGACAACCCGAATCCCACGTAATTCGGCGGCCGCTGGCCGAGGAGCCATCGGTGCCACCAGTCGTCCGACGGCGCCGGGATAGTGTCGGGCTGGTCGCTGCGTGCGGAATCGGCGCCGAGCCTGGTCGCTCCGGTGTCGGCGGCGGCCGGGGGGTGCGCCGTCGTGTCCTGCGCCGACGCGCTGGCCGGGAAGAGGGCCATGAGGGCCGCCGAGGCGGCGCACGCGATCACGATGCCCAGTGTGATCCCCAGCCGCCGCATTCGCCGGTACAGGTTGGGCCGGTCCGTTTCGAGCCGGCGTGCGGCTTCCGTGACATTGCCATCGGCCGCGGCGAGCGCGCGTGTGATGAGCTCGCGCTCGTAGGCATCGAGCGCGCCGGCGAGGGGTGCGTCGGCTGGCGGCGGCGCGTGCGGCTGGGGTATGCCTGGCGCCCCGGTCTCGGCCGGCGTGTTGCGGCGGCGGGCGTCCGAGGGACTGGTGGTCCCGGCCAGTGGCGCGGGCGGCGCGTCGCGATCGATCGGGAGGACTGCGTGGACGTGGCGGGGGGTGATCGCCTCGCCTGCGTGCAGGATGGCAAGCCGCTCCACGATGTTGGCGAGCTCGCGGACATTGCCCGGCCACCAGAAAGCCGCCATGAGTGAGATGGCTTCGGGCGACCATGCGACGACCGCGCGGCCGGTGCGGGCGCGCTGCAGCGCCGTGAAATGCTGGATGAGGGCGGGGATGTCTTCCGCGCGCTCCCGGAGTGGCGGGAGCGCGAGGGGTATCACGTTGAGGCGGAAGTACAGGTCCTCGCGAAACGTGCCTTCGGAGACAGCGCGGGGGAGATCCTTGTTGGTGGCGGCGATAATGCGGACATCGATGCGAATCGGCTTGGCGCCGCCGATGCGCTCGATCTCATTCGCCTCGATGGCGCGCAGCAGTTTGGCTTGCGCCTCGGCACCGAGATCGCCGACCTCATCGAGCAGCAGGGTGCCCGTATGGGCCATCTCGAACCGGCCGATGCGGCGAGTGGTCGCGCCGGTGAACGATCCGCGCTCGTGGCCGAACATCTCGCTCTCGACGAGATCGCGCGGGATGGCGGCGCAATTCACGCGCACGAACGGCCGGTCGCGCCGCGGGCTGGCTTCGTGAATGGCGGCGGCGACCAACTCCTTGCCGGTGCCCGATTCGCCGTTGATGAGCACCCGCGCATCGCTCGGCGCGACGCGCGCAATGAGCTCGGCGACCGCCCGCATCGGCGCGCTGGCGCCGACCATCTGGCCGGTGAGGCCGAACTCCTCGCGGAGGGCGCGTGCGGCCTTGCGCGCCTGGCGGAGGTCGAGCGCCGTGATCAGCGCGAGGAGCACCGACTCCGGCGACAGCGGTTTCTCGAGGAAGTTGTAGGCGCCGAGCTTGGTGGCGCGGACCGCATCACTCAATCCTGCACGTCCGCTCATCATGATCACCGGGAGCTCCGGATCCCGTTCACGGAGGCGGGCCAGCGTGGCGAGACCGTCGAGGGCACCCGGCATCATCAGATCGAGCAGCACCGCGTCCGGCGGAACCTCTGTCGCCGCGGCGACGCCCGACTCCCCGTCGGGCGCGTCACGAACCTCATAGCCTTCGCCGGCGAGGAGCGCGGCGAGCATCCGGCGGATATTCGGCTCGTCGTCGACGATCAGAACGGATGCCATCAACGACCTGCTCCGTTGGCGGTCGCGTTGGCGGTTGGTCCGGACGTGCCCGCGACCGGCAGCGTGAAGCGGACCTCGGTGCCCTGGCCGGCGACGCTGTGCAGGCCGACCGTTCCGTCGTGGGCTTCGACCGTCTGCCTCGCGATCGCCATTCCCAGCCCGGTGCCGCCGGCCTTGTGGGTGACGTACGGCTCCCAGACATGCGCGAGGTGCTCCGGCGCGATCCCCGATCCGGAGTCGCGGACGACGATCTCGGCACCGGGCACGGGCACATGGGGGCCGCCGTCCCGGTGTACATCGGCGACCGGCGCGACGCGAACCGTGATAGTGGCGCCGTTGCGGCCCGCGCAGGCATCGGCGGCGTTGAGGAGGATGTTGGAGAGCGCGCGGGCGAGCGCGTCGTAGTGGCCGCGGACGAGCGGCGTCGCGGCATCGACGTCGACGATGACCGGGATGTGCGGGGGGACGGCGGCCTTGGCCGTGTACCCGGCGAGCTCGCCCAGGTCCACGTCGGCGGGCGGACCTTCGGGCAGCCGGCCGAAATGCGAGAAGCTGTGCGCCATTGCTTCGAGCCGAGCGGATTCCGTCGCGAGGACATCCACCGTATCGGCCAGAGCGGGCGAGGCATCGCGCTGCAGGCGGGCGACCGCGAGGCGTATGGGCGTCAGCGGGTTTTTCAACTCATGGGCGACCTGTCGCGCGGTCTCCCGGAACGCGCGCAGCCGCTCGGCTTCGAGCGCGCGGGCGCGGCCCGTGTCGAGGTCCGCCGCCATCACCCGCATGCCGTTCCGCAGCACGGCGAACTCGGGGGCGCCGCGGGTGGGCGGACCGGCGGGCAGCGGCAGCGCGCGCGCGATGCGGTCGGTCCATCCGACCAGCTCGTCGAGGGGACGGCTGAGTTGCCGGGCGAGATGACCGGCCACGCGAGAGGCGACGACGGCCAGTACGATCAGCGCACCGCCGGCGACGGCGAGCACGATGGGGACGGAGCGGACGGCCATGTACCGGTACCGGTGGGCATCGGTGACCGAGACGGTCAACTCCTGTTCATGGGCGGCCATCGCGGCGCGGGCCGCGGGGCTCAGGGGTTCCGAGCGTGCGGCCGCGATCGCTCGCTCACCGGTGACGGCGACTCGTTCCCACGCGGCGCTCCCGCTCAGGAGCGGCAGGGCCGTGCTCAGGGTGGTAGCCCAGAGCAGCGTCAACACGGCCGAAGGCACGACCGCGAAGAGCGACAGCGTGACGAAGAGGCGCGTGCGAAAGCGCGGGGGCGCCATGCGACCAGTATACTTCCACGCTGTTCCGCCCGCCTCTGGCCTCTGCCGTCCGCCCCTCCTACATTTCCCCAACTGGAGTGGTAGTCAGGCTGGTACCAGGTCGCGAGTGCCCGTTTTGCGCCCAGTGCGCGCGGTGCCCCGACCATCCTTTCATCCCGTGTACATGAACCCACGCTCACCCCGCCACACGCCGGCGCGCCCTGCCACGGCTGCGCACCGGCCCGCCAGTGTGACGATACCCGCAGTCGCGCCCATCAATTACGCGCCCAACGCCGCCCTGCTGATCGACTTCGACAACGTCACGATGGGGATCCGCTCCGATCTGCAAACGGAGCTCAAGACCCTCCTCTCGTCGGACATCATCAAGGGCAAAGTGCAACTCCGGCGCGCGTACGCCGATTGGCGCCGCTATCCGCAGTACGTGGCTCCGCTGGCCGAGTCGTCGATCGACATGATCATGGCACCGGCCTACGGATCGTCGAAGAAGAACGCGACGGACATCCGGCTGGCGATCGACGCGCTCGAGCTGGTGTTCACCCGCCCCGAGATCGGCACGTACATCCTGCTGTCGGGCGACTCCGACTTCTCGACGCTGGTGATCAAGCTCAAAGAGTATGGCAAGTACGTCATCGGAGTCGGCCTCCGCGAGTCGTCGAGCGATCTGCTGGTCATGAACTGCGATGAGTACTTCAGCTACAACGCGCTGGCTGGACTCGTGCGCAGCGATGAAGAGGACCAGAGCGGCACGCGGCGCGATCCGTGGGAACTGGTCAGCGAAGCGATTGCCCGGATGCAACGCAACGGCGATGTGATGCGCGCCGACCGGCTCAAGCAAGTCATGCAGGGGATCGACAGCTCGTTCGACGAGAAGAACCTCGGCATGTCGAAGTTCTCGCGGTTCGTGCAGGAAGCGGCCCACCGCGGGCTCGTGACGCTGACCAAGATGGACAATGGCCAGCTCGAAGTAGCACCGCCTGCGGGGGGTGCACCTGGGGCCGCCGCCGGCGCACCGGCGCACACCAGCGCGCACACCAGCGCGCACACCAGCGCGCACACCAGCGCGCATGCTCCGGCGGCGCGGCACGCGAGCACTCCCGCCGCCGACGGCCGGACCGAGGATCGTCCGCGCCGGAGCCGGCGTGGTGGCCGTGGCCGTGGCCGCGATCGTGAGGGCCGGGCCGGGCGGGAGGCACACTCGCCGGTGGTGGGTCACGTCGGGACGGACGCGCCGGTGCTGGATGCGGCGGGCGCGATCGACGAGATCGGCGGGGCGCCCGAGTCGCCAGTCCACACCGACCGTCATGTCGCGAGCCTGCATCCCGCGGAGCCAGTGATCGGCGTATCGGGCGAGCGTCTCACGCGTGACGAGGCGTTCGATCTGGTCCGGCGCGCGGTGGCGGCTCTGGTCGGCGGTGATGGTGCGGTGCGCGCATCCGATGTCCGCGCCAAGGCGGCCGAGCTGCTCGGGCGGGACAGCGACAGCCTGAGCGAGCGAAACTTCTCGCGGATCCTGCGGGACGCGCACGACGCGGACGTGATCGACGTGCGTCGTCGTGGCGACGACTACGACGTGGCGCTCGCGGCCACAGCGGCGCCGGTGGCGGACCAACTAAACGTGGCGGCGGGTGCGCGGGCGGGAACGAATGGTCCGGCGCCGGCCGCCGCGCCGGCGGCACCGCGCGGGCTCGGTCCGCGTGGCTCGCGGCGTGGTGCGTTTGGCGGCCGGGGCGGGACGCTGCCTCCAGAGCTGCTGTCGGTCGGTGTGGTGGATTCGTCGGGTCGCGAGCCCGCGATTGCCATCGAGGAGCCGGTGATCGTGGTGGACGAGCCGGCGCCCAAGACGCGGGCGGCGGCGAAGCGGCCGCGTTCGCGTGCCAAGCGTGCCAGCGCGCCCGGGACGAGTGGGACTGCGGCAGCCGGACCGCCGGCGAAGGCGAAGCGCGGGCGGGCCCGTACGCCGGCCAAGAGCACGGACGGATGATCGGACGGGCGGTGCGCTCGAGCACCGGCCTGCAGGACCCGAGGGAGTGGTAGCGACCGCCGTCCGGCGCCGCCCACTCCCTCGGTCGTTCTACGAGCGGGACTCGAAGGTCGTGGCGCGGGCGTTGCTCGGGACTGTGCTGGAGTGCGAGACACCCGAGGGGCGCGCCTCGGGGCGCATCGTGGAGACCGAGGCGTATCTCGGCCCATCCGATCCCGCGAGTCATGCCGCCGCGGGGCTCACGGGGCGGACGCGCCACCTCTTCGGTCGTCCGGGCTCGGCGTACGTCTACTTCATCTACGGCGTGCACTGGTGCGTGAACGCCGTGGCCTGGCGGCAGGGCGCGGGCACCGCGGTGCTGATCCGGGCTCTCGAGCCGGTGGATGGGATCACGCTCATGCGTGCGCGCCGGTGGACGCGCCGTGGTGTGCGGCAGACCGCGGCGCGGGTAGCGCAGGCGGACGGCCTTGGGCGCCGTGACCGGGATCTGACCAACGGCCCGGGCAAACTCTGCGCGGCGCTGGGGATCGACGGCCGGCTGAACGGCGTGACATTGCTGCGGCCGCCGCTCACGATCCGTGTGGGCCATGACATCCCGGACTCGCTCGTGGCGGTCTCGCCGCGCATCGGTATCACGCGGGCGGCCGAGCTGCCGTGCCGGTACTTCGTCCGCGACAGTCCGTACGTGTCACGCACCCCATCGCATTTCGTTACCGAGGCATTCAGCGACTAGTGCGGGGCGGCATCATCGTGCGCAGCGACGCGATTGAAAAAACGAAGGCCGGCGTGCAGCACCGCTGCAGCCGGCCTTCGTGCGAGTCGTACCCCAATCCACCCACACACCCTACACCTGCACCAGCACCAGCACCTACACCTGCGCCTTCATAAGGAGCGTCAGAAGCTTCCGATCGCAGTCGACGCATTGATGCGGACACCGGCCTGCAGCATGAAGAACGCCTGGTCGGTGAAGAACCGCGGGCTATACTGGCCGGCGTCCTGCGGGAACAGTTTTGCCTGGCCGTAGATCGAGAAGCGGCTGAGCTGCGCCTGGAGTCCGAGGATCGCCAAAGGCGAGACCCACTCGGAGGCCTGCAGGCGGTACGTGTCCCCATAGAATTGCGGGAACCACTGTCTGGACGGCGTGATGTCCGGCGGGGCGGAGGTCATCTCCGCGCCTTGCACGAAGTTCGCGCTGACACCGATTCCGGCGTAGGGCCGGAGGATTCCGTGTCCGGGGAACGTCATGAGCGCCGCCTGGAGGTGCCGCGAGTTGCGGACGCGCGCCTGGGCGAAGTATGAGACGTTGTCGAAGTTGGTCAGCGTCGTGTCCTTGTAGAGCCGGCCGACTTCCGTGTACGTCAGATTCTTGGCTGTGAAGAACGCCTGGTCGACCCCGAGGTACAGCGCCCAGTGCGTGCGGGTGATCAGCCAGTCGAGGCTGACCGTCGGCGCCTGCGAGTGCGCGGTGGTCGAGGACCAGTAGGTGAGCGCACCGCCGCCCAGGCCCCAGAACCACGAGTTGTTGAACAGCCGCCCTTCTTGCGCCTTACCCGCCGTGGGCGCTAGCGCGAGGAGGGTGAGCCCGGCACACAGGCTTCGGTTCAGCCGCATGGCGAAAGACCTCTAGTGTAATGGACGCATCCGGGTCACAAAGCCCGGCGGCGGGGTTTGGCCCTGCCGTTTCTAGCGTCTGACGAGGATCAACGCGGCCGCGTCACGGAGGGTGCCCGGGCACCCTGACCGGATTCGGTCAAGTTGCCCGAGATGAGGGCGGTGAATGGGTGCGGCGGACGGGGGATGAAACGAGGCCGGGAGCGGTGCCGCCGCGCCCGGCCTCGTGAGCCGCATCATGAAAAAAGGGCGGGCTCTTACTTGATGATGCCCACTTTGCGGCCGACGGTCTTGAACGCGGCGATGGCCTGGTCGAGGTCCGCGCGCGTGTGCGCGGCGCTCAACTGGCAGCGGACGCGGGCCTCGCCCTTGGGGACCACCGGGAATCCGAACCCCGTCACGAATACGCCTTCGTCGAGCAGCATGTCGCTCATCTGAATGGCGGTCGCGGTTTCGCCGACGATGATCGGGACGATCGGCGTCTCGCCCGCGAGCGGCTTGAATCCCGCCTCGGTGATCTGTTCGCGGAAGTAGCGGGTGTTGTCCCGAAGCGTGCGGACGCGCTCCGGGTGGGCGGTCACGAACTGCACCGCGGCGAGCGCGCTCGCCGCGACCGTCGGCGGGAGGGCATTCGAGAACAGTTGCGGGCGTGAGCGCTGGGTGAGGATGTCGCACACCGCTTCGGGGCCGGCGACGAACCCGCCTGACGCGCCGCCGAGTGCTTTGCCCAGGGTGGAGGTGACGACATTGATCTCGCCGAAGACGCCGCAATGTTCCGGCGTGCCGCGTCCCGTTTCGCCGATCACGCCGGTCGCATGCGAATCATCGACGACGACGATGGCGCCGAACCGGCGGGCGATCTCGAGGATCGACGGGAGTTTGGCGATGCTGCCTTCCATCGAGAAGATGCCATCGGTCCAGATGATCTGGCGGCGGGCACCGCGGGTCGCTTCCAGCTTGGCCACGAGGTCATCCATGTCGCCGTGCCGGTAGACCGCCGTCGTGCACTTGGTGATCGCCTTGGCCAGGCGCATCGAGTCGATGATGGACGCGTGGTTGAGGGCATCGGACAGCACCGCGTCGCCTTCGCCGACGACCGTGGCGGTGAATCCCTCGTTGGCGTTCCATGCCGACACGAACGACAGCGAGGATTCGGTTCCGACGAAGCGGGCGAGCTCGGCCTCCAGCGTCCGGTGGATGGCGAACGTGCCGCAGATGAACCGTACGCTGCCGGTGCCGGCGCCTAGCGTCTGGAGCCCGGCGATGCCGGCCTGGACGACGCTGGGCTCATCGCAGAGGCCGAGGTAGTTGTTGGAGGAGAGGATCAGGATCTCGCCGCGGCCTTCCATGCGGACGCGGGGGCCTTGCGGGCTCTCGAGATAATTCAGGCGCTTGTAGACCCGGTCGCGCTTGAGCTGATCGATCTCGGCGGCCATGCTGGCCGCAAACGGGGTCGGCTGAGTGGTGGCGGCCATCGGCGAATGATATGGGCGGCGTCAGCCGATTTCAAAGACGACCTTCCCGGCTTCGCCCTGCTGGATGACGCGCATCGCCTCGTCGACTGCTTCGAGCGGAAAGCGGTGCGTGATGACGGGCGTGGGGTCGAACCGTCCGGACCGGAGAAACCGGCTCATCATGATCCACGTGTCGTACATCCGCCGGCCGACGACGCCGTAGATCGTGATGCCTTTGAAGATCACCTGCGTCGCGAGGTCGATCTCCATGGGCCGGGCGGGGATGCCGAGCAACTGGACGCGTCCGCCGACGCGGACGAGATCGAGCGCCTGGCGGACCGCGGCGGGCACGCCTGACATCTCGAGGACGACATCGGCGCCCAGGCCATCGGTGGCACCACGCACGACCGAATCGGCTTCACCGGGGTGCACGACATCGTCGGCGCCCATGCGGCGGGCGAGCGCCAGGCGGGTGTCATTGATATCGGAGGCGATCACGCGGGCGGCGCCGGCCGCCTTACAGATTCCCACCGCGAAGAGACCGATCGGACCGCATCCCGTGATCAGCACATTGGCGCCCGGGATCTCGGCGGTCAGCGCCGTGTGGAAGGCGTTGCCCATTGGATCGTGGATGCCGCCGATCTCATAGGAAATGGCGGGGTCGAGGCGCCAGACATTGGTCGCGGGCATGGCGATGAAATCCGCGAAGCAGCCATCGCGGTCGACGCCGATGATCCGGGTGTAGGGGCAGACGTGGGAGTTGCCGGTCCGGCAGAGCAGGCAGTGGCCGTCGACGATATGGCCTTCGGCCGTCACGCGGTCGCCGACCTGGACATCGGTGACGAGCGGACCCGTCTCGACCACATCTCCGGCGAACTCGTGGCCGACGATGATCGGTGGCTTGATGCGTCCCTTGGCCCAGTCGTCCCAGGTGTAGATGTGCACGTCCGTGCCGCACACACCGGCGCGCCGGACGCGGATGAGCACTTCATCCGCCCGAATCGCGGGTTTCGGGACTTCCGTGAGCACCATGCCGGGACCGGCCGTTCGTTTTACGAGAGCGCGCACCGAGGGATCTGCTCCAAGCCAGAGGAAAAAAAACCGCGCCAGATGACCGGCGCGGACCGAAAGCTCGCACGGCGGGACCGGCGGCGCCAGCCGACGAACGGCGCCGCGCGACGCCGCGCGACGCCGCGAGGGTCGCAATACGCGGGAAGAGTCATCCCAAACGACATGACGAATGCCGGCGTGTTTCCGGCGTGCGAGGCCGGGGGTGATGGGCGTGTTCCGGCGATCACCGCGATGTGCGACGGGACCTCGAAACGCGTCGTCAGTGCGCAACGTGATCGTATGCGCGACGCGGCATTGGGCGGCACGCGGCGATGCCGCGCGCATCGCGATTCTCCTATGAAAAACGTGATGAAATCGTGCGCGCGGTGCGTGCAGGGGAACACGGTTTCGTGATCGCGCGATTCGCACATCGCGTGTGCGGACCACGCGCGATCGCATGCAATTCGCATCGATCGGGGTCGCGATGCATGCGCTGCATCCGGCGAGCTGAACCCCGGGATCGCATGGCGATTCACATCCATGAATCGTGATTCCACAACTTTTACGTATTGCAATGCATTTTGGTGCGTCCTATATTCGCGATGCGGACAACGACGGTCCGTTCGCGCATCACCAGTCACACAACGAGTCCGATATCTCAGTTCACGGTTTTCGCACTGCATGATTGCTCGCGCCGCCAGCGTAGATGGTGCCGCTCACCAGCCGCAAGGGCGGAGTGTCGCACCACCAGGCATCAGGGCGCGAATGCAGCTTCGGTCAGGCGAGATGGACGGCGCACCTGCGCCCACCGCTCTGGCTGGTTCTCTCGCCTCCGCGAGTGTGACGTGATCCCCGCCTCGATTGGATTCCCGACGGCGGTACCGGGCGCAGGCTCCGGCGCTCCCAGATCGTGAGCATGCGCCGCGGTCGTTCCAGCACACATGAACTTTGGCGCGCGATGATCGCGCGCTTCGGCTGCACGGGCCCTGAAAAGGCCGTGCATCTTCGGCTCTCGTCCGTCCGGCTTCATGCCGGATCCGATGGGACCGCGCCTGCCGCTCCACCGGGGGATCGGCCGGGTGTTTCACTCCACCAATGGAGCTGATTGTATGGCAGCCAAGAAAGGGAAGAGGAAGGGCGCCAAGAAGTCGGCGAGAAAGTCGGCGAAGAAGGGCGCGCGGAAAAAGGCGCGTCGCTAGCTGACCGTTCCGCATAGCGCGCGGCGGCGTTCCAGGAGACCGGGGCGTCGTCGCGCGCTACGCGCATCACGACCTGTATTCAGGACCCAGGCAGTACGAGCTGGGGAAAAACGAAAGCCGGTCGGCAGCGCAATGCTGCGACCGGCTTTTGTCATCAACGGCAACCACGCATCGTCGGGCGGGTCATGACCCGCCCCTACCCGGGACGAATTGGATCGGCGTGGCCGGCTTTGCCGGCAAGACCAGCCCTACGCCGCCTTGGAGCTGTTCTCGTCCTCGGACGGCACGGGGCCCCAGATGTAGGCCCAGACGCGGGGAAGCACTTCGTCGCGCGATCCTCCAGAAATCACGATGCCGACGGGCTCGTCAGCAACAGGGCGCTGCCGCATGTTGTTCTTCATAGTAGAGCACTCCCGAGTGAGACACCCATCGCAAGGTTTGCGAGACGGGTGCCATGGGCCTAAAGCATCTCGGGTGCCACGGCGCCGGGATTTCTAAGTATTTGCCGGAGTGCGCCTTAGTTGCTGGGCTCCGCCGCCCTGTCCCGCCACGTGTCGTGATACGACACGAATCCAGGAGACGTTCGTGTCAATTCGCAACGGCTGGGCCGTTGCTTAGGCGGCGCCTTTCCGCGCGACGAAGGAGCGCGATGTGCTCCCGTCGCGCTCGATGCTGATGTCCCAGCCCGCATACCGGGCACGGAGGTCGGCCAGTGACATCGCCTCCTGGCCCGCGACGATCGTCTCGACGAGGTGTACGCCGCCATCCATCGTCGCTTCCTGGAACAACGCGATGACCTTGCTGACTTCGGCCGGCGTGAGCCCGGCGAATGCCGACGGGGTACACACGACCGCGTTCAGCGCGCAGTCGGGGCGCCAGTGGCCGATGCCGGTGGGCCATTCGTGCACGCGCGCCATGAGTCCCGCCTTGCCGGCCGCGGTCATCACGCGCTCCATCGCGTCCGAGGAGAGGTCCAGGGTCGTCACCTCGCAGCCGTTCGCGGCGAGATACAGCGCGGCACGCTCCGCCGTTTCGCCTGCGAGCAGCACGTGCGAGCCCTGATCGGGCTGAATCTCGCGGACGAGGGGGCTCTCGGGGCGCAGTCCCCAGTGCTCGGCGCGCCGGTATTCCTTGAGGAGGCGGAGCATCCGCCGCCGCCACGCGGGATAGTCCTTGATACCGAGGCGGCGCTTGATGATCCGGTTGACTTCTTCATACAGCAGGAGCTCGGTCAACCCGAGCTGCGTATGCTGGCGGATTGCCGCCACCGCCTCGTCACCAATGCTCAGGATCGCATTGCGAGGGAGCGACTCCTTATACAGCTCGACTGCCTGGTCGACTTCTTCGTCGTACTGCTGGCGGAGTGAGCGATCGCGCAAGAGAAAGGGGTTAGGGACACGACTCCCGGCACTAAGGTAGACCCCTTCTCGTATTCCGCAAGTCGTTAAGCTGGCTCAACATGCACCGTGACTTCGGCCGCGCCCAGCCCCGTGATGATCTGGGCCTCGACCGCATCCGAGATGGCGTGGGCTTCCGCGACCGAGGTGGCGGCGGCGACGCCGATGGTGACCTCCGCGAACAACAAGCCGGACGATGTGCCGCGTGAGCGGACCAATCGCACGTCGGTGACGCGTGGCACCTTCGTGACCAACTCGCGAATCCGCGCCGCATCGACCGCCCGTTGGTCCACGAGGACGGGTACGGAGCCCTTGAGAATGGCGTAGCCGTTGCGCGCGATCAGCGCGGCCACCAGAATCGCCAGCGGGGCATCGAGGCCGCCGCGGCCCGCGCGTGTGACGAGCAGCGACACCAGTGCCAGCGACGTCACATACAGATCGCTGCTCGTGTGCGTGGCATCGGCGAGCAGGAACGCGCTGCCGAGCGCGCGGCCTCGCGACCGCTCGTACCATGCGACGAAGCCGTTCACGGCGATCGTCGCGACCATCACCACGAAATCCGCGGTCGTCGGCGCGTGCGGCGTCGCGCGGTGCAGCAACTGTTCCACCGCTTCGCGCAGCAACTCGAAGCACGAGATCGACAGGAATCCCACGATGACGAGCGTGCCGAGCGATTCGAACTTCTCGTGACCGTAGGGGTGATCCTCGTCGGGCGCGCGTGCCGCGACCGTGACGAGTGTCATCCCGATGACGATGTTGAGGAGATCGAGCCCGGACTCGAGCGCCGATCCGAGAACCGTGAGGGCGCCGGTCTTCCACCCGACCGCGGTCTTGGCCACGACGACCGCGATGTTGACCACGAGGACGACGGCCAGGGCGCGGCGGACGGCAGGCTGATGCAAACCACGCGAGGGCGGCGCTGAGACAGGGTCCGGCGTCGCGGGCGTGGCCGAAGGCGACGCGGGGGGGTGCACGGCGGGATGTTGGCCGGCGGGCGGCCGTTAGTCCAGGGCTTCCACGAGTGCGCCCTTCAAGTAGCCCGTCTCGGGCACTGCCAGCAGCTCCGGGTGGTCGGCCGCCTGTCCTAGCACGCGTCGCAACGCGAGGCGGCGCCCGCTGTCCGCCGCGGCCCCGGCGAGCATATCCAGGAACGCCGCCTTGCTGACGTGGTGGCTGCAGCTCGCGGTGAGCAGCATTCCACCCGGCTCGAGCAGGCGCATGCCGCGCAGATTGATCTCGTTGTAGCCGCGCAGCGCCGACCCGGCCGAGGCGCGCGTTTTCGCAAATGCCGGGGGGTCGAGCACGACGATGCTGAATCGCTCGCGGCGCCGCTCGGCCGCCTTGAGCCAGGTGAACGCGTCCTCTTCGACCCACGTGATGTTGGTTGCGCCGTTGAGCGCCGCGTTGGCCTCCGCGCGCACGAGAGCCGCGGACGAGCTGTCCAGGGCCGTCACGTGGCCGGCACGCCGCGCGAGGTGCAATGCGAAGGAGCCGTGATAGCTGAAGCAGTCCAGTGCGCGTCCATGCGCGAGCTGGCCGGCCAGAACGCGATTCTCCCGCTGGTCGAGAAACGCACCGGTCTTCTGCCCGTCCCACGGCGCGGCCAGATAGCGGACTCCATGCTCGACCACCTCGATCTCGGCGGGGACCGTGCCCGCGAGCACCTCCACGGGGTCGCCGAGTCCCTCCTTGCGGCGGGTGGCGGCATCATGGCGAGCGAGGATCCCGAGTGGCTCTATGGCATCGGCGAGCGCGGCGATGACGTCAGCGCGGCACGCCTCGAGTCCCGCACTCATGAGCTGCACCACGAGCCAGCGGTCGTAGCGATCGCAGATGAGCGACGGGCATCCATCGGCCTCGCCGTACACGACGCGGTAGGCCGTCGTATCGCGCGCGACCGCGTCGCGGCGAGCAACCGCCGCCCCGATCCGTGCGCGCCACCACGCGGGGCCGATCTCCGCGTGGGGGTCGCGATCGAGCAGCCGCAGCGCGATCTCGGAACGCGGGCTCCACAGTGCCCAGCCGAGCGAGCGGCCGTGGCCGTCGCGGACCGGGACGACGCCGGCTGGCGCCTCCGGACGGGTGGTGACATCGCTCTTGAACACCCACGGGTGCCCGCGTGCTATGCGGTGCGCGCCGCGCGCGGAGATGACAGCCGCCACCACCGCGGTCATGACCGGTCGATCGCGCGCCGGAGCGCGCGCGCGGCGGCCTCCGGATCGCTGGCCCCGAAGATCGCCGCGATGACCGCGATGCCCGAGGCGCCTGCCGCGATCACATCGGCTGCAGTCGCGGTCGTGATCCCGCCGATCGCGATCGCGGGGAGCCCGGCCGCGTCGGCGAGGTGCGCGAATCCGAGGAGGCCAATCGCGGTGCCGGCGTCGAGCTTCGACACGCTGCCGTACACGGGACCGATCCCCGTGTAGTCGCCGCCGGCGGCGTTGGAGACCTCAGCGTCGCTCCCCACCGACACGCCGATCAGAAAGCCCGGAGGCGCGATGCGGCGAATAGCTGCCGCCGGGATGTCGTCCGGCCCGACGTGCACGCCCGCGGCCCCGCAGGCGAGTGCAATGTCCGCGCGGTCGTTGAGGATCACGGGAACCGGGAGCCGTGCGACCAGTGCGCGGGCCACGCTGGCCAGGACCCGTGCATCGGTGTGCTTGAGCCGGAGCTGGACCATCGTCGCGCCGCCGCGCACCGCGGCGGCGGCGCGAGCCGTGAGGCCGTCCTCCCCGTCACGGAGGTCATCCGTGATGGCGACCAGGCGGTAGGGCGGGATGGGAGCCGGCGGGGCGGCCGGTGCCGGGCGGCGGCCACGGTGGCGGCGACGATGGCGGCGACGGCGGGGATTTGTGTTTCGCCGGCTTGTGGCGCAACTCCTGGCGGGCTTCGGTGTGCTCCGCGAACGTCGTGCGGAACTCGTGATGGCCGTCCGGCGCCGCGACGAAATACAGATAGGGGACGGCCGCCGGCGTGAGCGCCGCCTCGAGACTGGCCGTCCCGGGACTGCCAATCGGCCCGGGCGGGAGTCCCGGGTGCCGGTAGGTGTTGTACGGCGACTCGACGTCGAGATCCTTGAAGGTGACGCGTCCCACGTGGTGTCCGAGGGCGTACTGGATCGTCGGATCGGCCTGCAGCGGCATCCCGAGCCGCAGCCGGTTGTGATAGACCGCGGAGATGACGGGGCGTTCCTCGGCTCAGGCGCGCTTCCTTCTCGATGATCGACGCCAGCGTCACGACGTCGTTGCGGCTCATCCCGAGCGCGGTGCGTTCCTCGTCCCATTCGGGTTTCCACTCGTGCTCGAACTCGTGCACCATCTCACCGATCGCGGCGCGCGCGGTCGTGCCGTCGGGGAACGAGTACGTATCGGGAAAGAGATAACCCTCGAGCGTCCCGCTCGTGGCGCTCGACGCGCGACAGGAGCGCCGTGTCGCGGACCGCCGCCTCGACCGATTCCGCGGCGTACCAGCAGCGCGTGCGACAGTGCTGGCACGATCTCGGCGAGACTCCATCCTTCGGGGATCGTGACCGTGTGCACGAGTCCCTTGCCACGCGTCAGCGCGTCCAGCGCCTGGGACCAGGAAATCCCGCGCTGGAGGAGGTAGGTGCCGGCCTTGAGATCGCGATCACGGTGCGTCAGGCTCGCGTAGACGCGGAACACCCGCGGCCATTCGACGATCCCGGCGCGTCCGAGCGAGTCGGCCGCGCCGCGCAACGTGGCACCGATCGGAATCACGACGTGCGCGGGGATCCCGTGCGGCTCGCTTCCACAGGCGGCGGCCATTCCCGCCGCGAGCGCGATGGCCAGTGCCGGGAGGCGTGCCGGGAGGCGTGCCGAAAGGCGGGTGGCGGCCATGCGCAGCCCGTCAGCCGGGGAGTGCCAGCGCATGTTGCAGCAGCACGGTGGCGGCGAGCGCATCGACGTCGCCCTTGCGTCCGCGGGTCGAGCCGCCCATCTCGCGGACGGCGCGCAGCGCGATCGCGGTGGTGAACCGCTCATCGACATATCGCACCGGGTATCCGGTCCGCTTCGCGAGCTCGGCGCCGACGACCCGCACCTCGGCGGCACGCGGCGTCTCGTCGCCCTCGGCGTCCAGCGGGAGTCCGATCACGAATCCGGTGGCGCCCAGCTCCGCCGCGCGCTTCACGAGCTCGGCGACGGGCGCGCGTTTCCCCGCGCGGCGCACGAGATGGCCCGCGGGCGTCGCGATCGTACCCGTGGGATCGCTCACCGCGAGCCCGATGCGGCGCTCGCCGTAGTCGATTCCGAGGAGCCGGGTGCCGTCCGCCATGCCGAGTCTCAGCCTTCGGCCATGCTGACGAAGAACTCCTTGTTGGTCTTCGTGCGCGTCATGCGCTTCAGCAGGAACTCGATCGCCTCGTCCTCCGGCATGTCGGCGAGGAAGTTGCGCAGCAGGTACACGCGGTTGAGCTTCGCCGGCGCGAAGAGCAGCTCTTCCTTGCGCGTGCCCGAGCGCGCGATGTCGATCGCCGGGTAGATGCGCCGCTCGGCGATCTTGCGGTCGAGCACGAGCTCCATGTTGCCCGTGCCCTTGAACTCCTCGAAGATCACTTCGTCCATGCGCGAGCCGGTCTCGACGAGCGCGGTCGCGATGATCGTGAGCGAGCCGCCGCCTTCGATGTTGCGCGCCGCGCCGAAGAACTGCTTCGGCTTCTGCAGCGCCTGCGCGTCGACGCCGCCCGACAGGATCTTGCCCGACTGCGGCGCGATCGCGTTGTGCGCGCGCGCGAGCCGCGTGATCGAGTCGAGCAGGATCACGACGTCGCGTCCGTGCTCGACCAGCCGCTTCGCCTTCTCGATCACCATGTCGGCGACCTGCACGTGGCGCGTCGCCGGCTCGTCGAACGTCGAGCTGATCACCTCGGCGCCGGGCACCTTCTGCTGGATGTCGGTGACCTCTTCCGGCCGCTCGTCGATGAGCAGGACGATGAGCGTGACCTCAGGATGATTCTCGGCGATCGCGTTCGCCATCTTCTGCAAGCAGGATCGTCTTGCCGGCGCGCGGCGGCGCGACGATCAGGCCGCGCTGTCCCTTGCCGATCGGCGCGATGAGATCGATCACGCGCATGCTGAGATCGCCGCTGGCGCTCTCGAGGCGAAGCCGCTCGTCGGGATAGCGCGGGCGCAGGTTGTCGAAAATGGGCCGCTGCTTCGCCGGTGTCCGGTGGGTCTCCGTTGACCGACTCGACCTTGAGCAGCGCGAGATAGCGCTCCCACTCCTTCGGCGGCCGCACCTGGCCGGCGACGGTGTCGCCCGTGCGCAGATCGAAGCGCTTGATCTGCGATGGCGAGACGTAGATGTCGTCCGGCCCGTAGAGGTAGTTCCAGTCCTGGCTGCGCAGAAAGCCGTAGCCCTCGGGCAGGATCTCGAGCACGCCTTCGCCGCGCAGCACGACATCCGCGTCGAGCAGTTTCTGCTCGATGCGGAAGATGAGGTCCTGTTTGCGAAGACCTGAGAAGTTGGAGATATGGAGGTCTTCGGCCACCGCTTGCAGTTCGGCGATGTTCTTGCGTTTGAGATCGACTATGTCCACGGGGCGAGTAGCTGACGGCGAGAAGCTGACGGCGGCCGCGGCTGGCAGGACAGCCGGCCAACGGGGAGGGGAGGGGTAGTGCGAGAGTGCGGGGGGAGGCGGAATCCCGGGTCAGAACGCGATGTAGCGCATGGGCCGCCGGATCATGTCGTTCATGAGGGTGGCGAGCTGCGCGTCGAGGTCCGACATCCGGTGCTGCAGGCGCGCGATGGAGGGGCCCGGACCGGCCGAGTCCGCGGGGGACGAAGCGAGGAGGTGCTGCACCGAGTCGATCTGGGCGCGTGCGTCCCGAATCGTGCGGACCATGGCGGAATCGTTGTGCGAGCGGCTCGTGCTGGCGGCTTGGGCGGCGGCGGACCGGCGCACGGAGTCGGCGGCAGCGATCACGCGGCGTGCGCGGGCCGACAGGCTGCTGGCGCCCGCGTCGCGCATTGCCGCGCGGCGGTGGTCGAGCCGGCCGGACAGCTTGTCCAGGTTGTCGGCGATGGAGACCAGGGGGCGGGTGATCGCGTCGCCGTGTCCCATGGCGCCGATCGTACCGCTCGGCGAGAAGACCGCCGTCTTGACGTCCTGCACGTTGCCGACGATCTGCGGGAGGTTCTGCGCGGCGATGGCGAGCGACGCGCGCGCGCCGTCGAGCTCCCCGCGCGGAATCGTGAGGAGCGTGTCGCCGTCGGCCAACTGACGGGCCGACGCCGAGCCGCTCGTGAGAGCGATCACGGGCGCTCCGATGAAACTCGTGCCGCCACTGATGCGCGCCCGGGTGTCACGGCGAAGGCGCCAGCGGATCGACCTGGGGACATCGATCGCGATGAGGATGCGGTACGCGGTGTCAGTGGTGGGTCGTTGAAACTGAATCCATTCGACCTTCCCGACGGGTTTGCCGTCGAGCCAGACGTCGGTGCCGGATGTGACCGAGCGAGTGTGGTCAGTGGCGAGGTAGATCCGTTCGGTGGGTCCGTGCATCACGCCGACCTGGCCAAAGATCAGCACGAGACTCGCGCCCGCGGCGATCACGCCGGAGACGACGAGACCCGGGATCAGAGCGGACCAATAGATAGGCCAATGCAATGCGCAGGGAATGCCGGAGGAGAGACTGCAGCGACCGGCGAGTGGGGGAGGGGAACGACCTGCGGGAGCCCGCGCATCCTGCGCGTGTCAGCGAAGTCGTTTTGCCGGAAGCCTTTACTGCGACGTACAAAGCCCAACAAAGCTCACAGCGCAGCGAAAAACGTACCAAGAGTGAGGGAGCGCGGCAAGCTCCGATGCGCGAGGCGGGATTCGAACCCGCGACCTTCGGCTCCGGAGGCCGACGCTCTATCCAACTGAGCTACTCGCGCGACATGGAGAAACGGCACGTACAGAACGACAGCGACGACGGGGCAAACCCGGACTGGCAATGTACCGGCGCGCGGAGGCATGATCAAGCAAATGCCGGAGTTACCCGACATCCAGGTCTACATGGAACAGCTAGTCCCACGGCTCGTGGGCCAGCCGTTGACGGCGCTCACGATCGCCAAGCCGTTCGTACTCCGGAGCGTCGATCCGCCGATTTCCGATGCCGTTGGCAGGCGGTTCACCGAGGTGCGGCGCTCGGGGAAGCGGATCGTGCTGGTGCTGGACGGGGACCATTTTCTGGTAATTCATCTCATGATCGCGGGCCGGCTCCGGTGGCGCGTTGCGGTGAGCGCCGACGCGTCCACGGGGGCCCGCACGCCGCCAGGGCGAGTGCGGAAACCGCCCGCGATCGCGGCGCGGCTCATCCTCGCGACATTCACCGTCCCGCTGGGCACCCTGTATTTCACCGAGGCTGGGACCACGCGCCGCGCATCGCTCCATTACGTCCAGGGGGAGGCCGCGCTCGCGGCATTCGACCGTGGGGGGCTGGAGGTGCTGGGCGCGGACCGGCCGGCGTTCGCCGCGCGACTGGCGTCGGAGAATCACACCCTCAAACGGACACTCACCGATCCGCGGCTGTTCAGCGGCATTGGCAATGCGTACTCGGATGAGATCCTGCATCGGGCGAGGCTGTCTCCGATGGCGCTCTCCACCAAGATGTCCGATGCCGACATCGGCCGGCTCTACGACGCGACACAGGACGTCCTCACGGAATGGACCGGGCGTCTTCGTGCGGCCGGCGGCGGTGATTTTCCGGAAAAGGTGACAGCGTTCCACGACGAGATGGCGGTGCACGGCCGTTACGGCCAACCGTGTCCCGACTGCGGGGCGCCGGTGCAGCGCATTCGGTACGCATCAAACGAGACGAACTATTGTGCCCGGTGCCAAACCGGCGGACGCCGGCTGGCGGATCGTGCAATGTCGCGGCTCCTCAAGGAGGATTGGCCGCGCTCGATCGACGACGTGGAGTAAGCCGGGGCGAACGGCTCGATTGCGCGGCTCGGTTGCGAGACGCGAGCGGGCGCGGCGTGCGGGTCACGCCGCTATCTTTCCCTGCTCGGTCGCAGCCCCTCGTCCACTCCTCCATTTGCGAGTCCCTGTGAATCCGATCGCCATTTTTCACGAGCATCCCGATTGGTTTCGCCCCCTCTTCGCCGAGCTGGATCGGCGGGGTGTGCCGTACGTCCGGCTCGATGCCGCGTCGCATTCGTACGACCCATCGGAGCGAAGCGTGCCGTACTCGCTGGTGTTCAACCGGGCGAGCCCGTCGGCGTATCTGCGCGGGCATGGCCAGTCGACGTTCTACACGCTGCAGTGGCTGCGGCACCTGGACCGCATCGGCGTCCCGGTCGTGAATGGCGCATCCGCCTACCAGATGGACACGTCGAAGGCGCTTCAGCTCGACCTGTTCGAAGAGCTGGGCGTGCCGTATCCCAAGACCCGGCTGGCGAACAGCGCGCAGTCGATCGTGGCGGCTGCCGCCGATCTGCGGTTTCCGATCCTGGTGAAGGCCAACATCGGTGGCAGTGGCGCAGGAATCGAGCGGTTCGAGAATCCGGCTGCTCTGGCGGCGGCCGGTGAGCGCGGGACGTTCGACTTCGGAGTGGACGGTGTCGCGCTCGTGCAGGAGATGGCGCCCATGCGCGCCGGCCACATCACGCGGCTGGAAGTCCTTGGCGGGCAATTTCTGTACGGCATCAACGTCTTTCCGGCACCGGATTCGATGTTCAACCTGTGCCCGGCCGACGTGTGCCAGACGACGGACGGCCGAGCGCTCTCGCGATCGGCGTGTGCGCTCGATGCGCCGAAGACGGGTATGCGCGTCGAAAAGGCCGATCCACCGCGCGACATCATCGCGATAGCCGAGCGGATCGCGCGCCGTACGCATCTGGATGTCGGCGGCATCGAATTCCTGATCGACGACCGCGACGGCAAGCCGTACTTCTACGATGTCAACGCGCTGTCGAACTTCGTGGCCGACGCCCGTAACGTGATCGGGTTCGACCCGCACGAGCGGCTCGTCGATTATCTCCTGACGCGGGTGGGCGACGAGATGCCGGCTGGCCAGGCCGACGGGTCAGCGCCCGAGCCCGGCGACACGACGCGCCCCGCCACGCCGACCCGCAGTAGCAACGCGAGCGACAATGCGAGCAGCAATGCGAGCAGCAATGCGAACGGCAATGCGAACGGCAGCACGCGCACGAAACCGCGCGCGGGGGCCCGGTCAATGCCTGGAACGACCGGAACAGCATCTCGGGGACGCATCCGCTACGGATACTGGCTTCCCGTTTTCGGTGGCTGGCTCCGCAACGCGGGCGACGAGGGGATGGAGGCATCCTGGGCCTACGCCAAGAAGCTCGCGTGCCGCAGCGAACAGATCGGATACGACCTGACGCTGGTCGCCGAGTTGTTTCTCAACGACATCAAGGGCATCGACGCGCCGGCGCTCGACGCATGGTCCACCGCGGCCGCGCTGGCGGCCGTCACCGAGCGGCTGGAGCTGATGGTCGCGGTGCGGCCGACATTTCACCAGCCCGCGATTCTCGCCAAGCAGGCGGCGAACATGGATCTGATCGCGCCCGGCCGGATCTCCCTCAACGTCGTGTCGAGCTGGTGGGCGGATGAGGCGCGGCGCTATGGCGTGCATTTCGAAGAGCACGACGATCGCTACGCGCGCACCAACGAGTGGCTGAGCGTCGTGCACGGCGCGTGGACGACGTCCGGATATTCGCACAAGGGCAAGTACTATTCGGTCGACGACACGGTGCTCGTGCCCAAGCCGAAGAAGTTGCCGACGATCTATGCGGGTGGTGAGTCCGAGGCTGCCAAGACCCTGATCTCCAGCCAGTGCGATGCGTACGTGATGCATGGTGACCCGCCGGAGCGGATCGCCCCCAAGATCGCCGACATGCGTGCGCGGCGTGCCGCACTGGGTCTGCCGCCGATGACGTTCGGGATGGCGGCGTACGAGATCGTGCGGCCGACCGAGGCGGAGGTCAAGCGCGAGGTCGAGCGGATCACCAATGTGGCGCCGGGCTCGCCCGGGTATGGGAACTATCAGGACTGGATCTCGCACACCAAGCTCGAACAGCGTGTGAGTCTCGAGGACTACTCGGTGTCGAACCGCGGATTGCGCGCGGGCCTGGTTGGGACGCCGGAACAGGTAGCCGAGCGTGTGCGGGCGTTCGCGGATGCGGGGCTGGATCTGCTGCTCCTGCAGTCGAGCCCACAGCTCGAGGAGATGGAGCGGTTCTCGGCCGAGGTGATGCCGCTGGTCGGGTAGCGTTGCCGGAGATGCGGGGATTGGGGACTGGGGATGGGGGTTGGGGGTTGGGGGTTGGGGTTTCCGTCGGGGCGGTTGGCCAATAGGCCGACCTACGGTTGCCTGACAGGGCGCCCTACGTGTGCCGAACCGCCCTACTGCCCTCGTCGACTGGCCGCGGGGCGACTACTCCGGGCGACGATCCCGGCGGTGAACCGCGCAGCATGCGCTCGGATGATGCGAGGCTTCGCGGGCGGCTGGTGATTTTCGGGCCGTGCGAGGAGTTCCCGTTCGGTCCTGGTGGCGCGCGGTTCGGGCGGCGTGGAGGTTTCCGCCGGCGGTCCGGATGGTGGCGTGGGACATCGCTTGGCGCGCGGCCCGTGGGGCGAGTGAGCGGAGCTTCCGGCCTTCGTTTGGCGAACCGGTTGCGCGGCGCCGCTGCCTCGTGTGCGCTACCGACGACGTCGCACTCGAGGGGTGGGCCGCCACCACGGATGGTGTGGTGTGCGCCGATTGCAGCCGCGCCGTGCTCGCCGAGGGGCTCGCGTATGGGCGCGTCGCCGCCGCGTACCGGGGACGGGCTGGATCACCCCGGCGCGGTTTCGGCGAAGTGTATCAGGCGATCGTGTCGTTCAAGGAGCGGCGGGGCGATTGGGTTGCGGCCGCGGAGCCGCTGGCCCGCGCTCTAGCGGACAGTGTCGCCGAGGTGCACGCCGCGGTGGGTGGCGGCGCCGCGAAGCCCTTTCTCCTCGTGCCGGTGCCATCCTATCGCGGCCGCCGGCCGCATGTCGCGCTCCTCATGGCGCTGGCGGCGGTTCGGCTCCCGGGCATCGCGGTCCGGCTGGGTGTCCTCGAGAAGCTGCGCGACTTCACTCAGAAAGGACTCGCGCACGACGAACGACGCCGCGAGAGCGCTGGGGCATACGCGGTGCGCAGGCGGTGGCGTTCAGTGGTGCGGGGGCGGCACGTGATCGTGGCGGACGATCTCATCACCACCGGGACGACGCTCGACGTCTGCGCGCGTGCGCTGCTTGATGCGGGGGCAGTCACGGTGGACGGCGCGGTCATCGTGCGGGCGATCCGTGCGCCGCCGGAGCGGATGCTGACACTGGGTGCGCGCCAGGTACGAGTCCAACTGCGTGAGCTCGACAGCCGGGCACGAACGCCGGTGACGCCCGAGCCCGGGACGTTCTGGGTCCAATTCGCGTGTTCGATGCGATGTCCGGTGATCGCGGTCGCGGGGCCGTACCCGTTGCCGGTGCTCGACGCCGCGAGCTACTACCGGTGGATGTGCCAATGTGGCGCGACGCACGTGATCCGCGCGCAACGCGAGTGGCGGGCAGCGGTGCGCGAGTGCCTGGCTGTCGGGGTGGGCGAGCGGCGCCCTGTCGAGCTGCTCGTAGGCATCCAGCAAGGACCGGCTGCGTTTGCGCCGCGATGACGCGTGGCGCGATGAGCCGGCGAATGCGAGATCAGCCGGTAGGATCGGGCTGACTTCCGTGTTGAAGACGGTAACCAGCGGGCCGGTCATGACCGGCCCCTACAGCGGGCCAGAACGTCCCGTCTCGAGGGATCCGGTTCGGGCGTGCATTTTCGCCCACGCAAGCCATGCGATCGCGACGAGCGCGGCGAGCAGGCTCACCAGAAGTCCCGTCGTGACCGCGCGGCTCGAGAACGTCAGCTCGACTGTCCGGGTACCAGCGGGCAGCGGCACACCGATCAGGGCATAGTCTGCGCGCCACACGGGGATCGGCGTCTCGTCGGCCGTCGCGTGCCATCCCGGATAGAAGTTCTCCGACACGACGAGTGTGGTGCCTGGCGGCGCGGGTGCTGACAGGTGAAAGCGCAGGTGGCCCGGTTCATATCGATCAGCGACGACCTGCTCGGTGGGGGCCGGCCCAATGGATTCGGGCGCCGTCGCGTGTGCAGCCATCTCGAGGAGGGCCAATCGGCGAAGATCGAAGTGCTGGTCGATCACGCCGAGGCGCGCGAACGTATCGGGGAGCGACCGTGCGGCCGCGGTGAGCCATGCGGCGGGATGATCGCCGGCCAGGCGATACAGGTAGAGCGTGTCGCCCGCCGCATCGGGTACCGGGCCGGCGATGCGGGTCGCGCCTTCGAACGACAATTTCGCGGTGTCGGTGAGCAGGAACCCGACGTTGAGCAACTGCCAGAAGTGCGGCGTGAACAGTGGCTGCGTGCCGTCCGTCGTCCAACTCAGGTCATCGTACCGCTTGATGCCATTGCCGTGGTAGCCGAGTACCTGGCGGATGCGGTGGATCATGAGGCCATCGCCGGCGATTTCCGGATCGGCGCGGATGTGCGGATGTCCGAGTGGCCATGCGAGGACGCGGACCGGTTCCGTCTGCGCGCGCAGCGTATCGATCGCCGCGTCCGATGCGTACGTCTGGGCCGCGGGCGGAGAAAAGAACCAGTAGGCGCGTGCGATGCTCCAGAGATCGGCGGCCACCACGAGGGCAATCGCGCCGGCGGCGGCGCGAGCACTCAGCTTGTCGTCGCGGCGAATCGCCAGAATCGCTCCCATCAGCACGACGACCACGAGACAGCGAAGGGCGCCCGCGGCGACGAGGCTGGCGTTGGCGTCGGCGGAGCCGGGAGTCCACGGTGCCCCGAAGATCTGCGCGGTCGCGTGGGCGGCGGCATGAATCACGGGAGGGATGGCGAGCAGGCTTGCGACGCCGAGCCACCCGAGGACATAGCGGACGCGGACGCCGCGGCGCAGCACGCACGTGACGCCTTCGCCGGCCAGGGCGGCGACGGCGAGGCCGGCGATCACGAAGGCAGCGGCGGGGACGCGGAAGAACGGCGTTCCGGGAACGATCGCGTAGACGAAATGATAGAACGGCGTGTAGCGGCCGAGCGACCAGAGCGTCGCGACGACTGCGACGGCGAGCCAGAAGTGCACGATCCGGCGGCGTCCGGCGGTGGCGGCGACCAGGCCCGCGCCGGCGAGCACGAGGACCGAGGCGCCGAGGTATTCGCTGAACCAGTGCGATCCGAGGCCGCCCCAATAGCGGTCCAGCATTCCCGAGAATTGCGGGAGGTAGACGTTGGGGAGATCCTCGAAGGGCATCGAGAATTGCGTGGCGTAGGAATACGTCCCGGCGCCGGTCGAGCGGCTGCCGCGCGGCGACCAGGCCACGAATTGGGCGACCGGCAGGAACTGCACGGCCGACATCACGAGACCGAGGACGACGGCCGCGAGTGCCGCGCCGAGCCGCTGGCCCGGGACACTGCGAAGGCCTTCGACGACGCTGCGGCCGATGCGCGCCGCGCGCGCCGCCTGCGGCGCTGAGGCATCGGCCGGAGCATCGGCTCGAACGGGCGATCGCAGTGGTGCGGCGACGAAGAGCGCGTACGACGCCGGCGGTGAGCAGGAAGTACTCGAAGATCTGGGGGTGTGGCGCGAGTGCAGCGCAGCCGACGGTGAGTGCGAGCAGGGGCCAGCACCAGCGCTTGCCGTCCCGGATGCCGAGGAGGATGAGACAGAGCGCGAGGGGGAGGAGTGCGCTCACATAGAGCTTGCCGTCGTGTCCGGGTGAGACGAACGACGCGACGGGACCGCCGAGCTCATAGGCGAGGCCCCCGATTCCCGCCGCCGCGAATCCGAGTCCGCTGGCGCGGAGCCAGAGATAGGTGAACCAGCCGGCGACGATGATGTGGAGCATGAATGCCCAAGTCACGGCCAGGTCGGCCCGCAGCAGCAAGCGAAGGAGGAGCGTGGGCGGGTAGAAGAATGTCGCCATCGAACGCACCGACGAACGGCATGCCGCCGAACAGGTACGGATTCCAGAGCGGGAGGTGGCCGCTCCGGATCATGGCGGTCCCGAACTCGCGCACGGCGTAGCCGCCAATGTACTGGTCGCTGTGCGGGGAGACGAGGAATCCGCCGTGGAAGACCGGATATCCGAGGACACATGCCGCGAGCGAATAAGCAGCGAGAGCCCAGATCGCGGCGCCGCGGGGGGTCCAACTGCCGTCACCGTCGCCGCCTGCCGAGCTCGCCTCGGTTGCGACATCCGGCGTTACCCCGGGTGCCTCAGGTACCATTGCCGCGGCGCTCAGCGAGCGGTATGGAGAAGGGCACGAGAAACGGCATCCGCGGCCGCGAGACCAACGGCATGAGCGACGGCAACAGGGCGGTCGCGAGAGTCACGGAAGGCGGGGAAGGAGGCGCATCGGGGTGCGCAACGGTACCCGGCGCGCCGGTGGGGTGTCCAGAGGGGCGTGGCTACGGCTGAGTGGATACGAACTTGCGTCTGGCCGGGACTGCTCGGCTCTCATGACAGGAGGAGACCGCGGTGAATGATCGAGGGAAGGTCGCGAAATCCACGGATGGCGGCCGCATTGCGGCGACATTGTCCCGGCACGCGGATGAGATCCTGTCCGAGTGGGCGGCGAGACAGCCGACCCGCGGCGCGCTGACGGAGTCGCTGGTGAAGTCGCAGTGCTCGGAGTTTCTGGCGTTGTTCGCGGCAGCGCTGCCGGGTGGTGTGGCGTCGATAGACAGGAAAGAGTGGGGCCCGACCAAGGAGTTTCTCGGAACGCTGTCGCGGTCGCGTGCCGCGCAGGGCTTCTCTCCATCGGAGACCGCGATGTTCATCTTCGCGGGCAAAGAACCGATGTTCGAGCGAGTGCGCACGGAAGGCAACACGAATGCCGGCGAGATGGCCGCGGATCTCATGGCGCTGACCGGCTTGCTGGATGCGCTTGGCCTGTACACGACCGAGATGTACCAGAAGAGCCGGGAAGAACTGATCCGCCGGCAGGAGCGGGACCTCCTCGAGCTGTCGACGCCGGTCGTCACGCTGTGGGACGGCATCCTGGCGCTTCCGATGATCGGCACCCTGGACAGCGGCCGCACGCAGATCGCGATGGAGGCACTGTTGCAGCGCATTGTGGAGACGGGCTCGCAGATCGCGATCCTCGACATCACCGGTGTGCCCACGGTGGACACGCTGACGGCGCAGCACCTGCTCAAGACCGTGACGGCCGCGCGGCTGATGGGGGCCGAATGCATCATCAGCGGCATCCGTCCGCAGATCGCGCAGACCATCGTGCACCTCGGCATCGATCTTGGAGACGTGATCACCAAGGCGACGCTTGCGGATGCATTCCGGATTGCCCTGGCGCGGACCGGACGCGCAGTGGCGAGGGTGGGCGGACCGGGCGCCAGTCCACCCGGACAGAGAATGGCCGCCGGGCCGAGTGGTTCGTCCGCGCCGCCGGTGTAGGGGCGCGTATGGATCGGATACCGATTCTCCGGATCGGGAACCTTCTCCTGGTCACGATCCAGGTCGACATGCACGACCGGCTGGCGCTTCAGCTCCAGGACGACCTCACCAGCCGGATCTCGACGACCGGTGCCCGAGGGGTGTTGCTCGACATCTCGTCGCTCGAGATCGTGGATTCGTTCATCGGGCGCATGATCTCGAACATCGCGGCGATGGCGCGTGTGCTCGATGCGGAGACTGTCGTCGTGGGAATGCAGCCTGCCGTGGCGATCACGCTCGTCGAGCTGGGCCTGTCTCTCCCCGGGGTCCGTACGGCACTGGATATCGACAAGGGAATGCGTCTGCTGAGCGCCTACACCTTCACGGACCGCGACCAACTGGAACAGGCGCTGCCGGCCACCGCGGACGGGGAGGGCAGTGGCCCCGGATGAGATCATCGAGGTCCGAACGCCGGCTGACATCGTCAACGCGCGTCACGGCGTTCGCACTCGAGCGGTCGCCCTGGGGTTTCGACTCGTCGATCAAACGAAGATCGTAACGGCCGCGAGCGAGCTGGCGCGGAATACCGTGTCGTACGGCGGCGGCGGTACGCTCCGGATCGAGACGCTGGAGGACGGGCTCCGCAAGGGACTGCGCCTGACCTTCGAGGACCGCGGCCCGGGTATTGCCGATATCGGTCTCGCACTTACGGACGGGTACACGACCTCCGGCGGCATGGGGCTGGGGTTAAGCGGATCCAAACGACTCGTCAACGAATTCGACATCTGGTCGAAACCCGGCGAAGGCACGCGGGTCACCGTCACGCGGTGGACGTCGGATGCCTCTCACTGGGCGAACTGGCGCGGATCCCGAGGTTCACCTCCCGATGATGCCCGAGGGCGATCTGGCCGGCGGACCCGTGAATACGGCTATCGCGGTGACAGATACGAGCCAGATCGGGGAGGCGAGGCGTGCCGCCCTTGTCGCGGGCGACCGGGCCGCCCTGTCCAGCGATGAACTAGGACGGCTCGGTCTCATCGTCACCGAGGCGGCGACCAATCTGGCGCGGCACGCGCGCGATGGCATGATCGTGCTTCGGAACGTGGGGAGCGGTGCGAACGCCGGCGTGGAAGTGGTCGCGCTCGATCGCGGGCCGGGCATTACCGATCTGGCACGGGCGATGGAGGACGGGTTTTCGACGGCGGGAACGCCGGGCAAGGGGCTTGGCGCGATCCGGCGGTTGGCGCCGGGCGCCTTCGACATCCTGTCGACCAGCCAGGGCACCACGATGGTTGCCCGTATCCGCTCGTCACGAGAGCCCGTGAACGGCGAGGCCGACGCTGGCGCGATCTGTATACCGTTAAGCGGAGAAACGATGTGCGGGGACGCGTGGCACATCGATTGGACGCCGGAGCGGACGCTCGTCGTCGTGGCTGACGGCCTGGGCCACGGCCCCGACGCGGCGGTGGCGGCCAGCACCGCGATCCGGATCATTCAGGAGCGCGGGGACGGTACGCCGGGGGCACTCCTGCTCGCCACGCACAACGCTCTCCGTCCGACTCGCGGTGCAGCGATCTCGATAGCACGGATCGATCAGGAGACGCGGATCGTCACGTGGGCGGGCGTCGGCAACGTCGCGGGCAGCATTTGTGATGCCACGCACACCCGCGCGATGGCGGTGTTGGGCGGGATCGCGGGGCACCAGATCGCAAGTATGCGCGAATTCCAATATCCGTGGCCGGAGGCGGGGTATCTCGTGATGCATTCCGACGGCGTCAGCGGTAGGTGGCGGACCGACGCATACCCGGGCGTCATGGCCGGCGACCCGGCGCTGCTGTCGGCGGTGCTCTTCCGCGATTTCGGCCGGGGCCGCGACGACACAACGGTGATCGTCGTGCGTGATCGACCGAACAGAGTCTGAACGGTGCACCGCAGGCGGCACGCGCGCGATGCGTGGAGGGGACGAAGGCCTGAGCGAAGAAGGGGGGGTTGGGGATTGGGGATGGGGGACTGGGGATTGGGGACTAGGGAATTGGGGAATGATGGGCACGGCCAGGGGCACGACGTGAGCGAATCGGCGATCTCGCTGCTGACGCTGGATCTGCGCTATGAGCACGACATCGTGCTTGCGCGGCAGCGCGCGCGCGAGCTGGCTGCGGCGTTCGGGTGCGACGGGCAGGATCAGATCCGGCTGGCGACGGCGGTATCGGAGATCGCGCGCAACGCATTTCAGTACGGGGGAGGCGGCACGGTGGAGTTCCAGATCGATCACCAACGGCTCGGGGATGCTGGCATGCTGGTCGCTCGGGTTTCCGACAAGGGGCCCGGGATCGAGAACGTCCAGGCGGTGCTCGATGGGGAACACGTATCGCGCACCGGCATGGGTGTCGGCATCATGGGCGCCCGCCGGCTGGTCGACCGGTTCAACCTCACATTGTCGAAGGAATCGGGTACGACCGTGGAACTCGGGCGCTCGCTCCCGTCGCGGATGGCGCCGGTCAACGTCCGCGACGCGCAGCGCATCAGTGCGGCGCTTGCCCGAAATGTGCCGCCGGGCCCGTTCGAGGAGATCCGGCAGCAGAACCAGGAGCTGCTTCACGCCCTCGGCGAAGTGCGCGCCCGCCAGACGGAGGTCGAGCGTCTCAACACCGAGCTGGAGGAGACGAACCGCGGCGTGCTGGCGTTGTACGCCGAGCTCGATGACCGCGCCCAGGAACTGCGGAAGGCGTCGGAGACGAAATCGCGGTTCCTCTCGGACATCAGCCACGAGTTGCGGACCCCGCTGACATTGGTGCTCAACCTGACGAACATCCTGCTGATGGGCGCAGACGGCCCGCTCACGAGCGAGCAGGAAGTGCAGATCCGCCTGGTGCAAAAGTCGGTCGGTTCGCTCACGGAACTGGTCAATGATCTTCTGGACCTGGCGAAGATCGAAGCGGGGAAGACGACGGTTCGCGTGTCGGACTTCGCTATATCGGAGCTGTTCGCATCGCTCCGCGGCATGTGCCGCCCGTTGATGCCGGGCGATGCGGTGGCACTTCATTTCGACGATGCGGCGGCAATGCCGCAGATGCGCACCGACGAGGGGCGGCTGGCACAGATCCTTCGGAACCTGCTCTCGAACGCCATCAAGTACACCGAGCGCGGCACGATTCGCGTCCATGCCGGCATGATTGAGGGCGATGACGTGTGCTTTTCCGTGGCTGACTCCGGCATTGGGATTTCGCCCGACGATCAGACGCGCATCTTCGAGGAGTATGGCCAGATCGATGGACCCATCCAGCGGCGGGTTCGCGGGACGGGGCTGGGCCTCCCGTTGACGCGCAAGCTCGCCGCGCTGCTCGGCGGCACCGTCACAGTTACGAGCGCGCTGGGCTGCGGGTCGACGTTCACGGTGACGATCCCGCGCGACTACGAGAGCATCCGGCCGGTCAGCGGCGAGGAACTCCCGGAAGCACGTGGATCGGCATCTCCTGAGGCGCGCGGCGCACGCCAACCAGCCGGGCCAGTGACCATGCCGGAAGCGGTGACACCCGGGGCCGGTGAGCCGGCCTATCGTGCTGGCGAGAATGCTGGCGCGAACGCGGAGGTGCGGCTGGCGGCCGACGAGCAGGATCAACCACACGCGCTGGTTGTGGATGATACGGAGGGCAACCGGTACGCGGTGGCGCGGGCGTTACGCGGAGCCGGCATGCGGGTGACCGAGGCCGCGACTGGCACTGATGCGATCCGCCTCGCGGCGGCGCTTCCCGATCTCATCGTGCTCGACATCAACCTGCCGGACATGACCGGCTACAAAGTCGCGCACATCGTCAAGCACGATCCCGCGACGTCGCACATCCCCGTCATGCACGTTTCGGCGTCATTCACGGGCAGCGCTGACCGCGCGTTCGGTCTCGAATCCGGCGCGGACGCGTACCTCACGCATCCGATCGATGTGGATGTCCTGGTGGCGACCGCGCGGGCGTTGTTGCGGGTGGGGCGCGCTGAGCGGCGGCTTCGGCAGGCGGCGCACGAGTGGGTCGCGACGTTCGATGCGATCGGGGACGCCATCTTCCTCGTGACCGATGCCGGCGTGGTGAAGCGGTCCAACCGGGCGGCGGCCAACCTGGTGAAGCGGCCGGCGCCCGAGATGGTCGGGGAGTCGATCGAGGCGCTCGTCGACGCGGCATGTGGCACAGGCCAGGGACAGGCGCTGGCGCGCGTCGCGACGGGCCTTCCCGTGCGGGGTGTGGAACTGGAGATCGGTGGCCGCTGGTTTTCAGTGAGCGCGGACCGTATTGGCCGGGACGGCGACGTGGAATCCAGCGTCGTGTGTGTCCTCACGGACATCGGGCTTCGCAAAGCCGGCGAGGTGGAGCGGGATCTGCTTCTGCAGCGTGCGGAGGCGGCGAGACTGGACGCGGAGAGTGCGAACAGGGCGAAGAGCGATTTCCTCGCCGTTGCCAGCCACGAGCTCCGGACGCCGCTCAATGCAATCGGCGGATTTGCGCAACTGATCGCGCTCGGTATCCGGGGGCCGGTCACCGAGGCGCAGCAGGCGGATCTCGAGAAGATTCACCGCAGCCAGGTGGCGCTGACCGGATTGATCAACGATCTACTGAGCTTCGCGCGCCTGGAGCGGGGCGCGGTGAGCTACGATGTCGAGACGGTGGTCGTCGGCGATGTGGTGGCGCGGGCCGGCGAGATGATCGAAGAGCTAGTGCGGGAGCGCGGGATTGCGTTCGTGCGTCCCGCGCGCGGGAGTGGCGATCTGGTCTTGGCGCGGGGCGACTCCGACAAGATGCAACAGATCCTCCTCAATCTCCTGTCGAACGCCCTCAAGTTCACCGGTGAGGGGGGGACCATCGAATTGAACTACGCCAGGGAGGGCGCCAATATCCTGATTCGGGTCGCCGACACGGGGCGCGGAATTCCGGCAGACAAACTCGAGGCGATCTTCCACCCCTTCGTGCAGGTCGACCAGCGGCGGATCCGCGATCAAGCAGGCATCGGTCTCGGCCTGTCGATCAGCCGAGACCTTGCCCGCGGGATGGGCGGCGAGCTGTTGGTGGAGAGTACAGTCGGATCGGGGTCGGTGTTCACGCTGAGCGTGCCGGCCGACTGATCCGGGTGACTACGCGGCGGTGCCGATTCCGCCGAGGGGGCGCAGAATGCGTCCTTCCCAATCGATGATGAGCTGCTTGATCTCATCGGACGACGCACCGCGCGACGCTTTGCGCAGCAGGCACTCGGTCCACTGCTTGCCGGAGTCGTAGCGCACGCGATAGCCGCAGGTGCCATTGAGCGCCACGGCGGGGTCCATCTGAAAGACCCACGTGTCGTGCCCGTTGTAGCTGTGGGTGAATTCGATTCGAGTCATGGTCGGGGATGGTGGAGGGTGATTCTCCTTCGATGACGACGTGTCGCGGAGGCGAGAAACCGCTGATTGGCCGCCGCCGTCACGGCCGTTGACTTCACCCCGTCCAGCTCGCTTCAACGCCTGCCGGCCTCGCACGCGCGCAATCGACCCCAACTGTTTAGATTCTAGCCAGCACTGTCCGGCTCGCTGATTTGCTTCGTCCCCGCTCTCTCGCGGCAGCATGACTGCCGTCCTTGCCATGACCGACACGTTCCCGATTGCTCCGGGCCAGGTGCGGATCCTCTGGCTGGCGCTGCCGATCCTGACGATTGCGGTCGCGGGGATCGCGGTGGCGGTGTACTCACTCTCCGCGTCGAGGACGGCGCGCTTCGAGATCTCGCCGGACGGACTCCGCTTGCGCGGTGACTTCTACGGGCGATTGATCCCGACGCGGTCGCTGCGGCTGGACCAGGCGCGCGTCGTGGATCTCCGCAATGATCCCGAGCTCAAGCCGGTGATCCGCACACTCGGCACATCGATCTCCGGATACCGCGCCGGGTGGTTCCGGCTTCGCGATGGGGAGCGCGCGTTGCTTTACGTCACCGATCCGGCGCGTGTGGTGTATCTGCCGACGGCCAATGGGTATTCGGTGCTGCTGAGCGTCTCGGATCCGGCCGCATTCATCGCGAGCCTGCAGCGACACGCACCGGCGGCGTAGTCGCGTTCCGCCACCAGAAACCAGTAGAAAGTAGAAAGGGCGAACAGCAGAATCAGCGGCGGATAATCGAGATCTTCCCGTCGGCTTCGAGCGTCGCCCGGCGGACGGATGCGAGCCCATCGACGCCTGCGAGTCGTGCAGCGGCCTCGATTTCGTCCGGGGTGACGTGCTCGCGGTTCAGCGCGCGGTCGACGAGCACGCCGTCTTCGGCCAGTACCGTGGGTGCCGCGCGGACCAGGCGGCCGAGCACGATGCTTCGAAATCCGAACAGGGACGTGAGAAACACCAGCACAAGGAGTGTCGTGGCTCCGACCACGGCGGTCAGCAGCGAGTCGTCGGCGCCGAGCAGATAGTTGCGGAAAATCTGCGGGATGAGAAAGAGCAGTACCGCGTCGAACGCCGTCATCTGCGACAGGTCGCGCTTCCCGAGCACGCGGAGGCTGGCCAGCATCAGCAGGTAGACGAGCGTGACGCGCCCAACGATCCCCGCGCGACCCGGTCCCAAGAGCCCGCACAGCGCGAGGACGGGCGGCGCCGCCAACAGCGGGACCCCCAACCACTGCTTTCCGGTGAGTAGAACCGCGCGGTGCACAGCCGCTCGCTCAAGCAATCACCATACCGCGGGACGGGCGCAGGGATTGCGTTGGCTCGATGGAATGGACATCCAAACGGCGACCCGAAGCTACGAGGCCTGGCTCCGGCAGTGCGCGCCGCGCGTCGTGGCTTCGCAACTCCGAGACAAGCACGAGCAGATGCGTGAGGATCCGTTCGCATTCCTCCGGGGCACCTTCTACCGGTGGCTCCAACTCTGGTCTTCGGAAGCCGGCGACCTCGCCCGGGCGCCGAAGGTTCTCGCCGTCGCCGACCTGCACATCGACAGTTACGGGACCTGGCGCGACGTGGAGGGCCGGATGTGCTGGGGCGTCGACGACTTCGACGACGCGTGCCCGCTGCCGTACACGAACGACCTGGTGCGATGGGCTACGAGTCTCAAGGTGGCGATCGATGTGGGTACGACCACGATCTCGCTGCGGGATGGCTGTGACGTGTTTCTCGAGCGGTACGCCGCAACGCTGCGGCGTGGCGGCGATCCGTTCGTGCTGGCCGAGGGGAACGAGCACATGGACAAGCTGGGGATTTCGGAGCTCAAACCGCCCGATGATTTCTGGCGCAAGCTGAACAGTTTGCCAGTCGTGCGCGGCCCCGTGCCGGCGGCGGTCACGCGAGCGTTCCGGGAAACACTTCCCGAATCGCGGATCGAGTATCGCGTGGTGCGCCGGGAGGCCGGGACCGGCAGCCTGGGACAGGCGCGATACGTCGCGATCGCGGTGTGGGGTGGCGGATGCATCGCCCGAGAGGCGAAAGCGCTGGTGCCGCCGGCATGCGACTGGGTGGCGGGCGTACGGCGGCGCGGCCAGCCGTACTATGCGCGCGCACTGGATTCGGCAGTGCGGTCGCGGGATCCGTTTCATTGTGTGGCCGGATCGTGGCTGGTGCGGCGGCTGTCGCCGGACTCCAACCCGATCCTCATCGCAGATCTTCCAAAGGAGCGCGACGAGAGCGTGCTGGTGGGCGCGATGGGCACCGAAGCCGCCAACGTTCATCTGGGGAGCGTGCGGCAGCGCGGCCGGATCCTCGCCGACCTGCGCCGCCGGCCGCCGAACTGGCTCCGCCGGTCCGCCAAGGCGATGGCAAAGATCGTCGAGCGTGAGTGGAAGGAGTATCGGCGTGCATGACTGCGCTACGGGCGGCACGGCACAGCTCCCGGCACACGGCTCGGCATACCGTTTGCGTTTCCCATTGTGCACACGCTGCACCTGGCGGTGAGCCACGAAGGTGGCGCGGCGTTGATCACATATCGGTGACGTCACTGCGCTGATCACGGGTGACGTCACCATCCGAAGATTCGGCAACAGTGTTCGACATATCAGCGCGATACGTCCCACGGCTCTTGGCGCGCGACTCAGGCCAGCTGCCCCGGTAGCGGACCAGGTCACCGTGTGGACGTCCACGCGCGGCGCGGGGCGCGATTGGAACAAAAGCCAGCCACGCTCGTCGATCGATTCGCGCGACTAGCGCCGCCAAGGCCGTATCAGACGACTTCCAACGACCTCCCACAGAAAATTCCAGCAGGCGGAGTGATCCATGGCGACGAAATCGGCGCCGGCGAAACGACGCATGAAGGCGGCGAGCCGCTCGGTCCAGCCGGGTCCCGGTGATCAATACCGGGCGATCCAGCGAGAGGTCGATCGCGCGAAAACCCCAAAGCGTGGCGGAAAGAATCATCACGACACGGGCGGGGCGGTGCAGACTGGCGCGCGGCCACATCCCGCGCCGCCGCTCCCGAAGCAGCATCTGGCGAAGCCTGGCCTCGAGTCCGAATGTGACTCCTCGTCCGCAGTTCGAGGCGCCGGCATACAAAGGCTCGGAAAAGCTGCTCGGCATGGTCGCATTGATCACGGGCGGCGACTCGGGGATCGGGCGCGCGGTGGCGGTGCTGTACGCCAGAGAGGGCGCCGATGTGGCGATCGTCTATTTGCCCGAGGAGCAGCCGGACGCTGAAGAAACGAAGCGTGCGGTCGAGCGTGAGGGGACGCGGTGCCTGTTGCTACCGGGCGACGTTTCGGATAGCGCATTCTGCCGGCGTACGGTCGAGCGGACGGTCGCCGAGTTCGGGAAGCTGGACATCCTGGTGAACAACGCCGCGTTCCAGGAGCACGCTGACTCCATCGAGCAATTGAGCGACGAGCATTTCGACCGGACGATGCGCACGAATCTCTATGGCTATTTCTACATGGCGAAGGCGGCGATGCCGCATCTCCGGGCGGGTAGCGCGATCGTGAACACCGGCTCGGTGACTGGCCTGCAGGGCAATAAGAAACTCCTCGACTACTCGACCACCAAAGGCGGCATCCACGCCTTCACCCGTTCGCTGGCCGAAAGTGTGATCGACCGAGGCATCCGTGTGAACGCGGTGGCACCGGGTCCTGTGTGGACGCCGCTCAATCCTGCCGACCAGACGGCTGACGATGTGCCGGAGTTCGGCAAGAGCACGCCGATGGGACGCCCGGCGCAACCTGAGGAGCTCTCGCCGCTCTACGTGTTTCTGGCTTCCCCGGTTTGCTCGAGCTTCATCACCGGGGAGATCGTGCCCGTGCTCGGGGGCTACGACTCGCGCTAGGCGTCGCTGTCTCGTTCGTCCGTTTCGTCCAGGCGGCGTAGGCCGCATCGACGAGCGCGTGCACGGCGGGACGCCGGAGATCCGACGGCGAGTGGAGCTGAATGTATTTGTGCACCTTGCCGGTTCCGGCGAGGAGGCCATCGGGATCCGGCAGCTCGCTCCCGCGTGCCAGGCCGATTTTTACACCGGTCTTGCTCATGATCAGTGTGCACACGAGCCCTTTGTAGCCTGGGCCGTATCCGAAAGCGATGACGGGCGCGGTGTTGTCGGCCGTCTCCACGCTGCGCGGGAGCCATTTCGCCAACGTGGTGCGGGCGGATGCGACGAGCGTCTGGACCTCGGGTGGGTATGTCGCCAAGAGGGCTTCGGCGGTACGGGCCATGGGGCAGAATGTAGCGCGGAAGATCCGGGACGGACTGTGCGCGCGAGTGTCCGCCACTCCGCGCCAGCGTCGGCTGGGGAGAGCTAGCGGTCCCGGCCGAAGGAGAAGCTCAACGTGTTCAGTACGGTGAAGCGCGGGCCGTATGAGGACTGGAATATGCCGATGCCTTCGGACGGGCGGATCAGGTTCACGCGGTCGAGCAGGTTGAGTACCGTGAGACGGTCGCTCACGGTGCCGACGCCTGGAATCTTGAAGTCGCGTTGCACGCCGGCGTTGAGCTGCACGACCGCCGGCAACTTCTCGAGGTCCGCGAAGCCGCCGACCAGGCCGCTGCTGTAGATCCCGTCGAACACGAAGGTCCAGGCCTGCCACCGGTAGCTCGCTCCGGCTGCAGCGGCGTACAGCGGCTGGTGATCGAGCACGATGGAGTGGGTGTTGATGTACGCCAGCTCGCCGGGGTCGAAATTGAACTGCCCCGTGAGCACACCCTTCTGCAGATTCCGCCCAATCGTGACGTTGGCGTAGGCAGACAGCTTGTCATCCTGGTAGCTGATCGCGGACTCGCTGCCCCAGATCGTGCCGTGGTGGTAGTTGAACGGCGCGAAGATCGGGACGACGCCGAACTGGCCGGTGTCGAGATAGCGCTCGGTCAGCTCGAAGAATGCATCCTCGGAGAGCGTGACCCTCGAGTTCAGACGATGACTGATCCCCGCATCCCACTCGAAGTCATCCTCGGTCATCGGCGTTGGAATACCCGGCGGCCCTTCGGCCGTGGTTCCCGCGAACGCCGCGGGAGCGGTCGGTGAAATCCCCAGGAAGCTCGGCACCTGCATGTAGCGGGCGAAGCCGCCGTGCAGTGTGGTCCGTGGCGCGAGCGCGTACGTCAGGTTGATCGTCGGATCGATCTGGTTGTGTTCAGTGAATCCCGTCATGTCATCCCACCGGAGCCCCACGTTGATCTTGAGGCGATCGGTCACCTGCCACAGGTCGTTGACGTAGATCCCGGAGAGGATGTTGGTGGCGACGGCGTTGTTGATGACCCTTGCGGGCGTGCTGCTCGTCTGATTCCCGCCGGTGTCGACCGGAAAGACCAGCGACGTGTCGCCGGCGCGGACGTGGTACTCGCCGAGGTAGAATCCGGGGCCGACCGTGTGGCGTCCGGTCCGGTAGGTCAGATCTCCCTGCAGCGTGTTGTCGACATCGGCGTGCGAGGCATTCGATGCGACGCCCTGGAACATCAACTCACCGTCGTTGTCGGGTCTGAAACCCTGCGTGATCGAGTGCGCAGCGTAGCCGATCTGGTAACTGAGATTCGAGTCGGGGGTACCGCGCAGCGAGACGAGCCCCAAGTAGTCGCGGAAGTTCAGGTAGGAATTGATCGCCGCCGAGTTGAAGTCGTTGACACCCGAGAGTGAAAACGCCGGATCGAGATTCGGAACATTGGGGAGCTGGTTGTTGCTGCCCGCGGCGGAGAAGATGACGCTGACCTTCGTCGTCGCGTTGACCGGGTAGGACAGCGCGGCGAAACCCTGCCCCTCGGCCGTCCGATTGTGGACCGGGTTCGGACCGGGCGTCGCCGAACTGAACGCGTTCTGTCCCTGATCGTATTGGCCGCTGGCGTAGTAGCTCAACTTGCCCGCGCAGCCCGCGTATTCGGCGCTCGGGACGATATCGATGCGCTGGCCGGCCATGAGTGACACGCTGCCACCCGGGCTATCGCAGCCATTCCTGGTCTGGATGTCGACGATGCCGCCGGTGGCGTAGCTGTAGCGGGACGGGAGAATGCCGTCGAGCAGGTCCAGCCTGGAGATGAACATCGGGTTGATCTGCGAGATGAACGGCGGATTGGTGTTGATGTCGATCGGGACCACGACGCCGTCGATCTGATACTGGAACTGCGGGCCCTCGGTATTGCGGATGTGGATCTGCTGGTTCTGGTCGATCGCGACACCCGGCATTTGCGTGAGGACATTGGTGATCGCGGTGTTGGTGCCGACCGGCAGGCTCGCGATCCCGGCCGCGGAGACCGAATACTGATTGCTGCCAGCCGGTGAGAGGCTCGGGCCGTAGGGCGCGGGCGCTGCCGCGCGCTGTGCTTCGACCTTCACCTCGGGCAGCGTTTCGGCACCGGTCGCCGAGGTGGGCGCCGCGCCGCCGGCGACGAGGACGAGGTCCACTTTCGTGTCCTGGCCCGCTATCGCCGTCACACGGACGCGAGCGCCAGCCTTGGCCGGCCCACGGGCGACGAGCGTGTAGGTGCCGGGTGTGACGCCCGCGAGGTCGAAGGCACCACTGTCGGTGGTGATGGCTCGGAACGATGTCCCCGCCAACTGTATCCCGGCGCCGGCGACGGGCGCGCCATCAGCGGTGCGGGCGACGCCGCTCACGTGGGTGATCGCGCGCAGGCTGTCGGGTGCCGCGGGCTGTTGCGCGGCGAGGCCTGGTACGGCGGCGGCCCACGTGGCCACGAGAGACAGGCAAGCCGCACATTGGACAGCCCAGCGGCTGGCGAACCGTCGTCGCCCGCCCTGTGGCAAATCGGGGAGCACGCGGGCGCTCCCCGCGGAAAGGGGAGCGATTTTGTCGGAATTCAGCGGCCGGGCCGTGCGTGCCATTTGGGGAGGGCTCGGAAAGAGAAGTGAAGTTGTCGGGATTGACCGCGAAGAGAACCTAGCCAGCCGTATTCCGGGGAGTCAAGCGGGCCTCATTTTTCGGTGCTGGCCGTGATCGCAGTGGGGCCAGGCCGTGTCCGGGCGCGGCTACCAGTGTCCGTGCCGTTCGCCCCATTGGTAGGCGGCGAGTCCGGTGAACAGGACCCCGCCGTTCCCTATGCCGAGTCCAGCCCAGAACGCCATCTCGCCGAACGTCTGGCTGGTCGTGTGCATCGACCAGGCGAGGCAGAAGATGCCGAGCCACGACCAGGCGCAGCAGGCCAGGATCCAGAGTGCGAGCCCGCGGCGTTTGTCGCGCTCCGCGAGCGCGCGCTCATCACGCCGCTTGGCGGCGAGCTCATCGCGCAGCGTTTGCGGCAGCGCCATGCTGATAGATAATGAAGTTCGCCACCATGGTGTCCAGGGTTGCGGTCATCATTCCATGCCCGCCGGACGAGTCCACGAAGCGCACGCTGTTGGGCAGCGTGGCGGCCGCGGAGTCGGCCCAATCCGGTGGCGTTACCGGATCGCGCGCCCCCGACAGCAGCAGCACCGGAACGGACGAGACGACGGGCGTGGTGTCGCCTGGAGTACCGCGCGGCCATTCGGCGCAGGCGGCGAGCAGCTCGGGGGCGACGGGGATGCCGAGCGGGTTGCCGGCGGCCAGCCGAGCGGTGTCGGCGGCCGCGATGCGGGGCGCGTCATCCGTGCAGAGCACGGACAGCATCATCCCGACACTGCGTCCCGCTTTTTGTGCGCGGCTCTGGCGGATGACCGCGCCGGCGAATGGTGCCCAGTCGCCCTGGGCGGCCTCGTGGACCAGCGGCAGCACGGCGCGTCCGCCACCCGGCGCGTAGAGCATGAAGAAGACGCGCTCGGCGAAACCGCGCGCCGAGATCGTGGCGGTCTCATGGCGCAGGCGCCGCCAGTTCCAGAGCGTCACGTGCGCGGGCGCGGTGCGAAGCCGAGCGAGCACCGTATCGATGTCGCGGCGTGGGTCGGGCGCGGCGCGGTGGCAGGCCGGGAGCGATCCGCACGTTGCGATGGCGGCATCGAGCGCCACGGTGCTGCCGCGGGCTGCGGCGAGCATCGCAACCTTGTCCGGTGGGAGCACGGCCTGCACGACCAGCGTGCGGGTGCGCTCCGGATGGCGGCGAAGGAACACGAGACCGGCGCGGCTTCCGTAGGAAATGCCGACGACGTTGGCTTTGTCGTAGCCGAGTGCGGCGAGGACGTCGGCGAGATCATTGGCGGCGCGGGCGGTCGTGTATTGCGTGAGGTCGGCGCTCGTCTCGAGCGTGCGGCGGCATGCGCGGACCTGTTCCAGCGGGAACATCGGCGAGAGGTAGGGCTGCAGCGAGCCGTCGTCGTACAGGTTGCACGCGAGCGGCATCGAGTGGCCAGTGCCGCGCTGGTCGACGAGGACGATATCGCGCCGGTCGTGGAGCGGCGCGAAGATGCGCGCGGCGAAATCCGCGTCCGCGGTCGCGGCGAGTCCGGGCCCGCCGGTGAGGAAGACGACGGGATCGCGGGTCGCGGGACTCCGGCGTGCCGGGAGGACGACGACTCGGAGCGGTATCCGCCGGCCTGTGCGAGTCGCGCGGTTCTCGTACACGAGAACGACTCCGCAGAGCGAGACCTCGTGGACGCGGGCGAGGAGACAGGGTGCGAGCGGCAGGCGGGACGTCTGGCAGGCTGCCGCGAGGAGCGTCGCGAGGCCGAGTGTGACGGAGCGAAGGACGTCGGGCATGGGGTGACAGGTAGTACTCGGTGCGAGTGCCCGGCGTGCCATGTGATCGATAGGGGCGAGGGGCGGGACTGGGGATTGGGGATTGGGGACTGGGGATTGGGGACTGGGGATTGGGGACTGGGGACTGGGGACTCGGGACTCGGGACTCGGGATTGGGGGGGCGGAGCGGCCAGACAGGAGAGTCGATCGGGGGTTGACGAAAAGGAGGGAGGGGCCCCATCATTCAACCATGCGATTGAATGACAATACGGGCCTTGACCTTACGATGACCGCGCTGGCGCATCCGGTGCGTCGCGGGATCCTCGAGCGGGTGATGCGGCAGGAGTCGCGGGTGACCGACCTGGCGGCGCCGTTCGACATCTCGCTCAACGCGGTATCCAAGCACATCCGTGTGTTGGAGCGGGCGCATTCGGTGCGCCGGCGCCGAGCGTGGCGTGAGCATCTCGTGTCGTTCAATCCCGCGCCGCTGGACGAAGCCGCGCAGTGGATCGCCAAGACCCGCGCCTTCTGGGGCGGCCGTCTCGATGCACTCGAAGCGGTGCTCAAGGCCGGCGATGCCGCCGGTACCGCATCCCAACCGCCCACCTCCGGAGATCAGTCATGACTGCCCAATCCGCGAACCCAGTGCAGGATGCCGCGTACGGTGTCGTCATCGGACCGGGAACCGTCCGCTTCGAGCGGATTCTTCCCGGGCCGATCGAGCGTGTGTGGAGCTATTTGACGGATTCGAAGATGCGCAGCACATGGCTCGCGGCGGGCGAGATGGAACTGCGTCCGGGCGGCCGGGTCGAGCACATCTTCCTCAACTCGCAGCTGACCGGGCACGACGATCCGCCGCCCGCCAAGTACGCGGGGCATTTACAGGAAACGCCGGATGCACGGGCACATCCTCGCGTGCGAGCCCCCGCATCTGCTCGCCTATACGTGGAGCGAGACCTCCGATCCCAACGCCGAAGTCCGGTTCGAGCTCAGCACCGCAGGGACAGACGTGCGGCTCGTGCTCACTCACCGCCGGCTGGCGAGTCGCGACAGCATGGTCGGAGCGTCCGGTGGATGGCACACGCACCTTGCCGTGCTGGCTGCGCGGCTCGCGGAGCGGACGCCTACGCCATTCTGGGCGACATTCACGCAACTCGAATCGGAGTACGAGCAGCGGATCCCCGCATCACAGCAGGGGGATCCCGCGGGAGCGGTCAAGGACCCAGTGGGACGGTGACGAGGGGACTGCTTCCGCGCGGGGGAACCGACTGCAGTGAGACGAGGTGTGTCAGGAGATCGAACGTCGTCTTCGATTCCAGATCCGCATCGTCCACGTAGAACCAGTGCCCGCGGTAGCGGACCGACACGAACGGCCGTTCAGGTCTGGACTCGGAGACATGGACCCGGAATATCTGTCCGGTGACCTTGTCCCAGTCCACCGGGGAGCCGTCCGCCATCACCGAATGTGGTACCAGCCCCGCCCTCAGATCGGCGTCCGGGACATCGACCGCCTGGGACAGGAAGAACATTGTGCCCAGGAGCGAGCGTTGCCGGACGCGGATCTGGGCGCCCGAACGGGCGCCTGAGGGGCCGAAGGTGTAGAGATCGTGCTCGCCATCGATGCCGAGGAGCTCGCGGAGCCGGGCCGACGCGGCGGCGACGGCGGACGAGGTGTCGCCGGGGACCGAGAGCAGCCGCATCGCGGTGATCGAGTCGGCGTCCGTGTAGCGGATGATTTCCAGGCGTCCCGTCTTCTGCAGCGTGCGGAAGGCGGCGGCCATCTCGTGAAAGCGGGGGTCAACGGACACCGTCACGGGCGTGGGGCCGGCGGCCGACGGGATGTTGGTGAGATCGTTGACGGCATCGACGCAGCAGTCGAAGACCCGCTCGACGCTCCATCCCGAGCCCGCGAGCAGCGCGAGCGTGCCGGCAGAAATGGGCGTCAGGAATCGCCGCGCGAACGCATCGCCCGTGAGCGGCTGATAGGTGATCGTCGGGCGCTCATCGACCTCACGATCCAGCTCGAGACCGGCCGTGGCGCTGGGGCTGGCGGATGGCGCGGTCGATCCCGTGACCGCGACGCGTCCGGTGATCTGGTACTGGACGAGGACCGATCCGACTTCGAGGAAGTACGGGGTGTCACGATAGCGGAGGCGGACGAGGTTCAGGAGAACCTGGTCGTTGGTGGACTGCGAGAGGCGCTCGTTGTAGTCGAAGCGCGCGCCCGGGATCGTGCGGGGACCGGCGTTGGTGGCGCAGGCCACCAGTCCAAGGCTCGCGAGCGCGGCGCAGGTGACCTGCCGCGCGCTGGAGAGAATCGGGGATTGCATCGGCGCGTGGGGCGAGGACAGCGGCACGATAGTGGGGTCGCGGGGGTGCAATCGGCGGGCGCGGGGTCGGACCAATCTTAGCGTCAGATGTGCGGCTGCTCCAGCACACCGTGCAACGCGGCGTCCGCTATCTCGATAAACGACCCTTGGCGCCGTACTGTGGTAGCCCGCAGCGGTCGCCGGTTGGCTGCTCAGGCGGCGCCGAGTGTCATATTTCCAGCCGGGCCGGCGTCCGGCTGCGTGTATCCAAGCGAGGCAGAGTGCTGAATCGCGTGACCGACACATCGCGATCCGAGACCGCATTGGCAGCTCTCCGGATCGGCATCGGGGTGCTATTCCTGATTTTCGGCGAGTACAAAGTCTTCGGGACGGGCTTCACGCTGGGCGGTGGGTTTCAGGGGTGGATCCATCAGTTCGTCGAGGGCGGGAGTGCGTTTCCGTTCATGGTGCCGGTGCTGCAGCATGTCGTGCTGGCGCATCCGCTGCCCATCGCATTTCTGGTCGCCTATGGCGAACTGGCGATCGGGATCTCGCTCACGACGGGCGTGCTGGTGCGGCCCGCGAGTGTGTGCGGCGTGATCTACATGCTGACGCTGCTGTTCTCGTCCAACTATCCCGGGGCGCAGGCGCCGCCGTGGCAATATTTCGGCGCGTCGCTCGACCATCTCGTGCCCGCGATGTGCTTCGCGGCGTTCGTGTATGGCGATCCGACCCGGGTGCTGTCGCTGCGGTCCTATCTGAGCCGTCGCGCGGACTGAGAGGCGAGACGGCAGACTGGGGATTGGGGACTGGGGGTTGGGGACTGGGGGTTGGGGACGAGAAAGACGGGGGTGTGGCGTTGCGAGGGTTGGTACTGGCCCGCAATTTCACCCGCCTCCTTGTCCGCCGCCGAGCGGATTTCAACTCCCTTTCGTATAGAGTGGCATGACCCGACTCAGCGTACTCGCCGCCGTGGCGCTCTGTGCCGCGACCACCACCGCCACGACCGTCATTGGCGCGACCGCAGCCCACGCGCAGCAGCCGATCGATTCGGCGTACACCCGGGCGATCCAGGAGCTGACGCCCACCGATCCCAAATGGAAGTTCTCGACCGAACTGGTCGACTACCTCCCCGCGTCGGCGACCGTGCCGTCGCCGCTCAAGGTCCTGGGATACGTGCCGGGAACGGTCGGCAAGCTGTCGCACGTGGCCGACATCAACCGGTATTTCCGCGCACTGGCGGCGGCGAGCCCGCGGGTCAAGGTCTATTCGGCCGGCCTGAGTGACGAAGGGCGGGAGATGCTGGCGGTCGCGATCAGCGACGAGCAGACGATCGCATCGATCGATCAGTTCAAGCAGACGATGGCGCGCGCTGTCCGACACGCGTACGCTGAGCGCGGATGAGCGGACCCGGCTCCTCGGCGAGGCCAAGCCGGTCTACTGGCTGACGGGATCGATCCACTCGCCGGAGACGGGGAGTCCCGAGATGCTGATGGAGCTGGCGTACCGGCTGGCGGTGGACGAGTCGCCGCACGTCAAGGCGATCCGCGCCGGACGTGATCACGCTGATCACGCCGGTGCTGGAGGTGGATGGGCGGGACCGGATGGTCGACGTGATGCAGGAGAGCCGCGCGCTCAAAGTCGGCGACCGGGGCGTGCCGCTCGTGTACTGGGGGAAGTACACGGCCCACGACAACAACCGTGACGGGATGGTGTTGTCGCAGAAGCTGACCCAGAACGTCATGAAGATCTTTCTGGAGTGGCATCCCATCGTCGCGCACGATCTGCACGAGTCGGTGCCATTCCTCTATACCAGCACGGGGACGGGCCCGTACAACGACGAGTTCGATCCGATCCTGATCGACGAGCTGCACACGCTGGCGTACCAGGAGATCACGGAGCTGACGCGCCGCGGGCTGCCCGGCGTGTGGACGCACGGCTTCTACGATGGCTGGGCACCGAACTACACGATCCTGTCGGTTGCGAGCCTGCACAACTCGATCGGGCGCTTCTACGAGACGTACACCTCGCTGGGTGCGGGCTGCCATCAAGTGCATCTGGGCAGCGACGAGATCGACCGCCGCTGGGATCGGGAGAATCCGCCCGTCAACGGGGTGCACTGGTGCATCCGGACGAACATCAACTATCAGGAGTCGGGCGTTCTGATCGCGCTGCGGTACGTCGCGGACCACCGGCCGACGTTCATGGCGAACTATCTCGCCAAAGTCGATCGGATCATCGACCGGGGGCGGACGTCGGCGCCGTACGCCTACGTGATCCCGCACGTGCAGCGCCACGCCGCGGAAGCCGCGGCGCTCGTCAACCTGTTCCGCGCGCAGGGTGTGGAGATCCACGTGGCGTCCGGCGATTTCACGGCGAAGGAAGCGCCGCGGCCGGTGGAATCCGGCAGCAACCTCGCGCCGCGCGATTCATCGGCGGCCCGCGCGGAGCCAGGGGCCAAGCCGGCGGCTGCCGACAGCGCCAAGACCATCGAGGTGCATCGCGGAGACTGGATCGTGCGCATGGACCAGCCATACACGGCGACGGTGCGCACGCTGCTGGCGCGGCAGAAGTTCGGCGCGAACGAGCCGACACCGTACGACGACACGGGGTGGACGCTCGACCTGCTCCGTCATGTGATCGCGGAGCCCGCGGGTGATTCCGCGGTGCTGGCGAAGCCGATGGACCGGCTCGACCACGATGCGGTGGTGGCGGGTGTGATCGGCGGTGATTCGGCAGGGCAAGCGGCTAAGAGAGTGCTCGTGGTTCGCCACAGCGGCGACTGGCGGGCGGCGGCGCTGCCGTGGAAGCTGGGTGCGGCGCACGTGTCCGTGGCCGACACCGCGTTCACCGTGGGGGGCGACACCTTTCCGGCGGGGACCTTCCTCGTCGCGGGTGCCAGCGCGGCTGACGCGAAAGTCGCGAGCGGGCTGGGGCTGGCCGGTGTGTTCGCTCCGGCCGCGGTCACCGTCCGGTCGCATCCGATCGCGGTCCCGCGCATCGCGATCCTGCACACGTGGCTGGAGACGCAGAACGAGGGCTGGGTGCGCTACGCGTTCGACCAGATGGGGATCCCGTACACCTCGATCTCCGACCAGTCGTTGCACAAGCCGATGGCGCTCGACCGTTTCGACGTCGTCGTGTTCCCGCACGTGGGAGTGCCGAACACCAGCGTGCTGCTGAACGGCCGGCCGATGATCGGGCCGCCGATTCCGTGGAAGAAGAGCGTCCTGACGCCGAACCTGGACAAGTGGGACGAGACGGACGATCTGCGTCCGGGGATGGGGTTGGCGGGGGCGGCGGCGTTGCGGGCATTCGTGGAGCGCGGCGGATTGCTGATCACCGAAGGCTCCGCGAACGGGATCCCGGTCTCGCTGGGATTCAATCCGACGGTGCAGATCGTCGAGCGCAAGGCGCTGCGCGCGAACGGGTCGATTCTGCGGGCGCAGGTCGCGACACCGGCGAGTCCGATCGTCTACGGCTACGACGATGCGCCGGCGTTCCCGGTGTATTTCCCGGGCGATCCGATCATGTCCGTCCAGCAGCGTGACACATTGGCGATCACGGCCGACGTGGACTCGGCGATACTCAAAGAGGCCGAGGCGCGGCGGGCGCGGGTGATTCTCAAGTATCACACGCGGCCGGATTCGTTGCTCTTGTCAGGGCTGCTCGTGGGCGGGCCGGAGCTGGCGGGGAAGGCGGCGGTAATCGAGGCGCCGGCGGGGAAGGGGCATCTCGTGCTATTCGGGATCCGGCCGTTGTGGCGGTGGGAGTCGCAGGGGACCTTCGCGCTCGTGCTGAACGCCATGGCGAACTGGAACCATCTGGATGTGCCGGCGGTGGAAGGGACCGTTCATTGATGGTGGATCGGGTGGAGGCGGTGTGGCCGGTGGGAGCGCGGGGCGTGGGGCGGTAGCCGCGGCCGCGCGGATATTCGGAGGAATAATGGACGGGACTGAATGGCGGGCCGTCGCGACGTACGCGTCGGGGTTCGAGGCTGATTTTGCGATCGCGCAGCTCACGGCGGCCGAGATTCCGGCGGTGCGCAACACCAACGACACCGTGGGGATCTTCGGGCCGGGGTTTCAGGGGGCGACGTCGCATGGCGTGACGGTGCTGGTGCCGGCTGCGGCGATCAAGGATGCGCGGGCGGCGTTGAAGCTGGCGGGCGGCGACGCCTGAACTGGTGAGGTGCCATTCGCGTGGCTGGCGCCGCGAGACTTGACACATAAATGGCACTTTATGTATAATTCCAGCCATGTCACCTGTCGCTGCGCCGGATCTGACTGGCATCACTAGGCAGTTTCGGGCGCTTTCGGATGAGAATCGCCTGCGGATCGTCGATCTGCTGCGAGGCGGCGAGCGGTGCGTGTGCGAGCTGACCGACGCGCTCGATCTCAGCCAGCCGCTCCTGTCCTTCCATTTGAAGACCATGAAGGATGCGGGTCTCGTCTTCGACCGGCGTGAGGGGCGGTGGGCGTATTACTCGCTCAATCCCGAGGCCTTCGCGCAGCTCGAAGAGTTCGTCGGCGCGCTTCCGTCCACCAAACTGTCGCTGAACATCGCCCGTTGCTGCGGGTGAGGTACGTCGTGGCGCCGGCATCCGGCGCCTTTTTCAGATGTAATGCATAAACGGCCATTGATTCTACAGAGAGGTGCGTATGGGTGAAAAGACTCCTAGTCCAGATGCAGCCGCCTGCTGCGAGCCGGCATGCTGCGATGACACCGGGGCCGTTAAAGACGCTGGTACGGAAACCATCACGGACACGGTAAAGGCGAAGTACGGCGAAGCTGCCCGGCGCGTTGCGACCGGCACGGCGGCTTCCTGCTGTGGCCCGACGTGCTGCGGGGGCGCGGACGATCCGATTACCTCGAACCTCTATAGTGCCGAGCAGACCGGCGACCTGCCCGAGACGGCCGTGCAGGCATCACTCGGGTGCGGCAACCCAACGGCCCTTGCCGAGCTACGCGCTGGCGAGACGGTGCTGGACCTGGGGTCCGGGGGCGGCATCGATGTGCTGTTGTCGGCGCGGCGCGTCGGGCCAACGGGCAAGGCCTATGGTCTGGACATGACGGACGACATGCTCGCCCTCGCGCGCCGAAACGCGGAGACCGCGGGTGCGACCAACGTCGAGTTCCTGAAAGGGCAGATCGAAGCGGTGCCGCTTCCCGACCAGTCGGTGGATGTCATCATCTCGAACTGCGTCGTGAACCTCTCGGCTGATAAACGCCGCGTGCTCGCCGAAGCGTTCCGGGTGCTCAAGCCCGGCGGGCGGTTCGCCGTTTCGGATGTCGTGATCCATGGAGTGGTGCCCGACGCAGTCCGCAGCAGCATGGAGTTGTGGGTCGGGTGCATCGCCGGCGCGCTCGAGGACCGGGAGTTCCTGGCGCTGCTCACTGAGGCCGGCTTTGCCGGCGCCTCGATCGAGCCGACTCGGGTCTACGAGTTCGAAGATGCTCGCGCGTTTCTGGCTGGCAGCGGCCTGGACGTCGATCGCATCGCAGAGGAGGTCTCGGGCCGAGTCATGAGCGCCTTCATCAGGGCGACCAAGCCGGCGTTGCAGCCGGCTTAACGTGGCGAGGATCGGCGCCGACGAAGGCTCGCGATGCGATACGCCCTGATCTCGGATATTCACGGCAATCTGCCGGCGCTGGAGGCCGTCCTGGAGGATATTGGCCGGCAGCCCGATGTTGATGCGACGTATCACCTGGGCGATCTCGTCGGGTACGCACCGTGGCCAAACGAGGTCGTCGATCTAATCCGCGCGCGATCGATTCCGGGGGTGAGCGGCAACTACGATTCGACCGTCGCGGCTGACTATCAGCACTGTGGCTGCCGCTACGAAGATCCGCGGCAGGAGCGGTTGTCGCACGAGAGCTTCGTCTGGACCAAAGCGCACGTCGCGCCCGCGACGCGGGCGGCGCTCGGGGCCCTTCCGTTCCGCCTCGATGTTCGCCCCCTCGGCGGCCATGCGAGCGGGCCGGCGGTGATCCTGGTTCACGGCACGCCGACGCTCAACACGGTGTACTGGACCGCGGATCGTCCCGACAGTTTTCGCATGAAGATGGCGGCACTCGCCGGCGCGCGGCCCGGTGACGTGCTCGCGTTCGGCCACACGCACCTGCCGTGGATCGCCGAGGTGGAGGGAGTGCACTTCGTCAACACGGGGAGTGTGGGGCGGCCCAAGGATGGCGATTGGCGGGCCGGGTATGTGATGCTCGACGTGGAGGCGGGCCGGGCCGAGGCGCAGGTCATCCGCGTCGAATACGACGTGGACCGTGCCGCCGCGGCGATTCTCGCGAGCGGACTGCCAAGTGATTTCGCGACGTTTCTCCGGACAGGCGGGCGGTTGCCGCCGGCCGCGACGGAAGTAGGGTCACCGTCGTGACGGAGCCGCGCCCGGCGCGCCTCGAGCTGCGCCGTCTGACCGCGGAGCTTGTCGGGACATTCTTCCTCGTCCTGATCGGACCCGGCGCGGCGATGGTGAACGCGTGGAGCGGCGGACTGCTCGGTGTGTCAGGCATCGCCTTGGCGTTCGCCTTTGTGGTGATCGCGATGGTGTACGCTCTGGGGCACGTCTCGGGCGCGCACATCAATCCGGCCGTCACCGTCGCCTTCTGGTCCGCTCGCCGGTTTCCGGCGCGTGAGGTGATCCCCTACGTCGCCGCTCAATGCATCGGCGCCGCCGCGGCTGCCGTCACGCTGCGGGCCATTCTCGGTCCGGTCGGGCATCTTGGCGCGACATTGCCCGCGATTTCGATCGGTGCGGCGTTCACGGTCGAGTGGTTGCTGTCCTTCGTGCTGATGCTCGTGATCATGGCCGTGGCGACGGACGATCGCGTCCCGCCGGGATTTGCTCCGCTCGCGGTTGGCCTGACCGTGGGATTCTGCGCGCTGACGGGTGGGCCGTTGACCGGTGCGTCGATGAATCCGGCGCGCTCATTCGGTCCCGCGATCGCCGGCGGCCTCTGGACCGCGCATTGGGTGTACTGGCTCGCCCCAATCACCGGTATGGTGGCGGCCGCCCGCCTGTATGACTGGCTGCGCGATGCGGAGGCCCCACGGGCGAGCGGTTTCTTTGGGGTCGAAGGATCGCTGTAGCGTCGCGGCTACTACATCGTGACGCGTTCACCGCGTGGCTACTGGTCCCGTTGCCGCCGGTTCAATACCTTCGGGCGGCCGATGATCGGTTTCGACTACATCAGCGCGACGCGGCGGGCGCCGTCGGCTCGAACACACGGGGCAATGATGATACGCCTGCACTCTCTGATCGCCGGTATTGCGCTGATCGCGACAGCCGGCCCGGGCCTTCCGGCCGACTTCCCGCTTGCCCCTGGCCTGCCCGCGTGCCGGCCAATCGTCACCGGGCCGGAGGTCATTCTGCGACTTCCATCAGGTGGATGGGCACGCGGTGTTCGCGTTCTACATGCAGGCACTTCCCAAGGCAGGATACACGATCCTCGATGGCGCCGGGGAGCAGTCCACACCGAAAGAATTTGGGGCGATCGGGTTCAAGAAGGGCGATGTGCAAGGGGCAATAACCATTACCGGTTCGGACGTCAGCATTCAGGTGATTACCGGGCAGACCAAATGACGCGGTGGTGCGTTGGCGTCCATCCCTCTCCGGAGACCTTGTGATCCCCATTGTCATCCTTGTCCTGCTGGTCGTCTTCGCGATCTCAGGGCTTCGTATCGCGCAGGAGTATCAGCGCGGCATCGTGTTCCGGCTGGGGCGATATGGTGGTGGCGCGCGTGGTCCCGGGCTTTTCTGGATCATTCCCCTCGGGATCGAGCGGGCCGTGATCGTCGACATCCGTACGCGGACGGTGTCGGCCGAGCAGCAGGAGACGATCACGCGCGACAGCGTCACCATCAAGGTGAACGCCGTGCTGTGGTATCGCGTCGTGGATGCCGCCAAGTCGATCATTGCCGTATCGAGTGCTGGCGACGCCGTCTATCAACTGGCCTTGACGAGCCTGCGCAACATCATCGGGCAGCATGATCTCGACGAGGTGCTGCAGGAGCGTGACAAGATCAACGGGCTTCTGCGCGACAGTGTCGTCGACTCCACGATACGGTGGGGGGTGGAGGTCGAGCGATTCGAGATGAAGGACGTCGAGTTGCCGGTCGCCATGCAGCAGGTGATGGCGATGCAGGCCGAGGCGATCCGTGAGAAGCGGGCGCGGATCATCAAGGCGGAGGCGGAGCTGGAAGCGTCGGAGAAGCTCGCGGCGGCGTCGGCGCAGATGGCTGGCAATCCGGCCGCGCTCGAGTTGCGGCGGATGCAGATGGTCTCGGAGGTGGGTGCCGAGAACAACAGCACGACCGTGCTGATGATTCCGTCGGACTTCGTGACGCTGTCCAAATCGCTGAGCGAGTATCTGCAGGAGCTCGCGGCCGCGCAGTCGAAGAAGCAAGCGGGATAGGCCGGTTCTCAAGCCGCGCCTGCTGGCCTCGGCGGCAGGCATCGTGCGGGCGGCAAGATGGGCGGGTCATGACCCGCGCCTACCAGGGACGCTTGGTGTTGCCACGCCCCGAACTGCCACGCGGGGCTCATAAAATGGGCCTGTTTCGCTCGCCGTGGGACGCGCGTAGAATACGTTTCCGCGTCGCTACGCCGGAGTTTTGCCATTCGGCGGCTGTTCCAACTCCTCCAAGGGTCGTCAGCCCTGGGAGATTGGTCTCAACGATCCCGATGCCGTTTGCGTTCACCAAGGCGATAGTCCGTTGGTCCCTGACGGGCGGGATCATGCGGTGTATGGCCGATCCATTTTCTCGTCGAGCAGACTGACTGAAGGAGGTCATCGTGACGACCAAACGCGTTGCCAGTGCGCTCGTGCTCTCCGTCGTGTTGCTCGGCGGCCCGTCGCTCGCGCTCTGCCCAGGGTGGCAGCATGACGGGAATGAGCGGCATGGACATGGGTCACGAGATCGTGATCCCGAAAGGCGCCCTGTACACCAAGGCCGACGTCGAGTTCATGCAGGGAATGATCGCGCACCACGCGCAGGCGATCGTCATGTCCCGGATGGCCGAGTCGCACGGCGCCAATCCGCAGGTGCTGAAACTCTCGAACAAGATCGATCAGTCGCAGGTGCCGGAGATTCGCATCATGCAGGGCTGGCTCGCAGCGCAACAACCAGTTCGCGCCCGATACGTCGTCGTGGCACAACATGATGATGTCGGGCATGCTGACGCACCGCGCAGCTCAAGGAGCTCGACGCGGCCAAGGGCGTCGACTTCGACCGCGCGTACCTCCGGCTGATGATCCAGCACCACGCCGGCGCGCTGAAGATGGTGGACGACCTCTTCAACACCCCGCTCGCCGGACAGGAAGTGGACGTGAACGTGTTCGCGAACGATGTCGTCACGGCGCAAACCGTCGAGATCGGCATCATGCAGAGGTTGCTCACACAGCTCCCGGCGAAGTGAACCGCCGCAGTTGCCCGTCCCACACCACACCACCGGAGTCCGTCCCGATGCGCAGTTCATGCAGGCTGATCGGCCTCATCGCGACCCTCGTCGCGCCGGCGCTCGTGTCGGCGCAGACCTATCCGAGCGCCGCCGATCCGCGGAGCAATCTCAAGCCGGGCCGGTTCGACGCCGGCACCGCGGCGAGCAACATGCACCTCGTGTCGTTCTCGCCGAAGCCGGCGCAGTTCGACACGGCGCGCGGCCTGACGTTCATCAACTCCGACCTGGCGTTCGGCACGCCACTACGCCTATCAGGGCAACTTCGCCGGCTTCACGATGTGGGACGTGAGCAATCCGGCCAAGCCGGTCGTCGCGTCGGTCGTGGAGTGCATCACGTCGCAAGGCGACCCGACGATCGTCGGCAACCTGCTGTTCGTCTCCGCCGAGGGCGCGGGCAATCGCAATGATTGCGGCAAGGGCGGCGTGCAGGATCCGAAGGACCACATGGCGGGCGTGCGCATCTACGACGTCTCCAACCCGCACGCGCCCAAGCTGATCAAGAACGTGCAGACCTGCAAAGGCTCGCACACGCACACGCGTCATCCCGAGCCCGACGGATCCCAACATCGTCTACCTCTACGTGTCGGGGCAGCAGGCTGCGCGGCCGGACACGGAGCTGGCCGGCTGCAAGAACGGCACGGACCCGGCCGACCCGACGAACTCGCTCTATCAGCTCGACATCATCAAGGTGCCGCTCGATCACCCCGAGCAGGCCGCGGTGATCCCGGGCGCGCGGATCTTCACCGGCCTCGACGGGTCCCCGGATTGCGTCACGTTCTGCGCTCCGGCGGACCCCCGCCGTCCAGCGCGGCGGACTGCAGCCACGTGGCGCGGCGCCCGGCCGACTCGGCGACGCTCGGCGCGCGGCCGGTGCACACGGGCCCGCGCAACTGCCACGACGTGACGGCGTACCCGGCGATGCACCTGCTCGCCGCCGCGTGCTCGAGCCATGCCATCATGGTCGATATCTCGAACCCCGAGAAGCCGGTGCGGCTGTCCGCCCTCACCGACACCAACAATTTCCAGGGCCGGCACACCGCCGGGTTCAGCAACGACGGCAAGAAGACCCTCTGGACCGATGAGTGGGGCGGTGGCACGGGCCCGATGTGCCAGGCCGGCAGCATCATGGAGCTCGGCGGCAACACGATCGTCACCGCGAGCGCGGACAACAAGAAGCTGACGCAGCGCTCCTACTTCAAGCTTCCCGCCGCGCAGACCGCGCAGGAGAACTGCGTCTCGCATAACGGGGGTCTCATCCCGGTGCCGGGGCGCGACCTCTACGTGCAGGGCTGGTATCAGGGTGGCGTGGACGTCATGGACTTCACGGACGCGGACCACCCGACCGAGATCGCGTACTTCGATCGCGGTCCGATCGACGCGCCGGCCGATACGTCGAAGGCGAGCGAGCGCTCACGCTACACGATCGGCGGCTCGTGGGGCGCGTACTACTGGAACGGCTATGATCTACTCGTCGGAGCTCGACCGCGGCTTCGACGTCTACGAGCTGACGCCAAGCCCGCAGCTCTCGGCGAACGAGATCGCCGCGGCAAAGCTGGTGACGCTGAAGGAGTACAACCCGCAGAGCCAGCCGAAGCTCGTCTGGCCGGCGGCGTTCCCGGTGGTGCGCTCGTACCTCGACCAGCTCGTGCGCAACAACGGCCTCGCCGCCGATCGCACCACCGCGATCTCGACGGCGCTCGATGCGGCGGAGAAGAAGAGCGGTGCGGCGCGTGCCGCGGCGCTCACCGCGCTGGCGAAGCAGGTGGACGGCTGACGTGAACGGCGCCAAGGACGCGGCGCGCGTGCGCACGATGTCGGGCGAGATCAAGCGTCTGGCGGCGGCATCGAAGTAACCGCGCGGCGACCGCCGCGAAGTAACCGCGGGCGGAACGTAGCGGGAACACGAAAGGCGTCCGGTTCCGGGCGCCTTTCGTGTGTTCAGTCCGCCGGCACCGGCCGGCGGGTGCATGGCTCAGTCAAAAAAATCGGCGCCGCATGACTACGTCCATGCAGCGCCGAACATTGCACGAGTCGGGGCGACTGGATTTGAACCAGCGACCTCCTGCTCCCGAAGCAGGCGCGCTACCGGGCTACGCTACGCCCCGAAACATCGGTAGTGCTTTTGGCGCCTGGACGGCGGGCGCGTGACACAAAGCTACATGGCTGCGCGGTTACACAACAGTGGGACCTGTTGGCTGTTTACCCCGCCGCGCTGCTTCTGCGGCCGATCAGCAAGGAAGCGGCTGCGTCGCCGCCCGCTAGTGACCACGGAATCGCCGCGGCCGTGCGCTTTCGCGGTGGCAATTCGCGCAGAGCACCACACACTTCGCGATCTCCTCTTGAACTATGCGCCAGGTGTATCCGTGACCAACCAGGGATGCTCGGGAGCGTATGTTCCGCTCCGGTCGTCGACGTGGTGGAATTGCAGTACGCACCGGATCGTCATGCCACAGTCGCACATGCACGCGCCCCCAGGTATCCATCATGCGCGCATGGTTCGCAGACGAGTCGCCATTGCGCGACCGTTCGTGCGCAGTCGCTCCGACCGGCATTTCGGTCGTAGTACGTCGCTGCTCCACGCGGTGGTGACATATGCGACACTGCGAACTTAGTCCGCCGCGTCGTGACGGATGCCGGTAGAACGAGGCGGCAGGGAGCGCTCGCCAGTCCGCAGCAGGTCGGGCAGCGCTTCGAATTCGCTGAGGTTGGGTTCATCGCCAAGTGAACGCGCGACACCGTCATCTGGCGCATCATTCGGCTGCGCCTGGTCATTCCGATTCAGGAGAAACGCAAATGCGGCGCGATCCGACGAAGCGGACCGCCGCCGCTGTTTCTAAAGTCGCATTTGCTGTCTGCGAGCCGCTGCTTCCGCCGAAAATCTGTGATTGTACAGCGCGCCCGGAGGGATTCGAACCTTCAGCCTTCTGATCCGTAGTCAGATGCTCTATCCAGTTGAGCTACGGGCGCTTACGACGATTTGTGCAAGGCTCTGCGCCTGACTACGACATCACAAATCTGCTTCCAGGTGCGGGTTGCCCGGCCGACCGATATCTTTTCCGTCGATCGCAGTGGCGACCCAGGCGACCATCCGGCAACAGTAACGCAGAGGCAACCGTGGATGGGCGGTACAAGACTCGAACTTGTGACCTCCACGATGTCAACGTGGCGCTCTAACCAACTGAGCTAACCGCCCGAGCCCTTCGACGCGAGATGCCCGCTTGCCGCAATGCCCGCTGCCACTACACAGCTCATGTGCAACATACGACCGGCACCGCGTCCCAAAAGCAGGGAGTGGAGGCGAGGGGGATCGAACCCCTGACCTCGTGAATGCCATTCACGCGCTCTCCCAACTGAGCTACGCCCCCCACTCTCCAACTGCACGCCGATCACCGCTCAGCACCCGCAGCCGCTCGCCAGCACCAACCGGCACACGCCGAACTCGTCGTTCGCGCCACCAGAGTACCACGTACAGTACCGCCAGTGATGCCGCCCACACCGATTAACAACCGCTCAGACCACCTACCTGACGCGGCCCGCCAATACTCAGATTGGCCAACCAACTGAAGCACACTCCGGCAACTGACGATCGCCGAATGCGTCGCACTGCAGGCGGCAGCGGCACGACTCGTGGCGCCGCGGACCGTCAAAAATCTAAGGAACCTTTGAACCTATGGTGCGTATCTCGGGTGTCAATTCACTGCTACTGGCGGATTCTTGCTCGGCCGGTATCTTGCACGCCGCCACACAATTGTCGCGCAAGCGCCGTTCGTCGTTTCGGTAGCCGCTCGGGGAGCCCCGATCGCGGCATCCGTCGAACGTAGAGATCGGGACGCATGCATCATGTACGATCTCGTCGCCGCTCATAGATGCCTGCACCTCGACAGGTGCGCCGAAAGCGCGAGGCCACGCACCAATGACCGAACTCAAAGCGTCGTCGCCGCCGCGCGGCTCCCGCCGGGATCGCTCCCAGCGAACCGGAGCGCGACATCCTCGACCAGTACCTCTACGAGGTCAGCACGTATCCGCTGCTCAAGGGGACCGAGGAGATCGACCTCGCGCGGAAGATCCGCGCCGGCGACCAGGACGCGCTGCAGGAGCTGGTGAAGCGCAACCTGCGCTTCGTCATCTCCGTCGCCAAGAAGTACCAGAACCGCGGCCTGCCGCTCATCGACCTGATCGGTGAGGGCAACGTCGGGCTGCTCACCGCCGCCCGGAAGTTCGATCCCGATCAGGGCGTCAAGTTCATCTCGTACGCCGTGTGGTGGATTCGCCAGGCGATTCTCTCGGCGCTCGCGCGCCAGGGCCGCACGGTTCGCGTGCCGCTCAATCGCACCGCCGATCTCTCGCGCATCATCAAGGCGTCGCGAGATCCTGCGCCAGAAGCTGCAACCGCGAGCCGAGCCCCGAGGAGCTGTCGCCAGCTCACCGGCCTGTCGGTCGACGTCGTGCAGTCGCTCGCCGCGCTCAACACGAGCGACGTCCGTCTCGACGCGCCGATGGATCCGGAAGGCGATCGCTCGCTCATCGAGCGCTTCGTCGCCGACGAGATGCCGGATACGGAAGAGGAAGCGATGAATCGCTTCCTCACCGACGAGATCGAGCAGGCGCTCGGCACGCTGCCGCCGCGCGACGCGAAGGTGCTGCGTCTCTACTTCGGTCTCGAAGGCGGGCGCGAGCACACGCTCGAGGAGATCGGCTCGATGCTCGGCGTCACGCGCGAGCGTGTCCGCCAGCTTCGCGATCGCGCGCTCAAGCGGCTGCGCGAAGGCGACGTCGGCCGCGCGCTCGGCAGCTTCGCCGCGTAACGCCGGCACGCGACGTCGGTGCACGGTGCATGAACGGGGCCGGCGCTGCGCCGGCCCCTTCGCTTTTCCGTCCCCGGCGCACGAGCATCGCGCTGTGACCTAGGCCTGGCGAGCGCAGTCATGCGTCCGGATCACATTTCGCGTCGCCCGTGCCGTGATCGCCTGCCACGGCCGCAGCGTCACCGTCCGCTCCATGATTCAGCTCGTCGACGTCTACAAGTCGTTCGGCCCCAAGCACGTGCTCGAGGGCTTCACTCTCGACGTCGCCGAGGGCGAGACGATGGTGATCATCGGCTACTCGGGCACCGGGAAGTCGGTCGCGATCAAGCACATCGTCGGACTGCTCGAGCCCGACTCGCGGCGAGGTCTGGGTCGACGGCCTCGAACGTGCCCGACGCTGCCGCGGCGCGAGCTGTACGAGCTGCGCGCGCACATCGGCTACGTCTTCCAGTTCGCCGCGCTGTTCGATTCGTTCACCATCGGCGAGAACGTCGCGATGGGACTGCGCAAGCAGCAGGAGCTCGAGCGAAGCCGAGATCCAGCGAGCGCGTGCGACGAGGCGCTCGAGCTCGTCGATCTGCCCGGACGTCGCACGACCGCTTTCCCGCCGAGCTGTCCGGCGGCATGCGCAAGCGCGTCGGCATCGCGCGCGCGATCGCGCTCCGCCCGAAGTACATCCTCTACGACGAGCCGACGACCGGACTCGATCCGGTGACGAGCGCCGTCATCGACCAGCTGATGGTCCGCATGCGCGAGAAGCTCGGCGTCACGAGCATCGTCATCACGCACGACATGCGCAGCGCGTACACCGTCGGCACGCGCATCGCGATGCTCTACAGGGCCGGGTGCGGCAGGTCGGCACGGTCGACGAGATCCAGCACACGACCGATCCGGTCGTGCGGCAGTTCATCGAGGGGCGCCCGACGCTCGCCGCGGCATTGTCGCCAACGTGAGCAAGCGGTCATCGAGAAAACCCCCGCGGCCGGGCAGCTCCGATCGCGCGAAGCCCGAGGCGCCCGCCGGTGCGCCAGCCGTCGCGCCGGCATTGAAGCCGGCAGAGGCGCACGCCGGGCGACCGGCTGCCGCGGCGGGATCGCCATCAGTGGCGCCGCGCCACAAGGCCCGGGTTCGCCAGGAGCGGTCGGCCGGCGGGGTGGTGGTCCGGCGGGATGCGGAGACACAGGTGCCGCTTTACCTGCTCATTTGCGACAGCTACGAAAACTGGGGCTTTCCGAAGGGCCACGTCGAGGCGGGCGAGCGGCCGGTCGCGGCCGCGCGTCGCGAAGTGGAAGAGGAGACCGGGCTGCGGGGCGTCGAAGTCCGGGCGCCGATCGACACCATCGATTGGTATTTCCGGTTTCGGGGGCGCCTGATCCACAAGGTCTGCGATTTCTATTTGATGGAGCTGGAGCCGGGTGCGCCTGCCGACACCGTGCCGCAACGGGCCGAGGGGATCACCGCGTGTGTGTGGGCGACGTTCGGCGACGCCGCCAAGCGGATCTCGTACGAGAACGCCCGCCGTGTGCTGACACGCGCCAGGGCGATGGTCTCCGAGCCCATGGCGTGACGCATGCCGGGACCAGCCGCCACACTTGCGGTGCTTCCCTGCATTGCCGTGTACGCGCCGCGGGAGCGAGTGCGAACGTTGGCGCGGGCGGCATTTCCGCGACGCCGCGCGCGGTTGGTGATCGTGCGCACCGCCGCCGAGCTGGCGCAGACATTTCGCACGGGGCTGATTGACGCAGCGCTGATCGACCTGGGGTCACCGTCCGACGATGCGTGGATGGCGGCCGCGTACGCGCGGGACTTTCCGAGCGCGCCGTTCTTCGGCGTGACCCCGCTGCGATCGGCGGACGGGGCGACACTCGCGCGCTGTGCGACCCTCGATTTCGCCGACGTGCTCGTCGAGACAGTGGATGACGAGGTGATACGGAGCCTGGTGCTGCCGCTCACCTTTCACGCGCGGTTCGTCGCGGCGCTCTGCGAGCCGCCGCCGGGGCTGGCGCTGGCGACCCCATTGCAGCGCACGACGTGGAACTGCGTGATCTCCCACGCGGGGCTGCCGGTCCGGACCGACGCGGTCGCGCGTGTCGTGGGTGTCACGCGGGAGCATTCGAGCCGCGCCTTTTCGACCACCCATGCGCCCAACCTCAAGCGCGTGATCGATCTGGTCCGTCTGGTGGCGGCGGCGGAGCTAGCAAAGAATCCCGGCTACGACATGCGCGACGTCGCGAACGTGCTGTGCTTCGCGTCCCCGTCGCACCTCTCGAGCACGACGCAGCGCGTGCTCGGATTGCGTCCCGCATCGCTGGCGAGGCTCCGCGCGGTGGATCTCATCGGACGTTTTTCCGGCAGTAGAGGCCGGAGCCGAGCCGCGGGCCGCCCGGCGGGCCGGGTCACCGTGCGCGTGCCGGGCCGGACCCAGGGGCGAACGGTACATTGTCCCCCGCGCGGGACACCGTAGAGCCGACGAGAACCCGCGAGCGCCACATAAAGCGTACGCAGCGCGCGCGTGCGGGTGACACGGCGGAGGGTGCAATCGCCGATGCGATGTGACTGCGACGCGCGTTTTTCGCTTGACGTTCGCGCTTCCGTTTGACATATGGTGTGGACGTGACGACTGCGCTATAGTCGAAGCGTCGCGTACCGGACGGCGGCCGCCGCGGGAATTCCCGGGAAATGCCGGGCAGTGCGAACCGTACGAGCGGCCGGCCGATTTCGTCACGTGATCTGGCGGAGCGCTGACCATTTGGCCACACCGGCCGTGGCGACGCCGCCGAACAGACAACGCGGGGGGCAGCACATGCGTGATTTTCGTCAATGGCTGGGCCCGTCACGACCAAGGCTCGGGGTGATCGCGTTCGCGACCGCTCTGCTGCCGGTCGTGGCGGTGTTCGCCCGGGCACAGGGAAACGGGCAGGGTGCGATCACGGGCACGATCACGGATGCCGCGACGCACACGCCGATTTCCGATGTGCAGATCCGAATACTCGGTACGACCCAGGGGACGCTGTCCCGTGACAATGGGACGTACCGGCTCGGCGGCGTGCGGGTGGGAACGGTCTCGCTGGTGGCCCAGCGGGTCGGCTACAAGGAATCCGCGGCGCTGGTCGTGACCGTCACGGACGGGGGCTCGGCGACCGCCGATTTCGCGCTCTCCACCGCAGCGACGACGTTGAGCGAAGTGGTCGTCGAAGCGACGGGTGAGACCGAGCGATCCCGTGAGTCCGGCAACCTCGTCAACAACATCCATGCGGACTCGGTGCCGGCCGCCGCGATCGCGAGCTTCTCGGACGCGCTCTCCGGCCGCGCGCCGGGTGTGCAGATCCAGCAGGCGACCGGCACGACGGGTGGCGGCTCGCAGATCCGCATCCGGGGGGCCAACAGCATCTCACTCGGTAACGCGCCGCTCCTCATCATCGACGGCGTTCGCGCCGACAACGCGGAGTCGTCGGGCGACGCGGCGTTCAACACGGGCGGGCAGGGTCCGAGCCGGTTCGACGACATCGATCCGAACGACATCGATAACATCGAAGTGGTGAAGGGACCGGCCGGCGCCGCGCTCTACGGCTCGGCGGGCGCGAACGGCGTGATCTACGTCACGACCAAGCATGGCGTCGCCGGCCACACGCGGTGGACGTCGCACGCCGAGTACGGTTCGCTGCGGGACTACACGACGTTCCAGCCCAACTACGACATCAGGGCGACTTCGGATCCCCGGGGCGGACTCCGCGCGTTGGGACCGGGTGCACGCTCGATGACCAGCACTTCGGCGTCTGCGCGGCGACGTCGGGCGTCAACACGTTCAACCCACTGCAGACGATCACGCCATTCGTGAACGGCTACCGTGATTCGTACGGCGGGTCGGTCTCCGGCGGAACGGATGCCGCGCAGTATTTCCTGAGTGGCGACTACTACCGTGAGCAGGGCGTCTACGCGAACAACGTGGATCGCCGGGCGAACGGGCATGCCACGATACGGCGCACCCGACGTCCAACATCGACGTCAGCCTGAGCGCCACGTACCTGCAGGGACGGCTTTCGCTACCGCAGAACGACAACTCGTTCTTCGGGGTGCTCGGACTCGGGTTGCTTGGTTCCGCGTACAACGATTCGCAGCACGGGTACTTCGAGGGCATCACGCCGGACATCATCGCACAGTTCCAGACACTGCAGAACACGGAGCGGTATTCGACGGGCGCGACCGGTACATGGCGCGTGCTGCCGTGGCTCACCGGGACATTGCAGGGCGGCGTCGATTTCCTGGACCGCCTCGACAACAGCATTTTGCCGTCGAATCTGCTCGTGAACAACGGACCGCTGACGGCGCTCGGCTTCATTACCGCCGATCCGACACAGGTGTGGACGTACACGACGAGCGCGACTGCGACAGCGAGTTACGGGCTGTCGAAACGGATCGGGGCCAAGTCCACGGTCGGCGCGCAGTACACCGATCAATCGACCAAGGGGTTTCCGTCGACCGGTGTGGGACTCGTCGGCCCACGACGAGTCTGGCCGGACTGACGTCGCAATTCACCACGACGGAAGCGAACACCGACCAGCCGACGGTGGCGGTGTATGGCCAGCAGGAGTTCTCCCTCAACGATCGGATCTTCCTGACGGGGACCCTCCGGCACGAGGCCACGGGGATTCTCGACGAACCGACTCCCTCGACGACGTACCCATCGGGCAGCCTGTCATGGGTCATCGGTGAGGAGCCGTGGTTTCCGAAGACGTCAGTCCTGAGCTCATTCCGGTTGCGGACGGCGATCGGTGTCGCCGGCCAGATTCCGGATTTCCGCGAGGCCGCCGTCTTCTTCGATGCCCGTCCCGTGCGCGTCGATCGGCAGGACGTCGGCGGTGCGGTGCTCGCCGGTACGGGTGCGCCGCTCCTGCCTGAGCGGTCGGTCGAGGCAGAAGCCGGATTTGATGCGGGGCTGTTCAACGACCGGATCAACATCACCGCCACCTACTACAACAAGACGACGCACGACGCACTCGTGTCGGCGACGCTGGCGCCGTCGATCGGCGGGCTCCCGGGTGGCTTCTCGCCGAGCCGGTTCGTGAACATCGGTGAGACGACCAACAAGGGTTTCGAGGCCGGGATCAATGGAACGATCGTGAAGTCGCGGGTGTTCACGTTCGACATCGCGGCGACCGGTTCGATCAACCACAACAAGCTGGTGACGCTCGGGCAGCGCAGTGCCGCTCGGGTTCATTCCGTTCGACGCAGGGCAGGCGGGCGAGATCCAGCGGTTCCAGCCGGGACTGCCAATGGGCGGGTATTTCAGCCAGCACTACACATTCTCGGACGCGGACCACAACGGCATCATCACGTCCGACGAGATCAACGCCAGCAGCACGCAGTCGTACGTCGGGCCGGTCATGCCGCCGACGGAAGTCACGATCACGCCGACGGCCACGTTCTTCAGGCTGTTTCACGTGACCGCGCAGTTCGACCATCGCGACGGCAACAACATCTTCGATGCGACCGAGGAGTTCCGGTGCTCGTTCCTGCTGTGCCGGGGGCTGTACGACAAGACCGCCTCGCTGAAGCAGCAGGCCGGGCGATCTGGCGGCGTTCAATGGCCTCAGCGATGCCTACTTCATTCAGGACGCCGAGTTCTGGAAGCTTCGCGAGCTGACGTTCGCGCTCGATGCGCCGAGCATGGTGTTGCAGCGGCTGCGGATTGCCGCGCTCCGGGTGAGCGTGTCCGGGCGCAACCTGCATGTCTGGACGCCCTACAAGGGCATCGATCCGGAGATCAATACGTCGAATACGGACTTCACGGATTCCGAGTTCTTCACCCAGCCACCAGTCCGTTACTGGACCGGTCGCGTCGACATCACGTTCTGAGCCATGCGCCTACACACACACTGGTACTCATCGATGCCTAAGCCCAACGCATCGCGGGCGCCCTGGCTCCGCGTGTCCACCGCCGTGCTCGTGGTGGCCACCGCCGTGCTAGCGGCCTGCGACCCGAACAATCTCACGAGCGTCCACGACCCGGATTCGGTACCGCCTTCGGATGTCAACTCGAAGAACGGATTGCCGTTCCTGTTTGCGGGCGCGGTCCAAACGTTCCAGGTGGCCTACAGCGGCGCCGGGGACGAGTCCAACAACGGCCACGAGGGGCAGATCAACATGACGGGGCTACTCACCGACGAGTTGATCGACATTGAATCCTTCCCCACGCGGCAGCAGGTCGATGCCCGGAACACGCTGCCGAGCAACGTCTCGCTCAAGGGCACGTTCGCCGATTTGTCGGCGGCGCGGGCCGCGGCGGATCAGGCGTCGGCCGGCTATGCGAAGTTCGACCCGACGAACCCCGTGTGGCCGCGGGCGCTCGACTACGCCGGGTACGGCTATCTCATGTTCGCGGAGTACTACTGCGACGGCGTGCCGTTCAGCACTCTCAACACCACGAACGGCAAGATCACGTATGGATTGCCGCTGTCGCGTGCCGACATTCGCCGGATTGCCCTCGCCAAGTTCGACTCGGCGGAGACGCTGGCTGCGGCGGCAGTGGCGGCGGACGACGCGGCCGGCAATTCGACGGCTACCGACAGCGCGGTGATTTACCTGGCGCGCGTCGGCCAGGCGCGCACGCTCATGGATTCCAACGACTACGCGTCGGCAGCCGTGGTGGCGGCAACCGTGCCGCCGGGTTTCCAGTATCTGGTCGAGAACTCGACGAACAATCCGATCCAGTTCAACGGAATCTGGAACTACAACGTCGCCGGCAACTTCTTCGGCGTCGCGGATTTCGATGGTGGAACGGGACTGAACTTCGTGTCCGCTGGCGATCCGCGAGTACTGACAGAGGATACCGGCGAATCGGGGGCAATCGGATTCGGTCCCGACTGGGTGGTCCAGTCGATCTACTCGCAGCCGGGATCAAACACCGTTCTGGCGAGCGGGCTGGAGGCCCAGCTCATCATCGCCGAAGCGGATCTCAAGGCGGGGAACGCCGGCGGTTGGGCCGGCATCCCTCAACGGTCTCCGTGGGGGCGCCGGCATGGCGCCGCTCACGTCGGATTCCACGACCACCGCGTCAGCGGACGAGCGGATCGACGTCATGTTCCGCGAGCGCGCGTTCTGGATGTTCCTGACGGGTCATCGCATGGAGGACATGCGCCGTCTCGTGCGGCAGTACGGGCGGGATCAGGCGACCGTGTTCCCGTCGGTCAGGATCCGACGGCGATCGGGTTGTCGTTCGGTACGGACGTGGATTTCCCGGTTTCCGAGGATGAGCAGAACAACCCCAACTTCCATGGGTGCATGAATCGGAAGGCGTAGCAACGGGCGGGTGAGCCATCGCTAAGGGCCAGTCTCCGGGTTGGGGCTGGCCCTTAGTGTTTATCAGGGAACCAGACGGTGTGCCGGGGCCGGGAACTGCGGGCGGGTCATGACCCGCCCCTATCAGGGCAGAGGTGTTGCCGCATGGCCGGCATGTGATGTCGGACCCGGACCAGGCGGGGAGTCACGGCCGCGCCCCTACCAGAGGGGGTCGGCTTGTGATATTTTTCACAATCTGTACCGGGATTTTTTTGCCCGGCTATCCGCACCGTCCCCGCGCAGGCGGCGTGTGCGCATCCGCTGCTCCGATCCCCCTGATTGATTATGCCCACTGATACGACGCTGCGACCAGGCGAGATCAAAGACATCCTGCTGCGCGAGATCGAAGCGGCGGATCTGCACGACGTCAATGCCGAGGAAGTCGGGACCGTCCTCGAAGTCCGCGACGGTATTGCCCGGGTGTATGGATTGGCGAGGGCGATGGCGGGCGAGATGCTCGAGATCACCTCGTCCGAGACCGGCGGGACGGTGACCGCGTTGGCCCTCAATCTGGAAGAGGACAACATTGGCGCGGTGATTCTCGGCGACTATCTGTCGCTGCGCGAGGGTGACAACGTCCGCCGGACGGCGCGTGTGCTCGAGGTGCCGGTCGGCCCGGCGCTGATCGGCCGTGTCGTGGACTCGCTGGGGCGGCCGATCGACGGCCTCGGCGAGGTGAAGACGACCGTGACTCGCAAAGTCGAGTCGCCGGCTCCCGGCATCATCGTGCGCCAGCCGGTCAAGGAGCCGCTGCAGACGGGGCTCAAGGCCGTCGATTCGATGATCCCGATCGGCCGTGGACAGCGCGAACTGATCATCGGCGACCGCGGCATCGGCAAGACGGCTATCGCGCTCGACACGATCATCAATCAGAAGGGCACTGGCGTCATCTGCGTGTACGTCGCCATCGGGCAGAAGGCTTCGACGGTCCGTGCGGTCGAAGCGAAGCTGCGCGAATCCGGCGCGATGGCGTACACGATCATCGTGAACGCCTCGGCATCCGACCCGGCGCCGATGCAGTACATCGCGCCGTACTCGGGATGCGCGATGGCGGAGTATTTCATGTATTACGAGGGCAAGCCGACGCTGTGCGTCTACGATGACCTGAGCAAGCAGGCGGCCGCGTACCGCGAGATCTCGCTGGTGCTGCGCCGCCCGCCGGGCCGCGAGGCGTATCCGGGCGACGTCTTCTACCTCCATTCGCGGCTTCTCGAGCGTGCCGCCAAGCTCAGTGAGGACCCGGGGATCGTGGACGGCAAGACGATCTTCAAGGCCGGGGGCTCGCTCACGGCGCTCCCGATCATCGAGACCCAGGCGGGCGACGTTTCGGCGTACATCCCCACGAATGTCATTTCGATCACCGACGGGCAGATCTTTCTCGAAGCCGATCTGTTCTACTCCGGTGTGCGGCCCGCGATCAACGTCGGCATTTCGGTGTCGCGCGTCGGCGGATCGGCGCAGATCAAGGCCATGAAGGGTGTGGCCGGCCGGTTGCGGCTCGACCTGGCGCAGTATCGCGAGCTGGAGGCCTTTGCGGCATTCGCGTCGGACCTCGACGCGGCGACGAAGAAGCAACTCGACCGCGGTGCTCGCACCGTCGAGATCCTCAAGCAGCCGCAGTATCAGCCGATGCCGGTCGAGAAGCAGGTGGCCAGCATCTTCGCCGTGACGAACGGGTTCCTCGACGGAATCCCCGTCAGCGAAGTCCGGCGCTGGGAGCGCGAGTTCCACGAGCTCATGGACACCCAGATGCCGCAGGTTGGTGAGCGCATCCGGACCGAGAAGGCGTTGTCCAAGGAGAACGAGGCGGCGCTGCGCCAGGCGATCGAGCGGTTCACGGCCGACTTCGCGGCTCGGGTGGCCGCGACTGCGGCAGCGACCGCGGCGGCAACCGCGGGCGCGCCCGTGGCGCCGCGCGGCTAGACCCCCGACGGGATCGAGGGCATGGCCAAGGGGCGGGAACTCAAGGGGCGCATCAAGTCGTTCGAGAACACGCGCAAGATCACGCGCACGATGGAGATGGTCGCCACTTCGAAGATGAAGCGCGCGCAGGATCGCGTGGTGGCGGCGCGTCCCTATGCCGCCGCGCTCCGCGAGGTGATCGCGAGCCTGTACGACCCGGAGCTGGCCAGCCAATTCCCGCTGCTCCGGCAGCCGGCGACCGTGCGCCGTGCGGCGGTCGTCACGCTCACGTCGAACCGCGGACTCGCCGGCGCCTTCAACGCGAACCTGATTCGTGAGGCGCGGACGCTCATCGAGCGGCTCGAATCGGAGGGGACGGCGGTCGACCTGTACGCGGTCGGCCGGAAGGGCGTCGGGTACTTCCGGTACGTGGGCCGCCAGGTCGCGGCTGCGCGGACGGATCTCACGGATCGTCCGTCCGCGCAGGATGCGGCGGACATCGTGGCGCCGGCGGTCGAGGGATTCGCCGCGGGCACGCTCGACGCCGTATACGTCGTGTATGCGAGGTTCGTGTCGGCGTTGTCGACGCCGCCGACGACCGACCGGATCCTGCCTGTCCAGCCACCGGCAAGCGAGGCATCGTCCGGTGGGGGCGGGAAATCGAGCGTTCTGTCATCGCGCCGCCACGACTATCTCCTGGCGCCGTCCGCGGCGGCGATTCTCGAATCGCTGTTGCCGGCGTACGTGCGGAATGCCGTTTACCGGGCGCTCGTCGAAACGTCGGCGGCCGAGCAGGGCGCGCGGCGTACCGCGATGAAGAACGCGACCGACAATGCAAATGACGTCATCAACGGGTTGCGCCGCCAATTCAATCGCGCGCGGCAGGCTCAGATCACGCAGGAGATCGCCGAGATCGTCGGCGGTGCGGCGGCACTCAGCGGTTAAGACGCGCGTAAGCAGCGCGGTGGCTGGAGGGCGGCGCCCGGGTGTCATTGGGCTGCAGTCCCCGATCATCTACCACTATTCAACGACCACTTCTCATGGCCGATCAAATGAAAGGCAGCGTGATGCAGGTGATTGGTCCGGTTCTCGACGTGCAGTTCGAGGCCGAGCACCTGCCGGAGCTGTACAACGCGCTGCGTGTCAACGTGCCCGCGAGCGACGACACCGGGGGCGTGGCGATCAACGTGACCGCCGAGGTGCAGCAGCACATCGGGCGGAATCAGGTGCGTGCGGTGGCGATGTCGAGCACCGACGGCGTGCAGCGGGGGATGGAGGTGGTGGATACCGGCGCGGCGATCTCCGTGCCCGTCGGTGCCGCGGCCCTGGGCCGTATCCTGAACGTGCTGGGGGAGCCGGTCGACAATGGGCCGCCGATTCCGGCCGACGCACCGCGGTGGCCGATCCATCGGTCGCGTCCGGATTTCGTGGACCTCGAGCCCAAGACGGAAGTGTTCGAGACGGGGATCAAGGTCATCGATCTCATTGCGCCGTTCGTGAAGGGCGGGAAGATCGGACTGTTCGGCGGCGCGGGCGTCGGCAAGACGGTCATCATTCAGGAGCTGATCAACAACGTGGCCAAGGGCCATGGCGGCCGGTCGGTGTTCTGCGGCGTGGGGGAGCGGACCCGCGAGGGCAACGATCTGTATCTCGAAATGAAGGAGTCGAAGGTCATCGACTCCTGCGCGCTGATCTACGGGCAGATGAACGAGCCGCCTGGTGCTCGTCTCCGGGTCGGTCTCGCGGGGCTGACGGTGGCCGAGTATTTCCGCGACGTCGAGAACGCGGACGTGCTGGTGTTCATCGACAACATCTTCCGGTTCACGCAGGCGGGGTCGGAAGTGTCGGCGCTTCTCGGGCGTATGCCGAGCGCGGTCGGGTACCAGCCGACGCTGGCGACGGAGATGGGTGAGTTGCAGGAGCGGATCACGTCGACCAAGAACGGGTCGATCACGTCGGTGCAGGCGATCTACGTCCCGGCCGACGACATCACGGACCCGGCGCCGGCGACGGCGTTCGCGCATCTGGACGCGACGGTCGTGCTTGTCGCGGGCGATCACCGAGCTGGGGATCTACCCGGCGGTGGACCCGCTGGCGTCGTCGTCCCGTATCATGGATGCGCAGTACATCGGCGAACGGCACTATCGGGTGGCGACCGAAGTGCAGCGGATCCTGCAGCGGTACAAGGAGCTACAGGACATCATCGCGATCCTCGGGATGGACGAGTTGTCCGAAGAGGACAAGCGGACCGTGAGCCGGGCGCGCCGGATCCAGCGGTTCATGTCGCAGCCGTTTTCGGTGGCGGAGCAGTTCACGGGGATCACGGGGATCTACGTGAAGCTCGAGGAGACGGTGTCGTCGTTCGAGCGGCTGGTGGCTGGCGAGTTCGATACGGTGCCCGAGCAGGCGTTCTTCATGGCGGGCGGGATCGACGACGTGACGGCGAACGCCAAGAAGCTGGCGGCGGCCGCGTGACAGGGCCTCGCGTTCCGGGTGCCGCTGCCGGGGGGGTGGCTGGGTGAAGACCTCCGTCATCTCACCCGAGCGGGTGCTATTCGACGGCGAGGTGTCGTCGATCGTGGCGCCCGGGCACGACGGCGAGCTGGGTATCCTGCCCCGGCACGCGCCGATGGTGACCTTGCTTGGGACCGGGGTCTTGCGGCTGGAGGGGGCGCCGGGCGGGTCGAAGCGCTTCAACGTATCCGGGGGGTTTTTGCAGGTCGCGGACGACGTTGTGCGTGTCGTGACGGAGTCGGCGACGCCCGCCACCTAGCGTCCTCAGCCGCGAGCGGCTCTTCGGGCGCTACAATAAGGTAGCAAATACGGCTGAGTTTGCTTGTTGGGAGGCCGCTGGGCGCGATGGGCGCTCGGCGGCTTCTTTATACCGTTCGTACCAAATGTCTTGACAAATAGTGGTAAAACCCACATTTCCGTGACGCTGGCGATGAGGTCGTCGCCCGCAGATCCATGGATTTGTCCGGATTTGCCTATTTTCGGCCGCGCGCGTCGCGGCGGAGAACGGTCATGAATGCAGCGGCCATTGGCTACGGTGGGCTGTAATTCTGGGTGGCCGGGTGGGCACGGGACTGGGATGGCGCGGACGTGACTTCGCGCCATTGGAGCGGGCGTCGCGAGCGCGGCGCCCATGTAGTCATTCACCCATTGGAGGAAGCGAGGGATGAGACCATGCGACGTCTGACACAAGTATGGGGGCGGCGCACCAGCCCATTCGGGCTCGTGACGTTCGCCCTGCTGGCGCTCGCTCTGCCGTTCGTGGCGGGTGTGGCGTCGGCGCAGACCGGCACCATCGTGGGAACCATCACCGACCAGGCCACCAAGACCGGTATTCCGTCGGTGCAGGTTCAGATTGTGGGAAGCACGCGAGGCGTGATCAGCGGTTCTGATGGCCATTACCGCCTGACGGCGGTGCCGAGCGGCCCGGTGCAACTCCGCGTGACGCGGATCGGGTATGCGGCGGCCACACAGACCGCCAACGTCCCGACCGGGGACGTGGCGACGCTGGACTTCGTGCTGAGCGCGACGCAGGTGACCCTCGACCAGGTGGTCGTGACGGGCACGCAGACGACAGAGCGTGCGCGCGAGAGCGGCAACGTCGTCCCGGTAATCCAGGCCGACTCGATCAACAAGGGTGCGGTCCAGACGTTCTCGGACCTCATCGCCGGGAAGGCGGCGGGCGTCAACGTCTCGCAATCTTCGGGCGAAGTCGGCACGAGCGCCCGGATCCGGATCCGCGGCAACAACAGTATCTCGCTGAGCAACGACCCGTTGCTCGTCATCGACGGGGTGTACGTCGACAACGGCTCGGCATCGATCGCCAGCGACATCTTCACGGGCGGCCAGGCGCCGTCGCGGTTCGACGATCTCAATCCGGACGAGATCGAAAACGTCGAAGTGCTCAAGGGCCCCTCAGCGTCCGCGCTGTACGGGACCGCGGGCGCGAACGGCGTCATTCTGGTGACGACCAAGAAGGGTGCGGCGGGCAAGGCGGTGTGGACCGCCCACTCGGATTACGGTGGTGTGTATCAGGCCGCGATCTATCCGGCGAACTTCGGCCGGAACGGCACGACACCCCCTGATACGGCCGGTGGCGCCCCGGGGACAACATCGGGCTGCTCGCTGATCGCAGAGGCGGGGGGCGGATGCACGCCGACCGCCGGTGGGTTGCTGCAGTGGAATCCGTTGATGTCCTCGAAATATCTCCCCCTTCACCACTGGCAACGCCCGCTATCAGTTCGGCGGGAGCGTGGCGGGTGGGTCGGATGTCACCAAGTATTTCGCGAGTGGTGACTTCAACAACGACCACGGAGTGCAGCCCAACAGCTTCCAGACCAAGAACAATGGCCGGGTGAACCTGCAGGCCACTCCGTCAGGGAAGACCGATTTCAGCCTGAATGCCGGGTATCTCCAGAGCCGGCTCAACATTCCGCAGAACGACAACAACGAAGCCAGCGCGATTGCGAACGGCCAGCTGGGGCAGCCGGTCAACGATTCACGGCACGGCTACTTCGTGCTGATCGATCCGGCGCAGAGTAATTCGATCGTGACGGCGCAGAACGTCGAGCGGTTCACGGGTGGCGCGACCGGCAACTTCCGGCCGACGGGGTGGTTGACCCTGACGGGCGTTACCGGGCTCGATGTAACCAACCGGAACGACTTCCAGCTCATTCCGATCGGCGCCGAGGCGGCATTCAGTGCCAACAATGCGACCGGCTTCGCGTCATCGAACCCGTTCCAGACGTCGGTGATCACGGCGCAGTTCAACGCCGCGGCGCAGTACGGCCTCACCAGCACGATTCACGGGACGTCGACGGTCGGCACACAATACACGAGCACGACGCTCCGGGGTACGGAAGCGTCGGGCCTTGGGCTCGTCCCGGGAACCGCCTCGCTGGGCGGTGCGACGGACCAGTTCACGGCCAGCCAGCTCGGGAACAACCAGGTCGTGGACATTGGATACTACGCGCAGCAGCAGTTCGGCTGGCGCGACAAGCTGTTCCTCACGGCCGCGTTGCGTATCGACGACAACAGCGCGTTCGGCCAGGCGTACGTGCCGAGCTTCTATCCCTCAGTCGGTGCGTCGTGGGTCGTTGGCGAGGAGCCCTGGTTCCCCAAGGGGCCGGTGGTGAGCTCTCTCCGTCTGCGGAGTTCGTTCGGCGTCTCGGGACAGCATCCGGGGTTCCAGCAAGCGGAGACGTTCTACAACTCGATCACGGCCAACATCAACAGTCACGAAAGCCCGGCTGTCACCCTGGGCAGTTTCGGGAACGGCTCCCTCAAGCCAGAGCGGTCTGCGGAAATCGAAGGCGGGCTCGATCTTGGCTTGTGGAAAGACCGGCTGCAGTTCCAGCTCACCGGCTACGCCAAGGCGACGTCCGATGCGTTGGTTGCTGTGAACCTGGCACCGTCGGTTGGCGGTGTCATCACCGGACCGACGCCGGAAACGGCGACACGGTTCCAGAACATCGGCCAAGTCAACAATCGCGGCGTCGAGATGAGCCTGACGGCGAACCTGATCAACGGCAGGAACACGCGGTTCGACATCACGATGAACGAAGCCTATAACCGCAACAAAGTCATTAACCTCGGCGCGGGCGTTGCGCCGATTCAGTTCAACTCGGTGAACACCGGCCCGAACATCCAGCGCATCCAGGCGGGCTTCCCGCTGGGCGCCTGGTTCCAGCCGAGCTACACGTATTCCGATGCCAACCACGACGGCATCATCGACCCCAGCGAGGTGACCGTCGCATCGGCGTCCACCTTCCAGGGCAATCGTGATCCGGCGCAGTTGTTCAGCATCAATCCGCAGTTGACGATCTTCAAGTACTTCAAGATCTCGACGCTGTTCGACGCCCAGAGCGACTACCTCGATCTGAACTTCGGGGCGGCGTTCCGTTGCTCGGCGTTCGTGAACTGCCAGTGGGACTATGACCCCCACACCTCGCTCAAGAACCAGGCGGTGGTGGCAGCGGACGTCAATGGGACGGACGCGGGCTACCTCGAGAGCGGGAACTTCTGGAAGTGGCGTGAGCTGTCGGTCCGGGCGTCAGTGCCGGACGCGTGGCTGACGCACCTGAAGGTGACGGCGCTGAGCTTCACGATTGCTGGCCGTAACCTCCGGACGTGGACCAAGTACGATGGTGTGGATCCGGAGATCAACTCCACGCCTGCCGTTGCCGGGTCTGCGGCGCAGGCGCAGTCGGAGTTCTTCACGGCGGGTCTGGTCCGCTACTGGACCGGCCGCATTGACCTCACCTTCTGACCATGTCTCCCATGCGCATATCATTCATCGCACCGCGGGGGCGTTCGCTGCTGGTCGGGGGCACGCTCAGTGCGGCATTGTTCGCAGGTATCGTCGGCTGCAATCCGGGCAACGCGCTCAGGATCCAGCAGCCGGACAACCTCAACGCGGCCACGATCAACTCGGCCGCCGCGCTGCCGGCGTTACTGGCCGGGACGTTCAGCGCGTTCCAGATCGCCTACAGTGGTGCGGCCGATGAAGGCAACGGCGGCCACGAGGGTTTCATCAATTTCACCGGGCTGTTCACCGATGAAATGTCGGACATGGAGACCTTTCCGACGCGCATTCTGGTCGATCAGCGAGTGGCATCGGCTTCGAACGCGAGTCTCAAGGGGTATTACATCGACATCAACCAGGCGCGTGCGATCGCGGACAAGGCGGACGCCAAATACAACCAATTTGGCCCCGACTCCTCGGGACACGGGCAGGTGCTGGCCCTCGGCGGTTTCACGTACGTGATGTTCGCCGAGGCGTATTGTGAGGGCGTTCCGGTCAGTACGCTCAACGACAACGGCTCGATCACGTATGGTGTGCCGTTGACGCGGAATCAGCTCCTCACGATCGCGATCCAGCGGTTCGACTCGGCAGAGACATTTGCCACCGCCCAGGGCGATTCGGCCACGCTCAACATGGCCAAAGTCGGGCTGGGACGGGCGCTCCTCGACAGCAATGACGACGCCGCTGCGGCGACGGCGGTTGCCGGGGTGCCTGAGGCTTTCGTCACCGCCATCGGTGCCTCCACCAACAGTCCGGTGGAGAACAACGGGATCTGGACCTACACGTTCAACGAGCTTGGGTTCAGCGTCTCGGACAGCGAGGGAACGAACGGGTTGCCGTTTGTGAGTGCCAACGACCCGCGCGTTGTCTCGATCAACACCGGCCAGCTTGGCACTGCCGGGCTCGGACCGTTCATCCAGCAGCAGCTTTATCCGACGCAGTCCGCCTCCATCCCGTTGGCGACCGGCGTCGAGGCCCAGCTGATCATCGCTGAGCACCAGCAGCGCACCGGTGGTGCGTGGCTGGCGACGTTGAATGCACTGCGTACCACCGTGCCGGGACTGGCACCCCTCGTCGATCAGGGGAGTGCCGCTGGCAATCAGAACCTGCTCTTCCACGAACGGGCGTTCTGGATGTACCTCACGGGTCACCGTCTTGGCGATCTGCGCCGGTTGGTCCGGCAGTACACCCGCGACGTGAGCACCGTGTACCCGATCGGGAATGCCGTCACGGGCATCCCGTACGGACCGGATGTCAATTTCGACATCTCGGAGGATGAGGCGAACAACCCGAACTTCCACGGCTGTCTGAATCGGAAGGCGTAGGACCGTGGGGTAGGGATGTAGTCGTACGTGATATAGAGGTTGAGTGAGACGGGGCCGCCTGCAGCACACCGCAGGCGGCCCCGTCAGTTTGTGTCCAACCTCGGGGACCAGACCCTTGTCCATGACGAACAATTCATGAAAGCGCCGTAGCGGTGTGATCCATGCATTGCCATCTTAACTCGGCTTGTTACGGAGTTGCCGCTCCGCCCCCGGCCCCGTCTACCCCACGGCAAGACCCACGAGGTGCCGGCCGCCAGTTCGGTGCGCCGGGCCCAGTGGGCAGACATTGACAGGAGAGTGAATGCACGATTTCGCAACCGTGCGGCGCGCTGCGACCGCACTGATCACCGTTGGCCTGGCTGCGGCCGGACTCGTCGCGCTCGCCGCGCCAGCAGAAGCACAGGCGTGGGCCTACCCCGCTTTCCAGCAGTCACACGTCGTGGATCGTGAGTTCAATTTTGCAGTGGCAACGGCGGACAACGGCGGAACGAGCTTCCTGGCGCAGTGGCGCGAGGGCGTCGTCCCCGGCAAGCAGCAGTTCTCGATCGACGCCGGTCTGGCGACGGTCTCGGGCGATGTGATCGGGTTTTTTGGCGGAACGTACGCGGTGCAATTCATCTCCGAGACGGCGCAGCAGCCGCTGGAGCTGCTCGGGGCACTCGGCGCGAATGTGGCCTTCGGCTCAGGTGGGACGCTGTTCCGCGTTCCGGTGAGCGTATCCCTCGGCCACCGGTTCCCGCTGCAGGGCGATCTCGCGATCACTCCGTATGTGCACCCGGACATCGCGCTCGCGGTCTGCAGTGACTGCGGCGCCCGCGGACGCGGCGACGCAAACGTCGACATCGGGATCGGCTTCGGCGTGAACTTCGAAGTGACGCACCAGGTGGCGCTGCGCCTCGACACATCGTTCGGCTCGTCGTCGTTCGGTTCGTCGGATGCGACGGTCGGCTTCGGTGTGGCGTGGTCCCCGATGGGACTTCGCAAGCCGCCGCAATAGCGCACCGCGACACCGGCAGCGCGAAGGACGGCGGCACAGCCGGCTGGTATGCCATCGGCCACGAACTCGTACGACGCGTGACCAGGCTCGCGGCGTGACCGGTCGTTGATCGTGCTGCCCACGCTCGCCGAGGTCATCGAAGAGGCGCGCGAGCACATTGCCGCCCGAGGCGAGGTGGGCGTTCTGTACCTCGCCTTCGGCCGGTTGGCCAAGCTCGAAGAAGTGTACGGCTGGGAAAAGCTGGATGCGGTATTGGCGACGGCGGCGAATGCCGTCGCCGATACGCTCCGCGCCGAGCCGATCGCCGGCGGCCCTCATCAACTGGGCCCGGTCGTCAGCTATCCGTACGACGAGGACATGGTCTGCTTTCACATCCCGGGCGCACGTGCGCCGGATGCGGACGCGGGGAAGGACCGCGTGCCGGATTTGTCGGGTCTCGTCTCGCGGCTGCAGCAGGCTGTGTCGGGGCGGGTCGAAGACGCGTTCGGAGACGAGATCGCGGCACTCGTCGAGGTGTTCGTGGGACGGTCGCACGTGACCGTTGACCCCAAAGCGCGGCTCGAACGGCTGATCTACCGCGGCATGCGCGAAGCGGCGGACGCCGCCCGGAGTGTCGAGCAGCGCGAGCGCGCGCGCGCGGTGGCGGATCTGCGCGCCAGCCTGCGCGAGCGCGCGGTCTACATCGACTATCACCCGATCGTCGTCGCCGAGACGCGGGCGATCTTCGGCTACGAGGCGCTGGCGCGCGGGGTGATGCGCACGCTCCGCAGTCCCGAAGTGATGTTCGACGTCGCGGCGGAGGCGAGTCTCGTCTGGGAGCTGAGCCGCCTCTGCCGCGCGAGGGCGATCGAGGGGATGCGTGCGCGCCTCGGGCCAGGGGAGCTGCTGTTCCTCAACGTCGATCCGCACGATTTCGCCGATCCGGAGTTTTCAGACGGACCGCGGTGCTGCGCGGGCGAGTGATGGCGACGGCGCGTCGCACGACCCGACGCAGGTCGTCATCGAGATCACCGAGCGTACGGCGATCAAGGACTACCCGAAGTTCCGCGAGCGGCTGCGCGCGTTCCGCGACCGCGGGTACCGGTTCGCGGTCGACGACGCCGGGAGCGGCTACGCCGGACTCGGGTCGATCGCCAATCTCGAGCCCGACTTCATCAAGCTCGACATCTCGCTGATCACGGGCATCGATACGAACTTCATCAAGCAGAATCTCGTCGAGACGATGGTGCGATTCGCGAACGATCAGGGCGCGAAGGTCATCGCCGAGGGCGTCGAGCGCGCCGAGGAGTTCAAGACGGTGAAGAAACTCGGCGTGCACCTCGTGCAGGGATTCTTCCTCAACGAACGGAAGTAGTGGGCGGAGGGACTGGGGGCTGGGGGCTGGGGACTGGGGACTGGGGGCTGGGGACTGGGGATTGGGGGCTGGGAACTGGGGACTGGGGACTGGGGACTAAGGGGGGTCAGCGCGCGGCGGACATGAGGCGTTCCACGAGCGCGGCGGAGCGCTGCGCCGCACCGAGTCCCGACTCGACGACAGCGCGCGCGTGATCGCCGGCCGAGTGGCGGCTCGCGGGATCCGTGAGCCATCCGCCGAAAGCCGACGCGCAGGCGGCGGCATCGCGCACGGTCACCGCTCCGCCGGCCGACAGGAGCAACGCGGCGTCGCGCTGCCCTCCGTGTTGGGGGCCGAAGATCACGGGCACGCCGTAGGCCGCGGGCTCGAGCACCGAGTGCAGGCCGGCGGAGTGAAAGGCGCCGCCCACGTAGGCGATGGTGGCGATCGCATAGAGATCACCGAGCACGCCGACGCGGTCGACGAGGACGAGATCCGGCAGGTCTCCGTCGTCGCCCGCGGCCACATCGAGCCGGGCGCTGCGGATGTCATGTGAGACGGCCCATCGCTCGAGCGCCGCAATGTGCTCCGGGGCCGGCTCGTGCGGTGCGAGGACAAGCCGCGTACCCGGCGAGCGGCCGCGAGCGGCGAGCCAGGCGCCGAGCACGACATCCTCATCCGGCGGCCAGGTCGACCCCGCGACGATCATCGGGTGGGCGGCGGCCGCGAGCTTCCGGAGCAACGGGCCGTCGCGCTGCGACGTGGGCCGCCCGCTCCCACACCTGGTCGTAGCGAGTGTCGCCGGTCACGCTCAGCGCGCGGGCGGGGACGCCGAGCGCCTGCAGCCGGGTTGCGTCGTCGGGGCTGATCGCTCCGGCGGCGTCGAGGCGGCCATAAGCGTCGTGCAGCAGGGCGGCGCCCCAGGGTGAGCGGCGGCCGGAGTGCTCGCTGAGCGTGCCGCTCACGAGACCGATCCGGACCCCTGCCGAGGCAGCGCTCGCGGTGAGCACGGGCCACACGTCCAGCTTCACGAACACGAGCGCGCTGGGGGCGAGGGCGGCGAGGACATCGCGTGCGGCGGACGTCGTATCCCATGGGAGATACGCGGCGAAGTCCACGAGGCCGCGCTCGCGGAAACCTGTGGCGAGCGGTTCCGCGCTGGGCGAGAAGTGCGTGTACGCGATCTGGTACTCGGGATGCTGTGCGCGGACGAGCTCCAGCACCGGTTTGCCCTGCAGTCCTTCGCCGACCGACGGTGCGTGTATCCAGAGCAGCGGCCGGCTGCGGTCACGGCCAGCGGCTCCGAATGCGGTGTAGCGGGCGATCACCCCGTGCCGGGCGCGAAGGGCGCGGAGCCATTTCGCATTGCCGGGGACGAGCGTCGCGGCATCCGCGGCGCGGGTGGCTACCGCGCCTGCGACGTGGTAGGCCGCCCGCAGCGCGGCGTTCATCGGGTGATGCCGGTGGTGGTGCGGGCGGTGATGCCGCGCGGCCGGCCGCTACTTCGTGGTCGCGAGCGCCGAATCGATGGCGCGGCGGTAGTTCGCCGTCGGCTGGACGCCGACCATGATCTTCGATCCGACGATCACCGTCGGGGTCGAGCGGGCGCCGGCGTGCTCGGCGCGTGCCATGTCCGCGTCGATCAGGTCCTTGGCGACGTGCGCCGTCACGCAGCGATCAAGCGGCACCGTGTCGACGCCGACGCTGGTGGCCAGGGAATCGATGACTTGCTCGGCGGGGTGCCTCTCCTCCCACGTGCTCTGCGAGGAGAACAGGACATCGTGCATCGGCCAGAACTTGCCCTGGGCGCCGGCGCACATCGCGGCTTCGGCAGCGGGCCACGCGTTCAGGTGGCTCGGGAGCGGGAAATTGATGTAGGCCATCCGCACCTTGCCGGTGGCGACGTAGTCCTTGCGCAGCGCCTCGAATGATTCGTCGTGGAACTGCTTGCAGTACGGACATTGGAAATCGCTGATCATGATGAGCCAGACGCGCGCCGTGGTGTCGCCGATGATCCGGGACTGGTCGAGTTTCGCGGCGGTCGTATCCGGCGCGTGGGCGCCCGGCGTCGTGGCGGCGGATGCGGTGGCAGGTCCGGCACTGCCATCGCCGCGCGTGGTGGCTTCCGCCGCCCGGTTGCATGCGGTCGCGACGAGCATGAGCGAGGCGGCTCCAAGGGCCGCCAGTACAGCCGAGACCGCATGGCTGGCGAGGTACCGCCGGGGGATCATGAAGGGGCCGGAGAGGGGTCCAGCGGGCTGGGCTGGCGGGGCGCCAGCAGCATGCGCATCGAGTCCACTCGGGCGACCAGTCTGCAACGAAACACGCATGTCTGTCGTCAATGGAGGTCGAGGATCCAGCGTCCGGTCATTTTGGGACATTTCCGGTCATTCCGGGATTGCGCGCATGGCGTCAGCGTATGAACATCATAGGCGTCAACTAATCGTCAGTGCAAGTAATCAAAGCACTTGCGCCCGCCCCACAACCCCGCTTCCGCGTCGCGGAGCAGGAGGAGTAATGCGGACGCTGCGGCGCGGCTTTATCCGTGCGGCGGGGTTCCTGGTCGTCGCCGGCGGCACCGCGGCGGTCTGTATAGGTATGGTCTGCGCGGCTGCGCAAGCCCAGACCCCTGTCCCGGCCCAACCAACTGCCAAAAGCGACACCGGAGCTGCCAAGCCGGAGGGGGACCCGTACCCGGCGAGCCTCGACTTCGGGACCGGGCTGATCGACATCCCGGTGGCCTGGGTCTCTCCGAACTCTTCTGACTTCTGGCTGTCGTATGGCGCCAAGCGGATTCCGTCGCCCAAGGTAGCCAATGGCGGTGCCTTTTCCTACTGGAACGGCAACGTCGCTCTGGACACCCATTGGCTGAACCGGTTCGACGCAGGTGTCTCACTTTACAGCAACAATCCGGAGTGGGGACTTTTTGGCCAGTTGGTGCTGCTGCACGATGGCGAGCTGGCTTCGTTTCTTCCGGCCATCGCGGTCGGCGCCCGCAACATCGGTCCGGACACCCACGAAGAGCGGTTTCTGATCGGAACCGATGTCACGGTCGACAGCACGGGCCATCAGCACGAGATCACGCCGTTCTACTTCAAGGGATTTCACACGTCCCCGACCCTGTACGCCGTCGCGACCAAGACCCTCGCGTTCCACTCCGCGGTGCTGTCGAGCCTCAGCCTGACGATCGGCGGCGGGGACGGCATGTTCAGCCAGGACGGGAATATCGGCGCCGAGTACAACTCGTCGGGCACGGTCGTGAAGGGGATGTTCTTCGGGGCGAGAACCGTGTCGCACCCGACGACCAACACCACAATCTCGCTGGTCGGCGAGAACAACGGGTTCGACTACAACGCCGGCGTGATCGGCGGGTGGCGCGGGCTATCGCTGGGTGTCTACGCCTCGGAGCTGGAGGACGGGAGCACGCGCAGTCCTTCGAGCCTGCTGATCTACAACTACCAGAAGTGGAACATCTCGTTCAGCTACAGCGGGAATTTCCACGACGTCGCGCATGGCCACTGGCTGCGCACGCAGATCTCGGAGCTGGAGCGCGAGCAGCAGATCCTGCGCGCCGACATCGCGCAGCGTGAGGAGTCGATCAAGCGCTTGCAGGTGCGGCTCGGCAAGCTGCAGGGCGGCGACCTCGGTGACGTGACCAAGGAACGCCAGCGGATCGAGCAGGAGCTGGAGGCCGAGCGACAGGCGATCCAGCGCGCGCAACGAGCGGCTGAAGCAGTTGCAAGGGGAGAAGCCCCAGTGATGGCCCTCGTGAGGCGCGGGACTCTCCATGGGTATGCCGGGCTGTTGGCGGCGGTCGCGTGCGGCGCGGTGCTATACGCGCGGCCACTGCACGCGCAGGCCGAGTTTGCGCAGACCCTGAACTGGGGTTCGGGGCTGATCGACATTCCGACCGCGTGGGTCTCGCCGCTCAGCGGCGATTTCTCGCTCAACTGGTCCGCGAAGACATTGCAAACCAGTCCGGCGATCCCGCAGTACAACAGCTCGTTCACCGGCAAGGGTGCGCTCCAACTCGCGCTGTTCGGACGCGCGGAGCTGGGCATGTCGGTGCTATCGAGCGACTTCGAGCACGGATTCTACGGACAGGCGCTGATCATCAACCAGGACGACTTCCGCGGAAAGGCGGGTGCGTTCCTGCCGTCGGTCGCATTCGGCATCCGAAACGTCGGCCCGTACAGCCATATCGACCGGTTCGGTCTGGGGTACGAAGAGAAGCTTCCGGCCAACGGCGGCAGCGCGCCGGAGATCGTGGCGGATTCGCTGCACCGGGATTTCAAGACCGGGAACACGATCTACGGCGTGGCGACCAAGAGCTTTTCGCTGTCGGACCTGCGGTCGTCGTGGCCTGATATCGGAATGAGCCTGACCGTCGGCTACGGCAACGGGTTGTTCTCAAACCACGGGTCGATTCCGATGCGGGACTATGCCGCGGACGCCACCGGAGGCCTGTTCTATGGTATCAAGACGGATTTTCGGCCGTCTACTAATACCATGATCTCCCTGATGGCCGAGAACAACGCGTGGGATTTCAACGTCGGGACGGCGGTGAGCTGGCGTGGGCTGCGGGCGGGCGTGTCCGTCACGGAGTTGGCGGCCGGCAGCGCGCACCTGACCGCGGACGATCCCGCATCGGCATTGTACCGGTACCCGAAGGTCAATTTCACCATCGGGTGGGCGAGCAACATCTTCGCGCTCCTCAAGGGCAACGTTCTCGAGAATCGCGCGGCGCAACTCCGCAAACAGCGGGACGTGCTGCTGGCCGAGATCTCTCAGCGGCAGACGCACATCGCGCAGTTGCAGGGCGAGATCCGGCGCTACGAGGCACAGAACCTTCTCGAACTCGAGGAGCGGCGCGCGCAGGCCCAGACGGAACTCCAGACGGAGACCGCGGCGTTGCACCGGCTGGAGGAGCGGCTCAAGCGGATCGAAACCGAGACGCAGGGCGAGCCCGAGACACCGCCTCCGGCGCAGTCACAGCCACCGGCCAGCCCGCCTGCTAGCCCGCCAGCGAACCCACCAGCGCCGGGTTCACCACCACCCTCTACGGGGCATACACTGTGATCAGGCCGCGCAGAGTTGGTCTGCTGCTGGCCGCGTTCGTCTGCGTGAGCGGAGCGGTCGCCGCAACGGCGTTCGCGCCCGCGCTCAGCGCTCAGGACACGACCCGCCACGCTCCGGACACCACGTCGTCGACGCTGCCATCGGAACGGGACTACTCGGCCAAGCGCCAGGCGACGATGAGCGACATCAAGACCGCGCAGCGCAAACTCGCCGAGCTGCGCACCGAGCGGATCGCGCTCGAATCGCGGGTGGACAGCGTCGCCGTCAAGGCGACCACGAAGCGGGCGAGCGAGCTGCTCCTGAGTCATGAGACGACCGCGCTGCGGTCGCTCGACTCGATGCTAACCGCATCGCAGGAAGTCCTGTTGGCCCAGCGCGACCGGTTCCTGCAGCTCGGCGAGGCCGTACGCCGCCGAGCGGACGCGGAACTCGTGGTGGTGGTGCGGGTGGATTCGGGACCCGGGATGCAGCACGTCGAGGGCCTGACGGTCCAGGTGGATAGCGCGCCAGCCGCGGATCGCCGGTACAGTGATGCGGCGAACGAGGCGTTGAGCGCGGGTGCGGTGGACGAAGTCTACCACTCGAACGTTCTGCCGTCGACGCACGCCGTGACGCTCACGATGTCGCTCAACGGATCGTCGCAGACCAAAGCGGCCAGCGTGGATGTCCCGACCGGCGCGGTCACGTACGTCCAATTCACGGTGCACGCCGGCCAACTCCTGCTGAGCACGTGGATCAACCGAAGCGGTCCCCAGTAACGCCGTCGGCCAATGGCGGGTACCGCGTGACACGGCGCAACGCACGCCGGGTGATGCGGCGGATGCGTGTGCCTGGCTCGGTTCCTTCGGGCCGGTGGTCGCAACTCGCCGCGATGGTCGCCGGATTGGTCCTCGGCTCGACCCTGGGCATCGCCCATCCCGCGGCGGCGCAGGGTACACCGGCGGCCACTCCGCCTGCCGGCACGCCCGCGACCTCGAGCGCTGCCGCTCCCGTCGCCGTACGGCCCGACACCGCGCTCGTCCCCGAACTCGATGCGGCTCGCGCGGCTGATGCCGAGATCCGTGTCGCGCTGTTCGAACTGATGAACAATCGTCCCGCGGCTGCCCTCGACCGGCTGCGGGTGACCACGGCTCCGCCGGGAAGCGTCGGTGGCGCGGGCACGTGGCGTGGCGATCAGGACCGCCGGTTCCTCATGGCCGAAAGTTTCTACCGGCTGGGGATGGACGACAGCATGCGAGTGGCGGCGCAGGCCGTGCTCGCGGGTCCGGGCGCGGCGCGGTTCGGCGCAGTGCTGCGCACGCAACTGCTATTTGCCGCGTACCGAAGCGGGGATCTGGCGGACGCGTACACGATCGCCAAGGCCGCGAGCCGGGATGACCGGTCGCCGCTGTCCGCACTGCTCGCCGGGCTGGTCGCGTATCAGAATGGGGACACGACGCTCGCGCGCACGTCATTCGCGTCCGCACAGCAGCTCGCGAGTCCCGGCGGCCCGTACGGCGACTACGCGCGTTACATGAGCGCATTGTCGGCCGCGCGCAGCGACTCCGCGCACCCGACGACGGCGTTGCACGCGTTCGAAGCGGCCCTCACGACCGCGAATGGCGAGACCCTGAACCAACTGACGCTCGCCGGCGCGCAGAGCGCGGCGGAAGCGGGCCAGTATGATCGCGCGGCGGCATCGGCCGCCGCGGTCGAAGCCTCGAGCGGGAGCGATGCCGAGGCGCGCGCGACCCGGGCGTGGGCGTTGACGCGCGGCGGGCATCCGGATCAGGCCGCGGTGGTGTTCAACGAGCTCGCCGACCGCTATCCGCAACTGCCGGGGCGCGAAGGCAATCGTTTGATGGCCGCGCAGTCCACGCTCGAACAGGACAAGCCGACGGAGTCCGAGGGCGAGTTTCTGTCGGCGGTCGATTCCGCGAGCACGGAGGCGCAGCGCATCGCGCAGTGGAGCGCCACGCCCCATGCGGCGGCGCGCGCTCTCGTGAGCGCACGCGCGGCCGACGTGCTACTGCTGCCGGACGTGGTGCTCGGAAAGACCCTGGCGTTCCCGGACAGTGCGGGCGGCGGGACGGACGCCTTGCGCGCCGTCGTCTCCGATGCGCCGACCACGCTGCCGCCGGCATTTGCGCCACCTTCTCTGGTCACGATCGGCAGCCTCACGTCGCGTGTGGATTCAGCCGCGGCTGGTGCGCCGGGCGGCGGACTCAGTCTGGTGGATCGCGACGTGCTTCGGCGTGCGGCGTTCACACGCGAGCCCGGCCGGTCCGGCGGGCGCTGCCGCGCGGGCCGACCTGGTTCACGACGTCAATGAGCTGCACAACGCCGACATCTCGGTCGTTCTCGCCAACGAAGACATCCGGGCGCAGCGTGGCAACGTCACCCTGCAGCTTTTGCTGCTGCGCCGCGCGCGCCAGCAGATCGAATTGGCCGGTGACAGCCTCGGCCCGATGTTCACGCGGATGTCGGCGGCGGAGGATTCGCTGGCCCGCGTGACGCAGCACGTGGACGTCGCGGGCGTGCTGCTGCACCGGTTGTTCACGCCGCAATTCACCGACATGCGCAAGCTGTCGACCGACAACATCCGGCAGATCGACAGCGTGCGGCGGTCGATGGGCCCGTACGCGGCGCCGAGCGATCTGGCGGTCCTCGATCGTGAAGCGGCGACCGCGGCCGAGTACGGCAGAGTCGCGGACATGATCGAGCGGGGTCTCAATCAGGTCATCGCGAACCATCCGGCCTTTGCGCTCCGGGACTCGATCCGGCTGCGCGGCGAGCGGACCCGCCAGTTGATCGTGCAGACGCAGCGAGCCGTGACGACGGGCGAGGCGGCGGTCGACGAGCAGATGGCGCGGGTATCCGAAGGCGGGTCGTCCACGCGCGCGTCGCTCCGGAGCACCCTCAACGCGGCCGCGGCCGCGCAGGAGCAGGCGGCCGGCCTCCTCACGGCGGCCGTGGAGCACGACCTGACCGTCCGGGCGGGCGTACTGGCGGCGGACGCGAAGCGGGATCAGGAAGCGGCGGAGTTCGGGGCGGCGGGTGCGTCATTCTTCCGCCAGCTCGCGAGCGCAAATCCATCGTCCGGCGGTGTAGCGGCCGGCGACCCGGCGCCGAATGCAGATTCCGCGGTGGCGCAGCTCGAGCGAGCGATCCAGCGCTACCCGAACAGCCCGGCCCGCGCTGGTGCGCTGTACGAGCTGGGTGAGCTGCTCGTGCGGCGGGCCGACGAGCGGTACGCGGCGACGCAGCGCGTGGGTAACGGATCCGACTCAGCGCGTGCGGCACGCGCCGACGCAGGGTCGAGCCACCCCGATTACACGACCGCGATTGCGCGGTACGAGGAGCTGATCCAGCAGTACCCGGCGTTCCCGCAGATCGACGGGGCCGAGTACACGCTGGGTACGTTGTACAGCGCGGGCGAGCGGTACGCGGATGCGGCGGCGATCTTCGAGAAAGTCAGCGGGATCGAATCGTCAACGATGCGTGCGGAGGCCATGTTCCGGCTGGGCGACGCCCGGTTCGAGCTGGCGAGTGCCGCGCGCGGCGAGCAGCGCCAGGCGACGTTCGGCAAGGCGGCTGGGGCGTACGAGCAGGCGGCGGGCGTTGCGCCGGTCACCGGCGATATCTACTTCCTGTCGCTCTACAAACTCGGCTGGTCGTACTACAACCAGGGCACGCAGCAGAACCAGGACGGCTACCGGAAGGCGGTGGACGTGTTCGGGCGGTTGGTCGACGCCTATGACAAGCTGCCAGCGGACCGTCAGGCGAGACTCGGTCTGCGCGATGAGACCCTGGACTACATGGCGGTCTCGTTCACACAGGTCGGTGGCGCGGATGCGGCGAACCGGTTCTTCGCGACCCGGGCCGACACGGCGTACAAGATCCAGGTGCTGCGCCGGGTGGCGGCGCGGCTCCGCGATCAGGGTGATTTCGGGCGTGCGGTTCAGGCGTACCAGGAACTGCTGGTCGAGGCGCCGAACGACTCGTCGGCGCTGGGCGTGCAGCAGGAAGTCATCGACATCTACCAGAACCGCACGCTGGAGCCCGAGAAGGCACAGTCGGCGCGTCTGGCGCTGGTGGACAAGTTCGCGCCCGGATTCGCGTGGTCGGCTGCCAATCTCCCGTTGGAGAAGCAGGCGGCAGCCGCTCGCGAGGATGCACTCCGGCAGAGCGCACAATACGAGCTGGCCAACGCGCAGGGTTCGGGAACGCGGGTCGTCGCGACGACGCGTACGCGCCGCGCGGCCGGCACGCCGGCGCCGACCATTGGCACGCCGTCGGTGGCGCAGCGGCCGCACTATGCGGAGGCCGCGCGGCTCTACGGGAAGTACATGCAGGACTACGGCGGCGCGGACAGTGCACGTGCGGTCGACACGTACTATGCGGAAGCGCTCTTCGGCGCGGGGGACTACGCGCGCGCGGGCGCGGAGTACGTCCGCTCGGCGTACGGCTACCCGGGTGACACGAGCAAAGTGGCCGCGGTAGCCGAGCAGCAGTCGGCGCAGAACGCGATCGTGGCGTACGACTCGGCGCTCAACGCCAACAAGAACGACCGCACGGTTCAGGATTCGCTCTTCTCAGCGGTCAATCAATTCGCCGACCACTACCCGCACACCGAGATCGCGAAGCGCGCGCTGATCGAGGAAGGCCGGCGTGCGTCGGAGGCGGGGCGGTGGGACGTGATGGTGTCGGCGTTCCGGCAGTACTCGGCGCAGTGGCCGAGCGACCCGTACACCCCGACCGCGGCGAAACTGGTGGGTGACGCGTTGTACAAGCAGGGCAAGTACGGCGACGCGCAGGCGCAGTGGGATACGGCGTATACGATCGCGGAGCGCGCGGGCCGGCACACGCTGGCGGACTCGCTCAAGCGGGTGCAGGCGTCCGCGGCGTCGATCTATGCCGACTCGCTGGTCAAGGCCGGCCAGTATCAGCGCGCGGCGGAAGAAGTGTACGTCGCGTACGCGGACGAGAATCCGACCAACGTGAAGGCGGCGGACGCGCTCCGGAACGCGATCGAGACCTACATGCTCGCGGACAGCGTGGCGCGGCGGAAGGGGAACGACAGCGCGTCGAAGGATGCGCGGACCCATGCCGTGGATCTGTCGAACCGGCTGATCACGCAATTCCCGCAATACCAGTACCGGTTGCAGTATCAGACCTTGCACGCGGACCTGCTGGCGGGCCTTGGCCGTGGGGACGAGTCCATCGACGCGCTCCGGAAGCTGATCGCCGACAACCCGACATGGGCGGGGCGTGCGGACGCCGAGATCCGGCTGGCGACGCGGCTGGACTCACTCGGGAAGAAGAAAGAAGCGGCGGCGGAGTACGAGCAGTTCTCGTCTGACTATCCGCGCGACAAGCGGGCGACGGACGCGCAGTACAACTCGGCGGTGACCTATCTCGAGTCCGGCGACACGCTGACGGCGGCGAAGACCTACGCGACCTTTGCGCGCCGGTATCCGGCGGACCCGCGTGCGGCGCAGGCCCGGTCGTACCGGATCGCGCTGTTGCGGCAGGCGGGTGACTCGGCTGCGGCGAACGCCGATCTGGCGACCTTGTGCACCGAGAACGCGCCTGCCGACCTCAAGGCCGACTGTGCGGCTCGTGCGGGGCAGGCGGCGTTCTCCGCCGGCGTGGCGCAATTCCTGAAGTACCGGCCGGTCAAGCTCGTGATCGCTTCGCGGGGCCAATTGACCGCGGTTGGTGTGAAGCGGGCGTCAGCCAACAAGCAGCAGTTGCTGACCGCACTGACCAAAGACTTCACGCGCGCGATCGAGGCCGGGGACCCGCAGTACCTCGCGGCCGCGACCTACTACATTGGCGTAGCGCAGTGGGAGTACGGCAACTTCCTGAAGGACGTGCAACTCCCGGCATCGCTGAGCGATGCGGAGCGGCTGGCAGCGGCCGATGGGGCCGCGAAGCAGGCCGAGGCGTACTACTCGCAGGCGCAGAAGACGTGGCAGGCCTTGGTGGACAAGGCAGCGCAGGAGAAGATCGTGAACAAGTGGGTGGACATGGCCAAGGACGGCGTGCAGGGGAAGGTGCCTGATGACCTCTAGAAGCTTCACAGGACAGTGGGGCGTGATGGCCGGGCTGCTGATCGTGGCGGCACTGGCCGGTCCGGTGTCCGCTCAGGAGCAAGGCGCCGCGCAGGGCGCTGCGCAGGGGGCGAAGCCCGTGCGTGGGGCACAGGCCATCGAGATCCGCGGCCAGGTCCCGACGCCGCAGGTCGTGACCGTGCGGCCGCGTGAGACCCCGGTATTCAGCCGGGAAGTACTGACACCGTCGTATTTCGACGCGCACTTCTGGCAGGCGCTGCTCACGCCGTACGGGCTGGCGCCGAACCTGTCGTCGGGCGCGGGCGCGACGCCCACCAGCATCGTGCCGTCGCCGTTGCCGGGCGACAGCACCTTTCGTCTTCCGCCAGCAGCCGACAGCGCGCATCCCGCGCCGCCGGCCCCGCTCCACCCGCCGGTCCGCCGGCGCCTACCGCGACGCGGGGCACGTCCCCGAACGCTCCAAGGGAGAAGTAATGCGATCGTTGCTCGAGACGTTCCGGAATGGCGGCCCGGTCATGTACTTCATCCTCGTGGTGGCGATCGCGGGGCTCGCCATCTTCATCGAGCGGTTTTACGTGATCGTGATCCGCTCCAAGATCAACGGGCGTGCGTTCATCGAGCGGGTGATCCAGCTCGTCCGCGCCGGAAGATCGAGGACGCGATCAAGCTCTGCGCGCAGTCGAATGCGGCGCTGCCCGACATGGGACTTCTCATCCTGCGCAGCCGGAGCCGCGACGAGGCCGACTGCAGAACGTGGCCGATGCCGCGTCGCTCACCGTGATGCCGCGGCTGACGCGGCGGCTCCAGTATCTGCCGATGCTCGCCAACGTCGCCACGCTGATCGGTCTGTTCGGCACGATCTACGGCTTGAAGGGCGCGTTCGCGTCGGTGGCGGCGGCATCGGCGGCACAGCGGTCGGCGAAACTCGCGCCGGTATCGCGATCGCGCTGAACGCCACGGGCTTCGGATTGCTCACGGCGATTCCGCTCTCGGTCGGCGCACGCGTACCTGGTGAGCCAGGCGGAGCAGATCATCGAGCAGGTGGACGAGTTCTCGGTCCGCCTCATCAACGCGCTGATCGATCGCCCCGACGTCCGCCTCGGACTCACGGTGAGCGCGCTGCTGAACACACCGCGCGACGAGTCGCTGAGGCGACGGTGGCGAGTCTCTTCCACCGATCGAAGCACCGGCGCGCCGAGCGCGCGTCGGTCCACCGGCGCACGGCGGACATCAACCTCGTGCCGCTGGTCGACATGCTCACGTCCATCGTGTTCTTCAGCCTCGCTGACGTATCAGGGCGCGCTGATGGCGGAGCTGACGTCGTTCGATCTGGCATTGCCGCCGGTCGTGGTGACGGCGCCGCAGCAGATGTCACAGGTGAAATCCGAGAAGGACGTGCTCAACCTGCTCCTCGCCGTGCGGTGAGGCCAACAAGAGCTGGACGTGGAGCACTCGGGGAACGGCGGATTCCGCCGGAGATCACGGGGCTCGACGCCGCGTCGCTCGACACACTGCAGGCGCTGATGACGCAGCATCCACCAGCAGTATCCGCAGAACAACGACGTGCTCGTGATTCCCTCGGACGACGTGCAGTACGACAACGTCGTCCACGTGCTGGAGCGACTGCAATTGGCGGCAATTCCCGAACGTTGCACTCGGGACACGTGCGCGCGCGACGGACCGCGCGTCGGCGGCCGGCGGACGTAGCCATGGCACGCCGCAGGTCAGCCGAGCGCGCATGGCGCGCGAGTCTCGCCGGGGGGCGCAGTTCGCCAAGTTCAGGACTGACGGAGCTGAACCTGGTGCCGCTCGTCGACACGCTGGTGTCGATCGTATTCTTCGCGCTCGACCACGGCGACCGTGGGCGAGCTGGCGCCGGTGGTGCGCCGGCGTCGAACCTGCCCGAGGCGCACGTCGGCGCGACGCGCTGCAGCAGCTCACGCTCGGCGTCGGGCCGCAGGTGACGCTCGGCGACAGCCCATGATGAACACCGTCGATGCGGCGCGGCGCAGTCGAACGATGCCCGGGCAGCCGCTGATGATTCCGCCGCTCTATACCGCGCTGCGCAAGGCAAGGCGGACTCGATTCGGACCGAGACGACAAGTCGACGCCGGACCAACCGCTCGACGTGCCGCTGGCGATCCAGGGCGACAAGACGCATGCGCTACGACCTGCTGCGCGGGTGATGCAGACGGCGCGGCTGGCCGGCTTCAAGAACATCTCCCTGCAGGTCCATCGGGTGTCCGATGGCGGGTGAGGGTTCGGCCGACGCGCGGTATTCCCGTCGCGCGCGCCCGCGTGACGAAGCGAGCTTCACGCGCAATCTCCGGTTCGAGCTGGCGGACGAAGAGGGCCGGGCGTTGCTCGGTTCCTGGTTGGTGTCCGCGTCGCTCGGCGTGCTCTGGTTGCTGCTCGTGATCTTCGGTCCCACGACCGACATCAGTCATTTGCTGCCGCCGGAGGAGCGTCCGATCAGCGTGACGTTCGAGCCGCCGCCACCGCCGGACGTGCCGGTGAAGCCGGAGGCGACGCAGCCGGTTCCGGCGGCGGCGAAGACCGCGGCACCGTCGGGCAAGCCGAAGCCATCAGCCGACGAGATCGCGGCGAAGCGAGCGGCGGCGGCGAGCGCGGCATTCGGGGCGGCGCCGGCGGCGAACGGTCCCGTGGGTGACGTGTCCAACGTCCTCCGGGGCGTGGACGTGGCGTCGGGTGCGCCCAAGCCCGGGGCGGCGGTGGGCAAAGCCGTGCTGGCGTATGGGCAGGGCGGACAGGGCGTGCGGACGCCGGGCCGGGCCGACATGGGTGGCGGAGCGGGCGTCGGCAATCTGGGTGGCGTCGTCGGTGGCGCCGGGATCGGCCATGAGGGCGTGACCGTGGCGGCGCCGAGGGCGATCGACGTGCCGGGGCTGGGCGGTCCGACGCGTGACATGGGAGAGTTGGGCACGGCGGTGCGCAGCCATGATTCGCAGCTCCGGTTCTGCTACGACGAGTACGGGTTGAAAGTGAACCCGGGATTGGCGGGGAGTGTGACGCTGGCGTTGACGATGACGGGTGGCGGGACCGTGACGAACGCCGTGGTGAACCGGCGGACATGGTCGGGACCGGGCGCGAGCGAAGCCGAGTCGTGCATTCTGGAGAAGGCGCGGGAGTGGCATTTCCCGGCGTCGCCGGCGGGCGGGGGCACGTTCGAGTTTTCGTTCAACTTCACGAAGTAGGCGATGTGAAGTAGGCCGCGCAGCCCGCTGTGGTCGTGCAGTGCTAGTGGGGGCCGTTCGAAGAACGGCCCCCACGGCGTTTGGCCGCGGCATTCTGGTGGCAGAATACGGTTACATACGACGGGTCAGCCGACAACCGGGGCTGGGTAATCTCCGGGGGTATCGTCCCATCCGTTCGAAGGGAGGTTGCGCGTGACACGTTCGAGGGAGGTGTCAATCTGGAGGGCACTGCGCCTTTCGATTCCTGACGCATTCGTCCCGAAGCTCTTCACCACACTCGCGGGCTACACGCGCGCCCAACTGCAAGCCGATCTCAGCGCCGGCGTGATCGTCGGCGTCGTGGCGCTGCCGCTGGCCATCGCATTCGCCATCGCCAGCGGTGTCACGCCGGACCGCGGACTCTACACCGCGGTGATCGCCGGCTTCATCATCTCGGGGCTCGGTGGCTCGCGGGTGCAGATTGGCGGCCCCACTGGCGCGTTCGTCGTGATCGTGTACGGGATAGTTCAGCAGTACGGGATCGACGGCCTTACCGTCGCCACGATCATGGCTGGGTTCGTGTTGATCGGTTTTGGATTCGCACGGTTCGGCGCCGCGATCAAGTTCATTCCCTTCCCCCTCATTCTGGGATTCACCTCGGGGATCGCGGTCATCATTTTCTCGGGCGAAGTCAAGGATCTTCTCGGGCTCCAGATGGGAGCGATCCCGACGAACTTCGCGGACAAGTGGGACTCCTACGGCCGGTATCTGCATACCGCCAACTTGCCGGCGGTCGCCGTATCGGCGGCTACGCTGCTCGTGCTCGTTGCCTGGCCGCGGCTAAGCCGCCGGATCCCAGGCCCTTTCATTGCGCTCATCGCGGCAACCGCCGCGGTGCGGATCTTTCACATTCCTGTGGAGACGATCGGGACCCGGTTCGGCGCGATCAGCGCCAGCTTTCCTGCTCCGCACCTTCCCTCGGTTTCGCTGCACACGATCGCGGGTCTGGCGGCCCCAGCTTTCGCGATCGCAATGCTGGGGGCGATCGAATCTCTACTCTCGGCTGTCGTGTCCGACGGCATGATCAGCGGGAGTCACCGTTCCGACATGGAATTGGTCGCACAGGGCGTCGCTAACGTCGTGTCGCCGCTATTCGGCGGAATCCCGGCGACCGGTGCGATTGCGCGAACCGCGACCAACGTCAAGAACGGGGGCCGGACACCGGTCGCCGGCCTCACGCACGCGGTGACACTCCTCCTCATCACGCTCTTTTTTGGGCGATGGGCCACGCTCATCCCGATGTCGTGCCTGGCAGCCATCCTCACCGTGGTGTCGTACCAGATGAGCGAGTGGCGCACGTTTCGGGACGAGCTGCGATCGCCGCGCGGAGACGTAGCCGTGTTGCTCGTCACGTTTCTCCTGACGGTGTTCTTCGACCTCACGCTGGCGATCGAAGTCGGTATGGTACTAGCGGCGTTCCTGTTCTTGCGCCGGATGGCCACCACGACGGCCGTTCACGCGGTCGGCGACGGGATGTCTGGGGCGGCCATCGACGGAGAAGAGGAGACGGGCGCGGCGGCAACATCCGGCGCCCGCGCCGGAGCGGAGCGGGTGCCGCTACCCCGGGAGGGGTCAGGAGCGATCCCGCGGGGCGTTCAGGTGTTCGAGATTGCGGGCCCGCTGTTCTTCGGGGCCGCAGCGACTTTCCGGGACGCGTTGGGACGGGTGTCAAAGCGTCCGGAGGTGTTGATCATCCGTATGGGACTGGTCCCCGTCATCGATTCGACGGGGCTTCGCACGCTAGCCAATGTGGTGCGACGTAGCCGGCGTGACCGGACATTGGTGATTCTCTGCGAGCTGCATCAGCAGCCTGCTGCGGCGCTCACGCGGTCGGCGGCGATGGACGACGTCGGCGAGGAGAGCCTTGCGCCGACGTTGGAGGCGGCACTCGTTCTAGCGCGCGAACATCTCGACGGCACTGAAGGCGCTGGCAGCCGGTCCCTGACCGCGGTGTCGCACTCGCAGCGCGACGTGACGCGCGGACGACCTCGCGGCGCCGGCCTGAGGAGCTAAGCCGGTGCAACATGGCGGCGGCCAGCGCGGGGTGAGCCACGACTCTACTGCAATTGCCGGTGGAACGTCTCCGGGTCGCCGGTGCCGATGCGGTCGCCGGAAAGAGGGGCGCCGAAGTCGGATGGGTCCATCTTCAGGCTCGCGGCGGAGCCACCTCGCATTGTGAACGACACGTGGCTCTGGGGCTTCGAGCGGAATGCGAACGTGCCGTCGTCCTGCTTGAGCAACTGCTGGGGGCCTTCGCCGAGCGCCTGGATCATCAGCCGGCCGTCTTCGTCGAAGACGCGGTAGGTGCGGCGGTACTGCGCGAAGGAGTCGTGCAGGCCCGGGCCGACCGCTTCCAGCCGTAGCACGTATGTCCCGGCGAGCTGCGTGAGCTCTGCCGCCGATACCGGTTTGTCGGCCAGCGTGCGTGCAGGCACCGCCGGTGTCACCGGAAGCTGCGGTAGGCCGAGGATGGTTCTCGCGAGCGCGCGGGTGATCGCGTAGGCGTTCTGGCCCTCGGTGTTGGTCAGCACGACGATCGTCAGGCCGTCCTGCGGAAAATCGTACAGACTGCCGCTGTAGCCGAGCAGGGAGCCGTGCTGGCCGATTCTCCGGTGGGAGTCTTCATGATTGATGGTGACCGCGAAGCCGTACTGCGCCTGCGGATCCTGCGGGCTCATATGCGCGGCGGCGCCTTCGGCGGTCGTCATCATCTCGAACGACCTGGGCTCGACGAGCTTCTTCGTCTTGATCGATTCCCAGAGCTGGTAGATATCGCCGACGGTGCTGCAGAATCGCAGATCGGCGTTGTAGGCCATGTCGTTTTCGTTGGCGGGTACGTAGCCGGTCTCGAAGTGGCGGTACGCGCGGGAGAGGCCGTGCACGAGTGAGAAGTCGTCGCAGTACGAGGTGGCTTTCACGCCAGCGGGGCGCAGGATGTTGTCCTGCACGTAGCTCGCGAACCGTTGGCCGGTGACGCGTTCGACGATCACCACCAGCAACTGGAAGCCGGAGATGGACCAATCCCATTTCGCGCCGGGCTCATTGACCCAACTCTTCCCCGCGTAGAGCGCCATCACCTCGTCGAGCGCCTTCGGTTGGCGGCTGGTGGCTTCGATCGGGTCGCCGAGGTAGTGGTAGTCGACGATCCCAGCGGTGTGGTTCAGCAGCTCGCGGACGGTCACGCGGTGACCCTGCAGCGGGAACTCCGGCACGTACTTCGAGATGTCGTCGTCCAGCGAGAGCTTGCCGTGTTCGACCAACTGCATGACCGCGATCCCCGTGAAGGGCAGCATCGGGCCGACGACGTGATAGACCGTCTCATCCTTCGCGGGGGCATCGAGCTCGAGGTCGGCGAGTCCGTAGCCCTTGTGCAGCACGATGGCGTTGTTGCGGGCGACGAGGACCGACGCTCCCGCGACACCTTCCTGCGTCATCACGCGGCGGACCACCGAGTCCAGGCCTGCGGCGGATGATTGCGCCTGGCAGATGGGTGCGGTGACGCATGTCGCGAGGATGGACGTTGCGAAGAGCAGATCTGAGCAGCGGCCTTGCATCTCGGGCTCCTTACGGTGAAACGGCGGTGGTGCGGACATCACTGTGTGCGTGGCTGGCTTTTACGGGGCGGGTCATGACCCGCCCCTAGCAGGGATGCAATTGATCGCGCGACGAGGGGCGAAATTGATCGCGTGATTGGGGCTGGGGATTAGGGACTGGGGACTGGGGACTGGGGACTGGGGATTGGGGCTGGACCGGGGACGGGAATGATTGCGCGACCGGGGACGAAATTGGCCGTGTGACCAGGTCGCGTCAGCCCTGGATGAGGAGCAGCAAGTAGCCGACGAAGAGTACCAGGTGCACGAGGCCCTGGAGGACGTTCGTGCGGCCGCTGGCGAACGTCACCACGCTCACGGCGAGCGTGAGGAGCAGCATGACGATGTCGGTGTGCTGGAGGCCGAGGACGAGGCCGCGGCCCGTCAGGTGGCTGATGACCAGCATCGCGGGGATCGTGAGGCCGATCGTGGAGAGGACGGAGCCGAGGAAGATGTTGACCGAGCGCTGGAGGCGGTTCGCGACGGCGGCGCGGACGGCGCCGATGGCTTCGGGCGTCGCGACCAGCATGGCGATCACGACGCCGCCCAGCGCTGCCGGCGCGTGCAGCGTTTCGATGACGTAGTCGATGGGATTGGCGAGCGCTTCCGCGAGGAACACGACCGGCGCCATGTATGCGAGCAGCAAGAGGCCGTGCTTCGCGACCGGCGGCCGCTCGAGGTGCGCGGGCTCGGGCGCCGCCTGCGGGTCCTCGCCGAATATGAAATCGGCGCGCTGCCTGCCCGTCTGCATCGCGAGAAACGCGCAGTACAGGCCGACCGACATGACCCCCAGGATCGCGCCCTGCGCGGTGGACAGCGTCGGGCCCGCGGTGGTCAGCGTGTAGTTGGGCAGGATCATGCTGAGAATCGCCAGCGGGATGATCACGCCGAGGTAGCTGTTCGCGCTCTGGAGGTTGTAGTGCTGTTCGCGGTGGCGCCATCCACCGAAGAGCAACGACAGTCCGACCATGCCGTTGAGGATGATCATCAGCACGGCGAACAGCGTGTCGCGGACGAGCGTCGGCTTGTTCACGCCGTGCAGCATCACGGCGGAGAGGCTGGCGACCTCGATGAACGTGACGGCGAGCGTGAGGATCAGCGTGCCGTATGGCTCGCCCAGGCGAATCGCGAGCTGGTCGGCGTGGCGGACGACAGACAGCGCTGATCCCATGATGATCGCGAAGAGCCAGACGAACGCGAATACGAGCCACACCGGGTGAGACATGCGGCTGGTCAGCGCGTCGCCGGAGGCCACGAAGATCACGCATGTCGCGACACTGGCGCCAAGGAACCACTCGGCGCGGACGGCCGGCCAGAGACCGGGCCGGGTCGTCGTCACCGGCCGTTCCCGTGCGGAGGCGGGCCGGGCGCGTGGGCGGCGGCGCGGCGCCACCGGTCGCGGGCGGTCCGGAGCGAGTCCGCGTGCCGGGTGAGGACCCGGATGCTGTCGAAGCGGGCCGCGTAGGGCGTGGTGAATCGTGCGGCTGGGGGGAGCGTGTCGAGTGCTCGGGCGGCGGCATTGACGGTCGCGCGGGCCGCGTCGTAGCGCTGGGCGAAGGCGGCGGCGCTCTCCGCGGCGGGAGACAGGGCCGGAACCGGGGGAGCGGGCGTCCTCGAGGGGGCCCCGGCGCCTACCACGGGGGTGCGCGGCGCGCTACTATCGATGTGTGCGCCGACACCGGGAGGGCCGCCACGGTCGCGCGGGGAAGAACATGCGGCGATCACGAGCCATACCACGGCGCAGGGGCGTCTGACGTGACGATATATCGCGCCCACCCCGTCCCCTTGCATCTCAGCGGCGAAGCTAGGGTGAACCGGACGGCCGGGCAAGGCAGCCCGGGGCACCGCCGGGGACGCCGCTGGGGGTACCGCTGGTGGTCCCCGATCCTGGGGCTGGCCGGGGGCGTTGCGGCCTTGGTGGCGGGCCTGTCCGTGGGCGCGGCCGCCCAGGGCGCCCAACTGCCCCAGCCCGTGGGACTGGTCAACGATTTCGCGCATGTGATTCCGGCGGCCCAGGCGGATCGGATCACCCAGATCGCGAACGACGTCCGGACCAAGTCGCGGGGGGAGATCGCGGTGGTCACCCTGCCCGACATCGGGGACCGGGACCCCAGCGATGTCGGGGTCGCGCTGATCCGCCAATGGAAGATCGGGAAGGCGGGTAACCCCGGCGATCCGACCCGTAACGCCGGGGCGGTGATCCTCGTCGTGCCCAAGGAGACGAACTCCGACGGGCGCGGCCGGTGCTGGATCACGACCGGGTCGGGTGCGGAGGGGTTCATCACCGACGCGGACGCGGGCGACATGTGCCGGGACGCGATACCGGATTTCCGCCAGCGGGATTATGGGGCGGGCATCGCGCTCCTGACGTACGAGACGGCCCAGCGGTTCGCGAAAGAGTACAACTTCGCGGTCGATACGACACTGGCCGTCGCGGTCCCGCCCGCGGCATCGGAGCGCCACGGTGGGGGAGTGTCGCCGGTCGCGATGTTCTTCCTGCTGCTGTTCTTCTATGTGTTTCTGAACATCATCGCCCGCCGGGCGGGCGGGCGGGGTGGATGCCTGCCGATCTTCCTGCCCTTCGGGGGCGGGTGGTCTGGGGGAGGGGGAGGGGGCTGGAGCGGCGGAGGGGGAGGGGGCGGGTTCGGAGGATTTGGTGGTGGCGGGGGTACAAGCGGCGGCGGGGGCGGCTCGAGCTGGTAAGCAAGCCTGGCGTCGCCAGGTGGCAGCCTGTCCGCCGATCACGGCCTCCACTCGCAGGGCCGAGGACCGATGGGCACAGGTGGAATCAGCTCGAACGACAAACGCACCGACCGACCGAGGACGATCGCATGGGTATGAGATCGACAGTGGGAACGACCGCTCGAACCGTTGCTCGAACAGGACGTTTGTCCGTCGTGATTGTGGCTGTCGCGATGCTGGCCGCGTGTCATGGCGACAAGAAGGGATCGGCCGACTCAGTCGCGGTGGCGACCCCCGCGCCCGACACGACCCCGCAGGATCTCTCGAAAGTGCAGACCGCGCTGCCTCCGGCCGCGGCGGACACCTTCACGCCGCCCAAGGCTCCGGTGGCTCAGCCGGACTATCCCCCGGCGCCGCCCGCTCTCATGCAGTCGGTGGAGCGCGAGCAGGCGTTTTCGAAGTTCTGCTACGAGGAGTTCGGGCAGAAGGCGGATCCGTCGCTGCGCGGCGGAGTGGCGATGCTGGTGACCGTGTCGGACAACGCCATTCAGGACGCGAAAGTCGCCAATTCCCGGTGGACGGCGAAGGCGGCCGGCGAACAGGTCAACCAGTGCCTGAACGAAAAGGCGCGGCTGGCGTGGAAGGTGGGAGACTCGACGGTCAAACCCGGGAAGTACGTGGTGCAACTGAGCTTTCGCGGCGAATAGCGCCTCTCCTGCTGTGTCCGGTGCCCGAAGCCCGGCGGCTGCCTAGCCGCCGGGCTTCTATCTTATAGCTTCCAGCCTCGACCACCTGCCGGGCAGCATTTCACCGATAGCGTGTCGCCGGGCAGGTCGTGGTTGGCCACTGTGGGTGTCCACCGGAGGAATCAGCACATGCAGAGACGTCTGCTTGGGCGTGCGGCATTCGTATTCGCGGCGCTCCTGCTCTCGGGGTGCGGATACAATACGATCCAGCGATATGACGAACAGGCTGCGGAAGCGCAGAAGAACATCGAAGTACAGCTTCAGCGGCGGAGCGATTTGATCGGGAACCTCGTCGAGACGGTGAAGGGACAGGCGAAGCAGGAGCTCGACGTATTCAAGGGCGTGGCACAAGCCAGGGCCGGCATCACCGACGCGTTGCAGTCGCACGACGCGGGGCGCGAGGCGGATGCGGACCTGCAACTCACCACGGCCGTCACGATTCTCAACCGGTCGGTCACCGAGGCGTATCCGCAACTCAAGTCGGATCAGGGATTTCTACGCCTGCAGGACGAGCTGACGGGCACCGAGAACCGGATCGCGACGTCGCGGAAGGACTACAACGAGGCGGTCGAGTTGTACAACGCCTACATCCGGCAATTCCCCGCGGTGATCACGGCGAAGTTCAGCGGGGCGAAACCGCGAACGTATTTCACGGCGACCGCCGGGGCGCAGGAAGCACCCAAAGTCGATTTCTCTTCGCCCAAGCCGACTGGCTGAGCCTGCCGCGCTGCATCCGGCGAGCCGAATCAAAGAGGTGCGAGGGGAACGGGAGACGTAGAAACCCGAAGGTACGTACGACGCGAAAAGACTGGCCACGGTATCTCGTGGCCAGTCTTTGTCGCATTTCGGGGTCTTTTGCGAGTGAAATGTGACTAGCCTCGGTGAGATTCCGTACGCACGAGCTCGCCTGATGCGGATGGCCGTCCTGGTACGAACGACCGACCAATTGACGGGACTCTGACTAAGACGCTCCCCATTCGCCCCGCGTAAATAGCCGTCCGTCCCAGCATTACGGCCGCTCGACACATTCGGACGTCCGTAATCGATTCTTGACAATCGAAACGGCCATGCCCACAATGTGGGCCATTGCGCCTCACGAGATCCGTTCCGCCGGTCCCCGGCGGGCGGGCGACGTGCAGGCATCTCCGTTCATCTCGACGGTGTCAGGGGAGGGTGTGTGAACTCACACGTAGTGGGAAAAGTGCCGCGGCTCGCGCGAGCGGCGGCGTTCACGGCAATGTGCATTGCGGGGGGAATCGCGTTATCCGCAATGACAGCGCGCGCGCAGGAACGGCAGCTCACAGGGCGGGTGGTGGACGCGGATGGCAACGCACCGGTACCGGGTGCCGCGGTGACGGTCGTTGGCACGGCGCTGGGCACGATCACGAATGACAGCGGGCAGTTCCACATCCGGGTGCCGAGTACGTCGGTGTCGATCACCGCACGCCGCATCGGGTATACGCCGCGGACGGTGCCGGTCGCGGCGGATCAGGCGGACGTGACGGTCGGATTGATCAAGGACGTGCTCGAACTCGAAGCAACGGTGGTGACGGGTACGGCGACCACGATCTCGTCGCGCAACGCGGCGAACGCGGTCACGGTGCTCAACACCGACCAGATCACGCAGGTGCCGGCCGCGACGCTGGAAGATGCGATGCAGGGGAAGATCCCCGGCGCGATCATCCAGCAGAACAACGGCGGCGCGCCGGGCGGCGGGATGCAGGTCCAGATCCGCGGTGTCACGTCGATCAACTCCGACGCCTCCGCGCTGTACGTGATCGACGGTGTCCCGGTCAACAACGGGCACATCAACGACGGCGCCAACGCGATCACGGGCGCGGCGGACAACACGATCAACCAGAGCACCGAGGACAATCCGCCGAACCGCATCGCCGACATCAACCCCGAGGACATCGAGTCGATCGAGATCCTGAAGGGGGCCTCGGCGGCGGCGCAATACGGATCGCGTGCTGGCGGCGGTGTCGTCCTGATCACGACCAAGAAAGGCACGCCGGGCAAGGCCAAGTGGGACCTGGCGGGCAAGGTCGGGACATTCAAGCCGGAGAACTTCCTCAACCTCCGCGGCTTCCCGACGATGGCGAGCGCCGAAGCGTGGTACAACTCATACAAGGCGGCGCCCGGCTCGCCGTTCAGCCCCTCGCTCTATCAGGGCAACGTCCCCATCCAGAGCCAGGTGTTCGGCGGCGGCGAGGCGTCCTACGAGGGCGACCTGAGCGTCCGCGGCCAGACCGGCCAGACGCAGTACTACGCGTCGCTCCTGTCGAAGTACGACAATGGCCTCATGGTCAACACGGGGTACAACAAGCAGGGCGGCCGAGTGAACCTCACGCAGAACTTCTCCGAGGCGATCACCGGCAATCTGAACATGTACTTCGCACATTCGAACGACCGGCGCGGCATCACGGGGAACGACAACATCGGTATCTCCCCGTACGACATCTTCTCGGTGACGCCGTCGTTCTTCAACCAGGAGATGAAGACGGCGACCGGGGCGTACCAGAACAACCCCTATGGACTCGCCAACGCGTATGAGGACGCGGCGCTGATCCAGACGCCGGAAGAAGTGTCGCGCTTCATCGGCGGCGGCAACGTGGACGCCCGGATTTTCCAGACGGAGCACCAGAGCCTCCACCTGACGGCGCTGGCCGGTGCGGACATCGCGCACCAGACGGACGTGTTCTACGCGCCGCCCGACATTCAGATCGAGACCAACCAGCCGCTTCCCGGCGTGGCGACGAATCTGACGGGCGACAACACGTATCTGAACTACAACGTCAACCTCGTGCACCACTATCGCTGGCGGCAACAATTTCGATGCGACGACGTCGATCGGCATCGGCCGTGACCAGCGCTACCTCTACAACCCGTACTCCGTCGGCCAGCAACTGCCGCCGGGCATCGCGCAGGTCACTGCGGGCGCCGTGCAGCACAACTTCGACACGACGGTGGTATCCCGCACATTCGACTTCTACGCCCAGGAGCAATTCCTGACGCTCGACCAGCGTCTGGCCCTGAGCGCCGGCATCACGGCGGAGCGGTCGACCGACAACGGCAACATCGACACGTACTATCCGTATCCGAAGTTCAGCGCATCGTTCCGGGTGCCGCAGTTCGCGGGCTTCCTGGACGAGTTGAAGCTGCGTGGCGCGTGGGGGCGTTCGGGAACGGATCCGATCTTCGGCGTGCGGTACGCGAACGTGAACAACCTGACACCACAGCTCGACCAGGGTGCGACGGGTCTGTTCACACCACTCTCGTCCAACGACCCGGGGATCAAGCCGGAGACCAACACCGAGATCGAGACCGGCTTCGACGCGACGATGTTCTCGTCGAGGGCCCAATTCTCGTTCACGGTTTACCAGAAACGCATCACCGACCTGCTGTTGCAGGCGAGCATTCCGGCCAGCTCAGGCAACACGAGCCAGTGGCTGAACGGCGGACAATTCACGGATCATGGCATCGAGATGTCGCTGCAGGTGACGCCGATCCAGATGACCAAGGGGCTGACGTGGATCTTCACGTCGACCTTCTATCGGAACTACAGCGTCGTGGACGAGCTTCCGGTGCCGGCGTTCCAGCCGGCGACGAGCTTCGGTCCGGCATTCGGCCAGTACTGGGTGCAGCCGGGCCGGTCCCTGACGCAGTTCATCAACACCAACTTCGGGTGCGGCAACGGCTGCTACCAGCAGACGGGTGACGTGTCGCCGTCGTACACGATGAGCTTCGGCAACACCTTCTCGCTGGGCCGGTTTCACCTGTACGGGCTGGTCGACTGGCAGCGCGGCGGGAACACCGGCAACCTGACGAACGCGTACTTCGATCCGAACGGACTGTTCCTGCTCGCCGACACGGCCGCCGAAGTCAAGCGGAATACCGTGAACGCGGCAGGGGGACCGGCGTACGTGGAGTCGGCATCGTTCGTCAAACTGCGCGAGATCACGTTGAGCTACTCGCTCCCCGACCGCTGGATCAGCCAGTTGTCGTGGGTGCGGTTGTCGAGCGCGCGGCTGCAGGTCTCGGGACGGAATCTGTGGAGCAGCTTCCCGTACACTGGTCTCGATCCTGAGATCAGCAACTTCGGCACGCAGAACATCGGCCGAGGACAGGACGTGACGCCGTATCCGCCGTCCAAGAGCGTGTTCTTCTCCCTCGACCTGGGCTTCTGACGATGATCAATACATTGACTCGTAGCGTGGCCAGCCGGGTGCCGGGGGCCACGTGGTTGCGGCCCGGCCTGACGGCCGGTCTCGCGGTGGTGGGTCTCATGGGGCTCGCCGCGTGCAAGGACACGGCGGTACCGAACTTCCGGTCACCGCAGATCAATCCGGAGTCGCCGTCGGGCATTCAGTTCCTGGTGACCGGCGTCGTCGCGAATTCGCGCGCCGACATCGGCCAGGACATCCTGGCGCTGTCCGGATTCGGACGCGAAATGGGCGTCTTCACGACGACCGACTCGCGTTTCATCACCGAATGGATGGGCGACGGAAACGTCATCCCCAACAGCGATTTCTACGGTGCCGGCGGATGGGACGCGGAGTTCCAGAACGCCAAGGACGCCGAAGCCATCATCCAGGACCTTCCGAAAGTCACGCCGGCGTACTCGGCGAGCGACGCATCGCTCATCACCGGTGTGATGAAGACGTTCGAGGCGTACAACATGTTGCTGGTGGCGCAAACGCGTGACACCAACGGCGTGCCGATCTTCGGATTCGCATCGCCGCCGGCGACCCCGGCTCCGATCCTCTGCGTCAAGGACGTGTGGAAGGGGATCGCGGCGATGCTGGATTCGGCGGAAGCCGATCTCGACGCGGGCCACGCCGGGCCGTTACCGATCAGCCTTCCGCCGGGATTCGCGGCGGCGGGTGCGGCGGGTCCGAGTGCCACGGCCGGGACGTTCGCCGGATTCAACCGTGCACTCGCAGCGTACGCAAAGTTGCAATACGCGTATGCGACCACCCGGGTGCCGGGTGGTGGTGCGGCTGCTACGCCGAGTACGCCTGGAGCACCGCTCATGTCGGCGCTGCTGTCGGCGGATTCGGCCGTCCACGCGAGCAATCTCTACAACCCGGGCGCGCTGGCGCCGGCGACGGCTGGCGACTTCGCCGACCCGCTCGCCGTGTACCACAGCTACAGCTCGACGTCGGGTGATCTCACCAACCCGGTGACGTTCGCGGTGGGGCAGACCACCACCGTGTTCGTGCTCGATACGGTAGCGAGCGAAATCGCCGCCGGCGGTGACCTACGGGCGGTGAAGCTCATTACCAACTCGACGGCCCCGAACTCCGAGGCCGGTCCCGTTGCCAACGCCGAGGCAGCGAGCGGCATCACCGTTGGGTTCTATCAGACCGCGTCCAGCCCGATTCCGATCATCCGCAACGAGGAGCTGGTGCTCATCGAGGCGGCGATTCAACTGGGCGAGGGTAACCTGGCCAACGCGATCACGTCGATCAACGCCATCCGCACGAACGTCGGCGGCGTCGCACCGTACGTCGCCCCCGTGACCTACGTGGGCGTCCGCGATCAACTCCTCCACGAGATGCGGGCGTCGAACATCGGAGAGCCCGGGGAAGAGCGGATCATGGCGGTCCGGAACTACGGCCTGCAGACCCAGGCGACCACGACCTGGGGCTCGACCGACACGCATGCCACTCTGCTGCCGATTCCGATCCAGGAGTCGGGTCCGCGGAATGGAAACATCACGGCCTCCTGCTCCCCGTAAGGCGTCACAGCGGGGCAGGGCACGAACAGAGACTCAGGCTCGAACGAAATGGCCCCCGGCGATCTGCCGGGGGCCGTTTCACATCTGCGTCACTGCGAGTGGGTCAATCCGGGATCGCGCCGGGCAGGACATACGTGAGCGGGTCCACGACCTTGCCGTTCACGTGCACCTCGTAGTGCAGGTGCGGTCCGGTCGAGAGGCCGCTGTTGCCGACGGCGGCGATGGGCTGGCCGCGCGTGACCTGCGCGCCCTCCTGCACCACGACCTTGGACAAGTGCGCGTACTTGGTCTCGATGCCGTTGCCGTGCTCGATCTCGAGCGTGAGGCCGTAGCCCGTCTGATGCGAGATGCGCATCACGCGGCCAGCCGCGGGTGCGACTACCGGCGCGCCATAGGGCGCCGCGAGGTCGATCCCCTCGTGCGGCCGCGCGAGGTGAAGGATCGGATGAAAGCGGGCCCGGGAGAACTCGCTCGAGAGCCATCCGGTCGTCGGCATGATCGACGGCGTGGCCGACATGCGCTCGCTGTTCCGGGAGAGGGTCGTCGAGACAGTCGCGAAACTCAAGGACAGTGTGTGCGCGCGCGCGATCAGGCGATCCACGTCGAGCGGCAGCTCGAAGGGCCGGCGCCGTGACCGAGTCCTGGCTCGGCAATCCGGCGAGGAGCCGGATCTGCGCGTCACGCTTGTCGATCACGACGAGCGTATCGCGCAGCTCCGCCATGCGGGTCCGCAGGTCGGCGAGCTGGCGGTCGGCCGGCGTCATGAACGCCGCAAAGACGGGGGAGCCGCTGAAGCGGACCGCGGCGGCGGCCAGCGCGAGGGCGCAGAGGAGCAGTCCGGCGCCAGCGCCCCAGGCCAGGCGACGGAGCGTGCGCTCCGAGACGTCGATCGTCCGCGACGCGTCGCTGCCATGCGGCACCACCACAACCGTCCAGCTGCGACCCGCCATTCGCACGCTCCCCATTGAGACCCGTGTGAGACCCGTAGTAGACGACTGAGCGGGCTCACCATACGGTTCCCCGGCGGCGACAACTGCCTGAAGCGGGGCTGGCGGTCGCAGGGTGTGACGGTTGGGGCTAGGGGCGTGATGGGGGTGGGACTGGGAGCTGGGAGCTGGGGGCTGGGGACTAGGGACTGGGGACTAGGGACTGGGGACTAGGGACTGGGGACTAGGGACTGGGGACTGGGGACTGGGGACTAGGGACTGGGGACTAGGATTTTGCTGCAGTGGCCGCCGACTGCTCCTTCGGGAACAAAGGATCACCGCGGATCACGTGCCAGCCTGTGGGGTCGAGCGCGGCCAACGACGCGAAGCGCTGTTCGTGCACTGAACCCGGGGCTCCCAACTGGCGCCACAGCTCCTCGGCGCGCTCCGGCATGAACGGCGCCAGATGGACGGCTTGGCGGATCAACTGGCGGACGAGCGTCGCGAGCACGGATTCGAGTGCTGCGCGCTGGGCCGGGTCCTTGGCCAGCTTCCACGGCGCCGGACGGTCGACGTACTCGTTGCCGCGCGCGACGGTCAGCCACACGCGCCGGAGCGCCTCGTGCAGCAGGAAGCCGCGCGTCCCGTCCATCGCCTCAGTGATAGCGGACGAGTCCGCCGCGTCCGCGTCGTCGATCTCGTTGCGGCGCGCCAGCCGGCACGACGCCGTCGCAGTACTTCTCGACCATCGCGATCGCGCGGCTCGCGAGATTGCCGCAGCGCGTTCGCGAGATCGGCGTTGTAGCGCTCGTCGAATCGCTCCCACGAGAAGTTGCCGTCGCGCGTCGAACGGAACTTCGCGCAGCAGGAAATAGCGGAACGCGTCGGCGCCGTAGCGGTCGATCGCTTCGTCGAGATCGAGCTCGCACGCCGGCCGACTTGCTGAACCGCTCGCCGCCGAGCAGCACGAAGCCGTGCGCCCAGACCCGCTCGGGCAGCGGCAGCTCCGCGGCCTGCAGCATCGCCGGCCAGATGACGCAGTGGAAGCGCGTGATGTCCTTGCCGATGACGTGCAGCTGCGCCGGCCAGCGCTCGTCGTAGCGCGGCGTCGGGAAATCCCGTCGCGGTGAGGTAGTTCGGCAGCGCGTCGAACCAGACGTACGTCGTCTGCGCCTCGCCGGTGCTCGAGCGGCAGCGGGAAGGGAATCGCCCCACGCGAGCCGCGAGCGGCTGGCCGAGATGTCCTCGAGCCCCTGCTCGAGCAGCGCGAGGATCTCGTTGCGGCGGCTCTCGGGCTGCAGGAACTCCGGCTGCTCGTCGAAGTGCTCGCGCAGAAAGTCCTGCGTAGCGCGCTCAGGCGGAAGAACCAGTTGCGCTCCTCGACCCACTCGCAGCGTCGCGCGTCGGATGCAGCACGCACTTGCCGTCGACGATCTCGTCGTCGCTGCTTGAACAACTCGCAGCCGACGCAGTACCAGCCCTCGTACGCCTTCTCGTAGAAGTCGTCGGGATTGCGCTCGAAGATGCGCTCGATCAGCGCGCTGCACGCCGCGCTTGTGCGTCGGCGTCGGTCGTGCGGATGAACTGATCGTGCGAGATGCCGAGCCGCGTCCACATCGCCTGCGAAGCGTCTCGGCGACGTCGTCGACGAACGCCTGCGGCGCGACGCCGCGCTCCGCCGCGGCCTGCGCGACCTTCTGGCCGTGCTCGTCCATCCCGATGAGGAAGTGCACGTCGTCGCCGCGCAGGCGGCGATACCGCGCGATGGCGTCGGCGCCGATCTTCTCGTAGCGCGTGGCCGAGGTGCGGATCGCCGTTCGCGTAGTCGATCGCGGTCGTGAGGTAGAACTGGCTCACGAGCTCGTCCGGTCGGGCGTGCCTCGCCTCGGAGGGAGCCGTCGGCGTCCGGCCGGCGGTCGCGCCGCCCGGCCGGTCGCCGCGACGTCCGCCGCGCCGCCGCCGGCGACGACTGCGGCGCCCGCCGCGGCGTCCGCGTCGCCGGTGCGGCTGCGCGGCGCGCTCGGCCGGCTCGCGTCGCCGGTCGCGGGCGTCGACTCGCGGTCGGCGACGGCGCCGACGGGACCGTCGGCGCGACGGTGCTCGCGCGTCACGACGCGCTCGATCGTCCGCGTCAGCGTCGCGCTCGTCGTCGACCGTCGGCGTGCGTCGACATCGGCGCTCGTGCGTCCGTGCCGCGGCCGTCGAGCGCGACGGCAGCGGATCGCCCGGCCGCGCTCAGCTCCGTCGCGCAGCTCGGCGAGCGGCAGCGACGCGCATCTCGCCGTCGACGCCGCGCAGCGTGACGCGCTCGCGGAAGATGTCGTTGGCGACGACCTTCTCCTCGCCGCGCGTCGTGACGAGCGATCTTGCCCTTCCTTCGGGAAGCGCTTGCGGCTCTGCACGTAGAACTCGTGCTCGTAGCGCAGGCAGCACATCAGCCGCCCGCACGCGCCGGAGATCTGCGACGGATTGAGCGAGAGACGCTGGTCCTTGGCGACGCCGAGGTTCACCGGACGCAGCTCGGGCAGCCAGGACGCGGAGCAGTACTGGCGGCCGCAGCGGCCGATGCCGTCGAGCCGCTTGGCCTCGTCGCGCACGCCGATCTGCTTCAGCTCGATGCGCGTGCGGAACATCGACGCGAGCTCGCGCACGAGCGCGCGGAAGTCGACGCGCTTCTCGGCCGTGAAATAGAACGTGAGCTTCTTGCGATCCCACTGCCACTCGGCGTCGGACACCTTCATGACGAGCTCGTTCGCCTTCACGCGCTCCATCGCCTTGCGGCGCGCGTCCTCGTCCTGGGCGCGCAGCTCGTCGGCGCGGCGCACGTCGTCGGGCGTCGCGAGCGCGCAGCGCCTTGCGCGTCGGCGCGGCGTCGCCGCAGCCCGTGCGGCACGCCGGCGCTGCGCTTGCTCGGCCAGCTCGCCGACGGCGTGCACGCGCCCGAGATCCTCGCCGCGATCGGCATCGACGATCACCGCCGCGTCGAGCGGCGGCGGCTCGTCGGCCTCCCAGAGGAAGAACTCCTTTCGATTGCCCTTGAACGCGACTTCGATCGAGGATGGACGGAGCCACGGCTCACTCCGACGAACTGGCCCATCCGCAGGAACTTCTCGCGCCGGCGGCGCACGAGCTTGTCCGGCTTGAAGCCGGCGCAGCTCGTCGAGCTGGCGGCAGAGCGCGTCCTGCAGCGACGTTCGCCGTCGCCTCGTGATCGGCGTGCGCGCCGCCCGACCGGCTCGGGGATGATCTCGTCGATCACGCGCAGCTCGAGCAGATCCGGCGCGGTGATGCGCGAGCGCCGTCGCCGCCTTCTCGCGCATCTCCGGGCTCTTGCCGTCCTTCCAGAGAATCGCCGCGCACCCTTCGACCGTGATCACCGAGTAGACGGCGTTCTCGAGCATCAGTTCACGCGGTCGGCGACGCCGAGCGCGAGCGCGCCGCCCGAGCCGCCTTCGCCGATGACCGTCGCGATGATCGGCACCTCGAGCCGGCTCATCTCGAACAGGTTGCGCGCGATCGCCTCCGACTGCCCGCGCTCCTCGGCGCCGAGTCCGGCCCACGCGCCCGGCGTGTCGATGAAGGTGATCACCGGGACGTGGAACTTCTCGGCGAGCTTCATCAGGCGGAGCGCCTTGCGATAGCCCTCGGGATGCGGCATCCCGAAGTTGCGCTTGAGATTCTCCTTCGTGTCGCGGCCGCGCTGATGGCCGATGACCATGACCGTCTCGCCGTCGAGGCGCGCCCAGCCGCCGACGATCGCCGCGTCCTCGCGGAAGGCGCGGTCGCCGTGCAGCTCGATGAAGTCGGTGAAGCGCGAGCCGGATGTAGTCGAGCGTGAACGGCCGCTTGCTGCTGCGCGCCACCTGCACGCGCTGGCAGCGGCGTGAGGTTCCTGTAGATCTCCTCGCGCAGCTCGGCGAGCTTCTGCTCGAGCGGCGCGATCTCCTCGGTCGACGTCGAGCTGCTGCTCGCCGGCGAGTCTTCTTCAGCTCGTCGATCTGCTTCTCCAGCTCGGCGATCGGCTTTTCGAACTCCAGAGTCGCAGTCGCCATCCGATGTCAGCTCCCGCGCACGAGTCGGACGCGCTCGGCGCCGAGCAGCGCCCGCAAGTCGGTCAGCGCGGCCTGCGTCGCCGCGAGTCTGCAGCGAGCGCGACCGGAGCCGCGCCCGCGTGCCATTGCCATCACTCCACTGCACCTCGAGCGGCGGCGCGCCCGAGTGCGACGTCGCATGCGCGTCGACCACCGCCCGCACGTCGCGCATCACGTCCGGCGTCAGCGCCGTCGCCCATCGCCAGCTCGATCGACGACCGCCACCTGCCCGTTCAGCCGCAGCTCCGCGAACGGCGTCACCGACTCGACGATGAACGTCGGGTTGTCCGCGTCCTGGTCGCGCTTCGAGTAGCCGCCCTTCAGCAGGACGGGAACGTCCGTCCGGACCCGGTCGGCCAGCAGCCCCCACGCCTCCGGGAAGACCAGCACCTCGGAAGATCCCGAAAAATCCTCGACTGTCAACCGCGCGAACTCGGCGCCCGACCGCTTGCTGATCTGCCGCTTGATGGCCGTGACGACGACGCCGAGCGCCATCGGCTCGGCCGTCCAGCTTGCCCGAGCTCGGCCACGGTGTGCGTCGCGAACAGCTCGCACTCGATGCGGAACGGCTCGAGCGGGTGCCCGCAGATGTAGAAGCCGAGGATCTCCTTCTCCTTCGCGCAGCCGCTCCGCCTCGGCCATCGGCGCGACGTTGGGCAGCGTCGCGCGGCGCGTGCGCCGTCGCTCGCGCCGCATCGGCCGGTCCGCCGAAGAGCGAGACCTGGCCCGTCGCGCTGCTCCTGCTGCTTGAGCGACGCTTCCTGCAGCGCGCGTGTCGAGCACCGCCCAGTACTGCGCGCGGTGTCCGCCGAGCGCCGTCGAGCGCGCCCGACGCGATCAGCGCCTCGAACACGCGCTTGTTGCAGAGGCGCAGATCGACGCGCTCGCAGAAGTCGAAGAAGCGACGTGAACGGCGCTCGCGCGCGCGCGGCGAGGATCGAGTCGATCGCGCCGCGGCCGACGTTGCGAATCGCGCCGAGCCCGAAGCGGATCCGCTTGTCGCCGACGACGGTGAACTTGTAGCCCGACTCGTTGACGTCCGGCGGCAGCACCTCGATGCCGAGCTCGCGCGCCTCGTTGATGTACTTCACGACGCTGTCCGTGTCGCCGATCGACGACGACAGCAGCGCCGCCATGAACTCGGCGGGGTAGTGCGCCTTGAGCCACGCCGTCTGGTACGAGACGACCGAGTACGCGACCGAGTGCGACTTGTTGAAGCCGTAGCGGCCGAACGTCTCGATCTGGCCGGCGAGCTCCTCGATGATCGTCGCGGTCGTAGCCGCGCGCGACCGCCTTCTCGACGAACTTGCCGAGCTCCTGCCGGATGAGCTCCGCGTCCTTCTTGCCGACCGCCTTGCGCAGCACGTCGGCTTCGGCGAGCGAGATGCCCGGCGAGCATCTGCGCGATGCGCATCACCTGCTCCTGATAGGTGATGACGCCGTACGTCGGCTCGAGGATCGGCTCGAGCTCGGGCAGCGCGTAGGTCACCGGCTCCTCGCCGCGCTTGCGCCGCATGTAGACCCTGTGCATGCCCGCGTCGAGCGGGCCCGGGCGCATGAGCGCGTTCGACGCGACGAGATCGTCGAAGCGGTCGCAGCGCATGCTGCGCAGCATGTCGGTCGCGAGCGGCGACTCGAACTGGAAGACGCCGGTCGTGCGGCCCGCGCGCAGCATCCGGTACGTCTCGGGATCGTCGAGCGGCGAGCGCGTCGAGATCGAGGCGCGTGCCCGTGCGCTCGCTCGATCGACGTCGAGCGCGTCGTGGATGCACGGTGAGCGTCGTGAGGCCGAGGAAGTCCATCTTGAGCATGCCCGCCTTCTCGAGGCAGTTCATGTCGTACTGGCGTGACGACGACGGTCTCGTCGTCGCCCGCGCCCGCGCCCTTGCTGACGCCTGCGTGCAGATCGGGCACGTAGTCGTCGAGCGGACCCGGCGCGATGACGACGCCGGCCGCGTGCACGCCGGTGTGGCGCGAGAGCCCTTCGAGCGCGATCGCGTAGTCGAGCAGCTGCGCGATAGCGCTCGTCGTTGTCGTACAGCTGCCTGACCTCGGCGATCTGCTCGACCGCTTCCTTGACCGTGAGCGAGAAGTTCGGCTGGTTCGGAATCAGCTTCGCGAGCGCGTCGGTCTCGGCCGGCGTGAAGCCGAGCGTGCGGCCGACGTCCTTGATCGCGGCGCGCGACTTCATCGTGCCGAACGTGACGATCTGGCCGACCGACTCGCGTGCCGTACTTCTGCCGCACGTACTCGATGACCTCGCCGCGGCGCTCGAAGCAGAAGTCGACGTCGATGTCGGGCATCGACACGCGCTCCGGATTCAGGAAGCGCTCGAAGAGCAGATCGAACTTGAGCGGGCAGACGTCGGTGATGCGGAGCGAGTACGCGACGAGCGAGCCGGCCGCCGAGCCGCGGCCCGGCCCGACCGGAATGCCGCGATCGCGCGCCGCCTTGATGAAGTCGTCGACGATGAGGAAGTAGCCGGCGTAGCCCGTCTTCGTGATGACGCCGAGCTCGTAGTCGAGCCGCTCGCGCACGTCGTCCGGCAGCGGATCGCCGTAGCGCTCGCTGCGCGCCCGCGTCGGCGAGCGTCGCACGAGCAGCTCGTTCTCGGTCGTCGACGCCCGGCGGCAGCGGGAAGGACGGGACGTGGTACTTCTTCGCGAACTCGAACGCCGACCTCGTCGGCGATCTTGAGCGTGTTCTCGAGGACGTCCGGCCGCTCGGGGAAGCGCTCGCGCGATCTCCGGCGCGCTCTTGAAGTAGAGGCCCGCGGTCGTAGCGCATCCGGTTCGTGGTCGCTGCGAGTCCTTGCCGAGCCCGATGCAGAGCAGCACGTCGTGCGCGTCGTGATCGTCGGCGCGTGAGGAAGTGCGCGTCGTTCGTCGCGATGACCGGCAGGCCCAGCTCCTCGCCGAGCGCGAAGACGCTGCGCGTTGAGCTTCGCCTGGCCCTCGGAGTCGTGCGCCTGCACCTCGAGGTAGTAGCGGTCCTTGAAGACGTCGGCGTACCAGCGCGGCCGCCTCGCGCGCCGCGTCGTAGTCGTCCGCCATCGAGGTGCGTGCGCGATCTCGCCGGCCAGGCACGCCGAGCGAGACGATGAGCCCTTCGCTGTACTTCGCGAGCAGCTCGCGGTCGACGCGCGGCTTGGTGTAGAAGCCCTCGGTGTAGGCGAGCGACGAGAGCTTGACGAGATTCTTGTAGCCCGGTCGATGTCGCGCGCGAGCAGCACGAGGTGGTAGTACGGCTTGGCGCCCGGCGCGGGCCGTCGCGCTTCCGCGGCGGTCGCCCGGGCGCGACGTACGCCTCCATGCCGATGATCGGCTTGAGCTTCGCCTTCTTCGCCTTCTCCTGGAACTCCCAGGCGGCGTGCAGATTACCGTGATCGGTGATCGCGAGCGCCGGCTGCTCGAACTCCTGAGCGCGCGCGCGATCAGGTCGTCGATCCGGTTCGCGCCGTCGAGGAGCGAGTACTCGGAGTGGCAGTGGAGATGGACGAAGGACATCTTGAGGAAGATAGCGACCGCGATCCAGACGCGGTCAAAGGCGACGATCGTGCGCAGCGTAGCGTTGCGTAAGTGTCTGCATATCGAACGCGTTAGCGTGGCTGGCGGACTCGCGGTCGCGCGCTGCTCGGCGGCGCTCGTGCTGTTGGTCGTCGCTGTATCTCGCGCTCGCGCCCGACCGGGCCGCTACCTCGTGCGCGCCGCGTGGGAGGAGGGGAAGATCCTCGCGCGCCGGCGGCCGATCGCCGACATCGATCGCCGATCCGCGCACGCCGCCGGCAGCTGCGCGCGAAGCTCAGGCTCGTGCTCGCCGCGCGCGCGTTCGCGGCGGACTCGCTCGGGCTCGACGCCGGGCAGAGCTTCACGACCTTCAGCCAGCTCGATCGCGACACGCTCGTGCTCGTGCTGTCGGGCGCGTATCGCGACCAGCTGCGGCCGCGTGACGTGGTGGTTTCCGATCGTCGGGCGCGTGCCGTACAAGGGCTACTTCGACTTCGCCGCGGCGCGGCGGGCGGGCGCGGCGCTGGAGCGCGACGGGCTTCGACGCGTATCGTGCGGCCGTCGCCGGCGTTCAGCACGCTCGGCTGGTTCAACGATCCGCTGCGTGTCGACGACGCTGCAGCGCCGACTCGCTCGACCTCGCGAACACGGTGATCCACGAGCTGACGCACAACACGTTCTACGCGCCGGGGCAGGCGGTGTTCAACGAGTCGTTCGCGAACTTCGTCGGCGCGCGGGGGGCGGAGGCGTTCTTCCGGTCGCGCGGCGATACGGTGGGTGTGCGCGAGATCGAGCGGCGGTGGAGCGACGAGAAAGCCATGGGGGCATTCTGGGCGTGGGTGTATGGGGCGCTCGATAGTGCGTTTCGCGCGCATGCGGGGGATGCACCGGGGGCCAAGAGCGCGCGGCTGGCGGCTCGCGACAGCGTCTACGCGATGGCTCGCGACTCGCTCCGCACGTCCGTGGCTGCGCGTGTGCATACCATCCCGGCGTCAGTGCTGGCGAGTGCGCGGCTCGACAATGCGGTGCTTCTCGGCCGGCGGGTGTACCGGACGGATCTCGACCAGTTCGACGCGGTGTATGCGCGGTGTGGTGGGGATTTACGACGGGCGGTGGTGCAGATCATCGCGATCGCGCGGGCAAACCGGCGGGATCCGTTTGGGGGGGTCAGGGCGTGGGTGGCGCGAACCGGCGCACAGACATCCATTTGCTCAGAACCAGCAACGTCGCCGGCTGTCACGCACCGCGCAGCGAACGCAGAGCAACGCTACGGCGATTCACAGGCCAGGTACCGGCGCTACGGCCCGGTGTAGAATTCGTGCAGACACTTGCCAAGAATTCGGTGGTAGGCCAGATCCCATTCGTCGTGCGTGACCGCTTTCGGCTTCGGAACATGTGACCACAGGGTACGCAGCGAGTGGACCACGTGCTCCGGGCGTGCCGCGTCCTTGCGCGCGGACTCAGCGACGAGACTGGCGATCGTATTGAGAGTTGCGTTCCGCTCTCCCGAGGTGGCGTGTGCGTTTTTTGCCAGATCGGTTCCAACTTGACCGTGGGCGGGTGTCGAGCGAGACCGCTCCTCCTGCATGTCGCGTGCGAGTTGAAGCAACGCTGACAGCGCGGCGCCGAGGGATTCCGGCAATGCGCTGGTTTCTGGTGTGGCCTCTACGGGCGTACCAGCCCCTACCGGCGTGCGCTGTGGTCCACGCGGTGGTGGTTCGTCCGGCGTCACCCGGTCGTCCGGCGCCGACGTTGAAAGCCGAAGGCGTGGCCAGCATCCGCGTGCGTTGTGGCGGCGACCCGTGGTCCAGCCATTCTATGAACGTCTCCGAGGGATTGTCATGTGAACCCGTGACGGCGTTTGGCCAGCCGCGGGGACGATAACACACGCGTCGCACAGACGCTTGCGCGGGCGGTGCTATGTGCGATATCGAACAGACCGTAGCGGCTCCTCACGTCGTCCATTCCGACGGGCGTGGCACGTACGACGCCCGTGCGTTGCGATGCGAAGGACCGTATGAACGTGTGTCCGGGCTAGCTTGCGGCTCGCTGAGAGGCGGCCGGTCCCCATCCATCGCGTGTTACCGGGACGTATTCTCTCTGCCGGAAGCTGAGTGATTCGTCTCACGCAACGGGAGACTCCAATGCCGGCATCTGATACCGCGCCCAGAGCCGAAGGAAACTGGTTGCTTGCCGCGCTGTCTACCGATGCGTATCGCCGCATCGCTGCGCGGTGTGAAACGACGCCAGGTGCGCTGCACGACGTGCTCTACGAAGCGGATGCGCCCATCGACTACGTATACTTTCCGCAAAGCGGATGTCTGTCGTTCATTACCGTTATGGCGGACGCGCTGGCCGTCGAGGTAGGCACCATCGGATGGGAAGGGATGGCGGGCTTGCCGCTCCTGAACGGGATCACGTCCGCGGCGACCAAGTGCATCATACAAGTCGATGGCACGATCAAGCGGATCGCGACCGAGGCGTTTCTCACCGAACTCAATGAGAGTGACGAGCTTTCCAGGCTCCTGCATGTATACGCGCAAGTCTGGACGAATCAGATGGGCCGTTCCGGGTCGTGCAACGCCGTGCATGCCGTCGAATTGCGGTGCGCGCGCTGGCTTCTCCAGACGCATGACCGCGTGGAATCCGACGTGTTGCCGCTCACGCACGAGTTCCTGGCGATCATGCTTGGAGTCCGGCGACCGAGTGTGTCGCTTGCAGCGGCCTCGCTCCGGAAGGCGGGCCTGATCGACTACACGCGCGGCAAGATCACGATCCTGGACCGGGCCGGCCTCGAGGCGGCATCATGCGAGTGCTACGCGGCGATCCATGAGAGCTACGCGCGGCATTTGCCGACACCTGACGCTCCGTACACACGACGAGCTACCATGTCGCCATCGCATCGCCCATCACGCCGCGATGGAGACCATGATGCCGAGGCGTAGCGGCAACGACGCCGGTCTTCATGCGCCGGACAGGGTCCTCTGCATGCGAACGATCGGCAGCGTCTCGCCATTCGCGAGTGGGACGTTGAAGCGGTCGCTTGCCCGGTATCCTCGTGCGGCGTAGAACGGAACGCCGGTCAGCGTCGCGCCCATTTCGAGCCGTGTAAAGCCGGCGGCGATCGCGGCATTCTCGCAAGCCGAGAGTATCGCACTGCCGACACCGCGGCGGGCCCAGTCCGGGTGCACGAAGAACGCGCGGATCTTTGCCGCGTCGGTGGCGGGGTCGAGCAACTCATCTTCGCGGTGCGTCCAGTGGTCGGCGCCGAAGAGCGTGCGGCGTTTGCTCCAGCCGCCGCAGCCGGCGATGACGTGCTCCTCGGGCATTTCCGCCACGAAGTAGGTGGCGTCGGCGATGAGCTGCGTGTCGACGCCGAAGACCGATGACAATGCGCCCTCGATCTCGACCGCGGTGTAGTCGCGCGTCTGGAGGCCGCGGACCGAGGCTTCGATCAAATCCTCTAGGGTTGGGATGTCGGCCGGGGTGGCGAGGCGGATGGTGAGGGGCACGGGCGGGAAATTGGGGATTGGGGACTAGGGACTGGGGATTGGGGCGTGGGGGCTGGGGCTATGCCGGGAAGTGTGCGGGAGGGCGCGCAAGTTGTCATCATATAGAATGCCCTCAGGCACAATAGGTCGGCATTCATTCGGGACGAGCCGGGTGCGCGGGCGCGCTATGCTCGCTCTGGTGATTGCCGCGGCGGGGTGTACGACCGCTGGGCAGCCCGAGCCGGCCGGTGGGGTCGTGCCGCAGGGGGCTACCGGGGTGACGCCGGCGGAGCAGGCGCGGGAGGAGATCGCGCATCCCCGGTATACCGCGGCCGGTGTCCAATTCACGTCCGGGATGATCGGGCATCATGCGCAGGCGATCGCAATGTCGGAGTGGGCGCCGACGCATGGGGCCAGTCCGGCGATCCAGTCGCTGGCGCAGCGCATCATTGTGTCGCAGACCGACGAGATCAAGTTCATGCAGGGCTGGCTACGGGCGCGGAATCAAGTCGTGCCGCCGACTGATCCGCGCGGGTATGTCATGCCCGGGATGGCTGGGCCCATGCTGATGCCCGGGCATGTTGACGCCGGAGCAGATGGCGGCGCTCGACCGGAGCCGGGGGGCCGAGTTCGACCGGTTGTTTCTAGCCGACATGATCATGCATCACCGGGGGGCGGTGAGCATGGTGCATCAGCTCGTCGAGGCGGGTCAGGGCAATGGGGAGGACGATGCGCTCATGACGTATGCGACGAACGTGGCGGCGGACCAGGCCGCGGAGATCGGGCGGATGGGGCGCATGCTGTCGGCGATGCGGGCGGATTCGAGCGGCGCGGCCCGGGCGCGGTGATCCCCTATCCGGCGTTCCGGTAATTGCGCAGAATTCTTCAGGTTACCACGCACACCACTACTCAAACCACTACTCACACTCACACCGCACCTGCCGGGTGCACACCATGACCTCCTGGACCTCGTCCTTCGCGCGGCCGGCGTATGGCCGCTTCGTCACCGTATCGCGCCTCGCGCTCGGTGTACTCGCAGCCGGCGTGCTCTCATCGTGTGCATCCTCGGGTCACATGGGGGGGGCGATGGGTGGCTCGGCGACCGCACCTACGCCTGATCCGCGGATATCGCTCAAGGCGGGGTGGTTCGACGCGGGGGAGGCGTCGTGGAACATGGCGCTGGTGGCGACCGCCAAGCCGTCGGCGGCGTTCTTCAATCCGAGCGGGGCGACGGAGCGTGTGTTCAACTCGGATCTTGCGTTCACCGGCGGGCACTACGTGGTGCAGGGGAGTTACAGCGGCTTCCAGATCTGGGATGTCGCGACGCCGGGGTCGCCGAAGGTGGTGACGGCGTACGTGTGTGCTGGGGTGCAGGGGGATGTGTCGGTCTACAAGAACCTGCTGTTCGTCTCGGTGGAGTCGGGGCAGGGCCGGGTCGACTGTGGTGTGCAGGGCGTCAAGGATTCGGTGAGCGCGGAGCGGTTCCGCGGGATCCGGATCTTCGACATCAGCGACATCGCGCATCCGCGGAAGGTGACGGATGTACAGACCTGCCGCGGATCGCACACGAACACGGTCGTCACCGATCCGAGGGACAGCTCCAACGTGTACGTCTACGTCGACGCGTTGCAGACGGCGCGGCCATTGGCCGAGCTGGCGGGGTGTTCGGATGCGGCGCCGGAGGATGTGCCGAGCTCGGAGCGGTTCCGGATCGATGTGGTGGAGGTGCCGCTGGCGCATCCGGAGCAGGCGAAAGTGGTGACCCGTCCGCGGGTGCTGGCGGATCTCGCGCCGTACGTGCGGCATGAGGAATACGCGGCCGACACCGCGTCGGAGCGGGATCTCATCAAGTTTCTGCAGGCGTCGCCGGGTGGGGCGAGGGCGGCGGAGTTGAGCCCACTGGGGCCGATCGCGACCGCGTGTCACGACATTACCGTGTATCCGGCGGTCGGGTTAGCGGGTGGGGCGTGTATCGGGTACGGGTTGCTGCTCGACATCAAGGATGTCGCGAATCCGCGGCGGATCACGGCGGCGTCCGATACCAATTTCTGGGGATGGCATTCCGCGACGTTCAACAATGATGGAACGGAAGTGCTGTTCTCGGACGAGTGGGGCGGCGGTGGGGCGCCGCGCTGCCGGGCGACCGACAACCCGAAGTGGGGTGCGGACGCCATCTACAAGATCGACGGCGACCACATGACACTCGAGGGATACTACAAGCTGCCGGTGGCGCAGCCCGCGACGAAGAACTGTGTGGCGCACAACGGGTCGCTGATCCCGATCCCGGGGCGGACGGTGATGGTGCAGGCGTGGTATCAGGGCGGCATTTCGGTGTTCGACTGGACCGATGCCACGCATCCGAAGGAGATCGCGTATTTCGCGCGCGGGCCGATCGATTCCACGAAGATGGTGGAGGGTGGGACGTGGTCGGCGTACTGGTACAACGGGTACATCTATAGTTCGGAGATCACGCGCGGGTTGGACGTGCTGGCGTTGCATGCGAGTCCGCTCATCACGCAGAACGAGCTGGATGCGGCGAAGAGCGTGCAGTTCGATCAGCTCAATGTGCAGGACCAGCAGCGGTTCGTGTGGAAGCCGTCATTCGTGTTGGCGCGGGCGTATCTCGATCAGTTGGCGCGGGACGATGGGTTGGCGGCGGGTCGGCGCGAGGCGGTGTGGAAGGGGTTGGCGAGTGCGGAGAAGATGAATGGGGATGCGCGGAGTGCGGCGCTCAGCACGTTGGCGAGTGGGTTGGACTCGGATGCGGCGTCGGCCAAGGATGGGGCGAAGGTGAAAATGCTGGCCGGGGTGGTGCGGGGGATTAGTGGTGCGTAGGCGAGGTATGCGGTGGCGCGCTCGGGGGGCCACCGCCACCAGCGCCTAGTTCAATCCGACCAGTCGTACCGCGGGGATGGCGCGCGGGGGCATGCTGATTTGCGTCAGCGATGTGTCCACGCCAGGCTGCCTGGGGAAGAACAGTGCGAAATTGGTCGTGACGGTCGCGCGCGAGCATGCGAGGGTGGAGTCCGATTCCAGCCGCGCGATCGTGACGTGTTGCCAGGCGCAGTGGCCGCTGGCGGCGGACCATGAGATGTTGCCGGCCGAAGAGTCCGACGCTGCCACGGAGTCTCCCTCGACGACGAAGCCGAAGGCGTTGTCGTTATCCAGCACGGATTCAGTGTGGGTGTGCCGGGCCGCGCGGGTGGCGGATGGTGCGAGCGTGGCGAGCGCGCCTGACACGCGGATCCGGCGTGCGGCGGGGCCGTTCCCGGTGTTGACGTTGTAGACCAGCGCGAGGTACGTCTGATAGTCGGAGGTCCAACCGACGACATTGGCGTTGGAGTCCGAGGGCGTGCCGGCGGCGGTTGTGTCGAGGAATGTGAGGGCCATCATCTGCATCGAGAGCTTTCCGCTGGCGGTCGTCACCTCGACGGTGGTGGGCGTCAGCCCCTCATCGGCGACCAGCGCGAGCAGCAACTCGACCCGCGGACGAAAGTTGATCAGGCGGCCGCCCGGGGTGTCGGCGACGAAAGCGCTGTCGAAGAGGCGCGCGAGCGAGGCGCTCGACGGGCCCGTGACCTTGTCCGAGCCGCAGGCGGCGAGGAGGGTAGCGCCCGCCAGGGACGCAAACAGCAGATGACAGCGGACGATTTTCAAAGCGTATCCCGCGCGAGAGTGGGTGGCACCGTTACATCAGCGTACCGACGACCGGCGGGGCAAGTTCCTAACCCGCGGTCGGGGCGGCGTACCGTCGGCCCGAGTCACACGGGGGGGCACAGCGTAATGAACGCCCTGCGCACGGGCCCGACGACTGACCCTCATTGTAACTGATTGATACTGCATGTAACACCACATCGGTGATACGTGGCGGGCGCTCTGCGCCTACTGGCGGCTCGAAATGCCGGCCTCGACATTTCCATTCGATACTGCGTTTTGGGCGGCCATCGCACCCCAACTTGGGCGGGAGAGATGCTCACGATGTCGCCGGTTCGCTGGCCGAGCCGGTTTGCCGGCGGTGTGTTCATCATTGGCGCCACCTTCGCGCCGGGTCCATCTGTCGTGCGTCTCGCACAACGGCAGGGTCTCATATACACCGAGACCGTCGTTAACGATCGGGGCCAATTAGCGCGAGGGCCGAGTGCCGACACAACCGTCACCGTCGCGCAGTTTGAAGCTGACGACGAGCGTTTCGATGTGCGCTACTCGTCACCGTCGCCATCTCGCGGTGGTGACAGTCTATCTCGCAGATACGGAGTCGTGGTTGGGCTTTACGGACTTCGCAAGCGAGGCAGCTGGGTATTGACGGTCGTCGACACGGCGAGTCGGCAATACTTCGCATACGACCAGGACAGCGCAATGCGGGTCGTGTTCCGCAAGGGACCCGAGGCTCAGGTGCAGCCGGGCGATACCGCATTCACGACGCGGGTGAAACCGGATACGATCATCGATGGGCGGCACACCGAACATTGGCGGATCACGAGCCATGCCACGATGCGCATGAAGATTGTTGGTGATCTCAGTTCCAGTACCACAACCGATACGTATATCTCGACGGAAATGACCGACTATCTCCGGTTCGTGGGTCCCGGGGGTGGACAGCAAGCCCTCTTCGCGGGCGAGGCGTATGCGCGTAAACAGGAGGCAGCCAGAGCCCAGCTACCACAGGGACTCGAAGTCCTGACGATCACTCAGTCCGTGGTCGGTGGCGGGCCTGTCTCTCGTACCTTCGTGAAGACCAGGCGTCTCTCGGACATCCGATATGCCGATATTCCCGCCGAGGTGTTCGCGGTACCGGCCGGGTACGAACGGGTTGCACCGCCCATAGACCCGCCATCTGGTAGCTCGCGCGCCCGCAGTAACTGACAATGGCACGCGGGGCACCATTGCTGCCTGAATTCACCGAATGAGAGGGAGATATGCAGATCACACGCGTTGGTTCGCAGCCGTCGGGCAAAGGTCCGGCGGAATGGTTCACTGGCATGGTTCGCATCGATCCGTTGTTTCAGGCTCCTGATCCAGCGCGTGTTGCTGGCGCCAGCGTCACATTCGAGCCCGGGGCGCGTACCGCGTGGCACACGCATCCGCTCGGACAGACGCTGGTGATCACGGCGGGGCGCGGACGGGTGCAGCGGGAGGGTGGTGCGATCGAGGAGGTGAATCCAGGCGACGTGGTGTGGTTCGCGCCGGGAGAGAAACATTGGCATGGGGCTGCGCCAGCCGTCGCCATGGCGCACATCGCTCTTCAGGAGCGGTTGAATGGCAAGGTCGTCGACTGGTTGGAGCACGTTACGGACGAGCAGTACAAAGGCTGAGCCGCGGGCGCGAGTAACCCCGAGAGGATGCGAATGTAACGGTCTGAGATCTGGTGCTGGACCTCTCCATTTGTTACTGGCCGGTTTCCGTACTGCATCCGACATTCTTTTGAATAATCGCGGAGTAGCTGACGGTCCTTCAGAGGGGGTGGGACATGAGGCCTCGCATGTGCGCAGCGGTTGCCGGACCGGTGTTCCTCTGCAGTCTGGTTTCTTCCAACAGCGCCGGCGCGCAGGTAGCGCAGGCCGGAACGGTGACGGCGGCGATCTCCGGGATCGTGGCGGTGCCCACCGGGGCTCTGATCGGCAACAGAGGCGTGAGTGGCGGCGGGGCGATCGCGTTCCGGTATGCACCGACGGCGCTGTCCGATGTCGCGATGCGGGTCGAGCTGTCCGGATTGTGGCCATCGTCGCGCGACAACAATCCGCCCGATCAGTCTACAGTCACCGCGAATGGCAGTAGCACGTTGTCCCTGCTGGCGGGCCCGGAGCTCGAGAGGGCTGCTCTTGGGGGGCATTTCTATGCGACGGTGACAGCGGGAGCGGCCCACATCTGGGCGACATCGTCCGCATCGTCTCTTCCAACCCCCGCCTACGGGCCGTTCAATACGACGACCGGCCGGCAGGCCACCAATCTTCGCGTGGAGTGGTGGCGGCGGGTTCATGACGCGGCGATCGAGCACGGGTGTCGCGGGCATTTTCGGGGTGCAGTACTACGATCTCGGGCAAGCGACGTATGTCACGACGATTCCAAGCCTGACGTTCTTCCCTGACACTCCGATACCGGCCCATTCCACGACGGCGCATCACCGTGTGACCTTCGTGGCGCCGTCGATCGGGTTGAGCTGGCGGCCCTGAGACTTTCCCTTAGCAGGCTGATAGCTGGTGTCGGGGCCGACAGGATCGTGCGACTACAATGGCAGATCGGAGCGGGCCCTTGCCCAACAGGGCGACCTTTGGTTCTCGAAGGGCCCCCACTGCCCCTGGCCTCGAGATGTAGGCGCGGAACGTGGATTTGCGAACCGCGAATCAGGTGCGGGCCGACGCTGGTCGTTGCGGCGTGGTGGGTCGGGTGCGCGTTAGGCGATAGTAGGCCCACCAGAGGTGTGCGGCCGCGCCGCGGAGAGGGCGCCATGGTTCCGCCAGCGCGATCAGTTCCTTTGACGTCGGGCGTGTGTCGAGTCCGAGGCCGCGTTGGATGCCGGTTTGGAGAGCGACGTCGCCCGCGGGCCAGGCGTCGCTGTGGCCCAGGCAGAAGAGCAGATAGACATCAGCCGTCCATGGCCCGACGCCTGGTAGTGCTGTCAGAATCCGGTGCGCCTCATCGGCATCCAGCTCGCGCAGCGCTTCGAGGTCGAGGCGTTCGGCCTGGATCTCGTTTGCCAGGTTGAGGAGCGTCTTGGCCTTGGCGCGTGACAGGCCCAGGCCGAGGAGGTGTTTCGTGGTGGTGTGGCTGAGGGTGTCGTGGTGAAAAGGGTCGTAGGCTTTGTGGACGCGTTCCCAGATCGCGTCGGCGCTCGCGGTCGATAGCATTTGCCCGACGACGATGCGCGCGAGGCCGGCGAATCCGGGATCGCGGCGGCGGAGGGCTGGCATTTCTGTCGCGGCGAGAATGTCGCGGAGGCGCGGGTCGCGGCGCGTGAGCGTTCTGATTGCGCGGTCGAGGTCTGCCTGGGTGTGGAAGTACGACGCGGGGCGTCGCCGAGGCACTAGATGCTGAGGGAGGCGGTGTGTGCGCCTTCGAGGGTGAGGAGGTGTGCCTTCATTGGCAGGCCGCCGCCGAAGCCGGTGAGGTCGCCGTTCGAGCCGATGACGCGGTGGCACGGGGCGATGATGGGGATTGGGTTGCGGCCGTTGGCGGCGCCGACGGCGCGGACAGCGGTGGGGTGGCCGATCTGTTTTGCGATCTGGGCGTAGGAGCGGGTTTCGCCGAAGGGGATGGTGAGGAGTGCGCGCCAGACCTTCTGCTGGAAGTCGGTGCCGGCGAAGTCGAGTGGGAGGTCGAAGGCTTTGCGGGTGCCGGCGAAGTATTCGTGGAGCTGGCGGGCGGTCTCGGTGAGGACTGGGTGAGCTGGGGATTCCGCGGCGAGTGTCAGGGAGAGGCTGGCCGGGTCGGTGGATTCCCAGAGGATGGCGGCGAGGCCGGTGTCGGAGGCGACGAGGCGGAGGCGGCCGATTGGGGAATCGGCCCAACTATAGAGGTAGGCTCTGGCGTGGTGGGCTGTGGCCTTCATTGGGGGTACCGGCTGCCGGTGGCTCTATTACCGTCGGGTGTAGAAAAAGTTACCGCCCGGAACAGTAGTCTGACACGATGTTCTCGACAGGTTGTGGCCGGAGGGCCATCGGGATGAAGCGGCGTGAGCGAGGCCCAAAGAGGGCTGGGGTGACGGTGCGCTACGATCCGGAATCGGAGCGGGTCGTCGTGTCGTGTCCGAATCGCGCGGAGTTCCATCTGCCGATCGAGGCGTTCAAGACCGCAGCTCGTGGCACGCCGCAGGAACGCGCGTCGGTGACGGTGAGCGACGGCGGGGACGGGATTCGGTGGGATGTCTTCGACGCCGATTACTACTGGCCGTACTTGATGGCGGTGATGCTGGGACCGTCGGCGCGTCGGCGAACTTCCGCCAGTGCACGTGGCAGCATGACGAGTTCTGCGAAAGTCCGCGCCTCTCAAGCGAATGGTGCGAAAGGCGGGCGCCCCCGGAAGCGGCCAAAGTAGACGGACTCAGAAATGGACCGGGCGTCGGCCCGGGTCACGCAGCCACTCGCATGCTACGCCGACCGAGTTCTTCGCTATCGACGCGGCGTCCGTTTGTTGTTGGCCCGACGACGAGACTGGTCCGTCAGCCAATACTATTTCAAGCGAATCACGAAACTTCAAGTAGTAGGCGTGGTTCTCAAGCGAGTGGCAGTCGAGACCGACCTGCACATTCGATCTCCTTGACCCGTGGGCCGTTCGCTGACAGCGACGCCGGTTGGGGGTGTTCATGGATGAAGCGCAGCCAGACGACTGCATTCGCGTTCGGCCGGTGCCGCAAGACACGGGTCGAGTCTATATAGATCCTGATTTCGGAACTCCACCCGAGCAACACCCACGGGGACGACATGGCGGCGGCCGAAGACGCAGGCGAGACGCCAGCCGCGAGCACGACTGCGAGCCCTAACAGCGCGACGAGCGCACTGACTCGGCGGTGGAACCGGGTTAGCATCGACGGCATCCAGCGCGATTATGCCAGATGGGAGAAGTCTCCGCCAGAGCGCTCTATCCAGAGATAGCGCGCCGTCGTGCGACGGTTCGTTCGTAGGCGGCCCGGAGCTCGGCGAATACTGAGCGTCGGGGTTTGCGGGCACCCACGTGCATGGCGCGGAGCTCGGCCATGAACGCCTTCCACATTGGGGGGCCGCCGTCCTCGAGAAGTTGTGCGCGGATCGAGAGTGCTTCGGAGGGGCGGGTGTGCCGCAGGCCCCATGCGCCCATCTGGGCCAGGAGCGGGACGAGCTGGATCGCCGGTTCGGTCAGGCTGTAGATCGCCTTCTGTTTGTGGGAGGGGTCGTCACGGCGGGAGAGCAGGCCGGCGGCCACGAGGCGTTTCAGGCGGTCGGCCAGGATGTTGGAGGCGATGCCTTCCTCGGAGTGGGTGAGGAGGTCCCGGTAGTGGCGGCGGTTGCCGAACATCACGTCGCGGATGACGATCAGGCTCCACTGGTCGCCCAGCATCTCCAGCGTGAGGTTGATCGGGCATCCAGACCGATGAGAAGACCGCACGCCGAGCGTCCTGGTCCGGGGAATGGACTACCGCTTGCGAAATGCAAGCACGGAAAATATAGTCCTGTCCCTACTGCTTGCATACTGCAACCAGTCAACGGCCGCGGCATTTCTACTACGGGAGGCGTCCATGCGGACACGAATGGTCAGACACCATCTATCGTGGGGCGCGCTGCTGGCGCTTGTGGTCGGGGCCAAGGCTCACGCTCAAGCGCCAGCGCATGACGCGATACCGTATCAGCGGCTCGCGTCGGTCGGGCAGTACCTCATGCCGGATCAGGCCGCCGAGATCGCGCTGGCACGGAGCGCCGCGCCGAAAGCAGTCGGGGAGGCGGCCGAAGTCCTGGTGCTGGGGCCGCATGGGTACCAGAGCGCGGTCAAAGGGGTGAATGGATTCGTCTGCCTCGTGGAGCGGGCGTGGATGCTGCCGTATGAGGACCCGATGTTTCTCAATCCCTCGGTTCGGCTGCCGCTCTGTCTCAATCCACCGGCGGCCCGGACGCATCTCCCATTCACGAACAAGGCGACCGCGCTGGCGTTGGCTGGGCTCGCCAAGGCGCAGATGTTCGACAGCATCAAAGTTGCGTATGCGACACACGCGCTTCCGATGCCTGAGGCGGGTTCGATGTGCTATATGTTGTCGAAGCAGCAGTACTTCGGCACGGAGCACGGGCATGCCGATCCGCACCTCATGTTCTGGTTTCCGAGCAACGTGGCGATGCAGTGGGGGGCGGGCGAGGATGGGTCGCCCGTGTACGTGGCATCAGGATTCGCCGGACCCGATCACGACGTTCGTGATCTCAGTCGGGAAGTGGTCGGGATGGGACTGCGGCACCGGTGGAGTGAGCACGGAGAAGCGGCAAGCGCGGGGTGGGGTCGTGGTTCCGTTCGATCATTAAGTCATATCGATACCGTTGACAGGAGCTGTCATGTCCAGGTTGCTCGTCCAGAGTTACACGATCTCGATCGATGGCTACGGCGCGGGTCCGAACCAGGACCTTGCGAATCCCCTGGGCGTGGGCGCTGAGACGCTCCACAAATGGTTGCTCGCAACGCACACCTTCCAGAAGATGCACGGGAAGGGAGGGGGGGCGACTGGCAAGGACGACGACTTCGCGGCGCGTGGCTTCGAGGGCGTCGGTGCCTGGATCATGGGGCGGAACATGTTCGCACCGAGTCGTGGCCCGTGGCCCGATGATGATTGGAAGGGGTGGTGGGGTGACGACCCCGTGTACCACTGTCCCGTCTTCGTGCTCACACACTATGCGCGGCCAGCGCTCGTCATGAAAGGCGGAACGACGTTTCACTTCGTCACCGAAGGCATCCAGGCGGCCCTCGATCGGGCGCGTGAGGCGGCCAAGGGGAAAGACGTGCGGCTGGGTGGTGGTGCCGCGACCGTTCAGCAGTACATGCGCGCAGGGCTCATCGATGAGATGCACCTGGCCATCTCGCCGATGGTCCTGGGGTCAGGGGAGCGGCTGTTCGGTGGGGTTGATGCGGTGAAGCTTGGGTATCGATGCACCGAGTATGCGGCGGGCGAGGGGGCGATGCATGTGGTGCTGACGAAGCAGGGGTAGCCCCCCCCGCCTTTCTGACTTCGCCGGATCGCTATTAGTCGCACAACGATCGTGGTTAAATGGATACTCTCTCGGCAGACGATTTCTGCAGGTCGATCTACTGCGCAACAACGCCGGCGGCTGGGTTCGCGCTCAATGCTGCGGGCGAGATCGCACTTGTTGTGCGTGTGATCGAGGCCGGTCTCGAGGAATATTACAGAGTCCTGTTCGAGGGAGTCGCTGAGCTGACGTGGCGGGGTGACGATGGGAACAGATACGCACCGCGCCCGGGTGATCTGTTCGAATTCTCAGCGATTGAAGTTGCATTGACGACCGGCGGCTGGCAGGTCCGGATCAGCCCTTGGTATAACAGCGTCGTGGAGTTTCACTGCGCGCAGATCCAAATGAACGGGGCACGTGTCGCAGGCTCGGGAAAATGGTTTCGCGACGACCTACCGGATCGCCATGCGAAGGTTCCTCCGTTTCCAAAGGATTGATATCGGGACAGTTCCGGCGCGCGTCCCCCTGTTTCGGCGCGGGCTGAGCGAGCGGACGCCGAGTCTGCGGCGATGCCTCGGCACTATGGTCGGTGGGCTAGGCCATCCCGTAACAGATTCAGCATGAACAGGGTGTCATTCTTGGGGTCGTAGACTGTTCCAATCGGGCTCAGAGCCATCGAGGTGGGAATCGGCCATCTCGATCAGGATCTCGAGTTGCCGAATTGCATCACCGATCGTGGCGAAAGACACCGGCACGATGGGCAGATGCCCCGGCTGCTGTATGAGGGGCCCGAGGTCATAGTGGGCCACCAAACGATTGCGATACTTCGTCACGGGGGAGGCGATCTGCCGCGCAGTTGTCAACTGCTTCTTGAACTGCTCGCCAAAACTAGGGTCGTTAGCTTCGATCCAAGCGAGCAATTGGTGGAAGGTGAGCGTTTCCGAGTGGCCGACCCGCTTGCCGTCCAAAAGCGAGGCAATCATGACTACGATGTGTTCCGGCCACATCCTAAGGACTGACGAAAAGAACCATCGTCCCTTCACCAGCAAAGATTCCGCGTTGGCGTTCAACGTGCAGAACTGCGCCCATTCAAAGCCTACGCGCGCGACACCCTCACGCAACTGCCTTCTGAGGTCTTCTGCGTCGGTCTTGGTTAGCGGCATGGTAGCATCTTAATCGACCAAGTGGACCGCGATTAGATGCGGATGACAGGGCAATGAAAGGCCTACGGCGACGCTCCGAAGCGCTCTCGCATCATTGCCCGCAGGTCGATCGGGGTTATTGGTGGGGCGGGCGGGTACAGGATAGGCTGCTGGTCGGGCGTGCCGACGACCACGCGCTGCATCTTGTCGCGCACGCCGCGGTCGAGGAAGCGCGAGAGCTGGTCGATCGAGTAGTCCGCGCCGCGGCGGGAGCCGTAGACCTGCAGCGGATAGATCACCGCGAGATGATTCCGCGCGCGCGTCAGCGCGACGTACATGAGGCGGCGCTCTTCCTCCAGCCCGCGTCATCGTTGAGCGCGCGCGACGACGGAAACCAGCCGTCGACCGCCCAGATCACGAAGACCGCGTCCCACTCCTTGCCCTTCGCGCTGTGCACGGTGCTGAGGACGAGCGCGTCGTCGTCTCGTGCGTCGCTCCGCCGGCGAGGTCCTGCGTGCTCGACGGCGGCTCGAGCGCGAGCGCGGCGAGAAAGGCCGCGCGCGATCGGATAGCCGGCGGCGATCGTCTGCGAGCTGGTCGAGATCGGCGAGGCGCGGCTCGGCGCGGTCGTAGCGCTCGCGCAGGATGTCGTCGTAGAGCGCGCGCACGCGCGCGATGTCGCCGCCGACGCTGCGCCTCGTCGCCGTCGTCCGGCGCGCGCCGCGCAGGCGACGCGAGCAGGTCGACGAGCGCCGCGTGCGCGTCGCGCGCGCGCGGCGGCGGCGCGAAGCGCGGCGAACGCGTCCGGATCCCACGGCGCGCTCGGCCATCGACGTCGATCGCCGCGCGCGCGGTCGCGTCGCCGATGCCGGGCAGCAGCATGCAGGATGCGATACCAGCTCACCTCGTCGCGCGGATTCTCGAGGACGCGCAGGAACGCGAGCACGTCCTTCACGTGCGCCGCCTCGAGGAACTTGAGGCCGCCCCACTTCTCGAACGGGATCTTGCGGTTCGTGAGCTCGATCTCGAGATCGGCCGACATGTAGCCGGCGCGAAAGAGCACGGCGATCTCGCGCAGCGGCATGCCCTCCTCGTGCAGCTCGAGAATGCGATCGACGACGAAGCGCGTCTGCTGCTGCTCGTCCGCGCCGTGACGAGCCACGGGCGCTCGCCGCCCGTCGCGCGTCGTCCAGAGATTCTTGGTGAAGCGCTCCGCGCGCGCGCGAGATCAGCGTGTTCGTGACGTCGAGGATCGGCTGCGTCGAGCGGTAGTTCTGCTCGAGCGTGACGACGCGTCGCGCCGGGGAACTGCTTCGGGAAGTCGAGGATGTTGCGGAAGTGCGCGCCGCGAAACGAGTAGATGCTCTGCGCGTCGTCGCCGACGACCGTGATGTTGCGGTGCGTCGCGGCACATCCCGCGCAGGATGCGCGCCTGCAGCAGGTTGGTGTCCTGGTACTCGTCGACGAGCACGTGGTCGTACAGCGCCGGCGATGCGGTCGGCGAGCGTCGGGCGACTGCTCGAGCATCAGCGCCCAGAAGAGCAGCAGGTCGTCGTAGTCGACGAGATTGCGCTCCTGCCTTCCGCGCGTGTAGTCGGCGAAGATGCGCACGATGTCGCGGCGCGTACTCGACGAACTGCGGGAACTCGTCGCGCAGGATCGTCCTCGACCGGGATCTCGGTGTTGACGTGCCGCGAGTAGACGTAGTGCAGCGTCTCCTTCTTCGGGAATCGCTTCGTCCTGCTTGCCGTAGCCCGAGCTGCGCGCGGGCGAGCTGCATCAGGTCCTCGGCGTCGCCCTGGTCCATGATCGTGAAGTCGCTCGGCGAGGCCGGCGGCGGCGCCGAACCGGCGGAGCAGCCGGTGCGCCGGTCGCGTGGAAGGTGCCGCCGTGCACGCGCGCGCTCGCGCCGCCCGACGAGTCGCTCGGCGCGCGCGAGCATCTCCTGCGCGGCGCGGCGCGTGAACGTGAGCAGGAGGATGCGCTCCGGCGTCGACGCCGCGCTCGATCAGATGCGCGACGCGATAGACGAGCGTGCGCGTCTTTCCGGTGCCGGCGCCGGCGATGATGAGCAGCGGACCATCGCCGTACGTCGCGGCCGCGCGCCTGCTCCGGATTGAGCTCGGACGTCGCGAAGTCTCGGCGCGCGGCCGATGGACGTCGGGTCGCGCTCGCGCGGATCGGATACGAGCGCTGTCGGGCACGCGTCGATCTGGCCGAGCGATCGGCGCTGCTGCCGAGCAGCGACGGCGCGAGCATGGCTCGCGACGATCGGGCGTCGAGATCGAACGCCGATGGCCGCGGCGATACTCGACCGTCACCGTCGCGACGCAGGCGTCCGGCATCGCGACGTCTGTCGCGGTGCCCAGCTCGCGGCGCGATCGACGTCATCTCGACGCCGGCGATGCCGCACGGAACGATGAGATCGAAGTAGCGAGAGATCGGTCGTGACGTTGAGCGCGAAGCCGTGCCACGTGACCCAGTCGCGCGCGTGCACGCCGATCGACGCGATCTTGCGGCCCGCCGGTCCAGACGCCGGTGTAGCCCGTCGCTGCGCTCGCCGGCAATGCCGAACGTCGCCGAGCGCGCGGATCAGCGCCTCCTCGACCTGCCGCAGGTACCAGTGCAGATCCTGCTTGTGGCCGCTTGAGATCGATGATCGGATAGCCGACGAGCTGTCCGGGTCCGTGGAAGGTGACGTCGCCGCCGCGCTCGACCTCGAACAGCTCGACGCCGCGCGCCGCGCAGCAGCGCCGGCGACGCGAGCGAGGTGCTGCTGCCTTCGACGACCGGCCGAGCGTGACGACCGGCGGATGCTCGACGAGCAGCAGCACGTCCTGCGGCGATCGCGCCGCTGATCCGCGCGCGCGCGACGGCGCGCTGGAGCTCGAGCGCCTCGCGCGTAGGGCATCGATGCCGAGGTGCGACGTCCAGCAGCTCGACGCTCAGCCACGTGCGCATCACCGACTCACGCGTGGATCATCTTGCCCCAGCGAGTCGAGCGCCGCCTCGGCGATCGCCTCGGAGAGCGTCGGATGCGCGTGGATCGCGAGATCGACCTCTTCGACCGTGAACTCGTTCTCGCGCGCGACGACGAGCTCGTGGATCAGCTCCGTGGCGTGCGCGCCGACGATGTGCGCGCCGAGGATCTCGCCGTACTTCGCGTCGCGAATGATCTTCACGAAGCCTTCGGTCTCGCCCGACGTGCGCGCGCGACCGTTCGCCGAGAAGGGGAACTTGCCGACCTTGTAGTCGAGCTTCTTCTCCTTGCACTGCTGCTCGGTGAGGCCGATCGACGCGACTTCCGGATGGCAGTAGGTCGCGTTCGGAATGTTGCCGTAGTTCACGCCGTGCGGCGTGCTTGCCGGCGAGCACCTCGGCGACGACGACGCCCTCGCGCTCGCCCTTGTGCGCGAGCATCGGCGGGCCGGCGACGTCGCCGATGGCGTAGATGCCCTTCGCGCGTCGTCTCCATCTGCTCGTTGATCTTGATGAAGCCGCGATCGGTGAGCTGCACGCCCAGCTTCCTTGAGCCCGATGTCCTCGATGTTCGGCGCGCGGCCGGCGGCGACGAGCACCTTCTCGACCTTGAGCGTCCTTCTTCTCGCCGCCCGCCTCGACGCGTCATCGATCACGGAGTCCTTGCCGACCTTCACGTCGCGTGATCTTCGCGCCGGTGAGGACGTCGATCTTCCGCTTCTTGAAGCGCGCTCGAGCTCCTTCGAGCAGTCGGCGTCCTCGAGCGGGAGGATGCCCGGCAGCGACCTCGATCAGCGTGACCTGCGTGCCGAAGGCGTTGAAGACGTCGGCGAACTCGCAGCCGACCGCGCCGGCGCCGACGATCGACCATCGACTTCGGGCGCCTTCTCGAGGATCAGCACTTCGTCGGACGAGATGACGGTCGTCTTGTTCAGCTCGAGCCCGATCTGCGGCAGCCCCTTCACGCGCGAGCCGGTGGAGATGACGACGGCTTTCTTCGCGTCGTGCTTCTCTTCCTTGCCGTCGGCGTCTTCACGCGCGACGGTCGTTCTTGCCGGCGAGCTTCGCCGGTGCCCTTGATCCAGGTGATCTTGTTCTTCTTGAAGAGGAACTCGACGCCCTTGGAGTTCTGCGTGCTCACGGCGCGCGAGCGCTTCATCGCGACGCCGTAGTCGAGCTTGATCTCGCCCGACGGTGACGCCGAACGCCTTCGCCTCGCTGCGCGCGGTGCGCGACGCGCCGCGCTCTCGAGCAGCGCCTTGGCGGGGATGCATCCCCAGAGCACGCAGGTGCCGCCGAGCCCTTCGCGCTCGACGACGGCGACGGTGAGGCCGAGCTGCGCCGCGCGGATCGCGCCCACGTAGCCGGCGGGGCCGCCGCCAAGGAAGATCACGTCGAAAGAAGCCATTGTCAGTTCGATGCCTGTAGTGAAAACGTGACACGGTGCTCAGAACACGAGCATGAGCGGATTCTCGACCAGCCGGCGCAGCGTCTGCAGGAAGCGCGCGCCGATCGCGCCGTCGATGACGCGATGATCGCAGCTCATCGTGACGCGCACGCGCTTGCGCACGACGAGCTCGCCGTCGACGACGACCGAGCTTGTCCTCGCCGCGCCGATCGGCGAGGATGCCGACCTCGGGCGGATTGATGATCGCCGTGAACTGATCGATGCCGAACATGCCGAGGTTGCGAGACCGAGAAGGTCGAGCCGGTGTACTCCTCGGGCTTGAGCTTCCGCTCGCGCGCGCGCTTCGCGAGCTCCTCGCCTCGCGCGCGATCTCGCTCATGCGCTTCCGGTCGGCGTCGAAGATGACCGGCACGATGAGCCCATCGTCCGTCGCGACGGCCATGCCGAGGTGCACGCGATTGAAGTAGCGGATGCTGGTCGCCGAGCCAGTGCGCGTTCACTTCGGGATGCTGCGCGAGCGCGATGGCGACGGCCTTGAGCAGGATGTCGTTGACCGAGACCTTGAACTCGTCGCCCAGCGTCGGCCATCGCGTCGCGCATCTCCGTCGACGCGCGTGAGGTCGAACTCGGCGGTGAGGTAGAAGGTCGGGATCGGGCCGATCGACTCGGCGAGCCGCTCGCGCGATCGTCTTGCGGATCTGCGTGAGCGGGACGTCCTGGAAGTCGCCCTCGCGCGGGACGGCGCGGACGCTGGCGCGCGGCAGCGGCGGCGCGGCGCCGCGGCGGCGCCGGCGGCCGCGGCGCTTCGATGTCGCGCTTGATGATGCGGCCGCCCGGGCCGGAGCCCTGCGACGCTGCCGAGATCGAGGCCGCGCTCGCGACGCGAGGCGGCGCGCGAGCGGCGACGAGCGCACGCCGCCGCCGTTGCCGGCGGCTGCGGCGGCTGGCGGCGGCGGCTGCGGCCGGCTGGAGCGCTCGGCGCTGGCGGGCGGCGCCGCGGCGACCTTCTGCTGCGGCGGCGCGGTGCCTCGCCCTGCGACTGCGCCGGGCGTGCGCGGGATCGCCGGTGCGCTGCCGGCTGCCTGCGTCGTCGCGACGACCTGCGCCGGCTGCGCGGCGCGCCGCGGCCGGCGGCGCCGCCGGCGCCGGCGACGAGCGCGTCGATGTTCTCGTCCGGCGCGCGCGATCACGCCGACGAGCTGTGCCGACCGGGCGCGGTGTCGCCCTCGCCGATCGAGCCGCTTGCGCAGCACGCCGTCGCCGCGCGCGACGAGCTCCATGATCGCCTTGTCGGTCTCGACTTCGGCGAGCGACGTCGCCGCTCTTGACGGCGTCGCCCTCGTTCTTGAGCCACTTGACGAGGCGCCCTTCCTCCATCGTCGGCGAGAGCGCCTCCATGAAGACCTTGGTTGCCATTGACGGTGACTCGCGGTCTAGTCGAGGTACATGACTTTGCTGCACCGCCGCGATCGTCTTCGGCAGCGTCGGGCTTCGCGGCGCTGCTCGAGGTTCTTCGCGTACGGCATCGGCACGTCGGCCTGGTGCACGCGCACCACCGGCGCGTCGAGATCGTCGAAGCAGTCGCGCTGGATGTAGTCGACGACCTGCGCGCCGATGCCGCCGATCTCCCAGCCTTCCTCGAGCACGACGGCGCGATTCGTCTTCTGCACCGACGCGCGCGATCGCCTCGACGTCCATCGGGCGCACCGTGCGCAGATCGACGACGTCGACGCGGATGCCTTCCTTCGCCAGCTGGTCGGCCGCCTGCATCGCGACGAGCACCATCTTGCCGTGCGTGATGATCGAGCAGTGATCGCCCTCGCGCTTGAGCTCCGCCTCGCCGATCGGGATGACGTACTCCTCGTCGGGCACCTCGCCCTTGGTGTTGTAGAGCATCTCGCCTTCGAGGACGCAGCACCGGGTTGTCGTCGCGAATCGCGCTCTTGAGCAGCCCCTTGGCGTCGTCCGGCGTGCCCGGCGCGACGACCTTGAGCCCGGGGATGTGCGCGAGCCACGACTCCCACGCCTGCGAGTGCTGCGCCGACGAGCTGCAGCGCGGCGCCGTTCGGGCCGCGGAAGACGATCGGCATGTTGAACTGGCCGCCCGACATGTAGAGCATCTTCGCCGCGGCGTTGACGACCTGGTCGAGCGCGAGCAGCGCGAAGTTCCAGGTCATGAACTCGATGATCGGGCGCAGCCCGACCATCGCCGCGCCGACGCCGACGCCGGCGAAGCCGAGCTCGGTGATCGGCGTGTCGACGACGCGCATCTCGCCGAACTCCTGCAGCAGTCCCTTCGAGACCTTGTACGCGCCCTGGTAGACGCGCGACTTCCTCGCCCATGAGGAAGACGCGGTCGTCGCGCTGCATCTCTTCGCGCAGCGCCTGGTTGAGCGCGTCGCGGTACGTGATGACTGGCATGATGATCGGCTGCTGCAGGTCGACGTCAGTCCGCGGCGACGCGCGTCGGCGTCGTGTCGCTCGTCGTGTCGACGTAGCACGTCCTCGTACAGCGCCTCGAGCGGCGGCTCGGGACTCTCGTCGGCGAAGTCCCAGGCGTCCTGCACGATCGCCTTGCATCTCCTCGTCGATGCGCTGCGAGCTCCTCGTCGGTCGAGCTCGCCGTGCTCCTGCATGTGCGCGCGCAGCAGCGCGATCGGATCGCGCTTCATGTGCTCCTCGAGCTCCGCCTTGCGTGCGGTACGTGCCGCTGACCGCGTCGGACATCGAGTGGCCCATGAAGCGGTAGGTGCGCATCTCGAGCAGCGTCGGCAGTCGGCTCCGTGCGCGCGCGCTCGACCGCTTCCTGCGTCGCCGCGCGCACCGCGAACACGTCCTGCCCGTCGACCACCGCGCGCGGGCATGTCGTACGCGCGCGCCGCGCTCGTAGATGTCGTGGATCGGCCGACGCGCGCTCGAGCGCCGTGCCCATGCCGTAGCGGTTGTTCTCGATGACGAAGACGACCGGCAGCTTCCAGAGGCCGGCCATGTTCAGCGCCTCGTGGAACGCGCCGGTGTTCACGACCGCCTCGCCCATGAAGCAGACGCAGACCTGATCGCCGCCGCGGTACTTGATCGCGAAGCCGACGCCGGTCGCGAGCGGCACGTGCGCCGCCGACGATGCCGTGTCCGCCGAGGAAGTTCGTGTTGCGGTCGAAGAGGTGCATCGAGCCGCCCTTGCCGCGCGAGCAGCCGTCGACGCGGCCGAACAGCTCGGCCATGACCGCGCGCGGCGTCATGCCGCGCGCGAGCGCCTGGCCGTGGTCGCGGTAGGTCGTGATCACGTAGTCGTCGGGGCGGAGCACGGAGATGCGCGCCGGTGCTCACCGCTTCCTGTCCGATGTAGAGGTGGCAGAAGCCGCCGATCTTGCCGAGCGCGTACGCCTCGGCGCAGCGCTCCTCGAAGCGGCGCTGGAGCAGCATCGAGCCGCAGCAGCTCGCGATGCAGCTCGCGGGTCGTCGCTGGCGACTGGCGGCTCGATCACGGATGGAGCGGCGTTCGCCGTGGGCTGGTCGTCGGGCCGTGGCGGCGACGGTTCCCGATGGCGGCGTCGAAGTCGAAGTGGACGTCGGCCGAGTCTTGGTCATGCGCCGTACGCCCGCCGCCTGGACCTGCTCCCAGGCGTGGTAGCTCGAGCGCACGAGCGGGCCGCTCTCGACGTGCCGGAAGCCCATCGCCATGCCGGCCTCGCGGAGCTGGCGGAACTCCTCGGGCGTGTACGTAGCGATCGAGCGCGATGTGCGCGTCGGACGGGCGCAGGTACTGGCCGAGCGTGAGGATGTCGACGTCGACCGTCGCGCAGGTCGCGCATGACGGCGACGACCTCCTCGATCGTCTCGCCCATGCCGAGGATGATGCCCGGTCTTGGTCGGGATGTCGGCGCGATGCGCTTCGCCGTGCGGAAGATCTCGCATCACGCGCTCGTAGCGGCCGCCGGGCCGGCACTTCTTGTAGAGGCGCGGCACCGTCTCGGTGTTGTGATTGTAGATGTCCGGGCCGCGCCTCGAGCACGGCGCGGATCGAGTCTTCGTTGCCCTGGAAATCGGGAACGAGCACTTCGACCGAGCAGTCGGGCAGCCGCTGCGTTGATCTGCCGGATCGTCTCGGCGAAGATCCACGCGCCGAAGTCGGGCAGGTCGTCGCGATCGACCGAGGTGATGACGGCGTGCTGGAGCCGCATCTCGCGCGACGGCCTCGGCGACGCGCTCCGGCTCCGCCGATGTCGTACTTCGGCGGCCGGCCGTGCGCGACGGCGCAGTAGGCGCAGTTCCGCGTGCAGACGTCGCCGAGGATCATGAAGGTGGCGGTGCCGTGCTCCCAGCACTCGCCGACGTTGGGGCAATGCGCTTCCTCGCAGACCGTGTGGAGGTCGAGCTCGCGCATGAGCTGCTTGAGCCGCAGGTAGTTCGGACCGCCCGGCGCCCTGCACCTTGAGCCAGGACGGCTTCCGCTCCGGCAGCGCTGCCGCGCGGTGCCGGCCCATGATCTGATACAGCGAATCTGCCATCGTGATGACCAGCCTGAGTTACATGCGCCCGTGAGGGAAATATATCGGTCGCCAGGGCTGCTCAAAAGACGACCAAGTCACGGTTACGCACTAGGATGGCACCTCTGACCGAGTCTCGCGCCGAGCACCGCTGGCAAAGCGTTCGATGGTGAATGCGCCGAGGCTGGCTGGGAGGGCGGTGCCGGTCACGAGCGCTGCCACGCAGTCACCGGTGAGCGGCGCCATGAGAATGCCGTTCCGCGAGTGGCCACAGGCGTAGATCAGTGCGGGATATTCCGGGTCGCGTCCCAGAATCGGCAGCAGGTCGGGTGTGACCGGGCGGAGTCCCGCCCACGCGGAGACCGCGGGTGCGGACGCCGCAATGGGCCAGTAGGCCGCAGCTCTTGCCCGCACCGATGCGAGCGCCGCATCGGTCGTCGCCGGATCGAAGCCAACGCGTTCCATGGTCGAGCCGACGAGAATCCGGTCGCCGCGCGGGACGATGTAGGAGTCGGGTCCGTACACGACGTGGCTGAGCGCCGCGGCACCGTTCGCGGCGACCGAGAACATCTGCCCGCGGTAGGGCTCGACCGGGATCGCGCGCGGCAAACCTTCGATTTGCGGCGTCCATGCGCCGGCGGCGAGGACAATGTGCAATGACGAGATCGCGTCACCGTTGCCCGCCAGAGTGCACGTCGCGCGTGCGTTCGCGTTTGCGACGCCGACCGCGATCGCGCGCACGTCGATTCTGATGCGGTGGATCCGTGGTGAGCGTTCGATCGCGACATCGAGCGCGTGGAGGAGAGCGACGTTGTCGGCGGCGCCGTCGGTTGGGTAGAACATCGCGCCCGCCGTGGACACGAGGCCGGGCTCGATCTGCCGCACGGCGTCCGGGGCGAGCCATTGCGCGTGCGGGCCGTCGTGCTGGCGGAGGTCGCGCGCGCCGGTTTCGTCGAGCGCGACCCGGAGGATGCCGCGTCGGTTGAGGGGGACGGTGATGCCGGTCCGGGCGGCCAGGGAATCCAGGTACCCGGGATAGCGTTCGAGCGACGCCACGGCGAACTGGCGGCCGGGGTCCGCGCCGGGCGGCGCGTGCGAGTCCTCGACGGACGGGGCGAGCATGCCGGCCCCTGCGGGGGACGCCTCGCCGGTGTGGTTATTGCCCGCCAGGAGGACATCGAGGCCCCGATCCGCGAGGGCGAGGGCGGCCGTCAGGGCAATCAGGCCGGCCCCTACGACCGTAACGTCGGCAACTGAGGGGGTCGCCGCGGGGGCCATCGTTACCGGGCCTGAGGGTGGGGGTCCGGGCGCTGAAACCATGCGCTCCCGATTTTCGTATGATTGTCAGACCCTGTAACCGAGTTCTGCCTCATGCTTCGTACCGTCTTCGTCATTGGCGCCTTTGCCGTACTGGGATTTTTCCTGCTGGGCTCAGTGTTCAGCATTTTCGGGGCTGTCATCGGCCTCACGATCACGCTGGTCATGTTCGCCGTGAAGGCTTTGATCCTGGGTGCCGTCGTCTACTTCGTGATCCGGATCGTGAGTCCGGAGACGGCCCGGCGTTTACGGGACCGGTTTTCCGGATCCGCGTTCGGATCCGCGTAGCCGCGATTTAGCGCATCACGTTCCAGCGCGTCGGCGACCGCCCACGCGAGCAGCGGCACCATGATCTCGTGGTGGCCGGTGATCTCGTAGCCCTGCCGCCGTTCTGGGTCGGCCGTTCGACGACATTGACCCGCGGCCGGTAGTGGCGCTGCATGTCGAGATCGCACGTCAGGAATCCGGTGGGGCGTCCGCCGTGCAGGTTGCGGGCGATCGTGAGCGCCTTGAGAAAGACCTCCGGCATGATGACCGCGCTGCCGATGTTGAGCACGACCCCGCCGCCATCGAATCCGTCCAGCGACGCTGACAGGCGGCGGAAATCGCGGTGGCTGGTGTCGCCGATCGCCGCGCCGTCGACAGCCGGGTGCTGATGAATGATCTCGGCACCGATCGCCGCGTGGACGGTGACGGGGACGCCGAGCCGGCGGCCGGCGAGCAGTATGGACAGCTCCGGGTGCGCGAGGGCTGGTTCCTGCTCGAGGGCGCGGCCGAGTGCTTCGCCCATGCCGTAGCCGTGCGTATGCCGGCGGTGATGGCCTCGTTCATCCCGCGTCCCGTCTCTTCCGCCATGCCGAACGTGCCGTCGCGGAGACCCGCGGCGACATCCTCCGACGTCGCGCCGAACCGTGCCATCTCATAGTCGTGGATGGCGGCCGATCCGTTCGTGGCGATGTGCGTGATCACGTGCCGTTCCATGAGGTCGATCAGCAGCGGCGCGAGCCCGGTCTTGACGACGTGGCCGCCGAGCATGACGACGACCGCGCGTTTCGCGCGGTGGGCGGCGACGATGGCGCTGACGACGCGGCGGAAGTCGCGCGCGACGAGGATATCCGGGAGTGAATCGATGAACGCGCCGAATGACGGGCCGGCGTGCCCCGCGGCCGCGTGCTCGGGCGGTTTCGCGAACTCCTCGGCGCGCACCTTGTTGGGACGACGGCCGATCGGCACGGTGCGAACCGCGGAGAGGTCCGCCTCCGGCGGGACGAGGTCCGCCTCCGGCGGCGGATTCGTGGGTGGCGTCCGGTCCGTGCTCAGCGGCGGCTCTGGGGCGGGGGAGCCGACGGAGAGGGGGACGAATCGTCGGCCGCAGATCCCGCGACCGTGTCGGCCGCCACGCTGCCGGACGGCGTTTGGGGAGCGCCTGCCGGCACACTCGCGACCGCGCCGCGTCCGGGCTGGTATTTCTTGAGGTACAGGTCGAGCGAACCGAAGCTCAGCTTCGATTTCATCTGCAGGACGATGCGTGCGGAGTCGTCGGAAAACCAGACCTGGGCTTCGCCGCGGTCCGAGAAGATCCCGCCGGTCTTGATGATCGGCTGGACGACAATCGCGTTGAACTTGCCGGCGGGGACCGAGATGCGTTCGCGGCGGAGGACCTTGATCGTGACCGGGTTGCTCTTGGGATTGAAATAGCGGTCGAACGTGTACGTCTCGCCGACCGTCAGCGGGAGCGTGCGAACGAAGAAGAGGAAGGAGCCATCGTCGAGCGGGTTGGAGACCGACGGTTGCTCCGGCTTGTCATTCAACTGAAAGACGGCGCGGTCCGGGTAGATGACATAGTCGCGGTTCCGGACCTTCCCGCCTTCCTCGAGGTGTTGGGCGAATCGCAGCGACGACAGGGAGTCCTTGTCGAACCAACTCTCGAAGACGTCGTTGACGTGATAGAAGATGGTCCCGCCCTTGAAGCGGAATATCGTGTGCCAGACATCCTTGCCGCGTAGCGACTGCACGTCGGCTACTTCCATCGAGCCACCGCCGACGTGGAGGATGCCGAACTTGACATCGTAGTCGGCGCGCTCGCCCACCGAGAATGGAGGGGAGTGGGGCCTAGGCGTTGGGGATTGGGGGTTGGGGATTGGCGGATCTTGCGCGCGCACGCCTGACGCGGTGGCGAGCAGCAATGCCAAACGCGCGGCTGCGTGCGCGGCCGCCCGTGCGAGATGGGCCCGCGTCAAGTGCGTGCCGCCTGCAGCGCGCGGGCGGCGCGGCCAAACCGGTAGAGACGGAGTGCGTCGGCAAATGGGCGCACACGGCTCTCGCGCTGGCGGAGATCGTAGCGAGGCGCGAGCGACACCGTCTCCACGCGCCGGGCGAGTGGCGCGGTCCGCAGCAGCAGCTCGGCGTTCGCGGCCCATCCGTCCCGCGTCACGAGCGGCGTGTCCGGTCCGAGCGCCTTGATCGCATCGCGCAGCACGGAGATGCGATAGAGGCGAAAGGCGCTGAACGGATCGCCAACGCCGGGCACGCGAACAAACGCTCGCACGATCCAGGGCACCGTGCGGCGGAGCCAGCGGACGCCGCTCGGGACCGGCGTGGGGGCCGGGGCAGGCGCGGTGCCACTCTGAGCATTCGCTATGGCGCCGGGTGCGGCGCCCGGGGGTGCCTGTTCGACGACGACGAGATCGACGCCGCCTTCGAAGCGGCGGATCAGGTCGGGCAGGTGCTCAGGCTGATCGGTGAAATCGCCCTGCATCGTCACGAGGGCATCCCGGCGCGCGTAGCGCGTGCGCTGGGCAGCCGTCCGGCAGATCACGTCGAGGGCGCCAGCGTTGCCGAGACGGCGTTCGCCGCGGATCACGGTGAGCGGCAGCACCTCGGCGTAGGGGCGCAACACCTCGGCGGTCTCGTCCGTGCTGGCGTCATCGTAGACGATCAGCTCGTACTCGCGCGGGAACTGGAGGAAGACCTTGCGGATCCGCCACAACAGCACGCCGATCGTGTGGGCCTCGTTGTGGGCCGGAATGCCGATATAAATCATCTTCCTCTGAAGTTTGCCGTCGCCACGCATGAATCGCTACCCTGTGGGCCTGATACCCCACAACATCGGCCACGGTTGGGTTCGGGGGTGCGGGGCGGGGCGGGTAGATCCGGCATCGCCATGCGCCATTCTCGAATGGCGCCTGCTGGCCTCGACGACTGGCCGGGCGTCGGGCCTCTTCAATGGCCGGAAGAGGGCGGTTAGACACGGCATTGGCCTGCGCCATCTCGCAGGGCGTCTACTGGCCACGACGACTGGCGGGGCGTCGGCCCTCGTGGATGGCCGGAAGCCAGTACCGCAGGGTTGCTTCGGGGGGCGGCCGTCCGTCGAGTGGGTGATGCGTGGATTAGCGACGTCACATGCGAGAGCGGTTTTCGGGGTCGTCGTGGCGTGCGCGGCGTGTTCGCGGCCGGCCGAATTGCCGATCGCCGCGGTCAGCGCCGCGGTGGTGGCCGTGCCGCCGGCTGCGGCCGAACTGCGCCGTGACCTCACCGTGTTCGCGTCCGATTCCTTTCGCGGACGCGAGACAGGAACGGCGGATGAGCGCCGGGCCGCCGCATTTCTCGTCGCGCGGCTCAAACGCATCGGCATCGAACCCGCGGGCGACAGCGGCTATCTGCAGCGTGTGCCGCTCGTGCGCATTCGGCTTGGTGCGGGCACGCAGTGGACCGTCCAGCGGGGCACTTCCGCCGCGGCTGCCCGATCCACGCGCTACGTGACCGGGCTCGTGCCGCTGATCGCGCCCAGCAGCATCGGTACGTCGGCGGCGCTGCATGCCGAGGGAGATCTGGTGTTTGCCGGGTACGGCGTCGTGCGCCCTGACGGCGGCGACGATCTGGCCAGGATTCCGCTCGAAGGGCGCGTGGTCGTCGTGATCAATGGGGCGCCGCCGGGTGCGGACGCCGCGCGCCGTTCCGAGCTGGAATCGCCGAACGCCATCGGATCGCGACTCGACCGGATCCTTTCGCGTCATCCCGCGGCGGTGATCGTCCTCGTGACCGGCGCATCCGCCGATCTGTACGAACCAATGCGGCGGGCGGTGGACCACGGCTTCCTGCAGCTCGCCTCGGCGGAGCGGCCGGACAGCGGCGCGTCGCTGGCACGCAGCGCGCCTGCGCCCGCGATGCTGCTGCTCGGCGAGCCCGCCCCGGGATCGCCACTCCTCCCGCGCCGGTGGCCGCACGATGACCGCCCGCAGGTGCTGACCGGCATGCGATTCACGGCGGCCGCCGAGATCGAGCGCACACCCGTGCAGTCATACAACGTCGTGGGTGCGCTGCCGGGTGCGGATACCGTTCTCCAGCGCAACTGGGTCGCGTATAGTGCCCACTACGACCATCTGGGCATCGTGCCCGTTCCCGGCGGAGACTCCGTCGCGCACGGGGCGGACGACGATGGGTCCGGGAGTGTCGCCCTGTTGGCCATTGCGCGCGCGATGCGCCAGGCGCCGCCGCCGCGACGGTCGGTGCTCTTCGTGTGGCACACCGGCGAAGAAGAAGGGCTCCTCGGCTCGGCGTATTTCGCCAGCCATCCGCTCGTGCCGCTGGATTCGATCGTGGCAATGATCAATGCCGACATGATCGGGCGCAACGCACCGGAATCCCTCTACGTCGTGGGACCCGGCTCGGCGCCGCACGGCATCAGCAGGCCGCTCGGCAGGATCGTCGATTCGGTGAATGCGTCGTTGCCGTCGCCATTCGCGATCGGGCGGATGTGGGACAGTCCCACGAATCCGCAGCGCGTGTATTTCCGCGGCGATGCGTTCCCGTACGGGGAGCATGGCGTGCCCGTGGCGTTCTTCACGACCGGGCTGCATGCGGACTACCAGCAGGCGAGCGACGAGCCATCGCGGATCGACTATGTGAAACTCGCGCATGTGAGCCAACTGCTATTCGACCTGGGCGAAGCGCTCGCCAATCGGGACGCGCGGCCGCGGTAAGTCGACACGCGCGTGCGCGCGTTAGCCGGCTTTCACTGGGCGGGTCATGACCCGCCCCTACCAGGGGCAGAATCGTTCGTTTCAGCCTGCAGCGCACTGTATCGGCAGCGCGCTAACACTGTTGTCAGCACTCGACAGGCGAGAGTGCTACGCGCGCCGTATCTCGGTCAGTGGGTAATCGTCGCACTAATAGTGATCGTGCGTGCGTGGCACGAATGGTGTATTGATAGCCATCAGCGGCGAGCACGTCATCCGCATTCCTCGGGAGCGTCGCCGTCCTCTTTCATCGGGAGGTTCGATGATAGTGGCCAATGTTCGAGGGCAATTGCAGCGCGATGATGCACAACTCGCGCTCCGATTGATAGCGCGTGGCTCGCCCGATGCGCACGAGAGTGCGGAGGCGACACTTCGCGACCATGGGTTCGACGAGGTGCTGGACGACCCGCGTCTACTCAGCGCACTGGTGGAAGCGCGCCAGGGCGGGTGCGCGTCGTATGCGCTTTTTTCGTACGTCATCGTGCGCCATGCGCTCATGGACGTGGGGGAGCAGGACCGCGTGCTGGCGGATTACGTGGCGAGCATCCTTCTCCATTTCGGTTTGCAGGATCGCGCACAGCGGGTCGCGAGCACTGATGACGAGTGGTATACGACGTTGGCCGAGTTGTCCGGCGCGGCGGACGGGCCCGATCCGCGACGCACGTTTCTCGTGCGGGCGCATCTCGGGAACTACGCGTTGTGGCTCAGCGGGCTCTTTCCCGAGTACATCGCGAACCGGCATTGGCGCCGGGGCACGCCAGACATCGACTATTTCGAGGCGATGGGGCGGCGGGGGTTTGCGCTTGCGGCCGAGCATCAACTGGCTGGCCAGCATGGGGTGCGGTCGTTGTATGAGACTGCCGCGGAGCGGTTCGCGTTGTTGCGGCTCGCGCTCAATCGGGTGAGTGATTCGTATCTGTTTCCGAGGCATCAATCGCCGGACCGCTTGATGCGCGAGGTGAGCAATGCGGCGCGGTGGAAATTGGTGAGCTGAGCGGGCACCAGCGCGAAAGGAGAAAGGAGACGGACGGCCAACTGCCGTCCGTCTCTTTTTCTTTTCTTCCCGTCGCATCGCCGGCTTTGCCGGGCCATTCTCGAATGGCCCCTACTGCCCTCGACGACTGGCAGTGGCGGGACGGCAACCACAGTTCTATGGCTTGGGCATCTGGATCATTGGGATTGCGCTGCCGGAGACCTGGGGCATCTGGCCGTTCCACTTCTTTGCCATCTCGTACGTCACCAGTGTCGGCGTGATGCTTTCCGCCAGCAGGTGATTGGCCTTGGCCTGGGCTTCCGCTTCGGCGAGGATCGCTTTGGCGTGGCCGGCGGCCTTGATCGAATCGCCCTGCGACTGGAACTGATTCTTCTGCAGCTCGTTCTGTGACGTGAGTGCGGCCTGCTGCATCACGTTCTTGGCGTTGATCGCGTCGATCACCGTTTGTGGCGCCCGGATCTCGTTGATGGTGAACTGCTTCACGAGAAACCCGTAGGGTGAGAGGCGCTTGTCGAGCAGCGTCTGCGTGCGGTTGACCACCTCGGCTTTCTTGGGGCCGAGGATGTCGGCGATGGCTTCGCCGCCGATGACTTCCTGGAGCGCCTGACGGATCGTCTGCTTCACATAATTGTGCTGGATGAAATCGATGTTGTTCCGGAACGTCGAGTACAACTCCGGCACCTTCATCGCATCCAGCTCGAACGACATCGCGACGTCGAGTGAGATCGGCTGTCCCTCGACGCTGTTCACGTTGATCTCCTCATTATCGACAGTTCCTTCGTTCGACGCCTTGGCGAGCACCAGCGTCTGCATGTAGATCGGATATTCCTCGATTCCGGTCGTCAGCGGATTGCGCGTGTGCAGGCCGGCATCGAGCGGTATCCGTTCGACCCCGCCGCCCGTGCGGCTGATGACGATGCCGACGTGTCCGGGGTCGATGTACGTCACCGTGGTGGGGAGCAAGAGCAGCAGCACGATCAAGCCGGCGACGATTGCCCCGAGCTTGATGGCCGCGTGGCCAAGGGGGCCACCGGGCGTCCCACCGCGCATCTGAGCGAAGCGATCACTGACGACGCTAACCATGGACAACCTCCTGGAAGCACTCGGGACAGATCCGTTCGCCGTTGGGGAGCAGGACCATGTCGGTCGCGGCGTGCGGGCCGTGGATCGGACACACCAGATCGGCCGCCGCCTCGATCAGGCGGCGGTTGCGGGCTTGCCGGATCCGGAGCCCGAGCGGCGTGAATTGCACGAGGACGAAAATCAGCAGGGCGACCGCCGTCGCGAGCAGCACGACGAAGAGCGCCCCTTCGACTACGATCTCAATCATACCTCAACAATACGGCCCCGGACGGGCGGGTGTTTCGGTCCCTGTACGGCGTCGTCTCGCAAACCGGGCTGATCAGTGTTAGAGTGCCAGCCCGTGGCCTCTACAGGGGTATTACTTGGCTGGCGCGCTGCTGACGCCGAGAATGGCGGCGAACGCCGAGACCAACCCATGATCGGGGGCCGTGCCCTCATCAGCGAACTCTTCCGGATGCCATTGAACGCCCAGCACCCACCACGGATCGCGGCGCCCGGTTTCGACCGCTTCGATGATCCCATCCGGTGCCTTGGCGGTGACGACCAGGCTCTCGGCCAGTTTGCCGATTGCCTGGTGATGGACCGAGTTCACGTCGAGCGTCGCCGCGCCGAGGGCGTCGAAGACGCGCGTGTCGGGGCTGAGCTGGATGCTGTGTGTGCGCGACGTGCGGGGCTGTTCCGGATCGTGCGCGATGTCGCTGGGCTTTTCGGTTGGCAGATCCTGAATCAGCGTGCCGCCGAGGGCGACGTTGAGCACCTGGATGCCGCGGCAGATGGCGAGCGTGGGGACGCGTTGATCGCGTGCGGCGCGCACCAGCGCCAACTCAGTCATGTCGCGTTCGGCGTTGACGCGGCCAAGGTGCGCGCCGGGTGCTGCGCCGTATTCGGCGGGCGCGACGTCCTCGCCTCCCGTCAGCACGAGACCCGCGACTGCGCCGAAGACGCGATCGATCGCCGCCTCAACATCCGCGAGCGGGCCGGGGAACGGGGCGATGACCACGGGCGTCAGTCCCGCGCGTTCGAGGATCCGGAGATAGGAGGCCGCGAGCCGTACACGTGGAACCCCATCGTCCGCGCGAACGGTCGCAGTGACCGCGACGAGCGGGCCGCCGGCAGGTGGTGCGTGTGGGTGGCGAGCCATTGTGCGGGGAATATATCGTAAACCCGCATGACCCGACACAGCGCCGCCGAGGTGTAGCCATCACTCGTCGCGCGGGCGCCTACGCTGGTGCGTGCGCCGTTCTTTTTGTCACGGCCGTGCGGGCACCGGCGCAGGACACCACCCGGGTGGCCAGCCCGCCGGCCACCGGCAGGCAAAGCAACACCCCTGTGTCCGACACCGGACAGGCGGCCCGCGGCCCAGAGGACACGGCGCGAGTCGTGAACCCGTGTAACGGCCGTCTGATCAGTGCGATCGCGATCCGGCCCCAGGTGCCCGTACTACGCAGGGTACGGTGGCCAGTGGCGGCCGCTGGCAAAGGCGGCGGCGTCCGTCCATTCCACCACGCGCGAAAATGTCATCCGGAGCTTCCTGGCACTTCACCTCGGCCAACCCTGCACCGAGCAACGGCGGGCGGAATCCGAGCGCATCCTGCTCGCGCAGCCATTTCTGTCGGAGGCACGAGTCACGGCGTACGACGATCACCTGGGCGGCGTCCGCATCGACGTATTCACCGCCGATGAGATCTCCGTGCTCGGCGCGCTGTCGGCGCGGAGCCAGGTGCCGCACGTCCTCGGCGTCCGCCTCGGCGACGCGAATCTCGGCGGGCAAGGCATTCGGGTGATCGGCGAATGGGGCGCTGGCTTACGGCTCCGCGATCATTGGGGTGGGCGGATCACCGACTATGCCTTCGCGAACCGCCCGATCCAGCTCACGGTGCAGGGCAATCGCGACCAGCTCGGTGGAGATTGGTCGGCCACGCTGGTACACGCGTTCCTGACCGATCTGCAGCGCTTCGCGTGGATCGCGGAGGCTGGCGAGCTTCGGACCTACGTGAGCTTTCTGACCCCAGCGAGCAACGAGTCACCGACGCTCGACTTCTCGCGCCACTACGCGCAAGTCGGCGGGATTGCACGATTCGGGAATCCCGGGCACGTCACACTGTTCGGGCTGTCGGTGTCCGACGACAACGTAACGACCGGTACGAGCCCGTTGCTCGTCGGCGGGGATTCGGTGGTGCCGTTTTCCGATCCGGGGCTCGCAGGCCGATTCTCCGGCTTTCGCTCCGGGCGCGTCAACCTGCTGTACGGACGACGCGACGTCTCGTTCCTTCGCGTGCGAGGATTCGACGCGCTCGATGGCGAGCAGGATCTCCTCGAGGGCTTTCAATTCGGTACGCTGGTGGGGCGCAGCCTCGAGGTGTTCGGCGCAACGGCACAGGACGCGCTTTTCGCCTTGACGATGTCCGCGGGGGGCGGCTCGTCGCGGATGTACACCGGGATTCAGGGCGAGGTGCAAGCGCGGCGCGATCTGCGCCTCCATGACTGGAACGATGTGACCGCGGGCGGGCGCTTCGGATGGTACTGGAAGCCCGCACCGGCACACACCGTGATCGTGAGTGAGGAGTTCAGCCTCGGCATCCTGCAGACCGTTCCGTTCGAGCTGACCCTGTCCGATCTCCGCGGCGGTGTCCGGGGCTATCACGACTCGCGGGACGGCGGCGGCGAGCGGACGGTGACCCGGTTCGAGGAGCGATGGCTGCTTGGCCCGGTGAAGGGGTTCGGCGAAATCGGCGTGGCCGGATTCACGGACGTGGGCCGGATCTGGGCGCAGGGCGTGCCGTTCGGCGTCAACTCTCCGACTGCCGTCGGAGTGGGTGTGTCGCTACTCGCGGCGGTCCCGATCCACTCCAAGCGCCTCTGGCGCGTGGATTTCGCGATCCCGGCGACGCGCGACCCCAACGCCGGCCACGTATGAGATCCGGTTCTCCGCGAACGATGCGTCCGGGCGATTCTACATCGAACCACACGACCTGGCCCGTGCGCGAGAGCGCACGGTGCCGACGAGCATCTTCGAATATCCTCCCCAGTAGGCGTCCGCTCCGCCCGGCTACAGGCGGACACTCGCGGTCAGGCGCTTGATCACGGGGACGCAGAAGAACAGGACCAATCCGCCGACCGCCGAAATCACCAGCAGGATGGTGAAGAAGGACAACTGCGTGGGCATGGTCGAGGCGAGGGACGCCACGAAGCCCGCGAGCTTGAGCCCCAGGGAGTTGGTGAGGAACCAGGCGCCCATCAGGAAACCGACATATCGCGCTGGGGCGACCTTGGTGACATACGAGAGTCCGACCGGCGACACGCACAACTCGCCGAGGACGCTGAACAGATAAAACATCGTCAGCCACGCGGGGCTGGCGACGGCGCACGACGTGGCGGCGTGGGATCCCATGCAGGCGTCGACGACGCGGCCTCCGCCGATCAGGAAGAGGCAGCCGACGGCGAGCAGCCCGAGTCCCCACACCATCTTGGCTGGCGTGGACGGCTCGCGACCCGCCTTGCGCAACCGCGTCCAGAGCAGCGCGAACAGCGGGGCCAGCGTGATCACGAAGAATGGCTGCGCGGACTGGAAGTAGCTCGACGGAAAGACCTTGCTCCCGGCGTGCAGGTCGGTGTAGCGGTCGGCGAAGAGATTGAGGGAACTTCCGCCCTGCTCGTACACGAGCCAGAAGCATGCGACGAACACGAACAGGATCAGGAGCGAGAATGACGCGGCGGCGTTCGTCCGCCGAGAGGGGACCGGAGACCGGTGCGGACGTGGGGTCGGGCGGCAGGGCGGTGGCCTGTCCGCGCGATGCCACCGTCGGCCCCGTGTGCGTCGCTCGCACGCCGATGCCCGGGAGGTATTTGTCGCGCAGCTTGACGTAGAGGGCGAGGCCAAGGAGCATGCCGACACCGGCGGCGCCGAAGCCCCAGCTCCAGCTCCGGGCGGGATTGAGACCGGCGTGGGCGAGCGTCGCCTGGAATCCGGGGTCCTGCGCGAGATAGCCGCAGATAAACGGCGCGATCGTGGCGCCGAGGTTGATGCCCATGTAGAAGATCGTGAAGCCGGCGTCGCGGCGCTGATCGCCGGGCTGGTACAACTGGCCGACCATCGTCGAGACATTGGGTTTGAAGAAACCCGTGCCGATCACGACCAGCGTCAGCCCCGCGTAGAAGCTGGGGAGGGAGTCGAGCGCCAGTACGAAGTGGCCGCAGGCGATGATGACCCCGCCAATGACCAGCGAGCGCCGGGTACCGATCCACTTGTCAGCGAGGTATCCGCCGAAGAGCGGCGTGAGGAACGTCAGCCCGGTGTAGGAGCCGTAGAGATTGGAGGCGTGCGCGTCCGTCCACTTGAGAACGTGGACCATGTAGAGCACCAGCAGCGCCCGCATACCGTAGTAGGAGAACCGCTCCCACATCTCGGCCAGAAACAGCAAACTCAAACCGCGCGGGTGACCGAAGAATGCCCGGTCCTCCTGCGCGGCTTCCCGGCCAGTGATGGCGCCGGATGGTGTGGCAGTCATATGGGGCGGGGTTTGGGAAAAAGAGAAAAGAACGGACGGAGAGAGAAAAAGACAGGGCCAATGCTTCAGGACTGCACTGAGAGAGGCGTCAGGTGCACGGGTTCCTTGATGCAGGCGGCGAAGTGGCCCGGGGATTTCTCTTCGAGCGGCGGCACCGTCGTCGTACATGCCGCATCCTTGCGCGGGTCGGGACAGCGGGGATGGAACGGGCATCCCGCCGGGGGCGCCGCGGGTGACGGGCTCTCGCCGGCGAGCACCGCGCGCGAGCGGCGCGCGGCCGGGTCGGGCGTGAGGGCGGCGGCCAGCAGCGCGCGCGTGTACGGCATGAGCGGCTGCTGGAACACCGGTTCCGCGGGTCCGATCTCGACGATGCGTCCGAGGTACATCACGGCGACGCGGGTCGCCGACCTGGGCGACGACCGCGAGATCGTGCGCGATGTAGAGGTACGTGAGCGCGTGGTCGCGCTGCAGGTCCTGCAGGAGATTGATGATCTGCGCCTGCACCGAGACGTCGAGCGCGGACACCGGCTCATCGCAGACGATGAAGTCGGGTCCGACCGCGAGTGCGCGGGCGATGCCGACCCGCTGGCGCTGGCCGCCCGAGAGCTCGTGCGGATATCGCTGCGCGAACTCGGGGCGGAGCCCGACCTCGCCGAGGGCCTGCCGGACACGATTGTCGGCTTCGCGGCCGTCGGCGATTTCATGGACGACGAGCCCTTCACGGATCGTGTCGCCCACCGTGCGGCGAGGATTGAGCGACGAATACGGGTCCTGAAAGACGAGCTGCATGCGCTGCCGCAAGCGGCGAAGCGGCTCGGGGCGGAGCGCCAGCACATCCGTTCCATCGAAGGACACGGTGCCGGACGTCACCGGGATGAGCCGGAGCAGTGCGCGCGCGGTGGTCGTCTTGCCGCAGCCCGACTCGCCTACCAGCGCCAGCGTCTCGCCGCGGGCGACCGTGAAGGACACGCCATCGACGGCCCGCACCCAACCGTGCGCACCGCCGAACATGCCGCGCGACAGCGGAAACTGTACATGCAGGTCGCGCACACTGACGAGCGGCCGCGCGCTGGCATTCGTCACGATGGCGTTCCCGCGAACGGCGCCGATGTCGTCCGGCGCCCCGGTTCGGCGGCGAGGTGGCAGCGGGACGTGTGTGTGGCGCTGATCGGGTAGAGCGGCGGCATCTCCTGCCGGCAGCGATCCCACGCGAATGGGCATCGGTCGTGGAACCGGCAGCCGGCCGGCCACGCCGTCGCGGGCGGGACGCTTCCGGGGATCTCGGCCAGCCGGGCAGCCGGACTGCCTGGCGGCCGCGGGCGGGGAACGGCGCGCAGCAATCCCTCGGTGTACGGATGATGCGCGGCCGCGAACAACTCCGTGACCGGGGCTTCCTCGACGATCTGGCCGCCATACATCACGATCACTCGTGATGCGACGGCGGCGATGATCGCGAGGTCATGCGTGATGAGGAGCACGGCCATACCCATCGACTGCTGCAACTCCGCCAGCAGGGCAAGGATCTGGGCCTGCACCGTCACGTCGAGCGCCGTGGTGGGCTCGTCGGCGATCAGGAGGGCGGGATGCATCACGAGCGCCATGGCGAGCATGACCCGCTGGCGCGTGCCGCCGGACAACTCGTGCGGATACTGGTGCGCGCGCTCGGCCGGCGCGGGAATGCCGGACCGCCTCCAGCATCGCGACGGCCCGGGCCCACGCCGCCTGCCGTGTCGTGCGCTCGTGTACCCGAACGACCTCCGCGATCTGTGCGCCGACCGTGAACACCGGATTGAGAGCCGTCATCGGCTCCTGAAACACCATGCCGATGCGCCGCGCCGCGGATTGCGCGGAGGCTCTCGGTATCACAGGTCGCGAGGTCGGTCCCGCCGAACGTGATCGAGCTCCCGGTTTCGATGCGGCCTGGCGGGCGGATGAGCCGGAGAATCGAGAGGGCGGTGACCGATTTGCCGCTGCCGGATTCCCCCACGATGCCGAGCGTCTCACCCGGTTCGACGCCGAGCGAGAGCCCATCGACGGCGCGAGCGAGGCCGGCGCTGGTGGGGAAGACGGTGCGAAGATCGCGAATCGACAGGAGCGGATTCGATGCGGTCATCTGCTATTGTCTCGGGTCGGCCGCTTCGCGCAGGCCATCGCCGACCGCGTTGATGGCGATGACGGCGGACACGATGGCGAGACCGGGGAACACCGAGAGCCACCAGAGCGCGCGTACCTGATCCGCGCCGTCCTGCATGATGTTGCCCCAACTCGCGAACGGCGGCTGGACGCCGACGCCGAGGAAGGAGAGACCGGCTTCGAGCAGCACCACGTTACCGATGCCGAGCGCCGTCACGACAATGATCGGGGACGCGATGTTGGGCAGCAGGTGCCGGAAGAGAACGCGGGCGTCGGTGGCGCCGAGAGCGCGGGCGGCCGTGACCCATTCACGGGTGCGGATTCCCATGATTTCGCCGCGTACGAGGCGGCTCACTCCGAACCAGCTCGTGAGGCCGAGAATGAGCACGAGCGAGCCGAGGGACGGACGGCCCCAGAGCGCGCAGATCGTGAGGAGCAGCAGGATGCGCGGGATGGAGAGGCAAGCGTCCGTGATGCGCATCAGGACACTATCGACCTTTCCGCCGGCGTAGCCTGAGATCGCGCCGTACATCGTGCCCACTGTCGTGGCGGTGAGCATCGCCAGCACCGCGATGGCGAGCGAGACCCGGCCGCCGAAGAGAACGCGGCTCAGGACATCGCGGCTGGCCGGGTCCGTGCCGAAAGGGTGGGCGAGCGAGGGCGCCTGGCTCTTGAGCGCGACCATGTCCAGAATCGCGTTCGGTGGGTAGGGGGCGATGAGTGGTGCGCCGATCGAGATAACGGCGATGGCGACGATGACGACGAGTCCGGCCATCGCGCCGCGGTCGCGCCGGAACCGTCGCCAGATCGCGGACCACGGCCCTGCATCGAGCGACCATCCGAGCATTGCGAAATCGCCGGACGGGCGCATCGGTCCGGGGGCGGCGCTGCTGCCCGGGGGTGGGGCCATCACGGGAGCGGTCACCGGCGGCTCGCGATCGCGGGCGTGATCATCGACCCGATCATGGATGCGATCATGGACGGGCCGGTCCGGGCGCGCGCCGGAGCCGCGGATCGGCGACCGCATACAGGACATCGGCGAGGAAACTGCCACCGGCGACCAGCACGCTGCCGATCACGGCGCAGGCGATGACGACGGGGTAGTCGCGCGCGGTGACCGCGTCGACGGCCAGCGAGCCGATTCCCGGCCACGAAAACACCTTCTCGATGAAGACCGTCCCGCCGAAAAAGGCGGGAAGGGCGAGGCCGAACAGCGTGATCACGGGGAGCGCGGCGTTGCGGAGTGCGTGGCGCATGAGAACGGAGCGTTCGGGGACACCTTTGGCGCGAGCGGTGCGCAGGTAGTCATCGGCCGCGACATCGAGCAGTGCGGCGCGCTGGAAACGTGCAATGCCGGCGGCGGTGAGAACGGACAGCGTCAGCGCCGGGAGAATCAGGTGGTCGATGCGGTCCCAGAACGCCGCGAGAGGACCCATGTAGGGATGCATCACCGGATCGACCATGCCGCCGGCCGGGAAGATCGGGAGCACGTACGCAAATGTGAGAAGGGCGACCTGGCCCAGCCAGAACTCGGGGAGCGAATACACAGCCAGTGAGGCGACGCCGATGACGCGGTCGGTGGCTGTGCCGTGGCGCGCGACCTGGATGAGCGCCATCGCAATGCCGGCCACGAAACTCAGGATGAGCGCACTTCCGGCGAGAAGAATCGTGCGTGGGAGCGCGCGGGCCAGGATGGTGCTGACGGATTCGTTGTAGGCGAACGAGTAGCCGAACTGGCCTCGTGCGGCGCCCGCGAGATATCGAACGAACTGCACCGCGAGGGGCTGGTCGAGTCCGTAGACCGCGCGCCAGTGCGCGCGGACGGCTTCCGGGACGCGCGGGTCATCGAGCCCGCCGCCGATGGGATCGCCCGGCGCGAGGTGAATGAGGATGAATGTCGCGGTCGTCACGACCGCGATGACGACCAGCGCTTGCCAGGCTCGGCGGAGGACGAAGGCGCGCAGAGGCGAGTCGGCGCCGGGCGTCAGCCGGTGCGCGGGATCATGGCTTGGCGGCCACGAGACCGATGCGGTCGCGCGGAATGCGATCGCTCTCGGGGATGTACCAGTCCGGGAGGTGGACCCACCACGCGTCGGGCCGCATGTACCCGGCGTGGATGCGCCGGTGCGCGACCGCCACCTGGCGCGGCTGGTAGAGCCATACCGCGGGCGCGTCCGCGTTGATGATCGTGTAGGCCTTGCGGAAATGCTCGTGTACGCGGGCGAGATCGCTGCTCGCGAGAGCGCTGTCCACTTGCGCGTCGAACACCGGATTTTCGTACGATCCCCAATTGACGCCGAGGCGCTCGGCCGGGATCGTCCACGTCTGTTTGAGATCACTCATGCTGGGGTCTGGCTTCCACACCCAGACGGTGGCATTGAAGTCGCCCTGCATGAGGCGTGTGGCCAGCGTGCGCAACTCGAGCGGCTCGAGCGTCACGTGGACGCCGATGCGGGCCAACTGATCCTGTGCGAGGAGCGCCATCTGGCTGCGCGGCTTGCTCGACGTCGTGACCAGAATGGTGAACGCGAGCGGCTTGCCGTTGCGGTGCCGGACACCGTCCGGACCGCGCCGCCAGCCGAGGGAGTCGAGCGTGTGGTTGGCGGCGGCCGTGTCATAGGGGAGCGACGCGACCGTCGTGTCGGCAATCTGGCTGGAGTTGGCGAACGGGCCGTGCGGGACGGCGCCGAGCGTATCGAACACATTGCGCACCATGCTGGTGCGGTCGAGCGCCATGGACAGCGCGCGGCGCAGTGCACGGTTTCCAAAGATCGGATGTGGGCCGCCGTGCTTCGGCAGGCGGAGGTTGAACCAGAGGAATCCGTACGACGGGTCGTCGTATGGCAGCAGGGTGAGCGTGGGATGTCTCTGGATCTCCGGGATGTCCTCGGGGTGGACGACCTCCAGAAAATCGGCGTCGCCGGCGTAGACCTTGGCGATCGCGGCGGCCGGCGACGGCGAGATGGCCATGACGATCCGGTCGAGCAGCGCGCGGCCGCGGTAGTTGCCGGTGTCGGCGACGATCGTGAGCGACGCCCCGGGAGTCCAGGAGCTGAAGCGGAAGCGTCCATCTCCGACCGGGTTGTGGCCGAACGGTGCGGTTCTCAGGTCGGCGAGCTTGATCTTGCCGAGCAGATGCTCGGGGCAGATCAGCATTTGATACGTGGCGTCAAAGAACTGTTCGGGGTACCGGTGCTTGAACCAGAACGTGGCGCTCAGCGAGTCGGGCGTGGTGACCGAATCGATCTGGCTGAGCTGCGTCGTCGCGTTGATCCCGGCGGCCGTGTCGGAGTAGATGCTGAACGTGTAGCGCACATCGTTGGATCGGACCGGCACGCCATCGTGCCATCGCGCGCGCGGATCGAGGTGGAACGTGATCGCGAGCGAGTCGGGACTCCAGTCCCATCGTTGCGCGAGGTGTGGAACGAAGCCGCGGTCACCGACCGTATTGACCGAATCACCGAGGTCCGCGAGACGATCGAACAACTGCTCGATGATGAGCCGGGTCTGCGTCTGGTTGGCGTAGAACGGGATGAGCGGCTCCGCATCCGCCGACACCGAGATCACGACCGTGCCGCCGGTTGATTTCTCGCCGCTGCCGCCGCCGCCGGCGGGGGCACTCGATCGGTCGCCCGGACGGCACGCGATGCCGCAGAGTGCAGTGGCGAGCAGCGCCGATCTGATAGCCGATCGGCCAACTGCTCGGCTAGCGGAAATGCAAATGGTGTGACGCACGAGTCGTGGCGATCTCAAGGTGGCGGTCCGAGTGCGGGCGCCGGCAGCGCGCGCGCGTCACCGGTGATGCGGTGTGCTCGCCGATCCTGCCGACGTGTGCTCCTCCAACGATGGGGCGAAGCCCGCGTGGAGAGCAAGCACCGGATGGAGACCCCGATGGAGACCCGGATGGAGACCCGGATTGGTCCGGTCTAATCCCGTGCGAGGTCTTCGGTCAGCGCCGCCAGGTCCAGGCGTCGTCTTCGTATCGGCCGCGCAGCTCCTCCGTCATCGCGGCGATATCGGGGCCGGACGACATGATACGAGCGGCGGGTGCGTCCGCGGCGGCCAGTGCGTCGTCGAGCGCCGCGGTGAACGCGACCGCGACATTAGCCGGAGTTGGCACCCGGTGCAGGAGGTCGCGCAGCGCGGCAGCGGGAATCCCGGCGGCGGTCGCCGATCGGGGCGAGAGGGCGGCGAGGCGTGAGCGGTGGTCGGCGATGAGCATCGATCCGTGCTGGAGCACGGCGCCTTCTTCTCTCCACTGGGCGCTCCCCACGAGCTTTCGTCCCGCGACGACCAATTCGCCATCGCTCGCCGTATCGAAACACGGGCCTGCGCCGAGCGATCGGGGGCGCGCGGCGGCGTCACCGGATGCCAACTGGGCAGCGACGCCGAGGCGGGCGAGACCCTGAAGGAGGAGATGATTGATGGCCGCGTACAGCGCGCGGGCTCGTGCGCGGCGCGCGCCGCCCGGTGCGGTGGCGTGGTCGTCCGACAGGAGGGGTGCGGTCACACTGTAGGTGATCTCGTCGTCGTGCAGGACCGCGCGTCCCCCGGTGGGGCGGCGGACGACCGCCAGCCCTGCCGCGGCGATGGCGGTGCGCTCGTACACGCCCCTGGCAACCTCGTGGCGTCCGAAGGAGAGCGTCGGCTCCTGCCAGGTGTAGATGCGGAGGACCGCTTCGCCGGTGCGGGCCGCGCGGTGCATCAGGGCGTGGTCGATCGCCATGTTGCTGGCGCCGGGGAGGGGCGGGGTGACAAGCACGGCCCAGTGTGGCGTCGTAGCGGCGAGGGGCGATAGGGAACCGCCGGCGCCGTAGTCCGTCGCAGGACCGGAATCCCCGGCTACACCATCGCGAGCCGGCGATCCGTGCGGATCGATCCGGCGCGCGATATCAGCCACCGATGTGTTTCGCGTACTCCGCGGCGGAGATGAGTCCATCGCGGGCCGCGGGATCGGCCGCTTTCACCTTGAGCATCCATCCCTCGCCGTAGGGATCCGAGTTGACGAGGGCGGGTTCCTTGTCGAGGCGCTCGTTGATCGCGGTGACCTCGCCGGCGATCGGGCAGAACAACTCGGACACGGCTTTGACCGCTTCGACCGTGCCGAACACGTCTCGGGCGGCGAATTTGGTGCCGACGCGTGGCAGCTCGATGTAGACGATGTCTCCGAGCTCACCCTGGGCGAAATCGGTGATCCCGATCTGGGCGATGCCATCGGGCGACAGACGCACGTACTCGTGGTCCGTGGTGTACGACAGGTCCGGCGGAATCTTGGGCATGGCGGGTGTCGGGCGCTCGTTGTGGGGCGCTGGGGAGCGGCCCTTACTTACGCGGTGAGGGAGTGCGCCAACGCGGTCGCCTCACGGGACAGGTCGGCCCACACTTCTGCCACGCGGGCGTCGAGGCTGGCCAAGCTGCCCGAGTTGTCGATGACAAAATCGGCGCGCGCGCGTTTGAGTTCAGCGGGCATCTGCGCGGTGATCATATCCAGCGCCTCGGTCTCCTTCAACCCGCGGTCACGCACGAGGCGTTCGAGGCGGAGGGGACGAGAGGCGTCGACGAGCACGATGCGGTCGAACTCGTCGGCGAGGCGCCGCTCGAAGAGGAGCGGGATGTCGCAGATGACGACGCGGTCGCCGCGGGCGTGGGCGGCCGCGATCTGATCGGTGCGCAACTGGTTGACCGCGGGGTGGACGATGCGGTTCAGCTCCTCGAGCTCCGCCTGGTCGTGAAAGACGCGGCGGCGGAGGGCGGCACGGTCCAGCAGGCCGTCCGGGGCCAGAACCGAGGATCCCCAGCGGTCGGCGATCCTTTTGAGGGCCGGGGTACCGGCCTCGACCGCTTGCCGGGCCAGGATGTCGGCGTCGATAACCGTCGCCCCCAGCGCAGCGAAGCGCTGAGCGACGGTGGATTTGCCGCTTCCGATATTGCCGGTGAGGCCGACGACGAAAGTCATGGGGACTAATGTACAACGACTAGCCCGATCCGGCCGTTGAAAAAATGCCTGAAGAGCCCTGAGAGCGAGCTAAAGCAGCTGGTCCTCGTCGTCGTCCGTCTCCGAGGCGACCTCAACAGGAACAACGACCGCCGGTGGGGCGGGTGACGCGATCGGGGCGAAGGGTCCTGTCGGCGTGATCGACCCCGCGGAGCGGTTGGCGCCGCCGTGCGCCGCGATGAGGGCTGCGCGGGTCCGGGCCTCGCGCATGAAGACCTCGATCACGTGCGCGGCGCCGCCATTGTCGCGGACCTGCTGGGGCGTCGAGTGCAGGTAGCGCTGGCAGGTGTTACGGAAGGCGCTGCCGGATGGGAAGTCGAGCACTTGTGCGACGCTATCCGCGCTTCGGTTGCTATCCTCGAGCATGTGGGCGGCGACGATCAGCCGGCCCCAGGTGAGCAGCCGGTGGGGAGCTGGGAATCCCGCCTCCGTCAGCCGGCGGGTGAGGAGCCGTCGCGGGACGGCGAGGAGCCGCGCGAACGCTTCCGGAGTCAGGCGCTCGTGAGCGCGGGTCACGGAGGCCAGGATCGCATCCCGCACTGTCGCCTTGAGTCCGGCGATCGCGGGCCGCACCACGCTGGCGACGCTCCGCGCCTCGGCTTTCTCGATATGCATGAGAAGCACGGCAGGCGCATCGTCGACATCGGCGACGACCAGGCCATCGAGCCCACAGCGGCCGGCGTCGAACATGTCGCGCGCCCGTTCCTGGGTGATCGTCGCATAGGCGATCAGCGCGACCCGCGGGAATCGGAGCTTCAGAACCCGGACCCGCTCGAAATTGGCTGGGCCGTCCGCGTAGAGGTCCAGGACCGCCAGATGGACGGGTTCGGTCTCGCAGATCCGCGTGACGCCGCCCCAATCGTCACATGTGATAATGGAGTGGCGGTCCCGGATTGCCGCACGGAGCCGCTGGAGCCGGCCCGGTTGCGGAAGAAGAGTCACGATCACGCCCATGCCCACTGGACGCCAGGCGTGGGCGGGCCGTCACGGTGAGCACCGGGTGTTCGCAGATGGTGACACCACCGTGCCCCTCGCGTGACAGGCGGTGGCCCGCCGAATCGTACATTCGCCGGGCGCGCCGGCCGGCACCGGTCTTCCGAGCCCGCCGGCCAAAATCAAATAGTTCGGACTAGCCCTGCAACGCCTGACGGCACGCGCGGCCGGTCCGCACTGGCCCCTATCGCGGACTCCGTGGTAGGGGTCTCGTGTCTGGACGACCGGGTCCTCGCCCCCGGCCACCGGAATCACCACGGTCCCGCCCCCGGTCGCGGTCGCCGGGCCCCGGGCCACCACGACCCGGCGGGCCTCCCCGGCCCCCGCGTTCGGGGCGGCCGCCCCGTGGTCCGCCTGAGTGCGGGCGTCCGTAGCCCTGGCCTTCGGGCCTTCCGGATGGGCGTCCAGTCCCGGCGGGCGGCCGGCTTTCCGACTCCGGCTGGGCGACCGGGCGGTTCGCGACGACTGCAGCGGCGGCAGCCGCCGCCGATTGGCGGTGCCGTTCGAGCAGACGCAGTGCGGCCGCGGCGATCGACACGCCATCCGTTTCAACCAGGAGCGGCTCGAGTGCCAGGACCTCGCGGTCGAGGGAGCCTGTCGCGATCTCGCGGCGGAGCTCGGATCGCATCGTCTCGTCGCGGCCGCGGGCGGATTCGGCCGGACCCGCGAAGACAAAGGGCCGTACCGGGCCGGAGGTGAGGGCGATCAGGTGCGGCAACTGGCGTGGCAACAGCATGGCGATTGTCCGCCCCGGCACACCGGCCACCGCCTCGGCGAGCTCCGTGGAATCGCGCGGTGAGTCGAAGAGGACGAGGAGCGCCGAGTGGTCCGCAATGGGGCCTCGGACGACGCGGAGGGCGCCGTTGTCGCCGTGGTATCCCAGCAGCAGGAGCGCCTCGCGCACAGCACGCTCGCTCTCGTCGCTGCGCACGGAGATCGCCGCCGATGGCGGGTCGACCTCATCGAGCAGGCGCCGGAGGACATTCGCGCGTGCCGCGGGTGTGACGAGGACGTAGCTGAGCGTGATCGCTGGCAGTGGTGCCGGAGCCGCCCCGGCGGCTGGGGTGGGAGCGTGAGCGGGACCCGCGGCGGCGCCGCCTGGCGATTCCTTTACTGGCGCGCCCGTGGCGCCGAACCGCGAGGCGCGGCGTGCGTAGCGCTCGATGAAGTCTTCGACGGCGGGATTGAGCTGGGTCGCGAGAATGGTGCGGGGCGCGTCCTTGGGCAGCTCGGCCATGACCGCTTCCAGATCCGCGCCGCCGCCTGCGGCGAGGATCTCGTCGGCCCAGGCGATGCCGACCGCGCGCACCTCACCGAGCTTGAGCGCGGACGCACGGACGAGTGCCACGATCTGGGCGGGAGCGCCTACGATGATGGGAGCGGCGCCAGCGCGCAGCACCCTCGCGGCTCGTGCCGCACCGGTTGCGGCCACAATGCGGGGCGGGACGCGGCCGCGGGCGCGAACGAGCGCATCGGCGACACCGACGGCAGCGTCCGCGTCGGCAACGAGCACGACCGCCTGCACCTCTTCGGACTCAGCGGCCGCGCGGTCGAGAACGCGGGCGAGCGGGCCCGGCGCCGCGTCCCAATCCGCGGGCACGACGTGCACGGTATGTTGGCCGCGCGAGACACTGACAATTTCCGGCGCTTCGTGTTCCACCTTACCCCGGCAATGTGATATGATTGCGTTGGCTGCCAAGTTACCCGTCCGCTCGTCCGCGTCCAACACTCACTGTGCCTGCCGTGCCCACAGCGACCGCGTCTCCCGTGCCCTTCGCCCCATCATCCAACGTCGCCCAGCTCAAGGAATCGGCGACGATCGCCGTGTCCGCGAAGGCTCGCGCCCTGAAGGCGGCGGGCCGCCAGGTGATCGATCTCGGCGCGGGCGAGCCTGATTTCGATACACCCGTCTTCATCAGACGGGCGGCCCAGAAGGCGGTGGATTCCGGCGCGACGCGCTACACCGCGACGGAAGGCATTCTGCCGTTGCGAGAGGCGATCGCCGCGCAGGCGAATGCGCTGTACCGTGGGAGCGATCCAGTGAAGGCGGGCGACGTCGTGGTGTCGACGGGTTCCAAGCAGTCGCTCTTCAACGCGTGTTTCGTGCTGTTCGGTGCGGGAGACGAAGTGCTCGTGCCGACGCCGAGCTGGACGAGCTACTATGAGATGGTGGCGCTGGCCAAGGCGACGCCGGTGCCGGTCTTTGGATCGCGGTCGCGCGGCCTCAAAGTGACAGCCGCGGAGCTGGCGGATGCCGCGACCCCACGGACGCGTGGCGTGATGCTCAACTCTCCGTGCAACCCGACCGGCGCCGTGTACAGCGCCGAGGAGCTGCGGGACATCCTGGCGCTGGCGGCCGATCGCGGCTGGTGGGTGATCAGCGACGAGATCTATCTGCAGATCGCGTACGATGCGCCCGCGACGTCCGTCCTGTCGCTCGTGCCCGATCGCGAGCGGCTGATCCTGATCAACGGCGTGGCGAAGTCGTACGCGATGACCGGGTGGCGGATCGGCTGGGCGATCGCACCACGCGCGGTGTCGGCGTCGATGACGGCGTTGCAGTCGCACACGACGTCGAACGCGGCCGCGGTGTCGCAGCATGCGGCGGTGGCGGCGCTGACCGACACGGCGGCGGCTGACACGGCGGTGACCGAGATGGTGCGGCATTTCAAGGCACGGCGGGACGCGGCGATGGACGTGCTCGACGCGGCGGGCGTGCAATACGTCCGGCCCGACGGCGCGTTCTACCTGTACATCGACGTGGGCGGGGACGGCGGCGAGTTCGCGACGCGGTTGCTCGACTCGAGCGGGATCGCGGTAGTGCCCGGGTCGGCATTCCTGACACCCGAGTGGGTGCGGGTGTCATATGCGGCGCCGATCGAGCACGTCGTCGAGGGCGTGCAGAAGCTGGTCGCGGCGCTGTAGAGCTTGGGGACTAGGGACTAGGGACTAGTGACTAGTGACTAGGGACGGGTAGGGGCTATTGGCCGATTGGCGGGGCGCGGCGGGAGTCGAGGCACCAGCTCGTGCCGCCTCGGAACATCTCCATCCAATGGCCGGATTTGTACCGCATGATGGCCAGGTACGTGTCGCCGCCGTTCTGCCAGCCTTCGAGAATGATCTCGTCCACGCCATCGCTGTCGAGATCGAGGTGGTCCACGAAGCGACGGTACTCGCCGTGGGCGCCCGACCCGTTGATCACGCGCGTGTAGCTCGGGGTGTATGCGCCGCCCGTCTTGTCCGCGAGCGCGAACAGGTACGACGTCTCCTCACCGTGTGACGCGGCTTCCTCGCCGTTCGGGTCCACATAGGAGACCACGAGCGTCGGGTTCGGCGTGGCGCCGGTGGTCAGCGCTTCCGCGTGGAAGTCGAGTGAATCGAGGCGCGACCGCGGGATGTGGGCGGACTCCGCGACCCGGAATCCGATCTCGCGCGACAGCGACGCGACGGCGCTCGGCGTGAGCGCCGCGGCTGCGGGCGGCTGTTTGAGGGCCGCGCTGGTCGCGAGGAACTCGACCGTGATTCCCACCTGTGCCTTGCTCGCGATGCTCACGGCAGCCAGCGGGATCAGCGACTGGCAGTTGGGGAGCGTGTAGAGCGGCGCATCGGGTTTGGACCACATGCCCTGTTTGACCGTGGCGGTGCCTGCGGCGCGCCCGTCCTGGTAGAGCGTGTAGGTCGCGCCCGGATGGTTATAGACCCGGTCGAAGTTGCGCCATCCGGTGGGCGAGAGGTGGATCGCGTGGAGCTTGCCGCTTTCCAGCACGCCGACCGGCACCATCTGCGGATTGGTGCGGTCGCCGAACACCTCGAAGAGGATCGTGGGGTGTTTCGCGAGATCGAGCTCGTCGCGGATGGTGGACGCCATCGCGGACGAGTCGTTGTCCGGGGTGAGTGCTTTCATCTTGTCGCACCCGGTGGTCGCCGTTACCGTTAGCCCTACGGCCAACCATACGGCGCCAGTCGCCGCCATGCGGACCGATCGCATGCCGGCCAGGAGCGTGGCGTTGCCGGCGGCGGTGTCTTGTGTCATCACGCGTCGAGTAGAGTCAATGGACGCAAGCCTCCGGGGTGCGCAGCGCTTGCTGGGTGAGTGGATCCCGCGTACCCGTGCCGCGGACGGCTCGGGCCCCACGTTGGAGACGCTTCCTGCGCCTGCCGAGTCACCACGCCTGGAGCCGGCCCGGACCGTCGAAGGGCCGCTGCGGACCCGTACCGTCCTGGGGGAGCCGCGCAGCGTGTTCGGCGGCTTTCTCGATGGCACGCAGGCGAGCCGCATCGTGACCTACGTCAATGCCGTGCCGATCGTGTTTGCGACCGTCGCGGCGGTCATTCGCGTCCGGCGCGACCGCCGGCTCGCGACCTACGGCCAGGGGCCCGAAGTCGAACGGGGTTTCTACATCCCGCGGCCGCTCGTGCCGCCAGAGCTGTGGGACAGGGCGATTGCGGGCGGCTTCCCGGTGACCGACACGAGCGACGACGGCCGGCCGATCAACGACGACGATTCGTCCGGCGACCGTCATCCCGCGGCGCTGATCGAGCGGGCGCTGCAGCGTGTGCGGGAGCGCCGTCAGGCACTGGAACACGTCCTGGCGGAGCGGTGGTGTGCGGCCGAGGACAGCCCGCTGTACATCGACGGGGGATTGACGGGGAACAAGCGTGTTGCGACCGCGACCGGCAGTGTCGGCGTGGTGAAGCGGCACCGCACGCTGTACGTCAGCGCCGGATTGATGCCGGTGCTGGCGGGGTTGCGGCTGGGGGAGCGGACCACGGCATTCCGGATCGCGCCGGTGTCCCGGACGGCGGTGACGAGCTGGTATCTTCGGCTGCGGGATGCGCGCGGCCGGGATCCGACGTGGGGGCTCGTCCGGATCGAAGTGTCGGAGACGGCCGCGGATGACATCACGGCGCGCGCCGATGAAGTTTCGCGGTGGGTGATGGCCGAGACGGCGCCGCCGGCGCCGCTGGCACTTCCCGATCCGCGGTGGGACACGATGGCGTACGGCATTCGCGACTGCGAGGAGTTTCTACGAGCGATCACATAGACGGGCAGGCAAGAGGCCAATCCAACGGCCAATCCAACGGCCAACGGGACGGCGAGGCTGCCGGCCCACTGGGGCGGGTCGTCGCGACCGAACGGCGTCCCAACACGCCGCACGAGTTTCACTTCTGGACCGCGCTGGATGCGTCGGTCGGCATCGGCACGATCGTGCGGGTCGTGGGTGCGTATCCCGTCGGCGGGCACCTGCCCGTCGTGTACGGCGTCGTAGTCGAGGGATTCAGCTACACCGATCTGCAGTCGCCATTGCACGACGTGCTGGGGCACGATGGTTCACCGGCGCGCGGGGCGTACGCCGGGACCGATCGCACCGAGATCCGGTTGTACACGGCGGCCGTGCTGCGCCAGGTGCCGGAAGAGCCGCTTCAGCCGGTGCCGATGGGTGAAGTCTTCCTCGCGGACCAGGCCGACGTCGCGTGCGCGTTGCGCATGGACGCGTATCTCGAGGGCGGGACGAACACCGGGATACCGGTCGGCGTGTATCATGCCGGGGGAACCGACGCCGCCATCTACGCCGACGCCGATTTCCTGCTCGGCCCCGAGGCCGCGCACGTGACCGTGACCGGCGTGTCCGGCCTGGCGACGAAGACGAGCGCGGTGGAGTGGCTGCTGGCGTCGATCTTCACGCATTTCCCCGCGTCGAAGGGGTCGGTCGCCGCAGTGTGCTTCAACGTGAAGGGACCGGACCTCTGTTTCCTGGACCAGCCGGCCGTGGGGCTGAGCGACGCGGACCTCGCGCTGTACGACAAGCTCGGCGTGCCAGCGCGACCGTTCCCGAACGTGCATTACTACGCGCCGTACACCGCGAACGGCGTCGCGCTCAACACCCTGCGCACGCATGACGCATTGGCGCACAACACACACCCGCTCGTGTGGGGATTGCAGGACGTGATGGAGTTCGCCGATGTCCTCCTGACGCGAGAGGACATCGATGCGAAAGCCAATGCGCTGATCGACTTCATCCGCGAGTCCGTGGTGGGCCACCGGTTCACCGACGACCGTCTGCCGCGCGCGTACGACGTGCAGTCGTTCTCGGAACTGAACGCATGGTTCGCGGACGTGCTGCGGATGATGGAGCAGAGCAACTCCGAGAGCTGGCGGACGCACCATATCGCGACGATCCGCAAGATCCGTAACCGTCTCACCAACATCGCGCAGCGGTGTGCGGGGCTGGTGACAAACGACGGCGTGTCGCGCGATCTTCCGTGGGGCGACTTCGCGGACCGCACGATCTACGTGATCGACGTCGCCAATCTCGAAGAGGATGCGCAGGACCTGATCTTCGCGCGCGTCGTCTCGACCCTGCGGAAGAAACTCGAGCAGCGCGATCTCGGCGTCGATCACGTGATCGTGTTCGTGGACGAGTTGAACAAGTACGCGCCCAGCGACGGCCCGGACACGTACGTGCGGAAGATGCTGCTCGACCTCGCGGAGCGAGGGCGGTACCTCGGCCTGGTGCTGTTCGGCGCGCAGCAGTTCCGGTCGCAGGTACACCGGCGGGTGATCGGCAATGCCGGCACCCAGCTTTTCGGCCGCATGGACGGCGATGAGCTTGCCACGCCCGGGTACGCGGTCCTGAGTCCGGCGGTCAAGACCAAACTCGCCACATTGGAGAAGGGGCAGTTGATGGTGCGTCATCCGCACTTCACGCAGCCTGTCTTCGTGCGGTTCCCGCGTCCGGCCGTGCTGTCCGGCCGGGAGGGTGCGGACCGGTTCCCGCGCTCGGCGGAGCCGCCGCTTGAAGTCGCGGTCACGCGCAGCCTCAGGCTGCTCGATCCGTCGGTCACGCTGGAGTGGGTCAAACAGGTAACGGGTCTGTACGAGCCGCACGAGATACTGCGGGCCAAATCACAGACCGAACTGGCGCGGCCCGGAGACGTGCGGGGCTTCTTCAAGGCTCAATTCCGGGCCGTGGTGCCCGCGCGCACGGCCGCCCGGGTCACGGTCCCCCCGGTGATCCATTCGGCGCCCGAGGACGACCCGTACGGGTGACCTGGAGTGGTATGAGACGGGCGGGCGGGCCTAGATTGCGGCCATGCGCCTGGTGCACCTGTCGGACCTGCATCTCGGCTATCGCCAGTACCAGCGCCTGACGCCATCCGGCATCAACCAGCGCGAAGCCGATGTGGGGACCGCCTTCCGGAACGCGGTGGACGCCACGATCGCGCTTGCTCCCGAGATCGTGGTGGTGGCGGGCGACGTGTTTCACAGCGTGCGGCCGTCCAATCCCGCGATCCTGCTCGCGTTCCAGCAATTCTCGAGACTTCGCCAGGAATTGCCGGACACGAAGATCATCATGGTCGCCGGGAACCACGACACGCCGCGCTCCGCGGAGACGGGATGCATCCTGCGCCTGTTCGCGCCGATGGGTGTGTACGTCGTGGACAGCAAGCCGGAGACGATTCCCTTTCCGGATCTCAATCTCTCGCTCCTGGCGGTGCCGTACGGCATCGATCCGCAACGCGAGCCGGATCCGTCGGCGCGCTACAACGTGTTGCTCATGCACACCGAGATCACCGGCGTGCTCCCGCCGATGGAGGGCGATGCGGACCGGGCGGTCGTGCGGATCACCCGCGACGACCTCCAGGCGGAGCGTTGGACATACGTCGCGCTCGGCCACTATCACGTGTACAACAAGATCGCGCCGAACGCGTTCTACTCAGGATCGCTGGACTACACGAGCGCCACGGCGTGGGGCGATCTCAATGAAGAGCGGAAAGCCAGAGTCCCTGGCAAGGGCTTCATCGAATTCGACCTCGATAGCGGCGTAGCCACATTCCACCGGGTGCCGCTCGCGCGTGCGCTCGTGGACCTCCCGGCCTTCAGCGCGCGCGGTCTCATGGCGGCCGAAGTCGACGCGCGGATACAGGAGGCGACCGAACGCTGCGCCGGCGGGATCGATGACAAGATCGTGCGCATCGTCGTGCGCGACATCCCACGGCACATCGTGCGTGAGCTGGATCATCGTGCGCTGCGGGAGTACAAGCGTCGTGCGCTGCACTTCCAGCTCGATACGCGGCGTCCCGATGTCATCCGGCTGCACGGGCACAGCGCGCCCGGCCGGCGTCCATCGCTGGCCGACATCGTGCGCGACAAGCTCCAGGGCCGGTTGCTCGAAGGCGACATCGACCGCTCGGCGCTCGTGGATCTCGGGCTCCGCTATCTCGCCGACGCCGAGGCGATGAGCGCGGCGTCGTTGGCGACGCCCGATGTCGTGGGGGCCGAGGAGTGAGGCTCAACAGCCTGCACCTCCAGAACTTCCGGCAGCACGCTGGACAGCCGGATCACGTTCGACACGGGGCTCACCGGGATCATCGGGCCGAACGGGTCGGGGAAGACGACGATCCTCGAGGCGATCGCGTGGGCGTTGTACGGGAACAGTGCGGCGCGCGGTACGCGGGAGTCGCTGCGGTTCAACCGGGCGACCGCGCGCGCCACGGTGAAAGTGGAGCTGGATTTCGAACTGGCCGGGCATCGGTATCGCGTCGTCCGCGGCCTCACGAACGCCGAGTTGTATCTCGACAACGCGAGTGTGCCGATTGCGAACTCGATCACGGCGGTGACCGATCTGCTGCAGCGGCGGCTCGGCATGACGCGGACCGAGTTCTTCAACACGTACTTCACCGGGCAGAAGGAGCTGAACGTGATGGCGGCCATGGGGCCGTCGGATCGCGCGAAGTTCCTGTCGCGGGTGTTGGGCTACGAGAAGCTGCGTACGGCGCAGGATCTGGTGCGGGAGCAGCGGAAGCTGATCACTGCCGAGACGGCGGGGTTGCGCGAGCGGGATGCCGGACCGGGATACCGTCGAGCGGATTCTGGCCGAAGCGGGGGCGCGGCTGGCGGCGGCGGAGCGGCAACTGGCGGTGGCGGAGCGGAGCGAGCGCGAGTTCGTGGCGACGCTGGCGGCGGCGACCCCGGCGTGGCAGCGCGTGCAGGGCCAGCGCGACCGGTTGCAGGAGTTGTTGACCGACCTCAAAGTCGCGGAGCGTGACGAGGAGTCGCTGGCCCGGGACGGTGAGCGGATCTCGCGTGAGCTGGCCGATGTCGCCGCGGCGCGTGACGAGCTGGAGGCGCTGCGCCAGGAGCTGGCGACCTATCCCTCGATCGTGACCGAGCTGCAGCACGCGGACGAGCGGTATCGCGAGGAAGGGCCGGCGGCAGACACTGATCGAGAGTGAGCGAGTCGGTGGCCGACGAGATGGAGAGACTGCGCGAGCGCCGGGACAAACTGAGTGACGCGCCGACACTCGAGGAGGAAGTGACGATCGAGCTGGAGACCCGGCGGCGGGAACTGGAGGAGGCGCAGGGACAGCTCGAGGCTTGCCGCACCGAGTGGGTGCGCGACCGGCAGGAGGCCGAGACCAAGCTCCAGACGTTGCGGACCCAGTACAACGATCTGCGGCAGCAGCGCGAGCGGCTGATCGCGGCGGGCGAGGAAGGGCAGTGCCCGACGTGTGCGCGTCCGTTGGGCGGGCACTATCGGACCGTGCTCGATCTGCTCGACCGAGCAGGCCGAGACCGTGCAGGTCGATGGCAAGTACTTCAGGGACCGGTCTGGAGCAACTCGAGCAGATGCCGGCGGACGTGCGCGGCGCTCGATGAGCGGCGCCGGGCGCTGACGCAGGACGTCGGGCACGCTGGAGCGCAAGCTGGCGAAGGTCCAGCTCGCGGTGCAGGAGCTGCTGCAGGTGGCGCGCGAGATGTCGACCAAGGAGCAGCGGCGCGCGGCATTGCAGCGCGACATCGCGGGGATTCCGGGTGGCTACGACGCGGCGCGACATACGTTCCTCAAGAGCGAGGCCGAGCGGCTGACGCCACTCGATGCGCGTGCGGCGCGGTTGGGGGCGCTGGTGGAGCGCGAGCCGCAACTCGCGCGTGAGCGCGACGCGGGTGAAGACAGCGGCGGCGAGCGTGTTCGGCCGGTTCAAGGAGATGCGGGCGCGGCGGGACGGCATCGAGTTTCTCGGAGGCGACCTATCAGGCCGTGCACGAGCAATACGAGCGGGCGGCGGCGCAGGCGAAGGGCGGCGGAGATCGCGGCGCTGACGGCGCGGGCGGAAGCGGCGGCGGCGCGTGCGGCGGTGGAGGGCGCGGAAGTCGGGCGGCGGGAGCTGGACAAGCTGCAGACCAAGCTGGATGCGTTGCACCGGGACAAGCGGATGCACGACGAGCTGGATCGGGCGTTCTCGGATCTGCGGACGGATCTCAACTTCGCGCTGCGTCCCGAAGTGTCGGAGCTGGCGAGCGGGTTCCTCGCGCGATCTGACCGACGGGCGGTATGGCGAGCTCGAGCTCGACGACCAGTACAACATCATCGTGCTCGAGGATGGCGTTGCCGAAGCCGGTGATCTCGGGTGGTGAGGAGGATCTGGCGAATCTGGTGCTGCGGCTGGCGATCTCGCAGATGATCGCCGAGCGTGCCGGGCAGGCGTTTTCGCTGCTGATTCTGGACGAAGTGTTCGGGTCGCTCGACGAATCGCGGCGGCACAACGTCGTCGAGCTGCTGCGGCGGCTGCACGACCGGTTCGAGCAGGTGATTCTGATCACGCACATCGAGTCGGTGCGGGAGGGGATGGACCGTGTGATCACGGTGCGGTACGACGATGAGCGCGGGTGTGCGGTGACCGAGCAGGCGGATATCTCGGAGGGGGGTGTCCCGGATCCGAACTCGCCGGACGATCTGCGGTTGCGGGGCGGGGGATCGGTGCAGGCGGTTGCGGAGAGGCGGCGTGATGGCGGTCGCGCGGAACTGGCGGCAGTTGCATCAGGTGGACGGTCCGTTCGTCGCGCGGCGTGAGGACATCCCGGCGCTCAACCAGGTATTCAGCGACGCGTTCACCGACCGGTATCGCCGGGACGGGATGGTCGGGGTGCGGGTGCCGTTCCTCAATCCATCGATCTGGCGGTATGCGCTCGACGATGCGGGACCGGGGGCGATGCTCTGGCGTGGCGAGCGCGGCGAAGTCGCGGCGTTCAACGTGGTGCATCGCTCGGGCGTCGAGGGGTGGATGGGACCGCTGGCGGTGCGTCCCGAGTCACAGGGTGCGGGGATCGGGAAGTCGGCGGTGCGGGCCGGCATCGAGTGGTTGCGGCAGGGGGGCGCGACGGTGATCGGGCTCGAAACGATGCCGCGGACGATGGACAACATCGGGTTCTACTCGGCGCTCGGTCTCGTGCCTGGGCGATTGACGCTGACGCTGACACTGGATGCGGCGCCGACGGATCGGGCGGCGCCACTGCTTGGGCGGCTGCCGCTTCGGTTGCGTGATGATGTGGTGGCCGAGTGCCGGGTGCTACTGGACGGGTTGTTACCGGGGTATGATTTCACGCGAGAGTTGATGCTGACCGATCATCTCGCGCTTGGCGACACCGTGTTACTGCATCGTGGCAGCGCGGTGGCGGGGTATGCGCTGTGTCATACGGCGCCGCTGGTCGAGGGGCGAGTGCGGGAAGAGCTGCGGGTGCTCAAGCTCGTGCTGGCGCGCGAAGGCGATCTCGACGCGATGATGATGTTGCTGGCCGATTATGCGCGGCGGACGGGCGTCAGGCGCGTGGCCATGCGCGTGCAGGGCGGGTATGTGGCTGCGTACGAGCGGTTGATCGCGATGGGGGCGCGGGTGCGGTGGACCGATCTGCGCATGACGATGAGCGGGGCGGACGAGGTGATGCCGAAGGGCGGCATTGTCTGGTCGAACTGGGAAGTCTAGACACCGGCGATAGCATTTGGCGGTGTGACCGCGGATACCGGGTGGCCAACGAACCCAGCGAAGCCCAATTCCGGAACCTCAGGCCATCCGCCCTGCCCTTTCTTTTTCACGACGTACCGGAGCCAGCCTTGTCCGCACTCCTTGCACCGCCGGATCTCCAGCATGGTGCACAAGCGGTCGGCCGTTTGCGCGCGCTTGGTGCCGAACGCGAGTTGGTGGTGAAATGCTGATTCGGTTGATCCGCGCGCTGCATCTTGAGCGATGTGTTCCCGGCAGGCCTTGAACGCATCAATATTGGCGGTGTAACGAAATTGTGTGCTCTTTCGGGAGAGATAGCGCGCGCACTTGGCGCAGTAGGGCTTCGTTGCCAAGTACCCATACACGGTGACGCCGCCAAGCGCAAAGCCCACGATCTGGAGAAACGAGAACAGATACCCCGCGCGGCCTAGTTTGCGCTAAGGCACACCGCCTCATCTGTCCAGTCCATACTGTGAACGCCTGCACCGTGATGTCAATCGGCCGGGCGCTCAGCATGTCACCGTTTCATGCGGCGCTAGCCACTCGTCTCGGACCGACGGTGCCGCAATACGAATCGGAAATAGTGCGATGGTGTTTGCGGTCATCATTCTCTCGCAACTGGCGGTCGCGCTACGAGTTCTATATGCCGACGGGTTCCGGCGCATGACGGCTGAAGGAAACAGGACTCAAGGCATTACTGTCAGCGCGATTGACTGGGCACAAAACGGTACCTGGCCCACGCCTTCCGGGGTCAGGGCGCCACCGACCCAGGCGCATGCGGCGAGATCGTATCGGCCCGGCGGCAGATTCATTTCCTCTGACGCGACGCCGGTAGGTGGGTATACGCCGGGCGGCGGGACTTGCAGCGTGACCGGCTGCAGATCGGTATGTGCACCGGCGGCCAGCGAAATCGTGTCCGGACCAGTCAGTGTGACGTCCGAGCCGTACGTCGTGCTCCCCTGCGTGACCTGTGCGTACGTCACTCGCGACCCGTAAATCAGCGTGAGGCCGGGAAACTTTGGGTTGCTCACCCGCAAGGTGGCGGTGATCGAGTCTCCCACGTGAACGTGGGTGGCCGAGACTTCGGTTTCCAGCCGTTCGCCGGACGGCGACGCCGGTGGCATTCGAGCAGGCGAGGGAGAAAATCGCCGCCACGGCGGCGCATCCTACGGCCGCATATGAGGACCGTCGCATGGATTTCAAGTTATGGGCAGCGCGTGGGCGCGCCAGCCGAATGGTCCAGAGCCGGCAACTCCGTTGTAACCGATTGTTACTACGGTTAACCCGCACTCGATCAGGTAACCGGCACCGGATCGTGGGGCCGCGGAATGTCATCGGTTGATGAGCTCGGCAGATCGCGTATGCGGTGACTAGTCCGTAGCTAGACACTATTGATCTGCAGCGCGCCGTACCGACCCACGTTGGAATGGCACGGCTCGCGACAAATTGTCGCGTAGGATTGCGTCGATGACCCGCGACACAAGCCTCCGCCAACCGCATCGGCTTCCGCGCGGGGCGACCCCGGCGCCCTACCAACGTGTTATACCGTGAGCGCATGAGGCGACTCGCGACTGGCGGTCGCATCGCGGCAGTGACGCGAGCCTCCTTCGTGGTTACACCGAGAGTTCTCAGTACGACTCAATCGCTGGCATCATCAAATACATGACAATTGCAATCGCGTTAAAAGTCGGCGATGGTCTCGTTTTGGGAGCAGATAGTGCATCGACGATCGGAGCCGACTTCATGCAGCACAAGGTGTACTTCAACGCCGAAAAAATCGTGAATCTGTACAAGGGACTGCCGATCGGGTACGTGACGTACGGCCGCGGCAGCTTTAGGAATCGGTCAACGACAAGTCTGGCGAAGGATCTTCGGCAACTCCTAACCCAAGACGGAAGGCCTGACTGGCAGCTCGTCCGCGATACCTACACTGTCGAAGAAGCGGCTGAACGGGTGAGACGCTTCTTCTACGAGAATCACTACGCGAAGACGTATCCCCTCAAGAAAAAGGATAGGGACGACAAAGAGATCGAGTACTTTGACGCAATGGGTTTTGTTGTTGCGGGATTCTCCGCTGGCGCGCCGCAGGCTGAGGCGTGGCTAGTGGCGATCGACAACAATGGGAACTGTCCGCCTCCGAGGTGCATTATCGAACAGGACACTCCATCAATGGCCTGGTGGGCGGGCATGCCAGAGGCAATGACACGCCTGCTAATGGGTTACTCGACTGAGGTAGTGGAGGCCCTAACCAAGCTGCCGCCGGGGCTGACTGAGGATGTCGTCACCGCGTTTCTACGGAGCACCAATCCACCCAGTCTGTTTAATCCTGCCATGCCGATTCAGGATGCAGTTGATTTCGTGAAATTCATGGTGGAAACGACGATCGGGTTTGTTCGATTCGCACCGGGTGCGCCGATGGTCCACGGTCCCGTTGATGTGGCGGCAATCACTAAGCATGAAGGCTTCCGCTGGGTTCAGCGTAAGCATTACTTTGACACCGTGCTCAACCCGGCTCTAAGCTCTGCTATCTGACGGCTCTTGGCCTACCAATACCCACCCGCACCGCCTAATGCGCGACAACACAGAAACGAATCAAGACAACGCGTACCCCGCACCGAGTACCAAGACGGGGCAGACAAATCCTCATCCCGTCCCGGTACCCGCTCCACTCGCGCCGGAAAGCGCTGAACGGATTCGGGAATGGGTCGAGCAAAATAGGCGGCCGAACACCAGGTAGCACCTCGGCACCGGAGTGCTTTCGTCGCCGTTGTCCCCCCAGTCGCTTCGGTGGCTGGGTGCGAGGCCGCCGAAAGGCGGCTTCTGCGTTTCCGAGATCGAGACTTCCTATCAGACTGTCGCGCCCGGTGCCGCTGAGCGCCACGCCGCTGCGGCCAGACAGAGTGTGATCACCCCGGCGAACAGCACCGGCAGAATGAACAGGTATTTCCAACTCACCGCTGTGACGACGGCGAAGCAGAGGGTGAGGGCCCACGCGACGACGCGCATCGACGCCAGGGTCGTTGCGGGCAGGCTGCCGAGCTGCCACGCCAATATTCCGGAGAACAGGAAGAAGACGCCCACGGAGAATCCAGCGCCGAGGAAGAAGTCCCAGTACGATCGGCTGAAGCCTTGCACGTCGAAGTGAACGGATTGCATGGAGCCGATCACCGCGTCCGCGCCCCATGCGGGATCGGCCTGGCGAAAGCCCGCCGTATGTGCGACCGCAAACAGAACCAGGAGAACGGCGGCGATCCGGTAAAGCATGGACGGTTTCACGGTGAATCCTCCGTAGCTCAGTTTCCGTAGGTACTATACACACGGTCCATTGCACACTCTGGCATCCGAAGACACTAGAGGTATCCGATCATGTCATCCCCGATCCAGCCTGAGGAGCACCGCATCCCTGGCGATCAGCTATTGAGTCGCGCGAAGGATCTCATTCACGAGGGCAACGTCCGCCGTCTCATCGTGAAGAACGACCAGGGGCACACCATCATCGAGGTTCCGTTGACCATGGGGGTCGTCGGGGCGTTGCTGGCGCCGACACTGGCGGCGATCGGTGCGATCGCCGCGGTTGCGGGGCACTACACCCTCGTCGTCGAGCGGCGCACGCCGCCGGGTGCCGCTGCGCCGCCGGCCGCGATCGCGCCTGGGACGGGACCGGCCGACCAGCCGCCGCGCTGAAGCGCGCGCAGCTCATCTCGCGGTGTTCGCGGCGATGCGGTCCCGCAGCTCGGTGATCCAGTTCGGGACCACGACGTCCCCGCCGGTCAGGGCCTCGAGCTTGATCCCGAACAGGCCGCCGTTTGGAGCAAAGGCGGTCGCCGAGAATGCGGGCTGGCTTGCGCCCAGTATCGCGGCGGGCATCGAGACCTGAATCGGCGTGCGGGAGAGCACGGCGAGACCACCGGCCAGCTTGAGCCGCGTTTCGAAGATGCCGGATCCGATCTGGGTCTGATATCCGACGCTCTGGCCGTCCGCTGACCAGAAGGGCCAGCCGGCGAGCAGGGTGTCTGGCGAGATCTGGAGGCTCGATGTCGGCCCCGGAAAGGAGCGCACGATGAGGTGATCGCGGCCTGATGGCAACCTGGCGACGAACGACACCCAATGTCCATCGGGCGAGAAGGCGGGAAACTGCTCGTTGTCCCCGCCGACGACAAATGGGCGGACCGTTGCTGGTTGCCCCGGAGTAAAGGTGATCTCGAGCAGGTCGCTGAAATAGTCGTTGTTGTGCGCGGCCACGAGGAGGGCGTGCGCGCCATCGGGCGCAATGGCCAATCCGTCCATCACCGGGTAGTCCGTCCTGTCACCCGGGGCATACATGGTATCCGGCGGTGTCATCGCATCGAGGCGTTGGCGCATGATGGCCGTGTGGCCGCCCGCATCGGATGCCAGATACGCGAGCGACTTGCCATCTCCCAGCCACGACGGCGACCAGGCGCGTCCCGCACCGGTGAGGCGCGACGTCACCCCCGTCGCGACATCGAGCACGCTGAGCTGCGGCTTTCCCGCTGAACTGACGATTGCTATGTGACTTCCATCAGGTGATGGGACGGCGTCAGTGAACTCCCGGACCTCGTTCGAGATGGCGACCGGGGCGTGCCCTTTGGCCGCAGTGGCCAGCCGCGCGCGAAACGATCCCTGAAATACGAGGAGGGCGCCGTTGCGGCCCATCGCGATCGTGGAATTGCCGTTGGCGGTTGGCGTGACATCCACCGGCTCGTGGACGGGTATCGCAGCGCCGGACAGCCGGCGCGCGCCGATGTCGATCGGCACCGCCATCACCGTGCCGTCGGCCTGCACGTACACGAGGTGCCGGTCGAGAATCCCGAGCGGGCGAATGCCGCGAATTCCGAGGCGGGTGACTTTCCCCTCGGGCACGGTCGTGATTGCCAACTCCGACGTGGCCAACGTCCCGCGATAGATCGCAAATACGACGGTCTTGCTGTCGCTCGCCACGACCGGCCAGAGGTGAACCTCCTGCGTGCCGGTCTCGGTCGGATGCGTGAACTCGGCCAACTGGCCACCAGTCGCGCTGACGCGGGCGAGTCCGTGAAACGAGCCATCCTGCCCGGTTATGATCTCGTTGGCCGAGACCCAATCCATACCGTTGGCCGAGTTTGCGGTCGTCACGATCTCCGTCTTGCCATCGGCGAGCCGGTATTTCACGAGATGCTGAACGTCGCCATCAGGTCTCATGTACGCCAGCCACGAGCCGTCGGGCGAGAACGCCGGCTCGTATGCCAGCTCGGTGCCCGCTAGCAGGCGCATGCCGATCTGGTCGGTCCTGCGGAGATAGAGACCGCTCCGCTGCGTGCTGCCAGCGAGTCCGAACGCGGCGATCGTCGAACCGTCGGGTGAGATCGCGCCGGGGATGGGAGTGTCGGCGTCCCCGACGACGCTGTCGGGGAACACCAGCTCGAAGCGGTTGACGGGTAGCGCCGCGTCGCTGGCGGACCGGGGCCACCATCTCGCCGCGGCCGCGATCGCGACGAGGGCGACCACTGCCGAGACAATCGCGAGAGGGTCACGGATCCGGTCCCACATCGTGCGTGGGGTGCCGGGGCGCCGTCCCGCGGCGAGTTGCAATGCAAACGCGCTGTGTGCGTCGAGTGCCGTGGAGAATGCGGCAGCCGTTCCGAACCGGTCGGCGGGCAGTTTGGCGAGTGCCTTGAGCACCGCGTACTCGACGTGCGGTGGCACCGTGTCGCGGATCGTGACGATGGGTGCCGGCTTTTCCGTCATCACCCGTGCGACGATCGCTTGCACGGTCGAGCCGGTGAAGGGAGGCTGGCCCGTGAGCATCTCGTAGGTCACGACGCCCAGCGAATAAATATCCGAGCGCGCGTCGATCGCGCGTTCGCCCATGGCCTGTTCGGGGCTCATGTACTGCGGCGTACCTAGCGACAGGCCGGTCTGCGTCATGCGGGCGCCACCGGCGCTCTGGACCGCGAGTGCGATCCCGAAATCGGCGACGAGGGCGTGGCCGCCCTGCAGGAGAACGTTTTCCGGCTTGATGTCGCGGTGGATGACGCCAAGGCCGTGGGCGTAGCCCAGCGCATCCGCGACTTCGCGCGTGATCAATACGGCGTCGGCGATCGGTAGTTGCCGTTCGCGCTCGAGGCGCGCGCGCAGCGTTTCGCCGGTGACCAGCGGCATGACGTAGTACAGGAGCCCGCCGGCATCACCGCTGTCCAGCAGGGGCAGAATGTGCGGATGCTGCAGGCGTGCGGTCGTACGGATCTCGCTCAGAAAGCGATCGGCGCCCAGGACGGCGCCGAGCTCGGGGTGCAGGACCTTGATGGCCACATCGCGATCGTGCTTGGCGTCGTGCGCGAGGTAGACGGTGGCCATGCCGCCGACACCGAGCTCGCGCTCGACGACGTATCGCGCGCCAATGTGCTCGGCCAGCTTTGAACGGAGATCCTGGGGATCCACGAGTAGACCTGAGAGCAGTTGACGGAGGGGGAAGGCGAGGCGATAGAAGGTACGCTTCGAAGCCGGGAAGGGGCGAGCGGGCCCACCACTCTCGTGTCTCAGTTGGCGCACGGCGCCTATTCGATCCGTGCATGCCGCCGTCGCGGGCGGGCCGCGGGTACTGAGCCGAACGCCGAGGGATGGCCGGGGGGACGGCGGCTGGGGAGGTATCCCGCCGGAACACCCGATCAAAGGGTGCCAAGGCACCCGGCACACCAGCGTGGGCGCGTCCTGCTGGCCGAGGCTGGCGGGGGCGCCTATCTTGTGGGCATTACCAGACACTTTAGGACACTTCCGTGACCGCCGGCGGCGAGCGGGACACCCTGCAGGCAGCGCTTGGCGCGACCTACTCGCTCGAGCGCGAGATCGGTCGCGGGGGTATGGCGACCGTCTATCTGGCACAGGACACGAAGCATCACCGGCCGGTGGCGCTCAAGGTGCTTCATCCCGAGCTGGCGGCCTCGCTCGGTCCCGAGCGGTTCCGGCGCGAGATCACATTTGCCGCCGGGTTGCAGCATCCCCACATCCTGACGGTTCTCGACTCCGGTGAGACGGCGGACGGGCAACTGTGGTTCACGATGCCCTACGTCGAGGGGGAGAGCCTTCGCGCGCGGCTCACGCGTGAGCGGCAGTTGCCGATCGAGGAGGCGGTGCGGATCACGCGCGAAGTCGGCGGTGCGCTCGACTTCGCGCACCGCCGCGGGGTGATCCACCGGGACATCAAGCCCGAGAACATTCTCCTGACGACGGACGGCCAGGCGCTGGTGGCCGATTTCGGCATCGCGCGTGCGCTCGGTCCGTCCGGAGACGAGACCCTGACTGACGCGGGCACCGCCGTCGGGACGCCGGCGTACATGAGCCCTGAGCAGGCGGCGGGCGAGCGGTCACTTGATGCGCGCTCGGATACATATAGCCTCGCGGCCGTGCTCTACGAGATGCTGGCGGGCGAGCCGCCATTCACGGGGCCGACGGCGCAGGCGGTGATCGCCAAGCGATTGAGCAGTGAGGCGCCGTCCGTCAGGCGTTCGCGGCCCACCGTGTCTGACGGTACAGAGTCGGCGATCCGAAAGGCGCTCAGTGTGGTGCCCGCTGACCGGTTCGGGACTACGGGTGAATTCGTCAAGTCCCTCGATACAGTGCGGGCGTCGGCTACGACGGCGCCGAGAGTCGCCACTCGCGCGACGCCCGCTGCGGGGACCCGGCGTCCGCCGGTTGGGGTGGCACTCCTCGGACTCGGGTTCCTGATCGGAGTGGGGGTACTCTTTGCGTGGCGCGAGCGGAGCGGCAGCGCGAACGACGTGACCGGCGCGGTGCGGGTGGCCGTGCTACCGTTCGACAATCTCGGTGACACGGCGGACGCGTATTTCGCCGATGGGCTGACCGATGCGGTTCGTGGCAAGCTGACGGCGGTGCCGGGGCTTGCCGTGATTGCGCCGGCGAGCTCGGCGCAATACCGGCATACGACCAAGACGCCGCAGCAAATCAGTGCCGAGTTGGGAGGCGTGCGGTATTTGCTGGTGGGGAAGGTGCGCTGGGCCAAGACCGCGAATGGCGGCAGCCGGGTGCAGGTGAGTCCGGCGCTGGTGGATGCGACCACGGGGACCGACAGTTGGGAGCAGCCGTTCGACGCGCCGCTGACCGATGTCTTTCAGGTGCAGGGCGACATTGCGGGCCGCGTCGTGCAGGCGTTGGGTGTCGCGCTCAACGCCGGGGCTCGGCAGACCATCACCGAACGGCCGACGCAGAACCTCGAGGCGTACGATGCCTTCCTCAAGGGCGAGGCGGCGTCGAATGGGACGAATGACGCGAACGCGTTGATTCTCGGGACCAGGTACTACGAGCGAGCGGTGTCGCTCGACTCGGCATTCGCGCTCGCGTGGACGCGATTGGCTCGGGTGAACGCCGCTCTCTACTTCAATGGGGGCGCGAGCGCGCAGCGGGCGGAGGCGACGCGCCGCGCTGCGGATCGCGCGAAGGCGCTTGCTCCGGGTCGCGCGGAGGGCTACCTGGCCGAGGGGGACTACTGGGAGCTCATTCGCGGCGACCACCACCACGCGTTGTCGGAGTACATGGCAGGCGTCAAAGCGGCTCCGTCGAACGCCGAGCTTCTGACGGCTGCGTCGCTTGCGGAAGAGAGCCTTGGCAACTGGGACGGTGCGCTCGAGCATCTCCGCCAGGCGAGCGCGCTCGACCCGCGCGATGCGACGACCGCTCGGCGGATCTCGACCGCCTATCTCTGGCTCAGGCGGTATCCCGAAGCGGCCGCGGCGTCCAATCGCATGCTCACGCTGAATCCCGACAATCCGAGCGGGATCGAAGGAAAGGCGATGGTCTCTCTGGCGCAGGCGGATCTCGCCGGGGCGAGAGCGGTGATCGCCGCCGCGCCAAGCACGATCGACCGCGGCGTGCTCATGGTGCAATTCGCGAATTACTGGGATCTGTACTGGGTGCCGGACGACGCGGGACAGCGGTACCTTCTGACGGTCAGGCCCGAGACATTTGGCGATCGTGCGCCGTGGGCCGAGTGTTTGGCTGAGACGTACGCGTCGCGCGGAGATCTTCAGCGGGCCCGGATCTATGCGGATTCGGCGCGGATCGCGTTCGGCATCACACTGGCCTCAACGCCCGAGGATGCGCAGTCGCACGCCGAGTTGGGCATTGCGCTGGCGATACTTGGCCGCAAGGCGGAGGCGCTCGCCGAAGTGCAGCGCGCGGTATCGGCGGTTCCGATGTCGGCGGACGGGTATTCGGGCCCGTACTACCAGCATCTGCTCGTGCGGGTGTACCTGATTAACGGGGAGCCGGAGAAGGCGCTCGACGCACTCGAGCCATTGTTGAAAGTGCCGTACTATCTGTCACCGGGTTGGTTGCGGATCGACCCCACGTTTGCGCCGCTGCATGGGAATCCGCGGTTCGAGCGGTTGGTGGCGGAGCCAACTGGAGTGAAGCCGGCGACGTAGCATGGGGTATGGGACGAACGCCGCCGATGCGGTTGCTGCGCGGCGTGTTTTCTCCGCCCGTGGTGTAGAACCATCGACACCTCCCCTGGTTCTCGCCTTCCTGTCCGTCGGGGATCATCTTTCACTCTTGTGAGCCAAGACACCGTTCGCGAGCGTCTGCAGGCGACATTAGGCGCGGCCTACAGTCTCGACCGGGAGCTGGGCGGCGGTGGGATGTCGCGCGTATTCGTGGCCACCGAAGCCGCGCTCGGCCGCACGGTCGTGATCAAAGTGCTGTCGCCGGACCTGGCGGAGGCGTTGAACGCCGAGCGGTTCCGGCGCGAGATCCAACTCGCGGCGAGGCTGCAGCATCCGCATATCGTGCCTTTGCTGACCGCCGGGGAGTCCGGCGGGCTCCCGTATTTCACGATGCCGTTCATTCAGGGCGAGTCGTTACGGGAGCGACTCGTGAGCCGGGGTGAGCTGCCGGTCAGCGACGCAGTGCGGGTGTTGCGCGAGGTAGCATCGGCGCTCGTGTATGCGCACGCCAACGGCGTCGTCCACCGTGACATCAAGCCGGACAACGTCATGATCTCCGGCGGATCGGCAATGGTCATGGACTTTGGGGTGGCCAAGGCAGTGACCGATGCCGCCACGCGGCGCGACGGCGGGCTCACCCAGCTCGGCGTGACGGTCGGGACGCCGGCGTACATGGCGCCGGAGCAGGCGGCCGCGGATCCGGCGACCGATCAGCGGGCGGACATCTACGCGTTTGGCGTCATGGCGTACGAGCTACTGACTGGCGAGACGCCGTTCGCCGGTCGTCCCGCGCAGGCAATGCTTGCGGCGAACGCGGTGGAGACGCCCGAGGCGATCACGCGGCGGCGGCCAGCGGTGCCACCGGCGCTCGGGGCGCTCGTCATGCACTGTCTCGAGAAGCGTCCGAGTGATCGTCCGCAGACCGCGGAGGAGATCGTGCGGGTGCTCGACGCGGTGCCGACATCGGCGAGTAGCATCCGTGCGACGCCCGCGATGGCACGCCGCTCTCCAAGCTGGCTGGTGGGCGCCGCGCTGGGCGCGGTCGTCGTCATCGGTGCGGCGGCCGTGTTCGCGACGCAAAAGCGGCACGCCGCGCCGGCGGGCGACGGCCCTACGATGCTGGCGGTGTTGCCGTTCAGAAGCCAGGGTCCGGCGGACAATCAGTACTTCGCTGACGGGCTGACGGATGCGATCACGAACCGCCTTTCCAGCTTGCGGGGCCTAGGCGTCATCGACAGCCGGAGCGCCGCGCAGTATCGCAACACGACGATGAGTCCCAAGCAGATCGGGCGGGAACTCGGCGTGCAGTATCTGCTGGAGGGCACGGTCCAGTGGGCCACCGACGCAGCGGGGAAGCCCCAGGTGCAGATCTCGCCGGCGCTGGTCGACGTGGCGAATCTCACGACCAAACCGGCCGGCGGTCCCTATCTCGTCTCACCGTCCAATGTCTTCAAAGTTCAGACGGACGTCTCGACGAATGTCGCCGACGCGCTGAACATTGCGCTCAACGGGGAGGACGAAAAGGCCCTGACCAAGCAGCCGACGCAGAATCCGAAGGCATACGATGCGTTTCTGCGTGGTGAGGCGTTCGACCAGCAGAACGGGGGGCTCGACCCCAGCGCGATCCGTCACGCCATGGATGCATACAGCGAGGCGACGAGCCTCGATCCTCGCTTCGCGCAGGCGTTCGCGAAGCTGGCGCACGACCAGCTTAACTGGTCGGTTCTGGATGTGACCGACACGCTTCGCGTTGCGGCGGCTCGCCGGTCGATCGACTCGGCGCTCACGCTGGATCCGGATCTCGCGGAGGGGCACGTCGCTCGGGCGCACTACCTCGGCTTCATCAAGCGGGATCGTGCCGGGTCGTACGATGAAATGCTTCGCGCCCACACGCTCAAGCCGAACGATGCCCGCATCCTGTCGGAACTCGGGTACGCGCAGATCGTGCGAGGGCAGACCGATGAGGGCATCGCCAACATGGGGAAGGCCGTGCAGCTCGATCCTCGCTCCCCCGACGTGATCCTGCTGGCGGCGCGGGAGGCGTATGTGGTACGCCACTACGGAGACGCCGAGCGCTACGCGGACATGTACATCTCGCTCGCTCCGACGTCATCGAGTGGTTACAACGTGAAGATCAACGCTCAGATTGACGGGCATGGAGACACGGCTGCGGGGCGTCGCATCCTGGAGACGGCCCTGGGGCGCGGCGTGCGGATGACGGTGGAACTGGCGTCGCAGTACACGAATTTCGGGCCGTCGGGGTGGGCGACGCTTGAGCGGATGTCGGTGACGGATGCGGGTGCGGCGCAGTTCCTCGACAGCGCCAACTTCTACACTATCAAGCAGCTTGCGTACATGGCCGACGGAAAGCCGGCTCCGGCGCGGGCGTATGCTGATTCGATCCTTGCCATCGCGAGGTCGCCGAGGTTCAACGGCCCGATCGAGTTCGGCAGGCACTCGTTCGCCGCGATGGGTTATGGGGCGCTTGGCCGTCGCGATGATGCGCAGCGTGAGATTACGATGACCGAGCGCTACATCGGGGGGCTGCCAGCGGATGACCCATTGCGCGCCACGCTTCAGCAGTCGGTCGCGTACGCGTTCGGGATCATGGGCATGGCTGATTCGGCGATCGTGCACTGCCGCGTGCTGCTGCAGGCTGCGACCGGATTTTCACTGAACACAGCGCGGACGGACATTTCGTTCTCACGGCTCAGAGGGGATCCGGCGTGGCAGGCGTTCGTGGCGGGGAAGTAAGGAGTGGAGAGGGCGGGGGGTTAGGGATTGCGGATCGGGGACTAGGGGCTACGCACGTCGACACCCTAGATCGTTGCGCTGTCGTCCGGGTCTGATTGGCCTGTGCTGCCAGTCTGCTGCTTCCGGCAGGACGTCCGGTATCCGGTGAGGGCGAAGACTATGGAGAAGGTGAGCAGCATCCAGACCCCGACCTTGTCGGTCGCCGCGGGGTCGCTGACGAATACCTTCACCCAGGCGGTGATCGCCAGGTAGAAGATCGCGAAGAGGAGCCACGCCATGATGCGGCGGCGTTCCGTCGGGGCGCGCTGCGGCGTCGCCTGCGCGTCCGTCGTGTGGCGGCCGAACATCAGGCCACGCGCGAGCCATGCCCAGTTCAGCGCGATAACCGCGAGCGCCCCGATGCCGATGATCGATGAGATCGATCGTGCCACTTCGAGGCGGGCGACCATGAACAGTCCGATGTCGGCGACGCCCACGAGGACGAGGAGCCAACCCGCGACGCGCTCCGCGGCGGTCGTGGTGGCGGGGTCAGCGCCGGCATTCAGCGGGCGCATTTTCGGCAAGAAATTGCCTGCGACGACGAACATCGCGCCGACGGCGGTCCCGATTCCGCGCCGGGCGAGTCCGGGGTCGATGGCGCCGAAGCGGGTGCCGAGTCCGAGCGCGGTGGCGATGGCGGTGAGGGCAAGGAAGGCCAGCACCATCGTCTTCGTGCTATTGGTATTACGGGAATGTGAGCTCATCGGTCGACGACCTCATCGTCTGGTGATTTCGTTTTGTTCGCCGCTTTGTTGCTCGTCTTCGTCCGGCCGTTTGTGCCGTTCTGCCATTGCCAGCCAAACGCTTTCGCGAAGGCCAGGATCGCGTCTTCCAGCACCGAGAGCTGGAGCTCGTAGACCACCGACTTGCCGTGTTTCTCGGATGCAATGAGCCCTGCTTCGCGGAGGACGGCGAAATGGGCCGACATGGTGGGCTTCGATACGTCGAAGTGGTCGGCCAGCTCGCCGGCGTTCATAGGGCGTTTTCGCAGGAGCTCGAGAACGTGCCGCCGGGTGGGATCAGCGAGTGCCTTGAAGACCATGCTCATGGTTTGATAGTTAGCCAATTATCGAAATGTTGTCAATAGGCAATCTTCAGGGTCCAGATCAGGGGTTACTGGGTGCGCCTTAGCAGCCGCGCGACCCAACCAACGCGGGGGTTCGCTGCGCGCGTGAATGCGCGTCCGAACTCCAATGCGGTTGCGTAGCGGTGCTTCGGATCGTAGGCCAGGCCTTTGGTGAGCACCTTCTCGACCGCGACCGGAATATCCAGATCGGGGCGCCTGGTCCGGATCGGGATCGAATTGCCTTTGAAGCGGGCGATCATGATGTCGCGCTGCGTTGGGCCGTCGAAGGGCAGTTGGCCGGTCAGCATCTCGTAGACCATGAATGCGAGCGAGTAGATGTCCGAGCGGCGATCGAGCGGATCGCCTCGCAAGCTGCTCGGGGCTCATGAACTCGGGCGTCCCGACCACGAGACCGTCCGCGGTGAGCTGCATCGAGGGGCGAAGCGATTCCTCCGTCGCGAGACTGAAGTCCATCACCACGGCGCGTTCCGATCCATCAGGTGCCGGGACGATCATGATGTTTTCGGGCTTGAGGTCGCGGTGGATAATGCCGTGCTCGTGGGCCACGTCGAGGCCTGCCGACATGTCTCGCACGAACGCGGCGGTGACCGCGAGCGGCAACTGGCCGGCGCGGGCGGTGCGTACGCAGAGGAGATCGCCCTCGACATACGGCATCACGATGTAGTCGAAGCCCGCGGGCGTCTCGCCCAGGCGGATGATGTGGCAGACGTTCGGGTGGGCGAGTTTCGAGCCGAGGGCCGCCTCTCGCCGAAGGCGCGCCATCGCGGTGCGGTCGTTGATGAACTTCGGCAGCAGCTTCTTGATCGCGACTCGCTCGCCGGTGCTGTTGTCGCGGGCGAGGTAGACGAAGCACATCCCGCCTTCGCCGATCATCTGCCCGACCTGGTAGCGATCGGCGAGCAGTTGTCCGGTCAGATCACCGGGATCGGCGGATGGCGGCGTGGCGGCGTTGGGCGCCGAAGCGTTCGGATCTGATTGCGAGTCGCCCAACATTCAGTACAGCGTGGCGGGATCGGGTGCTACTTCGGCTCCGGGGGGGAGGCGGCATCGCGCGTGAACCACCGCTGGCGCGGAATCCCGGTGGCTTCCGACAGGCGCCACAGGAGATTGATGGGGCCTCCGCCCTTCTTCACGTCGTCCGGCGTGAGCTCGATGGCGTCGATGTTCTGACCCGAGAGGCGGCGGACCGCTTCGCGCTGGTCCGGTGTGAGCACGATGCGCACCGGTTGTTCGTCGGCCATTGGACCCCCAATCGAGGAAGCGATCGCGAGCGCAGTGATTTTAGCGCGAATATATCACGGCATCGTAACGACCGACCTCGGGTCATTCCCCTGCGGGGAAAGGCTAACGAGTTGTTACATGGCGGTCCGGGTCTTGGGCGTGTATCAGCGGCCTGAACAACGACTCGTCTCGCCTAGCCCTGACCAATGCGGCCCGCGACCTGGTCGCGTGCGGGGATTGTCTGGGCGACGGCTGCCACTTCGCAGCGAAGTGCGTAGACCTCGTTGCGAAGCGCCATCAGTTGTTCGGAGACGGCGGCTGCGTCATCCGGGTCCGATCCGTGTTTGCCACGCAGCCGGGCCGCGAGCGCTTCGCGCGTGGATGGGAATACCATCGCGCCGAAAAACACCAGAAACACGACGCTGCAGATCGGAACAAAGATCGCAGCTAAGATTTCCGCGTCCACTGTCCACGCTCCTCGTTGTGGTGTAAGCTGCTCGCGGCCGCACTGAATCCTACGTCTGGACGCCCGCCAATGTTTCCAGGACGGGACGACATCGTGCTGCAGAGACCAAATTGAGCGGCTTAGCGCACCGGCTGGCGCTGCTCGGCGTCCTGCAGGTGTGCGAGGCGCTGTCTTGCCGCAGTGACTGCGGGCTGTAATTCGGGATCCGCGTTTTTCCAGAGGTCGACAAACGCCAGGTAGTGGGCCGCCGCCTTTTGGTGGTCTCCTTTGGCTTCGTACAGCTCGCCCAGCCGTTTCTGCACGCCGGCGAGGTAGAACGCGTCCCTGAAGGGCTTGCCGTAATTCGGGGTGGCAATGTACCGCTCGTAGTTCGCGATCACCGAGTCCGGCATGTTCGCGGCGTCGAAGGCGCGACCGAGGTTCATTGGAAGACACTCCGAGCAATCGGTCGCGGGCCCATCGGGCAGCTGGTCGCCCTGCCTGAACTCGGCAATGGCGTCGAGCGGGCGTCGCTCGGCGAGGGCGATTTCCGCCAGGGCGTTGTGCCGGTCGGGTTGATTGACACGCTGCAGCGACGAATCCTGCACCTCCGTCGCGTACTGTGCGACAATTGCGCGTGCGCGATCGGGGTGGCCCGCGAGGGCATAGGCAGTGGCTATCTGGTAGTCATTCCGCTCGACATCCGGGATCGTCCGCAGCGGGGTGCGCATCAGGGCGGCATCGAGTAGCCGGGTCGCGCGCGCCGGCTGATCCAGGAACCAAATGTCGATTGCCGCGCTGTCGAACTCGGGTACAAGCGGAGGGGGCGGCGAGCCGTTCTGCCTGTCCATGGCCCATGCCTCCGCGGCGAGGTGTGTACCTTCGGCGAGTCGTCCGCGGCTCCACGCCATGACCGACAGCGCGTGTACTGCCGTTGCGCGTGTGAACGGACTGCGGTCGCTGGTGCGTGCCTGGGAGAGTCGCGCCATCGCGGAATCGGTCTTGCCCTGCGCATAGAGGACGGAAACGTCCATGAGCGACATGACCGTTTCCGGAAACAGGTTACGAAGTGTGACGGCGAGTGATTCGGCCTTGGCCAGCCTACCCTCGTCAATGACGGCTACAGCCAGTTCAAACGTCGCGTTTGCCGACGGCCGGCCGTCGGTGGTGGGGACTGCTCGCAGTAGCGTCGCGGCGCCGGCAAAGTCGCGGTAGCCGATCTGCATGGCGCCGAGATCGACAAGGGCCACCTGGTCGAGCGAATCCCGCGCGAGCATCGCGCGATAGGCCGCCGCAGCCTTTTGCCTGTCTCGGCCCGGTCCCTGGTCGAAGTAGGATGCGATCGCGAGATCGCGCTCGCGGCCGGCCAGACGGTCCCGGTAACGGTAGGCGTGTGCCATGGCCGCGTCGATCCGAGCGCGGGGTATGTCGGCATTGCTGAGAACGACGCCGAGCTTCCGGTACGCCATCGCGAACGTCGTGTCGAGCGCGACCGCCTCCTCGAGGAGCGGGATGGCCTTATGTGGATCGCCCTCGACGTCGTTCGCTCGCGCAGCTTCGGCGTATTTCCTCAACGCGTCGAGCGATGTCGTGGTGACCTGCTCGAGCGGCGGAGCGTCCCGGACATCCTTGAGTGATTCGCCGATCTTGCCACGCAAGTCGCGCGAGAGCTTGTCGATTGCCGGTATCAGTTCCTTCGGGCCATCGATTGTGGCGTGATACGATGCCAACTCGTCTCCGGTGGCGGCCGTAACGAGCCTGATGGTGATGACGTATCCGCCGGCCAGTGCCGTAATGTCGCCATCCACCACCGCCTTGATTCCCTCGCGAGCGGCGATCTCACGGGCCAGCGGGAGGTCGATCCGAGTTGTTGCCGGACGCTGCATCCGCGACAGGGCGCCGGACAGTGTGGTGGGCGAAACGATCGACACGACCGGCGACTGTCCGAGATCGGTTCGGACCGCTTCGGTGACGACGCTTCCCAACGACGAATCCGTCGCGGGCGCACGAAAGTCGGTGACCAGCAGCCGTTCCTTGTTAGTCATGCGGCCGGAAGCGAGTAGCGAGCCGGCGGGCCCGATCCCCAACGTGCGCAGGACCATGAATCCGAGAACAATCACAATGAAGGCGCCGACGGCGGCGACGCCGCCGATCGTGGTGCGGCGCCAACTCACCCATGGGCTGGCCTTGACCGCGATCTGCGTCATCGTGGACCGCACGGCCGGCGTGCCGCCGGGCGTCATGGCCGACATCGTCAGCGCCTGGCGCGTGCCGTGTTGCACGAACGCGGTGAACAGAATCATCGGGAGCCCGAGCGCCATCACGCCGAGCGCGCCGGGGAAGACCCAGTCGGGGAGTCCGATCACAATGGTGGCGGCGCGGGCAACGAGTGCCACGCCCACGAACGCGAGCGCGTAGAATCCGAGTGCGCGTCCCAGCTTGCGGCGGCCGCCCAGCAGGATTGCCGGCATCGCGGGATGGCCGCCGCCGCTCGTGACCGTCTCGAGGACGCGGACGATGTCGGACGCTGATTGCGGGCGATCATCGGGATCCTTTTCCAGACACCGCATCACCAGGTCAGCGAGCAGCGGCGGCGTGTCGGCGCGGATGTCGCCGATCGGCTCGGGGCGTTCGCCCATCTGCGCCGCGAGGAGTTTCTGCGGTGTGCGGCCGTGGAATGGCGGCTGGCCAGCGAGCATCTCGTAGGCCATGATCCCGAACGCGTAGATGTCGGCGCGTTGATCGGTGCCCGGGTCCGCGGCGGCCTGCTCCGGCGCCATGTACGCGGGTGTGCCGAGCGAACTGCCGACCTGCGTGAGCGTTCCGCCTGGGGCGAGCGTCTTCGATGCAGACAGCGCCTTGGCGACACCGAAATCGGTGACCACGGCGGAGCCGCCGGAGAGGAGCACGTTGTCGGGCTTGATGTCCCGGTGCACGACACTGCGTTCGTGCGCGTACGCCAGGGCCTTGGCGACGTCCCGCATGATGCCGATGACTTCGGTGATCGGGAGCGGGCCGCCCTTGGCGAGCCGGGAGCGGAGCGATTGCCCTTCGACCATCGGCATCGTGTAGTAGGGCAGGCCGGCGATCTCGCCGGCCGCGAGAACGGGGACGATGTGCGGGTGCTGCAACTGGGCGGCGAGCGTGATCTCGCGTCTGAAGCGGTCGACGCTGACGCCCTCGCCCATCTCATGGCGGGAGGATCTTCACGACCACGCGCGGCCGAGCGATGCCTCGGTGGCCACGAACACGCGTGACATCCCGCCGCCGCCGAGTTCGCGCTCGAGGGTGTAGCTCGCGCCAAGTGCAGCCTGTATCTGGGCTTGCAGTCCCCCCGCTTCCGCCAGACTTCCTCCGGATAAGGCTGCCGGGAAGCTACGTCCCTCCGGCAGTGATGTCACGCCGGGATTTCACGGCGTGCCATCAGCCCGCGACTGACCCATTCAGCAGGCACCCGCGCGCTGGCGACGACGAGAAACGAGTGGTCGTCGCGAGCGATCGAGCCGCGGGGTGTTACGGTTTGCGCGCCCGAAAGAGTGGCACGCCCGTCGGCGAATCCTTCCGGTGCCCGCCAATGCGGTGGCGGCGGCCGGACGATGCGGGCGGTTCGGGGGGCTCAGGCGTCGGCTTCCTGCGGGTCAAGACGGCGTAGCGCCAGATAACGAGGAAGACGCCGGCGCTCAGAAAGAAATGCACCCAGCCCGGGCCATTGAATCCGAATGTCGGAGATGGCCCAACCGACGAGCATCACGATTCCAGCAATCAGTCCAAGATCCATGTCACCGTCGTTGCGAAAGAGAGGTGTCGCCGGTGGTGATGACAGAAACGAAGAGCGGGGCGTGCGCAACGGATGATAGCGGCTCACCCGCGGGTGTGAAGGTGGGTAGGGAGGCTCCCCTACTGCGTACGACGTGCAGGGTCAACTGACGACGAGCATTCCAATGGCACCCTTCTGTCCGTGGCCGAAGGCGTGGTTCACGAACGGGAACTCGCCGGTGACATCAGCCACGAACTCGAAGATCATGCCGCCGCCCGCCGCAACGCCGAAGGTCTGCACGCCGTGGATGGCGTTCGCCGGCGGGGCGCCAATATACACGGTATCGAACTGCTGGCCGACCACGTGGAATGAGCACGGGTGGTTCGGTCCGGCCGCGACGACGTAGAACCGTACCCGATCGCCGCGCGAAACGTGAATCGGCTGGCGCTGGTACTGGCCCGGCCCACCGTTGAACGCGACATAGTCAGGTACTGTCGCCAGCATCTTGATGTAGTCGAACGCCGAGACACCGTTCTGCGGGGCCGCGAGGTAGTACTCGTGTTGCACGAGCACGAACTCGTGGGCGGGCGCCAACGGGGTTGGCGGATCGACGATGATCGCGCCGCACATACCCGAGCCGATATGCATGAGCACGGGCGCTGTGCCGCAGTGATAGAGGAATGCGCCGGCATAACGGGGCCGGAAGGCGTAGGAAACCGACTGCCCCGGCAACGCGGATCTAAATGCGATCGTGGGGTCGATGCGAGCGGCGTGAAAGTCCATCGAATGGGGAATCGAGCCGGCGTTCGTGAGCGTGAACTTCACCGTATCGCCTTGGCGCACATGCACGATCGGTCCCGGGATCGTCCCGTCGAATGTCCAGCCTGCGACGACAGTATCGTCATCGAGCCGGACGGGAACCTCGCGGACGGTCATATGGATCTCGCGGGTTCGGCTCGCACTGAGCGGCGGGAGCGCGGGATCGTACCAGCGAAGCGGCACGGAGGGCGGTGCGGCAAGTGCGCCGGGCGTTGCCGCCGAGCTCTTGAGCTTTCCTGCGCGAAGGTTCGAGTCCAGCCGGCTGTCGGGATTCTCCGTTGACCTGGGGCTCAATGGTGTGGCCGCGCCCGATTGGGGGGCCCCGGCAGGCGGCTGCGGCGAACGCTCCGGGGCTGTGCATGCGCCGAGCGCGGCGCTGGCCGCAGGGAGCACAGCTGCGAGTGCGGAGACACGGGTGAGAAACGCGCGTCGTGATGTCGGTCCGCCCTCGAGATCAGAGAGGCGAGGCGTATCGTTGGTCATATTCGCGGTGGTGAGTGATGGATACCATGCGGGCGCCGCCGTACGACGGTGGTGCACGGTACGGCTCCGTACCAGAAGCGTTCACCTCGCGCCAGGCCGGCGGCCCGCTCATCCGCGACGTGCTTGTCCGGTGCTGCCGCGATCAGGCAATGCGGCACGCCGTAGCACGCCTTGCGCAACTGCAGTGCGGCCGCATCTGGTGACGGCGTTGCGTGCGCGATCGTCGTGATTGGCGAATTGACGTTGCCGGCAGCCGGACCTACATTGCGAGAGACCGGCGTTGCTGCTGGTGATGAACGGTACGACAGTAGTGCGTGCGACGGGTGCGATGATAGCATCTCACTTGCGCGCGTGTGATGGTTCGGGGCGGAGAGGCTTAATTTTTGAGCCGATAAGTCCACCGGGTGGGTTCGATAATCTGTGCTGACGTCATGCCCCAGTGCGGGGACGGCGGAAGGCATGGTGAGGGCCTCATACATTCGACTGGGCTTCAAAAACCCCTCTTCGCACCCCAATTTGGAAAGCCCCGCCAGCGGCGACCGCCAATGGCGGGGTTTTCTCTTTCGAGAGTGACCATGCGGAACAAGACCGGGCGTAACGGCGCGACGCGTCGAGGCGACGCGTGAACGAGGCGTGACGGGGGCGACGCGAGCTGGCCGGGCTGACGAGCGCGTCGCAGGCCGCGCCGAAGTCCGTGTGCGCGACGATACGACGCTCGCGGACGGTGACGACCGGCGCGGTGCCGAGCTCGCGGCGACGGTTCGCCGCCAACTGGAACTGCTGGGCGAAGACCCCGATCGCGCGGGCCTCGTCAAGACACCGGAGCGTGTCGCGAAGTCGCTGTCGTGGCTGACCCGCGGATATGGTCTCGATGCGAAGCAGGTGATCGGTGATGCGCTGTTCGACGAGGCGCACGAGAACATGGTGATGGTGCGCGACATCGAGCTGTACTCGCTGTGCGAGCACCATCTGCTGCCCTTCTTCGGACGCGCGCACATCGCGTACATCCCCCGGCGGGCGCATCGTCGGCCTGTCGAAGCTGCCGCGCGTCGTCGAGGTCTTCGCCCGCCGGCTGCAGGTGCAGGAGCGGCTGACCGAGCAGATCGCGGGTGCGATCGAGGAGGTGCTCGAGCCGTACGGGGTCGGCGTCGTGATCGAGGCGCAGCATCTCTGCATGATGATGCGGGGCGTCGAGAAGCAGAACTCGAAGACGATCACGAGCGCGCTCCGCGGGACCTTTCGGGGCGACGGCAAGACACGCGACGAGTTCTTCCGGCTGGCCTTCGGGCCGTGGCCGAGCGGTCGGTGACGACCGGCGAGCCGCTGGCCGGGCTCACTGCGGTCGTCACCGGCTCCTCGCGCGGAATCGGCGCGGCGACGGTCCGCGCGCTGTGTCTTGCCGGCGCGCGCGTCGGCCGGCCTCTCGCGCTCGGCGGGCTCGCCCGTTCCGAACGCCATGACCATCCAGTGCGATCTCCTGGATCCCGTGGCCGTGACGAAGGCGATTGTCGCGGTGCAGCGTGAGCTGGGCGGCGCGCCGGACATTCTCGTGAATAACGCCGGCGTATTCGCGGCCAGGCTGGTGGATGAGACCACCTCCGCCGAGTTCTCGGAGATGCTGGCGCTCAACTTGTCGGTGCCCTTCGAACTGGTTCGTGCATTTCTTCCGGCAATGCGTTCGCGCGGCCGGGGGCACATCGTGACCGTGGGGTCGATCGCCGACCACCAGGCGCTCCCAGGCAATGCCGCGTATGCGGCGTCGAAGTTCGGCGCGCGGGGATTGCACGAAGTGCTGCGCATGGAGCTGGCGGGGACGGGTGTCCGCGCGACGCTCGTCTCGCCAGCGGCCGTCGATACGACGCTCTGGGATGCCATCGATCCGGCGGTCAGGAGCACGTTTCCCGCACGTGAGGCGATGCTGCGGGCCGAGGACGTCGCGGATGCGATCCTGTACGCG